>NZ_CP016278.1:0-2027500 GCF_002214645.1 Diaphorobacter nitroreducens
CGTCACGCGTCCCATCTCTGCCGGCCTGCTGGCGGCCGCGGCCCTGCTGCTGGTCATCGTGCTGCTGCCCGCGGTGAGCAAGAAGCGCGAGGAAGCGTTCGTCGGGACTGACGCAGATGGCCGCCCTGGCATGTGCCAGGGCACCCCTCGCAAGGCGCCCCTTTCCGGGGCGCTTTTTTTATGCGTGGCGGCAACGGGGCAGTGGTGCAGATGCTCCTACAAGGGGCGCTGGTGGCGCTTGGACGACAGCGCTGGAAGGGCGAGGGATGCTTGGTGGGAGGGCGCATGCCGGCCTGCCTCCAACGAGGCTGCCGGCTACGCAGCCGCGTGTCGCGCCGACAACCGCCGCGTGGTGCCGCCCGCTGCGATGGCGCGGTCGCCGGTCTTCCTGGCGGGCGGTGCGGGTATCTCGTCTACAGTGGCGGGCTGGTGCGGCGACGCATCGGGTGAAACGCAGAAGGAGCAGGTACTGGACGCCAGCGCCGGCTGCCTGGGCGGCACCCGACGGCGCTGCAGCCGCTGCTCAGGCGCGCCGAAGAGAATCGCCTTCCAGCACTCGGGCCCTGGCATGGTGGTACACAGGCATGATCGATGCAAACACCCGTCATGGCCGCGCGCGTCTGACGGTTCGGTTGATGGGTCATTCCCTGGGACGGAGGACGGGTTTTCGTGCCCCGCGCGGTGTTCGACGCGGGAGGTGGTCCTGATGCAGGTGTGTGCAGGGTCCACTATGATCGTTTCAAATTGTTTTGCAGGAACCGCCTCCGGCGGCGATGGAGCACGGTATGGATCTGGGTATCGCGGGTAAATGGGCGCTGGTCTGCGGGGCCAGCAAGGGGTTGGGGCCGCGGCTGCGCCGAGGCGCTGGTGCGCGAGGGCGTGAACGTGGTGATCAACGCCCGCAATGCCGGCGAATTGCAGCGCACTGCTTCTGATTTGATAGCTATTGGCGCAGAGGCATCGGGCGTTAGAGGCCAAAATGGTAACCAACCCAAGGTGCTGGCTGTGGCGGCCGACATCACCACGCCCGAGGGGCGCGCAGCCGTTTTTTTCCATAGCTGGCGGGCCGGGCCGGGACTTCGACATCGTGGTCACCAACGCCGGCGGCCCCCCGCCCGGCGATTTCCGCGAGTGGGACCGCGATGCCTGGATGCGCGCGGTGGATGCCAACATGCTCACGCCCATCGAACTGATCCGCGCCACGGTGGACGGCATGGCGCAGCGGGGCTTTGGCCGCATCGTCAACATCACCTCCAGCGCAGTGAAGGCCCCCATCGACATCCTGGGCCTGTCCAATGGCGCGCGCAGCGGCTTGACCGGCTTTGTGGCCGGCGCGGCGCGCAGCGCCATTGCCGCGCAGGGCGTCACCATCAACAACCTGCTGCCGGGCAAGTTCGATACCGACCGGCTCGCGGGCACCCTCCAGGCCGCAGCCGGCAAGACCGGCAAGAGCCTTGATGAAGTGCGCCGCGCCCAGCAAGGCGCCATCCCGGCGCGCCGTTTCGGTACGCCGCAGGAGTTCGGCGCAATCTGTGCCTTCCTGTGCAGCGTGCACGCGGGCTATATGACGGGGCAGAACGTATTGGCCGACGGCGGTGCCTATCCCGGCACCTTCTGAGGAACGCGCCAGACCACAACGGGCGAGAACGCGCCGACCGACCGCCATGCCCCGCGCCGCGATGGGGGCGGGCGGCTGCAGGGCTCAGGTGCCGAAAGGGTGTTGCATGCAACTGCTGGGACGACGGATGCGCTGCCCCGCACTGCGCGGGCGGCTGGCCTTGTGGGGCGCGGCGCTGCTGTGCGCGGCCGCGCACGCCGGCGCGCCGGACACGCCCGCGGCCGATGCCGCGCCGTTGCGCCTGCGCGTGGTGGGAGGGCTGGCCGGCGTCACGCAGTACACGCAACTGGAGGCGCCCTTCTGGACGCGCGATTTGCCGCGCCTGAGCGAGGGCCGCTACCGCGCCGATATCGTGCCCTTCGACCGTGCCGGCGTTCCGGGCATGGAGATGCTGCGCCTCTTGCAACTGGGCGTGGTGCCCTTCGGCACGGTGCTCATGAGCTCCCTGTCGGCACAGTACCCCCAGTACACCGCCGTGGACCTGCCGGGGCTGAATCCGGACCTGGCGACGCTGCGCGCTTCGCTCGCGGCCTTCCGTCCGTACCTGGAGAAAGCCCTGCGCGAGGAGCATGGCGTGGAGCTGCTGGCGGTTTACGTTTACCCGGCGCAGGTGCTGTTCTGCAAGGACCCGCTGCTGGGCCTGGATGACCTGCGCGGGCGGCATGTGCGGGTGTCCTCGGCCGCGCAGGGCGACTTTTTTGCGGCACTGGGCGCCAAGCCCCAGCGCGTGCCGTTCGCACAGGTGGTCAAGAGCATGGAGGCGGGCGCCAGCGAATGCGCCGTCACCGCCAGCATGTCGGGCAACATCCTCGGTCTGCACGCACATGCGGCCTATCTCTATCCCATGCCCATCAGCTGGGGCATGGCGGTGTTTGCGGCCAATCGCGCGGCTTGGCAGGCGCTGCCCGCCGATCTGCGCCAGCTGCTGCAGGCCGAGCTGCCCAAGCTGGAGACGGCCGTGTGGCTCAGTGCCCAGGGCGAGACCGAGCAGGGCCTGGCCTGCAATGTCGGGAGCCCCAGCTGCACCACGGGGCGCCAGGGCGCCATGGCGCTGGTGCCGGTGCGCGCGCAGGACGAGGCGCGGCGCGAGACCATCTTCAACACCGTGGTGCTGCCGCGCTGGGTCCGGCGCTGCGGAGCCCGCTGCCGTGATATCTGGGATCGCACCATCGGTCCTGCGCGCCGCATGAGTGCGCCGGTGCAGCCATGAAGCCCATGCCCGGCAGGCGCCTGCACCTGATCACCTGGGGGGTGGTGGCTGCGCTGCTCGCAGGGCTGGCGGTGGCGGTGGCCGTGCTGCTGTGGCATACGCGCGCGGATGCGCTGGACGTTGCCGAGGCGCGCGTCACCCGTTTTGCCGCGGGGGCGGAGGCGGGCATGAACCGCACGCTGCTCTCTTTCGACGTGCTGTTGGCGCATACGGAAGAGCTGCTGGCCCTGCGCGCACGCGACCGTGCGGGCCTTGACGTGGCGGCGGCCGACACGCTGCTGCGCGGCGTGGCGCGGCAGAACCTCCTGCTGCGCTACGTGGCGCTGCTCGATGCGCGGGGCGCCGTGCTGGCATCTTCGGCGTCCACCGGCGAACTGGACGGCGTGGAGCTGCCCGAAGGCTTCCTGGCGGCCGCCCTCGCGCCCGCGGTGGCCACGCTGTCCGTCAGCCAACCCGTGGTGAGTCCTACCAGTTCCGAGCGGGTGCTGTACATGGCGCGCCAGTTGCGCATGGGCGACGGCACGCCGCTGCTGGTCGTCGCGCAGGTGCCGACGGAAGCACTGGTGGCGGTGCTGATGCAGGGGCTGGAGGTTCCCGACATGGAAGTGACGCTGGAGCGCACGCAAGGCGTGCTGCTGCTGGGCGTGGAGGCGCCACAGGGGACCGTGGAGCGCCAGGAGCGCGCAGCGCCGGCCCTGCAGGAAGGCGGCGCGGACGATGGCGTGCACGCATGGCAGGCCAGCGCACGGCTGTCGGGCAAACCGGCCATGGTGGTGGCGCGTCCGCTCATCTACCCCGATCTGTGGGCCACCGTCAGCCTGCCGCGCGACGCGGCGCTGGCGGGCTGGCGGCAGGAAGCGCTGACGGTGCTGTTCGGCGCGCTGCTGTTTGCGGCCACGGTGGTGGCCGCGGGAAGCGTGGTCGCCCTGTACCTGCGGCGCATGCACAGTGCGCGGCGGGTGGTGGCGCGCTCCAAGGCCACGCTGGACCAGGCGCTCGAAGCCATGGTGAGCGGCTTCGTGTTGCTGGACGCACAGCGCTGCGTGGTGCAGTGGAACCTGCGCTTCGAGGAGATGTTCCCCTGGCTCGTCAGCACCATCGGGGAGGGCGTGCCGTTTCGCCGCGTGCTGGAGACGACCGTGCACTACCACCTGCCCGGCGCGAGCGCGGAGGAAAAGCGCGCGTGGGTGGAGGAGCGCCTGCAGCAGCAGTGCACGCCGCGAGGCGGGGTGGAGCAGCTTTTGCCCAACGGCCATTACGTGCAGATCACCGAGCGCGCCACGGCCGATGGCGGCGTGGTCATCATCTACCACGACGTGACCGACCTGCGGCTGGCCACGGCCGAGGTGGAGCACCTGGCGTTCTACGACCAGCTCACCGGCCTGCCCAACCGGCGCCTGCTGCTGGATCAGCTGGGCGATGCCAGCGCATCGGCGGTGCGTACGGGCACGCATGGCGCGGTGCTGTTCATCGACCTGGACCATTTCAAGACCCTTAACGACACCCTGGGCCACGAGATCGGGGACTACCTGTTGCAGCAGGTGGCCCGCCGCCTGGAAAGCGGCGTGCGCGTGGGCGACATCGTGGCGCGCCTGGGCGGGGACGAATTCGTGGTGCTGCTGGCCGGCCTGGCGACCGAGGCAGAACGCGCCCGCGAGCAGGTGCGCGCCGTGGCCGAGAAGGTCGTGCAACTGCTGGCGCAGCCCTATCCGATCGCGGGACAGAGCTACCACGGCAGCTGCAGCGTGGGCGCCGCGCTGTTCGGCAGCGTGCTGCAGACCGCGGCCGAAGTACTCAAGCAGGCGGACATCGCCATGTACCAGGTCAAGGCGCAGCGCGGCAACGCGGTGTGCTTCTTCGACCCTCGCATGCAGGTGGCGCTGAGCGCGCGTGCGCGGCTGGAGTCGGACCTGCAGGATGCGCTGCGCGAAGGGCAGTTCCTGCTACACCTGCAGCCCCAGTTCACGCGCGACGGCGCCGTGGTGGGGGTCGAGGCGCTGCTGCGCTGGCAGCACCCGGAGCGCGGCCTGGTGCTGCCTGCGGAGTTCATCGGCGTGGCGGAGGACAGCGAGCTCATCGTGCCCCTGGGCCGCTGGGTGCTGGCCAGCGCCTGCGAGCTGCTGGCGCGCTGGCAAGCATCGCCGCGGCTGCGCGAACTGTCGCTGAGCGTGAATGTGAGCGCGCGCCAGTTCCGCAGCCCCGACTTCGTGGAGCAGCTGTCGCAACTCTTGCTGCGCAGCGGCGCACCGGCGCACCGGCTGGAGTTGGAACTTACCGAATCCCTGGTGCTGGAGGACGTGGAAGACTCCATCGCCAAAATGCACCAGCTGCGCACCAAGGGTGTGCGTTTCGCCGTGGACGATTTCGGCACGGGCTACTCTTCACTGGCCTACCTCACGCGGCTGCCATTGCATCGGCTGAAGATCGACCGCACTTTCGTGCACCACCTGGGCGAGAGTCGCAGCGACGATGTGGTGGTGCAGACCATCCTGGGCATGGCGCGCAACCTGGATCTGGAAGTGGTGGCCGAGGGGGTAGAGACAGAGGAACAGCGCAGCTTTCTCGCGCTGCATGGCTGCGACGTGTACCAGGGCTACCTGCTGGCGCACCCCATGCCGGTGGAGGCGCTGCAAGCCCGCTACGGCGACGCGCCGCAGGCGCAGCCTGCAGCAGCGCACTGACGCCTGTGCGCGCGCCGGCCTAGTCCCTGCGCGACGACACCACGATGCCACCCACGATCAGCGCGAACGCCAGGGCGTGGTACAGGTGCGGCGCTTCTCCGAGGAAGACCGTGGACAGCACTGCCGCGAACAGCGGTGTGAGGTTGATGAAAAATCCCCCCACCACCGGCCCCGCGCGCTGCGCCGCCACGCCCCAGAAGCGATAGGCCAGGATGGCCGGGCCCACGGCGATGAAGGCCAGGCCAGCAGCCAGCGGCCAGCCCCAGGTGATCTGCGTGGCGCCCAGTGACCATTCCACGCCCGCAAAGGCGCCCGACCAGCCCAGTCCAAAGATCATCTGCGCCATGAGGAAGGCCGCCCAGTCGCCGCGCAGTTCGCGCGGCTCGCTGGTACGCACCAGCAGCCAGCTGTAGAACGACCAGGAGATGGTGGCCGCCACCATGTACAGGTCGCCCGGCACCAGGCGCAGCGCCAGCAACTGCTCCCA
Organism: Diaphorobacter nitroreducens; assembly: GCF_002214645.1. Classification (NCBI taxonomy): domain Bacteria; kingdom Pseudomonadati; phylum Pseudomonadota; class Betaproteobacteria; order Burkholderiales; family Comamonadaceae; genus Diaphorobacter; species Diaphorobacter nitroreducens. Next base: position 5,997 of record NZ_CP016278.1, read on the forward strand.
GCTGCCGCGGCTGAGCACCAGCACCACGCCGGCCACCGACAGCAGCACCCCCGCTATTTGCCTGCGCGAGGCCGGCACGCCGAAGCACAGCGCGCCGATGATGAGCATCCATACCGGCATGCCCGAGCCCACCAGCGTCACGTTCAGCGGCGTGGAGGTCTGCAGCGCCAGGTACTGCAGCGCGTTGTAGCTGCCGATGCCCAGCAGGCCCAGCAGCGCATAGCGGCGCCAGTGCGGCCACAGCGGGCTGCCGGGGCGCAGTACCTGCCAGGCCAGCGGCAGCAGCAACGCAAACGCCAGCAGCCAGCGCACGAAGTTCAGGGTGATGGGCGGGATCAGCGTGTTCAGCGCGCGTCCAACCACGGCATTGCCGGCCCATAGCAGCGGCGCGGCCACGAGCATCGCAATCGTGCCCGGTGAGAGTCGTTGGGTCATAGGGGCAGCAACTGTAAGCGAAAGACGTGACAGTCGGCGTCCTCCCGTGTGTGTCCCGCGCACGGCAAGGGCTGGCAAATCATGGCAGCATCTGCGGCGTTCGCTTGCAATCATTCCAGGAGACCCATTCCCATGACCCTCGCCGTTCAGATCCGCCAGCACGGTGGCCCCGAAGAACTCCAGATCGTTGACGTGCAGGTCGGCGAGCCCGGCCCGGGCGAGGTGCGCATCCGCCACCGCGCGGTGGGCCTGAACTTCATCGACGTGTACCACCGCACCGGCCTGTACCCCTTGAACATGCCGGCCAGCATCGGCATGGAGGGCTCGGGCGTGATCGAGGCGGTGGGCGAGGGCGTCACGCACCTGCGCGTGGGCGATCGCGCGGCCTACGCCAGCCAGCCGCCCGGCAGCTACTGCGAAGTGCGCGTGATGCCCGCCAAGTGCGTGTGCAAGCTGCCCGATGCGATCAGCTTCGAGACCGGTGCGGCCATGATGCTCAAGGGCCTGACCGCCCAGTATCTGCTGAAGAAAACCCGCCCCGTCGAAGGGCTGGAGCCCGGCGACTTCGTACTGTTCCACGCTGCCGCGGGGGGCGTGGGCCTGATCGCCTGCCAGTGGGCCAAGGCCCTGGGCCTGCAGCTCATCGGCACCGCAGGATCGGACGCCAAGTGCCAGCTGGCGCTGGACAACGGCGCGGCCTATGCCATCAACTATGCCAAGGAAGACTTCGCCGCCCGGGTCAAGGAGATCACCGGCGGGCGCGGCGTGAAGGTGGTGTACGACTCCGTGGGCAAGGACACCTGGGACAAGTCGCTGGATTGCCTGCGTCCCTTCGGGTTGATGGCCAGCTTCGGCAACGCGTCGGGCCCCGTGGCGCCGTTCGCACCCGGCATGCTCGGCGCCAAGGGCTCGCTGTACGTCACGCGCCAGACGCTGTTCAGCCACATCACCACGCGCGAGGCCACGCAGGCCATGGCGGACGACCTGTTCGCCGTGGTGGCCAGCGGCCAGGTGAAGATCCACATTGCCCAGCGCTATGCGCTGCGCGACGTGCAGCAGGCGCACCGCGACCTGGAGGCGCGCAAGACCACGGGCTCCACCATCCTCACGCTGGAATGACGGCGCCCAGCCAGCCGGCGCCCGCCTGGGTGGCCGCCGCACGCCGGCAGGCGCAGTGCCCGCCAGTGGCACCGCGCGTGCCGCTGCTGTTGGGGCGCGAGTGCGTGGGGTCGGTGGATGCCGCGTTTTTTGATCAGATTGGCATTCAGAGATTGCTGGACAAGCGCTGGCAGCTATCACAAGTAGAGCATCAAGGGCAACCCGCGTGGGCCCTGCCGGCGCAGGAGGCTACGGCGGCGCTGAATGCGCTGGCCCATGCGCTGCGCACGGCGGGCCGCTGCGGCCCCTGGCGCGACGAGCAACTGGCCGTGTGCACGCCCAATGGCCGGCGCCTGGCGACCGTGGAGCGAGGGGCCGTGCGCGTGCTGGGTTTGGCCACGCAGGCCGTGCACCTGGTGGGCTGCACGGCGGGGGGCGCCCTGTGGGTGCAGCAGCGCTCCTTCACCAAGCCCAACAACCCCGGCCAGTGGGACACGCTGATGGGCGGCATGGTGTCCGCGGCCGACAGCCTGCATGAAGCCCTGGCGCGCGAGACATGGGAGGAGGCCGGGCTGCGCCTGGAGCAACTGCAGGCCCTGGCAGCCGGCGGCCAGGTGCAGTTTGCGCAGCCCAGCAGCGAGGCGGGTGGCACCGGCTACATGGTGGAGCGCATCGACTGGTTCCACGCCACCGTGCCCAAGGGCGTGGTGCCGGTGAACCAGGATGGCGAGGTGGCGCGCTTCGAATGCCTGACCCATGGCGAGGTGCACGAGCGCCTGGCTCAAGGGGCGTTCACGCCGGAGGCGGCGCTGGTGCTGGCCGGTTTCTATGGTTGGTGATTTGCTATTAAAACAATAGCTGTTACCGCATAATGGACAAGCGTTAGACAGCGATTTCATTCGTTAGTGAAGCACCCCCGCGGCGGTTGCCTGTGCAGCGGACTGGAGAACATGCGGCGCGCCGACGCCATAGGGGCACATGCCCGACAATCCAGGCCTCATGCCTGCGCCGGCAGGCTCGCCGCACTACGGCACGCTTTCTCCACCGCTCCTCGCACACCATGGCCCGTTCCCGTCTGCTGCCCGACAACTTCACCCTTGCCCTCGTGGCCACCGTCACGCTGGCCAGCCTGCTGCCTGCATCCGGCGCTGTGGGCGCGTTTTTCGAGAAGGCCACCGTGGGCGTGGTGGCGCTGCTGTTCTTCATGCATGGCGCCAAGCTGTCGCGCGAGGCTGTGATCGCAGGCATCGGCCACTGGCGATTGCACCTGCTGGTGGTGGCCAGCACCTTCATGCTGTTTCCGGTGCTGGGCCTGGTGCTGCGGCCGGTGCTGCAGCCGCTGGTGACGCCCGAGCTGTACACCGGCGTGCTGTTCCTGTGTGTGCTGCCGGCCACGGTGCAGTCGGCTATCGCGTTCACGGCGGTGGCCCGCGGCAACATGGCGGCGGCCATTTGCAGCGCCTCGGCCTCCACCCTGCTGGGTATCGTGATCACGCCGCTGTTGGTGGGCGTGGTGCTGCCGCAGGCCTCGGGCACGGTGCAGCAGGACGTGCTGGGCAGCATCGGTCGCATCATGCTGCAGCTGATGCTGCCCTTCGTTGCGGGGCACCTGCTGCGGCCGTGGATCGGCGGTTTCATTGGCCGCCACGCGGCGACGCTCAAGTACGTGGACCAGGGCTCGGTGCTGCTGGTGGTCTACACCGCATTCAGCGCAGCCGTGGTGGGCGGCCTGTGGCGCGAGTTGCCGCTGCCCGCGCTGGCCGGCCTGCTGGTGGTGTGCGCGGTGATCTTGGGCCTAGCGCTCACCGCCACCACTTGGCTGGCGCGGCGCCTGGGTTTTTCCAAGGAGGATGAGATCACCATCGTGTTCTGTGGCTCCAAGAAGAGCCTGGTGAGCGGCGTACCCATGGCCAAGGTGCTGTTCCCCTCGGAGGCCGCGGGCGCCATCGTGCTGCCGCTGATGGTGTTCCACCAGATGCAGCTCATGGTGTGCGCGGTGCTGGCGCAGCGCTATGCACGCCATCCCCAGGCGACAGCGCCTCAGGGGTGATCGTTCAGCGGCGCGGGCGCCGCGCGCAGGGCCTTGAGGCGGCTGGGGGCCAGCGCGCCGGCCGACTCCAGGATGGGGTAGGCGATGGAACAGATGTGCGAGTTGATGCGCTTGAGGTCGCTGATCAGGTCGATGTGCAGCGAGCTGGTCTCCATGGCCGGCACCGTGCCGTCCGACAGCCGTAGCAGGTGGCTGGCGGCGTAGGCGCGCTCCAGGTCGCGAAAGCGCACCTTCTCTTCCAGCAGGCGCTGCGCATCGCGCAGGTTGCCGTTCAGGAACACGCTCATGCCCAGGCGCAGGTTGTCTATCAGGCGCTGGTGCAGTTCGGTGATCTCGGCCATGCCGGCCTCGGAGAAGTCGCGGCCCTTGCGGATCTTCTTGTCCTCGATGTCTTGCAGCACGCGCTCGATGATGTCGCCCACCTGCTCCATGTTGATGGTGAAGCTGATGATGTCGGCCCAGCGGCGACTTTCCTCCTCGCCCAGGGCCTCGCGCGAGATCTTCGTCAGGTAGTACTTGATCGCGGAGTACAGCTCGTCCACCTCGTCGTCCATCTTGCGCAGGCGTTCGGCCAGGTCCTGGTCGTTGTGGCGTATGACCTGCAGCACGCCCAGCAACATGGTCTCCACCACGTCGGCCTGGTACAGGGCCTCGCGCGCCGCGCAGGAGATGGCCAGCGAGGGCGTGGACAGCGCGGACGGGTCCAGGTGCTGCGGGCGGCGGCGCTGCGCGCTTTCGGGCTTGGGCAGAAGCCACGCCACGGCGCGCGCCACCCATTGCGTGAAGCCGATGAAGCCCACGCTGATGAGGATGTTGTAGGCCAGGTGGAACAGCACCACGCCTTGGGCCGTACCCGGCATGTGCGGCTGCAGGTGCCGCAGCCACAGCCCGATGAACGGGGCCACCAGCAGCACGCCCAGGACCTTGAACACCAGGTTGCCCACGGTCACCTGGCGCACCTCCACGGCCGACTTGGCGGTGGTCAGTACCGCCACCAGGCCGCTACCCAGGTTGGCGCCCAGCACCAGGCCTAGGGCCACGTCCAGCGGCACCACGTGCGAGGCGGCCATGGCCGCGATCAGCAGCACGATGGCGAGGCTGGAGTAGGCCAGCACGGCCAGCACCGTGCCCAGGATGATCTCCAGCGCAATGTCGCTGCGCACCGAGCCCAGCACCATCTTGATGACGGGCGAGGCCAGCATGGGGCCGCTGGCCTGCATCACCATCTCCAGCGCCAGCAGCATCAGCCCCAGGCCGATCATTACGCGCCCCACGCGCCCGGCGGTGCCGGCCTGGCGCGCGATGAACAGCACCACGCCCACGAAGATGAACAGCGGCGACAGCCACGACAGATCCAGCGAGAACAGCACGGACATGAGCGCGGTGCCCACGTCGGCGCCGCGCATCACGGCCAGCGCCGCGGGCAGCGTGATCAGGCCCTGGCCCACGAAGGACGAGGTCATGAGCGAGGTGGCGGTGCTGGACTGCACCAGCGCCGTCACGCCCATGCCCGAGAGTGCAGCGGAGAAGCGGTTGCCCATGCTGCGCGCCAGCATGGTGCGCAGATTGGCGCCGAACACGCGCAGCACGCCGGTGCGCACGAGGTGCGTGCCCCAGACCAGCAGGGCAATGGCGGCCAGCAGATTCAGCAGGTGTTTCATGGGTGGGCTTGGGCTCTTCCAACGGGTCGTCGTGCGACCATGAAACAGCGCAGCATACCCGCGAACGGGCGCCGTGGTGGCGCCCAGGCGGGCGTCAGCCGGCGCGGCGCACGCGCAGCAGTTCGTCCAGGATCAGGCAGGCCGCGCCCACGGTGATGGCGCAGTCGGCCACGTTGAAGGCCGGGAAATGCCAGCCGCGCAGGTGAAAGTCCAGGAAGTCCACCACGTAGCCATGCTGCAGGCGGTCCACCACGTTGCCGATGGCACCGCCCAGGATGCTGGACAGCGCGAAGCAGAACAGCTTCTGCCCCGGGTGGGCGCGCAGCTGCCACAGGATGAAGACCGCCGTTGCCAGCGCAATGCCCGTGAACAGCCAGCGCTGCCATCCCCCGGCATCGGCCAGGAAGGAGAACGCCGCCCCGGTGTTGTGCGCGCGCACGATGTTGAAGAAGCTGGTCACGTAGGTCGCGTCGCCCAGGCGGTAGTAGCCCAGGATCAGCGTCTTGGTGAACTGGTCGGCAATGACGAGCAGCACGGCCCAGGCCAGCCAGGGCCACAGGCTGGCGCTGCGGGATGCGGCGGCGCGCGCCATCAGGCGTGCACCCGGTTTTCACCGGCGCCATGCAAGTTGCTGTCGCAGCGCCCGCACAGCGTGGGGTGCTCGGGATTCTGGCCCACGTCGGCACGGTAGTGCCAGCAGCGCTCGCACTTGGCATCGGAACTGGCTGCAACGCTGATCTGCAGGGCGCTGCCAGCTACCAAATGTGTAGCTGAAACGATGAGCACGAACTTCAGGTCGTCGCCCAGGCTGGCCAGCAGCGCATGGTCTTCGGGCGCGGCAGTGAGCGTGATCACGGCCTGTAGCGACGAGCCCACGGTGCCGGCAGCGCGCACGGTCTCGATCTCCTTGTTCACCGCGTCGCGGATCTCACGTAGGCGTTCCCACTTGGCGGCCAGGCCTTCGTCGGCCGTGGGAATGGTCTGGTAGGTCTCCAGGTAGATGGTCTCGGACTGGCCGAACACCTTCCACGCTTCTTCGGCCGTGAAGGACAGGAACGGCGCCATCCAGCGCAGCATGGCGTGGGTGATCTGGTAGAGGGCGGTCTGCGCGCTGCGGCGCGCCAGGCTCTTGGGCGCCGTGGTGTACAGGCGGTCCTTGAGCACGTCGAGGTAAAAGCCCCCCAGGTCTTCCGAGCAGTACAGCTGCAGCTTGGCGACTACGGGGTGGAACTCGTACACCTTGTAGTGCGCCAGGATGTCCTGCTGCAACTGCGCCGCGCGCGAGAGGGCGTAGCGGTCGATCTCCAGCAGCTGCTCGAACGGCACGGCGTCCTGGGCCGGGTCGAAGTCGCTCACGTTGGCGAGCAAGAAGCGCAGCGTGTTGCGGATGCGGCGGTAGGCGTCCACCACGCGCGCCAGGATCTTGTCGTCGATCGCCAGGTCGCCCGAGTAGTCGGTGGCGGCACACCACAGGCGGATGATTTCGGCGCCCAGCTTGCCGCTCACCTCCTGCGGCGAGACGGTGTTGCCCAGCGACTTGCTCATCTTCTTGCCCTGGCCGTCCACCGTGAAGCCGTGCGTGAGCAGGCCGCGGTAGGGTGCGCGCCCGAAGATGGCGCTGGCCAGCAGCAGCGAGCTGTGGAACCAGCCGCGGTGCTGGTCATGGCCTTCGAGGTACAGGTCGGCCTCGGGACCCTCGTCATGGTGCATGGTGGGGTGGGTGCCGCGCATCACATGCCAGAAGGTGGAGCCGGAGTCGAACCACACTTCCAGGATGTCGGTGCTCTTGGTGTAGTGCTTGGCGTCCTCCGCGCCCAGGATCTCCTCGGCCGTCACACGGCTCCAGGCTTCGATGCCGCCCTGCTCGACGATCTCTGCGGCCTGGTCGATGATCTCCATGGTGCGCGGGTGCAACTCGCCCGAGTCCTGGTGCAGAAAGAACGGGATCGGCACGCCCCAGCTGCGCTGGCGCGAGATGCACCAGTCGGGCCGTCCGGCAATCATGTCGCGCAGGCGGGCCTTGCCGTTGTCCGGGTAGAAGGCCGTGTGCTCGATGGCTTCCAGCGCGATCTGGCGCAGGGTCTGTGCGGGTTTCTGCACCGGGTCGGTGAATACGCCCTCGCCCTCGTCCATGCGCACGAACCACTGCGCCGCGGCGCGGTAGATCACGGGCGTCTTGTGGCGCCAGCAGTGCGGGTAGCTGTGGGTGATGGTGGTGGTGTTCAGCAGGCGGTCGGCGACCTTGAGTGCGTCGATGATGACGGGCACGGCCTTCCAGATGTGCTGGCCGCCGAACAGCGGAAAGTCCGCCGCGTAGGTGCCGTTGCCCTGCACGGGGTTCAGGATCTGGTCGTAGGCCATGCCGTGGGCGACGCAGGAGTTGAAGTCGTCCACGCCATAGGCGGGCGAGGAGTGCACCAGGCCCGTGCCATCGCTGGCAGTGGCGTAGTCGGCCAGGTACACGGGCGACAGGCGCCGGTAGCCCGCGTCCATGTCGTACAGCGGATGCTCGAACTCCAGGCCCGCGAGCTTTTCGCCGGGCACCACGGCCAGCACCTGGCCCGTGAGGCCCCAGCGCGTCATGCAGGCCTCGACCAGTGATTCGGCCACGATGAACAGGCCGCGCTCGGTGTCCACCAGCGCGTACGGCAGCTCGGGATTGAGGTTCAGTGCCTGGTTGGCGGGAATGGTCCAGGCGGTGGTGGTCCAGATGACCGCGAAGGCGTCCTTGGACAGGGCGGGCAGGCCGAAGGCAGCGGCCAGCTTGGCCGGCTCATGTGCCTTGAACGCCACGTCCAGCGTCTGGCTCTTCTTGTCCTGGTATTCGATCTCGAACTCCGCCAGCGACGAGGCGCAGTCGAAGCACCAGTACACGGGCTTCAAGCCACGGTACACGAAACCGCGCTCCATGACCTTCTTGAGCGCGCGGATCTCGCCGGCCTCGCTCGCAAAATTCATGGTCTTGTACGGGTTGTCCCAGTCGCCCAGCACGCCCAGGCGCTTGAAGTCCACCATCTGCTGCGCGATCTGCTCGGTGGCAAACGCGCGGCCCTTGGCCTGCATCTCGTCGCGCGGCAGGTTGCGGCCGTGCAGCTTTTCGATGGCGTTCTCGATCGGCAGGCCGTGGCAGTCCCAGCCCGGCACGTAGATCGCGTCAAAGCCTTCGAGCTGGCGCGCCTTGATGATCATGTCCTTCAGGATCTTGTTTACCGCGTGTCCGATGTGCAGCTGGCCGTTGGCGTACGGCGGGCCGTCGTGCAGGATGAACTTCGGCGCGCCGCTGCGGGCGTCGCGCAGCTTCTTGTAGATGCCCTTGTCGTCCCATTCCTTGACCCAGCCCGGCTCGCGCTTGGGCAGGTCGCCGCGCATGGGAAAGGGCGTGTCGGGCATGTTCAGCGTGCCGCGGTAGGCACTGGCGGGGGCGTTCTTGGGGTTGGAATCGGACATGGGAACCTTCAGGTCAAGGGCGTTCCGGGCGTGGCCCGAAAGGCAAACACGGGGGCAGGACACGGGCGGGGCTGGCGCGGCCCGCCAAGCGCTGGCGGGGCGAAGGCGGCCCCGTCAAATTCGGTCGCGGGTGGTCTGGCGACGGGTCTCTGCGTGGGAGGATGCGAAGTACGCGCGGGCGTCATCGCAGTCCTTGGCGATTCCGGTTGTGAGGGCGCCCAGGCTGTCGTACTTCAGCTCGTCGTGCAGTTTGTGCAGGAGTTCCACGCGCACGATTTTACCGTAGGCCCCCTCGGCCCCCAGGTGAGCGGGCCACTGCAGGCAATGCGTCTCCAGCAGCACGCGCCCGCCGTTCACGTCGCTCGGGTCCAGCGACGGGCGCACGCCCAGGTTGGCCACACCGGGCAGGGGCTCGGCGTCCAGCCCGTGCACCAGTACCGCGAAGATGCCGCTGGCGGCCGGTTTCCAGTGCGCAAAGCGCAGGTTCAGCGTGCGAAAGCCGTCCTGGTGAGGCCCGCTGGCGGCGGAGCGGCCCAGCGACCGGCCCAGCTTGCGTCCATGCACCACGTGGCCAGAGATCGCGTACGGGCGCCCCAGCAGGCGAGTGGCTTCCTCCATGTCGCCGGCGCCCAGGGCGTCGCGCACGGCGGAGCTGGAAACACGCAGCCCGTGCACCTCGTAGCTGTTCATGCGCGCCACCTCGAAGCCGCGCTCGCGGCCGGCGGTGTCCAGCATGGCGTAGTCCCCCGCGCGCTGGGCGCCGAAGCGGAAATCGTCGCCCACCAGCAGGTAGCGCGCACCCAGGCCGCCCACCACCACATCGTCGATGAAGGCCTGGGGTGCCTGGCGTGCCAGCTTTTCGTTGAACGGCAGCACGATGGTCTGCTGCACGCCGCAGCGCGCCAGCTCGGACAGCTTGTCGCGCAGCGTGCCGATGCGCGCGGGCGCGAGATCCGGGCGCTTGTGCACCCCGGCGAAGTAGTCGCGCGGATGCGGCTCGAAGGTCAGCACGCAGCTTTGCACGCCGCGGTGCTGCGCCTCGCTGTTCAGCAGGGCCAGCATGGCCTGGTGGCCGCGGTGCACGCCGTCGAAATTGCCGATGGTGAGGGCGCAGGCCGGTGCCACGTCCGGGTGATGGAAGCCGCGGAAGATCTTCATCGCAGTGCTTTTCTTTTGATAGCGGCTGGCGCAAGTCCATCAAGCGCTTGACGCCAATTTGTCATGAAAAAGAGTATATTGTGCGCTACCGGCTGCGCTGCACAGTGCGACCGGCGAGACATCAACGTTCCGATTCTTGTGTTCCATGGCAGGAGGCGTGTTGTGAAGGTCTTGAAGCTGTCGGCCCAGGGGCTGCCGCAATCCTGGATAACGCTGGAGCAGGCGGTCACGCACTACGCCGCGGGCGAGGTGCGCTGGGAGATCGGCGCGCAGGTCGCGCTGTTTCGCGGCGGCCATAACGCCATCACCGGCGAGCAGTCACAGATCGCGGTAAGCAGCATCATCGGTACGCGTGGCGTGCCGAACATCAACCCCTTCGACCTCTACCCCAGCCTCACCAACGCCAAGCTGTTCGCACGCGACCGCAACGTGTGCGCCTACTGCGGAGGGCATTTCCAGGAACAGGACCTGACCCGCGAGCACATCGTGCCGTTTGCCAGGAACGGCGTGGACCACTGGATGAACGTGGTCACCTCGTGCCGCCCCTGCAACCACCGCAAGGGCCCGCGTACGCCCGAGCAGGCGCACATGCCGCTGCTGTACACGCCTTACGTACCCAGCCTGTGGGAAGACTTCATCCTGCGCAACCGGCGCATCCTGGCCGACCAGATGGAGTTCCTCATGGCCCACGTGCCAAAGTCGTCGCGGCTGTTGAGCTGACGCAGGCAGCATCCGAAAAAACGCGGCCAGGGGCCGCGTTTTGCGTTGAGGACGGGCCCTTAGGCAAACACCCCCGCCGTGTCCTGCATGCGCGCGCCCACCTCGCCCAGGTGGTGCAGCGTGTCGCCCCACGACATCTCCAGCTGCGTGAGTGTCTTGAAGTAGTGGCTGATGATGTACTCGTCCGTCACGCCGATGCCGCCGTGCAGTTGCACCGCCTGCTGGCCGACGAAGCGCATGGACTGGCCCAGTTGCACCTTGGCGCGGGCCAGGGCGCGGCGGCGCTCGCCGGCTTCCTCGCCCAGCTTCAGGCTGGCGTAGTAGCTCATGGAGCGCGCCAGCTCCAGCTGCATCTTCATGTCGGCGATGCGGTGGCGCAGCGCCTGGAAGCTGGCGATGGGCACGCCGAACTGCTTGCGCTGGTTCATGTAGTCGGCGGTGATGGCCAGGGTCTGCTCCATGGCGCCCACGGCGTAGGCGCAGGCGGCGGCAATGCCGGTGTCCACGGCCAGCTCCAGTGCGGCCAGGCCGTCGGCGGTGGCGAGTGTGGCGGGCGCCTGGGTCAGCGACAGTTCGGCGGCGCGGCTGCCGTCCTGCGTGAGGTAGCCGCGCGTGGCCACGCCGGCGGCGCTGCGTTCCACCAGGAACAGCGCGATGCGGCCATCGAGCTGTGCGGGCACGAGGAAGGCGTCCGCCTGGTCGCCCGCCGGAACTACGCTTTTGATAGCTGTGAGCGCATATCCACCGGGCGCTGCAGCCGCTTTTGCCTCGCAAACATCGAGGCGGTAGCGGGCCTTGCGCTCCTGGTGGGCCAGCACCACCAGGGCTTCGCCGCTGGCGATGCGCGGCAGCCAGGCGGACTGCACGTTGTCGTCGGCGCACTCGCTAAGCACGCGGGCCGCAATGAACGCATGCGCCAGCGGTTCCATCACTATGCCGCGGCCCAGCTCTTCCATGGCCACCATGGCATCCGCGGCGCCCTGGCCCAGGCCGCCGTGCGCCTCGGGCACGGTGAGGGCCGTGAGGCCCAGTTCGGCCAACTCGTTGTAAGCGGTGCGGTCAAATCCACCTGCGGCCACGATGGCGCGCCGGCGCTCGAAACCGTAACCCTTGTCCACCCAGCGGCGCACGGCGTCGCGCAGTTGCTGCTGGTCGTCGGAGAAGTTGAAATCCATGGTCTTGTCTCCTTAACCCAGCACGGTCTGAGCGACGATATTGCGTTGCACTTCATTGCTGCCGCCGTAGATCGTGGTCTTGCGCAGGTTGAAGTAGGTGGAGGCGAGGGGGGCGTTGGCGGCCACGCCGCCAGGGAAGTCGCCCTGCCAGCCGGCTTCCATGGCTTCCTCGATGAAGGGCAGGGCGAACGGGCCGGCGGCCAGCATCATCAGCTCTGCATAGCGCTGCTGGATCTCGCTGCCGCGGATCTTCAGCAGGCCGGCGATGTCCAGCGGGTTCTTGCCGCTCTTTTCCATCGACAGCACGCGCAGCACCAGCATCTCCAGCGCGACGATGTCCACCTCCAGCAGCGCGATCTGGTCGCGAAAGCGCATGTCGTCCCACACGCCCTCGGCCTTGGCTATGCGCTTCAAGCGCTCCAGCTCGCGCTTGGCGCGGTTCACGTCGGCGATGTTGGTGCGCTCGTGGCTGAGCAGGTGCTTGGCGTAGGTCCAGCCCTTGTTCTCCTCGCCGATGAGCTGGTCGGCAGGCACCTCGACGTTGTCGAAGAACACCTCGTTGACCTCGCACTCGCCGTCCAGCAGCTTGATGGGCCGTACGGTGACGCCGGGCGACTTCATGTCCAGCAGCAGGAAGCTGATGCCCGTCTGCGGCTTGCCCTCCGTGCTGGTGCGCACCAGGTTGAACATCCAGTCGCCGTACTGGCCGAGCGTGGTCCAGGTCTTCTGGCCGTTGACGATGTATTTGTCGCCCACGCGCTCGGCGCGGGTCTTGAGGCTGGCCAGGTCCGAGCCCGAGCCCGGCTCGCTGTAGCCCTGGCTCCACCACACCTCGCCGCTGGCGATGCCGGGCAGGAAGCGCTGCTGCTGCTCCTTGCTGCCAAAGGCCATGATCACGGGCGCCACCATCACCGGTCCGAAGGGCACGATGCGCGGCGCGCCGGCGAGGGCGCATTCCTCTTCGAACAAGTGCTTTTGCACGGCGTTCCAGCCGGGTCCGCCGAACTCCCGGGGCCAGCCGTAGCCCAGCCAGCCCTTGGCGCCGAGGATCTTGGCCCAGCGCTGCATGTCGTCCTTGGTCAGGCGCAGGGCGTTGTGCACCTTGTGTGCGATGTCCTGGGGCAGGTGGGTGCGCACCCAGGCGCGAATTTCCTCGCGGAATGCCTGCTCTTCGGGGGTGAATGCAAGGTCCATGTGCTGTCTCCTGTGAAGCCGCCGTTGTAGCACGGGCGTGCTTTTCAGCCCTGTCCGAACCGTGACAGGGGCGGGGTCTTGACGAGGTCAGTGCTCGGCCACGCCCAGTTGCTCGCACAGGCGCTGCACGGTGGCGCGCAGCGCGGCCACCTCATCCTCCAGGGCCTGTACGCGCTGGGCCAGTGCGCCGTCTTCCTCGCCGCGTGACGCGGGCGATGCGCTGGCCATCTGGGCGAGGCTGGCATCCAGAGGGCCGCACAGCAGGTGGGCCCAGCGCGGCTCGCGCGCGCCCGGTGCGCGCGGCAGCAGCGTGACCAGCGGCCCGCCCTTGTCATCGGAGCGCGACTGCAGCTCGTCCAGGAAGGCCTCGACCGAGGAGATATCGGCAAACCGGTGCCAGCGCTCGGCATTGATGCGCAGCTCGCCCGCGGTTTGCGGGCCGCGCAGCATCAGCAGGCCCAGCAGCGCGGCGGACTGGTCGGGCACGCCCACGCCGCGGGTGAAGTTGTGCTCCCAGCGCGCCACGCGCGCGCCGCCGATCTCCAGCACCAGCGTCTGCTGGCGCAGATCATCCAGCGCCTGCTGCACCTCGCTCTCGGTGAGTTGCATGACCGGATCGCGGCTGCTCTTTTGGTTGCAGCCGGCCAGCAGGCTGTTGAGGGTGAGGGGATAGCTGTCGGGCACGGTGCGGGACTTTTCCAGCAGCGTGGCAAGCACGCGCGCTTGCGGCGCGGTCAGGGGGCGGGTGCGGGCGTCAAAGGGCATGGGCAGGGGATAATTTCCGGCAAATGAAGAACATCGTGATTTTGATCTCCGGCGGCGGCTCCAACATGGCGGCCATCGTGCGCACCGCGCAGCAGCAGGACTGGGCGGGCCGTCACGGCATCCGTGTGGCCGCGGTGCTGAGCAACAAGGCCGATGCCAAGGGCTTGGCGCTGGCGCGCGAGCAGGGCATTGCCACCCAGGTGCTGGACCACAAGGCCTATCCCTCGCGCGAGGCGTTCGACACCGCGCTGGCCCAGGCCATCGACGCTTACGAGCCGTCCCTGGTGGTGCTTGCCGGCTTCATGCGTATCCTCACCCCGGGGTTCGTGGACCATTTCGCGGGCCGGCTGGTCAACATCCACCCCTCGCTGCTGCCGGCCTTCACGGGCCTGCACACGCACCAGCGCGCCATCGACGCCGGATGCAGGTTCGCCGGCTGCACGGTGCACGAGGTCACGGCAGAACTGGACGTGGGCCCCATCCTGGACCAGGCGGTGGTGCCCGTGCTGCCGGGCGACACGGCCGACGCGCTGGCCGCCCGCGTGCTCACGCAGGAACACCTGATCTATCCACGCGCCGTACTGGCGCATTTGCTAGCAAATCGATAGCTTTTGGCGCCGATGAGGCGTGCGCTGGGGCATGATTTGCTTGCAATCCGCCCGGGCGGCACGCTCACAGCGTGCGCGCCACCTGCGCGCCGCCGCCATCCTGCAGCAACGCGCGCGCCTGCCGTGTCTGCGCGGTGTCGGTCGGGTGCACCACCACCGCCCAGCGGCCCTGCTCCAGGGCTTCCCGCACCTCGGTGATCAGCCCCACGTGGTCGGGGCGCATGGTCACGAGGCCGCCGGCCAACAGGCCGAAGGTGGTGCAAAAGCCCACCACGGCGATGAAGGCCAGCAGTGGGCTGCTGGCGATCAGCGGGGTGCCCGAGCGCAGCAGCCACGCGTACAGCAGCAGGCCGAGCACGCCGCCCGCGAAACCGGTCACCACGTGGGCGCGGATCATCGTGCGGAAGATGCCACGCTGCTCCGGCTCCAGCGTGCGGCCGAAGTGCTCGGCATGGTCTTCCCGCGCATCCTCCGGCCCCAGCATGCGCACCTGGCCGGGCGCCATACCGGGCAGGCTTTGCAGCCGCGCCACCATCGCCTGTGCGTCGGCCCGGTCGTTGAACACGGCGGCCACCTTGGTCAGCGACCGCTCGCCAAACATTCCCTGTAGCAGATAGTCCATGAAAGGCTCCTTTCCGCGGCGCACGGCTCGCCTGCGCACGCCGCCGCTTGTCGTCCTGACTACACCGTAGTGCCCGCCTTTGGGCACCGGCGTAGGACAAGGGAGGGCAGGGGTGCCGGGCCGCGCGCGCAGCCAGTAGGTGGTATTTGCTATTGAAAAAGGAGCTGCTACCGCTTGATGGACAAGCGCAAGGGCCGTATTTGGCTTCAATCCTCGGGTGTGCCCGCGCACGCGGCGAAGCGCGGCTGCTCGAGGCCATCGACCACCACCGTCCCGTTGAACATGGCGGCCGGGCGCACCCACAGGCCCTGCTCGTCGTACAGCGCGCGGTACAGGGTCATGGGCTCCAGCGTCTCGCTGTGGCGTACCGTGCCGAGCACCTCGTACAGCCTGCCCTTGTAGTGGCGGTAGCGGCCGGGGGGTGTGCAAACCAGGGGTGGCAGTTCATCGTTCATGGATAGCATTCGCGGTGGAAAAAAATACGCATCACAACGGGAGGGCGGTTGATGGAGAAGGCGGACTTCATACACATGGTGCGCATGAGCGAGATGGCCAGCGCCGACGACAGCCGTGCCTACCGCCGCGGCGTGGCCGCCTTTGCGGCGCTGGGCTACGCCTGGGTGCTGGGCTGCCTGGCGCTGGCCGTGGGCATGCTGGTGTGGGTGGTGCCCCAACTCCTCCACGGCAAGTTCCGCTTCGCCTGGGTATGGATTGTGATGGCCGCGTGCGGCCTGTTATGGCTGAGCCTGCGTGCGCTGTGGGTGCCGCGCAGCCCGCCCCAGGGCGTACAGATCACCGCGCGTGAGGCGCCGGCACTGTTCGATGCGCTGGAGCGCATCCGCCGCAAGATCAAGGGGCCGCCCATCCACGAGGTGTATCTGGACGACGACTTCAACGCCAGCATCCGCCAGGAGGCACGCTGGGGCATGCTGGGCGGTGCGCGCAATCAGCTCACCGTCGGTCTGCCGCTGCTCATGGCGCTGGACAAAAAGCGCCTGCTGGCGGTGCTGGCCCACGAATACGGCCACCTGCGTGGCGACCACGGGCGCTTTGCGGCCTGGATCTACCGCACCCGCCTGAGCTGGCACCGCCTGCACGAGGGCATGCAGGACGATGCCGGCCCCATGGCCGTGGCCACGCGGGCGTTTCTGGACTGGTACTGGCCGCGCTTTGCCGCCAAGACCTTCGCCCTGGCCCGCCAGGACGAATACGAGGCCGACCGCATCGCCGCGCGCCTGCTGGGCCAGGATGAGGTGGCCGCCGCGCTCACCGAGGTCGAGATCAAGGGCGCCTGGCTGGGCGAGCAGTTCTGGCGCCAGCACTGGCAGGGCGCGCTGTCCCAACCGCTGCCCGCCGGGCCCTACGGCGCCCTGCAGCGCCTGCTGGCACTGCCGCCGGAGCCGGCCTTCGCCCAGACGGCGCTGCGCGAAGCGGTACGGCGCCTGAGCGGCGTGGACGACACCCATCCCGTGTTGCGCGACCGGGTGGAGGCGCTCACGGGTGGGCGCCCCACGCTGCCGCCGTGGTCGCAGCGCGGGGCGCTGTCGCTGCTGGGGGCGCAGGCGCGCGGCTGGCTGGCGCACTTCGATGACCAGTGGTGCAAGGCCAACGCCACGGTGTGGAAGCAGCACCACGCCCGCCTGCAGCGGTTGCAGGAGCGCGTGCGCACCCTGCAGTCCACCCAGGCTGGCAACAGCGCCACCGAGACCGTGGAGCTGGCGCGGTTGATGCGCCGGCTGGACCCGCAGGCCGCCGTGCAGACGCTGTACGAGCGCGTGCTGGCGCGCGAACCCGCCCATGTGGGTGCGCTGCTCGGGCTGGCCGACAGCCTGGCGCCACAGGACGTGGCAGGGCGCCTGCGCTGCTGTGAGGCGTTGTGGGACGGCAGTCCCACCCATCGCTGGGGTGCGGCCCGGGGCGCGGTGCAGGCGCTGGAGCAGCGTGCCGAGGCCGGTGGGGACTATGACGCCGAGGCCCTCAAGCGCTGGCGCGAGCGCGTGCGCCAGGCGGAGGAGGTGGAGGATGCCGCCCTGGAGGAGCTGTACGACACGCCCTTCTTCCAGCGCGTGACGCGCCACGATCTGAGCGCGTTTGAGCTCGGCGAGTTGCAGGCCGAGCTGACCCTGCACCGCGCGGTGGCGCGCGCCTGGCTGGTGTGCAAGCAACTGCGCGCCATGCCCCAGCGGCGCACCTACCTGCTGTTCGTGCAATTGCGCGGTCTGGATGCGCAGGCGCGCTTTGCCCTGTGCCGCCGTCTGGAGAGCGAGCTGGAACTGCCGGGACAGGTGCTGGTGCTCGCGGCCGGTGACACGGCGGCGCTGGAGGACATCGAGCGCCAGGCGTTCGAACCTGTGCACGCCGGGCCCGGAGGGGCTTGAGGCGGCGGCGGATGATGCGGGCGCGAGATGGGACAATCACGCCATGCATCCCAAAGCCCTTGTGGACGCCTGCGCGGAACTCGTCAGGCTGGTCCTTACTTTTGAACACCCGGCCGACGCAGTGGTCTCGCGCTACTTCCGCGAGCACCGCGGCCTGGGCCCCCGTGAGCGCGCCACGCTGGCCGAAACCGTCTACAACGTCCTGCGCAAGAAGCTGTTGTTCGAGCAGCTCGCGCGCTCGGGCGCGGGCCCCAAGGAGCGGCGCCTGGCCATCCTGGGCTTTCACGGCCCGCGCGACTTCGTCAAGAGCGCACTGACCGAGCAGGAAAAGTCCTGGCTGGACCAGTGCGACGCCGTGCGTCCTGAAGACCTGCTGGCGCCGCACCGCCACAACCTGCCCGAATGGCTGGTGGCGCCGCTCAAGGAGCAGCTGGGCGAGAGCGGCTTCTGGGCCCTGGCCGACAGCCTGGCGCAGCCTGCGCCATTGGACCTGCGCGTCAATGCCTTGAAGGAAAAACGCGACCAGGTGCAGAAGGAGCTTGCGCAAGCAGCTATCAAATCGGTAGTGACACCTTACTCTCCCTGGGGACTGCGCATCGCCGGCAAGCCTGCGCTCACCAAGCTGGACGCGTTCACGCGCGGCGCCATCGAGGTGCAGGACGAGGGCTCGCAGTTGCTCGCGCTGCTCCTGGACGCCAAGCGCGGCGAGATGGTGGTGGACTTCTGCGCCGGTGCCGGCGGCAAGACGCTGGCCATCGGCGCGGCCATGCGCAGCACGGGGCGGCTGTACGCCTTCGACGTGTCGGCCCATCGGCTGGAGGCGCTCAAGCCCCGCCTGGCGCGCTCGGGCCTGTCCAACGTGCACCCCGCGGCCATCGCCCACGAGCGCGACGAGCGCGTCAAACGCCTGGCCGGCAAGATCGACCGCGTGCTGGTGGACGCCCCCTGTTCGGGCCTGGGCACGCTGCGCCGCAACCCCGACCTGAAGTGGCGCCAATCGCCCGAGGCGCTACGGGAGCTTGCCGGTAAGCAGACCGCTATCCTGGAAAGCGCGGCGCGCCTGGTCAAACCTGGCGGGCGGCTGGTCTATGCCACGTGCAGCGTGCTGCCGCAGGAAAACGAGGCCATTGCCGAAGCCTTCGGCGCGGCGCATGCCGATTTCGAGCCGCAGGACGCCTGCGCGCTGCTCACGCAGCTGAAGGTGCCCGATGCCGCACGCCTGTGCCATGGCGGCGCCAGCGGCACTGGATATCTGCGGCTGTGGCCTCATCTGCACCAGACGGACGGTTTCTTCGCTGCCGTCTGGACCCGCCGCGCGTAACTTTCCTACGCGCTGGCACGCAACGCGAAGCCATCCTGGCGGCCGGGCATGTTCCGGTCCGCGGAGACGGCGCCCGACAATGTGGAACGTCGCCGGCTGCGCGGCGGTATTGGATAGTGGATCGAGGTTTGTATGTTGTTTGATGGCGCCGCGTGGAATACCGCGCTCGACTGGCTGGCGCATGGCGCGTGGGACCTGGCCTGGTGGCAGATCGTGCTCTACACCCTGGCCACCACCCACATCACGATCGCGGCGGTGACGATCTTCCTGCACCGCTCGCAGGCGCACCGTGCGCTGGACCTGGGGCCTGTGCCTGCGCATTTCTTCCGCTTCTGGCTGTGGCTGGGCACGGGCATGGTCACCAAGGAATGGGTGGCCATCCACCGCAAGCACCACGCCAAGTGCGAGACGCCCGACGACCCCCACAGCCCGCAGACGCGCGGCCTGCGCACCGTGATGTGGCGCGGGGCCGAGCTGTACCGTGCCGAGGCGGCCAACGCCGAGACGCTGAAGAAGTTCGGCCATGGCACGCCGGACGACTGGATGGAGCGCAACGTCTACAGCCGCTTCACCTGGCAGGGCGTGGGGCTGATGCTGGTCATCAACCTAGTGCTGTTCGGCGCCGTGGGCGCCGCCGTGTGGGCCGTGCAGATGGCGTGGATCCCGTTCTGGGCCGCGGGCGTGGTCAACGGCGTGGGCCACTATTGGGGTTACCGCAACTTCGAGGCGCAGGACGCCTCCACCAACCTCGTGCCCTGGGGCCTTGTGATTGGCGGTGAAGAACTGCACAACAACCACCACACCTATCCGACGGCCGCGAAGTTCTCGGTCAAGCCGTACGAGTTCGACGTGGGCTGGCTCTACATCAGCGCGTTGCAGCGCCTGGGCTGGGCCAAGGTCAAGAAGGTGCCGCCCAAGCTGCGCCTGGGCGCCGTGAAGCCTGTGGCCGACGAAAAGACGCTGGAGGCGCTCATCGCCAACCGCTACGAGGTCATGGCTGGCTATGCACGCGGCGTGCGCCAGGCCTGCAAGGACGAGATCGCCGCGCTCAAGGCGCGCAAGGCCGATGTGTCGGCCCTCAAGCGCGCCAAGCGCTGGCTGCACCGCGACGCCGAGAAGGTCCCTGCGCAGGCCCAGCCGACGCTGGCCGAAGTGCGCGCGGCGCACCCCGTACTCGACAAGATGGTCACCATGCGCGAGGAGCTGCGCCAGCTCTGGCTCAACACCTCGCAGTCGCGCGACCAGCTGACGGCAGACCTGCAGGCCTGGTGCCAGCGGGCCGAGGCCAGCGGCATCGCGGCGCTCAAGGAGTTCTCGCTGAAGCTGCGGGCAGCCCACGCCTGAGCGACACGGCGGCTGGCTCTTCTGACCGCAGTACCGCGGCAACCCGGAAGGGTGCCGCGGTTTTTTATGCCCACGCTGGACATGAAAAAAGCCGCCGGGCGCAACGCCGGGCGGCTTTTTGACAGGAGCCGGGCCGAATTACTTCAGCTTGGCTTCCTTGTACTCGACGTGCTTGCGAGCCTTGGGGTCGAACTTGATGATCGACATCTTCTCAGGCATCGTCTTCTTGTTCTTGGTGGTGGTGTAGAAGTGACCGGTTTCGGCCGTGGACACCAGCTTGATCTTTTCGCGTCCGCCTTTGGAAGCCATGGTTGTTCTCCTTGAGGAAATTAGGCTTGGCCACGGGCACGCATGTCTGCGAGCACGGAGTCGATACCGTTCTTGTCGATCAGGCGCAGAGCGGCGCTGGACACGCGCAGGCGCACCCAACGGTTCTCGCTTTCCACCCAGAAACGGCGGTACTGCAGGTTGGGCAGGAAACGGCGCTTGGTCTTGTTGTTGGCGTGGGAGACGTTGTTTCCCACCATGGGCTTCTTGCCCGTTACTTCACATACGCGTGCCATCAGGACACTCCGATAGTTGCAACGGCTGCCGGCGCTGAAGTCCCGCGAGAGCAGGAGCGTGCCGGTCAGCCTCACCTCGCCAGTTTGAACGGGTGGCGGTAACCCGGTCGCCGCAGCCTTTGCGCTGCAACTTGCAGGCGCAGGATTTGGCAAAGCCGCGCATTATAGCCCGAATATCAAAAAGCCCCTGCATGCCGAAACCTGCAGGAGCCGAATGCGCGGGCTTAGTGCGTTATTCCTGCTGTTCCAGGAAGCGCTGCGCGTCCAGCGCGGCCATGCAGCCCGTGCCGGCGCTGGTGATGGCTTGGCGGTACACATGGTCCTGCACGTCGCCGGCGGCGAACACGCCCGGCACGCTGGTCTGCGTGGCAAAGCCCTTGAGGCCGCCCTGGGTCACGATGTAGCCGTTTTCCATCGCCAGCTGGCCCTGGAAGATGTCGGTGTTGGGCGCATGGCCGATGGCGATGAAGCAGCCTTGCAGCGCGATGTCCTCGGTGTGGCCGTCTTCGGTGTGCTTGAGGCGGATGCCGGTCACGCCGGTGGCGTCGCCCAGCACCTCGTCCAGCGTGAAGAAGGTCTTGAGCTCGATCTTGCCGGCCGCCACCTTCTCCATGAGCTTGTCGATCAGGATGGGCTCGGCGCGGAACTTGTCGCGGCGGTGCACCAGCGTCACCTTGCGGGCGATGTTGGACAGGTACAGCGCTTCCTCCACGGCGGTGTTGCCGCCGCCGACCACGCACACGTCCTGTTCGCGATAGAAGAAGCCGTCGCAGGTGGCGCAGGCGGACACGCCCTTGCCCATGAAGGCTTCCTCGGAGGGCAGGCCCAGGTACTTGGCCGATGCGCCCGTGGCGATGATGAGGGAGTCGCAGGTGTAGGTGCCACTGTCGCCCGTAAGGGTGAAGGGGCGCTTGGACAGGTCCACCTGGCTGATATGGTCGAACACGATCTGCGTTTTGAAGCGCTCGGCATGCTCCTGGAAGCGCTGCATCAGCTCGGGGCCCTGCACGCCGTGCACGTCGGCGGGCCAGTTGTCCACCTCGGTCGTGGTCATGAGCTGGCCGCCCTGGGCCAGGCCCGTGATGAGCACGGGGTTGAGGTTGGCGCGCGCGGCGTACACCGCGGCGGTGTAGCCCGCCGGGCCGGAGCCGAGGATCATGACTTTGGCGTGTTGGGTAGTGGACATGGCTGAAAAGTAAGGTTTTGTTATGCCGGGCGACCGGCGTGCCCCGAAAGAACCTGGGGCCGGGCCCCCCAGTATCAACCGGTCCGCGCGGGCGCCTGCGGTCGGGTTTTCAATCGCGGCCATTGTAAGAAGCCATGAATAACACGGCCGGGGCGGGCGTATCGGCCTTTGCGCTGGCGCAGCGCAGTGACAAAAAGGCGCGCAGCCGGCAGGCCTGGGGCGGGCTGCCGCACGCAGCGCACGGCGCACAGACGCGTCGTCGGCATGGGGTAAGCTTGCGCGCTCTTATCCCATGACGTACTCCCTCAACACCCTGAACGCTTCTTCCTCCAGCAAGTCGGCGCCACGCACCGGCGCGGCGCGCTTCGGCCATGAGATCGGCCTGGTGCTGGGCCTGCTGGGCCTGGTGTTCTGGCTGCTGGCCCTCGTGAGCTATTCCGCGCAGGATGCGGCCTGGTCCACATCGGGTGCGGGCAATGGACAGCCGCTGTCCAATTGGGTGGGCAGGCTCGGGGCGTGGCTCGCCGACGGCAGCTACTTCGTGCTGGGCTTTTCCGTCTGGTGGTGCGTCGCCGCGGGCGTGCGCGCCTGGTTTGCGTCGCTGGCGCGCTGGATGCGCGGCGATGGCGCCGCAGGCCACGCGCCGTGGCAGCGCCGCGGCGTATTCTGGGGCGGCCTGGCGCTGCTGCTGTGCGCCAGCACGGCACTGGAATGGTCGCGGCTGTACCGGTTCGAAGCCCTGCTGCCCGGCCATGCGGGCGGCATGCTGGGCTATATGACGGGGCCGCTGGCCGTGCGCTGGCTCGGGTTCACGGGCTCGGGCCTGGCTGGCGTGGTGGTGGTCGTGCTGGGCGCGGCGCTGGTGTTCCGTTTCTCCTGGGGACATCTGGCCGAGCGCCTGGGTGGGCGCATCGATGCGCTGGTGCAGCGCGGCCGGGCGCGGCGCGAGAAGGCCAAGGACGTGGCCGTGGGGCGGCGCGCCGCGCGCGAGCGCGAGGAAGTGGTGCAGGAAGAGCGCCACGAGATTGAGGTGCAGCACCCGCAGCCTGTCACCATCATCGAGCCCGTGCTGTCCGATGTGGTGCAGAGCACCCGCGTGGTGAAGGAGCGCCAGAAACCCCTGTTCAGCGAGATGCCCGACAGCAACCTGCCGCAGGTGGACCTGCTGGACGCCGCGCAGGCGCGCCAGGAGACCGTGTCGCCCGAGACGCTGGAGATGACCAGCCGCCTGATCGAGAAGAAGCTCAAGGACTTCGGCGTGGACGTCACCGTGGTGGCCGCCATGCCCGGCCCGGTGATCACGCGCTACGAGATCGAGCCCGCCACGGGCGTGAAGGGCTCGCAGATCGTGAACCTGGCCAAGGACCTGGCGCGTTCGCTGTCGCTGGTGTCCATCCGCGTGATCGAGACCATTCCTGGCAAGAACTTCATGGCGCTGGAACTGCCCAACGCCAAACGCCAGACCATCCGTTTGTCGGAGATCCTGGGCTCGCAGGTCTACCACGACGCCAAGAGCCTGCTGACCATGGGCCTGGGCAAGGACATCGTGGGCGCGCCCGTGGTGGCGGACCTGGCCAAGATGCCGCACGTGCTGGTGGCGGGCACGACGGGCTCGGGCAAGTCGGTGGGGATCAACGCCATGATCCTCTCGCTGCTCTACAAGGCCGAGGCGCGCGACGTGCGCCTGCTGATGATCGACCCCAAGATGCTGGAAATGTCGGTCTACGAGGGCATCCCGCACCTGCTCGCGCCGGTGGTCACCGACATGAAACAGGCCGCCCACGGGCTGAACTGGTGCGTGGCCGAAATGGAGCGCCGCTACAAGCTCATGAGCAAGCTGGGCGTGCGCAACCTCGCGGGATACAACACGAAAATAGACGACGCCAAGGCGCGCGAGGAGCACATCCCCAACCCCTTCAGCCTCACACCGGAGAGCCCGGAGCCGCTGGAGCGGCTGCCGCACATCGTGGTGGTGATCGACGAGCTGGCCGACCTGATGATGGTCGTGGGCAAGAAGATCGAGGAGCTCATCGCCCGCCTGGCGCAGAAGGCGCGCGCTGCCGGCATCCATTTGATTCTGGCCACGCAGCGCCCCAGCGTGGACGTGATCACCGGCCTGATCAAGGCCAACATCCCCACGCGCATCGCCTTCCAGGTCAGCAGCAAGATCGACAGCCGCACCATCCTGGACCAGATGGGCGCCGAGGCCTTGCTGGGCATGGGCGACATGCTCTACATGGCCAGCGGCACGGGCCTGCCCATCCGCGTGCACGGCGCCTTTGTCTCCGATGAAGAGGTGCACCGTGTCGTCAGCTACTTGAAGGAACAAGGGGAGCCGGACTACATCGAAGGGGTGTTGGAAGGCGGTACCGTCGAGGGCGACGACAGCGGCTTCGGCATTGGCGACAGCGAAGGCGGCGGCGAGAAGGACCCCATGTACGACCAGGCCGTGGAGGTGGTGCTGAAAGACCGCAAGGCCAGCATCTCCTACGTGCAGCGCAAGCTGCGCATTGGCTACAACCGATCCGCGCGCCTCCTCGAAGACATGGAGAAGGCCGGCCTGGTGAGCGCACTCACCGCCAGCGGCCAGCGCGAGGTGCTGGTGCCCGCGCGCAGCGAGTAAAGCTGCCTGGGCACGCTCCCTGGCCCGCTGTCCACGCAACCGCTTGCATGGAGAAATGGTGTTGAAGAAAATATTTGCTGCGATTTTGATAGCTGCTGGCGCTGGTTGCGCCTGGGCTGACGGCCTGAAAAGCCTTGAAACCTTCATGAAGTCCGCCCAGAGCGGCCGGTCCGAGTTCACGCAGACCGTGACCTCGCCGCCCAAGGACGGCCAGGCGGGCCGCACCAAGACCTCCAGCGGCAGTTTTGAGTTCCAGCGTCCGGGACGCTTCAAGTTCCATTACCGCAAGCCGTTTGAGCAGCTCATCGTGGCCGATGGGCAGACCCTGTGGCTGTACGACGCGGACTTGAACCAGGTGACCCAGCGCACGCAATCCAAGGCGCTGGGCAGCACGCCCGCGGCGCTGCTCGCGTCCGCGCCCGACCTGGCGGCGCTGCGCGCCGACTTCGCGCTGGAGTCGGCGCCCGAGCAGGACGGCCTGCAGTGGGTGCTGGCTACGCCCAAGGCCAAGGATGGCCAGCTCAAGAGCGTGCGCGTGGGCTTCGCGGGGGAGCAACTGGCGGCGCTGGACATCCTGGACAGCTTTGGGCAGCGCTCGCTGATCCGCTTCACCGGCATGCAGCTCAACCCGGCGCTGCCGGCAGGCACCTTCCAGTTCAAGCCGCCTGCGGGGGCGGATGTGCTCTCGCAGTAGATGCTTCTGTTTCGATAGCTGCTAGCGCTTATGGGGTAAGCGCTAGAGCCCTGTTTTGCTCTAAACCGCCAGCACGGTCGCCACGCGTGCCCGCACCAGCGGCAGCAACTCGGACTCGAACCACGGGTGGCGCTTGAGCCAACCGTTGTTGCGCGGGCTGGGGTGCGGCAGGGCCAGGACGGGCGCATCCGGCAGGGTGCAGGTGCCGCGCACGGTTTCCCCCAGCGGCTGCCCGCGGCACGCGGCCAGATGCCAGGCCAGCGCGTATTGGCCTACGGCCACGGTCAGCGCGATGTTCGGCAGCCGTGCCAGCAGCGGCACGCGCCACGCGGGGGCGCATTCGGGGCGGGGCGGGGCGTCGCCCGAGGCGCCACGGCCCGGATAGCAAAAGCCCATCGGCACGATGGCCACGCGCGCCGGGTCATAGAAAGTCTCGCGCGTCAGCCCCAGCCACGTGCGCAGGCGCTCGCCGCTCGCGTCATCAAAGGGGATGCCCGAGGCATGCACCTTGCGCCCCGGTGCCTGCCCCACGATCAGCAGACGCGCGCGTGCATCGGCCTGCAGCACGGGGCGTGGGCCCAGCGGCAGGTAGGGCGCGCAGATCGTGCAGGCGCGCACGCGGCGCAGCAGCGCATCCAGCGGCTCGTCGCGGCGTGTTTCGTCGCGCGGCAGTCCGTTGCGCGGCAATGCATGACCCGGCAATTCGTTGCGCGGTGGCTTCGCCATCAGTCAGCAATGCGTGCGCCGGCTTCGGACAGCAGCGCGCGCAACACCGAGCGGTGGCAGCGCGCCTCGTCCTCACAGTAACAGCCCACCGAGAAATTGTTGTGCTGCGACAGCGCGGCCAGCAGCGCGATGGTGTGGCGGTTCTCCGGGGTGGCCATCTCCTGGCGGAACTGCTGAGTGAAGGCGGCCCATTCCTTGGGCGTCTGCGCGGCCTGGGCGCGCTTGACGGTCTCGGGGCTGGGCGAGAGGTTGGGGTACCACACGTCATACCAGTCCTGCGCCGCGAACTGCTCCTTGGGCACGCCGCGCGGCGGGCGGCGCACGGTGCCGATGCGCGTGCCTTCATCGCGTGCGCGGGGAGTGCCGAGGCGGACGATGCGGATGGGCATGGTGGGGTACAGATACGGGCGACAGGAAGAGCTAACACCTGAACTCAGCCGCGCTGCACAGTGGCGGCAACGCTGCTAGCGTAGCGCGTGCACGCGACCGCTGCCACGAACCAACGTCTGATACTCGCGGTAAGCCGCGCCGGACTGCGAAGCACGGAGGTCACCCGCAAGCGGAGTTTGCCAGCGTCGGCTTGACCAATTGGTCAGGCAGCCCCAGCCATGCCAATTGTTAGGCATAGGCTACCCACCCACGGAACGTAAAAGCGGCGTAGAACAAGGAAACGCGCTTGAAGCCGGCTTTGCGCATCAGTTCTTCGTCCTGCATCGGCGACAGGATTTCCAGCCGCTCACCTATTGCTCGCGCACCAGCTTGAGCCTTCGCAGGGTCTACGCCCGAAGAGGTCGCAAATGCTGCGTAGCGGGAAAGCCAGGCGTTTCGTAATTCGGGCTCTTGATCAAAGCTCAGATGCATGACAACCAGCGGCGCTCTTGGTTTCAAACGCCGGTGGATCTCTTGCAACGTTCTCAGCCGCTCTGGTGCTGATGTGAAATGCAGTGTCTGAAGACAGGATGCAGCGTCGAAGGGATCTTGGGGCGCAACATCAACATAACCCTCGTGCAGTCGGATGCGTGACATCAGTTCGCCAAGGGTTGATCGGGCCTGCTGAAGCATCTCCGAAGAGGGGTCGACGCCTTCGAAGTGCCAGCCTGGCTGGGCTTCGGCAAAACACTTGAGCTCTAAACCACCGCCTGCGCCCACAACAAGAACTCTGCCGTTGAATGGCGTATGTTCTGCAAGCAGCAGCGCAGCCATACGCCGCATGTCCAATAGCCCAGGAACGAGGCGACACGTGTTTTGCGCGTAATCAGCAATGTTGTGCGGGTCAGCGTTGGTGGTCATATGCGGGTATTGAGGCGGCCTACGTTGGCGATGAAAGGCGGCGCCCGGTTTGCCGGGTGACGTTCTCTCCATTGAGGCTTAGAGCTCACTTGGCACGGCTGCTACTTCATCTGGGCAATAGCCCCATGAAGATCGGCGTTGCCCCAGTGCTCAACGTACTGGCCATTCTTTATACGAACGATGTCAGTCACGCGGATGGTGATGCGGCGCCCCGTGGGAGGAACTCCGAGGAACACGCCTTGGTGAGTACCGGAAATCGTCTTCCGAGTTACGACCTTGTCTCCTTCGGCGATTTGATCGTGCAACTCGACGGTCAGATCAGGAAGGGCTGGACGAAGGATGTCTGTAAAGAATGCAGCGAAGCCATCGGGCCCTTTGGGCGTATCTGGTGGTGCAGTGTGGTTGACGAAGTCGGAGGCCACCAGTTCGTTGAATGCGTGCATGTCGCCTTGCTCAATGACCTCGCGATTGAAGCGCGCGACGATTTTTTTGTTTGCGGAAGAAGTATTCATGGCAGTGCTGAAATTGCGTGATCTCTAACGTTCAAGGTAAGGGGCGCTTGCACGAATGCGCAAGACGTCCCCATGACTGAGGGGTTAGGCCGCAGATGCATGCGACCCTTTGAGAACCTTGCGCATCAATGCATTCGGGACTGCGACGCCACGGATGACAGGTGTTCGCTGCTCGACGACCTCGAACCCGAAGCTGTGAAAGAACGGCTGGGCAGTGCGACTGACGTCAGATGTGAGTTCTGCGACCCCGAGTTGTCTTGCTTCAGATTCAAGCACTGCCATCAGCGCCTTTCCAATGCCTTGACGAGGATGCCGACCTGAGACAAAGAAGTGATCGATGTACCCGTTTTCTTGAACATCGGCGTAGCCAACAGGCTTACCGTCAATCTCTGCAACAAACGGATTGATTCCGCGAATCTTGTTCTTCCAAAGGTCTTGATCCAGATCGGCGGGCGCCCATGCGTTCAGCTGCACTTTTGTGTAGTCACGAGAGGCGACAAGATGAATTGCGGAGTGGTAGATCTCGAAGAGGGCCAGCTCTTCGCCAGGATTGAAGCGACGGATACGCACGATTTTCGCTCTGAGGCCTAACGCCCTGAGTTCAGCGGCCGCCGAAGGTGGTCCGCTGGAAGGGCGAATTAGCCGCGCATGACGACAAGTGGCGATAACAGCAGGACCGCAAGGACAAACCCTCCAACCAATGTTGATGCAAAGCCTATGCGTGCTGAGCGACTACCGACATGCATAAGCACCGCATAGGCACCCGCGAGCGCGACAGAAGCCATGAGGAAGAATTGTGCGCCTGCCCACGAAACACTTGCCGCTCCACCGCCACCGTACCCAGCGAACTTGAGCCACTGCCATAGGCCACGCGCAGCAATTTCGAGCACCGCTCCCCATTGGGCGACGGCCGGCAGCAAGATTAGGACAGCTGCAGGGCGAAGGGCGAATGCACGAGCTTGCATGAGCGGCTAACGGTTGAGTTCAGCGGCCGCCGAAGGCGGTCCGCTGGAAGGATGGGTTAGCCGCGTGTCTCAAGGCGCCCACCTTGCAGCGAGGGTGTGAAGCGGCCCGACCAAAACAACAATAAGCGCGCATGTGGCTGTCAGCCATGCCGCTGCAACACGATTCTCGCGCGGGCCTCGGATGCCCCTAGCAAGCGCCGCCACGAGTGAGGTGCCAAGAACAACCATAAGCGCCACGCCCAAGAAGAACTCGATGACATCTGAGATGCCATACGCGCTACCGGGCCCGATGTACATGTGGCGGTAAACCGCGAAACGAAAAACAAGCCCGACCAGTAGCGTCAGCGCGGCAGAGATGCCTAGGACCTTTGCCAAATTCGGGTGAAGCAGCTTCATGCGGCTAACGGCCAAGGTAAGCGGCCCGCCTTTGGCGGGTCCGCTTGAGCGCAGAGTTAGACCCGAAGGCCAAAAGGAAGCGCCCTGAATTGGAGACGGGCGCGGCCCACGCAAAAGCGCTGCACCACCGAAGCGGCGCAGCGCTGCAAAAAGATAGCTGGTAGCGCTTGCTGCACTAGCGCCAGAGTCCAAAAAGCCTTGAAAACGACAAAGCAAACGCAGGCGAAGCCCAACACAGCGCCAAAACCCCAAAGGAGAACCCTTTGAGAAGGGCGAAGCTCTGGAGTTAATGGCGGCCTGCATAAAGCGGAATATGAAGGGACTAACGAAAAAGATAAGCCGCCCGCCGAAGGCGGGTCGGCTTGAGCGAGATGTTAGGAACGGCTTTTGAAGATTGCTATTAATCCTATTATTATGGCAACGAATGGCCAAAGAATTAGAGAAAATATGAAACCAATGAATCCCCCAAAGATAAGAAATTCAAAAATAAAATTTAGCCCACACCCATTGCAACCTGCGCCTTCATCGCAATGACAGCCTGGTATTGCAAGAGTGATTAGTCCAGAAATAAGGGAAGAAGCGAGGCACGTTAGGGTAATGAAAATCCATGCCTTCTTGAGCTTCTTGGCTAACCCCGCTTCCTCTCCTGACTCTGGGAATTGGTTAATTACTTTCATGACCTAACTAGAATTAGATCTCTGCATGCTATCGACCGGCCGCGGCCTAAGTCAAGCAGGCTGTCAAGCCTCTCCATAAACGCCCATGGCAGCGGTAATTTAGACCGCCTAAAATTTCACGGATGGATGCGCCTTCCGTTTCACGCCAACCCGCCGTGCGACAGCCGCCCCGGCTGCTGGAGTCGATGCGCGAGCGCATCCGGGTGCTGCACTATTCCATTCGCACCGAGCAGGCTTACGTGGATTGGGCGCGCCGCTTTATCTTGTTCCATGACAAGCGCCATCCGCGCGAGATGGGGGCGCCGGAGGTCACCGCTTTTCTGACCCACCTGGCTGTTGAGCGCAATGTGTCCGCCTCTACGCAGAACCAAGCCAAGGCCGCCATTTTGTTTCTCTACAAAGAGGTGCTGCAGCAAGACTTGCCCTGGCTGGATGAGATTGTTTCGGCCCGCAAGGCGCGCCGCCTGCCGGTGGTGTTGACGCAGCGCGAGGTGCGCGAGTTGCTGATGCACCTGCAGGGCACGCAGTGGCTGGTTGCCTCGCTGCTGTACGGCACGGGGATGCGCATTCTGGAGGCACTGCGCCTGCGCGTGAAGGATGTGGAGTTCGAACGGCGTGAACTGATCGTGCGCGAAGGCAAGGGGAACAAGGATCGTGTGACCGTCCTGCCCGAGAATCTGATCACACCGTTGCGCGAGCAGATGGAGCGCGCCCGTGCGCTGCACCGCAAGGACTTGGATGCGGGTCTTGGTGCCGTGTGGTTGCCTGATGCGTTGGCCATAAAGTACGCGAATGCAGCCACGGCTTGGGGATGGCAGTACGTATTCCCCAGCGCGGTGCGTTCGGTGGATCCGCGCTCGGGCGTGCAGCGGCGCCATCACCTGCTGGAGCAGTCGGTGCAGAAGGCCGTGGCGCTGGCAGCGCGCCGCGCGGGCATCGACAAGCCCTGCACACCGCATGTGCTGCGGCATTCTTTTGCCACCCACATGCTGCAGGCAGGTTACGACATCCGTACCGTGCAGGAGTTGCTGGGTCACAAGGATGTGAGTACCACCATGATCTACACCCATGTCTTGAACAAGGGCGGGCGCGGGGTGTTGAGCCCGCTCGATACGCTATGAGTCGCGCTTCCCCGCTGGCCCACCAGCCCTTGGCCGAACGCCTGCGTCCGCGTTCGCTGGCAGAGGTCATTGGCCAGCAGCATGTGCTGGGGCCGGGCATGCCGCTGCGGCTGGCGTTTGAATCGGGCCGCCCGCACAGTTGCATCCTGTGGGGGCCGCCCGGCGTGGGCAAGACCACGATTGCGCGCCTGATGGCCGAGGCGTTCGATGCGCAGTTCATCAGCATCAGTGCCGTGCTGGGCGGCGTGAAGGACATCCGCGATGCCGTGCAGCTGGCCGAGAGTGCACGCGACGGGCTGATGCAGCAGCGCACCATCGTTTTCGTGGACGAGGTGCACCGCTTCAACAAGAGCCAGCAGGACGCGTTCTTGCCGCATGTGGAAAGCGGCCTGTTCACTTTCGTGGGGGCGACCACCGAGAACCCTTCGTTCGAGGTCAACTCGGCCCTGCTGTCGCGTGCTGCGGTCTATGTGCTGCAGCCTCTGGGCAGCGACGACTTGAAGCAAATTGTGGCCAAGGCCCAGGCGCTGCAAGCGCTACCAGCTATTGAAAATGCAGCGCTGGAGCGTCTCATCGCCTATGCCGACGGGGATGCGAGGCGCCTGCTCAACACGCTGGAAACCCTGGAGGTCACCGCAAGCCAGGCGGGCATCGAGCGCATCGAAGACGCCTGGCTGCTGCAGGTGCTGGGCGAGCGCATGCGCCGCTACGACAAGGGTGGCGAACAGTTCTACGACACCATCAGCGCGCTGCACAAGTCGGTGCGCGGCTCCGATCCTGATGCTGCGCTGTACTGGCTGGTGCGCATGCTCGACGGCGGGGCGGACCCCCGCTACATGGCGCGGCGCATCGTGCGCATGGCCTGGGAGGACATCGGTCTGGCCGATCCGCGTGCCATGCAGATCGCGCACGACGCTGCGCAGACCTACGAACGCCTGGGCAGCCCTGAGGGTGAGCTGGCGCTGGCGCAGGCCGTCATCTACCTCGCCGTGGCGCCGAAGAGCAATGCGGGCTACATGGCCTACAACAAGGCCCGCGCCTTCGTGAAGCAGGACGGCACGCGCCCCGTGCCGCTGCACCTGCGCAATGCGCCCACCCAACTCATGAAGCAGTTGGACTACGGCAAGGACTATCGCTACGCGCACGACGAAGAGGGCGGCTTTGCCGCGGGCGAGAACTACCTGCCCGATGGCATGGATCCGCCGGGCTTTTACGCACCGGTGCCGCGCGGGCTGGAGATCAAGATCGGCCAGAAGCTCGATGAACTGCGCGCGCGCAATGTGGCAGCGCAGCGTGGCCCCGACGACGTGCCCCCAGACGCCTAGGCTTCGAGGGGCTTCTTATGTGAGGGGCTAGCGGCGGGCCGACCACGGTCCCGTTGCACGGCATTGTTCAGCCCAATCCATGGCCGTTGGGAATAAGCGCATTCCCTGATCGCGTCGCAATCATCAATATTTCTAATGCGCGCGGCACCCGCCTGATGCGCCCTCCAATCAAGGGAAAACCCCGTCCAAACGTGGTAGGGACGGCGTGTTTCCTCTGACTACAATTTCTTCACAAACCCGCGCAGACCCTTGCCTGGCGGGTTTTTTGCTAGATGGCGAACGGGCCCACAAGGCTGCATCGATTCGCGGTGCTTGGCTGGTGTGCACGTCAATAGTCGATACAAAGGACTCAACATATGGACATCTTGCTGCAGCAGATCATCAATGGTCTGGTTCTGGGCAGCATGTACGCCTTGATAGCCTTGGGCTACACCATGGTGTACGGCATCATCCAGCTCATCAACTTCGCGCACGGGGAAGTGCTCATGGTCGGCGCGCTGACCAGTTGGAGCTGCATCGGCCTCATGCAGGAGGCCATGCCGGGCGCGCCCGGCTGGCTCATTCTGCTGCTGGCCACGCTGATCGCCTGCGTGGTGGCGGCGGTACTCAATTTCGCCATCGAAAAAGTCGCCTACCGGCCGCTGCGCAACAGCCCGCGCCTGGCCCCCTTGATCACCGCCATCGGCATGTCGATCCTGCTGCAGACGCTGGCGATGATCATCTGGAAGCCCAACTACAAACCGTACCCCACGCTGCTGCCCACCCAGCCGTTCCAAGTGGGCGGCGCGGTGATCACCACCACGCAGGTGCTGATCCTGGGCGTGACGGTGGTGGCGCTGGCTTCCATGGTCTACCTGGTCAACTACACACGGCTGGGCCGCGCCATGCGCGCCACGGCAGAGAACCCGCGCGTGGCCGCGCTCATGGGCGTGAAGCCCGACATGGTGATCTCGGCCACCTTCATCATCGGCGCGGTGCTGGCCGCCATCGCCGGCATCATGTGGGCCTCCAACTACGGCACGGCGCAGCACACCATGGGCTTCTTGCCGGGGCTGAAGGCGTTCACCGCGGCGGTGTTCGGCGGCATCGGCAACCTGGCTGGCGCCGTGGTGGGCGGACTTCTGCTGGGGCTCATCGAGGCCATCGGCTCCGGCTACATCGGCACCCTCACCGGGGGCGTGCTGGGCAGCCACTACACCGACATCTTCGCCTTTATCGTGCTCATCATCATCCTGACGCTGCGCCCCTCGGGCCTGCTGGGTGAGCGTGTGGCCGACCGCGCCTGAGGAGCCAACGACCATGAAAAACCACAAGATCCAATGGATCCTGGGCGGCATTGCGCTGCTGGTTCTGCCCCTGGTGCTGCAGTACTTCGGCAACGCCTGGGTGCGCATCGCCGATCTGGCCCTGCTGTACGTGATGCTGGCGCTGGGCCTGAACATCGTGGTGGGTTACGCCGGCCTGCTCGACCTGGGGTACGTGGCCTTCTATGCCGTGGGCGCCTACATGTTCGGCCTGCTGGCCTCGCCGCACCTGGCGGACAACTTCGCGTGGTTCGCCGCGCAATTCCCCACCGGGTTGCACATGTCGCTGTGGATGGTGATCCCGCTGGCCCTGGTGCTGGCGGCATGCACCGGCGTGCTGCTGGGCATACCGGTGCTCAAGCTGCGCGGCGACTACCTGGCCATCGTGACGCTGGGCTTTGGCGAAATCATCCGCATCTTCATGAACAACCTGGACCACCCGGTCAACATCACCAACGGCCCCAAGGGCCTGGGGCAGATCGATTCGGTGAAGATCTTCGGGCTGGACCTGGGCAAGCGGCTGGAGCTGTTCGGCTACGACATCAACTCCGTCACGCTGTACTACTACCTGTTCCTGTTCCTGGTGCTGGTCACCATTTTGGTGTGCTATCGCCTGCAGGATTCGCGCATCGGGCGCGCGTGGATGGCCATCCGCGAAGATGAGATCGCCGCCAAGGCGATGGGTATCAACACGCGCAACATGAAGCTGCTGGCCTTCGGCATGGGCGCTTCGTTCGGCGGCGTGGCCGGCGCCATGTTCGGCGCGTTCCAGGGCTTCGTCTCGCCCGAGTCGTTCAGCCTGATGGAGTCGGTGATGATCGTTGCCATGGTGGTGCTGGGCGGCATCGGCCACATTCCCGGCGTGATCCTGGGTGCCGTGCTGCTGTCCGCGCTGCCCGAGGTGCTGCGCTACGTGGCCGGCCCGCTGCAGGCCATGACCGACGGGCGCTTGGACTCGTCCATCCTGCGCCAGCTCCTGATCGCGCTGGCGATGATCATCGTGATGCTGCTGCGCCCGCGGGGCCTGTGGCCCGCGCCCGAGCATGGCAAGAGCCTTGCGCAGAAGTCCTGACACCACCGGTAGAGCAACAACATGGCAGATACATCGAAAGAAGTGGTGCTGAAGGTCGCGGGCATCTCCAAGCGTTTTGGCGGCCTGCAGGCGCTGTCCGACGTGGGCATCACCATCCAGCGCGGCCAGGTCTATGGCCTGATCGGCCCCAACGGCGCGGGCAAGACGACGTTCTTCAACGTCATCACCGGCCTGTACACGCCCGATGCGGGCAGTTTTGAACTGGCGGGCCAGCCCTACGAGCCCCGCGCCGTGCACCTGGTGGCCAAGGCGGGCATTGCGCGCACCTTCCAGAACATCCGGTTGTTCGCCGACATGACGGCGCTGGAGAACGTGATGGTGGGGCGGCACATCCGCACGCATTCCGGGCTCTTCGGGGCCATCTTCCGCACCAAGAGCTTCAAGGAGGAGGAGGCGGCCATCGCCAAGCGCGCGCAGGAGCTGCTGGACTACGTGGGCATCGGCAAGTACGCCGATTTCAAGGCGCGCACGCTGTCGTACGGCGACCAGCGCCGCCTGGAGATCGCGCGCGCCCTGGCCACCGATCCGCAACTGATCGCGCTGGACGAACCCGCCGCCGGCATGAACGCCACCGAGAAGGTGCAACTGCGCGAGCTGATCGACCGCATCCGCAACGACAACCGCACCATCTTGCTCATCGAGCATGACGTGAAGCTGGTGATGGGCCTGTGCGACCGTGTCACGGTGCTGGACTACGGCAAGCAGATTGCCGAGGGAACCCCTGCCGACGTGCAGAAGAACGAAAAAGTGATCGAGGCCTATCTGGGCACCGGCGGGCACTGAAGGACGCAAGACATGGCCGAAAAATCCAACAAAGTTCTATTGCAGGTCAAGGGCCTGAAGGTGGCCTACGGCGGCATCCAGGCCGTCAAGGGGGTGGACTTCGAGGTGCGCGAGGGCGAGCTGGTCACATTGATCGGCTCCAACGGGGCGGGCAAGACCACCACCATGAAGGCCATCACCGGCACACTGGGCATGAACGATGGCGACATCGAGTACCTGGGCCAGAGCATCAAGGGCAAGGGCGCGTGGGACCTGGTCAAGCAGGGGCTGGTGATGGTGCCCGAGGGGCGCGGCGTGTTCGCGCGTATGACCATCACCGAGAACCTGCTCATGGGCGCCTACACGCGCGACGACAAGGCGGGCATTGCCGCCGACATCGAAAAGATGTTCACCATCTTCCCGCGCCTGCGCGAGCGCAAGGACCAGCTGGCGGGCACCATGTCCGGTGGCGAGCAGCAGATGCTGGCCATGGGCCGCGCGCTGATGAGCCAGCCCAAGGTGCTGCTGCTGGATGAGCCCTCCATGGGCCTGTCGCCCATCATGGTGGACAAGATCTTCGAAGTGGTGCGCGACGTGTATGCCCTGGGCGTGACCATCGTGCTGGTGGAGCAGAACGCCAGCCGCGCGCTGGCGATTGCCGACCGCGGCTACGTGATGGAGTCCGGCCTGATCACCATGGCCGGCGGGGGACGGGATCTGCTCAGCGATCCGCGCGTGCGCGCCGCCTACCTGGGTGAGTGAAAGGGCGGCCGCTGGCCGCTGGAACAGGCACCGCTGCGGCGGTGCTTTGTTTTTTATAGCTACCAGCGCTTGATGGATATGCGCTAGAGTGTGATTTGGCTTGTAAAATCCGCCGCGCCATGCACGCCCTGCAATCCCTGCCCATCCCCCTCCAGACCATCCTGCTGCTGGTTGCCAGCAACATCTTCATGACCATGGCCTGGTACGGCCACCTGAAGAACCTGGCCACCGCCCCGTGGTACGTGGCGGCGCTGGTGAGCTGGGGCATCGCCCTGTTCGAATACCTGTTGCAGGTGCCGGCCAACCGCATTGGGCATACGCAGTTCAGCGTGGGGCAGCTCAAGATCATGCAGGAGGTGATCACGCTGACGGTGTTCGTGCCCTTCGCCGTGTTCTACCTGAACGAGCCGCTCAAATGGGACTACCTCTGGGCGGGTCTGTGCCTCGTCGGGGCGGTGTATTTCATCTTCCGCAGCGCGTAGGAGCCGAGCCGCGCAGGCCCTGCCGGGGGGCGCCGGTCTCTGCGCATCCGCTTTGACCTGGTGCGCCGGGCGGCTGTCTGGCGCCGGTTAAACTCGCGGTTTTCGCAGATTTGTCACGTCTTGGTCATCTCTGCGTCACATATACCGCCAGAAGGTTCGATCAGGAGTCGGCATGTTGTTTGGAAAGCTGTTGCCCCGCGAGGGCAATTTTTTCGAGATGTTCAACCAGCATGCAGACCGCATCGTCGAGGCCGCGCGGGCGTTCTCGCAACTGGTGGCGAACTACAGCGACACCCACCTGCGCGACCAGTACAACCAGGACGTGGACAACGCCGAGCGCGCCGCCGACCGCGTGACGCATGAGGTCAACCGCACGCTGCACAAGACCTTCATCACGCCCATCGACCGTGAGCAGATCCACTCGCTGATCAACACCATGGACGACGTGGCCGACCTGATCCAGGACTCGGCCGAGACCATGGCGCTGTACGACATCCACCACATGACGGATGAGATCACCCGCCTGACGGACCTCAGCCTCAAGTGCTGCGAGCGCGTGCAGGACGCGGTGAAGCTGCTGTCGCGCATTGCCGATCCGGCCGTGGCCGAGGCCGCGCTCAAGACCTGCGAGGAAATCGACCGCCTGGAGGGCGACGCCGACCGCGTGCTGCGCAGCGCCATGAGCAAGCTGTTCCGCGAGGAGCCGGACGTGCGCGAGGTCATCAAGCTCAAGGCCATCTACGAGCTGCTGGAGACTATCACCGACCGCTGCGAAGACGTGGCCAACCTCATCGAGGGCATCATCCTCGAGAACTCCTGAGGCGCGGCCGCAGGCCTGCGCTTCGCATCCCTGGCAGGGCTCGCACCCTCATTCCCAGCATGGAAACAGTACAAACCGCCCTGTGGATCGTGGTCGTGCTCGTGG
This sequence comes from Diaphorobacter nitroreducens, assembly GCF_002214645.1. Taxonomy (NCBI): domain Bacteria; kingdom Pseudomonadati; phylum Pseudomonadota; class Betaproteobacteria; order Burkholderiales; family Comamonadaceae; genus Diaphorobacter; species Diaphorobacter nitroreducens. The sequence goes on from NZ_CP016278.1 coordinate 43,379, forward strand.
CGCTCGCCATCGTGTTCGACTTCATGAACGGGTTCCACGACGCCGCCAACTCCATTGCCACCGTGGTCTCCACGGGCGTGCTCAAGCCCACGCAGGCCGTGGTCTTCGCGGCCTTCTTCAACTTCGTCGCCATTTTCGTGTTCCACCTGAGCGTGGCGGCTACCATCGGCAAGGGCATCGTGGACCCGAGCGTGGTGGACACCCACGTGATCTTCGGCGCGCTGGTGGGGGCCATCACCTGGAACGTCATCACCTGGTACTACGGCATCCCCAGCAGCTCATCGCATGCACTGATCGGCGGCATCGTGGGCGCGGTGATCGCCAAGACCGGCGCGGGCGCACTGGTGGCCAGCGGCATCTTCAAGACCGTGGCCTTTATCTTCGTGTCGCCCATGCTGGGTTTCCTGCTGGGCTCGTTGATGATGCTGATCGTGGCCTGGGTCTTCCGTCGCACCAGTCCGAACCGCGTGGACAAGTGGTTCCGCCGGCTGCAGCTCGTCTCCGCCGGGGCCTACAGCCTGGGCCACGGCGGCAACGACGCGCAAAAGACCATCGGCATCATCTGGCTGCTGCTGATCGCCACGGGCTACGCCTCGGCGGGCGATGCCTCGCCCCCCATGTGGGTCATCATCTCGTGCTACGCGGCCATCGGCATGGGCACCATGTTCGGCGGCTGGCGCATCGTCAAGACCATGGGCCAGAAAATCACCAAGCTCAAGCCCGTGGGGGGCTTCTGCGCCGAGACCGGCGGCGCGATGACGCTGTTCATCGCCACTGCGCTGGGCATCCCCGTATCCACCACCCACACCATCACGGGCGCGATCGTGGGCGTGGGCTCCACCCAGCGCGCCAGCGCCGTGCGCTGGGGTGTGGCCGGTAACATCGTCTGGGCGTGGATCCTGACCATCCCCGCCAGCGCCTTCGTGGCGGCGATCGCTTATTGGGTGAGCCTGCAGCTCTATTGACCCTGGCAGGGCGGCGGAGCCGGTGGGCGCCAGCTTTGCGCCGCAGTGCGCGGCGCCGCGATCTGCCAGGCTGGAGTGGTTTTGCTATCGTTTGAGTAGCTGCTCGCGCTTGTCCATCAAGCGCTGGATCCTGATTTCATTGTGAAATCTTGCGCGCTTCCTCGATCTGGTATTCAAAGTAGCGCTGGAAGCTGAAGGCAATGCTGGCCATCAGCACGGCCGTGCCTACCAGCAGCGACGTCGCAATGGCAAACACCGTGAACCAGTGCGTCCGCCCCGGCGCGGCATCGGGCGCCGCAGCGGGGTTGAAGCGCGCGTTCCACTGCTCTGGCGTCATCAGACCGTAGAGGATCGCGCGCAGTGCGCAGCCTGCGATCGTGAATCCCAGCAGTGGAATCAGCATCCAGCTCAGCTGATCGTCCTGCCCCCATTGCTGCACGCGCTGGATGCCGTACACGCCGAGGGCCGTGGGGATCGGCAGCAGCCAGCCGATCCAGTCGCCCAGTCCGTACAGGTAAAAGCGGTGCATCCCCAACGGGCCGCCCAGGAACGCCAGCCACGCGGCAACAGTCTTGTTCTTCATGGCCGCGATTATTGGCGCGCCTTCATTCGGGGGCGGTGGTATCGCCCGCGCCCAGGGGCTTTTCCATGAGCACGATGTCGCGCCAGGCGCCGAACTTCCAGCCCACGGAGCGCATCACGCCCACGTCGGTGAAACCTGCGGCCCGGTGCACGCCGATGGAACCCGCATTGGCCGAGTCGCCGATCACCGCCAGGAGTTTGCGCACGCCGGCGGCCTCGGCCTGCATGGCGAGGGCCTCCAGCAGCTGCCGTCCCAGGCCCCGGCCGCGCGCCGCGTCGGCGACATAGATCGAATCCTCGGCCGAGAAACGGTAGGCCGGGCGGGGCTTGAACCAGTTGCAGTAGGCAAAGCCCAGGACCTGGCCTGCTTCTTCGGCCACCAGGTAGGGCAGGCCCTTGGCCAGCACATCCGCGCGCCGCGCCGCCATGTCCTGCGCCGTGGGCGGGTCGATCTCGAAGGTGCCCGTGCCGTGCAGCACATGGTGGGTGTAGATGGCGGTGATGGCGGCGACGTCTTCGTCCCGGCTGGCGCGGATGAGGGGCATCTTTTCTGTGTTGTGGATATAATCGCGGACTTTGCAGCGTGTCGCTGGCCGGGTGGCCAAGTCGCGTGTCTCAAACGCCGCAAAACAGAGCGCAGCCACTGCTGTGTAACCACCCGAAGGATTCATTATGGTCGTGATTCGACTCTCCCGCGGCGGCTCCAAGGGCCGTCCGTTCTTCAACATCGTCGTTGCCGACAAGCGCGTGCGCCGCGACGGCCGCTTCATCGAGCGTCTGGGCTTCTACAACCCTTCCGCCAAGGAAGGCGAAGAAGGCCTGCGCATCGCCCAGGACCGCCTGACGTACTGGAAGGGCGTGGGCGCACAACCCTCTCCCACCGTGGACCGTCTGATCAAGCAAGCCGCCCAGAAGGCCGCCTGATCGTTCGCACTCCCGAAAAGGGCGGGCTCCGTTGGTGCAACTGACGGACCCCGCCTTTTTTCTTGGCCTCACCCTCGCATCCCGCCGCCATGCCTCAGCTGCCTGTCCTGGAAACCGCCGAACTGCCCTCCGACGCCGTGGAGGTGGGCCGCATCACCGATGCCTGGGGCGTGAAAGGGTGGTTCAAGGTGCTGCCCTACAGCAGCAACCCCGAGGCCCTGCTCGCCGCCAAGTCCTGGCTGTTGCAACCGGCGGAAAAGGGCACCAAGAGTTTTTTCACCGGCACCGTGCTGCTGCCCATCCGGCAGGCGCGCACGCATTCGGACTCCGTGGTCGCCTGGGCGCAGGGTGTGGACGACCGTGACGCAGCAGAGGCGCTGCGCGGCGCGCGCATCTTCGTGCCCCGCGCCAACTTCCCCGCGGCGGGCGATGACGAGTACTACTGGGTGGACCTGATTGGCCTGCCTGTGGTCAACCGCGAGGGCGTGGCGCTGGGCACCGTGCGCGACCTGCTGCCCACGGGGCCGCAGACCACGCTGGTGCTAGCCTACGAGCACGAAGGCAAGCCGCACGAGCGCATGATTCCCTTTGTGTCGGCCTATGTGGACAAGGTGGATCTGGCTGGGCGCTGCATCACCGTGGACTGGCAACCCGACTATTGAGGCGGTTGCCCGCGTGCCATGCGTTTCGATGTCATCACCCTGTTTCCCGAGCTGTTCGAGCCGTTTCTTGCCAGCGGCGTGACGCGGCGCGCCTACGCGTCGGGCCAGGTAGAGGTGCGGCTGTGGAACCCGCGCGACCATGCGGAGGGCAACTACCGCCGCGTGGATGACCGGCCCTTTGGCGGCGGCCCCGGCATGGTCATGCTGGCCGAGCCGCTGGCGCGCTGCCTGGCCGCCATCCGCGCCGATCGCGCCGAGGGCGAGCAGGCGCGGGCGCCCCTGGTGCTGTTCTCCCCCATTGGCCGCCGGCTGGACCATGCCGCGGTGCAGGACTGGTCCGCCAGCGCGGGTGCCATCTTGCTGTGCGGACGCTACGAGGGCGTGGACCAGCGTTTCATCGACGCCTACGTGGATGCGCAGATCAGCCTGGGCGACTTCGTGCTTTCGGGCGGCGAGATCGCGGCCATGGCGCTGCTGGACGCCGTGGCGCGCCTGCAGCCGGGTGTGTTGCACGACGAGGGCAGCCACCAGCTCGACAGCTTCAATCCCGCGCTGGACGGGCTGCTGGACTGTCCGCACTACACGCGCCCCGAGGAATGGGCCGGCCGCGCCGTTCCCGCGCCGCTGCTGTCCGGCCACCATGCGCAAATCGAGCGCTGGCGGCGCGATCAGCGCCTGCTCATCACCGCGCGCCACCGCCCGGACCTGCTGCAGGCCGCGCGCGAGCGCGGGCAGCTCACGCGCGCGGACGAGGCCCTCTTGGCGCAAAACGCAAGCTTGCTATAATCGCCTGTTCTCGATCCTCTGGCCGGCCGCTGTGGGCCTGAACCATAGCCACAAAGGCGCCAATAGGGGCGCCCTGCCAATCCTGGCGCGGACATGATCGTCGGAAACCAACCATGAACCTGATCCAGATCCTCGAGCAGGAAGAAATCGCCCGCTTGAACAAGACCATTCCCTCGTTCGCGCCTGGCGACACCGTCATCGTGAACGTGAACGTTGTGGAAGGCACCCGCAAGCGCGTGCAGGCCTACGAAGGCGTCGTGATCGCCAAGCGCAACCGTGGCCTGAACAGCGGCTTCACCGTGCGCAAGATCTCCAGCGGCGAAGGCGTGGAGCGCACGTTCCAGACCTACAGCCCGCTGATCGCCAGCATCGAAGTGAAGCGCCGCGGCGACGTGCGCCGCGCCAAGCTGTACTACCTGCGCGAGCGCAGCGGCAAGTCGGCGCGTATCAAGGAAAAGCTGCCTTCGCGCGTCAAGGCAGCTGCAGTGGCCGCATAAATACGGCTGCGCTCACCGCGCGACTCGAAACCGCTACAGTGCGAAAGCCTGTAGCGGTTTTTTCTTTTTTGAACCCCCGTGAGTTCTCATCGTCCTGTCGGCGCGTCCTCTGCGGCGGCCCTGCCTTCGCTGTCCTCGCTGCCTCACTTCGATCCGCGCACCGTGCCGCTCGTAGGGGTGGACGACCATTTACCCGCCGTGCCCCCGCATGAGCAGACGCCGGAGGCACTGCGCCTGCGCTTTGCCGCGCCGCCGCCCTGGACGCCTGAGGTGCAGCGCGAGAAGAAGTTCGCGGAACGCGAGCCCGCGCACGCCGCCGTCCTCGTGCCCATCGTGCTGCGCGATCGGCCCACGGTATTGCTCACCGAGCGCACGGCGCACCTGTCCACGCATTCCGGCCAGGTGGCCTTTCCGGGGGGGCGCACCGATCCCGAGGACCGCGATGCCGCCGCCACCGCGCTGCGCGAGGCGCAGGAGGAGGTGGGCCTGGAGCCCCACTGGGTCGAGGTGCTGGGCAACCTGTCGATGTATGTGACCGGCACCTCGTTCCTCGTCACGCCGGTGGTCGCGCTGGTGCGGCCGGGCTTCGCGCTCCAGCCCAACCCGTACGAGGTGGCCGACGTGTTCGAGGTGCCGCTGGACTTCCTGCTCAACCCCGCGCACCACGAGCGTCACCGGCTGCAGTGGCAAGGCGCGCAGCGCGAATGGTTCGCCATGCCCTACCAGGACGGCGCGACGACGCGCTACATCTGGGGTGCCACGGCTGGCATGCTGCGCAACTTCTACCGCTTCATGATGGCCTGAAGGGGGGCGCCGCAGCGAGGCTGCAGCGCTGTCGCCCGTGGTGTTGGGCCTTGTAACAAGCGCCAGTATGATTGCCGCATGAGTTTCTTTGCCATCCTGTTCGCATTGCTGATCGAGCAGGCGAGACCGCTCGCGCGCAGCAACCCCATCCATGCAGGACTGCGTGCCTGGGCGGTGTCGGTGAACCGCAACTTCGACGCGGGGCAGTCGCACCACGGCTGGGTGGCCTGGGGACTGGCCGTGCTGGTGCCGCCGCTGGTGGTGTTGGCGGTGCACCTGGCGCTGCTGCACTGGCTGGGGTGGCCGTTCGCCCTGGTCTGGAACGTGGCCGTGCTCTACGTCACGCTGGGCTTTCGCCAGTTCAGCCACCATTTCACGGGGATACGCGACGCGCTGGAGGAGGGCGACGCGGCCGATGCGCGGGCGCGTCTGGCGCAGTGGAAGCAGGTGGAGGTGAGCGAGCTGCCACGCAGCGAGATCGTGCGCCACGTGATCGAGTACTCGGTGATTGCGGCGCACCGCCATGTGTTTGGCGTGCTGGCGTGGTTCTCCATTCTTGCGGCGCTGGGGTTGGGCCCGACCGGGGCGGTGCTCTACCGCCTGGCGGAGTTCGTGTCGCGCTACTGGGGCGCGCGTGCGCGTGAGGCGACGCAGCCGCCCAGCGAGTCGCTGCAGCAGGCTGCGGCCCAGGCATGGACGGTGATCGATTGGCTTCCCGCACGGCTGACGGCGTTGTCTTTTGCCGTGGTGGGCAGCTTTGAGGAGGCCATCGAGGGCTGGCGCTTCCACGCACAGCGCTTCCCCAACGACAACGATGGCGTGGTGCTGGCGGCAACCGCCGGGGCCATCAATGTGCGCCTGGGCGGCGAGGCGCTGCGCAGCCGCGCAGGTGCGCAGGTGCAGCCGGGCTTCGAGGTGGACGCCGACATTGGCGACAGCGACAGTACTCCTGGCCGCGAGCCCGAGGTAGGCCACCTGCGCAGCGTGGTGGGGCTGGTGTGGCGCTCGGTCGTGGTATGGATGCTGCTGCTGGCCTTGCTCACCTTCGCGCGGCTGCTGGGATGATGCTCCTTATTTGATAGCTGTTAGCGCTTGCTGGATAAGCGCGATAGCCACTTTTCGCTTCAAACTCAGTAGGGGCTCTCGCTCAACTCCGCGAACAACTCGCCATAGATGCGGTAGCGCTGGGGGCTGATGGCCTGCGCGTCTTGTTCGTCGCGCACCTGGGCCTGCACCGCGCACCCGGGCTCGTGCAGGTGGGTGCAGTTGTAGAAGCGACAACCCTCGGCATGGGCTGCGATGTCGGGCATGTAGCGCGCCAGATCGGTGGGAGCGAGGTGGCGCAATCCAAATTCCTGAAAGCCGGGCGAATCGATGAGCGCCGTAGTGCGCTGCGGGTCGATCCAGTACAGCGTGGTGGTGGTGGTGGTGTGGCGGCCCGAATTGAGGGCCTGCGAGATCTCGCCCGTCTGTGCCGAGGCGCCGGGCACCAGCAGGTTGACCAGCGTGCTCTTGCCGGCGCCCGAGGGGCCCAGCACCAGCGTGGTCTTGCCGGCCAGCAGGTGCATCAGCATGTCGCGGTCCACCGCCCCCGATTCGCTGAGTGACAGCGGCAGCACGCGGTAGTGGTGCTGCGTGTCCTGCTCGCCCCCCATATGGCGGTAGGGCCACAGGCGCTCCCAGGCGCGCGCGAACGGCTCGACCAGGTCGCTCTTGTTGAGCGCGATCAACGGCGTGATGCGCGCCGCTTCCGCGGCGATGAGGGCGCGCGCGAGTTGGCTTTCGGAGAACACAGGCTCGGCCGCGATCAGGATCAGCACCTGGTCCAGGTTGGCGGCGAACGACTTGGTGCGCACCTCGTCTTGGCGGTACAGCAGGTTGCGCCGTTCCAGCACCTTTTCGATGGTGCCCTCGTCGCCATGGCCGCGGCCTTGGCCGGGCGCGGCGGGCTGCCACAGCACGCGGTCGCCCACCACGGCCTGGCTCTTCTTGCCGCGCGGATGGCAGATGCGGCGCTCGCCGCCCGCGCTCTCCACCACGCAATGGCGGCCGTGGCTGGCGACCACCAGGCCTTCAAGGCGCGCAGGGGCTTGGGCCATGGGCTCAGGGTGCGAGCAGTGCATCGATGCGCGTCGCGCAATCGATGTCGGTCGCCGAAATGCCGGCCACATCATGCGTATTCAGGCGCACCACGCAGCGGCCGTAGTGCACCGACAGATCGGGGTGGTGGTCCTGCGCATGGGCAATGAAGGCCACGGCATTCACGAAGGCCATGGTCTCGTGGTAATTGGCGAAGCGGTAGGTCTTCTCGATGGCGACATCGGCGCCGTCGCCGGACAGTTGCCAGCCCGGCAGATCGACCAGTTTTGCTACTATTTCAGTAGCTGTCAGCGCGCGCCTGGTTTGTGTGGACCAGTCTTTCTTGGGGAACATCGAATTCATGGCTGCAAGGCCACGGGCAGACGCGCCAGGCGCTCCGTGGCGGGAGGGTGGGAGTAGTAGAACTTCGCAAACACCGGATCGGGCGTGAGCGTGGAGGCGTTGTCTTCGTAGAGCTTGAGCAGGGCGGACGCCAGGTCGCCGCCGCTGCTCTGGGCCGCGGCGTAGGCATCGGCCTGAAACTCATGGCGCCGCGAGAGCTGCGCCAGTACGGGCGTGACGAACAGCGTGAACACGGGCGCTGCAAGCAGGAACAGCAGCAGCGCCAGCGCGTCGTTGGGCGCGGCGCCGGGCACGCCCGGCAGCATCAGGTTGGGTTGCACGCCCAGGCCCGTGTAGAACCACGTGCGCGTGGACAGCCAGCCCAACAGCGCAAAGCCCGCCAGGCTGATGGCGAACATGCCGACCAGGCGCCGCGTGATGTGCTTGTGCTTGAAGTGGCCGAGTTCGTGCGCGAGCACGGCTTCCACTTCGCCGGGCGACAGCTGTTTGAGCAGCGTGTCGTAGAACACCACGCGCTTGGCCTTGCCCACGCCGGTGAAATAGGCGTTGGCGTGCGCGCTGCGGCGGCTGCCGTCCATCACGAACAGACCCTTGGCTGCGAAGCCGCAGCGCTGCATCAGCGCGGTGACGCGCGCCTTGAGCGATTCGTCCTCCAGCGGCTGGAACTTGTTGAACAGCGGCGCGATGAACAGCGGGAAGACCACCATCAGCAGCAGATTGAAGCCCATCCACGTGCCCCAGGCCCACAGCCACCACAGCGGTCCGGCGGCGCCCATGAGCCACAGGATCAGCGCCGCGATCGGTAGGCCGATCACCGCGCCCAGCAGCGTGGACTTGAGCAGGTCGGCCAGCCACAGGCGCGGGGTCATCTGGTTGAAGCCGAAGCGCTGCTCGATCACGAAGGTCTGGTACAGCGCGACGGGCAGGTCGATGGCACCACCGATGAGCACGAAGCAGGCCAGCAGTGCCAACTGCTGCAGCATGCCACCGCCCAGCCAGGACAGCAGCGCCTGGTTCAGCGCATCCAGCCCACCCAGCAGCGTCCAGCCCAGCACCACGGCGGTAGCCAGCGCCATTTCCAGCAGGCCGAAGCGCGCCTTGGCAATGGTGTAGTCGGCCGCCTTCTGGTGTGCGGCGAGCGGAATGCGGTGGGCGAAGGCCGTGGGCACGGCGCCGCGGTGCTGCGCCACGTGGCGGATCTGGCGTGTGGCCAGCCATAGGCGCAGGGCGAGGCCTGCGAGCAGCAGACCGGCGAACACCAGTGTGGTCAGGTGGGATGGCGAGAGGAGGGAGGCGGAAGGAGGCTGCATCTGCGCGCGAGTTTAGGCCATCGGCGACAATTCCCGGCATGTCTGACACTGCCAACCCTACTGCTCCCGCGCTTGCCAAATCCGACCAGAACCTCGTCTGGCTGGACTGTGAAATGAGCGGCCTCAACCCCGAAACCGAACGCCTGCTGGAGATCGCCGTGGTCGTCACCAGTGCCGACCTCACGCTGCGCGTCGAAGGGCCGGTCTTCGCCATCCACCAGGCGGACGCGGTGCTGGACGGCATGGACGCCTGGAACAAGGGCACGCATGGCCGCAGCGGCCTCATCGACAAGGTGCGGGCCTCCACGATCACCGAGGCCGATGCCGAGCGCGAGCTGCTCGCCTTCCTGTCGCGCTATGTACCCAAGGGCGTGGTGCCGATGTGCGGCAACAGCATTGGGCAGGACCGGCGCTTCCTGGTGAAGTACATGCCCAAGCTGGAGGCGTTCTTCCACTACCGCAATGTGGACGTGAGCACGCTGAAGGAGCTGGCCAAGCGCTGGAAGCCCGAGGCCTACAGCTCGTTCAAGAAGGCGCAGCGCCATACGGCCCTGGCCGATGTGCACGAATCCATCGACGAACTACTGCACTACCGCACGCATCTGCTGGCCGTTTGATCCCCGTTTGCGGGAAAACCCGAATCGTGCGACAATCACAGGCTTGCGTGAAAACGACCCCCAAACCCGACTGAAGGTTTGGCCGCATCGCGCAGCCCTTGCGCATCTCCCTTCTCACAATGGGTTGCGGGCCTTGAACGGTTTCCAGCGTTCCAGTGCCTGCGTCAATGACCCACCCGCCCAGCTCTCACTGCTGGTGCAGGTTTCGTTGGATGGTTGATGTTTTGATGAACCACTGACGAAGCCGCCGCGGGTTGCACCCGCGCGCTTCATACATACGACATGACAGACACCATGCACGTGCAGGGCGAGATCGCGCCTGCCCAATCCCCTATGGCCGCTTCGATTGAGGCGCCTGTTTCTCCTACCACCGCCGCGCCCGCTCTGCCCGCCGGCTTCATCGAACTGGGCCTTGCGCCCGAACTGGTGCAGGCTGTGGCCGACCTCGGCTACACCGAGCCCACGCAGGTGCAGACTCGCGCGATTCCCTTGGCCATGGGCTCGGGCGATGACGCGAGCTTCATCGATCTGATGGTCTCCAGCCAGACTGGCAGCGGCAAGACTGCGGCCTTCCTGCTGCCCGTGCTGCACACGCTGATCCGCCAACAGGCCGAGGCCGAAGTCGCCGAGCGCGCCGCTTTCGAGCGCGCCGCCGCCGAGGCGGCCGCGCGTGGCGAGGCCCCCCCGAAGCGACCCAAGCGCAAGAACCCCACGCAGGCGCGCAACTTCAAGGCGGCGACGCCCGGTGCGCTGGTGCTGTGCCCCACGCGCGAACTGGCGCAACAGGTGGCGCACGATGCCATCGATCTGGTCAAGCACTGCAAGGGCCTGCGCATCGCCAACGTGGTGGGTGGCATGCCCTACCAGTTGCAGATCGCCAAGCTGCAGAATGCCAACCTGGTGGTGGCGACGCCGGGCCGCCTGCTGGACCTGCAGCGTTCGCAGCAGATCAAGCTGGACCAGGTGCAGTTCCTGGTGGTCGACGAGGCCGACCGCATGCTGGACCTGGGCTTCTCCGACGACCTGGCCGAGATCAACCAGCTCACCGCCCAGCGCAAGCAGACCATGATGTTCAGCGCCACCTTCGCGCCGCGCATCCAGCAGCTCGCCATGCGGGTGATGCACGACAACGGCGCGTCGGTGAAGAAGATCCAGATCGACACGCCGCAGGAAAAGCACGCCAACATCAAGCAGATGCTGTACTGGGCCGACAACGCGCAGCACAAGCGCAAGCTGCTGGACCACTGGCTGCGCGATGCTTCCATCGACCAGGCCATCGTGTTCGCCAGCACCCAGGTGGAATGCGATGGTCTGGCCAATGACCTGCAGCAGGAAGGTTTCAGTGCCGTGGCTTTGCACGGCGCACTGAGCCAGGGCCTGCGCAACCGCCGCCTGATGGCGCTGCGCAATGGCCAGGTGCAGATCCTGGTGGCGACCGACGTGGCCGCACGCGGCATCGACGTGCCGACCATCACCCACGTCTTCAACTTCGGCCTGCCCATGAAGGCAGAGGACTACACGCACCGCATCGGCCGTACGGGCCGCGCCGGCCGCGACGGTTTGGCCGTGACCTTTGCCGAGTTCCGCGACCGCCGCAAGATCTTCGACATCGAGGGCTACAGCCGCCAGCAGTTCAAGGCCGAGGTGGTCGCAGGCCTGGAGCCTACCCAGCGCTTCCCGCAAGGCGGCCGCGCAGACTTCGGCGGTCGTGGCGGGCGTGATGGCCACCGTGGCCCGCGCGAGCAGCGCTTTGGCCGCGGCGGCAGCGAGCGCGGCTTTGGTGATCGTGGTGGCTATGGCGACCGTGACCCACGTGGCAGCTTCGGCGACCGTGGCGGCTTCAATGACCGTGGCGGCTTTGCCGACCGCGGCCCGCGCGGCGCAGCCCCCCGTTCCGGCGAGGGCTATGGCGCACCGCGCGGTGGCGATCGTGGCAACAGCTTCGGTGGCCGCCGAGACGGTGAAGGCTATGGCCGCAAGAGCGGGTTTGGCGAAGCCTCCCGGTTTGGCGACGCCGGCCGCCATGGTGGTGGCCGCGGTGACGCTGCAGCACCCCGCGCAGATTTTGGCCGCAAGCCCGCGTTTGCCAAGCCGCAGGGCGCGGGCAAGCCGTTCGTACCCCACGGTGCCGGCAAGCGCCCGGCGCGCAACGACCGCTAAGCCGGCAGCGCGGACCCCATGACAAGCCAGCCCTCTCGTCCAGGGCTGGCTTTTTATTGCGTGCCAACTCCCCGCGAAGCGCACCGGGGCCGCGCAGGAGATCAACAACCCGTTCGTCCGGGCCGGGGCCGTGGACCTCTCGGAGGGCAGGCTGTTGCGGCTTGAGGGGCGAGTTGGTGGGTGCACCGAGCCGGCCCGGCGAGTAGATGCAGAAGCTGCACGACTGCGGCGCCAGGGGCGCCGGTCGCCGCGGCACACGGGGCCGCGCGCCGCTCTCAGCCCACGTGCATGGTGTGGCGGCCGATGTCCGGCCAGCGGTGGTGCAGGTAGATCCAGGACACCAGCCCCACCAGCATCAGCAGCAGTGAGGCCGCCGCCAGCGCCAGGGCCGAATGCATGACCAGCGGCGCCACTACGCCCGCCACCAGGCCGTTGGCCGTGGCGCCCACGAATGCCTGCAGCGACGAGGCCATGCCCCGGCGCTGCGGGTACAGGTCCAGCACCAGCAGCGTGACCACGGGCACCATCAGGGCCCAGCCGAACGAGAAAATGCCGATGGGCCACAGCGCCCACGACACATGCGGCGCCAGCGCCAGGTTGGCGCCCAGGTTGAGCAGCGCCATCGCCAGCATGATCACGAAGCCGTGGCGGATCTGGCGCTTGGGCGGGATGCGACCGGCCAGCCGGCCGCTGGCCCAGGCGCCGCCCATGATGCCGGCGATGTTGATCACGAAGAACCAGAAGAACTCCGTGGGCCCTAGGCCCAGCAGCTCACCCAGGAAGGCCGGGGCCGACAGCACGTACAGGAACATGCCGTTGAACGGCACGCCGCTGGCCAGCGCCAGCAGGATGAAGCGTGGGCTGGTGCCCAATTCCCAATAGCCGCGCAGCAGGTGGCCCATGTGGATCGGCTGGCGCTTGTGCACGGGCAGCGACTCGGGCAGCAGGCGCCAGTTGGCCACCCACAGCAGCACGCCCACGCCCGTCAAAAACCAGAACACGCTGTGCCAGCCCAGGTGCACCGACAGCCAGCCGCCCACGATGGGCGCGATGGCCGGCGCCACGCCGAAGAAAATCGTCACCTGCGCCATGACGCGCTGCGCCTGCGTGGGCGGGAACATGTCGCGGATCACGGCGCGCGACACCACGATGCCCGCGCCGGCCGACAGGCCCTGCAGCGCCCGGAACGCTACCAACTGTCCGATGCTCTGCGACAGTGCGCAGCCCAGGGAAGCGAGCGTGAAAACGGCCAGGCCCCACAGCACCACGGGCCGACGCCCGAAGCTGTCGGACAGGGAGCCATGGAACAACGTCATGAAGGCGAACGCGAACAGGTAGGCCGACAGCGTCTGCTGCATCTGCACCGGTGTGGCCTGCAGCGCGCCCGCGATGGCGGGGAAGGCGGGCAGGTACGTGTCGATGGCGAACGGCCCCACCATGCCCAGCAGAGCCAGCAGGATGGCCAGTGCCCAGCGCGGCGCGCGCCACAGGTGTTCCGCGTCAGAGTGCATGGTGTGGGAAATCGGGGGAGGGCGCGCAACGCAGGCGCCGTGCAAAGCGCCGCATTATCGGCCAACCCCCTCGTCCGCGCCCGCGATGGGTGCGTGTGGAAGCTATGCTATTGATAGCTGTCAGCGCTTGCTGTGCAAGCGCTAGAGGTCTAAAAAGCCTTCAGCCGTACTGGATGAGCCTCAATGGCCGCCGTGCGGCTTGCCATGGCCCATGGCCGGCGCGGCCGTGGCGCTGACGGCGCGCACGGGCGCCTGCAACTCCTGTGTCGTGCGTTGGCCGTCCTTGGCTTCGAAAACCAGCGTCAGGGGCACGGTCGAGCCTTGGGCGACGGGCTGCTTCAGGTCCAGCAGCATGATGTGGTAGCCGCCGGGCTTGAGTTCCACGGCCTGGCCGGCTGGCAGATCCAGCGCGGGCAGCGGGCGCATCTTCATCACGTTGTCCACGAGCTTCATTTCATGGACTTCGGTGACGCCAGCCACCGGGCTGTTGGCGCTGACCAGGCGGGCATCCTGCGCGGCCGTCAGGCGCATGAAGGCGCCGGTGGCCTTCTGTTGCGGCACCGTGGCGCGCACCCAGGCGTCCTGCACGGTGACCTGGGCGTGGGCTGCGCCGGCCACGAGTAGGGCGGCGGTGATGGCGATGCGGGAGACGAGCGATTGGGAGAACATGAAAAATCCTTGAATAAACGATGGGGCAGGCGGTCAGCGCTGCCGTGGTATGCGGGAGAAGGGCGGGTGCACGGTGGCCCGTGCCCGCCGTTTTCAAAACGGTGCGAGGGCGAGTGGCGCCGCAGGCGGGGCGCGCGGCGGGAAAGGCGCGCGGCTGAGCGCCGGTACATGGGTCTGGCGCACCACATCCGCAGATGGGACATGCGGGAGCTGCTGCAGGCCGCGCCACGGGGGTACATCCAGAGCGGGCAGCAGGGGGGGCAGGCACAGGGCGCAGTCCAGCGCATGCGCGGGGTCGGAGGCATCGTTGGTGCCCACCGCGCTGTTGCCGCCGGCGGCAACCCAGCGCTCCTCGCCCGAGGCGGTGCAGACGCGCTCTAAATGGCCTGCCTGCACGAAGGGCGCTGCCGTCGCCACGCCCAGCGACACGGCAAAGCACGCCAACAACAGGCGTGCCAGGTGACGGGCGTTGCGCAGGATGTGCATGTTGGGCGCATTATCGGTGGGTGAGGGCGCTCCGGCCAGCCGCCAGCCACCCGAGTTGCGGCCCTGTGGCCAGGGCGTCAGAACGTGCGCGTGGCGGGCGCAGCGAGTTGACGCAGCTGGTGCGCATTGCACAGGCGCCAGGTACGCCGTTCGCCGTGGATCCAGCCTTTGGCCTGCCACTGGGCGAGCAGGCGGTTCAGCGTCTCGGCGCGGATGCCCAGGCGCGCCGCCAGGTGCCGCTGGCTGGTGGGCAGCTCGACCGGCTCGCCGCCCTCGCTGCACCGCGCCACCAGGTAGGCGGCCAGGCGCTGCTGCGCATTGCTGCTGGTGAGCCAGTCCACCTCGTTCACGCAGTGGTACAGGCGCAGGCTCAGCGATTCCAGCAGCCGCAGCGCCAGCAGCGGGTGGCGCTCGCACGCCGTGCGCAACGCCTGCCGGGGAATGCGCCAGACCCGCGTGGCGCCTTGCGCGCGCGCCGTCATCGGATAGAGCCCGTGCGGCATGAACATGGCCGCCTCGGCCACCCACTGCCCGGGGGTGAAACAGTGCAGCATGCGCTCCTCGCCCGTGGCGTCATAGCGCAGCACTTCCACGGCACCCTGCGCCACCAGCAGGCAGTGGCAGGCGGCTTGGCCTTCGTGGAACAGCGTTTCCCCGTCGGGGTGCGTGCGCGCGAGGGCATGCTGGGCCAGATCCTGCAATGCCGGCGCCGGCAAGCCCTGCAGCAGCGCGTTGGTGCCCAACAGGCTGCTCGCCTCTCTGAAGCCGCTCTGTTGCGCGTCCGCCGCGCCGCCCGGGGTCGCGTTGATAAAAGTCATTTCATATTCCGGTTATGTGGTGGCATGCTTTGAGAATACGAATGAATCGCATTTATTTCAAATTCTCTCACTTTCATGCCGCCGCACCACCTTCCTTCCCTTCGCTCCAGTCTTCGTGCATGGACCCGCACGACGGCCCCCGCCCTGGCGCTGCTGTGCCCGCTGGCGATGGCGGCCGAGCCTGCCGCGCAGGCCCCGGCGCAACTGCCCACGGTGACCGTGCGTGCCGAGGGCGATGCCGAAGCGGCCGCGCCGCTGCGCCCCTCCGTGGCGGCGGAGCAGCAGCGACTGGACCGCGTTCCCGGCGGGACCAACCTGGCCACTCCGCAGCAGGAGACGCGCCTGGCCACGCTGCGCGACGCCCTGGACTACCAGCCGGGCATCGTGATCCAGGACTTCTTTGGTGCCACGGACCAGCCGCGCCTGTCCATACGCGGGTCGGGCATCCAGAGCAACCCGCTGAACCGCGGCGTGCTGCTGCTGCAGGACGGACTGCCGCTGAACGACGCCGATGGCTCCTTCATCATCGGTCTGGTGGAGCCGCGCAATGCCGCGTTGGTCAGCGTGCGACGCGGCGCCAACACGCTCACGCCGGGCGCGACCACGCTCGGGGGCGAGCTGGACTTCCAGTCGCTCACGGGCGCCGACGAGCGGGGCCGCGTGCGCGCCGAGGTGGGCAGCTTCGGCCGCCAGGCGCTGCAGGGCGCGGTCGGCCTGCAGGGCGCGCAGTGGGATGGGCGCATCAGCGTGAGCGGCGACCGCTACGACGGCTACCGCCACCATTCGGCGTCGCAGCGCGATGCGCTGCATGCCAACGTGGGGTTCCAGGCCGCCGGCGGGTTCGAGAACCGCACCTACCTGTCGTGGACCGATCTGGACTTCGACATCCCCACCGTCGTGCCCAAGGACCGCGTGCGCACCCAGCCGCGCGGTGTGATGGGCGACGGCGCCACGCCGCAGGACCAGTTGCTCAACGTCTACCGCCGCGACCCGCGCCGTGAAGCCACGCAGCTGCGCCTGGCCAACCGCTCGCGCTGGGGTGACGATGCGCTGCGCCAGGAGCTGGGCGTCTACTGGCAGGACACGGACGACCTGTTCAACAACCAGACCAGCTACACCATCACCCGCAGCCGCACGGCAGGTGCGCAGTGGCAGGCCAGCGGGCAGACGGCCGGTCCCCTGGCCTGGCGCGCGGCGCTGGGCTGGTCGCGCAGCCGCATGGACCGTGATCTGGATGCCACCAGCCCCGTGAACGGGGCAGCGCTGCAGCGCTTTGGCGCCTATGACCTCACGGCCGACAACCTGCAGGCGCTGCTGGCGGCCGACTGGCGCCTGGCGCCGGCATGGACGCTGGTCGGCCAGTGGGGCTGGAGCCACCAGACACGCGACGCCGCCAGCCGCCGGGACGGCCGCACGCTGCAACAGCAGTGGAGCTTTTCCACGCCCAAGGTGGGGGTGAACTGGACGCCCACGCCGGCCGTGCGCTGGTGGGCCAACTTGAGCCGCAGCCAGGAGGCGCCCACATTCTGGGAGATCGTCTCCGCCACCGTAGCGCCCAACGCCCCCGCGGCGGCCACCAGCGAGCTGGTGCGGCTGGACCTGCAGCGCGCCACCACCTTCGAGGTCGGTGGGCAAGGCCGCTGGGGCGAGGGTGCCCGTGCCCTGCACTGGACGGCTGCCGTGTACCGCAGCCAGGTGGCCGGCGAACTCATGAGCACCACCGATGCCAACGGCATCAAGGTGGGCACCTACAACTACGCCGGCGGAACGCGCCACCAGGGCGTGGAGGCAGGGCTGTCGGGCAGTTGGCCGCTGGGCATGGGCGCACTCGACTGGCGTGGCTCCTGGACGTACAGCGACTTCCGCTTCAAAGACGGCATCTACGCCGGCAACCGCATCGCCGGCGTGCCGCGCCACCTGATCAATGCCGAGGTGCTGTGGCGCGTCGCCACGGGTGCGGGTGTCTGGCGCATGGGTCCCAGCCTGCGCTGGATGCCCACCGACACGCCCACCGACCACGCCAACACCGCCGGCAGCGAGCAGGACGCCTACGCGCTGCTGGGCTTCAAGCTGGAGTGGAAGAGCGGCCCCTGGACGGCCTACCTGCAGGCCGACAACCTCACCGACCGGCGCTACGCCAGCAGCTATGCCATCCGCAACCAGGCCACGGCCGCGCAGCCGGGCTACCTGCCGGGCCTGGGCCGCAACGTGGCGGCGGGCGTGAGCTACCAGTTCTGAGGGCGATGCGATGCTGATGAACCCTGTGCAGTCCGTTGACCAGGGCCGCCGCCGCCTGCTGCAGACCTCGGGTGCGTTCGCGCTGGCCGGGTTGCCGGCATGGGGTGCGGCGGCTCCCACGGTGCCTGCCGCACCCGCCGCGCCGCTGGCCCGCCTGGTGCTGGCCGGGCCGCCAGCCATCGTCTCGGCGCCCCTGATCCACATGGCCGAGACTCAGGCGCTGGCGGGCGTGGCCGAGCGTGTGGAGTTCACCCCCTGGCGCGACCCCGACCAGCTGCGCGTGATGGCCTTGGGCCGCAAGGCGGATGTGCTGGCCATGCCCAGCAACGTGGCGGCCAACCTCTACAACCGTGGCGCGGGCGTCACGCTGCTGAGCATCTCCACCTGGGGCGCGCTGTGGATCGTCACGCGTGATGGCGCGCGGCGCACGCTGGCGGATTTTCGCGGCGAGGAAATCGCCGTGCCTTTCCGCGGCGACATGCCGGATCTGATGCTGCAACTGCTTACCGCCCGGCAGGGGCTGGACGTGCGGCGCGACTTCCGCGTGCGCTACGTGCCCACGCCCATGGAAGCCATGCAGTTGCTCATCACACGCCGGGTGCGCCATGCGCTGCTGTCGGAGCCCGCCGTGTCCCTGGCGCTGCGCAAGACGCAGTCCTTTCCCCTCGGGCTGGTGGCGCCCGAGCTGCACCGCGGCGCTGATCTACAGCAGGAATGGGGCCGTGTGTTCCAGCGCGCGCCGCGCATCCCGCAGGCGGGTATTGCCGCCGTGGGCGTCCTGCGCGGGCAAGGCGCCGCGCTCGCGGCCGTGGACGCAGCCTATGCGCGCTCCGTCGCCTGGTGCCGCGCCCATCCCCAGGAGTGCGGCCGCATGGTAGCCGCACGCATCGACCTGCTGACCCCCGACGCCGTGGCCGACGCGCTGGCCACCAGCCAGCTGGACGCGGTGCCGGCGCAGCGGGCGCGCGCCGAGGTCGACTTCTTCTTCCAGCAACTGCTCGCGCGCGACGCCGCGCTGCTGGGCGGGCGGCTGCCCGACTCCGGTTTCTTCCACTCTCCCGCCCAGCCCCACGCCAGCAATGCGGCGCCAGCGTCCAGCCACTGCGGTCTTTCCTCAGGACGTTCATGCCACACCACTTGATCCATGTGACCCTTTGCCGTCGCCATCCGCTGGCCCTGGCCGCCTTGCTGTGCCTGTCGGGCGCCGTGCGTGCCCAGGCCGCGGCCGAGGCCCCCGCCGCCACCGCCCTGGCGCCCGTCACCGTGACCGCCACACTGACCGAGCAGGACGCCCGCACGGCGCCCGCCAGCGTCACCGTGATCACCGCGCAGGACCTCGCCGAGCGCAACGCGGCCGACCTGCTGGACGCCGTGCGCGGCGCGCCGGGCATCACCTTCAGCGCGCGCCAGGTGGGGGGGCGCAAGACGCTCGCGCTGCGCGGGCTGGAGGGCAAGCACACGCTCACACTCATCGACGGGCGGCGCATCAGCGCGAGCGACGACGTGATCGGCCATTCCGACTACCAGTACGGCTGGCTGCCGGTGTCGGCCATCGAGCGTGTGGAGATCATCCGCGGGCCGATGTCGGCGCTGTACGGGTCCGAGGCGCTGGGCGGCGTGGTCAACATCATCACACGCAAGCCGGGCGACCGCTGGATCGGCTCGCTGGGCTTCAACGCCGCCTTCCCCGCCGGCGGCGAGGCCGCGGCCGAAGGGGGCGCCTCGCTGTTTGCGGCGGGCCCACTGAACGACCGGCTGCGCCTGTCGGTGAATGCCGAGTACGCCCACCGCGACGCCGTGGCGCAGCGCGAGGACCCGCGCTACAGCGAGATCGAGGGCCGCAAGCCGCGCAGCCTGGGGCTGAACGCCGAGCTGGACCTGGCGCCCGGCCACCGGCTGGAGGCCGGCGTGACCGATGGCGAGGAGCGGCGCTTCTACGACGACGTGAGCGGCACGCGCCCCTATGCCAACCGCTATGACCTCGACCGCCGCCAGACGCACGTGGGGTGGAAGGGCGAGATAGGCGCCTGGAAGGCGCAGGCACGCGCCTACCGCAGCGAGATCAGCGTGCGC
The DNA here is from genome assembly GCF_002214645.1 of Diaphorobacter nitroreducens. Classification (NCBI taxonomy): domain Bacteria; kingdom Pseudomonadati; phylum Pseudomonadota; class Betaproteobacteria; order Burkholderiales; family Comamonadaceae; genus Diaphorobacter; species Diaphorobacter nitroreducens. The sequence continues at coordinate 62,923 of NZ_CP016278.1, forward strand.
AACAGCCGCACCAACGGCGTCAGCCCCACGCGGGCGCAGGACATGACGGACGATGTGGTGGACGGCCACGCCACCACCCGCTGGGGTGGCCACCAGGTCACCGTGGGCGGCGAGTGGCGCAATGAAGAGCTGGTGAATTCCGGCCTGCTGAACGGCCGCGACGACGTGTCGCACAAGGCCCTGTTCGTGCAGGACGAGTTCGCGCTGGGCACGAACCTGCTGGCCACGCTGGGGCTGCGCGCGGACCACCACGGCATCTTCGGCTCCGAGCTGAGCCCCCGCGCCTACCTGGTGTGGGAGGCCAGCCCCGCGCTGGTGGTCAAGGGCGGCCTGGGACATGCCTTCAAGGCGCCCACGCTCAAGCAGATCTCGCCGAACTATGTGGGCGCCGAGGGGCCGCACACCTTCCGGGGCAACGCCGACATCCAGCCGGAGACCTCCAACTCCTTCGAGATCGGGGCCGACTGGCAGGTCAGCCCGGCCTGGTCGCTGCGCGCCACCGCGTTCCATACCGAGGTCAAGCAGCTCATCACCTACCGCCTGATCCAGCAGGTGGGCACGCGCCGCACCTACCTCTACGACAACGTGGACGCGGCGCGCATCCAGGGCCTGGAGGCCGGCTTCACCTGGGCCATCACGGATGCGCTGCGCTGGAGCATGGACGCCACGCTGCTGCGCACCCGTGACAAGGCCACGGGCGAGCGCCTGTCCGACCGGCCGGACACCAGCGTGGCTTCGCGCTTGGCGTGGCGCGTGGCGGGCTGGGACGCGCAGCTGGGCGCCGAGTACACGGGCCGCCAGACCAGCTCCGGCCAGCGCCTGCCCGCCTACACGCTGTGGAACGCGAGCGTGGGCCGCGCCTGGGCGCTGGGCGCGCACCAGCGGCTGAACCTGCGCGCCGGCCTGGAGAACCTGGGCGATCTGCGCCTGGCGGAGAAGTCCCCCGCGTTCGGCTATGCCGAACAGGGCCGCCGCGTCTTCGTGAGTGCGCGGCTGGATTTCTGAACGCTTTGCGCGGGCGGTACTGTTTTGATAGCTGCTCGCGCTTGATACACAAGGGTTGGAGGCCGATTTGCTTAAAAAATGGTTGATGGGCCTGATGCTGCTGCTTGCGGGCGCGGCGCAGGCGGCATCGGTGCTGTTCATTGCCACGGGCAACGTACCGGCTGGCAAGTTCCATCAGTTGGCCGAGATCGCGCGCCCGCACGGGCTGACCGTGGAGGTGCGCTTCCTGGGCAGCCTGCCCGCCGACGTGGACGGCGGGCTGTGGCGCGGGCATGACGCGGTGTTCTTCGACAGCTACCTGCAGGACGAGGTGCGCGCGCGGCTCACGCGCGCGCTGCCCGCCCTGGCGCTGCCGCATGCCTGGCTGTACGACGCGCGCCCCGCCTGGGGCGGCGGCCTGCCCGAGGCCGTGGCGCAGCGGCTCGTGCGCTACTACGCCAGCGGCGGGCGCCAGAACTTCGAGGGGTTCTTCGCCACGCTGGCGGCGCAGCTGCAGGGGCGCGACGCGCTGGGGGCGGCGCCGGCGCCCGTGGTGTTCCCCAAGACCGGCATCTACCACCCGCGCGCGCCGGGCCTGGTGACGGCCGACCCTGCCGCGTACCTGCGCGCGCAGGGCGTCGACCCCACGGACGGCCAGCGCCGCCCCGTGGTCGCCATCGCCCTGCACCAGCAGTACATCGCCTCGATGCAGACGGCATTCATCGACGACCTCATCGCGCGCATCGAAGCCGCCGGCGCCACGGCGCTGGCGTTCTACACGCCCATGCTCGACCCGGGCGGCGTCACGCGCGTGCTGCAGCCCGGCGGCGCGGGCACGCCGGTGCTGGCCGACGTGCTCATCAACACGCAGATCATGCTGAACGCCGACGAGCGGCGCGCCGAGTTCACGCGGCTGGGCATGCCCGTGCTGCAGGCCATGCCCTACCGACGGGGCGACGAGGCCGCGTGGGCCGCCAGCCCGCAGGGCGTGGCCCTCATGGATGTGCCCTTCTACCTGGCCCAGGCCGAGTACGCGGGCGTGGTGGACATCCAGGTGGCCGCCGCCACGCGCGCGGGGGACGAGCAGGTCGTGCCCATCGCCGCGCAGGCCGCCGCCGTCGTCGGCAAGGCGATCAACCTGGTGGCGCTGCAGCGCAAGGCGAACGCCGACAAGCGCATCGCCGTGTTCTTCTGGAATTACCCGCCGGGGGAGAAGAACCTGTCGGCCTCGTTCCTCAACGTGCCGCGCAGCCTGCAGGCCACGCTGGCTGCGCTGCGCGGGGCGGGCTACGACACCCAGGCCGCGGACGAGCAGCCGCTGATCGCGCAGCTGCAGCGCCTGCTCGCGCCCGCCTACCGCGACGGCATGCTGGCGCCCTTGCTGCGCGATGGTCTGGCCGACCGCCTGCCGGTGCAGGAATACCGCGCCTGGCTCGCCACGCTGCCCGCGGCCACGCGCAATGCGCTGTACAAGAGCTGGGGGGCGCCCGAGGACTCGTCGATGGTGGTGCGCGAAGGCGGCCAGGCGTTCTTCGTCATCCCGCGCCTCATGCTGGGCAAAGTGGCGCTGCTGCCGCAGCCGCCGCGTGGCGAAAAGTGGGCAGACAAGGAGAAGTCGCTCTACCACTCCACCAGCGCCTGGCCTTCCCACCACTACCTGGCCGTGTACCTGTGGGCGCGGCGGAACGTGGGCGATGCCTTCGTGCACTTCGGCACGCACGGCAGCCAGGAATGGCTGCCGGGCAAGGAGCGCGGCCTGGCCGTGACCGACCCCGGCATGTTGGCCGTGGGCGACGTGCCCGTGGCCTACCCCTACATCGCCGACAACATCGGCGAGGCGCAGCAGGCGCGCCGGCGCGGGCGCGCGGTGATCGTGAGCCACCAGACGCCGCCGTTTCAGCCCGCGGGGCTGCATGCGCAGCTCACCGCGCTGCACGACCTGCTGCACGCCTGGGTGGCGCAGGACGAGGGCGCGGTGAAGGAGCGCATCGCCGCCGATCTGCTGGCGGGCGCCGAGAAGCAGCGCATCGTGGCCGACATGGGCCTCACCGCCGCGCAGGCGCGCGCCGACTTCGCGGGCTTCGTCAACCAGTTGCATGCGCACCTGCACGAACTGGCCGAGACCGCCCAGCCCCTGGGCCTGCACACGCTGGGCACCGCGCCGGCCGACGCGCACCGCCTGGGCACCGTGCTGCTGATGCTGGGCCGCCCTTACTGGGAGGCGGCCGCGCGCCATGCGGGCACACCGGCCGAGGACATCGACGAAGCCCTGGTGGGCGACTACGAGCGCATGGCGCAGACCGTGCCCTACCGCCTGCTGGCGCGCCATCTGCTGGAGGGCGAAGCCGACGACGCGCTGCCCGCGCCGCTGCGACACCACATGACCCAGGCGCGGCAGTGGTGGCAGGCCATCGGCGCGCAGAACGAACTGCCGGCGCTGCTCGCCGTGCTGGCGGGGCGGCACCTGCCCACGTCCTACGGCGGCGATCCGCTCAAGAACCCCGACGCTTACCCGACGGGCCGCAACCTGTATGGCTTCGACCCTTCGCGCGTGCCTACTCCGCAGGCCTGGGAGGCCGGCAAGCAGGCCGCCGAGCAGCTCATTGCCGCCTACCGCGAACAGCATGGCGGCACCGCGCCCACCAAGTTCACCTTCTCGCTCTGGTCGGTGGAAACCATGCGCCACCAGGGCATGCTGGAGGCGCAGGCGCTGTGGCTCATGGGGGTGGAGCCGGTGTGGGACCAGGGCGGGCGCGTCACCGGCGTGCGGCTGGTGCCGCGCAAGCAGCTCGCCCGCCCGCGGGTGGACGTGGTGCTGTCGGCCACCGGCTTGTACCGCGACCATTTCCCCAACGCCATGCAGCAGCTCGCGCGCGCCGCGCAGCTGGCCGCGCAGGCCGACGAGCCCGACAACCCCGTGGCGGCCAACGCCCGCGCCATCGCCGAGCGGCTGCGCGCGCGCGGCATGGCGGAGGGCGCGGCGCTGCGCGCGGGCCAGACACGCATCTTCTCTTCCGAGTCGGGCCGCTACGGCACGGGGCTGGACGACGCGGTGCTGGCCACCGACACCTGGCAGGGCAAGGCCGAGGGCGACCGCAAGCTCGCGCAGCTCTATCTCTCGCGCATGCAGTACGCCTACGGGCCCGACGAGTCCGAGTGGGGCAGCCTGCCTGCCGCGCAACGCGGCGGCAAGGACGGGACGGGCAATCTCTATGCCGAGCACCTGCGCGGCACGCAGGCCGCCGTGCTCTCGCGCAGCTCCAATACCTACGGCATGCTGACCACGGACGACCCGTTCCAGTACCTGGGCGGCATTGCGCTGGCCGTGCGCCACCTCGACGGCAAGGCTCCGCAGCTGCTCATCAGCAACCTGCGCGGGCCGGGCAGCGGGCGCGTGGAAGGCGCGGCGCAGTTTCTTGCCAAGGAACTGGCGACGCGCCAGTTCCACCCCGGCTACATCCAGGGCCTGATGAAGGAAGGCTACGCGGGCACGCTGCAGGTGCTGGACGCCACCAACAACTTCTGGGGCTGGACGGCCGTAGCGCGTGAGATCGTGCGCGACGACCAGTGGCAGGAGATGGCCGACGTCTACGTGCGCGACAAGCACCGCCTGGGCCTGGATGCGTGGTTCGAGCAGCACAACCCGCACGCCTTGGCGCAGACCATCGAGCGCATGCTGGAGGCCGCGCGCCAGGGCTACTGGCAGGCCGATGCGCAAACGCTGCAGACGCTCAAGAGCCGCTGGCGCGACCTGTCGCGGCGCTTCGACGTGCGCAGCGACAACGCGCACTTTGCGTCCTTCGTTGCCGAGGGGGCGCCGCAGGCCGCCGCGATGGGCTTCGGCCTGCAGCCGCCTGCGCGCGCCGCGCGTCCCACGGCAACGCCATCCGTGGCCCCGCAAGCGCCGACGGTGCCTGAGCCGCAGGCCCCGCCCGATCCGGCCCCCGAACCCGTGCCGCCACCGCCCACGGTAACGGGCATGCGCCTGGCACCCGTGGAGCCGGTGCAGCCCCCCCGACCTACGCTGGCCACGGCCGCGCTGGGGCTGCTGCTTGCGGCCATCACCGCGGCGGGCGCCCTGCGCCAGCGCCGGCGCGCCCTTGGTCCATCCCATTGAACCTCGATACACCATGACCAATCCGATCGAATCGGCGATGTACGTCGCCAGCCAGCTTTTCCTCTATCCCGTGCTCATCGCCATCGCGCTGCTGTTCGTGCATGCGTTCTATGCGCTGGGGGCCTTCGCATGGCAGGCGTGGCAGCGCCACCGGGGCCAGCCCGGGGGGTTTGAACTGGCCGCCGCGCGGGCGCGCAATCCGGCGCTTTCGCTGATCGACCTGGAGGCGCTGGCCACGAAGCGGCTGGAGTTCGCCCGCATTGCCACCCGCGTGGCGCCCATGCTGGGCCTGGTGGCCACCATGATCCCCATGGGGCCTGCGCTCATGGCACTGGCCGACGGGCAACTGGCCGACGTCTCGCGCAACCTCATGGTGGCGTTCTCGGCGGTGATCCTCGCGCTGCTGGCGGCGGCCATCAGTTATGCCGTGGTCAACGTGCGCCGGCGCTGGTATGCCGTGGACCTGGCCGTCATCGAACAGGGTGCGCCGGTGCTGCCGCCCGCGCCGGCGCCCGTGCACGACCCCGTGGCCGCGCTGGCGATGGAGGGGGTGCAATGAGCCGCCTGCGCCTGCTGGACGACACGGAGACGGATGACCCCATCCTCTCGGTCGTCAACCTCATCGATGTGTTCCTGGTCATCATCGCGGCGCTGCTGCTGGCGGTGGCCAACAGTGCGGTCAATCCCTTTGGCAGCGAATCGGTCACCGTCATCAAGAACCCCGGCCAGCCCAGCATGGAGGTGATCGTGAAGGACGGCCGCAAGATCGACCGCTACCGCGCCAGCGGCGAGATCGGGGAGGGCGAGGGCGCCAAGGCCGGCGTGGCCTACCGGCTCAAGGACGGCTCCATGGTCTACGTGCCCGAGCCGGGGGAGGGCGGCTGACATGGGCCTTGCCTGGCGCTGGCTGCGCGGCATTCCCGCGTACCTCTGGAGCGGCTGGGGCGCGGCTGCCAGCCTGCTGCTGTTCGTGGCGCTGTGGGAGCTGGGCGCGGGCTTGTATGGCCCGCTGATCCTGCCCGACCCGATGACCACCTTCGCCACCCTCTGGGGCCTGGTGCAATCGGGCGTTGCCTGGCCCGAGCTGGCCGTGACCGCGCGGCGTGCGCTTGCCGGCCTGCTGCTGGCGGTGACCGTGGGCAGTGCGCTGGGACTGCTGGCGGGGCTGTCGATGACGGCCTCGATGATGGCGCGGCCCTGGGTCACGCTGCTGCTGGGCATGCCGCCCATCGCCTGGCTGGTGCTGGCCATGCTGTGGTTCGGCGCGGGGGATGGCACGCCGGTGTTCACGGTGTTCGTGGCCTGCCTGCCGGTGGTGTTCATCGGCGCGCTGCAGGGCACGCGCACGCTGGACCACCACCTCAAGGACATGGCGCGCGCCTATCGCCTGCCCTGGCGCATGCGCCTCACCGATCTGTACCTGCCGCATGTGGCGGCGTATCTCTTCCCCGCGTGGATCACGGCGCTGGGCTCGTCGTGGAAAGTGGCCGTGATGGCCGAACTGCTGGCCACCAGCGACGGCGTGGGCGCGGCGCTGGCGGTGACGCGCTCGCACCTGGACACGGGCGCATCGCTGGCCTGGATCTGCGCCGTCGTGGGCAGCCTGCTGGTGCTCGAGTACGCGCTGCTGGAGCCCATCAAGCGCGAGCTGGAGCGTTGGCGGGGAGCGGGCACATGAGCGGCCTGCAGATTGAGGCGCTGCACCACGCCTACGGGCCGGCGATGGTGTTGCAAGGCATCGATTTGCAGGTGCCACCAGGGCGCATCGTTGCGCTGGTGGGCCCCTCGGGCTGCGGCAAGACCACGCTGCTGCACCTGTGCGCCGGCTTGCTGGCGTCGCAGCAGGGCCGCATCGAGCAGCTCCTGCAGCCCACCGCGGTGATGTTCCAGCAGCCGCGGCTGCTGCCGTGGATGACCACCTGCGACAACATCGCACTGGGCCTGAAGGCGCGAGGGGCCGCGCGAGCCGAGCGCCACCGCCAGGCCGCCGAGATGGCGCAGGCGCTGGGCCTGCCGGTTGCGGCGCTGGCGCAGTACCCGGCCGAGTTGTCGGGCGGCATGCAAAGCCGTGCCGCGCTGGCGCGCGCGCTGGTACTGGCACCCGCGCTGCTGCTGATGGACGAGCCCTTTGCCGCGCTGGATGTGGGCCTGCGCAGCCAGTTGCACCAGTTGCTGCTGGCCCGGCAGGCGCACACGGGCATGGCCGTGCTGCTGATCACCCACGACCTGATGGAAGCCGTTCGGTTGGCGGACGAGGTGCTGGTGATGGCCGCATCGCCGGGCCGCATCGTGGCGCGCTACCACCCGCCCGGCGCGGCGGTAGCGCGTGGCGATGCGCTGATGCACCGCTGCGCGGCAGAGTTGCAGCAGCATCCCGCGGTGCGTGCCGCGTTCGGGTTGCCCGACAGGGCGGGCTCCGCCACGGACGCGGACGACAGCGTGGCGGCTGCGGGCACTTGGCACGCCACCGCCGCCATGGTCGGCGGGCCGCAGCGCAGTGGTTGTTGAAATTGATATGAAAAATGCCGCCAGCCATTGCAGGGAAAGCGCGAGCAGCTCCTTTTTTTGAAATGAATCACCCCGCGAACCTGCTGCGCAGCGGCCATCCCATCTGGATGTGCGGCATGCGCCCCTTCTTTGTATTGACCATGGTGGCGGCCATCGGCCTGCTGGGCTGGTGGGCCTTCGTGCTGGCGCTGGGCTGGCCCGTGCCCCGGGTGGTCGGCGGGCCGCTGGTGTGGCATGTGCATGAACTGGTCTACGGCTTTGCCATGGCGGCGGTGGCGGGCTTTGCGTTGACGGCGCTGCCGGAGTTCACCGGCAGGCCTGGCGCCACGCGAAGCCAGTTGCGCGCGCTGGTGCTGCTGTGGCTGTGTGGCCGGCTGGGGTTCTGGGTGTCAGGCCATGCCGGCGGTGTGGCGTTGTGGCTGGCGGCCGCGGCGCAGGTGGGCCTGCCGCTGGCGCTGCTGGCGGTGTTGGCACCCGCGCTGCGCAGCCCGCAAGGGCGACGGCACGGGTCGTTTGGCGTGCTGCTGCTGGCTCTGGCAGGAACGGCGGCGGGCTTCTACGCCGATGCGCTGCGCGGCATGGCGGGGCTGCGGTGGCTGCATGCGGCGCTGGGCGTGCTCATGTTGCTCATCGTGGTGGCGGCCAGCCGCATTTCGATGCGCATCGTGAACCGCGCCATCGAGGAGGTCACGCCGGGTGCCGCTCCCTACGTGGCCCGCCCGCCGCGGCGCCACCTGGCGGCACTGTGCATCACGTTGTACACCGCGGCCGAGTTCCTGCGCCCGGCGAGCGCGCTGGCGGGCTGGCTGGCGCTGGCTGCCTCGGCGGCGGTCTTTCACCTGATGGGTGACTGGCACGTCGGTGCCGCCCTGTGGCGTCGGCGGTTTCCGCTGCTGCTCTACGCCATGTACGCCTGCATGGCCCTGGGCTATGGCGCGCTGGGGCTGGCGCATCTGGGTGTCCTTCCCGGCACCGCTGCAGGCCGGCACCTGATGGGCATGGGCACCGTGGGGCTGGGCATTTACGTGGTGATCGCCATCGCCGGGCGTGCCCACGCCGGTCTGGCACCGGACCCCGGGCGGTGGGTGCCCCTGGGCGCGGCCGCGCTGCTGGTGGCGACGGCCGTGCGTGCGGCCGCTGGCGGGATGGGCGGGGGAGGTGGTTGGCTGGCCCTGGCGGCTGCAGGTTGGTGCCTGGCCTTCCTGGCGGTTCTGTGGCGCATCGGCCCGCCGCTGTGGCGGCCGCGCAGCGATGGGCGCCAGGGGTGCGATGGGCCTGAATAGGTGGGGAGGAGAAGGCCCGCATCAAGCGGGCGAAGGAGCGGGAGAGCCGGGCTGGCGTGGAGCCCAGATCGCCATGAAAAAAGCCGAATCCGCGGTGCGGATTCGGCTTGGCTGTCTTTGGTGGGCCCTGAGTGACTCGAACACTCGACCAACGGATTAAGAGTCCGCTGCTCTACCAACTGAGCTAAGAGCCCTCTCTTTTCAGAGGTGCCGCGTTGCAGCACAGCCATGGATTATGCACCATTTTTTTCGCCTCGCTGCGACATCGGCCGAAAAATTTACATCAACAGGTGCTCGCCAGCGTTGTCGCCGCCCAGGATCACGTAATTCACCTTGCGGATGTCCGTGAGCTTTTTGCCGCCCGAATAGCTGATGGAGCTCTGGATGTCCTGCTCCATCTCGGTCAGGGTGTCCGCCAGCTTGCCCTTGATGGGCTCCAGGATGCGCTTGCCCTCGACGTGCTTGTACTCGCCCTTGTTGAAGTCGGACGCCGAGCCGTAGTACTCCTTGTACAGCTCGCCATCCACTTCCACGGTCTTGCCGGGCGATTCTTCGTGGCCCGCGAACAGCGAGCCCACCATCACCATCGTGGCGCCAAAACGCACGCTTTTGGCAATATCGCCGTGGCTGCGGATGCCGCCGTCGGCAATGATGGGCTTGGTGGCCACGCGCGCGCACCACTTCAGCGCCGACAACTGCCAGCCGCCCGTGCCGAAGCCTGTCTTGAGCTTGGTGATGCACACCTTGCCGGGGCCGATACCCACCTTGGTCGCGTCCGCGCCCCAGTTCTCCAGGTCGATCACGGCCTCGGGCGTGCCCACGTTGCCGGCGATCACGAAGGCCGCGGGGATCTTGGCCTTCAGGTACGTGATCATGTTCTTTACGCTGTCGGCATGGCCGTGCGCGATGTCGATGGTGATGTACTCGGGGCAGATGCCATCGGCCACAAAGCGGTCGACCGTGTCGTAGTCGGGCTGCTTCACCCCGAGCGAGATCGATGCGAAGCACCCTTGCGCATGCATGTCCTTGACGAATTGCACGTTGTCCAGGTCAAAGCGGTGCATGACGTAGAAGTAGCCGTTCTGCGCCAGCCAGGTGCAGATCTTCTCGTCGACCACCGTCTTCATGTTGGCGGGCACCACGGGCAGGCGAAAGCGGCGCCCGCCCAGCTCCACGCTGGTGTCGCACTCCGAGCGGCTTTCCACGCGGCACTTGCGCGGCAGCAGCAGGATGTTGTCGTAGTCGAAGATTTCCATGAGGTTCCAAGCTCCTGTAGAGGTCGCGCGCGAGGGATTTCGCGGGCGATGGGGCGCTTGGCTTGCTTTCCGGCTTTTGCGGGCCGCAGGCGTGATGGCCGGGCCGGTCCCTGCAGTGCGCAGGCACAAAAAACCGGGCGCAAGAAACTTGGGCCCGGTGATTGATTCTACCCGCCGCGCTGCCTTCGCTTTAATGACCCGTGCCGCAGTAGGTGTGTGCGGCGCCTACCCAGTCGCCGCCATCGCCTTGCACCCAGGCCGCCATGCGCAGGCGCTCGGGCTGCGCTCCGTGGGGTATGCGCATGGGACGTATCTCCAGCCAGCCGCCCCGCTCCTGTGAGGGGCGCTGCCCGGGCGCGTCCCACACGCCGTGAAAGACATTGCGCACCAGGTGGCGCGTGACCGGGTTGCCCTCGGTGCCTGCGGGTATTTCCTCCAGCATGAGCAGCGTGATCTGGAGGCGGCGCGGAGTCTTGCCATGCGGGGGAATGAAGCGCAGATGCGCGCCCACGTAGTCCGCCACTGCGGGCCCGTGGGCCACGCGCAGCAGGGCGGTGGTGGGCAGCGTGGGCAGGCTGCTCACGAAGGTGTCGCTGCGCTGCGGCACCTCGCGCCCCAGTGACCGCAGACGTTCCAATGCATCGGGCGTGGCCGCGGCAGACAGCGGGGCATCTTCGCCCTGCGTGCCGGGCACGATCCAGTCGAGCACCAGCGAATCCCGGCTAGCAGCCGCGACCGCTGGCGGCTCCGCCCAGCAGCTGGCGCAGTCGGCGTTGAGAAAGCGCTCCACCAGCACCGTGGGCTTGGGCTGGGCGTCGCTGGAGCAGGAGGCGCGCGGTTGCGCCATCGCCAGGGGCATGGCGAGACAGGCAAGCAGGGTGAGCAGTGAATAGCGCATGGGTGCCATGGTTCCACAAAGCCCGAGCGGCTGCATGCGCCGGTCGCGTTCCTACAATGGCGGAATGCTCCCACATGACCTGTTTTCCGGCGCGCCAGCGCCTTTTGGCACTGGCAATGGTGCCGGCGATACCGGGGTTTCGTCCCAGGCGGTGCAGCCGCTGCTGCAAAACCTCAACCCCGAGCAGTTGGCCGCCGTGACGCTGCCTGCCGGCCATGCGCTCATCCTGGCGGGCGCCGGCTCCGGCAAGACCCGGGTGCTCACCACGCGCATTGCCTGGCTGCTGCAGAACGGTCTGGCCACTCCGGGCGGCATCCTGGCCGTGACCTTCACCAACAAGGCGGCCAAGGAGATGCTGACGCGCCTCTCAGCCATGCTGCCCATCAATGTGCGGGGCATGTGGATCGGCACGTTCCACGGCCTGTGCAACCGCCTGCTGCGCGCGCACCACAAGCTGGCAGGCCTGCCGCAGGCCTTCCAGATCCTGGACACGCAGGACCAGCTCTCGGCCATCAAGCGGCTGTGCAAGCAGTTCAACGTGGACGAGGAGCGCTTCCCACCCAAGCAGCTGGCCTACTTCATCGCTGGCTGCAAGGAAGAGGGCATGCGCCCCCGCGACGTGCCGGCGCACGATGCCGACACGCGCAAGAAGGTGGAGCTGTACCAGTTGTACGAGGAGCAGTGCCAGCGCGAGGGCGTGGTGGACTTTGGCGAGCTGATGCTGCGCAGCTTTGAGCTGCTGCGCGACAACGACCCCGTGCGGGCGCATTACCAGCGGCGCTTTGCGCACATTTTGGTGGACGAGTTCCAGGACACCAACAAGCTGCAATACGCCTGGCTCAAGCAGATGGCGGGCGACGTGGTGGACGGACGCCTGCACACGCAGGGCAGCGTGCTGGCCGTGGGTGACGACGACCAGAGCATCTACGCCTTTCGCGGGGCACGCGTGGGCAACATGCAGGACTTCGTGCGCGAGTTCGACGTGCAGCACCAGATCAAGCTGGAGCAGAACTACCGCAGCTACAGCAACATCCTGGACTCGGCCAACGCGCTGATCAGCCACAACAGCCGGCGCTTGGGAAAAAACCTGCGCACCACGCAGGGCCCGGGCGAGCCCGTGCGCATCTATGAGGCCAACAGCGATCTGGCCGAGGCGCAGTGGATGGTCGATGAGATCAAGCAGCTCGTGCGGGACGGCGAGATGCCGCGCAAGGAGATCGCTGTGCTCTACCGCAGCAATGCGCAGAGCCGCGTGATCGAATCGGCCCTGTTCAACGCCAGCGTGCCCTACCGCGTGTACGGCGGGCTGCGCTTTTTCGAGCGCGCCGAGATCAAGCACGCGCTGGCCTACCTGCGCCTGCTGGAGAACCCGCACGACGACACCAGCTTTCTGCGCGTGGTGAACTTCCCGCCGCGCGGCATTGGCGCGCGCACGCTGGAGGTGCTGCAGGATGCGGCGCGCAGCAGTGGCTGCTCGCTGCACGACGCGGTGAGTGCGGTGCCTGGCAAGGCCGGCACCAACCTGGGGGCCTTCGTGGCCCTGGTTCAAGTGCTGCGCGAGCAGACGCAGGGCCAGAACCTGCGCGGCATCATCGGCCAGGTGCTGGAATCCAGCGGCCTGCTGGAGCATTACCGCCACGAAAAGGAAGGCGCGGACCGGCTGGAGAACCTGGACGAGCTCATCAACGCGGCCGAGAGCTTCGTCACCCAGGAGGGCTTTGGCCGCGATGCGGTCGCGCTGCCGCTGGACGAGCATGGCAACGCCCTCACGCAAAGCCCGGCCAGCCAGGGGCTGGACCCCGACGCGCCGATGCTGAATGCTCCTGGCAACGTGGATGCCGACACCGGCGAAACGCTGTCGCCGCTCGCGGCCTTCCTGACCCACGCCGCATTGGAGGCGGGGGACAACCAGGCCCAGGCGGGGCAGGATGCGGTGCAGCTCATGACCGTGCATGCCAGCAAGGGGTTGGAGTTCGACTGCGTGTTCATCGGCGGCATGGAGGAAGGGCTGTTCCCGCATGAGAACTCCATGAGCGACCGCGACGGCCTGGAGGAAGAACGCCGCCTGATGTACGTGGCCATCACCCGCGCGCGCAAGCGTCTGTACCTGAGCCATTCGCAGACGCGCATGCTGCACGGGCAGACGCGCTACAACGTCAAGAGCCGCTTTTTGATGAGCTACCCGAGGAGGCGCTCAAATGGATCACACCGCGCCAGGCAGGGTTTGGATCTTTTGCTCCTGATTCAGGAGCTGCTCGCGCTTACCAGTCGGGCGCCAGAGGCCAATTTGGCTTCAAGACCGAAGTGTTCGCCAGTCCCCCCGTACCCCCGGTCAAGGCGGCGCCGGGCCATGGCCTGCGCGTGGGGCTGGCGGTGTTCCACACCAAGTTCGGCGAGGGCAAGGTGCTGGCCATCGAAGGCGCGGACGCCGACGCGCGGGCGCAGGTGCACTTTCCGCGCCACGGCACCAAGTGGCTGGCGCTGTCGGTGGCCAAGCTCACCATCGTCGAATAAGTGCTCGCCCAGAGACCGCAGCCTTCTGTCTTGCCTATTCAAAAGTAACTTGAAATTTCCCCGACATCGGGAGGCAGCGCGGGCTTCACGCCCAGGGAATGCCGCGTGGGGCTTGAGACGTATGGGGCCAGCGCATGTCCCTCATCGATTTTTCAGGATAACTTTTGATTACAGGAAACCCCGCTGGCACGCATTGCCGCGAATAAATTGCCCCTTGGGAATGAACGCCGCCAGCACCCCTGTGATGCGCGTTCACTGTCAAGCACCACGCAAGGAGTAAAGATGGGGATGGAACACAGAGGAGCCCTGGGTTGGGTGGCGGTGGCCATGGCGACGGTGTGGCTCGCGGGCTGCAAGGATCCGGCGGGCACGGCGGCGGTGCAGGCCTCCGCACCGACTCCGGCCACGGCTCCACCCCCCGCCACGGCTGCGGCGCCGGCGGCAACAGCCACGGCGGCGCCTGCCGCAGCAGCGGTGGTTGCGGCTCCCCCTGGTGCTGCTCCGGCCGCGCCACGCACCTTGCCGCTGGGCGTGCAAGGCGTGGCACCGGCGGGGGTGACGGTGCGCGTCAAGAGTGTGCAGATCGGGGGCGACGCCACGGTGCTGGATGTGAGCATCTCCTTTGCCAACCGCATCACCGACTCCACCATGCTGGCGCTGGCCGATACCTACCTGCAGGACGAAAGCGGCGCGCGCCTGCACGTCAAGCGGCCGGACCACAACCGGGACATCACCATCCGCGAAGGCCAGACCCTGGATGGGCAACTGGTTTTCCTGGGCCGCGTGCTGCCCACCGCGCGCACGCTCAAGCTGGTCTTCAATGACGGCAACGATGGCGACAACATCGTGGCGCCGGGGCTGTCCATGGACCTGCCGCTGCAGGCGGGCTGATGGCGGTGCGGTGTTCGCCAGCCTGGCGGGCTGTCCTGTGGGCCGCGTGCTGCGCCGCCGTGGCCTCTGCGGCGCAGACATTGGAAGTGCGGCGCAGCAGCCAGTCGCTCGCGGCGACGCCCACCCATTTGCAACCAGCGGACGCTGCCCCGCTGACCCAATTGCAGCCGCACGTGACGCACGGCGGCCTGGTGCCGCGCGAGACCGAAACCCGGCTGCAGGCGGCGGCAGGGCCGGCCACGCTGCTGCGCGCGGCCGAGGTGCCGCCGCAGCGGCTGGAGCAGACCCGCGCGCTGCTGGTGGAACTGCAGGCCCAGCCCACGCCCGAGCAGGCCATCTCCATCGACCTGCCTGCCGATGTGTTGTTTGACTTTGACAAGGCCGAGTTGCGGGCCGATGCCGCGCGCTCGCTTGACAAGGCGGCCGAGCTGCTCAAGAGCTACCCCCAGGCGCCCATCGACGTGGTGGGACACACAGACGGCAAGGGGGGCGATGCCTACAACGACGCCTTGTCGCAGCGCCGCGCCGCCGCCGTCGCCGCCGCGCTGCAGTCGCGCACGGGGCGGCCGATCGCCACGCGCGGCATGGGCAAGCGCCAGCCTGTCGCGCCCAATACCACGCCGGATGGACGGGACGATCCTGATGGGCGCCAGCGCAACCGGCGCGTGCAGATCGTGATCGGGGCATTGCCGGAGCGGTAGGGGATGGGACCCGGGCCCGCGCGTCGCTCAGGCGCTGTGGGTCTGTGTGTCCTCGCGTGTGCACGGAAGGCCCGGCGTGCGAAACAATGTCTTGAAGATGTCATGTACACGTCATGCGGGCGCAACAGACGTACTCCAGGATCGCGGGACCTTGATTGCCACTACCGAGTCCAACGACCCATGAACACCACGATCGTTTCCGAGTACGACGACAATGAAATCGTCAACCATTCGTCCAACCAGCACATCGACAGCGTCCTGGCCGCGCGCCTGAGCCGTCGCAGCGCCCTCAAGGGCGGTGTCGGCGCCACCACTGCGGCTCTGCTGGGCGGCGTGAGCCTGAGCGCCTGCGGCGGTGGCAGCGACGATGACGAAACTCCCGCACCCGAGCCGATCCGCCTCAACTTCAATGCCGTCGCCAAGAGCAACGCCGACCTGGTAACGGTACCCGAGGGTTACCAGGTCAGCATCCTGCACGCCCTGGGCGACCCGATCCACTATGGCGACGAGTCCTGGAAGGACGATGGCTCCGAGACGGCCGAGTCCTATGACCGCCGCATCGGCGACGGCCACGACGGCATGTACTACTTCGGCATGTCCGACGACGGCAAGTTCGACCCCAGCCGCTCCGACCGCGGCCTGCTGTGCGTGAACCATGAGTATGTGGTTGCGCCTTATGGTCTGCATCCCACGGGGCGCATCACGGTGGACGGCAAGCGCCCGGCCGAGCAGGTGGACAAGGAAATCCGCGCCCACGGTGCCAGCGTGGTGGAAGTCAAGCGCAAGAGCGGCAGCAACGAGATGGAAATGGTGCGCGGCTCCAAATACAACCGCCGCATCACCTCGGCCACGCCGATGGACTTTGGCGGCCCCGCCGCCGGCAACGCCAAGCTGTTCAACAAGCTCTCGCCGGACGGCAAGCAGGCCTTCGGGATGAACAACAACTGCGCCAACGGCTACACGCCCTGGGGCACCTATCTGACGTGCGAGGAGAACTTCCTGAACGTCATCGGCCGTGCCGCCGGCGACGACGCCCAACGCTCCGCCACCGAAATCGTGGCCCTGAAGCGCTATGGCTTGCCCGAGAACCGCAAGAGCCCTTACCTGTGGGACACCGCCGAGGGCGAGCAGTACCAGCGCTGGAACAGCAAGGTGAGCGCCGCCAGCGCCGCGGAGGACTATCGCAACATCTTCAACACCTTCGGCTGGGTGGTGGAGATCGACCCCTTCCGCCCCGACAGCAAGCCCGTCAAGCGCACGGCGCTGGGCCGCTTCAACCATGAAGGGGCATGGCCGGCACCCGCCAAGGCCGGCGAGCCGATCGTCATCTACTCTGGCGACGATGCGCGCAACGAGTACGTGTTCAAGTTCGTGTCCGATGCCAAGTGGGACCCCAAGGACATCAACGGCGGCGTGGCCGCCGGTGCCAAGTACCTGGACAAGGGCACGCTGTACGCTGCCAAGTTCAACAACGATGGCAGCGGCGAGTGGCTGGAACTGACGTTCGGCAAGAACGGCATCGACGCCACCAACGCGCTGTACCCGTTCGCCGACCAGGCCGATGTGGTCATGCACTGCCGCCTGGCGGCCGACGCCCGCGGCGCGACCAAGATGGACCGTCCCGAGTGGGGTGGCGTGAACCCGTTGAACAACGAGGTGTACATGACCATGACCAACAACTCGCAGCGCACGGCCGCCACGCTGAACGCCGCCAACCCGCGCGTGGGCAACACCAATGGCCACATCATCCGCTGGAAGGAAGAGGGCGGCCAGGCGGGTACCAAGTTCCAGTGGGACGTGTACCTGTTCGGCGCGCGCAGCGACAACAAGCAGAGCGAGAACCTGTCGGGCCTGACCGCCGTGAACGATTTCTCCAGCCCCGACGGCCTGCATTTCGACCAGCGCAGCGCCAATGCCGGCGGCCTGCTGTGGATCCAGACCGACGACGGTTCCTACACCGATGTGACCAACTGCATGATGCTGGCCGCCATTCCCGGCAAGGTCGGTGACGGCGGCAAGGTCACCACCAAGGAGGGCCAGGCCACGATCATGGGCTCCAAGCCCACCGAGGCCACGGTGCGCCGCTTCCTGGTCGGCCCGTTCGACTGCGAGATCACGGGCGTGGTGGTCACGCCCGACGGCAAGACGCTGTTCTTCAACGTGCAGCACCCGGGCGAGGACGCTGAGAAGGCCAACTTCGCCACCAGCACCTTCACCAGCTACTGGCCGGGCAACCAGCCTGGGATCACCAGCAGCCACAAGGGCCTCAAGCGTCCGCGCTCGGCCACCGTGGTGGTGACGCGCAAGGACGGCGGCACGATCGGTATCTAACCGGCTTGCACGGGAGCCGTCTCTCGCCTTGCGCGCAGGAGGGCTCCGCGGTACTTCCAACCCGCCTCTGGCGGGTTTTTTCTTGCCTGTTCAGGGCGAGGGTGCGGGTGGAACCTTATTCGCTGAGGAGCAGTGCACCCCAAGCGCACTGTTTGGCTCGGGGCACGCCCGGGTGCGCCGAAGCGCGCGGGGACTCGGCCCGCTCCGTCCGAATATCTGGAAGCACGGGACCGGGCGGAGCGCCCCGACGACTCCGCTGACGCAGCTTTATGAATCCTGCTCGGGTGACGCCGCAGCGGGTGAGTCGCCGTGGTCGTGGTGGGGCGCGTCGAAGCTGTCGCGGAACGTGAACACCACCGACGAGAAGAACATGGCGGCCAGCATCATCGCCGTCGCCACCATGATGCCGCCGGCCATGCCGGCGCCCAGACCGATGGCGCTCAGCATCGTGACCAGCAGGCTGATGACCACGCCTGCGCCGAGGAACACGCCCATCCACGACAGCCCATACACCGTGAAGGCCCCGAAGTTGCGCAGGCAGGCGACGATGCTGAAGAACAGCGCCTTCACGGGCGGCACGTTGTGCCAGTGCACCAGGCCAGGCGCGTGCCAGAACAGCAGCGACAGCGGCACGTACAGCAGCAGCGACAGCCACATGGCCGCCTGGAAGCTGCCCGACTCGGCCATCTCGCGCGTCAGCGGCTCGCCGCCCAGGTACACGCGTGCGAACTGCCCGCCGTCCACGAGGGCCGACAGCCCCATCAGGCCGAGGAAGCCCACGGCGTAGAGCGCGCCCAGGGTCAGCATGTGGTTCAGCCGCTGCTTGCCGGTGCGAAACGCCACCAGCAGCAGTGCGGGCGTGGGCACGCGGTCCTGGCTGGCCTCGGCCGCGGCCACCATCATGGCCAGCGTGGCCGAGGGCAGCAGGCCCAGTGCCACGGCGGGGCCGATCAGCGGCAGCATGGTGGCCAGCGACATCGCCGCCATGGTCATGAAAAACAGCGCGGCCAGCGCCATGGGCTGGCGCCAGAACACGCGAATGCCCAGGCGTACCCATTCCAGGCCCGCGCGCGCGGGGACGATGTGCAGTTTCATGGATTGGAAATCGAAGGTGGAGCGCCGCGGCAGCGGTGCGGGCGCATGGGGGAATTTACCCCAGTTGCCGCTGCACAGGCCGCAGCGGTGGATGAAACCAACGGTTATGTGTGGAGTGGCTGTTGCGGGGCGCGCGGCGCACCATGGTGGCTACAGAGTCACCGGATGGGCCGCGCGCTGGCGTAGCACGCGCTCAAAATGTGTGGGGTCGTGGGGCTTGAGCATGGCGGCCTCGCGCGGCAGGTAGAAGTCCCACAGGCGCGAGATCCAGAAGCGCAGCGCCCCGGCGCGCAGCATGGCGGGCAGCAGGGCGCGTTCATGCGCGGTGAGCGGGCGCACGGCCTGGTAGGCGTCGATCATGGCCTGGGCGCGCGGTGCGGCGTGCGCGCCGGTGGGCAGGTCGATGCACCAGTCGTTCAGGCACACGGCCAGGTCGAAGAGGAAGGTGTCCACGCCCGCGAAATAGAAGTCGAAGAGGCCCGTGAGTTCCTCGCCTTCGAACATCACGTTGTCGCGGAACAGATCGGCATGGATGGGGCCGCGCGGCAGCGCTGCGTAGGCGCTGGAGGCCGCCACATGGTTCTGGTAGGCCAGTTCGGACTGCAGCAGCGCCGCCGGCTCGGCGCCGATGTGCGGCAGTACCACCGGCACGGTCTCGTTCCACCAGGGCAGGCCGCGCAGGTTGGGCTGCTGGCGTTCATAGCCGCTTGCGGCCAGGTGCATGCGCGCCAGCATGGTGCCCACGGCCGCGCAGTGCGCTTCCTGGGGGCTGAGCTGGCTCTTGCCGCGCAGCTTGGTGGCCAGCGCAGCGGGCTTGCCGCACACCTGGTGCAGGATCTCGCCATGCTTGTCGGCCTGCGGGTCCGGCACGGGGATGCCCGCGTGCGCCAGATGCTTCATCAGGTGCAGGTAGAACGGCAGCTGCTCTGCGGTGAGGCGCTCGAACAGCGTGAGTACGTACTCGCCCTGCTCGCAGGTGACGAAGTAGTTGGTGTTCTCGATGCCGCCCTCGATGCCGCGCAGCTCAAGCAGCTTGCCCAGCTGCAGCCGGCGCAGCAATTCGCGCGCCTCTTTGGTGGAGACTTCGGTGAAAACGGCCATCGGTCAGTACGTCAGTGCACTCGGCGTGCTGAAAAAAGCGGGGGAAGGAGCGGGCGATACGGGCCGCCCAGGAATGCCGCGTTGGCTGCGGTCAGAAATTGCGCAAGTTCCACACGCGCGGTGCGGTCACGGTGTCCGACTCGTTGAAGTTGCCGGGGCGTGCGCGGGCTCCGTCGTTGGAGCGCACTTCGTACGCGGGCAGGGGCGTGCCGGTCTTGGGTTGCACGGTGATGCTCTGCGTCTGCCCGCCCACGCGCAACTCTTGCACGCGGCTGCCGGCGTCCTCCACCACGATGTGCTCTACGCGCTGGTTGTGGCGCCCTTCAGTCTGCTGCTCTCTTTCCAATAGCTGGCCGCGCCCGTCCGTACTGGGCTGAATGGCATTTTGGCTTGCATTCTGAGCCAGGGCGGGAGCACTGGCCAGGGCCAGCAGCAGGAAGGTGGAGTGGAGAGCGCGCATGGCGCGATTGTAGGCGCCGTGCGCCGGCGTGCGCGCTCAGCGCTGCGGCGGGCAGGTGCTGGCGCTGCAGGCCTGCGTGTACTTGCCGATGAAGGTGCGGAAGTTCTTGCCGAGCTTGCCCATCTCTTCGCACACATCGCCGCGCGCATCGAAGGCAAAGCCCTGCGTGCCGGCGGCGTTGAACAGCTCCACGCGCGTGAGGCCCAGGCGCGCGAACTGCGCAGGGTCGTGCCACTGCTGCGCGCAGATGTTGTGGAAGACAAAGGTGTTGTACACCAGCTCGGTGACCTCGGGCTTGTTCATCTGCGCGCGCAGCACGCCGCCGTCAAACTGTGCGGCACTGATGCCGTGCAGCGACTTCTGCATCGAAGGCGGCACGTTCTTGAAGTCCGGGTTGGCCCACGCCAGGGTGGTGGTGGCGCAGGCGACGAGTGCGAGCAGGTGGTGTTTCATGGGGCAGCCTTGGGGAGAGGGGAGGGCGCGGCGCACCGCCGGGCCATGGCGACGGATTGTGCCGCTTTCCACTGCACCTGCCCGCGTGCGGGGTGCTGATTGCGATGGCGGCCACGGCCGATGAGCGTGGGAGAATTCACCGATGACACGCCCCAAGACCCTGGTGCTGGTGGATGGCTCCAGCTACCTGTACCGCGCATTCCATGCCATGCCCGACCTGCGCGCCGTGCCGGGCGATCCCGCCAGCGCCCCCACGGGGGCCATCCGCGGCATGATCAACATGCTGCAGGCGCTCAAGAAAGAAGTCCCGGCCGACTACGCCGCCTGCGTTTTCGATGCCAGCGGCCCCACTTTTCGCGATGCGCTGTACCCCGAGTACAAGCAGCACCGCGCGCCCATGCCCGATGACCTGCGTGCGCAGATCGAGCCCATCCACGAGGTGGTGCGGCTGCTGGGCTGGCCGGTGCTGTGTATCCCCGGCGTGGAGGCCGACGACGTGATCGGCACGCTGGCTGCTACCGCGGCCGGCCAGGGCATGCAGGTGGTGATTTCCAGCGGCGACAAGGACCTGAGCCAGCTGGTGAACGAACACATCACCATCATCGACACCATGAACGGCAAGAAGCGGGACGTGGCCGGCGTGACCGCCGAGTTCGGCGTGCCCCCGACGCTCATGGTGGACTACCAGGCCCTGGTGGGCGATGCCGTGGACAACGTGCCCGGCGTGCCCAAGGTCGGCCCCAAGACCGCCGCCAAATGGCTCACGGAATACGGTTCGCTGGACGCGCTGGTGGCCAACGCGGGCGCCATCAAGGGCGTGGCCGGCGAGAACCTGCGCGGGGCGCTGGACTGGCTGCCCACCGCGCGCACGCTGGTCACCATCAAGACCGACTGCGACCTGGCGGGCCACCTCGATGGTCTGCCTGCTATCGATGCGATAGCTGTTGGCGCTGAGCAGGCGGACGCGTTGCGCGATTTTTATCAGAAGTACGGCTTCAAGAGCCTGGCACGCGCGCTGCCGTCCGCGGTGGTGCCGGATGCTGGCGCCAGCGGAGACCTCTTCACCACGCCCGACGCCAGCGCCGTCGCCGTGCAGGCGCAGCGGCGCGAGGTGACCTACGACACCATCCTCACGTGGGAGCAGCTCGACGGCTGGCTCGCGCGCCTGAAGGCCGCGCCGCTGGCGGCGCTGGACACCGAGACCACGTCGCTGGACGAGTTGCGCGCCGAGATCGTGGGCGTGTCCTTCAGCGTTGAGCCCGGAGCCGCCGCTTACATCCCGCTGGCGCACAACGGCCCTGACGCGCCGCCGCAGCTGCCGCTGGCCGAGGTGCTGGAGCGCCTGCGCCCCTGGCTGGAAGATCCGGCCTGCCGCAAGCTGGGCCAGCACGTGAAGTACGACCGGCATGTGTTCGCCAACCATGGCATCCAGGTGCGCGGCTATGCGCACGACACCATGCTGCAAAGCTACGTGCTGGAAGTGCACAAGCCCCACGGCCTGACCAGCCTGGCCGAGCGCCACACGGGCCGCACCGGCATCAGCTACGAAGACCTGTGCGGCAAGGGGGCCAAGCAGATCCCATTTGCCCAGGTCCCGGTGGACAAGGCTGCGGCGTACTCGTGCGAGGACTCCGACCAGACGCTGGATGTGCACCGCGTGCTATGGCCCCAGCTGCAGACCGACGACAAGCTGCGCGGCATCTACGAACTGGAGATGGCCTGCAGCGAGACCTTGTTTCGCATCGAGCGCAACGGCGTGCTGATCGACGCGGGCAAGCTGGCCGCCCAGAGCCACGCGCTGGGCCAGCGCATCCTGCAGCTGGAGCAGGAGGCGTACGCCATCGCCGGCCAGCCCTTCAACCTGGGATCGCCCAAGCAATTGGGTGAAATCTTCTTCGACAAGCTGGGCATGCCCGTGGTGAAGAAGACCGCCACCGGCGCGCGCAGCACCGACGAAGAGGTGCTGGAGAAGCTGGCCGAGGACTACCCGCTGCCCGCCAAACTGCTGGAACACCGCAGCCTGTGCAAGCTCAAGGGCACCTACACCGACAAGCTCAGCACGCTGGCGGACCCGCGCACCGGCCGCGTCCACACCCACTACGCGCAGGCCGTGGCCGTCACCGGGCGGCTGTCCAGCAACGAACCCAACCTGCAGAACATCCCCATTCGCACGCCGGAGGGCCGGCGCGTGCGCGAGGCCTTCGTGGCACCCACAGGCCGCGTGATTGCCAGTGCCGACTACAGCCAGATCGAGCTGCGCATCATGGCGCACATCAGCGGCGACGAGGCGCTGCTGCACGCCTTCCGCGAGGGCCTGGACGTGCACCGCGCCACGGCGGCCGAGGTGTTCGGCGTGGCGCTGGACCAGGTGAGCAGCGAGCAGCGCCGCTACGCCAAGGTCATCAACTTTGGCCTGATCTACGGCATGAGCAGTTTCGGCCTGGCCAAGAACCTGGGCATCGAGACCAAGGCCGCCGCCGCCTACATCGACCGCTACTTCCAGCGCTACCCCGGCGTGAAGCAGTACATGGAAGAGACCAAGGCCCAGGCCAAGGCGCGTGGCTACGTGGAGACCGTGTTCGGCCGGCGCCTGTACCTGCCGGAGATCAACTCGCCCAACGGCCCGCGCCGCGGCGCGGCCGAGCGCGCCGCCATCAACGCACCCATGCAGGGCACGGCGGCCGACCTCATCAAGAAGGCCATGGTGGCCGTGCAGGGCGAGCTGGACGCGCGCAAGCCCGAGGTGCTCATGATCATGCAGGTGCACGACGAACTGGTGTTCGAGCTGCCCGAGGGCGAGGTGGACTGGCTGCGCCGTGAGATCCCGCGCCTGATGGCCGGCGTGGCCGCGCTGCAGGTACCACTGCTGGCCGAAGTGGGCGTGGGGCCCGACTGGGACAAGGCGCACTGATAGCGCTTGTAGCCCGTTGGCGCGGTGGCGCGGGCGGGTCGCATGCGCAAAACGGCCATTGCCGCTACATTGGCACGCCATGCCTCCTGGCCAGCGCCGGGGGGCGTCCGTCCCCCAACCCTTGCCACCCCTTGCCAGGAGCCTCCGTCATGCACAGCGATCTCCAGAACGACTTCGATGCACTCGTCCCCGGCCGTAGCACGGCAGCGGGCGCCAGCCGCCGCACCGCGCTGGGCGTCATGCTGGGGGCCGGCTATGCCGCCGCGGCCGCGCCGGTGATGGCGCAGACAGCGGTCTCCACCCCGGCCGACGGGCTCACGGCGGGGGAGGTGCACTTTGCGGTGAACGGCTTTGACGTGCGCGCCTACCGCGCGGCGCCGCAGGGCAAGACGGGGCTGCCCGTGGTGCTGGTGATTTCAGAGATCTTCGGCGTGCACGAGTACATTGCCGACGTTTGCCGCCGCCTGGCGCACGAGGGCTACCTTGCCGTTGCCCCCGACCTGTTCGCGCGCCAGGGCGACCCGCGCGCCTACAGTGAAGTCGCCAAGCTCATGAGCGAACTGGTGTCCAAGGTGCCCGATGCCCAGGTCATGGCCGACCTGGACGGCGCCGTGCAATGGGCCGGAGCCCATGGCGGTGACCTCCAGCGCGTGGGCATCACCGGCTTTTGCTGGGGCGGCCGCATCACCTGGCTCTACGCCGCGCATGGCCCGGTGAAGGCCGGGGTGGCCTGGTATGGCCGTCTGGTGGGGCAGGCCAGTGCCCTGAATCCCAAGCACCCCGTGGACCTGGCGCCCATCCTCAAGGCACCCGTGCTGGGTCTGTATGGCGAAAAAGATGCCGGCATACCTCTTGACACGATTGATAAGATGAAAAGCGCCCTGTCAGAAGGGTCTGCCGCAGCGAAAGCCTCGCGGTTCGTGGTCTACCCGGACGCGCCGCATGCCTTCCATGCCGACTACCGCCCGAGCTTTCGCAAGGAAGCCGCGCAGGACGGCTGGAAGCGCACGCTGGCCTGGTTCAAGCAGCACGGCGTGGCGTGAGCCGCGGCAGCCAGCACGCACACAAGCCCTTCGGGGCTTTTTTTGATGGCGCGGCGAGAGTTTGGTTTTGAATGAATGAAATTGGCACCTAGGCCAATAAGAGAAAGCGCAAGCAGCTATGACATTGATAGCAATCATCCTGGCCACGTTGGCCGCGGGCATTGGCAGTGTGTGGGTGGCGGCGGCGCTGCTGCGCCTGGGCATGGGCACGCGCCAGCGCGTGGGGCCGCAGCACCTGCTGAGCCTGGCGGCGGGCGCGCTGCTGGCCACCGCCTTCATGCATCTGCTGCCCGAGGCGTTCGAGAGCCAGGCCAGTGCGCACGACCTGTTTGCCACGCTGCTGCTGGGGCTGGTGTTCTTCTTCCTGCTGGACAAGGCCGAGCTGTGGCACCACGGCCATGAGCACAGCCCGTCCGAGCGGCACATCCATGGCCAGGGCCACCACGACCACCATCCTGACCACGCGCACGACCACCACCATGGCCCGGGCCAGCACGGGCATGGCGGCTGGGCGCTGCTGACCGGCGACAGCGTGCACTGCTTTGGCGATGGGGTGTTGATCGCCTCGGCCTTCATGGCGGACATGCGGCTGGGCGTGGTGGCCGCGCTGTCGGTGCTGGCGCACGAGGTGCCGCACCACATCGGCGACCTGGTGGTGCTGCGCCACAGCACCCGCCACCGCAACGCGGCGCTGCTCAAGGTCTCGCTGGCGGGCGCGCTGACGGCGCTGGGCGGCCTCGTGGGCTACTACCTGGTGGGGCTGTGGGACGGCGGGCTGCCGTATTTCCTGGCCATCGCCTCCAGCAGCTTCGTGTACGTGGCGCTAGCCGACCTGATCCCGCAACTGCAAAAACGCCTCTCGGCCGCGCAGACGCTGGCGCAGATCGCCTGGCTGGCGGCCGGCATCGCGGTGGTGACCTTTGTGAGCGGGCTGGCGCACGCGCATTGAGCACGGCAGGGTGTTCGCCGGTGTGCGCGCCGCGCCTGCCTGTCCGGGGAGGACCGCGGCGCCAGTCCAAGGGCCGGCGGCCGCGCAGAGGGTGCAGGCGTGTGGGCGCCTGAAACGCCGCAGCCGTATCAACCCGTGGCCAGCGCCTCGCGCACCCCGGCCACCTGGCGGCGCGAGACCGGCAGGGGCTCGGTGAGCCCGTGCAGGCGCACGGCCCAGCCTTCGCCCTCCTCGGCGTCGTAATAGCGCTCCAGCGCCCGCATGGCGCGGCGGGCCACCAGCGTGCTGCGGTGCACGCGCAGAAAGTGGCCCGCGTGGCGCGCCTCCAGGTCGGACAGCGCGCTGTCGATGACGAAGCTGCGCGTGAGGGTGCGCACCGTCACGTATTTCTGCTCGGCGCGCAGGAACAGCACGTCGTCCAGCGGCACGCGCTCGGTGCGCCCGCGCTCCTGGATCAGTAGCACCTCGCAGCTGGGTGCCGGCAGCGGCGAGCGCGTGGGAGCGGCGCTGGGGGCCGCGGCGCGCTGCGCCTTGGCCAGTGCCTGCTGCAGGCGCTGCAGGCGCACGGGCTTGGTCAGGTAGTCCACGGCATCCAGTTCGAAGGCCGACAGCGCATGGTCCGCGTGGGCGGTCACGAACACGATGGCCGGCGGGTGCGGCAGGCGCTGGATGTGGTGCGCCAGTCCCAGGCCGTCCTGGCCCGGCATGTGGATGTCCAGCAGCACCACGTCCACCGCGCGGCCGCCGCTGGCCTCGAGCTGTGCCAGCGCGTCCGCGGCGTGCGCGGCCTCCGTCACGCTGTGGCGGGGGTCGCAGTCGGCCAGCAGCGTGCGCAGGCGGCTGCGGGCCAGGAGTTCGTCGTCCACGATCAGGATGTGCATGGGGCGTCGACTGTAGTGGATGTGGCGTGCCGCGTGGCCCGGGGATTCAGGGCGCGGGCAGCGAGATGCGCACCTGGTACAGGCCGCCCTGTACGCCGGCGCTGAAGTCGCAGTCCACGTCGTGCAGCAGGCGCAGGCGGTCGCGCACATTCGCCTGGGCGATGCCGTGGCCGCGCGGCGCGTCCTCGGCCGTGGGGCGATCGGTGGGCAGGGTGTTGGTGATGATCAGCACCACGCGGCCGCCGCGCCGCTCGGTGGCGATGCGCAGCTTGCCCCCGCGCGCGCTGGGCTCCACGCCGTGCTTGACCGCGTTTTCCACCAGCGGCTGCAGCAAGAGCGGCGGCAGGCGCGCGGCGTTGGCGCGCGCATCCAGCACCCATTGCACGCGCATGCGTTCGCCAAAGCGCACCTGCTCAATGTCCAGGTAGCGGCGTGCCAGCACGATCTCTTCCTCCAGCGTGGCGGACTCGCCCTGTTCCACCAGGGCGTGGCGGAACAGGTCGCTCAGGTCTTCCAGCAGCGCCTCGGCCTTGGCGGGTTCGTCGCGCACCAGGGCAATGGCGCTGTTGAGCGTGTTGAACAGGAAGTGTGGGCGGATGCGCGCCTGCAGCTCGGTCAGGCGCGCGGTGGTGGCGGCGGGCGTGCGGGCGCGGGCGCGCATTTTCAGCGCGGTGACCAGCAGCGCCGCCAGCAGCGCGCCGCTGGCGGCGCTGGCCAGCCACGGCGGCGGGGCGCCCGCGGGGCCGCTGGCCAGGGCCAGCATGGCGCAGGCCAGCAGGCCGGCCAGTGCGCCCAGCAGCACGCCGGCGGCGTACTGCAGCGGCTCCTGCAGGCGCTGCAGCGCCGTCTTGAGGCTGCAGGCCGTGATCAGCCAGGCGAGGGTGGCCGGCAGCGCGCCGCCCGTGAGCAACGCCAGGCGCGCCAGCCATTCCGCCAGGCCGCCCGCGCCGAACAAGGCGCCCACGCCCAGCACCAGTTCCACGAACAGCACGGCGCGCAGCACCACGCCCACCTGGCAGGCGTCGAACACCAGCGCGCGGCCGCGTACCGCACTGCGCGGTGCGGCTTCGGGCAGGGCGGCGGGGCGGGTCGATAAAATTTGCGTCTCTTGCATTGCGGCATCCGGGCGTTCCGGGTGTCGAAACCCCCGGATTATTGCCCCCATGTCCTCTTCTTCCGCCTCGCAACCGTCCCACGACCAGCTCGCCACCAAGGCCCAGGCCTGGTCGGCCTTGTTCTCCGAGCCCATGAGCGATCTGGTCAAGCGCTATACGTCGAGCGTGTTCTTCGACAAGCGCCTGTGGCAGGCCGACATCGCGGGCAGCCTGGCCCATGCCGAGATGCTGGCCGCGCAAGGCATCATCAGCGCGCAGGACCACGCCGACATTCAGAAGGGCATGGCCCAGATCACGCAGGAGATCGCGTCCGGCGCGTTCGAGTGGAAGCTGGACCTGGAGGACGTGCACCTGAACATCGAGGCGCGCCTGACCCAGCTGGTGGGCGACGCCGGCAAGCGCCTGCACACCGGCCGCAGCCGCAACGACCAGGTGGCCACCGACGTGCGCCTGTGGCTGCGCGGCGAGATCGACCTGATCGAGGGCCTGCTGAGCGAGCTGCAGCTGTCGCTGGTCGAGGTGGCCGAGCAGAACGTCGAGGTGATCCTGCCCGGCTTCACCCACCTGCAGGTGGCGCAGCCCGTGAGCTTTGCGCACCACCTGCTGGCTTACGTGGAGATGTTTGCACGCGATGCCGAGCGCATGCGCGACGTGCGCCGCCGGGTGAACGTGCTGCCGCTGGGCTCCGCCGCGCTGGCCGGCACTACCTACCCGCTGGACCGCGAGCGCGTGGCCAAGACGCTGGGCATGGAGGGCGTGTGCCAGAACAGCCTGGACGGCGTGAGCGACCGCGACTTCGCCATCGAGTTCACGGCCGCCGCCAGCCTGTGCATGGTGCACGTGAGCCGCCTGTCCGAAGAACTCATCATCTGGATGAGCCAGAACTTCGGCTTCATCAAGATCGCCGACCGCTTCACCACCGGCTCGTCGATCATGCCGCAAAAGAAGAACCCCGACGTGCCGGAGCTGGCGCGCGGCAAGACCGGCCGCGTGGTGGGCCACCTGATGGGCCTGATCACGCTGATGAAGGGCCAGCCCCTGGCCTACAACAAGGACAACCAGGAAGACAAGGAGCCGCTGTTCGACACAGTGGACACGCTGAAGGACACGCTGCGCATCTTCGCCGAGATGATCGGCGGCCAGATGAACCCCGCAACCGGGTGCAAGGACGGCGGCATCACCGTGAACGCCGAGGCCATGCGCGCCGCGGCGCTCAAGGGCTACGCCACGGCGACCGACCTGGCCGACTACCTCGTCAAGAAGGGCCTGCCGTTCCGCGACGCGCACGAGACCGTGGCCCACGCGGTGAAGGCCGCGGTGTCGCACAGCGTGGACCTGTCGGAGTTGCCGCTGGCCGTGCTGCAGGGCTTTCACCCGGCGATCGAGAAGGACGTGTTCGATGCCCTGAGCCTGCAGGGCTCGCTGAACGCGCGCAACACCCTGGGCGGCACCGCGCCCGCGCAGGTGCGCACGCAGCTGGCGCGCCACCGTGCGCGGCTGTCCGCCTGATTGCCCGTCAAAATAGGAGCTGTCAGCGCTTGATGTAAGCGGTTTTCAGTATGTTTTGATGCTGAAAAGCTTTGCTGGCAAGCGCGAACAGCTCCTGAATTTGTATCGCCCTGCCGCCCCAGGAGAGCCACCATGAACCTGCACCGCCGCCACCTGCTGGCCCGCGCCCTTGCCGCCAGCGTGCTGCCGGCGTTGCCCGCCTGGGCCGACGGCACCAAGCCGGTGCGCATCCTGGTGGGCTTTCCGCCCGGAGGCGGCTCGGATGCCATCGCCCGCCTGCTGGCCGACAAGCTCAAGGACGTGCTGGGCGTCCCCGTGGTGGTGGACAACCGACCCGGCGCGGGCGGGCAGATCGCGGCGCAGGTGCTCAAGGCCGCGCCGGCCGACGGGACCACGCTGTTCCTCACGCACGACCACACCCTCTCCATCCTGCCGCTGGTGGTGAAGAACCCCGGCTTCGACCCGGTGAGCGACTTCGTGCCCGTGGCGGGCTTTGCCACCTTCGTGAACGCGTTCGCCGTTTCGGGCGGCACGCCCGCGCGTTCGTTCAACGAATATGTGCAGTGGCTCCAGGCCGCGCGGGGCGGCCAGGGCGCGGTGGGCGTGCCGGCGCCGGCATCCACGCCGGAGTTTCTGGTCAAGCTGCTGGGCCGCAAGTACCGGCTGGACCTGGTGGCCGCGCCCTACCGCGGCAGCGCGCCCATGATCGGCGACATGCTGGGCAACCAGATCGCGGCGGGCGTGGGATCGGTGCAGGACTTCATCGAGCACCACCGCGCTGGCAAGCTGCGCGTGGTGGGCGTGCTGGGCACGCAGCGCCAGGCCGCGCTGCCCGATGTGCCCACGTTCGACGAACTGGGCCTCAAGGGCTTCGAGGACCTGCCGTACTACGGCATCTACGCGCCGGCCGGCACGCCCGACGCTTTCATCGCGCAGTTCTCCGCCGCACTGGCGCAGGTGCTGGCGCAGCCCGCGGTGCATGAGCAACTCACCACCCTGGGCCTCACCGTGGGCCACATGGCGCCCGGACAACTGGCCGCGCGCCAGAAGGCCTACACCGCAGCCTGGGCGCGCATCATCCGCAACAGCGGCTTCACGGCGCAGTAGGCGTGCAGTAACCGCGCGGTAGGGGCGCGGTAGGGGCGCACCCCGGCCGCTGCCCCGCGGGCCAGCGCAGGCCCGCGTTCACGCCAGCGTGCGCACCTGCGGCTCGCGCGCCCACTGGCGCGTCTGCGCGGCGGCGATGAAGCCCTGTGCGTCGGCCGGGTCCACCACGCCCGCGTCGGGTTCGATGCCGCCGGCCTGCAGGATGGCCTGCGTGCCCTTGCAGGCAGCGATGGCCTTGAGGTGGCCGAAGGCGTCTCGGAACCAATCCACCGCCACGGCCTCGCGCGCCAGCTGCGCGCCCATCTCCGGCGACAGCACCGAGGCCACCGCGTCGAACACCGCCGAGGGCGTGCCTGCCAGCTGCCCGTCGGCAGGCAACTGCGTGCCGTCCTTGAGCAGCGCGCCACCCACCTTGGGCGCGACGATCTTCACCTGCGCGCCCGCCTTCTCCAGCGCCTTGCGCAGGTTGGCCACGGTGGTGCCGTTGGAGCCGTCGGCCACCAGAATGCCCACGCAGCGGCCCTGCAGCGTGGGCTTCATGCGGTCGATGATGCGCAGGGCGGGCGAGGGCGGCAGGTCCTGCACCGGCACGGCCAGCGGGGGGGCGGGCGGCAGCTGCGGCAGCGCCAGGCCATCGGCCACGCGCTGGGCCAGCTGCGGGTCGATGTGCAGCAGATGGCCCACCACGCCTTCGCGCACGTGCAGCGTCTGTACCTTGGACAGCTCGAACACCAGCGCCGACGCCAGGTGCGCCTGCTCCAGCGGGCTCTGGCTGCGGTAGAACATGCGCGCCTGGCTGTAGTGGTCGGCAAAGCTCTCGGGGCGGATGCGCCCCTTGCCGCTGCCTTCGTCGGTCTGCGCCACGTGCCGAAAACCCGCCGCCTGCGATGCGCGGGGCGAGTCGGCCTGCAGGCTGCTGGGCTCGTAGTTCACGCGGCCCTGCGGCACGAGCATCTGCATGTGGCCGTCGCGCTGGTTGTGGGCGAAGGGGCACTTGGGCGCGTTGATGGGGATCTGCACGAAGTTGGGGCCGCCCAGGCGCAGCAGTTGCGTGTCCAGGTAGCTGAACAGGCGCCCCTGCAGCAGCGGGTCGTTGCTGAAGTCGATGCCCGGCGGCAGGTTGGCCGGGCAGAAGGCGACCTGCTCGGTCTCGGCGAAGAAGTTGTCGGGCCAGCGGTTAAGCACCATGCGCCCGATGGGCCGCAGCGGCACCAGCTCTTCGGGGATGAGCTTGGTCGGGTCCAGGTGGTCGAAGGGGAACGTGCCGGCCTCTTCCTCGGTGAACAGCTGCACGGACAGCTCCCACTCGGGGTAGTCGCCCGCCTCGATGGCCTCGAACAGGTCGCGGCGGTGGAAGTCGTTGTCCGCCGCCTGCAGCTTCATCGCCTCGTCCCACACGGTGGACTGGATGCCCAGCTTGGGCCGCCAGTGGAACTTGACGAAGGTGCTCTCACCCGCGGCATTCACCAGCCGGAAGCTGTGCACGCCAAAGCCCTCGATCATGCGCAGGCTGCGCGGAATGGTGCGGTCGCTCATGATCCACATCACCATGTGCATGGATTCGGGCATGAGCGAGATGAAGTCCCAGAACGTGTCGTGCGCGCTGGCGGCCTGCGGGAAGGCGCGGTCGGGCTCCATCTTCACGGCGTGCACGAGGTCGGGGAACTTCATCGCGTCCTGGATGAAGAACACCGGGATGTTGTTGCCCACCAGGTCCCAGTTGCCCTCGGGCGTGTAGAACTTCACGGCAAAGCCCCGCACGTCGCGCGGTGTGTCCACCGATCCGGCGCCACCGGCCACCGTGGAAAAGCGCGTGAACACGGGCGTGCGCGCGCCGACTTCGGTCAGTACCCGTGCCGTGGTGTAGTCCGCGAGGGAGTGGGTGAGCTCGAAGAAACCGTGCGCCGCGGAGCCGCGCGCGTGCACCACGCGCTCGGGAATGCGCTCGTGGTCGAAGTGGGTGATCTTCTCGCGCAGGATGAAGTCTTCCAGCAGCGCCGGCCCGTGCGGCGAGGGGCGCAGGGTGTTCTGGTTGTCGGGCACGGCAATGCCCTGCTGGGTGGTCAGCACCGGGTGCTGGCCGGCGGCCTGCTGCTGCAGTTCTCCGGCATGGCCGCGGTAGCTGTCCGCATGGGCCGCGGCCTGGCGGGCGGGTAGGGGTTGCTTGGTGGCGGGGGTTCGTGGCATGGACGCTCCTTGGGCGAAATGGCGGTGGGTGTTGCACGGTGCCGCGCTGCGGCGAGCCGCCATGTTTCGCGCGGTTTTACGGTGCCTGGGTAGGACTTGCGCCCCTTTGCGCGTCGTCATGCGCCACCGCTCGGGACGGGGCTGCCCAGCCTGTAAGCGCATGCAACAACCGCGTGGCGCATGGAGCGCTTTGATACGCTCGGCCAAAGCACTGCAGGGGGGATCTCTTGAATACATGGATACGGTGGGTTGCCGCGGGTGGCGCACTGCTGGCGGGCGGCGCGCAGGCGCTGCAGGTGAGCAGCTTTTCGCCCCAGGGCGAGGTGGCGCAGGTGCGCCAGGTGGTGGCGCGGTTTGACGCGGCCGCCGTGCGCTTTGGCGATCCACAGGCGCCGGCTCCCTTCACGGTGCAGTGCAGCGACGCCGATGCGGCCAAGGGCACGGGCCGCTGGACGGGCGAGCGCGAATGGGTGTTCGACTTCGCGCGCGACCTGCCGCCGGGCGTGCGCTGCACGGCCACCGCCAGGTCGGGGTTCAAATCGGCCTCTGGCGCAGAGCTGTCGGGCGGAAAAAGCTATCAATTCAATAGTGGCGGCCCGTTTGTCCAGCGCATCCTGCCCGGCACCTACCAGTCCATCGACGAGGAGCAGGTGTTCGTGCTGCAGCTGAACGGCGCGGCCACGCAGGACAGCCTGCGCAGCCATGCCTGGTGCGCGCTGGACGGCGTGGGCGAGCGCGTGCCTGTGCGCCTGGTCGAAGGTGCGCAGCGCGGGGACATCCTCAAGGCCCTCGGGCTGGACAAGCGCGCCGCCCAGGCGCCGCTGCAATACGCCACGCTGGCATGCAACCGCCGCCTGACCTCGGGCACGCGCATGCAGCTTGTCTTCGGCAAGGGCGTGGCCACGCCCAGCGGCGTGGCGAACACGGTGGAAAAGCGCTTTGCCTTCCAGGTGCGCGAGCCCTTTGCCGTGGAGTTCCAGTGCGAGCGCGAGAACGCCCAGGCCGCGTGCCTGCCGATCCGCCCCATGGTGCTGTCGTTCAACGCACCCGTGTCGCGCAAGGTGGCGGCGGGCATACGGCTGAAGTCCAGCTACGAAACGCTGCTGCCGCGTTTTGAGGGCGAAGGGGAGGGCACGGCCGCGCAGCCAGGCGACACGCTGGTGAACGCCGTGCGCTTCGGCGTGCCGCTGGCCGAGAGCACGTCCTTCACGGTGGAGCTGCCGGCGGACTTTCGCGATGCCGCGGGACGCGCGCCGCGCAATGCGGCGAGCTTCCCGCTCAAGGTGGCCACGGGCGGCATGCCGCCGCTGGCCAAGTTTGCGGCGGCGCCTTTTGGCATCGTCGAGCGCTTTGCCGAAGGCCCGGCCGAGGACCACCCGCCCGCGCTGCTGCCCGTGACGCTGCGCAAGGTGGAACCCGCGCTGCGCGTGCAGGGCCTGCAACCTGCGTCCACCCCCGAGGCGCCGGCAGGTCGGGTGCGCACGCTGCAGCCCGGCGGCGATGCGGAGATCATCGCCTGGATGCGCAAGGTGCGCCGTTACCACGGCGCGCTGGTGGAGCGTGGGCAGGCCCGCCGGGACGGCGTGAGCACACTGCCCCAGCCGCTGCAGGGGCAGGAGAACAAGGAGTACGTGCAGACCCGCATGCTGTCGCTGCTGGCCGGCCAGAGCGGCGCCAAGGCGCTGGAGCTGCCCCGCGCCGCGGCAGCGGACCCGCGGCCGTTCGAGGTCGTGGGCATACCGCTGGCGCCGGGTTTCCATGTGGTGGAGGTGGCGTCGCAGGCGCTGGGCGGCGCGCTGCTGGACGAGCGCCACGGCGCCGGCCGCACCATGTATGTGCGCACGGCGGCGCTGGTGACCAACCTGGGTGTGCATTTCAAGCTGGGCCGCGAGAACGCGCTGGCCTGGGTGACCACGCTGGACAAAGGGCAGCCCGTGCCGGGCGCGAGCGTGCGCGTGTCCGATTGCCGGGGCCGCCTGCTGGCCCAGGCGCAGACCGATGCGCAGGGTATTGCGCGCTTTGACGGACTGTCGCCCGAGCCGCCGCGCTGCGGCGACGCAGACGGCTACGACGACTACGGCGATGGCTCGCAGACCTACTTCGTGAGCGCGCGCCACCGCGGCGCGGACGGCGTGGAGGATCTGGCCTTTGCCTGGAGCGACTGGCAGCGCGGCATCGAGCCCTGGCGTTTCAACCTGCCCACCAGCAGCGACCCGCGCCCGGATACCGTGGCCCACACCATCTTCGACCGCACGCTGCTGCGCGCGGGCGAGACGGTGTCCATGAAGCACGTGCTGCGCCTGCAGAACCGCCAGGGCTTTGCGCTGCCGCAGGAGCGGCCGTCGGAACTGGCGATCACCCACGTCGGCAGCGGCCAGCAGTTCACCCAGCCGCTGCAGTGGCGCAAGACGGGCACGGGTGGCCTGTCGGCCACCAGCGAGTTCGCGGTGCCGCCGGCGGCCAAGCTGGGCCTGTACCAGGTGGAGCTGCGCGGCGCTGACGTCAATGGGGGCGAGCGCTCGTTCGAGTCCGGGAGCTTCCGCGTGGAGGAGTTCCGCCTGCCGGTGCTGGAAGGGCGTATCGCGCCCGCGGACAGCAAGCCGCTGGTGCGCGTGCGCTCGGTGCCGGCCGACGTGCGGGTGGGCTACGTGTCTGGCGGCCCTGCCGGCCAGTTGCCGGTGCGGGTGTCGGCCATGGTGCGCGGCAAGTTCCTGCAGTTCGGCGACTTCGACGCCTTCAGCTTCCAGCCGCCCCGCAAGCGCGGCGCGCAGGCGGGCGATGACGACGAGGAGCCCGCGGCGCGGCAGGACACGCGCATGGTGGCCGACAAGCTGGCGCTCACGCTGGACAAGAGCGGCGCGGGCCGCGTGACCATCGAAGAACTGCCCCCGGCCCGCCAGGCGCAGGACCTGGTGCTGGAGGCCACCTATGCTGACCCCAATGGCGAGGTGCAGACGGTCCGCAGCACGCACACGCTGTGGCCGGCCGCCGTGGTGGCGGGCGTGAAGACCGAGGGCTGGGCATCGGCTGCGAGCCGCGTGCGCTTCCAGGCGCTGGCGCTGTCGCTGCAGGGCCAGCCCCAGGCCGGTGTGCCCCTGGCCGTGCAGGCCATCGCGCATGTCACCACCACCAGCCGCAAGCGCATGGTGGGAGGCTTTTACAGCTACGACAACAAGACCGAGACCAAGGACCTGGGCACCGTGTGCACCGGCAAAAGCGACAGCCGCGGCCTGCTGCTGTGCGACGCCAAGCTGGACGAGCCCGGCGAGGTGGAGCTGGTGGTCACCGCGCGCGACAAGGACGGCAACGAGGCCCAGGCCGCGTCCTCCGTCTGGGTCACGCGGCGCGGCGAGCTGTGGTTTGGCGGCGAGGACCATGACCGCATCGACGTGCTGCCCGAGAAAAAGAGCTACCAGCCCGGCGAGACCGCGCGGCTGCAGGTGCGCATGCCGTTTCGCCATGCCACGGCGCTGGTCAGCGTGGAACGCGAGGGCATCATCGACACGCGCGTGGTGCAGCTCAATGGCCAGGACCCCACGGTGCAGGTACAGATCGGGCAGGACTGGAGCCCCAACGTCTACGTGAGCGTGCTGGCGCTGCGCGGGCGTCTGCGCGAGGTGCCCTGGTACAGCTTCTTCACCTGGGGCTTCAAGGCGCCGCGCGAATGGTGGAACGCCTTCTGGTACGAGGGCCGCGAGTACGTCGCCCCCACGGCCATGGTGGACCTGTCCAAGCCCGCCTACCGGCTGGGCGTGGCCGAGCTGCGTGTGGGCCATGCCGCGCACCAGATCGCGGTGCAGGTCAAGGCCGATAAGGACAGCTACCCGGTGCGCGGCAAGGCGCAGGTCACCATCACCGCCACGCTGCCGGACGGCAAGCCCGCTGCCGGCGCCGAGGTGGCGCTGGCCGCCGTGGACCAGGCGCTGCTGGAACTGATGCCCAACACCAGCTGGAACCTGCTGGAGGCCATGCTGCAGCGCCGGGCGTGGGGCGTGGAGACTTCCACCGCGCAGATGGAGATCATCGGCCGGCGCCACTACGGCAAGAAGGCCGTGCCCGCGGGCGGCGGCGGCGGCCACACGGCCACGCGCGAGCTGCTGGACACGCTGCTGCTGTGGCGGCCCGCCATTCAACTGGACGCGAACGGCCGGGCGCAGGTGACCGTGCCGCTTAACGACGCGCTCACCACCTTCAGGGTGGTGGCGGTGGCGGATGCGGGAACGGGCCTGTTCGGCACCGGCGCCACGAGCATCCGCGCCACGCAGGACCTGCAGATCATCAGCGGCCTGCCACCGCTGGTGCGCGAGGAGGACCAGTTCCGCGCGCAGCTCACGCTGCGCAATACCACCAAGGCGGCGATGAAGGTCGAGGTCACGCCGCGCGCCACGCTGCTGCAGCTGAACCAGCAGACCGTGGAGATCCCCGCGGGCGAGTCGCGCGAGGTGGCGTGGTCCGTCACCGCGCCCGCACAACTGGCCCATACGCGCGCCCAGGCGCTGCTGTGGGAGATCGAGGCGCGCGATACGGTGAGCGGCGCGCGCGATGCGCTCAAGGTGACCCAGCGGCTGGTGCCGGCCGTGCCGCTGGCCGTGCAGCAGGCCACGCTGGTGCAGCTGGACGGCAGCTTCCAGACGGAGGCGGTGCCGCCCGCCGGTGCGCTGCAGGGGCGCGGCGGCCTCAAGCTGGCGCTGCAGCCCCGGCTGGCCGAGGGCCTGCCCGGCGTGCGCGACTGGTGGGCCAACTACCCGTTCGCCTGCCTGGAGCAAAAGGCCAGCAAGGCCATCGGCCTGCGCGATGCCGCGCTGTGGCGCAGCGTGGCCGCGCAGATGCCCACCTACCTGGACGGCGACGGCCTGGCCTACTACTTCCCGCCGAGCGAAGGCAGCGCCAACCGGGGCAGCGACACGCTCACCGCCTATCTGCTGGCCGCCACGCACGAAGCGGCCGCGCTGTACCCTGAGTTCACGCTGCCTGTTGAAGTGCGCGAGGCCATGGAGCGCGGGCTGACGGCCTTTGTGGAAGGGCGCATCCAGCGCGACTTCTGGAGCCCGCGCAAGGATCTGGACCTGCGCAAGCTGGCGGCCATCGAGGCGCTGTCGCGCACGGGCCATGCCCCGGCGCGGCTGCTGGAGAGCATCACCATCGCGCCCAACCAGTGGCCCACGCATGCGGTGATCGACTGGATCAACGTGCTTAAGCGGGTGCAGGGCGTGCCGCAGCGCGAGCAGCGCCTGGCCGAGGCGATGCAGATTCTCAAGGGCCGCCTGTCCTACCAGGGCACCAAGCTGCTGTTCAGCACCGAGCAGCAGGACTACTGGTGGTGGCTGATGCAGAACGGCGACGTGAACACCGCGCGCCTGATGCTGGCCGTGCTGGACGACCCCGCGTGGAAGGACGACATGGGGCGCCTGGCCAGCGGCTTCATCGCGCGCCAGCAGGGCGGCGCATGGCACACCACCACGGCCAACCTGTGGGGCGGGCTGGCGCTGGAGAAGTTCAGCGCCCGCTTCGAGTCCACGCCGGTGGCCGGCACCACCCGCGCTACGCTGGGCGGCCACAGCGCCAGCGTGGACTGGGCCAAGGTGGAGCCGGCGAAGGCCAGCGACGCCGCGGGTGCAGCGCACCAGACCCGCTGGTTCGGCGCGCCCGCGGCGCCCGGCATGCTCAAGAACAACGGCATGTTCCTGCCGTGGGGCACGGGCGCTGGCGCGGCGCAGCCGCTCGTGGTCACGCATCAGGGGCCGGGCAAGCCGTGGCTCACGCTGCAGTCGGTGGCGGCCGTGCCGCGCCAGCAGCCGTTCAGCGCGGGCTACACCCTCAAGCGCACGGTCACGCCGGTTGAGCAGGCCGACAAGGCACTGCCCGCGGGCAGCTACTCGCGCGGGGACGTGCTGCGCGTGACGCTGGAGGTGACCGGTACGGCCGACATGACCTGGGTGGCGATCACCGACCCCATCCCCGCAGGGGCGACCATCCTGGGCAGCGGCCTGGGGCGCGACTCCGAGATCGCCACGCAGGGCGAAAAGCGCGAGGGCCGGGGCTGGCCCGCGTTCGAGGAACGCGGCTTCGAGTCCTTCCGCAGCTACTACGAGTACCTGCCCAAGGGCACGGTGACGATGCAGTACACCGTGCGCCTGAACAATGCGGGCGACTTTGCGCTGCCGCCCAGCCGCGTCGAGGCACTGTATGCGCCCGAGATGTTCGGCGAGGCACCGAATGCACGGGTGAAAGTGGTGCAGCGCCCGTGACTATTCAATGCATAGCTGCTGGCGCTTGATGGACGGGCGTTAGCGGCAGTTTTGGTGTCGCACCGCCACGGACCGATCGACGGGCCGTGGCGGGTGGGCGGGTGGCCCGCCGCGGCGTGCGGGTGCGTAACGCCAGCGTCACAAGCGGTCCCTACACTGCCGCGATGTCACTGATCGAACTTGATGCGGTTGCCAAGTCCTGGGGGAGCACCACGGCATTGCAGTCCGTGAACCTGCGCATTGAGCCCGGTTCTTTCTGCGTGCTGCTGGGACCCTCGGGCTGCGGCAAATCGACCACGCTGCGCATCATTGCGGGGCTGGAGTCACCCACATCGGGCAGCGTGCGCATCGACGGGCAGGACGTCACGCGGTTGCCACCGGCGCGGCGCGGCATCGCGATGGTGTTTCAGAACTATGCGCTGTTTCCGCACTTGAGCGTGGCGCAGAACATCGGCTTTGGGCTGGCGGTGCGCAAGGTGCCCAAGGCCGAGGCCGCGCGGCGCGTGGCGCATGCGGCCGAGCTGCTGGGCCTGGCCCCGCTGCTGGAGCGCCGGCCCGCACAGTTGTCCGGCGGGCAGCAGCAGCGCGTGGCGCTGGGCCGCGCCCTGGTGGCCCAGGCCCGCGTGTGCCTGATGGACGAACCGCTGTCCAACCTGGATGCGCAATTGCGCCAGGAGATGCGCACCGAGCTGCGCGAGCTGCAGCAGCGCCTGGGACTTACCGTGGTGTACGTGACGCACGACCAGGCCGAGGCCATGAGCATGGCCGACCAGGTGGTGCTGCTGCACCAGGGGCGCGTGGAGCAGTGCGCGCCGCCGCGCGATGTGTACGCCGCACCCGCTTCCACCTTTGCCGCGCGCTTCATCGGCACGCCCGCCATGAACCTGGTGCGACTGGAACAGGGCCGCATCGCGGGCACCGATATCGCCGTGGGTCGCACGCAGGCGCACTGGCTCGGCCTGCGTCCCGAGGCCGTGGCCCTGGACGACGGCAGCGGTGGGTCGAGCGGCGTGGCCGCCTCCGTGCACAGCCAGGAATACCTGGGCGCGGATGCCGTGCTGCGCTGCGCTATCGGCACCGAATTCATCACCGTGCGCGCGCCGGGGCAGCACGCCCCCGCAGCCAACGGGCAGGGTGTGCGCCTGCGGTGGTGCGGGCACGACCAGCATTTCTTTGACGCCCAGGGCCAGCGCCTGGCGGCTTGAGCCACTTCTTACGCAGCCTGCGCCGCATGGGCGTGCACGGCGCTGCCTTTCGTTTCCTCTCCCCACTCTTTCCAGACCCCAGGAGCTTTCGCAATGCAACGCAAGATGTTTTTGAAGACCTTGGCTGCGCCCGCCCTCGCGGCCATGGCGCTGTGTGCCGTTACCGCCCATGCGCAGACCCCGGTGGAGGTGCCGTTCTACTACCCCGTGGCCGTGGGCGGCCCCATCACCAAGGTGATCGACGGCTACGCGGCCGACTTCAACAAGGCGCATCCGCAGTACAGGGTGGTGCCCATCTATGCCGGCACGTACCAGGAGACCATCGTCAAGGCGCTCACCGCGCACAAGTCCGGCAAGGCGCCGGCCACTTCGGTGCTGCTGTCCACCGACATGTTCACGCTGATCGACGAGGACGCCATCGCCCCCATCGACGACTTCGTGAAGACCGACGCCGACCGTGCCTGGATCAAGGGCTTCTACCCGGCCTTCATGGCCAACAGCCAGACGGGCGGCAAGACCTGGGGCGTGCCGTTCCAGCGCTCCACGGTGGTCATGTACTACAACAAGGAGGCCTTCAAGGAAGCCGGCTTGGACCCCCACAAGGCGCCCCAGAACTGGAAGGAACTGAAGGAAGCGGCGCACAAGCTCACCAAGAAGGACGCCAGCGGCAACGTGACGCAGTACGGCATCCAGATCCCGTCCACCGGCTTTGCCTACTGGATGCTGCAGACGCTGACCACGCCCAACGACGTGCTGCTGGCCAATGGGGCCGGCACCCAGGTCACCTTCGACCACCCCAAGGTCATCGAGGCGCTGGACTTCTGGGTCAACCTGGCCAAGGAAGGCGTGCACCCCAAGGGCGTGGTGGAGTGGGGCACGACGCCCAAGGACTTCTTCGAGAAGAAGGCCGCGATCATCGTCACGACCACGGGCAACCTGACCAACGTGAAGAACAACGCCAAGTTCGACTTCGGCGTGGCCCAGATTGCCGGCAACCTGCGCAAGGGCTCGCCCACGGGCGGCGGCAACTTCTACATCTTCAAGAAGGCGCCGCAAGAGCAGCAGCAGGCCGCGTTCGAGTTCGCCAAGTGGATCACCCAGCCCGAGCGCGCTGCGCAGTGGAGCATGGACAGCGGCTACGTGGCCGTCTCGCCTGCTGCCTACGATACGCCGGCGCTCAAAAAATACGGCCAGGACTTCCCGCCCGCGCTGGTGGCGCGCGATCAACTGCCGGTGTCGGTGGCCGAGTTCTCCACGCACGACAACCAGCGTGTGACCAAGGTGCTCAACGACGCCATCCAGGCCGCGCTGAACGGCACCAAGACCTCGGCGCAAGCGATGAAGGACGCTCAGCGCGAGGCCGATCGCATCCTGCGCAGCTACAAGTAAGGGCGAGCCTCCCATGCCGGTGATGCGCAGCACGCCGGATGCGGGCAGCAGCCAGCGTGCCATGCACGCCTGGCTGCTGCTGCTTCCGGCCCTGGTCCTGTTGGTGGCCTTCACGCACTGGCCCACGCTGGCCACGCTGATCGACAGCTTCCATTCCACGCCCCGCGGCGGCCGTGCGGGGGTGTGGGTGGGGCTGGAGAACTATGCGTCCATGGTGGACGACCCCGTGTTCTGGCAGGCCGTGCGC
Source organism: Diaphorobacter nitroreducens (assembly GCF_002214645.1). NCBI lineage: Bacteria > Pseudomonadati > Pseudomonadota > Betaproteobacteria > Burkholderiales > Comamonadaceae > Diaphorobacter > Diaphorobacter nitroreducens. The sequence goes on from NZ_CP016278.1 coordinate 104,306, forward strand.
AACAACCTGTGGTTCGCTGGCGCGACCATTCCGCTGTCCATCGGCTTGGCGCTGATCATGGCGCTGTGGGTGAATGAGCGCATGCCGGGACGCACGTGGGTGCGCATGGCGTACTTCACGCCCACCGTGCTGCCGATGATCGCCGTGGCCAACGTCTGGCTGTTCTTCTACACGCCGCAGTACGGGCTGCTGGAGCAGATCACCAGCCTGCTCGGGCTGCCGTCGCGCAACTGGCTGGGCGACCCGGCCACGGCGCTGGCCTGCGTCACGGTGGTGGCGGTGTGGAAGGAGGCGGGCTTCTTCATGATCTTCTACCTGGCCGCGCTGCAGACGCTGAACCCCAGCCTGAAGGAGGCCGCGGCCATCGAGGGCGGGTCGCGCTGGTACTTCTTTCGCCGCGTGCAGTGGCCGCTGCTCATGCCCACCACGCTGTTCGTGCTGGTCAATGCCGTGATCAACGCCTTCCGTCTGGTGGACCATCTCTTCATCCTCACGCGCGGCGGGCCGGACAACGCTTCCACGCTGCTGCTGTACCACCTGTACGAGGTGGGCTTCAAGTTCTGGGACACGGGCTATGCCGCGGCGCTCACGGTGGTGCTGGTGGTGGCGCTGGCCGGCGTGGCGCTGGTGCAGTTCTTCGTGTTCGACAAACGGGTGCATTACCAGTGAAACAACCCCCGGAGCGGCTGCGCCACTTCCCCCTTCTCTCACCCCTTCTCTCACGCTGCGCGTGGGAAGGAGGACGCCGCCCGTGCGGCGGGGCGGCCCTTGCACGGCGGCCCTGGCTTGGGTGGTGCCGGTTTCATCCCTTAGGAGGGCGCGACGCGCCATGAGAACCAATACGCTGTACCAGGTCACCCTGCTGGATACCCTGGCCGCCTGGACGCTGGCCCTGCTGTGGCTGCTGCCGCTGGCCTATGCGGTGTGGACGGCCTTTCACCCCGCGGAGTACGCCACGCGCTTCGATCTGCTGGCGCCCTGGACGCTGGAGAACTTCCGCCGCGCCTGGGAGGCCGCGCCCTTCGCGCGCTACTTCCTCAACACCACCGTGCTGGTGGCGATGATCCTGGCCGCGCAGCTGGTGCTGTCCACGCTGGCGGCCTATGCCTTCGCGCGCTATCGCTTTCGCGGCCAGAACGTGGCCTTCGCGCTGGTGCTGGTGCAGCTCATGGTCATGCCCGACATCCTGCTGGTCGAGAACTACAAGACCATGGGCCGCCTGGGCCTGGTGGATTCGCTGGTGGCCATCGGTCTGCCGTACTTTGCCTCGGCCTTTGCCATCTTCCTGCTGCGCCAGACCTTCATGGGCATTCCCAAGGAGCTGGATGAAGCCGCGCGCGTGGAGGGTGCCAGCGCCCTGCAGATCCTGTGGCGCGTATACGTGCCGCTGGCGCGGCCGGTGTACACCGCGTTTGCGCTGGTGTCGGTGAGCTTTCACTGGAACAACTTCCTGTGGCCGCTCATCATCACCAACAGCGTGGAATCCCGCCCGCTCACCGTGGGGCTGCAGGTGTTCTCGTCGGTGGAGCAGGGCGTGGAATGGTCGCTCATCACCGCGGCCACGCTGATGTCCACCGCGCCGCTGCTCATCGGGTTCATACTCTTTCAGCGCCAGTTCGTGCAGAGCTTCATGCGCGCGGGCATCAAGTAGCAATTCAAACCAAATCAGCCTCCGGCGCCCGTGCAGCAAGCGCGAGCAGCTCTGTTTTCAGGAGTAAACCATGCAGCTCGTCACCTGGAACACCCAGTGGTGCCGCGGCCTGGACGGCCGCGTGGACCCCGCGCGCATCGTGCAATACGCATTGGCGCTGGGCGACGTGGATGTGCTGTGCCTGCAGGAGATCGCCGTGAACTACCCCGGCTTGCCCGGTGCGCCCGTCGACCAGGTGGCGCAGGTGCAGGCCGCGCTGCCCGCAGGCTGGCAGGTGTTCTTTGGCGCCGCGGTGGATGAGTGGACCGCCGCGGGCCGCCAGCGCTTTGGCAACCTGATCGCCACGCGCCTGCCTGTGCTGCAGCTGCAGCACCACCCGCTGCCATACCCGCCCGATGCCGGCGTGCGCAGCATGCCGCGCCTGTGCAGCGTGCTCACCGTGCAGGACCCCGCGCTGGGCCCGGTGCGCGTGATGACCACGCACCTGGAGTACTACTCCAAGCCCCAGCGCATGGCGCAGGCGCTGGCGCTGCGTGCGCTGCACCTGCAGGCCTGCGCGCAGGCTGCGCAGCCGCCGCAGGGCCTGGCCGACGGCTCGCCGTTCCAGCCCAAGGCGCACACGCCCCATGCCGTGCTGTGCGGCGACTTCAACCTGCAGGCGCACGAGCCCGAATACGCCGCGCTGGCCGCTGCGCTGGCGGACGAGGAGGGCGCGACCATGGGTCAGGCGGGCCAGCCCCCGCTGTGGGATGCATGGCGACTGCTGCACCCCGGCGCGCCGCAGCCGCCCACGTTTTGCGTGTTCGACCAGACCTATGCGCCGCAGCCGCTGGCCTGTGACTTCATCTGGGTCAGTGATTCGCTGAGGAGCCGGGTGCGCGCGGTGCGGGTCGATGGCGTGACGCAGGCATCAGACCACCAGCCCGTGCTGCTGGTGCTGGAATGAGTGACCGTGCGGTCAGGCCGGCTGTGATGCGGCGGGCTGCTGCTGTGCAGGCGCCTCGCCGGCCGAAGGCGGCTCCCACTCGGCCCAGTCGGGGCCGAACAGCTCCGCCGGATGCTGGCTGCGCTCCGATCCGTTGCCGCACTGCATGGCATCGGCGGCGCAGTAGCGGTCGCAGCCCCAGCACGTGCGTTCGGGATGTGCGGGGTTCAGCGGAAACTTCTTGGCCATGGGGCAGGGCAGTTATCAAGGGGAAGCAGTCACTGTCGTCACCCGATCCCGGTAGGGTTTTGATGTACATCAAGCCATTTCCGCGCGGGGCAGCTCGTACGATGCAGCCCTTTCGCTGAATCACCCCCCCCTGAACACGCCATGGGACTGCTGCAAACCGCCAAGCAATGGGCGCGTGCGCTCAAGCGCGACGTGCTCGTCGTCTACCTGGCCGCGCGCGATCCGCGTACCCCCTGGGCGCTGCGTCTGTTGGCGCTGGCCGTGGCCGCCTATGCGCTGAGCCCCATCGACCTGGTGCCTGATTTCATTCCCGTGCTGGGCTATCTGGACGACCTGCTCATCGTGCCCCTGGGCCTGGCGCTGGTGCTGCGCCTGCTGCCGCCGCCGGTGCTGCTGGCCGCGCGCGAGCGTGCCGCGCGCATGCTGGCGCGCCCGCGTAGCTGGCTGGCCGCGGCGATCATCATCATGCTGTGGGTGCTGCTGGCTGTGCTGCTCTTCGCCTGGTGGCGTGGCCGGTAAGGTCGCGGCAGCGGTGGCGTGTGCGGCTGCGACTATGCTCGGCAGTTGTCCCTCCTCTTCGTCTGAAAGCCTTTGTACATGCTGATGGGTCTAGCCGCCAACCGTTTGCACCACCATACCGAAGACGGTGCGCTGTTCGCCTTCCTGCGCGCCTGCGAGGCGGGCATACGCGAACTGCGGCTGGGCCTGCACACCGTGGGCCGCACCCATGATGCGATTGCCGCCGCCGGCATGCTGCAGGGCTACCGGCCGCTGGTGCGCTACCCCTATGGGCGCGAGGGCGGGCTGATGAAGCTCGTGGCCGAGGTGGTGGGCATGCCCGAGCCGGGCCGCACGCTGGACGGCGCCATCTACCTCATCGACCCGGTGGACCCGTCGTCCATCTTCCCGGAGGCGCTGGCGCTCAAGCGCCAGTGCGTGATCCACGGCAAGCCGTTCCTGTCCACCGTGGCCAGCGCGCGCGACTGGGTGGAGATGGAGCGCATGCATGCCGGCCTGCCGGCCGACCGCAACGCCGACCGCTTCCATGACTACGGCGCGCAGACGCTGGCGCTGATCGCCCACGATGCGATGAAGTCCGCCATGCTGGACTTTGCGGCGCGCAACTTCGAGTTGCTCTCGCGCTTTCGCCAGCGCGTGGCCACGGGCACCACGGGCCAGCGCCTGAACGAGCTGGCCTGGGCGCGCGGCTGGCCCGCCGATACGCCCTGGGTGCAGCGTTTCAACAGCGGCCCGCTGGGCGGCGACGCGCAGATTGCCGACTGGGTGCTGCAGCGGCGCTGCCACCGCGCCATCTTTTTTGAGGACCCGCACGTGGCGCGCCAGCACGAGGCCGACATCCAGCTGCTGGAGCGCGCCGTGACCACCGCCACGCACGACGCGGTATGCACCACCTCGCCCCAGGTGGCGCAGCGCTGGTGCGATGCGGCCGCACTGCGCGCCACGCGGTGATGCGCCTGTGAGGTGGCGACGCGCCCTCGCGGCGGCGTGTCTGGCGCTGGCCAGCACCGTCAGCCTGGCGCTGCCCACGTTCGATGAGGTGCGCGCCGATTTCCGCTCGTCCGAGACCCTGGTGCTTTCGCGCGAGGGCGAGGTGCTGCAGCGCCTGCGTACCGACGCCACCGTGCGCCGCGGCCAGTGGCTGGGCCTGGCCGATGTGTCGCCCGCGCTGCGCCAGGCGCTGGTGCTGAGCGAGGACCGGCGCTTTTACGAGCACAGCGGCGTGGACTGGGCCGCGGTGTCGGCCGCCGCCTGGGGCAACCTGTGGAACCAGCGCACGCGCGGCGCCAGCACGCTGACCATGCAGCTCGCGGGGCTGCTCGACGGCCCGGATGCCGATTTCTTGCGCCAGGGCCCCGGTGGGCGCAGCGTGCCGCAGAAGCTGGGGCAGGCCGTGGCCGCGCAGGTGCTGGACCGGCGCTGGCGCAAGGACCAGATCCTGGAGGCGTACCTGAACCTGGTGCCGTTTCGCGGGGAGATCGTGGGCATCGACGCGCTGGCGCGCACGCTGTTCGGCAAGGCCGCGCACGGCCTGGACGAGCGCGAGGCCGCCGTGGCCGCGGCCCTGGTGCGCGCGCCCAATGCGCGGCCCGCATTGGTGGCCCGGCGCGCCTGCGGCGTGCTGCGCGACATGCGACGGGCGGGCCACAGCGGCGCGCAGGGTACCGATTGCGACGCGCTGGACCTGTTCACCACCGCCGCGCTGCAGCGCCGCGCGTTCGACGCCAGCGAGGGCATCGCGCCGCACTTTGCGCGCCAGCTGCTGCGCCAGGGGGCGCGCATGCCGTCGGGCAGTGCGCACCAGCGCGTGCGCGCCACGCTCAGCGCGCCGCTGCAGCGCATGGCGGTGGACACGCTCACGCGCCACCTGCGTGAGCTGCGCGGGCGCAACGTGGAAGACGCCGCGCTGGTGGTGCTGGACAACGCCACGGGCGAGGTGCTGGCCTGGGTGGGCTCGTCCGGCCCCTTGAGCCAAGCGGCCGAGGTGGATGGCGTGCTGGCCCTGCGCCAGCCCGGCTCCACGCTCAAGCCCTTCCTGTACGCGCAGGCGATTGCCGAGCGGCGGCTCACGGCTGCCTCGCTGGTGCACGATTCGCCCGCGCACATCGCCACCGCCGGCGGGCTGTACATCCCGCAAAACTACGACCGCCAGTTCAAGGGCTGGGTGTCCGCGCGCACCGCGCTGGCCGCCTCGCTGAACGTGCCGGCGGTACGCACGCTGGTGATGGTGACGCCCGACGCCTTCTTCGAGCAACTGCGGCGCCTGGGGCTGCCGCTGACTGAGTCCGGCGGCTATTACGGTTACAGCCTGGCGCTGGGCAGCAGCGAGGTGCCGCTGCTGCACCTGACCAATGCCTACCGTGCGCTGGCCAACGGCGGGCGCCTGAGCCCCGTGGCCTATGCGCCTGCGCAGCGCCCGGCGTTCACGCCGGCGCTGGATGCCGGCGCGGCCTTCATCGTGGGGGACATCCTGTCGGATGGCAACGCGCGCGTGCGCACCTTTGGCACCGACAGCGTGCTGGCCACGCGCTTCTGGACGGCGGTGAAAACCGGCACCAGCAAGGACATGCGCGACAACTGGGCCGTGGGCTGGTCGCAGCGCTACACCGTGGGCGTGTGGGTGGGCAACGCCAGCGGCGCCGCTATGCATGACGTGAGCGGCACCAGCGGCGCAGCGCCCATCTGGGCCGAGGTCATGAGCTGGCTGCACCGCCGCACGCCCAGCCGCGCGCCGCGCCCGCCACAGGGCCTGGTGCGGCAGGTGGTGCGCTTCGGGCCGGGCGACGGCGGCCAGCCGCTGGAGGGTGCGCGGCAGGAGTGGTTCATGGGCGGCACGCAGCAAGCGTTATTTGCTATCGAAAGTGAAGCTAATGGCGCAAGCGAGACGGGCGTTACAGGCACAAATAATGCAAGTCCTGAGGCGGTAGCGGCGCGCATCCTGGCGCCGGCGTCGGGCACCGTGGTGGCGCTGGACCCGGACATTCCGCCCGCGCACCAGCGCCTGCAATTCACGGCGGGCGGTGTGGGCCGCGCGGCGGTGCGCTGGCGCATCGACGGGCGGATGGCCGGCAGCGGCGCGCAGTGGGCATGGCTGCCTTGGCCGGGCCGCCACCGCGTGGAGCTGGTGGACGCCCAGGGCAAGGTACTGGACCAGGTGCAGATCGAGGTGCGCGGCGCGGGCGTGCGCGCGCGGCGCTGACGCAGCGGCACGTGCGAGCCCGGCGCCTGGCGCCCGCGCCCGCGCTGCAAAATTTTCACAGTGCGCTCAAATCCTTCAAGCACGCGGCGCCGGGCTGGGACTACGATCCACGGTTTTCCGTCAACGCACTCACCAAGAGCCTGCCGGACTGGGAAGGCGCCGGCCATTCGCTGGCGCTCCAGGCGCGGCACGCTCGCACAGCCCGAGGGATTTGCCGTGGCCGACCTGTCCAAAATCACCTGCATCGAAGACCTGCGCGTGGTCGCTGAACGCCGCGTGCCGCGCATGTTCTATGACTACGCCGACTCGGGCGCCTGGACCGAGGGCACCTACCGCGCCAACGAAGACGACTTTCACCCCATCAAGCTGCGCCAGCGCGTGGCGGTGAACATGGAAGGGCGTACCACGGCCACCACGCTGGTGGGGCAGCAGGCCAAGATGCCCGTGTGCATCGCGCCCGTGGGCCTCACGGGCATGCAGCATGCCGACGGCGAGATCCACGCCGCGCGCGCGGCCGAGAAGTTCGGCATTCCGTTCACGCTGTCCACGATGAGCATCTGCTCCATCGAGGACATTGCCGAAAACACCAGCGCGCCGTTCTGGTTCCAGCTGTACATGATGCGTGACCGCGATGCGATGGCCCGCATGATCCAGCGCGCCAAGGACGCCAAGTGCAGCGCCCTGGTACTCACGCTGGACCTGCAGGTGATCGGCCAGCGCCACAAGGACATCAAGAACGGCCTGACCGCGCCGCCGAAGCCCACGCTGGCCAACATCATCAACCTCATGACCAAGCCCCAGTGGTGCCTGGGCATGGCCGGCACGCGCCGGCGCACCTTCCGCAATCTGGTGGGGCATGTGAAGGGCGTGTCGGACATGAGTTCGCTGGCCGCCTGGACCAACGAGCAGTTCGACCCGCGCCTGTCCTGGGCCGACGTGGCCTGGGTGAAGGAGCAGTGGGGCGGCAAGCTGATCCTCAAGGGCATCATGGTCGAGGAGGACGCGCGCCTGGCCGTGCAGCACGGCGCCGACGCCATCGTGGTCAGCAACCACGGCGGGCGCCAGCTGGACGGCGCGCCGTCCGCCATCCACGCGCTGCCAGCCATTGTGGATGCCGTGGGCACGCAGACCGAGGTGTGGATGGACGGCGGCATCCGCAGCGGCCAGGACGTGCTCAAGGCCTGGGCGCTGGGCGCGCGCGGCACCATGATCGGCCGCGCCATGGTGTATGGCCTGGGCGCATTCGGTGAGGCGGGCGTGACCAAGGCGCTGCAGATCCTCCACAAGGAGCTGGACGTGACCATGGCCTTCTGCGGCCACACCAACATCCAGAACGTGGACCGCTCCATCCTCGTGCCCGGCACCTATCCCACCGCGCCGCAGAGCTGACGCGCACTATTGTTTTAATAGCTGCTGGCGCTTGATAGATAAGCGTTGGTGGCCGATTTGGCTTCGGGTATTCAGGATGGCCATCGCCATGGGCTGAGGCGCCCCTCGCCAATCGCAGGGGCTGCGCGGCGACGGCGCTGGCTATGCTCGGCGGCGCATGACCTCCTCCCTGACCGCCGTTGCACCCTGGCTCTGGGTGCCCGTGGTGCTGTTTGCCGCGCTGGCGCAGACCGTGCGCAACACCGCGCAGCGCTCCCTGACCGCCGAGCTGGGCACGCTGCCCGCCACGCTGGTGCGCTTTCTCTACGGCCTGCCGTTTGCCGGCGTGTGGCTGGCGTTGCTGTACGCCTGGCCCGCGCAGCCGCCGGCCGTGCCGCATTTCAGCGCCGCCTACCTGGGCTGGATCGCGCTGGGCGCGTTCTTCCAGATCGCGGGCACGGCCTTCCTGCTGCTGGCCATGGCCGAGCGCAACTTCGCCGTGGCCGTGACCCTGTCCAAGACCGAGGTGCTGCAGGTGGCGCTGTTCGCCAGCGTGTTCCTGCACGAACTGCCCACGCCGCTCGCGCTGCTGGCGATGGTGGTGGCCACGCTGGGCGTGCTGCTGCTGTCGCTGCCCCCGCGCGGACAGCTGCTGTCGCCTGCAGCCTGGCTGAGCCGCCCGGCCCTCTATGGCCTGGCCTGCGGCGCCAGCTTTGCGATCGCCTCGGTGGGTTTTCGCGGCGGGGCGCTGGCGCTGGGGGCCGAGACGCCGTGGCTGTCGGGCGCCTGGGGCGTGCTGATCGCGCAGACGCTGCAGACGCTGGGCCTGGGCGCCTGGGTGGCGCTCAAGACCGAGCGGGGCCTGGCGCCGCTGTGGCCGGCGTGGCGCATGTCGCTGGTGGCGGGCAGCATGGGTGCGGCCGCGTCGCTGGCGTGGTTCACCGCCTATGCCATGCAGACCACGGGCGCCGTGCGCACGCTGGGCATGGTGGAGGTGGCGTTCAGCTACCTGGTGTCGCGCCGCCTGTTCAGCGAGTCTTTCACGCGGCCCGAGAAGATCGGCATGGCGTTGATGCTGGTGGGGTTGGTGCTGATCTGCTCGCAAATTGGATTACCTCCCTGAGTCGCTTCGCGCCTTCCCCCCGCTCTCGCATTGCTGCGCAATGCGGGCAGGGGGACGCCACCAGCGCGGCGGGGCGGCCCTTGCGCGGTGGCCCGCGCCGGGGGGCGCGCCAGTTTCCTAGGCGGCACGACTCGCGCAGCGCGCGACAATTGGCGCCGTGACCGCTACTGCCTCTGATCGCCGCATCGCCCACCTCGACATGGATGCGTTCTACGCCTCCGTCGAACTCCTGCGCTACCCGCAACTCAAGGGGCTGCCCGTGGTGATCGGTGGCGGCCGCCGCCCGCAGGACGAAGCGCTGACCGCTGCCTACGCCGGGCGGCCGGGGGATATTCCGGTGGCGGCGTTTGCGCTGCTGAAGGACTACGCGGGCCGCGGCGTGATCACCACCGCCACCTATGCGGCGCGCCAGTTCGGCGTGGGCTCGGCCATGGGGTTGATGAAGGCCGCGCGCCTGTGTCCGCAGGCCGTGCTGCTGCCGGTGGACTTTGCTGCCTACCGTCGCTACTCCAGGCTTTTCAAGGAAGTGATCCTCTCCATCGCGCCGGTCATGGAAGACCGCGGCGTGGACGAGGTGTACATCGACTTCACGCGAGTAGCGGGCGGCCAGCGCGACGGCGGGCGGGTGCTGGCGCGGCTGATCCAGAAGAGCATCTTCGACGCCACGGGGCTGACCTGCTCGATCGGCGTGGCGCCCAACAAGCTCATCGCCAAGATGGCGAGCGAGTTCAACAAGCCTAACGGCATCTCCATCGTGCAGCCAGGCGACCTGCAAGACCTGATCTGGCCGCTGGACTGCCGCAAGATCAACGGCGTGGGCCCCAAGGCCGAGGCCAGGCTGCTCGCCCACGGCATCCGCACCATTGGCGAATTGGCCCAGCGGCCGCTGCCGTGGCTGATGCAGCAGTTCGGGCGTTCCTACGGTGCCTGGCTGCACGACGCCGCCTGGGGGCGCGACGAGCGCGCGGTGGTGACCGAGAGCGAGCCCGTCTCCATGAGCCGCGAAACCACCTTTGAGCGCGACCTGCACGCGGTGCACGACCGCGCCGAACTGGGCCGCATCTTTACCGCACTGTGTGAGCAGGTGGCGGGGGACCTGCAGCGCAAGGGCTACGCCGGCCGCACCATCGGCATCAAGCTGCGCTACGACGACTTCAAGATCGCCACCCGCGACCAGACGGTGGCGGACTTCACCCAGGACGCGGTCACCATCCGCCGCGTGGCGGGCCTGTGCCTCAAACGCGTGCCCTTGACCAAGCGCCTGCGCCTGCTGGGCGTGCGCGTGGGCAACCTGCTGCCCCAGGCAGCCGTTGCCCAGCAGGCGGCGGGTTGGGGCGAAAGCGCGCCGTTGTTCTGATGGGGGCGGGATGTCGCACCATGTTGGTGCGAATTTGCTTGACGTAAATCTAGGGGGTAATTCATAAAAGTTACACTCGCTTACTCATATTCCTGACGGCCCCGCATTGGGGCCGTTTGTCCTTTCAGAGGTTGTGCATGCGTGTGAACGTCCCGGTCACGGGCCGCGGGTATGACTATCCCGCCGATGAGTTGCTGGTGTCTCTCACCAATACCCGGGGTGAAATCACCCACTGCAATCCCGCGTTTGCGCGGGTGAGCGGCTATTCCCATGAAGAACTCATGGGCCAGCCGCACAACCTCATCCGCCATCCCGACATGCCCCCGGCGGCCTTCAAGGACCTGTGGTCCACCATCGGCCGCGGCAAGCCCTGGACGGGGCTGGTCAAGAACCGCCGCAAGAACGGCGACCACTATTGGGTGCGCGCCAACGTGGTGCCGGTGCTGGAACGCGGCAAGCCCGTGGGCTACATGTCGGTGCGGGTGAAGCCATCGGCCGACGAGGTGGCCGCGGCCGACGCTCTGTATGCGCGCATGCGCGCCGAGGCCCAGTCCGGCCGCGCCACGCTGGTGCTGCGCGAGGGCGAGCTGCTGCACGCCGGCCCACGCGGCTGGGTGGAGCGTCTGGTACGTCTGGGTCTTACGGCACGCATGGCCGTTACGCTGGCGGTGCTGTCCATCGCGGTACTGTTGCCCGACGCGCTGGGCCTTGCGGGCTGGGCGGCCGTGGCGTGGCGGGCTGCCGCGCTGGGGCTGGGCGCGGGCGTCATGCTGAACTACTTTCACAGCCACTTCTCGACCGCGCTGGAGGAGGCCGAGCGGTTTGCCGGCGACATCGCGGGCTGCAACCTGGCCACCACGGCGCGCACCGACTATTCGGCGTCGCTGGGCGCGCTCATGCGCCGTCTGGTGCAGATCCAGATCAACCTGCGCGCCGTGGTGGGCGATGTGCGCAACGAAGTGCAGGGCTTTTCTGCCGCCGCCACGCAGGTGGCGCAGGGCGGACGCGAACTGTCGGCGCGCACCGAAGCGCAGGCCGGCAGCCTGCAGCAGACCGCCGCCGCCATGGAGGAACTGGCCAGCACCGTGGCCCACACGGCGGATGCGGCGGCGCAGATGGCGAGCGAGAGCGAGCGCAATATGGCCGTGGCCAGCCGCGGCGGCGCCGCCATCGCCGAGGTGGCGCAGTCCATGGAGCACATCCGCCGCTCGTCGGCGCGCATGGGCGAGATCATCGGCGTGATCGAGAGTATTGCCTTTCAGACCAACCTGCTGGCACTCAACGCCGCGGTGGAGGCCGCGCGCGCGGGCGAGCAGGGCCGCGGCTTTGCCGTGGTGGCGGGCGAGGTGCGCGCGCTGGCGCAGCGCAGTGCGACCGCCGCCAAGGAGATCAGCGGCCTGATCGGCCAGACGGTGGACGGCATCGCCGATGGCAACCGGCGCATGGCGCAGGCGGGCCGCACCATCGAGGAGATGGTGGATGCGGTGCGGCGCGTGAGCACCCAGGTGCAGGAGATCACGACCGCCACGCGCGAGCAGTCCGAAGGCATCGGCCAGGTGAACGAGGCCATCGTCCAGCTCGACAGCGTGACGCAGCAGAACGCCGCGTTGGTGGAGGAGTCGGCCGCCGCGGCCCAGGCGCTGCGCGCAGGCGTGACCTCGTTGGGCCGCAGCGTGGATGTGTTCCGCCTGGGCTGACGGGCTGTCCAGCGCGGGGCGCTTTCGGTGAAAAGGCACGCGCGGCTACTGGCTGCATGGGGCCGTGGCGGTGCCGGGCCCTGTGCTGCTACGGGCGCGCTGCTGCCCTGCCAGGGCCGCTTTATTGCCGCGCGGTGCGCACGTTGCGCGGCAGCTGCTGCGGGTGACTGGTGCGCAGGGGGTTGATGTCCAGACCGCCGCGGCGTGTGTAGCGCGCGTACACGGCCAGCTTGATGGGGCGGCAGCGCGTCCAGATGTCCATGAAGATGCGCTCCACGCACTGCTCGTGGAATTCGTTGTGGTTGCGAAAGCTCACCAGGTACTGCAGCAGGCCGGCCTGGTCGATTTGCGCGCCGCTGTAGGTGATCTGCACGCTGCCCCAGTCGGGCTGGCCGGTCACCAGGCAGTTGCTCTTGAGCAGGTGGCTCACCAGCGTCTCGGTCACCGGGGCCTCGTCATGGTGGGCGGCCAGCAGCTCGGGCGCGGGCTGGTAGCGCGTGCATTCCACGTCCAGGCGGTCCAGCAGCAGGCCGTCCAGCTCGTGGATGGGCTCGCGGTCGAAGGCCTCGGGCAGCAGCAGCGTCACGCCCACGGTGCCAGGGTGCTCGGCGCCGCGCCACACGGCCTCGCTCACGTCGGCGCGGATGCATGCGCGCACTTCGGCCTCACTGGCAAAGCGGGTGTTGTTGAAGCTGTTCAGGTACAGCTTGAACGACTTGCTCTCGACGATGTGGGGCGTCTCGCAGGGAACGGTGATGTGGGCGATGGCCACCTGCGGCTTGCCGCGCAGGTTGAGCCACGACAGCTCGAACGCCGTCCACAGGTCCGCGCCGAAGAAGGGGGCGTTGCCGTCGATGCCGATCTCGGCGCGCTTGTCCGCGCGCGGGATGGGAAACAGCAGCGACGCGTCGTACTGGTCGGCATAGGCCGAGGCCTTGCCGAGTTGGGAGTGTTCCGGGGTGTTCATGGTGTGCTATGGATTGGATAGCTGCTGGCGCTTGTCGAATAAGCGCTAGAGGCCCATTTCATTTGAATTCCCGTTCGCGCAGCCATTTGGTGGCGATCCACTTCTCGCCCTCGATCACCGAGGCGCCGCCGTGCAGCGTGCGCGTGCTGGGGTGGGGCCGCTCGTAGCTGAAGAACACCGCATTGCCCTGGCGCGGCGCCACTTCCAGGGGCACGTCGGGAAAGGTGGTGCCGCCGCCCTTGAGCGGGTTGTTCAGGTAGATCACCAGCGTCGCCACGCGCTGGCCGCCGCGGCGCACGATGGTGGAGGTGCCGGGCTGGTCGGGGTCGAAGTAGTCGTAGTGCGGCTTGTATTCCGCGCCGGGGCGGTAGTGCAGCACCTGCAGGCCTTCGCCGTTCTCGATGGGCCAGCGCACCAGGCGGGCGATGCGCTCTTCCAGCCGCTGCACCACGGGCGTCTCGCCGCGCTGAAAGAACATGCCGTCGCTGGTGCGGTCCGCGTTCACCTCTTCGCCGCCGGTGGTGGTCTGCACGGTGAGCGAGCGCGCCATGCGCGGCCGTGCGGCATCGATGATGGCCTGGCATTCCTCGGGCGACAGCAGGTTGCCGAACAGCACCACGCGCGGGTGGGCCATCGACATCAGCACCTCGACCTGGCGGTCGCCCACGTCGATGAAGAGCGGCGCGTCGGCGATGTCGGGCTCGGGCACCGGCACGGCGGGCGGCAGGCCTTGCGGCTGCACTGCGCCGTCCAGATGCGCGCGCAGTACCTCCTCCACCGCGCGCACGGCAACGCTATCGGCCCAGCCCGCATTGCGCATGGCCTCGATCAGTGCGGGCGTGGCGATGCCGGCGCCGTACTGGTCGAGGATCCACTGGCGCAGCTCGGGCGTAACGGACTGGGAGGAGGCGAAGCTGTGATCGGGCATGGGCTTTCGTTGGGGCAGGGTTTCAGGTGCGCTTGAGGCCCAGCACCTGCAGTTCGGCATCGCTCAAGCGCGACAGCACGTCGCTGCGCAGCGTCTGCAGGCGCTGGTGGTGGCGAAAGTCCAGGTCTACACCCTGCAGCGGCTGCACGCCGTCGGACGCGAGCGCATAAGCCTCGCCGGCCGTCTCGTTCACCAGCAGCCACATGCGCCGCACCTGGCCCCGCTGGCCGCCATGCGTGTGCTGGGCGGCAAACGCCTCCGCATCGGCGCGCCGGGTGAAGGTGGCTTTCAGGAATTCTTCACGCATGAACGTGATCCACACGCCCCAGCCTTCGCGCACGGTGGCCTCGAAGGGCTGGTCGACGGCTTGGGTGGCGGGGTAGTGCGCGGTTTCGACGGCGTGGTTCATGGGGGGCGTCCAGGAAAGGAGGGGAACCCGTCTAGCTGCCGGCGGCGTGGCGGCGGAACACGAGCCGGTCGGGCTGGGACGAGGCCGGGTGGAAAGCATAGCCTTCTAGGTCGAATTCCTCCAGCCGCCGCGGGGTGGCCGCGCGCTGCTGGATGGCCCAGCGCGCCATCAGGCCGCGCGCGCGCTTGGCGTAGAAGCTGATGATCTTGTACTGGCCGGCCTTGTGGTCCTCGAACACGCATTCGATCACGCGCGCCTTGAGCACCTTGCGGTCCACGGACTTGAAGTACTCCTGCGAAGCCAGGTTGACCACCACCGGCGTGGCGTCCGCGGCCAGTCGCTGGTTCAGGTGTTCGGCGATGCGCGCGCCCCAGAACTGGTAGAGGTTGGCGCCGGCATCGGTCGCCAGGCGCGTGCCCATCTCCAGGCGATAGGGCTGCATGCGGTCCAGCGGTCGCAGCACACCGTACAGGCCGCTCAGGATGGCGACATGCTGCTGCGCCCACTGCAGGTCTTCGAGGGAGAGCGACTGCGCCTGCAGCCCTTCGTACACGTCGCCGTTGAAGGCCATCACGGCCTGGCGCGCGTTGGCGGCCGTGAAGCGCGGCTGCCAGGCCGCATAGCGCGCCACGTTGAGGGCGGCCAGCGGGTCGCTGATCGACATCAGCGCGGCCACTTCCTGCGGCGACTTCTCGCGCAGCACCGCGATCAGGCGCTGTGCGTCGGGCACGAACGCGGGCAGCGTGTGCGGCAGGCCGGCGGGCAGGGGGGTGTCGTAGTCCAGCGACTTGGCGGGCGACAGCAGGAACAGCACGGTCATTACTCCCAATGTGCGAGCTGCCGTGGCTATCAGCTGAATATGCCTCTAAGGCTTATCCATCAAGCGCCAGCAGCTCATTTATCGATAGCATAAAACGCCACCGGGGGCATGACGCCCCCGGTGTTCTGCCATGGCGCGGGCTTAGGCGGCCGCGTTGTCCTGGTCGAACGGCAGCTGCATCGCACCCAGGTCGCGGCGGGTTTCCACCAGCACCAGCGGACCTTCATCCAGCACCACCACGGGCGCACGCTCGCGCGGCACGTGGACGGGCTTGGGCTCGGCCGCAATCGCGGCCTGCGCGGCGGCGATCTTCTGGGCGTCGGAATTCACCCATTGCAGGCCCGAAGCCTGCGCCACCTGCTGCAGCGTGTCCACGGGCAGCGTGAATGCCTGCACGCGCGGCATGCCACCGGTTGCCGGCGCCACCGCGGTGGCAGCCGGAGCCGGTGCGGGCACAGGTGCCGCTGCAACGGGCGCGGGCGCCGGTGCGGGGGCTGCCACGGCGGCCGGGGGTGGCGTCACTGCGGCCGTGGCTTCGGGCGCGGCCTGCGGCGTTGCCGCCGGGGCAGATGCCGGAGCGGAGGCGAAATAGCTGCGGCGTGCGGGGGCGGAGTCTTCCTCGGCCGCCGCAGCGGGAGCGGGGAGGTCCAGGTCCATCAGCGGCGCGGCAGGCGCTTCGGCATCGGCACCGGTGGCGCTGGCCTCGGCATTGCGCGGGCCGCGCTCGCCACGTTCGCGGCGGTCGCGTCCATAGCGGTCGCGCGAACGGCGCTCGCGGCGCTCCTCGCCGGCGGGGGCCTCGGCGCCGGAAGTACCGACTTCAGCGCCGGACAGGTCCAGGTCCGGCAATGCGGCCAGGGGCGCAGTGTCGGCAAAGTCGGCGCCAGCGGCGGGGGCGTTGGCGTCGATGGTGCGCGGGCCGCGTTCGCGGCGCTCGCCGCCGCGTTCGCCACCGCGCTCACGGCGCTCGCCTCGTTCACCCCGTTCGCGGCGTTCGCCGGTGCGTGCCGTGCGCTCCTCGGTCACTGCCACGTCGGCATCGGTCGTGACCGGGGTGTTGGCCAGGTCGGCCGCAGACTGCACGGGCGGCTGTGCGTTGCGCTCACCGCGCTCGCGGCCGCCACGGCCATCGCGCGGCTCGCGGCGGCTCTCGCCTTCCGCGCGATCGCCACGGCGTTCGCCGTCGCGGCCATTGCGTGGCTCACGCGGTTCGCGGTTCTCGCGGCCCTCGGCGCTGCGCTCGCCGCCACGGCCTTCGCCACGGCGGCCGCGGCCTTCGCCGCCTTCGCGGTTGCCGTTGCGCTCACCGCCACGCTCGCCGCTGCGTTCACCAGTGCGTTCGCCACGGCGACCGCCGCGCTCACCGCGACGCCCTTCGCCGCGTGCGCCGGGTTCCGCGGGCGTCTGCGCGGGGGCCGCCACAGGAGCGGGCGCGGGTGCGGCGCCAAAGCCGAACAGGCTCTTGATCCATGCGAAGAAGCCCTGCTCGGGCGCCGGTGCGGCGGCCGGGCGCTGGGGCGCGGGCGTGGGGGCCGTTGCCGGGCGCTGCTGGCCCTGGCCCTGCGGGCGCGTGGCGCCGCGGGCGGCGCCTTCGGGGCGCGGCTCGGCCACAGGGGCCGGCGCGTCGGGCAACACGCCCTTGATCACGGGCGTCTGCTTGTTGGTGGGCTCCTGCGAGCGGCGCGTGACCTTGGTCTGGTCTTCCTCCACGTCGGCCAGCTTGTAGCTGGCGTCCAGGTTTTCCAGGCGCGGGTCGTCGTGCTTGAGGCGCTCCAGCTTGTAGTGCGGTGTTTCCAGCGACTTGTTGGGGATCAGCACCACGGAGACGCGCTGCTTGAGTTCGATCTTGGCGATCTCGGTGCGCTTTTCGTTCAGCAGGAAGCTGGCCACCTCCACCGGCACCTGGCAGTGCACGGCGGCGGTGCTGTCCTTCATGGACTCTTCCTGGATCATGCGCAGCATCTGCAGCGAGAAGCCTTCCGTGTCGCGCACGTGGCCGGTGCCGTCGCACAGCGGGCAACGGATATGCGCGCCTTCGGACAGCGACGGCTTCAGGCGCTGGCGGCTCATCTCCATGAGGCCGAACTTGCTGATGGTGCCGAACTGCACGCGGGCGCGGTCCTGGCGCAGCGCGTCGCGCAGGCGGTTTTCCACTTCGCGGCGGTTCTTGCTCTCCTCCATGTCGATGAAGTCGATCACGATCAGGCCGCCCAGGTCGCGCAGGCGCATCTGGCGGGCCACTTCGTCGGCGGCTTCCAGGTTGGTGCGGGTGGCGGTTTCCTCGATGTCGCCGCCCTTGATGGCGCGTGCCGAGTTCACGTCCACGCTGACCAGCGCCTCGGTGTGGTCGATCACGATGGCGCCGCCCGAGGGCAGGGTCACGGTGCGCGCGTAGGCGGATTCGATCTGGTGCTCGATCTGGAAGCGCGAGAACAGCGGTGCGTCGTCGCGGTAGCGCTTGACCTTGCCGGCATGCTCGGGCATGACGTGCGCCATGAACTGGTGCGCCTGCTCGTAGATGTCGTCAGTGTCGATGAGGATGTCACCGATGTCGCTGTTGAAGTAGTCGCGGATGGCGCGGATCACCAGGCTGGATTCCTGGTAGATGAGGAAGGCACCCTTGCCGGCCTTGGCGGCGCCATCGATGGCGGTCCACAGCTTGAGCAGGTAGTTCAGGTCCCATTGCAACTCGGGCGCGGAACGGCCGATGCCGGCGGTGCGCGCGATGATGCTCATGCCCTTGGGGTACTCCAGCTGGTCCATCGCCTCCTTGAGCTCGGCGCGGTCCTCGCCCTCGATGCGGCGCGACACGCCCCCGCCGCGGGGGTTGTTGGGCATCAGCACCACATAGCGGCCGGCCAGGCTGATGAAGGTGGTCAGGGCCGCGCCCTTGTTGCCGCGCTCTTCCTTCTCGACCTGAACGATCAGCTCCTGGCCTTCCTTGATCACGTCCTGGATCCTGGCCTGGCTGGGTGATACGCCCTCGGCGAAATACTGTTTGGAGATTTCCTTGAACGGCAGGAAGCCGTGGCGGTCTTCGCCATAGTCAACGAAGCAGGCCTCCAGCGACGGTTCCACGCGCGTGACGACGGCTTTGTAGATGTTGCCCTTGCGCTGCTCGCGCCCTTCGATCTCGATCTCGTAGTCCAGCAGCTTCTGGCCGTCCACGATGGCCAGGCGCCGCTCCTCGGGCTGCGTGGCATTGATGAGCATCCGCTTCATGATGCAATTCCTTTTCGTTGTGTCGTGGCGGCCCGCGCGCAGCGCTCTCTCAGGGCTGCAGCGGCGCGTACCGCCGGTTCCAAACCAAACAGGCTCTACACGAGCCGGAAATGCCTGGACTGACGCATCGAAACGAGGGAATTGCCGGGATGCACCACGACTGCTGGGTTGGCTAACTCAGCAGGCGGGGTGGTGGCGCGTGGATGGGGGCGAGCCGGTCAGCGCGCAGGCGTGCTACTAAAAATGTAGCTGTTGGCGCTTGACCGGCAGGTGTTGGTGGCGATTTGCGTGCACGTGGCAAAGGCTGACGCCCTCGCCACAATGACACCATCCATGCCAGCAACACCCACATGATTTTCGCTTTGATCCGCTGGCCGCAGTGCCCGGGTGGGGTGCGCGGCCAGCTTGGGATTCCGTAGATTCAGTGTTTCGATTTGTCAGCCTGCACGGCCGGCATGCGGACCTTCGCAGGCAACCGGCCTGCAATCTGCGCGCACGACGCCCGTTGGCATCAACCATGCTGCGCGCCGAGCCGGGCTGGGTCCATTAAACTCCAGACAAATCAACCACTTACACATTCGTCGCGCAGGTGAAACACATTATAGGGGGCAAACCGGCCGCAGGCCGCACCCCGCCAGAAGCCCCGGCGGCCCGCATCGTCGAGGTCGACGCCGAATCCGCGGGCCAGCGGCTCGACAATTTCCTCATCCGCCACCTGAAGGGCGTGCCCAAGACCCACGTCTACCGCATCATCCGCAGCGGCGAGGTCCGCCTGAACAAGGGGCGCACCAGCGCCGACGCGCGCGTGGCACCGGGCGACCTGGTGCGTCTGCCCCCCGTGCGCGTGTCCGACAAGGTGCTGGACAAGGCGGAGCGCCCCGCGCCCGCGCGCGAATTCCCCATCCTGCTGGAAGACGAGCACCTGATCGCCATCGACAAGCCCGCCGGCACGGCCGTGCACGGCGGCAGCGGCGTGAGTTTTGGCGTGATCGAACAGTTGCGCCAGGCGCGCCCTCAGGCGCGCTTCCTGGAACTGGTGCACCGGCTGGACCGGGAGACCTCGGGCATTTTGCTGGTGGCCAAGAAGCGCTCGGCGCTCACACATCTGCAGGACCAGTTCCGCGGGCGCGAGACGGGCAAGACCTATCTGGCGCTGGTCACCGGCCACTGGCCCGCCAACAAGAAGGTCATCGACACGCCGCTGCACAAATACCTGCAGGAGGATGGCGAGCGCCGCGTGCGCGTGACCACGCCCGGCGACCCGGACGGCATGCGCTCCGTCACCCTGGTCAAGGTGCGCAGCCAGCTCGCTCCGCGCCCCTTGCAGGGCCTGCCGGCGATGAGCCTGCTGGAGGTGACCATCAAGACCGGGCGCACGCACCAGATCCGCGTGCACCTGTCCTCCCAGGGCCACCCGATCGCGGGCGACGACAAGTACGGCGACTTCGACTTGAACCGGCGCCTGCAGAAGCAAGGCTTGAAGCGCATGTTCCTTCACGCATGGCGGCTACAGTTTGACCACCCGGCCAGCGGCGAGCGCCTGGAATTGCGCGCCGAATTGCCGCCCGAACTGACCGCCTTCCTTTCCGACGACCCCGCACATGCCTGATTTCCGCCCGCGCCGATTCGATCTCATTGCCTTCGACTGGGATGGCACGCTGTTTGACTCCACCGCCATCATCGTGCGCAGCATTCAGGATGCGGTGCGCGATGTGGGCGGCACCGTGCCTACGGATGAAGCCGCCGCCTGGGTGATCGGCATGGCGCTTCCGCAGGCCCTGGCCCATGCGGCCCCCGACGTGCCGCGCGAGCGCTATACGGAGTTGGGCAACCGCTACCGCTACCACTACCTGCAGCACCAGGACGACCTGAGCCTGTTCGACGGCGTGCTGCCCATGCTGGAGGGCCTGCGCACGCGCGGCCACCTGCTGGCCGTAGCCACGGGCAAGAGCCGACGCGGCCTGGACCAGGTGCTGCACCAGGTGCAGCTGCGTGGCATGTTCGACGGTTCGCGCACCGCGGACGAAACCGCCGGCAAACCGCACCCGCTGATGCTGCAGGAGCTGATGGCCGAGTTCGGCGTGGAGCCCGAGCGCCTGCTGATGATCGGCGACACCACGCACGACCTCGCAATGGCCCGCGCCGCGGGCTGTGCCAGCGTGGGCGTGGGCTATGGCGCGCACGACACGGTGGGCTTTGCCGAACTGGGGCCGCTGTGCGTGGCTTCGTCCGTGGCCGATCTGGACCGTTGGCTGCAGGAGCACGCGTAATGGCGACTCCGGTGGAGCAACGCATCGACCTCTGCCCCAGCGAGGCACTGGTGGATGGCGGCCGCGCCGTGGCGTTCGACGTGCGCTACTGCGGCCAGATCTGCCGCGCTTTCGCCATCCGCTATCAGGGCCGCGTGCACGCCTACCTGAACCGCTGTACCCATGTACCGATGGAGATGGACTACCAGGAAGGTCAGTTTTTCGACGACACCGGCCGCTGGCTGCTGTGTGCCACGCATGGCGCGGCCTACCAGCCCGACACGGGAGCCTGCGCTGGCGGTCCGTGCCGCGGCGGGCTGGTGAAGATCGCCTTGTCCGAGGAAGGGGGCCGGGTGCGCTGGCATACTGCCCTCCATCTGCACACCGTAGAGTTTTGACTCCATGACCGATCCCACCCGCACCGAACCCACGGGATTCGAGGGAAATCCGCCCGCAGCGCCCGACCTGTGGGCGCAACAAGCTACAAAAAATGAAGCGAGCAAGGCCGCAGCCGCCCCCGGCTGGGAGCGCGAGACGCTGGAGAAGCTGGTGCTCGGCACCCTGGCCGAGCAGCGCGCGGCGCGCCGCTGGCGCAACTTCTGGCGCCTGGCGTGGGTCCTGTTGGCGGGCGCGGTGATCTGGGCCGCGCTTTCGCGCGAAATGACCGCAACCAGCAAGAGCACGCCGCATACGGCCGTGGTGGACGTGAAGGGCGAGATCGCCGCGGGCGCCGAGGCCAGCGCCGAATTTGTCGTAGCCGCCATGCGCAGCGCATTCGAGGATGCGGGTTCGCAGGCCGTGGTGCTGCTCATCAACTCGCCGGGCGGCAGTCCGGTGCAGGCGGGCATCATCAACGACGAGATCGTGCGGCTGAAGGCCAAGTACAACAAGCCCGTCTATGCCGTGGTCGAGGAAACCTGTGCCTCGGCGGCCTACTACATCGCCGCGGCGGCGGACGTCATCTTCGTGGACAAGGCCAGCATCGTGGGCAGCATCGGCGTGCTGATGGACGGCTTCGGCTTCACCGGCGCCATGGAAAAGCTGGGGGTGGAACGCCGCCTGCTCACCGCCGGTGAGAACAAGGGGTTTCTCGATCCGTTCAGCCCCCAGACCGAAACCCAGCGCGCATACGCCCAGGCCATGCTCGACCAGATCCACCAGCAGTTCATCGGCGTGGTGAAGCAGGGGCGGGGCGACCGGCTCAAGGTCACGCCCGAAACCTTCAGCGGCCTGTTCTGGACGGGCCAGCAGGCGGTGGAGATGGGACTGGCCGACCAACTGGGCAACCTGGACTACGTGGCGCGCGAGGTGGTCAAGGCCGAGGACGTGATCGACTACACCCGCCGTGACAACGTGGCCGAGCGCCTGGCCAAGAAGTTTGGCGCCGCGGTAGGCATGGGCGCCGTGAAGGGCCTGGCTGCGCTGCAGCTGCCGCAGCTGCGTTGATATTGGGTTAAATCAGGCTCCAGCGCTTATCTATCAAGCGCTGCAAGCTATTATTTTTGAATCAACTGGGGCCGTACGTGCGGCCTACGCACCGATGGCGAAGACCGTGGGTACACGGTTGTCCGGCGTGCCGGCGGTGTGTTGGCGCCATTCGCGCACCGTGTGGCTGGCAACTTGCGCATCGGCCAGCGTCAGGCCGCTTGCGCGCGCCAGCCGGGTCTGCGGCTGCAGCCCCTGCAGCAGCGCCTGCCACAGTGCGGCGTTGCGGTAAGGCGTCTCGATGAAAAGCTGTGTCTGGCCCTGCTTGTGGGCCAGAGTTTCCAGCTCGCGCAGGCGTTTGGTGCGCTCGCCTGCGTCCTGCGGCAGATAGCCCACGAAGGCGAAGTTCTGGCCGTTGAGTCCGCTGGCTGCCAGTGCCAGCAATAGCGACACCGGTCCCACCAGCGGTACCACGCGCAGCCCCAGGTCATGCGCCGCGCGCACCACGGAGCTGCCGGGGTCGGCGACGGCGGGCATGCCCGCCTCGCTGACCAGGCCCATGTCGTGCCCTGCCAATGCCGGCGCCAGCAGCGGACGTGCGTCGAACGATGCATGGCCCCGGGCGCCGTGGTCGCCCTTCTTGTGCACTTCGCGCGGCAGTTCGGTGATCTGCTGCGTCTGCAGCGGCGCCCCCAGCGGGTGCAGCGCGTCCACACGCTTGAGGTAGGCGCGGCAGCTCTTGGCGTTCTCGCAAATCCAATGGGTGAGGCGTGCGGCCTGGCGCAACGTGCCCTCCGGTAGGGCTTCGGTCAGGGGTGCCTGACTCTCGCAGCCGAAGTCCAGCGGCGCTGGCACCAGGTACAGGATGCCCCGACCCGGGGTCGGGCCAACCGTTGCAGTGCTTTCGCTCATGGCAGCACCAGCCCTGCGGCGCGCAGCATGCGGCAGGTGCGTATCAAGGGCAGCCCGATCAGGGCGGTGGGGTCGTCGCTGTCGATCGCGTCGAGTAACGCGATGCCCAGGCCCTCGCTCTTGGCGCTTCCGGCGCAATCGTACGGCTGCTCGGCGCGCAGATAGCGCTCGATCTCGTCGTCCGAAAGGTCACGAAAGCGCACCCGCACCGGCGCCAGGTCCACCTGCTCGAAGCCGCAGTCCTGGCAGACCACCGCCACGGCGGTGTGGAACACCACGGTCTTGTCACGCATGCGGCGCAACTGGGCGGTGGCGCGTTCGTGGTTGCCGGGCTTGCCCAGCGGCTCGCCGTCCAGGTCTGCCACTTGGTCGGAGCCGATCACGATGGCCTGCGGATGCAGGCCGGCTACGGCGCGCGCCTTGGCCAGCGCCAGGCGCAGTGCCAGCGCGCGCGGGGCTTCGTCCGGCCGCGGTGTCTCGTCCACCGCGGGGGCAGCCACGTCGAAGGGCAGGCCCAGTCGGGCCAGGAGTTCGCGCCGGTAGCGCGAGGTCGATCCCAATACCAGGGAGCGGGGCAGGGGGGAGAAATCCGGCATGACTGGATTCTCTTACACTGCCCAGCATGACCAAGGAACACTCCCCCGACCGGCTGGACGTCAAGGCTTTTGCACAGGCCGGCGCTCACCTGTCCGGTCATGACACGCTGCTCAAATACAAGCGTCTGGCCGAGGAGGCGCAGGGGCTGCACCCGGATCTGCGCGTGGATTGGGCGGCGGACGGCGAAGTGCGCACCACGCACGGCGTGGGCGGCCAGGTCTGGCTGCGTCTGAAAGCCAGCGCCACCTTGCCGATGACCTGCCAGCGCTGCCTCCATTTCGTGGACGTGCCCCTGGAGGTGGAGCGCGAATTCCGCTTCGTGGCCGATGAAGCCACCGCCGAGGCACTGGATGGCGACAGCGATGAGGATCTGCTGGCATTGAGCCGCGAGTTCGATCTGCGCGAGCTGATCGAAGACGAACTGCTCATGGCCCTGCCGGTGGTGCCGCGCCATGAGGAATGCCCGACAGATGTCACGCTGGCCTCCAGCGACGAGGACTTCGAGCAGGCCAGTGCCGACAAGCCCAATCCGTTCGCAGCCCTGGCTGGGCTTCGCAAGGACAATCCGGACGCCTGAGAAACGGCCCGTTCGGCGGTTTCGATCAAAAAACATTTGAGATATAATCGAGGGCTTCGCGCGAATCCCCTCGTGTCTTCAATGGGCTGATCGCGTTTTTCACCAACCCTTTCAAGACCCTAGGAGCCGATCATGGCTGTTCAGCAAAACAAGAAGTCTCCCTCCAAGCGCGGCATGCACCGTTCGCACAACGCCCTGACGGTGCCTGGCATCGCCGTGGAGCCCACGACCGGCGAAACCCACATGCGCCACCACATCAGCCCCAACGGCTTCTACCGCGGCCGCCAGGTACTGAAGAACAAATCCGAAGCCTGATCCAGGCTGCGCACCCTCCGGGCCCGCTGCTACGAAGAAGGTAGCGCGGGCCTTTGTCGTTTTGGCATGCGCCAAAATGGCCCTTTTATTTAACGGCCGCCTGACGGCTTGACGATTTGCCGATGATCACACTGGCTGTTGACTGCATGGGGGGCGATCATGGCCCCGGCGTCACGCTTCCCGCGTGCCGACAGTTCCTGGAGCATCACCCTGACGCACGCCTGATCCTAGTGGGTGGGCAGGACAGCCTGCAGGGTCTGGTACACGAGCGCGTGACGCATGTCGTGGCGTCGGAGGTGGTCACGATGGACGATGCGGTGGAGGTCGCGCTGCGTCGCAAGAAGGACTCCTCCATGCGCGTGGCCATCCAGCAAGTCAAGGATGGCGTGGCGCATGCGGCCATCTCCGCCGGTAACACTGGCGCGCTGATGGCCATCGCGCGCTATCTGCTCAAGACGCTGGACGGCATCGACCGCCCCGCCATCGCCACCCAGATGCCCAATGCACAAGGCGGTGCCACTACCGTGCTGGACCTGGGGGCGAATGTCGATTGCACGGCCGAGCATTTGCTGCAATTCGCTGTCATGGGATCTGCGTTGGTGTCGGTGCTGCAGGACAGCGATGAACCGCTCGTAGGATTGCTGAACATTGGCGAAGAGGT
Source organism: Diaphorobacter nitroreducens (assembly GCF_002214645.1). Lineage (NCBI taxonomy): Bacteria > Pseudomonadati > Pseudomonadota > Betaproteobacteria > Burkholderiales > Comamonadaceae > Diaphorobacter > Diaphorobacter nitroreducens. The sequence continues at coordinate 129,476 of NZ_CP016278.1, forward strand.
CATCAAGGGCAACGATGTCATCAAAAAAGCCGGGGAACTGCTGCGTTCTGCGGCCAAATCCGGCGACCTGAACTTTCACGGTAATGTGGAAGGCAACGACATCTTCAAGGGCACTGTGGACATCGTGGTGTGTGACGGTTTCGTTGGCAATGTGGCACTCAAGGCCAGTGAGGGCGTGGCATCGATGATTGCGGGAGCGCTCAAACAGGAGTTTTCGCGCAACATTTTCACAAAAATGGCTGCCATTGTCGCTTATCCGGTGTTATCTGCCATCATGAGGCGCATGGATCACCGACGTTACAACGGTGCCGCCCTGCTCGGACTGCGGGGGCTCGTGTTCAAGAGCCACGGTTCGGCCGACGCGCTGGCTTTCGAGCAGGCTTTGATCCGGGCGTATGATGCGGCCCGCAACAACCTGCTCGACCGCGTCCGCGCGCGGGTTGCGCATGCGGCGCCTTTGCTGGCAGCCGCAGACGCCCAGCCCGCTTCCTGACCGGCCGTGCCTCCCCCAATGACACGCTATTCACGCATTACCGGCACCGGCAGCTATTTGCCGCCGCACCGGGTAACCAATGATGACCTGGTGGCCCAACTGGCGCAGCAGGGCATCGAGACCTCCGATGAATGGATCGTGGAGCGCACGGGCATCCGCGCACGCCATTTCGCCGACCGGGACGTCACCAGCAGCGACCTGGCGTTGGAGGCATCGCGCCGCGCGCTGGAGGCCGCTGGTTGCCAGGCGCAAGATCTTGACCTGATCATCGTCGCCACGTCCACACCGGACATGGTGTTTCCCTCCACCGCCTGCATTCTGCAAAACAAGCTGGGTGCCAATGGCTGCCCCGCCTTCGACGTGCAGGCCGTGTGCAGCGGCTTCGTCTATGCACTCACGGTGGCCGATGCCATGATCCGCTCCGGGGGAGCGCGCCGCGCGCTGGTCGTGGGGTCCGAGGTCTTCAGCCGCATTCTGGATTTCAACGACCGCACCACCTGTGTGCTGTTCGGCGACGGCGCCGGCGCAGTGGTGCTGGAGGCCTCGGAAGCGCCCGGCATCCTTGCGAGCGACCTGCATGCCGATGGCAGCCATGTCGGCATCCTCTGCGTGCCGGGCAACGTCTACGGCGGCCAGATTCTGGGCGACCCTTTGCTCAAGATGGATGGCCAGGCCGTCTTCAAGCTGGCCGTCGGCGTGCTGGAGAAAGCGGCGCGCGCCACGCTGGACAAGGCGGGCATGACCGACGCCGATATCGACTGGCTGATTCCCCACCAGGCCAACATTCGCATCATGCAGAGCACGGCGCGTAAGCTGAAGCTGTCCATGGACAAGGTGGTGGTCACGGTGGATCAGCACGGCAATACGTCGGCCGCCTCCATTCCCTTGGCACTGGACCATGGCGTGCGCAATGGCCAGGTCCAGCCGGGCCAGACGGTGCTGCTGGAAGGGGTGGGCGGCGGCTTCACCTGGGGTGCGGTGCTCCTGAAAATGTAGCTGCCGACGATTGCTGTGCAAGCGCTGGAGCCGCTTTTTGTCTTGAACTGTTTGACCATGTCGAAAACTTTTGCATTTGTGTTCCCCGGCCAAGGCTCGCAGTCGGTGGGCATGCTGGACGCTTGGGGTGACCATCCCGTGGTGGCCGAGACGCTGCGCGAGGCTTCAGAGGCGCTCGGCGAAGACGTCGGTGCGTTGATTCATGCGGGGCCCAAGGAGGCGCTGGCCCTTACCACCAACACCCAGCCGGTGATGCTGGTGGCCGGGATTGCGGCTTGGCGCGTGTGGTGCGCTGAGGGCGGGGCACTGCCGGTTGCCGTGGCCGGGCACTCCCTGGGCGAATACTCCGCGTTGGTGGCCTCGGGTGTTTTGAGTCTGGCCCAGGCAGCTCCGCTGGTGCGCCTGCGTGCCGCCGCCATGCAGGAGGCCGTGCCTGTGGGGGTTGGCGCCATGGCGGCCATCCTCGGACTGGAGTCAGCCAAGGTGATCGCCGGTTGCGCCGAGGCTATGGCCAGCTTTGGTGCTGGATCCACCGATGTGGTGGAAGCCGTGAATTTCAACGATCCCGCTCAGACCGTGATTGCGGGCACCAAGGCGGGTGTTGAGAAAGCCTGCGAAGTGCTCAAGGCAGCGGGCGCCAAGCGCGCACTGCCGTTGCCGGTGTCGGCGCCCTTCCACTCCAGCCTGATGAAGCCCGCCGCAGAAAAACTGCGTGCCGCGCTCACTGCACTGGAATTGGGCGCTCCGCGCATTCCCGTGGTCAACAATGTGGACGTCGCGGTGCAGCAAGACGCAGATGCCATCCGCGATGCACTCTATCGGCAGGCCTTCGGCCCGGTGCGCTGGGTGGAGTGTGTGCAGGCGCTGAGGGCGCGTGGCGTGACGCATGTGATCGAATGTGGGCCCGGCAAGGTGCTGGCCGGGATGACCAAGCGCATCGACCCCGAACTGGTTGGCGCCTCACTGTTTGACCCGGCCACGCTGGCCGAAACCAAGGAACTGCTGGCATGAGTGAATCCGCCTCTCCCCAGATTGCGCTGGTTACCGGCGCCACCCGCGGCATCGGAGCCGCCATTGCCGCCGAGCTCGCCCAGCGGGGCTTGCGCGTGATTGGTACGGCCACCACGGATGAAGGCGCGCAGCGCATCGGCCAGGCCCTGGCGGCCTACGGCGGCAAGGGCGTCAGGTTGAACGTGACCGACGGCGCAGCCGTGGACACGCTGGTGGATGCCATCGTCAAGGAGCATGGAGGCCTGCATGTGCTGGTGAACAACGCGGGCATCACGCGTGACACGCTGGCCATGCGCATGAAGGACGACGACTGGGATGCCGTGCTTGACACCAATCTCAAGGCCGTTTTCCGCGTCAGCCGTGCGGCTATTCGGCCCATGATGAAACAGCGCTTTGGGCGCATCATCAGTATCACCAGCGTGGTGGGCGCATCGGGCAACCCCGGACAGGCCAACTACGCGGCCGCGAAGGCTGGTGTGGCAGGTATGACCCGCGCGTTGGCGCGTGAACTGGGCAGCCGCGGTATCACGGTGAACTGCGTGGCTCCGGGTTTCATTGCTACCGACATGACTGCCGATCTGCCGGAAGAGCAGAAAAAAGCGCTGAAATCCCAGATCGCCATGGGCGAATTGGGGCAGCCCAGTGACATCGCCCATGCCGTGGCTTACCTTGCATCGGCTGGTGCAGGTTATGTGACGGGACAGGAGTTGCATGTCAATGGCGGCATGTACATGTAATTAAAGTCAGTTGACGCCGTTTTGTCCGTACGGCGGGCTGCTACGGGGCTTTACCCGGAGCGGCTAGAATCGCGGATTCATTCACAACCCCCTGAGGGAAACCATGAGCGATATCGAAGCACGTGTCAAAAAAATCATTGCCGAACAACTCGGCGTGGAAGAGTCCCAAGTCACCAACGAAAAAGCCTTCGTGGCAGATCTGGGTGCCGACTCGCTGGACACGGTGGAACTGGTGATGGCGCTGGAAGACGAGTTCGGCATCGAGATCCCTGACGAAGACGCAGAGAAGATCACGACGGTGCAAAACGCCATCGACTACGCCAATACCCACCAGAAGGCCTAAGTCGCTGCCGCCCCGCACTCCCTGGGGCGCGGCATCCCATCAGCAAAAGGTTTAGCGCATGAGCCGTCGTCGCGTTGTCGTGACCGGCCTGGGTTGCATCACCCCCGTTGGCAATACGGTGGCCGATGCCTGGGCCAACATCCTCGCCGGGAAATCCGGCATAGACCTCATCACCAAGTTCGATACGACGAACTTTGCCTGCAAGATAGCTGGCGAGGTCAAGGGTTTTGACCTGGACTCCTTCATCAGTGCCAAAGATGCGCGCACGATGGATACGTTCATCCATTACGGTATCGCGGCAGCCGAAGAGGCAGTGCGCGACGCTGGTCTGCCCACGGGCGAGGCGCTGGACGATGAATTGGCGACCCGCATCGGCTGCATCATTGGCTCCGGTATCGGCGGACTGCCGCTGATCGAGAACACGCATGCGGAGTTGACCAACCGGGGGCCGCGCCGCATCACGCCGTTTTTCGTCCCTGCATCCATCATCAACATGGTGGCTGGCCAGGTGTCGATGCGCTTCGGCTTCAAGGGACCGAACCTGTCGGTGGTCACAGCCTGCACCACGGGCCTGCACTGCATCGGCGAAGCGGCCCGCAAGATCGAATACGGGGACGCCGATGTGATCGTCGCTGGCGGTACGGAGTCCACCGTCTCGCCCCTGGGTGTGGGCGGCTTCGCAGCCATGCGTGCCCTGTCCACGCGCAACGATGATCCGCAGACGGCGTCACGCCCCTGGGAAAAGGACCGCGATGGCTTCGTTCTCGGGGAGGGTGCGGGGGTTCTGGTGCTGGAGGAGTACGAACACGCCAAGGCGCGTGGCGCGCGCATCTACGCCGAGGTGTTGGGCTATGGCATGAGCGCCGACGCCGGGCACATGACGGCACCCAATATGGATGGCCCGCGGCGTGCCATGGTTGCCGCACTGCGCAATGCCGGCGTGAATGTCGACGAGGTGGATTACCTCAATGCGCACGGCACGTCCACGCCGCTGGGGGATCTCAACGAAACCAATGCCATCAAGGCGGCACTGGGTGACCATGCCAAGAAGATGGTGGTGAGTTCGACCAAATCGATGACCGGGCATTTGCTTGGTGGAGCGGGAGGCATTGAGAGTGTGTTCACCGTACTCGCTTTGCACCAGCAGAAGGTGCCTCCTACCACGAATATCTTCGAGCAGGATCCGGAGTGCGATCTGGACTACTGTGCCAACACGGCGCGGGACATGAAGATCGACATCGCAGTCAAGAACAATTTTGGCTTTGGTGGCACCAACGGAACGCTGGTGTTTCGGCGCGTCTGATTGATCGGGCCTGGCGCGGCGGCCGGCGCGTCCGCGAGTCTCTGGATCATCGTGCGGGCTCGTCCTCCCCAGTGTTTGGCTAACGTCCACCATGCGTGAGTCCTTGCACGCTCCCGCCATTCGCTACCCCTATGGCCGCTCGCTCGTGGTGGCCCGCACCCTTTTCTTGTTGGCGCTGGCCGGCATGGCCTGTCTATCGGTCTGGTTGCTATCCCATGGACGTCAGCCCGACCTGGCCATGCGCGCCTGGGTTGGTGCTGTGGCCTGGGTGTTGGGTACGGCGGCGGCCTGGCGCTTCTGGCACCGCCTGCCGGAAGGCTTTTTGGTGTGGGATGGCAGCCTGTGGTGGTTGGAGACTGGGCGAACGGGCATACGTGTGCCCGTGGATCAGTCACCCGCGGTGTATCTTGACTTACAGACCATCCTGACGCTTTCCGTGCAAGGGGCATCCCACACACGGCAATGGCTGTGGATGGAATGCAGGAGCGACCCTCTCCAATGGCCGGCTCTGCGGCGTGCGGTATATTCGCGCGCCCGTGGCGGCCCCCTCGCTGGCGCGCCCGCGAAGCAGACAACCGACGGAATGCCACCCCCGCAGGGTGGCGGAGCATCCCACAAGACATGACGACCCCATCGCCCGCGCCCCAAGAGCCCGCCGACAGTGATCTGCGATTGGTCGAGCGCACCGTCGCGGGGGACCAGCGCGCCTATGAACTTCTGGTCATCAAATACCAGCGGCGCATCGAGCGCCTGGTGGGGCGTATGGTGCGCGATACCGATCTGGTGGCCGACATCACGCAGGAAACCTTTTTGCGCGCCTACCGAGCCTTGCACCAGTTCCGTGGAGAGGCGCAGTTCTATACCTGGCTCTACCGCATCGCCGTGAACACCGCCAAGAAGGCGCTGGTAGACATGAAACGCAATCCGGTTGTCACGGAGAGCGCTCTTCGCGGCAGCAGCGAGTCCGAAGATGAAACTTCCTTCCTGGATCGTGAACTAATCAGCGACGAAACCCCCGAAACCGTGTTGGCGGCCCAGGAAATCGCTGCCGCTGTCAATGCGGCCATGGAGGCACTGCCCGAGGATTTGCGGCAGGCCGTGACTCTGCGGGAGATCGAGGGGTTGAGTTACGAGGAAATTGCCGTAGCCATGGAATGCCCCATCGGTACGGTGCGCTCGCGGATCTTCCGTGCGCGCGAGGCAATTTCCGCGCGGGTCAAGCCTTTGCTGGAGAAGCGCTCCGGCAAGCGGTGGTAGGCGTGTGAATGGCAATGGCGCGGTTTGGCGAGTAAACACCATGAACGACGACATGATGATGCGAGAACAGCTGTCGGCTTTGGCCGATGGGGAGTTGCAGGGCGAAGAATTTGCGCACGCGCTCACCTATGCCGCGAACGCCGAGGGGCGGGCGACGTGGCAGCTCTACCATTTGATAGGTGACACCCTGCGCAGTTCTGAAGCAGCGGGTATGGGAGACCTTGAACTCGTAGACCGCCTGCGCACGCAACTGGCGCGCGAACCGGCGCCCCGTTTGGCGGCCGTGGAGGTAGGTCACGTGGCCTCTATGAAGGCGGGGCGGACGAAAGACAACGCAGTCAACGCCGAAGTGTTCCGCTGGAAGGTGGCGGCAGGGTTCGCGTCGTTTGCCGCAGTCGCGGCTGTTGGATGGAGTGTTTATCTGGGCGCCGAAGGTGACGGCCGCGCGGCAGGCGCGCAGTTGGCGGCGGCCCAGCCAGCCATGACGGCCACGGCGCCCGCTCTGCTGGCCACAGCCGCCGGCCCTGATGGGCAACAGGTCATGTTGCGTGATCCGCGTCTGGATGAGTTGCTCGCGGCGCACAAGCAGTTTGGCAGCACGACTGCACTGCAGATGCCGGCAGGCTTCCTGCGGAACGCCACGTTTGAAGCGCCTGCGCGCTAAAGGGTCGGGCTCATCGTTGGAATGTCTAGGCTAGGGAGTCCAGGCGCGTGATTCGGTGGCGAGTAATGCAGTGCTGCCGCAGGTTGCGGTCATGGTGGTTGGTGTGTGGCGGTTTGATGCTCTGTGGCGTGGCTGCAGCGAACTGCATGTCAGGCCCCGCACCAACGACCCCTGGCGAACCACGCGACGTGGCGGAGTGGGTTGCGCGCATGCACCATGCTTCGCTGTTTCGCAGCTACCGCGGCACGTTCGTGGTTCTTTCTTCCAATGGGGCCATGGTCAGTTCCCGGATCTGGCATGCCTGCGAGGGTGCGCGGCAGATTGAGCGGGTCGAGGCGCTGAGCGGAACACCACGGGTGGTCTTCCGGCGCGAAGAGGAGGTCCGCACCTTCCTTCCGCATGCCCGTGTGGTACGCAGCGAATTGCGCGACGTGCCCGGTGCTTTTCCGCGTGTTGCCGATGCCAAGGGTGTCCATCCTTCGCAGCATTACGCACTGCGAGCCCTCGGGCAGGAGCGCGTGGCCGGGAGGGATGCCGATCGGCTTTTATTCCAGCCCCGTGACGCCTGGCGATTCGGCTACCAAATCTGGGTGGATCGTGTGTCTGGACTGGTTGTCAAGATGCAGACCTTGGACGGCGAAGGTCGGCTCCTGGAGCAGGCGGCATTTTCGGAACTGAATCTGGATGTCCCGGCGGATCTGTCGAGCATCGAACAGATGATGGAGGACTTGCAGGGGTATCGTCTCGTGAAGGTCCCTCTTCAGCGGACGACGGCCGAAGCGCAAGGCTGGACCATGGGCAAGGCGGTGACCGGATTCGTCTCCCAGGGCTGCTATCGCAAAGACGTGATGGCCATGGCGTCTGGCCCGCTATTGCAGTGCATTTACTCAGACGGCTTGGCCACGCTTTCCGTCTTTGTGGAGCCGTTCGATGCCGCACGCCATGCTGCATCTGTGCGCAGTGCCAGCATGGGCGCCACACAAGTGGTGGGCCGGCAGGTGCATAAAACCGCCTGGGTGACCGCTGTGGGGGAAGTTCCCGCCCGCACGCTCCAGCGGTTCATCGAGTCCGTCCAACGCAAGGGCGAGTGATGCGCGCCGTTCCCGGTGTACGGGAACCAATGCGCGCCGCTTTCCCACAAACCGCTATTCCCGCTGTTGCGGGTTGTCTGGAAAAGAAAGGCTGATGATGACGAAACTCCGTGCAAAGCGCGCATGGTGGCCCTGCGCTATGGCCATCGCCTTGACAATGGGCGGCGCAGGCTTGGTGGCGGCGCCCGCTTCGGTACAGGCCCAGCCTGCTGCCGTGGTGCGTGGCCTGCCTGACTTCACCGAACTGGTCGAGCAGGTGGGACCGTCCGTGGTGAACATTCGCACAACCGAGAAGGTGACGGCGAGGCCCTCCATCGGGGGCATGGATGAAGACATGCTGGAGTTCTTCCGGCGTTTTGGTATCCCGGTGCCCAACATTCCACGCCAGCAGGGGCCGCAGCGTCCGCAGCCCGAAGAACAGCCGCGTGGCGTGGGGTCGGGGTTCATTCTGAGTCCTGACGGCTATGTCATGACCAACGCCCACGTGGTGGAGGGGGCGGACGAAGTGATCGTGACGCTGACCGACAAGCGGGAGTTCAAGGCCAAGATCATCGGCTCGGACAAGCGCACCGACGTTGCCGTCGTCAAGATCGACGCCACGGGACTGCCCGCGGTAAAGGTGGGTGACGTGGGCCGTCTTAAAGCGGGTGAATGGGTCATGGCAATCGGCTCTCCCTTTGGCCTGGAAAACACAGTGACCGCCGGCATCGTGAGTGCCAAACAGCGCGATACGGGTGACTATCTGCCCTTCATCCAGACGGATGTGGCCATCAATCCCGGTAACTCCGGCGGCCCTCTGATCAACATGCGGGGTGAGGTGGTGGGCATCAACAGCCAGATCTACTCCCGCTCCGGCGGATTCATGGGTATCTCGTTCGCCATTCCCATTGACGAGGCTATGCGCGTGAGCGAGCAACTGCGCGTGAGCGGTCGCGTGAGCCGTGGCCGCATTGGAGTGCAGATTGGCTCGGTTCCCAAGGATGTGGCGGAGTCCATCGGGCTTGGCAAAACCGACGGCGCGCTGGTGCGTGGCGTGGAGACTGGATCCCCCGCGGAGAAGGCTGGCATCGAGGCGGGCGACGTGATCACGCGCTATGACGGCAAGGCAGTCGAGAAGGTGTCTGACCTTCCCCGCTTGGTGGGCAACACCAAGCCAGGAACCAAGACCCATATCACGGTGTTCCGCCGTGGCGCATTGCGCGACCTGTCGATCACCATCGCCGAGGTGGAGCCTGATGAAAAGGTCGCAGCCAAGGCAGCCGAAGCAGAAGGCAAGGGCAAGTCCTCGACAGCGGCTCAGCAGATCGGCTTGGTCGTTGCCGACCTGACCGCTGCGCAGGCGAAGGAACTGAAGGTGAAGGGAGGGGTGCGCGTGGTCTCTGCCAACGACGCGGCGGCGCGTGCCGGCCTGCGGGCAGACGATGTGATCGTCGCGCTGGCTAACACCGAAGTCCGTAACCTCAAGGATTTCGAAGCGGTACTAGCGAAGGCTGACATGGGAAAACCCATCAACGTGCTTTTCCGTCGCGGCGAATGGGCGCAATATGCACTGATCCGCCCGAACCGCTAGGCAGCGTCGCCAAGGCTCGCAGGAGCCCTGCGATTCCGTAGCGGGGGACGCTCTTTCGCAGGGTCGGTATCAACGGGGCGCTATGTACTTATTGATAGAATAAGTGCCTTTCAAAGGCGCCAATCAATATAACTCCACCTTGAACGTCGCCATGCGGAAAACGCGCTAAGTCATGCACAGGTTTTCCATGGCTTGTTCACTTGTTATTCAGCAATTTGAGATGTGTTGGTTGAATAAGATGTGGATAAGTGCCTCGTTGCAGCCCGGCAACGACCCCGGGCGCTTGTAGGACGCACCCCTTGTCGGGGCCTTTTTGCCTACAATGAAGCTCCAACTATCGCAGTTGCCAAAGATTGTTGGTTCAGGGCGCGTCGCTTGTTTGACGCGCCCTTTTTTCTTGTCATGAGCCTTGCAGTTCAAATACTTGTCGTATCCCGTTGATGAACCACATCAGAAATTTTTCGATCATTGCGCACATTGACCACGGCAAGTCCACGCTTGCTGACCGCATCATCCAACGCTGCGGGGGACTGGCCGACCGGGAGATGGAAGCACAGGTGCTCGACTCGATGGACATCGAGAAGGAGCGCGGGATCACCATCAAGGCGCAGACCGCGGCACTGCAATACAAAGCGCGTGATGGCAAGGTCTACAACCTGAACCTGATCGATACGCCGGGCCACGTGGACTTCTCTTATGAGGTGTCGCGCTCGCTTTCGGCGTGTGAGGGTGCATTGCTGGTGGTCGATGCATCGCAGGGCGTCGAGGCGCAGACCGTGGCCAACTGCTACACCGCGCTGGATCTGGGTGTGGAAGTGCTGCCCGTGCTCAACAAGATGGATCTGCCCCAGGCCGATCCAGACACCGCCAAGGCCGAGATCGAGGATGTAATCGGCATCGACGCAAGCGAAGCCATTGCCATTTCGGCCAAGACAGGCATGGGCATCGACGACGTGCTGGAGCAGATCGTTGCCAAGGTGCCGGCCCCGCGCGGCCAGTCCGAGGCGCCGCTGCGCGCGATGATCATCGATAGTTGGTTTGACTCCTACGTGGGCGTCGTCATGCTGGTCCGTGTGGTCGATGGCCGGTTGCAGAAGGGCGAACGCTTCAAGATGATGGCCAGCGGCGCTGCCTACGAGGCGAACAACCTCGGTGTGTTCACGCCCGCGCAGCAGTCGCGCGATGCGTTGGAGGCGGGCGAGGTGGGCTACATCATCGCCGGCATCAAGGAACTGAAGGCAGCGAAGGTGGGCGACACCATCACGCTGGAAAAGAAGCTGCCCAACAACCTGGGCCCCGCCACGGAGGCGCTGCCGGGCTTCAAGGAAATCCAGCCCCAGGTGTTTGCCGGCCTGTACCCGACGGAAGCCAACCAATACGACGCGCTGCGCGACGCCCTGGAAAAGCTGCAGCTCAACGATGCGTCGCTGCACTTCGAACCCGAGGTTTCGCAGGCGCTGGGCTTTGGCTTCCGGTGCGGCTTCCTGGGGCTGCTGCACATGGAGATCGTGCAGGAACGCCTGGAGCGCGAATTCGACCAGGACCTGATCACCACCGCGCCCAGCGTGGTGTACGAGGTGGTCAAGGGCGACGGCGAGGTCATTATGGTCGAGAACCCGTCCAAGATGCCCGACCAGGGCAAGATTCAGGAGATCCGCGAGCCCATCGTGACCGTGCACCTGTATATGCCGCAGGACTACGTGGGCCCGGTCATGACGCTGGCCAACCAGAAGCGCGGCGTGCAGATGAACATGCAGTACCACGGCCGCCAGGTCATGCTGACCTACGAACTGCCGCTGGGCGAGATCGTGCTGGACTTCTTCGATAAGCTCAAGAGCGTCTCGCGCGGCTATGCCTCGATGGACTATGAGTTCAAGGAGTACCGCCCTTCCGACGTGGTCAAGGTGGACATCCTGCTCAACGGCGAAAAGGTGGACGCGCTGTCCATCATCGTCCACCGCAGCCAGTCGCAATACCGCGGCCGCGCGGTGGCGGCGAAGATGCGCGAGATCATCTCGCGTCAGATGTTCGACGTGGCCATCCAGGCGGCCATCGGCGCCAACATCATCGCGCGCGAGACCATCAAGGCATTGCGCAAGAACGTGCTGGCCAAGTGCTACGGCGGCGACATTACCCGCAAGCGCAAGCTGCTGGAAAAGCAGAAGGCAGGCAAGAAACGCATGAAGCAGATTGGTTCGGTGGAGGTGCCGCAAGAGGCCTTCCTGGCGATTCTGCAGGTTGAGGATTGATCGCTGTGCAAGTCATGCAATACATCACGGCCGCGGTGCTCGCGGCATTCGTGGGCTATGTGGGCGCGTGGTATTTCGGCGCGCTCGAGGGCAACTTCGCGCTGCTGCTGTTCCTGGCTACGGTGGTGACCGGGGCGTACTGGCTGGCCGAGCGCTTCATCTTCCTGCCCCGGCGCCGCCAGGCCGCGCAGGCGCTGGAGGCCGCCGCGGCCCAGCGCCGCGCCGAGTTGGATCGCATGGGCATTCAGAAGGTGGACCAGGACGACCTCCAGGAAGCCAAGGGGCGCATCCTCATGCAGCCCTGGTGGCTGGACTGGACTGCGGGGCTCTTTCCCGTGATCGCCATCGTCTTTCTGCTGCGCTCGTTCCTGTTCGAGCCCTTCAAGATTCCCTCGGGGTCGATGATCCCGACGCTGCTCGTGGGCGACCTGATCCTGGTGAACAAGTTCACCTATGGCCTGCGCCTGCCCGTGATCAACACCAAGATCACTGAAGGCAATCCGCTGCAGCGTGGTGACGTGGTGGTGTTCCGCTACCCGCCGCAACCCAACATGGACTACATCAAGCGCGTGGTGGGTATCCCAGGGGATGAGGTGGCCTACCTGAACAAGCGCCTGACGGTGAATGGCACGCCGGTGCCCACCACGGCACTACCGGACTTCTTCGACCCGGACGCGATGCGCTATTTCAAGCAGTTCGAAGAGCAACTGGGCGCACACCCGCACCGTCTTCTCAACAACCCCGAAGTTCCGGCGTTCGTGCAGGGTGCGAGCAATTACCAATTCCGCGATCAGTGCCGCTACAGCGTCGAGGGCGTGACCTGCAAGGTGCCTGAAGGGCACTACTTCATGATGGGTGACAACCGCGATAATTCGCTCGATTCGCGCTACTGGGGGTTCGTGCCGGACGGGAACATCGTGGGCAAGGCCTTCTTCGTGTGGATGAACTTCGGTAATCTCAAGCGCATCGGACCGTTCAACTAACCAGTATTGGCAGAGAGGGAAGCAGACATGGGAGCACAACGCACCACCACTCGTTCGCGTCAGCGGGGGCTGTCGTTCATCGGCGTGATTTTCGTGGGCCTGATCGCTGTGGCCGCATTCGCGATCGGCGGGCAGTCCGTACCCATCTTCCTGGAATACTTCGCGATCAAGAAGGCCGCAGCGAAGGCGGCGCGCGACGGCTCGACGGTGCCCGAGATCCGCGTGGCATTCGACAGGGCAGCCCAAATCGACGACATCCATTCCATTGCCGGCAAGGACCTGGAAATCACCAAGCGGAACGAGAAGATCGTGGTGTCATTCAGCTATTCGCGTGAAATTGCCCTGGCGGGACCGGCCTTCCTGGTCTACCGCTTCCAGGAATCGACCCAACCCCCGAATTACTAGTCTTAGTGCAACCGGCCAGTCTCTCCACGCTGCAGCAACGCCTGCAGCATCAGTTCTCCGATGCGTCGCTGCTGCAGCGCGCGCTCACCCACCGCAGCTTCAGCGCGGACCACAACGAACGCCTGGAATTCCTGGGCGACTCGGTGCTGAGCCTCGCGGTCTCCAGCCTGCTGTTTCGCCGCATGCGCGACCTGCCCGAAGGGGAGTTGTCGCGCGTGCGTGCACTGCTCGTCAAGCAGGACTCGCTGCACCAGATCGCCGTGCGGCTGCAGTTGCCGCCGGTGCTGCGCCTGGGGGAGGGCGAGGCCAAGTCCGGCGGCAAGCTGCGCCCGTCCATCCTGGCCGATGCATTGGAGGCGATCATCGGCGCGGTGTACCTGGATGCGGGCTATGAGTGCGCCGAACGGCTGGTGCACCGCCTGTTCGAGGGCGTGGAATTGAGTCCGCGCTTGCAGGAGGCTGCGAAGGATGCCAAGACCGCGTTGCAGGAGTGGCTGCAGGGCCGCAAAATGAATCTGCCTCAGTACCGGGTCGTCTCCACCACGGGCGCCGCGCACAACCAGGTGTTCCATGTGGAGTGCGAGGTGGTCGAGTTGCAGCGCGTGGAGCGCGGCAGCGGCGCATCGCGCCGCGCCGCTGAGCAGGCCGCTGCCGGTGCCATGCTGGTCCAGTTGAAAGCGAAAAACGTATGAATGCTACTGAAACCGTAGCTGGTAGCGCAGACGATTCGGGCGCTAGCGGCCAAAATGACCTGGAAGCCATGCTGGCGGCCGCGCGCCCCGGCGGCGATGCCCCGGCCGAGGCCAGCGGGCAGCGCTGCGGGCTGATCGCCATCGTGGGCAAACCCAATGTGGGCAAGTCCACGCTGATGAATGCGCTGGTGGGGCAGAAGATTTCCATCACCAGTCGCAAGGCGCAGACCACGCGCCACCGTATCACGGGCATCCGCACACGCGGCGCCACGCAGTTCGTGTTCGTGGACACGCCGGGCTTTCAGACCCGGCATTCCACCGCGCTCAACAAGTCGCTCAACAAGACCGTGATGGGCGCGATTGGCGACGTGGACCTGATTCTCTTCGTGGTCGAGGCCGGCAGCTTCACGCTGGCCGACGCCAAGGTGCTGTCGCTGTTCAAGCCGGGCATCCCCACGCTGCTCATCGCCAACAAGCTCGATACCGTGCATCGCCGCGCCGAGATCGCACCGTGGCTGCGGGACATGCAGGGCCGCCACCCGTTCGCGGAGTTCGTGCCCATGTCGGCCAAGAACAAGGGCGATATCGAGCGCCTGTACGGCATCTGCGAAAAGTACCTGCCCGAGCAGCCCTGGTGGTATGCCGAGGACGAATTGACCGACCGCAGCGAGAAATTCCTCGCCTCTGAAACCGTGCGCGAGAAGCTGTTCCGCTTCACGGGCGACGAATTGCCCTACACCTCTACGGTGGTCATCGACAAGTTCGATGAGGAAAAGAGCAAGCAGCACAAGCGCTTCATCCGCATCGCGGCCACCATTGTGGTGGAGCGCGACGGTCACAAGGCCATGGTGATCGGCGAAAAGGGCGAACGCCTGAAGCGCATCAGCACCGAGGCACGGCAGGAGCTTGAAAAGCTCATGGATGCCAAGGTGTTTCTGGAGGTCTGGGTCAAGGTGCGTTCCGGCTGGGCCGATGATGAAGCGCGCGTGCGCTCCTTCGGTTATGAATAGGACCGTCCCGTGAACGGCTGTGCCGTCTTCCCCTGCGCGCGGCGCTGCGTTTCGCGGGCACAGGGGTGACGCGGTGGCTGGGCAAGGCTCGCTCCGCGCAGGCTTCTGGCGTGGCCCGTTTCGCTGCTCTCTGACGGGTGGTGCAGTGGCGACGTCACGCGGCGCGGGTGATGCTTGCACACGGATTTTCAAGCAAATCAGCCTCCAGCGCTCATCTGTCAAGCGCTGGGAGCTATTAAAAAAATAGCAATTCATGGCCGCCCGCCGCATCGCCGACGAGCCCGCCTACGTACTCCACAGCTACGACTGGAGCGAATCTAGCCTGATCCTGGAGACGTTCACGCGCCATTACGGCCGCGTGGCGCTGGTCGCCAAAGGGGCGAAGAAGCCCACCTCCAACTTTCGGCCCGTGCTGCTGCCGCTGCAGCCGCTGCGGGTGACCTACACGCTGGGCGGCGAGGGGCATGGTGAGATCCATGCGCTCAAGGGCGCGGAGTGGGCGGGTGGCCATGTCATGCCGACGGGTGATGCGTTGCTGTCGGGCCTGTACCTCAACGAACTGCTCCTGCGGCTGCTGGCGCGTGAGGACACCCACGCGCCGCTGTTCGATACCTATGCCGGCGTGGTGCGCGTGCTGGCAACCGTGGACCACGAGGGGGAACATGGCGATGCGCTGGAGCCCGTGCTGCGCAGCTTCGAGCTGCTGCTGCTGCGCGAGATCGGCCTGCTGCCGGGCCTGGATGCCGAGACCTCCACGCTTGCTCCGCTGCACGCGGCGGCGCGCTACGCGCTCGTGCCGGAAGCCGGCCTGCGCCCGGCCGTGCCGGCCGACCGGGCGGCGCTTTCGGGAGGCCAGTGGCTGGCCCTGCAGGGCGCGCTGGACGAGCCCGCGCGCTACACCGCCACGCTGCGGGCCATCGCGACAGCCGAGGCGCCGGTGGCGGCCGATCTCAAGACGCAGTTGCGTGCGCTGCTGCAATACCACTGCGGCAGCCCCTTGCTGCGCACGCGCCAGCTGATGATGGATCTGCAGAAACTCTGAGAAGTTGTCCTCAGGCTTTCCACGCGGCGCGTGGTCTTAGCTCCGTGCCCAGGCGCCGTGACATATCTTGCCAATGGCACGCGCTGTCGGCGCCCGATGTGCCGTGCAGACGGGCCAGTCCGCGAGAATCGCTTCCGCGATGGGTTTGAGGGCAGCTTTTGAAACACAGACAACGGGAGGGAACAGGGCATGGAGCATGGCAGGGCAAGAGGGTGGATGATTGGCTGGGCGATCGCGCAGGGCGCCGCATTGTGGGCGTTGCATGGGCTGCTGCCGAAGGGCAACGCCGCTGTGCTCTGGCCGCTCTACGCCGTGGTGCTGGTGGTGCCGCCGACCCTGCAACTGCTGGCCGCGCACCGTGCACGCCGCCTGCTGTGGGTGCACGCGGCGGCCCTGGCCATGGTGTTCGCCGCTGCCGCGGCTTATGCGGGCCATGCATCGTTGGGTGAGAACCGCGGCCGCGCCGCCATGGCCCTGGGGGTGCTGCTGTCCTGCAGCTGGTTCGTGCTGCTGCCTTTTGCCGAGCAACGCCTGGCCAGCGGCACCTGGGCGCGCGACTACGCCCGGCTCTTCGCCACGGCCTGGCGCCATGCCTTCCAGTTGCTGTTGGCGGGCCTGTTCGCGGGGTTGTTCTGGGCCCTGCTGTTCCTGCTGGCCGGGCTGTTCAAGGTGCTGGGCGTGTCGCTCTTCATGGACACATTCACCAGCCGCCCGTTCGTCTACATGGCCACCCCGATGGCGTTCAGCCTGGGACTGTCGCTGTACGCGGCGCGGGAAGAGGCGTTGGCGGGTTTCTGGCGTTCGATGCTCCAGGTGCTGGGCTGGCTGTTGCCGCTGGCCTGCCTGATCGCTGTGCTGTTCCTCGTGGCGCTGCCGGTGCGCGGCCTGGCGCCGCTGTGGAAGACTGGGCACGCCACGGCGCTCATGCTCGGTCTCATGGCGTGGCTGGTGTTTCTGTTCAACGTGGCCTGGAGCGACGGCCGGGCGGAAAGCCAGCGCTTCGGCCCCGGGCTGCAGCGCTTTTGCGCGGCCGGCCTGCTGGCAATGCCCGTGTATGCCGCGCTGTGCGCCTATGCGCTGGGACTGCGGGTGGCGCAGTATGGCTGGAGCGCGGACCGCGTCTGGGCCGCGCTGGCCGTGGCCCTGATGGCGGTCTACGCCGTCGGGTATGCGGTGGCCGCACTGCGGCGCGGTGCGCCCTGGATGGCGCTGGCGCGGCGGGTGAACGTGGCAGCGGCCTGGCTGGCCGTTGCGCTGGCCTTGTTGACCTGCACGCCCGTGCTGGACCCGGCGCGCATCGCTGTCGCCAGCCAGCTGGCGCGCCTGCAGGCGCAGCGCGTGGACGTGCAGGCCTTCGACTTCCGCTACCTGCGCTGGGACGCGGGCCGGGCCGGTCGCGCGGCGTTGGAGCAGTTGGCGCAGGAGCAGAGCCACCCCCAGGCCGCGCAGATCCGGGAACAGGCCCAGGCGGCCCAGCAGGACACGCACCGGTACGCGCGGGGCCGTGGAGCGCCTGTTTGGACCGCCGAGACCCTGCGCGCCCGGTTGCAGCCGTTTCCCGCCGAGGCGGCGCCCGATGCCGCATGGCTTGAATTCCTGCTCACCCAGCTGCGGGGGAACCAGCTGTCGCTGACCTGCACCGAGGCCGCGCCCTGTCCCGTGCTGCGCATCGACCTGGACGGTGACGGGCAGGCGGAGCAGGTGCTGCTCAGCGGTTATGCGAGCCAAGTGTTCGCGCGGGACGGTGCGCGGTGGCGGACGGTGGGGCGTCTGCAGGGCAACCTCCGGCATGTGCAGGGCGCGCGGGCCGGGCAGTGGGTGGAGCAGGGCGTCCAGACCCAGCCGCCCCGTTGGCGCGACCTGGTGATCGGCGGCGAGCGCTACTCGGTGCGCGAGACGGACTGAGGTGGCCCGGCGGCGTTGCGCAGGCGCCCCGGCGCGGCCGCAACCCGCGCCGCCGCGCGCCGTGGCCTTGCGCAGCGTCGTCCCCGCCCCCGTCGCAGATTGCTATATTGCCTAGCTTCACGCCACCGCTTCGCATCCCATGACCACCTCCCATGCGCGCACCGCCCTCTCCGTGAACGTCAACAAAGTGGCGCTGGTGCGCAACACCCGCCATCTGGGCATTCCCAGCGTGCTGCGCGCCGCGCAGCTGTGCCTGGAGGCGGGGGCGCAGGGCATCACCGTCCATCCGCGCCCCGACGAGCGGCACATCCGTGCGCACGATGTGTACCAACTGGCCGAGCTGCTCAAGCAATGGCCGCAGGCCGAGTACAACATCGAGGGCAACCCCACGCACAACCTGATGGAGTTCATCCGCCGGGTGCGCCCGCACCAGGCCACCTTCGTGCCCGACAGCCAGGACCAGTTCACCAGCGACCACGGCTGGAGCTTTCCGCAAGATGCCGAGCGCCTGGCGCCCCTGATTGCCGAATGCCGGCAGTTGGGCGTGCGCGTGAGCCTGTTCATGGACCCCGTGCCCGAGCAGATGGCCGCCGCGCGCGCCGTGGGGGCCGACCGCGTGGAGCTGTACACCGAGCCTTACGCCGCCGCCTGGGGCACGCCGCAGCAGGCCGTGCAACTGGAGCGCTACCGTGCTGCCGCACAGGCTGCGCTGGATGTCGGCCTGGGGGTGAACGCGGGCCACGACCTCAGCCGCGACAACCTGGCGGACTTCCTGGCCCACGTGCCTGGCGTGCTGGAGGTGTCCATCGGCCATGCGCTGATCGCCGATGCGCTGGAGTTGGGCTACGGCGACACGGTGCGCGCCTACCAGCGCTGCATCGCCCAGGGCATGACGGAGCGGGGACTCCTGAAACCATAGCTGCTGGCGCTTGTTGGATAAGCGCTAGAGACCTATTTGACTCATAACCCCATGATCTACGGCATCGGTACCGACATCTGCGACGTGCGCCGCATCCGCGCCAGCCTGGCGTGCCATGGCGATCGCTTCGCCGAAAAGGTGCTGGCCGATGGCGAGCTGGCCACCTGGCGCGCCCGCTCGGCACGCTGGCCCGAGCGCGGCGTGCGCTACCTGGCCACGCGCTTTTCTGCCAAGGAGGCGTTCAGCAAGGCCATCGGCTTGGGGCTGCACATGCCCATGACCTGGCGGCACTGCGAGGTGGCCAACCTGCCCAGCGGCCAGCCCACAATCGTGCTGCACGGCGCGCTGCAGGACTGGTTTGCCGCGCGCGGCCTGCGCTGCCACCTGAGCGTGACCGACGAGAGCGACTACGCCGCCAGCTTCTGCGTGGTCGAGAAAGATTGAAGCCAAATCAGCCCGCAGCGCTTGTGTGGCAAGCGCTGGTAGCTATCAAAATGAAAGCATGTAACCCATGACAGAACACGCACCCCTCATCATCGACGTGGCCGGCACGCAGCTCACCGCCACCGATCGCCAGCGCTTGGCCCACCCGCTCGTGGGCGGCGTGATCCTGTTCGCGCGCAACTGGGAGCACCGCGCGCAGTTGCTGGAACTCACCGCCGCCATCAAGGCCGTGCGGGGCGACCTGCTGATCTGCGTGGACCACGAGGGCGGTCGCGTGCAGCGCTTCAAGACCGATGGCTTCACGCACATCCCGCCCATGCGTGCCTTCGGTGAACTGTGGATGGACGACGGCAAGGGCAGCAAGCACCGCGAAGGCAGCGGCGCCCTGCGCGCCATGGACGCCGCCACGGCGGCGGGCTACGTGCTGGGCAGCGAGCTGCGCGCCTGCGGTGTGGACTTCTCCTTCACGCCGGTGCTCGACCTGGACTACGGCGCCAGCGGCGTGATCGGCGACCGGGCCTTTGCCCGCGACCCGCGCGTGGTCGCCATGCTGGCGCGCGCGCTCATGCAGGGCCTGCTGCAGGCCGGCATGGCCAATTGCGGCAAGCATTTCCCGGGCCACGGCTTCGTAGCGGCCGATTCGCACACCGAGATTCCGGTGGACCGCCGCAGTCTCACGGCGATCCTGGCCGACGACGCGGCCCCGTACCCGTGGCTGTCCACGGTGCTCACCAGCGTGATGCCCGCGCATGTGATCTACCCCAAGGTGGACAACCGCCCGGCGGGCTTCTCCACCAAGTGGCTGCAGGACATCCTGCGCGGACGGCTGCGCTTTGACGGCGCCGTTTTCAGCGACGACCTGAGCATGGAAGGCGCGCGCCGTCTCGATGGCGAGGTGGTCAGCTACACCGACGCCGGTGTGGCCGCGCTCAATGCCGGCTGCGACCTGGTGCTGCTGTGCAACCAGAGCCTGGGCGGCGGCGCGGCGGTGGACGAACTCATCGATGGCCTGGCCTCCGCGCAGGCCGCGGGCCGCTGGCAGGCCAGCGGTGCGAGCGAGGCGCGCCGCCTGGCCCTGCTGCCCGAGACACTGCCCCAGCCGTGGGACGACCTCATGGTGCAGCCAGCGTACATGCACGCGCTGGACCTGCTGCCTTAAAACGGGTGGCGGCGATGCGTGTCGGCGTACTCACCGGCGGGGGCGACTGCCCGGGGCTGAACGCGGTGATCCGCGCGGTCACCAAGTCGCTGATCCACCACGGACACTGCGAGGTACTGGGCATCGAAGACGGCTTCGAGGGCCTGATGGGCGAAGCGTCGCGCGCGCGGCTGCTCACCTGGGACCAGGTCTCGGGCATCGTGCACATGGGCGGCACCATCCTGGGCACGAGCAACAGCGCCAACCCGCTGAAGGACGAAGCGACGCTGGCCCAGGTGGAGCGCAACGTGCGCGCGCTGGGCCTGGACGTGGTGGTGGCCATTGGCGGCGACGGCACCATGAGCTTGGCCCATGGCCTGGCGCGGATCGGGCTGCAATGCGTGGGCGTGCCCAAGACCATCGACAACGACATCGCGCTGTGCGAGCGCAGTTTCGGCTTTGACACCGCCGTGGCCACGGCCACCGACGCGCTGCGCCGCATCGAGAGCACCGCTTACAGCCACCACCGCGTCATGATCGTCGAGACCATGGGCCGCCATGCGGGCTGGCTGGCCCTGGAGAGCGGCATTGCCGCCGCGGCCGACGTGATCCTGCTGCCCGAGATCGACTACGACCTGCAGCCCATCATCGAGCGCTGCCGTCGGCGCGAGCAGCGCCAGCGCTACACCATCATCTGCATCGGCGAAGGCGCCAAGGAGCGCGGCGCCGGCCTCACGGTACGCGAGCAGGTGGCCCACAGCCCCGACCCGGTCCGCCTGGGTGGCGTGGGCCATGTGCTGCGCCAGCGGCTGCAGCCGCACCTGCAAAGCGAGGTGCGCACCACCGTGCTGGGCCATGTGCAGCGCGGGGGCGACCCGACCGCGTTCGATCGTGTGCTGGCCACGCGCTTCGGTCACCGGGCGGCGCAACTGGTGATCGATGGCCAGTTCGGCCACATGGTCACGCTACAGGGCGGGCACATCGCCAGTGTCCCCATCGCCCAGGTGGCCAACACCCAGCGCAAGGTGCCGCTGGACCATGAACTGATCGCCATCGCGCGGGCGATCGACGTGTGCCTGGGGGAGTAGATATGCCGGTTGTGCTTCATGTTTAGGAGCTGCTCCCGCTTGATAAGCAAGGCTTAGAGGCAAATTCGATTCGCATTTTGTCCTGCATGCCAATGCGGTCTTATGGCCGTGCCGGCCGGGTGTTCTGCCGCGCATCTGCGACGATCAGGGCTGGCCGGCACGCCGGGCCAGCCAGAGGTAGCCCATCGCTGGCGCCGTTTTTCTGCCGGACAGGCATCGGGAGCCGTATGCGTGAACGAGTGAATCTTGGAAAGAGCGCCCCCGCGCTGTATCAGGCGGTGGTGGAGTGGGACCGGTTGGCGTCCGAGGCTGCGGCACAGGCCGGCATCGCGACGGGGTTCGCGGACCTCCTGCGCCTGCGGGCATCCCAGCTCAACCAGTGCGCCTTCTGTGTCAGGCTGCACGCACGGACGCGCTGGCCAGCCAGGAGAGCGGCGACCGCATTGCGGTGCTGCCCGCGTGGCGTGAAACCGATTACTTCAGCCCGAAGGAGCGCGCCGCTCTGGAACTGGTGGAGGCCGTCACCTTGGTCGCGGACGGGCAGGTGCCCGATGCCGTTTACGCGCAGGCGGCAGGCGTCTTGTCCAAGGAGGAGATAGCCGCCGTTGAATGGCTGGCGGTGGTCATCAACGCCTGGAACCGGATCGCCATCTCCAGCCGCTACCCCGTCAGGGCCTGACGGCGGCGTGCCGCCGCAGCGGCCCATGCTCTTACGTAAAGTCCGCCGCATGGTGGGCGCCGGACAAGCGCGCGGCGGTCTCGCCGGGGGGCCTGGCACCGGCGGAGCTTCGGCATGAGTGCTCCTGTTTCAGGAGCTGATTGCGCTTATCCAGTGGGAGTTTCAAGCCTCCTGGGCTTATTTTTCGGCATGCCGCTCTTCACGGCGGCAGCGCGTCACGTCGTGTATCCGCCCCTTGTGCCGCCGGCTTTCATGTGACGCCCTCCCGGACCGCGGCATGCGCACGGTGGCATTGGCAGGCGCCAGTTCTCAAGCCCCTGTCCTACGCGCGAGCCCGG
This sequence comes from Diaphorobacter nitroreducens, assembly GCF_002214645.1. Classification (NCBI taxonomy): domain Bacteria; kingdom Pseudomonadati; phylum Pseudomonadota; class Betaproteobacteria; order Burkholderiales; family Comamonadaceae; genus Diaphorobacter; species Diaphorobacter nitroreducens. The sequence continues at coordinate 151,833 of NZ_CP016278.1, forward strand.
TGTGGGTGCTTAGCGTCACAACCCTTCCTCTGCCGTATTCCTCCGCAATACGGATACGGCACACCATGGACGCTCGTGCGGACGACACGCCCTGAGCGTGCGGGCATGGCTGGATGGGGAAGAACGTCCACACGAATCAGGTGTGCCTGAACGCACTCACCCTGCCTTTGGCACGAATGAGCCGCACGATAAGGAGCCCTTCGATGAGCCATTTCCTCGATCGCCTGACGTACTTCACCCAGCCGCGCGAGTTCTTTGCCGATGGCCACGGCCACGTCACGGGCGAGGACCGGACCTGGGAGGATGCCTACCGCAACCGCTGGGCGCACGACAAGATCGTGCGCTCCACCCACGGCGTGAACTGTACGGGCAGCTGTTCCTGGAAGATCTACGTCAAGGGCGGCATCGTCACCTGGGAAACCCAGCAGACCGACTACCCGCGCACGCGCCCCGACATGCCCAACCACGAGCCGCGTGGCTGCGCCCGCGGCGCCAGCTACAGCTGGTATCTGTACAGCGCCAATCGCGTGAAATACCCCATGGTGCGTGCCCGCCTGCTGCGTGCCTGGCGTGCGGCCCGCCAGACCATGCGGCCCGTGGAGGCTTGGGCGTTCGTCGTCGGCAACGAGGAGGCTCGCCAGGACTACCAGCGCATGCGGGGTTTGGGGGGCTTTGCCCGCTCGACCTGGGACGAAGTGAACGAGATCATCGCGGCGGCGAACGTGTACACCATCAAGCGCCACGGACCGGACCGCATCATCGGCTTCTCGCCCATCCCGGCCATGTCAATGATCAGCTACGCGGCGGGCTCGCGCTACCTCAGCTTGATCGGCGGCGTGTGCATGAGCTTCTACGACTGGTACTGCGACCTGCCGCCCGCCAGCCCGCAGGTGTGGGGCGAGCAGACCGATGTGCCCGAGTCCGCTGACTGGTACAACTCGGGCTTTCTGATCGCCTGGGGCTCCAACGTGCCGCAGACGCGCACGCCGGATGCGCACTTCTTCACCGAGGTGCGCTACAAGGGCACGACGACGGTCGCCATCACCCCCGACTACTCCGAAGTCGCCAAGCTGGCCGACATCTGGATGAACCCCAAGCAGGGTACCGATGCCGCCGTGGCCATGGCCATGGGGCATGTGATCCTGAAAGAGTTCTACTTTCCCGACCAGGGCGAGAGGAGCCGCTACTTCGACGACTACGTGCGACGCTACACCGACATGCCCATGCTGGTCATGCTCAAGGAGCAAGTGCTGCAGAGCGGCGAGACCGTGATGGTGCCCGACCGCTATGTGCGCGCGTCGGACTTCGACGGTGCGCTGGGTCAGGCCAACAACCCGGAGTGGAAGACCGTCGCGCTGGACGAGGCCGGCCGCGTTGTCGTGCCGCGGGGTGCCATCGGGTTCCGCTGGGGGCCCGAAGGGCATGTGGACCAGGGGCAGTGGAACCTGGAGGCCAAGGAGGCGCAGGAAGGCCGTGATGTCACGCTGCGCCTGTCGCTGCTGGAGGACACACCAGCGGCCTCGGCCACCACGGCACGCGTGGGGTTCCCGTACTTCGGGGCCGCAACCACGGAGCACTTCACGCCCAACGTGCAGCCCGACGTGCTCGTGCGCACGGTGCCGGTGCAAAGCCTGACGCTGGGCGGGCGCAGCGTGCAGGTGGCCAGCGTGTTCGACCTGCAGGTGGCGCACTACGGCATCGCGCGTGGGCTGCCGGGCGAGATGGCCGCGCGCAGCTTCGATGACGACACGCCCTTCACCCCCGCCTGGCAGGAAAAATCACAGGTACGCCGCGCGCACAGGTGATCGCTGTGGCGCGCCAGTTTGCCGAGAACGCGGACAAGACCCACGGCAAGTCCATGGTGATCATCGGTGCGGCCATGAACCATTGGTACCACAGCGACATGAACTACCGCGGTGTGGTCAACATGCTCATGATGTGCGGCTGCATTGGCAAGAGCGGTGGCGGTTGGGCGCACTACGTGGGCCAGGAGAAGCTGCGGCCGCACACCGGCTGGGCGGCGCTGGCCTTCGCGCTGGACTGGATCCGCCCGCCGCGGCAGATGAACGGCACCAGCTTTTTCTATGCGCAGACCGACCAGTGGCGCTACGAGAAGCTGGGCATCGAAGAGGTGCTGTCGCCGCTGGCGGACAAGTCCCAGTACGGCGGCAGCATGATCGACTACAACGTGCGTGCCGAGCGCATGGGCTGGCTACCATCGGCTCCGCAGCTCCAGACCAACCCGCTGCAAGTGGCGCGGGACGCGGCGGCCAAGGGCATGGACCCCAAGGACTACGTGGTGCAGTCGCTGCAGGACGGCACCTTGCGGATGAGCTGCGAGGACCCGGACCATCCTGACAACTGGCCGCGCAACATGTTCGTGTGGCGTTCCAACATCCTGGGCAGCTCGGGCAAGGGGCATGAGTACTTCCTCAAGCATTTGCTGGGCACCAGCAGCGGCGTGCAGGGCAAGGACCTGGGCGCGCAGGATGCCAGACCCAGCGAAGTGGTCTGGCACGACAAGGCGCCTGAGGGCAAGCTGGACCTGCTGGTGACGTTGGACTTCCGCATGAGCACGACCTGCCTGTATTCGGACATCGTGCTGCCCACGGCCACCTGGTACGAGAAGAACGACCTCAACACCAGCGACATGCACCCCTTCATCCACCCGCTGTCCACGGCCGTGGACCCGGGCTGGCAATCGCGCAGCGATTGGGACATTTACAAGGGATTCGCCCAGAAATTCAGCGAAGTCTGCGCGGGCCACCTGGGCGTGGAGCGCGACGTGGTGCTGTCGCCGCTGATGCACGACACCCCGGCCGAGTTGGCACAGCCCTTTGGCGTATCGGAATGGGCACGCGGTGAGTGCGAGCTGGTCCCCGGCAAGACCGGGCCGCAGATCACGGTGGCTGTGCGCGACTACCCCAATGTCTTTCAGCGCTTCACGGCTCTGGGCCCTCTCATGGGCAAGCTGGGCAATGGCAGCAAGGGCATCGCCTGGGACATGCAGGAGGAAGTGGAGCAGCTTGGCGAACTCAACGGCACGGTGGTGGAGGAGGGCGCCACCCGGGGCATGCCGCGCATCGACAGCGACGTCGATGCCTGCGAGACCGTGCTGCTGCTGGCCCCCGAGACCAACGGTCACGTGGCCGTGAAGGCATGGGCTGCCCTGGAAAAGCAGACCGGCCGCCAGCATGTGCACCTGGCCCTGCACCGCGAGGACGAGAAAATCCGCTTTCGCGACATCCAGGCGCAGCCGCGCAAGATCATCAGCTCGCCCACCTGGAGCGGGCTGGAGAGCGAAAAGGTCAGCTACAACGCCGGCTACACCAACGTGCATGAGCTGATCCCGTGGCGCACCCTCACCGGTCGCCAGCAGTTCTACCTGGACCATCCGTGGATGCAGGCGTTTGGCGAAGGCTTCAGCAACTACCGGCCGCCCGTGGACCTGAAGTCCACGGCAGGCATGCAGGGCATCAAGCCCAACGGCAATCCCGAGATCGCGCTGAACTTCATCACCCCCCACCAGAAGTGGGGCATTCACAGCACATATACCGACAACCTGCTCATGCTCACGTTGAGCCGGGGCGGCCCTTGTGTGTGGATGAACGAGGAGGATGCGCGCTCCGTGGGCATCGCGGACAACGACTGGATCGAGCTGTTCAACCTCAACGGCGCCATTGCCGCGCGCGCCATCGTGAGCCAGCGCGTGAAGCCCGGCATGGTCATGATGTACCACGCGCAGGAGAAGATCGTGAACACGCCCGGCTCCGAGATCACGGGCATGCGCGGCGGCATCCACAACTCCGTGACGCGCGTCGTGCTCAAGCCTACGCACATGATCGGCGGCTACGTGCAGTTCAGCTACGCCTTCAACTACTACGGCACCGTGGGCACCAACCGCGACGAGTTCGTGGTGGTGCGCAAGATGAACCGCATCGACTGGCTGGACACCCCCGTGGCTGCTCAGCTCATCAAGCCCACGCTCGACCAGGGAGAAACCGCATGAGAATCCGCGCGCAAATCGGCATGGTGCTGAATCTGGACAAGTGCATCGGCTGCCACACCTGTTCCGTCACCTGCAAGAACGTCTGGACCAGCCGCCCCGGCATGGAGTTTGCCTGGTTCAACAACGTGGAAAGTAAGCCGGGCATCGGCTACCCCAAGGACTGGGAGAACCAGGACCGCTGGAACGGCGGCTGGGAGCGGCGTGCGGACGGCAGCATCCAGCCGCGTCAGGGGGCCAAGTGGAAGATGCTGATGCGCATCTTCGCCAACCCCAACCTGCCGCAGATCGACGATTACTACGAGCCGTTCACCTTCGACTATGCGCACCTGCAGTCCGCGCCGGAAATGCGTGCCGCGCCCACGGCACGCGCGCGCAGCCTGATCACGGGCCAACAGATGGACAAGATCGAGTGGGGACCGAACTGGGAAGAGATCCTGGGTGGCGAGTTCAGCAAGCGCAGCATGGACAAGAACTTCGAGGACATGCAAAAACAGATGTACGCGGAGTATGAGAACACCTTCATGCTGTACCTGCCGCGCCTGTGCGAACACTGCCTGAACCCGTCCTGCGTGGCGTCGTGCCCCTCGGGCTCGATCTACAAGCGTGAGGAAGACGGCATCGTGTTGATCGACCAGGACAAGTGCCGCGGCTGGCGCATGTGCGTCTCAGGCTGCCCCTACAAGAAGATTTACTACAACTGGAAGAGTGGCAAGGCGGAAAAATGCATCTTCTGCTTTCCGCGCATCGAGGCGGGCCAGCCTACGGTGTGCTCCGAGACCTGCGTGGGTCGCATCCGCTACCTGGGCGTGCTGCTGTATGACGCCGACCGCATCCAGGAAGCCGCCAGCGTGGAGCGTGACCGCGACCTGTACGAGGCGCAGCTGGATATCTTCCTGGACCCCAACGACCCGGACGTGATCCGGCAGGCGCAGATCGACGGCATTCCCGACAGCTGGATGCATGCCGCGCGCAAGAGCCCCGTCTACAAGATGGCAGTGCAATGGAAGGTGGCCCTGCCGCTGCATCCGGAGTTCCGTACGCTGCCCATGGTCTGGTACGTGCCGCCGCTGTCCCCCATCAGTGCCGCCGCGAACGCGGGGCAGTTGGGCGTGGGGGGCCATATCCCGGACGTGAGCCAGTTGCGCATCCCTGTGCAGTATCTGGCCAACCTGCTCACCGCCGGCGATACCGCCCCCGTGGTGAGGGCGCTGGAGAGGATGCTGGCCATGCGTTCCTACCAGCGCAGCAAGCACATCGACCGGCGCCAGGATCTGGACGTGTTGCAACAGGTCGGCCTGACGCAGCAGGAGGTCGAGGAGATGTACCACGTGATGGCAATTGCCAACTACGAGGACCGCTTCGTGATCCCGACAGCGCACCGCGAGTACGCGGAAAACGCCTTCAACGTGCGCGGGGGCTGCGGCTTCAGCTTCGGCAACGGCTGCTCCGACGGCGTCAGCAACGTGAGCCTGTTCGGGGTGGAAAAGCGCCGCACCATTCCCATCAAGGCGGAGATCTGAGCATGCCCACACCTCAGGAAGACCCCACCACCGCCGCTGCGCGCGCGGCCAGGCGCCCGGGCGCCATCACGCTGCGCGTGCTGTCGGCGCTGCTCACCTACCCCGACACTGCCTTGCGCGGGCATTACGCCGAGTTCGGTGCACTGCTGGCGGCCGACGGTGTGCTGTCGCGCAGCCGCCGCGGCGAGATCGCCACGTTCGTGCAGCAGCTGCTGCGTATGGACGCGCTGGATGCGGAGTCCGCCTACGTGGAGCTTTTTGACCGAGGGCGCGCCACGTCGCTGCACCTGTTCGAGCATGTGCACGGCGACTCGCGCGACCGCGGCCAGGCCATGGTCGACCTGGGCGACACCTACGCCAAGGCTGGGTTGCTGCTCAACGAGGGCGAGCTGCCCGACTACCTTCCGGCGGTGCTGGAATTCGCGTCCACCCAGCCCGCGCAGGGGGCCAAGGCATTCCTGGACGAAATCGCGCATTTGCTCAATGCCCTCCTGGCGGCGCTGCGCGAACGCCACAGCGGTTATGCCTGCGTGGTCGCGGCGCTGCTGGACCTTGCCGGGCACAAGGCCCAGGCCGTTCCCATCACCACCGAGGCGCCGCTGGATGAAGACTGGCGCGAACCCCCTGCCTTTGACGGTTGCTCCACCGTGGGTCAGGCGCGCCCTGGCGACCCCCAACCCGTGCACATCGTGCGCAGGCAACCATCCCCGTCCCGAGGAGCCAACCCATGACCACGCTGCACGGCTTTCTGTTCCAGGTCTATCCCTACGTCTGCTTCGCGGTGTTCCTCATCGGGAGCCTGATCCGCTTCGAGCAGAACCAATACAGCTGGAAGAGCGACTCGTCGCAGATGCTGCGCTCGGGCTTGCTCAAGTGGGGCAGCAACCTGTTTCACTACAGCATCCTGTTCCTGTTCTTCGGCCACATGGTGGGGCTGTTCACGCCGCATTCGGTATACGGCATCTTCATGAGCGCCTCGACCAAGCAACTGCTGGCCGTGTCTGCGGGGGGCGTAGCCGGCGCGCTGTGCTTCGTGGGGCTGAGCATGCTGCTGTACCGCCGGGTGTTCGATCCGCGCATCCGCTACACCAGCCACACCACGGACATCGCCGTGCTGGTCGTGCTCTGGGTGCAGCTGACCCTTGGCCTGCTCACGCTGCCGCAATCGCTGCGGCATGCCGACGGCAGCGCCATGCTGATCCTGGCCGACTGGGCGCAGCGCATCGTGACGCTGCGGCCTGTGGATTCGAGCGCCATCGCAGCGCTGCACTGGTCCTTCCAGGTGCACATCGTCCTGGGAGTGACCATCTTTTTGCTGTTCCCGTTCAGCCGTCTGGTGCATGTGTGGAGCGGGTTCGCCGCCATCGCGTTCCTGTGGCGGCCGCACCAGGTGGTGCGCTCCCGTCGGCTCAACGTACCGCCTGGGCAGAACCTTCCAGGACAGGCGAGCGGCGTGCCATCCCCTACGGTGGGTGGCGCGATCGACAACCCCTCGGCGTCACGGTGAGCGCCGTGATTTATACGCCACACACCTGCTTCAGTGGCTGCACCTGAGGCGCCACGGCGCAACGCTTGAGGCGTTGTGGAATGGCTTGATGCCGGGATTGCTGGGTAAGAAGAGGGAGGAAGCCGGCGTCACGGAGTTGTGCTCTGGGTGCCAAGCGAGCGGTGGGCCGTGATCGGCCGCGCTGATGGGGACGGGAAACCGTTCGGGAGATTCCTAGACGGATCGGCAGGTGGCAGCGATGGCGACTGCCGGCAGGTGCCGAGGGCGCTCCCGCGCCCAGGCACCCCGGGGGCTACCACATTCAGCGATCCTGCTGGTTCTGCTTGCCGCCCATTTGGTTGGGGCTCTGCTGGCTCTGCAATTTCTGCTGATCCTGCTGGTTCAGGTTCTGTTGCCGGCTCGGATCCTGCTGGCCTTGTTGGCCCTGCTGTTGATTCTGCTGGTTCTGCTGGTTTTGCTGGTTTTGCTGGTTTTGCTGCTGTTGTTGTTGCTGATTCTGGGTTTGGTTGCCTTGCTGTGCCATGGTCGTTCTCCAAAGAGGTGGACAGGCGGGATTGCCTGCAGGTCCATTGAAATGGTCGCGTACAGGGAAACAGGTCAGCGGTTTCCTACCTGCGTGGTAGGAGGCACGCTACTGCGGCGGCCATTCTTTGGGCTGCGACGTGGGGCAGTCCCGGCACTTGCCACGGGAAACGCGGGGGCCTCAGCACCGCACGCGTTGCAAAGCAGGGCGCGCTTGTCGTTCAGGTGGAATCTGAAGACAATATGATTCCAAGCCTTATGGGGTAAGCGCGAGCAGCTATCAAAAGAAAAGCGGCCTGTAGGCCGCTTTCGTGTCGCACCAGCTTTGCGTCAAGCGCCCAGATAGGCCTTGCGCACGTCCGCATTGGTGAGCAGGGCGGCGCCGGTGTCCTCCAGCACCACGCGGCCGTTTTCCAGCACATAGCCGCGGTCGGCGATCTGCAGGGCGCGGTTGGCGTTCTGCTCCACCAGAAACACGGTCACGCCCTCGGCACGGATGGCCTGGATGATCTCGAAGATCTGCGCAATGATCAGCGGCGCCAGGCCCAGCGTGGGCTCGTCCAGCAGCAGCAGGCGGGGCTTGCTCATCAGCGCGCGGCCGATGGCCAGCATCTGCTGCTCGCCACCCGACATGGTGCCGGCACGCTGCGCTGCGCGGTCCTTCAGGCGCGGAAACAGCTTGAACACGTGTTCCATGCCCTCCTCAATGGCCGCGCCGTCCTGGAAGAAGCCGCCCATCTTCAGGTTCTCGACCACGGTCAGGTTCGAGAAGATGCGGCGTCCCTCGGGCGAGACGGCGATGCCCTTGCGCATGATGAGGTGCGTGGGTTGCTGGGTGATGTCCTCACCCTCGAAGCGCACGGTACCGCCGCTGGCGCGCGGCGTGCCGCACAGGGTCATGAGCAGCGAGGTCTTGCCTGCGCCATTGGAGCCGATCAGCGAGACGATTTCGCCTTGGTTCACGTGCAGGCTCACGCCATTCACTGCGCAGATCGCGCCGTAGTGCGTGGACAGGTTTTCTACTTGCAGCATGGGCTGGGCCATCACGCTTCCCCCAGATAGGCCTTGATGACCCGTTCGTCGTTGCGGATGGCGTCGGGCGTGCCCATGGCGATGGGCTTGCCGTATTCCATGACCAGGATGCGCTCGGAAACGCCCATCACCAGCCCCATGTCGTGCTCGATGAGCAGCACCGTCACGCCGTACTGGCGGCGCAGTTGGTCGATCAGCGCCTGCAGATCCTTCTTCTCCTGCGGGTTCAGGCCCGCGGCGGGCTCATCCAGCATGAGCAGGCGCGGCTTGGTGATCATGCAGCGCGCGATCTCCAGGCGGCGCTGGTGCCCGTAGGCCAGGTTGCCGGCCTCGCGGTTCACAAACTCGCGCAGGCCCATGACGTCCAGCCAGTGCATGGCTTGATCGATCTTCTCAGCCTCGCTCCGGCGGTAGCTTGCCGTATTGAACAGGCCCGCCAGCAGCGGCGCCTGCGAATGGTGGTGCTGGGCCACCAGCAGGTTCTCCAGCACCGTCATGCCCTTGAACAGGCGCACGTTCTGGAACGTGCGCACCACGCCCTGGCGCGCGACCTGGTGGCTGGTGTAGCCCGCAATGGCCTGGCCCTGCAGCGCGATCTGGCCGCTGCTGGGCTGGTAGAAGCCGCTGATGCAGTTGAACACCGTGGTCTTGCCCGCACCGTTGGGGCCGATGATGGCAAACACCTCCTGCGGTTTCACGTCGAAGGCCACATGGTCCACCGCCAGCAGGCCGCCGAAGCGCATGCACAGGTCCTTGACCTCAAGCAGGGGGGCGCTCATGCGGGCACCTCCACATGGTGGCGTTTCATGGGCAGCAGGCCCTGCGGGCGCCACACCATCATCAGGATCATGACCAGGCCGAAGATCAGCATGCGGTACTCGGAGAATTCGCGTGCCAGTTCGGGCAACACGGTGAGGATGATGGCCGCCACGATCACGCCCAACTGCGAGCCCATGCCGCCCAGCACCACGATGGCCAGGATCAGCGCAGACTCGATGAAGGTGAACGACTCGGGGTTCACGATGCCCTGACGCGCCGCGAAGAACGCGCCGCCGAAGCCCGCGAACATGGCGCCCAGCGTGAAGGCAGAGAGCTTGATCTTCATGGGGTTCAGGCCCAGCGACCGGCAGGCGATCTCGTCCTCGCGCAGTGCCTCCCAGGCGCGGCCGATGGGCATGCGGATCAGGCGGTTGCTGATGAACAGCGTGACCACCGCGAGCAGCAGCGCCATCAGGTACAAGGCGATCACCATGTGCAGGGAGTTGAACTCCATCCCGAAGAACTGGTGGAAGGTGGTGCCGCCCTCCACGGTGGGCGAGCGTGTCATCTCCAGGCCCAGCACGGACGGCTTGGGGATGCTGGAGATGCCGTCCGGCCCACCCGTCCAGTCGGTCAGGTTGACCAGCAGCAGCCGGATGATTTCGCCAAAGCCCAGCGTCACGATGGCCAGATAGTCACCCCGCAGGCGCAGCACTGGAAAGCCCAGCACGAAGCCGAACAGCGCCGCCGCCGCGCCGGCCAGGGGAAGGGCTTCCCAGAAGCTCCAGCCGGCCCAGTGAAACAGCAGCGCATAGGTGTAGGCACCCACGGCATAGAAGCCCACGAAGCCCAGGTCCAACAGGCCGGCGAAGCCCACCACGATGTTCAGACCGAGGCCCAGCATCACGTAGATCATGGCCAGCGTGGCGATGTCCACCGCGTTGCGGCCGGCGAAGAACGGCCACGATGCCGCGATCATCAGCGCCACGAAGATCAGCACCTTGCGCTGGCCCGGCGCCGCCTGAGGCAGGCTGGGCAGCGACAGCTTGGGCAGCCGCGCGCCCAGCAGCGGGCGCAGCAGTTGCACCACGAACACGGCGAGGCACCCCCACAGCAGCGTGCGCCATTCGGGCACGATGATGGTGCGCGTGCCCGCGCGCTCCAGGTGCAGCGTGAAGATGGGCAGTACCACGATGGCCGCCAGAAAGGTGGCGATCAGCGCGTTCTTGAGATGGGAAGAAAAACCGGTGGCGTGCATCAGACTTTCTCCACTTCAGGCTTGCCCAGCAGGCCCGTGGGGCGCACCAGCAGGATGAGCACCAGCAGGCCGAAGGCCACGATGTCCTTGTACTCCGACGAGATGTAGGCGGCGGCGAAGGTCTCGGCCACGCCCAGGATCACCCCGCCCAGCATGGCGCCGGGAATGGAGCCGATGCCCCCGAGGACGGCCGCCGTGAACGCCTTGATGCCGGCGATGAACCCGATGAAGGGGTTGAGCTTGCCCACGGCGAGCGCGATCAGCACGCCGCCCACGGCTGCCAGCATGGCGCCCAGGATGAAGGTGAACGAGATCACGCGGTTGGTGTCGATGCCCAGCAGGTTGGCCATGTGCATGTCCTGCGAGCAGGCGCGCGAGGCGCGGCCCATGCGCGAGTGCTGGATGTACAGCGTGAGCGCAATCATCAGCACCACCGCCACGGCGATGATGAGGATGCGCGAGTAGGGCACGTAGACCTCGAAGCCGCCTTCACTGTCAAAGCGCAGCGCGCCGGGGATCAGCGAGGGCACGGCCATGTCGCGCGCGCCCTGGCCCAGCGCCACCCAGTTCTGCAGGAAGATGGACATGCCGATGGCCGAGATCAGCGCCACCAGGCGCGGGCTGCTGCGCAGGGGCTTATAGGCCACCTGCTCCACCACGAAGCCGTAGACCCCCGTGATGGCCACCGCTACCACCAGCATCAGGGCGATGATCGCCCACACCGGCAGGCCACTCTGCACGCCGACGGCCGACAGCGTGACCAGGCCGATGTAGGCGCCGATCATGTAGATGTCGCCATGGGCGAAGTTGATCATTCCGATGATGCCGTAGACCATCGTGTAGCCGATCGCGATCAGCGCGTAGATGGCGCCCAGCGAAAGACCATTGAACAGCTGTTGTACCAGCTGGGGTATGAGATCAGACATGCATGCCACCCCTCAACAGGAAAAGGCCCCTCCAGGGGCCGAATGCAATGGACCAAGGGTGCGTGGCTTGCGCAACGCACCCTTGGGACGGGGAGGTGGGTTTACTTGGCGGCCAGGCTCTTGCTGCCGTCCTTGTGCCACTGGAAGACCTGGAAGTCGAAGCTGTTCAGGTCGCCCTGCTTGTTCCAGGACACGGGGCCCAGCACCGTTTCGATGGTGCTCTTGTGCAGGTGGTCGGCCACCTTGGCAGGGTTGTCACCCACGGCCTTGATGCTGTCCAGCAGTGCCTGGGTGGCGGCGAACGAGGTCAGCTGGAAGGCGCCGGACGCATTGCGCTTCTTGTCCTTGAAGGCGGCCACGACGGCAGCGTTCTTGGGGTTGGCAGCGAAATCGGCCGGCAGCGTCACCAGCATGCCTTCCACGGCGTTACCCGCAATGGCGTTCACCTCGGGGTTGCCCACGCCCTCGGGGCCCATCATGCGCACCTTCAGGCCTTGCTCGCCGGCCTGGCGCAGCAGCAGGCCCATCTCGGGGTGGTAGCCGCCGTAGTACACGAAGTCCACGCCAGCGCTCTTGAGCTTGGTGATGACGGCGGAGTAGTCGCTGTCGCCGGCGTTGATGCCTTCGAACAGCGCCACGGTGATGCCGGCCTTCTTCAGGTCGTCACGCACGGAGGAGGCGATGCCCTGGCCATAGGACTGCTTGTCGTGCAGCACGGCGACCTTCTTGGGCTTGGCCTTTTCGGCGATGAACTTGGCAGCGGCAGGGCCCTGTTGGTCGTCACGGCCGATGGTGCGGAAGATGAAGTGGTAGTTCTTGCCGTCGGTGAGCGCCGGGGAGGTGGCCGACGGGGTGATGACGACCACGCCCTCGTTGTTGTAGATGGGAGCGGCAGCGATGGAGGCACCCGAGCACACCGGGCCGATCACGTAGCCGATCTTGGCATTCACCACACGGTTGGCGGCCACGGGGCCTTGCTTGGGTTCGCAGGCATCGTCGATGGAGACCAGCTCGATCTTCTTGCCGCCCACGCCGCCAGCGGCGTTGGCCATCTCGACGGCCGTGGTCACGCCTTCCTTGACCATGTCACCGTACTGCGTCAGCGGGCCAGTGGTGGGCATCACCATGGCGATCTTGACTTGCGCATGCGCGGTGGAGAACAAAGCGGCACCGGCCAGACCCAGTGCGGCAACGACGGTGTGCATGCGGAACGGAATGCTCATAGGACTCTTTCAACTTTGGGTAAAGCGGTCTGAAAAATCAACAGGCCCCGGTGGGGGCCTGAGACGTAGGCCGCAAAGATTAACGGGATGTGTGGTGTTGGCAACAGGGTAACCGGGGGTGGCCCTGCCGGAAGGTTTTTGCTAGGGCTGTTGCCGAAAGACGGGCAGCGTTGTCCGCGGGGCTTACGGCGGACTGACATGCGCGGGGGCGATAGGGTTTTGCCCGTCACCCGGGGCGCAGTGACCGCGCTGTGCGGCCGTGGGGTGCCCGAATATATGTCAAAAAGGCCTGCAGCGCCCGCCAATCAAGCGCAGACAGCTATATTTTGATGAGCATCAACCCCGTCGAGGTACTTGGGCCATCAAGGAAAGCTCGCCGGCTTGGGCGCGGGCGTGCTGGCGGGCTCGCGAGCGGTGGCGGCGCAGGCGGCGGAATCCGGAGCAGGATGTAGCCGTGACTCCGGCACCGGCGTGCCGGCACGCCAGCGGCGCACCACGCGCTGGAAGATCAGTGTGTTGGGAATCTGCAGCAGCGTGCCAGGCTCGGGGGCGGTGGCGTCCTCCAGCGTGGTGTAAAGCAAGTTGATGTCCATCACGCGGCCCAGGGCGCCGGGCTTGTCGGCCGTGTCCAGCAGTTCGATGTGGTCTCCCACGCGGAACGGGCCGACGGTGAAGATCAGAAAGGCGCAAAACAGATTGGACAGCACGCTCCATGCCGCGAAGAACGCCACCGCGCCCACTGTGGCGAAGCCGGTGAAGGCCGTCCACAGCACGGCCGCTGACACCCCCAGGCGCTCCAGCACCAGCAGGCCGGCGCTGCCCAGGATGAGCCAGCGCACCACGGCGTTGATGGGTGTGAGCAGTTCGTGCGGGAACTGGTAGTGGTCGCTGGCCCGCATGATGATGCGCAGCAGCAGGCGCTGCAGCAGCAGCGCGGCCAGGACGATGAGCACAATCTGCACACTGGGCACGATGATGTCGAGCCAGTCGTGCATCCAGACGGGGAGGGCGGTTTTCAGTCGCGGCAGCATGTCGTGGGCAATGAACGGGTGGGCAAGCGCTGGCGCGGCTCAAATCTGCCGCTGCTCGATGGTGTCCATCTGCATCTCGAAGCTGAAGAAGCGGTCCCGGCCCTGGGCCTTGGCGGCATACAGGGCCTCGTCGGCGCGCATGAGCATGGTCTCGGCGCTGGTACCGTCGTCGGGCACGCACGTGGTAATGCCACCCGACAGCGTGAGCGTTTCGCCGTTGGGCGAGCCCGGATGGGCGATGGCGCGGGACTTCAACAGCTTGCCCAGCGCGCGCGCGAACGTCATGGCGCCCGAGCGCGGCGTGTTGGGCAGGATCAGTGCAAATTCTTCGCCGCCATAGCGCGAGGCCACGTCGCGCGGTCGCATGCAGACGTCGTGCAGCACGCGGCCGACCTCCTTCAGGCAGGCATCGCCCTGCACATGGCCCAGGGTGTCGTTGTATCTTTTGAAATGGTCCAGGTCGCACAGCATCAGCGTGAGCGGCACTCCGTCGCGCCGCGCGGCGAGGATCTCGCTGTGCAGGATGCGGTCGAAGCCGCGGCGGTTGACCAGCCCCGTGAGCGGGTCCATCTCCACCATCTCGTTGAGGTGCTGGTTGGCCACGTGCAGCTCTTCGGTCAGTTCCACGAGGCGCCTGCGCATGTCGCGCAGCCGGCGCATGGCGCGCAGCTTGGCGGCCAGAACGATAGGCTTGACGGGCTTGACGAGATAGTCGTCTCCTCCGGCTTCGATGCCGCGCCACACATCCAGGTCGCCATCCAGCCCCGAGAGGAAGATGATGGGCGTCCAGCCGCCGGGTTCTGCCTCGCGCATGCGCTGGGCCACCCAGTAGCCGTCGTTGCCGCCAGGCAGGCGTATGTCCAGCAGCACCAGGTCGGGACGCCGCAGCTTGAACAGCTGTAGCGCCGCGTCGGCCGAGGCGGCCTCCAGTACCTCCGACACCCCCACATGGCGCAGCTCGCCTGCCAGTGTGGCGCGCACGGACGCCTGGTCCTCCACCAGCAGCACGCTGAAGGGCTCAAGCAGGAACTGCGGAAATGCGTTGGCGCTGGCAGGAGGGCTCATGAGGTGGCGCATTGGAGGCCGCTGGTGCGGCGGGATGTCAGCGTGGCCACGTACGGCCACGCATGCCCACGGGTCAGTGCTCGCGCCGCAGGGCCGGGAACAGGATCACGTCACGGATGCTCGGGCTGTCGGTGAGCAGCATCATCAGCCGGTCGATGCCGATGCCGCAACCACCTGTGGGCGGCATGCCGTATTCCAGCGCACGTACGAAGTCGTGGTCGAAGAACATGGCCTCGTCATCGCCCGCGTCCTTGGCAGCCACCTGCGCATGAAAGCGGGCGGCCTGGTCTTCGGCGTCGTTCAGCTCCGAGAAGCCATTGCCGAACTCGCGGCCGGTGATGTAGAGCTCGAAGCGTTCCGTCACCTCGGGGCGCAGGTCGTTGGCGCGCGCCAGAGGGCTGATCTCGGTCGGGTGCTCCATGATGAAGGTCGGCTGCCAGAGCTTGTCCTCCACCTCTTCCTCGAAGTAGAGCACCTGCAGGCTGGCGAGGGTCCGGGTGGACAGGCGGTCCTTCTCCTCGGTCATGCCCAGTTTCTTGAGCGCGCTGATGAGCCAGGCGGCATCGTCCACATGTGCGCCGGCCTCGGTGTGCTGGTAGATGGCCTCGCGGATCGTGAGGCGCTGGAAGGGCTGGGCCAGATCCACCGCGCGGCCACCGTAGGTGAGCTGCAGCGTGCCCGTGGCCTTGAGTGCGGCATCGCGCACCAGCGCCTCGGTGAAATCCATCAGATCGCGGTAGTTCCAGTAGGCCGCATAAAACTCCATCATCGTGAACTCGGGGTTGTGGCGCACCGAGATGCCTTCGTTGCGGAAGTTGCGGTTGATCTCGAACACGCGCTCGAAGCCGCCGACGATCAGGCGCTTGAGGTACAGCTCGGGCGCGATGCGCAGGAACATCTCCTGCTCCAACGCATTGTGGTGGGTGACGAAGGGCTTGGCGTTGGCGCCGCCGGGAATGGGGTGCAGCATGGGCGTTTCCACTTCCAGGAAGCCGTGCTCCATCATGAAAGAGCGGATGCTGCCCACAGCCTTGCTGCGCGCGACGAAGCGGCGGCGCGCGGCCTCGTCGGTCATCAGGTCCACGTAGCGCTGGCGGTACTTGACCTCCTGGTCGGCTACACCGTGGAACTTGTCGGGCATGGGGCGCAGGCTCTTGGTGAGCAGGCGCAGGCGCGACACCTTGACCGATAGCTCGCCGGTCTTGGTCTTCATCAGCGTGCCTTCGGCACCCAGGATGTCACCGAGGTCCCAGCGCTTGAAGTCGGAATAGGCTTCCTCGCCAATGGCGTCGCGTGTCACGTAGAGCTGGATGCGCCCGCCGGTGTCACCCAGCGATCCATCCTGCAGGGTCGCGAAGCTGGCCTTGCCCATGACGCGCTTGAGCATCATGCGGCCGGCCACGCTCACAGTGATCGCCTGCGCTTCGAGCGTTTCTCCATCCAATGTGCCGTACTGCTGCTGCAGCACTGCGGCATGGTGCTGGGGCTTGTAGTCATTGGGAAATGCCACGCCTTGGCCCTGGGCCTGGTTCTCGCGCAGAGCCTTGAGCTTTTCACGGCGTTCGGCGATGAGTTGGTTTTCGTCCTGGGCGGGAGAGGGGGCAGAATTATTTTCAGACATGGCGCCGTTATGGGCAGGAAGGGCAAACAGGCAATTTTAGGGTTTTGGCGAATGGTCGTGCGAAAGGGGCAGGCTCACGGGGTGCCCGAGTATGGCCAAAATGGTCCATGCAACGATGCGAATGTCTAGCCATAGCGTGTGAGATCGGACGTATTGGCGTGCGTACTGCAACTTGATAGGAAGGATCTGCTCGACATAGGTGCGCTCTGGTTGTGGGCTGGCGGCCAGCAACGCGGCCTCGTCGCGAAACGCGATGGAGGCGAGGTCGGTGATGCCTGGGCGCACGCTTAACAACCTCTCGCGCAGGTCCACTGGATACAGCGCCACATAACGTGGCACCTCAGGGCGCGGGCCTACCACGCTCATCTGACCGCACACGACGTTGAAGAACTGTGGCAACTCATCCAGTTTGAAGCGACGTAACACTGCCCCTGCGCGGGTGATGCGTGGATCCCGCCCTACGGTGATCTGCAGACCGGCAACCGGCGCATCAGCATGCATCGTGCGGAACTTGTAGATGTTGAACGGTCGCCCCCTCTGTCCCACGCGCTGCTGGCGAAACATTACCGGCCCAGGCGAATCCCACCGCACCCATAGCGCAATGGCCAGCAGCAAGGGACTGAGCAACAGGAGCGCCAGCGAGGCGAAGGTAATGTCGAACAGGCGCTTGGCCATGGGCACGCTCAAGCCAGCAGCTCGTGCAGCGTAGCAATCACGCGGTCCTGGTCGCTGTCCTGCATCGCTGTAAACAGCGGCAGGCTGACCATGGACTGATAGGCTGCATCGGCATGCGGAAATTGCTCCGGTGAGAGTCCGTAGCGGTCTCGCCAATAGGGATGACGATGCAGGGGGACGTAGTGCACGCTGGTGCCGATGCCCCGGTCGGACAGTGCCTGGATGAGTTCGTCGCGCCCCATGCGCGCGGACGAAGTGAGGCGCACCACGTAAAGGTGCCAGGCATGCACGTCACCTGCCGGAGCATCTGCGGGGAGCACGAGGGGCAGGCCCGCTAGTTGCTTTTGGTAGCGTGTGGCGAGGTGTTGGCGGCGCTGCAAGAACTGGGGCAGCCGCTGCAGTTGTACCAACCCTAAAGCGGCGGCGATATCAGTCAGGTTGTACTTGAAGCCTGGGGCTACCACTTCGTAGTACCACGCGGGTGTTTTGGACGTGAATCGATCGAAAGCGTCGCGGCTCATGCCGTGCAGCCGCATCACACGCATCCGGTCGGCCAGCTGTGGGTTGCGTGTCACTGCCATGCCGCCTTCGCCGGTGGTGATGGTTTTGTTGGCGTAGAAGCTGAAGACGGTCACATCGGAAGCTAGTTGGCCGACCAGTTGACCTTGGTATGTCGTGGGCAAGGCATGCGCGGCATCCTCCACTACTTTCAGGCCGTGCTCGCGTGCAATCGTCAAGATAGCGTCCATATTGCACGATAGACCTCCATAGTGCACTGGCATGATGGCCTTGGTTCGAGGGGTGACGGCTGCGCGGATTTTTGCAGGATCGATGTTCAGGGTCAGCGGATCCACGTCCACTAGTACGGGATCGGCGCCGAGGTAGCGCACGACCTCCACCGTGGCTGTAAAGGTCAGTGTTGGGGCAATCACCTCATCTCCTGGTCCAATACCTAGTGCCTCCAGTGCCAAGTGCAGGCCCGCCGTGGCGGAGTTGACGGCAATAGCTTGAACTGCGCCCCCAAGGAAGTGGGAAAAAGCCTCTTCAAACGCCCGTGCCTTGGGCCCTGTCGTCACCCAGCCAGAACGCAGCGCGTCAATAACTGCGCAGACTTCGGCCTCACTGATATCAGGACGGGCGAAGGGGAGGAAGTGTGCGGCGGGATCGGTCATAGGAATGGCAGGGATGTGAAGCGCGGCAGAGGACAAAATGTGCCTTGTGGAGTGAGAACGTTGTTCCGTTCACGCAGGTTTGACCGCCCAGGTTAAGCAGTGGGTGCGTAAAGGCGGCGCAAGCCGAGACAACGGTGCAATGAGTCCAACCGGCAAGCGCCGCGCGATAGGAGGAGCCAACGTGATTCGGCGTGAATACAGAGTGGCTTCGGGGAAAAGTGTGCGCAACTCGCCCAGTGGCACCTTGCGCACATCCGGGTTGTAGGGATTGTTCATAATGAAGTCATAAACCAGCACGCCTCCCCCTGGAGCCACCCAGCGCCAAAGGGTCCGGGCTAACTCCTTTCGATAGGAGGGATCCAGAAGCGAGCTGAACACCGTAAAAACCAACACGGCTTGTTGGCTGGCTTCCTCAACTCGTGTAATGCAAGCATCTCCTTGAATAAGTGCAACCTTACTGGGCAAGAGTGCACGCGCTGCGGTAGCGCGTTCGGGCAGCAGTTCGATTCCGCTCAGCAATTCAGGCGTGGCACCCAGGCGAAGTAGATCCAACAAATTTCCTCCGCCGCCACAACCCACTTCGGTTATGGGACGCCCTGCAAGAGTTCGCCACCCATGTGCCTGCCAGAGATCCACGATTGCGCGTAAACGCTCCTGGTGCTCCTGCAATGCTGCTGTGTTGGCGAAAAGGCTGTAGCGTTGAGTGTCCGTGTCTCTACTACGTCGGGCATAGCGTGCTTGCACCGCTTGGGTCTCGGGGTTGTTCATCGTGTAATTCTCGCGAACCGTGACGCGGGAGGGCGTTTGTGCAACACATCCCACAGGCCAAGCCAAGTGCCGCAACCGTACCCGAAGTGAAACGCCGCGATCACAGCTGGCAGGTGCGCTAACAGTCGCCAAGAACCCGCGGCTCGTGCTGCAGCGGCACTCGCCATCGATACATATATTCCATAAAGCGCGAGCAGCACTGTGGCAGGCCAACTCGTCCAAGGCATTACCAGTAGGCAAAGCACAAGCGCAGCCACGAATAATGCCGGTACTAATTGGCGTAATGAACCAAACTGACCGTGTTTACGCACTACAAATGGACGCCAGTAACCATACTGATGCTGCTGGGCGTAAAGATGACGCAGGGATTCGCGAGGGTGGTAAACCGAGCGAATCGTGCCGCTTTGCCAAATGCGCCCACCAGACAAGCGTAGGCGTAAGTTGTGTTCATCATCTTGATTGCGAACCAGTGACTCATCAAACAATCCGAAGCGGGAGAAGGCGTCGCGCCGCCAACAGCCCAGGTAGACGGTGTCGACCGTCCCTTCGTAGGCGGGGTCCCGCGAGCGCGCGCCGCCCACTACCCAGCGACACTGGAAGGCTGCGCCGATGGCCTTGCCCATGGGACCAGTGCCGCGTGCGATCCAGGGACCGCCCACGTTGTCGGCCCCGGTACGTTCCAGCGTTGCAATGCAGCACGCCAAATAATCCGGGGCGAACTGTGTATGGATGTCGAGCCGGGTGATTACATCGCCTTGGGCGCGGGCAATACAAGCGTTGAGTCCGGTTGAAACGATGCGGCCAGGGTTGTTTACGTATATCAGACGCCCGTCGCGTAAGCAGCGTTCGTACAGGCGTTCGCGCGTACCGTCATCACTCACTCCGTCAGCGATCAGTACTTCCATGCCCCAACCCTCGGGCAGTTGTTGGCCCAGTACGGAGTCGCAAAAATCATCAATAAACGCGATCTCATTGCGACAAGGGGCGATGACACTTATCAGTCGATGTGTAGGAGGGGTCATTGCAGGAGCCCTCGGTACAGCCGGTCCATATGATCCATTTGGGTTTTGCGATCGCCGCTGAGTGCAATGCGCTCGGCGTTCTGAAGCCCCACCTGCTGCATGCCCACATCATCTTTCATGAGCCGCGCCAGCACTTCGGCAAGCGCGGTTGCGTTGCCGGCCGGGATGAGTAGATCCGAAGAGATCCATTGCCTGTTGGCATCCAAGTCGGTAGCCACCACCGCCAAGCCGCAGGCCATGCTCTCCAGCATGGCCACAGAAGTCGCATCGCTCTCAGGGATGCTGACGGACACTTTGCACCGTGCCAGTACGTTAGCCATGCCTGCGTCATCAAGATGGCCGTGGAATGTCACGTTGCGCGTCAGACCCAACGTTTGAACTTGTGCACGCAGTGTTGACTCGAGCGAGCCTCCCCCCAAAAGGTGCAATGCTAGAGGCGCATCTGGCAGCATTTGGCGCAACAGCGCAAAGGCTTGGATTAACGTTCCAATGTGATAGTTGGGTTCCCAGGCGCGCAGGCTGATGATTTGCAGACCTTCTTTATGCTCCCATGGTGTTGGAGCGAAGCGCATGCGGTCGACTCCCCAGTGAATCTCATGCACCGGCGCGCTTGGACTGTAAAGCCGCGCAGCCTCGACGAGGCTGGCGGAGTCGCCCGTGATCAGATCGGCGCGGCGGAGGATCCACCTGGTAAGCCAGCGCATCCAAGGACGGGTGTGCGGCGTAACGAGTAAATCGCTGCCCCATGCCGTCATCACAAGTGGATGGCGGGCGCAGCGTGCGGCGAGATAGCCGTAGGAGGTGAGATAGTGTGCGTGCACGATATCGGGTGTCAGTTCACGCATGTACCGCCGTGCTGCGCCAACACGAAATAACCAGTCAGTTGTTCTGCGTATAGGGGAGAGCACCCTCTGAGATACCCCAGAGGTAGCATCAGGACGCGCTGTAATTAACGAAACACGATAACCACGCCCTATCATCTCATTGGCCCAGCGTTGGATATGAGGGCTGGTTGCATCTCCAAGAAGGCAGATATGCCGCTGGCTCATAATTTTTGTCCCCAACCCAGCCAGTGGGTTTTATAGAGACCTATCAAATCAAACGCTCGCATGCCGCGCTCGCCAAATATGGCATTGATTCTACGCAGCAGTCCGAGGTGAGTAGTAAGAGGATGCCAATTCCATCGTAGTCCAGGCAGTAGTTTTTCTATCTCGGCTCGAGGTATGTCACGGAAATGTGGATCTCGCGTGTTTGTCCGCGCAGCGTCGTACCACAATAACCAGCCGCCGGGACGAAGCACACGTAGCATTTCTGTAGCAAGCGCATAACGAGTGGAATCCTCAACGATTGAACTAAAAACTACGTTCTGAATGACGAGATCAAAACTTGCGGATGGGAATGGTAAAGTAGTATCAGATATCAAATTGACCTGTGCAATACCAAGCGATCGAGCTTCTTCAATTCGATGAGCACTTACATCCACGCCGAAAATATTCTTTGGACGCGCCCCCCAGCGCAAGAAACTAGCAAACTCTTGGCCTTGTCCGCAGCCAACATCGAGCAGGACTGCCTCTTTTATCTTTAAACCTGTACGCTTCAAACCTTGCAGCGTTATGCGCTCACGCTCTTGCATAAGATGTACAGCGACCGGATTGGCTAAGGTCCAAAAGCCACTCAGCAATTGGTCAGCATCACGTTCCTGATAGCGACGCTGAATGCGATCAATTTCATCCATATTTTTTACGACGGTGGGTTTGAACGTGGCGCTGCTGGCATTCGCGAATAAAATTAGCTAGTTGTCGAGAGAGTTCACGGCGCTCAAAAGTCGTGACCGGTTGAATTTCTTCGTTTCCTTCCGCAGGGTCTTTCAATCTGCTTGATGCTAATGTGTGGAATGCGTTCGTTAACCCATCAACATCTTCACTTCTGATAACGAGACCTCTTGAGTGACGTCGGATTAGATGTGCTGCATCACCATCCGGATCTCCCAACATCAAGATGGGCTTGCCAACCCTGAGGTACTCAAATATTTTGCCGGGTAGCCAGCCGCGCACAGCATCGCCACGTCCATTGCCACCCACCACCAGTAGCAAAGCATCTGCAGAATCGAGCTCTGCCAAGGCGTGAGCATGCGGAACGTAAGGAATGATTTCAACTATTCCGGGGAATTGTTGTTCAAACACTTGAAATGCATGTAGGAATCGGGCGCCAATGTTTCCTATCAATCGAACACGTAGATTGTGTGATGGCTTTTGTGGATTTGTGAGATAGCGTTTAAGGCCTTCAAGAAGCGCGTGTGGGTCGCGAGGCCCATAAAATGTGCCTGTATGCACAATAGTAAAATCACTATTTTTCTGAGCAAGTGTTGATTGCGTTAAGAAGTCCGCCTCATCATAACCGTTAGGAATGAAAGCGGTAAGTACTCCTGGTGGCACCCGTGAGGCTAGCATTCTGTGCCAGGTGGGGGTAACTGTAATAACACCTGTAGCACGAGCGAGCCACCGTTCCTCGGTGCGGCGATCTAATATTTTTCGCCAAAAAGGCAGATCATAAGATGGATTGTCAGTCCACAAGTCCCGAAAATCGATGATCCAAGGAAGATTAAACTCAAGTGCGAGCCGCTCGCCCAGCATATGAGTGGAAACTGGGGGGGCGCTGCTCATAATCAATTCTATCGGCTCGCCATTCTCCGCCGATTCGCGAATTATCTGCCGTGCCTTTTTGAGCGCTTGGTGTGCCCAGGCAGCAGCGTCATCGGGCATCTGGAGGCTGCGGGCGCTAAGAAGAATTATTTCTCGTAATCTCTTTTGAATACTTGTAGAGATTCTGGATAAATGAGTTAGAGATGACGTGGGTGCCCCATTTTTATCAGATCGCCGTCGTGTGGCCATTCTCGACATCCAAGGGGTAAATTTGATGCGGTGTACATCTATTTCTCTTGGAATTTCTTGCAAGAATGTGTCGTCGCGAACATAGCATGGATCATCGCATGCCAGAATAACCGGTTTTACACCATAAATGGGGAGGTATTTGCTAAATTTTAAAGCACGCTGTACACCTGCCCCCCCCATGGGGGGGTAATAGTAGGCAATTTGTAAAATCTTCATGATTTCACGTGTTAGTTTGCTTTTTGAAGTAACCAATAATCGCAATAGGGCAGCGTTTGGAAACGTTTGGTCTGCCATCCCTGGGTGTTCAGCAGGTGATTTATTTGAGAACGAGAGATATGGCCGTCGCCAATTTCCCAGCAATGATTGGGATCAATCCAAATCCGCCTACGTATGAATCGGTTATATGCTTCGCTAAGACTTGTCACACCTACAGGGAAGCGGAGGTTAAGCAGACGTTGCCGTGGCGTAGACACCAGCATGTGACCTTTGCGATGTGGTAGCGTGAGAAAAAGCAAACCACCTGGCCGTAAGTAGTCTTGCAGATTGTGTAAACAGTTTGGTAGCTCAGAAAATGGTAGGTGTTCTAAAATTTCCGTAGCGACTGCGGCGTCAAAGCGCGCTTTTAAATTCGGGCGGTTTTCTCGAAGATCGCCTTGTATCTCGGGGCTCAGCGCAGGGTTAAGGTCAAGTACCGTGTAGCTGGTAACAAAAGGCTCTATACATCGGCGTACCACACCGTCGCCTGTGCCTGCCTCAAAAACATCGCCCTGTGCATATGTTATGAGGTCTTTAATGATAAAAAAATGCCGAGTCCAAGTGTAAAAGTCTAAATCCGCCAAATAACTGCGTTGACTTACGGTAAATTGGAGATCGAAATCGTGTGCGGTGGGCATAAATGGTCAAGATAGCGAATGGCGTAACATAGATTCATCGGACCACCAATCTAGCGCCAGGTATGTTACCCCGGCAGTCATTAGTATTGGCAATACATAGATTAAGCTCAAAAGGTTGAATATTGCCAAGAAAAATAGAGGTAGCGCGCAAAGGCATGCACTGATGAAAAAACGTATTATTTGAAATAGGGGAAAGCGCCAGATTATTATAGAGCGGATGGCTTGATTTGTCATTGCTGCCAAGATAACATTGGCAAGTGCTGCGGCGAGAGCTGCGCCGCGCATTTCGAATTGGGGTATTAATAAAAAAGCCAAAATCAGATTGAGGCAAATTGCTATGGCGGCAAGTTGGAGCATTTTGAGTCCTTTGCCCTCCAATAATAGGCTGTAAACGAGAATTTGTTGTATGCCGAGTGCTAGTACTGAAATTGATAGGTAGATGAAAACTATAGGCTCAACTTGGTAGTCTCGAGTCGTGAGCCAGGGTAATACCTGTGCGCCGAAAATCGATACAGTCAGAACTACTGGAGCCGAGAGGAAGCAATATAAAAGTAGCGTTTTCTTCATTAACTGAGCCGCCTTTGCATGCTCTCCCAATGCCCATTGTCGAGACATCATCGGGAAAAGCGTGAAGCCCAAAGCGCTATGGATCATAAAGGGTACTGCTGCCATGGAGGCTGCGGCGGCATAAATCGCCACGGTCTCAATGCTGGCCCATGCGGCTAAAAGATAGCGATCAACATAACCGCTGAGGGTGGTTAGAATTGTGAGTGCGACCAGTGGCGACGCCTCTAAGAACTGCATCCGAATCGTTGGCGGCACGCGTAAGCTATCTGTGGCTGGACCGCTGCATGCGGCGTGCCGGCTAAGCGCCAAAATGAATATCGCTAGTATGGTGAGCGCTATACTGTAATGCCACAGCCAGACAGATAAGGGAGATCCGCTGAAGGTCGCAATCAGTATGGCGAAACTTACTCTATACGTGCTGCGTAATATTAAGATGCTGGCAATTGCGCCGATGCGGCTGAGTGCACGCCACCAAGCAATTGCAAATTCGATAGCTGCCTCAGCGAATGTCCATAGCAGCAATGCTTTTACCAGGGTGGAATATTGCGCATTTCCATAAACTATGCGCGCTACCGTGGAGGGGGTGCTAAGTGCTGTTAGGGCCCATAATAAGCCAAAGCATATGCACAGCAGTCCTATTCGATCAAAAGCGAATTTTCGTGCGGTGGGGCCGGTGTCGGTTGCATGATAGCGAATGATGAGCGTCGGAAAAGCATATAGAATAATAATTATTCCTAGGCTAGCGCTTATGCCCGTCTGTGACCAAGCGCCGTAGTCGTCCTGGTTTAGTATTCTTGTGAGTACCGGCAGTAAAATTAGGCTAAGGAGTCGGTCAAAAACAATAGCACCGGCGTAGGCGATTGTGGCGTGCCGCATAGGTTTTTAATGCATCACTCGATAGCCCATTTCGAGCGCCGAACTGAATTTAAGGATACTGTCTGCATTTTGTTGCGCGTGAGATTTTGTGCAATTTTGTTATGATATTGGTAATTCGCGCTTAGCGATATTTGTTTTTTGGGTTAATTAATTGGTTTTTTGTTGTTGTGGCTTGTCGGCTGCTGTATTCGCGGAGTCTTGACTGCTGAACTTTCGGGTTTCTTCATTTTCTAGGTGATAGCCGGGAACGAGTTGGGCAAGAATTTGTCGTATTGTTGTATTGTTTCCCTGTTGGGCGCTAATCTCAAGGGTGGAAAGTAGTGGGGATAATTCACTCCAGGGTAAATAATCTTCTCTTGCTTGTAGAATGCGTGGATGTGCAGTTCGCGTAGGATGTGCGCCGATAAGCAATTCCTCATACAATTTTTCACCGGGTCGAAGACCGGTAAATTCAATGACGATGTCGCCATTTGGATGTTGCGAGTCGCATACTGTCAAGCCAGACAATGCCACCATGCGCTGGGCCAACTCTAAGATTTTGACGGGGGCCCCCATGTCCAGCACAAACACATCTCCTCCCCCAGCCATCGCGCCCGCCTGTATTACCAACTGCGCTGCTTCGGGAATGGTCATGAAGTATCGTGTGACCTGGGGATGTGTAACGGTGACTGGCCCTCCCGTTGCTATTTGTGTCCGGAAGAGCGGGATTACGCTGCCGCTTGAGCCTAGAACATTGCCGAAGCGAACCATGGAAAAGCGCGTGGGGCTCTGCCAAGAGGTATCGCCAATTGCCTGATCGCTGAAGGGAGGGCGATCGCTCGCTGCAATGGCCTGCAGTATCAACTCGGCTATGCGTTTGCTCGCGCCCATAACATTCGTTGGGCGCACGGCCTTATCCGTGGAAATGAGAACGAAGTGCTGGACATTATGCTTGACCGCTGCGCGTACCATATTGAGCGTGCCAAATACATTGTTGAGTACGCCTTCGCCCGGATTGGCTTCCACTAAAGGAACATGTTTATAGGCAGCAGCATGGTAAATGGATTGTGGCTGGTGTATTTGGCAAATGTCCGTTATACGCCCTGCATCAGTGACGTTCGCAAGCAGGGGGACCAGTTCGCAGGAATGTACGCCCTGGTCACATAGTGATTGCAGTTCACGATGGATAGCATAAAGGGCATACTCACTGTGGTCTACAAGTAATAGCTTTGCTGGCACTTCATGCACGATCTGTCGGCACAGCTCGCTACCAATACTTCCGCCTGCACCGGTTACCATAACCACTTGGCCCACCAGATTGCGCCCGAGGAGATGGGGTAAGGGTGCCACTGGCTCGCGGCCAATCAAGTCTTCCAGACCTAAGTCCTGGAAATCTGCGATTGTTACGCGCCCGCTTGCCAGATCGGACATACCGGGCAGCGTTCGGATACGTAGAGGCAGTTCCCGCAAAGTTTCCAGGATAACGCGTCGCCGCTGCCGGGGGGCGCTTGGCATGGCGAGCAAGACATCGGTAGGTTTCAAGCGTTGTGCCAGTTCTGGCAAACTGTGCGCTGGATATACCTGTACGCCGTTAATGCTGCGACCAGCTTTGCTGGAGTCATCGTCTATGAAGCCAATTAATTCATAGTCGCGTATACCCATTAACCCCGCCGCGGTCTGTGCTCCCGCGCTGCCTGCGCCGTAAATCAGCAGACGACGTGGCGCTTCGCTCGGCTGGCCTGCTAACCAGAGCCAGCCCAGCGCGCGGCTTGCACCCACGAGCAGGAGGAAAATCACTGGCTGCAAAACACCTACACTGCGCGGAACACCTTCCCATTGCGCGACCAGCAGAATGGTTAACAATACCGCTCCGTATAGCACCACGGCTTTACCCGTTGTGATAAGGGCTCGGATACCTGTATAACGAAAGATGGCGCGATACAGGCCGAAATACACGAAAACCGGGAAGGCCAGCAATGGGGCGAGGCCATATGCCAGCCATTGAAGTCCTTCTGGCCAATGCAAATTCTCCAGACGCAGTGTAAAGGCAAGCCACATGGCGGCTAAGCCCATGACAGCGTCCAAAGCAGCGACGAATAGGCGTTTAGCGTTGATGGGCCATTGCAAAAGACGAAGAGGTAGATTGCGGGACATGGATTTATGCAGCAGTGATACCCATGCGCCCCAGTATGCGAGCTACGAATTCGAGCCGCACCAGCGGACTTTCCAGTTGCATGAGTTGTTGTTTGATTTCCGCAGATATAGGGAGCAGCTCGCACCAACGATTGGCAACCCAACCGCAATCCTCAAATTGAGAGGTTGATAATTCGATATAAGAAGTTACATTGAATCCACGTATATACAGCAATTCCCCTGCTCGCGCTAAAGCTTGTGCTACGCGTTGTAGGTGGTAGGGCACTGGAACATGCGCGTCAGTAGGAAGATGTTCCACATTGGCCGTCCAGAGGCCATGGGGGAGCACCTGATGATTGAGAATCCGAAAACGCTCCATGCCTTGACAACGCACATGCAGCAACCCGGGCCGATGTTCTACCAATTGGTTAACAACAGCTAACGTTCCGATGTTGTGCACATACTCACGGAGTGACTTCGCCTTGTACTCCTCATGATCACTCGCGACGGCGACGGCTCCGAAGGGTGCATTTATCTGGTGGCATTTGCGCACCATATCCAAGTAACGTGCCTTGAGGACGCTCAGCGATAGGACGCTACCTGGAAATAGCACAGAGCTAATTGGAAGCAGGGGTAGGGAGGTCAGCGTAAGAGGAACGGACATGATGGCATTGCGTGAGCATCGCTATCATCCCACGTAGACCACTCTGGGCGCCGAACATCGGGTGAGAGCGCCACTCTTGCTAGTTATTATGTTGTTTCAAGTCCTCTCTTTTCTCCTCGACGTTGCCAGCGGCCTGCTTACCGGGGCTTGCCTGTTCCGGCTGTACATGCAGCTGCAGCGGGTGTCGTTTGCCAATCCCGTGGGCCGTCTCGTGTTTGCCCTGAGCGACTGGCTGGTGCTGCCACTGCGCAAGCTCGTTCCGTCGGTGGGGCGGTGGGATCTGTCCTGCCTTGCGGCGGCGCTGCTGCTGCAACTGGTCCAGTATCTGCTGCTGTGGCTTCTGGTGGGCGGGGGGATGGGACTGGCCTGGCTGCCGTGGATGGCGCTTTTTGGCCTGGCGCGCGTGGCCGTGTCGGGATTGATGGGCTTGCTGATCGTTTATGCCGTGCTCTCGTGGGTGCAGACGCGATCGCCCATCAGCGATGTGATCACCCGCCTGTGCGAGCCGTTGTTGCGCCCCGTGCGCCGTGTTCTACCGCTATTGGGCGGGGTGGACCTGTCGCCGCTGGTGGTGCTGATACTGCTGCAGGTCGTGATGATCGTGCTGGGGCATCTGCAGGCCAGCGTCATGATGTAGCGACATTGTTCTCAATAAAAATAGCTGCTAGCGCCCGTCCACTAAGCGCTAGCAGCTATTGTTTTTGATGTCCGTGGTTCAGGCTACCGCGTCGGCCGGCAGGCGCTGCAGCATGGACAGGCATTGCGCCACGGTCTGGCGCAGTTCGCGGCGGTCGCAGATGAAGTCCACAGCGCCCTTGGTCTGCAGGAACTCCGCGCGCTGGAAACCCTCGGGCAACGTGACGCGCACGGTGGATTCGATCACGCGCGGGCCGGCAAAGCCGATCAGGGCCTTGGGCTCGGCAATCACGATATCCCCCACGAAGGCGAAGCCGGCCGACACGCCACCCATGGTAGGGTCGGTCAGCACGCTGATGTAGGGCAGGCCTTTCTTGGCCAAACGGGTGAGGGCCGCATTGGTCTTGGCCATCTGCATCAGGCTGAGCAGGCCTTCCTGCATGCGTGCGCCGCCCGTGGCGGTGAAGCAGATGAAGGGCACCTTCTGCTCGATGGCGGTTTCCACGCCGCGGACGAAGCGCTCGCCCACCACGGAACCCATGGAGCCGCCCATGAAATCGAATTCGAAGCAGGCCACCACGACGTTGATGCTCTTGACCGCGCCGCCCATCACGATGAGCGCGTCGGTTTCGCCGGTGTTCTCCAGGGCTTCTTTCAGGCGTTCGGGATACTTGCGGCTGTCCTTGAACTTGAGAGCGTCGACCGGCAGCACTTCCTGGCCGATCTCATAGCGTCCCTCGCCGTCCAGAAAGGCGTTGAGCCGCGCACGGGCACCGATGCGGTGGTGGTGGCCGCACTGGGGACAGACGTTTTCGTTGTGCTCCAGATCGGTCTTATAGAGCACGTTCTCGCAGCTCGGGCACTTGATCCACAGGCCCTCGGGCATCTGGCGACGCTCGGTAGGGTCGGTCTGCTGGATTTTGGAAGGCAGGAGTTTTTCGAGCCAGGACATAGGTTTCCTCTGTTCAGATCGCGGCTGCGCGCGGGCCGTGGCCGGCGCGCAGGGCCGTCATTATGCGTCCAGCGCCTTGCGCACCCCACGCAGAAAGTCCACGGTGATACCGACCACTTTCTCATGGGGCTGGTCTTCGATGAGCTGGATGATGCGGCTGCCGATGACCACCGCATCGGCCACGCGGCCGATGGCCTGCGCGGTGGCGGCATCGCGAATGCCAAAGCCCACGCCGACGGGGACCTTCACATGCTCGCGGATGCGCGGCAGCATGGCCTCGACGGCGGCCGTGTCCAGCGCGCCGGAGCCGGTCACGCCCTTGAGCGAAACGTAGTAGACGTAGCCGCTGGCTACGCGAGCCACCTGCTGCATGCGTTCCGCCGTGGAGGTAGGCGCCAGCAGGAAGATCAGGTCGATGCCGTGGCCGCGCAGGTCGGCGGCGAACTGCTCGCACTCCTCGGGCGGGTAGTCCACGATCAGCACACCGTCCACGCCGGCTTCGCCCGCGTCGCGGGCGAAGGCGCCCTTGCCGTGGCGTTGCTCGTAGCGCTCCACCGGATTCGCGTAGCCCATCAGCACCACGGGCGTGGTGCTGTTGCGCAGGCGGAAGCTGCGCACCATCTCCAGCACCTGGGCCAGGCCCACGCCCAGTGCCAGGGCCTTCTCGCCCGCCTTCTGGATGACGGGGCCGTCGGCCATCGGGTCGGAAAAGGGCACGCCCAGTTCGATCACATCGGCGCCGGCCTCGACCATGCCGTGCATCAGGGCCGGTGTGATGTCGACGAAGGGAAAGCCTGCTGTGACGTAGGGGATGAGCGCCTTGCGGCCCTTGGACTGCAGCTCTGCAAAAGTGTCAGCGATGCGGCTCATGCGGCGGGTCCTCCCTTGACGGTCAACCCGCGCATGGAAGGACGGTCGTAGAAGTCCACGCCAGACAGGTCGGCCACGGTGCCGATGTCCTTGTCGCCGCGGCCGGACAGGTTCACGAGGATGGATTGCTGGGGCGTCATGGTCTTGGCGAGCTTGAGCGCGTAGGCCACGGCGTGGCTGGATTCCAGGGCCGGGATGATGCCCTCGGTGCGGCACAGGTAGTGAAAGGCTTCCAACGCTTCCGTATCGGTGATGCCCACGTACTCGGCTCGCTTGATTTCCTGCAGCCAGGCGTGCTCGGGGCCCACTCCGGGGTAGTCCAGGCCGGCGCTGATGCTGTGCGTCTCCGTGATCTGGCCATTCTCATCTTGCAGGATGAAGGTGCGGTTGCCGTGCAGCACGCCACTGGAGCCGCGCTGCAGGCTGGCGGAATGCTTGCCGCTGTCCAGGCCTTCGCCTGCGGCTTCCACGCCGATCAGGCGGGTTTTCTCGAACGGGATGTAGGGGTGGAAGATGCCCATGGCATTGCTGCCACCGCCCACGCAGGCCACGACGGCGTCGGGTTGCTCGGCGGCGATCTTCTGTTCGGCCAGCATGGCGGGCATCTGCGTGAGGCATTCCTTGCCGATCACGCTCTGGAAGTCACGCACCATCATGGGATAGGGGTGGGGGCCTGCCACGGTGCCGATGATGTAGAAGGTGTTGTCCACGTTGGCCACCCAGTCCCGCATGGCCTCGTTGAGCGCATCTTTCAGCGTCTTGCTGCCCGACTCGACGGGCACCACGGTGGCGCCCAGCAGCTTCATGCGGTAGACGTTGGGGCTTTGGCGCTTGACGTCCTCGGCGCCCATGTACACCACACACTCCAGGCCATAGCGCGCGCAGATGGTGGCGGTGGCCACGCCGTGCTGGCCGGCGCCGGTCTCGGCAATGATGCGCGGCTTGCCCATGCGCTTGGCGAGCATGGCCTGGCCGATCACGTTGTTGATCTTGTGTGCGCCGGTGTGGTTCAGGTCTTCGCGCTTGAGGTAGATCTGCGCGCCGCCCATCTCGCGGCTGGTGCGCGCCGCGTGGTAAACCGGTGAGGGGCGGCCCACGAAGTGCGCAAGCTCATAGTGGAATTCCTTGAGGAACTCCGGGTCGTTCTGGTAGCGCGCATAGGCTTCGCGCAGTTCGTTGATGGCGTGCGTCAGCGTCTCGGAGACGAAGCTGCCGCCATAGGGGCCAAAATGGCCCGAAGCATCGGGTTGGGTATATGCAGGCATTTACAAATAAGGAACTGGTGCCGCATCGGCCGCGCGTACGGCGGCGATGAAGCGGTCGATCTTGCCGGCGTCCTTGATCCCCTTCAGGGGCAGACCATCGGGGCCCGTGGCCTCCACGCCGGAACTGACATCAACGGCCAGCGCCCGGCAACGCGGGCGCACTTGCCGTATGCCATCGGTCACGTTTGCAGGCGTGAGTCCACCAGACAAAACGAGATGACAGTCGACGTTTGTTGGAAGGAGTGACCAATTGAATGCCTTGCCACCGCCGCCATAGCCCTCGACATGGGCGTCGAGCAGGATGGCGCGGGCGTGAGAGTGATCGTGGGCGTATTTTACGAGGTCGAACCGTGCCGCACCTTCGCCCAGGGGAATGCGCGCGGCGCGCAGGAAGGGAATGCGGCCCCCGTCGCTGGAGCGCAGGCAGTCCTCGGGCGTTTCGTCACCATGGAATTGCGCTGTAGCGCCCGGTACATCAGCGCAGGCAGCTATCACATCAGTAGCATGGGCGTTCACGAACAACAGCACTGGCGTGACAAAGGGCGGCAGCCGCCGGGCCAGTTGCGCTGCGCGCTCCGGGGTGACGGCGCGCGGGCTCGCGGGATAGAGCACGAAGCCGACGGCGTCGGCACCGCTGGCGACGGCCGCGTCCACGTCCTGCTCGCGCGTGAGGCCGCAGATCTTGATGCGTGTGCGCGCGGTGGAGTGGACGGGGGTGGTCAGTGCTGCGGTCGGACTGCTCATGGCAGCCAATCATACGCAGCCGTGCGCGTCGGCAGGCCCCATTCCGCGCCGTATACCGGGCCCTGGAAGTACAGGCCATCGGGCGAAAAGGTAGGAGCAGCCGCGTCGCGCGACCGCGCCTCCAGCACCGTGCGCATCCATTCGGGCGGATACAGCCCCTGGCCGATGGCGACGATGCAGCCCATGATGTTGCGGATCATGTGGTGCAGGAACGCATTGCCCTCGAACTCAAAGCGCCAGTAGCAGGGGACACACCCGTGGGTACCGGTGGACTCGCCCGCTGGCGGAGCCCGGCGTGTGATGTCGATGCGGTGCAATGTCTTCACCGGCGACTTGGCCTGGCAGGCTGAGGCGCGAAATGATGTGAAGTCATGCTCCCCTAGCAAATGCTGCACGGCCCTGTGCATGGCCTGCTCATCGAGGGCATGAAACACCCAGCCCACGCGCCCGGCATCGACGCTAGGGCGTACGGGCGATTGCAGCAATACGTAGGCGTAGCGCCGGGCCACGGCGCAGGCGCGGGAGTGAAAGGCATCGGGAACGGGTTGCGCCCACTGCACGGCGATGTCCGCCGGCAGGAAGGTGTTGGTGCCGCGGACCCATGAAAACGGCGCACGCTGCAGTTCGGTGTCGAAGTGCACCACCTGCATCAGCCCGTGCACGCCGGCGTCGGTGCGCCCGGCACAGATCGTGTGCACCTCCTGCGTGGCAAAGCGGCCCAGGGCCGCTTCCAGACGGTCTTGCACCGTGTTGCCAGAGGGCTGACTCTGCCAGCCGTTGTACGCCTGGCCGTTGTAACTGACGCCGAGGGCCACCCTCATCGGATGCTCCTTTCGGAGGGCAATGGCACGTCAGCGCGGCAATGGCCGCGTGCCCACCGCCGCATGGACATCAGCCCAGTTCGGCGAGCAGTCGCTGGGCGCGGGCCTTCAGCTCACCGGACGATTCGGCGATGACCTCTTCCACCAGGGCCCGAGCGCCTTCGCTGTCGCCAATGGTGTTGAACTCTTCCGCCAGTGCGAGCTTGGTGGCCAGAGGGTCGTCCGGCAGCGCGTCGGCAGCGGAGGACGCTGCCTTGGCGGCGACGGAGGGCGCGACGTGAGCGGCCGCCGTGGGGGTGTCAAGGTCCAGCGACAGATCGCCGAGGTCGAATTCCAGGGATTCCGAGGTGACGGCCTTCGCGTCGCGGCTGGTCAGGGGGGCGACGCCGGAGTCCATCAGGGACAAGTCATCGTCCAGGTTCAACGGAAGAGGCTCGCTTTGCACGTCGGGCTCTGTCGTCGTCTGCGGCGTCACCGCTGGCTCGTCCCAGGAGGCCTGGGGTAGTTCCAGGTCGCCCAGATCCAGGGACGGGACGGGCGCCTGGGCGGCCGGCACTACCGGCGCGGCTGCGGCGGTGTTGTTGGCTGCGGCCATGGCAAACGTGCTTGGCGCCGGGGCCGGGGCCGACGGTGCTTCGTGCAGATCGAGATCCAAGTCCAGATCGAGGTCTGGCAGCACAGAGTCCGGTCCGCCCGTGGGTGCCGCGGGAGCAGTTGCTGCGCCCAGCGTGCTTGCAAAGGCCGCGGTCGATGCAGCGGCCGCTGTGGCGCTGGCGGCAACGGCAGGACGGCCACCGGGCTGGTACAGCGGATTTTCGGGGTCGAGCGTACGGCCCAGGTCGGACACGCGGGTCCAGTCGGGCCCCTGGCCGTTGGTGAGCCTGAACACGTCGTTGGCGACGGACTCCAGCGCCTTGCGGTCCTGGCGCTTGGCATAAATCTCGGCCAGTTTGGCGGGGATGGAGACGCGCTCCGGATGGTGGCGCAGCGCCTCCTTGAGAATTTCCTCCGCCTGCAGGTCACGGCCGTAGGCGAGGTAGACGTCGGCTTCCGCCACCGGATCCACATCGCCACCGGCATCCAGTTGGCTGGGCGAATAGGTCATGGACGAGGAGCCGGTCGTGAGTTCGCTGTTGGCCGTGTCCACACGCTGGCCGCCACTGGCGCCGAAGAAGGAATCCGGCTGCAGGCTGCTTTCCGAGAACGAACTGTCCAGGGCACCCTGGTTGCGGCGGCTTTGAACCACGCGGTAGCCGCCATAGCCCAGCAACGCAAGTACGAGCGCCAGTGCGCCTCCTGCCAGCAGTGGGTCCTCCGTGAGGGCATCCAGGAAGCTGGGCGCTTCGTAGGGAACGGGCTGGGGGGCTGGACGCGGGGCCACGGCGGCGGGAGCGGGTGCTGCGGCAGAGGCCTGGGATGCTGCTTCGGCGGGAACAGCCGCCTCGGCGGCAGAGGCCTCGGGCGCTGGCGCGGCAGCTTCTGCCGTGGCAGTGCTCATGTCGCCGCTTGCAGCCGCGGTAGCGGGCGCGGGCAACCCCCCGGCGGCGGGTACTGCCACCGCCGGCTGGCTGGCAGGGGCGGAAGGCGCCATGGGTCCTGGCGCCGCTGCGCCAGCGCCGGCTGGCGCGGAGGCGCCGCTGAGCTGGTTCAGGTCCGAGATGTTCTTGGACAGCTCCGCCATGCGGGCGCTGTTCTGTTCGGCCTGCTTGTCGCGGGCCATCTGCTCCTCGGTCTTCTGGGCCTGAACGCTGCCTTTGGAGAGAGTGAGCTTATCGGGGCCGGCAGCGGCGGGCTTGCTCTCGTCCACCTGGGTCTGCACAGTGCCGCGCGCGGAGCGCTCTGCGGCCGCAACCTCGGCCTTGGGCGCTGTCGCAGCCATGCGGCGGCGGAATTCATTGAAATCGCGGCTTTGCGCAGCGACGATCTTGCGAGCTTCGGTGGCGTCCGTGGCTTGCGCCTCCGTTTCGCTAGGCATCTGCAGCACTGCGCCGGAACGCAGACGATTCACATTGCTGTTGACGAACGCGTCCGGATTGGCGCGCATCATTGCTACCAGCATCTGGTCCAGCGAGACGCCAGCGGGGCGATGGGCTTCCGCGATGCGGCCGGCCGTATCCCCGGGGCGCACGCGAATCTCGTCACCGCCAGCGGACGCGGGTGCCTCTGCGGGGGTGGGACGGCCGGCAACGGCGGGTGCGGGAGGGGTTGCTGGGCGTGCGGCAGGCGCGGGCGCCGCGGTGGTGGCGGGGGCGCGCGGCGCAGTTGCCGCGGCACGGGGTGACGTTACCTGAGGGGCTGCGGTCACTGCCGCCTGCGGGCGGCTCGCCGGCGGGTCGAACAGCATCGTGTAGCTACGCACGATATGGCCGGAACTCCAGGTCGCATCGATAACCAAATCCACGAAAGGATCGTTGACCGGGCGGGTACTGCTCAAGCGCAGCACCATGGAGCCATTCGTGCGGCGGTGCAGTTGCACTTGCACGCTGTGCGCAGCGGGGGAATATTCCATGCCCTGGCTGCGGAAAACTTCAGGGCTGGCGGTGCTCACGCGCAGCGATTCGGCCTCGGCAGCAGTGATCTGGGGCAGTTCGACTTCCGCGCGCAGGGGCTCGCCAAGTGCCGACTGGACATTCACGCGGCCCAGGGCGAGAGCACTTGCATCGGTGGTGTAAAGACCAGCCGAGAGGATGGCCGCGGTGGCCAGGACAGAAAATTTCCAGCGATGCATGTGTGCGACGAATGAAGAGATGGATGGTGCCGAGGGGGCGGTATTTTTCTGGTCGTGATCGAGCCGCCCAGGCGCGTGAAAATATGTAAAAAGCACCATAGCATCAATGTTTTGCACTGACAAGCTGAGGTGTCGCGCCACGTTTTATACGGTGCAGGAAGAGGCCGGGACGGCCTTATTCCTGTTGGTAATGGACAACGATCGGTAACAGGCCGTATCAATCTATGACCTCGAAAAAACGCCACCAGAAGGTGGCGTTGAATCGGCGTCAGGCGTCCAGCAGGATGCGTAGCATGCGGCGCAGCGGCTCGGCGGCGCCCCACAGCAACTGGTCGCCGATGGTGAACGCGCCCACATACTCCGGACCCATGGCCAGCTTGCGGATGCGGCCGACGGGAATAGTCATGGTGCCGGTGACGGCCACGGGAGTCAGGTCCTTCAGCGTCGCCTCACGCGTATTGGGAACCACCTTCACCCACTCGTTGTCGGCAGCGATCATGGCCTCGATGTCGGCTACGGGCACATCCTTCTTGAGCTTGAAGGTCAGTGCCTGGCTGTGGCAGCGCATGGCGCCTACGCGCACGCAGAAACCGTCCACCGGCACCGCGGCGGTGTTGAAGCCTTCCCCCTGGCCCAGGATCTTGTTGGTCTCGGCCATGCCCTTCCACTCTTCCTTGGACATGCCGTTGCCCAGGTCCTTGTCGATCCACGGGATGAGCGAGCCGCCCAGCGGTACGCCGAAATTGGCCGTCTCCGCGCCCGACAGGCTGCGCTGCTTGGCGATGACCTTGCGGTCGATTTCCAGGATGGCGCTCTTGGGATCGTCGAGCAGGGCCTTCACCTCGGCATTCAGCGTGCCGTACTGCGTCAGCAGTTCGCGCATGTGCTGCGCGCCGCCGCCGCTGGCCGCCTGGTAGGTCTGGGTGCTCATCCACTCGACGAGCCCGGCCTTGTACAGCGCACCCACGCCCATCAGCATGCAGGACACGGTGCAGTTGCCGCCAATCCAATCCTTGCCGCCGTTCGCCAGTGCGTTCTTGATGACGGGCATGTTCACCGGGTCGAGCACGATGACCGCGTTCTTTTCCATGCGCAGGGCGGAAGCGGCGTCGATCCAGTGGCCGTTCCAGCCGGCCGCGCGCAGCTTGGGGTACACCTCGTTGGTGTAGTCGCCGCCCTGTGCGGTGAGGATGATGTCGCAGCGCTTGAGTTGTTCGATGTCGAACGCGTCCTGCAGCGTGGTCTCGTTCTTGGCCTGGGTGGGCGCCTTGCCGCCTGCGTTCGAGGTGGAGAAGAACAGGGGCTCGATCAGTTCGAAGTCCTTTTCCTGCGCCATGCGGTCCATCAGGACCGAGCCGACCATGCCGCGCCAGCCGACCAAACCTACCAACTTGCTCATTTCATCGCCCTTTCAAAGTAAAAAACAGTACGCACGCGACCGGTGGCTGCTTTCTTCCGCCCCCGGCTCGTCTAGGCCAGGGAGGGCGCACGACGATGCCGGAGCTGGATCAGCCCGTAATGGTCGTGGTTTTGGTGATTGCGCGCGCAGCCTTGCGTGCCTTGGCGGCAGAGGCGGTGTTCAGGGCGAACGGGCGGGCGGCAAACATAGCTGGGCATTGTAGCGGAACCCATGCAGGCCATGGCTGGGCATGCCGCCGCCATCACCGCTGGATGGACACCCCGCCATCCACCAGCATGGCTGTCCCGGTGACGAACGATGCCTCGTCGGACGCCAGGTACAACGCGGCCTGGGCAATCTCCCGGGGCTGCGCCAGGCGCTTGAGTGCATGCAGTTGGGCGACCTGGGCCAGCGCCTCGGGTGTTCCGTTCATCGCGCGCGCCATGGGGGTGAGGGTACCGCCGGGCAGCAAGGCATTCACACGGATGGCCTTCGCTCCGAACTCCGTGGCCAGTGCCTGGGTCAGGCCGATCAGGCCGGCCTTGCTCGCGGCATACGCGGCCGTGCCCGCAAATGCGGCGGTATACCCCACGAAGGTGGAGGTGAGGATGATCGAGCCACCTCCGCGCGCCAGCATTGCGGGAATCTGGTGCTTGGCGCCCAGGAAGGCACTGGTGAGGTTGGTCTCCAGGGTGTCGCGCCAATCGCTCGACTGCACGTCCGGCGTGGGTTGCAGCGGCCCCATGGTGCCCGCGTTGTTGAAGGCGATATCGAGGCCGCCAAAACGCTCCACGGCAGTGGCGACGAGCGCTTGTGCGTAGGCCTCGTCGCGCACGTCGCCGGCCACTGCCGCAGCCGACCCTCCCTGCTGAGTGATGGCAGCGACGAGTTGGTCCAGCTCCGCTTGGCGCCGTGCGCCCACGACGACGGCCGCACCGGCCTCCGCGAAAAGCAGGGCCGCTGCGCGGCCGATGCCGGAACTGGCGCCGGTGACGATGGCGACGCGATGGGAGAGGGACGGTTGGGACATGGGACGCTCCTTCGGGTTGGGTGAAGGAAGAGTCTCCCGGCCCGCGGGCGACGCGTCTGGCCGGATCCGGACTTGCGATGCCGCTTGTGCCGCTGGTGCTGCTTGCGCGCCACGAAAAAGCGGCCCCGAAGGGCCGCTGGCGCGTTGTGCGGGAGGCCGCCTGTCAGGCAGCGAGGGCCTTCACCACGGCATCGCCCATCTGTGCCGTGCCCACCTTGGTGGTGCCGTCGCTGTAGATGTCAGGCGTGCGCAGGCCTTGGGCCAGCACCTGCTGCACCGCGGCTTCGATGCGGCGCGCGGCTTCTTCCTGGTTCAGGCTGAAGCGCAGCATCATGGCGGCGCTGAGGATGGTGGCCAGGGGGTTGGCTACGCCCTTGCCGGCGATGTCCGGGGCGCTGCCGTGGCTGGGCTCGTACAGGCCTTGCTTCTTATCGTTCAGGCTGGCCGAGGGCAGCATGCCGATGGAGCCGGTGAGCATGGAGGCTTCGTCGGAGAGGATGTCGCCGAACATGTTGCCGGTGACGATCACGTCGAACGCCTTGGGCGCTTTCACGAGCTGCATGGCCGCGTTGTCCACGTACATGTGCTGCAGCTCCACGTCGGGATAGTCCTTGTGTACCTCGGTCACGACGTCCTTCCAGAACTGGAAGGTTTCCAGCACGTTGGCCTTGTCCACGCTGGTGACCTTCTTGTTGCGCTTGCGCGCGGCCTCGAACGCGACGCGGGCGATGCGCTCGATCTCGGGCTTGCTGTAGCGCATGGTGTCGAATGCTTCCTCGG
Organism: Diaphorobacter nitroreducens; assembly: GCF_002214645.1. NCBI lineage: Bacteria > Pseudomonadati > Pseudomonadota > Betaproteobacteria > Burkholderiales > Comamonadaceae > Diaphorobacter > Diaphorobacter nitroreducens. The sequence continues at coordinate 191,171 of NZ_CP016278.1, forward strand.
CGCCGGGGAAGTGGCCGTCGGCGGCGGTGCGACGCCCGCGCGGCTGGCCGAAGTAGATGTCGCCGGTCAGCTCGCGGATGATGAGGATGTCCAGGCCGGCCACCAGTTCAGGCTTGAGGCTGGACGCATGCGTGAGCTGCTCGTAGCAGATCGCGGGACGGAAGTTGGCGAACAGGCCCAGGTGCTTGCGCAGGCCCAGGATGGCCTGCTCGGGGCGCAGCGGGCGCGCCAACGTGTCGTACTTCCAGTCGCCCACGGCGCCGAACAGGATGGCGTCGGCACTCTTGGCAAGATTCAACGTGGACTCCGGCAGCGGGTGGCCCGCGGCCTCGTAGGCGGCGCCGCCCACGGGTGCCGTCTCCATCTCCAGCTTCAGGTCCAGGGCTTCGAGCACCTTGACGGCCTCGGCGACGATCTCGGGGCCAATGCCGTCACCCGGCAGAACTGCGATTTTCATGGTCATTCACTTCTGTTTTGATAGCTGTCAGCGCTTGATGGATAAGCGCCGGATGCTGTTTTTGCTTGTAATCAATCGGTCAGGGCCGGTGGTGGGTCACGCGGCCATGGTGTGGCTCAGCCACGGCTTGCTGGCCAGGCGTGCGGCTTCGAAGGCGCGGATCTTGTCGGCATGGCGCAGCGTCAGGCCGATGTCGTCAAAGCCGTTGAGCAAGCAGTACTTGCGAAACGGCACCACGTCGAAGGGAATCTCCTCGCCCTGGGGACGCACCACCACCTGGCGCTCCAGGTCCACGGTGAGCTGGTAGCCGGGGAAGGCGGCCGCTTCGTTGAACAGCTGGTCCACCGTGGCTTCGGGCAGCACGATGGGCAGCAGGCCGTTCTTGAAGCAGTTGTTGAAGAAGATGTCGGCGAAGCTCGGCGCGATGATGGCGCGAAAACCGTATTGGTCCAGCGCCCAGGGCGCGTGCTCGCGGCTGGAGCCGCAGCCGAAGTTCTTGCGCGCCAGCAGGATGCTCGCGCCCTGGTAGCGCGGCTGGTTTAGCACGAAGTCGGGGTTGGGCTTGCGCTGGGATTCGGGCACGCCCGGCTCGCCCTTGTCGAGGTAGCGCCACTCGTCGAACAGGTTGGGGCCGAAGCCCGTCTTCTTGATCGACTTGAGGAACTGCTTGGGGATGATGGCGTCGGTATCGACGTTCTCGCGGTCCATGGGGGCGACGAGGCCCTTGTGGAGGGTGAATTTCTGCATGGTGGTGTGTCCGGAAAGAAGTGGCGTTGGGGCCCGCGGGCTTACTGGCCGTTGGTCCAGGTGCCGGCCTTGATCTGTGCGCTGGAGGTTTCGCAGGCCTTGCGCTTGTCCTGCAGCGCATCGGCGGTCAGGTTGTAGTAGTAGGCATCCACCGGCTGACCCATCAGCCCCTTGCAGGCGCCGCTGGCCGGGCGCGGGCACTGCGGCAGGTAGCTCACCTTGCCGGGCTTGCCGCCCAGTTGGGCGGACATCTGCGCCAGGCCGCCGCAGCTGCCCTTGATCTGGTCGTCGGGCACGCCGGCGGCGAATTCCATGCAGTCCTTGACCTGCGTGGTCTTGCCACTGAAGGTGATGCTGCCTTCGATGACGCAGGCGCGATTGGCGGCCCACGACAGGGCGGGGGTGGCCAGCAGCAGCGTGGTGGCGAGGCAGGCGAGGGCTTTCTTCATGCGGAGCTCCTGGGATGGCGGTGTGGAGGGGCTTACTTGGCGGCGCGTTCGATGGCGCTGCCGGCGCGCTGCACGTCCTGGCCCATGCCCTTGACGGTGTTGCAGCCGGCCAGCACGAAGGCCAGCGCGAGCAGGGCGGCGAGAGACTTGTTCATGGTGGGAGGCTCCTTAAGCGAACTGGCGGATGTCCACGAAGTGGCCATGGATGGCGGCGGCCGCGGCCATGGCGGGGCTCACGAGGTGCGTGCGCCCGCCCGCGCCCTGGCGGCCTTCGAAGTTGCGGTTGGACGTGGAAGCGCAGCGCTCGCCGGGCTCCAGGCGGTCGGCATTCATGGCCAGACACATGGAGCAACCGGGCTCGCGCCATTCAAAGCCCGCGGCCTTGAAAATCGCATCCAGCCCCTCGCGTTCGGCCTGTTCCTTCACCAGGCCCGAGCCAGGTACCACCATGGCCAGCTTGATGTTTTTGGCGACCTTCTGGCCGAGCTTCTTCACCACGGCGGCGGCTTCGCGCATGTCCTCGATGCGGCTGTTGGTGCACGAGCCGATGAACACCTTGTCCACGAAGATGTCATCCATCGGCTTGCCGGGCTGCAGGCCCATGTAGGTCAGCGCACGCTCGATGGCGCCGCGCTTGGACGGGTCCTTCTCCTTGTCCGGGTCGGGCACCACGGCGTCGATGCCCAGCACCATCTCGGGGCTGGTGCCCCAGGTGACCTGCGGCACGATCTCGGCGGCGTTCAACTCCACCACCGCGTCGAACTTGGCGTCCGCGTCCGAGTGCAGCGTCTTCCAGTACGCCACGGCCTGGTCCCACTCCACGCCCGTGGGCGCGAGCGGGCGGCCCTTCACGTAGTTGATGGTTTTGTCGTCCACTGCCACCAGGCCCGCGCGCGCGCCGGCTTCGATGGCCATGTTGCACACGGTCATGCGGCCTTCCATGCTCAGGTCGCGGATGGCTTCCCCGGCAAATTCAATCGTGTAACCCGTGCCGCCGGCGGTGCCGATCCTGCCGATGATGGCCAGCACGATGTCCTTGGCCGTGATGCCAGGGGCGACCTTGCCATTCACTTGGACCAGCATGTTCTTGGCCTTCTTGGCCAGCAGGGTCTGCGTGGCCATCACGTGCTCGACCTCGCTGGTGCCGATGCCGTGGGCCAGCGCGCCGAACGCGCCGTGGGTGCTGGTGTGGCTGTCGCCGCAGACCACGGTCATGCCCGGGAGGGTGGCGCCGTTCTCGGGGCCGATCACGTGCACGATGCCCTGGCGCTTGGACAGGAACGGGAAGAACGCTGCCGCACCGGACTCTTGGATGTTCTTGTCCAGCGTGACGATCTGCTCCTTGCTGATCGGGTCGGCAATGCCGTCGTAGCCGCGCTCCCAACCGGTGGTGGGGGTGTTGTGGTCGGCCGTGGCCACGATGGAGCTCACGCGCCAGACCTTGCGGCCCGCCTCGCGCAGACCCTCGAAGGCCTGCGGGCTGGTCACCTCATGCACCAGGTGGCGGTCGATGTAGAGCACGGCGGTGCCGTCCTCTTCCGTGTGGACGACGTGCTCGTCGAAGATCTTGTCGTACAGGGTGCGTCCCATGGCAGTCTCGTTTCTTGGGTTCAGTGGGGTGGTGAGAATTCTAGGTGGGGGTGTCGCCGTCCTCGGCGGGCGTCGCGGCAGGCGCGGGCGCCAGGTGTTCGACCAGCAGCCGTGCCGTGACGGGCAGGGCTTCGAAGTCGCGCGCCACCAGGCGCAGCGCGCGCCGAGCCCAGGGTTCGTCCAGCGGTACGGCGGCCAGTTGCCCCACGCCGCGCATCAGCGAAAACGCCCGGTCGGGCAGCAGGCCCACGCCCAGACCGTTGTCGATCATGCGGCACATCGCGTCCAGGCTGGTGACCTGGATGCGCTGGCGCAGCGGGCGTGCGGCCTGCGCGGCGGCCTGGCGCATGGCCAGGCTGATGCTGCTGCCCGCGTGCAGCCCGACGATGTCCCAGTCCAGCACTTCTTCAAAGCGGATCGATGCGCGGGTCGACAGGGCGTGCGTCTGGGGCACGACCAGCACCAGCCGGTCGCTGCGGTAGGGGCGGCTTTGCAGGCCTTCGTGGGCGGCCGTGGCGGGTACGTTGCAGATCCCCAGATCCGCCGCGCCTTCGTGCACGGCCTGCAGCACGTCGGGCGAAAGGTGCTCCTGCAGATCGATCTTGATCTGGCTGTGTGCCTGGGCGAACGCGCCCAGGTCCTCGGGCAGGAACTGCACGATGGCCGAGATGTTGGCGTGCATGCGCACATGGCCGCGCACGCCGTCGGCGTACTCGGAAAGCTCACCCTGCATGCGCTCCAGCCCGAACAGCACGTTGCGCGCGTGGTGCAGCAGGCTTTCGCCAGCGGGGGTCAGCGTCACGCCGCGGCTGTGGCGGTACAGCAGGGCCGTGTCGACCGCAGCCTCCAGGTCGGACAGGCGCTTGCTCACCGCCGAGGCGGCGATGAACTCCCGCTCGGCCGCGCGGCCGATGCTGCCCAGTTCGCAGACGGCCACGAACAGTTGCAGCGAGGTGAGGTCAATGCGGCGCGCAAAGCTGCGCTCTGAGCTTTTCATCGGGGGTGGAGCGACTTCTCGTTTGACGAGGTGAGTCCCCTATTTTCCCCTGTATATCTGCCGGTTGTCATCGCGATACGCGATGGCTCACATGCCGCTGGATGGGCATCGCGGCGGATTTGCTATGAAAAATATAGCTTCCAGCGCTCATCAAATAAGCGCTGGAGGCTGTTTGGCTCTTGTTTTAGAGCGTCACGCTGTCGCCATGCTCGGGAACCTCCACGGGCCAGCCCAGCGCGTGGTCGATGCGCTGGCGCAGCATGTCGGCCGCTGCCATCTCCCCATGCACCACGTACACCTGCCGGGGTGTGGAGGGCATGGAGCGCAACCAGGCCACCAGTTGGTCGCCATCGGCGTGGGCCGAGGCCGTGGCCAATTGCACCACCTCGGCACGGATGGCCACGTCGCGCCCGTGGATGCGGATGGTTTTTTCGCCCGCGGCGATGCGGGCGCCGCGCGTGCCGCCCGCCTGGTGGCCGGTGAGGATGATCATGTTGCGATGGTCGCCCGCGTGCAGCGCCAAATGGTGCAGCACGCGCCCGCCCGTGGCCATGCCACTGGCCGACAGGATCACGCGCGGCCCGTGCAGACGGGCCAGCGCCTTGGATTCGTCCACGCTGTGCACCAGCGTCGTGCCGCGCGCCATGGCGTGCAGTTCGGAGCGGTTGATCCGGGTCTCGCTCAGGTGGTTCTGGAACAGCTCCGTGGCGCTCACGGCCATGGGGCTGTCCAGGTACACGCGCAGTCCGGAAGGCACTTCGCCGCGGGCCTTCAGCTGGGCGATGGCGTACATCACCGTCTGCGCGCGCCCCACGGCGAATACCGGCACCACCGCCACGCCGCCACGCGCGGCCAAGCGTGCCAGCGCGGGCCCCAGCTCGTCCAGCACCGTGCCGGGCGGGTGGCTGCGGTCGCCGTAGGTGGACTCGATGAGCACGGTGTCGGCCGCGGGCGGCGCGTCGGGCGCGTGCATCAGCAGGTCGTCCGGGCGGCCCAGGTCGCCCGAGAACAGGATGCGCCGCCCTCCCACCTCCAGCAGCACGCTGGCCGCACCCAGGATGTGGCCTGCATTCTGGAAGGTGGCGCGCCAGCCGCGCATGGGCTCGAAGGTCTGGTGCGTGGGCTGCACTTGCAGCAGCGACAGGCAGTGCTGCGCGTCCAGGCGCGTGTACAGCGGCAGGGCGGGTTCGTGCTTGCTGAGCTTGTGCCGGTTGAGGAAAGCCGCGTCTTCTTCCTGCAGATGGCCGCTGTCGGGCAGCAGGATGGCGCATAGATCGCGCGTGCCGGCCGTGCAGAACACCGGCCCGCCAAAGCCGTCCTTGGCCAGCAGCGGCAGGTAGCCCGAGTGGTCCAGGTGGGCATGGGTGAGCAGCACGGCGTCAATATCCTGCGGTGCCACCGGCAGCGGGTTCCAGTTGCGCAGGCGCAGCGGCTTGTAGCCCTGGAACAGGCCGCAGTCCACGAGCAGCGCCTGGCCGCCGTGGCGTACGAGGTATTTGGAGCCGGTGACGGTGCCGGCCCCGCCGAGGAAAGTGATGCTGACGGACATGGAATGGCTTTGTGAAGTGACGACCGTCAGCGTAGCAGGCGGCGCTACGCGGGTGTTTGATGCAAACGCACCCGCAGCGCGGCGTAGCCGGCGTCCGGGGCTGTGGCCCGCGTAGGCGCATGGCCTGCGGGCAGTGCGATGGCGCTGGTGCGCGCCAGCAACTCCTCCATCAGCACCCGCAGTTCCAGCCGCGCCAGCGGCGCGCCGGGGCAGACGTGGATGCCTGCGCCATACAGCAGGTTGAGCGCGGGATCGCGGTCCATGCGGAACTCATCCGGGTCGCCGAACACGCGCGGGTCGCGGTTCGCGGCGATCCAGTGGATGGACAGGCGCTCGCCCATCGGCACGGGGCAGCCGCCCAGCGTCACGTCGCGGGTGGTGATGCGGCGGTTGGCCACGAGCGGGCCGTCGATGCGCAGCACCTCGTCGATGGCCGTGGGCAAGAGGCCGGGCTGCGCGCGCAGGCGTTGCTGCCAGTCGGGGTGGCTCGCCAGCCAGTGCAGCAGGATGCCGATGGAGGCGGCAATCGTGCCGACCTCGCCCACCGTCCAGTTGCGCAGCACGCTGGCAAGCTCGCGCAGGTCCAGCAGACGGCCCTCCACACGGGTGTGCATCAGTTCGCTGGTGATGTCCTGCGTGGGCGGCGCCTCCAGGCGGGCCTGGCGCACGCGCCCGACCAGGTCTTCGAACTCCTGCGCAACGGCCGAAGTCTGCGTGCGGTCGCCCGAGCGGGTGGCGGCCTGGCTGCGGCGCAGCCAGCCGAGCAGCTCGTCCTGCAGCAGCGTGGGCCAGCCGAGGAACGCGGACTGCACGCGTACCGCGAAGGGCAGGGCGAACTCGTGGGTGATCTCCAGCTCGCCGCCCAGGGCCAGGGCCTCCTGCACCGTGGCGGCCGACAGCGCGCGACACACGGGCTCGAAGTGCGCCATGCGCTCAGGGGCGAAGAACGGGTCAAGCGCGCGGCGGTACTGCGTGTGCAGGGGCTGGTCGTAGCCGTTGGGCACGGCCGGGTGGGCCGACACCGCACTGCTGAAGGTGGCATGGTCGCCGAGCACCTGCATGACCTCGGCGTGGCGCAGCACGGACCAGTGCTGCGCGTCGCTGTGCGCCAGCGGGCAGCGCTCGCGCAGCTGGTCGTAGGCGGCGCGCTGGTCGCGCAGGACTTCGGGGGCTTGCGGGTCCCAGCGGGGCGGTGTCGTGGTCATGGCAGTCTCCTTGGAAGGCTTCCTGCGGCTTCGCCCACCCGGCGAGGCGATCGCAGACGGGTTCTACAGTCCCAGCGCGTCGGCCAGCGCGTTCATGCGCTGGCTCACGCCGGCATCCATGGCCATGGGGCGGCCCCATTCGCGCTGGGTCTCCCCGGGCCATTTGTTGGTGGCGTCCAGCCCCATCTTGCTGCCCAGGCCTGCCACGGGTGAAGCGAAGTCCAGGTAGTCGATGGGCGTGTGCTCGATCAACAGGGTGTCGCGCGCCGGGTCCATGCGTGTGGTCAGGGCCCAGATGACTTCCTTCCAGTCGCGTGCGTCCACGTCTTCGTCCACCACCACGATGAACTTGGTGTAGAGGAACTGGCGCAGGTGGCTCCACACGCCCATCATCACGCGCCGTGCATGGCCCGCATAGGCCTTGCGGATGCGCACCACGGCCATGCGATAGCTGCAGGCCTCGGGCGGCAGGTAGAAGTCGATGATCTCCGGGAAGGCGCGCTGCAGCAGCGGCACGAACAGTTCGTTCAGCGCCAGGCCCAGCATGGCCGGCTCGTCGGGCGGCTTGCCCGTGTAGGTGCTGTGGTACAGGGCGTCCTGGCGCTGCGTGATGCGCTCGACGGTGAACACGGGGAACTCGGCGCACTCGTTGTAGTAGCCAGTGTGGTCGCCGTAGGGGCCTTCCAGCGCGTGCTGCCAGCCGCTGGGGTGGTTGGCGTCGGGGCGAATGTGGCCTTCGAGCACGATCTCGGCGCTGGCCGGCACCTGCAGCGGCACGCCCAAAGCGGGCGCCACCTCGGTGCGCGCGCCGCGCAGCAGCCCGGCGAACTGGTATTCGGACAGCGTGTCGGGCACGGGCGTGACGGCGCCCAGGATGGTGGCCGGGTCGGCCCCGATGGCCACGGCCACCGGGTAGGGCTGGCCGGGGTTGAGCCGGCAGTGGTCGGCAAAGTCCAGCGCACCGCCGCGGTGCGACAGCCAGCGCATGATGAGCTGGTTCTTGCCCAGCAGCTGCTGGCGGTATATCCCTAAGTTCTGGCGTGCCTTGCGCGGCCCGCGCGTGATGGTGAGGCCCCAGGTGACCAATGGCGCCACGTCGCCAGGCCAGCAGTGCTGGATGGGCAGGCGGGTCAGGTCGACGTCGTTGCCCTCCCACACCACCTCCTGGCAGGGCGGGCGGCGCACGGTGGCCGGGGCCATGCTCCACAGCGTCTTGAGCAGATCGCGCTTGCCCCACAGGTCCTTCATGCCGCGTGGCGGCTCGGGCTCCTTTAGCTGTGCCAGCACCTCACCAAAGGCGCGGATCTCCGGCAGCCCCGCCACGCCCAATGCGCGGGCCACGCGCCCGGGCGTGCCGAACAGGTTGGCGAGCACCGGCATGGTACGGCCCGCGGGGTGCTCGAACAGCAATGCGGGGCCGCCCGCGCGCAGTACGCGGTCGGCCAGCGCGGTCATTTCCAGGTGAGGGGATACGGGCTCGGCAATGCGGCGCAATTCGCCCGCGGCCTCCAGCTGGGCCATGAAGTCGCGCAGGTCGCGGTAATGCATGCTTTGAATGAAATCAGGCTCCAGCGCTTATCCAGCAAGCGCTAGAAGCTATTGTTTCAGGAGTCCAACGGCAGGCCCTGCCATTGCGGCGCCAGGGCGTGCTCCAGCCCCAGCAGGTCCAGCACGCGGGCCACGCTGTGGTCCACGATCTCGCCCACGCTGGTGGGGCGCTGGTAGAACGCGGGCATGGGCGGGCACACGATGCCGCCCATCTCGGTCACCGTCGCCATGTTGCGCAGGTGCACCAGGTGCAGAGGGGATTCGCGCACCATCAGCACCAGGCGGCGCCGCTCCTTGAGCACCACGTCGGCCGCGCGCGTGAGCAGGTTGTCCGCCAGGCCGTGGGCCACGGCCGCCAGCGTGCGCATGGAGCAGGGCGCCACCACCATGCCGTGCGCGGCGAACGAGCCGCTGGCAATGCTGGCGCCCACGTTGGCGAGGTCGTGCACCACGTCCGCCAGCGCCTCGACGCTGGCGCGGTCCATATCCAGCTCGTGGCGCAGGTTGCGCCAGCCGGCGTCGGAAACAACGAGGTGGGATTCCACATTGGGCATGTCCTGCAGCGCCTGCAGCAGGCGTGCGCCGTACACGGCGCCGCTGGCGCCCGAGATGCCCACGATCACGCGGCGGGGCGGCGGGCTCATGCGGCGGCCTTGGAGCGCAGGGGATGGTCGTGCAGGTCGGCCTGGATGCGCGCCAGCACCTGGGCGGCCTCGGCCGGGTCGAAGTCCTGGTGGTTGCGCTTCTTCACGCCGTACTCATGCAACTGGAAGTGGCGTGCCGGCGTAATGCCGTGGCGCGCCAGGCTGCTCTTCACGCACACCAGGGGGCAGCCGTCGAGCGCGATGATGGGACGGCCCGAGCGCGCCAGCTTGACCAGCTTGGGCACGTCGCCCCCCACGCCAGCGATGCACGACATCTCCGCCACGCCCTCACGGTCCAGCCGCACGGCGACATGGTTGGCCAGCTGCGCGGCGCTGGAGCAGCCGGAGCAGGAATAGACCAGCGGGTGGACATCGCAAGGGGCAGGTTCCGTCACGAACGACCTCCAAAGAAGGGCGGAAGAGGCGGCAATTGTCGCGCAAGCTGCGGGGCCCAGCGCGAGAGCACGGCGCGCGGCGCCCAGTGGCGCGGGTCGAGCACGGGCAGGTCGATGGCGTCCAGCGCGTTCTTGACCACCAGGCCCAGCTCGGTGTCGCCCTCCATCACCAGGCGGCGGTTGAAGAACAGCGTGTCCGGGTCCTGGCGGCGTTGCGCCAGCAGCACGAAGTCCTGCGCATTGGCGCTGATCGCGAGGTCCGGGTTGGCCTGCGGCGCGCTGGGCGCAAAGCGCTGGCCGTTCCAGGTGAAGTCGAAGGCCACGCGCGCGTCGCGCACGCGGATGGACAGGCGCTTGTCCTTGAGCAGGTCCTTCACGTCCTGAGGCAGATGGTGCGACAGGGCCAGGTTGATGGCTGTAACCAGCAGGACCGAGCCCGGATAGGCGGGCAGACGCGAGAGCACGGCGCCCACGGGGCGCGGCAGGGTGAACGGTGCGGGTGGGGTAGCGGTCATGGCTTGAAGGAGTAAGTGCGGTGGCTCAGGATGTCACGGCGGGCTGCACCAGATCCAGTCCGGGCTTGCCGTGCCAGTAACCGTTGCAGGGGGCCTCGGGCATCAGGGGGCGCATGCGGTCAAGGGCACCTGCATCGGGTTGGGGCGCCTTGCGGGCTGCGTCGAAGGCGGCGATAACCTCTGCCATGTGCTGCGATTGGGGGGACAGGCGCAGCAGTTCCACGCCCAGCGCGCGCAGCGCAGGTACGTCCTGGATGAGGTTGTGCACGCGCGCCGACTGGGTCTGGATGCCGTTGAGCACCAGGAAGCCCTCGCCTTCGCGGGTGGCCAGCAGCTGGCCGTCCGGGTGCTCGATGCAGCGAAAACCGCAGTCGTCCTTGGGCAGGTTGTAGTGGCGTGCCGTGAAGCAGCGCGCCGAGAACGCCAAGGGCATGCGGCCGTAGGCGAAGACTTCGGTCTCCAGCCCCGCGGGTTTGTGTTGCTGCAGCACGGCCAGGTCGGCCTGGCGCATCTCCAATGGCATGACCCAGCGGCTGGCGCCCAGGCCGACCATCCAGTTCAGCGAATCGGCATTGAACAGGTTGAGCTGGGGGCCGGCGACGAAGGCGCGCTTGCCTGCGAGCTGGTGCACGGCGCCCATGTCGTTCGCCTCGATGAGGAATTCCTCGTCCTGGGCGATCTTGTGCATGGCGGATACGTCGGACGTGGATTCCAGCAGCACCATGGTGGAGAGCACCGCCTGCTTGCCGGCGTCGCGCAGCATGCGTGCGATGTCGATCCAGTCGCTCTGGCGCAGCTCGCGGCGGCGCGAGCACACGGCTTCGCCAAGGTAGACGACGTCCACCGGCGTCTCGGCCATGGCCTGGTAAAAATCAAAAACGGTATCGCGCGGCCAGTAGTACTGCAGCGGGCCCAGGGCTAGTTTCATCTTGATGCTCTCAGTTCTTCAGGGGGCCAAGCGCAGTCCCCGCCGCATAAATCGGCGTGACCCAGGCCCAGGCTGCCGGGCAACGGCACAGGGGGTGTTCTTCGCACTTCATTTCCAGGGGCGGTGGTAGGCGCCCAGCGTGTGCTGCTGGCCCTCGGCCACCTGGTCCAGGCTGGCCATCCAGGCGGTCTTGGGGCTGTACAGGTGGCCTTGCGCCATGCAGTGGTCGATGGCCTCGCGCCAGACCTTGGTCACCTGGGCCACGTACGCGGGGCTGCGCTGACGGCCCTCGATCTTGAAGGCACGCACGCCCATCTTCACAAGCTTGGGCAGCAGTTCCAGCGTATTGAGGCTGGTGGGTTCCTCCAGCGCGTAGTAGTTGCTCTCGTCGCCCACGTCGAAGCGGCCCTTGCAGAGCGTGGGGTAGCCGGCGTTCTCGCCGTTGCCGTAGCGATCGATGAGCACGCCATTCAGGCGCGACTCCAGGCCCTTGGGCGTCTCCTGCCAGCGCACGAACTTCGCGGGTGAGCACACGCCGTGCGTGTTGGGCGACTCACCCGTGGCATAAGACGACAGCGCGCAGCGCCCTTCGACCATCACGCACAGGCTGCCGAAGGCGAACACCTCGATCTCCACCGGCGTGCGGTCGATCACCTGGCGCACCTGCTCCAGCGAGAGCACGCGCGGCAGTACGGCGCGCTGGATGCCGAACTGCTGGTGGTAGAAGTTGATGGCGTCGTGGTTGGTGGCCGAGCCCTGCACCGACAGGTGCAGCCGCAGCTGCGGATGGTGGCGCATGGCGTATTGCATGAGGCCGGGATCGGCCATGATCACGGCGTCGATCCCCCAGGCGGCCGCGCGGTCCAGGGCGGCGCGCCAGGGAGCGGGGTTGGCGGCCTGCGGGTAGGTGTTGAGTGCCAGCAGCACCTTGCGCCCGCGCGCATGGGCGTAGGCAATGCCGTTCTGGATGGCCGCCTCGTCAAAGTTCAGACCCGCGAAATTGCGTGCATTCGTCGCGTCGCGCAGTCCGAGGTAGACGCAGTCGGCTCCGCCGTCAACGGCCGCCTTGAGTGCAGGCAGGCTGCCGGCGGGGCAGACCAGTTCGGGTGCGGAAGGGATGTCGGGGGAAGTCGGTTGGCGGGCTGGGTCGGTCACGGGGGCGCTCTTTCGGCTGGCTTGTGCGCGGATCGTCTGATCCTGCGCAGGCTGCGTACCTTAGGTCGCGGTGAATACCCATAACCTGATTTTTGTCAACGATGGGCCGGTCGTTCCTGAATAAACAGATCGGGATTGACCAAAGCCCAGGCAAAAAAAGGCCCGCTGTCCGCGGGCCTTGTCCAGGGGGTCAGCTGAAGAAGCTCTTGAGCCGGTCGGTCCAGCTCTCGGTGGACGGCGAATGCTTGGCACCGCCCTTCTTGAGCGACTCGTCCAGTTCCTTGAGCAGCTTGCGCTGGTGCTCGGTGAGCTTGACCGGGGTTTCCACGATGATGTGGCAGTACAGATCGCCGGGGTAGCTGGCGCGCACCCCCTTGATGCCCTTGCCCCGCAGGCGGAACTGTTTGCCGGCCTGTGTGCCTTCGGGGATATCGATGGCCGCCTTGCCCTGCAGCGTGGGCACCTCGATCTCTCCACCCAGCGCCGCGGTGATGAAGCTCACCGGAACCTGGCAGTGCAGATCGTCGCCGTCGCGCTCGAAGATGTCGTGCTTCCTGATGCGGATCTCGATGTACAGGTCGCCCGGCGGCCCGCCATTGGTGCCCGGTTCCCCGTTGCCGGTGGAGCGGATGCGCATGCCGTCGTCGATGCCGGCGGGGATCTTCACCTCCAGCGTCTTTTGTTTCTTGACCCGGCCCTGGCCGTGGCAGGCCGTGCAGGGCTCGGGAATGATCTTGCCCGTGCCGCGGCAGTGGGGGCAGGTCTGCTGCACGCTGAAGAAACCCTGGCGCATCTGCACCGTGCCAGAGCCCTGGCAGGTGCCGCAGGTCTTGGCGCTGGTGCCGGGTTTGGCGCCGCTGCCGTGGCAGGTCTCGCAGCTTTCCCAACTGGGAATGCGGATCTGCGCTTCCTTGCCCTTGGCAGCCTCTTCGAGCGTCACGTCCATGGCGTAGGACAGGTCGTTGCCGCGGTACACCTGCCGGCCGCCGCGTCCGCGCGCGCCGCCGAACATGTCGCCGAAGATGTCTCCGAAGGCTTCGGCAAAGCCACCAAAGCCCTCGGCGCCACCCATGCCGCCACGCATGTTGGGGTCTACGCCCGCGTGGCCGTACTGGTCGTAGGCGGCGCGTTTCTGTGCGTCGGACAGGATCTCGTAGGCCTCCTTGGCCTCCTTGAACTTCTCCTCGGCGGGCTTGGCAGCGTCACCCTGGTTGCGGTCAGGGTGGTACTTCATGGCGAGCTTGCGATAGGCTTTCTTGAGCTCGTCGTCCGAGGCGTTCTTGGGAACGCCAAGGACCTCGTAAAAATCTCTCTTGGACATGGGCAATCTTCAGGCCGGTTGGGAGCACGAACGCCGCGCGAACCCCGGCTGGCGGGGCCCGACGCGGCGGCTAGGCACGGGATGCGCTGGCGCGATCAGCCCTTCTTGACTTCCTTGACCTCGGCATCCACCACGTTGTCGTCCTGCGCGGCGGCGCCGGCGGAGCCACTGGCGGCAGCTTGCGCACCGGCAGCCTCGGCCCCTTGAGCGGCCTGTGCATCGCCGTACATCTTCTCGCCGAGCTTCTGGCTGGCAGCCATCAGTGCGGTGGTCTTCTCGTCGATGGCGGCCTTGTCCTCGGTCTTGAGGGCAGCTTCCAAGTCCTTCACGGCGGCCTCGATCTTTTCCTTCTCACCGGCGTCCAGCTTGTCGCCGTGCTCGGACAGGCTCTTGTTCACGGTGTGCACGGCGGCTTCACCCTGGTTGCGAGCCTGCACCAGCTCCAGCTTCTTCTTGTCGTCGGCGGCGTTGAGCTCGGCGTCCTTCACCATCTTCTGGATCTCGTCCTCGGACAGGCCGGAGTTGGCCTTGATGGTGATCTTGTTCTCCTTGCCCGTGCCCTTGTCCTTGGCGCCCACGTGCAGGATGCCGTTGGCGTCGATGTCAAAGGTCACTTCGATCTGGGGCGTGCCGCGCGACGCCGGGGGAATGCCTTCCAGGTTGAACTCGCCCAGCAGCTTGTTGGCGCTGGCAATCTCGCGCTCGCCCTGGAACACCTTGATCGTCACGGCGGGCTGGTTGTCCTCGGCCGTCGAGAAGGTCTGCGCGAACTTCGTCGGGATCGTGGTGTTCTTCGTGATCATCTTGGTCATCACGCCGCCCAGGGTCTCGATGCCCAGCGACAGCGGCGTCACGTCCAGCAGCAGCACGTCCTTGCGGTCGCCCGACAGCACCTGGCCCTGGATGGCTGCGCCCACGGCCACGGCCTCGTCAGGATTCACGTCCTTGCGCGGATCTTTGCCAAAGAACTCCTTGACCTTGTCCTGCACCTTGGGCATGCGGCTCATGCCACCGACCAGGATCACGTCGTTGATGTCGGACACGCTGATGCCGGCGTCCTTGATGGCCGTGCGGCAGGGGGCGATGGTGCGCTCGATCAGCTCGTCCACCAGGCTTTCCAGCTTGGCGCGGGTGAGCTTGATGTTCAGGTGCTTCGGGCCCGATGCATCGGCCGTGATGTAGGGCAGGTTGATGTCGGTCTGCGCGCTGTTGGACAGCTCGATCTTGGCCTTCTCGGCGGCTTCCTTCAGGCGCTGCAGGGCCAGCACGTCCTTGGACAGGTCTACGCCCTGTTCCTTTTTGAACTCGCCGATGATGTAGTCGATGATGCGCTGGTCGAAGTCCTCGCCGCCCAGGAAAGTGTCGCCGTTGGTGGACAGCACTTCGAACTGCTTTTCGCCATCGACGTCGGCGATCTCGATGATGGACACGTCGAACGTGCCACCACCCAGGTCATACACGGCGATCTTGCGGTCGCCCTTGTCCTGCTTGTCCAGGCCGAAAGCCAGCGCGGCGGCGGTAGGCTCATTGATGATGCGCTTCACATCCAGGCCCGCGATACGGCCGGCGTCCTTGGTGGCCTGACGCTGAGCGTCGTTGAAGTATGCGGGAACCGTGATCACGGCCTCGGTCACCGGCTCGCCCAGGAAGTCCTCGGCGGTCTTCTTCATCTTGCGCAGCACTTCCGCGGAGATCTGCGGGGGGGCCAGCTTCTGGCCGCGCACTTCCACCCAGGCATCGCCGTTGTCGGCGCGGGTGATGGTGAAGGGCATCAGGTCGATGTCCTTCTGAACTTCCTTCTCGTCGAACTTGCGGCCGATCAAGCGCTTGGCGGCGTAGATGGTGTTCTTGGGGTTGGTCACGGCCTGGCGCTTGGCAGAGGCGCCCACCAGAATCTCACCGTCTTCCTGGTACGCGATGATGGACGGCGTGGTGCGCGCGCCTTCGCTGTTCTCGATCACGCGCGTGTTGTTGCCTTCCATGATGGCCACGCAGCTGTTGGTGGTGCCCAGGTCAATACCGATGATTTTTCCCATGTTTTTCTCCGTGATGTCTGAAATGGCTGGATAGCCAGTAACTTGTGGATAACTTGCCCGTCTTCAAGCGGCGGTGCTGAGATTTATTTACTTGGGCGCGGCCACCGTGACCAGCGCAGGGCGCAGGACGCGGTCAAAGATCAGATAGCCCTTTTGCAGCACGCTCACGACGGTGTTGGCTTCCTGGTCGGCGGGCACCATGCTGATGGCCTGGTGCTGGTGCGGGTCGAACTTGGTGCCGGCCTCGGGGTTCACGATGACCACCTTGTTGCGCTCCAGCGCCGACATCAGCTGGCGCAGGGTGGCGTCCGACCCCTCGCGCAGTTGCTCGGCCGTGGCGTTCTCGATGGCCAGGGCGGCGTCCAGGCTGTCGCAGACAGGCAGCAGGCTTTCGGCGAAGCTCTCGATGCCGAACTTGCGGGCCTTGGCTACCTCATCCTCCGCACGCCGTCGGGCATTCTCGGCCTCGGCCTTGGCGCGCAAAAATTGATCGGCCAGGTCGGCGCTCTTGGCTTTGAGTTCGGCCAGTTCGCCCTGCAGGCGGTTCAGTTCGTCGGCGGCATTGGCGGACATCGCTGCTTCAATCTCTTCAGGAGAGGGAGGGGGATTCTGGTTCTCGGACATGTCGACTCGGGTTGAATTGGAATGCTTGTGCGCGCCAGTTAGGGGCGCATCCGCGGTTTTCAAGCGCGAATGGTGCAAATGGCGTTCTTTGCGTGCAACGCGGGGGCTCTGGCGTGCCGCGTGCAGGAGTGTGGACGGTGCGCAGTGTACAAGGTGAGCGCGCGTTGCTATAATCTTGCGCTTTGCCTTGCCACACCGCTACACGACGCGGCGGGTGGTGTCATCCAAAAGGAGTTTGCATGCGTCACTACGAAATCATTTTGTTGATCCATCCGGATCAGAGCGAACAGGTTCCGGCCATGCTGGAGCGCTACAAGGGCATGATCGTTGCCGGCGGCGGCCAGGTGCACCGTGTGGAAGATTGGGGTCGCCGTCAACTGGCTTACCTGATCAACAAGCTGGCCAAGGCCCACTACCTGTGCCTGAACATCGAAGCCGACCAGGCTGTGATGGCCGAACTCGAGCACGCCTTCAAGTTCAACGACGCCGTGCTGCGTCACCTGACGGTGCAGAAGAAGAAGGCCGAAACGGGCGCGTCCTCCATGATGAAGACCGTCGAGCGCGAAGAAGCACGCAAGGCCAGCCAGGCCGAGTTTGCCGCTTCGAACGAGCGCTGATCGACCAGCCTGTCAGCCAGGAGGTGTGAACAACCATTGGGTCCTGACAGCCTGTATCGCCGAGGTCCAGCCTCTGCGCTACACGCCCGCCGGCCTGCCGGCGCTGGATATACGACTCGAGCACGAGTCGCTCCAGCGGGAAGCCGGGGCGGATCGGCAGGTCAAGGCCAGCGTGAAAGCCCTCGCATTTGGCGCTCTTGCGGAGCGTCTGGCCCGGCAAGCGCTGGGAAGCGTCTGGAAGTTCCAGGGCTTCTTGGCCACGGGGCGCGGCGGCAAGGGATTGGTGTTCCACATCCAGGATATTCAACAAGATTAATTTTCAAGAGGTCCGAAAATGGCCACGTTCAAGAAATTCAACAAGGACAAGCGCCCGAAGCGCAACACCCAGTCGCTGCTGTTCAAGCGCAAGCGCTTCTGCCGCTTCACGGTCGCAGGCGTCGAAGAAATCGACTACAAGGATGTCGACACCCTGCGTGACTTCATCGCAGAGAACGGCAAGATCATCCCCGCGCGCCTGACCGGCACGCGCGCGATCTACCAGCGCCAGCTCAACACCGCCATCAAGCGCGCCCGCTTCCTGGCCCTGTTGCCCTACAGCGACCAGCACAAGATCTAAGGAGCACGATTACCATGCAAATCATCCTGCTCGACAAGGTCGTGAACCTCGGTAACCTCGGCGAGATCGTCAAGGTCAAGGACGGTTACGCCCGCAACTTCCTGATCCCCACGGGCCGCGCCCGTCGCGCCACCGAAGCCGCCAAGGCCGAGTTCGAGGCCAAGCGCGCCGAACTTGAAAAGGCTGCCGCCGAGAAGCTGGCTGCCGCCCAGGCACAAGGCGAAAAGCTGGCCGGCACCACCGTCAAGCTGACGCAGAAGGCTGGCGTGGACGGCCGTCTGTTCGGCTCCGTGACCAACCATGACATCGCCGAAGAGCTGAACAAGCAAGGCTACAACGTGGTGAAGTCGCAAGTCCGCCTGCCCAACGGCCCGATCAAGGTCGTGGGCGACAACACCGTCACGGTGGCCCTGCACACCGACGTGGCCGTTGAAGTCACCGTGTCCGTCTACGGCGAAACGGCCTGATCGGTTCACACCCTGGCTCTGCCATACAAAGCCGCCCTTGGGCGGCTTTTGTTTTTTCACCCGCACCTGTGCACCTGCTGCCCACTGCCTTTGCACGCCTTATCCACAGAGTTGTGCAATGACGGGCGTGGCACCGCCCGCTAGCATCGTCTGCTTGCCCTCCTGAAAGCCCCTGAGTCCCATGTCTGCCGTTGTGCCCACCCTTCCTGACGGTTATGCCGTCCCATCGCTGGATCGCGAGGTGGCCCAGTTGCGCGTTCCGCCCCATTCCATCGAGGCAGAGTCCAGCGTGCTGGGCGGCCTGTTGCTGGACAACATGGCGTGGGACCGCGTGGGTGACCTGCTGGTGGATGGCGATTTCTACCGCCACGAGCACCAGCAGATCTACGCCGCCATCGGCGCGCTGATCAACGCCAGCAAGCCTGCGGACGTGATCACGGTCTACGAGCATCTGCAGGGCATGGGCAAGGCCGAGGAGATCGGCGGGCTGGCCTATCTGAACAGTCTGGCCCAGTACGTGCCCAGCGCCAGCAACATCCGCCGCTACGCAGAGATCGTGCGCGAGCGCGCCATCCTGCGCAAGCTGGTGACCGCCAGCGACGACATCGCCACCAACGCCTTCAATCCCCAGGGCCGGCCGGTGGAGCGTATCCTGGACGAGGCTGAGCAGAAGATCTTCGCCATCGGCGAAGAGGGCTCGCGGATGAAGCAGGGCTTCCAGTCGCTCGACTCGCTCGTGATCGACCTGCTGGACCGCGTACAGGAGATGGCCGACAACCCCATGGACGTGACCGGCGTGCCCACGGGCTTCGCCGACCTGGACCGCATGACCAGCGGTCTGCAGGCAGGCGACTTGGTGGTGCTCGCGGCACGCCCCTCCATGGGCAAGACCTCGTTCGCCGTGAACATTGCCGAGCATGTGGCGCTCAACGAGGGCCTGCCGGTGGCCATCTTCTCGATGGAAATGGGCGCCGCCCAGCTGGCGGTGCGTATCGTGGGCTCGATCGGGCGCGTGAATCAGGGCAACCTGCGCACCGGCAAGCTCAGCGACGAGGAGTGGCCGCGCCTGACCGAAGCCATCGAGCGGCTGCGCACCGTGAGCCTGCACATCGACGAAACGCCGGGCCTGACCCCATCCGAGCTGCGCGCCAACGCGCGCCGCCTGGCGCGCCAGTGCGGCAAGCTCGGCCTGATCGTGGTCGACTATCTGCAGCTCATGAGCGGCTCGGGCAGCAACAGCTCCGACAACCGCGCCACCGAGCTGGGCGAGATCTCGCGGGGCCTGAAGATGCTGGCCAAGGAGCTGCAGTGCCCGGTGATCGCACTGTCGCAGCTCAACCGTTCGGTGGAGCAGCGCACCGACAAGCGTCCCATGATGAGCGATCTGCGGGAATCCGGCGCCATCGAACAGGACGCGGACATCATCATGTTCATCTACCGCGACGACTACTACAACAAGGAGTCCAAGGAGCCGAACATTGCCGAAGTCATCATCGGCAAGCAGCGTAACGGCCCCACGGGCACGGTGAAGCTGTTCTTCCAGAAGAACCAGACGCGCTTTGAGAACCTGGCGGTGGGCGCAGGTGACGATTACTATTAAGAGTAAAAAATGGCTCTAGCGCTCACTGGGTAAGCGCTAGCAGCTATTTATTTAATAGTGATTGAGCGGTCTCAACGCGTCAGTGCCCAGGCGAGCAGCGCCAGCGTGCATACGCCGAGCCCGCAGACGGCGAGCAGCAGGTGCAGGCTGCGCCGGCGCAACCCATCGACGGCGCGCACCAGTTGGGCGTTCTGCTCGGCCAGCGATTCGATCAGCGCGGCGGACGCGCGCTGGTCTTCTTCCAACTGGGCCATCCGGGCTTGCAGTACTGCCAGTTGATCGGGCGTACTGTCGATCCGCTGCGCGGGCGCCTCGGGCGGCGGCGCCTTGCGCGTGTTGCTGATGAGCTTGCGCGCGGCCTGCATGATCTGGGGCGTGGCCTCGATCACGTCGCCCCAGGGCACAAGCTTCAGCGCGGACATCCAACCCACGGCCATCAGAGTACCTCGCTGGCGAAGTCGGCCAGGCGCGAGCGCTCGCCGCGCGCGAGCAGGATGTGCCCGCTGTGTGGCCAGCCCTTGAACCGGTCCACCGCATAGGTCAGGCCGGAGGAGCCTTCCGTGAGGTAGGGCGTGTCGATCTGTGCCAGGTTGCCCATGCAGATGATTTTGGTGCCGGGGCCCGCGCGGGTGACCAGCGTCTTCATCTGCTTGGGCGTCAGATTCTGCGCCTCGTCGATGATGACGTACTTGTTCAGAAAGGTACGCCCGCGCATGAAGTTCATGCTCTTGATCTTGATGCGGCTGCGGATCAGCTCGTTGGTGGCCGCGCGGCCCCACTCGCCAGCATTGCCCCCGTCGCCCTTGGCAAGAAATTCCAGGTTGTCGTCCAGCGCGCCCATCCAGGGGCCCATCTTTTCTTCCTCCGTACCGGGCAGGAAGCCGATGTCCTCGCCCACGCTCACCGTAGCGCGGGTCATGATGATCTCGGTATAGCGGCGCTCGTCCAGCACCTGGGTCAGGCCCGCGGCCAGTGCCATCAGCGTTTTGCCTGTGCCGGCCGTGCCGGTCAGCGTCACGAAGTCCACGTCGGGGTCCATGAGCAGGTTCATGGCGAAGTTCTGCTCGCGGTTGCGGGTGTTCACACCCCATACCGTATTCTTGGACGAGCCGTAGTCCTTGAGCGTCTCCAGCACCGCCGTCTTGTCCCGGATCTCGGTCACGCGCGCATACAGGCTGGGCTCGCCCGGCGCCTCGAAATACACAAACTGGTTGATCATCAGCTGCGCCACCACGGGGCCGCTGATGCGGTAGTACATGTGCACGCCGCTCTGCCAGCTTTCGACGTTCTTGCCGGCCTTGGTCCAGAAGTCCGTCGGCAGCGCAAGGCTGCCCGAATAGAGCAGGTCGCCGTCTTCCAGCGTCTTGTCGTTCTGGTAATCCTCCGCGACCAGGCCCAGGGCGCGCGCCTTCACGCGCATGTTGATGTCCTTGGACACCAGCACCACCTCGCGCGGCGCATGCAGCTTGCGCAGCGCTTCCACCACGCCCAGGATCTGGTTGTCGGCCTTGCCCTGGGGCAGGCTGGAGGGCAACTGGTAGTTCAGGGGGGCGGTCTGGAAGTACAGGCAACCGCCGGCGGCGCGCTGGCCCGTGGAATCCAGGCGCAGGCCCAAGGCCATGTCGGCGCTGCCATGGGCTGCCGCCAGCGCATCCAGCGTACGGCTGGCCTGGCGGCCGTTGCGGGCCACCTCGGTCATGCCCTTCTTGTGGCCGTCGAGTTCCTCCAGCACGATCATTGGCAGGAAGATGTCGTGTTCTTCGAAGCGGAACAGACTCGTGGGATCGTGCAGCAGCACGTTGGTGTCGAGCACGAACATCTTCTTCGGCCCGGCAGCACGCTTCTTGCGCAGTGCAGCGTCCGGTGCGGCGCGCGGCGCGGCAGCCGGGGGCACTGCGGTGACGGGGGGCCTCATGCGCACTGCGCCCTCATCCGCAGGGCGTGCGCGCGAATGGGCGGGTGCAGCAGATACCCCCGCTTTGGTCGAGCGGCCTGCACTGGATGGGATGGCGGTATCAGGTGCGGCGGCTTTCTTGGCGGCGCTGGTCTTGGTGGCCGCGCGCTTGCGAGTGGGGGCGGCCGCTGTAGCGGGCCGGGCCGCGGAAGCCTCCGCGGCCTCGTCATCCTCGAAAACCGTCATGCGATAGGCGTCTGGTTTGAGCAGGGCGGCGCGCTGGGTCGGGGCGGGGGGCAGGGGCATTGCAGGGAGCCTTGAGGAAAGTAACGTTCAAAAAGCACAAAGCCGCCTAGGAGACCGAGGCGGCTTTGGATTGCGGGGAGCGTGTTGCGTTTCTCAGCAGCATTGACCCATTATGCATGCTCCCCGTGACGGCCCACGGTAGAGCCGTCGGGTGTTCAGGCGGCTTTCTTGACAGGGGCTTTGATCGCCTTCACGGCCTTCAATACCTCGTCCACATGGCCGGGTACCTTCAGGCCGCGCCATTCCTGCACCAGAATGCCTTCGGGATTGACGAGGAAGGTGCTGCGCTCGATGCCCTTGACCTTCTTGCCGTACATGATCTTGTTCTTCACTACGCCGAACATGTGGCACATCTTCTCTTCGGTGTCGGCGATCAGCTCGAAGGGCAGCTCCAGCTTTTCCTTGAAGTCGTCATGCGACTTCATGTTATCGCGTGACACGCCGAAGACCACAGCACCGGCCTTCTCGAAATCCTTGAACTTGTCGCGGAACTGCATGGCCTCGGTAGTGCAGCCCGGGGTGTTGTCCTTCGGGTAGAAATACAGAATCAGAATCTGGCCCTGGTGCGAGACGTTGGAAACCTTGATTCCGCCAGTCGCGTTGGCTTCAAATTCAGGAAGGGGTTTGTTGACAACGATCGCCATGGCACTTCTATCTCTCACGAATTAGTCGAAGAAAAGCCGGGGGAGTGGGGGTGTACTCTTTTTTGGGTGGTGCCCCCGACCGCAACAGGCTATTTTACCCCGAAACCCCCTCCAGGAGAACCGGCCGCACTGGCACCCGGATACGGCGTCAGGGGAAATCTGCCGTTACTCGGTTTCCAACAGCAGGGCTGCGATCACGTTGCGCCCTTCGCCTGCCAGGACGTTGTAGGTCCGGCAGGCGGCCTGGGTGTCCATGGTTTCCAGGCCGATACGCCGCGCCATCAGTGGCTGCAACCAGGCGGGCGGTGGAAAGCGGTTGCGCAGGCCGCTGCCGAAGATCACCACCTCGGCGTCCAGTTCGGCGAGTTGCGCGAAGTGCGCGGCAGTCAGGTCCTCGAAGCGGCGGCAGTTCCAGGCGATGCGCTGGCCGCGCGCACCGATGATGACGCTCTCGGTCACCCGATCGGCGTCCACGCCGATCCAGTCCGGCCCGTAGGCGGTGATGGACTGGGTATCGGGGCGTTCGGGCTGGAATTTCATGGGCGTTGCGGAGGCTGCCCGCACCCTGCGCGGTTGTGCGGCGGCCGGGGCCTTGGGTGGAACTGTGGTCAAATTATAGGTTTCACCGAGGCGCCCTGCGCCCGGCGGGGCCGCAGCCCCACTTGTGCCCCTCTCCTCACGCCTGCCCGCACATGAAGCCCATCCGCAAATCCGCCAAGCTCAACAATGTTCTCTACGATGTCCGGGGCCCCATCGTGGACGCGGCCAAGCAGATGGAGGACGAGGGCCAGAAGATCATCAAGCTGAACATCGGCAACCTGGCGCCGTTCGGCTTTGACGCGCCCGAGGAGATCCAGCAGGACATGATCCGCAACCTGTCCAACTCGGCGGGCTACTCGGACAGCAAGGGCATCTTTGCGGCACGCAAGGCCGTGATGCACTACAGCCAGCAGCAGGGCGTGGCCGGCGTGACGCTGGACGATATTTACCTGGGCAACGGCGCGAGCGACCTGATCACCATGGCCACCAACGCGCTGCTCGACGACGGCGACGAGCTGCTGGTGCCCGCACCCGACTACCCGCTGTGGACGGCGGCGGCCAGCCTGTCGGGCGGTCGGCCTGTGCACTACCTGTGCGATGAAGACAACGGCTGGATGCCCAGCCTGACGGACATCCGCGCCAAGATCACCCCGCGCACGCGCGGCATCGTGGTCATCAACCCCAACAACCCCACGGGCGCGCTGTACTCGGACGAGCTGCTCAAGGGCATCGTGCAGATCGCGCGCGAGCACAACCTGGTGCTGTTTGCCGACGAGGTGTACGACAAGGTGCTGTACGACGGCGTCAAGCACACGGCCATGGCCAGCCTGTCGACCGACGTGGTCACGCTCACGTTCAACTCGCTCTCCAAGGCCTACCGCTCCTGCGGGTACCGCGCCGGGTGGATGGTGATCTCGGGCGACAAGACGGCCGCGCGCGACTACATCGAAGGCATCAACATGCTGGCCAACATCAAGCTCGGCTCCAACGTGCCGGGCCAGTGGGCCATCCAGACCGCGCTGGGCGGATACCAGAGCATCAACGACCTGGTCAAACCCGGCGGGCGCCTGTGCCGCCAGCGTGACCTGGCCTACGAGCTGATCACCGCCATCCCCGGCGT
Source organism: Diaphorobacter nitroreducens (assembly GCF_002214645.1). NCBI lineage: Bacteria > Pseudomonadati > Pseudomonadota > Betaproteobacteria > Burkholderiales > Comamonadaceae > Diaphorobacter > Diaphorobacter nitroreducens. The sequence continues at coordinate 215,135 of NZ_CP016278.1, forward strand.
CACCTGCGTCAAGCCGCAGGCGGCGCTGTACATGTTCCCCCGCCTGGACCCCGAGATGTACCCCATCGCGGACGACCGCCAGTTCTTTATGGAAGTGCTGCGCGCCACGCGGGTCATGCTGGTGCAGGGCTCGGGCTTCAATTACCCCGACAACCAGCACTTTCGCATCGTGTTCCTGCCGCACGAAGACGACCTGCGCGAGGCCATCGGCCGGCTGGCGGGCTTCCTGGCCGCCTACCGGCAGCGCCACGCCAAGGCGGCGTGAACTTCATTTTTGATAGCTGCTGGCGCCCGTCAATAGGGCGCTGGAGCCTTTTTTGACGGGTAACCCTGATATGAAACCGATCCAAGTGGGCCTGCTGGGCATTGGCACCGTGGGCAGCGGCGTGTTCAACGTCCTGTCGCGCAACCAGGAAGAAATCCGCCGCCGCGCCGGCCGCGGCATCGAGATTGCTTGTGTGGCCGACCTGGACACCGCCCGCGCCCGCGCCATCGTGGGCGAGAACGCCCGCGTGGTGGGCGACGCACGCGAAGTGATCGCCAACCCTGAGATCGACATCGTGGTCGAGCTGATCGGCGGCTACGGCATCGCCAAGCAGCTGGTGCTGGAGGCGATCGCCGCCGGCAAGCATGTCGTGACGGCCAACAAGGCCCTGCTGGCCGTGCATGGCACGGAGATCTTCAAGGCCGCGGCCGAGAAGGGTGTGGTGGTCGCCTACGAGGCGGCGGTGGCCGGCGGCATTCCGATCATCAAGGCGCTGCGCGAAGGCCTGGCGGCCAACCAGATCCAGTGGGTGGCCGGCATCATCAACGGCACGACCAACTTCATCCTGTCCGAGATGCGCGACAAGGGCCTGGACTTCGACGTGGTGCTCAAGGAAGCGCAAGCGTTGGGCTACGCCGAGGCCGACCCCACCTTCGACATCGAGGGCGTGGACGCCGCCCACAAGGCCACCATCATGAGCGCCATCGCCTTCGGCATTCCGGTGCAGTTCGACAAGGCCTACGTGGAGGGCATCACCAAGTTGTCCGCCGTCGACATCCGCTATGCCGAGCAACTGGGCTACCGCATCAAGCTGCTGGGGATCGCCAAGCGCCGCCAGGGCGACGCGACCAAGCGCACGCCCGATGGCGTGGAGCTGCGCGTGCACCCCGCGCTGGTGCCGGCCAAGCGCCTGATCGCCAATGTCGAAGGCGCGATGAACGCCGTGGTGGTGCACGGGGACGCCGTGGGCACCACGCTGTACTACGGCAAGGGCGCGGGCAGCGAGCCCACCGCCAGCGCCGTGATCGCCGACCTGGTGGACATCACCCGCCTGATCGAGGCCGACCCCGCGCACCGCGTGCCGCCGCTGGCCTTCCAGAGCCACACGCTGCGCGAGGCGGGGCAGGAGCTGCCCGTGCTGCCCATGGCCGACGTGGTCACCAGCTACTACCTGCGCATCCGCGTGGCCGACGAGGCCGGCGTGCTGGCCAAGATCACCGGCATCCTGGCCGGCGCGGGCATCAGCATCGACGCCGTGCTGCAGCGCGAGGCCGACGAGGTGGGCGGCGAAGGCAGCACGCAGACCGACCTGATCATCCTCACGCACGACACGCGCGAGGGCGACATGGACGCCGCGCTCGCCCAAATCCAGGGCCTGCCCACGGTGCTGGCCAGCATCACGCGCATCCGCAAGGAAGAGCTCAACAACTAAGAGGGGCTGCACGCCATGCTGTACCTGTCCACCCGCGGCCACGCGGACCGCAAGCATTTCTGCGACATCCTGCTCGAAGGCCTGGCGCCCGACGGCGGCCTGTACCTGCCCGAGCGCTACCCGCAGATCAGCGACGCCGAGCTGACCGCGCTGCGTACCGCCTATCACACGCAAGGCTATGCCGAGCTGGCCTTCCGCATCCTGTCGCTGTACATCGACGACATCCCGCCCGCGGACCTGAAGCGCCTGTGCGAGAAAACGTACACCGCCGAAGTGTTCGGCACGGGCGAGATCGTGCCGCTGCGCCACCTGGAAGACGGCCTGTGGATCGAGGCCCTGTCCAACGGCCCCACGCTGGCCTTCAAGGACATGGCCATGCAACTGCTGGGCAACCTGTTCGAGTACGAACTGGCCCGCCGTGGCGAGCAGCTCAACATCCTGGGCGCCACCAGCGGCGACACCGGCAGCGCGGCCGAGTACGCCATGCGCGGCAAGCAGGGCGTGCGCGTGTTCATGACCAGCCCGCACGGTCGCATGAGCCCCTTCCAGCAGGCGCAGATGTTCAGCCTGCAGGACGCGAACATCCACAACCTGGCCATCGAAGGCGTATTCGACGACTGCCAGGACATCGTCAAGGCGGTGAGCAACGACCACGCGTTCAAGGCCCAATACAAGATCGGCACCGTCAATTCCATCAACTGGGCGCGCCTGCTGGCGCAGGTGGTGTACTACTTCGCGGGCTACATCCAGGCGACGGAGACGAACGGCCAGAAGGTCAGCTTCACCGTGCCCAGCGGCAACTTCGGCAACATCTGCGCCGGCCATGTGGCGCGCCAGATGGGCCTGCCCATCGATCGCCTGATCGTTGCCACCAACGAGAACGATGTGCTCGACGAGTTCTTCCGCACCGGCGCCTACCGCGTGCGCGGCAGCGCGCAGACCTACGAGACCTCCAGCCCGTCCATGGACATCTCCAAGGCCAGCAACTTCGAACGCTTCGTGTTCGACCTGCTGGGCCGCGATGGCGAGCGCACGCGCCAGCTGTTCGCCGAGGGCGTGGCCAAACAGGGCTTCTTCGACCTGGGGGCCGACCCCGTGTTCCGAGACGCACGCGCCAAGTACGGCTTCGAGAGCGGCAAGAGCACGCACGCCGACCGCCTGGCCACCATCCGCGACACGTACGAGCGCTTCGGCCAGATCATCGATACCCACACCGCCGACGGCGTGAAGGTGGCGCGCGAGCACCGGGGCGATCCCGCCGTGCCCATGATCGTGCTGGAGACGGCCCTGCCCATCAAGTTCGCCGAAACCATCCAGGAAGCCCTGGGCCGCGCACCCGAGCGCCCGGCCAGGTTCGAGGGCATCGAGCAATTGCCCAAGCGCCTGCAGGTGCTGGCGGCCGATGCCGAGCAGGTCAAGGCCTATATCGCAGCCCATTGCGATTAGGGATCAAATCGGCCTCTGGCGCTTATCCGTCAAGCGCTGGTAGCTATTAATAGATGAGTGAAACTGAAGGAGTGTCGGGATGAAGGTGGTTGGCTTTGCCGGCTATTCAGGCAGCGGCAAGACCACGCTGGTGGAGCAGCTGATTCCCGAACTGCGCCTGCATGGCCTGCGCGTGTCGGTGGTCAAGCATGCGCACCACAAGTTCGACATCGACCATGTGGGCAAGGACACCTGGCGCCACCGCGAGGCCGGCGCCTACGAAGTGGCCGTGGCCTCCGACCGGCGCATGGCGCTGATGCGCGAATTCGCGCAGGAGCACACGCCCAGCGTGCACGAACTGCTGGCCGAGCTGGATCCGCGCGTGGACTGGGTGCTGGTGGAAGGCTTCAAGGAAAGCGACCTGCCAAAGATCGAGATCTGGCGCGCCGCATCACCCGATTACCGCGAACGGCCCGCACTCTATCCGCACGATCCCTGCATCGTCGCCGTGGCCACCGACGCGCCGCTGCCGCCAGTGCCTACCGCGCTGCCGGTGCTCAACCTGGACGACCCTCACGCCGTGGTGCAATGGCTGCTGGCACAGGGCGCGCGTTTTGACTATGTGCCCGACCGGGCGGAGGCCTGCGAATGAAACCCCAAGCGCGTGCACCCCTCAAGCCACTGGACGAAGCCCTGGCCGAACTGCTGGCGCAGGCCGCCCCGCTGGCAGGCGCCGACACCGTCAACACCTTCGACGCCGACGGTCGCGTGCTCGCGCAGGCCGCCACCTCGCCGCTGCAGGTGCCGCCCAACGACAACAGCTCGATGGACGGCTACGCCGTGCGCTGCGCCGACGTGCCGGCAGCGGGGGTGGAGTTGCCGGTGGCGCAGCGTATTCCCGCGGGCGCCTTCGGCGTGCCGCTGGCGGCGGGTACGGCGGCGCGCATTTTCACGGGCGCGCCGGTGCCCGAGGGGGCCGATGCCATCGTGATGCAGGAAGACTGCGAGGCGCTCGACGGGGATCGCGTGCGTGTGAATGCCGTACCGGCCCAGGGTCAGTGGATTCGGCGCGCGGGCGAGGACATCACCCGGGGTGCTGAGGTGCTGGCCGCTGGCACGCGCCTCACCCCCGCAGAGCTGGGTCTGGCTGCCAGTATCGGCTTGGGCACCCTGCAGGTGGCGCGCCGGCCCCGCGTGGCGCTTTTTTCCACGGGCGACGAACTCGTCATGCCGGGTGATGTGCCGCCCGCGCAGATGAAGCCCGGCGCCATCTACAACAGCAACCGTTTCTTCCTGCGCGCCATGCTGCTGCGCCTGGGCTGCGAGGTGAGCGACCTGGGCATCGTGCCCGACCGGCGCGAGGCCACCGTGGCCGCGCTGCGCGAGGCTGCCCAGGGACATGACCTGATCCTGACCAGCGGCGGCGTGAGTGTGGGCGAGGAAGACCACATCAAGCCGGCGGTGGAGCGCTTGGGCACGCTGCAGCTCTGGCAGATCGCCATGAAGCCGGGCAAGCCCTTCGCCTACGGCCAGATTCCCCACGCGGGCGGCAGTGCACACTTCATGGGCCTGCCGGGCAACCCCGTGTCCAGCTTCGTCACCTTCGGCCTGCTGGTGCGCCCCTTCCTGTTGCGCCTGCAGGGCGTGCGTGATGTTGCTCCTAAAGCGATAGCTGCTACGGCTGGATTCGACTGGCCCCGGGCCGATAAACGCCGTGAATTCCTGCGCGTGCGCCAGGGCGCCGATGGCACGCTGGAGCTGTTTCCCAACCAAAGCTCGGGCGTGCTTACCTCGGCCGCCTGGGCGGACGGCGTGGTGGACAACCCCGCCGGCCAGACCATTGCGCGAGGCGATACCGTGCGCTTCCTGCCATTTGCGGAGTTGCTGTCATGACCACGCCCTTCACGATCACGGTGCGCTACTTCGCCTCCATCCGCGAGGCCGTGGGCATGGGGCAGGAGACGGTGCAGACCGGCGCCACCACGCTGGGCGCCTTGCGCGATGAACTCATCGCCCGTGGCGAGCCCTGGGCCACCTGCCTCTCGCGCGGGCGCGCCGTGCGCGTGGCCCTCGACCAGACCATGGCGCATGACGCCACGCCGTTGGCGGCAGGCGCCGAGGCGGCGTTCTTTCCGCCCGTCACGGGCGGCTGACGGCGTTCAAGGCTGCTGCACCGCCAGGGCGGGCAGCTCGGGGCTGCGCCACCCCAGCAGCTCGGCCAGGCGCAGCGTGATCCAGCGCGCCTCGGCTGGGGTCACGCCCGCGTCCGGGCCGGCCAAGCCGGCGTGGATGCCCAGCAGCACCCCTTCTTCCGACCGCGCACCGCCGTGGTACAGCTGCTGCGCCTGTTCCACCAAGTGGCAGGCCAGGTCCTCGCACCACTCGTAGCGCGCCCGCACCTCGGCGGCAGGCGCCTGCAGGCGTGCGCGTGTGTCGCTGTACAGCGCGATGAAGGAGGGCGGGACCAGGATCTGGTTGTCGTCGTGCATCCGCCTATTGTCTGGCACGGCGAAAAAACACAGGCGCCGCTCTTGCCGGAGACGGCGCCCGCGCGGGTCTGGAGCGGATCAGCGCTTTTGCTGTGCCGGGGGCGCATCGTTGCGCGTGAACAGCCAGATGAAAAAGCCCCCCATGCACAGCATGAAACCGATGCCTATGGCGCTGAACAGACCCACCTCGGTGGTGAAGAGTTGCTTGAGCAGTTGCATGGCGTTTTTCCTCCGTCGTTATGTGATGGAGCCATTGCAGCGCAGCCCGGCGGGAGCCCCTTTGAGACAAGTCAAAAATCCGGGTATACCCCACTATTGCCGTCAAGTACCTTCAATCAGGCACGAACAGGCGCTCAAAGCGCTGCTGATCGCCTTCCAGCTCGAAGGTCACGAGCTGGCCCATCTTCGCGTCAGCCTTGCGGTGGGCGGAGAACAGGCTGTAGCGGCCCGCCAGGTCGAAGCTGGGCAGATCGATCAAGGCATAGGGATGGGGCACGAAAGTCTGGAAATCAAACACCACACGGTGCGCATTGCGCGGCGAGGGGTAGAGCAGGTAGTCGTCGGTGGTGATGGTCTGCAGGGCCATGGTGTGCAAGTGTGGGGTGGGCGTTAAAGTGCCGTCAATCCCGCAATTCTGCCGCTGACCACTGCCATGCACCGCGTTTCCATCCAGACCCATGACTTCGACGTTTCCACCGAGCTGGCGGCGCTGCGTGCGCGGGACGCGCGCGTGGGGGCGGTGTGCTGCTTCGTGGGCACGGTGCGCGACCGCAACGAAGGGGACAGCGTGGCCTCCATGGAGCTGGAGCACTACCCGGGCATGACCGAGAAATCCATCGAGGCCATGGTGGATGCGGCGTTTGCACGTTTTAACCTCTATGGCGTGCGCGTGATCCACCGCGTGGGGCTGCTCGCGCCCTTGGACCAGATCGTGATGGTGGCCGTGACCTCGGCGCACCGCGGCGAGAGCTTTCAGGCCTGCGAGTTCGTCATGGACTACCTCAAGACCCAGGCGCCGTTCTGGAAGAAGGAGCAGACGCCAGATGGTGCGCGCTGGGTGGATGCGCGCGTAAGCGACGATGCGGCGCTGGCGCGCTGGGGCATCGCCGCGCCGCCCCAGGTGGGCTGACTTTTATCGTCCGGCGGCTTGAAATCGAGGCCCCGGAGCCCTAGCTAGCGACAAGTTGGAGGTTTCACATGCGTCTCGATAAATTCACCACGAAGTTCCAAGAAGCGCTGTCTGATGCACAGTCGCTGGCCCTGGGGCATGACAACGCCTACATAGAGCCCGTGCACATGCTGGTGGCCATGCTGCGCCAGGATGAAGGCCCGCGCGCGCTGCTGCAGCGTGCCGGCGCCAATGTGCCGGGCCTGCTGGCCGCGGCCGAGGCCGCCGTCAAGCGCCTGCCCCAGGTGCAGGGCCAGGACCAGGTGCAGGGCAGCCCCGAGCTGGGCCGTGTGCTGCAGGCCACCGAGAAGGAGGCCATCAAGCGCGGCGACCAGTTCATCGCCAGCGAATTGTTTTTGCTGGCGCTGGTCGACAGCAAGGGCGAGGCCGCGCAGCTGGCCAAGGACAACGGCGTGACCCGCAAGAGCCTGGAGGCGGCCATCGACGCCGTGCGTGGCGGCCAGAAGGTGGACAGCGCCGAAGCCGAGGGGCAGCGCGAGGCGCTGAAGAAATACACGCTGGACCTGACCGAGCGCGCCCGCCAGGGCAAGCTGGACCCGGTGATCGGCCGCGACGACGAGATCCGCCGCGCCATCCAGGTGCTGCAGCGGCGCAGCAAGAACAACCCCGTGCTGATCGGCGAGCCCGGCGTGGGGAAGACCGCCATCGTCGAGGGGCTGGCCCAGCGCATCGTCGAGGGCGAAGTGCCCGAGACGCTGAAGAACAAGCGCGTGCTGGTGCTGGACATGGCCGGCCTGTTGGCGGGTGCCAAGTACCGCGGCGAGTTCGAGGAACGCCTGAAGTCCGTGCTGAAGGAAGTGGCGCACGAGGAAGGCCGCATCATTCTCTTCATCGACGAGATCCACACCATGGTCGGCGCCGGCAAGGCCGAAGGCGCCATGGACGCGGGCAACATGCTGAAACCCGCACTGGCGCGCGGCGAGCTGCACTGCATCGGCGCGACCACGCTGGACGAGTACCGCAAGTACATCGAGAAGGATGCGGCGCTGGAGCGGCGCTTTCAGAAGGTGCTGGTGGACGAGCCCAGCGTGGAAGACACCATCGCCATCCTGCGCGGCCTGCAGGTGCGCTACGAGGCGCACCACGGCGTGGACATCACCGACCCGGCCATCGTGGCCGCGGCCGAGCTGTCGCACCGTTACATCACCGACCGCTTTCTGCCCGACAAGGCCATCGACCTGATCGACGAGGCCGCGGCCAAGATCAAGATCGAGATCGACTCCAAGCCCGAGTCGATGGACAAGCTTGAGCGGCGCATGATCCAGCTCAAGATCGAGCGCGAGGCGATGAAGAAGGAGACCGATGAGGCCTCGCAAAAACGCCTGCAGCTCATCGAGGAAGAGTTGGGCAATGTGGAGCGCGAGTACGCCGATCTGGAAGAGGTCTGGAAAGCCGAGAAGGCCAGCGCGCAGGGCTCCGAGCAGATCCGCAAGGACATCGATGCCATCCGCACGCAGATCGACGACTTGAAACGCAAGGGCGACTTCAACAAGGTCGCCGAGCTGCAGTACGGCACGCTGCCAGAGCTGGAAAAGCGCCTGAAGGAAGCGCAGGACAGCGAGGCCGGCGGCACGGGCACCAAGCACAAGCTGCTGCGCACCCAGGTGGGTGCCGAGGAAATCGCCGAGGTGGTCAGCCGCGCCACCGGCATTCCCGTGGCCAAGATGATGCAGGGCGAGAAGGACAAGCTGCTGCACATGGAGGAAAAGCTGCACGAGCGCGTGGTGGGCCAGGACGAGGCGATCTCCGCCGTGGCCAATGCCATCCGCCGCTCGCGCTCGGGCCTATCGGACCCCAACCGGCCGCTGGGCAGCTTCCTGTTCCTGGGGCCCACGGGCGTGGGCAAGACCGAGCTGTGCAAGGCGCTGGCCGGGTTTCTCTTCGACAGTGAAGAGCATCTGGTGCGCATCGACATGAGCGAGTTCATGGAAAAGCATAGCGTCGCGCGCTTGATTGGCGCGCCTCCCGGCTATGTGGGCTATGAAGAGGGCGGCTACCTGACCGAGGCCGTGCGCCGCAAGCCCTACAGCGTGCTGCTGCTGGATGAGGTGGAAAAGGCCCACCCCGACGTGTTCAACGTGCTGCTGCAGGTGCTGGACGACGGCCGCCTGACCGATGGCCAGGGGCGCACCGTGGACTTCAAGAACACGGTGATCGTGATGACCAGCAACATTGGCTCGCACCTGATCCAGGCCATGGTGGGCCAGGATGCCGAGGACATCAAGGAAGCCGTGTGGGGGGAACTCAAGGGCCATTTCCGTCCCGAATTCCTCAACCGCATCGACGAGACGGTGGTGTTCCACGGGCTGGATGCCAAGCACATCGAAGCGATTGCACGCATTCAGTTGCGTCTGCTGGAGTCGCGGCTGGCCAAAATGGACCTGGCCCTGCAGGTGTCGCCGGCCGCGATGGGCGAACTGGCCAAGGTGGGGTTCGATCCGGTGTTCGGGGCGCGTCCGCTCAAGCGGGCCATCCAGCAGCGCATCGAGAACCCGCTGTCCAAGCTGCTGCTGGAGGGCCGCTACCCGCCCAAGAGCGTGATTCCGGTGGATGTCGATCCTGTGACAGACCCAGGGGTATTCCACTTCGGCGAGGCCCGCCCCGCGGGGTGAGGTCTACCATTGAACGAGGGCGCGGGCCTTTCCCGCGCCCTCATCTGCCAGAAAGGGGCATGGTTTGAACGAAATTGTGGCCGGCGCGATCCGGTGGACGTTGCGGCTCGTGGTCGTCGCCATGGGTGCGCTTTTTTTCCTGAGTCTGCTGGCCGCGGCCGCCGTTCTGGCACTCGTGTGGGGCGCACGCGCCGTGTGGGCGCGCCTCACGGGCCGCCCGGTCATGCCCTGGGCCATGCGCATGAACCCGCGCGAGGGGTGGAGCACCGTGTACCGCAGCACGGCGCGCTGGACGGCGCCCGGCCCGACGGCGCATGCCCCGCAGCGCAGCACGGACGTCACCGACGTCGTGCCGCGCGAAGTGCATTAGTTGCTATTGAAATATGAGCTACTAGCGCTTGCTGGATGAGCGCTGGAGGCTTAAAAAGCTATAGCACTCTTTGCCCCGCGCATTCAGCCGTTGGGCGGCCCGTATTGCGCGATCACCTGTTGCTCGGTGAGCGTCGGCGTCTGGTTCGCGAAGGCGTAGTACGCGGGCTTCTTGTCGATGTAGATCTGGCTGGCCAGTTCGAAGTCCTGCGTCTCGAAGGCCCCGGCGGGAATGAAATATTCGCCCGTCGCCAGCAGCTTGTAGTACAGGTGTGTTCCGCAGCGCGTGCAGAAGGCCCGCTGTGCCCAATCAGAGGACGCATACACGCCGATATGCTCCTCACCCGTGAACTCCACCTCCGGCCCGCAATGCACGGCCAGCAGCGGCCCGCCACCCCAGCGGCGGCAGAAGCCGCAATGGCAGGCGCCGATTTCCTTGGCCACGGGGGACGTGAAGTGGACTGCGCCGCAAAGACAATGACCGTTCATCTCGTGTTCCTTTCAAGCGGAAGGGCAGGGGCGCATCTTACGGGGGTAGGGCGGCAACACAATGTCACGCGCGGCTCGGTCTGGCGGTGGGGCGGCGAGCCCTATCATGCACGGCATGAGCCCTGATGACATCCGCCACCTGTTCGACCTCCAACGCCAAGCCAGCCGCGCCCACCCCGATGTGCCCTTGATGGTGCGTCGAGAGCGTTTGCTGCGGCTGTCCAAGATGCTGGACGAACATGGGCCGGTGCTGGCGGCGGCGGTGCAGGCGGACTTTGGCATGCGCTCTCAGCGCCTGACGGAGGTGGCCGACCTTTTCGTGCTGCGCGCGGAACTGGGGCATACGCTCAGGCATCTGGCGCGCTGGAGCCGGCGCACGAGGGTGCGCACGCCGCTGTTCCTGCAGCCAGCGCGTGGCTGGATCGAGCGCCAGCCGCTGGGCGTGGTGGGCATCATCTCGCCGTGGAACTACCCGGTGCAGCTGGCGCTGGGGCCGGCCATTGGTGCGCTGGCCGCGGGCAACCGGGTGATGCTCAAGCCGAGTGAGCTCACGCCCCACACGTCCGCCCAACTGGCCGCGCTGGTGGCGCAGTTCTTCGCACCCGAAGAGTTCTGCGTGGTGCAGGGCGACGCGGCCACGGCCGCGCTCGTGGCATCGCTGCCATTCGACCATCTGGTGTTCACCGGCTCCACCGCCGTGGGGCGCAAGGTGGCGCAGGCGGCGGCGGCCAATCTCACGCCGACCACGCTGGAGCTGGGCGGCAAGTCGCCGTGCATCATCGATGCGGACTGCGACATGCAGGAGGCAGCGCTCAAGATCGCCCATGGCAAGCTGCTCAACGCGGGCCAGACCTGCATCGCACCCGACTACGTGCTGCTGCCGCGTGGCAACGAGGCGGCCTTTGCCGAGGCGTTCCGCGTGGCGGTGGCGCGGCTGTTTCCGTACTTCGAGGGCAACCCGGATTACGCCTCCATCATCAGCACGCGCCACCTCGCGCGGCTGCGCACCATGCTGCAGCAGGCCCAGACGCAAGGGGCGGAGGTACACGTGCTGCAACCCGTGCCGGGCTCGCCCCCGCCACCGCCTCCGGGTATCGGCGACGGGGTAGGGCGGCAGATGGCGCCAACGCTGGTGTTCGGTGCCAGCCCGAACATGCAGCTCATGCAGGAAGAGATCTTCGGGCCCGTGCTGCCCGTGCTCAGCTACGAGCGCCTGGACGATGCCATTGCCCACATCAACGCGCACCCGCGTCCGTTGGCGCTGTATTGGTTCGGGCGCAGCGAGGCGGTGCGCGACGATGTGCTGCGGCGCACCGTGAGTGGCGGCGTCTCGGTGAACGACACGCTGATGCACATCGCGCACGACGCGCTGCCTTTTGGCGGCGTGGGTGACAGCGGCTGGGGCGCCTACCATGGCGAGGCCGGCTTTCTGCGCTTTTGCCACCAGAAGTCGGTGCTGGCGCAGTCGCGCTGGTCGCTGGGACACCTGCTATACCCGCCCTATGGCGCGCGTTTCGACCAAGTGATGGCGCTGCTGCGCCGCCTGATGTAGCGCGGCGTAGCCGTGGCATGCGCGCTATGCCACAGATGGCCGCGTTTGCGTGCAATGGCGGGGTTGGCAAGGTGGAAACTGCGGGGCATGAGAGGCGAAGCGGCATTTGCGCGAAAATGCTGGGTTTTTCGCTTTTCACCTGCTTTCGTTTTCCCATGTCCAGTATCCAGGTTCGTCCCGCCACCCTTCGCGATGCCAAAGCCATTGCCCAGGTTCATACCTCCGCCGCGTTGGAAGCTTACCGAGGGCTGCTGCCTGACGATCAGTTGAAGTCCATGTCGTCCGTCGAGAAGCGCCAAGCCTACTGGCGCGAGGCGATCGAGTATTGCGAGCCCCAGGTCCAAGTGGCCGTGGACGGCGACAAGATCGTCGGTTTCGTCGGCTTCGACCGCTCGCGTGATGAAAAGACGCGCAACACCACCGGTGAAATCTGGGCCATCTACGCGGCCCCCTCGCATTGGAACAAGGGGGTCGGAGTGGCCCTGTGGGACGCCGCGCGCGACGGCCTGCACGAAGAGGGTTGCACCACCGTGACGGCCTGGGTGCCGCTGCGCAATGAGCGTGCCCTGCGCTTTCATGAACTTGCCGGCTTCAAGCGCGAGATGACGACCGCCAAGACCGCCGTGGTCGGTGGCGTGAAGATCGAGGAAGTGCGCCTCAAGCGCCCGATCAACTGAGCCCCGCCATGATCCACTGGAGCGAACACGGCGAGGACCGCAGCGCGCCGTGGCGCTCCGAAAGCGGCGCCAGCGCGCCGCGCCGGGTGGTGTTGGCTGACGACACGCTGGCTGCCGATGCGGCCTATCGCCTGGTATGCGAAGGCACGGGCCTGCTGTGGCGCGGCGACTTTCAGAACGCGCGCCATCTGCTGGACGCGCTCAAGCGCCGTATCGAACGTCCGCGCAAGAGCGGCAAAGGCGGTCGGAACAACGCCGTGCCCGCGGCGGAGTTCCCGCACGCCTTTCATTTGCATCGCCAGGCGCAGGCACAGCGCGCCCGCCTGCTGGGGCTGCTGCTGATCGAGCTGCAGCCCGACTGGAGCATCGCCCTGCGCCGCGCCCCCGACTGGCGCGCGGCCTGCGCCGAGGCCTGGGGCCCGGCGCTGCAGGAGTCCACCGTTGTCTCGCTGCGCGAGTTGCTGGGCGCCGTGGGGGCGCACGAATGGCGCCGCAAGGGCGTGGATGTGCCCGCTCTGGGCGCACGCATTTACCCGCATTACGGCGTGTTTTCGCCCGTGCGGGGCGAGTATGTGGACCTGGTCGCCCAGGCCCCGCTGCCGCCGGGTGCGGATGCGCTCGCTTTCGAGATCGGCACCGGCACCGGCGTGCTGGCCGCCGTGCTAGCACGGCGTGGCGTGGCCCGCGTGGTGGCGACCGAGTTGGACCCGCGTGCCCTGGCCTGCGCGCGGGACAACCTGACACGGCTGGGCCTGGAGGACCGCGTGCAGCTGCTGCAGACCGATCTGTTCCCGCCCGCGACCACCTTCGGGCGGGCGCCACTCATCGTCTGCAACCCGCCCTGGCTGCCGGCCAAGGCCAGCGCGCCCATCGAGCGCGCGGTGTATGACGAAGACAGTCGCATGCTGCGTGGTTTTCTGACGGGGCTGCCTGCGCACCTGGCGCCGCACGGCGAGGGATGGCTCATCCTGTCGGACCTGGCGGAGCATTTGCGCCTGCGCACCCGCGATGCACTGCTGGGCTGGATTGGCGCCGCGGGGTTGCGGGTGCTGGGCCGCCACGACATCCGCCCGCGCCACGCCAAGGCCACCGCCGGTGGCGATGCACTGGCCGGCGCGCGCGCGGCCGAGGTCACGTCGCTGTGGCGCCTGGGTTTGGCGAGTCCGACACAACAGTCCTGAATCGCATGCGCTCGGGCGATATGATGCTCCTGTTTTTATAGCTTACAGCGCTTGAACAGTAAGCGCTAGAGGCTTGTTTGACCCATAAACTGCTGATGAGCACGCCCGCACCACTGCTGCTCGCCCCCATGGAAGGGCTGCTCGACTTCGTGCTGCGCGACGTGCTCACACGGGTGGGCGGGGTGGACCGCTGTGTGTCCGAGTTCATCCGCGTCACCGGCAGCCTGCTGCCGGACAAGGTGTTCCTGCGTTACATACCCGAGCTGAACCACGGCGGCCGCACGCTGGCAGGGGTGCCCGTGCGGGCGCAGCTGCTGGGATCGGACCCGGTCAGCATGGCCGAGAACGCGGCCCGGCTGGCAGAGCTGGGTCCGGAAGGCATTGACCTGAATTTCGGTTGCCCCGCCAAGACGGTGAACCGCCATGGGGGTGGCGCGGCCCTGTTGCGCGAGCCCGAGCGCATCGCGGCGGTGGTGGAGGCGGTGCGCCGCGCCGTGCCCGCGCATGTACCGGTGTCCGCCAAGATGCGCCTGGGCTACGACGATGCAGGCCTGGCGCGTGAATGCGCGCAGGCCATGGCACGCGGCGGCGCCTGCGAGCTGGTGGTGCATGCGCGCACGAAGGCCGACGGCTACCGCCCGCCCGCGTACTGGGAGCAGATCCCCGCGATTCGCGAGGCGGTGGGCATTCCGGTGGTGGCCAACGGCGAGATCTGGACCGTGCAGGACGCACTGCGGTGCCGCAGCGTGTCGGGCTGCGACGCTCTTATGCTGGGCCGCGGCATCGTGGCAGACCCGGGCCTGGCACTGTCTATCCGCGCTCACGACCGCGGTGCGCCTGCACTGGGCCTGCCCTGGGAAGACCTGCTGCCGCACATGGCGCGCTTCTGGCATCTGGTGTGCGAAGACCTGGAGCCGCGCCAGCGCGCCGGCCGGCTCAAGCAGTGGCTGAACCTGCTGCGCCGCCGTTACCCGCAGGCGCAGGCCGCGTTCGACGAGGTGCGCGTGATGACCGACCAGCAGGCCATTACCGCCTGGGTGGCGCGTGTCTGCGCTGGGGCATCTGTCACAGCAGGTGGTCGGGCGCCAGCGGCCCCAGCAGCTTGAGCAACAGCCGCAAGGCCAGGCTGCTGTCGGGGTCGGTGTGCGCATCCTCCAAGCCGCTGCCCTGCGGCGCGCGCCAGACCAGGTCACCGTCGGCGCTGCGTTGCAGGTGCCACGCCCCCTCGCGCATGGCGGTGTCGATCTGCTGCGCTGCTTCGGCGGCCAGGGCGCGGCTGCGAATCAGCAGGGCGATCTCGGTGTTGTGCAGCTGGGAGCGCAGATCCAGGTTCATGGAGCCGACCACCACCATGCGGCCGTCCACGACCATGACCTTCGAATGCAGCATGGAGCGCGAAGCCCCCGCCGCGCTGGCACCCGAACTGCCAAAGGCCGAGCGCAGGCCGGCCTGCTCGCTGCGCAGTTCGTACAGCTCCACACCCATGGCCAACAGGTCTTCGCGGTGGCGGGCATAGCCCACGTGGGCAATGGGCGCGTCATTGGACGCTAGCGAATTGGTGAGCAACCGCACACGCACGCCGCGCTGGCGCGCACGAGCAAAGGCGCGCTTCATGTCGTCGCCTGGAACGAAGTAGGGTGAGATGATGAGCAGCTCGCGCCGGGTACGGTCCATGAGGGTGAGCAGCCCGTCCACCACCGTGTCCCCGCTGGACACGGGCGCTGCGGGCGCCGGCGGTGCCTGGGGCGTGTCGCTGGCTTCCGGATGGGCGCCCGGCGTTGTGCCCACGCGTATCGCGGCGGACGGTGGCGGTTCGTCACCCTCCAGCGGAATCTTGGTCGGCTCGTCCACCAGCATGGCGGCGGGCGCCCATATGAAATCGACGGTGCGCAGGTCCATGGGCTGCGTGTCCCACTGGGGCGATGAGGCGAGGGAGCGGTCTGCAGGGGCGGTGGAGCCGGGCGAGCCGGCTTCCGCGCCTGCCTTCTCGCCACTGCTGCGCACCTGCGCACGCAAACGGTCCAGCTCTTCTCGGCTGACGAGCGACTGCACGGGATAGGCGCGCGGGTTGTTCCAGTAGCTGTCAAAACTGCGCGACATGTCGGCCACGATGGGGCCGACGGCCAGCACGTCCAGGTCAACAAAATTCTCGGCCTCTGCCTTGCCGAAGTACGCGTCGCCCAGATTGCGCCCTCCGGTTACGCCCATCATGTTGTCGGCCAGGAACAGCTTGTTGTGCATGCGCTGCTGCACACGCGAAAAATCGCTGACCGCGCCCCACATCCGGCCCAGGAATGATGCGCGGGGCCCCGCCACCGGGTTGAACATGCGCATTTCGATGTTCGGCTCGAACGCCATGCGCATGACCAGTGCGTTGCGCCCCGTGCTGTGGAAGTCGTCGAGCAGGATGCGCACGCGTACGCCGCGCCGCGCTGCGTTCACCACGCTGCGCAGCAGGTGCGCGGAACTGGCATCGGCATGGATGGCGTAGTACTGCAGGTCCAACGTCTTCTGGGCCGACTGCACCAGCGCGAGCCGGCTGCCATAGGCCTCCTGCGGGCCGCTCAAGAGGGAGAATCCTGACGCATGGCGAGCGCCTGCCTTCTGGCGCAGCTGTTGCACCATGGTGGCTAGCTCCGTAGGCTCGCCCGCCGTGTCCAACGCCGTGGACACGGGCCGGTCCACATCCTTGGGCAACCCACCGCAACCGCCGAAGGCCAGGACCAGCAAAGCCATGATTGGCCAGCGCGACCAGGTGCGATGGCGAAGGTGGCGGAGCAGGTCTATGAAGGACATCGAACGCAATAAAGTGAGGTGACGACAGGGGTATAGCGCGAAACTCGGCTGCGCGACTGTCGGACAACGGCATGCAAGCACGCGGGCGTGTGGCGCATCGCCTGGACCGCGCAGGGCGGGATTCAGAAGTCTGCGCGCCCCGCGATGCGGGCCACCACCCGTAGATCGGGCCCCACCTGCTGCACGGTTTGGAATTGCATCGGAATCCCGTCGGCCAGCGTCTGCAACGGCCCCCAGTTGGACAGGCCCTGGGCTCCCTGGCCCAGCATGAGCGGCGCCAGATAGAGCAGCAGCTCATCCACGAGGCCTTCTCGCAGGAAGGAGCCGTTGAGCTTGTGACCGGCCTCCAGGTGCAGTTCATTCACGCCTTCGCGGGCCAGGTCGCGCAACAGGGCGGGCAGATCCACCTTGCCCTGGTCATTGGGCAGTTCGATGATCGTGGCGCCACGTGCCAGCAGCGCTGCGGCGCCACCGGCATCTGGCCGGGCGGTGTAGATCAGTACACGCCGGTCGGCAACGTCGAACAGCCGGGCATTCGCAGGCGTCTGCAGCAGGCTGTCGACAATCACCAGATGCGGCTGGCGTGGGGTGGCGATCTCCCGCACATCCAGGCGCGGATCGTCCGCCAACACGGTGCCGATGCCTGTCAACACGGCGCAGGCGCGGGCACGCCAGGCATGCCCGTCGGCACGGGCCGCCGGGGACGTGATCCATTGACTGGTGCCATTGGCCAATGCGGTCACGCCATCCAGCGAGGCCGCGGCCTTCATGCGCACCCAGGGGATGCCGCGCACCATGCGGCTGAAGAAGCCGATATTCAGTTCGCGTGATTGCGTACCGCCGGGGCCCGCCTCCACCTGCACTCCCGCAGCCTTCAGCCGCGCGAACCCTTGACCCGCCACCAGCGGATTGGGGTCGGCGATGGATGCCACAACGTGTGCAATCCCGGCCTGAATGAGCGCATCGCAACAGGGGCCGGTGCGCCCCTGGTGTGCGCACGGCTCCAGCGTGACGTATGCGGTGGCGCCGCGCACGTCGCATCCCCGCGCGGTTGCGTCACGCAAAGCCATCACCTCGGCATGGGGCGCCCCTGCGCGCTGGGTAAAGCCCTGGCCCAGCATGTTGCCGTTAACGTCGGTGATGACGCATCCCACGCGGGGGTTGGGATTGGAAAGAAAAAGCGCCTGGGCAGCGAGCCCAAGCGCTTGGTTCATGGAGGGGGAAATCTCATTCATGGCGCCGCGATGGTAGCGCCCTGGGCTGAATTTATTTGCCCCAGCAGTCGGGGTTGTAGCCGCTCTCTCCAGACTTCTTACCGGCGGCTCCCCGCACGCCGGTATTGCTGAGGGTATAGGTGCCGCATTTGTCCCCTGTCTGTGCGCCTTTGGGTGTCGCCGTCAATACATAGGCTGCGGTGGTATTGCCTGCTTGAAAGGCAATGTTGTAGCGCTTGGTGTTATCGGCGGTCCACGTGAGGGTGCTTGGCAGGCTGGTGGGGTAGGTCCCGGTGGCAGTGGCTGCCCGTTCCAGCCATTGTTGTACCTGTAATAGCCCTGCGCGCGCATCAGCGCGATGACCACGTCGTACATATTCTGTATAGCTGGGGTAGGCAATAGCCGAAAGGATTCCTACCACAGCCACCACAATCATTAATTCAATGAGCGTAAAACCTTGAGCCAAACGCCTGTTGAAAGGGTGCCTAGAACCATTTGCCATATCGTATCTTTCCATCACTTCAGTTGTCGCCAGCCGGGTCGCAGCGTCAGCTCAGGTAACTTGGCGAGTTTATCTACTTTGCCATCATTACCCTGCCGGATCTGTTTGTCTCTGGTAGCGAACCGCAGTTCCTTGCTCGAGGCTGTCATGCGTGCATAGCCTCCATCATTTGCGGCGGTATAGGCTCCATCTCCATTCACATCCATGATGGGTGGTTTAGCCGGCGAGCCAGTTGCAATATTAATGAGCGTGCGAAAGGGTTGAGCGGCCTGAGGCTGCGGCGCACAAACTTCCTCGCCGCTGGCAGTAGCGCTGCCAGACGCGGGTTTTTCACTGATGATTTCCAGTATGTTACTGCCGTCGTAAAAATCGAAGCCGGAGGTCACCCGCTCGCCAGCTACGGGCAGATCCATGTACCAGCCTTTCTTGGCTGTGCAACTGCCGCTCACACCTTCGCAAGAGTAAATGACTTCTGTATTGGAGAGCTTCCAGAACGACCTACCTGCGCTGACACCTGTGCCTGCAGTGCCGCTGCCGGTGCCATTCGTGACGGATTCTGCTTGCAGGTCGCTGCGCCCCCCTACCGTGCTCGGTGTGGGATCGGACGTTTTCACTTTGACCTTACCCTTGTTTGTGCCCGTGCTTTCAACTTCATAGCGAGTGTTGTCCAGTATGGAATACACCGTTTGTGTGGAAGTGTCTGTGCGATCGGGTTCGGTCAGGTTTTGGCCGGTTCCAAATGCCACCATCAGGCCACCAATGGAGCGGTTCGGCCGCAGTACAGGGGGTGCCGTAATGGGTTGCCGGCTAGAACTTCCAGTTGAATTTGTGTAAGTAGCTCTGAAAAGAGGGTTGCCACTGAACGCGACGTGCCAGTCGTTAGCCGATCCGCTCGAAATGTCAAATTTCCACATGTTGCCACGCAGATCGCCGGCATAAACGAAATCTGGCGTTCCGTCCCCATTTACATCCAGGAATTGGGGCGTGGATAGCCCATTACCCACTGCCTCATCTGCGTGCACGGTAGGGGTGGAATCCTTATCGGCCGCGATGATTTTCTTAAGAGACTTGTCTCCATCCAGGTATTGAACGAGCAATACGGGACGCTCATTGATGCTGTTATAACCATTGCCAGTAATAAGTGCCCACCGACCATTATTGGTTCGGGTGATCTGCAATGCACGTTGCTGATTGCTTTCGGCAACCACAGGACTGCCAAAAATATGACCAATGTCAGGGTCGGCATTCGAGTCTGCAGGTTTGCTGGGTGGCAACGCATCCGTGGATGGGGCGGCTGTCTTGTCCATCACTACCAGGTCTGCAGCATTGGCTTCCGTGAAATTGGTTGCCGGCGCGGCAGTACCTGTATAGGCGGAGTCTGGACCCGATCGGGTCACGTCGAGCACAAAGTAGCCCCGACCGCCAGCACCTAAGGTACCGACAAGATAGGTGCGCCAATCTGCAGTGGTTGAGCCTAAGTCAACATCACCCGTAAAAGGAGAGCCGTCTACGTAATACCTATGAGCGTAATTCGGATCTGCTAATGCAGCCAGGTTCTGCACAACACCATGGGGTACATAAGCGATTTTTTCGGTTCCATCTTTGGCGGAAAAGCCATGCAACATTCCATCGTTGCCGCCCACATATACCATGGGCAAGCGACCCCGCTGGGTGTTTGCAAAGGCTTTATAACTGGAAGTCGCATATCCATTGGCGGGAGCGCCTACATACCAGATTGACGAATTGACAATGTCGCCCTGACGGCTTTTCCGATTACGAAACTCTCCGCCGCTTTGCCGAGCTTCTTTGGTACGGTCGCCACGGATAAAGTTAAGTCGGCTTTCACCCTTGCCGTCCCCGGCAATGGCCGTGGCAATCTGCGTGGTTGTTCCTGTACCTACGGTACCCTTGTTGAGCCACATACGCTGTGATGGCCCAGTTGTGGAGTCAGCCAGGTTGGACCATTTGAAGGAAACTCCCCCGGGGGTGGCGCTGTATTTGTCGTAGGTTAATATCAGACGATTATTGAGATTAGACGCGGAAATGGCATCAAGCTTGTCGGCGGTTGTAATATGCTTGTTGGTACCCGAGTGGGTGCCCCACTCCGCATTGGGAACAGAGGCGCCGGAGGTGGAAATGGAACTGGAGGTTACGTAGCCATACCAACGATTATCATTAGAGTTTGCTTCGTCTGCGGCTGTGTAGCTCGTTTGATACGACTGGGTACCCACGCGACTTACTGAGCCAGACGCAGAGGTAAACCCACTGATGGGTGCTGTCGTATCCACGATGATGTCATCGAAAATATCGGCAAAAACACTGGTGAGATCACCCCCGGAGACCGGATAGAATTTGCCACGGCTATTAATAGCCATATGCCACATTTCTTGCGGACGTAGGTTATCGTAGTTGCCATCTGCGGTAGATGAAGTAACGTCATCCCAGGTGGTCTTGCCTGTTGCTAAATCAGAGAATCCAGCCCCATACATCCCGTCAAAAGTACCTCCGACCCATTGGGGTGAGGTTGTGGTGACTTGAGGTAGATTGCTTGCGCTTTTCCCGTAGCCGATGGTGTACTGCGTTAAGTGCTGCCACTCTGCAGTGTCGTTCCGGGGGTTCCAATATTCCTGATATGTGTTCGTCAAATTCCCGCTGGTGAAAGTCTCACTTCCTGTTTTTCGAATTTTTGGTATGACTTCATTTCTGATGTCGGGTTGAAGATCTGTTGCCCAGAAGTAAAATGAAATATCTGCTAGGGTGGGGTATGCGTAATACGTATGCGTGTATCTTCTGCTGCTGCCAGAGCGAGTGGTGACTATTCTAGTTCCGTAATCATCACGATAAATTTTGGTCTGATCCCGCGTGGTGTCGGCAGGTGGGGTGACAGAATATGCTTTAATGCCATACGGAGAGCCTGCGTATGTAGCACTGGCGGGAGCTGGCGTTGGTAACGCAGTTATGGATTTTCCATCGTAATTGCGGACAGGTACGTCTGCTGGATTGCTCAGTGTAGGGGCAGTGCTGCTCGTCGAGTTGCTTATGGTTCCCAGCAACATGTCATTCTTGAAAGACGTTCCGTCAAGCATGGAGTTATCGAACGTGTAGTTCCAGCCACCATCAGTCAAGAAGATGTGGTAAGAGCGACGGCAGGATAGCGGGGCGGTGTCTGCCGTTCCGGGAACGGCATTCCATGGGTTATTAACCCCGGTCGTTTGTAAATACTTCCCTGCATTCCATACCAATACGGGAGAGGGGGTGCTTCCAGTTGCTGTTAGCGCGTCCACCCATGTTCCGAAATTGCTCCTGTGGGTGCCGGTGAATTTTGCAATAGCATTTTTTCCATCGCAATTGCCATCGCTGGATGGAATATTGTTGCATGCGAATGATTGCCAGGCTAGGCGAAATTGGCCATCATATTTGGAATTATTGACCAGGGTATTTTCAACCCGTCTTTTACCCATTTTATACGGCGGAGATCCTGCGAGCTGGTATAGCAACCTGTGTAGTAACTTCCGTTCGAATTTCCTATAACACTGCCATCCACGTCACAAAAATTCATGCTCCCCGATGTGTCCACCGACAGGATGACGTTCGGAATCGGTGCTTTATATGCTGTGCCTGCTGGGTATGAAACCAGGTTAAGGGGGGCTGCGGATAGTGTCGGAGCCCATATTGCTGCCATCAGGATGACGAGGGCTTTTCGTTGTGGGTATTGGTTAATTCGCATCGCGAGACTCCAGCGTAATTATGGGTAAATATGTGGATAATATTCGCTTGTTACTCTGCAACCTGAAGCGATAGGGTAGATTGCAATACGACTTCGCTGCCGGCTTTATTACCTCGGGCAAAAGCAGTAATTCGATAGACGAATAATTTCTTGCGGGAGGGGGCAAAACGTTCCACATTGGAGCCGGGAGGCATGCCTGCAATTAGGGAAATGTTTGGATCGACGTAGGGCATGATTTCTACCCAATACCAAGCTCCTTTGCCCGCGTTCCTATCGGCAAGGATAGGGTTGGCGGTGGCTTCAGCGCTGGCTCCTGTAAATTGGCCATATCGTGCCCCCACGCCGTCGGCAAGCATGGCGTTCAAAGTGGTGCTGTCGTTCCAAAAATCTTGCGCACCGGCACGTTTCTGGCAAATGCCCTTGTAGCACTTGATCGTTGGCTGCTTTATTTCGATCGTGGATAGCAGGTTTTCGAGGTCTTTGGTTTCAATGTCGAAATAAACTTCAGCGGCGGGCGTATCTGGAACTGGTGGCGTAGCGCTGGGGTCCCCTGGCTGCAAGGCAGGGCGGCAAAGATCGGAGTTGCCCCGTGTCGGAATGCATGCTCCCCCATCAGGGGTAACACCTCGAATATCGAATTCCGCATCTTGCAGCATGGCCTGTGCAGCCTCGAACGCACGGCGGTAATCGGCGTCATTGCCCACGACAATTTCGTTGAACAACGCACTGCGTGCGGCCCAAAGTGCCAACAACATGGACAGCAGAACCAACACGATGACGACATACAAGGCTATACCGCGCTGGCGCTGACGCTGGCCGCGCAGGCTTAAGCGCGATGGAAGGGTAGAAATGGTTTGCATGGCGACAGCTTTCCTAGACCTGCCCTTGGCTTCGAATTTGGTAGACAGTACGGAAAATCATCTTGAGTCGGTTGCCGTAGGCTGTGTCGGCGCCGCTGCAATTCTTGTATGTAGCGTCTGGAGTGGAGACGGGTTCGTTGCCGGTAAGTTCAAGGCATACCTCTATCGCATAGATGTTGGTCCAACTGCTCGGGAGCGGATTTGCAGGTAGATACTTCAGAGTGGTTGTTCCTGGAGCCTGCTCCACGTAGCGAACTTGCATGTCCGTGACATTGCCCATAATGGTTTGCTTGCCGCCACCGCCAGCGCCACTGCATACAAGTTCGTTTTTGGTGGTGTCGCGCTCAAATTGGCTTGTGAGAACAGGGGTGTCCCCCAAGCTGCCGCTGGCACCGAGCGCGGGGTTTTGTCCCAGACAATCGCGCAGCAGCGACGTGTCGGACGCCGCTACGGTAGCTTCGGTGTAGTTCTGGTAGCCCACCGTAAAGCTGAGGGGCGTGGCTGTTCCCGTCAACGTACTGGACGCGCGTACGAATGGAGGCCGCACTCCAGTGGGATCGGGCGCATCGAAGGCGACGGGACTCATGGCGGGATTGGCTCCCGACGCGGGGGAGAGGGCGATGCTGGGATTGAGATTCAACTCCATGCTGCCGGCCTGTCGGATCTGTTGGCCTATCACGCGGAAAGCATAAGCAGCTTGCTGCTGTAGGGACGTCGCCTCTGATACCGTTCCTGTGATACCGCGCGATACCATCAGTGCGCCCAATGCGACGGCCACAACCAGTAGGCCGATGGCTATACCCACCAGTAGTTCGAGCAATGTCACGCCTTGCTGGCTAATAGCAAGACGGATGCGTCTTCTATGCGCGTTAGATAGCACGGTCTTCGAGGGGGCGAAATCGTATTTCATATAGGCACGCTCAATTGGGGCAGTACAAGGTGCCGCCACCTACACCCCATGGTGTGCAGCGCTGGGTGGGCTGGATGTACTGCAGGTGGCAGATGAGCCCTTTGGTTTTGTCCGCGTTATTGGGATCATCTGGGTCAACGCACCGCACTGGGTTGTCATCAGCATCCGTGGCCAGTGTCGGGCTGGTGGTGGTGGCATCAGAGGCGCCTAAGATGCGGTTTCTTATTGCCGTTGTGTCGGCGTCTGAGAAACTCTGGCCGTTTTGGTTGTAGCGGTTTTCGTTCCACGCAATTAAAACGCCCAGTTGACGCGGACCGCCTTTGGGGATGAACGTAATGGCTTTGCCGTTGGGCAATGTTTCGCCCACGCTGGAATGCCATTGTTTGATGTCATAGGTGGCCAGCCGGTCGGGTGCACAGGCCCCGCTTGCGCAGTCGTCGCTGCTCGTGGGCTTTTCTGTGTACTTGCTCAGGTTGCCTAGGGCGTCGGGATTGTTCTGCAGGCGTTCGCCCAGATCCTCAATCAGCCGAATCGCTTGCGCACGCCGCACGCCTCCTTGGGTGTCGGCGAGCGTGCGCATTTGCACTCCCAGAATGCCCAGAATTCCCAGAGCCATGACCACGATCGCGACCAGCGATTCGATCAGGGTGATGCCGCGTTGATGGGCGAATGGGGAGATGGCAGCGTTGTGTGTCATGGTCAGTTGCAGTTGACTTCGCCAGACAGGATGCGGATCCGTCCGCCTGCGTTCAGGCATAAGGTGGTGACGGCGGGGGAACTCACCCCGGTTGCCGCAGGTGAGAGGACAAAGCGCAAGGTGTTATTGCCGTTTGCCATGCCGTAACGGTCGATCTCGATAGAGTTGCCACCGGGATGCCGTGTGACGTTGACATTACCTTCCAACTGCATCTCCCGTAACTTCGGCTCTTGCGGGGTGGAGCTTTTCCAAGTGCCATTGCTGTCCAGGTCTTCAAAGATGATCCAACCGCAACCCCAGTCCTGGGTCGTTCCGGCGTTTTGACAGCCACCAGAGGTGTTGGCCAGCTTTTGTATGGCGACGCGCCCGCCTCGTTTGAGGGCCTCGGAGCGTGCGTAATACAAGGTGGATTGCAATTCCTCCGCTGCTTGGCGTACGCGCCAGCGCTCAATGAGCGGTGTGAAGCTGGGACCAGCCAGCGCGGCCAGTACGCCCAGAATAGCCACGGTGACCAACAACTCGATGGCTGTGAAACCCCGAGCGGAGTGTCTTGGGTGATAGGGCTGAGCAGGCCGTGGGGAGCGAGGGGAGTGCAAGGGTCGCATGCTCAACATGCTATGAATGACACGCTTACTAGGCATCATTTGGATGGATGGGTGGAGCGACGACCCAGACGAACGGTAAGCAGGGACACTAATCGGTGAGCATCTGTATTCACGTTAGGCTCGCCCCATGCCGCTCTGGACTCTGGATCCTTTCCTCCTGGCTTGCGCCCTGCTGCTGGCGCTGGCCATTGACGGCCGCTGGGGCGAGCCCCCTGTTGCCTTTCACCCCGTCGTGTGGATGGGGCGGGCGCTGGGGTGGGCAGGGATGCGCATCGCGCCGCTGCAGGTCACAGGTCGGGATATGCGGTCTTTTTGCGCTGCAACGCTTGTCTGGTGTGCGCTAGCAGCTATCGTTTTAGTAGTATCCGGCGCTTTGCAGTGGGTCGCCATCACGTTGCTTCCCGTCTGGGGTGCAGCGCTCGTAGTGGGATTGCTGCTGAAACCTTTGCTGGCCTGGCGCATGCTGCGCGGGGAAGTGCTGGCGGTGGAAGATGCGCTCGCGCAGTCGCTGGATGCGGGGCGCGAGCGACTGTCCTGGCTGGTCAGCCGTGATGTGCAAGGGCTCGATGCGGCGGCCGTGCGCGAGAGCGCCATTGAATCCCTGGCCGAAAACCTCAGCGACTCCGTGATTGCGCCGCTGTTTTGGTTCGTGCTGCTGGGCCTGCCCGGTGCGGCGCTTTACCGCTTTGCCAATACGGCCGACGCGATGTGGGGATACCCCGGCATGCGCGGCGGGCGCTACTGGCAATGGGCGGGCAAGTGGGCGGCGCGTGCGGACGATGTGCTGTCCTGGCTGCCCGCGCGCATCACGGCGGTGCTGTTGTGGGGTGTGTCGCGTGGCAAAGGCGCCCGCTGGACTGATCTGCGCGCGCAGTCGCGTCTCACGCCGTCGCCCAACGGCGGGTGGCCCATGGGGGCGATGGCGCTGGCGTTGGGGGTGCGCCTGTCCAAACCTGGTGTGTACGTGTTGAACGCCCCCGGGCGTGCGCCCCAGGCCGCGGACACGCAGCGTGCGGTGCATTTGGCATCAAAAACACTGCTAGCGCTTGTGGTGCTTGCGGTAACAGCTCTGTTATTGATAGCTATAGTGCACACCCATGTCTGACCATGCGCCACAGCACGGCGGCCCGGATGCTCTGGGCGTGCCGCTGCATGACTTCTCCACCAACGCCAACGCCTGCGGTCCTTGTCCGCAGGCCATCGCGGCGCTCCGGCAGAGTGACTTCATCCACTACCCCGACCCGGCCTACACCGCGCTGCGCGCGCAGATTGCCACGTTCCACGGCGTGGCGGTGCAGCGCGTGGTGCTCGCCGCCAGCGCCAGCGAGTTCATTCATCGCATCACCGCGCACGCGGCACGCAGCGGCGCGCGCCAGGTCGTTGTGCCCGCGCATGGCTACGGCGACTACACCCGCGCGGCCCAGGTGTGGGGGCTGGACTGCCGCCACACACCTTCTTCTGAGCCGGCGCTGCACTGGGCGTGCGAACCGGCCAGCCCGTTGGGAACGACCGATGCTGCACTGGCGGCGTGGTGCGCCCCGGCCCCTGTCGGCGTGTTGCGCATACTGGACTGCGCCTATGCACCACTGCGCCTGGAGGGAGCCACCACCGTAGCGCCTGATGTCGCCTGGCAGATGTGGACGCCCAACAAGGCGCTGGGCCTGACCGGCGTGCGCGCGGCCTATGCCATTGCGCCGAGTGCCGCGGTCGCCGATGGCAGTGTCGCCGCTGTGCAGGCGCTGGCGGCCTCCTGGCCGGTCGGTGCCGACGGTGTCGCCCTGTTGGCGGCCTGGGTCCGGCCGGATACGCAGGCATGGCTCGCGCAATCGCTGGCGACCCTGCGCGAATGGAAGGCCGCGCAACTGGCGCTGTGCGCGGCCCTGGGCTGGGCCGTTGCGCCGGGCAGTCTCGCCAACTTCTTCACGGCATGTCCGCCGGTGCAGGATGTAGGGACCTTCCTGCAATGGCTGCGCGCGCGTGGCGTCAAGCTGCGCGACTGCACCTCGTTTGGCCTGCCCCGGCATGTGCGCCTGGGCGTGCTGCCACCGCAGTCGCAGCGGGCGCTGGAGGTATCGTGGCGCCTCTACAAGGAATCGCAATGAACAAGACCCGACCCGGGCCGGCGCGCTGCGTCATGGTGCTGGGCACCACCAGCGGCGCGGGCAAGAGCTGGCTGGCCACCGCGCTGTGCCGCTACTACAGCAACCAGGGCCTGAAGGTGGCGCCTTTCAAGGCGCAAAACATGAGCAACAACGCGCGCGTGGTGGCTGCACCGGGCGAGCAGTTCGGCGAGATTGGCAGTGCCCAGTATTTCCAGGCGCTGGCAGCGCGGGCCGTGCCCGACGTGCGCATGAACCCGCTGCTGCTCAAGCCAGAAGCCGACACGAAGAGCCAGGTGGTGCTGCTGGGACAGGTGAGCGATGAGCTTTCGCAGCTGCCATGGCGCGGCCGCAGCCAGCGTGTGTGGCCGCAGATCGCGGCGGCGCTCGACGCACTGCGGGCAGAGAACGACGTGGTGGTCATCGAAGGCGCGGGCTCGCCGGCCGAGATCAATCTGCACGCCAGCGACGTGGTCAACATGCGCGTGGCGCGCCATGCTGAGGCGCGCTGCCTGCTGGTGACGGATATCGACCGCGGCGGCGCCTTTGCCCACCTGTTTGGCACCTGGGCGTTGCTGCCCGAGGAAGAACGCGCGCTCATCGCTGGCTTCGTGCTCAACAAGTTCCGGGGCGACGAGGCACTGCTGGCGCCCGCGCCGCAAATGCTGCAGGACAAGACCGGCGTGCCCGTCGTCGCCACCATTCCGATGCAGTGGAACCATGGCCTGCCCGAGGAGGACGGCGTGTTCGACATGCGCTCCACCGCCGCGGGTGCCGTGCATACGCGCATCGCCGTGGTGGCGTATCCGCGCATCAGCAATCTGGACGAATTCCAGCCGCTCAAGAACGTGCCGGGTGTGCGCCTGTCCTGGGCGCGCAGCCCAGCGGATGTGGAGGGCGCTGACTGGATCGTCCTGCCCGGCAGCAAGGCCACGGCGGCTGACCTGGCCTGGCTGCGCGCACAGGGGTTGGATGCGGCGATTGCCGCGCATGCGGCACGCGGTGGCCGTGTGCTCGGAGTCTGCGGTGGACTGCAGATGCTCGGCGAGGCGTTGATCGACACCGTGGGGGTGGACGGCAATGGCCCCGGCCTGGGCCTGCTGCCGTTGGTGACGAGCTTCGAGGCCACCAAGACCGTGCGGCCCACGCGCCAGTGCTTCGGCGCCGTACAAGGCGCCTGGCGGCATCTCGCCGGCGTGGCTGTGCAAGGCTACGAAATCCACCACGGCCAGACTGCTCAGCACCCGGCCATGGCCGCCAGCGGCGATGTGGCGCGCGAAATCATGCCCGGGTTGGCGTGGCAGAACCCCGGGGGCAATGTGCTGGGCCTGTACCTGCACGGCCTGTTCGAGGACGCAGCCGTGCTGCGGGCACTGTTCGGTGCCGATGCTCCGACGCTGGATGCGGTGTTTGATAGGCTGGCCGCCGGCATCGCACGGCACTTCGAGCCCAGGGCGTTGGATGCCCTCGCTGCGCAGTAAAGGACGATAACTGCGGTTGTTATCATCCCCGTCCTCAGGTGCCCGCTGCCGCAAGGCAAAGGGAGAATCGGGAAGGCGGTTGGAGTCCGCCGCGTGCCCAACGCTGTAAGGAAGATGACCCCCGCTCAATGCCACTGGCCGCCAAGGCCGGGAAGGCGCGGCGGGTCAGATGAATCCAAGCCAGAAGACCGGCCTGAACGTTCATCGCGCTGCAAGGCCAGGCAGCGTGCGACCTATTCACGCACAGGGGACTGCCATGAATACCGCGCAGGCGCAAGCCACGCAAAGCGTTCACGCCTTTACGCAAGAGGCCCGCGACGCCATTTACCGCACCATCTTTTCACGCCGTGATGTGCGCGGGCAGTTTCTGCCCACCCCGGTACCGGACGAGGTGCTCAGCCGCATCCTGACCGCGGCGCACTATGCGCCTTCCGTAGGCTTCATGCAGCCATGGAACTTCCTGTTGGTGCGATCGCAGGACACCAAGCGCCGGGTGCATGATGCCTTCGCCAAGGCCCATGCCGAAGCGACCGGTATGTTCGAGGGCGACAAGCGCGCGGTGTACCAGCATCTCAAGCTCGAGGGCATTCTGGAGTCGCCCATCGGCCTCTGCATCACGTGCGACCGCGAGCGCACCGGTCCGGTGGTGGTAGGGCGTACCCACATGAAAACCATGGACCTGTACAGCAGCGTCTGTGCCGTGCAAAACCTGTGGCTCGCCGCGCGCGCCGAAGGGCTTGGGGTGGGATGGGTGAGCATCTTTCACCAGGCCGACCTGCAGCAGGCGCTGGGTATTCCCAAAGGCATCACCCCCATCGCCTACCTGTGTGTCGGCTACGTCAGCCACTTCCACGCCAAGCCCGAACTGGAAACCGCTGGCTGGCTTCCGCGCCTGCCCGTGGAAGACCTGGTGTACTTCGAGCAATGGGGGCAGCGCGACGACCAGCAGCCGCTCATCGCGCATCTGCGGTGCGACCAGGCTGCGGCGCAGTGCAGTCGCCAGACCGCACCGGCATAAGCCAGCCACAACGCATGGGGCCCGCCCCGCAATACGGCCACCTCTTGATGTGCGCCCCGTGAGTCGGGGCCGCGCTGGACCTTTTTTTGACAATCGAAACACGCCATGATCATCGACCTGCCTTTCGTTGCTGACCTCACCGATCTGCCGCTGACGCAGGCCCTGCAGCACAAGCTGGACAACAAGACCAAGCCACTGGGTGCGTTGGGGCGCCTGGAGCAACTCGCCCTCCGTCTGGGCCAGATCCAAGGTACCGAATCCCCCATGCTGCAGGCGCCGCAGATGCTGGTGTGCGCGGGCGACCATGGCCTGGCGGCCAAGGGCGTATCGGCCTATCCGAGCGACGTGACCTGGCAGATGGTCGAGAACTTTCTGGCAGGCGGCGCAGCCGTGAGCGTGCTGGCGCGCCAGCACGGCCTTCAGCTCACCGTGGCCGACTGCGGCGTGGCGCGCGAAGTACCCGCGCGCGACGTCGTTCCCGGTGCGCCCCGCCTGGTGCACTGCCGCGTGGCGGCGGGGACACAGGACGCGAGCGTCGGCCCTGCGATGACCGAGGCGCAGTGCGCCCAGGCGCTGCGCAACGGCATGGATATCGTGCGCGCCATGCCCGGCAACGCGCTGCTGCTGGGCGAGATGGGCATCGGCAACACGTCCGTGGCGTCGCTGTTGTTGGCGCGTCTGGCAGGCGTGCCGCTGGCCGAGTGCACGGGTGCCGGTACGGGACTGGATGCGGCAGGCATCGCGCGCAAGCAGGCCGTGCTGGAGCAGGCGCTGGCGGCCAACGCCGGTGCTACGCAGCCCTTGGAGGCCCTGGCCGCCCTGGGTGGTTTTGAAGTCGCCACGCTCACCGGCGCCGTGCTGCAGGCCGCCGCCGAGCGTCGTGTGATCGTGGTCGACGGCTTCATCACCTGCGCGGCTGTGCTGGTGGCCGTGCGCCTGGCGCCTGCCGTGCTGCAGCGCTGTGTGATTGCCCATCGCTCCGGCGAACGGGGCCATGGCCACATGCTGCAGGCTTTGCAGGCGCAGCCGCTGCTGGACCTGGGGCTGCGCTTGGGAGAAGGCTCAGGTGCCGCTCTGGCTTGGCCGTTGCTGGAGTCGGCATGCCGCGTGCTGCGCGAGATGGCGAGTTTTCAAGCGGCCGGGGTGGACGGAGCGATGCGCTAAGTGTCTTGCCGACACTTGCCATCTTCAGGATGGGCGCATGAGAAATTCGAAGGGGCTGTGCAACCAGAAGCCGTCCTATCACGCACTGGGTAAATAGTTAAATGCTATCGATCGAATTTGCCAATTGATGAAAAAGTAGTAAGAATCTTCTCTACCAAGTGACCTGTTGAAACCCTGGTAAGGGTGCGTGAAAATCACAGCGCGCGACGCCAGCGGCTACGCGGCAGTGGCCCCCGGGGGCTGCTGATCGATAGGTTGAAGGGGAAGAGAGGCACCTTATGACTTGCATCGATGAACAGCCCGCTCCCGTCCTGATCATTTCCGGCACGCGCCCCGAGATCATCAAGCTGGCACCGGTATATCACGCCCTGCGAGGCGCGCAAAGTGTTCGCCCCGTGTGGCTGCACACCGGCCAGCACAGCGACATGGCCGTGCAGATGCTGGACTGCTTCGATATCCGGCCCGACCATATGCTCGAGCGCCAGGGAAGCACGCTCCTGGATTTCAGCCTCGGGTGCCGCCGCCAACTGGAAGGCGTGATGGGGCAGCAGCCCTGGAGCGCCGTCATCGTGCAGGGCGACACCGAAAGCGCGTTCCAGGGAGCGCTGGCGGGTTTCTCCCATGGCCTGCCGGTGTTGCATGTCGAGGCTGGGCTGCGCACCTACAACCTGCGCCGCCCGTTCCCCGAGGAAGGACTGCGGCAGATGATCAGCCGCATCAGCCGCCTGCACTTCGCGCCCACTTTGCGTGCAGCGCAGGCGCTGGAGCGTGAGGGGATCGCCTCGCGCGACATCCTGGTGACCGGCAATACGGTGGTGGACGCGCAATTGTGGGTGTGCGAGCGCCATCACATCCGCCGTCGTGTGCAAGGTCGCGGCCATATCCTCGTCACCATGCACCGGCGCGAGAACTGGGGGCCTGACATCGACAACGTGTGTGCGGCCATTGCCGACATCGCCCGCGAGTTCCCGTGGATGACCGTGCTGTTCCCGGTGCACCTCAATCCCGTGGTACGCGACCCCGTGCACCGGCACCTGGGCGCGCTGCCCAATGTGCGCCTGACGGCGCCGCTGGACTACCTGGCCATGCAGCAGGCGATCGCCGATGCCTGGCTGCTGCTCACGGACTCGGGTGGTCTGCAGGAAGAGGCGCCGACCTTCAAGGTGCCGCTGCTGGTACTGCGTGAAGAAACCGAGCGGCCGGAGGTCATCGATGCGGGCTGCGCCGCGTTGGTCGGGGCCGACCGCCAGTTGATCGTGCGCTCCGTGCGCCATCTGATGGACGACGGAGAGGCCTACGGCCGCATGCAGGCCGCAGCCAACCCCTTTGGGGATGGCCAGGCGTCCCAGCGCATCGTGGCACGGCTGGAGCAGATGCTGGCGCCCCCCGCGCCCGCGCCCGCACATGCGGCTGCGCCCGCGGTTGCGGCCCTGAGTATCTAGAGGAGCCGCACCATGTCCTGGATAGATGTTTTTACCGCCTATCTCTACCTGCTCAAGATGGTGGCGATCGGGGTGGCTGTCGTCATCTTCATCAGCAGCCTGGATGACCTGTTCATTGATATCGCCTACTGGATCCGCCGCGTCTGGCGCGCCTTCACGGTGTACGCACGCCACGCGCCGCTGAACTACAAGACGCTCTACGACGCCGAGGAGAAGCCGCTGGCCATCATGGTGCCCGCCTGGCAGGAGCACGGCGTGATTGGCCAGATGGCGCAACTGGCCGCCACCACGCTGGACTACGAGAACTACCACATCTTCATCGGCACTTATCCCAACGACCCGCAAACGCATGCCGACGTGGAGCAGGTGCGTGCACGCTTCCCCAACGTGCACACGGTGGTCTGCGCGCGTCCCGGACCGACCAGCAAGGCCGACTGCCTGAACAATGTGGTGGACGCCATCCTGCAGTTCGAGAAGCGTTCTGGCGTGCGCTTTGCCGGCTTCATCCTGCACGATGCCGAGGACGTGCTCTCCAAGTTGGAACTGCGGCTGTTCAACTACCTGGTCAACCGCAAGGACCTCATCCAGCTGCCCGTGTACCCGCTGGAGCGGCCCTGGAACGATTTCACCGGCGGGCACTACCTTGACGAGTTTGCGGAGCTGCACGGCAAGGACATCGTGGTGCGCGAGGCCCTGGTCGGCCAGGTGCCAAGCGCGGGCGTAGGGACGTGCTTCAGCCGTCGCGCCATCATGGCCCTGCTGCAACAGGGCGATGGCATTGCCTTTGACACGCAGAGCCTGACCGAGGACTACGACATCGGCTTTCGCCTCAAGCAGCTGGGCATGCAGGAGGTGTTCGTGCGCTTTCCCGTCGAGGAGGACGATCACATTGGTCGCGCGCCCTCGCCGGAGCGCGTGCCCCTGCGCAGCGAACGCGAGGCCAGCGTCATCTCCGTGCGCGAATTCTTCCCTGACACCGTGGCCGCCGCCGTCCGGCAGAAGTCCCGCTGGATCACGGGCATCGTCATCCAGGGTTTTCGTACGCTGCGCTGGACGCACAGTGCCGTGCTGAACTACTTCCTCTGGCGCGACCGCAAGGGAATCATCACCAATTTCGCCAGCTTCACGGCCACGCTGCTGGCCATGCAGCTGATCGGCATCTGGCTCTACCAGCGACTGGTGCCGGATGCCTACCGGTTCCTCTCGGTCTTCGAAGGCGACTGGTGGTTCCATGCACTGCTCTTGGCCAACCTGGTGCTCATGTTCAACCGCATCGTGCAGCGCGTGTTCTTCGTCACCAGCTACTACGGCGTGGTGCAGGGATTGCTGTCGGTGCCTCGGCTGCTGTGGGGCAACTTCATCAACTTCCTTGCCGCCTGGCGGGCGCTGGCCCAGGCATGGCGCGCCAAGGACCTGCGGCGCATGGCCTGGGTCAAGACGGACCACGAGTTTCCCCTCCTGGGCGAAGGGCCGCGTCAGCATCGCGCACTGGGGCAGATCCTGGTCCACCAAGGCGCCCTGACCGAAGCGCAACTGCTTGATGCGCTGGAGCATCCCATGCGCGGGCTGCGTCTGGGCGCAGCGCTTGTGCACCGTGACGTCATCACGCCCCAGCAGCTGGCTGCGGCGGTTGCCGAGCAGGCCGGCGTGCCATGGGAAACCCTGGGAGGGCAGGCCGTGGACAGCGACCTGGCGGCACTGGTGCCAGCGGCCGTGGCGCTGCGCTATAGCGTCGTGCCGCTGCGCGAGCAGGGGCGGGTCCTGGTGGTGGCCAGCGAGGCGGCGATCGACCCGGTGTCGCTGGCCGCCATCGAGCGCAAGCTGAGACGTACCGTGCGCTACGTCATCGTGCCCAAGGGCGAGGTCACCGTGGAACTGCGGCGCCTGTATGCACACCACGGCACAGAACCCGCACGCGACCTGCTGGCGCAGGCCGTGCAGCAGCAGCGCGTTACCGCCGAAGAGGCGCGGGGCATCTGGGCCCGCTATCTCTCGCGCCAGTTGCTGCTGGGCGACGTGCTTCTGGCCGTGGGCAAGATTGACCAGGCGGTGCTGGGCGCCCTGCTGCTGCAAAAGGAGAAGTCCGATGCCAGCCTGGGCGCCTTCCTCGTGGAGCATGGCGTTCTGACGGAGGCGGCCGTGCAGGAGGCGCTGCAGCTGCAGCAGCAGCTGCAGGTCACCATGGAGCAACTGCTGTGCCGCGCCAATGCGCAGCCCACCGTCCGGGCCATTGCTTGAGAAGGCCGTCATCATGAATTTCGCCCCCCGCATTCTTGCCCTCGCCGTCATGCTGGCCTCCACGGGCGCCCCGGCGCAGACCCTGGACCTGGGCCCCGACATCAGTCCGCTGAAGCGGTTCCAGGTCTATCCCCACATCGACAAGGCCTTCGAGGCGATGGCCCGCGGCGACGGCACGCGCGCGATTGCCGAGCTGGAACATGCCCACCGGCTCGCCCCAGAGAACACCGCGATTGCGCTGCACCTGGCCCAGGCGTACCAGCGCTTTGGCCAGCCCGCGCGTGCCGCGGCGTTGCTGCGGGCCCAGCGGTCACGGCACCCGGGCGATGCGCGCATCGCCCAGGCACTGCGCGAATTGCAGCCCCCACCCGCAACCGTGCAGGAAAGCGCCACGGTCGTCGCGCAGCCCGAGGCAGCACCCGCCGCGCCAGTGCTCGCCGCTGCGCCTTCCGCAACTGCGCCCGAACCTGCGTCGGAACACGGCACGCCTGCGGCGGCTCCGGCCATTGCGGCGCCGCCCGATCAGCTTGCCAAGCCTGCGCCTGCGGTGCGTGCGCAGCGGCGCATGGCGCAGGTGCCACGGCCTCGGCGGGCCGACGGCGCCCCGGGCTATGCCGCTGCCAGCCGTGCCTACGAAGCGGTGGAGCGTGCAGAGTTGCCCGCCGCCCTGGCGTGGGCGCGCGAGGCCGCGCAGGCCGCCCCTGCCAATGCTGACTACCAGCGCCTGCTGACCTACCTGCTGATCGAGAACGGGTTGTACGAGGAGGCACAGACCAAGGCACGGGAGGCGGAACTGACTTTCGCCCCGCAAGGCGATACGCAATGGCAGGCCTTGGGCGACACCGCGCGGCAGCGCCACGCCTATGCGCAGTTCGAAGCCGCATCGCAAGCGCAGCGGCAGGGCCGCGCCAGCGATGCCCTTGCCCATGCGCAGGCGGCAGCGGAACAAGCCCCGGGTGTGCCGGCGTATCGCCTGCAGTGGGTAGGCCTGCTGTTGGCCGCGGGCCGCCATGCGCAGGCGCAGCAGGTGGCCGAGCAGGGCCTGGCCCAGGGCGATGGCGCGGCACTGCAGGTCCTGCGCGGCGCGGCGTTGCAGGCGCAGGGGCAGACGGACGATGCGGCGCGGGTTTTCGACGGTGTGATTGGCAGGCCGGATCTTGCGCCGCACGAGCAGCAGAACTACCGGGTGATCGCCGCCGATGCGGCGCTCGCGGCGCGCCAGCCCGAACGCGCTAAAGCCCTGCTGCAGCCGCTGGCGCAAGGCGGCGCCGTGGATGTGTCGGGGCGAGAGGCTGAGATACGGGCCGCCACGCGCCGGCCGATCTCGGCCGCATCCCTGCAGACGTTCTCCCTGCGCTTGCCGGTTGTCAATTGCTTTGGCAGCGCCCAGGCGCCCGGCTGCGAAGTGTGGCCCGGGCAGGACGCGCCGGACCCTGCGCGTGCCGTGGCGCAGGAGGCGTTCCGCGCCTATACCGAGCGCGACTATGGACTGGCCGCGGCCAAGGCCGAGGAAGCCGCGCGGCTGCAGCCTGCGCATTTGCCGTACCGCCTGTTGCGGCTGCAGGCCTTGGTGGCCGCGGGCCAGGTGGAGCAGGCTCTGCGCGAGGCCGACGACACCCTGCAGTCGCGCGCCGACGGGGCGGAGGTGCTGGCCCTGCGCAGCCGGGTGTACCACGACCTGGGACGGCGCGAGCAGGCCTCTGCCGATGCGCGCGCGGCCTTGCAGGCAGGAGGCCTGTCCCTGTCGAGTGAAATCAACCTGCTGCTGCAGGAAGGCCGACGCGACGAGGCCGTGCAGCAGTTCGCACACGCGATGGCGGGGCCGGATTTTGCGGGCAGCGCAGACCCCGATCTGGCCTACCTCGCTGCCCGGGTGGGCAACGACCGCACCGCGCTGGCCGTGTTCGACCGCGCGCACGCCAACGACGCGCTGCCGGCCGCCGCGTTGCCCGACGGCGCCTACACCGCGAGCCGCCTGGCCGAGAACGACCGCGCCATCTACTACCTGCAGCAGACCATCGATGCGGTGGAAGCCGGACGGCTGGAGCAGACGCCCCGCCAGCAGTTCGCCACCCGGCGCGAGCTGGCGGACCGCACCCGCACCTGGGGCATCAATGCGTTGCTGGGTTACCGGGGCATGTCTCCCGGCTCCATCTCGCCCGTGCCCGGGCTGTACCGGGATGCCGCCCAACTGGTGGGGGAGGCCTATTGGCGCCCGCAGGGCTATCGCGACGGCAGCTTCTGGGAAATCTATGGCGGCGTAGTGCAGACGGTCTACAGCCGCCACGGCGGCACGAGCGGCAGCGACACCACACAAGGCGCGCTGGGCGTGCGCGCCAAGCCTTTGCGCGACCACAACCTCGTGTTGTCCGCCGAGCGGCGCATCCGCATCGGCTCGTTGTCCTTCAGCGACTGGCTGCTGCGCGCCGGTTATTCCTACGGCGTGGGCACCGACCTGCGCGTGGACGTTCCGGACTGGTTCACGTTCAACGTCTATGCCGAGGCGGGGCGGTTCCTGCAGCGCAAGCAGGACTACGTGACCTTCGAGGCGCAGGCCGGGCG
The DNA here is from genome assembly GCF_002214645.1 of Diaphorobacter nitroreducens. Classification (NCBI taxonomy): domain Bacteria; kingdom Pseudomonadati; phylum Pseudomonadota; class Betaproteobacteria; order Burkholderiales; family Comamonadaceae; genus Diaphorobacter; species Diaphorobacter nitroreducens. The sequence goes on from NZ_CP016278.1 coordinate 252,130, forward strand.
CAGCTTCCGCATGGGGGATGCGGACTCGCGCCTGGTGCTGTTCCCGCACGCAGTGGTGGGTGTGGACTACAACTCCGCACGCACGGCCGCGGGCTACAACGGCGCTGCGGGCGCGGGCGTGGGCATTGCGCTGCGCCGCTGGTTCCGCGAGGACCGCTACAACGCGCCGCGTTCGTACCTGGACCTGTCGCTGCAGTACCGCGCGCGCCTTGCGGGCGACGAGCGGGGCAAGGGCGTGTTCCTGCGCGCTGCGCTGGTCTTCTGACGTCAGCGACCGATAGTTTTTATTTTGCTTCAATAAATATAGCTAGGAGCGCTTGATTCAAAACGGTTTCAAGGTGTTTTATGCATGAAACCTTTGATGGAAGAGCGCGAGCTGCTATTCGTTTTGTTCAACCTTGGCTGCCGCGGGAGGAGACCATGAACCGACTGTTGCGATACACCCTTGTGGTACTGGGCGCCCTCGCGCTGCACGCGTGTGGTGGCGGGAGTGATCCGTTCTACAGCGCGCCGAGCGTGCCGCTCTCGCCGTTTGGCACCAACGACCCCGTCCGGCGCGACCCCATTGCCGCGATGCCGGCGCCCGTGCGCGCGCAGCCGGCCGGGCCGCGCGTGCTGGTGCTCTACGACCAGCCGCCTGGCAGCCCCTTCGCCAAGATGGGGGTGGGCTACGCGATCATGCTGCAGAACCTGCTGGGACATTTCGATGCGGCGGTGGACATGCGCCCCGTGGAGCAATACGCGGCGCAAAGCCTGGCGGGCTACCAGGCTACGTTCTACATCGGCTGGGCCGAAAGCGACAGCATTCCCGCAGCGTTCTTGCAGGACGTGGCCGCGGCCAGCCAGCGCGTGATCTGGCTGGGTCGCAACCTGCAGCAACTGGCGGATGAGCAGGGCGCGGCATTCGTGAGCCAGCGCGGCTTTCAGCCCGTGGGGCCGCGCACGAAGGACAACGCACCGGCCGGCGTGGAGCCGAGCTTTTTCAGCGATGTCTACTACCGCAAGCACCCGGGCCTGTTGTTCCAGAAGGCAGTCAAGACGATCAACGGGGAGCCTGCCGCCGCGTGGGACATGTTCATGACCCAGGTGACCGACGGCGCCAAGGCGCTCGTGCATGCGGACATCATCAACCCGGCATCGAACGAGCAGGGACCCTATGTGCTGCAGTCGGGCAATTTCTGGTTCGTGGCCGATACGCCCTTCGATTACGCGGGTCCGCGCGACCGGTACGTGATCTTCTCGGACTTGCTGCACGACATGCTGGGCATCGACCATGCCGAGAACCACCAGGCGATGATGCGTTTCGAGGATGCGGATGCGAAGGTGAACCCGGTCGCCTTCAAGCGGGTGGTGGACCTGGCGTTTGAGCGCAAGGTGCCTTTCTCGGTGGGGGTGGTACCGCACTACAAGGACCCGCTGGGCGCCCAAAGCGCGGGCGTGCCCACCGACATTCCCATGGCGAACGCCCTCAACCTGCGGCTGGCGCTGGACTACGCGCTGGCACGTGGCGGCGAGATCCTGCAGCACGGCACCACGCACCAGACCGAGGGCATGATCAACAACGCATCGGGTGCCACGGGCATCGACTACGAGTTCTGGGACACCGTCAACGACCGCCCGCTGCCCGGTGATTCCGTGGACTGGGCGAAGAACCGCATCAACAACGGCCTACGCCAGATGCTGGACCTGGGCTATATGCCCGTGGCGTGGGAGACGCCGCACTACGTGGGCTCGCCGTCCACCCTGCAGGCCGTCGCGCAGATCTACGAGATGGGCTACCAGCGGCACACGTACTACACGTCCGACCAGCCCGACCTCAAGGCCGGGGACTACATGGTGGACCAGTTCTTCCCCTTCGTCATCGAGCGCGACCGCTACGGCCTGCGCGTGCTGCCGGAGAACCTGGGCAACCTGCAGTATTTCGAGTTCGGGGCGGATGAGGAGCTGACATCCAAGGAGGTGCTGGAAAACGCGCGCTACCAGAAGGTCGTGCGTGACGGCTTTGCCTCGTTCTTCTTCCACCCCTTCCTGGCGGTTGAGTCCCAGGCGCAGAAGTATGACGGGCGCGGTTATACGCACCTGAAGGAAATCGTGGATGGCCTGACGGCCATGGGCTACACGTGGACCTCACCCAGCCGCCAACGCAAGCCCTGACCCTGACACGGCGCGCGGCCATGGCGGCCATGCTGCCGTGCGCGGTGTCTTGGCCGCCGTCGTCCGGCGCGCCATTGCGCCACCTCGGCGGCATGGTGTGGCAGCCCAGCCTGCGCACGCTGCGCCCCCAGGGCAACTGGGCGCAACTGGGCGTTCGCCGCCTGTTGGTGCAATGGACGGCGGTGGATTCACTGGCTTTTGTGCCGGGCACCGGCCTGCCTCCGATCGCGGCTGAGCTACCCGACTGGGAGCGCATCGCCGCCGAGCCCTGGGCCCAGGAGGTGATCGTGGGCCTGGCGGCCATGCATGGCGAGGCGCAGGCACGTGCCTCGGTGGCGCTGCTGGTGGAGCAGGCGCACGCCCTGGTGCCCATCGTGCAGCGGCTCCCGCTGAAGCTGGGTGGCTGGTATTTCCCCCTGGAGGTGGATCCCACCTGGCTGCCGGGGCCAGAGTGGTCCCAGGGCCTGGCGCAGTTGCCACACCCGCTGTGGATCAGCGCCTATGACAGCGCCAACCTCGGCCCGCACGCGCTGGCGGACTGGATCGAGCGCTGGCTGCCGGCCGATGTAGGGGTGTTCTTCCAGGACGGCGTGGGTGTGCATGCGCGCAGTCCGGAGGTTGCGCTGAAGTACTTGCAGGTGCTGACCTACCGCCTGGGTCAGGCGCGCGTGCAGATGATTGCCGAGGCTTTTCGCCCCGCGCCAGAAGGCGGGTTCCGCAGCGCCACGGCGGCGGAGTTCCTGCCGCAGATCGATGCCTACAAGGGGTGGGAGGTGCTGGCCTTCGACGGCCCGCACTACCTGGGAGAGCCGCTGGTGGCTGAGCTGGTGGCGCAGGGCGTGCGCTGATGCCGGCGGCTGCCGCGGCAGCACCCCGCAAGGTTGATCAACACGCGTTGAACGGCGCCGGCGTCTTCGGCTCGTAGTCGCACCAGGGTGCGACCACGCATTCCCAGCAGCGCGGTTTGCGTGCCTGGCACACGTAGCGGCCCAGCAGAATCAACCAGTGGTGGGCGTCCACCAGATACCGCGGTGGCACGCGCTGCAGCAGCTGCATCTCCACGGCCAACGGGTTCTTGCCGGGCGCCAGGCCGGTGCGGTTGCCCACGCGGAAGATGTGCGTGTCCACCGCCATGGTGGGCTGGCCGAACGCCACGTTCAGCACCACGTTGGCGGTCTTGCGGCCCACGCCGGGCAGGGCTTCCAGCGCCTCGCGCGTGCGCGGCACCTGGCCGCCGTGCTGCTCCACCAGGATGCGGCAGGTCTGCATCAGGTTCTTCGCCTTGGTGCGGTACAGGCCGATGGTCTTGATGTAACCCTCCAGGCCTTCCAGGCCCAGCTCCAGAACGGCCTGCGGTGTATTGGCGACCGGAAACAGCCGGCGCGTGGCCTTGTTCACACCCACGTCGGTGGCCTGCGCCGACAGCAGCACGGCGGCCAGCAGCTCGAACACGTTGGTGTATTCCAGCTCGGTGTTGGGCTGCGGGTTGGCGGCCTGCAGCGCAGCGAAGAAGGGCTCGATGTCCTGGGGCTTCATGGGCGGCGATTGTCGCCGGCTGTGGGGCGCGCCGCAGGAAAGCTGCGCGGCAATTGGCGACAATGGGGGCTACCGTCTTTCACCCATCCACCCGATTGCCGTCCATGCCGCTTGCCTTTGCCGACCGCCTGAATAACGTTGAAACCTCCGCCATCCGCGAACTGTTCAAGCTGCTGGGCAAGCCCGGCATCATCAGTTTTGCGGGCGGCTTCCCGGACAGCGCCATGTTCGACGTGGCCGGCATCCGCGCCGCCAGCGAGCGCGTGCTGGCCGAGGAGCCCGGCGCCGCGCTGCAGTACGGCGCCACCGAGGGCTACCAGCCGCTGCGCGAGCAACTGGCCACCTTCATGCAAGGCAAGGGCGTGGCGGGGCTGGCGCCCGAGCAGCTCATCGTCACCACGGGCAGCCAGCAGGCGCTGGACCTGCTCGGCAAGACCATGATCGACCCCGGTGACAAGGTGATCGTCGAGGGCCCCACCTTTCTTGCGACCATCCAGTGCTTTCGCCTCTATGGCGCCGAGGTGATCAGCGCGCCCGTGGACGGCGAGGGCGTGCAGCCCGATGCGCTGGAGCGGCTGATCGTCGAGCACCGCCCCAAGCTCGTCTACCTGATTCCTACCTTTGGCAACCCCAGCGGCGCCACCTTGAGCCTGGAGCGCCGCAAGCGCGTGCTGGAGCTGGCCGCGCGGCATCAGGTACTGGTGGTGGAGGACGACCCCTATGGCGACCTGTACTTCGGCGAGGCGCCGCCGGCCAGCCTGCTGGCGCTCTCGGCCCAGGTGCCGGGCAGTCGCGAGTGGCTAGCGCACTGCGGCAGCCTGAGCAAGGTGCTGTCCCCCGGCCTGCGCGTGGGCTGGCTGATCGCGCCGCCCGAGCTGTTGGCGCGCGCCGTGATGTGCAAGCAGTTCAGCGATGCGCATACCAGCACCTTTGCCCAGGCCACGGCCGCGCAGTACCTCAAGAGCGGCGCCATGCCCGCGACGCTGGCCCATGTGCGCACCGTGTATGCCGAGCGCGCGCAGGCCATGGGCGATGCGCTGCGTGCGGAACTGGGCGACGCGGTGGAGTTCGTGCAGCCGCGCGGCGGCCTGTTCCTGTGGGTGCGCCTGACAGGGGCGCGCGGGCAGGAGCGTGATGCCGGCGCATTGGCCAAGCGCGCGATCGACAAGGGCGTGGCCTTCGTGCCCGGCACGCCGTTTTTCAGCCAGAACCCCGATGCGGCCACGCTGCGCCTGTCGTTCGCCACGGCCGATGTGGCCAAGATCCGCGAAGGCGTGGCGCGCCTCGGGCAGGCGCTCAAGGGTTGATGGCGATGGTGGACGCACGCACGCAGGAGCGGGTGGAGGCGCTGGAGGTCAAGGCCGCCTTTACCGAAGACCTGCTGGACCAGCTCAACCTGACCATCTACCGCCAGCAGCAACAGATCGACGAGTTGGCGCGCACCGTGGCGCAGTTGCGCCAGCAGGTGCCCGAGGGGGGCGGCGCCACCGTGCGCAGCCTGCGCGACGAACTGCCGCCGCATTACTGAGGTTTACGTCAAATTGGCCGCTAGCGCCCGTCCATCAAGCGCTAGCAGCTCTTATTTCAATAGCGAAGGCTGCCCCATGCAATACCGTTTTCTTGGCAAGAGCCAGCTCCAGGTGTCCACGCTGTGCCTGGGCACGATGATGTTCGGCGACCAGACGGATAAGGCCGAGGCCGCTTCCATCGTGGCCCACGCGCGTGCGCATGGCGTGAACTACATGGACACGGCCGACGTGTACACCAAGGGCGCGTCGGAGCGCATGCTGGGCACGCTGCTGCAGGGCCAGCGCCACGACTGGGTGCTGGCCACCAAGCTGGGCAACAAGATGTCCGAGCGGCCCAACGAGGGCCGCTACTCGCGCGCCTGGATGCTGCGCGAGGTGGAAGCCAGCCTGACGCGGCTGCAGACGGACCATGTGGACATCCTCTACCTGCACCGCGACTACGAGGGCATGGACCTGGAGGAGCCGCTGTTCGCCATCGATGCGCTGCTGCGCGCGGGCAAGATCCGCTACTGGGGCGTGTCCAATTTCCGCGGCTGGCGTATTGCCGAGCTGGTGCACGGTGCGCGCCGCATCGGCATGCCCGGCCCCGTGGTGTGCCAGCCGTACTACAACCTGCTCAACCGCATGCCCGAGGTGGAGATCCTGCCGGCCTGCCAGCATTACGGGCTGGGCGTGACGCCCTACAGCCCTGTGGCGCGCGGTGTGTTGACCGGCAAGTACCTGCCAGGCCAGGCACCCCAGCAAGGCACACGTGCCGGGCGCGGCGACCGCCGCATGGGCGAGACCGAGTTCCGCGAGGAGTCGCTCCAGATCGCCCAGCAGCTCAAGCTGCATGCCGAGGCCCGGGGCATCACGCTTGCGCAGTTCGCCACGGCCTGGGTGCTTGCGCACCGCGGCGTCAGCTCCGTCATCGCCGGGCCGCGCACGCTGGCGCAGTGGCAGGACTACCTGCCGGCGCTCGACTATGGAGTCACGCCCGAGGACGAGGCGCTCATCGACAGCCTGGTGGCCCCAGGCCATCCGTCGACGCCGGGCTTCACCGACCCGGCCTATCCGCTGCAGGCGCGCCGCGCCTGACGCCCGAGGACCGGAGCCATGTATCCCTACGTCTTTGCATTGCACCTGCTGGCCGCCACCGTCTGGACCGGCGGCCATCTGGTGCTGGCATTCACCGTGTTGCCGCGCGCGCTGCGCCAGCGGTCGCCCCAGGCGCTGCTGGACTTCGAGCAGGGCTACGAACACGTGGGCATGCCCGCGCTGCTCATTCAGGTTGCCACCGGGCTGTGGATGGCCTTGCAACTCGTGCCCGACTGGGGGCAGTGGTTCAGCCCTGATGCGCCACTGGAACGCGCCGTGTCGCTCAAGCTCGCGCTGCTGGCCGCCACGCTGTTGGTGGCCGCCCATGCGCGGTTGCGCGTCATTCCCACGCTGAGCGCACGCACGCTGCCGCTGATGGCGTGGCACGTGGCGGCCGTCACGCTGCTGTCGGTGGGCTTCGTGCTCACGGGCATCGCGTTCCGCTACGGCGGACTGGGAATGTGATGGAAGGGGCGGGCCCTGCGGTGCCGGGCTGCGATGCGCGGCGCCTGCAGTTGCTGCTGACGCGCGAGATGCCGTTTGGCAAACACCGTGGCACGGTGATCGCCGATCTGCCCGCCAACTACCTGCATTGGTTCGCCCGCGAGGGGTTTCCGCGCGGCGAGATCGGCCAGCTTCTCGCGCTGATGTACGAGCTGGACCATAACGGCTTGCGCGATCTGCTGGCCCCGCTGCGCGCTGCGCCAGGGCGGTGAGCGGCGGTCGCGGGCCGCTTTCACGCTGTTCACGCGAGGGCGCGGAGCGCCGCCATGCGGGCCCCGTCCGCGCCTAGCGGCTCACGCCCGTTGGCGCGCGCCGCTGAAGGGCATCAGCCGCCGCTGCACGAACATGCCGAGCCGCTGCCGCAGCCTTGCGAGGCGCCGGCCTCGAACTGCGGGAACAGCACGTTGTTCTCCAGGTGGATGTGGTTCACCAGGTCGTCGCTGAGCTGCGCGAGGCCCGCATACAGCGCGCGCCAGGTGTTGCAGGCGCCCATGGGCGGGGTGATGTCGTTGGTCAGGCGCGCGATCTGCTCCAGTGCCTCGCCGTGGTCCACGTGCTCGCTGCGCATCATGCCGATGGGCTGGGTCACGAAGGCGTTGCCGCCGCTGCGCAGCATGGGGAACAGGATGGCTTCCTCCTTGTGCATGTGGGTCAGCAGCTCCTGCTGCATCTCTTCCAGCGCGTCGGCCAGGCCGTGCGGGGTGTTGGGGTTGTCGCGGTGCACGGCTTCCACGCGGCGCGCCATGCGCACCAGTTCGGGCAACTGGGCGCGGTGCACCTCGTGGTAGCGCGCGACGATGTGGTCGATCAGTTCCGTGGGTGTGCCCGCGTCGGGCAGTTCGTTGGGGCGTTGCAGGGCGGAAAGCTCATCCACCACGGCCTGCAGGTCCAGGCCTTTGTCCGCGGCCGCCTGCTCCAGCGGCACTTGGCCGCCGCAGCAGAAGTCCAGCTTCAGGCGGCGGAACACGGCGGTCGCGCCAGGCAGTTCAACGGCAATCTGGCCGATGGCCTGACGGGGGTCGAGGGAGGGAGAGGTGGCGGTATTCATGGGACTTCCTTAAAGGTTCACTTGTGATGAATATTTTATTCATTAAAATCCACATAGAGTGAATCTTTGTGTGAACCCTTGGTGCAACCATGCGACTGACCCAGTGGACCGACTACACGCTGCGCGTGCTTATGTACTGCGCCGCCTGCCAGGAGCGCGAGCAGCCCGTGACCATCAGCGAGGTGGCCGAGGCACACGGCATCTCGCGCAGCCATCTCACGAAGATCGTGCAGCAACTCGCGGCCCAGGGGCTGCTGGACACCACGCGCGGGCGTGGCGGCGGCATGCGCCTGATGAAGCCGGCCAGTGAGATCAACCTGGGCCAGATCGTGCGCATGACGGAGACCGACTTCGACATGGTCGAGTGCTTCAATGCCGAGCTGAACCAATGCCGCATGAGCAGCCACTGCCGTCTGCAAGCCGTGCTGTCCGACGCCACGCGGGCCTACCTTGCAGTGCTGGACAGCTTCACGGTGGCCGATCTGGTCACCCCGTCCATCGCTGCGCAGCGGCAGGGCGGGGCGGCGCTGGTGCAGTCCATGCGCTGGGTGCCAGGGCTGCCCATCACCCGCCCCGAAACATTGGCGTAAAAACGGGCTCCAGCGCTTTACCTGCAAGCGCGAAGCGCTCTACTTTTTGATGATTCAGACCGCCAGCGGAGGCTCCAGCCACTGGCCCGCCGCTGCCATCACGCACTGGGTGAGGCGCTCCAGCGCCACCTGCGCCGTGCGCGGGTGGGCCCAGTACAGCGGCACGTCCATGGCGGTGTTCGGCAGCAACTGCACCAGACGGCCCTCGGCCAGTTGCTGGCCGATCAGCGTCAGCGGGTGCATGCCCCACCCCATGCCCACCTCGCAGGCGCGCACGTAGCCAAAGTTGGACGGCAGGAAGTGCCTGGGCGCATGCGTGCGCGACGTGAGGCCGTGCGCCTGCATCCATTGGTCTTGCAGACGGTCCTTGCGGTCGAAGGTCATGATCGGCGCGCGCGCCAGCGTGGCGGCCGTCACACCGTCGGCAAAGTGCCGCGCAATGAACCCGGGGCTGGCGGCGGCCACATAGCGCATGGTGCCCAGCGGCCAGGTGTTGCAGCCGGCGATGGCCGTGCCCGTGGCGGTGACGGCGGCGATCACCTCGCCCTGGCGCAGCCGCTCGCCCGTGTGCTCCTGGTCGTCGATGCGCAGGTCCAGCAGTTCGTTGCCGCCCGCGGTGAAGGCGGCCATGGCGTCCATGAACCAGGTGGACAGCGAATCCGCGTTGACGGCCAGCTTGAGCGTTGGTGCCGGCGCGGGCATGTCGGGCAGCAGGTCGGGGTTGGTACGGCGCAACTGGTTTTCCAGCAGCGCCACCTGTTCCAGGTGCAGGCACAGCCGGCGTCCGGCGTCGGTGCCGGTGCAGGGGCTGCCGCGCTGCACCAGCACCTGTCCCACGCGCTCCTCCAACTGCTTGATGCGCTGCGACACGGCCGATGGCGTTACGTGCAGGCGGCGCGCCGCCCGCTCGAAGCTGCCTTCGCGCACCACGGCGGCCAAGGCTTCCAGTCCAGCGTAGTCCAGCATTCAGTTTTACTTAATATCGGTTAGAAGTTTGAAGTGTACTTAAATGAATGCGCGGCCTACCATCGGGCGCATGTTCACTCAACACGCCGCTTCCTCCTGGCTCACGGGCTTCACCGTGTGCCTGTCGCTCATCGTCTCCATCGGGGCGCAGAACCTGTACGTGCTGCGCCAGGCCGTGCAGGGTCAACACGTGCGCGCCTGCGTGGCGTGGTGCGTGGCCAGCGACGCGCTGCTGGTGGCGCTGGGCGTGGCCGGTATGGCGCAGGTGCTGGGCCGTTCGCCCACGCTGGCGCATGCGCTGCAACTGGGCGGTGCGCTATTCCTGCTGGCCTACGGCTTGTTTGCCTGGCATCGTGCTTTCTTCGCACCGGACGCGGGGCTGAACGCCTCGGGGGGCGAACGCGTGGCGCGCGGGGTGCTGGGCGTGCTCAGCGGCCTGGCCGTCATCACGCTGCTCAACCCGCATGTGTCCCTGGACACGGTGGTGCTGATCGGCTCCATCGGTGCGCGCCAGGATGGTTGGCTCAAGTGGGTGTTCGTGCTGGGGGCGGCGTCGGCCAGCCTGACCTGGTTCGTGGTGCTGGCTTTCGCCGGGCGGCGCCTGCAGGGCGTGTTTGCCAACCCTCGCGCCTGGCGCGTGCTGGACACGCTGACGGGCGCGATGATGTTCGTGCTGGCCTGGTGGGTGTGGCAGGGAGCCTGACGTCGTGCCCCCACCCATGAAAAAAGCGCTGCCGCGGCAGCGCTTTTCTTCGTACAGCGTTGCCGCTGCGCGGTGCGCGGTCAGAACGCTGGGACCACGGCGCCCTTGTACTTGTCCTGGATGAACTTCTTCACCTCGGGCGTGTGCAGCGCCTTGATCAGCTTGGCGATGTTGGGGTCGTTGGCGCGGTCGGCACGGGCCGCCACGATGTTGGTGTAGGGCGAGTCGGCGCCTTCGATGAACAGCGCATCCTTGGTGGGGTTGAGCTTGGCTTCGATCGCGTAGTTGGTGTTGATCAGGGCCAGGTCCACATCGGCCAGCGCACGCGGCAGCAGCGGGGCTTCGAGCTCCTTGAACTTGAGCTTCTTGGGGTTCTTCACCACGTCCAGCGGCGTGGGCGTGAGGCTCTTGGGGTCCTTGAGCTCGATCAGGCCCTGCTTGGCCAGCAGAATCAGCGCGCGGCCGCCGTTGGACGGATCGTTGGGGATGGCCACGGTGGCACCGTCCTTCAAGTCCTTCACGTTCTTGATCTTGTTGGAGTAGGCGCCAAAGGGCTCCACGTGGATTTTGCCGTTGGGCACGGCCACCAGGCTGCTCTTGCGGTCCTTGTTGTAGCTGTCCAGGTAGGGCTGGTGCTGGAAGAAGTTGGCGTCCAGCTGCTTGTCCTCGACGGCGGCGTTGGGCTGCACGTAATCGCTGAATTCCTTGACCTGCAGGTCCAGCCCCTGGGCCTTGAGCTGGGGCTTCACGAAGTTCAGGATCTCCGCGTGCGGCACGGCCGTGGCGGCTACCTTGAGCACGTCGGCGGCTTGTGCACCCAGCGCGGCAGCGGCCAGGGCAATGGCAGACAGGGTTTTCTTCAGCATGGAGAACGGTTTCCTTTTAGCGGTGACTTGAGAGCACCGCCCTGTGCAAGAGGGCGATGACCAGGGTGTGAAGTGTAAGCGCGACGACTCAACCGCAAGTCGTTTTTATTTTCATATTCATATATGAAGTAGGTTCTTTATCTTTTGTTATTTTGATAAAAAACCGCACTAGCGCCCATTTGACAAGCGCTAGAAGCTATGAATATGGGAGCGCGAATGGGGCTGCGGTATGGGTGCTCAGCGCAGCACTTCCAGCAGCCGGTCCAGTCCACCCTGGTTGATGGCCACGCGGGCCTGTGCGCGCACGGCGGGCTTGGCGTGGTAGGCCACGGACAGCCCGGCCGCGCCCATCATGGGCAGGTCGTTGGCCCCGTCGCCCACGGCGATGGCCTGGCGCGCGTCGATGCCCATGAGCGAGGCGACCTCCAGCAGCGTGCGCCGCTTTTCCGCGCCGTCGCAGATGTCGCCCCAGGGTTGGTCCACCATGCGGCCGGTGAGCAGGCCGTTCTCGATCTCCAGCACGTTGGAGCGTGCGAAGTCGATCCCCAGGTGCGCCTTCACGCGGTCGGAGAAGAAAGTGAACCCACCCGAAACGAGCAGCGTGGCCAGCCCCGCGGCCTTGGCGGCGGCGATGAGTTCGGCCGCGCCGGGGTTGAAGCGCAGGCGCTCGGTGAACACGCGCTCCAGGTGGTCCGTGCCCACGCCCTTGAGCAGCGCCACGCGCTGGCGCAGGCTTTCCTTGTAGTCGGCGATCAGGCCCTGCATGGCGGCCTCGGTGATGGCGGCCACCTCGGCCTTGCGGCCGGCGGCGTCGGCGATCTCGTCCACGCATTCGATGCTGATGAGCGTGGAATCCATGTCGAAGGCGATGAGCTTGTAGTCGGCCAGCCGCAGCGGCGGCGTGATGCCCTGCACGACGAGACCGGGGGCAAATTCAAAAGGAGTCTGGGACATGGAAGCGGAGTAGAGCGGATGCGAAAAAGAGGGATTGTCGTTCAGGGCTTGGGCAGGTACAGCTGGTCGGACCAGGTGGCCAGCCACCCGGGCTTGAAGGCCACGAACACCGCGCACAGCATGCCCGTGACCATGCCATCGCCCCAGGCCATGAGCCAGCGCGCCACCAGCGACAACTGCTCGCCCACGCCCGGCAGCACATGGCCCGCCCATTGCGACAGCGAGCCTGCCACGAACACGCACAGCGCCGTGCCCAGGAAGCCCCGGCCCAGCACATAGACGAAGATGCGCACGCCGGTGAGCGCGCGTGCGCCCGCCAGGCGCCGCAGCAGCACGCCCACGAGCAGCGCGAGCGTGGCGGGGACGATGCCTTGCCACACGGCCAGGCCCAGCGCGTCGCCCCAGCCCAGGCTGGGCGAGACCAGCGCGGCGATCGTGCCGACGGCCAGCAGGGCCGGAACCGCCAGCGGCCAGCCCAGCATGAGCAGCACCAGGCAGGCGCCTGACCACTGCAGCTGCAGCGGCATGCGGTGCAGCGTAGGCAGAGCCCAGGCCCAGGGCAGCAGCACGAGCGTGGCGAGCAGCGGCGTCCACAGCGTGGCAGGTGCGCCATGGGCCTCGTGCGCCAACGGTTTGCGGCTGCCCAGCAGCCGCCAGGGCCGCGCGGCCAGCGCGAAGGCCAGTGCCAGCAGGGCGAGGGAGGCTTCCAGTGCCATGGATCTGCCTAGGCGGGGACGGCGGCCTGCGCCTCGGCCAGCGGCTGGCCCAGGCTGCGCAGCACGTCGCGCACCATCTGGGCGCGCGCGGCGGGGTCGGGCAGCTCGCGCTCGATGCGCAGCTTCTCATTGCCCGCCAGCTTGATGTGCTTGTTTTTCTGGATCAGGTGGATGATGGCCATCGGGTCCACCGGGGGCTGCGGCTTGAAGGTGATGGTGATCACGCCGGGGGCGGCATCCACCTTCACGACGCCGTAGGGCGCGGACAGCACGCGCAGACGGTGCACGTCGATCAGCGTCTGCGCCTGCGGCGGCAGCTTGCCGAAGCGGTCCACGATCTCTTCGAGCAGGCCATCGATCTGGTCGCCGGTCTTGGCCGTGGCCAGCTTCTTGTAGAACGACAGGCGCAGATGCACATCGCCGCAATAGTCGTCGGGCAGCAGGGCCGGGGCGTGCAGGTTGATGTCGGTGGCGGCCTGCATGGGGGCGAGCAGATCGGGTTCCTTGCCGGCCTTGAGTTGCTTCACCGCCTCGGCCAGCATCTCGTTGTAGAGCTGGAAACCGATCTCCATCATGTTGCCGCTCTGGCTCTCGCCCAGCACCTCGCCCGCGCCGCGGATCTCCAGGTCGTGCATGGCGAGGTAAAAGCCCGAACCCAGCTCCTCCATCTGCTGGATGGCGTCCAGGCGCTGCTGCGCCTGCTTGGTCAGGCCGTCGATGTCGGGCACCATCAGGTAGGCGTAGGCCTGGTGGTGGCTGCGGCCCACGCGCCCGCGCAACTGGTGCAGCTGCGCCAGGCCGAACTTGTCGGCGCGGCTGATGATGATGGTGTTGGCCGTGGGCACGTCGATGCCGGTCTCGATGATGGTCGAGCACAGCAGGATGTTGTAGCGCTGGGCCACGAAGTCGCGCATCACGCGCTCCAGCTCGCGCTCGGGCATCTGGCCGTGGGCCACGGCGATGCGCGCCTCGGGCAATATCTCTTCGAGCTTCTGGCGCCGGTTCTCGATGGTCTCGACCTCGTTGTGCAGGAAGTAGCACTGGCCGCCGCGCTTGAGCTCGCGCAGCACGGCCTCGCGGATCACGCCCGTGCCTTCGTTGCGCACGAAGGTCTTGATGGCCAGGCGCCGCTGCGGCGCGGTGGCGATCACGGACAGGTCGCGCAGCCCCTCCAGCGCCATGCCCATGGTGCGCGGGATCGGCGTGGCGGTGAGCGTGAGCACATCCACCTCGGCGCGGAACTGCTTCATCGCCTCCTTGTGGCGCACGCCGAAGCGGTGTTCTTCGTCGATGATGAGCAGGCCCAGGTTCTTGAACTGGGTCGATTCGCTGAGCAGCTTGTGCGTGCCCACGACGATGTCCACCGTGCCGTCGGCAATGCCCTTCACGGCGGCGGTGATCTCCTTGCCCGAGCGAAAGCGCGAGACCTCGGCCACCTTCACGGGCCACTTGCTGAAGCGGTCGCTCAGCGTGCGGTAGTGCTGCTCGGCCAGCAGCGTGGTGGGCGCCAGGAACGCCACCTGCTTGCCCCCGGCCACGGCCACGAAGCAGGCGCGCAGTGCGACCTCGGTCTTGCCAAAGCCGACGTCGCCGCAGACCAGCCGGTCCATGGGGCGCGGGCTGATCATGTCCTGCACCACGGCGTGGATCGCGGCCTTCTGGTCCGCGGTCTCCTCGAAGCCGAAGTCGTTGGCGAACTGCTCGTAGTCGTTGGGCGAGTAGCGGAAGGCATGCCCCTCCCGCGCGGCGCGGCGGGCGTAGATGTTGAGCAGTTCGGCCGCGGCGTCGCGCACCTGCTCGGCGGCCTTGCGCTTGGCCTTTTCCCACTGGCCGCTGCCCAGCTTGTGCAGCGGGGCCTCGTCGGCAGACACGCCCGTGTAGCGGCCGATGAGTTGTAGCTGACTCACAGGCACGTAGAGCACGGCCTTGTCGGCGTATTCCAGGTGCAGGAACTCCTGCAGCGCGGGGCTGCCGTCGGGGTTCTTGTTGCCCACATCCATGTGGATGAGGCCGCGGTAGCGCCCGATGCCGTGCTGGTTGTGCACCACCGGGTCGCCCACCTTCAGCTCGGACAAGTCCTTGATCAGCGCTTCGACGTCGCTGGCCTGCTCCTGCTTCTTGCGCCGGCGCGTGGTGGAGCCGGCGGCGAACAGTTCGGTCTCGGTGACCAGGTCCAGCCCTTCTTCCATCCACGCGAAGCCCGAGGCCAGCGCCGCCGTGGCGATGCCGACGCGCTCTTCGGGCGTCCCCTGAAATTCGGCCAGCGAATCGAAAGCCGGCGGGTTCAACCCCGAGGCCCGCAGGAAGTCCAGCAGGCTCTCGCGCCGGCCGTCGCTTTCGGCCAGCAGCAGCACGCGCTGCGCCGTGGCACGGATGTGCGCCTGCAGCCGCGCCAGCGGGTCCTCGGCGCCGCGCACCACGGACAGGTCGGGCAGCTTCTGGAACTGCGCGTTGTCCGCCACGTCTTCCACACCGGGGCGCAGCGACAGCTGGGCATGCTGCTTGGCCTGGGCGTAGAACTGCTCGGCGCCCAGGAACAGCGCCTCCGGCGGCAGGGTGGGGTGGTCCGGGTCGCCCTGGATCAGGCGGTAGCGGTCGCGCGTGTCCTGCCAGAAGCGCTGGAAGGCCGTCTCCAGGTCGCCGTGCAGCACCACGGTGGCTTCGTTGCCCAGGTAATCGAACACGGTGGCGGTCTCGTCGAAGAACAGCGGCAGGTAGTACTCGATGCCGGCCGTGGCCACGCCGTTGCCCATGTCCTTGTAGATGCGGCTGCGCGTGGGATCGCCCTCCAGCAGCTCGCGCCAGCGCTGGCGGAACTTGGCGCGCGCCGCGTCGTCCATGGGGAACTCGCGCCCGGGCAGCAGGCGCACCTCGGGCACCGGGTAGAGGCTGCGCTGGCTGTCGGGGTCGAACGTGCGGATGGAGTCGATCTCGTCGTCGAACAGGTCCACCCGGTACGGCACGGCCGAGCCCATCGGGAACAGGTCGATCAACCCGCCGCGCACCGCGTATTCGCCATGGCCCACCACCTGGGACACATGCTGGTAGCCCGCGAGCGTGAGCTGGGCGCGCAGCTTGGCCTCGTCGAGCTTCTGCTTGACCTTGAAATGGAAGGTGTAGCCCGCGAGGAACGAGGGCGGCGCCAGCCGGTACAGCGCCGTGGTGGCCGGCACCAGCACCACGTCGGCGCCCGTGTCCCTGTCGCGCTGCTGGATGCGCCAGAGCGTGGCCAGCCGCTCGCTGATCAGGTCCTGGTGCGGCGAGAAGCTGTCGTAGGGCAGCGTTTCCCAGTCGGGAAACAGCGCGCAGCGCAACTCGGGCGCGAAGAAGGCCATCTCGTCGATGAGGCGCTGGGCGTCGGTTGCATCGGCGGTGACGATGGCGGTGGTGCGGCCCGCGGCCTTTTCACGCTCGCCCAGGCGGGCCAGCAGCAAGGCGTCGGCGCTGCCCACGGGGCGGGGCAGGGTGAATCGTTTTCCGGGGGAGAGTTTGGGCAGCTGCATGCAGGTGGCGTCGCCCCATGGTGTGGGATAGGGCGCAGGACACGGAGCAGTGTGCGCCAGGAGGCTCAAGACGACGACAGGGGATTTTAGAATGCCCGCCCATGACCGACCTGCTGCCGCCCACCACCCCTGCTCGCCCTGTGGCCGGGCGCTTCTGGGGGCTGGTGCCCTGCGCCGGCACCGGCACGCGCGCCGTGCGCAGGGGCGGGCAGGACGGCCCCCCCGTGCTGCCCAAGCAGTACCACACGGTGGCCGGCCACCCGATGGTGTTGCACACGCTGGCGGCCTTTGCGGGCGTGGCGCGCCTGGCGGGCACGCTGGTGGCCGTGGCCGCGGGCGACACCTTCTTCGACGATCACCCCCACCCGGCCTTCTTTGCCGTGCCCTGCGGCGGGCCCACGCGCGCCGACACGGTGCTGGGCGGCCTGAAGGCCCTGCAATCGCGCGGCGCGCAGGACGAGGACTGGGCGCTGGTGCACGATGCGGCGCGCTGCCTGGTGACGGCGCAGCAGATCGATGCGCTCATCGACGCCTGCCAGCACGACAGCGTGGGCGGGCTGCTGGCGCACAAGCTGGCGGACACGCTCAAGGTGGCGAGCGACGGCCCCGGCGGCGTGCGCGTGGCCGCCACCGTGGACCGCAGCGACAAATGGCTGGCGCAGACGCCGCAGATGTTCCGCATCGGTGCGCTGCGCCATGCGCTGGAGCGGGTGGGCGCCACCGCCACCGACGAGGCCAGTGCCATGGAGGCCATGGGCCTGCGCCCGCGCCTGGTGCCTGGCGGCGCGCAGAACTTCAAGGTGACCTACCCCGAGGACTTCGCGCTGGCCGAGGCCGTGCTGGCCCAGCGCATGCACGGCGCCACGCTGGAGCGCTTTGGCGGCGAACGCGGCGCCGCGGCGAGTGATCCGGTCAAGACTTTCTTTTCTTCCAAGGCATGAGGGCGGCGAACGCAATGGGCATGAATTTCAGAATCGGCGAAGGGTGGGACGTGCATGCGCTGGTGCCCGGGCGGCGCCTGGTCATCGGCGGGGTGGAGATCCCGCACACCATGGGCTTGCTGGGCCATTCCGATGCCGACGTGCTGCTGCATGCCATCACCGATGCGCTGCTGGGCGCGGCGGCGCTGGGCGACATCGGCAGCCACTTCCCCGACACCGACGCGCGCTTCAAGGGCGCGGATTCGGTGGCGCTGCTGGAGGAGGCGGCGCGCCGCGTGGGCGACACGGGCTACGCCATCGGCAACATTGACAGCACAGTCGTTGCGCAGGCACCGCGCCTGGCGGCGCACATCCCCGCCATGCGCGAGCGCATCGCCGGCGCGCTGGGCCTGGTGCTGGACCAAGTGAACGTGAAGGCCAAGACCGCCGAGCGCCTGGGCCCCGTGGGGCAGGGCCTGTCCATCGAGGCGCGCGCCGCCGTGTTGCTATTCAAAAAATAGCTGCTTGCAATGGAAGAGTGCCTGTTTCCGGTAGAAAACGCTGTAAATCGGCCACGCAGCAAGCGCTGGCTGCTATCGATTTTGCTGGGATGACGGCACACCGCTGCGCGGTGGCAGGTGGCGCTTGATCTGCGGGCGCTGCAGGCGCTGCTGGGGGTCCTGGCCCTGCCGTAGATTCATCGCGCGCTGCAACTGGATGTGGGCGACCAGCCCGCCCGAGCCCGAGTTGGCCAGCGCGAAGATGCCCCCCATGCGCTGCACGGTCTTGTCCACGATCGACAGGCCCAGGCCCGCGCCAGCGGCGGCCGTGCGCGCGGAGTCGCCGCGAAAGAACGGCTTGGTGAGGTTGGCCAGTTGCTCGGGTGGCGCGCCGGGCCCGTGGTCGCGCAGTTTCACCAGCACCCACTTCTCGCGCGCCTTGGCGGCGATGTCCACGGTGGTGATGCCGGTTTCACGGTTCTTGCCGTAGCGGCGGGCGTTCTCCAGCAGGTTGGAGATCACGCGCGCCAGCTCCACCTCGTCGGCCATCACGATCAGGTCCTCGGGCACATTCATCGAGATCTGCAGCTCGCGGTGGTCCTGCACCGCGTACACGCAGGACGACACCACGCCATGCAGGTTGACAGGGCTCAGGGCCACCGTGGTGTCGGGCCGCGCATAGTCCAGGAACTTGTCGATGGTGGCGTCCAGTTGCACGATGTCGGCCACCATGTGCTCGCGCGCCACGTCGTCGGTGACGCTCATCTCGGTTTCCAGGCGCAGCCGAGCCAGCGGCGTGCGCAGGTCGTGCGAGATGCCGGCCAGCATCACTGCGCGGTCCTGCTCCAGCTTGGCGAGCTTTTGCGCCATGCGGTTGAAGCCGATGTTGACCTCGCGGATCTCGCTGGTCACGGCCTCTTCGTCCAGGCGGCTGTTGGCAAAGTCACCGTCGCGCACGCGGTTGGCCGCGTCGCTGAGCTGCTTGAGTGGGCGGTTGATCAGCCGCGCGATGACGGCGGCACCCGCCAGCGACAGCGCGCCCGCGGTGATCAACCAGATCATCCAGGTCTTGCCGCCAGCGGCACTCAGGCGCGAACGGTCCATCAGCATCCAGTTGGGGTCGCCATTGATGGTGAAGCCCACCCACAGCCCCGTCTCGCCATTCACGCTGGCGGCCACGATGGTGCCGGGCCCCAGGCGCTGGGTGAGTTCTTCGGTCAGGCGCGAGCCGAGCGGGGAGGGCGAGAGCAGCTCGAACTTGTCACCCGGCTCGCGCGGCAGGATGCGCACGCCCTCCTGGTCGGCCATGGTCTTGAGCAGCGACACGCGCGCGATGGCATCGGAGTGGATGAGCGCCGCGCGGCTCAGGTTGACCAGCGATGCAATCTGCTGCGCCGTCTGCAGGGCGCGGGGCTCGAACTCCAGCGCGCGCAGCGTCTGCAGCCACGCCATGATGCTGCCGATCAGCAGCACGGCCAGCAGGAAGAAGGTGCGCCAGAAGAGGTTCAGCCCCACGCGTGCACGCTGGGCCCGCCGGCTGGCGGACGTTTCCAGCGGCGCGGGGCTGGTGGCATCGGAAGGCGCGTCGTGGGTGGCGCTCATGTCAAGGTGGCGTGCAAGCGGTCATGCAGGGCACGGCGTGCCGGTGGAGTGGGGCCGCCGTTCCTTTCGCAGGGATGCCCTGGTCAGTTCGTGCCGTCTGGCACGAACACGTAGCCCACACCCCACACGGTCTGGATGTAGCGCGGCGCGGCGGCGTCCACCTCGACCAGCTTGCGCAGGCGCGAGATCTGCACGTCCAGGCTGCGGTCGAACGGCTCGAACTCGCGCCCGCGTGCCAGCAGCGCGAGCTTTTCGCGCGACAGCGGCTGGCGCGGGTGGCGCACCAGGGCTTTCAGCATGGCGAATTCGCCCGTGGTCAGCGGCAGTTCCTCGCCGTTCTTTTGCAGCGCGCGCGTGCCCAGGTCGAAGGTGAAGGGGCCGAAGGTCACCACTTCGTTGTCGCCCGACGGTGCGCCCGGGGCCTCCTGCGGCGGGCGGCGGCGCAGCACGGCGTGGATGCGGGCCAGCAGTTCGCGCGGGTTGAAGGGCTTGCCCAGGTAGTCGTCGGCGCCCACTTCCAGGCCCACGATGCGGTCCACGTCCTCGCCCTTGGCGGTCAGCATGATGATGGGCGTGCGGTCATTGGCCGCGCGCAGGCGCCGGCAGATCGACAGGCCGTCTTCCCCCGGCATCATCAGGTCCAGCACGATCAGGTCCACGGTCTCGCGCAGCAGGATGCGGTTGAGGGCCTTGCCGTCTTCCGCGACCATAACTTCAAAGCCTTCCTGGGTGAGGTAGCGGCGCAGCAGGTCGCGGATGCGCGCATCGTCATCCACCACGAGAACTTTGTCGGTACGGTTGGTTGTTGAAGCCATGCTTTCTTTCCCAGTCCAATTTGTAACAGAGCCGATTCTGACCAGCTTGCGAACGGAAAGTCCGGTTTTACCCCGGGGTCTGACCAACTGTTACAGGTTTTGCGACACCTCGCAACGACATTACCGGGCATTCATGCCAGCGCTGCGCTGACGCGGTTAGCGTCGGTCCTGGGGCATGCTGCACATGCCTGTACAACGTCAACCCAAGAAAAGGAACACCATGCAAAGAACTATAAAAACAATAGCTGCTTGCGCAGTGATGGCGGGCGCTGTGGCCGCTTACGCTCAGAATCCTTCGGCGCCGCCGCAGAACGTGCTGCAGCTCTCCGCATCGGGCACGGTGCAGGTGCAGCAGGACTTGCTGGTGCTGACGCTGGCCGCCACCAAGGAAGCCGCTGACGCCGCAGGCGTGCAAACGCAACTCAAACAGGCGCTGGACGCCGCGCTGGCCGAAGCCCGCCGCGCCGCCCAGCCGCAGCAGATGGACGTGCGCACGGGGGCCTTCGGCATGTACCCGCGCTACGGCAAGGACGGCAAGATCACCGGCTGGCAGGGCCGCGCCGAGCTGGTGCTGGAAGGGCGCGACTTCCCGCGCATCACGGCCACGGCGGGCAAGATCCAGAGCATGTCCATCAGCCAGATCGCATTCGACCTGTCGCGCGAGGCGCGGGCCAAGGTGGAGACCGAGGCCCAGGCACAGGCCATCGAGGCCTTCAAGGCACGCGCCTCCGAACTGGCGCGGGGCTTCGGTTTTGGCGGCTACACGCTGCGCGAGGTGGCGGTGAACAGCAACGAGATGTCGCCCGGCCCGCGCCCGCGCATGATGGCCATGGAGGCCAAGGCGGCATCCTATGCGTCCGACGCTCCCGTGCCTGTGGAGGCCGGCAAGGCCCAGGTGGTGGTGACGGTGGCTGGCTCGGTACAGCTCAAGTGACCCCAGTGGCCGCTATCAGCCATTTTGGCCTGCAGCGCCCGCCAGTCGGGCGTTGCAAGCTACTTTATTAATAGCGGGCTTACTGCGCCACCCAGCCGCCGTCCATATTCCATGCCACGCCGCGCACGTTGTTGGCGGCGGCCGAGCAGAAGAACACGGCCAGTTCACCCAGCTCTTCGGGTGTGGTGAACTGCATGGAGGGCTCCTTCTCGCCCAGCAGCACTTTCTTGGCCTCTTCGTTGGAGATGCCCAGCGCGGCGGCCTTGGCGTCCACCTGCTTTTGCACCAGCGGTGTGAGCACCCAGCCGGGGCAGATCGCGTTGCAGGTCACGCCCGTCGGGGCGGTCTCCAGCGCCGTCACCTTGGTCAGGCCCACGATTCCGTGCTTGGCCGCCACGTAGGCCGACTTCTGCGCCGAGCCCACCAGGCCGTGCACCGACGCCACATTGATGATGCGGCCCCAGTCATTGGCCAGCATGCCGGGCAGCGCCAGGCGCGTGGTGTGGAAGGCGCTGGTCAAGTTGATGGCGATGATGGCGTCCCACTTCTCCACGGGGAAGTCCTGCACGCTGGCCACGTGCTGGATGCCGGCGTTGTTGACCAGGATGTCCACGCGGCCGAACTGGGATGCGGCGTACTTGAGCATGTCCTCGATCTCCGCGGGGCGGCTCATGTCCGCGCCGTGGTAGGCCACGCGGGCGCCTGCGGCCTCGCCGGCGGCCAGCACCTCGGCGCGCGGACCGTCCACGTCGCCAAAGCCGTTGAGCACGATGTTCGCCCCCTGGCGCGCGAGCGCCTTGGCGATGCCCAGGCCGATGCCGCTGGTGGAGCCGGTGACGAGGGCGGTTTTGCCGTTCAGCATGAGAGTCTCTCCGAATGAATTAGGATGCAGCGCAGGCATTATCGAGCGCTGCATGACGGTACCGTTTCCATGATTCAACCTACGCTGAAATACGTACCGTGCCCCGGCCCCGCGGCCGCCGGCCACCCGGAACAAGGCCGTCGCATGGCCTACTGGGAGTGGAACGAGACGGGCGACGCGGCCCATCCCCATGTGATCGTCTGCGTCCACGGGCTGGCACGCCAGGGGCGGGACTTCGACACCCTGGCACGCGCGCTGGCCCGCCATGCGCGCGTGGTCTGCCCCGATGTCGTGGGGCGCGGACGCAGCGATTGGCTGGCCGATCCGATGCAATACCAATTGCCGCTGTACGCGGCCGACATGCTGGCCTTGCTGGCGCAACTGCACGCGCAAGGCCCCATCGCCACCCTGGATTGGGTGGGCACGAGCATGGGCGGGCTCATCGGCATGGGCCTGTGCGGCCAGACGGGGGTGTTGCCGGTACCCGTGCGGCGCCTGGTGCTCAACGATGTGGGGCCGCGGGTGGAGTGGCAAGCGCTCGCGCGCATCGGCCAGTACCTGGGCCAGCCCGCGCATTTCGCGACGCTGCAGCAGGCGGCCGACGCGCTGTGGGCGGTGTCGCGCAGCTTCGGGCCGCACACACCTGCGCAGTGGCTGGAGCTGTCTCGCGCCATGGTGCGCGAGACGCCCCAAGGGGGCTTGGCCCTGCACTACGACCCGGCGATCGCCGTGCCCTTTCGCGCTCTTACGCCGGAGGCCGCGCTGGCGGGTGAGCAGCAGCTATGGCAGCTGTACGACCAGATCCCGGCCCAGGTGCTGCTGCTGCGCGGTGCGGAGTCGGACCTGCTGTCCAGCGCTACGGCGCGCGAGATGACCGCGCGCGGCCCGCGTGCGCGGCTGGTGGAGTTCGCCGGCGTGGGCCACGCGCCGACGCTGGTGCAGCCGGACCAGGTGGCCGTGGTCGCGCAGTTCCTGCTGGAGCGGCAGGAGGAGTTGACAGCATGAAGAGCAGTTCCATCGGCCATCTGCCCATGGGGCAGGGCGCGGCCGCCGGGCCCCGACCCGAGGCGGTGCCGCAGCTCATCGCAGCCACCGCGCAGGCGGGGCCGGAGCATGCCGACGCCCTGGTGCGCGCCCGCGCCTTTGCCGAGCCGCTCTTGATCGGCGAAACGTTGGAAACCGGAGAGAACACCCTCGTCCATGCCGATGCGGTGTCCGCCATCCTCAAGCACCTGGGCGGCTCGGAAACCATGCAGGCGGCGGCCTATCTGGTGTATGCCTGCTCGCACCTGAACAAGCCCGAGGAAGTGATCACCAAGGCCTTCGGCAGCAATTTCGCCGCGCTGGCGCTGGAGACCACCAAGCTCATGCGCGTGCAACTGCAGGCGCGCGAGGCGCAGGTGACGGGCCAGCAGGTGGACGATGCGGCCACGCAGACCGAGAACGTGCGCAAGATGCTGCTGGCCTTCTCGCGCGATCTGCGCGTGGTGATGCTGCGCCTGGCGTCCCGCCTGCAGACGCTGCGCTTTTATGCCGCAGCCAAGCGCCCGGTATCGCCGGCCATCGCGCGCGAGGCGCTACAGGTGTTCGCGCCGCTGGCCAACCGCCTGGGCATCTGGCAGATGAAGTGGGAGCTGGAAGATCTGGCCTTCCGCTTCCTGGAGCCCGAGACCTATAAGGAAGTGGCCCGCCTGCTCGACGAGAAGCGCGTGGAGCGCGAGCTGTACATGGAGCAGGTGCGCAGCCGGCTGGAGTCCGAGTTGCGCGCGCGCAGCATCAGCGCCAGCGTGCAGGGCCGGCCCAAGCACATCTACAGCATCGTCAAGAAGATGCGCGGCAAGTCGCTGAACTTCGACCAGGTGTTCGACATCCGTGCGCTGCGTGTGGTGGTGCCGAGCGTCAAGGACTGCTATGCCGCTTTGAGCTGGGTGCACAGCCAGTTCAAGCCCATCGAGGCGGAGTTCGACGACTACATCGCCCGCCCCAAGCCCAACGGCTACCAGTCGCTGCACACCGTGGTGCGCGACGAGGCGGGCAAGGCCATCGAGATCCAGATCCGCACCCAGGCCATGCACGACCATGCCGAGCATGGCGTGGCCGCGCACTGGGCCTACAAGGAAGCGGGCACCAAGGGCTACGCCGGCGTGTCGGCCAGCAGCGAGTACGACGCCAAGATCGCCGTACTGCGCCAGCTGCTGGCGTGGGAGCGCGACCTGGTGGGCTCCGCCAGCCGCAGCGGGTTGTTCGAAGACCGCATCTATGTGCTGACCCCGGACGCGGCCGTGGTGGAACTGCCCCAAGGCGCCACGCCCGTGGACTTCGCCTATGCCGTGCACACCAGCGTCGGCCACCGCTGCCGGGGTGCGCGTGTCGACGGCAACATGGTTCCGCTGAACACGCCGCTGCAAAACGGCCAGACGGTGGAGATCACCACCGTGAAGGAAGGGCGCCCCTCGCGCGACTGGCTCAACCCGGAACTGGGCTACCTCACCAGCAACCGCGCGAAGGCCAAGGTGCGCGCGTGGTTCAACGCACAGGCCACCCATGCCACGGTGGCGCGCGGCCGCGAGCTGGTGGAAAAGCTGCTGCAGCGCGAGGGCAAGACGGCCCTCAAGCTTGACGACCTGGCGGTGCAGCTGGGCTTCAAGTCGGCCGAGGCCTTGTTCGAAGTGGTGGGCAAGGACGAATTCTCGCTGCGCAGCATCGAGACCTTGTTGCGCCCACCCGAGCCGGCGGTCGACGAGCCTGACGTGCTGCTCAAGAAGGCGCGCACACCCGACGGCGCGCCCAAGGGCGGCGTGCTGGTGGTGGGTGTGGATTCCCTCATGACGCAGTTGGCCAAGTGCTGCAAGCCCGCGCCGCCCGATGAGATCCGCGGTTTCGTCACGCGCGGCAAGGGCGTGAGCGTGCACCGCGCCGACTGCAGCAACTTCCGCGAGATGGCGGCGCGCAATGCGGAGCGCGTGATCGACGTGGAGTGGGGAAAGTCGCAGCGCGCCGCCGGAGAAGCCGCCGTCTACCCCGTGGACGTGGCGGTGGAAGCCTCGGACCGCCAGGGCCTGCTGCGCGACATCTCGGAAGTGTTCGCGCGCGAGAAGACCAACGTCATCGGCGTGCAGACACAGTCCGTCAAGGGAACGGCATGGATGACCTTCACCGTGGAGGTGTCCGATGCGGGGCGGCTCAACAAGGTGCTGGGTATCGTGGCCGCGGTGCAGGGGGTGCGGTCGGCGCGCCGGCGATGACGGCCGTCAGGGCCGAGGCGGCATTTTTTGCTGCTATACTCCCGTTTCTCGAACAAACACAGGCGCGTAGCTCAGCTGGTTAGAGCACCACCTTGACATGGTGGGGGTCGTTGGTTCGAGTCCAATCGCGCCTACCATTTCTCTCTGCTGAAGCCACCCAGACTTCAGCATGCAAAGAGAGAAATTCTGTACAAAACGCCGCTCGACAGAGCGGCTTTTTTGTTTCCGGATCCCCCGCATTCAGCCTGGAGTACGCGGTCGTGCAAGCCATCAGGGTATTCCTGCGCGCTGCGCGGGTGCGGCCTGCCTAGAATCTGCTGCACTGCAATACAAGCCATGACGGGCCATGTACCCGAGGAGCCGCCTGTGCCAGACAAGACCCCAGCACCTGACCCAAAAACCGCCCAGCGCGTGATCAAGAAGTACCCCAACCGCCGGCTGTACGACACGTCCACCTCCACCTATGTCACGCTGGCCGAGGTCAAGCAGCTGGTGATGCAGGGCGAATCCGTCGTGGTGCGCGACGCCAAGACCAGCGAAGACCTCACGCGCAGCATCCTGCTGCAGATCATCCTGGAGGAGGAAGCGGGCGGCGCGCCGATGTTCAGCGAGGCGGCGTTGGCCAACATCATCCGCTTCTACGGCCACGCCATGCAGGGCTTCATGGGCGCGTACCTGGAAAAGAACGTGCAGATGTTCACCGAGATCCAGGCCAAGCTGGCCGAGCAGTCGCAAGGCCTCACGCCCGAGATGTGGACGCAATTCATGAATCTGCAGTCGCCCATGATGAAGGGGCTGATGGGCAACTACGTGGAGCAGTCGCAGAACATGTTCCTGCAGATGCAGGACCAGATGCAGAAGCAGACCGAGCAGATGCTGGGCGCGTTTGGCCTCAAAAAGCGCTGAGCCCGGCAGAACTGGGAAAATGCGGGGATGAGCCAAGCACTCTCCCCCGCCAAGACCCCCAAGATCGGGTTCGTCAGCCTCGGCTGCCCCAAGAACCTCACCGACTCCGAACTCCTCCTCACGCAACTCAGCGCCGAGGGCTACGAAACCTCCAAGACCTTCGAGGGCGCAGACCTCGTCATCGTCAACACCTGCGGCTTCATCGATGAAGCCGTGAAGGAAAGCCTGGACACCATTGGCGAGGCCTTGGCCGAGAACGGCAAGGTGATCGTTACCGGCTGCCTGGGCGCGCGCGCCGGCGAGACGGGCGGCAACCTCGTGAAAGAGGTACACCCCAGCGTGCTGGCCGTGACCGGGCCGCATGCGGCGCAGGAAGTGATGGAGGTCGTGCATACCCACTGCCCCAAGCCGCACGACCCCTTCCTTGACCTGGTGCCGGGCAGCTTCGGCGAGGCGGGCATCAAGCTCACGCCGCGCCACTATGCCTACCTGAAGATCAGCGAGGGCTGCAACCACCGCTGCACCTTCTGCATCATCCCCTCGATGCGCGGCGACCTGGTGTCCCGCCCGGTGGGCGATGTGCTCAAGGAAGCCAAGGCGCTGTTCGAGGGTGGGGTGAAGGAACTGCTGGTCATCAGCCAGGACACATCGGCCTATGGCGTGGACGTGAAGTACCGCACGGGCTTCTGGGACGGCAAGCCCGTCAAGACGCGCACGCTGGAGTTGGTGCAGACGCTGGGCGAGATGGCCGCCACCTACGGCGCGTGGGTGCGCCTGCACTATGTCTACCCCTACCCGAGCGTGGACGACATCATTCCGCTGATGGCGCAGGGCTTGGTGCTGCCGTACCTGGATGTGCCCTTCCAGCACAGCCACCCCGACGTGCTCAAGCGCATGAAGCGCCCCGCCAGCGGCGAGAAGAATCTGGAGCGCATCCTGCGCTGGCGCGAGGCCTGCCCGGAGATCGTGATCCGCAGCACCTTCATCGCGGGCTTCCCCGGCGAGACGGAAGAAGAGTTCCAGCACCTGCTGGACTTCGTGCGCGAGGCGCAGATCGACCGTGCGGGCTGCTTTGCCTACAGCGACGTGGAGGGCGCCGCCGCCAACGAGCTGCCGGGCATGCTGCCCATGGAACTGCGCGAGGAGCGCCGTGCGCGCTTCATGGCGGTGGCGGAGGAAGTCTCCACCGCCAAGCTGCAGCGCCGCGTGGGCCAGACCATGCAGGTGCTGGTAGACCAGGCCGTGGGCCTGGGCAAGAAGGGCGGCGTGGGCCGCAGCTACGCCGATGCGCCCGAGATCGACGGCGTGGTGCACCTGCTGCCGCCCGAGAAATTCAGCAAGACCTACAAGGTGGGCGACTTCGTGAAGGCGCGCATCGTGGGAACGCAGGGGCATGACCTGGTGGGCGTGCCGGTGTAATCAACGGCGGCCATACAGCGCCCACAAAAAAGGGAACGTGCGAACCACGTTCCCTTTTTTTCCGGGCGCCCCGCCAGCGGGGCGCGGAGTTCCGTCAGACGCCGACGGCCAGCAGCTCCACGTCGAACTTCAGCGTGGCGTTGGGCGGGATCACGCCGCCCGCGCCGCGTGCGCCGTAGCCCAGGGCTGCCGGGATGATCAGTGTGCGCTGGCCGCCGATCTGCATGCCTTGCACGCCCTCGTCCCAGCCCTTGATGACCATGCCCGCGCCCAGGGGAAACTCGAACGGGTCGTTGCGGTCGCGGCTGGAATCGAACTTGGCGCCTTGCTGGCCGTCGTTGTAGAGCCAGCCGGTGTAGTGCACGCGCACCGACTGGCCGCGCGTGGCCTGCGCGCCGGTGCCGACGACGGTGTCTTCATACTGCAGGCCGGAGGCGGTGGTGGTGAATGCCATGGTGAACGGTTCCTTGATTTGATTCAAAAAAGATAGCTGTTAGCGCTTATCCAATAAGCGCTAGGGGCCAAAAAGACCAAAACCCGCACACGGCGGGCTGGTGGGGGCCTCAGGGCTTGCGGGGCGCTTTACTTCTTCACGCGCGCGGCGGACCAGCGGGTGGCAAAAGCCTGCACATCGGACAGGCGCTTGAGCAGATCCTGGCCCACGGGGGTGACGGTGTAGCCGTCGCTGCCGTGGTCCAGCAGCCCGCACTCGCGCAGTTCTTTGATGCGGGTGTTGAGCGTGTTGGGCGTGATGCCGCCTACGCTGTCTTGCAGCAGGCGGAACGTCTGCGGATGGCCGTCGCGCAGGGCCCACAGCACGCGCAGCGCATAACGGCATTCGAGTTTCTCGAACAGCTGGTTGACGGCGGCGTTTTCCTTGGAGCTCATGAACGCTTCTCCTTGCGCATAGGGTGGTGGGGCGCCGCGCCGCGCAGGGGCGGAGCGGCGGTGGTTGCAAAAAACGATAGCAATATAGCCTGGAAATGTACCTGCTACAAGTTTAGTAGCTCGTTGCGTCCGGCTGACATGTGCAAACCCTGAAAAATGGGGTAGCCATGCGGCTCACTCCGGCGCCCTGCGCACGAGGTGCTCCACCAGCAGCCGGGCGGCGGGTGACAGGCCCTCCTCGCTGCGAAAGCAGATGGCAAAGCGCCGCCGTGCCCAGCCGTCGGCCAGCGGAATCACCCGCACGCCGGTGGCGGCGGCAAACGGCTCGGCCACTTCGCGTGGGATCACGCTGATGGCCAGGTTGGCGCGCACCACGCGCAGCGCAGCGTCGAAGTTGGACACCTGCACGCGGTGTGCCAGCATCTTGCCCTCCACGGCCGCGGCGCGCGCCAGCAGCACCTGTACGGCGCTCAGCGCCGGCATGCTGACGAACTCATGCCCCAGCACGTCGGCAAAGCGCACGCGCGCTGACTGGGCCACGGGGTGATCGGGGTGGGCGACGATGGCCAGATGGTCGTGGCGGTAGCTGCGGGTCTGCAGCCCCTGCAGGTCCGCCGCGTCCCAGCAGATGCCCACGGTGGCGCTGCCCTCGCGGATGCCGCGCACGACCTCGGGGCTCACGCGCTCCTCCATGCTCACCTGGATGTCGCGGTGCGCGGGGTCCTGCAGGAACGCTGCTACGTCGTCGGCCAGCGACTCGGCCATGACCGAGGCGGTGACCAGCATGCGCACCTGTCCGCGGATGCCGGTGTTGAACGCGGCCATGTCGCGCTCGATGCGCCCCACGCTGGCCAGCATCTCGCGCGCATGCTCCAGCAGCGCCTCACCCGCCGGGGTGGGCGCCACGCCATGCCGGCGGCGCACCAGCAGGCGCGCGCCCACGGTGTCTTCCAGTTGCGCCAGCCGTTTGCTGACGGCCGAGCCCACGATGGCCTCCTGCTGCGCGGCACGCGCAATGTTGCGGTGCTCGCACACGGCGACGAACAGCTTGAGCGAGAGCAGGTCGGGCAGACGCATGAGAATTTCCGTTTGGGAACGCTTGGGGTTCCTAAATTGAGGTTTCGTAGTGTGCTGGAATTTTTAAAATCCACAACGGCACTGACGCACATCAACCCTCCAGGCAATTCCATGGCTTCGCTACCCACCCTCTGCGACCCACGCCCCGGCCACGCCACCGTGCGCGAGGTGGGCCTGCGCGATGGCCTGCAGAGCATCGCCACCACGCTGCCGACAGCACACAAGATCGCCTGGCTGGACGCCGCCTACGCCGCAGGCCAGCGCGAAATCGAGGTGGGCTCCTTCGTGCCCGCGCGCCTGCTGCCGCAACTGGCCGACACCGCCGAGGTGCTCGCGCATGCGCTCACGCTGCCGGGGTTGGTGGCCTCGGTGCTGGTGCCCAACCTCAAGGGGGCCGAGCGCGCCATCGATGCGGGTGCGCACTGGATGGTCGTGCCGCTGTCGGCCAGCCATGCGCACAGCCTGGCCAACCTGCGCAAGACGCCCGACGAGGTGGTGGCGGAGGTGGCCCGCATCCGCGCCACCCGCGATGCGGCGGGCAGCGCGACGCGCATCGAGGGCGGCGTGGGCACGGCCTTCGGCTGCACGCTCCAGGGCGACGTGGCGGAGGACGAGGTGCTGCGCCTGCTGCAGGCGCTGCTGGATGCGGGCGCCGACCGCGTGAGCCTGGCCGACACCGTGGGCTATGCCGATCCGGCCGGCGTGCAGCGCCTCTTCGAGAAGGCGCGCACGCTGGTGGGCGACCGCCTGGCCGCCGCGCATTTCCATGACACGCGCGGCATGGGGCTGGCCAACTGCTACGCCGCCTGGCAGGCGGGCATCACCCGCTTCGACGCCTGCCTGGCCGGCATTGGCGGCTGCCCGCATGCGCCCGGCGCCAGCGGCAACGTGACCACCGAAGACCTGGCCTTCATGCTGGAGCGCATGGGGCTGTCCACGGGACTCGACGTGGCCGCGCTGCTCGCGCTGCGCCAGCGCGTGCAGGGCTGGCTCGTGGGCGAGACGCTGCATGGCACGCTGTGGCAGGCCGGTCTGCCGCGCCACACGGACGCTTCTGTTTCCACCCTGGCGCAGCCTGCCTGAGCGGGCGCGCCTGTTTTAGCTTCTTCTTTGGGACACCATGAATTCCAACGCTTCCTCTTCTCCCCGGCTGCCCCTGGAGGGCCTGCGCGTGGTGGAGTTCACCCACATGGTCATGGGCCCCACCTGCGGCATGGTGCTGGCCGACCTGGGCGCTGAGGTCATCAAGGTCGAGCCCGTGGATGGCGACCGCACACGCCACCTGCTGGGCGCGGGCGCGGGCTTCTTTCCCATGTTCAACCGCAACAAGAAGAGCATCGCCATCGACCTGCGCAGCCCCGCGGGGCTGGAGGTGGCCATCCGCCTGGCCTCGTCGGCCGACGTGGTGGCGCAGAACTTCAAGCCCGGCGTAATGGCCAAGTACGGCCTGGACTACGCGGCCCTGTCGCGCCTGAACGAGCGCCTGGTGTATGTGAACCACACGGGTTTCCTGCCCGGCCCCTACGAGCACCGCACGGCGCTGGACGAGGTGGTGCAGATGATGGGGGGGCTGGCCTACATGACCGGCCGCCCGGGCGACCCGCTGCGCGCCGGCAGCAGCGTGAACGACATCATGGGCGGCATGTTCGGCGCCATCGGCGCCATGGCGGCGCTCATGCAGCGCCAGCAGACCGGGCGCGGCCAGGAGGTGGATTCGGCGCTGTTCGAGAACAACGTGTTCCTCGTGGGCCAGCACATGATGCAGTACGCGGTGACCGGCCAGCCCGCCGCGCCCATGCCCGACCGCATCTCGTCCTGGGCGGTGTACGACGTGTTCAGCGTGAAGGACGGCGGCCAGATCTTCCTGGCCGCGGTGAGCGACGCGCAGTGGCAGACCTTCTGCGACGCCATGGGCTATGCCGACCTCAAGGCCGACCCGCGCTACGTGACCAACAACGACCGCGTGCGCGCGCGGCCCACGCTGTTGCCCGAGCTGCGCCAGCGCCTGGCCGCCCACACGGCCGATGCACTGGCGGCGGTCTTCGAGCGCCATGGCCTGCCGTTCGCACCCATCCTGCGGCCCGAGCAATTGTTTGACGACCCGCACCTCAATGCCACGGGCGGCCTGGCCGAGATCACCCTGCCCGACGGCGAGCGCGCGGGCGGCACCGCGCGCACCACGCTCATGCCGCTGCGCCTGGACGGACAGCGCATGGGCGTGCGCCTGGACCCGCCGCGGCTCGGCCAGCACACGCAGGATCTGCTGGCAGGCCTGGGCTACACGGCCGACCAGGTGGCCGCGCTGCGCGCGTGCGCGGCCGTGGCCTGAGGGGGAGCAACCGGGTCACGGCCTTGTGCATGCGTGGTCCGCCAATCCCTGAGTCCGCGCTTTTTGAGACCCCTATAAAAACCACCGGAGACACCCATGCCCCTCGATGCATTCCCCGCACCCCGCCGCCTCACGCGCCGCCAGGCGCTGGCCTGGAGTGTTGCCCTCTGTGCGCCCGCGCTGGCGCATGCGCAGGGCCCCGGTGCGGCCGACCGGCCGCTGCGCGTGATCCTGCCGCTGTCGGCCGGCTCGGGCGCGGACGGTGCCATCCGCGCCATTCAGGCCAGCCTGTCCAGGGCGCTGGGCCAGCCGGTGGTGATAGAGAACCTGCCCGGCGCGGGCGGCATCACGGGCACCACGCAGCTCGTGCGCGCGCCCAAGGACGGCTCGGTGATCGGCGTGGTGTCCAACAACCACGTGGTGAACCCGCATGTGTACCCATCGGCGCCGTTCGATGCCATCGAGGACATCACGCCCATCACCGTGATCGGCGCCACGCCCTTCGTGCTCGTCGCCCATCCCTCGGTGCAGGCCCGGAACGCGCGCGAACTCATCGCGCTCGCCAAGGCCAGGCCCGGCGTGCTCAACTACGGCTCGTCGGGCAACGGCACCATCCTGCACCTGGGCGCCGCCATGTTCGTGGACCAGGCGCAGCTGGACATCAAGCACATCCCCTACCGCGGCATGGGCCCGCTGATGAATGACATCCTGGGCGGGCAGGTGCAGCTGGGCGTGGTGGCCGTGGCGCCGGCGGCCGCGCACATCAAGTCCGGCAGCCTGCGCGCGCTGGGCGTGACCACGGCCGCCCGCGTCCCCTCGCTGCCCGGCGTGCCCACCCTCGCCGAACAGGGCCTGCCGCGCTATGAACTGGAGGGCTGGATCGCCGCCGTGGCGCCTGCCGGCGTGCCCCCGGCGGACGTGGCGCGGCTGTACCACGGCTTCAAGGCCGCGCTGGCCATGCCCGAGGCGCGCGACGCGCTGGTGGCGCAGGGCTACGAGATCAAGCTCACGCCGCCCGATGCCTCGGCCGCGTTCTTTCGCAGCGAACTGGCGCGTATGGGGCAGGTGGTGAAGAGCGCCAGCGTGAAGATGGACTGACTTCGCTATCGTTCAAGGAGCTGTCAGCGCTTGCTGAATAAGCGCTACAGCCACCTGCGCACCCTTGCTCTATAGGCGGCGAACTCCGGCCCGAACTTCTGCGCCAGCACCCGCTCTTCCGGAATGATCTGAAAGCGTGTGATGTAGGCCACGAACGCCGCCACGCCCAGCAGCGCCAGCGGCGCACCCAGGTACACCGTCCCTGCGAGCAGCAGGAGGGCGAGGCCCAAGTACATCGGGTTGCGCGTGACGCGGTACACGCCGCCCACCACCAGCGCCGAAGCACCGCCCGGCCGCAGCGGGTTGACGGTGGTGCGCGCGCGCCGAAACGCGTGCAGGCCGGCCACGTCGAACGCCAGGCCCACCAGCGCGAGCAGGACGGCCGCCGCGGTGCGCGGCGCGCTGTCCGTCACGCCGCCGCTGGCCTGCGCGGTGAACCACATCGCCACGCCGGCAAGGGCGGCGACGAGCGGCGGAGGGATCTTGTGTTCAAGCCAGTGCATGGGTGTGGGCCGCCGGGCGCCCGGCGGCGGAAAAGGTGGAGGGTGCACGCGCAGCCAGTGTAGGCCGGTCCCGAGGCGGCGCCCAGCCCGCGGTGCGGCGCGTCTGCGTTGTGGCGATTCAGGGTATTTTTGGCCTCTAGCGCTTGCCTATCAAGCGCTGGCAGCTATGTTTTTGATGGTCCTGGGGGCCATGCACGCCACTGGCCTCGGCCATGCGTACCAGCACCAGCAGCGCGCGGTTGACCGGCGTGGCTACACCCAGCGCGGCGCCGCGCTGCACCACGTAGCCATTCAGGTGGCCGATCTCGGTGGGGCGGCCCCGTGCCAGGTCCTGCGCGGTGGAGGACCGTTGGCCCGCCATGCTCTGCGCGATGCCGCGCACGGCCGCGTGGATGTCTGCGGGGATGTGCACCCCGTCCGCCTGCGCCACGGCCAGGCATTCGGCCACGACGTCGGCGATCACATCGGTCGCGCCGTCCTGCTGCACCAGCCAGCCGTAGGGCTGCTGCACGATGGCCGACAGCGCGTTGTAGGCGCAGTTGATGACCAGCTTGGCCCACAGGGCGCTGCGCACGTTGTCCGACACCTCGGCGGGGATGCCCGCGTCGCACAGCTCCCGCGCCACGCGCGCGCTGGCGGGCGACGGGCCGATCACCAGCTCACCCCGCCCGAAGTGACGCACGTGCCCAGGCCCGGCCATGGCTGTCGCCACATACACCACGGCGGCCGCCACGGGGTGCGCCGCGCCCAGCACGGCGCGGGCGCGCTCGTCGTTGTCCACGCCGTTTTGCAGCGTGAGCACCAGCGCGCCCGGTGCCAGGTAGGGCTGCATCTGGCGCGCCGCTTCTTCGGTGTCGGTGGACTTCACGCACAGCAGCACCACGTCGGCGCCACGCACGGCGCTGGCATCGGTACTGGCCTCCAGTGGCACATGGGTGTCCTGCGTGGCGGTTTGCAGTCGCAGGCCGTGGGCCTGGATCGCCTGCACGTGGTCCGGGCGGCCGATGAGCGTGACCGCGTGGCCCGCACGCGCCAGCAGGGCGCCAAAGTAGGAGCCTACCGCGCCTGCGCCCATCACGGCGAAGCGCAGTCGGCCGGTGTGCGAAGGGGTGTTCAGAGGCATGGCGGGGAGCTTTCAGGAAGGACGGGACGGCCATTGTCCACCGATCGGGCGTTCCATGTTTTGCTATTCAAAATATAGCTGCTGGCGCCTGCTGCATAAGCGTGAAAGGCTGATTTGGCTTGAAACCTTGACGCGCAATAAAAAACGCCCCGGCCGAGCGGCGGGGGCGTTGGCAGCGCGAGGTGTGCGCGGAAGATGCGTGGCTTACAGCGAGTCGATGAAGCTGCGCAGCTTGTCCGAGCGGCTCGGGTGCTTGAGCTTGCGCAGCGCCTTGGCCTCGATCTGGCGGATGCGTTCGCGCGTCACGTCGAACTGCTTGCCCACTTCTTCCAGCGTGTGGTCGGTGGACATTTCGATGCCGAAGCGCATGCGCAGCACCTTGGCTTCGCGCGGGGTCAGGCCGTCGAGGATGTCCTTCACCACGTCGCGCAGGCCGGCCTGCATGGCGGCGTCCACGGGTGCGGTGTTGTTGCTGTCCTCGATGAAGTCGCCCAGGTGGCTGTCGTCGTCGTCGCCGATGGGGGTTTCCATCGAGATCGGCTCCTTGGCGATCTTCATGATCTTGCGGATCTTGTCCTCGGGGATCTCCATCTTCGCGGCCAGGATGGACGCATCGGGCTCGAAGCCGAACTCCTGCAGGTGCTGGCGGCTGATGCGGTTCATCTTGTTGATGGTCTCGATCATGTGCACCGGGATGCGGATGGTTCGAGCTTGATCCGCGATGGATCGTGTGATCGCCTGGCGGATCCACCACGTGGCGTAGGTCGAGAACTTGTAGCCGCGGCGGTATTCGAACTTGTCCACCGCCTTCATCAGGCCGATGTTGCCTTCCTGGATCAGGTCCAGGAACTGCAGGCCGCGGTTGGTGTACTTCTTGGCGATCGAGATCACCAGGCGCAGGTTGGCCTCGATCATCTCCTTCTTGGCGTCGCGCGAGCTGGCTTCACCCGCGTTCATGCGCTTGTTGATCTCCTTGAGCTCGGACAGCGGCACCACCACGCGCGCCTGCAGGTCCATCAGCTTTTGCTGCAGTTCCTGGATCGGCGGGATGTTGCGCTGCATCACGGCGCTCCAGGGCTTGCCGGCGGCGGCCTGCTTCTCGACCCACTGCAGGTTCAGCAGGTTGGCCGGGAAGTCCTTGATGAAGGTCTCCTGGGGCATACCGCACTTGTCCACGATGATGCGGCGCAGCTCGCGCTCCTTCTTGCGCACGTCGTCCACCTGGGCGCGCACCATGTCGCACAGCTTCTCGATGGTCTTGGCCGTGAAACGGATGGTCATCAGCTCTGCCGAGATCTCGTGCTGCACCTTCATGTACGCGGGACCGCCGTAGCCGTCCTTGTCGTAGATCTTGTGCATCTTCTCGAACAGCGCGCGCAGCGTGTCGAAGCGGCGCAGGGCCTCGTTCTTGAGCTCTTCCAGCTTCTTGGTCAGCGCCTTGGAGCCGCCCTTGCCGTCGTCGTCGTCTTCCTCGTCGAACTCGTCGAAGTCTTCCTCGGCCACGTAGTCGTCGGCCTCGTTGGGATTGGAGAAGCCGTCCACCACGGTGGAGATGACGACCTTGCCCTCGCGGATTTCCTCACCCATGTTGAGGATCTCGGCGATGGTGGCGGGCGAGGCGCTGATGGCCTCCATCATGTCCATCAGGCCGCCCTCGATGCGCTTGGCGATCTCGATCTCGCCTTCGCGCGTGAGCAGCTCCACCGTACCCATCTCGCGCATGTACATGCGCACGGGGTCGGTGGTGCGGCCGAATTCCGAGTCCACGGTGGACAGGGCGGCCTCGGCTTCTTCCTCGGCCTCCTCCACGGTGGTGGCCGTGGGGGTCACGTTGTTCTGGAACAGGGTTTCCGCGTCGGGCGTTTGCTCGTACACGGCCACGCCCATGTCGCCCAGCATGGCGACCACGACTTCCATGGTTTCGGCGTCCACCAGCTTGTCGGGCAGGTGGTCGGAGATTTCGACCTGCGTGAGGTAGCCGCGCGTCTTGCCCAGCGTGATCAGCTTCTTGAGCTGCGAGCGGCGCTTGGCCATGTCCTCTTCGGACAGCACGGTCTCGTCCAGGCCGAACTCCTTCATCAAGGCGCGTTCCTTGGCCTTGCTGATCTTCATGCGCAGGGGCTTGGCCTTCTCGACCGGGGCGGCTTCGGCGGCCTCAACCACCTCGGCCTCGGGCTCGCCTTCGAGGTCGGACTCGATGTCGGACAGGTCGGCGTCGTCCTCCAGGCCTTCTTCCTTGGCCTTGGGCTTGCGGCCGCGCTTGGCAGGGGCCTTGGCGGCAGCGGTGGTGCCGGCGGCCTTGGCCGGGCGGCCGGGCTTCTTCTTGGGCGCCTCTTCGGCGACTTCGGGCTCGGCAGCAGCCGCCTTGGCGCGCGCGGGCTTCTTCTTCAACAGTTCATCAGCGGCTTTTTTCAGCTCGGCAGCAGTTTTCGGCGTGGACACAGTCTTGACTTTCGGCGCAGCCTTGGGCGCGGCGGCAGCGGCCTTGACAGGGGCGGCTTTCGCGGGCGCCTTGGCGGCGGCTTTCACAGTGGTTGCGGCTTTGGAAGCGGCCTTCGCGGGGGTGCCAGAGGCAGACTTGGGCGACTTCGCGGACTTTTGAACGGGCATGGACAACCTCAAGGTCAAAAACGGACACACAAAGAAAACACAAGCGCCAAGGAACCCGGCGCGGGCAGGCACGGCGACGGCAAGGGCCTTCGCGGTTTGAGGGGAAAACCCTCAGGGGCAAGATGTCTGGGCGAACATTTGGTGTGCAGTCCTTGCGGTGGGGGAGGGCGGTTGTGCGCGTTTGTCACGGTCGCCTGGTCCGGAGGTGCTGCTGTCGCTCTTGCCGACAAACCGTACATTATACCGGCGCAGCAAAATTCAAGGGGCTTTGTCAAGCCCCCGAGGTCATTTTTGTAAGCCCATCTTCCAGCGCGCGGCGGCGCTCCTGCAATTGCCGGTAGCGCTCGATGGCCGCCGGGTCCTGCGAGGCCGCGGCGATCAGGGCGTTCTGCTGCAGCTTGATGGCTTCGATGAGCATGCGGTTGAGCAGTCCACGCAGTTCGGCGCGCAACTCGGTCTCGTCACCCTCGGTCTGGGCGTGGGAGCCGGTCATCACCCGCTCGGCCAGGGCCTGGCAGTCATGGCCTGCCAAGGCCTCGCGCAGCACCGCCCAGGACTGGGGGCCGTGCTCGTGCAATTGCCCTTCCAGCCAGACGAACAGCGCGCCGTGCGGCGCGGGCTGGTCGCACAGCAGCGTGTGATCTTCGTGCGACAGCTCTTCGAGGAACTCCATGTGCGACAGCAGCAGGCGCGCGGCATGGTCGGCGCGCCCCGTGAGGGGGCGGCGCGGCAGCGGCGGCTGTGGGGGGCGCTGCTCTTCGCGGCGCCAGCGCCCGCCCTTCCATTCGCCGCCCTTGCGCCAGCGGCGTGCGGGCTCGCCACCGGCGGGGCTGCCGTATTCCATGCCCGGCGGTTCCTGTCCCCAGGGCGGCTCGTCGCCGAAGGGGGCGCCGTCGTGCGCGGGCGGGTGCGCGGCGGAGCCGGGGCGCGGGCTGTCCTGCGCCCAGAGCTGGGCCAGATCCGGCGCGGGCAACTGGCCCAGTTCACCCAGCTCGGTCAGCAACTGGCGCTTGAGCGCGCCGTCGGGTAGCGCTGCCCACAGCGGGCGCGCGTTGCTCAGCATGTGGGCGCGGCCCTCGGCCGTTCCCAGGTCGCAGCCCTCGCGCGCAGCCTCCAGCAGGAAGCGCGACAGCGGCACGGCGTCGCCCACATGGCGCGCGAACGCCTCCGGTCCATAGGCGCGCACGAAGCTGTCGGGGTCGTGCTCGGCCGGCAGGAAGAGGAACTTCACGCTGCGCGTGTCGCTGGCGTAAGGCAGGGCGCCGTCCAGCGCCTTGCGCGCCGCGCGCCGCCCGGCGGCGTCGCCGTCGAAGCTGAACACCACCGTGTCGGTGAAGCGAAACAGCTTGTGCACATGCTCGGGCGTACATGCCGTGCCCAGCGTGGCCACGGCATTGGGAAAGCCCAGTTGCGCCAGCGCCACCACGTCCATGTAGCCTTCGGTGACCAGGGCGTAGCCGTGTTCGCGGATGGCGTTGCGCGCCTCGTACAGGCCGTAGAGCTCGCGGCCCTTGTGGAACACCGGGGTTTCGGGCGAATTGAGGTACTTGGGCTTGTCGTCGCCCAACACGCGCCCGCCAAAGCCGATGCACTCGCCCTTGACGTTGCGGATGGGGAACATCACGCGGTCGCGGAAGCGGTCGTAGCGCTTGCCGTCTTCCTCGTTCACGATCACCAGGCCGCTTTCCTCCAGCAGCGGGCTGTCGTACTCGGGGAACACGCTGGCCAGGCCCCGCCAGCCCTCCGGCGCGTAGCCCAGGCCGTAGCGCTTGGCCACCTGGCCTGACACGCCCCGGCCCTTGAAATACTGGACGGCGCGCGGCGACTCGCGCAGGTGGCGTCGCCAGGCGTCGCCGGCCTTCTCCAGCGCGTCGGTCAGCGTGGCCTGCTTCTGGCGCTGGGCGGCGGCGCGTTCGCGGTCCTGAGGCGAGGTGTTCTCGTCGTCGGGCACCTGCATACCGATCTGCTGGGCCAGGTCCTGCACGGCCTCGCGAAAGCCCATGCCCGCGTGGTCCATGAGAAACCCGATCGCATTGCCGTTCTTGCCACAGCCAAAGCAGTGGAAGAACTGCTTGGACGGGCTGACGCTGAATGAGGGCGATTTTTCCCCGTGGAAGGGGCACAGGCCCATGAAGTTGGCGCCGCTCTTCTTGAGCTGCACATAGCGGCCGACCACATCGACGACGTCAACGCGCGCAAGCAACTCCTGGATGAACGACTGGGGGATGGACACCGGGGTATTTTCCATCAGCCCGCCGTCAGCTGGCTTTGCTCTAATGAACGGTCTTGCATTCCCGGCCTGAACAAGAAACAAAGGAGCCCCGCACGTGACCAGCATGTACGACCAGAATCTGCCGCGCACCGAAGCCAACCATGCGCCGCTGTCGCCCCTGTCCTTCATCGAACGCACGGCCGAGGTCTACCCCGACCGCCTGGCCATCGTGCATGGCGAGCTGCGCCAGACCTGGGGGCAGACCTACGCGCGCTGCCGCCGCCTGGCCAGCAGCCTGCGCCGCGCGGGCATCGGCAAGAACGACACCGTGGCCGTGATGCTGCCCAACACCCCGCCGATGGTGGAGGCGCACTTCGGCGTGCCCATGGCGGGTGCGGTGCTCAATGCGCTGAATACCCGGCTGGACCCGGAGACCATCGCCTTCATGCTGGACCACGGCGAGGCCAAGGCGGTGATCGTGGACCCCGAATTCGCCCCCGTTATGGCCAAGGCGCTGGCGCTGCGCCAGTCGCAGGCGCCGCTGCTGCTCATCGACGTGGAAGACGCCGTGTACGGCCCGGCCGCGCAGCGCCTGGGCACGCTGACGTACGAGGACTTCCTGGCGCAGGGTGACGCGCAGTTCGCGTGGGAACTGCCCGGCGACGAGTGGGACGCCATCGCGCTCAACTACACCTCGGGCACCACGGGCAACCCCAAGGGCGTGGTCTACCACCACCGCGGCGCGCACACCAATGCCGTCAGCAACGTGCTGGAGTGGGACATGCCCAAGCATGCCGTCTACCTCTGGACGCTGCCCATGTTCCACTGCAACGGCTGGTGCTTTCCCTGGACGGTGGCGGCGCGCGCGGGCGTCAATGTGTGCCTGCGCCGGGTCGAGGCGCAGGCCATCTTCGACGCCATCCGCAACCACGGCGTCACACACTACTGCGGCGCGCCCATCGTGCATGGCCTGCTGGTCAACGCGCCTGCGGCGATGAAGGAGGGCGTTCCCGCGGGCGTGAAGGCCATGGTGGCCGGGGCAGCGCCGCCGGCCTCGATGATCGAGGGCATGGAGCAGATGGGGTTCGACCTGACCCATGTGTACGGCCTCACGGAGGTATACGGCCCGGCCACCGTCTGCGCCAAGCACGCGGCCTGGGACGCGCTGGACATCGGCGAGCGTGCGCGCCTCAATGCCCGCCAGGGCGTGCGCTACCACCTGCAACGCGCGGCCATGGTGCTCAACCCAGACACCATGGAGCCCGTGCCGCACGACGGCGAGACCATGGGCGAGATCATGTTCCGCGGCAACATCGCCATGAAGGGCTACCTGAAGAACCCCAAGGCCACCGAGGAGGCCTTCCGTGGCGGCTGGTTCCACAGTGGTGACCTGGCGGTGCAGTACCCCGACGGCTACATCAAGATCAAGGACCGCAGCAAGGACATCATCATCTCGGGCGGCGAGAACATCTCCTCCATCGAGGTCGAGGACGTGCTCTACCGCCACCCCGACGTGCTGGCCGCCGCCGTGGTCGCCAAGCCCGACCCCAAGTGGGGTGAGACGCCCTGCGCCTTCGTGGAGCTGAAGGCGGGCGCGCAGGCCACGCCTGAGGACATCGTGGCGCATTGCAAGAAGCACCTGGCCGGCTTCAAGGTGCCGCGCGCCGTGGTGTTCGGCGAGTTGCCCAAGACCAGCACCGGCAAGATCCAGAAGTTCGAGCTGCGCAAGCAGGCGGGATCGGCCGCGGCCATCGACGTCTGACGTCCGCCGAGGGCCGGCGGCGGCAGCCAGCGCCACGGCCTGGCTGCTAACCTTCCGCGATGCGCGCGTCCTCTTCGCCTTCTGCCGGCGCACCCCCGCTGTGGCTGCTGGTGCTCATCACCCTGAGCGGCACCCTGGCCATGCACATGTTCGTGCCCGCGTTGCCCGACGCGGCGCGCGCGCTCGGCGTGGGGCCCGCGGCGGTGCAAGCCACGATCAGCATCTACATCGTCGGGCTGGCGCTCGGGCAGCTGGTCTACGGCCCCTTGTCCGATGCGTTGGGACGGCGTCCCCTGCTGCTGGGCGGGCTGGCGCTGTACGCGGCGGGCAGCATCGCTGCCATGCTGGCGCCGACCGCACCGGCCCTGATCGCTGCGCGGTTCATCCAGGCGCTGGGCGGTTGCGCCGGGCTGGCGCTGGGGCGCGCCATGGTGCGCGACACCAATGGCCCGGTGGAGGCCGTGCGCGCCCTGGCACTGCTCAACTTGATGATGATGGTCGGCCCCGGCATGGCGCCGCTGGTGGGTTCGGGCCTGGTGGCGCTGGGCGGCTGGCGGGCGGTGTTCGTGGCACTGGCCCTGGCCGGTGTGGCGACGCTGCTGCTTTCCTGGCGCAAGGTGCCCGAAACCGGTACGCCCACGGGCCGTGTGAGCCCGGGTCGGCTGGCACGCGCCTACGCCGCGCTCGTGCACTCGCCCACCTTCGTCGCCTATGCGGTGGGCGGTGGTTGCGCGACCACGGCGGTGTATGCCTTCATCGCGGCGGCGCCGTTCATCATCACCGAGCAGTTGGGGCACCCACTGCGCGACGTGGGCATTGCGCTGGGCGTGGTGATGGTGGGCATGGCGATCGGCAATGCGCTCACGCGGCGCCTGGCACTGAGCATGCGGCTGGGTTGGCTGCTGGTCTGGGGCAACGCGGTGAGCGTGGCCTGCGCGCTGGTCTTTCTGGCGCTGGAGCTGCTGGGCTACCTGACGCTGGAAGCCACCGTGGGGCTGATGCTGCTGTTCGTGCTGGGTGCCGGCATGGCCAGCCCGGCGGCGCTGTCCAAGGTGCTGACGGTGGATGCGCGCCACGTCGGCGCGGCTGCCGGGTTGTACGGTTTTGCGCAGATGGCGCTGGGCGCGCTGTTCACCCTGCTGGTGGGCTGGGGCTCCAACCCGGCGCTGGCCTCGTCCTGCGTGCTGCTGGGTGCGGCGCTGGTGGGGCAGGGGTGTCTGCAGTTCGCGCTGCGGCGCGAGAAGCGGGCGCGCGGCGAGCGGGCGCGCGGCGAGTAGACGCGCGGTTCCCAGAGTGAACTCTGAATGCTATTGTTTTAATAGCTGTTAACGCTTATTAATTGGGCGCTGCAGGCTCATTTGATTCAATTTTCTAAATTGGCCCGTCGGCGAGGCGCTGCAGCTCGGCCCAGGTGGCGGCAGGCAGCGGCACGCCGTCCTTCAGCGACCGCGCGCGCTGGCGGTAGCGGCGCTCGCCGGGCTGGCGCGTCTGGCCCGCGGCCGCCATGGCCTGCACCAGGTCTTCGCAACGCTGCGCAAAGCTGCGGCCCGCGCTCTTGGCCGGGTCGATGGCGATGATCAGCTCGCCCGTCCAGGGCGTCTGTGCGCCGGGGTGGCCGCTCCAATCGAACTCGAACGAGAAGTTGCCGCCCGTGAGCGCGGCCGCGAGCAGCTCCACCATCATCGACAGGGCCGAGCCCTTGTAGCTGCTGTGCACGCCGCCGAAAGGCAGCAGCGCGCCGCCGTCCAGGATGGCGCGTGGGTCGTTCGTGGGCTGGCCGTGGCGGTCCACGCCGTGGCCGTCGGGCAGCAGGCGGCCCTCGCGCGCGGCGATCTGTACGTCGCCGTGGGCGATGGCGCTGGTGGCCAGGTCGAACACCAGCGGCTCATGGCCCGCGCGGGGCGCGGCGAAGGCGATGGGGTTGGTGCCGAAGAGCGCCGTGGTGCCGCCGCTGGGCACCACGCAGGCCATGCTGTTGACGAGCGCCAGCGCCACCAACCCGTCGTCAGCCAGCGGCTCCACGTCGGGCCACAGCGCCGCAAAGTGGTGCGAGTTGCGGATTGCCAGCAGCGCCACGCCGTTCGCGCGCGCTTTGGCCACCAGCGCCGAATAGGCGGCCCGGTAGGCGGGTTGGGCGAAGCCATTGCCGGCATCCACCGCCAGGTAACCGGGCGCCACATCCTCCACACGCGGCACGGCGCGGCCGTCCACCCAGCCGCTGGCCAACGTCGACAGGTAGCCGGGGATGCGGAACACGCCATGGCTGTGCGCGCCGTCGCGTTCGGCGCTGGCGCAGTTGTGGGCCAGCACGGCGGCCACTTCGGCGCTGGTGCCGTGCCGCTCGAAGATGCGCGCGAGCGTGCCGCGCAGATCGTCGAAGGGCACGTGCTGGACGTCGCCGCTGGCGGTGTGAGAAAGGGGCATGCAGAGGTCTCCTGTGTGGGGCGCGTAAGTGGTGTGCAGGGGCGCTTTGCTTCCAAAAGCATAGCTTCTCGCGCTCTCCCACTATGGGGTTAAAGGTGTTTTTGCTTCAATCTTCGCATGATCCGCCCCGCTGGGGCGCGTGTGGTGCGCATGCCGCTAAATGCCGAGTGGGTCCTGCGTGCTGCGCCGCAGTAATTGCAGGGCCATACCCCACCACCATGCTTCGCAATTCGTAGCGCCCTGCGCCAGATATGCACGGCATTGCACACGTGCGGTGCGCTGGAGCTGCGCAGGTGTGCACTGCGCAAAAAGCGGCGGAACGCCGTGGTGGGGTGCGCGATGCTTCGCGTAAACCCTCTTTGGCGTGCGTTTGCAACCCGCCAAAGATGCGGGTCTGGATTGTCCAGGCATCCCAATCAAGGAGTGAAGTAGATGACAGAGCAGACCAAGACCCCAGGCCGCCGAAACCTACTCAAGGGTGCTGCGGTTGCCGCGGGAGCCATGTCCGTGCCCATGATCAGCACGGCCCAGACCACGGTGTTCCGATTCCAGAGCACCTGGCCCGCCAAGGATATCTTTCACGAGTTCGCGGGAGACCTGGCCAAGAAGATCAACGACATGGCGGGCAGCCGCCTGAAGATCGAGGTGTTGCCCGCGGGTGCCGTGGTGCCGGCCTTCCAGTTGCTGGATGCCGTGGCCAAGGGCACGCTGGACGGTGGCCACGGCGTGGTGGCCTACTGGTACGGCAAGAACCAGGCCGTGGCGCTGTGGGGCTCGGGCCCGGCCTTTGGCCTGGATGCCAACGGCGTGCTCGCGTGGCATTACTACGGCGGCGGTAAGGAACTGCTCGACGAGATCTACAAGAGCCTGAACCTGGACGTGGTCTCCAAGCTCTACGGCCCCATGCCCACGCAGCCGCTGGGCTGGTTCAAGAAGCCGGTGGCACGCGTGGAAGACCTCAAGGGCCTGAAGTTCCGCACCGTGGGGCTGGCGGTGGACGTGTTCACCGAGATGGGCGTGGCCGTGAACCCGCTGCCCGGCGGCGAGATCGTGCCCGCGCTGGACCGCGGCCTGCTGGATGCGGCCGAGTTCAACAACGCCTCCAGCGACCGCGTGCTGGGCTTTCCCGACGTGGCCAAGAACTGCATGCTGCACAGCTTCCACCAGTCCAGCGAGCAGTTCGAAGTGCTGTTCAACAAGAGCAAGTACGACGCGCTGTCGTCGGAGCTGAAGGCGGTCATCGACTACGCCGTGCAGGCCGCCAGCGCCGACATGAGCTGGAAGGCCGCCGACCGCTACGCCAAGGACTACGCCGAGATGCAATCCAAGCAGGGGGTGAAGTTCTACAAGACGCCGGACGCCATCCTGCGCGCGCAGTTGGCCGCCTGGGACAAGGTCACGGCCAAGAAAGCCGAAGAGAACGCCATGTTCAAGAAGGTGATGGACTCCATGCGCACCTTTGCGCAGAGGAGCGGCCGCTGGAAGAACGACACCGACGTCGACTTCAAGATGGCCTGGAACCACTACTTCGCGCAGCGCAAGAGCTGATGCCGCGGCAGGCCCGGCGGGCCTGCCTTTCATTCTGACGAGGGCCGGGGGCACGCGCAGGCGG
The DNA here is from genome assembly GCF_002214645.1 of Diaphorobacter nitroreducens. Lineage (NCBI taxonomy): Bacteria > Pseudomonadati > Pseudomonadota > Betaproteobacteria > Burkholderiales > Comamonadaceae > Diaphorobacter > Diaphorobacter nitroreducens. The sequence goes on from NZ_CP016278.1 coordinate 297,117, forward strand.
TGCCGCCCGGGCCAGCGTGTATCCGTTCATTGCCCCGCGGGGCCGCAGCGTTCTCTTCCAGCCATGCAAAAACTCTTACTCGGCATCGATGCCGTGTCCACCTTCATCGGCAAGGCGGCGGCCTGGGCCGTCGTGGGCCTGACGGCCCTGATCTGCTGGGAGGTCTTCTCGCGCTACGCGCTGAACAACCCCCATGCCTGGGTGCTGGACGCACAGATCATGCTGTACGGCACCATGTTCATGCTGGCCGGCGCCTACACCCTGGCCAAGAACGGCCACGTGCGCGGCGACGTGCTGTACGGCTTCTTCAGCCCGCGCGTGCAGGCCGGGCTGGACCTGCTGCTCTACATCCTGTTCTTCCTGCCGGGCGTGCTGGCCATGACCTGGGCCGGCTGGACCTATGCGCAGGAATCGCTGGCCATCCGCGAGCAGACGTTCTCCGCCACGCCGCTGCCGCTGTACCCCTTCAAGTTCGTGATTCCCCTGGCAGGCGCGGTGCTGCTGCTGCAGGGGCTGGCGGAGATCGCGCGCTGCGTGATCTGCCTGCGCCAGGGCGCATGGCCCCGGCGCGGCGAGGACGTGGAAGAGGTGGACGTCGAGAAGCTCAAGGAGATGGTGCACGTGAACGACAGCGACCTGCAGGTGCCGGCTCCCGCATCCGCCGCACAGGGGGGCAAGCCATGAAGATGCGCAAGGAACTGTGGTTCGGCTTTGCCATCATGGCGCTGGTGGTGGCCGGCGCCGTCGGGATGCTGCTGGGCGTGGAGACCGTCACGCGCGGCCACCTGGGCTTGCTGATGCTGTCGCTGGTGGTGGTGGCCATCATGCTGGGTTTTCCCACCGCGTTCACGCTCATGGGCATGGGCATGATCTTCACCTGGCTGGCGTACGACCGCGACATCACGCGCACGCTGGATCTGATGGTGCAGGCGGCTTACAAGAGCATGGCCAACGACGTGCTCATCGCCATCCCGTTGTTCGTGTTCATGGGCTATCTGGTCGAGCGGGCCAACCTGATCGAAAAGCTTTTCAAGAGCCTGCACCTGGCCATGGCGCGCGTGCCGGGTTCGCTGGCCGTGGCCACGCTGATCACCTGCGCCATCTTTGCCACCGCCACGGGCATCGTGGGCGCGGTGGTCACGCTGATGGGCCTGCTGGCGCTGCCGGCCATGCTGCGCGCGGGCTACAGCACGCCCATGTCGGCCGGCGCGATCACGGCGGGTGGCTGCCTGGGCATCCTGATTCCGCCGTCGGTGCTGCTGATCCTGTATGGCGCGACGGCGGGCGTATCGGTGGTGCAGCTGTACGCGGGCGCCTTCTTCCCCGGCATCATGCTGGCGGGCCTGTATGTGATGTACGTGATTCTGATGGCCAAGCTCAAGCCGGCCTGGGCGCCGCCGCTGTCGGCCGAGGAACGGCAGGTGGTGCTGCCGGCCATGACCGCCGCGCTGCCCGCCGAGACGCAGCAATATGCCCCCGTGCGCTTGCTGGATGCCCTCAAGGGCAAGCGCAATGCGCAGGTACCCACGGCCTATGTGCTGCGGCAACTGGCACTGGTGGTGATGCCGGGGCTGCTGTTCGTACTGCTGGCCACCAGCAGCTGGCGTGCGGTCACCGCGGTGTCGGTGGAGGAGGCGTACGGCATCCAACCCATCGGCTTCAACGACAACTCGCCCCGGGTGGCGTCGGAGTTTGGCTTGCAGGAGCCGCCGGTGGAGGGCGGCCTGCAAGAACCGCCGCAGGAATCCACGGGCCTGCAGGAGCCTCCGGGCGCGGACAGTGGTGCGCTGGCCGAGCCCCCCGGTGCCGAGCCCGCGCAGTCCGCCCCATCCGCAGTGGGAGAGCCGCCCGGCTCCACCGCAGGTGCCACGCCCCAGGCCGCCACGCAACCCGCGCCCACCTGGTGGTGGGTCATGTTTGGCGTGCTGGGTGCGGCCACAGCGCTCTTCTATCTGTTCCTGAGCTTCGCGCGGCTGGAAATCTTCAAGATGCTGCTGGGCTCGTTCTTCCCGCTGCTGACACTGATCATGGCCGTGCTGGGCTCCATCGTGTTCGGTCTGGCGACGCCGACCGAGGCGGCGGCCATGGGGGCGTTCGGCGGCTTCGTGCTGGCCGCAGCCTACAAGCGTCTGAGCATGGATGTGGTGCGCGAGTCGGTGTACCTCACGGCCAAGACCTCGGCCATGGTGTGCTGGCTGTTCGTGGGCTCGGCCATCTTCTCCGCGGCCTTCGCGCTGTTGGGTGGGCAGGAGCTCATCGAGCAGTGGGTGCTCTCCATGAACCTGAGCAAGATCGAGTTCATGGTGCTGTCGCAGGTGGTGATCTTCCTGCTGGGCTGGCCGCTGGAGTGGACGGAGATCATCGTGATCTTCATGCCCATCTTCATCCCGCTGCTGAGCCACTTCGGCGTGGACCCGCTGTTCTTCGGCCTGCTGGTGGCGCTGAACCTGCAGACGGCCTTCCTGTCGCCGCCCGTGGCCATGTCGGCGTTCTACCTGAAGGGCGTGGCGCCGCCGCATGTGACGCTCAACCAGATCTTCCTGGGCATGCTGCCGTTCATGGGCATCCAGGTGCTGGCGATCGTGCTGCTGTATGTGTGGCCGCAGATCGGTCTGTGGCTGCCGCAACTGCTCTACAAGTGATGCCGGGCCGGGGACTGCGGTCCCCGCCTCATGGCGTCAACGCGCCGCGGCCCTGCGGCGCGTGAAGTTCCACCACGGCAGCACGCGGCTCATGGCCAGCACTTCGCCGCAGTGCATGGGCGCATAGCCGGGCATGGCAGCCATGCGTCGTTGCCAGGCAGGGGTCTGCAGCAGTTCGCGCAGCGCGCGCGTGGCCGGCTGCTCCAGTGAAGACTTCAGACAGGCCAGGTGGTAGCGCTCGTACACCAGCGGCACGAAGTCCAGCCCGCGCGCACGCGCCGCCAGCTCGATGCCCATGCCCACGTCGGCACTGCCGGCGGCGATGGCCTGCGCCAGCGCGGCGTGCGAGGGCTCATCACGGTCGTAGCCCTCGATCTCTGCGGGTTCCAGGCCCGCCTGCGCGAGCAGGTCGGTCAGCAGCACCCGCGTGCCCGTGCCCAGCGGGCGGTTGACGAAGCGCGCGCCCGTGCGTGCCACGTCCGCCAGCGAGGTCAGGCCCAGCGGGTTGCCGCGCGCCACGATCAGGCCCTGCGCGCGGCGCGCGAAGCCGATCACCTTGTGCAGCCCCGGCTGCAGCAGGGGGCGGTAGGTCTGCGCGGCCAGGGTATCCATGCCCGGCTCTTCCAGCGTGTGAAAGCCGGCGATGGTGCACCGCCCTTCGTTGAGTGCGCGGATCGCGTCCACGCTGCCGGTGAAGCGGATGTCCAGATGCAGCGCGCCGCCCTGGCCCGCGTGGGCGGGCGCGGTGGCGAACGCACGCAGCACGGACAGCGCATCGTCGTGGCTGGCATACAGCGTAAGCACATGGGCATGCTCGTCGAACGCCACGGCAAACGCGCGCTCCAGATCGGCGCGCAGCGCCTCGATCTGCGGCGCCAGCCGCGCCTGTGCCTGGCGCTCGGCCCACAGCAGCTTGGTGCCGAATTCGCTGAGCTGGGCGGACTGGCCCTTGCCCCAGATGATGAGCTCGCTGCCCAGTTGTTCTTCCCAGCGCTTGAGTGCGCCCCACACGTGGCGGTACGACAGGTCCAGCGCACGTGCCGCGCCCGAGATGGAGCCCTGCTGCGCCACGGCCTGCAGCATGTCGAGCAGGGGATTGCGGATCAGCGCGTCGTCCGCGTCGCGGTCGAGCGTGTAGTGGAGTTGGATCCTATGCACAAGTTTTCATATCGCCGGGTATTGGATTGCTGCATACGATAGCCCAACCCATGTCCACAATGACCCAGAGCGTCGCCACGGCGCTGCACCTCATCACCTCCGCCGATGCCGCCTTGTGGACCATCGTCGTGCGTTCGCTCGCCGTGAGTGCCACGGCCTGCCTGCTCGCCTGCGGCGCGGGCGTGGTGCTGGGCGCATGGCTGGGCGTGGCGCGCTTTGCCGGGCGCGACGCGGTGCTCGCGGTGCTCAATACCCTGCTGGCCGTGCCCTCGGTGGTGGTGGGCCTGGGCGTGTACCTGCTGCTGTCGCGCACCGGCCCGCTGGGCAGCCTGGGCTGGCTGTTTTCTTTCAAGGCGATGGTGCTGGCGCAGGCGCTGCTGGTGTTGCCCGTGGTCACCGCGCTTACGCGCCAGGTGGTCGAGGACGTGGACCGCCTGCATGGAGAGCAGTTGCGCTCGCTGGGCGCCGGCACCCTGTTGCGTGCCCTGTTGGTGGCCTGGGACGAGCGCTATGCGCTGCTCACGGTGCTGATCGCCGCATTCGGCCGCGCCATCTCGGAGGTGGGCGCGGTGATGATCGTGGGCGGCAACATCGACGGCTTCACGCGCGTCATGACCACCGCCATCGCGCTGGAGACCAGCAAGGGCGACCTGCCGCTGGCGCTGGCGCTGGGCCTCGTGCTGCTGGGCGTCGTGTTGTTGCTCAACGTGGGCATTGCGCTGCTGCGTCGCTGGCGTGAACGCGTGGATGGTGCCGCCGTGGGCGGCCTGGCCGGGGTGGGGGCATGAGCGCGCTGCCGTCACCCGTCTTCCCCGGGGGGGAGAGCACGGGCGACGTTTGCACCATCGAGCCGCCGTTGTTTGCACTGCGCGAGCTGTCCGTGCGCTACGGCGCGGTGCAGGCGCTGGCCGGCATCAATCTGCGTGTGATGCCCGGCGAGCGCGTGGCTCTGGTGGGTGCCAACGGCAGTGGCAAGAGCACGCTGCTGCGCGCATTGCACGGCCTGGTGCGCCCCAGCGCGGGGCAGCTGCGCCGCGACGGCGCGCCGCGCGTGGCCATGGTGTTCCAGCGGCCTTTCGTGTTGCGCACCAGCGCTCTGAACAACGTGGCGCTGGGATTGTGGCTGCGCAGGGTGCGCTGGCAGGAGGCCTGCGCCCAGGCCGCCGTGGCGCTGCACCGCGTGGGGCTGCAGGACATCGCGCGGCAGAACGCGCGCACCTTGTCCGGCGGGCAGCAGCAGCGGCTGGCGTTTGCGCGCGCCTGGGCCCTGCGGCCCGACGTGCTGCTGCTGGACGAGCCCACCGCCAGCCTGGACCCGCATGCCAAGCGCGAGATCGAATCGCTGATGGCCGACTTTGCCGCCAGCCACGGCAGCGCTGGCCCCGATCAGCCTGTGACCATGCTGTTCAGCAGCCACAACCTGGGACAGGTCAAGCGCCTGGCCAGCCGTGTGCTCTACCTGGAGCACGGGCGCGTGCTGGCGGACCTGCCCGTGCACGATTTTTTCAACGGCCCCTTGCCCGAGGCCGCCCGTCTGTTCGTCAAAGGAGAAATGGCATGAAGAGTTACAAGCGTTTTTGGCCCCTGGCGCTTACCCAGACTGCGGTAGCAGCTATTGCTTTGGTAGCTTATGGCAGCGCTGCGGCACAGGCCATCACGATGGCGTCGACCACCTCGACCGAGCAGTCGGGCCTGTTCACCCACCTGCTGCCGGCCTTCAAGCAGGCCACCGGTATCGACGTGAAGGTGGTGGCGGTGGGCACCGGCCAGGCGCTGGACATGGCGCGCCGCGGCGACGCCGACGTGCTGTTCGTGCACGACCAGGTGGCCGAGGAGAAGTTCGTGGCCGACGGCTGGGGCGTGAAGCGCTACCCGGTCATGTACAACGACTTCATCCTCGTGGGTGGCAAGGCGGATGCTGCCGGCACCAAGGGCAACGACATCGCCGCCGCACTCAAGAAGATCGCCGCGGCCAACGCGGAGTTCATCTCGCGCGGTGACAAGAGCGGCACCCACGCAGCCGAGCTGCGCTACTGGAAGATCGCCACCGAGGGCGTGAAGGGCAGCGGCTACAAGGAATGCGGGTGCGGCATGGGCCCGGCGCTGAACATCGCGGCCTCCAGCGGCGCGTACGCGCTGACGGACCGCGGCACCTGGCTCAACTTCAAGAACCGCGACAACCTCGCGGTGCTGGTGGAAGGCGACAAGCGCCTGTTCAACCAGTATGGCGTGATGGTGGTGAACCCCGCCAAGCACCCGCATGTGAAGCAGGCTGAGGCGCAGAAGTTCGTGGACTGGGTGGTCTCGCCCGCGGGCCAGAGCGCCATCGCCGGCTACAAGATCAACGGCGAGCAGCTGTTCTTCCCCAACGCCAACCCGTAAGGCCATGCCATGGACCGCCGTTCCTTGCTCTGCGTGGCCGGCGTGGCCGCAATGGCTGCCGTGTTGAGCGGTTGTGCCCAGCCTGGCGGCACGGCAATGGGTGCAAGCACGCCGTCCGCGGGCATGGGCGCGGCCACGAACGTGACCGTCTATGCCGCCGGCAGCCTGCGCGAGGCCTTCACCGAGATTGCGCGTGAGCACGAGGTGCGCACGGGCCAGAAGGTGGCATTGACCTTCGGAGCGTCCGGCCTGCTGCGCGAGCGCATCGAGTCCGGCGAGCCGGCCATGGTATTCGCCTCGGCCGATACCGAGCACCCGCAGCGCCTGGCGCGCGCGGGCGATTGGGGCGCGCCGCAGGTGTTCACGCGCAATGCCCTGTGTGCGCTGGCTGCGCCCGGCGTGCCGGTGACCACGGCCAACCTGCTGGACACGCTGCTGCGCGCCGACATGCGGCTGGGCACCTCCACGCCCCAGTCGGACCCGTCGGGCGACTATGCCTGGGAGCTGTTTCGCCGGGCAGAGCAGGTACGCCCCGGCGCCTTTGCGCGGCTGGAGGCCAAGGCGCTGCAACTGACCGGCGGGCCCACCTCGCCCAAGGCGCCACCCGGTCGCGGCACCTATGCCTGGGTCATGGCCGAGGGGCGGGCGGACGTGTTTCTGACCTACTGCACCAACGCCGTTTCTGCCCAGCGCGAAGTGCCGGCGCTGCAGGTGGTGCAGGTGCCGCCAGAGCTGCAGGTGGCTGCGGCTTATGGGCTCACGGTGCGTCGCGGTGCGCCCCAGGCCGCGCTGGACTTTGCCCAGACCCTGATGGCCGAGCCCGCGCAGCGCGTGCTGCGGCGCCTGGGATTTGCCGCGCCCTGAGCGGCGGGCGGCACGGCTTCACCATCGCGGGCGTTGAACTTGGCGATGGGTGGGCGCACCTGCGTGCCGCGGCATTTTTGGCCCAGATGACGTGTAGCGCCGTGCGTCCGCAGGAGTGATCGCCTCAGTCCACCAGCGCGACGCCCTTGACCTGCGCAAACACCTCATCGCCCACGGCCAGCGCCAGCGTGCGGCAAGAGCGCAGCGTGATGCGCGCCAGCAGCGTGGTGCCCGCCACGTCCAGCGCCACCAGCACCTGGCCGGGGCCGTCGTCGGCCAACTGCGTGATGCGCGCGGGCAGCAGGTTCAGGATGCTGCTGTCCGCCGCGCGTGTGCGCGCCAGGCTCACGTCGCGCGCCAGCACGCGCAGACGCACGCTCTCGCCCACGGCGCGCGGGCGGCCGCTGGCCAACTGAATCTGCCCGCCGTCGATGGCCACGGTCAGCAACTGGTCGTGCGCGTCGTGCGCCAGCACGCGGCCCTGCACCAGCGCCGCGGCGGCGTCGCCGTGCGCCAGGGGCAGGTCCAGCCGCGCCATCAGCTCGGCCGTGGGGCCCTGGGCCGTGACGCGGCCGGCCTGCAGCAGCACCAAGTGGGAGGCCAGCCGGGCCACCTCGTCGCTCGAGTGGCTCACGTAGAGCACGGGAATGTCCAGGCTGCGCTGCAGGCGCTCCAGGTAGGGCATGACCTCGGCCTTGCGCGCGGCGTCCAGTGCAGCCAGGGGCTCGTCCATCAGCAGCACGCGCGGGCTGGTGGCGAGAGCCCGCGCAATCGCCACGCGCTGGCGCTCGCCGCCCGAGAGGGTGTGGGGCATGCGCTGCAGCAACGCGCCCAGGCCCAGCAGTTCCACCGCCTGCTCCAGCGACACGCGGCGGCGTGCGGGCGTCTGGCGGCGCAGGCCGTATTCCATGTTGCGGCGCACGTCCAGGTGCGCGAACAGGCTGGCCTCCTGGAACACATAGCCCAGCGCGCGCTGGTGCGTGGGGCGCCACTGGCCGGTGGCGTCGTCCTGCCAGACTTCGCCGTTGACCTGCACGCTGCCGCGCGCGCGGTCCAGCCCCGCCAGCGCGCGCAAGCAGGTGGTCTTGCCGCAGCCCGAGGGGCCGAACAGCGCCGTCACGCCATGGCCCGGCAGCGCCAGCTGCACGTCCAGCGTGAAGTCCGGCCGCGCCAAAGACAGCCGGGCGTGAATGCCGTTCATTGCGCCCGTCATCGCCCCCCCCTGGGCTGCAGCCAGTGCAGCAGCATGAGCACGATGAACGAGAACGCTACCATGCCGCCGGCGAGCCAGTGCGCCTGGGCGTACTCCAGGGCTTCCACATGGTCGTAGATCTGCACCGACACCACGCGCGTCACCCCGGGGATGTTGCCGCCCAGCATGAGCACCACGCCGAATTCGCCCACCGTGTGCGCAAAGCTCAGGATGGCGGCCGTCACGAAACCGGGGCGCGCCAAGGGCAGGGCGACACTGAAGAACCGATCCAGCGGGCTGGCGCCCAGCGTGGCCGCCACCTCCAACGGCCGGCGGCCCAGCGCTTCGAAGGCGCGCTGCAGCGGCTGCACGGCGAACGGCAGCGAATACACGAGGGAGCCGACGACCAGCCCCGGGAAGGTGAACGGCAGCCGTCCCAGGCCCAGCGCCTCGGTCAGCTGCCCGATGGCGCCGCCTGGCCCCATGCTCACCAGCAGATAGAAGCCGATCACCGTGGGCGGCAGTACCAGCGGCAGCGCCACCACGGCCCCCACGGGGCCGCGCCAGCGCGAGCGCGTGTGGGCCAGCCACCAGGCCAGCGGTGTGCACAGCACCAGCAGCAGCACGGTGGTGACGCTGGCCAGCTGCAGCGTGAGCCAGATGGCGGCCCAGTCGTCAGGGCCGATCAGGGGTGTGTTCAATGCTATGAAAACAAGAGCTGTTGGCGCTTGATTTATCTGGTTTGTCAGTCGGATTGGCTGGGAAACGCCCCGCCATCATGCGCAAGGCGCTTCAAAAATCATAGCCGTAGGCACGGATGACGGCGCGCGCTTTCTCGCCGCGCAGGTACTGCATGAGCGCGTCGGCCGCGGGGTTGCCCTGGCCCCGCTGGAGCACGATGGCGTCCTGGCGGATCGGTGCGTGCATGGTGGCGGGCACGACCCAGGCCGAGCCTTCGCGCAACTGGCCGTTCTCCATCACCTGCGAGAGCGCCACGAAGCCCAGTGGCGCGTTGCCCGATGCGGAGAACTGGTAGGTCTGGCCGATGTTCTCGCCCGTGACCACGCGTGGCTGCACCTGCGCCGCAAGGCCCAGCTTGTCCAGCGTCTGCATCGCGGCCAGGCCGTAGGGCGCCAGCTTGGGGTTGGCGATGGCGATGTGCTTCCAGTCGCCGGTGCGCAGCACCTGGCCTTCGGCATCCACATAGCCGGGCTGCTTGCTCCACAGCACCAGCCGGCCGATGGCGTAGGTGAAGCGCGTGGCGCCGTTACCCAGGCCCTCGCGGGCGATCTTCTGCGGCGTGGCGTCGTCGGCCGCCAGCAGCACCCCGAACGGTGCGCCGTTGGCGATTTGCGCGTAGAACTTGCCCGTGGCGCCAAAAGACAGCACGGCCTTGTGGCCCGTGTCCTGCTCGAACTGCGCGGCGATCCGTTGCATGGGCGCGGTGAAGTTGGCGGCCACGGCCACCGATACCTCACCCGCGTGCGCTGACGGCAGCAGGGCAGCGGCAGCCAGAGCGGACCACAGGATGGAGCGGACAGGGAAACCGGACATGAGAGGACCTCGTTATTCCATTTGTGAATAGCGGGAAGTATAGCTACCCACCCGCGCATGCCGTTTGCCGTTTGCCGTTTGCAACATGCCGCGTGCGCCCCAAGCGCCTTGTCGCCCGCGCGCGCAAGGCGGCATGATCGCGCCCATGCAGCATTCCGTATCGTTCCTCGACGCCCTCGGCCATGGCATGGCCGACAAGCGCATCGACATCCTGCGCCAGATCGGGCAGGGCGGCTCCATCTCCCAGGCGGCGCGTGCCGTGGGCGTCAGCTACAAGGCCGCGTGGCAGGCGCTGGATACGCTGACCAACCTGGCCGGCGCACCGTTGGTGGAGCGCGTGGTGGGCGGCGTGGGCGGCGGCGGCGCGCGCCTCACGCCCGCGGGGCGGCAGTTGCTGGAGGCGGCCGATGTGATGCGGCAGGTGCGTGCCACGGTGCTGGCTGGGGTGGGCGAGGGCGGCGGCGCACAGGCGGTCGCCGCGCGGCTGGCGGTGCGCACCAGCATGCGCAACCAATGGCCCTGCATCGTGCAAGGCATGCAGTCGTGTGGGCAGATCGTGCGCGTGCATCTGCGTGGGGCGGGCGACGCGGCGCAGCTGCAGGTGTTTTCGCGCATCACGCGCGAGAGCGCCGAGCTGCTGGGCCTGCGCCCGGGCGTGCCCGTGCAGGCGCTGTGCAAGGCCACGGCCGTGCGGGTGCTGGCTGCGGCACGCGCGCCTGCGCTGGGTGCCGCCAATCAGTGGGCCGCGCGGGCCGCGCGCGTGTCGCGCGGCGAGTTGGGGGACGAGGTCGCGGCGCAGTTGGAGGCGGGCATGCAGATGGTGGGATTCGCTGACGCGGGATCGGGGCTGCGCGTGCGCTCGCGTGTCGTCATGGTGGCCGAGGAGTCAGCCATCGTGATCGCCGCCGAGAACGCATGAATGACCCGCAAGGCCCCGTGTTGGCCGGGGGCATGAAGCGTTCCTACGTAGGCGTTTATACATAGGCATTTCTCCCAGTTATGGCGCACGGGGTCGCACTTTAGGATGCGGTGCAACATAAACATGGAGACGGTCTGTGTCGCGCACGCCGCGCGGCACGTGCCTGATGACAATGAGCGACGTCATACTGCAAACATCCCGCCTCACCAAGGAATTCAAGGGCTTCACCGCGGTCAGCGATGTGAATCTGAGCGTGCGCCGCGGGTCCATCCACGCATTGATCGGCCCCAACGGCGCAGGCAAGACCACCTGCTTCAACCTGCTGACCAAGTTCCTGGAGCCCACGTCGGGCACCATCCATTTCAACGGCCACGACATCACGCGTGAGCATCCGGCGCAGATCGCGCGGCGCGGCGTGATTCGCTCGTTCCAGATCTCGGCGGTGTTCCCTCACCTCACGCTGATGGAGAACGTGCGCCTGGGCCTGCAGCGCAAGCTGGGCACGAGCTATCACTTCTGGCGCAGCGAGCGCAGCCTCAGCCAGCTCAACGACCGTGCGGTGCAACTGCTGACCGAGGTCGGCCTGCAGGAGCTGGCCGACGAGGTCACGGTGAACCTGCCCTATGGCCGCAAGCGTGCGCTGGAGATCGCCACCACGCTGGCCATGGAGCCCGAACTGATGCTGCTGGACGAGCCCACGCAGGGCATGGGGCACGAGGACGTGGACCGCGTCACGCAGCTCATCAAGAAGGTGTCCGCGGGCCGCACCATCCTCATGGTGGAGCACAACATGAAGGTCATCTCGACCATCGCCGACCGCATCACGGTGCTGCAGCGCGGCGCCGTCCTGGCCGAAGGGCCCTACGAAGAAGTCTCAAAGAATCCGCAAGTCATGGAAGCGTACATGGGCACGACCGACGGCCAACTGCAGGGGGCGCACTGACATGGCCGGCACCCCCGCACTGGAAATCCGCAATCTCGAAGCCTGGTACGGCGAGTCGCACGTGCTGCACGGCGTGGACATGGTTGTGCAGCCCGGCGAAGTGGTCACGCTGCTGGGACGCAACGGCGCGGGCCGCACCTCCACCATGCGCGCCATCATGGGCCTGACCGGCGCACGCAAGGGCTCGGTGAAGATCCACGGCGTGGAGACCATCCACCTGCCCACGCACCGCATCGCGCACCTGGGCCTGGGCTACTGCCCCGAAGAGCGCGGCATCTTCTCCAGCCTGTCGTGCGAGGAGAACCTGATGCTGCCGCCCGTGCTCAAGACGGGCTCGCAGGGCATGTCGATCGACGAGATCTACGCCATGTTCCCCAACCTGGCCGAGCGCAAGAACAGCCAGGGCACGCGCCTGTCGGGTGGTGAGCAGCAGATGCTGGCCGTGGCCCGCATCCTGCGCACCGGCGCCAAGCTGCTGCTGCTGGACGAAATTTCCGAAGGCCTGGCGCCCGTGATCGTGCAGGCGCTGGCACGCATGATCACCACGCTGCGCGAGAAGGGCTACACGGTGGTGATGGTGGAGCAGAACTTCCGCTTCGCCGCGCCGCTGGCCGACCGCTTCTACGTCATGGAGCACGGCCAGATCGCCCTGCAGTTTGGCGCCGACGAGCTGGAGGCCAAGATGCCCGTGCTCAACCAGTTGCTGGGCGTCTGACCGACCCCTTTCCCATTCGTTTCGCACCCACCAAGGAGACAACAATGCAAAAGACACTCAAGACACTGGTCGCAGTGATGGGGGCCGCCGGCCTGGCGGTATCCGCCATGCAGGCCCATGCGCAGGACAAGGTGAAGATCGGCTTCATCACCGACATGTCCAGCCTCTACGCCGACGTGGAAGGCAAAAACGGTGCTCTGGCCATCCAGATGGCCATCGACGACTTCGGCGGCAAGGTGCTGGGCAAACCCATCGAACTGCTCTCCGCCGACCACCAGAACAAGGCCGACATCGCTGCCAGCAAGGCACGTGAGTGGATCGACACGCAGAACCTGACGATGCTGTTCGGTGGCACCAACTCCGGCACTGCCCTGGCCATGGCCAAGGTGGCCGAAGAGAAGAAGCGCGTGTACTTCAACAGCGGCGCCGGTTCCTCCGCGCTGACCAACGACCAGTGCACGCCCTACACCGTGCACTACGCCTACGACACCGTGGCCCTGGCCAAGGGCACGGGCGGCGCCGTGGTGAAGCAGGGCGGCAAGGACTGGTTCTTCCTGACGGCCGACTACGCCTTCGGCCAGGCGCTGGAGAACGACACCGCCAAGGTGGTCAAGGAAAACGGCGGCCGCGTGGTAGGCAACGTGAAGCACCCGCTGAACGCGTCCGACTTCTCCTCCTTCCTGCTGCAGGCACAAAACTCCAAGGCGCAGATCCTGGGCCTGGCCAATGCCGGCGGCGACACCATCAACGCCATCAAGGCGGCCAAGGAATTCGGCATCAACAAGAACATGAAGCTGGCCGGCCTGCTGGTGTTCCTGACCGACATCCACAGCCTGGGCCTGCGCAACACCGAAGGCCTGCTGCTGACCACCAGCTGGGACTGGAACCTGAACGACAAGACGCGCGAGTTCGGCAAGAAGTTCTTCGCCAAGACCAAGCGCATGCCCACGGACATCCACGCGGCCGACTACTCCGCCACCATGAACTACCTGAAGGCCGTGCAGGCCGCCGGCACCACCGATGCCGACAAGGTCATGGAGAAGCTCAAGTCCACGCCGATCGACGACTTCTACGCCAAGGGCACGATCCGCGCCGACGGTCGCTTCGTGCACGACATGTACCTCATGCAGGTGAAGTCGCCCTCCGAATCCAAGGAACCCTGGGACTACTACAAGGTCGTGGCCAAGCTGCCCGGCGACCAGGTGTTCACCACCAAGGCCGAGAGCAAGTGCGCCCTGTGGAAGTGAGTTGAGCCACGGCCCCGGGCACTGCCCGGGACCGCGCGCGTCGACGTTGCAAACCAAAGCATGAAAGACAAAGGAGACACCACATGAAGCGAAGCTCACGACATTGGCGTTCGTGCTCGGGGCCGCAGGGCTCATGGCGTCGACCGCGCACGCGCAGGACAAGGTCAAGATCGGTTTCATCACCGACATGTCCAGCCTCTACGCCGACGTGGAAGGCAAGAACGGTGGCGTGGCCATCCAGATGGCTATCGACGACTTCGGCGGCAAGGTGCTGGGCAAACCCATCGAGCTGCTGACGGCCGACCACCAGAACAAGGCCGACATCGCCGCCAGCAAGGCGCGCGAGTGGATCGACACGCAGGGCCTGACCATGATCTTCAGCGGCACCAACTCCGGCACTGCGCTGGCGCTGGCCAAGATCGCCGAAGAGAAAAAGCGCGTGATGATCAACAACGGCGCGGCGTCCTCTGCGCTGACCAACGACCAGTGCACGCCCTATACCGTGCACTACGCCTACGACACCGTGGCCTTGGCCAAGGGCACGGGCGGTGCCATCGTCGATGGCGGCGGCAAAAGCTGGTTCTTTCTGACGGCGGACTATGCCTTCGGCCATGCGCTGGAAGCCGACACCTCCAAGGTCGTGAAGGACAAGGGCGGCACGGTGGTGGGCGCGGTGCGCCACCCGCTGAATGCGTCCGACTTCTCGTCCTTCCTGCTGCAGGCGCAGAACTCCAAGGCGCAGATCCTGGGCCTGGCCAATGCCGGCGGCGACACCATCAACTCGATCAAGGCGGCCAAGGAATTCGGCATCGGTAACAGCATGAAGCTGGCCGGCCTGCTGATCTTCTTCAGCGACGTGCACAGCCTGGGCCTGCGCAACACCGAAGGCCTGCAGTTCACCACCAGCTGGTACTGGGACCTGAACGACGAGACGCGCAAGTTCGCCGACAAGTTCATGGCCAAGACCAAGCGCCGCCCCACCGAGATCCAGGCTGCCGACTACTCGGCCACGATGAACTACCTGAAGGCCGTCGAGGCCGCCAAGACCACCGACGCCGACAAGGTGATGGAGGCCTGGCGCGCCATGAAGATGAACGACTTCTTCGGTTCCGGCTACCTGCGTGCCGACGGCCGCTACGTGCACGACATGTACCTCATGCAGGTGAAGTCGCCGTCCGAGTCCAAGGGCACCTGGGACTACTACAAGCTCATCAAGAAACTGCCGGGTGAACAGGTGTTCACCACCAAGGCCGAGAGCAAGTGCGCCCTCTGGAAGTGATCGCGCTGCTCTCCTGATCCGACTCCCCTACATCAGCGTTCAGTTCCCATGGAAATTTTTGGTGTTTCATTGCCGGCCATGCTGAGTCAGCTCCTCCTGGGGCTGGTCAATGGCTCGTTCTACGCGATCCTCAGTTTGGGGCTGGCCGTCATCTTCGGCCTGCTCAACGTGATCAACTTCGCGCACGGTGCGCTGTTCATGCTGGGGGCGCTGATCACCTGGATGGCCATGAACTATTTCGGCGTCAACTACTGGGTGATGCTGATCTGTGCTCCGCTGATCGTAGGGGTGATCGGTGTGGTGATCGAGCGGCTCCTGCTGCGCTGGATCTACAAGCTCGACCACCTGTACGGCCTGCTGCTCACGCTGGGCCTCACGCTGATGATCGAGGGCGTGTTCCGCTCGATCTACGGCGTCTCCGGCCTGGGCTACGACACGCCCGAGCTGCTGGAGGGCGCGACCAACCTGGGCTTCATGATCCTGCCCAACTACCGCGCCTGGGTGGTGGTGGCCTCGATCGTGGTGTGCATCGCCACCTGGTACGTGATCGAGAAGACCAAGCTAGGCGCCTACCTGCGCGCCGGCACCGAGAACCCCCGCCTGGTGGAAGCCTTCGGCGTCAACGTGCCCGTCATGGTGACGCTGACCTACGCCTTCGGCGCGGCGCTCGCGGCCTTTGCCGGTGTGCTGGCGGCGCCCGTGTACCAGGTCACGCCGCTGATGGGCCAGAACCTCATCATCGTCGTGTTCGCGGTGGTGGTGATCGGCGGCATGGGCTCCATCATGGGCTCCATCCTCACCGGCCTGGGCCTGGGCGTGATCGAGGGCTTCACCAAGGTGTTCTACCCCGAAGCCTCGTCCACCGTCGTGTTCGTCATCATGGCCATCGTCCTGCTCATCCGCCCCGCCGGCCTGTTCGGCAAAGAGAAGTAAGCCAACGGGGTGAACCACATGAACGTCAATAAATTCGCTCCCATTGGCTACGGCCTGCTGCTGCTCGGCCTGATCGTCGCGCCCTTCCTTGGCGCCTACCCGGTGTTCGTGATGAAGCTGCTGTGCTTCGCGCTGTTCGCCTCGGCCTTCAACCTGCTGCTGGGCTACACGGGCCTGCTGTCCTTCGGCCACGCGGCCTTCCTGGGCGGCGCGGCCTACGTGACGGGCCATGCCGTGAAGGTGTGGGGCGCCACGCCCGAGCTCGGCCTGCTGGCCGGCCTGCTGGCCGGTGCGCTGCTGGGGTTGGTGATGGGCTTCTTCGCCATTCGCCGCCAGGGCATCTACGCCACCATGATCACGCTGGCGCTGGCACAGATGCTGTTCTTCGCGGCGCTGCAGGCGCCCTTCACGGGCGGCGAGGACGGCCTGCAGGGCGTGCCGCGCGGCAAGCTGTTCGGCGTGCTCGATCTGTCCAGCGACCTGACCATGTACTACGTGTGCCTGATCGTGGTGGTGGTGGCCTTCCTGCTGATCGTGCGCACCATCCACTCGCCGTTCGGGCAGGTGCTCAAGGGCATCAAGGAAAACGAGCCGCGCGCCATCTCGCTGGGCTACGACACCAACCGCTTCAAGCTGCTGGCCTTCGTGATCTCGGCCGCCATTGCGGGCCTGGCCGGCGCGCTCAAGACGCTGGTGCTGGGCTTCGCCACGCTGTCCGACGTGCACTGGAGCGCCTCCGGCCACGTGGTGCTGATGACGCTGGTGGGTGGCCTGGGCACGCTGAGCGGCCCGCTGGTGGGCTCGGCCGTGGTGGTGCTGCTGGAGAACAAGATCGGCGAGCTGGGCACGCTGCTCGCGCAGCTCACGACCATCGACTGGTTCAACACCCTGGGCGAGTCGGTGACCATCGTCACGGGCCTGATCTTCGTGGTCTGCGTGCTGGCCTTCCGCCGCGGCATCATGGGCGAGATCATCGCCTGGCTGGAGCGCCGCCGCACGGGGGGCAGCGGCAGCCACTGACGCCCTCGTCACCGCATGCCGGCTGGGCCAAGCCCCCAGGCCGGCGGCACCCTCGGCCATGCGCGGCAACCGCCTTGCATGGCCGCTTTGTTTTTGATAGCTGGAGGCGCTTGTTGTGTCTATGTTTTAGATACAAACCGGTTGAAACTGCCCAAAAGCAAAGCGCTGGCAGCTATCACATGCATAGCGACAGGCCGCGCTGTCAGCCCAGCCGCAGGCGCTGCGCATAGCCCGTCATCTCCAGATAGCCGCGCCCCACCTCGGGGCCAGCTGGTTCGCCCGCATCGCCCCGCGCCCGTGCTGCATGCAGCGTGCACAGCCCTTCCCAGTAGATCGCGCCGGTGGAGCCGCGGCTGTCCAGCTCCTGCGCGTCCAGCAGCGCACGCACGATGAAGCCGCCCGCGGGCGTGTCCACGCGCCACTGCACCGGGTAGCGCGCGCCGCTGGCCGGGCTGTGCCAGTGGCGCAGCGGGGAGAACACCACGGCCTCGGATGCGAACACCTGCGCGGCGTCCGCTCCTGCGGGCCGCCAGGAACCCCCGGTCCAGAGCGTGCTGCCGTCGGCGCGCCGCAGGCGGAACGCGGTGAGTGCGGCGCCGTCGTGCAGGTTCATGCCGATCCAGTCCCAGCCCACGGCCTCGGGGTGCATCAGCGCCTCGCTCCACTCATGGTCCATCCAGGCGCGGTTGGCGGGCGCGGCCAGTGGTTGCACCGGCATGCGCCGGCCCGCGAGGGTGATAGCGCCCGTCACGGCCAACTGGGGCTGGCTGTAGTAGTAGCTGGCCTGCGCCGCGTCGGGCCCCTTGCGCGACAGGCCGGCCTGGCCCTGCAGTAGCACGGGCTGGGTGCTGGCGCAGTCCAGCTCCAGCGCAAATCCTTCTGCCTGCGCGCGCACTTCGTAGCGGCTGCCGCCCGGTGCGTTGCTGGCATGGCGCGTGAGCGACCAGTCGCGCAGGCGCACCTGCGTGTCGCCCTCCAGCGCCTCGGCAATGCCGAAGCCCGCGCGGGCAATGCGCTGGTCGTGCAATTGGCGACGGCCTTGCACGTCGGTCAGCGCCGCGTGCGCAAACACGAGCTGGCGCGCGGCGAAGGCGGACTGCATGCCCTGCGTGGCATCCACGCGCGTGCGAAAGAAGGTGATCTGAAAGCCCCACTGCCGCTCGTCGGCCTGCGCATGGCCGGTGATGTACCACCACTCGGTGCGCAGATCGGGGTGGCTGCCGTGGTCGCGCGGGAAGGCCAGCGTGCGCGGCGCCAGGGCCCAGGCGGGAGCAGCCCAGCCGCAGGCAGCACTGCCCAGCGCGCCCTGGGCCGCGAATGCCAGCAGCGCGCGGCGCCCGATCATCAGGCCAGCAGCGCCTGCAGCCGCGCGTGCGCGGCCGCGCAGTCGCCCAGGCAGCGCTGCACCCAGGCGTCGTCGTGATAGGTGGGCAGGTAGCGCTCGCCCGCGTCGCACAGCAGCGAGAGGATCGACCCCTGCTGCCCCTGCGTGCGCATCTCCTGCGCCAGCCGCAGCATGGCGACGAAGTTGGTGCCCGTGGATGGGCCGACGCGCCGCCCCAGCAGGGTGGACAGCGCGCGCATGGCGGCGACGGAGTCGTCGTCGGCCACTTCTTCCATGCGGTCCACCAGCGTGCGGAGGAAGCTGGGCTCCACGCGCGGGCGGCCAATGCCTTCGATGCGCGAGCCCGGCGCGGTGAGCGTGGCGTCGCCCGTGCGGTGGTAGGCGCTGAACACCGAGCCCGCCGGGTCGGCCACGCAGACCTGCGTGGCGTGGCGCTGGTAGCGCACGTAGCGGCCGATGGTTGCGCTGGTGCCGCCCGTGCCCGCACCCACCACGATCCAGCGCGGCACCGGGTGGCGCTCGCGCTCCATCTGGGTGAACATGCTCTCGGCGATGTTGTTGTTGCCGCGCCAGTCGGTGGCGCGCTCGGCGTAGGTGAACTGGTCCATGTAGTGGCCGCCGGTGTCGGCGGCGATGGCGCGCGCCGCGTCGTACACGTCGCCCGCACGCTCCACGAAGTGGCAGCGTCCGCCGTAGAACTCGATCAGCGCGATCTTCTCGGCCGAGGTGCTGCGCGGCATCACCGCCACGAAGGGCAGGCCCAGCAACCGCGCGAAATACGCCTCGCTCACGGCGGTGGAGCCGCTCGATGCCTCCACGATGGTGGAACCCTCGCGCACCCAGCCATTGCATAGCGCATACAGGAACAGCGAGCGCGCCAACCGGTGCTTGAGGCTGCCCGTGGGGTGGGTGGATTCGTCCTTCAAATACAGGTCGATGCCGGCGCTGGCGAACGCGGGCAGCGGCAGCGGGATCAGGTGGGTGTCGGCGCTGCGCTGGTAGTCGGCCTCGATGCGAGCGATGGCCTCGTGCAGCCAGCCGCTGCCGGCCGCCGGGGCGGAAAGAGAGGAGGGGGACAACATGGCCCGCATTGTCGGCGACTACCAGTCTTCCTTGACGGCCATCACCGCGTCGCGCCCCGCGGCCAGGCGACCAGCCAGCCAGGCGGTCAGCGTGCCTACCGCCACCACGGCCAGGGCCAACGCGCCCAGTCGCGGCCAGGGAACGGCCAGGTCCATGGTCCAGTGAAAGCTCTGCGGGTTCACCACATGCACCAGCACCGCCGCCACGGCCAGGCCCAGCAGCGTGCCGGCCACCGCGCCCACGGCCGTCCAGGCCGCGCCCTCGCCGGCGACCACCGCCAGGATCTGCCGCCGCGTGAGCCCCAGGTGGGCTAGCAGCCCGAACTCCTTGCGCCGCGCCAGCACCTGCGCGCTGAAGCTGGCCGCCACGCCGAACAGCCCGATGCCGATGGCCACCGCCTGCAGCCAGTAGGTGACGGCGAAGCTGCGGTCGAAGATCGCAAGCGACCGTGCGCGGATCGCATCGGCCGAGGTGAATTCCAGTGCATCCGCCGCCGAGGCGCCCAGACTCTCGCGGGCCTGCTCCAGCACCTCGCTGC
This sequence comes from Diaphorobacter nitroreducens, assembly GCF_002214645.1. NCBI lineage: Bacteria > Pseudomonadati > Pseudomonadota > Betaproteobacteria > Burkholderiales > Comamonadaceae > Diaphorobacter > Diaphorobacter nitroreducens. The sequence continues at coordinate 316,931 of NZ_CP016278.1, forward strand.
GCAGCGCGCCGGCCTCGCGGCCCGGCATGGGCCACAGCGCCAGGTCGCTGGCGCGCGCGTCACCCGTCAGGCGCGCGAAGTCCTGCAGGTCCAGCGCGATGGCGCCGTGCTGGCGCACATAGTCGCGCCACACACCAGCTACGAAAAATATAGCTGCTGACGCTTTTCCAGACTGCGCTGCAGGCCTGAAAACTTCTGAAAGCCGCGGCCAGTCCGCGCCTGGGCGGGCGCCGTACAGGTCCACCACCGCCTCGCTCACGTACACGCCGACGCGCCCTGGCGGCACGGGGCGCGCAGGGTCCACCAGTGGCAGAGCGCGGGCCGGATCGCCCTCCAGCGGCCGGGCCAGCAGCGCGACGGGGGCGCGGTCGGGTGCCAGTTGCAGGCTGCTGGTGCGCAGCGCCTGCACGCGCGCCACGGCGGGCAGGCGCGCCACGGCATTGACGAAATCCGGGGGAAACACCGCGGCCTCGTCGCCGCTGGCGCCGCCGGCCGCGCGCAGGTACAGCGGCGCGGGCAGCACGCTGTCCAGCCACTGGCTGACCGAGCCGCGAAAGCTGCCTACCATCACCGTCAGCGCCACGGCCAGGCTCAGCGCCGCCACCACGCCGCCCACGGCCACGGCGGCGCTGGCGCGCATGCGGCGGGCGCGTTCCAGCGCCAGCAGGGCCAGGGCATGGCCCGCCGCCAGCGGCTGCAGCCGCGCCAGCAGCGCCTGCACCAGCCAGGGCAGCAGGGCAATGCCGCCGATCAGCAGCAGGCCCACCGCCACGTAGGCCGCCAGCGGTATGCCAAAAATGGGCGGAAGCTTTGCCAGCAAAGCGCTAGCAGCTATCAAAACAAGACCGATCCAGGCGCGCGCGCCGCGCCCGGCCTGCGCACCCAGGCCCTTGAGGGTCTGCGCTGGCGGCAAGTGCTGTGCATGGCGCGCGGGCCACCAACCCCCGATCAGCGCGGCCGCTACGCCCAGCAGGCCGTAGAGGAGCGCCGCCGGTGTACTCCACTGCAACGCAGGCTGTGCACCGGTGAAGTAGCCGCCGCCCAGGTCGCCACCCAGCAGGGTGAGCGCCAGCGCCGCCAGCGCCGTGCCCAGGGCGATGCCGGCCACGCTGCCGATGAGGCCCAGCGCGCAGGACTCCAGCAGCACCAGCGCCTGGCGCTCGCGCGGCGTGGTGCCCAGCACGGCCAGCAGCGCGAACTGCGGCGCGCGCTGCGCCACGCTGAGCGCCAGCACCGAATACACCAGGAAGCCCCCGGTGAACAGCGCCACCAGCGCCAGCACCGTGAGGTTGACGCGGTACGCGCGCGAGAGGCTGTCCACGCGCTGCACATCGTCCTGCGGCGCGGCGAACTGCACGCCCGCCGGCCAGCCGGGCAGGGCGGCCAGCGCCTGCTGCACGCTGGCGGGCGTGCTGCCGGGCTGCAGTCGCAGGTCGATGCGGGTGAGTTGCCCCGCGCGGCCGAACAGATCCTGCGCGGCGCCGATGTCCATCACCGCCAGGGGCGCGCCGCCCGCGGCCACCGTGCCGGCCACCCGTACCGGGTGTGCCGCCAAGCCCGCCTGCAGCGTGATGGCGGGGGTCTGTGCGTCGATGGTGCCCAGGCCCAACGCCTGCTGCGCCGCCGGGTTGAGGAACACGGTGGCGGGCGCCAGCATGGCCAGGCGGTCGGCCCCGTCGTAGGCACGCGGCGCCAGGGCCGGCGCCATGGCGGGCAGCAGCAGCGCATCGGCGCCCAGCACGCGCAGCGCCACGGGTGTCTGGCCGCGGGTCGCGGACGCCCGTACCGGCACTTCCAGCCACGGGCTGGCCAGGCGCACCTGCGGCTGGCGGGCAACCTCGCCATAGAGCGATTCGGGCAGCGCGCCGCGCGTGGCGCGCAGTTCCAGGTCGGGCTGGCCGTTGACCGCGCGCACGGCCTGGGCGAATTCGTCCAGCGCCGACGCATTGATCACATGCACTGCGAACCCCAGTGCCACGCCCAGCATGACGGCGGCCACGGCGGCCGCGCTGCGCCAGGGGTGGTGGCGCAGCGCACGCCAGGAGAAGGTGCGCAGCAGGGCGGTCAGCATGCCGCGATTGTGCGGCCCGCGGCGCGTGGAGTTGCGCTGCATCAAATTCAAACGTGCGGGGGTTCTTGAACCGCGGCGCGACAGCGCCTATATAGCCTGAAGACGGCGGGGCCGACCCGCCGGACGGATGGCCCGTGCGGGCCGCTTCACCTTGTTCTCGAAAGAAGGAGTTTCATCATGAATTCACTGGTCACCCGTGGCAGCTTGTTTGACGATTTCTTCAAGGACTTTGCGCCGGGCTTCTATGTCCGCCCGTTGCACGGCGATGGGCTGCCCACGCCGTCGCAGATCAAGATCGACGTGAAGGAGGACGACGCCGCCTACACCGTGCATGCCGAGGTGCCCGGCGTACCCAAGGAGGACATCCATATCTCCATTGATGGCAACGTGGTCAGCCTGCGCGCCGAGGTGCGCCAGCACGACGAGAAGAAAGAAGGCGAGAAGGTGCTGCGCAGCGAGCGCTACTTTGGCTCGGTGGCGCGCAGCTTCCAACTGCCCGTGGATGTGGACGCCGCCCAGTGCAAGGCCAAGTACGACAACGGCGTGCTCACGCTCACGCTGGCCAAGAAGCAGGGCAACAAGACCCAGCGCTTGACGATCGACTAAATCGCTTGCGCCGGGCGGATACCCTGCGCCGTGAGGCGCAGCACCCGGTCCGCCCGCGCCGCGGCGGCCTGCGAATGGGTCACCAGCACCAGCGCGGCGCCGTGCTCGCGGGTCTGGGCGATGAGCAGATCCATGACCAGCGCCGCCGTAGTGGGGTCCAGATTGCCCGTGGGCTCGTCGGCCAGCAGCAGGGCGGGGCGGTGCACCAGCGCGCGGGCAATGGCCACGCGCTGCAACTGCCCCCCGCTGAGCTGCTGCGGCAGCCGCTCGCCCAGGCCTTCCAGGCCAACGGCGGCCAGCATCTGCTGCACGCGCCGCGCATCGGGGCGGTTGAGCAGCATCAGCGGCAGGCCCACGTTCTGTGCCACGTCCAGATGCGGCAGCACATGGAAGGCCTGGAACACGAAGCCCACATGGGCGCGGCGCCACAGGGCGCGCTGCGTGTCGTCCAACTGCCCCAGATCCACGCCCTCGTGCAGCACCTGACCGGCATCCCAATGGTCCAGCCCCGCCAGGCAGTTGAGCAGCGTGGACTTGCCCACGCCCGAGTCGCCAACGATGGCGACGAACTCCCCGCGCTGCACCTGCAGATCCACGCCCTCGAACACCGCCTGCCCGCCGTAGCGCTTGGCAAGGCCGCGCACCTGCAGCAGGGACGTGGGTTGGGGCCTCATGCGCCGCCACCCCACACGCGCGCGCGCACGGCCTGCACCAGTTGCGCAGTGGCGTCGGGCGCGTCGCAGGCGATCGAATGGCGCTCGGGCATGCTGCGCAGCCAGGTGATCTGGCGCTTGGCCAACTGGCGCGTGGCGGCAATGCCGCGCTCCGGCAGGCTGCTCATCGGGTAGAGGCCGTCCAGTGACTCCCACGCCTGGCGGTAGCCCACGCAGCGCATGCTGGGCAGCTCGGCGTCCAGGTCGCCGCGCGCACGCAGGCGCAGGACTTCGTCCAGAAAGCCGGCGGCCAGCATGGCGTGAAAGCGCTCGGCAATGCGCCCATGCAGCCAGGCGCGGTCGTGTGGTTCCAAGGAAAAAAGGCTTGCAGCGCTCATCGGGCGGCCGCTGGCAGCTACGGTTTTGGTCGTGTGAAAGCTCGACAGCGGCCGGCCCGAGACATGCCACACCTCCAGTGCGCGCTGGATGCGCTGGCTGTCGCCGGGTGCCAGGCGCGCGGCGGTCGGCGGGTCCACGCGCGCCAGTTCGGCATGCATGCCGCTCCAGCCGATGGCGGCCGCCTGGGCCTCCAGGCGCGCGCGCACGGCGGCGTCGGCGGGCGGCATGTCGTCGATGCCGTCAAACAGCGCCTTGAAATACAGCATGGTGCCGCCCACCAGCAGCGGTAGCGCGCCGCGCGCGCGGATCTCGCCGATCAGGCGCGTGGCGTCCTGCACGAACTCGGCCGCGCTGTAGGCCTGCAGCGGGTCGCGGATGTCGATCAGGTGGTGCGGCACGCGGGCCTGCTCGGCGGGCGTGGGCTTGGCGGTGCCGATGTCCATGCCGCGGTACACCAGGGCCGAGTCCACGCTGACGATCTCCACCGGCAGGCGGGGCGCGAGCGCGTCGGCAATGGCAAACGCCGCTGCCGTCTTGCCCGAGGCCGTGGGCCCGGCCAGTGCGAGCGCGGGAATGTGGTCAGCGGGCATGGGCAACCTCCTGCGGGGCATGGCGCTGCACCAGCGTCCAGGCAATGGCGGCCAGCAGCAGCGACCACAGGGCCACGCCTTGCACCAGCGGCCACACGCTGCCGTCCAGCGCCCCGCCCAGCCACTGGCCGATGGCGAAGCCCGCCAGCATCATCATGAAACCATTGAGCGCCGAGGCCATGCCCGCCGCCTGCGGGAACGGGCCCACCGCGCCCGACTGCCCGCAGGGCTGGTGGATGCCGTGGCCCACCATGTAGAGGTAGAACGGCGGCAGCAGCGCGGCCACGCTATGCCAGCCCAGCGCGGCGGCCAGCAGCATCAGCAGGCCGCCGCTGGCCGACAGCGCGCCGGCGATGGCGACCGTGCGCTTGAGGCCCTGGCGCGCCAGCAGCCGCCGGCACAGCAGCGTGCCCAGCAGGTACGCCACGGCCGTGGACAGCAGCGCCAGCCCGTACTGCGTGCGCGAAATGCCCAGCACGTCGAGATAGACAAAGGACGAAGCAGCCAGGAAGGTGAACAGCCCGCCATAGCTGGCCGTGGTGAGCAGCGAGAACGCCCAGAACGTGGGCGTGCGCAATATCTGCGCCGCGGTGCCTGCCAGCATGGCGGGGCGCAGCGCGTGCGGGTTGCGCTGGTGCAGCGTCTCGGGCATGCGCAGCGCGACCAGCGCCAGCGTGCCCATGGCGTAGCCGGTGAGCGCCAGCAAGGCCGCGCGCCAGTTGAACCATTCGGTCAGCAACCCGCCCAGCGGCGCGCACAGGCAGGCCACAAGCCCCAAGCCCGTCAGCGCCTTGGACATGGCGCGTGCGCCCGCCAGCGGCGTGTACAGGTCGCGCACGATGGCGCGCGCGCACATCACCACGGCGCCCATGGCGACGCCCTGGGCCGTGCGCCAGGCGATGAGCACCGCCATGGACGGCGCCAGCGCCGCGCCCACCGCCGCCAGCGTGTACATCGCCAGCCCGGTGAGCAGCACCGGCCGGCGGCCGAATCGGTCGGACAGCGGCCCCCATGCCAGTTGCGAGCAGCCAAAGGCCAGCAGCAGCGCGGACAGCGTGAGTTGGCCTGCGGCCACGGGTGCGTTCAGGCTGCGCGTGAGCGCGGGCAGGGCGGGCAGGTACAGATCGGTGGTGACGGGCTGGATGCTCAGCAGCAGGGCCAGCACCAGGATGGCCAGGCCGGGAGGCACAGGCACGGGTACCGGAGGCGCCTGCTGCGGGCCGATGGCGGCGGACGGGACGGACATGATGCGCGCGAGGGTAGCAGAGTCGATGGCGCGGCAGACCCAAGGCCCCGCACCCCCGCCGGGGCTTGCAGCGGTGCGCAGGGCAGGCCCAACGCATTTGGACGAAAATGGCCTGTACCGCCCTATAGACAAGCGCGAGCAGCTATGAAAAACATAGTCCACTGCACGCATTCAGCTTCGAGCAACGCCGTGACCTCCACCACCCGCATTCCCTTGCTTATCCTCAACGGCATGACGCCGCAGCACCTGGACCAGATCGGCCAGCGTTTTGACGTCTGCTATGCCCCCACGCCCGACGCGCGCGCCCAGGCCATCGCACAGCAGGGCGCGCGCTTCAGGGCGGTGCTGACCATCGGCGCCGTCGGTCTCACGGCGCAGGAGATCGCCGCCATGCCCGCGCTGGAGCTGGTGTGTGCCCTCGGCGCGGGCTACGAGAACGTGGCGCTGGACGCCGCCCGCGCGCGCGGCATTGCGCTGGCCAACGGCGCGGGCACCAACGACGACTGCGTGGCCGACCATGCGTTCGGGCTGCTGATTGCCATCGTGCGCGGCATGCGCACCCTGGACCAGCAGTGCCGCGCGGGCGTGTGGCGCGATGCGATCGGCCTGCCGCCCAATGTCTCGCGCAAGCGGCTGGGCATCTTCGGGCTGGGCACCATCGGCCACAAGATCGCGCGCCGTGCCGCAGGCTTTGACATGGAGATCGGCTACCACAACCGCAGCCCGCGCGCGGAGGTGCCGCACCGCTACTTCCCCAGCCTGCAGGAGCTGGCCGCCTGGTGCGACGTGCTGGTGTGCGCCACGCCGGGCGGGGCGTCCACGCGCCACCGCGTCAATGCCGAGGTGCTGCAGGCGCTGGGCCCGCAGGGCTACCTGGTGAACATCGCGCGCGGCAGCGTGGTGGACACGCAGGCCCTGGCGGCTGCGCTGCGCGAGCGCCGCATTGCCGGCGCGGGGCTGGATGTGTACGAGAGCGAGCCCGCGCCGCCGCAGGAGCTGGTGGGCCTGGACAACGTGCTGCTCACCCCGCACGTGGCCGGGTGGTCGCCCGAGGCCGTGCAGGCCAGCGTGGACCGCTTCCTGGCCAACGCCGAGGGCCACTTTGCGGGCCGCGGCGTGGTCTCGCCGATCTGACCGCGGACTACAGCGCCGCGCGCAGGCGCTCGGCATAACCGGCCAGCACGGCGGCTGGCGGCTCCTGGCGTGGCCAGGTGAAGGTGATGCCGTCGTCCTCATGGCGCGGCACCACGTGCAGGTGTACATGCGCCACGGTCTGCCCGCCCAGCGCGCCATTGGCCTGCAGCAGCGTGAGCCCCGGCGGGTCGAACGCCGTACGCACCGCCAGCGCGACGCGGCGCGCGGTCTGCATCAGCGCCGCGGCCTCTTCGGGGGTCGTGTCGAGCAAGGTGGCCGCATGCCGTTTGGTAGCGACGAGGACATGGCCCGGCGTGACCTGGCCGATGTCCATGAAGGCAATCGTGAGCGCGTCCTCATAGACCTTGGCACTGGGGATCTCGCCGGCCACCAGCCGGCAGAAGATGCATTGGCCGGGCGGCGAGGTGTCAACGAACATGGGCACGGGCGGTCTCTCCTGTAGGTTGGAATATCCAGGTTGGCCGCGGATGGGGATGCGGCGACTCTGTCGCGCTGGAGTGTAAGGACCTAGTGCGCGCCGGCCCGGGCCCGCGGCGCGGCGCGCGCCGCAGGCAGACCAGCCCGCCTGGGCCGGCGTCGCGCCAGGCGATGCCCGCGTGCGACTGCTTGGCATCGCGCTTGGCCAGCGCCGCGAGGTTGGCCACCTCTTCGGCATGCTCCATGCTGCCCGGCGACACGCGCACCGCGCCGATCGACAGCGTGGTACAGCGAAAGAAACGGTTCACGCCATGCCGGTCCTCGGCCCAGATGCCGCCTTCCTGGCGCGCGGATTCATCGAACAGGGCGATGGCCTCGCGCGCGAACGAGTCCACGATGCGCTGGCAGCGCGCCAGCCAGTCGCTGCTCTGGAACAGCAGCATGAAGTCGTCACCGCCCACATGGCCCACGAAGTCGGCCCGCGGGTCGCAGTGCGTCAGCGCCAGCCGCGCCACCAGGCGGATCATCTGGTCGCCGCGCCAATAGCCGTAGTGGTCGTTGAAGGGCTTGAAGTGGTTCAGATCGGCGTAGCAGGCGACGAAGGCCGCGCGGTGGTCCAGCAGGCGCTGCATGTGCAGGCTGATGGGGATGTTGCCGGGCAGGAAGGTGAGGGGGTTGGCGTGGCGCGCGGCCTCGATGCGCGCTTCGGTCACGCCGCGCACCAGTTGCTCGCCGGTGCCCAGGCCCGCGTAGCGCCCGTTGTCGGTGACGATGAAGCCGTCGTTGAGGTAGCGCTGGTCCTGCGAGGTGAGGATGCCCACCAGATGCTCCACGTCGCAGTCCATCTCCACCACGCGCGGCGACGTACTGGCGAACGCCATGCAGGGTTTGCGGCCGTGCACCTCGCGAAAGTACAGCGTGGCGTAGTGGTTCATGAACTCCTGGCGGTTGATGAGCGCCACGGGGCGTTCGCCCTCCAGCACCGCAATGGCGTGCAGATCGCCATGCGTGCGAAACAGCTCGGCCACCGCGTCGTTGCTGGTGCAGGGCGTGACGGTGGGCGCCTGCGCCATGAGCAGGTTGCGCAGGATGCCCGGGCGCATGGGCTGGCCGCCGTGCGGCAGCACGGCCACGCGGCGGTCCCGCAGTACGGACAGCGCGGGCGGCTCGATCGCCATGCGAGCGGTACGCGCGGGCCGGCCCAGCAGGTAGCCCTGGCCGTAGGAAATATCGAGGTCGCGCAGCGCGCGCAGCTCGTCGCTGGTCTCGATGCCTTCGGCCACCAGCGTGGTGCCGAACACTTCGGCAATGCCGCGGATCGCCTGCAGCATCTGCAGCTTCTCGGGGTGCTGGCCGATGTCGCGCGTGAAGTACTTGTCGATCTTCACGAAGTCGGGGCGCACCTCCGACCACAGGCGCAGGCTGGAATGGCCGTCGCCGAAGTCGTCCAGCGCCAGGCGCATGCCACTGGCGTGCACCTGGCGCAGTGCGTCGCGCAGCGGCACCAGGTCGTGCACGCGCTCGTGCTCGGTGATCTCCAGCACCACCATGTGCGGCGCCACGCCCAGCCGACGCACCACGTGGGCCAGAGGCTCCGCGCCGCACAGCCCGACGCCCCAGACCAGCGCGTCGGCGCTGATGTTCACGAACAGCCGGCCCGGCGTGGCCTGCTGGCCCCATTGGGTGAGTGCCTGCGCGACGCACAGCAGTTCGAAGTCGTGCAGCAGGTCTTCGGCGCGTGCCTGGGCCAGCAAGGCGTCGGGCGACTGCAGCGGCGAGTTTTCCGGGCCGCGGATCAGCGCCTCGTGTGAATAGATGTTCCCCTCGCGCAGGTCGGCCAGGGGCTGGAATACGCAGTGCAGCCCACCCGCGCGCAGCAGCCGCGCCAGCGGCCCTTCGCCCCGCACCCTGGGTGACAGCGAAGGCAGCAGTGCGCGCAGAGACAGCCGCGGAGCATCAGGCATCGGTAGCAATTGGTAACTGTTAAAAGGGGAGCGTAGGCCTTCCGGGTGACAGGCCCGTGACGCGCATGCGCCTGGCAAGGGCGATGGCTGGTATTGAATTGATAGCTGCTGGCGCTTTGTCCGTAAGCATCAGGGCTACTTTTCATTGGTATTTGCAGGCGAAAAAAAGCACGCGGCGCATGGCGCCGCGTGCCGTGCAGTGGCCGACAGGGCCTGCTTCGTCAGAACCGGTGGCGGATACCCACGCCGAAGCTGTTGCCCGTGGACTGGTTGGTGATCTTGTCGTTCATGTACATCGCGTACACGTCCGTGCGCTTGGACAGGTTGTAGTCATAGCCCAGCGTGAAGGTTTTGCGGTCCAGGTCCGAGTCCGTCAGCTCGGTCTTGACCCAGGAAGCCAACAGGCTGCCGCCGCCCAGCGGGGCCGATGCGCCGACCTGCATCGTCTTGGCCTTGCCGGGGCTGTTGTCGGCCTTGGTCTGGCCGTAGCTCAGGTACGGCTTCACGACGTTGAAATCGTAGGCTGCGGCCAGCATCCAGTCCTTCTTGGTCGTGCCCAGGTAGGTGCCCTGGCCGGGGTTGCTGATCTGGTCGCGCTCGTAGTAGCCAGTCAGCGTCAGCGGGCCGCCGAAGTAGAAGAAATTAGCGCCGACGTTCTTCTTGCCGTTATCGCCCGGCAGTTCGCCGAACTGGTACTGCAGGTTGGCCTTGAAGCCGCCGATGTCGGGCGTGCTGTAGGCGATCTGGTTGCTCCAGCCTGTGTCGGACGGGGTGGTGGCCTGCCAGCCGGAGGCGTTGAACAGCGGCACGTTCTTGTGCAGGATCAGCGGCGAGAACGTGAACGAGTCGCCCAGCGGGTTGCCCACCACAGACGGCAGGAAGTTGGGTGCCATCCAGCGGCCCAGCAGCACGGAGCCAAAACTGCCCGACAGGCTCACGTTGGCGTCGCGCGAGAAAAACGTATCGCCCGGAAAGCGGCCCTGGGTGCCGGCATCCACCTGGATGAACGAGGTGAGCTGGAAGTTGGCCTTCAAGCCGCCGCCCAGGTCTTCGGAGCCGGTGAAGCCGAACCACGAGGTGGTCATGCCACCGCTATTGACCACCGAGCGGCGGTCGGCGTCGCCGGCCATCTTCATGGAGCCGACGTAGACGTCGGTCAGACCCGAAAGCGTGACGGAGGTCTGGGCGTGCGCCGTGGCCGCGCACAGCGTGGCGGCGGCAATAGCGATCAAATGGCGGTACATGGGTTCTCCTCTGTAGGGCGGGGATGCGCGGCTGGCGCAGGGGTTGTTATGACGGTTTCGTGTCAGGCAGCGATTGTGGTCAAGCAAACATCATGCCGCCAGCCTTTTTCGTGTTTTTGCAACACTGCGAACGCAAGTTGTTGCGCCCGGACCCGCCGGAACGGCGCGTGAGGCGGCCCGGCACGCCGGCGGTTGCACGTCCACTTTTGATTTCGCTCAAAGCAGGACGGGCGGTGCGCCGGCACAGTGGCGGTCATGTTCCCCCTACCGTCCTCTGACCAGTCCGCACAGATCGAGGTGGCCACCGCGGGCGAGGTGCTGCGTGAGCGCCACCAACAACCTGCGTCCGTGCTCTACCTTGACAGTGGCCGCGTGCTGCTGGGCGTGCGCGAGGACGGCGTGATGCGCCACCAGCTTGGTGTCGTCGAAGGGCCGTTCTGGCTCGACGCCGCCACCGCGCTGCTGGAGCAGCCCTGCGCCGTGGACATGGTGGCGGACACCCGCGTGCAGTTGCGCCGGCTACCGCTGGAGGACTTCAAGCGCACCTTTGATGAGTTGCCCGTGGGCGCACAGGCGCTGCTGCGCGACATGGCTACCGGTTACTGCCAACAGACAGAACTGGCCGTGAGCCGCCTGGCCCAGGACGCCGAAGCGCGCTGCGCCCAGTGGCTGCTGCGCCATGCGCAAAACAGTGAAGACGGCGGCTTGCGCGTTACGCTGCACCAGCGCAAGCGCCTGATTGCGGCGCAGTTGGGCATTGCGCCCGAGACGCTCTCGCGTGTGCTGCGCCATCTGCGCGAGCACGGCCTGATCGCTGGCACGGGCAACGTGCTGAGCCTGCCGCAGCCCCGCGCGCTGCAGATGGTGGCCGGCGCCTGAGCACACACTGGGCACTCCGCCCGATGGGGCCGCTGCGGCGGCCCTTTTGCATCCAGTTGTTACCACTCTCTACCTGAAGGCCTGAGGCGTCAGGGTTTTTCCCGCGCTGTCACAGGGTTCCACCCAGTCTGGAGCTGGGGGTGCCTGCGTATATTGGTTCGAGCCTCTGGTGAGGCAGTCCCCCTACGACCATGGTTCGCGCCTTCCTCGATCCTCTCGTTTCGGGCGCTTCGAACGCGGAGCGCCCATGACACCGCCCGAGCATGTTGCCGCGTGGGAAGACGTGGCGCCCGAGCGGGAGCCTGAAGGCTTCGCATGGCTGCCCGGTCCGCTGGTGGGCAAGCTGCTCGCGGTGGCGGCGCTGGCCATCGTGCTCTCCGCAATGCTCACCGTGTGGGTGCTGTCGCGCGCCGCGGGCCAGGAGGTCATGCAGCGCCTGGTCAGCCAGCAGAACGACGAGGTGGAACTGGTGGCGCGGTTGCTGGCCAGCAAGATCGAGCAGAGCCAGAAGGTGCTTGCCACCGTGGCCGAGGGCATCACCCCCGAACTGTTGGAGTCCCCCGCGTCGCTGGAGTGGCTGCTGCAGCAGGGCCTGCCGGCCGTGCGCTTCTTCGACGCCATCCAGGTTGCGCGCAAGGACGGCAACCTCGCCATCAACCTGCGCTATGGCAAGCTGGAAAAGGCCTCGGGTCTGGACCCGGGCGAGCGCGATTACCTCGTGCGCACACTGCTGGACGGCAAGCCGCTGGTGTCGGGCCTCATTGGCGCCACGCCGGCCGAGGCGCGCGTGATGTTCACCATGCCGCTGCTGCGGGGGGAGGGGCGCGTCATCGGGGCCGTGGCGGGCGTGCTGCGGCTGCAATCGCAGGGACTGCTGCCACATTCCCTGGCGCTGCCCGCACGCAGCGATTCGCAGCTGGTGGTGTTCACGCGCGATGGGGTGATCCTGGCGCACCCCAATATGGAGCGCGTGCTGGGCCAGGTGGCCGACGAGCCCGGCCTGGGCGAGGCCTATGCGCGCTGGCGCCGCGCGGACGATGCCCCGCTGGCCGGGCGCGCGCAAACCACCGTGCAGGCGGACCACGTGGTGAGCTTGGCCAGCGTGCCCATGCCGCAATGGGTGGTGGCCCGGGTGAGCGCTTCGCAGGCCGTGCTGGCGCCAATGCAGGGTGTCCAGCGCCGGGCCTGGGCGCTCGCGGCCGCGGCCACGGCGCTGGTGGCCCTGCTGGCGCTGGGCGCCATGCTGTGGATCGCGCGCCCGCTGATCCTGCTGCGCCAGCGTGCCCGAGCGCTGACGGACGCGGAGGCCGCTGGTGCGCCGGCGAGCGGGTCCGCCGGGTATGACGGCCCATGGCCGCACAGCCCTGGCGAGGTGGACGATGTGGTGCGCGTCTGCACCCGGCTGTTGGAACACCGGCGGCTGCAACAGCGTGGGTCGGAGGCGTCGGCGCGCCAGTTGCGTGCGGTGCTGGCGCACGTGCCGTTGGGCATCGTCGTCAGCCGCGACGAGCAGGTGGAGGTCGTCAGCCAGCAGGCCGGCCGCATGCTGGGCTATGCGCCGGCGCAGCTCCAGGGGCGCCGGCTGACGGATCTGCTGGCCTCACCGCCCGGCGCAGCGGATGTGGCACAGCAGGTGCGTGCGCGGTTTGCGGCCCACGGCAGCTTCGATGGCGAACTGCCGCTGCTGCGCAAGGACGGCAGCACGCTGTGGGTGCGGGCGCAGGGGCAACTGGTGGAGCCCGGCGTGCCGTCCAGCGGCCTGGTGTGGTCGCTGGAAGACTTCACTGCGGAGCGTGCAGCGCGCCAGCAGCAGTCCTGGGAGCGCGCCCACGACCCCTTGACCCAACTGCTCAACCGCGCGGAGTTTGAGTTGCGCCTGCAGATGTTGCTGGACGCGCGTGCTGCGCGGGGCCCGCGGGGTGTGCCGGAGGAAGACGGCGGGGTGCTGCTGTTCATGGACCTGGACCACTTCACCGTGGTCAACGACGTTGCCGGCCATGATGCGGGCGATGACGTACTGCGCCATCTGGCACGTCTGCTCGAATCGGAAGTGCGGCACAACGGCTGGGCTGCGCGCGTGGGCGGCGACGAGTTCGCCATCGTGCTGCCGGGCAGCTCCTTGGCGCGCGGGCAGGCCGTGGCCGAGCAGTTGCGCGCCGCCGTGCAGGCGTGGGAGCCCGCATATGGCGGGCGCAGCTTCACCCTGGGCCTGAGCGTGGGGCTGGTCCCGCTGGCGCCCGGTGCGCACGGTGTGGCGGCGCTGCTCTATGCCGCCGACATGGCCTGCTACCAGGCCAAGCGCGCCGGGCGCAACCGCATCGCCGTAGGCAGCGTGCAGGTACCGGCCTGAACGGCTCGGCTGGCATGGCCGCACACGGCGGCGGGTTACTCCAGCCGCCCGATCGCGCGCAGCACGTTCTCTGCCGTGGCGGGCGCGGTCAGTTGCACGGGCGCGCGCGCATCGGCGCCGCCGTCCCCCCGGGCCGCAGCGATTGCATTGCGCAGTGCTTCGTACACGCTGATGGCTAGCATGAACGGCGGCTCGCCCACGGCCTTGCTGCCGCCCACGTTGTCCTCGCGGTTGGGCTGGTGCCACAGCTGCACGCGCAGGTGCTCGGGCACGTCGCCCGTGGCGGGGATCTTGTAGGTGCTGGGGGCGTGCGTGGCCAGGCGTCCTTCGTCGTTCCACACCAGTTGCTCGGTGGTAAGCCACCCCATGCCCTGCACGAAACCGCCCTCGATCTGGCCGAGGTCGATGGCCGGGTTGATGCTGTGGCCCACGTCGTGCAGGATGTCCACGGCCAGCACGCGGCTCTCGCCGGTGTGGGTGTCGATGGCCACCTCGGTGCAGGCGGCGCCATAGGCGAAGTAGTAGAAGGGCCGGCCGGTGAGCGTGGTCTTGTCGTAGTGGATCTTGGGCGTGCGGTAAAAGCCGTCGCTCCACAGCTGGATGCGGTTGGCGTAGGCCTCCTTCACCACGTCCTCCCAGCGCCGCGTGCGTTTTGGGGATATGACCTGCCCACCCGCGAAGCGGATGGCGCCCGCGCCGCAGCCGTCCAGCCCGCAGACGAACGCCGCCAGGTTGTCGCGCACATGGCGGGCCGCGAACTGCGCGGCGCGGCCGTTCAGGTCGGTGCCGCTGCTGGCAGCGGTGGCGCTGGCGTTGGGCACCTTGGCGGTGTCGCTGGCGGTGACCAGCACGCGGGAGAGGGGCACGCCCAGCTCATCGGCCACGATCTGCGCCACCTTGGTGTGCAGGCCCTGGCCCATCTCGGTGCCACCGTGGTTCACCTGTACGCTGCCGTCGGTGTACACATGCACCAGCGCCCCGGCCTGGTTGAACAGCGTGGCCGTGAAGCTGATGCCGAACTTCACCGGCGTCAGGCCCAAGCCGCGCTTGAGCACGGGGTTCGCGGCATTCCATGCCGAAACGGCCTCCTGCCGTTGCCTGTAGAGCGCGGACTGCTCCAATTGCGGTAGCAAATCGTGCAGGATGTTGTCCTCCACGGTCATCTGGTAGTGGGTCACGTTGCGCTCGTGCAGCCCGTAGAGGTTGGCCATGCGGACGTCCAGCGCGTCCCGGCCCAGGGCGCGGGCGATGTCGCCCAGAATGGTTTCGATGGCGATCACCCCCTGCGGTCCGCCAAAGCCGCGGAACGCGGTATGGCTCTGGGTGTGCGTCTTGCAGCGGTACGAGGCGATCTCCACATGTTCCAGGAAGTACGCGTTGTCGCAGTGGAACACCGCGCGGTCGGCCACGGGGCCCGACAGATCGGCGCTGAAGCCGCAGTTAGTGGCCATCATCAGTTTGAGGCCGGTGATGCGCCCGGCGTCGTCAAAGCCCACGTCCCATTCGTAGGCGAAGGGGTGGCGCTTGCCGGTGACCATGAAGTCGTCGTCGCGGTCCAGGCGCAGCTTGACTGGCCGGCCGAACTTGTGCGCCGCCAGCGCCGCCCACACGGCCAGGTGGCCGGCCTGCGTTTCTTTGCCGCCAAAGCCGCCGCCCATGCGCCGGCACTCCACGCGCACCGCGTGGCTGTCGATGCCCAGCGCATGCGCCACCCAGTGCTGGACCTCTCCGGGGTGCTGGGTGCTGGAGTGGATCAGCCACTGCCCCTGTTCCTGCGGCAGGGCATAGGCGATCTGACCCTCCAGATAGAAATGCTCCTGCCCGCCGACTTCCAGTCGCCCCTGCAGGCGGTGCGGCGCCTGCGCCAGCGCCTGGGCCGCGTCGCCCCGGCGCACGTGCACGGGCGGTAGAACATAGCTCTCGGCGGCCAAGGCGTCCCGTACGGTGAGGATGGCGGGCAGGGCGGTGATGCTCAGCTTCACCTGCCGCGCCGCGCGCCGCGCCTGCATCACCGACTCGGCCACCACCAGGCCGATCACCTGGCCGATGTGTTGCACCGTAGCCTGCGCGAACACCGGCTCATCATGGGCGAACGCCGCCAGTACCGGATCGCCCGGAATGTCCTGTGCCAGCACCACGCCGTGCACACCCGCGAGCTGCAGTGCGGCTTGCGTGTCCACGCCTTCCAGCCGCCCGTGCGCCACGGTGCTGAGGATGGGGGCGGCGTAGAGCGTGCCCTTTACCTCGGGCAGGTCGTCGATGTAGTGGGCGCTGCCCGCCACCTGTGCGCGTGCGCTCTCGTGCGCGTGGGGCTGGCCCATGGCGGGCTGACCCATGGCGGGCTGGCCCATCGCGGGCTGGGTCATGGCCGGTGGGTTGCCAGCGGCCGCGCGGCCAACGGGCGTGCGCGCAGTGGGAGCGTGGTCGTCATCGCGCTTCATGGCGTGGCCTCCAGCGTCAGGGGTTGCAGGCGCTCCAGCGCTGGGGTCTCCGCACCGCCGCGGGTCTCGCGCCAAAAGCGGCGCACCAGCGCGCCTAGCACTTCACGGCGATAGGCGCCGCTGGCGCGCATGTCACTGATGGGGTTGAACTCCGCCTGCAGCACGGCGGCGGCGCGCTCCGCCGTTGCGGCGGTCCAGGGCTGGCCGGTCAGCGCAGCCTCGGTCTGGCGCGCGCGTGCAGGGGTGGCGGCCACGCCGCCCGCGCCGATGCGCGCCTGGGTGATGGTCTGCCCTTCGATGCGCAGCTGGATGGCCAGGCACACGGCAGAGATGTCGTCGTCGAAGCGCTTGGAGACCTTGTAGGCCGCCAGTCGCTGGTCCGCCCGCCGCTGGTCCGGCGCGGGCAGAGGTAGGTGGATGAAGGTGAGCAGCTCGTCTGCCGCCAACTGGTTCTGCCGGTAGCCGGTGTAGAAGTCCTCCAGGGGCATGCGCCGGCAGCCGCGCGTGCTGGCCAGCTCCACTTGCGCCCCCAGCGCGATCAGCAGCGGCATCGAGTCGCCAATGGGCGAGCCGTTGGCCACGTTGCCCCCCAGCGTGCCGCTGTTGCGCACCGGCAGGCCCGCAAAGCGCGCGGCAAAGCGGTGCAGTTGCGGCCAGCGGGCCTGCAGCGCAGAGAAGGCATCGGTGAGCGATACGGCCGCGCCCAGCGTGAGCTGGCCGTCGTGCTCGGCCACGCCGGTCAGTTCCGCAGCGCGCGTCACGTCCAACAGGCGCGGGAAGCGGCGGTGCTGCTTGGTGATCCACAGGCCCAGGTCGGTGGCGCCGGCCACCAGTTGCGCGTCGGGGTGGGCGGCGCGCGCGGCCAGCAGATCAGGGAGCGTGGCGGGCGAGATATAAGAGAAATCGGCCTCTAGCGCTTGCGGGGCAAGCGCGAGAAGCTCCAATTGTTGTAGCAACGCGGTTTCGTCCACCTGCACGCGCGGCAGTTGCTGCATCTGCTGTGCGGCATCCAGGATGGGGCGGTAGCCCGTGCAGCGGCACAGGTTGCCCGACAGCGCCTCGGCCGCCTGTGTGCGCGTGATGCCTCGGTTCTGGCAGACCTCGTTCTGGTACAGGCCGAACAGGCTCATGGCAAAACCGGGCGTGCAAAACCCGCACTGCGAGCCGTGGCATTGGACCAGCGCCTCCTGCACGGGGTGCAGTGCGCTGCCCTTTGGGTCGGACGCGGGCCGGATCAGCGGGTCGTGCGCCAGGTCCTCCACCGTCCACAGCGCCATGCCGTCGATGGAATGGGCCAGGCGGATGCAGCTGTTGACGGCCTGGTAGTGCATGCGGCCCTGGCGCGCCTCGCCCAGCACCACGGTGCAGGCGCCGCAGTCGCCTTCGCCGCAGCCCTCCTTGGTGCCGGTGGCGCCCAGGTCCTCGCGCAGAATCTCCAGCAGGGTGCGGTCGGGCGCGATGCCGTGCAGCTGCACGGCTCGGCCGCGGCGGATGAAGCGTAAGGGGCGGGGCGTTGTCATGTACCCAAGGGTATGCCGCAGGCGCCGGCTTGACCATAGGGCGGTACACATAACCCCGCCGGCGTGGTTGGTGGCCGACGGTTTGCTATAAGAAAAGTAGCTGCTGGCGCCCGGTGGGTCGGCGCCGCATGCTGTTTTGATTCCAGGCAGCCGTCCAAAAAACTAGGAGACAATCGCAGGATGAATCCCTCACCCCCTTCTGCCCCCGCCAACGGCGCGCCGCGGCTGCAGCTGACGGGCATCACCAAGCGATACCCGGCCGTGGTGGCCAACGATGGCGTATCGCTCACGGTGCAGCCCGGCGAGGTGCATGCGGTGCTGGGCGAGAACGGCGCCGGCAAGTCCACGCTGATGAAGATCATCTACGGCGCCGTGAAGCCCGACGAGGGCCAGATGCTGTTCGACGGCCGCCCGGTGCAGGTGCGCAATCCGCAGGAGGCGCGCCAGCTGGGCATTGCCATGGTGTTCCAGCATTTCAGCCTGTTCGACACCCTGACCGTGGCCGAGAACGTCTGGCTGGGCCAGGACAAGAGCGTGCCGCTGGCCGAGGTGGAGCGCCGCATCCGTGCCACGGCCTCCGAGTACGGCCTGGGTATCGACCCGCTGCGGCCCGTGCACACGCTCTCCGTGGGCGAGATGCAGCGCGTGGAGATCATCCGCGCGCTGCTCACGCAGCCCAAGCTGCTGATCCTGGACGAACCCACCTCGGTGCTCACGCCGCAGGCGGTGGACAAGCTCTTCGTGGTGCTCAAGCAACTGGCCAGCGAGGGCTGCAGCATTCTCTACATCAGCCACAAGCTGCACGAAATCCGCGCGCTGTGCACGGCCTGCACGGTGATGCGCGGCGGGGTGGTCACGGGCGTGTGCGACCCTTCGCAGGAGTCCAACGCGTCGCTGTCGCGCATGATGATCGGCGCCGAGCCGCCGGCCCTGGCGCACCGTGAGGTGACCACGGGCGGGGTGGCGCTGCGCGCCAGTTCCTTGAGCCTGCCGGCGGCCGACCCCTTCGGCGTGCCGCTCATCGACATCGACCTGGAGGTGCGCGTGGGCGAGGTGGTGGGCATTGCCGGCATCTCGGGCAATGGGCAGAAAGAGCTGCTCTACGCCCTGTCGGGCGAGGACCAGCGCGCCGCGCCCGCCATGGTGCAGGTGGCGGGGCCGCAGGGGCTGGTGCCCGTCGGCCGCATGAACCCGCGCCAGCGCCGCGCGCTGGGCCTGCACTTCGTGCCCGAAGAGCGCCTGGGCCGCGGCGCCGTGCCCAGCATGGGGCTGGCGCACAACCTGCTGCTGACCCGCACCGACGCGGTGGGCGCTTTCGGCTGGCTGCGCATGGGGCAGCTGCAGGCGCAGGCGCGCGCCATCATCGCGCGCTTCCAGGTCAAGGCGGGCGGGCCGAATGCGGCGGCCAAGTCGCTGTCGGGCGGCAACCTGCAGAAATTCATCGTGGGGCGCGAGATCGACGCCGGCCCGCGTCTGCTCATCGTCTCGCAGCCCACCTGGGGCGTGGACGTGGGCGCGGCCGCGCAGATCCGCGGCGAGATATTGAAGCTGCGCGACCAGGGCTGTGCCGTGCTGGTGCTCAGCGAGGAGTTGGACGAATTGTTCGAAATCTGTGACCGGCTGCACGTGCTGGCCAAGGGGCATCTGTCGCCGTCCGTGCCACGCGCCGAGGCGACGGTGGAGCGCATCGGCGAATGGATGAGCGGCCTGTGGCACGCCGAGGTGCAGGCGCACCTGCGCGCGACCAGCGCACCCGAGGAGGCCGGCCATGCTCAAGCTTGAGGCGCGCCCCGAGGCGTCGCGCCTGTTCGTTTTTGGCTCGCCGCTGCTTGCGCTGGCGATCACGGTGCTGATCGGCGTACTGCTGTTTGCGGCCCTGGGCAAGGACCCGGTGCGCGGGCTGCAGGTGTTCTTCTGGGAGCCGATCAAGTCGCCCTATGCGTTGGGCGAATTGGCCGTGAAAGCCACGCCGTTGCTGCTCATCGCGCTGGGGCTGGCGGTGTGTTTTCGCTCCAATGTCTGGAACATTGGCGCGGAGGGGCAGTTCGTGATCGGCGCCGTGGCTGCGGGCGGCGTGGCACTGCTGGCCGACAAGGCCACCGGTCCGTGGATCGTGCCTGCCATCCTGGTTGCTGGAGTGCTGGGGGGCATGGCGTGGGCGGGCATCACGGCGCTGCTGCGCGACCGCTTCAATGCCAATGAGATCCTGGTCAGCCTGATGCTGGTGTACGTGGCGACGCTGGTGCTGGGCTATCTGGTGTACGGCCCCTGGAAGGACCCGATGGGCTTCAACTTCCCGCAGACCAAGATGTTCGAGCCCGTCACGCAGATGCCCAAGCTGTTCACGGGCTCGCGCGTGACCATCGGGCTGCCGCTGGCGCTGCTGGGTGCGGCGCTGCTGTGGGTGTTTCTGTTCCGCATGCGCGCGGGCTTCGCGCTGCAGGTAGGCGGGCTGGCGCCGGCGGCGGCGCGCTACGCGGGCTTTTCGTCGCGGCGCGCGCTGTGGACGGCGCTGCTGATCTCCGGCGGCCTGGCGGGCCTGGCGGGGGCGCTGGAAGTGGCCGGACCCATCGGCCAGCTCACGCCGTATGTACCGGCGGGCTATGGTTTTGCGGCCATCATCGTGGCCTTCGTAGGGCGGCTGCATCCGGTGGGCATGGTGCTGTCGGCGCTGCTGATGAGCATGTTCTACATCGGCGGCGAACTGGCGCAGTCGCGCATGGGGTTGCCGAAGTCCCTCACGGGCGTGTTCCAGGGCCTGCTGCTGTTCACGCTGCTGGCGTGTGACACCTTGATTGCCTACCGCGTGCGGTGGGTGGGTGCCAGGGGAGGGCGCGCGTGATGGAATCGTACGCATTGCTGCTGGGCAGCACGCTGAGCGCCGGCACGGTGCTGGCCATCGCCGCGCTGGGCCTGCTGATCAACGAGAAGGCCGGCATCGTCAACCTGGGGGCCGAGGGCATGATGCTGTGCGCGGCCATCGCCGCGTTTGCCACCGTGGTGCACACGGGCAGCTTCACGCTGGGGCTGCTCGCGGGCATGGCGGCCGGCGCGGTGCTGGCGGCGCTGTTCGGCGTGCTGGTGATCTGGTTCAACACCAACCAGTACGCCACCGGCTTGGCCCTGAGCCTGTTTGGCGTGGGCTTCTCGGCCTTCGTGGGCATCGGCTATGTGCAGGCCAAGCTGCCGGACACGCCCAAGTTCGCCTGGCCGGTGTTGGGCGATCTGCCGGTGGTGGGCCAGGCGCTGTTCAGGTTGCACCCGCTGGTCTATCTGACCGTGGTGCTGGTGGCGCTCATGGTGTGGTTCCTCTACCGCACGCGCGCCGGCCTGGTGCTGCGCTCAGTGGGCGAGTCGCCCGAATCCGCCCACGCGCTCGGCTACCCCGTGCGCGGCATTCGCCTGGGAGCCGTGGCGGCGGGCGGTGCGCTGTGCGGGCTGGCGGGCGCCTACATCTCCACCGTGTACACGCCGCTGTGGGTGGAGGGCATGGTGGCCGGGCGCGGCTGGATCGCGCTGGCGCTGACCACTTTCGCCACCTGGCGGCCCGCGCGCGTGCTGCTGGGCGCCTACCTGTTCGGCGGCGTGACCATGCTGCAGTTCCACCTGCAGGCCACGGGCGTGCAGGTGGCCAGCCAGTTGCTGTCCATGCTGCCCTACGTGGCGACCATCGTGGTACTGGTCCTCATTTCGCGCAACCCGGCCTGGATTCGTGCGAACATGCCGGCCGCGCTCGGAAAGCCGTTCCATCCGGGCAGCTGACCCCATTTTCCATCCATAAAACCCATCGCAATGAACGTACTGAACAAACGATCCCTTTTAAAGGCTGTGGCCCTGTCGGCTGTGGCCCTCGCCACGCTGGCGGCCTGCGGCAAGAAGGAAGAGGCGCCTGCCGCCGCACCGGCACCGGCCGCCGCCCCCGCGGCCGACAAGCTGAAGATCGGTTTCATGTACGTGAGCCCCATCGGCGATGGCGGCTGGACCTACCAGCATGAGCTGGGCCGCAAGGCGATCCAGGAGAAGTTCGGCGACCGCATCGAGACCTCGTTCGTGGAGAGCGTGCCCGAGAGCGCCGACGCCGAGCGCGTGATGCGCGACATGGCAGGCCAGGGCAACAAGCTGATCTTTGCCACGAGCTTCGGCTACCAGGAGTTCGTGCAGAAAGTTGCGGCCGACCTGAAGGACGTGAAGTTCGAGCACGCCACTGGCTACAAGCAGGCCGACAACGTGGCCACCTACGACACCAAGACCTTTGAAGGTGCATACCTGGCCGGCATCGTGGCGGGCGGCATGAGCAAGACCAAGACCGTGGGGGTGGTGGCGTCCGTGCCGATCCCCGAAGTGGTGCGCAACATCAACAGCTTCGTGCTGGGCGCGCAGAGCGTGGACCCGTCGATCAAGGCCAAGGTGGTGTGGGTCAATGAATGGTTCAGCCCGCCCAAGGAGGCCGAGGCCGCCGCATCGCTGCTCAACGGCGGCGTGGACGTGATGTACCAGAACACCAACTCGCCGGCAGTGCTCAAGGCGGCAGAGGAGCGCGGCGCGCGCGCCTTCGGCAAGGACGGCGACATGAGCGCCTATGCGCCCAAGGCGCACCTGGGCTCGGCCGTGATCGACTGGACGCCCTACTACACCAAGGTGGTCGAGGACACGCTGGCCGGCAAGTGGCAGGGCGGCGCGCACTGGTGGGGTGTGAAGGAGGGGGCGATCGACCTCTTGAAGATTGCTGACGACGTGCCGCAGGAGATCAAGGACCGCGTGGCCAAGGCCAAGGCAGGCATGCAGGACGGCAGCTTTGCCGTCTGGACCGGTCCCATCAAGGACAACACTGGCAAGGAAGTGCTGGCCGCCGGCACGGTGGGCGACCTGAAGTTCCTCTCCGGCATCAATTTCTACGTGGCCGGCGTGGAGGGCAAGGTGCCCGGCACCGACGGCAAGTGACAAACACGGGCGCGCCCCTCAGGATGGGCGCGCCTTTTGCTTTGAAACCTGGGTCCGCTTTCACATTCCGACGAAAGAAAAACCATGACTGATCTGCGCAAACGTTCCCTGTTCCAGATGGCTGCACTGACGGCCGTCGCCGCCACCGCTTTGGTGGCCTGCGGCAAGAAGGAGGAGCCGGCTCCGGCGGCCCCCGCGCCGGCTGCGGCACCAGCGGCTGCGGCCGGTCCGCTGAAGATCGCCTTCGCTTACGTGGGACCTGTGGGCGATGGCGGCTGGTCCTACGCGCATGACCAGGCGCGCAAGAAGCTGGAGGCCGAGTTCGGCGACAAGATCCAGACGTCGTACGTGGAAAGCGTGCCCGAAGGCCCAGACGCCGAGCGCGTGCTGCGCGACATGGTCACGCAGGGCAACAAGCTGATCTTCGGCACCACGTTCGGCTACATGGACGTGATCCAGAAGCTGGGCGCCGAGTTCAAGGACGTGAAGTTCGAGCACGCCACCGGCTACAAGACCAGCGACAACACGCGCATCTACGACAGCCGCACCTACGAGGGCGCGTACCTCGCGGGCATCATCGCGGGCGCCATGACCAAGACCAATACGCTGGGCGTGGTGGGCTCGGTGCCGATTCCCGAGGTGATCCGCAACATCAACAGCTTCACGCTGGGCGCGCAGAGCGTGAACCCGCAGATCAAGACCAAGGTGGTCTGGGTCAACGAGTGGTTCAGCCCGCCGAAGGAGACCGAAGCCGCCACTTCGCTGATCAATGGCGGCGCCGACGTGCTGTTCCAGAACACCGACTCGCCCGCCGTTCTCAAGACCGCCCAGGAAAAGGGCAAGCGCGCCTTCGGCTGGGACAGCGACATGACGGCGTACGGCCCCAAGGCCCACCTGGCGTCGGCCATCATCAACTGGGCTCCGTACTACACCAAGGCCACCAAGGACGTGCTGGAAGGCACCTGGACCACCGGTCAGCACTGGTGGGGTGTGAAGGAAGGCGCGATCGACCTCGTCTCCATCGCCGAGGACGTGCCCGCCGAGGCCAAGGCCAAGGTCGATGCGGCCAAGAACGGCCTGAAGGATGGCAGCTTCGTGATCTGGAAGGGCCCCATCGTGGACAACGCGGGCAAGACCGTCCTCGACCAGGGCGCAGTGGCTGATGACAAATTCCTCACCAGCATCAGCTTCTACGTCAAGGGCGTGGAGGGCCAGGTGCCCGGCGGCGACAAGAAATAAGCGGCCATTGCCGCACCAGGCGGCTTTCTTTGCGGAGATCGTCCGCCCGGTACAACGAGCCACCCTTCGGGGTGGCTTTTTTGTCGGTATGGCCATGCCCGCCGTTGCGGGCCGGGAGGTGTTGCACATGGGCGCCGACAAGGCATCATCGCCCTACCGCCGCGATGTCCCGTAGGTTGCGGCCTCATTTTTTGGAGCCTGCCGATGTTCAAGGTCCCGCCCATTCCCGCCGAACGCCTGCCCGGCCTGCTGAGGGCCATGCCCAAGGCCGAACTGCACATCCACATCGAGGGCTCGCTCGAGCCAGAGATGATCTTCGCGCTGGCACAACGCAACGGTGTGCCGCTGCCCTACGCCAGCGTGGAAGAACTGCGCCGTGCCTACGCCTTCACCGATCTGCAGAGCTTCCTGGACATCTATTACGCAGGCGCCAGCGTGCTGCTGCATGAGCAGGATTTTTACGACATGGCACGCGCCTATCTTGCGCGAGCAGCTATGGATAACGTAGCGCATGCGGAAATCTTCTTCGACCCGCAGACGCACACCGCGCGGGGCGTGCACATCGAGACCGTGATCAACGGGCTGCACCGTGCCTGCGCGGACGCGCGCAGCAGCCACGGCCTGTCTGCGTCGCTCATCCTGTGCTTTCTGCGGCACCTGAGCGAGGAGGATGCCCTCGCCACGCTGGAGCAGGCCCTGCCGCTGCTGGACCGCATCGTCGGCGTGGGGCTGGACAGTAGCGAGCGAGGCCACCCGCCCGAGAAGTTCGCCCGCGTGTTCGAGCGCTGCCGCGCCCTGGGCCTGCATGTGGTGGCCCATGCGGGTGAAGAGGGTCCGCCGGCCTATATCTGGAGCGCGTTGGACGTGCTGCAGGCCGAGCGTATCGACCACGGCGTGCAGGCCGTTCACGACCCGGCGCTGATGCGCCGACTGGCCAATGAGCGCATACCGCTCACCGTGTGCCCCTTGTCCAACCTGAAGCTGTGCGTGTTCCCGCGCCTGGCCGATCACAACCTGCTGCAGTTGCTGGAGGCGGGGCTGGCGGTGACCGTGAACTCCGACGATCCCGCCTATTTCGGCGGTTACGTCAACGACAACTTCACGCAGCTCTTCGCGGCGGTGCCGGCGCTCACGGCGCGCCATGCCTACCAGTTGGCCTGGAACAGCTTCGAGGCCAGCTTTGCCGCCGAAGCCGACAAGCGCGCATGGCACCACCGGCTCAAGGAGTGCTTCGAGCAGTTCACGGAGAACGACTGAGGCACCGCGGGGCGTGTTGCTCGCGCGCAGCCGGGTGCTAGGCATTCCGCTGCGTTGCGTCTATCCTGCGTTGGCCCGGGCCGGGGGACCGGCAGGGGTGCACCACAACAAAGGAGACAACGCATGCAAGAGAGAGTGACTCGTGCTGCGGCGCCACGCGCGCTGTTGGCGACGGCGGTCCTGGCCCTGCTGGCCGGCTGCGGGGGCAACGACGATGCGGACGACGCGCCGCTGGCGTACCAGGCGGAGATCCGCCGCACCGCGATGGGCGTGCCGCACATCAAGGCCTCCAACTGGGCCGGCGGGGGCTTCGGTATGGGGTATGTCCAGGCGCAGGACAACCTGTGCACGCTGG
The DNA here is from genome assembly GCF_002214645.1 of Diaphorobacter nitroreducens. Taxonomy (NCBI): domain Bacteria; kingdom Pseudomonadati; phylum Pseudomonadota; class Betaproteobacteria; order Burkholderiales; family Comamonadaceae; genus Diaphorobacter; species Diaphorobacter nitroreducens. Next base: position 342,258 of record NZ_CP016278.1, read on the forward strand.
CGGATGCCTTCCTCACCTACCGGGGCGAGCGCTCGCGCTACTTTGGCGGCAGCGCACAGCTGGTCTACAACAGCACCATCGGACGCCCGCGCAACATCGACTCGGACTTCTTCCACCGCCATGTGATCTCCGCCGACGTGGTGCAGAAGATGGCCGCGGCGCAGCCCGAGAATCTGCGGCAGATGGTCGAGGGCTTCGTGGCCGGCTACAACCAGTACGTGGACGTTGCCAAGAAAGGGACGGCCCACGCCGCCTGCCGCAGCGAGGCATGGGTGCAGCCCATCACGCAGGAGGACGTCTGGCGCCGCATGTACGCGGCCAACCTGGCGGGGGGGTACAGCAATTTCGTGGAGGCCATCGCCAATGCCGTCGCCCCTGCCGCAGCCAAGGCCGGCGCGGCGCAAGACGCGCAGACCGCCCCGTCCCTGGACCAGAGCCTGACCACACCTCCCGCCCTGCAGGTGGGCGGTGACGCGGGCATCGGCAGCAACATGTATGGCTTTGCGCCGGCAGCCACGGGCGAGTCCAGCGGCGTGATGTTCGGCAACCCCCACTGGTACTGGAAGGGGCCGGACCGGTTCTACCAGGCCCAGGTCACGATCGACAATCAGGTGAACGTCAGCGGCGTCGGATTCCTGGGCGTGCCGCTGGTGCTGATCGGCTTCAACGACAACATCGCCTGGAGCCACACGGTCTCCACGGCGCGGCGCTTCGGCTTCTTCCAACTGCAGCTGCAGTCGGGCGACCCCACCACCTACCTGCGTGATGGCCAGCCGGTCAAGATGGCGCCGCGCAGCATCACCGTGGCCAGCCGCAATGCCGACGGCACGCTGAGCGATGTGACGCGCACGCTGTACACCTCCGAGTACGGGCCGTTGGTCAACCTGGCGGGGCTCAACCCCGCTCTGGCCTGGAGCCAGAGCACGGCCTTCGCCATCCGTGACATCAACGGCGAGAACTTCCGCACCTTCCGCAACTGGATGCGCTGGAACCAGGCGCGTTCGCTGGATGAGTTCATGGCCATCCAGAAGGAAGAGTCCGCGATTCCATGGGTCAACACGGTGGCCGTGGGGCGTGGCAGCGCGCGGGTCTGGTACGCGGACATCGGCGCGGTGCCCAACGTGTCGCCCGAGCAGGTGGCCGCGTGCACCACGCCGTTCGGCGCGGCCGTGGGTGCGGCGCTGCCCAACGTGCCGTTCTTCGACGGCTCGCGCAGCGCCTGCGACTGGCAGACCGATGCGGACTCCAAGCAAAAGGGCGCCATCGGCCCGTCGCGCATGCCCAGCCTGTTGCGTGAGGACTATGTGGGCAACATGAACGACAGCTACTGGCTGTCCAACGCGAATGCCCCGCTCACGGGATACCCGGCCATCTTCGGTCCCGCGGGCACGGCGGCGTTGACGTTGCGCACGCGCCTGGGCCACACCATGGCCCTGGAACGGCTGGCCGGCACCGACGGCTACACCGGCAACAAGGCCAGCGCCGCCATCGTGCGCGACATGGTGCTGAACAGCCGCGTGTTCTCGGCCGAGCGGTTCAAGGACGAGATCCTGACGCTGATCTGCACGCCCTCGCAATGGATGGTGAACGGTGCCACGGTGGACGCCACGCAGGCCTGCGCCACGCTGCGTGCGTGGGACAACCGCGGGAACAAGGAGTCCCGGGGCTCCCATCTGTGGGACGAGTTCTGGACCCGCGTGCCCACCACGGGGTTGTACTCGGTGCCCTTTGACGCGGCCGACCCGCTGAACACCCCGCGCGGGATCAACGTGGCCGCCGTGACCGCGCTGCGCCAGGCCATGGCCACGGCCATCAGCCGCGTGGGGCAGAGCGGGTTTGCGCTGGATGCACCGCGCGGCGAAGTGCTGTTTGCCACGAAGGGCGGTGCCAAATTGCCGCTGTACGGCGGCTGTGGTGGCGTGGGCTACTTCACCATCACCTGTTCCGAGAACGACATCACGGCGGGCGGCTACAGCATGGACGGGCAGCCGCATGGCAACTCATACATGCAGGTGGTGAGCTTCCCCTCCAGCGGCGTGCAGGCCCATACCTTCCTGACGTTCTCACTGTCCGACGACCCGGCGTCGCCGCATTTCGGCGACTACACCAAGGCCTACAGCGCCAAGCAGTGGGTGCGCATGCCGTTCTCGGAGTCCGAGATCACGGGCCACCCGGACTACCGGACGACCACCGTCTCCGCCAGCGCCAAGTAACGGCGCGCAACGGCGCGCAACGGCGCGCCGGTGCCATGCGCACTGGCCGGGATGACCCCCCGTGCAAAGGCCCCGCCATGCGGGGCCTTTGTTCATGGAGCGGCGGGGAGGCGGCAGTTCACAGCGCGGTGCGCAGCCGCCAGATCTCGGGGAACAGCACCACGTCCAGCATCTTGCGCAGGTAGCTCACGCCGCCGGTGCCGCCGGTGCCACGCTTGAACCCGATCACGCGTTCCACCGTGGTCACGTGGCGAAAGCGCCAGAGGCGGAAGGCATCTTCCAGGTCGGTGAGCTCCTCGCCCAGCTGGTACAGGTCCCAATACCTTTGTGGATCGCGGTACACGGTCAGCCAGGCCTGTTCCACGGCTTCGCTGGCCTCGTAGGGCTGGCGCCAGTCGCGCTCGGTATGGCTGGCCGGCACGGGCAGGCCGCGGCGCGCCAGCAGGCGCAGTGCTTCGTCGTAGAGCGAGGGCGCCTCGTATGCCGCCTGCACCTGGGCCAGGCGCTCGGGGTGGTGGGCATGGGGCTGCAGCATGGCGCGGTTCTTGTTGCCCATGGCGAACTCGATGCACCGGTATTGGTAGCTTTGGAACCCGCTGGACTGGCCCAGGTACGGGCGCATGGCGGTGTACTCGGGCGGCGTCATGGTGGCCAGCACATCCCAGGCGTGCACCAGCTGCTCGAGGATCTTGGACACGCGCGCCAGCATCTTGAAAGCGGGCGGCAACTCGTCACGCGCGATATGGGCGATGGCCGCGTGCAGCTCATGCAGCATGAGCTTCATCCACAGCTCGCTGGTCTGGTGCTGCACGATGAACAGCATCTCGTCGTGCGCGGGCGAGAGGGGCTTTTGCGCGCCCAGCACGCTGTCCAACTGCAGGTAGTCGCCATAGCTCATGCTGTGGCTGAAGTCGAGCTGTGCGCCCTCCTGGCGCACGATGGCTTCGGTGGCGCCGGAGGATGCGCTGGGGTGGTGGGGGCAGGTCATGGTCAGGTCACTGCGTTGAGGTGGTTGAACTCGGGCTTGCGCCATTCGCCGGATTCCAGCACCTGGCGCAGGTGCTGCACGGCATTCCACACGTCTTCAAATCCGACATACAGCGGCGTGAAGCCAAAGCGCAGGATGTCCAGGTGCTTGCCGCCGTCGCCCTTGCGGAAGTCGCCGACCACGCCGCGTGCGATCAGGGCCTGCACGATGGCGTAGGCCCCGCTGCCGACGCCCTGAACGCCCAGGCCGTCGCCGCGTGTCAGGCACACCTGCGAACCGCGCGCCGCATGATCGCGCGGCGTGGCCAGTTCCAGGCCGTGGCCGGCGCAGTGCTCCTCGACCAGCGCGATGAACAGATCGGTCAGTGCGAGCGACTTGGCGCGCAGCGCCGCCATGCCGCCCAGAGGCTCGGCGGCGGTAAAGATGTCCAGCCCGCACTGCAGGGCCGACAGGCTCACGATGGGCTGCGTGCCGCAGAGGTAGCGTGCGATACCCGGTGCGGGCTGGTAGTCGGGCGTGAAGGCGAAGGGCGCGGCATGGCCGAACCAGCCCGACAGCGGCTGCGCAAATGTCGCATCCGGGCGGTCCGCCAGGCGCGGGTGCACCCACACGAAGGCGGGCGCGCCAGGGCCGCCATTCAGGTACTTGTAGCTGCAGCCCACCGCATAGTCGGCATTCGCGTCCAGCAGGTGCACGGGCACGGCGCCCGCGCTGTGGCACAGGTCCCAGACGCACAGAATGCCGTGGGCGTGCGCCTGCGCGGTCACGGCGGCCATGTCGTGCATGGCGCCGGTGCGGTAGTTCACGTGGGTGAGCAGCAGGACGGCGACCTGGGGCGTCAGCCGCGTGGCGATTTCCTCGGGCTCCACCAGCACCAACTCCAGTCCGTACTCCTGGCACACGGACTGGGCGATGTACAGGTCGGTGGGGAAGTTGCTGCGCTCGCTGACGAGCTGGGTGCGACCTGGGTGGTCCGTGCGGGCCACGCGCGCGGCAGCCGACAGCACCTTGTACAGGTTGACCGAGGCGGTGTCGGTGAATACCACCTGGTCCGGCCCCGCGCCGATCCAGGGAGCGAACTGGTTGCCCAGGCGCTGCGGCAGGCTGACCCAGCCGGCCTTGTTCCACGAGGTGATGAGGTCCTGTCCCCATTCCTGCTGCACTACTTGGGCCACGCGCGCCGGCGTGGCGCGGGGCAGGGCGCCCAGGGAATTGCCGTCCAGGTAGATCACGCCCTCGGGCAGGCTGAAATGGTCGCGCAGGCTGCGCAGCGGGTCCTGCGCATCGCGTGTGCGGCACTCTTGCAAGGTAGTCATGTGGTTTTTGCTATTAATAAAGTAGCTGTTAGCGCTTGCTGCATGAGCGTTAGAGGCCAAAACGGCCTAATGGTCAGCGCGCGGCGGCAACGCACGCAGCACGGCGCGCACGGGCGATGCGTCGGCCGTGGTGAGCTTGAGCGGCAGTGCGATGAGTTCGTAGTCGCCCTCGGGCACATCGTCCAGCACCAGGTTCTCCAGCACGCGCAGGCCACGCCGGCGGATCACCTGGTGGCTGGGCAGCGGCTTGCTGTCGGCGGGGTCGATGCTGGCGGTGTCGATGCCCACGAGCACTACGCCGGCGTCGGCCAGGCGCTCGATGGTGTCGGGCGCGTAGGCCGTGAGGCCCGCGTCCCAGCGGTCCACGGGCATGCGGGCGTAGGTGCGCACCAGCACCCGCGGCGGCAAAGTGCCCGTCATCGCATGGGCAATGTGGGTCCATTCGATGAGCGGCCCGCAGTCCAGCGCATGCACCACACGGCAGGGGCCGATGAAGGCTTCCAGCGGCACGGCGCCGATGGCTGCGCCGTCCGCTGCGTAGTGCAGGGGCGCGTCCGCGTGCGTGCCCACGTGGGGCGAGAGCGTGAGTGCGCTCACGTTCACCGGGCAGCCGGGGCCCAGTGTGGCGCTCCACTGCTGCTGGTAGGGTGTATCGCCCGGGAACACCGGGCTACCCGCATGCACGGGGGCAGAGATGTCCCACAGCGCGGGCGATGGCGTGGAGGTGGCGGTCATGCCGCGCATGCTATGCGCGGCGGAGGGGTGGGTAAATGGTTTATCCCTGATGGGTGACTCATTTGGATAATCCATTCTCACAGAGACATTTTTGGGTTAAATCATGCAAGCCGAGATCGACCGTACCGACCGCCAGCTGCTGCGCGCGCTGCAGGACAACGCCCGCCTGACCTCCGGCGAACTGGCCGAAATGGCGCACCTGTCGCAGTCGCCCTGCTGGCGGCGCGTGAAGCGGCTGGAGGACGCCGGTGTAGTGCGCGGCTACCACGCGCAGCTGGACCGGCGTGCGGTGGGGCTGGGTGTGATGGCTTTCGTGATGGTGGGCATCGACCACCAGACGGAGGCGCTGTCCGTGGCGTTCGAGGAGGCGGTGTGCGCCATTCCCGAGGTGGTGCTGTTCCACGGCATCTCGGGCCCCGCGGACTTCCTGCTGGTGATCGTGACGACCGACCTGGACGCGTATTCCGAACTGCTGCAGCGGCGCCTGCACCGCCTGCCGGGCGTGCGCCAGGTGCAGACCTATTTTTCGCTGCAGGAGTTCAAGGGGCGCATCGGCGGGTTGCCCGTGTGAAAGCGGGTCCTGCGGCGTTCAGAGCACCAGCCCGTCCAGCGCCGGCAGATGGTGGCGCTGGCGCGCGCGGTTGCAGGCAGCGCTGCCGGCTTCGAATTCGCGGCAGGGCGAGGGGCGCCACTCGTAGATGCCGCAGGCCGCGCGCTGGCCCACCTGGCCCGTGAGGGCCGCGCAGCGCGGCTGCGCATGGTCCGTGCCGCGCATGCGCGCGGTGTCGTCCGTGACCGGCACCACCAGCCCATCGGGAACGCAGCCGCCCAATTCCTCCGTCTCGTGCACCGAGAAGTCCACGCGAAAGCTGGCGCAGCAGGCGCCACAGGTCAGGCAGGGGTGAAGAGTGGTCATGGCGTGCGTCGCAGGGGGTGTCATTGTGACGCGCCACAGGTCCTGATGTGCATCAATCCAGCAGCGTGCAGTTCCATTAGAATGAGAATTACTTTTATTCATTGACTGCAATACAACATGCTTCACACGGGGAATGACGCCGCGCAGCCGCGGGGGCTGGACACCTTGCCGCATGGCGTGCCGGCCACGGTTGCCGGGCTGCTGCCAGCGCAGGATGGCCGGTCGCAGGCCATGGTGCTGCGCCTGATGGAGATCGGTTTCCTGCCGGGCGAGCCCGTGCGCGTGATTGCCCGGGGCTTTCCCGCGGCCGACCCCCTGGCCGTTCGCGTGGGCCAGGCCACTTTTGCCCTGCGCCGCCATGAGGCGGCCCTGGTGCAGGTGCGTGTGGATGCGCTGGAGGCCGCGGCATGAGCACGGCGGCATCTCCCCTGCACATCGCGCTGCTGGGCAACCCCAACTGCGGCAAGACGGCGCTGTTCAATGTGCTGACCGGCGCACGCCAGAAGGTGGCCAACTACGCGGGCGTCACGGTGGAGCGCAAGGAAGGCCTGTTCACCACCGCCAGCGGCCGGCGCGTGCGCGTGCTGGACCTGCCCGGCGCCTACAGCCTGCACGCGCAGAGCCTGGACGAGGCCGTCACCCGCGATGTGGTCACCGGCCGCCGCCCAGGAGAGGCCATGCCCGAGCTGCTGGTCTGCGTGACCGATGCCACGCACCTGCGCCTGAACCTGCGCCTGGTGCTGGAGGCGCGCGACCTGGGCCTGCCCATGGTGCTGGTGCTGAACATGAGTGATATGGCGCAGCAGCAGGGCATCCAGATCGAACGCGAAGTCCTGGCGCGCGAACTGGGCCTGCCCGTGGTGACCACCGTGGGCGTGCGCGCCGACGGGGCGCGCGAGCTGCTGCAGTGGCTGGACACGGCCACCCCGCAGGCCGCCCGCGGCGCCGCCGTGGGCACGCAGGCGCCACCGCCCGTCAATGCGCTGGAGGAAGACCGCCCGCAGCGCGTGCAGCAATTGCACCAGGAAGTGCGCCGCATCATGGGGCTGGCCGTGCGCGAGCCCGCGCTGCGCCTGCAGCGCGACGACCGCATCGACGCCGTGGTGCTGCACCCGCTGTGGGGCATGCTGCTGCTGGCGGTGACGCTGTTCCTGATGTTCCAGGCCGTGTTCAGTTGGGCAGAGGTGCCCATGGGCTGGATCGAAGGCGCCACGGCCGCCGTGGCCGAATGGCTGAACGCCCACATGGCCGAGGGGCCGCTGCGCAGCCTGCTGGCCGACGGCGTGATCGCCGGCGCAGGCGGGGTGCTGGTGTTCCTGCCGCAGATCCTGATCCTGTTCTTCTTCATCCTGGCGCTGGAGGAATCCGGCTACCTGCCGCGCGCGGCCTTCCTGCTGGACCGCGTGATGGGCACCGTCGGCCTGTCGGGACGCTCGTTCATCCCGCTGCTGTCCAGCTTCGCCTGCGCGGTGCCGGGCATCATGGCCACGCGCTCCATTCCGGACTGGCGCGACCGGCTCGTCACCATCCTCATCGCGCCGCTGATGACCTGTTCGGCCCGCCTGCCGGTGTACGCGCTGCTCATCGCGGCCTTCATCCCCGATCGCACGGTGGCGGGGCTGTTCAACCTGCAGGGGCTGGTGCTGTTCGCGCTGTACCTGGGCGGAATCGTGAGCGCCATGGCCGTGGCGGCCGTTGCGCGGCTCGCGCGGCGCAGCGACGGCGCCACGCCGCTGCTGATGGAGCTGCCCGCCTATCGCTGGCCCAGCGTGCGCAACCTGGCGCTGGGGCTGTGGGAGCGCGCGGGCATCTTCCTGCGCCGCGTGGGCGGCATCATCCTGCTGGTCACCATCCTGCTGTGGTTCCTGTCGTCGTACCCCGCGCCGCCGGCCGACGCCACGGGGCCGGCCATCGAATACAGCTTCGCCGGGCGCATCGGCGCCGCGCTGGAGGTGATCTTTGCGCCCATCGGCTTCAATTGGCAGATCAGCATCGCCCTGGTGCCCGGCATGGCCGCGCGCGAGGTGGCGGTGAGCGCCCTGGGCACGGTGTACGCGATTGCCGCTTCGGCCGACGACACGGCCGCGCAGCTCGCACCCATGCTGGCGGCGCAATGGTCGCTGGCCACGGCGCTGTCGCTGCTGGTGTGGTTCATCTTCGCGCCGCAGTGCGTCTCCACCATCGCCGCCGTGCGCCGCGAGACCAACGGCTGGCGCTGGCCGCTCGTCATGACGGGCTATCTCTTCGCACTGGCCTATGCGGCCAGCTTCATCACCTACCGCGTGGCCCTGGCGCTGGGCGGTGGTTGAAAACAGTCACCAAGGAGCAGAACCATGTGGCAAGACATTCTCACCGCCGTGATCGTGGCCGTGGCCGCCCTGGCGCTGCTGTGGCGCTGGCTGCCACAGCGCTGGCGCGCCCGCGCCGCGCGCGTGCACCCGGCACTGGCGCCCATGGCCAAGACCGGCAGCAGTTGCGGGGGCTGCAATGCCTGCGCCGGAGACCGCTGCGCGCCGGCACGCAAGCCCTGAAGCCGGGACAGCCCCGGTCGCGGGCCTAAAAGCATAGCTGCTAGCGCTTGCCAGGCAAAGGTTTCAGTATCAAAACTATCTGAAATCATTGCCTGGCAAGCGCCAGCAGCTCTTCTTTTTGAAGAACCACTTCAAGCGGCCTGCGGCCACTCCTGCGTGTCGCCCTCCGTCAACGGCGGCAGGCCCAGCTTGGCGCGCGTGTCGTGGCAACCGTAGGAGGCGAACGGAAAGTCGCGGCACGGCTGGGGACGCTGGTCGTAGATGCCGCAGCCGATGCAGCCGTTGCCCAGGTCGGCCAGTGCCACGCAGCGCACGGGGTGGCGCTCGGTGCCGTTCATGCGGTAGCGGTTGCCTCCGGCCTCATGGGCCAGGGCGTCGGGCACGCGCCCGCCCATGGACTGCAGTTCATAGACGGAGAACTCCACGCGGTAGTTCTGGCAGCATGCACCGCAGTGCAGGCAGGGGTGGACGGGGACGGACATGCAGGTTCCTCGGGTTCTGGTGCATCGGCAACGGGCCCCATCCCAGGTGCGACGCGCAGCCGGCACCGGGGATCGCGGGCGATCAGGGGGAGCGATGGGAGGGCGGGCATGCGCTGGGGCGCCTGCCGCGCAGAACCGGGCCGCTAGGTGTGGCCCTGGAGGAACTTCAGGTAGAAGGTATGAATGCGCACCTGCAGCGCATGCACGCGTGCCGCCATGCGCCGGGCGGCCGCGTACAGTTCAGGCGCCAGCGGGCGCTGGCGGGCGGGGCAGGGTGGATGGCCCGGGCGCGTGGGGTGGAGTTGCGCGGGGGCCATGGGTGGGATGCGGGATGGGTTTAGACGCGGCCGAGCAGCAGGTATTCCATGAGTGCCTTCTGCACGTGCATCCTGTTTTCCGCCTCGTCCCAGACGACGGACTGGGGGCCGTCGATCACGTCGGCCATGACCTCCTCGCCGCGGTGCGCGGGCAGGCAGTGCATGAACAGCGCATCGGGCTTGGCCACGGCCATCATCTCGGCGTCCACGCACCAGTCGGCGAAGGCCTTGCGGCGCGCTTCGTTCTCGGCCTCGTAGCCCATGCTGGTCCACACGTCGGTGGTCACCAGGTCGGCGCCGCGGCAGGCATCCATGGGATCGGCAAAGACCTTGTAGCAGCCCGCGCGGTGGGGCTTGCCGCCGAAGGCGAGCTTCTCGTCCACCTCGTAGCCGCCGGGGGTGCTCACGTGCACGGTGAAGCCCAGCAGATCGGCCGCCTGCAGCCAGGTGTTGGCCATGTTGTTGCCGTCGCCCACCCAGGCGACGACCTTGCCCGCGATCGAGCCGCGGTGCTCGATGTAGGTGAACAGGTCCGCCATGATCTGGCAAGGATGGAACTCGTTGGTCAGGCCGTTGATGACGGGCACGCGCGAGTATTCGGCGAAGCGCTCGATCTTGTCGTGGCCGAAGGTGCGGATCATCACCAGGTCGGTCATGCGGCTGATCACGCGCGCGCTGTCCTCGATGGGCTCGGCGCGGCCCAACTGGCTGTCGCCCGTGGTCAGGTGCACCACGCTGCCGCCCAGCTGGTACATGCCTGCCTCGAAGCTCACACGCGTGCGGGTGCTGGCCTTCTCGAAGATCATGGCCAGGGTGCGGTCGGCTAGCGGGTGGTACTTCTCGTAGCTCTTGAACTTGCCCTTGATGATGGCGGCGCGCGAGAACAGGTAGTTGTATTCGTCGGCGGTGAAGTCGGTGAATTGCAGGTAGTGCTTCATACGCGGTCGATCTTCTTCATTCAGACAGGAAGGTCTGCACCAGGGGTGTGAGCAGGGCGACGATCTCGTCGGCCTCTGCGCGCGTGAGGGTGAGCGCGGGCACCAGGCGGATCACGCGCTCGGCGGTCACCGACAGCAGCAGGCCGGCCTCGGCCGCGCGATCGATCAGCACGCCGCAGGGGCGGTCCAGCTCCATCCCGATGATCAGGCCCTGGCCGCGGACTTCGTTCACGCCAGCGGTCTCACCCAGTGCGCGCTGCAACTCGGCCTTCAGGTGGGCGCCCACGTCCGCGGCGTTCTGCAGCAGGCCGTCTTCTTCCATGATGCGGATGGTTTCCACGCCCGCGCGCATGGCGAGCGGGTTGCCGCCGAAGGTGGAGCCGTGGTTGCCCGGCTTGAGCACCTGCGCGGCGGCGCCGTGCGCCAGCACTGCGCCCACGGGAACGCCCGAGCCCAGGCCCTTGGCCAGCGTCATCACGTCCGGGACAATGCCGGCCCACTGGTGGGCAAACCACTTGCCGGTGCGGCCCATGCCGGCCTGCACCTCGTCAAGCATCAGCAGCCAGCCGTTGGCGTCGCACAGTGCGCGCACCTGCTGCAGGTAGTCGGCGCGCATGGGATGCAGGCCACCTTCGCCCTGGATGGGCTCCATCATCACGGCGACGATGTTGGCGTTGCCTTCGGTGGCCTCCTGCAGCGCCTCGATGTCATTGGGCGCCACGCGCAGGAAGCCCTCCAGCAGCGGGCCGAAGCCGTTGCGCACCTTGGGGTTGCCGGTGGCGGTCATGGTGGCGATGGAGCGCCCGTGGAAGGCATGGTCGTAGACCACGATCACGGGTTTTTCGATGCCCTTGTCCACGCCGTACTTGCGCGCGATCTTGATGGCAGCCTCGTTGGCCTCCAGGCCGGTGCTGCAGAAGAACACGTTGGTCATGTGCGCGCGCTCGGTCAGCAGCTGGGCCAGCTTTTCCTGACCCGGCACATGGTAGTAGTTGGAGGTGTGGATCAGCTTGGCGATCTGGTCCTGCAGCGCCGGCACCAGCTTGGGATGGTTGTGGCCCAGCGTATTCACGGCGATGCCGCCCAGTCCGTCGAGGTACTGCTTGCCGTTCACGTCCCACACACGCACGCCCTGGCCTCGCTCCAGCGCGATGGGTACGCGGCCATAGGTGTTCATCACGTGGGGCGAGGCAGCCTCGACAAATGCGGTCATGCGGACATCTCCTGACAAGAGAGGGAAACGGGGAACAGCCCCAAAAAGGGAAATGCGATTCTAGGGGCTGCCCCCGCGCGCACCATTGAAGATTGCGCATCACAGTCATGCGCTGCGCTTGCGTTCAATGCTGGCAGGCGGTGCTGGGGCATTGGAGGGTAGCTCTTATATAAGAGTTAGAATCCGTGCCACGCCGACGCACAAGGTCGGCGCCCCTTACACGACCCGAACCCGATGGTTGCTCCCTCCTCCAAAGAAGTCTTCATCCAAGGCATTACCCTCGAAGGGAGGACCTTTCGGCCCAGCGACTGGGCCGAGCGCCTGGCGGGGGTCATGAGCCAGTTCCGCCCCGGCGGTGCCGTGCCTGGCAGCCACCTGAACTACTCCCCCTGGTGCATTCCTACCAGCATGAACGGAGTGAAGTGCGTGGTGGTCCACCGCGACCTGCAGGCGCACGAGCCCATGGCGTGGGACTTCGTGCTCAACTTTGCCAGAGACAACAACTTGCAGGTCGTTGAAGCCTGCCTGCTCCCCGATCCCAAGGCCTGACAATACAGGCCTTTTCTTTTGGGTGGGCGTGTGTGCCTCCGGGGTGCTGTGCCGAGCAGCGCCGGGCACAAAAAAACCGCCCGGAGGCGGTTTCTCTGCTTTGCTGACAGCGCACCCGTTACAAACGGCGGGTGGCGAGCCACCCGGGCTGTTGGCCTGCGCGGGGCAGGCGGTGAATTTAGGCGGCTGCCAGAGCCAAGGCTTTCACCTTGGCGGACAGGCGGCTCTTGTCGCGAGCTGCCTTGTTCTTGTGGAAGATGCCCTTGTCGGCGATGGTGTCCAGCACGGACTGGGCCTTGGCGAACAACTCGGTTGCCTTGGTCTTGTCACCGGCCAGAACAGCCTTCTCGACGTTCTTGACGGCGGTGCGGTACTTGGAGCGCAGCGAGGTGTTGGCTGCGTTCAGCTTGAGGCCTTGGCGGGCGCGCTTGCGGCCCGATGCCAGGCGGGGGTTCTTTTTCTTTGGCTTTCCAGATGCCATGGTATGTGTTCCTTGTGTCTGAGGATGTTGTCAGCAAAGCCGGCCATTATAGCGCAGCCGCCATTTCGGGCGTGGCGCGGCGCCAAACGCATACACTTGCGCCGGTGTCCCTGTTCAAAGCCGCTTCCACCGTATCGCTGTTGACCCTGGCCTCCCGCGTGACGGGCCTGGTGCGTGATCTGCTCATGGCCTCGATGTTCGGGGCCAACGTTCTGACAGACGCTTTCAACGTCGCTTTTCGCATTCCCAACCTGTTTCGCCGCTTGTTCGCCGAAGGGGCGTTCAGCCAGGCCTTCGTGCCCGTGCTGGCCGCGCACAAGGCGCAGCATGGCGATGAGGACACCCATGCACTCGTGAACGCCGTGGCCACGGCGCTGTTCTGGGCGCTGCTGCTGACCTGCGTGTTGGGGGTGGTAGGAGCGCCGCTGCTCGTGTGGGCGCTGGCCAGCGGGTTGCGCCAGAGTCCGGAGGGGTTCGACGCCGCCGTGTTCATGACGCGCTGGATGTTCCCCTACATTGGATTCATGTCGCTGGTGGCCCTTTCTGCGGGCGTGCTCAACACCTGGAAGCGCTTTGGCGTGCCGGCCGCCACACCCGTGCTGCTGAATCTGTGCATGATCGCGGCCGCTTGGCTGGGCGCGCCACAACTGGCGGCGCGGGGCATAGAGCCCATCTACGCCATGGTGGGCGGGGTGATGGGTGGCGGGGTGCTGCAACTGGCGGTGCAATTGCCCGCATTGCGCCGCCTGGGGCTGCTGCCCCGCATCGGCATGACCTGGGGCAGGGTACGCAGTGCCTGGCAGGACCCAGGCGTGCGCCGCATTCTTACCCTGATGGCGCCGGCGTTGCTGGGCGTGGGGGTGGCACAGATCTCGCTGATGATCAACACGCAGATCGCGTCCTATCTCACGCCGGGCAGCGTGACATGGCTGTTTTATGCCGACCGCCTCATGGAATTTCCCACGGCCCTGCTGGGTGTGGCGCTGGGCGTGGTGCTCACGCCGCAGTTGTCGGCCGCCAAGGCTGCGGGGGATGGTGAACGCTACTCGACCATGTTGGACTGGGGGCTGCGCATCGTGGTGCTGCTGGCCGTACCCTGCGCCGTGGGACTGCTGACCTTCGCAACGCCGCTGGTGGCCACGCTGTTCCACCATGGTGCGCTGAACGACGGCGACGTACGGCAGATCTCCGTGGCGCTGGCAGGCTATGGAGCGGGGTTGCTGGGCCTGGTGGCCATCAAGGTGCTGGCGCCGGGTTACTACGCCAGCCAGGATATCCGCACGCCCGTGCGCATCGCCATCGTGGTGCTGGTGGCCACGCAGATCATGAATGCCGCGCTGGTGCCCCTGCTGGCGCATGCTGGGCTGGCGCTGTCGATTGGCCTGGGTGCGCTCATCAACGCCCTGTGGCTGCTCACGGGGCTGCTGCGGCGGGGAAGCTTTCGCCCGCGCGAAGGCTGGGGCCGGTTTGCGCTGCAGGTGATTGCCGCCAGTGCGTTGCTGGCCGTGTTCCTGCTCTGGGCCTCCCACCACTTCGACTGGCTGGCGCTGCGGGCGCACAGCTTGCAGCGTGCGGGACTGCTGGCGCTGCTGCTCGCCGCATCGGCTGCGCTGTACTTTGGCGCGCTGTGGGCCTGCGGGCTCAAGCTGCGCCAGCTGTTGCGCCGCTGAAGGGAGAGGGCGCATGGCGTTGAGCTATTCCGTTCCCACGCCGCTGGAGTATTTCGCGTCGCTGGTCCAGGTGCCGCAGGGCGGCGCCATCGCGTTGCTGGAGTCGGCGGCCTGCATCGCGCAGGACGAATATCCGCGCCTGGATGTGCAGCAGTTCCTGGACGAGATGGACCGCCTGCAGGCGCGGCTGCAGCGGCGCATTGCGCAGGATGCCGAACCGCTGCTGCGGCTCAATCTGCTCAACCAGTTCTTCTTTGGCGAACTGGGCTTTGCGGGCAATCTCAACGACTACTACGCGCCGGGCAACAGCTATTTGCACGTCGTGCTGGAGAAGCGGCGCGGCATTCCCATCTCGCTGGCGGTGCTGTGGCTGGAGCTGGCGCAGGGGGTGGGCCTGCGTGCGCACGGGGTGGCCTTTCCCGGGCATTTCCTGGTCAAGGTGCTCATGCCCACGGGCCAGGTTGTGATGGACCCGATGACGGGGCTTTCCCTCTCGCGCGAAGCGCTGGGCGAGCGGCTGGAACCTTTTCGCCGCGGACACGGACCGCTGGAGGACGAAGCTCCGCTGGGCCTGTATCTGCAGGCCGCCACGGAGCGGGACATTCTTGCGCGCATGCTGCGCAATCTGAAGGAAATCCACCGCGCGCGCCAGGACTGGAGTCGCCTGGTGGCGGTGCAGGACCGGCTCATCGTGTTGCTGCCCGATGCCTGGAGCGAGTGGCGCGACCGCGGCCTGGCGTATGCGGAGAGCGGCGCATCCCTGCAAGCGCTGGAGAACCTGGAGACCTATCTGGCCCACGCTGCGGATGCCGAAGATGCCCATGCGATCGCACAGCGCGTGAAAGAACTGCGCCGTTTCTGATCCAGGCCAAGCGTGCCATGTGACAAAAACATGGCAAAAGTGCACCATGTCATGTGCTGGACACGAAGAGTTGTCACCATCTTCTGCCTGCCGAGAAGGTCCCAGTCATGCCGCACATATCCGAGATCAATTCCCACGAACTCATGGAACGCATCGCCGACGATCTGGCCGACGGCTATGACGAGGAGTTGGAGCTGGAGATCGAGGACCGCGCCTTCGATGAGCACGGCCTGCAGGCGCCCGTGGACCGGCTGGCACGCCAGCAATATTTCCGGGAGCTGTTCCGCCTGCAGGGCGAGCTGGTCAAGCTGCAGGACTGGGTGCAGCACTCAAGGCAGAAGGTGGTGGTGATCTTCGAGGGGCGCGACGCCGCCGGCAAGGGCGGGGTGATCAAGCGCATTACCCAACGGTTGAACCCGCGCGTGGTGCGCGTGGCGGCGCTACCTGCGCCCAATGACCGCGAGCG
This sequence comes from Diaphorobacter nitroreducens, assembly GCF_002214645.1. NCBI lineage: Bacteria > Pseudomonadati > Pseudomonadota > Betaproteobacteria > Burkholderiales > Comamonadaceae > Diaphorobacter > Diaphorobacter nitroreducens. Next base: position 357,935 of record NZ_CP016278.1, read on the forward strand.
CACGCAGTGGTACTTCCAGCGCTATGTGGCGCACCTGCCTGCGGCAGGCGAGATCGTGCTCTTTGACCGCAGCTGGTACAACCGCGCGGGCGTCGAGAAAGTGATGGGCTTTTGCACGGAGGAGGAGTACGAGGAGTTCTTCCGCAGCGTGCCGGAGTTCGAGAAGATGCTCGTGCGCTCAGGCATCCGGCTCATCAAGTACTGGTTCTCGATCTCCGACGAGGAGCAGCACCTGCGGTTCCTGGGGCGCATCCACGACCCGCTCAAGCAGTGGAAACTGAGCCCCATGGACCTGGAGAGCCGCGTGCGCTGGGAGGAATACACCAAGGCCAAGGAGGCGATGCTGGAGCGCACCCACATCCCCGAGGCCCCCTGGTGGGTGGTGCAGGCGGTGGACAAGAAGAAAGCGCGCCTCAACTGCATCGCCCACTTGCTGGAGCAGCTGCCGTATGCCGATGTGCCGCATACCGAGGTGGTGCTGCCCGACCGCGTGCGCCACCCGGACTACCTGCGCCAGCCCACACCCGGCAGCATGATCGTGCCCGAGCGGTACTGACGATTGACGATTGGGCGGGTGATCCTGTCTACGCCAAGGCAAGCGGAGGCCGGGGGAGCCGAGCGCCTTGGGGCGCTCGGACGTGCCTTTAAGCGGCCTTGACGGCCAATACCGGGCAATCGACGTTGAGCAGGATCTCCTGTGCCATGCTGCCCAGCAGCAGCTTGCCGACGGGCGAGCGTTTGCGCAGGCCGATCACCAGCACGGATACCTGCAGCGCCGCGACCATTTCCTCGATCTCCTCGATGGTGCTCTTGCCGCGCACGAACTGCTTGAACTCGGCCTCGATCGGCAGCGTGGCCAGGCGCTCCTCCACACGTTCGGCCTCGTAGCCGTTGACGATGCTGGGGTCTTCCTGGCGCCCGCCGGGGCCGGCGTTGACGACGACCAGGCGTTCATTGCGACGGGTGGCGATTTCGATGCCCTTGTCCAGCGCGGCCCGGCCTTCGGGGCGTGGAACGTAGGCGACGAGAATGGTCATGCAAAGTCTCCCTTATAGCTGTGATGACGATGTGTCTGGCGCACTGCGCGCCAGCCGCCAGAATAGCCCAACATCGCAGGCGTTGGCGAGTGTCATCCCGGGTGCGGGGCGCGCGATGAGGGCCAGGCGCCGCGCCGGACGCGGGAAGAGGGTTTGGGGGTGAAAAAGCCCTGCAGCGCTTGCTGGACAAGCGCTAGCAGCTATGGTTTTTGCGGAGCGGCGGTTATACCAGCCGCGCGGCTTCCAGCTCTTTCTTCAGGTAGGCGTAGAACAGCGGTGCCGCCACCAGCCCCGCGGGGCCGAAGACGGCTTCGGCCACGAACATCACCGACAGCAGCTCCCACACGCCCATGTGGGTGCGCCGCCCCACGACCTTGGCGTTGATCACGTACTCGGCCTTGTGGATCAGGATCAGGAAGGCCAGGCAGGCCACGGCCGCAACGGGCGATACCGACAGTCCCACCAGCGTGATGACCGCGTTGCACAGTAGGTTGCCCACGATGGGCACCAGGCCGGCCACGAAGGTCAGGGTGATCAAAGCGGGGGTGTAGGGCAGGTCCAAGTCCCACAGGGGCAGCACCAGCAATAGGAACAGTGCGGTGAGCAGCGTGTTGAAGGCGGCAATCCAGAACTGCGCCGCGACGATCTGACGGAAGGCCTCTCCCATACGCGCGATGCGCAGCACCAGCTCTTGTGCCAAGGGGCCGCGTGAAGCGCCTACGCTGCGTACGGCGGCCAGTGCCCCGATCAGCAGGCCCACATAGGCATACAGCAGGCCCGTGAGCCAGGCGCGCCCCGCCATGGCCAGGGCGCCGGCCTTGGCGGCCAGATAGGCGGCGATGGTGCGCTGGATTTCGGCGGCGCCTTCGGGCAACTGGGCCGCGATGTCGGTGGGCAGCTTCAGCCGCAGTTCCAGCACGGTGCGGGCCAGGAAGTCCAGCAGTTCGCGGTATTGCTGGGGGGCGTCGACGATATAGGTGCGCGAATGCGACAGCGCCAGCGCCAGCAGCAGCAAGGGAGACAGCATGACCAGCGTGGCGGCTGCCGTCTGGCCGCGGGTTGCCATGCTGTTCGCCGTGCGCGACGGGAACCACGCCAAGCGTGGCGCCAGCCAACGCGTGAGCAGAAAACCCAGGCACACGCACAGCAGCCCGGGCAGCAGCCCGCGCAGCATCACGAGCAGCAGCGCGGCGCCCATCAGCAAGTAGCTGGCGATCACCACGCCCCGCGTGGCGGGCGCGAATGGCGGCCTCAGGGCGGCAGGCGTGGCGGCGGAGCCTTGCGGCGGCTGACCCGAAGGCATCGTGCCAATCGCGCTGGATCAGCCCACGACGACGGCGGCGCCGTCGCCACGCTCGGCAATGGCGCCGATGGCGTACACCGCCTCGCCCAGCGCGCGCAGCGTGGCGGCCGTGGCATCGGCGGCCTCCGCCGGCACGACCACCACCATCCCGATGCCGTTGTTGAACGTGCGGTTCATCTCGATGTCGTCGATGCCGGCGGTCTTTTGCAGCCAGGCGAACAGCTCCGTCTGCGGCCAGCTGCCGGCCTTCAGGTGGGCGGCCGTGCCTTCGGGCAATACCCGCGGAATGTTCTCCAGCAGGCCACCACCGGTGATGTGGGCCAGGGCCTTGATCGGATGCTGTGCCAGCGCGGCCAGCACGTTCTTCACGTACAGGCGCGTGGGCTCCATGACGGCGGCCTTGAAGGGTTTGCCGTCCAGCGTGTCAGGCAGCGTGCCGGCGGCCGAGGCGCGCTCGATGCACTTGCGCACCAGCGAAAAACCGTTGGAATGCACGCCGCTGGAGGCCAGGCCCAGCACCACGTCGCCGGGTTTCACCGTCTGGCCGGTGAGGATCTTCGACTTCTCGACCGCGCCCACGGCAAAGCCGGCCAGGTCGTATTCACCGTCGGGGTACATGCCGGGCATCTCGGCCGTCTCGCCGCCGATCAGTGCGCAGCCGCTCAGCTCACAGCCACGGGCGATGCCCCCCACCACTGCGGCGGCGGTGTCCACGTCCAGCTTGCCGCAGGCGAAGTAGTCCAGGAAGAACAGGGGCTCGGCGCCCTGTACCAGCACGTCGTTGACGCTCATGGCCACCAGGTCGATGCCCACGGTGTCGTGCATGTTCCACTCGAACGCCAGCTTGAGCTTGGTGCCCACGCCGTCAGTGCCCGAGACCAGCACCGGCTCCTGGTAGCGCTTGGGCACCTCGAACAGCGCGCCGAAGCCGCCGATGCCCGCCATCACCCCTTCGCGCAGGGTCTTCTTGGCCAGAGGCTTGATGCGCTCGACCAGCGCGTCGCCTGCGTCGATGTCGACGCCGGCGTCTTTGTAGGAGATGGGAGTGGAGGGGGCAGAGGAACTCATGGGATGTGCGTCAGTGCTGAGGGCCGCGGTCGGCGGGCCGGAAAGCGGGGATTTTAAGGGTCCGCCCGGGCGGGCCGCGAATGCCCCCGCGCGGCGGGCTGCGCCGCACGCGGCCCGGGCTCGGGTCGTCTGGGCCATCGACGCACTAAAATCGCGGGTTGCACGCCCTGCGTGCCGCCCGCTTCCCGGGCGCCTCCATGGTTTCGCGGCGGTGAACCGCGGCGCGTCCCCTACCTTGCCTCCCATGCCATCCACTCCATCCCGTTACGGCCCGGCCAGGCTCCGCATTGCGCGCGGAGGCCGGGGCGCGCCGCATTTGCGCGGGTGGCGCTCGCCATGAAGCAGCTGGCCCTGGACATTGGCCTGGTGACCGGCCCCACGCTCGACAACTTCCATGCCGGCCCCAACGCGCAGGCACTGCAGCACCTGCGGCTGGCGGTGGCCGGTGGCGCCGCGCCGCGCTCGCCCGTGCCCACCTACCTGTGGGGCGAAACGGGCACCGGCAAGTCGCACCTGCTGCGGGCCACGTACGAGGCGCTGCGCGGGCAGGGCGCCAGCGTGGGCTGGCTCGACGCCTCCGTGGCGCTGCCCTCGGCCTTCGACGAGCGCTGGAGCGCGGTGCTGCTCGACGAGGTGCACCTGTACACCACGGCGCAGCAGGCGGCGGCTTTCAACTGGTTCGTCAACGCCATCAACCCCACCGAAGGAGCGCCCCGCTGGGTACTGGCCGCGGGCGACCTGCCGCCGGCCGACCTGCCGCTGCGCGACGACCTGCGCACACGGCTGGGCTGGGGCCACGTGTTCCAGCTCCAGCTGCTGGACGAGCAGGAGCGCCGCGCCGTGCTGCGCCAGCAGGCCGACGCGCGCGGCATCTTCCTGGCCGATGAGGTCATGAACTACATGCTGGGCCGCTTTTCGCGCGACCTGGGCAGCCTCATGCAGCTGCTGGACCGGCTCGACAGCTTTGCGCTGCGCACGCAGCGCGCCGTCACCGTCCCGCTGCTCAAGACCATGCTGGAGACCGAGTAGCGCGCGGCCATCGGTGCAGGGCGCTTTCATCCACCCATTGCAATCAACGCATGACCTTTGACACGCAGGTACAACGCCGCCGACTGGCCCTGTTCGACCTGGACCACACCCTGCTGCCCCTGGATTCCGACTACGAGTGGGGCGAATTCACCATCCGCATCGGCTGGGCCGACCGCGAAGAGTTCGGCCGGCGCAACAAGGCGTTCTACGACGACTACGTCGCCGGGCGGCTGGACGTGCACGACTACGTGCGCTTCGCGACCGACGCCATTCGCCAGCGCGGCGCCGAGGCGGCGGCCCTGGCGCACGCGCAGTTCATGCGCGAGGTGATCCAGCCCGCGCTGCGCGAGGAAGCGCGCGCGCTGGTGCAGCGCCACCGCGACGCGGGCGACGAGGTGCTCATCATCACCGCCACCAACGAGTTCGTCACCCGCCCCATCGCCCTGGCGTTGGGCGTGGATCAGCTGGTCGCCGTGGAACTGGAGCGCGGCGACGACGGCTGGATCACCGGCGGCATTCGCGGCGTGCCCTCCATGCGCGAGGGCAAGGTGCAGCGCATGGAGCAATGGCTGGCCGAGCGCGGCCTGCGCTGGACGGACGTGGACAGCACGTTCTACAGTGACTCCATGAACGACGTGCCGCTGCTGGAAAAGGTGGATCATCCCGTCGCCACCAACCCCGATCCACGCCTGCGCGCACTGGCTTCCCAGCGCGGCTGGCGCATTCTGGACCTGTTTCCCCCACACCCATGATCAAGACCTTCATCGACAAACTGCTGGGCAAGGGCGCCGCAGGCGCGGGCCGTGGCACACGCGGCCGCTTTGGCAAGCGTGCGGAAGTGCCCGCCGCGGTGCACGGCATCAACCCCGAACTGGTGGACCGCCGCGCCAGCGACGTGGTGCGCACACTCAAGCAGGCGGGCTACGAGGCCTACATCGTCGGCGGCGCGGTGCGCGACCTGCTGCTGGGCCTCAAGCCCAAGGACTTCGACGTGGCCACCAACGCCACGCCCGAGCAGGTCAAGGGCCTGTTCCGGCGCGCCTTCATCATCGGTAAGCGCTTTCGCATCGTGCACGTGGTGCACGGCCGCGGGCGCGAGCATGAGGTGATCGAGGTCTCCACTTTCCGCGCCTACATGGACAACGCGGCAGCCGAGCAGGTGGGTGGCAACGAAAAGACCAGCAAGGCCCAGCTGGCCGGCATGCACCATGCCGTGGACGCCAGCGGCCGCGTGCTGCGCGACAACGTCTGGGGCCCGCAGGACGAGGACGCCACGCGGCGCGACTTCACCGTCAACGCCATGTACTACGACCCTGAGACCGAGGTCGTGGTGGACTTCCACAAGGGCATCGAGGACGCCAAGAAACGCGTGCTGCGCATGATCGGCGACCCGGCCACGCGCTACCGCGAGGACCCCGTGCGCATCATCCGCGCCGTGCGCTTTGCGGCCAAGCTCAGCCCGCTGGGCTTTGCCCTGGAGCCCAAGACCGCCAAGCCCCTGGTGGAGTGCGAGCCGCTGCTGCGGGAGGTGCCGCAAAGCCGCCTGTTCGACGAGATGCTGAAGCTGCTGCAGACCGGCCACGCGCTGGCCTCGATCGCGCAGCTCAAATCCCTGGGCCTGGCCACGGGCATCTACCCGCTGCTGGACGTGGTGGTGGACCGTTCCAGTCACCCGTTCGTGCAGGCCGCGCTGGCCGACACCGACCGCCGCGTGGGCGAGGGCAAGCCCGTTGCGCCCAGCTTCCTGCTGGCCTGTGTGCTGTGGCAGGACGTGAAGGCCGGCTGGGAGCAGCGCCTGGGGCGCCAGCAGCCCTTCCCGGCGCTGCAGGATGCGATCGACGATGTGTTCGACAAGCGCATCGGCGATGTCTCCGGCCGCGGCAAGCTGGCGGCGGACATGCGCGAGATCTGGGTCATGCAGCCGCGCTTCGAGAAACGCTCGGGTAGCACGCCTTTCGGCATGGTGGCGCACCTGCGTTTTCGCGCAGGCTTCGACTTCCTGCGCCTGCGCGCGGACGTGGGCGAGGTGGAGGAGGCGCTGGCCGAGTGGTGGCAGGAGTTCTCGCTGGCCGACGATGCGCGCCGTGAGGACATGATCGAGCAGGCGCGCGAGGAGCAGCGCGCGCGCCAGCGTAAGGCCCAGCCCACGGTACGGCGCGTGCCCAAGGCCGTGCCAGTCGCCACGGACGACGCCGAGCCCCCGCGCAGGGCCAGCGATGCCGGTGATTCCCTGGCCGAGCCAGCGGCAGAGGACGCTGCTGCGCCCAAGAAGCGCCGCCGCCGTCGCCGCAAGCCCACGGGCAGCGGTGCATCTGAGGGTGGCGCGCCCGCGGGCGAGGTGTGACCTCGCCTTCCGTGGCGGCCAGCGCCTGGGTGGGCCTGGGCGCGAATCTGGGGGATGCGCGCGGCGCGCTGCGCGACGCGGTGCGGGCGATGGGCGCGTTGCCCGGCACCCAGGTGCGGCAGGTTTCGTCGCTGTACCGCAGCGCGCCGGTGGATGCCGGCGGGCCCGACTATCTCAATGCCGTGGCGCAGTTGCAGACCACCTTGGCGCCACTGGCGCTGCTGCATGCCCTGCAGGCCATCGAGCAGGCCGCGGGGCGCGAGCGCCCCTACCGCAACGCGCCACGCACGCTGGACCTGGATCTGCTGTTGTACGGGGAGGAGCGCCTGGACGGCGCCGAACTCACGCTGCCCCACCCGCGCATGGGCGAGCGGGCCTTCGTGCTCCTTCCTTTGGCGGAACTGGCGCCCGGCCTGGCCCAGACGTGCGGAACGGACGTCCAGCGCGCCCAGGCCAGCGGCCAGCGCATCGAGCGCCTGGCCGAAGCCACCGAATGGTTGGGCGCAAACTCCTGAATTAATAGCTGCTTGCGCTGGCCGTACGGACGTTTGAAGGTGAAACCACCTGAAAACTGCCATATGGCAAGCGTGAGGCGCTCTTATTTTTGATGTAAGCACGCCGCCGGTTGCGAGGCGTCACCGCCGTGGTGGCGGGTGCGGCAGCGCAACAGGGGGCGCCGTTGGGGCGGCTTGGCCCCAGGCTGACGACGACACGCCCGGACAGTCGCGCCGTGCGCCGCCCGCGGCACTCCGGTGGCACCCGGAATGCCGCGTTCCGGTCAGTCCACCTTGGCGCCGGAGGCCTTCACCACCTGCTGGTACTTGGCGCGCTCGGCGGCCATGAAGGCGTCGAACTGCTCAGGCGTGGTGGCCACGGGCTCGGCCATCAGTGCGGAAAAGCGCGTCTTGGTTTCCGGTGCCTTGAGTGCGTCCGTGAACGCCTTGTTGAGCTTGGCGATCACGGGCTTGGGCGTGCCGGCCGGTGCCACCAGACCCCACCAGGTGTCGATGGCAAAGCCCTTGAAGGTCTGCGACAGCGGCGGCACGCCGGGCAGCATGGGGCTGGCTTCCAGCGAGGTGACGGCCAAGGCCTTGAGCTTGCCCGACTTGATGTTGGGCGCGGCGGCGGCCAGGTTGTCGATGTTGAAGTCCACCTCGCCGGCCAGCAGGGCCAGCTGCGCGGGGCTGGCGCCGCGGTAGGGGATGTGCAGCGCGAAGATGCCGGCCTTCTGCTTGAACATCTCGCCCGCCAGGTGGCCGGCGCTGCCGTTGCCGCCGCTGCCGTAGTTGAGCTTGGCGGGGTTGGCCTTGGCGTAGGCGATCAGGTCCTGCAGGGTGTTGATCTTGAGCTGCTCGGCCCGCGCGGCGTTGACCACCAGCACGTTGGGCACGCGCACCATCTGCGTGATACCGGCGAAGTCCTTGGCTGCGTCGTAGGGCATGCGGTTGTACAGCCAGGGGTTCACGGCGTGCGTGGCCGTGGCGGCGATGCCGATGGTGTGCCCGTCGGGCGCGGACTTGGCGATCAGATCGGCGCCGATGTTGCCGCCCGCACCCGCCTTGTTGTCGACGACCACCACGCCGAGCGTGTCGCGCACGCGCTCGGCCAGCGCGCGGGCCGTCACGTCCAGCGGGCCGCCAGGCGCGTAGGGCACGACCAGGCGGATCGGCGCATCCTGCGCGTGGCTCAGGGGGGCTGCGAGTGCCGCGCCAATGGCAGCGGCCGAAAGAAGAAGGTGTCTGCGGTTCATAGGCCTCCATTGTGCAAAAAATGGAAGACGCTTCCGTGGCGCCGCAATGCTGCCCTGTCCTACGACAAGGCGCAGCGCATCTTTCTACGATGGGCCCGGGCCTTGCCTGCCCCCGCCCATGAAAGGACTGACATGCTGGACGCCCCCACCATCCTGGACGAATCACGCTACTCCCACTGCATCGCGGCCTGCAACGCATGCGCTGCCACCTGCGATTTCTGCGCCGCGGCGTGCCTGCGCGAGCCCGACCCGCGCCACATGGCCAAGTGCATCGCGCTGGACATGGACTGCGCCGACATCTGCCGCCTGGCTGCCGCCACCATGGCCCGCGAGAGCCCGCACGTGAACTATGTCTGCGAGCTGTGCGCGCGCATCTGCGAAAGCTGCGCACAGGAATGCATAAGCCACGCGGCGGACCATTGCCAGGACTGCGCGGAAGCCTGCAAGCGCTGCGCCAGCCTGTGCCGCGACATGATCGCTTGAGTGAAGTACGGTCCCTGAGCGGCGGCGCTTACCGCGGCCCTGTCGCCGCCTTCGGAGTGCCGTGCGGCGCGGATGGAACACGGCGCCCGTGGTCTAGCAGATCCCGTTCGACGACACCTGCTGGCCGGGCACAACGCCCGTTGCGTGGCGCAGGGTTGTGCGCGGTGCGCCGCGGGGAAGCGCCCGTCAGCCGCCGTGCTTGTCGGCCTCGGACGTGAATGCGTCGGCGTAGAACTCGTCGGGCGGCAGGCCACGCTCCGCGCTGTAGGCGGCGCGGGCCGAGTCCACCACGATGGGCGCGCCGCAGGCATAGACCTGATAGCCCGAGAGGTCGGCAATGTCCTCCATGACCGCCTGGTGCACGAAGCCCGTGCGGCCGGCCCAGCCGTCCTCGGGCAGGGCGTCGGAGACCACCGGCACGTAGCGCAGGTTTGGCAGCGCGGCCAGGCGCTCGCGGATCCAACCGTCCATGTACAGGTCCGCCGGGCGGCGTCCGCCCCAGTAGAGCGTGGCCGGGCGCGTGATGCCCTTGTGCTGCATGTGTTCGATCAGCGCCTTGATGGGCGCAAAGCCCGTGCCCGAAGCCAGAAACACCATGGGCTTGTCGGAATCCTCGCGCAGGAAGAAGCTGCCGAAAGGGCCCTCCACGCGCAGGATTTCCTTCTCCTTCATGGCGTTGAACACATGGTCGGTGAAGCGCCCGCCGGGCATGTGGCGGATGTGCAGCTCCACGCCTGGCGCGCCTTCCTGCGTGTGGGGTGCGTTGGCCATGGAGTACGCGCGGCGCGCGCCGTCACGCAGGATGAATTCGATGTACTGGCCCGCGTGGTAGCGGAAGGTGTCGGCCGCGGGCAGTTGCAGGCGCACCTGCATCACATCGTGCGATGCGCGCGTGAGCGCCGCCACGCGCACCGGCAGCTTCTTGATGGGATAGGCGCTCTCGTCGGTCACCTGGCGCGATTCCAGCACCACGTCGGTCAGCGGCTGGGCACAGCAGGTGAGCACGAAGCCGGCTTCTTCCTCCTCGGTGCTCAGCGCCTTCTGTTGGTGCTCGCCGTGCACCACCGAGCCGCTGAGCTTCTTGCACTTGCACGAGCCGCAGGCACCGTCCTTGCAACCGTAGGGCATGCCCACGCCGCCGCGGATGGCCGCGGACAGGATGGTTTCGCCAGCCTGCGCCTCGAAGGCACGGCCACTGGGCTGCACGGTGATCTGGAATGCGGTCTCTGCGCTGGTCATGACAGTGGGTATCCTTGGAGTTGTCTTCAAGCAAACCGACCGATTTTGCCCTCAATCCAAAACCCTCTCGGCGCCCTGCCGGCGCGCTTTCGCCGCCAGCGCGTGCTCATCATTGGCTGCGGCGACGTGGGGCTGCGCGTGGTGCGCAGCCTGAACGGACCCCAGGGCGGGAGTGGCCGCCCGCGCGTGCTTGCGCTCACGTCCTCGCCCACGCGCGTGCCGCAGCTGCGTGGGGCGGGCGTCACGCCGCTGCTGGGCAATCTGGACGATGCGGCCACGCTGGCGCGCCTGGCGGGCGTGGCCACGCGGGTGCTGCATCTGGCGCCGCCACCTGGCGAGCGCGAGGTTGGTCCGCGCTGGTGGCTGGACCCCCGCAGCACGGCGCTGGCGCGTGCGCTGCGCCGGCGCACGCTGCCGCAATCCCTGGTGTATGCCTCCACCAGTGGCGTGTATGGCGACTGCGCGGGGGCCTGGGTGCCCGAGTCGCGGCCCGTGGCGCCCGCCACGCCGCGCGCGCAGCGCCGCGTGAATGCCGAGCGCGCCATGCGTCACCTGGGCCGTGCGGGCGTGCCTGTGAGCATTCTGCGCGTGCCCGGCATCTACGCCCCTGACCGTGAGGGCGGCACGCCCGAAGCGCGCCTGCGCCGCGGCACGCCCGTGCTGGCCGAGCCTGACGACGTCTATACCAACCACATCCATGCGGATGACCTGGCGCGGGCCTGCATGCTGGCGCTGTGGCGCGCTCGTGCGCAACGCATCTACAACGTGGCAGACGACAGCCAGCTCAAGATGGGAGACTACTTCGACTTCGCGGCCGACCTCTATGGCTTGCCGCGTCCGCCGCGCGTGCAGCGCAGTACCGCGCAGGAGCAGCTACCGCTGTCGCTGCTGAGTTTCATGGGCGAATCGCGGCGGTTGACCACTAAGCGCATGGCGCGCGAACTGCGCCTGCGCTTGCGCTACCCCACCGTGCGCGAAGGGCTGCAGGCACCGCACCCTTAGCGGGGGTAGGTGTTGCCCTGCTTGTCGTAGCAGCGAAACACGTTGCAGTGCGTGATTTCGCGCCGCGGCGGCGGCGCGGGCCGTGGTGGCACCACCACCACCGGCGGGGCGTAGTAGGGCGAGGGATAGACGGTGCGGCTGGAGCGCGCGCTCTCCGCGCGTGCATAGTCCGCCGGACTCAGGCATGCGAGGTCAGCCTGGCGCTGCGCCGCATCCAGCCGCGCCTGCTCGTCGTACATGCCGCGGCCCATGGTGGAGAGCACCTCCTGCAGGTTGCGCCGTGCGCGCTGGCAGTCTACGGATTGCGATGGATCGGCCGGGGTGGCGCGAGGGCGCGCTACGCGCGTCGCGGGCTCGGCGTCGCGCTGTTGCTGGCGCTCCCATTGCTGTCGCTCCTGCTTGCGCTCCAGGGCTTCGGCGGCTTGCTCGCGCTCCTGCTGGATTTCCTGGGGGGTCTTGCGGGCTTCGACTTCGCGTGCGGACTGGCCGCGGCCGCAGTCGCCATCGGTGTAAGTCACCTTGCCCGTGGCCGGGTCGGTGCAGCGCACCACCTGGGCCATTGACGGCAGGGGCAGACAGGTAAACAGCGTCAGCGCCAGGGCGGCACTGACGCTGCCAAGGGAGCCAGGCAGGGCTCGGGTCATGGGCGGCCTTCAGCGCCAGTCGGGGCGCGGGTTGGGGCGATCGCCGGGCTGGGGCTGGAATGCCTGGTTGCGTCGCTCCCGCTCGGCTTCGCGCTCCGCGCGGCGGTCACGTTCGAACTGCAGCTGCCGTTCGCGTGCCACGTCGGGGTTGGGGTGGCGCAGCAGTTGGTCTTCCTTACGGCGCTGGTCCCAGTCGCGGCGGCGTTCGGCCTCCCAACGTTCGGCGTCGCGGCGGCGTTCCGCTTCGCGCCGGTCGGCTTCACGGCGGTCCGCATCGCGGCGGCGGTCGGCTTCGCGACGACGGTCCGCCTCACGGCGTTCGCGCTCCTGGGCCTCGCGCCATTGGCGCTCACGCGCTTCCCGCCACTGGCGCTCGCGCCAGGCGTCTTCACGCCAGCCGGAAGGCGGCGGGGGGTAGTCGCGCCAGCCTAACGGCGGGGCGGTATAGATCACGCCGGGCTGCTCGTACACCGTCATGGACGATGGCGCGGGATAGTAGCCGCCCCCATCGTAGTAGGGGTCACCCGGCACAGCGGCGCAGCCGACAGCCAGCGAGGCGAGCACGCCGGCGGTGAGGATGCGCACAGAAGTCCAACGCGAAAGAGGCATGGAAAGGTCTCCCGGGTAAGCACGCCGGGCGGTCCGGGCCGGCGCTGTGGTGGTAAAGGCGGTGGTCTCGCTGCCACCTCTTGTGTGTCAGACGCGCGTCGGGCCATTTTGGTTGACCCTACCGGGCCGGCTTTGTCAGGCTTTGCCGCCTCTTCACCATTGTGACGGGGTGTTTCTCCGCCAGCGCAGGGCCTGGCGGCCGCGCGGCGCGCGATGATTCCGCCTGGCGCAAGGGCGCCGACGCTGCCTACCCGTGCTGTTGCGCTGCGGGCACGGAGCCGTCGGCGCGCAGGCGGAACAGGGCCACGGACTGCACCAGTTGCTCGGCCTGCAGCTTCAGGCTGTCGGCGGCGGCTGCGCTTTCCTCCACCAGTGCGGCGTTCTGCTGCGTGGCCTGGTCCATCTGCGCCACGGCATCGCTCACCTGGTGCACCCCGGCGCTTTGCTCCTGGCTGGCGGTGCTGATCTCGGCCACGATGCCGCTCACCCGCTGGATGGCCGTCACCACCTCCGTCATGGTGGCGCCGGCTTGGCCGACCAGTGCGGACCCTTGCTCCGCCCGCTCCACGCTGGTGTGGATCAGTTGCTTGATCTCCTTGGCCGCGGCGGCCGAGCGCTGGGCCAGCGCACGCACCTCGCCGGCCACCACGGCGAATCCGCGGCCCTGCTCGCCGGCGCGTGCGGCCTCCACCGCGGCGTTCAGCGCCAGGATGTTGGTCTGGAAGGCGATGCCGTCGATGACGCCGATGATGTCCGCGATGCGGTGGCTGCTTTCGTTGATGCCCTGCATGGTGGTGACGACCTGGGTCACCACTTCGCCGCCCTGGCTGGCGATCTGCGAGGCGTTGGCGGCCAGCTGGTTGGCCTGGCGCGCGTTGTCGGCGTTCTGGCGCACGGTGGAGCTCAGCTCCTCCATGGAGGCGGACGTTTCCTCCAGCGCGCCGGCCTGCTGCTCGGTGCGGGCCGACAGGTCGTTGTTGCCCTGGGCGATCTCGGTGCTGGCCAGTGCCACTTGGCGCACGTTGACTCTTTCTTGTATTTTGTTTCAATAGGTAATTGCCCTGTAATGCTTGGGCATATCAGGAAGGCCTGCCGTTGCATCCATGGCGCAAACGAAAAAGCCCCGCGGGTGGCGGGGCTGGTGAGGGTTGGGGCGGTGTGCGCTCAGTCCATGGTGAGCTTCTGCTTGTCCACCACGTTTTTGTAAGCCGTGTATTCGGCCTTGATTTCCTGGGCGAACTTCGCCGGCGTGTCGGCCACGATCAGCGAGCCCGTGTCCTCGATGCGCTTGCGCACCGCAGGGTCCTTCAGCACCTTGTGCACGGCGGCGTTGACCTTGTCCACGATGTCCTTGGGCAGGCCCTTGGGTCCGATGATGCCGTAATAGGCCATGCGGTTCACGTTGGGCAGGCCCACTTCGGCCAGTGTGGGCACGTCGGGCAGCACGGCCAGGCGCTGCGGGGCGGCCACCACCAGGGCGGTCAGGCGCTTGTCCTTGATGAAGGGCAGGGCGGACGGCAGGTTGTCGAAGATCAGCGGGATCTGGCCGGCGACGGCGTCGTTCAGTGCCGGGCCCGAGCCGCGGTAGGGCACGTGCACCAGCTGGGTGCCGGTCTCCAGCATGAACATTTCCATCATCAGGTGGCCGATGCTGCCGGTGCCGGGCGAGCCGAACGAGTACTTGCCTGGAGTCTTCTTGACTTCGGCCAGGAAGCTCTTGTATTCCTTGCCGACGAACTGCGGGTTGGCCGCAATCACGTTGGGCGTGGCGGCGATGTTCACGACCGGGGTGAAGTCGGTGAACACGTTGTAGGGGATCTTGGGGTTGATGGCCGGGTTGGTGGCCGTGGTGGACACGGTGGCCACGCCCAGGTTGTAGCCGTCCGGCGTGGCGCGCGCGGTTTCGGCCGCACCGATGGCGCCGCCGCCGCCGCCCTTGTTCTCCACCACCACGGGCTGGCCCAGCTCGCGGCCCAGGGGCTCGGCCACCACGCGGGCGATCAGGTCGGTGGTGCCGCCCGCGGCGAAGGGCACCAGCAGGCGGATGGGCTTGTTGGGGTAGCCGGACTGGGCCTGGGCGGCCGTGCCGAGCAGGGCCAGCAGGCCCAGGGTGAGTGCGCTGCGACGAATCATGCTTTTATCTCCTGTTATCGATGTGGTGAAGCAATGGCGTGCCAGTGATGGCGGGAAGGAAGCACCGGCGGGGCCGGTGCGGGAAAAGGGTCAGATGGCACCCCCCGCTTTGAGCGCTGCGATGGCCGAAGCATCCAGGCCCAGCTCGCGCAGCACCTCGTCGGTGTGCTGGCCGAGCGCGGGTGGCGCGCGATGGTAGCTGACGGGCGTGCCCGACAGCCGCATGGGGTTGGCCACCGTGGCCACGTGGGCGATGCCGTCGCCGGCGTCGCGGGGCAGCTCCCTGCGGATGCCGCGCGCGCGCACCTGTGGGTCGTCGAAGGCCTGGGCGATGGTGTTGATGGGGCCGCAGGGTACGGCCTTGTCCTCCAGCAGGGCGATCCACTCGGCGGTGCTGCGGGTCTGCAGGACGGGCTCCATCAGCGCCAGCAGCGCAGCGCGGTGCTGCACGCGTGCGGTATTGGTGGCAAAGCGTGCGTCCTGTGCCCATTCGGGGTGGCCGCACGCCTGGCAAAAGCGCGCGAACTGTCCGTCGTTGCCGATGGCCAGCAGCACGTTGCCGTCGCGGCTGCGAAAGTCCTGGTAGGGCGCTAGGCTGGGGTGGATGTTGCCGGCGCGTCCGGGCGCCTGCCCGGTGGCCAGGTAGCCCGCCGCCTGGTTGGCCAGCACGGCCATGCCCACGTCGAGCAAAGCCATGTCGATGTGCTGCCCTTCGCCGGTGCCGTTGCGGGCGTTGTCGCGCGCGTTCAGCGCGGCCAGGATGGCGTTGCTGGCGTACAGGCCGGTGAACACGTCCACCACGGCCACGCCGACCTTCAGAGGCCCGCCGCCGGGCTGCCCGTCGGCATGGCCGGTGATGCTCATCAGGCCGCACATGGCCTGCACCATCAGGTCATAGCCGGCGCGTTCGGCATACGGCCCGTCCTGGCCGAAGCCGGTGATGGAGCAGTAGACCAGGCGCGGGTTCAGCGCTTTCAGGCTGGCGTAGTCCAGCCCGTATTGCGCCAGACCGCCGACCTTGAAATTCTCGACCACCACGTCGGCCTCGGCGGCCATGCGGCGCAGCAGCGCCTGGCCCTCGGGATGGGCCATGTCCACGGTGATGCTGCGCTTGTTGCGGTTGCAGGCGGTGAAGTAGCTGGCCTCGCGCGTGTCGCGGCCAGCGTCGTCCTTCAGGAAGGGCGGGCCCCAGTGGCGCGTGTCGTCACCGGCCTGGGGGCGCTCGACCTTGACCACGTCGGCGCCCAGATCGGCCAGCATCTGGGTGCACCAGGGACCGGCAAGCACGCGCGAAAGATCCAGTACCTTGATACCGTCCAAGGCGCCGCGGGGGGTGGAAGCACTCATGAAATCGCTATTGAAAACGTAGCTGCTCGCGCTTGTTGTGCCATCAATTCAAGGATAAAAACCATTGAACTTATTGCAGGGTAAGCGCGAGAAGCTCCTATTTTGAGAGCGCGCGTGACGGGCCTTTGATGCGGCCCGCGCGCCGCGCCGGGTCAGTTGGCGAACGCGGCGATGCCCGTCTGCGCGCGGCCCAGGATGAGCGCGTGCACGTCGTGCGTGCCCTCGTAGGTGTTGACCACCTCCAGGTTCACCAGGTGGCGTGCCACGCCGAACTCGTCGCTGATGCCGTTGCCGCCCATCATGTCGCGCGCCAGGCGGGCGATGTCCAGGGCCTTGCCGCAGTTGTTGCGCTTGATCAGCGAGGTGATCTCGACCACGTTCTGGTGCTCGTCCTTCATGCGGCCCACGCGCAGCGCGGCCTGCAGGCCCAGGGTGATCTCGGTCTGCATGTCGGCCAGCTTTTTCTGCACGAGCTGGTTGGCGGCCAGCGGGCGGCCGAACTGCTTGCGGTCCAGCGTGTACTGGCGCGCGGTGTGCCAGCAGAACTCGGCCGCGCCCATCGCGCCCCAGGCGATGCCGAAGCGTGCGCTGTTCAGGCAGGTGAACGGGCCCTTCAACCCGCGCACTTCGGGGAAGGCGTTCTCCTCGGGCACGAACACGTCGTCCATCACGATCTCTCCGGTGATGGAGGCGCGCAGGCCCACCTTGCCGTGGATCGCGGGGGCGGACAGGCCCTTCATGCCCTTGTCCAGGATGAAGCCGCGGATCTGGCCCACGGTGCCGGATGCCTCCACTTCCTTGGCCCAGACCACGAACACGTCGGCCACAGGGCTGTTGGTGATCCACATCTTGTTGCCCTTGAGGCGATAGCCGCCGTCCACCTTGTAGGCGCGCGTGGCCATGCTGCCGGGATCGGAGCCGTGGTCGGGCTCGGTCAGGCCGAAGCAGCCGATGAACTCGCCGGAAGCCAGCTTGGGCAGGTACTTCTGCTTCTGCGCCTCGGAACCGAACTCGTTGATCGGCACCATCACCAGCGACGACTGCACCGACGCCATGGAGCGATAGCCCGAGTCCACGCGCTCGATCTCGCGCGCCACCAAGCCGTAGCTCACGTAGTTCAGGCCGGCGCCGCCGTATTCGGTGGGGATGGTGGGGCCCAGCAGGCCCAGCTCGCCCATCTCGCGGAAGATGGTCACGTCGGTCTTCTCGTGGCGGAACATGTCCAGCACGCGCGGCGCCAGCTTGTCCTGGCAGTAGGCGCGCGCGGCGTCACGGACGGCGCGCTCGTCTTCGGTGAGCTGCTGGTCGAGTTGGAAGGGGTCGTCCCATTGGAAGGCGGTGCGGGTCATGGTGTCTCCAGTGCTGGAATGCGGGGTGGGTAGTAGGACCCAAGCATGCACAAGGTGCATTGCTTGGTTAACGAAGGTAATCGTATGGCGTCTGAGTAAGTGACGGCAAGCGAGTTATTCGCATCCAGATATTTGATTTAAGAATATCTGGCTAAGATGCTGCGATGCGACGACACCTGCCATCCACCCAGGCGCTGGCCTGCTTCGAAGCCGCTGCGCGGCACGAGAGCTATACCCGGGCCGCGCAGGAGTTGGCGCTGACGCAAAGCGCGGTGTCGCGCCAAATCCTGGCGCTGGAGGAACAACTCGGCGTGCAACTCTTTCGCCGCACGCGCCACGGGGTGGTGCTCACCCCCGCGGGGCGGCATTACGGGCAGCAAGTGGCGCGCTGGCTGCAGGGGCTGGAGCGCGACACGCTCGACGTCATGGCCCACCAGGGGCATGGCGGCGCCATTTCGCTCGCGGCCGTGGCCACCTTTGCCACGCGCTGGCTGATCCCGCGCCTGCCTCTGCTGGCCGCGCGCCACCCCGAGATCGTGGTGCACATCGAGACGCAGACCCGGCCCTTCCTGTTCACCGATACGGCTTTCGACGCGGCGCTGTACGCGGGCACGCCCGAGCAGGTCGCCAACTGGCCCGGCGTGCAGGCGCAGCTGCTGATGCAGGAGGACGTGGTGCCCGTGTGCAGCCCGCGCCTGCTGGAGACGGCGGCGCAGCAACTGGGCATGCCGCGCGGCACGGGCCGTGCACATCAGGGCCTGCCGCCACCGGCGCTGGCGCGGCTGCCGCTACTGCAGCAAAGCACCCGGCCCTATGGCTGGCGACAGTGGTTCGATGCCATGGGAGTGCCGGATGCGCCGCGCGCGCTGGAAGGGCCGCGCTATGAACTGTTCTCCATGACGGCCGCCGCGGCGGCCCACGGCCTGGGGATTGCGCTGATGCCGCCCATGCTGATCGAGGCCGAGATCGCGCGGGGCGAGCTGGTGGTGGCCTGCCCGCGTCCGTTGCGTGGCGAGCGGGGTTACTACCTCGTGAGCCCCGCGCAGCCCCAGCCGCCGGTGCTGGCCGCGTTCGCTGGCTGGCTGCAGGACATGGCGGTGGCCGGGCCGCTGGCGTAGCCGCTCTTCAGCATCTGTCGATCAGCGTCCACCCATCAACGCGACGCATACCGGCACCAGCACGGCAGTGGCCACACCGTTCAGGCCCATCGCCAGCGCGGCGAAGGCACCGGCCGTGGGATGCACCTGCAGTTCGCGCGCCGTGCCGATGGCATGGGCCGTGAGTCCGATGGCAAAGCCGCGCACGGCCGGGTCGTGCACGCGCAGCAGGCGCAGCAGCGGCCCCGCCAGCACCGCCCCCGCAATGCCCGTGATGGCCACGGCCACCGCTGCCAGCGATGGCGCGCCGCCGATGCGCTCCGCCACGGGCAGCGCGATCGGCATGGTGGCGGATTTGGGTGCGAGCGCCATCAGCGTCTCATACGATGCGCCCAGCGCCCAGGCCAGCAGCAGGGCGGAGACGATCGCCACCGTGCAGCCCACGAGCAGCGCCACGCTGATCGGGCGCCAGAGCTGGCGAATGCGCTCGCGTTGCGCGAACAGCGGCACGGCCAACGCCACCGTGGCGGGGCCGATGAGAAAGCTCAGCAGTTGCGTGCCCTCGCGGTAGGTGGCGTAGGGCGTGCCCGTGAGCAACAGCACCGCCACGACGAGCGCCGTCGCCGTCAGTGGTGGGATCAGCAGCGGGTGTGCGCCGCTGCGCCGATACAGCGCCAGCGTCAGCGTGTAGGCCGCCAGCGTCAGCGCCAGCCAGGGCAGGGGCGACGCCGTGAACCATGCGGCCAGCCCGGGGAGAGACGCGCTCACTGGGCCTGCTCCTGCTCGCGCGGGCGTGCGTCGGCGCTGTCGCGCAGCAGCCAGCGCAGCGTCCAGGCCGTCACCACCAGCGTGATGGCCGCCCCCACGATGCCGGCCACGAGGAACGGCAGCCATTCGCGCGCGATGCGGTCAAAGTGCAACATGACCCCGGCGATCGCCGGGATGAACAGCAGCATCATGTTCTGCAGCAAGCTGCCCGCGGTGCTCTCCAGCGCCTGCGGGACGCGCCCGTATGCCAGCAGCGCCGCCAGTAGCAGCAACATGCCTGCGAGAGCGCCAGGCAGGGGCAGACCCAGGAGTTGGACCAGAAGTTCTCCCAGCAACTGGAGGATGAAGAGGGCGGTCAGGGCGTAGAGCATTGAAGGCGGGCAGGGCGGCGCGCAGGCGCAAAGACCATGATCATCCCTGATACCCACCGCCCCGCGCTGGTGCTCGGGTGATGCCGCCTCTTTGCGGGAGGTCGGGGGCTCCGCCGGTTGCGCGCAACGGCCATCCGCAATACCCTGGTGTGCAGCGGTCGCCCGGCGAAGCACTCTCCGGTGCAACGTAACGGTCGCCGCACCACTGCACCAGGAGGACTTGCCATGGCTACCGCCCAGCCCCTGTACCACGCGCCCACGTTTGAACCTACCGTGGATGAGATCGCCACGCTGAAGCAGCTCGAAATGGGCCAGGCCCTCAGCGTGCCCGACGCGCTCAAGCACCATCTGTCCGGGCGCCTGCTGGATTGGGCCTATATCGGCAAGACGCCCGGGGGCGAGTTCCACATCACCGACCTGGGCCGCCAGCTCATCAAGCGCCAAAACAACTGAGCCGGGGTCACCGCTGCGGGGCGGATTCGCCTCCGTCCTACACGGCGCCCCGCGCGGGCGAAGGTAACTTACGGCCACCGCGGCAAACACCCGACGGGTGCGCATCGCAGCTTCGCTGCCATGCCCAGGCGGCGCGGGCCGGGCTTCTCGGCTCCCATTGCGGGAGCCCTGCTGCCAGGTCTGGGCCGAACGCTGTGGCCGCATGCATGGCAAGGGTGGCGTCCTCTTATCGCTGCCCGGCGGCATGTGACTAACACCCGTAAGCTTTGCCCTTTGGCAGCGTCCCGTGCTGGCCAGTCCTCACGGGGCCCCGCGTACTCGATTGCCGAGGCGCGGGCGGCAGGCACATCGTCCTGCCGCTGCCTCTGGCGCGGTATGCCACCGACCCGGAGATGGCTGACATGATTCACCGCATCCCTCTCGCTCACCGCCAACCGGCCGATCCCCCCGTGGAGCCGGATGTGCCCGCACCACCCCCGGAGCCCGCCGACACGCCTCCGCGCATGGACTGAATGGCGGTACGTACGGGCGGTGCGCGCACTTGCGCGGGTGGCTGTCTTACAAGGCAGACCCCGCCAGGCGCTTATGGTGGACCGCAACTATCGGAGCGTGACATGCCACCTACCAAGCCCGCCTCAGGCGAAGTACCCCATTCTTCAGGCCGCAACCGCGTGGCCACCTCCCGGACTGTGACACTGCTGCTCATCGCCGTGGCGGTGATGCTGCTGTTCCTGTGGGCGCCGTGGTAGCGCCGGGAGAGGCCAATGGTCTTTTTGCGCTGTTGAACGGGACGTTCGAACGGGGCATTCGTCTGACAGTGGCCGTGCCCCTGCGTTCCTAACGTGGTGCTTCATTAACACAGGAGCTTCACCATGAACCGCACCCCCAACCGTCCGGGCGCTGCACCATCCCCGGGCACCACCCCACCGAGCCAGCGCGACGACAAACGCGCCATTCGCATCGCCCTTGTCACCGCCCTGATCGCGCTGGTAGCCGTTGTCGTATTCAACTTGCGCGCTCCAAAGGATCGCCTGAGTGCGCCTGGCGAAGGGGCTCCCGCAGCCACCCAAGGTGCCCCCGGAATGGCCGGGCCGTCGGTGGATGCCCCCCAGCCCTCAGCGCCCCAGCGCGGCGACACGCCTACCACCCCGGGTCGCGAAGGCATGGGCGCACCTGCCGGGGGCGCGCCCGCGGCGCAGTAAACGATGCGGGCACGCGCATTGCCGCACGACTGACCGGCTACGAACGTGGGTCAAAGAAAGGCGCACGGCACTGAGCGCGCTTTCGATCCCACGTAGGCTTCTTTTCCCGCTGCTTGCTGGTACATGGAGTCAATGGGGCGGGTGCGCAGGATCCTGGCGCTTGTGCGTGACCCAGATGAGAGCGTGCGTATCCACCCCCAGCGCCTGGGCGCGAGCCACGATGGCATCGCGCTGCGCAGCGTCCAGATGTTTGTCGCGCGCCAGAATCCAGCAGTAGCTGGTATCGGGCCCCAACACCAGCGCCCAGCGGTAGTCAGGGTCAAGCGCCGCGACGTGGTAGCCGCCGTAGAACGGGCCGAAGAAGGACACCTTGAGCGATCCGGTGGTGGGGGCACCCGTGAACAGCGCCTTGCCAACGGCTTCACGCCACTGGCCCGATGCGGCGGCAAAGCCGCGGTTGACCACGCGCACGCTGCCATCCGCCTGGGGGGTGTAGGTGGCGGACACATCCGTCATGCCGCGCTCGAATGAGTGGTCGAGCCGGGCCAGCTCATACCAGCGCCCCTGATAGCGCTGTAGATCGAATGGCGAGACCGCTTTTACGCCCGGCGGGGGGCTGGTGTTTGCACAGCCGGCCATTACGGCGACGCCCGCCATCCACAGGGCCCACAGGCCTGCGCGGCAGGACGGGATGACTGCGCGCCGCACAGAAAATAGAAAAGCCGAGAGCAGGTACATGTGATGTCCTTGACCAAGTGGTGGATCAGTGTGTGTGGCGCCATTGCGCCACCAAGGGTTGAAGCCCCGTCAGGTGCTGGACGGGAGTGATCCCTTCCAGGGGCTTTTGGTACAGAGCCGTGCACGAGCCGCCGACCCACAACGCGGTGGTGGGAGACAACTGGGCCCGCAACTCACGCAGGCTGGCGTGAACGACTGTCCCGTTATGCACATTGCTGAAACTCAAAGCCACCACATCCGCCCGATGGGCCACGGCGGCTTGGGCCACGTCGCCCACGGGGGTCTGCGTACCCAACGAAACGCAGGTACAGCCTTCCAGTGCCAGCAGTGCTTCAACCATGAGCAACCCTAGGCTATGCAATTCCTGGGGTAGCGTGGTGAGCAGGACTTTGGGACCTTGCGGTGTGGGCAGCGGCGCCAGGGAAGCAATGGCGTTGCGCAGAACCCCGGTGATGACCTCGGTGAAGAGGTGTTCCTCGAAGACCTCGAAGCGCCCTTGCACCCAGGCCTCGCCCACGGCCGTGGTCAGGGGAGCCACCAGGTCGGTGACGAACGGAGCGAGCCCCATGCGCAGCTGCGCGTGACTCAGGGCATGCCGCAGGGCTTGCGGATCGTGCGCTCCGATGGCGTCAAGAAGCGGAGCCAGGGTCGCAGGTGAGGAGAACGCCTGAAGATTTGTCTTGGACAAAGATGAACTGGGGGATGAAGGTCTCTGGTTCAGCAAGGACAGCAGTTCTGCACTGTCCAACCCCACCACCTTGCCGGGCCTGGCCCCTGTGTCGAGCAGGCGGCGAATCAGTTTCAGCCGTTGCACCTGCTCGCTCGGATACAGGCGGTCCCCCGCCCCGTCGCGCAAGGGTTGCGGGAAGCCATAGCGTTTTTCCCATACGCGCAAGGTGTCCTTGGCTACGCCGGTTTCGCGCTCCACGGCGGCGATGGGCAAACCTGCGCTCTCGGGATGGTCTGGCGTGCTCATGCGCCAACCTTTATGCGGCGTACAGGCCTCAGGAGGGTATCGAAAGTCATGGACAAACTGTGGGAATTGGTGAAATTGTCTAGGACAAAATTTGTTTTGTCCACTACATTTACGCCCATTGTCTGCGCACAGCGCTACCTCTGGGTATTTCGCCGAGGGTTGGAGTGATCATGAAAATCGCCATCATTGGTTCGGGAATTTCAGGTTTGGCCGCAGCCCACCGCCTGCGGGCGCAGGCGCATGTCACGGTGTTCGAGGCGGGGCATTACTTCGGCGGCCACACCCACACGGTGGACGTGTGCCTGCCGGACGCGGCCGGAGAATTGGTAACGCATGGCGTCGACACCGGCTTTCTGGTCTTCAACGAACGGACCTATCCCGGGCTGATTGCCTTGTTTGACGAGCTGCAGATACCCACCGCGCGCTCGGACATGTCGTTCTCGGTGCAGGTGCCTGGCGCCGGCGCGCTCGGCACCGGGACGCTGGAGTGGAGCGGTGCCAACCTGGCAACCGTGTTTGCCCAGCGCCGCAACCTGCTGCGTCCGCGTTTCTGGGGCATGCTGCGCGAGCTGCTGCGTTTCAATCAGCTGTGCACCGCCCTGGCGGAGTCGGGCGAAGAGGCCGCGCTGGCCCAGCCCCTGAGCGAGTTTCTGGCGCGGCATGGCTTTGGCACAGCGTTCCGCGACTGGTATTTCCTGCCCATGCTGGGCTGCATCTGGAGTTGCCCCACCGATCAGATGCTGCGCTTTCCCGTGGCCACCATGATCCGTTTCTGCCACAACCACGGGCTGATTCAGGTGAGCCACCGCCCGCAGTGGTTCACGGTGGCGGGTGGCGCACGCCAGTACGTGCACCAACTGCTGCGGGGGCTTGATGCGCGACTGGCCACGCCCGTGGAGCGCATCGTGCGCGATGCCGCTGGCGTGCAGGTGCATGCAGGGGGGCAAAGCGAGCGCTTCGACGCCGTGGTGCTGGCGGTGCACAGCGACCAGGCCCTGCGCCTGCTGGCGCAGCCGACACAGCAGGAAACCCAGGTGCTGGGTGCCATCCGCTACCAGCCCAATCGCGCGGTGCTGCATACCGACGCGCATGTGATGCCGCAGCGGCGCAGCGCCTGGGCCGCCTGGAATTACGAGCGCGCGGCCAGCAAGGAACGTGAATCGGCGCGCGTGTGCCTGCATTACTGGCTCAATCGCTTGCAGCCTTTGCCTTTTGCCGACCCCGTGCTGGTCTCTCTCAATCCGACGCGTTCGATTGCGGCGGAGAAGGTGCTGGCCGAATTCGACTACGACCACCCCGTATTCGATCTGGCCGCCATTGCCGCCCAGGACCAGGTGCCGCAATTGCAGGGCGTGCAGCGCACGTGGTACTGCGGTGCTTGGACGGGGTATGGCTTTCATGAAGACGGCCTGCAGTCGGGCTACCGCGCCGCCGATCTGCTGCTGGAGCAGTTGCGCCAGCGGGAGGCCGCATGAACCCTCCAGTCACCGCGGTCACCGGCAACCGGCCGCACATCGGCTTCGGTCATGTGTGGCACACCCGGCTGCGCCCGCGCCGTCACCGTTTCATCGTCCCGACCTTCTTCCTGCTGCTGCCCATGCGCACGCTGCGCGCGCAGCCACAGGCCGCGGGCGTGTTGGCGCTGAACCGGCCGGGTGCTCTGGCGTTTCGCGATGCCGACCACGGCGATGGCCGCAGCCCGCAAGCCGGGGGGGCATTGGCCTGGCTGGAAGAGCTGCTACGCGGCGAAGGCATTACCGATGCGCAGGGTGAGATCTGGCTGCACTGCTATCCGCGCATCCTGGGCTACAGCTTCAAGCCGGTGAGTTTCTGGTACTGCCACCGCCGCGACGGCAGCCTGTGCGCCATCGTGGCCGAAGTGAACAACACCTTCGGCGAGCGCCATGCCTACCTGCTCGACACACCAAGGTACGGCGAGGAATTACGCGCGCGCAAGGTTTTCCATGTGTCGCCGTTTTGCCCGGTGGAAGGCGGCTACCGCTTTGAATTCAAGCGCAGTGGCACACAGGGGCTTGAGTCCACGCGCGTGCGCATCGACTTTGACGATGCCCAGGGCCCGCTGGTGCTCACTGGCGTGGCAGGGCGCCTGCAACCCTTGGACGCCAGCAGCCGCCGCCGGGCGCTGTGGCACTACCCGTTTCTGACATGGGGCGTCATTGCGCGCATCCACTGGCATGCACTGCTGCTGTGGATCAAGCGTGCGCCCTTGCATTCCAAACCCACGCCGCCTGCACGGCCCGTGACCCGATCTTCCTCGCCGAGCACCTGACCATGAACACTACCACTGTCTCGCCGTCCGCGCTTCCCTTGCCTGACATGCCTGCCGCGGCACGCCATGGACTGCGACTGTTGCAGCGCCTGCAGCGTGGCACGCTCCATCTGGAGCTGCCCGACGGCAACGTCGTGCAATTGGGTAGCGGCCAACACCCGCATGCCAGCATGCGCCTGCACAACTGGAAGGTGTTTGGAGCCGTCCTGCGCTCGGGTGATATTGGCCTGGCGGAGAGCTACATCGCCCAGGATTGGAGTACGTCCCACCTGGCCGACTTGTTGCGGCTGCTGATGGACAACCGCGATGCGCTGGAGTCTCTGGTCTATGGCGGCTGGTGGGGGCGGCTTGCGTACCGCCTGCGTCACCTGCTCAATCGCAACACCCGTGCCGGGAGCCGGCGCAACATCCACGCGCACTACGACCTGGGCAACGCCTTCTACACGCTGTGGCTGGACCCGAGCATGAACTACTCCAGTGCATGGTTCGAGGGCAACCTGGGGGGAGACCTGACCCAGGCGCAGCACGCCAAAGTACGCCGCGCCCTGCACAGCGCGGGCGTGCAGCCCGGCCACCGGGTGCTGGAAATCGGTTGTGGCTGGGGTGCCCTGGCAGAGATGGCCGCTGGCGAGTTCCGGGCGCAGGTGACAGGGGTGACGCTGTCCACGGAGCAACTGGCCTGGGGCCAGGCACGCATGCAGGCCGCGGGCCTGGCCGCCCAGGTGGATTTACGGCTGCAGGACTACCGTGATATCCAGGATGGCCCGTTCGATGCCATCTGTTCCATCGAAATGGCCGAGGCCGTGGGGCAGGCTTATTGGCCTAGTTACTTTGGCGCCATGGCGCGCCTGCTCAAGTCGGGCGGGCGCGCCTGCGTGCAGAGCATCGTGATCGACGACGCGCTGTTCGACCGCTATGTGCGGGGTACCGATTTCATCCAGCAGTACATCTTCCCAGGGGGGTGTCTTCCCAGCCCATCGCGTTTTCGCGCCGCCGCGCAGGGCGCGGGCCTGCGGGTGGTGGAGGAGTTTGCCTTCGGCCGCGACTACGCGGAAACCCTGCGCCGCTGGCACCAACGCTTCGTCCAGCAGCGAGCCCAGGTACAGGCCCAGGGATTTGATGCGTCTTTCCAGCGCACCTGGGAGTTCTATCTGGCGTACTGCGAGGCCGCATTCGACGCACGCAGCATCGACGTCGTGCAGTACACGCTGGTGAAGGACTGAAGCGCCCCTCACGGGCAACGATCCCCGCTTTTCATGGCCCCGTACGGCCCCCTTTTTTCAACAAGAAAATCATCATGTTCTTATCTCGAATGACGGTCGCCGCCCGCTTGTACGCGGGGTTCGGATTGATCCTGGTCCTTTTGGTGGTGCTGACGGGTATCGCCCTGGTGAAGGTGAACCGCATTGACCAGGCGCTGCGAGCCAACAACGACATCCACGTGCAGGTGCAGCGCTACGCCATCAACTTCCGTGGTTCGGCCCATGACCGCTCCATCGCCGTGCGCGACGTGGTGCTGAGTCCGTCCCCCGCCGAGCGCGACCGGGAGATCGCCACCATCGCTGCGCTGGCGGACTTTTACGCCCAGTCGGCTGCGCCGCTGGAAAAGCTCATCACCCGCAAAGGCGCGGCCCCTGAACTGGGGCAGCTGTATGCCGATATTCGCAGCGCTGAATCCAAGGCCGTGGCCACCACTCAGGCCATCATTGCCCAGGTGCAGGCGGGCGACGCCGCTGCGGCGCAAACCCTGTGGACGCAGGCCAAGCCGCAATACGTGCAGTGGCTTGCAACCATCAACAAGCTCATCGACTTCAAGGAAGCGCGCATCCAGGCGACCAACCAGGGCGCCATGGACGAGGCGGGCAGCTTCCTCGGCGTGATGTTCTCGGCGCTGCTGCTGGCGTTGGTGCTCAGCGTGGCGGTGGCCTGGAGCGTGGCGCGCAGCATCGTGCGTCAGCTCGGGGCCGAACCCGCAGCGCTGGCCGACGTGGCCAGCCTCGTGGCGCAGGGCAACCTGCGGCCGGTGACGGGCGCTGCCCAGGCGCAGCCGGGGAGTGTGCTGGCATCGCTGGGGGCGATGCAGGCCAGTCTGGCGCGCGTGGTAGGCCAGGTGCGCCAGGCGTCGAACGCCGTCACCGTGGGTTCTGAGGAGATTGCCGGCGGCAACGCCGGGCTGCTGCAGCGCACCGAAGAGCAGGCCGCGAACCTGCAGCAGGCCGCCGCGTCCATGGAGCAGATGACCGCTTCGGTGAGGAACAACGCCGACTCGGCCCGCCAGGCCACCCAGGTCGCGGCCTCCGCCAGCCAGGCGGCCCACAAGGGCGGCGCGGTGGTGGCCCAAGTGGTCAGCACCATGGAGGAGATCACGGCCAGCAGCCACAAGATGGCCGACATCATCGGCGTGATCGACTCGATTGCGTTTCAGACCAACATTTTGGCGCTCAACGCCGCCGTGGAGGCTGCGCGCGCCGGTGAGCAGGGCCGCGGCTTTGCCGTGGTGGCCGGCGAAGTGCGGGCGCTGGCGCAGCGCAGCGCCGACGCTGCCAAGGAGATCAAAGGACTGATCGACGGCAGTGTGGCCAAGGTGGAGGAGGGCGCCCGCCTGGTGGGCGACGCAGGAGCCACCATGACCGACATCGTGGAACAGGCCCAGCGCGTGGCAGGCCTGATTGCGGAAATCAGCACCGCCACCGCCGAGCAGACCGACGGTATTGCCCAGGTGGGCAACGCCGTGACCCATCTCGACCAGGCCACCCAGCAAAACGCGGCCATGGTGGAGCAAAGCGCCGCGGCTGCACAGACCCTGAAGCAGCAGGCTGCGCAACTGGCCGAGGCCGTCAGTGTGTTCCGCTTGGCGCAGGACGCAGGCGGTGGCGCACCGATGTCGGTGGTGCGCCGCACTTCCCCCATGGTGACTGCTGCACCCTCTGCCTTGCGGCTCCGGGGCGATGTTGCGGCTTCTGTTGCATATTAAAACGATAGCGGCTAGCGCTTGACCCATATGCCCTGGAGCCGAATTTCATCCTTGAAGCGCTGGGCTTTTGCAGGCGGTGCGGCCTTGGCGTTGGCGGTGGCTTCGGCCAACCCCACGGCCGGACAGCACGGTGGCGCTGCCCCGGCCTGGGTGCGGCAATCCCTCATGGGGGCCACCCTGGCGGGGGAAGGGCAGATGCGGTTTTTGGGCTTGCGCATCTACGACGCACGGCTGTGGGTCACGCCTGGTTTTGACGCCAGCCGCTTTGGTGCGCACCCGCTGGCGCTGGAGTTGACCTACCACCGTGGCTTCACCGGTGCGGCCATTGCCCGGCGCTCGGTAGAGGAAATGCAGCGCCAGGCCAGCGTGCCTTCTGAACAGGCCGAGCGTTGGCAGCAGCGCCTGGCGGCCGTGATTCCCGATGTGCAGCCGGGCGAGCGGCTCACCGGCCTGTACCAGCCGGGCCAGGGCATGCGTCTGTGGCGTGGCAGCCAGGAGTTGGCCGCGATTGACGATGCAGAGCTGGCGCGCCTGTTCTTTGGCATCTGGTTGTCACCGCAGACCTCGGAGCCGGGCCTGCGCAGTGCCTTGCTGGCCCGCATCCCCGGCGGAGCGGCCCCATGACTCCGCTGGCTACCCCTGCGCGTGCGGTTCCGCTGCCCCGTTGGTGGTCCGGGCCGGCCTATGGCCTGCTCGGTCTGCCGCTGGCCTTTGTGGCCTTGCCGCTGTATGTGGTGTTACCGCATTACTACGCCACGGAATTGGCTTTGCCGTTGGCCAATGTGGGTGCTTTGCTGATGCTGGTGCGTCTGCTGGATGCAGCCGCCGAGCCCCTGCTGGGGCGCTTGAGCGACCGCCTGTACCAAGGCCCGCTGCGTGCGGTCCTGTGGGTGGCGGGGGGCTCGGCCTTGGTGCAGGTGCTGGGGCTGTCGGGGCTGTTCTTTCCCGCGGTGCAAGGACCGCAGGCGTTGGCGGCGTGGATGGTGGCGGGGTTGTTGCTGACCTGCCTGGCGCACAGCCAGTTGGTGATTGCGCACCAGGCCTGGGGCGTGCGTCTGGGCGGCGACGCGCTGCAGCGCAGCCGTGTGGTGGCCTGGCGCGAAGGTCCGGGGCTGATCGGCGTGGTCACGGCCAGTGCGTTGTCGGTGGCCTGGGGCGCCGGGCCCATGCTGGTGGTGTTCGCGCTGAGCTTGCTGGCCGGGTGGCTGGCCCTGTGGTGGGCGCCGCGCCCTGCAGCACCTGCGCAGCGGGATTTGTCTGCCGCTTTTGCCTGGGCCACGGTCTGGCAACCCTTGCGCCAGCCAGCCTTTCGCCGCTTGCTGGCGGTGTTTTTGTGCAACGGCATTGCCAGCGCAGTTCCGGCGGCGTTGATGCTGTTTTTTGCCCAGGACCGGCTGCAGGCCACACAGGCGCAGATTGCCTTGTTTCTGGTGCTGTACTTTGTCAGCGGGGCGCTGTCCATGCCAGGGTGGTTGCGCGCGGTGCGCCGCTGGGGGCTGGAGCGTGCCTGGCTGGGCGGCATGCTGCTGGCGGTGGCCTGTTTTGGCTGGACGATGCTTCTGGGCAGCGGGCAGATTGCGGCCTTTGGGTGGATCTGTGCGTTGTCCGGTATCGCCTTGGGGGCGGATCTGGCCTTGCCCGGGGCTTTGCTGGCGCGCTTGGTGGAACGCCAGGGGGCTCAGGGGCGCAGCGAAGGGGCGTACCTGGGGTGGTGGAACCTAGCCACCAAACTGAATCTGGCCCTGGCCGCAGGCGCGGCGCTGCCGTTGCTGCAGTGGCTCGGCTACAGCCCCGGCATCCAGGACGCCCACGCGCTGCAGCGCCTCGCTTGGGCTTACGCGCTGCTGCCTTGCGCCCTCAAGCTTCTGGCGGCAGGTTTGTTGTACCGCCTGCTGATCCACCCCTCCCCGCCGTTGCATGACCAAGGAGTTACCCCATGAACACCCGCCGCCACGCCTTGCTGGCACTGCTCGCGGGCACTGCCGTGTTGACCGGCTGTGCCAGCCCCCAGGTGAACGACTATGCCCAGGAGCGTCCACAGCTGGAGCTGGACCGCTACTTCAACGGCCGCATCCTGGCCCACGGTATTTTTCAGCAGCGAGGCGGCGAGGTGGTGCGCCGCTTTACCGTGGTGATGGATTGCCACTGGGAGGGCAATCAAGGCGTGCTGGACGAGGCGTTCACCTATTCGGACGGCAGCACCCAGCGCCGCATCTGGCGCCTGACCAAGCATGCCGATGGGCGCTACACCGGGACCGCTGACGATGTGGTGGGTGAGGCCCAGGGCCAGACTGCGGGCAATGCTTTCCGCTGGAACTACACGCTGCGCCTGCCGGTGGACGGCAAGGAGTATGAAGTGCAGTTCGACGACTGGATGTTCCTGGTCGATGACCGAGTCATGCTCAATCGGGCCACGATGAGTAAGTTTGGCGTCACCCTGGGCGAGGTACTGCTGTCGTTCACCAAGACATAAGGAGCCGCACTGTGTCTTTGAACCCTGCCATCACTGACTGGCGCGGCAAGCGCGTGTGGCTGGTGGGCGCCTCCAGCGGTATTGGCCGGGCCGTCGCAGCGCAATTGCACGCCCAGGGCGCGCAGGTGATCGTGTCGGCACGCCAGCAGGCGCTGCTGGCGTCGTTTGCGCACGAACACCCTGGCAGCCAAGCAGTGGTGCTGGATGTGACCGACGCCCAGGCGGTCCTGGACGTTGCCGCGCGCCTGCAGACCGAGTCACCACTGGACCTGGTGTGCTACTGCGCCGGCCACTACACCCCCATGCGAGCCGACGCGCTGGCGCTGCCCGAGCTGCTGCGCCACCAGCAGGTCAACCTGACGGGCGCGCTGCATGTGCTCGCCGCCGTGGTGCCAGGCCTGTTGGCTTCGGCCCAGGCCGGCCGTGCGCCCCACCTGAGCCTGGTCGCCAGCGTAGCCGGCTGGCGCGGTCTGCCGCAGAGCCTGGCCTACGGACCGACCAAGGCGGCCCTCATCAACCTGGCCGAGACGCTGTTCCTTGATCTGCGCCCGCAGGGCGTGGGCGTGAGCGTGGTGAACCCCGGCTTTGTCGATACGCCCCTGACGCGCCAGAACGACTTCACCATGCCCGCGCTGCTCACGCCGGAGCAGGCGGCCCAGGCCATGTTGCGTGGCTGGGGGAGGGGCGCGTTTGAACTGCATTTTCCACGCCGCTTCACGCTGTGGCTCAAGCTGCTGCGCGTGCTGCCGTACCGCTGGTACTTTCCGCTGGTCCACCGTATGACCGGGCTGTGACGTATGCACCCACCTATAGACACCCACGCTTGCGTCGCCCGGCTGGTCCAGCTCTACGAGCAGCTAACCCCCGCGCAGTTGCCCCTACTGGAGGACTACTACGCGCTTGACGCACGGTTCAAGGACCCCTTCAATGATGTGCACGGCGTGCCCGCCATCCGTGCCATCTTTGCCCACATGTTCGAGAGCCTGGAGCAGCCGCGCTTTATCGTCACCCAGCGGCTGGTGCAGGACGAGCGGGCCTTTTTGCAATGGGAGTTCCACTTCCGCCTGAAGCGCTGGCGGGCACAGGTGTCTCAATGCATCCACGGCGCGACCCTGGTGCATTTTGATGCCCAAGGCCGCGTGACACTGCACCGCGATTACTGGGACCCGGCTGAAGAGCTGTATGAAAAACTGCCTGTTCTGGGGGCTCTGATGCGCTGGCTGCGCAAGGCTGGCGCGGCACCCCTGCCGCATCCTCATCGCTGTTCACCCCCTAGCGACCGTTAAGGTGGAGAAGGGAAGAGGTTCATGCCGATGAACGTCCATGAAGCCACGATATCCCCCCACCACAAAGACGAACACCCCGACGACTTTCGTTATCGGGGTGTTCGAGGCCAAGAAGGAGATGGGGCGACCATCTCGTTAACGGCATAAGACGCGGCGGAGGGCTCTGCGGGAGGTGGTCAGCGTCCAAAACACGGACTCACCCGGATGGTCCGGAGCACTCTAAGGCAATTGCCGCGGCAAGGCCCTATCAGTAGCGGCCACCGCGGTAGCCACCACGGTCTGCGCCACCGCCAAAACTTGGGCGAGCTTCCATGGGGCGTGCGACGTTGACCGTCAGTGCACGTCCATCGACAGATCGGCCGTTCAGACCGTTAATGGCATCCTGTGCCTCGGAATCGCTGCCCATTTCTACAAAGCCGAAGCCCTTGGACCGGCCTGTATCGCGCTCCATCATCACCTTGGCGGAGGTGACGGAACCAAATTGGGAAAACTGCTGGTGCAGCGATTCATCACGCACGGAATAGGCCAAGTTGCCCACGTACAGTCGGTTGTTCATGTCAGTGTCTTTCTTTCGGGAAATGAAGGGACGGCTTGTAAGCGCATCCCAGAGGAAATGAGTGGGGGAACCAAAATCAATGGCGCCGGCGCGCTGGAGGGGTGGTGCGCGTGCGGTTCTCGATATGCCGAAATGTCACTCGCCCCTTGTTGAGGTCGTACGGAGACATCTCCAGGGTCACCAGGTCACCGGCCAGAATGCGGATGCGGAACTTACGCATCTTGCCCCCGGTATACGCGATGAGCTGATGCCCGTTGTCAAGCGTGACGCGGTAACGGGCGTCAGGCAGAACTTCATCGACCTTGCCCTGCATTTCAATCAACTCTTCTTTGGCCACGGGTACCTCCGTCAATAGCAGGATCAGCCCAGTTGGTTGTGTAGCACCATGCGGCGCCCTTGCGCCAAGGCGTACTGGACTGCTTGTGCATCGCAGGGAAAGCTTGGGAGGAAGCGGAAGATGCGGTCGTACATTCCCCGGCGTATGGAAACCGAAGCAGTAACACCGACATTGGTGGTTTTGGTCAGCGGCGTGACAACGTAGTTGCCCACGCGCTCGGCGTTTTGTTTATCAAGCATTGCAAACAGACAGGATGTAATCGCGAAGGCGACCATCCAGGAGAGAAAAGAGGGGAAAAGACCTGCCGCGCGTCGGCGCAGGAAAGGCGGGGCAGACCCTGTAAGAGGTTTAAGGTCTGCGATGAGCTTGCTGCTTTGGAGAGTGACGGCCGACACTTTGCAAGAAGTGCGGCGCAAGGCGCATCAGCCAGGATGCTGTCAGGCAGGCGCTATCGAAGCAAGCAGTGGGTAGCGCGTTGGCGGATTATTACTCGCCGAAATGAAAAAATCAAACTTAATTCTTGTGGATGTGCCCGATACCGACCAGTAGGCGTCTTAGGGCCCGGATTGCTGCACAGTCCCCCGCACCTTTGCACGACGCTATCGAGGGTTTCGGAGGAAAAAGAAAAGGCCGCACGTTCTGGGAACTGTGCGGCCTTGTATGTGGTGCCCGGGGCCGGAATCGAACCGGCACGCCTTGCGGCGGGGGATTTTGAGTCCCCTGCGTCTACCAATTTCACCACCCGGGCAGGCGCGAAAGCGAAGTCGCAAATTATGGCACAGTAACGCGGTATGAAGACCTACCCCACCATTGAA
Source organism: Diaphorobacter nitroreducens (assembly GCF_002214645.1). Taxonomy (NCBI): domain Bacteria; kingdom Pseudomonadati; phylum Pseudomonadota; class Betaproteobacteria; order Burkholderiales; family Comamonadaceae; genus Diaphorobacter; species Diaphorobacter nitroreducens. The sequence goes on from NZ_CP016278.1 coordinate 391,608, forward strand.
GACGCGATCGGACACACGCCGCTGGTCGCACTGCAGCGCATCGGTGCACAGGACAACGCGGCACGCGGCAATGTCATTCTGGGCAAGCTGGAAGGCAATAACCCGGCGGGTTCGGTGAAGGATAGGCCGGCACTGTCGATGATCCGCCGGGCCGAAGAGCGCGGCGAGATCAAACCCGGCGATACGCTGATCGAGGCGACGTCGGGCAACACCGGCATTGCCCTGGCGATGGCTGCGGCCATCAAGGGCTACCGCATGGTGCTGATCATGCCGGAGGATCTGTCCGTGGAGCGCGCGCAGACCATGAAGGCCTTCGGCGCGGAGCTGGTTCTCACGCCCAAGAGCGGGGGGATGGAATACGCGCGGGACCTGGCCGACCAGATGGTGGCGCAGGGTAAGGGCGTGGTGCTGGACCAGTTTGCCAACCCAGACAACCCCCGCATCCACTACGAGACCACCGGCCCCGAACTGTGGGAGCAGACCGAGGGGCGCATCACCCATTTCGTGAGCGCCATGGGCACCACGGGCACCATCACGGGCGTCGCGCGCTTCCTGCGCGAGAAGAACCCTGCGGTGCGCATCGTGGGTGCGCAGCCGCAGGAAGGCTCGCGTATCCCGGGCATTCGCAAGTGGCCCGAGGAATACCTGCCCAAGATCTACGAGCCCCAGTTGGTGGACGAATTGGTGCTGGTGAGCCAGGACGATGCCGAGGACATGGCACGGCGCCTGGCGCGCGAAGAGGGCATCTTTGCCGGCATCTCCGCAGCCGGCGCCTGCTGGGTGGCGCAGCAGATCGCGCAACGCGAGGAAAACGCCACCATCGTTTTCGTGGTGTGCGACCGGGGCGACCGCTACCTCTCCACCGGCGTCTTCCCGGCGTGAACGTGAAGATCACAGTGGGCATCAATAAGGCCGCTGGCGCCCGGTAGCCAAGCGCGAGCAGCTATCAATTACGGAGCGCTGTGACTGCCATGGCGCATGCTGGAGGAGCATCGCTATGTCGTACGAAACCCGCTATTGCACCCACTGCGCCACGGCGCTGGCATCCATCGTGGTCATTGAGGACAGCGGTGAGAAGGAACGCCTGCGCTGCCCCGCCTGCGGCTGGACGCACTGGAACAACCCGACGCCCGTGCTGGCGGCCATCGTGGAGGTGGACGGCCGCGTGCTGCTGGCACGCAATGCGCTCTGGCCACCCAAGATGTTCGCGCTGATCACGGGTTTCATGGAGGCTGGCGAGACGCCCGAGGACGGCATTGCCCGCGAAGTCAAGGAAGAAACCAACCTGGACGCGCGCAGTGTGCAGCTGGTGGGCGTGTATGAGTTCATGCGCATGAACCAGGTCATCATCGCCTACCATGTACAGGCCGAAGGCGAGGTGCGCCTGTCGCCGGAGCTGCTGGAGCACCGCTTTTATGAGCCGGACCAGCTCAAGTGCTGGCCCGCGGGCACAGGCTATGCGCTGGCCGACTGGCTGCGCTCGCGTGGCCACGAGCCGGTGTTCTTCACCGCCGAGGAAAATGCAGAGCGCCGCCGCGGACTGGACGCGCCGAAGGACTGAGAAAAATGGACATCCACAAGGAAATCGACACCCGGGGCCTGAACTGCCCCCTGCCCATCCTCAAGGCCAAGAAGGCCTTGGCCGACATGGCCAGCGGCCAGCTGCTCAAGGTGGTGGCGACCGACAGCGGCTCGCTGCGCGACTTCCAGGCGTTTGCCCGGCAGACCGGCAACGAACTGGTTGAGCAACAGACCGTGGGCGAAGAATTCATCCACGTGCTGCGCCGTCGCTGAATGATTAAGGACTAAATAGCCGTCCAGCGCTTGTTGGGCAAGCGCTGGTAGCTATCAAAATAGGAATCCGGGCGGGAGGCAGGGGTACCGCTCCGGCGGTGCGTTACAGCGCCAGGGATTGAAGGTATTCGCGGAACTGTGGGCCCACCTGCGGGTGCTGCAGTGCCAGTTCGACCGTGGCCTCCAAAAAGCCTTCCTTGCTGCCGCAGTCGTACCGTTTGCCGGCGTACTGGTAGGCATACACCGTCTCGTGCTGCATCAGGCGCGCGATCGCATCGGTGAGTTGGATCTCGCCGCCCACGCCCTGCGGCTGGTTGCGGATCTCTTCGAAGATGCGCGGCGTGAGCACATAGCGGCCGGCCACGCCCATGCGCGACGGTGCCTTTTCGGGTGCGGGCTTCTCCACGATCTCGTCGACGCGGATCAGCGCGCCGCCGGCGCTCTCGCCCTTGACGATGCCGTAGCGCTTGGTGTGCTCCAGCGGGACTTCCTGCACGGCCAGCAGCGAGCGCCCCTGCTTGGCGAAAGCGGCCGTCATTTGCGCCATCACGCCGGGGCCGCCGGGCTCGCCGGTCATCAGGTCGTCGGCCAGGATGACGGCAAAGGGCTCGTTGCCCACCAGGGGCTCGGCGCACAGCACGGCATGGCCCAGGCCCAGCGAGCGTGGCTGGCGCACAAACAGGCAGTTCATGTCGTCGGGCGCGATGCTGCGCACCAGCGCGAGCATCTCGCGCTTGCCGGCGTTCTCCAGCTCGTTCTCCAGCTCGTACGCGGTATCGAAATGGTCCTCGATCGCGCGCTTGCTGCGGCCGGTGACGAACACCATGTCGCGGATGCCGGCCTCGTAGGCCTCCTCGACGGCGTACTGGATCAGGGGCTTGTCCACCACCGGCAGCATCTCCTTGGGCGATGCCTTGGTGGCGGGCAGGAAGCGGGTGCCAAGCCCCGCGACGGGAAAGACGGCCTTGCGGACACGGGTGGGTGCGTTCAAGTCGGGTGCCTCATGAAAAAGGGTGCCGGGTAAAAACAAGGGCGCCTGCAGCGCCCTTGTCCGGTGATCGGGCTGATCTTAGCCCAGGCGCGCGAGCTGCTCCTGGATGCGCGCCAGCGTGGCCCCGAAGTCGGCCACGCGCTTCTTTTCCTGCTCGATCACGGCCGGCGGGGCCTTGGCCACGAAAGCCTCGTTGCCCAGTTTGCCGTTGGCCTTGGCGATTTCGCCGGACAGGCGCGCGGCCTCCTTGGACAGGCGGGCCTTTTCAGCAGCGACGTCGATCTCCACGAACAGCGCCAGGCGGGCGTCGCCCACCACGGCCACGGGCGCGCTTTGCGCGGCCTGGGCCCAGGCGGCCTCGTCGTCGAACACCTTCACCTCGCTGAGCTTGGCCAGGTTCTGCAGCACCGGGGCGATGTCGCGCATGAAGTCCGCGTCGCCCGCCACCAGCAGCGGCAGGCGCTGTGCGGGCGACACGCCCATCTCGCCGCGCAGCGTGCGGCAGGCGTCCACCACCTGCTTGATGCGCGCCACGTAGGCGATGGAGCCCTCGTCGATTTTCTCGGGCTGGGACTGCGGATAGGCGGCGATGGCAATGGAGTCGCCCTTCAGGCCCGCGAGCGGGGCCACTACCTGCCACAGCGCTTCGGTGACAAAGGGGATGACGGGGTGCGCCAGGCGCAGGATGGCCTCCAGCACACGGATCAGCGTGCGGCGCGTGGCGCGCTGCTGCGCTTCGTTGCCAGTCTGGATCTGCACCTTGGCGATTTCCAGGTACCAGTCGCAGAACTCGTTCCAGACGAAGTCGTAGAGGGTGTTGGCCACGTTGTCCAAGCGGAACTCGGCGAAGCCCTTGGCCACTTCGGCCTCTACCTGTTGCAGCTGCGAGACGATCCAGCGGTCGGCCTGGCTGAAGCGCAGGTAGCTTTCAGTGCAGCCCTGCGCGGTGTCCATGCCGCAGTCGTAGCCCTCGCAGTTCATCAGCACGAAGCGGCTGGCGTTCCACAGCTTGTTGCAGAAGTTGCGGTAGCCCTCGCAGCGCTTGCTGTCGAAGTTGATGCTGCGGCCCAGCGACGCCAGCGCGGCGAAGGTGAAGCGCAGCGCGTCGGCGCCATAGGCGGGAATGCCCTCGGGGAATTCCTTTTGCGTGTTCTGGCGCACCTTGGGCGCGGTCTCGGGGCGGCGCAGGCCCTGGGTGCGTTTGTCCAGCAGCGGCTCCAGCGCAATGCCGTCGATCAGGTCCACCGGGTCGAGCACGTTGCCCTCGGACTTGCTCATCTTCTTGCCCTGCGCGTCCAGCACCAGGCCGTGGATGTAGACATGCTTGAACGGCACGCGCCCGGTGAAGTGCGTGGTCATCATGATCATCCGGGCGACCCAGAAGAAGATGATGTCGTAGCCCGTGACCAGCACGCTGCTGGGCAGGTACAGGTTGTAGTCGTCGGTGGCAGCGTTGGTCTGGTGCGGCCAGCCCATGGTGCTGAAGGGCACCAGGGCGCTGGAGTACCAGGTGTCGAGCACGTCCGCATCGCGGGTCAGCGTCTTGCCGGGGGCCTGGGCCTGGGCCTCTTGTTCGTTGCGGGCCACGTACACATTGCCGTCCTCGTCGTACCAGGCGGGGATCTGGTGGCCCCACCACAGCTGGCGGCTGATGCACCAGTCCTGGATGTTGTTCATCCACTGGTTGTAGGTGTTGACCCAGTTCTCGGGCACGAACTGCACCTGGCCGCTGGCCACGGCGTCGATGGCCTTTTGCGCGATGCTCTTGCCGGTGGCGTCGCCCGTGCCTTCTTGGGCCACCTTGTTCATGGCCACGAACCACTGGTCGGTCAGCATGGGCTCGATCACCTGGCCTGTGCGGGTGCAAATGGGCACCATCAGCTTGTGCTTCTTGGACTCGACCAGCAGGCCCTGGGCCTCCAGGTCGGCCACGATGGCCTTGCGCGCCACGAAGCGGTCCATGCCCTGGTACTTGGCGGGGGCGTTCTCGTTCACCGTGGCCTGCAGGGTGAGCACGCAAATCATGGGCAGCTTGTGGCGCTGGCCCACCTGGTAGTCGTTGTTGTCGTGCGCGGGCGTGACCTTGACCACGCCGGTGCCGAACTCCTTGTCCACGTAGGCGTCGGCAATCACCGGGATCTCGCGGTCGCACAGCGGCAGCTTGACCATCTTGCCGATCAGGTGCGCGTAGCGCTCATCCTCGGGGTGGACCATCACGGCCACGTCGCCCAGCATGGTCTCGGGGCGGGTGGTGGCCACCACCAGCTGGCCGCTGCCGTCGGCCAGCGGGTAAGCGATGTGCCACAGCGAGCCGTCTTTTTCCTCGTTCTCCACTTCCAGGTCCGACACGGCGGACTGCAGTTTGGGGTCCCAGTTCACCAGGCGCTTGCCGCGGTAGATCAGGCCCTGCTGGTAGAGCTTCACGAAGGTGTCGGTCACCACCTTGGAGAGCTTGTCGTCCATGGTGAAGTACTCGCGGCTCCAGTCCACGCTGTCGCCCAGGCGGCGCATCTGGGTGGTGATGGTGTTGCCGCTCTTTTCCTTCCACTCCCACACCTTCTTCACGAAGTCGGGGCGGCCCAGGTCATGGCGGCTCACGCCTTGCTCTTGCAGCTGGCGCTCGACGACGATTTGTGTGGCAATGCCCGCGTGGTCGGTGCCCGGCACCCAGACGGTGTTGTGCCCCAACATGCGGTGGTAGCGCGTCAGGCTGTCCATGATGGTCTGGTTGAACGCATGGCCCATGTGCAGCGTGCCCGTCACGTTGGGCGGAGGCAACTGGATGGCGAATGCCGGCTGCCCGGCCTGCGCCGCGCCCGTGCCGCGGTAGCCTGCCACGCCGTAGCCGCGCTTTTCCCATTCGGGGCCCCAGTGGGCCTCCAGGGCGGCGGGCTCAAAGGACTTGGAGAGGCTGTTCAGGCCGGGTTGTTCGATCGTGTCGCTCATGGCAATGAAAAACGGCATCCCGTGGGATGCCGCCTGGGCAGTGATTCGGAGGATGGGGGCATTTTATTCGGTTACCGCCATGCTTCCATACTGATAGCTGCTTGCGCTTGCTGGATAAGCGCTGGAGGCGATTTTTACTCAGACCCTGTGGTGGGCACGAATTCGGGGCGGTCGTTGGTCTGGGGTTTGAGTGGCGCGCTGGCATGGCCGCCGGCGCGTTCCTTGCGCCATTGCTCCTTGCGCGCCGTCCACTCGGCCAGCCGGGCGTGGGCGGTGGTGCTTTCGCGCTGCATCTGCGCGGTGTCGGCCAGTTGGGCCGACAGCTCCAGCCGGATGCCGTTGGGGTCGAAGAAGTAGATGCTCTTGAAGATGTGGTGGTCGGTCACTCCGAGCACCTGCACACCGTGTGCCTGCAGACGGGTTTTGGTGTCCTCCAGCTCTTGCACGGTGTTCACGCGGAAGGCGATGTGGTTGACCCACGGGGGGGTGTTGGGCGAGGGCTCGGGCTTCACGTCGTCGCCCAGGTCGAAGAACGCGATGAACGAGCCGTCCTGCAGCCGGAAGAAGAAGTGGGTGTAGGGGCAGTACTCGCCCGTGCTGGGCACGTAGTCGCTCTGGATGATGTGGTACAGCGGCAGGCCCAGGATGTCCTCGTAGAAGTGGCGCGTCTCCTCCGCGTCGCGCGCCTTGTAGGCGTAGTGGTGCAGCTGCTGGATGGCGGCGGGGGGCGGGAGGGTGTCGTGGGGAGCAGTCATGGCGTTGTCTCCGGGATAGGGCGCCAGGGCGCATGCTGGTATGAAGAAGTGCCTGAAATTCTACTATTCGTAATTGATTTGCGTTAAGTGAATTTGAAGAACCGCTGTCCAGCAGGCATGGCGCAGCCGCCGCGGCAAAGGCGGCCGGTGGCCTCAAACGGGAAAGAGGGAGTGGTGCTCAGGCGTTCGCCTGGGCGGCTTTCTTCCAGGCATCCGCGGCGGCCTCTGCGTCGCCGCGCTGCTCGGCCAGCTCGGCAAGATGGCGCCAAGCGCTGGCGCGCAGCGACGCATCGGGAAGCTGCTGAGCGGCCTGGGTGAAGAGTTGCTGGGCCTTGCCCCACAGGTTGCGCTGCAGGCAGGCCTTGGCCGACAGGTATTGCAGACGCGCGTTGCGCGGAGCCGCCTGCTGGGCGGACTCGATGCGCGCCAGCCAGTTGGCATCCAGCGCCTGCAGGCTGCCCTCGAGCGCGCGCACCAGCTTGAGCACCTGGGCATCGGGCAGCGGGGGCTGAGCGGGGTCCGTCATGCGTTCCCACACCGGCAGAAGCCATGCGCGCACCTGCATCGCATCGCCGCCCAACTGGCCCAGGCGCTGCGCCGCATGCACGGCAATCTCGGGCATGGCGCGCTCATGGGGCTCCAGCCCCAGCCAGATGCGCTGCAGTTGGGCCGGGTCGTAGGCGCCGTTGATCAGTTCCATTGCCAGGCCGCGCACGATGCTCTCGGCGGCGGCCGGCGAAAAGGCGTGGTGCTTGCCCAGCAGACGGGCGGTTTCCAGCGCCTGCTCGGTCTGGTGCGACAGGCGCGATGCCTTGAGTTTGGCGCGCAGTGCCAGCGTGCGGCGCGCCGTGCCGGCCGGCAGGACGGAAAGGCGCTCCAGCGCGGTGGTGGCGTCGCGCTCGTCCAGCGACCAGCGTGCAGCGCGCAGCTGCGCGCCCTCGCGCAATTCCTGCTCGATGGCGCCCGCACGATCGGGAATGTTGTCCAGCGCTTGCTGCAAGTGTGCTTCCCGCGTGGCACGGTCCTGCAGCGCATGCGAGCTTTCCGCGGCCACCATGTGGGCCAGCGTGCGCAGCCGACGGCCATGGGGCAGGGCTTCCTTGGCGTCTTCGAGGGCGCGCTCCTGCGCGATCGCGGATTCCGCGGACTTGCGGGCGCGCAGGAAGCGCCCTCCCAGCATCTGCGACAGCGCATCCAGCAGCGCACCGTGCATGGCACGCTCCTTTTGCAGCAGGCGCCAGCGGCGCGCCTGCATGGGTAGCTCCAGCAGCGCCGCCAGGGCGCGCAGCGCTGCGTACAGCAGCGTGAAGCCGCCGAACAGCAGCATCAGCACCATGTTGAGGGACAGGTCGATGCGGTAGGGCGGCCAGAACAGCGTGACCGTGCCCTGGTTGTTGCCCGCAAACAGGGCGACGGCAACGGCCACACCGAACAGGGCCAGGAACCAGAGTGCTGCGCGCATGGGCAGAGTGTCCTAGGGGCGGGTCAACGGCCGGCCGCGGCCGTGGCCAGCGCGGCGAAGGTGTCCTCCAGCGCGGGCATTTCGACGGTCTTCATGTGCGCCTGCAGCTGCTGCAGGGCCGCGATGGCGTTCTGCGTGCGGCGCGAGGCAGGATCGAAGTACTTGCCCAGCGCGCTGTAGGCGCCGGCCAGGTCGGCGCGCGCCGAGTCCATGCGACGCGCCAGCAGGCCCAGCCGTGCATTGAGCAGCTTGAGCTTGAGGTTCTCGCGCAGGAAGAAGGCCTGGTCGGGGGCGAGCAGGATGGCGTCGGGATGGTCGATGCGGCTCACGCGCACCAGGCCGCGCACCTCGTCGCGCACGCCTTCCCAGGTGCGGTGCAGCGTGGCTTGCCAGCGGGGCTGGCTGGCGGTGCTCGCGGCGGGGGCGGGCGCCGTCGCCTCGCCCGCCGGGCGGCGCATGTTGGCTGCTTGGGCCACGCTGCCTAGCAGGGGCAGCTCGTCCACCTGGCGCACCAGGTCGTCCAGGCGGCCGAGCAGACCCGCAGTGTCGATGACGTTGGCGCGCTCCAGGCGCTCCAGGTCATGGCCCATGGCGCGCAGCACGGGCGCCAGGCGCGGCTGCGATGCGCGCTCCACGCGCTGGCTCGCGCTCTTGAGCGCGGCCACCAGGGGCTGCAGGCTGCCCGTGAGTTGGGCCTGCTGCTGCGCCAGGCGGATGGCGGCTTCCACGTCCACCACCAGGTTCTCGTCGCGCGTGCGCGAGAGGCTTTGCATGAGTTCTTCCAGCTGGCTGCGCTGCAGCGCGACTTCGCTCACGCGGGCTTCGGCCACGGCCAGGCGCGTGGAGGTCTCGCGCGCCAGTTCCTGCGCTTGCTGGGCCATGGTGCGCGCCTCGATGGCCTGGGCGCCGGAGTCGGCCGACTGGCGTGCCAACTGCTCTTGGATGGACGACAGCCGCTGCCACAGCATCACCGAACTGGCCAGCGCGGCAATGGCGATGGCGCTCAGCGCGAACAGGGTCGCGCGGCCGCCGTGGGCCGCGGCGGGCCGGGGAGCGGCGGGCGCCGGTGCGGGCAGCCCGGATGAGGACTCATTGCTCATAAAGCGATTCTATCGAGGCTGCCACTTCATCGAACGCCGGACGGCATTCGTGCACGCTGCCAAAGCCGGCCGTACGTGCGGCCTGTGCGATACGCGGGTGGGTGGTCAGGGCGCGGGCCATGCCCCAGTGTTGCGCGGGCAACACAGCACGCAGGTTGGCGATGGCCTCGGAACTGCTCAGCAGCCAGACCGAGCCGTCGCTGGCGGCTGCTTGCGCCAGCACCAGTTGCTGGGCGTCGAGGCAGGGTGCGCCGCGCTCGTACGCGGCGACGAAGTCCACCGCGCCACCCGCAGCGGCAATCTGCCGGGCCAGCCATTCGCGCCCGTTGCCGCCTTCGGCCGTGGGGGCGTTGGCTCCACGCACGATGAGCACGCGGTCGCCCGGGCCGATCTGTGGCGCGACCACCTGCCACAGGGCCTCGGAGTCAAACTGCGCGGCGTCGGCGCCGGGAGCGTCAATGCGCTCGGGCGCAACCCCGGCCTGCACGAGTGCTGCCACGGTGCCGGGGCCGGGAGCCCATACTCTCGTTTTGATAGCTGCTAACGCTTGTTCAGAAAGCGCTAGAGGCATATTTGATTCAAAGAAATACTGCGCCGCGTTGCCGCTCACGAACATCACCGCGCAGTAGCGGTCCATCCGTGCGCGGGCCTGTTGCAGTTCCTTGCGCAGAGCCGGGTTGGTCACCGGGCCGATGGCGATGAGTGGCAGCGCCAGCGCGGCGATGCCGCGCGCCTGCAGATCGGCGGCCCACTGCGTGGCCTCGCGCGCGGGGCGCGTGACGATGGCCCGGGGCGGCTGCACGGGCAAGGTCAGAGCGCTCCCACCGCGCCCGCAGTGCGCAGCTGTGCGGCGACGGCCAGTCCCAGCGCATCGGCCTGCTCCAGCGTATGCACGGGGGCCGCGCCCTCGGCGCGTACCAGCGGCACCCGGGCCGCGACGTCGCCCCAGGCGGCGCGCAGCGAGAGCGTGTCGCCGTCCCACTGGCCATGCGCGGCCAGCGGCATGGAGCAGCTCCCCCCCATGGCGCGGCTCACGGCACGCTCGGCCGTCACCGTGAGCCAGGTGCGCTCATGGGCCAGCGGCGCCAGCGCCTCGCGCAGGTCGTGGCGGTCGCCGCGGATCTCGATGCCCAACGCGCCCTGGCCGGCGGCGGGCAGCATCTGCTCGGGCGTGAACACGGCGCGGATGCGCTCGTGCAGGCCCAGGCGCTTCAGGCCTGCGGCCGCGAGCACGATGGCCGCGTACTGGCCCTCGTCCAGCTTGCGCAAGCGCGTCTGCACGTTGCCGCGCAGCGGCTCGATCTGCAGGTCGGGGCGCAGCGCTTGCAGCAGCACCTGGCGGCGCAGGCTGGACGTGCCCACCACCGCCCCGTGGGGCAGCTCGTCCAGCGATGCGTAGCCGGGCGACACGAAGGCGTCGCGCGGGTCCTCGCGCTCCATCACACAGGCCAGGGCGAAGCCCTGGGGCAGCTCCATGGGAACGTCCTTGAGCGAATGCACCGCGATGTCGGCGCGGCCTTCCTCCAACGCCACTTCCAGCTCCTTCACGAACAGGCCCTTGCCGCCCACCTTGGACAGCGTGCGGTCCAGGATCTGGTCGCCGCGCGTGGTCATGCCCAGCAGCGCGACGGCATGGCCGCGCGCGCGCAGCAAGGACTGCACATGCTCGGCCTGCCAGAGCGCGAGTTGGCTTTCGCGCGTGGCGATCACGATGGAAGGAAGCGAGGGGGAGGGAGTGGTCATTGCGGCGTCTGTCTCGGCCCCCGCAGGCACGGCGGCGGGGCAGCGGGGAATGCTAGCATGCTGCGCTGCAACAGCCGCGCCATTCCATCAACCATCCCATCGGCGCGCCAGGAGACCTTTGCGCATGACCGCCCCCGCCCGCAAGACCGACGCCGCCGCGGCGTCGGCGCCCGCCCGCAAGACCGACAAGGACCTGCCGCTGATCCAGGACATCCGCCTGCTGGGGCGCATCCTGGGCGACGTGATCCGCGAACAGGAAGGCGTGGCCGCCTATGACCTGGTGGAGCAGGTCCGCAAGCTGTCAGTGGCCTTCCGGCGCGACGCGGATCACGAGGCCGACAAGGCGCTGAAGAAGCTGCTCAAGGGCCTGACGGGCGACCAGACGGTGAGCGTGATCCGCGCCTTCACGTACTTCAGCCACCTGGCCAACCTGGCCGAGGACCGCCACCACATCCGCCGCCGCGCCGTGCACGAGCGCGCGGGCAGCGCGCAGGAGGGCAGCATCGAGGTTGCGCTGGCGCGCCTGCGCTGGGCCGGCATCGCGCCGCGCACCGTGGCGCAGACGCTGGCCACCAGCTATGTGGCGCCGGTGCTCACGGCCCACCCGACCGAGGTGCAGCGCAAGAGCATCCTGGACGCGGAGCGCGAGATCGCCCTGCTGCTCACCCAGCGCGACGATATCCAGGCGCGCGCCCAGCTCTACAACAGCGCGAAGGACACGCTCACCCCGCGCGAGCTGGCCGCCAACGAGGCCCAGCTGCGCGCGCGCGTGGCCCAGCTGTGGCAGACGCGGCTGCTGCGCTACTCCAAGCTCACCGTGGCCGACGAGATCGAGAACGCCCTTTCGTACTACGAATACACCTTCCTGCACGAGATCCCCAAGATCTATGCCGAGCTGGAGCGCGAGCTGGGCGGCAGCCACCCCGTGGCGAGCTTCCTGCGCATGGGCCAGTGGATCGGTGGCGACCGCGACGGCAACCCCAACGTGAGCGCCGACACGCTGGTCCTGGCCCTGCGCCGCCAGGCCGAGGTGGCGCTGCGCCACTACCTGACCGAGGTGCATCACCTGGGGCGCGAGCTGTCGCTCTCCAGCAACCTGGTGCAGGTCTCGGCCGAGATGCTGCAGCTCGCCGCACGCTCGCCCGACACCAGCGAGCACCGCCGCGACGAACCCTACCGCCGCGCACTCACGGGCGTGTACGCGCGGCTGGCCGCCACGCTCAGGGATTTGACGGGCGGCGAGGCTGCACGCCATGCCGTAGCCCCACAGAATGCGTACGCCAGCGCGGGCGACTTCCTGGCCGATCTGCGCGTGATCGAGGCTTCGCTGCGCTCGCACCGCGGTGCGGCCCTGGTGGGCGAACGCCTGCGCCCGCTGATGCGCGCAGTGGAAGTGTTCGGTTTTCACCTGGCCACGGTGGATCTGCGCCAAAGCTCCGACCAGCACGAGCGCGTGGTGGCCGAACTGCTGGCCACCGCCCGGGTGGAGTCCGACTACGAGGCCCTGCCCGAGCCCGCGCGCCGCGCGCTGCTGCTGCGCCTGCTGTGTGACGCACGGCCCCTGCGCGTGGTGGGGGCGCCGTATTCCGAGCACACGACGGGCGAGGTCGCCATCTTCGAGACCGCGCGCCAGATGCGCGAGCGCTATGGCGACGACGCCATCCGCCACTACATCATCAGCCACACCGAGACGGTGAGCGACCTGCTGGAGGTGCTGCTGCTGCAAAAGGAGGTGGGCCTGTTGCAAGGCACGCTGGACACGGGCGCCAGGGCGGACCTGATCGTGGTGCCGCTGTTCGAGACGATCGAGGACCTGCGCAATGCCGCGCCCATCATGCGCGAGTTCTACGCGATCCCTGGCATCGCGCAGTTGGTGCGCGCCAGCGGGGCCGAGCAGGACATCATGCTCGGCTATAGCGACAGCAACAAGGACGGCGGCATTTTCACCAGCAACTGGGAGCTGTACCGCGCCGAGATCGCGCTGGTGGCGCTGTTCGACGAGATGAACGCCGCCCAGGCGGGCGCGCCCATCCAACTGCGCATGTTCCACGGCCGCGGCGGCACGGTGGGGCGTGGCGGCGGGCCCAGCTACCAGGCCATCCTGGCGCAGCCGCCCGGCACCGTGCGCGGGCAGATCCGCCTGACCGAGCAGGGCGAGGTGATCGCCTCCAAGTACGCCAACCCCGAGATCGGCCGACGTAATCTGGAGACCCTGGTGGCCGCCACGCTGGAAGCCACGCTGCTGCAACCCACCAAGTCCGCCACCAAGGCTTTCCTGGAAGCGGCCGAGCAGCTCTCGCAGGCCAGCATGGAGGCTTACCGCGCGCTGGTGTACGAGACGCCGGGCTTCACCGATTACTTCTTCAATTCCACGCCGATCCGCGAGATTGCCGAGCTCAACATCGGCTCGCGCCCGGCCAGCCGCAAGGCCAGCCAGCAGATCGAGGATCTGCGCGCCATTCCCTGGGGCTTCAGCTGGGGCCAGTGCCGCCTCACGCTGCCGGGATGGTTTGGCTTCGGCGCGGCGGTGGATGCCTTCACGCATGCACCGGGCAAGGACCCCAAGGCCCAGCTGGCGCTGTTGCAGAAGATGTACCGGCAGTGGCCGTTTTTTCGCACGCTGCTGTCCAACATGGACATGGTGCTGGCCAAGAGCGACCTGGCGCTGGCCTCGCGCTACAGCGAGCTGGTGGCCGATGCGCGCCTGCGCAAAAAGGTGTTCGGTGTGATCGAGGCCGAATGGCAGCGCACGGCCGACGCGCTCACGCGCATCACAGGGGAAAAGCAGCGCCTGGCGGCCAACACGGCGCTGGCGCGCTCCATACGGCACCGCTTCCCCTACATCGACCCCCTGCACCACCTGCAGGTGGAGCTGGTGCGCCGCTGGCGCGCGGGCCAGGGCGACGAGCGCGTGCAGACTGGCATTCACATCTCCATCAACGGCATTGCCGCGGGGCTGCGCAACACGGGCTGAGGTACGGGCGTGGTAGACGGCATCACGGCGCAGTGGCTGCAACGCCTGGGCGCGCAGGTCGCCTGGGCTTACGGCCTGCGCGTGCTGCTCGCGCTGGGCGGCGCCATGGCCTGGAGCTGGGGCACGCACCAGGTGGAGCTGGTGGTGCCGCTGTTCCTGGGCGTGCTCGCGTCTGCGCTGGCCGAGACGGATGACAGCTGGCGCGGCCGCCTGAAGGCGCTGCTGGTCACACTGGCGTGCTTCGCGCTGGTGGCCTTCCCGGTGGCGGCGCTCGTGGACCAGCCGCTGTGGTTCCTGGTGGTGCTGCTGGTGTGCAGCTTCGTCTTCACATTGCTGGGCGCGGTCGGCGGGCGCTACCGCGCGATCGCTTCGGCCACGGTGATCCTGGCGCTGTATGCGGCACTCAGCGTGCCCCAGGGTGCGGGCGACACGCAGCCCTGGTGGCGCATGCCTGCGCTGCTGCTGGCGGGCGCGGGGTGGTACGGGCTGCTGTCGCTGGCGTGGTGTGTGCTCACGCCGTTGTTGCCCCTGCGGCATGGCATGGCCGCGCTGTACGAGGAGCTGGGCGCCTACCTGCGGCTCAAGGCCAGCGTCTTCGAGCCCGTGCGCGGCGTGGATGTGCAGCAAAGGCGGCTGGCGCTGGCACAGACCAATGCGCGCGTGGTGGCGGCGCTCAACAGCGCCAAGGAAAGCCTGTTCAGCCGCATGGACGCGCAGCCGCCCCAGGGCCGGCTGCTGCAGCTGCTCAACCTGTATTTCATCGCCCAGGATATTCACGAGCGCGCGAGCTCCTCGCACTACCACTACAACGAATGGGCGGACGTGCTCTTTCACAGCGATGTGCTGTACCGCTGCCAGCGCGTCCTCACGCTGCAGGGCATGGCCTGCACGCAACTGGGTGAAGCACTGCGCCGGCGCCGCCCGCTGGTACGCGATGCGGGGCATGCGCAGGCGCTGGCAGACCTGCATGATTCCATCACCTACCTGGAGCGCCAGGGCCAGAGCGCCTGGCAGCGCCCGCTGCGCTCGCTGCGCGCGCTGGCGCGCAACCTCAGCACGCTGGACGCGCAACTCACCACCGCCACGCTGCCCATGCAAAACGCGGTGCTGGGGGACATCGCATTGTTCGACCGCACACCGCGCTCGCTGGCCGATGCGTGGGGCCGCGTGCGTGCGCAGCTGCATGCGCGCTCGGTGCTGTTTCGGCATGCGGTGCGCCTCACGCTGGCGCTGGCCGCGGGGTATGCCGCCATGCAGCTCACGGACCCCAGGCACGGTTACTGGATCCTGCTGACCACGCTGTTCGTCTGCCAGCCGACCTATGGGGCCACCGTGTCCCGCGTGGCGCGGCGCGTGCTGGGCACCGCGCTGGGGCTGGTGGCGGGCTGGGCGTTGCTGGAGCTGTTCCCCAGCCCGACCCTGCAGGCGCTCTTGGCCGTGGCGGCGGGGGTGCTGTTCTTCCTTACGCGCACCCAGCGCTACCTGCTGGCCACGGCGGCCATCACGCTGATGGTGCTGCTGTGCTTCAACCAGACCACGGGCGAAGGCTACACGCTCATCCTGCCGCGCCTGCTGGACACGGTGATCGGCAGTCTCATCGCGGCGGCCGCCATGTTTCTGGTATTGCCTGACTGGCAGGGCAAGCGCCTGGGTGCCGTGGCAGCCGAGGCGCTGGAGGCCCATGCGCTGTACCTGCGCGAGATCATGTCGCAGTACGCCACGGGCAAGGACGACGACCTGGACTACCGCCTGGCGCGCCGCGTGGCGCACAACGCCGATGCGGCCCTGTCCGCCGCCCTGTCGCACATGCTGCTGGAGCCGCGCTGGGTGCGCCGCCACGCGCGCGTGGGCCTGCAGTTGCTGGTGCTCTCGCACACGCTGTTGAGCTATCTGTCGGCCTTGGGTGCGCACCGCGGTCTGCCGGCCGACGTGGCGGCCGATTCGTTGGCAGAGCGCGCCGCCCGTGAGGCCGCGAACCAGATCGAGCAGATGGCCCAGGCGCTGCGCGGGCGGCATGCGCTGGCGCAGGAGGATGGCGCTGCCGAGGGGTTGGCGCTGGCGCTGGAGCAGGCGGCCGATGCCTCCGGCGACGGCCTGTCGCTCGTGCAGGCCCAGTTGGCGCTGGTGTGCCGGCAGGTGGCGCCGCTGCGGGCCGCGGTGCGCTCGCTTGCCGGGCAGGGCGCGGCGGCCTGAGGCTGATCTGGCCCGCAAAGCCCCTCTTGTTCCACCCTTGGCGCGCAGGCGCACCGGCTAGCATGGCCGGTCGTCACGCAATACATATTCTTCGATCATGAGAAACCGGGTTTTGGCCTTCTGCGTCCTGGCCGGGCTGGCGGCCGGCTGCGCGCCCCTGCCAACGGCGCCGCACGGCGCGACGCCGGAGGGGGCGCACGCGCCCACGGAGCAACAGGCGGTGAACGCAGTCCGCCAATGGGACGTGCTGGCTGCCGACGTGGCGGCGCATGTGGCCGATCGGCTGCGTGGATGGCCCGCGGGGCAGCACCCGATCCATGTGGAGATGGCCCCCCAAGCCTCCGACTTTCAGCGCGGCTTTCGCGAGTTGCTGGTCACGCATTTGGTGGAGCGGGGCATCGCCGTGACCACCGAACCCGCAGCCCTGCGGTTGCGGGCCAGCACCCAGCTGGTGCAGCACCACGCGGGTGCGGCGTCCGCGGCGCCGTTGCAGCGCCTGGCCGAAGGTGTGTACGTGCAGCGCAACGCAACGTATGCGGACGCGAGTGTGCCGATGCGCACCGAGGTGCTGGTCGTCACGTCGCTGGAAAGCGAGGGCCGGGTGCTGGTGCGCACATCTGACGTGTACACGATCGCGCAGCCGGACGCACCGCTGTACCAGCGCCCCGCTGCGGCGCCGGGGCCCCTCACGACGTGGCGGGTCGTGCCATGAAGGAGGGAGACCGCATGACGCAACGCATTGGAATACAGCGGCGCGTGCTGCTGGCAGCGGTGCTGACCGCCAGCGCATTGGCCCTGCCGGGCTGCGCACGCTACTACTACGGCGCTGCGGTCAGCAGCGACCCCGTGGACCTGATGGCCAGCAACCACGGCGCCGCGGATGCGCTGTTGCTGCAAGTGCCGCTGGACCCCGGCGCCCCCGTGCTGGTGGGAACGGTGGTGCAGTTGGACCGGTTGGATGAATCTTCGCGCCTGGGGCGCTTGGTGGCCGAGCAACTGGCGGGCCGGCTGGCCCAGCGCGGTTTGCGCGTGACCGAGTTGCGCATGCGCGAGACCCTGGCGATGCGCCCCGGCCAGGGCGAGCTGCTGCTGTCGCGGCACGCACAGGAGGTGGCGCGCGCCCAGGCGGCGCAGGCCGTGCTGGTGGGCACCTACGCGGTGGCGCCGCAGGCGGTTTACGTGAGCCTGAAGCTGGTGGGCGCGGGCAACGCGGTGCTGGCGGCGCACGACTATGCACTGCCCATGGATGCCAACGTGCGCGGTCTGCTGGCGGGCCGGTAGCCCATTGCCGCGCCGTTACGCTATTTATTTAATAGCTGTTAGCGCTTGATGGGTAAGCGCTGGAAGCCATTTTGACTTGAATTAGTGCAGCGTGAGTGCGCCAGCGCTCTTGCTCTTTCCGGCACGTGCGGGCGGGTTGCACAGGCCGCAGGTGTAGTGGCGGTTCTCGTACAGCTCGGTGACGAACTGGCCGCCGCACTGCGAGCACTTGGTGCGCGTGAGCATGCCGGCATCCACGAACTTCACCAGCCGCCAGGCGCGCGTGAAGGACAGCAGCGGGTCGATCTGCGCCGCGGCCACCTGCTCGTTGTAGAGGCGATAGGCCTTGGTGAGCAGCTCCACCGCGTCCAGGCTCACGCCCTTGGACAGGTATTCGTAGATGTTCAGGAACAGCGAGCTGTGGATGTTCTCCTGCCAGGTGAGGAACCAGTCCGTGGAGAAGGGCAGCTGTCCCTTGGACGGCGACTTGCCCGCAATCTCCTTGTACAGGCGGATCAGGCGCTCGTACGACAGCGTGGTCTCGGACTCCAGCACCTGCATGCGGGCCCCCATCTCGATCAGCATGGCGGCGCGTTCGATTTGCTTGGATTCGTTGAGAACGCTCTTGGCGGGTGCGGACATGGCGGGCTTTCGGAAGAAGAGGGGAACGCTGGCGTGGGACTTCAGAGCACTTCGGAGACGCGGCTGGCCATCAGGATGTTGGCGTGCAGCGTGTTGGTGGCTTCGCTGGCGGCTTTGCGCGGCGTGTTGTGGCTGGTCAGCAGGCTCCACACCAGTTCGTCGTCCACGCGGAAGCTGCACAGCAGCGTGTTGCGCGAGGCCAGCTTGAGCACCTGTGCGGCGGACAGCGATGCCAGAATGTCGGCCGCCTCTTCGTTCAGCCCCAGACGGAACACCGCTTCGGCCTTGTCCTGGCGGATCAGGGTCTGCGCCAGCATCAGGTAAGTGAGGTTGGCTTCGCGGATTTCGGCGAGCAGTTGTTCGGAGGTCATGGGGCAATCCTTTCCAAGAGGGGATCACTGCGTTGCATAACGTTGCATGTGTTGCGTGATCCGATGAAATGGATTGTGAAACCGGGGCAAAAAGAAATTAAGTCGGGGTTCGGCGCTGCGTGGCGTCTGGCGGATGAGCAGCCTTTGTAGGAATTTGCCTTACAGCGGCGTCGGCGTGTGGCGCGTGTTTGCGGTAGCGGTTTCGCCGGTACAGGCATGAAAAAACGGGTCGCAGCCCGTTGGATGGAGTGCGCGCGGTCGTGCGCAGGGGAAAGGCACCGTGTCAGGCGCCTGGCGCCTGGCTCAGTCGGCGTCGCCCATCTGGGACTGCAGGTAGTTCTGCAGCCCGACCTTGGCAACCAGTTCGATCTGGGTTTCCAGAAAATCGATGTGCTCTTCGGTGTCTTCGAGGATGTCTTCCAGCAGTTCGCGCGAGACATAGTCGCGTACCGACTCGCAGTAGGCAATGCCTTCCTTGATGGTGGCCTGCGCTCCGCGCTCGGCGCGCAAATCGCATTCCAGGATCTCGGGTACGTCTTCGCCCACCTGCAGCTTGGCCAGGTCCTGCAGGTTGGGCAGGCCGTCCAGCATGAAGATGCGGTCCATCAGCCGGTCGGCGTGCCTCATCTCGCCGATGGACTCGTCGTATTCTTTCTTGGCCAGCTTGTCGAAGCCCCAGTGCTTGAGCATGCGGTAGTGCAGGAAGTACTGGTTGATGGCCGTGAGCTCATTCTTCAGCTGGGCCTGCAGGTGTGCGATGACTTGCGCGTCGCCTTTCATGGGGCTTCTCCTTTCAGTCAGAAAGGGGCATTGTCATGACCCTGGCACCACGGGGCAAGACAATGCCCCTGCATGCAGGCTTTGCCTGCGTGTGATGCTGAGTCGTGTTCTCGAATGAATGAGTTGATAGTCAATGTCAATTCAATTGATGTGTTCAATTTATTGGATTTATCATTCGATCCGGCCTAGACTTCAGTCTTGTTCTAGCCCATCAACCTAAGTAAGAGGAAACAGCAATGTCCGTGCTTAACACCACTATCAAGCCTTTCAAGACGCAAGCCTTCAAGAACGGCAAGTTTGTCGAAGTGACCGAGAAGGACGTCCTGGGCAAGTGGGCCGTGTTCTTCTTCTACCCGGCCGACTTCACCTTCGTGTGCCCCACCGAGCTGGGCGACGTGGCCGACCACTACGACGAGCTGCAGAAGCTGGGTGTTGAGGTGTACTCCGTGTCCACCGACACGCACTTCGTGCACAAGGCATGGCATGACGCCTCCGACACGATCCGCAAGATCAAGTACACCATGCTGGGCGACCCCACCTGGCAAATCAGCCAGAACTTCGACTGCCTGCGCGAAGGCCAGGGCCTGGCAGACCGCGCCACGTTCATCGTGGACCCCCAGGGCGTGATCCAGGCGATGGAAATCACCGCCGAAGGCATCGGCCGCAACGCCGCCGATCTGCTGCGCAAGGTCAAGGCTGCCCAGTACGTGGCCAGCCACCCCGGTGAAGTGTGCCCCGCCAAGTGGGAAGAGGGCGCCAAGACGCTGGCTCCTTCGCTGGACCTGGTCGGCAAGATCTAAGCTGGCACCAGCCGCGTTCAGCCGCCGCGGCGGCTGACCAAGACGCCCGGGTGCCAGGCGCCCGGGTTTTTTTTGCCCATAACTAGATTGATTAGGAGTAACCCTATGCTCGACGCCAACCTCCAAGCCCAATTGAAAGCCTATCTGGAGCGCCTGCAGCGCCCGGTGGAGCTGGTCGCCACGCTGGACGATGGCGCCACTTCCCAAGAGCTGCGGGAACTGCTCCAGGAGATCCGCTCCCTCTCCGACAAGATCACTGTGGTCGAGAAGAACGACGCGCCCGTGCGCAAGCCGTCCTTCCTGATCACTAACCCCGGCGTGGACACCGGCGTGCGTTTCGCGGGCGTCCCCCTGGGCCATGAGTTCACCTCGCTGGTGCTGGCGCTGCTGCAGGTGGGCGGCCATCCCTCCAAGGAATCGGCGGACCTGCTGGAGCAGGTCAAGGGCCTGGACGGCGACTTCCATTTCGAGACGTACTACTCGCTGTCCTGCCACAACTGCCCCGACGTGGTCCAGGCGCTGAACCTGATGAGCGTGCTCAACCCGCGCATCACGCACACGGCCATCGACGGCGCCGTGTTCCAGGACGAGATCAAGGAACGCCAGATCATGGGCGTGCCCACGGTGTTCCTGAACGGCAAGAATTTCGGCCAGGGCCGCATGGAGCTGGCGGAGATCGTCGCCAAGATCGACAGCGGTGCGCATGCCCGCGTGGCCGCCAAGCTCAACGCCATGGAGCCGTTCGACGTGCTGGTGGTCGGCGGTGGTCCCGCCGGTGCCGCGGCCGCCGTGTATGCGGCGCGCAAGGGCATTCGTACCGGCGTGGCGGCCGAGCGCTTCGGCGGCCAGGTGCTGGATACCGTGGACATCGAGAACTACATCTCGGTGAGCAAGACCGAAGGCCCCAAATTCGCCATCGCGCTGGAGCAGCACGTGAACGACTACGACGTCGAGGTGATGAACCTGCAGCGCGCCAAGGCGCTGAAGCCCGCCGCAACGGAAGGCGGCCTGGTGGAAATCGAACTCGACAACGGCGCAACGCTCAAGAGCAAGACCGTGATCCTGTCGACCGGCGCGCGTTGGCGCAACATGAACGTGCCGGGCGAGGAGCAGTACCGCACCAAGGGCGTGACGTACTGCCCGCACTGCGACGGCCCGCTGTTCAAGGGCAAGGACGTGGCGGTCATCGGCGGCGGCAACTCGGGCGTAGAGGCCGCGATCGACCTGGCCGGCATCGTTAAGAGCGTGACGGTGCTGGAGTTCGCCAGCGAATTGAAGGCCGATGGCGTGCTGCAGAAAAAGCTGCGCAGCCTGCCCAACGTGACGGTCATCCTGAACGCCCAGACCACGGAAGTGAATGGCGACGGCAGCAAGGTCACCGGCCTGACCTACAAGGACCGCACGACGGACGAGGCCAAGACCGTGGCGGTCGAGGGCATCTTCGTGCAGATCGGTCTGTTGCCCAACACCGACTGGCTCAAGGGCACGGTGGACCTGACGCGCTTTGGCGAGATCATCATCGACGCCCGGGGCCACACCAACGTGCCGGGCGTGTTCGCCGCGGGAGACTGCACCAACGTGCCATACAAGCAGATCATCATCGCCGCAGGGGCGGGCGCGACGGCGGCCTTGTCGGCCTTCGACCACCTGATTCGCCACTGATATCTAAGCCAAATTGGCCTCTAGCGCTTACCAGTCAAGCGCTGATAGCTATTAAAAACAAAGCGCCTTTCGGGGCGCTTTTGTTTTGATGCAGGGGCGGTCAGTACTGCAGCCGTTCCGGCCGCACCTCCTGCAGGATGGTGGTCGCGATCTCCTCGATGCTCTTGGTGGTGGTGGACAGCCAGCGAATGCCCGAGCGGCGCATCATCGCCTCTGCCTCGGCCACCTCGTTGCGGCAGTTCACCAGATCGGCGTACCGGGAGCCGGGGCGCCGCTCATTGCGGATCTGCGACAGCCGTTGCGGGTCGATCGTCAGGCCGAAGATCTTCTTGCGGTGCGGCACCAGCGCGGGCGGCAGTTGGCGGCGCTCGAAGTCCTCGGGGATCAGTGGATAGTTGGCCACTTTCAGGCCGCACTGCATGGCCAGGTACAGGCTCGTGGGCGTCTTGCCGCTGCGCGACACGCCGATCAGGATCACGTCCGCACCCGACAGGTCGCGGTGGCTCTGGCCGTCGTCGTGGTCCAGGCTGAAGTTGATGGCTTCGATGCGGTCGCTGTATTCCTTGGACACGCTGATGTCCGAGAAACGCCCCACGCGGTGGTGTGACTTCACGCCCAGTTCGGACTCCAGCGGGCGGATGAAGGTGCCGAACATGTCCAGCAGCATGCCCCTGCAGCCGTCCTCGATGATCTTGAGCACGCTCATGTTCACCAGCGTGGTGAACACGATGGGCTTCTTGCCCTCCAGCTCGGCCGTGTGGTTGATCTGGCGCACCACCTGGTGCGCCTTGTCCTCGGTATCGATGAAGGGCAGGCGCACGTGGCGCGGGCGGATGTCGAACTGCGCCAGGATGGCATTGCCGAAGGTCTCGGCCGTGATGCCGGTGCCGTCGGAGATATAGAACACGGTGCGCGTGTGCGTGGCAAGCATGGGAAAGGAAGAGCGGGAAGGAGAGCGTGGTGATGCGATGGCGCGTGCGCTGCGGCGGGCAGCCCGCCTACAATGGCGCCCATTATTCCCAATTTCTCCCCATGCACCGCGCCGGCCCACAACCACAACAGCAAAGCCGTGGCCGCTGCATGAGCGACGACTGCCCGCCATCCCTTGACGCGACGGTGGGCGCAGACCGGTTTTTAAACTCTGGAGCTTTCCCATGTCTGCACGTTTCGAGGCGACCGCCCTGGTCGTACCGTTTGAGAACCTGAGAATGAGCGACGTCGAGGTCGTTGGCGGCAAGAACGCCTCCCTTGGCGAGATGATCTCCCAACTGCCCCAGGGGGTGCGCGTGCCCACGGGCTTCGCCACCACCGCGCATGCGTTCCGCGAGTTCCTCAAGTACGAAGGCCTGCACGACCGCATCAGCCAGCGCCTGGCCGCGCTGGACGTGGACGACGTGCGCGCGCTGGCCGAGGCCGGCGCCGAGATCCGCGGTTGGGTGGAAAACCAGCCGTTCCCTGCCGACCTGGAAAAGGCCGTGCGCGAGGCATTTGCCGCGCTGTCGGCGGGTAACGACCAGGCCAGCTTCGCCGTGCGCTCCTCCGCCACGGCCGAGGACTTGCCCGACGCCTCCTTTGCCGGTCAGCAGGAGACCTTCCTGAATGTGGTGGGCATCGAAGCCGTGCTGCACAAGATGAAGGAAGTGTTCGCGTCGCTGTACAACGACCGCGCCATCTCCTACCGCGTGCACAAGGGTTTTGCCCATGACGTGGTGGCCCTGTCGGCGGGCGTGCAGCGCATGGTGCGCTCCGACCTGGGCGCGGCCGGGGTGATGTTCACCATCGACACGGAAAGCGGCTTCGAGGACGTGGTGTTCATCACCTCCAGCTACGGCCTGGGCGAAACCGTGGTGCAGGGCGCCGTGAACCCCGACGAGTTCTACGTGCACAAGCCCATGCTCCAGGCCGGCAAGCAGGCCGTGATCCGCCGCAACCTGGGCTCCAAGCTGATCCAGATGGTGTTTTCCACGGCGCAGGAAAAGGCCGCCAGCGGCAAGCTGGTGAAGACCACCGAGGTGGCAACCGAGCTGCGCAATCGCTACTCGCTGACCGACGCCGAGATCGAGCAGTTGGCCCACTACGCGCTGGTGATCGAGCAGCACTACGGCCGCCCCATGGACATCGAGTGGGGCAAGGACGGCACTGATGGCCAGCTCTACATCCTCCAGGCGCGCCCTGAGACGGTGAAGAGCCAGGCCAAGGGCCAGGCCGAGCAGCGCTTCAAGCTCAAGGGCCACGGCCCGGTGCTGGCGGAAGGCCGCGCCATCGGCCAGAAGATCGGCACCGGCCCGGTGCGACTGGTCAACGACATCGCCGAGATGGACAAGGTGCAGCCCGGCGACGTGCTGGTCACCGACATGACCGACCCCAACTGGGAGCCGGTGATGAAGCGCGCCAGCGCCATCGTGACCAACCGGGGCGGACGCACCTGCCACGCGGCCATCATTGCGCGCGAGCTGGGCATTCCGGCCGTGGTGGGCTGCGGCCACGCCACCGACGTGCTCAAGGACGGCA
This sequence comes from Diaphorobacter nitroreducens, assembly GCF_002214645.1. Lineage (NCBI taxonomy): Bacteria > Pseudomonadati > Pseudomonadota > Betaproteobacteria > Burkholderiales > Comamonadaceae > Diaphorobacter > Diaphorobacter nitroreducens. Next base: position 415,592 of record NZ_CP016278.1, read on the forward strand.
CGCTGGTCACCGTGAGCTGCGCTGAGGGCGACACCGGCCGTATCTACGACGGCCTGCTCGAGACCGAGGTGACCGAGGTGCAGCGCGGCGAGATGCCGCCCATCTCCACCAAGATCATGATGAACGTGGGCAATCCGCAGCTGGCCTTCGACTTCGCCCAATTGCCCAACGAAGGCGTGGGCTTGGCGCGCCTGGAGTTCATCATCAACAACAACATTGGCGTGCACCCGAAGGCCATCCTGGACTACCCCGCCGTGGATGCCGACCTGAAGAAGGCCGTGGAGAGCGTGGCGCGCGGCCATGCCAGCCCGCGCGCGTTCTACGTGGACAAGGTGGCCGAGGGCGTGGCGACCATCGCCGCCGCGTTCTGGCCCAAGCCCGTCATCGTGCGCCTGTCGGATTTCAAGTCCAACGAGTACCGCAAGCTCATCGGCGGCAGCCGCTACGAGCCCGAGGAAGAGAACCCCATGCTGGGCTTCCGTGGCGCAGCGCGCTACGTGAGCCAGGACTTCGGCGAGGCCTTCGCCATGGAGTGCGAGGCCATCAAGCGCGTGCGCAACGACATGGGCCTGACCAACGTGCAGGTCATGGTGCCCTTCGTGCGTACGCTGGGCCAGGCCGAGCGCGTCACCAAGCTGTTGGCACAGCATGGTCTGCAGCGCGGCGAGAACGAGCTCAAGCTCATCATGATGTGCGAGATCCCGAGCAACGCGATATTGGCCGAGCGCTTCCTGGAGTATTTCGACGGCTTCTCCATCGGCTCCAACGACCTGACCCAGCTCACCCTGGGCCTGGACCGCGACTCGGGCCTGGAACTGCTGGCCGCCGACTTCGACGAGCGTGACCCGGCCGTGGAAGCGCTGATCCACCTGGCCATCAAGGCGTGCCGCGCGCAGGGCAAGTACATCGGTATCTGCGGGCAGGGCCCCAGCGACCATCCCGACTTTGCCCAGTGGCTGGCGCGCGAGGGCATCACGTCGATCTCGCTGAACCCTGACAGCGTGATCGATACCTGGCAGCAACTGGCGCGCTGACCGCGCCGCAGCCGCAGGCCATGCCCCACCGCCGGTCGCTCACGCAGGAAGAGATCGAGGGGGCGCCTTTTGCCCCCGACCTGCACGATGCACGCCACCTGTGGCTGAAGGCGGGCCTGCTGCTCGTGTGGGTGCTGGTGTCGTTCGGTACCGGCTACTTCGCGCGCGACCTGCAATTCCTGGTGGGTCCATGGCCGTTGAGCTACTGGATTGCCTCCCAGGGGGCAGTCCTGATGTTCATTGGCATCGTCTGCGTTTACTGTGCCGCCATGAGCTACTTCGAACGGCAGGACATGGCGGCGCAGCGCGACGCTGCCACAGCCCCACCCCATGATTGAACGCGGCGGCGAGGGGCGCAGCTACATGGCGCGCCTGAACCGCATCGTGGCGTTGTACATCGCGGGGCTGCTGGGGTTCGTGGCCCTGATGGCCTGGGCCGAGCAGCGCGGGCTGTCGCGCCAGTGGATTGGCCCCATCTTCCTGTTTCTCACCGTGATGGCCTACGCCGCCATCGGCGTGTACGGCCGCACCACGGATGCGGACGAATACTACGTGGCGGGCCGCCGCATTCCGCCGTTCTACAACGGCATGGCCGCCGCCGCGGACTGGATGAGTGCGGCCTCGTTCATCAGCCTGTCGGGCGCGCTGTATCTGCAGGGCTTCTCGGGCACGCCGGAGCAGCCGGGCGGGCTGGCCTATCTGTTGGGCTGGACGGGCGGCTTCGTGCTCGTGGCCATGCTCATCGCGCCGCACCTGCGGGCGATGAACCTCTACACCGTTCCGGACTTCTTCCAGGTGCGTTTTGGCGGGCGCTGGCCACGCATCATCGCGGCCCTGTCGGCCGTGCTGTGCTCTTTCACCTACGTGGTGGCGCAGATCTACGGCGTGGGGCTGATCGCCTCGCGCCTGACCGGGGTGCAGTTCGAGATCGGCATCATGCTCGGCCTGGGCGGCGTGCTGCTGTGCTCGTTCCTGGGGGGGATGCGCGCCATCACCTGGACGCAGGTGGCGCAGTACATCGTCATCCTGCTGGCGTTCCTGATCCCGGTGTCGTGGCTGGCGTACAAGCAGCTCGGCAACCCCGTTGCACCGGTGGTGGCGGGAGCACAGATCGGCAAGATCACCACGCTGGAGGGTGGGCTGCTGGCCTCGGAGGTCGAGCAAGACGTGGTCGCGGCCTACCTGCAGCGCGCCGAGGATTACAAGGCGCGGCTGGCCGACGTGCCCGCCGCACTCGCGCGTGAGCGCGAAGCGGCGCGCGAGCGCATCCAGCGCCTGCGCGCCCAGAACGCCGACGTGGGGCTGATCGTGGCCGCCAGCCGGGATTTGGCCTCCATGCCGCGCGACGAGGCTGCCGCGCGCGATCGCTGGACGCGCGAGATGCGCGACAACTATGAGCGTGCCCGCGCCATGGGCGGCCTGCCGCGCCACAGCCAGGCGTTTGCGGGTGACCCGCAGGGCACCCCGCAGGAGCGCCAGACCTTCGACGATGCGCGCCGCAACTTCCTGGCGCTGATGTTCTGCCTGATGGTGGGAACGGCCGGCCTGCCGCACCTGCTGACGCGCTACTACACGGTGCCCTCGGTGGCGGGCGCGCGCGCGTCGGTCGCGTGGTCGCTGTTCTTCATCGCACTGCTGTACCTGAGTGCGCCGGCGCTCGCCGTGCTGGTGAAGTTCGAGGTCATGAACAACCTCGTGGGAAGCAGCTTCGACCAACTGCCCAACTGGATGGCGCAATGGGCGCGTGTGGACGCCTCGCTGCTGTCCGTGGAGGACGTGAACGGCGACGGCATCGTGCAGTTCGGCGAGATCCGCTTCGGGGCCGACCTCATCATGCTGGCCACCCCCGAGATCGGCGGGCTCCCCTACGTGATCTCCGGCCTGGTGGCCGCGGGCGGGCTGGCCGCTGCGCTGTCCACTGCCGACGGCCTGCTGCTCACCATCAGCAACGCGCTGGTGCGCGACCTGTACCACCAGGAAACGCGCCGCAAGGCGTCGCCCGAGCAGCGGGTGATCCTGACCAAGTTCACGCTGCTCTCCGTGGCGCTGTCTGCGGCGTTCGTGGCTGCGCTCAAGCCGTCGGAAATCCTGCCCATGGTGTCGGCGTCGTTTTCCATCGCTGCATCGGCCTTCGTGCCCGCGATGGTGATGGGCATCTTCTGGCGCGGTACTACGCGCCAGGGCGCGGTAGCCGGCATGCTCGCCGGCCTGTCTGTCACCGTGTATTACCTGTTGGCGCAGGTGGACAGCGTGCGCGATTGGGTGCCTTCCGCGCTGCTCGTCGATGGCCTGTGGTTCGGCATCCATCCGATTTCGGCCGGGGTCTTCGGCGTGCCGGTGGGTCTGGCTGTGGCGTGGAGCGTCAGCCTGGCCACGCGGCCGGGCCGCGTGCGGCCGGCTCCCGCGGACGGGCTGTAGCGCGCCGCGCCCCGCGGCTGCGCGCCCACGGCGACCTGCGGTTTGACCTCATTCACAAATGGTCACATTCGTGCCACGCTGATCCCGTGCGGCGTTCCATGCCGCTTTTCCATCACGTACCAAGCGAAGAGGTGGGCATGATTCTCGTGAAGACACCGGCTGGGCAACTGGCGCTGAAGGATCGCCAGGGAGCGCTGTCGCCGCGCCAGCGCTCAGCCTTCATCCTGTTCGACGGCAAGCGCACCCTGGACCAGGTGCTGACGGCCACGGCGGCCATGGGTATCTCGCGCGAGGACGTGCAGCTCATGATCGACCAGGGGTTGCTGGAGAGCGGACCGGGAGCGCCGGCACCCGCGGCCGCAGCGCCGGCGGACGGCGCCGAGGTGCAGGTCGATGGCACGGGGCGCACGCAGCGCGAGCGCTATCAAGCCGCCTACCCGATCGCTACCGAACTTACCGCCAGCCTTGGGCTGAAGGGCTTCCGCCTGAATCTGGCGGTCGAGGGCGCTGCGGGGTATGAGGATCTGGCGGCGCTGGCTCCCAAGATCCGCGAGGCCGTGGGAGACGCCAAGTACACCAGGCTGGAGAGGGCGTTGTTCGCATGAATGCGGCGCTGGGCGTGGCCCCTGCCGGACCCACCCAGTCCTCAATAAAAAAAGGGGAGCGTGCATGACACGCTCCCCTTGCATGAACAGCGTCCGCAGCCGGACGCAAGGTGTTCTTAGACGCGCTTGCGGTATTCGCCCGTGCGCGTGTCGATCTCGATCTTGTCGCCCTGGTCCACGAACAGCGGCACGGCCACTTCGAAGCCGGTGGCGATCTTCGCGGGCTTGAGCACCTTGCCGGACGTATCGCCCTTCACGGCGGGTTCGGTCCAGGTGATCTCGCGCTCCACGCTGGTGGGCAGTTCCACGGAGATGGCCTTGCCGTCGTAGAACACCACTTCGGCGGCCATGCCGTCTTCGAGGTAGCTGATGGCATCGCCCATGTTGGAGGCTTCCACTTCGTACTGGTTGTACTCGGCGTCCATCCACACGTACATCGGGTCGGCGAAGTAGGAGTAGGTGCACTCCTTCTTGTCCAGGATCACGTTGTCGATCTTGTCGTCGGCCTTGAAGACGACTTCGGTGCCCATGTTGGACAGGAGCGCCTTCAGCTTCATGCGCACGGTAGCGGCGCCGCGGCCGCCGCGGGCGTATTCGGTCTTCAGCACGATCATGGGGTCTTTGCCCTGCATGATCACGTTGCCGGCGCGGATTTCTTGAGCGATTTTCATGGCTTGCTTGGGAAGGAAAGGTTGACCGCTCCACAAGTCGGGGCGGGCGGGCGTGGCCCAGGCGTTTGCGTGAACTGGGCCGCCTTCCACCCCGGCGCATGTTCCGCGGCGGGGGCGCCGGCTGGGCACGCGAGTGCCGCCTTCGAATGGCGCAAAACCGGGGATTCTAGCTTTTCTCCACCACAAACCCTAGTAGTAAGGTCAATAAATCCTGCTGTGCCAGCAGTCGCGCACGCGCGGACTGTATACATGCGCGCCATTCGCCCAGGGTGGCCGCGTCCAGGGGCGGCAACTCGCTGCGGGTCTCCAGACCGTTCCACAGGGCCGACCAGCGCCGCAGTGACGCTGGTGCGTGCAGCCAGTCCAGGAAGGCCAGTAGCTTGGCGTGGTGCGCATCGTCGTGCTGCGGATAGATCTGCCACACGAACGGCTGGCCCGCCCACAGGGCGCGCACCAGCGAGTCCTCGCCGCGCACGAAGTTCAGGTCGCAGGCCCAGAGCATTTCGTCAAAGGCCGGCTGAGGGCAGGGTGGAAGATATGAAATTGATAGCTGCTCGCGCTTGCTGTATGAGCCTTGGAGGCTGTTTTGACTCTCAAATTGCTGCTGCCATTGGCGCACGGCCGCCGTGGCACGTCCGGGCGTGACCAGCAGCCGCACGTCGCTGCGCGGCTGCCATTGCGCCAGCAGCTGGGGCAGGGCGGGTGGTTCGTAGCAGAACAGCGAGATGGCGACTTCGTCTGCCCCGATGCCGTGGCCGGCGCGCCAGGCGGTGCGGTCGAACGCGGCCTGGCGCGCCAGCAGGTCTGGCTCACGCAGCAGGCCGCCCGTGCGCTCGGTGAAGCCGGGGTAGTAGAACCAGCGTGTCAGGCCTGCCCCCGGGCCGCTCATGAGCGGAGACGGCAGCCGGTGGCAGCGTTCCACATAGGCCTCGGCCGACAGGTACTCCAGGTTGATCCATAAGGGTTTTGGGCCTGTGGCGTTTGTGTGGTGAGCGATGGCAGCTATGAATTGCGGAGCAATCTCGCAGCCGAAGGCCTCCACCACCACGTCGCCAGGCCCGTCTGCGGGCGCCTGCATGGGCCAGGGCAGCACCTGTACGCCAGGTGCGCCCTGCGGCGCCATCCAGGCCAGAGCGCTGGCGTCATCCACCCACAGGCGCACGCGGTGGCCGCGGCTGCCCAGATCGGCCGCCAGGCGCCAGCTCACGCCGATGTCGCCAAAGTTGTCGATCACCTGGCAAAAGATGTCCCAGCGCAGGTGGGCCGTGGCCTTCGTCATGGCGCCTCCTGGGCGCCGGCGCGCAAGTGGTCCACCAGCAAGCGTGCGACGCTGGACAGCGACTCCTCCGAGCGCACGCACAGCGACAGCCGCCGCCGTGCCCAGGGCTCATCCAGCGTGATGGCGCGCAGGGCCAGCGTGCCGCGGTAGATCTGGGCGCTGCCGCGCGGCAGCACGGCCACGCCCAGACCGGCGGACACCATCAGGCACAGGGCGTCATAGCTCGTGACCTGAATGCGCAGCTTGAGCGGCATCTCCTGCTCGGCCGCGGCGCGTGTGAGCAGGTTGTTGATGGCGCTGCCCGGATGCATGCCCACAAAGTCGCAGGCCAGGGCGTCTGCCAGGCGCACGCTGCGGCGGCGTGCCAGCGCATGGCCCGCGGGGACGATGAGGACCAGCTCGTCCTCGCGGTAGGGCAGCAGGGTCACGCGCTCGCCATAACTGCCGTGGTTGAGGATACCCACGTCGGCTGCGTTCTCGGCCACCGATTGCGCCACGGCGGTGCTGATCTGCTCCTGCAGCCGCACATCGACCTGCGGATGCGCGGCCATGAAGCGCTGCAGTTCGCCCGGCAGGAACTGCGTGATGGCCGAGATGTTGGCCACCACGCGCACGTGGCCGCGCACGCCGGCGCGGAAGTCCTGCATCTGCGTGGCGATGCCGTCCAGGTCGTTGAGCACGCCGCGCGCCAGGTGCAGCAGGGCGTAGGCCGCAGCCGTGGGCTCGGTGCCGCGGTTGCTGCGGGTGAACAGCTCCACGCGCAGCGCGTCCTCCAGCTCGGCCAGGCGGCGGCTGGCGGCGGAGGGCGCGATGTGTTCGCGCGCGGCGGCGCGGGCGATGGCGTTTTCCTCCATCACCGCGACGAACAGGCGCAGGGAGACCGGGTCGAGCTTCATGGGCGGCGATGGTACTGCGGCGGCGGCGGGCCATGCCGGTTTGCGATGGCAGCTTCGCGCTTGAGCGTTTTGCGGCCCGGCCGGGGCGCCGCATCATGCCGCCTGGATTGCAGGAGACATATGACCCCCAAGTACAACACCGCTGCCCCCACGCCCGCGGCACTGGCCGGCGTGCGCGTGATCGAAATGGGCCAGCTCATCGCCGGGCCGTTCTGCGGCAAGACATTGGGCGAGTTCGGCGCCGATGTGGTGAAGATCGAGGCCGTGGGCGCGGGCGACCCCCTGCGCAACTGGCGCCTCATCAAGGAGGGCACCTCCGTGTGGTGGCAGGTGCAGTCGCGCAACAAGAAGTCGGTGGCGCTGGACCTGCGCCAGGCCGAGGCGCAGGACATCGCGCGCCGCCTGATTGCCGAAGCCGACGTGCTCATCGAGAACTTCCGTCCCGGCACGCTGGAGGGCTGGGGCCTGTCGCCCGAGGCGCTGCACGCCCTCAACCCGGGCTTGGTCATCCTGCGCATCTCGGGCTACGGGCAGACCGGCCCCTACCGCGACCTGCCGGGTTTTGGCGTGATCGGCGAGGCCATGGGCGGCCTGCGCCACCTCACGGCCGAGCCGGGCCGCGTGCCGGTGCGCGTGGGCGTGTCGATCGGTGACACGCTGGCCGCGCTGCACGGCGCCATCGGCGTGATGATGGCGCTGTACCACCGCAAGGTGAACGGCGGCGCGGGCCAGGTGATCGACGTGGCCCTGCACGAGGCGGTGTTCAACTGCATGGAAAGCCTGATCCCCGAGTACAGCGCCTTTGGCGCCGTGCGCGAGGCCGCGGGCAGCGCGCTGCCGGGCATTGCGCCGAGCAACGCCTACCCCTGCCAGGACGGCTGGGTGCTGGTGGCCGGCAATGGCGACAGCATCTTCAAGCGCCTGATGGCCACCATCGGCCGCCAGGATCTGGCCGATGACCCGCAACTGGCCGACAACGCCGGCCGCGTGGCGCGCGTGGCCGAGATCGACGCCGCCATTGGCCGCTGGACCGCCGAGCGCACCGTGGCGCAAGTGATGGAGTTGCTGGCCGCCGCACGCGTGCCCGCGGGCAAGGTCTATACCGCCAAGGACATCGCCGAGGACCCGCACTACCAGGCGCGAGACATGTTGCTCACGCAGCGCACGCGCGACGGCTACGAGCTGCAGGTGCCGGGCATCGTGCCCAAGCTCTCGGCCACGCCGGGCACCATCCGCACCAGCGCGCCGCGCCTGGGGGACGACACCGATGCCGTGCTGGCCGAGGCGGGGCTGACGGCCGAGCAGATCGCGCTGCTGCGCAGCAAGGGAGTGATCCAATGACGACCAGCGTGTGGAACGGCGCCGGGCGGCGCATCGAGCTGTGTGACGTGGGCCTGCGCGACGGCCTGCAGATGGAGGCGCAGTTCGTGCCGACCGAGGACAAGATCGCGCTCGTGAATGCACTGTCCCACGCGGGCCTGTCCAAGATCGAGGTGACCTCGTTCACCTCGCCCACGGCCATCCCCGCGCTGCGCGACGCCGAGGTGGTGATGCGCGAGATCGAGCGCCGCCCCGGCGTGACCTACACCGCGCTGGTGCCCAACGCGCGCGGCGCGGAGCGCGCCATCGAGTCGCGCACCGACGAGCTGAACCTGGTCATGTCCGTCAGCGAGACGCATAACCTCGCCAACCTGCGCATGACGCGCGCGCAGTCGTTCGCGGCGCTGGCACAGGTGATCACCATGGCGCAGGCGGCGCAGGTGCCGGTGAACGTGTCGCTGTCGTGCGTGTTCGGTTGCCCCATGGAGGGCGACGTGGCGCTGGACGCCGTGTGGGAGCATGTGCAGCGCTTCGCCGACCTGGGCGTTGCGGGCATCACGCTGTGCGACACCACGGGCATGGCCTTTCCCACGCAGGTGGGGCAGGTGGTGGCCGCTGCGCGCGCGCGCTGGCCGGGCATGGCCTTCACGCTGCACTTTCACAACACGCGCGGCATGGGCCTGGCCAATGTGCTGGCGGCCATCGATGCGGGGGCGCAGCGCTTTGACGCATCGCTGGGCGGCCTGGGCGGCTGTCCCTATGCGCCGGGTGCCACGGGCAATGTGTGCACCGAAGAAGTGGTGCATGCGCTGCAGCTCATGGGTTACGACACGGGCATTGATCTGCCGGCGCTGATTGCCACTGCGGCCCGCCTGCCCGCGCTGATCGGCCACGAGGTGCCCAGCCAGATCGTGAAGGCGGGGTGCCGGCTGGACCTGCATCCGGTGCCGGCCGGCTTCGACGCAATCCGCGAGCGCGCGCTGGCGCGGTAGCTTTTACCGCACATCCATAACGACAGGAGACAACCCCATGCCTTTGACCACTGCATCCCACGGCCGCAGGGCCGCGCTGGCCTTTGGGGCCGCTGTGGGCGCACTGCTGTGCATCGCGCCCCTGGGCGCCGCCGCGCAGGACAAGTACCCCTCCAAACCCATCACCCTGGTGGTGCCGCAGGCCGCGGGCGGCGCCAACGACGCGATTGCGCGCGTGCTGGCGCAGCGCCTGGGCGAGCAGATGGGCCAGAGCGTGGTGGTGGACAACCGCCCCGGCGCGGGCGGCACGCTGGCCACGGCGGCCCTGGCGCGTGCCAAGCACGATGGCTACACGCTGCTGGTCACGGCCGACAGCGCGCACGTGATCGGCCCGGCGCTCTACAAGAACCCGGGGTTTGACGCCGTCAAGGATTTCGAGCCCGTGGCGCCCGTCGCCACCGCCGGCTATGTGCTGGTGGCGCATCCTTCGTTCCCGGGCAACAACGTGGCGGACCTGATCCGGCTGGCCAAGGCCAGCCCCGGCAAGTACGCCATCGCCTCGGCTGGCAACGGCACGCTCAACCACCTGATCGGTGAGCTGCTGCAAAAGGCCGCGGGCATCCAGCTGCAGCACATTCCCTACAAGGGCTCGGCGGCGGCCGCCACCGACGTGGCGGGCGGGCAGGTGCCGCTGTCGGTGCAGAGCCTGCCCTCGTCGATCGCCTTCATCAAGGCGGGCAAGCTCAAGGTGCTGGGCGTGGTGAACGAAAAGCGCGTCGCCGCGCTGCCCGACGTGCCCACCATTGGCGAGACGCTCAAGGGCTTCGCCCAGGCACCGTGGTACGCCATGTTCGCCCCGGCGGGCACGCCCGCGCCCATCGTCGAGCGGCTGCAGGCCGAAGTGGCACGCGCGCTGGACCACAAGGATGTGGTGGACAAGCTCGCCGTCGTGGGCTGCGAGCCGTTCAAGGGCACGTCTGCCCAGCTGGGTGCGCTGGTGCAGTCCGACCTGCCCAAGTGGGCGCGCGTGGTCAAGGACACCGGCGCCACCGTGGACTGATTCTTCCATCCCGATTTCGCACAACTTTCAACAAGGAGACACAACCCATGATGACCACGCGCATCACACGCAAACATTTCGGCGCACTGGCGCTGGCCGCTTTGGCGCCGCTGGCGCTGTCCACGGCCTGGGCGCAGGGCGGCTACCCGTCGCGCACGGTGACCTTCGTCGTACCGGCCGCCGCCGGCGGCACCACCGACATCTCGGCGCGCATGGCCGCGCAGGCGCTGGCGCCGGTGCTGGGCCAGTCGGTGGTGGTGGACAACAAGGGTGGCGGCAACGGCGCCATCGCGGCCAACATCGTCAAGCGCGCCGAGCCCGATGGCTACACGCTGCTCATGCAGTACTCGGGCTACCACGTGATCTCGCCCCATCTCACCAAGGCACCGCAGTGGGATCAGAAGGACTTCCAGCCCATCGCCAACGTGATCTCGGCGCCGCAGATCATCGTGGTGCGCGACGGCCTGCCGGTGAAGACCCTGGCCGAGCTGGTGGCCTACGCCAAGGCCAACCCCGGCAAGCTCAACTACGCCTCGTCGGGCAACGGCTCGCTGCAGCACGTGACCGGCGCCATGCTGGAGCAGCAGGGCGGCATCAAGATGGTGCACGTGCCCTACAAGGGCACGGGCCCCGCGCTGCAGGACCTGCTGGGCGGCCAGGTGGACCTGACCTTCGGCACCGCTCCGCCGTTCATGCCCCACATCCAGTCCGGCAAGCTGCGCGTGCTGGCCGTCACGGGTAAGGAGCGCCTGGCCAGCCTGCCCGACGCCCCCACCACGGCCGAGGCCGGCTACCCGGGCGTGAACGCCACCTCGTGGTTCGCGCTGTTTGCGCCCGCAGGCGTGCCCAAGCCGGTCATCGACAAGCTGGCCGCCGACATGAAGAAGGTGGTGGAAGACCCGGCCTTCCGCAAGAAGGCGCAGGAACAGGGTGCCGCGGCCGACTACCAGGGCCCGCAGCAGCTGGGCGAGCGCGTGAAGAGCGACTTCGCCAACTGGGCGGGCGTGATCAAGAGCTCCAAGATCGAGGCGGAATAAATCCGCCCTACACTGGGCGCCCTTTGCAACCGGCAGCACGCGCGTGCTGTCGCCCGGCGCCCCATGACCGCTCCCACTGATCTGCCCTACCTGCGGGCCTACGCGCCCGCGCTGCAGGCCCAGGCCCATGCGCTGCTGGCGCAGGGCCAGCTGGGCGCGCTGCTGCAGCGCAAGTACCCCGAGGGACACTCGGTGCGCAGCGACAAGGCGCTGTACGACTACGCCCAGGAGTTCAAGGCGCGCCACCTGCGCAACGCGGGCACGGTCAACAAGGTGCTGTTCGACAGCAAGATCCACGTGGTCCGCCATGCGCTGGGGCTGCACACCCACCGCACGCGGGTGCAGGGCGGGCGGCTGGCGGCGCGGCATGAGATCCGCGTGGCCGCGCTGTTCAAGCAGACGCCCGACGAGTTCCTGCGCATGATCGTCGTGCACGAGCTGGCCCACCTGCGCGAGAAGGACCATGGCAAGGCCTTCTACCAGCTGTGCACCCACATGGAGCCGCAGTACCACCAGTTCGAGTTCGACCTGCGCCTGTACCTCACGCACCTGGACGCGGGTGGTGAGCTGCTGTGGTGAAATGCTATTGAAAAAATAGCTGCCAGCGCTTGATAGATAAGCGGTGCAGCCCGTTTTGCCTTAAATCTCAGTCGATCTGCAGCGCCGTGCAGTACTGCGCGGGCAACTGTAGCCAGCGTTCGGCTGCCGACTGCAGCGCGGCCAACTGGCCGGTGGTGTAGAGCTGGATATGCCCCGGCGCGGCGGGCGCGCCATCCGCCGCATGCTCGGGTGCGAGGACGCCGGCCTGGTCGAGGATGCGCCGGGTCTGGCGCGCCACGGGCGCACCTGTGTCGATGATCTGCACATCCGGCCCCACCAGGGCGCGCAGCATGTCCTTGGCGAACACGTAGTGGGTGCAGCCCAGCACCAGCGTGTCGATCTCGCCCGTTTTCAAGCCAAAAGTGCCCAGCGCGCCCGTGTACTGGACGCAAAGCGCTTCTATTTTTGCCATGGATGCGGCGGCGGGCAGCGGCTCCTCGGTGCTTTGCTCGATGGCGCGCGCCAGGCCGTCGCAAGGCTGCACCGAAAAGCGCGTGCCGGCCGAATGCCCATCGCGCAGGCGCTGAAAGCGCGCGCTGCCCACCGTGCCGCGCGTGGCCAGCACGCCCACGTGGTGCGTCTGGCTGCTGGCGGCGGCGGGCTTGAGCGCCGGCTCCACCCCGATGGCAGGCAGGTCGGGCAGGGCGGCGCGCAGTTGTTCCACCGCGGCGGCGGTGGCCGTGTTGCAGGCGACCACCAGCGCCTTGATGCCGTGGTGTTCGCGCAGCCAGCGGGCGATGGCCAGCGTGCGCTGCTGCACGAAGGCGTCGCCCTTGGCGTCGCCGTAGGGAGCGTTGCCGCTGTCGGCCAGGTAGACGAAATGCTCGTGCGGCAGTTCGTGGCGCAGCGCCTGCAGCACGCTCAGGCCGCCAATGCCGCTGTCGAACACACCAATGGGACGGGCGGCAAGGGGCGATGTCATGGAAGGCGTGGCAAGAAATCGGGGGAAGGGCACCGCCAGGGGGGGCGGCGGCGCACGGGCCTCCAGTATGCCCGTGCGGCGGCCGGGCTGCAGGGGCGCGCTCTAGGCCGCGCCGGGCGGTACGTACCCCTGCGGGTGCTGGGGTAGATCGTCCTGGAGGGGCCACCAGCTGCAGCGCGAGGCCACATGCATGTGGAATGCCGGCGCCGCGGCCACGGGCTCGTCCAGCAGGCCTGCGCGGATGCGCACCACGCCGGGCAGGCTGTCGCGCTCGCTGAATACCGGCGAACCGCAGATGCCGCAGAACACGCGCCGCTTGCCGGGGGAGGACTCGAAGCGCCGCAGCAGGTCCTGGCCGGCCTGGAACTGCAGCCGATCCACGTCCACCGGCAGGTTGGCGGCAAACGCGCTGCCCTGCGCGCGGCGGCACTGCGCGCAGTGGCAGATCTGGATCGGGGACAGCGGCCCGCGGATCGTGAAGCGCACGCCTTGGCAGAGGCAGGCGCCGTGGTGCAGCGGCTCGGATGGGTTCATGACAGACGGCGAAGGTGTGTTGGCGTCACTCTACGGCAGGCTCCGCCGGGGCGGCGGTGCGGTGGAACACCAGCAGCCGGTTGTTCGCGGGCATGGCGTGGTCGTGCGCGAGCGCGAGGCTGTGCTGTGCCGCCAGCGCCACGATGTCCTCGAAGTGGCGGATGCCGCTGTGCGGGTCGCGCTGGCGCAGCCAGGCATCAAAGGCGCGGTTGCTGTCACTGGTGTAGGTGCCGTCGTAGTTGAAGGGGCCGTACAGCGCCAGCACGCCGCCGCCAGGCAGGTGGGCACCGGCCAGCGCGAACAGCCGCTGCACCAGCGGCCAGGCCACGATGTGCGCGGTGTTGCTGCTGAATACCGCATCGAACGGCCCGCTGTCAGGTTCGCCCTGCGGCCAATCGCTGTGCGCCAGGTCCAGCAGCAGCGGCGGGCGCAGGTTGGGCGCCGGGTGCTGCCCATGCCAGGCGCGTATGCCTGCGTGGTTGTCCGCCAGGTCGCTGGTCTGCCACACCAAGTGGGGCAGGCGCGGCGCGAAATACACGCTGTGCTGGCCCGTGCCCGAACCCACCTCCAGCACATGCCGCCGGTCGGCAAAGGCCTGCTGCAGCACGGCGAAGATGGGCGCCTGGTTGTTTTCGCAGGCTTGGGAAAACGGCAAGGGAGGGTGACTCATGGCATGTGTGCTCAAAGCGCCTGTACTTCCACGGTGACGTGCGACAGCTCGTGCACCGGCAGCAGCAGGGCCTTGTAGTGCTGCGCGGGCTGCGGCGTGGCCGAGGCGACGGAAACGATGGCAGCAAAATGGCCCGGGCCGACCTGCCAGACATGCAGGTCTTTCAGCGTGTCGCCCGTGGCGGAGAGGATGTCCTCGATCTCCTGGCGGACCTGCGGTCCTTCGGCCGGCGCATCCAGCAGCACGCCACCGGCGTCACGGATCAACCCCCAGGACCAGCGGGCGATCACCAGCGCGCCCACCACGCCCATGGCCGGGTCGGCCCAGAGCCAGCCGTAGCTGCGTCCCACGAGCAGCGCCGCGATGGCCAGCACGGAGGTCAGCGCGTCGGCCAGCACATGCAGGTAAGCCGCGCGCAGGTTGTTGTCGTGGCCATGGCGTCCGTGATCGTGGTCGTGGCCGTCGGCGTGGTGATGGTCGTGCCCGTGATCGTGGCCATGGTGGTGGTGCCCATGCCCGCCATGCAGCAGCCGGGCGGACACCAGGTTCACCACCAGGCCGATCACCGCCACGGCGATCGCCTGCTCGAAGCGGATGGGCACGGGGTTGGTCAGCCGCAGGAAGCTCTCCCACGCGATGAGCAGCGCCACGATGGCCAGCACCACGGCGCTGGCGAAGCCGGCCAGGTCGCCCATCTTGCCGGTGCCGAACGAGAAGCGTGGGTTGGCCGCATGGCGGCGTGCATACCCATAGGCCAGCGCCGTGATCAGCATGGCACCGGCGTGCGTGGACATGTGCCAGCCGTCGGCCACCAGGGCCATCGAACCGTACAGCTTGCCCGCCAGGATCTCGGCGACCATCATGCTGGCCGTCAGCGCGATCACGAGCCACACGCGCCGCTCGTTGCGCTGGTGCTCCGCGCCCAGGAAGACGTGGTGATGGTCGGCGGGGAAGGGTGCGGGCGCCGCGCCCGCGGTGTGCAGGGTGGAGGAAGTCATTTCAGGTACGAGCGCAGGATGTCCATCATTTCTTCGCCGCCGGTGCGGCGCTCGGCATCGGTGCCGGCGTCCACCACATGAGCCTGCAGGTGGCCCAGCATGACTTCGGTGGTCAGACCATTCATGGCGCCGCGTGCCGAAGCGAGCTGCCGCAGCACTTCCGCGCACGCGGCGTCACCCTCCAGGGCGCGCTCGACGCCCTCCATCTGGCCCTTGATGCGCCGCACGCGTGCGATCAGCTTGTCTTTTTGCCCGTGGGTGTGGGACATGGAATGACTTGAAAATATAGTGCGGGGGGCTATGCTAACCCGGCCGCACGGACCGCGGCGGGAACTTGGCCATTGCGCGCAGCGGGCGCGTGCGCAATATGTTGTTGAAATGGGCTGCAGCGCTTGATGGACAAGCGCTGCATGCTATTTAATCAATAGCGTAAGTCCGTTGACGGAAACATGCCGCACCCTGCGGGCGGGGGTTACCCGTGCGCGATGCGCGCGGCGATGGCCTCGCCCACTTGCGTGGTGCTTGCCGCACCGCCCAGGTCTGGCGTGCGCGGGCCGCTTTTGATGATCTCTTCGATGGCCGCAACGATGGCATCGTGGGCCTGCCGCCCCGCGCCTTGGCCGTGGGTCAGGAAGTCCAGCATCAGCGCACCGGACCAGATCATGGCGATCGGGTTGGCGATGTTCTGGCCGTAGATGTCGGGCGCCGAGCCGTGCACGGGCTCGAACAGGCTGGGGAAGGTGCGGTCGGGGTTCAGGTTGGCCGATGGCGCCAGGCCGATGGTGCCGGTGGTGGCGGGCCCCAGGTCGGAGAGGATGTCGCCGAACAGGTTGGTGGCGGCCACCACGTCGAAGCGCCCCGGCTGCAGCACGAAGCGCGCGGTGAGGATGTCGATGTGCTGCTTGTCCAGCGTGACTTCGGGGTAGTCCTTGGCGACCTCGTCGGCGCGCTGGTCCCACCAGGGCATGCTGATGGCGATGCCGTTGCTTTTGGTGGCCAGCGTTACGTGCTTGCGCGGGCGGCTTTGCGCCAGGTCGAAGGCGAACTTCAGCAGGCGCTTGGCGCCGTGGCGCGAGTAGACCGATTCCTGGATCACGACCTCGCGCTCCGTGCCCTCGTACATGACGCCGCCCAGCGACGTGTACTCGCCCTCGGTGTTCTCGCGCACCACGAGGTAGTCGATATCGCCGGGCTTGCGGCCGGCCAGCGGGCAGGGCACGCCCTCGAACAGACGCACGGGGCGCAGGTTGATGTACTGGTCGAACTCGCGGCGGAACTTCAGCAGCGAACCCCACAGCGAGATGTGATCGGGTACGGTCGCCGGCCAGCCCACGGCGCCGAAGAAGATCGCATCCATGCCCGACAGCTGCGCCTTCCAGTCGTCGGGCATCATCTGGCCGTGCCGGGCGTAATAGTCGCAATGCGCCCAGTCGAAGGTGTGCAGTTCCAGGTTCAGACCGAAGCGCCGGGCGGCGGCCTGCACGGCGCGCAGGCCTTCGGGCATGACTTCCTTGCCAATGCCGTCTCCGGCGATCACGGCGATCTTGTGGGTGCGTTGCTGCTGCATGGGTGGCTTTTCAAACGATGTAAGCCCGCCATTGTTCACCGAGGAGAGCGTCTGTTCAATGCGCGCGCCCGTGTCTGCGTCTTTCGTGACGTTGGCAGGACGTTCGCCGCTGCACACGGAATGGTGGGGAGAAGCCCAATACGGGGGGCGTGCCCCGCGCGGCCCAGCGGTCTGTCAGCAGTCGGGTCTGTGGGTGTCCAAGCGGCTGTTGAGCGGGGCGTGTGCGGCGCAGCAAAAACGATAGCTACCAGCGCTTGCCAGCGAATGAACTCAATGCCAAATGGGTCTGTGATCGAGACAGATCAAGCGCAAGCAGCTATGAATAGCATAGTGGCAATTAACTGCTCAGCGCGGCCTTCACGGCGGCCGACACCTGGCCCATGTCGGCCTTGCCGGCCAGGCGGGTCTTGACCACGCCCATCACCTTGCCCATGTCGCCGGGGCCCACCGTCTTGCCCAGTTCTGCGCCGACTTCGGCCACGATGGCCTTCACAGCGGTAGCCACTTCGTCGGCCGACATGCGTTCGGGCAGGTAGGCCTGCAGCACGGCCATTTCGGCCTTTTCCTTGTCGGCCAGGTCCTGGCGGCCCGCGCTCTCGAAGGCGGTGATGCTGTCCTTGCGCTGCTTGATCAGCTTGTCCACGATGGCCACGATGGCCGCGTCATCCAGCGTGATGCGCTCGTCCACTTCCTTTTGCTTCATGGCGGCCTGCAGCAGGCGGATGGTGCCCAGGCGCTCGCTGTCCTTGGCGCGCATGGCGGTTTTCATGTCTTCGGTGATCTGGTCCTTGAGGCTCATGGTGTTTCTCCAGTCAAACGGTGTAGAAAACAAAAAACCCGCGCTTGGCGTCCCTAGCGCGGGTTTTGTGGCGTCTGGTGTCAACGCCGGGCTGTGCTTAGTACAGCTTCTTGGGCAGCTGCATGCTGCGCACGCGCTTGTAGTGGCGCTTCACGGCGGCAGCCTTCTTGCGCTTGCGCTCGGCGGTGGGCTTCTCGTAGAACTCACGGGCGCGCAGGTCGGTCAGCAGGCCCAGCTTTTCGATGGTGCGCTTGAAGCGGCGCAGGGCCACGTCAAAGGGTTCGTTTTCTTTTACACGAATGGTCGTCATTAGCTAATGTTTTCCAATAGGTGCCGCTAGCGGGTTTTCGGGAAGATCGGGCCCAAAAGCCATATACGGCGGTTTTCCCCGTCTGTAACTAGTATCCGGCCGACGGGGTCATGCCAGCAGAGCCGAGCATTATAACGGCTCTGCGCTGCCGGGCAAGCGGCTGCCCGGCACAGAGTCGGGCACAGTCCGCGGCGCATGGCAGGCACGTGAGTCGGCGGGTGCCTGGTCACGTGCATGCAGGCCGTAGTCGCGCTGCACGGTGGCCACGCGCAGCCGGTAGTCGGCAAACACGCCTGCGCGGCCCGTCGCCTGGGCCTGGCGGTGCTGCGGCAACGCGCGCCAGCGGGCCACGGCCCTTTCGTCGCGCCAGAAGCTCAGCGACAGCAGCTTGCCGGGCGTGGACAGGCTCTCGAAGCGCTCCACGGAGATGAAGCCGTCGATGGCCTGCAGCGCGGCGCGCAGGTCCGCCGCCAGGTACAGGTAGGCCTGGCGGCCGTCGCTGCTCGGCTGCACTTCGAAGATGACGGCGATCATGGCTGGGCCTGCGTGGTGGTGGGCAATGCGGGGCGCGCGAGGGTGCCCGCCACCGCCTCGGTGAAGCTGCGTTCCTCGCGCAGGATGAAGCGCTGGCGCTGCGCCATCTCGAAGTTGGCGCGGCCCTCGGGGTCGGCCTTGAGCCGGGCGCGGTAGGCCTCGTAGTCGGCCAGGCTGGCGAAGGCGATCAGGCCCCAGGCCTCGTAATTGGTGCCCTCGCTGGGCAGGAAGTAGCCCAGCAGGTGGCCGCCGCAGCGCGGGATGACGCGCCCCCAGGCTTCGGCATAGGCGCGAAAGGCCTCGCGCTGAAAGGGGTCGATTTCGTAGCGGATGAAACAGGTGATGGGCATGGCGTGCTCCTGTGGTGGGTGGATGCGTCCATGGTGCCGGCCGTTGCATGGCCGATGTTTCGTCCTGGAGCGAAGCGTGCGCCGGGCTGGCTGCGGCACACTGCGCGCATGAACACCAACCAGATTGCGCATGTCGCGGCCCTGGTCGGCGAGCCGGCGCGCACCGCCATGCTGGTCGCGCTGATGGACGGACGCGCCCTCACGGCACGTGAATTGGCCGAGGCTGGGCGCGTGTCTGCCGCCACGGCCAGCCGCCACCTGGGCCTGTTGGTGGAGGCCGGGCTGCTGGTGCTGGAACGCCAGGGGCGCCATCGGTACCACCGCCTGGCTTCGCCCGAGGTGGCGCATTTGCTGGAAGGGCTGATGCAGCTGGCCGTGCGGCAGGCGACGGTGTCGCGGCCCGTGGTCGTGGGCCCGCGCGACGCGGCGCTGCGCCAGGCGCGTACCTGCTATGACCATATTGCCGGCCGCCTGGGCGTGGCCATCGCCGCGCACCTGTTGGAGGAGGGCGCCATCGTCTTCGATGACGATGCAGGTGGGCGGGTGACCGGCCGGGCGCAGGCTGTGCTGGCACCGCTGGGGCTGGCCGCGCAGGACGCACTGGCCGCAAGCGCCGCGCGGCGCCCGCCATGCCGGCCCTGTCTGGACTGGAGTGAGCGCCGCCCCCACATGGCCGGGCGCCTGGGGGCGCTGCTGTGCGTGCATTGCCTGGAGCGCGGCTGGCTGCGGCGCGCGCAGGCATCGCGCGCGCTGGAGATCACGCCGCCCGGCGTGGTGGCGCTGCGCAACTGGCTGGGCGTGGTGCGCTGGGGCGAGGTGACCGGCTGACTGGGGTGATGCGCTGGCCTGACGGCAAGCCGCTGCCCGCCCGAAGCGGCGAGCCGGTAAACCCCTGATGCGGGTGCAGGGACCGCATGCGGGTTTGGCGGATTTTTAAAAGATTCATAACATATGAATATTAAAAACTCCGCCCCACGGTCATGTCCTCACAACCCGCCATTCTCGACGCACCCGTCGCCGGTCGCGAGGCGCCGCAGGCGCCCGCGCTGGAGCAGGCGCTGCAGCGCCCGTACCAGCATGGTTTCGTTACCGACGTCGAGTCCGACTTCCTGCCGCCGGGCCTGGACGAGGACACCATCCGCGCCATCTCGCGCAAGAAGCGCGAGCCGCAGTTTTTGCTGGACTGGCGGCTGGCGGCGTTTGAGCGCTGGCGTGCGATGGAGTTGCCCGACTGGGCGCACCTCAAGATCGAGCCCATCGATTTTCAGGCGCTGAGCTACTACTCGGCACCCAAGTCGCTCAAGAACGCACCCAAGAGCCTGGACGAGGTGGACCCCAAGCTGCTGGAGACCTACGAGAAGCTCAACGTGCCGCTGCACGAGCGCGCTCGCCTGGCCGGCGTGGCGGTGGACGCGGTGTTCGACTCGGTCTCGGTGGGCACCACCTTCCGCGAGCAGCTGGCCGAAGTGGGCGTGATCTTCTGCTCGTTCTCGCATGCGGTGCAGAACCACCCGGAGCTGGTCGAGAAATACCTGGGGACCGTGGTGCCGCAGGGCGACAACTTCTATGCCGCGCTGAACTCGGCTGTGTTTTCCGATGGCTCCTTTGTCTACATTCCCAAGGGTGTGAAGTGCCCCATGGAGCTGTCGTCCTACTTCCGCATCAACGCGCAGAACACGGGGCAGTTCGAGCGCACGCTGATCATTGCCGAAGAGGGCAGTTCGGTCAGCTATCTGGAGGGCTGCACCGCCCCGCAGCGCGACGAGAACCAGTTGCACGCCGCCGTGGTGGAGTTGATCGCCCACGACGACGCGTTCATCAAGTACTCCACGGTGCAGAACTGGTACCCCGGCGACGAGAATGGCGTGGGCGGCATCTACAACTTCGTGACCAAGCGCGGCCTGGCGGCCGGCAGGCGCTCGCGCATCGCCTGGACGCAGATCGAGACTGGCTCGGCCATCACCTGGAAGTACCCCAGCGTGGTGCTGCGCGGCGACGAATCGAACGGCGAGTTCCACTCCATCGCCGTGTCCAACCACTTCCAGCAGGCGGATACCGGCACCAAGATGATCCACCTGGGCAAGAACACCACCAGCCGCATCGTCTCCAAGGGCATCAGCGCAGGCCACGCGCACAACAGCTACCGCGGCCTGGTGCGCGTGAACCCCGGCGCCGCCGGCGCGCGCAACCACACGCAGTGCGACTCGCTGCTCATCGGGCCCGACTGCGGCGCCCACACCTTCCCCTACGTGGACACCGCGCGCAGCGATGCCGTGGTGGAGCACGAGGCCACCACCACGCGCATCTCGGAGGAGCGCCTGTTCTATTGCCAGCAGCGTGGCATCGACCCGCAGGAGGCCACGGCCCTCATCGTCGGCGGCTTTTGCCAGGCGGTGCTGGAAGAGTTGCCCATGGAATTCGCGCTGGAAGCCAAGGCGCTGCTTGCCGTGTCGCTGGAAGGCGCGGTGGGCTGAGATCACAAGATTTGAATAAAAGAGGCATCCAGCCCTTATCCATCCAGCGCGGACAGCTATCAAATTAATAGGAAACCCACATGACCTCCACCACTCCTTTGCTGCAAGTGCGCGACCTGCGTGTGCGCGTTGGCGAGCGCACCGTGCTGCAATCGGTCTCGCTGGACGTGCCCGCCGGCGCGCTCGTTGTGCTGATGGGCGCCAACGGCAGCGGCAAGAGCACGCTGGGCATGGCGCTGGCCGGCCACCCGAGTTACCAGGTGCAGGACGGCCAGGCGCTGCTGGACGGGCAGGACCTGCTGCAGCTGCCCGCGCATGAGCGCGCCCGCGCGGGGCTGTTCGTGTCCTTCCAGTCGCCGCCCGATGTGCCCGGCGTGAAGAACAACCTGTTCATCCGCACCGCGCTGAATGCCGTGCACGAGGCGCGCGGCCAGCAGCCGCTGGACGCGTTCGACTTCCTGGCCAGCGCCAAGCAGACCGCCCACGAACTGGGGTTGCCCCAGGCCATGCTGGGCCGCCCGGTGAACGAAGGCTTTTCCGGCGGCGAGCGCAAGCGCAACGAACTGCTGCAGCTGGCCCTGCTGCAACCGCGCCTGGCGCTGCTGGACGAAATCGACTCGGGCATGGACGTGGACGGCGTGCGCGCCGTGGTCGCGTTGGTGCAGAAACTGCGCGAACAGGGCACGGCCTTCATCGTCGTATCGCACTACCTGCACCTGATCGAGCAGCTGCTGCCCGACGCCGTGCTGCGCCTGGACCAGGGCCGTATCGCCGAGACGGGCGACGTGGAGTTGGCGCGGCGCATCGCCCGTACGGGCTTTGCGCGCCAACCTGCTACTGCGGAGGCATGACACCATGAACAGCGCACAAGCCGACATGCACGCCGCGCGCGAGCACCTGCAGACGCAGGGCTGGATTGCGCGGCGCAGCGAAGCCTTTCACCACCTGCCCCCACCCGCGCTGCAGGACTGGCTGGGAACGCAGGCCGGGGTCGTCGACGAGGCCTCGTTGCCCGCGGGTGCGGGCTGGACGCTGCGCCTGCCCCACGCACAGGCGGCCACCAGCGTCCAGGCGCGTTGGCTGGACGCCCTGGACCCGGCGCAGCGCGCCGAGTTGATGGCAGGGCTGCCGTCGCCAGAGTCCGGCGGTGGGGATGGGGCCGCCGCCCCCTTCGCCTGGGCGCACCGCGCCCTGTGCCGCCGGGGCCTGCGCCTGCGCGTGGCCGCCACGCCGGGCCGTGAGCGCGAGCCTGTGTGCCTGGAGCTGCACCACCAGCCCGGCGCCGCGGCCGAGGCGCCCTTGCTGGTGCTGGACGTGGAAGCCGGCGTGCAGTGCGTTCTGATCGAAACCCATGAGCGGCCTGCCGCAGACGGTCTGTCGACCGTTGCGCAAAACCTGCACGCCCACATTCGTCTGGCGCAGGGGGCACAGCTGCAACACCTGCGCGTCGCTGCGCCGTTGGCCGACGACCGCGTGGCGCACCACCTGCAGGTCCATGTGGCGGCAGGTGCCGCTTATGCCCAGGCGCTGGTTGCCACGGGCGCCAGCTACCACCTGCAGCGCAGCCACATCACGCTGCAGGGCGCAGGCGCCAGTGCGCGGCAGGCCGCGTTGCTGCTGTTGGCGGACGGCAAGCTGGACCAGCAGACGCACACCGACCTGCAAGCCGCCCAGGCCGTGAGCCAAGTCGAGACCTTGGCCCTGGCCCAGGGCCGCGCCCACGCGGTGGCGAATGCCTATACGCGCATCGCGCCCGGCAGCGACGGGGCCGATGTGCGCCAGCGCCTGGCCGGCGTGCCGCTGGCGGGCCAGCCACGTTTGATCCTGCGCCCGCACCTGGAGATCCTGCACGACAACGTGCAGGCCGCGCACGGCGCTACCTGGGGTGCGTTGCCCGAGGATGCGCTGTTCTACGCCCGCCAGCGCGGGTTGGATGACGCGGCTGCGCGCGCGCTCATCATCGAAGGCATGGCCCAAGCGTTGCTTGATCGATGCCTGGGGGCCGAGGGGGACGGCATGCTGGCGCAGTGGCTGCAGAGCGGCTGGCTGGCCGGTGCGATCGCCCGCCTGAAGCCCACAGCCGAGGAGGCACACCATGGGTAAACCACATCCTTTGTTGCACACCGGCGGCCTGCCGGTGCAGGCACTGCGCGCGCAGTTTCCGGTGCTGGCGCAGCGCATCCACGGCCAGCCGCTGGCCTATCTGGACAACGCCGCCACCACGCAGATGCCGCTGGCGGTGCAGGAAGCCATGCAGCGCTTCGAACGCCATGACCGCGCCAACATTCACCGCGGCGTGCACACGCTGAGCCAGCGTGCCACCGACGCTTTTGAAGAGGCGCGCGCCACGCTCAAGCGCTTCATCGGCGCGGGCACGCAGCATGAACTGGTCTTCACCAGCGGCACGACCGAGGCGCTCAACCTCGTCGCCCAAGGGTTGTGGGCAGCGGGGCCGGGCAAGGCCTGGCTGCGCCCCGGCGACCGCATCATCGTGAGCGGGCTGGAGCACCATGCCAACCTGGTGCCCTGGCAGCAGGCCGCGCGCATGAGCGGGGCGGAACTGGTCGTTCTCAAACCCGACGCGCAGGGGCGCGTGCATGAGGCCGATCTGACGCCATTGCTCACACCCAACACCCGCGTGCTGGCACTCACGGCGTGCGCCAATGCCACGGGCGAGCGTCCTCCGTATGAGGCACTGCTGGCCATGGCACGCGCGGCCGGCGCCCTCACGGTGCTGGATGCCGCGCAGGCGGTGGGCCATGCCATGCCCGCTCTGGCGGAGCTGGAGGCAGACTTCATGGCCTTCTCCGGCCACAAGATGTACGGTCCCATGGGCACCGGCGCACTGGCCGGCCGGCGCGACGCGCTGGAGCGGTTGTACCCGCTGCGCCTGGGGGGCGACATGGTGGAGTGGGTGACCTACACCGCTGCGGGCTATGCGGCGCTGCCCGCGCGGCTGGAAGGCGGTACGCCCAACGTGGCCGGGGCCGTGGGTCTGGCGGCGGCGGCGCGTTTCATCGATGGTATCGGCCGTGAGGCCATTGACCTGCACGTGCAGGCCCTGCGCGCGCAGGCGCTGGCGGGCTTGTCGGCACTGGAGGGTGTGACGGTGCTTGCCCCGCATGCCACGCAGGCGTCGCTGGTGTCGTTCGTGGCACGCGACGTGCACCCGCACGACATCGGCACGCTGCTGGACGAGCGCGGCATCGCCGTGCGCACGGGCCACCACTGCGCACAGCCGCTGCAGGAGCACCTGGGGCTGGGGCCGACCACGCGCGCATCGTTCGCGCTGTACAACAGCCATGAGGAGGTCGAGCGCTTGATCGCCGGCGTGGCCCAGGCCCTGGAGGTCATGCGATGACTGGATTCACCGGCAACGCCGAGAACGAGCTGTACCAGGAAGTGGTGCTGGAGCACAAGCGCGCACCGCGCAACTTCGGCCATCTGCCGCAGCCCACGCACCAGGCGCAGGGCACCAACCCGTCGTGTGGCGACCGCATTGCCGTGGAGCTGCAGCTGCAGCAAGGGCGCGTGCAGGACATCCGCTTCACCGGCCAGGGCTGCGCGATCTGCATGGCCTCTACCTCGATGATGACCGAGGCCGTGAAGGGCAAGGAGGTTGCCGCCGCGCAGGCGCTGCAGCAGCACTTTCGTGCGGTGCTGACGGGAGAGGAGGCGCCTGAGGATGCCCCGCTGGGCAAGCTGGTCAGCCTGGCCGGCGTGCGCCAGTACCCCAGCCGCATCAAGTGCGCCCTGCTGGGCTGGCATGCGCTGATGCATGCGATTGCCGACAACGGCAACGGCCAGAGCGTAAGTACTGAGGAGGAGCCCGCATGACCTACCGCCGCCATCGCGAGGATGTGCTGGTGCGCCGCAGCGTGACCGTGGAGGCAATTCCCAGCGGCGAGCCGATCGAACTGGAGGCCGGGCAACTGGCGCAGATCACGCAGGCGCTGGGTTCGTCCTTCACGCTGCTGGTCGAAGGCCAGCTCATGCGGCTGAAGGGTGTGGATGCCGACGCCATCGGCAAGACGCCGCCCGAGACCATCACTGCGCCCGCGGACCTGCCCATCGAGGAACTGGAGCCGCTGGTGTGGGAGACGCTGCGCACCTGCTACGACCCGGAGATCCCGGTGAACATCGTGGACCTGGGCCTGGTGTACCGGCTGGCTTTCGAGCCCCTGCCCGACGATGCCCACAAGGTGCGCGCGCTGGTGGACATGACGCTCACCGCCCCCGGCTGCGGCATGGGCGAAGCGATTGCCGACGAGGTGTGCGACAAGCTGCTGGCCCTGCCGCGCGTGGGCGAGATCACGGTGAATTTGGTGTTTGACCCGCCCTGGGATCGCTCCATGATGAGCGAGGAGGCGCAGCTGGCGCTGGGGCTGTGAAGCAGGGACGATCAAAAAGGGGCAGGTGATACCTGCCCCTTTTGCTTTGGTTGAGTGGCTTCGCCGATCAGCCGCAGCAGGCACCGCCCGAGCAGCAGGAGTCTTCTGCCTCTGCGGCGGCCTGGGTCTTGGATGCCAGCTTGGTGATTTCGATCTGCCACTGGCGGGGGCCTGCCTCCAGGTACGCCCACTGGAACTGGCCGGGTGCACGGCCTTCCAGTTGCATGCGCAGCGGCACGGGGTCGTGGTCGTTCACGATCTGCAGCGACTCGCCCGCGCCCAGCGCGTCCAGGCGGCCAAAGATTTGCGCATGGCGCTCATAAGGAGCGATGGTGCGTACGTCGATCACGGAAACGGTGTTGCTCATGGTTCAACCTTTCGGGTGTGTGTAGAAAAAAGGGGGGGAGGGAGCTTGCAGTTGTGGGGCATGGGCCGGCATCAGCCGTCCTTGCCGTCCAGACGGGTGCGCATCAGCCAGGGTGTGTAGATCACGAGGTAGATCGCGAAGGCGATGGCCCACAGGCAGGCGGCGCCTTCCAGCGCATAGGCGTACCACGCGGGTTGCACGGCGGGCACCAGCACGCGCAGCACGGCGGCCAGCATCACCAGGGCATAGGCCACCACCTCGCCGCGCGAGGGCTGCAGCGGCCGGCCGGTGTGGCCGCGCGCGGTGCGCGTGACCATGCCGATGATCAGCCCGCCGATCACGCCCACGGCAAAGGCATGCACGGCCAGCGACGGTACGACCCAGCCCAGTTGCGCCAGCGCCAGCAGCACGAAGCCCAGGGGCAGCCATGCGTACGAAGCGTGCAGGATCCAGAGGATGGGGCGCTTGAACGTGACCTGCGGATGCCACTTCCACAGCCGCACCGCATGCATCACACCCGCCGCGAGGCTGGCCACCAGCACCACCGGCGCGGGCGCTGCGAACACCCACAGCGCCAGCGCCACGGCCGTGACGGCCAGCAGCGACAGCTCGAACTTGCGCGGCATGTTGATGACCAGGCCGGGCGTCACGTTGCGCGTGAACATGGGCACCACGCGGCCGGTGATCACGCTCACCACCATGAGGATCAGCGCCAGCTCGGCATACAGCGCGCTCACGGCCGGCACTGCCACGATGCCCAGCACCGAAAGATGGAACACCAGGTTGGCCGCAGCCATCAGCAGCAGCAGGCAGATCAGCGGAATGTTGCGCTTGTTGCCGGCCTTGATCAGCACGCGCAGCAGCACGGCGGCCACGGCCGGCAGCAGCAGCATGTCCAGCGTGGCATAGACGGCGTAGGGCGCCACCAGCGAAGCCAGCCGCGCGGCCAGCCACAGCAGGGCCAGCGCGCCCAGCAGCGGACCACGGGCCGTCTCCAGGCCGGTCCAGGCCTTGACGGCGGTGAGCAGAAAGCCCACCACCACGCCCGCGGCGAAGCCGAACAGCATCTCGTGCGCATGCCACAGCAAAGGTGACATCGCCAACGGTACCTGGATGCGGCCCAGAAAGATCGCTATCCACAGCGGCACCGCCAGACAGGCCAGCAGGGCCGTGCCCAGGTAGAAGGGCCGAAACCCCAGTCGCAGCAATGGCCACCCGTGCAGCGGAGCGGCGGACTGGGCCGGGCGGGAGGCGGAGACGAGCGGGGGCAGGGACATGGCGGGCCTTTGGCAGGGCGGTTTTCTTAAGATTCATTTTACATGAATATTAAAAATCGGCCAGAAGTTCGAGCGCAGACGGCCCGTTGAGACGGAGGGCGTTCAGTGGAGCGGCAGGGCCTGGGCGCAGGCGTGGGCGCTAGCCCAGGCCCATTGGAAGTTGTAGCCGCCCAGCCAGCCGGTGATGTCTACCACCTCGCCGATAAAGTACAGGCCCGGCTGGGCCTTGCATTCCATGGTCTGCTGCGACAGGGCGCGCGTGTGCACGCCGCCCAGCGTCACCTCGGCCTTCTTGTAGCCTTCGGTGCCCGTGGGGGTGAGCTCCCAGCGCGCCAGCCGCTCGGCCAACCGCGCCAGGGCCTTGTCCGCGGCTTCGTTGATGGGGCGCTGCCAGTCCGCGCTCTGGCTGGCCCAGGCGTCGGCCAGACGGCTGGGCACGAGCGCGGCCAGTTCGTTGGCGATCAGCTTGCGCGAGCGCACCTTGGCTTGGGCCAGTGCGGCCGGCAGGTCCACTCCCGGTGCGAGGTTGATGGCCAGCGGCGTGCCCGGCTGCCAATAGCTGGAGATCTGCAGCACGGCCGGGCCCGACAGCCCGCGGTGCGTGAACAGCAGGTCTTCCACGAAGGCCATGCGTTCCCTCTTGGCGCCGGTGCTGATCTCCACCGGCAGTGCCAGCCCGGCAAGCTGCGCGTAGGGCGCCCAGGCCTGGCCGTCGAAGGTCAGCGGCACCAGGCCGGGGCGCTGCGCCACCAGCGGCAGTCCGAACTGCTGCGCCAGCCGGTAGCCGAAGTCCGTGGCACCGATCTTGGGGATGGACAGCCCGCCCGTCGCCACCACCAGGCTGCGCGCTTGCACCGGGCCGCGATCGGTATCGATTTGATAGCTGCCAGCGCTTGTACCGCATGCCTCATCGGCCAAAAAGACTACCTTCTTGACGCCGCAGGGCTGCCAGCGCTCCACGCGCCCCTGGGCGCATTCGGCCAGCAGCATGGCGATGATGTCCTCGGCCGAGCGGTCGGCAAACAGCTGGCCCTTGTGCTTCTCGTGGTAGGCGATGCCGTGGCGCTCCACCAGCGCGATGAAGTCCGCCGGCGTGTAGCGCGACAGCGCGGAGCGGCAGAACTGCGCGTTCTGCCCCACGAAGTGCTTGTGCGGCGCGCGCACGTCCAGGTCGCGGTTGGTGAAGTTGCAGCGCCCGCCGCCCGAGATGCGGACCTTTTCTGCCACTTTGTCGGCATGGTCGACAAGCAGCACCTTGAGCCCGCGCTGGCCCGCCTGGGCGGCGCAGAACAGGCCGGCGGCGCCGGCGCCGATGATGACGGCATCAAAGAAGGGTGTGGACACGGGCAGCAACCTGGCGGGCAAAGCCGCCGATTGTCGCGTACGGGCTCCGAGGCCGTGCAGTGCAGGCGGTTCAGTGCATGTAGTTGCCGTCGGGCCCAATCACGGCAATGTCCACGTAGCTGGAGCCATTGCGGTTCTGCGCACTGTACTGGTAGGTGTAGCCGCCCAGGTCCACCTTGTGCAGCCCTTCCAGGGCCGCCGCCAGCGATGCGCCCGTCACCGAAGGCCCCGATGCGCGCAGGCCTTCAATGAGGATGCGCGCGTCCAGGTAGCCCCTGAAGCGGTCGTAGTCCACGGGGTGGCCGTGGCGCTTCATGGACGCCTGGAACTCGCGCGCCACGGCGGTGGTCAGCCGCGTAGGCGGCGGCGTGGTCCGCGCCACGGCCAGCCCGCGTGCGTCACTGCCCAGTGCGCGGATGACCTGCGCACCCGCGCCCAGCGACAGCGTATACACCGGCACGCCGAGGTGCGCCTTATTGGCGCGCACGTAGGCCACCACGGGCGGGCCCGCGGCAATCATCACCACGGCTTGCGGCCGCAGGGCCGCCAGGGCCTTGGCGGCGGCCTCGGCGTCCTGGCCGCTGCTGTGCATGGCATGGGCGCCCACGAAGGTGCCGCCCTCGGCCGTGATGGCCTTCTCGACCAGGGGCAGCGCGAGCTTGCCGAAGTCGTTGTTCTCGTAGGCGACGCCGATGCGCGTGGTCTGAATGGCCACGAGGTTGCGCACGATCTTCACCAGCTCGTCCGCGTAGCTGGCGCTGGTGGTGAACAGGTAGGGGCTGCGCGCGCCGTGCACCGCGGGGCTGCCGGTGTAGACGGCCACCAGCGGCGTGCGTGCCTGCGCCAGGTAGGGCAGCAGCGCCAGCACCTGCGAGGTGCCGGCCTGGCCGAACAGCGCGACCACGCCGCTGTCCTGCACGAGTCTGCGGGCGTTGTCCAGGGCGAGCGCGGCGTCGAACTTGTCGTCCAGGGACACGAGCTGCACCTTGCGCCCTGCGACGCCGCCGGCCTCGTTGAAGTCCGCCAGGGCGGCCTCCTGCCCCTCGTGCACCGGCGTGAGGAACGGCGCCATGGGGCCCGACAGGGCCGAGGAGCGCCCGATGAGGATGGCTGCCTTGGCGTCTGCCGAGCGCTGCTGGGCCAGCGCCGGCCACGCGAGCGCACAGGCACTCGCGCACAGCGACTGCAGCAGCCGCCTGCGCGGCGCACAAGGGTGGACGATGAACGGCGTGGTCATGGGAGCTCCCTGCTTTTTGTATTGGGCTGGCGCTGCACCGCCATGGGCAGCGCAGGGGCCATGCTAGGAACGCCGGCGCACGCGCCCACTGGGGGAAACCAAGAAACCGTGACGCGGGTGTGACACGGGCGGGGCGGGTGAAGGCACGTGCTCCGGCCCCGCACGGTCGGCGTAAACACGCTCTAATACCGCCATGCACCTTCCCGCGCACCAACTCAGCATGACCGTGCTCATGTCGCCCGACATGGCCAACTTCTCCGGCAACGTCCACGGCGGCGCCATCCTCAAGCTGCTGGACCAGGTGGCCTATGCCTGCGCCAGCCGCTATTCGGGCAGCTACGTGGTCACGCTGAGCGTGGACCAGGTGATGTTCCTGCAGCCCATCCACGTGGGCGAACTGGTGACCTTCCTGGCCAGCGTCAACCACACGGGCACGTC
This sequence comes from Diaphorobacter nitroreducens, assembly GCF_002214645.1. Lineage (NCBI taxonomy): Bacteria > Pseudomonadati > Pseudomonadota > Betaproteobacteria > Burkholderiales > Comamonadaceae > Diaphorobacter > Diaphorobacter nitroreducens. The sequence goes on from NZ_CP016278.1 coordinate 445,695, forward strand.
GTCCATGGAGATCGGCATCAAGGTGGTGGCCGAGAACATCCGCACCCAGGTGGTGCGGCATGTGAACAGCTGTTTCTTCTCGATGGTGGCGGTGGACGACGCGGGCAAACCCACCCCCGTGCCGCCGCTGGCCCCCACCAGCTACGACGAGCGCCGCCGCTGGGAGGCCGCGCTGCTGCGCAAGGCCCTGCGCAAGGAACAGGCCGAACGCTTCGCGCAGATCCGCCAGGCGGCGCAGGCCAGCGCCGCCGGCTGAGCCGTCACACCGCCCGGCTGCGCGTGCCTGCTACCGGGGCTGCATCTTCGCCTTGCGCCACGGCCTGGATGCCGCGCACCACGTCGCCGATCACGATCACCGAGGGGCTGACCAGCCCCTCGCGGGTGATGGTGGACTGCAACTGGCCCAGCGTGGTCACCGCGTGGCGCTGCTGCGGCAGGCTCACATGCTGGATCACCACCGCCGGCGTGTGCGCAGGCAGGCCGGTGAGCAGTTCCTCCTGGATGTGGGCGCAGCCGGTCACGCCCATGTAGATCACCAGGGTCAGGCGTGCATCGCGCGCGGTGGCGGCCAGCTGGCGCCAGTCGGTGCCTTGGTTCCCAGGCTTGTTGTGGCCCGTGATGAAGACCACGCCGTGCGCATGTTCGCGGTGGGTGAGCGGCGCGCCCAGCTGCGTCATGCCCGCCAGGCCGGCGGTGATGCCATTGACCACCTGCACCGGCACGCCCGCCGCGCGCAGGTGCTCCACTTCTTCGCCGCCCCGCCCAAAGATGAACGGGTCGCCCCCCTTTAGGCGCACCACGGTCTCGCCCTCCTGCACGGCGGTGAGCATGAGCTTTTCGATGAACGCCTGGGGCGTGCTCTTGCAGCCGCCGCGCTTGCCCACATGCACGACGCGGGCGCCGGGGCGGGCCAGCGCGACGATGGCGTCGCTCACCAGGTCGTCCACCAGCAGCACGGTGGCGGCCTGGATGGCCTTCACTGCCTTGAGGGTGAGCAGCTCGGGGTCGCCGGGGCCGGCGCCCACCAGGGTGCAGCTGCCTGCATGGGCTGGAAGAGAAGGTGTGGTCATGACGAGGCCTGTGCAGTGATTTGACGGCTCAAGTGCAAGATATGTTCCACCTGCTGGCGCAGGGCAGGGGGCACGGGCGCGTCGCCCGCCAGCACGCGCCGGGTATAGGCGGCGGTGGTGGCCACGTCGATCTCGGTCGGCAGACCGGGCACTTCGGCGGCCGTGCCGGGCTGCTGGTCTTGCAGCAGTTGGTGCGCGCCGCCAATGAAGGCGTCGTAGCGCGGCGTGCGGCGCGGGTCGGCCGCCACCTCGCCCTCCAGCCCGCGCGACAGCAGGGCGTGCGCGCCCAGCGTGGCAAAGGTGCCGCTCAGGATGTCGAAATATTCGGGGTGGGTGAAGCTGCTCACCACCAGCGCCGGGCCGGCGCAGGGGTTCATCAGCTTGGCCACGCTGTGCCCCGGTGTGCGCAGGCCTATCACCTCGCGCACCGCCAGCAGGCGCGCCAGCCCGGGCAGCAGCACCGCGGTGCCGATGTGCGCCACGCTGCCGGGTGCTATGGATCGAGGAGCTGTTAGCGCAGGTATATCCAGCGCTTCAAGCACATCTGATGCCAGAACGCGGCGCGCCTCGGTGCGCATGCCGTGCAGCAGCACGGGCAAGCCTTCGCGCGCCAGCAGCAGCGCCAGCAGCGGCGTGAGCACGGGCAGCTTGCGCGCGCCGTTGTAGCTGGGCAGCACGATGAGCGGCTGCCCGCCCGCACAGGCCGGTATGGCGGCCATGCGCGCATGCACCGCGTCCAGCAGGCCGCTCATTTCCTCGGCGGTCTCGCCCTTGATGCGCATGGCCACGCAGAAGGCGCCGATCTCCAGATCGGTCACCTGGCCGTCGAGCACTTGCCCGAATAGGTCGGCGGCTTGCGCGCGGTCCAGCGCCTTGGCGCCGCGTGCGCCGCGGCCGATTTCCTTGATGTAGTGGCTGATGCCCATGGGGTATTGGCTGGCGGGTGGGACGAGTGGTGTCCATTCTGCGGCATGTCTGATAACCGCCCGTTATATGCGTGCAGCGGATTGCGTGCCGCGTCACGCTGCCTGCACCGCAGTGGTGCCTATGCCCGCGACCGCCGCCTGCACCATGCGCTTGAGCTCGGGCACGCAGGAGCCGCATTGCGTGCCACAGCGCAGCGCGCCCTGCAACTGCGCCAAGCGCTCGGCCGGGCTGCCCTGGCACTGGCCCAGGCGCTCGGTGATGTCGGTATCGGTCACGTTCACGCAGACGCACACCCGCTTGCCGCGTGCGGCCACGGCCACGGGCGGCTGCTGGGTGGGCAGCAGCAGCAACCGTCCGTAGGATTGAACGGGCAGTTCTTCCTGCAGCAGGGTGCGCAGCCAGCCGCCAGCGCTGCCATTGCCGGCCAGCAGCAGTGCGTCCAAAGTGGTGCGGCCGTCGGTTTGGCGCTGCAGGCGCGCGGCGCGGTGCTGGGCGCGGCGGCGGTCGGCGTAGCGCAGCGTGCCAGGCCCGTCCAGGTGCAGCAGGTGCTCGATGCGCGCGAGCAGGGCCGGTGGCGGCGCCTCGTGCGCGGCGCCGCGCAGCAGAACGCCCGTGCGCGGGGGCCCTGCCGCCGGCGCTGCGCCGCTGAAGGGCACACAGTGGGCGAAGGGCAGTTCGGGCATCAGCGCGGCCAGGGCCTCGCGCGCGGCCAGCGCTTCATCTTCGGGCAGCCAGGCCATGGCCAACAGCGTCCAGGGCAGCTCGGCCTTGAGCACCTTCACCGCCGCGTGCTTGAGCTCCGGCTGTTTGGAGCCAGGGCAGAAGGCCGGCGTGGTGAGCGCGTTCACGCCCGCCAGTGGTCGGCCCGTGCTGGAGCGCCCGCCCAGGTATTCGCCGCCCCAGTGCATGGCCATGAAGGCCTGCCCGGGTGCCAGTGTGTCGTCGGCCTGCACGGGCGCGATGATGGAGCCGCGCGCGCTGGTCACATGCGCCAGGTCGCCAGCGGCCAGCTGCAGGCGCTGCAGGTCCTGCGGGTGCATCTGCAGCGCGGGCTCGGACGCGTGGCCGAACAGCCGCCCCAGCGTGCCGGTGCGGCTCATGCCGTGCCACTGGTCGCGCAGGCGTCCCGTGGTCAGGCTGAATGGGTAGCGCGCGCTGGGCGGCTCCGCCAGGGGCTGCCAGGCCGTGGGGACGAAGCGCGCACGCCCGTCGGGTGTGGGAAAGACGCCGTCCGCATACAGGCGCGCGCGGCCCGCGCGGGCGCCGCTCGGGTAGGGCCACTGCTGCGGCCCGTCGGCCTCCAGCGCGGCCCAGGTCAGGCCGGTGATGTCCAGGTCGCGCCCGCGCGTGGTCTCGCGGTGCTCGTTCCAAATGGCTTCGGCACAGGCCTGCGCCGTGTCCGCGGCGTAGGGGAACAGCGTGGGCTGGCCGGGGCGCAGGTGCCTCTCCAGCCGCTGCGCCAGCGCGAGCGCGATCTGCCAGTCGTGCCGCGCGCCGCCGGGTGCGGCCACTGCCGCGCGCACGCGGCTGATGCGGCGCTCGCTGTTGGTGACGGTGCCGGTCTTCTCGCCCCAGGTGGTGGCAGGCAGCAGCAGGTCGGCGTACTGCGCGGTGGCGGTGGTGGCGAAGGCCTCCTGCACCACCACAAACTCGGCACGTTGCAGTGCGCGTCGCACGGTGGCCTGGTCGGGCAGGCTCTGCGCGGGGTTGGTGCAGGCGATCCACAGCGCCTTGATCTCGCCGTCGGCCGCGGCCTGGAACATTTCCACCGCGGTTTTGCCGGGCCGCGCGGGCACCGACTCCACACCCCACAGCCGGGCCACTTCGGCGCGGTGGTCGGGGTTGGCCATGTCGCGGTGCGCGGGCAGCAGGTTGGCCAGGCCCCCCACCTCGCGTCCGCCCATGGCGTTGGGCTGGCCCGTCAGGCTGAAGGGGCCGGCGCCCGGTTGGCCGATCTGCCCGCAGGCCAGGTGCAGGTGGATCAGCGCGGCGTTCTTGGCCGTGCCGCTGGTGCTCTGGTTGAGACCCTGGCAGTACAGGCTCAGCGTGGGCCGGCGCGGCCCACCCCCCGCCATGCCCTCCACGCCGGCGAACCAGCGCGCTGCGGTGGCAATGTCCTGCGGCGGCAGGCCGCAGACGGCAGCGGCGCGCTCGGGCGTGCAGTCCTGCACCACGGCCTGCAGATCGGCGAAGCCGCTGGTGTGCCGCGCGATGTAGCCCTGGTCCACCCAGCCCTCGCGCAGCATCACGTGCAGCATGGCGTTGAACAGCATCACGTCGCTGCCCGGCAGCAGGGGCAGGAACAGATCGGCCATGGCCGCGGTATCGGTGCGGCGCGGATCGGCCACGATGATCTTCATGGCCGGGTTGGCGGCGCGCGCGTCCTCGATGCGGCGAAACACGATGGGGTGCGCCCAGGCCGTGTTGCTGCCAGCGATGAACAGGCATTGCGCGTGGGCCAGGTCGTCGTAGCAGGCGGGCGGTGCGTCGGCGCCCAGCGTGGCCTTGTAGCCAGCCACGGCGCTGCTCATGCACAGGCGCGAATTGGTGTCGATGTTGTTGGTGCCGATCAGGCCCTTGGCCAGCTTGTTGAAGACGTAGTAGTCCTCGGTGAGCAACTGGCCACTCAGGTAGAAGCCCACCGCGTCGGGGCCGTGGCGGTCGATGGTGGCGGCGAAGCGCTGCGCCGCGGTGTCGAGAGCCGCGTCCCAGTCGATGGGGTGCGCTGCCTGGCCGCGCTGCGGGCGCAGCTGGGGTTGCAGCAGCCGGGTCTGCAGTGTGATGGGCCGGCTGGCGGTGAGGTGCAGGGTGCTTCCCTTGGTGCACAGGCGGCCGAAGTTGGCGGGGTGGTGGGGGTCGCCGCGCACGCCGGTGATGGTGTCGCCGTCGGACTGGATGATCACGCCGCAGCCTACGCCGCAGTAGGGGCAGGTGGAACGGGTTTCTTGCATGGCGTGTTCTCTTGGTATTTTTGGGCTTTAGGGCTTGTGGTGTGGGCGCGAGTAGCTATTCTTTTTGGATGTGGCTGGCCGGGACTCGCCCCGGCGGGCGAGGTACTTTTCTTTGCTTCGCCAAAGCAAAGTACCCAAAAGAAAGGCGACCCTACAGGCTGCGTCCCTTCGCTTCGCTACGGGCAACCTGCGGTGCTCGCGTCCAGCGGGGTCTCGCTCAAACTCGCTTCGCTCAAACAATCGCGAGCCCTGATCCGCTGGCCGCTGCGCTCCTCGGCGCATCCTGAAGGGAACCCGGAAACCGGACAGCCCATTCGGGCCATCGCTGCGCTCGGCCTGGCCTTGCGCGGCGCGTTGCGCCTGCGCGGGGTCATGGTGGGTTTGCCTTGCAGCGCAGCGCGGGGCCGGCCACCGGGCGTTGCAGGTCCAGGGCGTGGTGGGCCAGCTCCTGGGCGTCCAGGTAGACGGTGCCCGCTTCCACCTTGACCTGAAAGCGCGGCGTGCAGCCTTCGTCGGGGGCTGCGGCCTGGCCGTCGCACAGGCCGATGGTCCAGTTGTGCAGCGGGCAGGCCACGCTGTTGCCAAAGACGATGCCCTGGCTCAAGGGGCCGCCCTTGTGGGGGCAGCGGTCGAGCAGGGCGAACACACCGCCGGCGTCGTTGCGGAAGACGGCCACGTCCATGCCGTGCGGGCGGGCCACGCGGCGCGCGCCGAGCACGGGGATGTCGTCCAGGGAGCAGATCGGGGTCCAGGTGGTCATAGCTATTCCTTTAGGAGCTGTTGGCGCTTGCTGGCAGGGCGTGACAGGCACTTTTGGCTGAAACTCATGCCAACGGTCATGCGGGGATCGGCGTGATCGGGATGAACTGGCGCCGGTCCACCGCTGCCGGTTCGAACTCGAACCACGGGTCGGGCTCGCCCGCCAGCGCGTCCTGCAGCTCGCGCCACAGCGCCTGGCGGCCGGGGGCATCTTGGAGTACGCGGCGCTTGACGTAGTCCAATCCCACGCGGGCGACGAAGTGCACCGTGCGCTCCAGGTACCAGCCTTCCAGGCGGTACAGCTGCATGAAAGCGCCCGTGTACTCCAGCACCTCCTCGGCGGTCTTGAGCTTGGTGAAGAACTGCGCCACCTCGGTCTTGATGCCGCCGTTGCCGGCCACGTACATCTCCCAGCCCGAGTCCACGCCGATGATCCCCACGTCCTTGATGCCGCTCTCGGCGCAGTTGCGCGGGCAGCCGCTGACGGCGAACTTGACCTTGTGCGGCGCGTACATGCCCACGAAGGCGTGCTCCAGGTCCTTGCCGAGCTGCGTGCTGTCCTGCGTGCCCATGCGGCACCACTCGCTGCCCACGCAGGTCTTCACGGTGCGCAGCGCCTTGGCATAGGCGTGGCCGCAGGGCATGCCGATGTCGCGCCAGACGTTGACCAGGTCTTCCTTCTTCACGCCCAGCAGGTCGATGCGCTGGCCGCCCGTGACCTTCACCGTGGGGATCTGGTACTTGTCCACCACGTCGGCGATGCGGCGCAGTTCGGCGGCACTGGTCTCTCCGCCCCACATGCGCGGCACCACGCTGTAGGTGCCATCTTTCTGGATGTTGGCGTGGCTGCGCTCGTTGATGAAGCGGCTTTGCGGATCGTCCTGCGCCTCCTTGGGCCAAGTGCTGATGAGGTAGTAATTCACGGCCGGGCGGCAGGTGGCGCAGCCGTTGGGCGTCTTCCACTCCAGGAAGCGAAACACGCTGTCTACGGTCAGCAGCCGGTGTGTGCGGATGGCTTCGCGCACGGCCTGGTGGCCGTGGTCGGTGCAGGCGCACACGGGCTTGGTCTTGGGCGTGGCGGAATAGTCGCCGCCCGCAGTGGCCATGAGGATCTGCTCCACCAGCCCGGTGCACGAGCCGCAGCTGGCGCTGGCCTTGGTGTGCTTGCGCACCTCGTCCAGCGTGAACAGGCCCTTGTCCTTGATCGCCTTGCAGATCTGGCCCTTGGTCACGCCGTTGCAGCCGCAGACCTCGTCGCTGTCGGCCATGGCGGCGGCCTTGTTCTGGCCCTGATGGCCCGCGTCGCCCAGGTGCGATTCGCCGAACATGAGCCGGTCGCGGATGTCGGCCACGCTGCGGCCGTCGCGCAGCAGCTTGAAGTACCAGCTGCCGTCCACCGTGTCGCCATAGAGGCAGGCGCCCACGAGCCGGTCGTCCTTGAGCACCAGCTTCTTGTACACACCGCCGCCCTCGGCATGCGGGTCGCTGAGCACGATCTCCTCCGTGCCCTCGCCGCCCTGGAAGTCGCCGGCGGAAAACAGGTCGATGCCCGTGACCTTGAGCTTGGTGGAGGTGAGCGAGCCCTGGTAGCGCCCGATACCCCATTCCGCCAGGTGGTTGGCCAGCACCTTGCCCTGCTCGAACAGCGGCGCCACCAGCCCGTAGGCGATGCCGCGGTGCGCCGCGCATTCGCCCACGGCGTAGATGCGTGGGTCGGTCACGGTCTGCAGCGTGTCGCTGACGACGATGCCGCGGTTGACGTGCAGGTGCATCTGCTCGGCCAGGGCCGTGTTGGGGCGGATGCCCACGGCCATCACCACGAGCTGGGCGGGCACCTCGCTGCCGTCTTTGAAGCGCACCGCGGCCACGCGGCCGTCGCCGCCGGCCACCAGTTCCTGCGTTTGGGCCTGCATCAGGAACTGCATGCCGCGCTCGGCCAGCGACTGCTGCAGCAGCTTGCCCGCCACGTCGTCAAGCTGGCGCTCCATGAGCCACTCGCCCGCATGCACCACGGTGACCTGCATGCCGCGCTTCATGAGGCCGTTGGCCGCCTCCAGGCCCAGCAGGCCGCCGCCGATCACCACGGCTTGCTTGTAGCTGGCGGCAGCGTCGATCATGGCCTGCGTGTCCGCGATGTCGCGGTAGGCCAGCACGCCGGGCAGCTCACGGCCCGGAATGGGCAGCATGAACGGGTTGGAGCCCGTGGCGAGGATCAGCCGGTCGTAGGGAGCCTCGACGGTGCGCCCGTCCTGCGCCACGCCATGCACGGTGCGCCGCGTGCGGTCCACATGGGTCACGGTGCACCCTGCGTGCAGCGTGATGTGGTGGTCCGCATACCAGGACCAGTCGTTGAGGACGATCTCCTCCAGCGTCTGCTCGCCCGCCAGCACGGGCGACAGCAGGATGCGGTTGTAGTTGGGGTGCGGCTCGGCGCCGAACACCGTGATGTCGTAGAGGTCGGGCGCGATCTTGAGCAGCTCTTCCAGCGCGCGCACGCCTGCCATGCCATTGCCCACCATCACCAGCCTGGATTGCTTCACCATCGTCTCCCCGGCGGGAATGCCCCGCGCAGCCACATCAACAAAAAAGGCGTCCGCACGCCGCACCGGGCAGGGGCCTGGTTGCGGGTGGGGACGCCTTCGTCCCGCGAGCCCTGCCTCCGCCGTTGGAGAGGGCACGCGCTGCGGCCTACCGTGGCCGCGCTGGCTTCAATGCAATGGGCGTGCCAGGGTGCGGCGGGGTGAGAGGTGTGCGCTCATGGGTTGGGCCAGATAGTCCGCTAGCGCTTGATGGGCAAGCGTGAGAAGCTATTGTTTCAGGAGCAATCGCGCGCTTGGCCGGGCGTGGCGGGCTGCGCACCGCCGTGGTGCAAGTGGCGGCGCGATGGTGCGGGCGCTGGCGTCCTGATGGCGCCCGGACCTCGTAGGGGATGTTGTACCGGTGGCGCGGCCCCTGCGTGCGCGCCCGATGCACCGCAATTGAACAAAAACAGCGTCCAGCGCTTGCCCCTCAAGCGCTGCCAGCGATGGAATCAGGAGCCGCCTGCCGGCGGTGGTGTTGGGTCCGTCCAGGCGCCGCCCAGCACCTTGTAGAGCGTCACGCGGTTGACCTGCTCGGCCAATTGCAGCGTGATCTGCGCCTGCTGTGCGGCATACAGCGTGCGCTGCGCGTCCAGCACGGCGAGGTAGTTGTCCGCACCGAGGCGAAAGCGTGCGTCCGACAGCTGCAGCGTGCGCTGTGTGGCCTGCACCAGCGAGCCCTGCGCCTGCAGGCGCTCGGTGAGCGTGGCGCGCTCGGCCAGCGCGTCGGCCACCTCGCGGAAGGCGGTCTGGATGGCCTTCTCGTACTGGGCCACGGCGGTGTCGCGCGTCACCTCGGCCACGCGCAGGTTGGCCTGGTTGCGGCCGGCGTCGAAGATCGGCAGGCGGATCTGCGGCGCGAACGCCCAGGTGCCGTTGCCGCCCTCGAACAGGCCCGACAGCGCATTGCTGGCCGTGCCCACCGAGGCCGTGAGCGTGATCGACGGAAAGAACGCCGCGCGTGCCGCGCCGATATTGGCCGTGGCGCCCTGCAGTGCATGCTCGGCCGCGCGCACGTCGGGGCGGCGCAGCAGCACGCTGGACGGAACGTCTGCAGGCACGGCCAGCAGCGCCGTTGCGGGCGCCGCGGGATCGGCCAGCGCGGGGACGGGGGACCGGGGGGCAGGACTGTCCGCAGTACCGGTGCCGGGAGCGGGCTGGGTTGCCGGCGTGGCCGGGCCCGCCATGGCCGTGACCGGCATGGCCGTTTCCACGGTGGCCACGCTGGCGGGCAACAACGCTGGGGGCACGGGCGATCCCACCAGCAGGGCCAGGGCGTTGCGGCTGCGCGCCAGCTGCGAGACGAAGGCGGTCGCATCCACGCGTGCGGTGTCGGCCGCCGACTGGGCCTGCGCCAGCACCAGGCCCGAGCTGGCGCCCAGTTCATGGCTGCGCTGCGTGAGCTCCAGGGCCTGCTGGCGCGTGCGCAGGGTCTCGTGCGCCAGTTGCAGGCGGCGCGCGTCGGCGTCCAGCGTGAGCCAGGCGCCGATCACCTCGGCCACCAGGCTGAGCTGCACGCTGCGGCGGTTCTCCGCCACGCGCAGGAACTCCTGCAGCGCGGCATCGTTCAGGTTGCGCACGCGGCCGAAGAAGTCGATCTCGTAGCTGCTGAAGCCCAGTGTGGCGCTGTACTGGCTGGTGGTGTTGGAGCGGCCCGCGGCGGTCAGGTCGTCGGCGGTGCGGCTGCGGTTGCCCGCGCCGGCCGCGTTCACCGTGGGAAAGCGGTCGGCCTGCACCACGCCGTACTGCGCGCGGGCCTTGTCGATGGCCAGTACCGCCACGCGCAGGTCGCGGTTGTTCGCCAGGGCCTGTTCCACCACCGTGCGCAGGCGGGCGTCCTGCACGAAGTCCTGCCAGGCCATGGGGCCGCCGTCCGGCAGCGCCACGGCGCCGGCGGTTTGCGGCTGGGGCAGGGGCGATGCCACCGTGTCCGGCACGGGCAGCGGCGGCGCTTCGTAGCGTGGCGCCAGGTTGCAGCCGGCCAGCAGGGCGCAGGCCAGGGCGGCGGTCAGAGGCGTGAAGGAATGGGGGCGCGTCATGCGGCACTCTCCGGATGGATGGGGGCAGGCTGGGCCGCGTCTTCCTGGCGCGAGCGGCTCTTGAACCAGCTGCGGATCAGCAGGAAAAACACCGGCACCATGAAGATGCCAAGCACCGTGGAGGCCACGGTGCCGCCCAGCACGGCCGTGCCGATGGCGTTGCGCCCGCCTGCGCCGGCGCCCGTGCCCAGGGCCAGCGGCACCACGCCGAAGCCGAAGGCCAGCGATGTCATGAGGATGGGGCGCAGGCGCATGCGCACGGCTTCCAGCGTGGCATCCAGCAGCTTGCGGCCCTGTTCCTGCAACTGCACGGCAAACTCGACGATCAGGATGGCGTTCTTGGAGGCCAGGCCCACCGTGGTGATCAGGCCGACCTGGAAGTACACGTCGTTGGCCAGGCCCCGCGTCCAGGTCGCCAGCAGCGCGCCCAGCACGCCCAGCGGCACGGCCAGCATCACCGACAGGGGTACGGTCCAGCTCTCGTACAGCGCGGCCAGGCACAGGAACACGAACAGGATCGAGATGGCGTACAGCAGCGGCGCCTGCGCGCCGGATTGGCGCTCCTGCAGCGAGGCGCCCGTCCATTCGTACGCAATGCCGGGCGGCAGGCCCTTCAGGATGTCCTCCACGATCTTCATGGCCACGCCCGAGCTGACGCCCGGCGCGGCGCTGCCCACCATCTCATAGGCGGGCGCGCCGTTGTAGCGCATGAGCTGCGGCGAGCCATAAGCCCAGTGGGCCTTGGAGAAGGCGCCGAACGGCACCATCTCGCCGTTCTTGTTGCGCACGGTCCACTTGCCGATGTCCTGCGGCAGCATGCGGTGCGGCGCGTCGCCCTGGATGTAGACGCGCTTGACGCGGCCGTTGTTCAGAAAGTCGTTCACGTAGGTGCCGCCCATGCCGCTGGACAGCACGCTGTTGATGGCGTCGTAGCTCAGGCCCAGCGCGGCGGCCTTGCGGTCGTCGATGTCCAGGCGCAGCTCGGTGGCGTCGTCCAGGTTGGTGGTGCGCAGGTTGGTCAGCTCGGGGTGCTTGCGCGCCTCGGCCAGGAACCGGTCCTTGGCGGCCAGCAGCGCCTCGTGCCCCAGGCCGTTGATGTCCTTGAGCATGAAGTTGAAGCCCGCGTTGGAGCCCAGGCCGCGCACGGCCGGCGGCTGCGACACGAAGATGCGCGCGTCGCGGATCTTGGCCAGCTCCTGGGTGGCGCGGTGGGCGATGGCCGCCGCGGACTGGCTGGCCAGCGGCCGCTGATCCCAGGGCTTGAGGCGGATGAATGCGCGCGCCGAGCTCTGGTCGCCGTTCAGGCCCGAGACCTGGTTGAAGCTGATGACCTCGGGCACGTCCTTGAAGTACAGATTCACCTGGTCCAGCACGTCCTGCAGCCGCGCGTCGGTGGCTCCAGCGGGCAGGTTGACGTTGGCCAGGATGTAGCCCTGGTCTTCATCGGGCAGGAAGGCCGTCGGCACGCGGCCGATGATCCACCACACGGCCAGGCAGATGGCGGCAAAGATCAGCAGCATGCGCTTGGCGCGGTGCAGCATCCAGCCCACGCCGCGCTGGTAGCGCAGCGTGTTGGTCTCGAAGTGGCGGTTGAACCAGAGGAAGAAGCGGTCGTTCAGCCCCAGCAGGCCGCGGCGCACCTGCGGGTCCTTGCCCAGGTGGGCGGACGGCTTGAGGATGCTGGCGCACAGCGCCGGCGTGAGCGTGAGCGCCACCAGCACCGACAGCGCCATCGCCGCCACGATGGTGATGGAGAACTGCCGGTAGATCACCCCCGTGGAGCCGCCGAAGAACGCCATCGGCACGAACACTGCCGACAGCGTGAGGCCGATGCCCACCAGCGCGGGCGTGATCTCGCGCATCGAGTGGCGCGTGGCCTCTTTGGGCGAGAGGCCCGACTCGTGCATCACGCGCTCGACGTTCTCCACCACCACGATGGCGTCGTCCACCAGCAGGCCGATGGCCAGCACCAGCGCGAACATGGTCAGCGTGTTGATCGAGTAACCCGCCGCGGCCAGCACGCCGAAGGTGCCCAGCAGCACCACTGGCACGGCGATCGCAGGGATCAGCGTGGCGCGGAAGTTCTGCAGGAAGATGAACATCACGATCACCACCAGCACCATGGCCTCGCCCAGCGCGGTGGCCACTTCGCGGATCGAGGCGCGCACGAAGGGCGTGGAGTCGGAGCTGACGAAATAGTCGATCTGGTTGGGGAAGTAGGGCTTGAGCTCCGCCAGCTTGGCGGCCACGGCGTCCGACACCGCCATGGCGTTGGCGCCGTCGGCCAGCACGATGCCCATGCCCGCGCCCGGGCGGCCGTTGAGCTTGGCCTTGACCGACAGGTTGTCGGGGCCCAGTTCCACGCGCGCGACGTCCTTCACCGTGACCACCGAACCGTCGGTGGCGGTCTTGAGCACGATGTCCTCGAACTCCTGCACCGTCTGCAGCTTGGTGCGCGCGGTGATGGTGGCGTTGAGCTGCTGGTCGGGCACGGCGGGCAGCGCGCCGAGCTGGCCGGCCGAGACCTGTGCGTTCTGCGCGTTCAGCGCGCTGATCAGGTCCGACGGCATGAGCTGGAATTTCTCCATCTTGGCCGGGTCCATCCACAGGCGCATGGCGTAGAAGGTGCCGAACACGCGGATGTCGCCCACACCGTCCAGGCGGCCGATCACGTCCACGAGGTTGGAGTTCAGGTAGTCCCCGATGTCCACCGCGCTCATGTTCGGGTCGCCCGAGAAGAAGCTGTAGGTGACCAGGTAGTCCTGGCCGCCCTTGTTGACGAACACGCCCCGGCTCTTCACGGCATCGGGCAGGCGGTTCATGGCCGACTGCAGCTTGTTCTGCACCTGCACCTGGGCCACGTCGATGTTGGTGCCCGGCGCAAACGTGAGGGTGGTGGCCGAGCGGCCCGACGCATCCGACGTCGAGCCCATGTAGATCATGTTGTCGATGCCCTTGAGCTGCTGCTCGATGATCTGCGTGACCGAGTTTTCCACGGTCTCGGCCGAGGCGCCCGTGTACTGCGCGGAGATGGTCACGCGCGGCGGCGCGATATCGGGGTACTGCTCCAGCGGCAGCGTGAAGATCGCCAGGCCGCCCGCCAGCATGATGATGATGGACAGCACCCACGCGAAGATGGGGCGGTTGATGAAGAACTGGGCCATGTGCGCCTGACCTCGTGCTCAGCGGGATGCGCCGGGGCGGGCGGTGATGTCCACGCTCTGGCCCGCCGCGGGGGGGCGCTGGCGGCGGGTGCTGGCGCCGCGGCGGCCGGGCCCTTCTTGGTGTTCAGGTCCACCACCTGGGGCGCCACCTTGTCGCCGGGCTTGATGCGTTGAAAGCCATCCACCACCAGGCGCTCGCCGGGTTGCAGGCCGCTGTCCACCAGCCAGCGGTTGCCAAGGGCGCGCGCCAGTTCCACGGGGCGTTTCTCGACCACGTTGTCGGCGTTGACCACCAGCACGCTGGCGCGGCCCGTCAGGTCGCGGTTCACGGACTGCTGCGGGATCAGCAGCGCGTCGCTGGCCAGGCCCGTGGGCAGCAGCGCCTGCACGTACATGCCGGGCATGAGCAAGCCGTCGGGGTTGGGCACCACGGCGCGCAGCGTCACCGTGCCCGTGGTGTCGTTGACGATCACGCCCGCAAACTGCAGCCGGCCTTCGTGCGGGTAGTCGCTGCCGTCGTCCAGCCGGATGCGCACGCGCATCTGGTTGCCGTCCACCTTCTGATAGCGGCCGGCCTCCCAGTCGCGCTTGAGCTGCACCAGCTCGGTGCTGGACTGGGTGAAGTCCACGTACATCGGGTCCATCTGTACGATGGTGGTGAGCGCATTGGCCTGGTTGGCCGTCACCAGCGCGCCAGGGGTGACGCTGGACAGGCTGATGCGTCCGGCGATGGGCGCCTCGATGCGGCTGTAGCGCAGGTTGATGCGCGCCGTCTCTAGGTTGGCGCGGGCCACGCCCACGTCGGCGCGGGCCTGCGCGGCCGCGGCCTGGCTCTCGTCATAGGCCTGGCGGCTGATGGCGTCGATCTTGACCAGTTCGGCATTGCGGCGCGCATTGGCCTCCTGCGTGCGCGCCGTGGCTTCGGCGCGGGCCAGGGTGGCCTCGGCGCTGGCCTCGGTGGCGCGCAGCGGGCGGTCGTCGATCTGGTACAGCGGCTGGCCCTTGCGCACCAGCGCGCCCTCGGTGAACAGGCGTTGCTGCACGATGCCCGAGACCTGGGGGCGCACCTCGGCGGTCAGGTAGGCGCGGGTGCGGCCGGGCAAGGTGGCGTCCAGTTGCTGCGCGCGCGTTTGCAGGGTGACCACGCCCACGGCGGCGGGGCCCTGTGGCTCGGTGGCTGGCGCGTCCTTGCCGCCACAGGCCGCCAGGCCCAGCGCCAGGGCCAGGCCAGCCAGCCGCTGCGCGAGCGCGCCGTGACGGGCCGCAGTGGTGCACGAGGGGAAAAAAGCGGGTGAAGCGGAAAGACGGGGGGCGCGGGCGGGGCGCTCAATGGGCGCGGGTGTCGTCGCGTGGATCATGGGGCGAAGGCGCAAGGTCTGGAAAGGGTGGCGCAGAGCAGGAAAGCGGGGCCTGGAAGGGCGTCGCAGGGCGCTCCGCTCTGCAGGCAAGCGTTGCACTTTCGCACATTGACGGCAAGGCTGCCGTGGTAGCAGCGATTCTTCATGCTTCTTTACAAGGCATTGTCAAAGGGCATCGCGCGCCGCAGAGCCCCCGCCGGCAGGGTGTGTGGGGCGGCTGATGGCGCTTTAGATCGGCGCTTTGGTTTGGTGTGTCCGGCGCCTATAGCTATGTAAATGATAGCGGCTGACATGCAGCGAAGCCGTGCAGCGCCTACCATGTACGCCTGACGCGGCTGCCGTGGCCGCGCACCACCGTTTGAAGGAGTTGCCTGCCATGAACACTTCCACTTCCGCATCGACCCCGCTGCTGACCCAGCAGCTTTTGCAGCACCTGCAGGGGGCGCCGCTGCAGCAGATGGCCCAGCGCCTGGGTACCGACACCGCCCAGACGCAAAGCGCCGTGGAGATGGCCCTGCCGCTGCTGCTGGGTGCCCTGGGGCGCAACGCCGAGGGGCCGCAGGGTGCGCAGTCGCTGCTGGGGGCGCTGCAGCGCGACCACATGGACGCCGCGGCCCCTGCGGCGCAGGGCATCGGCGGCCTGGACCTGGGCGGGATGCTGGGGTCGGTGCTGGGCGGCGGCATGGCCGGCGGCGCCGGGCAGGGCGGCGACGCAGGTGCCATCCTGGGCCATATCTTCGGCGGTGGCCGCGAGAGGGCCGAAGCCGGCCTGGGCCAGGCCAGCGGACTGGGTGCGAACGCCGGCCAGCTGCTGCAGATGCTGGCGCCCATCGTCATGGCGTTCCTGGCGCAGCGGGTGCGCAGCGACGGACTGGACGCGGGTGGCCTGGGGCAGGTGCTGGGCCAGGAGCGCGCCCAGGTGCAGCGCACGGGCGCGCCCGGCGGCGATCTGCTGGGCAGCCTGCTGGACCAGGACGGCGACGGCCAGGTGGGCCTGGGCGACCTGTTCAAGATCGGCGGCAGCCTGCTGGGTGGGCGGCGCTGAGCGCAGCGGCTCAGGCCGTGCCTGCAGCTTCCAAAAGCATAGCTGCACTCGCCCGGCCCGTGGGCGCTGCGACCACCTGGTTGCAACAAATTTTGAACCCGGTTGCGCGCCCGCCCTGGTTCGGCGGACACTGTGGGCGCGTGTTCGGTTTCGTTCCATCCACAGCCAGGGAGGCAGCCATGACGACTGTTGCAGAAATCCTCAGAACCAAAGCCGATGGGCAGGTCCATGCCGTCGAACCTTCGGACACCGTGCTCACTGCGCTGCGGCGCATGGCCGACAAGGGCATCGGCGCGCTGCTGGTGATGGAAGGCGATCAGATCGCGGGCATCTTCACCGAGCGCGACTACGCCCGCAAGATGGTGCTGTTGGGCCGCTCGTCGGGCGACACCCCGGTGAGCGAGGTGATGACGCGCGCGGTGCGCTTCGTGCGGCCCGCGCAGAGCGCCGAGCAGTGCATGGCGCTGATGACGGAAAACCGGCTGCGGCACCTTCCGGTGGTGGAGGGCGGGCGCGTGGTGGGGCTGGTGTCCATCGGCGACCTGGTCAAGAGCGTGATTTCGGAGCAGCAGTTCATCATCGAGCAGATGGAGCTTTACATCACCGGGGTGCGGTGACGGTGTTCCGGGCGGGCCTGTGCTGAGCGGGGCGCGGGCTCTGTGAAGCCCTGCGGTGTAAGTTTCTTCGTCGCTGGCCGGGACTCGCCCCGGCCAGCGACACTCAACCCAAGGGCAAATACTCAAAAAGAATAGCTGCCAGCGCTTACCCAGCAAGCGCTAGAGCCCAAAAACCCTCAAGCCGCTCTCTCCACGTGCCCCTGCCGCGTGTAGAGAAAGTCGATCACCGCCTTGCGGCACTGCAGGTACCGCGCATCCTCCGCCAGCGCCACCCGGTTGCGCGGGCGTGCAATGCCCACGTCCAGCACCTCGCCAATGGTGGCGGCGGGGCCGTTGGTGAGCATCACGATGCGGTCGGACAGCAGCACCGCCTCGTCCACGTCGTGCGTGACCATGACCACGGTGCTGCACGTGCGCGCCACGATCTCCAGCAGCTCGTCCTGCAGCCGTGCGCGCGTGAGCGCGTCCAGCGCGCCGAAGGGCTCGTCCATCAGCAGCACCTGGGGCTCCATCGACAGCGCGCGTGCGATGCCCACGCGCTGCTTCATGCCGCCCGATATCTCGCCGGGGCGCTTGTGCGCGGCATGGGCCAGGCCCACCAGTTCCAGCGCGGCGTGGGTGCGCTCCTTCAGCCGGGCCTTGGACTCGCGCGCGCCGAACACGCGTTCCACGGCCAGGTGCACGTTGCCTTCGCAGGTCAGCCAGGGCAGCAGCGAGTGGTTCTGGAACACCACTGCGCGCTCGGGACCGGGGCCCTTGATCTCGCGCCCGGCGCAGATCAGCGCGCCGGCGGTGGGCGTGGTCAGGCCCGCGATCAGGTTCAGCAGCGTGCTTTTGCCGCAGCCCGAGTGGCCGATCAGTGCCACGAATTCGCCCCGGGCGATGGCCAGGTCGATGCCGCGCAGCGCGGGAAACACGCCCTTGGCGGTGCGGAAGGTCTGCTCGACCCCCTGGATCTGCAGGAATTTTGCGTCGCTCATGATTGCACCTCCTCGAACGTGAAGGCCGTGGCCAGCCGGACCAGCGCCCATTCCAGCAGCAGGCCCACGCCGCCGATGACGAAGATGGCCACCAGGATGTTGGTGACGTTCAGGTTGTTCCACTCGTCCCACACCCAGAAGCCGATGCCCACGCCGCCGGTGAGCATCTCGGCCGCCACGATCACCAGCCAGGCCGTGCCTACGGCCAGGCGCACGCCGGTCAGCATGTAGGGCAGCACCGCCGGGAACAGGATGGTGGTGGCGATCTTCCATTCGCTCAGGTTGAGCACGCGCGCCACGTTCATGTAGTCCTGCGGCACGCGTTGCACACCCACGGCGGTGTTGATGACCATGGGCCAGATGGAGCAAATGAAGATCGTCCAGATGGCGGCCGGGTTGGCGCCCTTGAACACCAGCAGGCCGATGGGCAGCCACGCCAGCGGCGAGACGGGCCGCAGCAGGCTGATGACCGGGTTGCACATGCGCGAGAGGAACGCGAAGCGCCCGATCACGAAGCCCGCCGGTATGCCCACCAGCGCGGCCAGGCCGAAGCCCACGGCCACGCGCTGCAGGCTGGCCAGCACGTTCCAGCCCACGCCCTGGTCGTTGGGGCCGTTGCGGTAGAACGGGTCGCTGAAGATCTCCACCGCCTGCGCCCAGGTCTGCAGCGGGCCGGGAATGCTCTGGCCCGTGGTGGCCGAGACCACGGCCCACAGGCCCAGCAGCAGGCCCACGCCGCACAGCGGCGGCAGCACGGCCAGCCAGAGGGCGTTCCAGCGCTGGCGCGCGTCGCTGCGCGGGGGTGGGCTGGCAGGCCCTGAGGCTTTTGGGCCTGCAGCGCTTGTGGGATAAGCGCTGGCAGCTATCGGTTTGGAAGCATCGGACGCGCCGGCCGGCGCTTGCGGCTCCAGCGGGCTGTGAAAGACGGCACTGACCATGGTTTCTCCTGTGGGGGTGGGGCGATCGGGGCGTCAGGCCTTGAGCTTGAAACCGTCGGCGTACTTCGCGGGGTCCTTGCCGTCCCAGACCACGCCATCCACCAGCTTGTGGCTGCGCATGTCGCTCGCGGGCAGGGGGGCCTTCGCGGCCGTGGCGGCTTGGCGGTACACGTCGGTACGGTTGATGGCCTTGGCCACGCCCAGGTAGTCCGGGTGGTCCTTGAGCAGGCCCCAGCGCTTGTGCTGGGTCAGGAACCACATGCCGTCGGACAGGTAGGGGAAGTTCACCGCGCCGCCGCCATAGAACTTCATGTGGTCGGGGTCGTCCCAGGTCTTGCCCAGGCCGTCCTGGTAGCGCCCCAGGATGCGCTGGTTGATGGCGTCCACGCTGGTGTTCACGTAGGCCTTGCCGGCGATGGTCTCGGCCATCTGGTTCTTGTGGGCCAGGCTTTCGTCGATCCAGCGGCTGGCCTCCAGGATGGCGGCCGTCACGGCGCGCGCGGTGTTGGGGTACTTCTGCACGAAGTCGGCGGTGGTGCCCAGCACCTTTTCGGGGTGGTCCTTCCAGATCGCCTGCGTGGTGGTGGCGGTGATGCCGATGCCGTCCATGATGGCGCGGTGGTTCCAGGGCTCGCCCACGCAGAAGCCGTCCATGTTGCCCACGCGCATGTTGGCCACCATCTGCGGGGGCGGCACGGTGATGACCTTGGCGTCCTTCAGGGGGTGGATGCCGTGCGCGGCCAGCCAGTAGTACAGCCACATCGCATGCGTGCCGGTGGGGAAGGTCTGCGCAAAGGTGTACTCGCGCCGTTCCTTGGCCATCAGCTGGGCCAGGCCTGCGCCGTTGACGGCCCCCTTGTCGGCCAGCTTGCGCGACAGCGTGATGGCCTGGCCGTTGTGGTTGAGCGTCATCAGCACGGCCATGTCCTTCTTGGGGCCGCCCACGCCCAGATGCACGCCGTAGACCAGGCCGTAGAGCACATGGGCGAAGTCCAGCTCGCCGTTGACCAGCTTGTCGCGCACGCCGGCCCAGCTGGCCTCCTTGGTGGGGATGATCTTCACGCCGTACTTCTGGTCGATGCCCAGCACCGATGCCATGACCACGCTGGCGCAGTCGGTGAGGGGGATGAAGCCGATGCGCACCTCTTTCTTCTCGGGGGCGTCCGAGCCCTGGGCGTGCACCAGGGCACGCAGCGCGGGGCTCACGCCCACGGCGCCCACGGTGGCCGCCTGCAGCACGGTGCGTCGGGGGATTCGGGTGTGGAGCAGATCGGTCATGCAAGAGTCCTTTGGGGTCGTCAAAAAAGCAGTGCAGCAACGGAAAAAGGCGTCCTCACGCCGCGCGGCCGGCGCATGTGCGCTGCCCGAGCGGGTGGGGACGCCTTTGTCCTGGGAGCCCGGCCCTTCCGCCGTTGGAAGGGCCTGGTGCGTGACCAGCGGTGGTCACCGGGCCTGTTGCAAGCGGTGTGCCATCTTTGGGGTTGCTTTCATTTTGATAGCTGTCTGCGCTTGATGGTCGGGCGTTTCAGGTCTGTTTTGTTTGATTGCCTCATCGCCGTGTGGCGCGGCATCGGATGCACCGCATTTGTGCAATGCACAAACCGGCGCATCAACCCAGCAAATCGGCCGCGTCCAGCATGCGCTGCGCCACCTCGGCCAGGCGCAGGCCGCGGTCCATGGCGGCGCGGCGCAGCCGCTCGTAGGCCTGCTGCTCGGTCAGGCCCTGGCGCTGCATCAGCAGGCCCTTGGCGCGGTCGATGGTCTTGCGCTCGTGCAGGGCGGTGCGTGCCTGCGCCAGTTCGGTGCGCAGCGCCTGTTCGTGAGCAAAGCGGGCCAGCGCCACCTCCAGGATGGGGCGGATGCGCTGCGGCGCCAGGCCCGCGACGATGTAGGCCGTCACGCCCGCGGCCAGCGCTTCCTTCACGTGGCGCGTGTCCTCGTCGTTGGTGAACATGACGATAGGGCGGGGCGCCTCGCGCGTGGCCATCACCACATGCTCCAGCGCGTCGCGCGCCTCGCTTTCGGCGTCCACGATCACCAGGTCGGGCTGCAACTGGGCCAGGCGCTCGCCCAGGAACATGTCGCCCGGCAGCGTGGCCACGAGGTTGAAGCCGTTCTCCAGCAGCCCGATGCGCAGCGCGCGCGAACGCTCGGCCTGCAGCGCCGCGTGCGCGTCGCCGTCGGCCGCCAGGTCCGGCGCCACCACCACGATCCGCAGTTGTTCAGTCATGCCGCAGGCGCCAGCAAGAAATACGCCACACCCGCCCCGATGCGTTGTGGAAGATTGCCGAAACGCCCCGGTTGGGGCCGCGGGCAATCCCCCTGGCGCGGGCGGCATCCTTTCGCGAACATCCTGTCACATATCCACATGAATGAGAGAGGAGTCGACTGTGCAGCAGGGAATCAAACGACGCGGTTTTTCCGCCAGCCTGGGGCTGGCGGCGCTGGGGGTGGGCGGGTGGATCACGGGATGCAGCAAGGTGCCGGACACCATCAAGATCGGTGTGGCGCAGCCCTTGTCCGGCCCCTTGGCGGGTCTGGGGCAAGACCTGCTCAATGGCGTGAAGCTGGCGGTGGACGAGATCAACCGATCCGGCCTGAACGTGGACGGCAAGCGCGTGACGCTGGAGGTGGTGGCGCAGGACGACCGCGCGGACGCCGCTTCGGGCAAGGCGGCTGCGCAGCAGCTGCTGGAATCGGGCGTGGTGGCCGTCATCGGGCACCTGAACTCGGGCGTGAGCCTGGAGACCGCGCCCATCTATGCCGCCAAGGAGGTGCCGCAGCTCATCATCTCCACCAACCCGCGCATCACGCAGCTGGGGCTGGCCACCACCTTCCGCATCGTCGCCAACGACAACCTGCAAGCGCGCGCCATCGGCGCGTTCGCGGCCTCGCAGCTCAACGCCGATGCCTACGCGGTGGTCGACGACGGCTCCCCCTACGGCAAGGGACTGGCCGAGGGCGCGGCCGCGCAGTTGCTGGCGGCCAAGAAGCACATCGCCGTGCGCCAGAGCTTCGACGACAAGACCGTGGCCTTTGCTGAACTGGCGGGCCGGCTCAAGGAGGCGCAGGTGCGCGTCATCGTCTGCATGCTCAACGACTTCCAGGCGCTGGCGCTGCTGCAGGAACTGCAGAAGCTGGGCCACAGCCGTGTGGCGCTGCTGGGCGGCGACCTGGTGAAGACGGCCGACATGGCCAAGGGCATGGGCGTGATCGACGGGATCTACGCCACCTCGCCGGTGCTGGACGTGGCCGAGTTCACCACCGGCCGCCAGTTCCTGGAGAAGTACATCGCCGCCTTCCAGAAGCCCCCGGCCTATGGCGGCCACTACACCTACGACGCCGTGTACGTGGTCAGCGAGGCGATCAAGAAGGCCGGCTCCGCCGCGCCCGCCGACATCACGCGCGCGCTGCGCGGCATCAACGGCTACGCCCCCGTCACCGGCACCATGGCCTGGGACGACCGGGGCGAGCTGCGCTACGGCGCCGTGGGCGTGTACGAGCTGCGCAAGGGCCAGTGGGAGCTGCGCATGCGCTCCGACCGCTGGTAGCCGCCGGTCGAGTATGCGCGGGCGTGCGATTGCCCCCGGCCCGGCGGGCGCGGGGGGCGGCCACTACACTCGCGGGCATGAGTCAGCTGATCCTCGGTATCGAATCTTCCTGTGACGAAACCGGCGTGGCCCTGGTGCGCGCCGGCGAGGGCGGCGCCGTGCCCGTGCTGCTGGCGCATGCGCTGCACAGCCAGATCGACATGCACCAGGCCTATGGCGGCGTGGTGCCCGAGCTGGCCAGCCGCGACCACATCCGCCGCGTGCTGCCGCTGACCCGCGAGGTGCTGCGCGAATCGGGCGAGCGCCTGGAGGATGTGGACGTGGTGGCCTACACGCGCGGGCCGGGCCTGGCGGGTGCGCTGCTGGTGGGCGCGGGCGTGGCCTGCGCGCTGGGCGCAGCGCTGGACAAGCCCGTGCTGGGCGTGCACCACCTCGAAGGCCACCTGCTGTCGCCGTTCCTGAGCAGCGACCCGCCGGAGTTTCCGTTCGTCGCGCTGCTGGTGTCGGGCGGGCACACGCAGCTCATGCGCGTGGAGGGCGTGGGGCGCTACGAGATCCTGGGCGAGACCATCGACGACGCGGCGGGCGAGGCCTTCGACAAGTCGGCCAAGCTCATGGGCCTGGGCTATCCCGGAGGGCCGGCGCTGTCGCGCCTGGCCGAGCAGGGCAGCGCCACCGCGTTCAAACTGCCGCGCCCGCTGCTGCACAGCGGCGACCTGGATTTCTCGTTCGCGGGACTCAAGACCGCCGTACTGACCCAGGCCAAGAAGCTGGGCGACGAGCTGCCCGCGCGCAAGGCCGACCTGGCCGCGAGCACCGAGGCCGCCATCGTGGAGGTGCTGGTCAAGAAGACGCTGGCCGCCCTTCAGAAAACAGGGCTCAAGCGTGTGGTGGTGGCCGGCGGCGTGGGCGCCAACCGGCATCTGCGCGCGCAACTCAACGCGGCCTGCGCGCAAGCCAAGGTGCGTGTGCACTACCCCGAGTTGCACCTGTGTACCGACAACGGCGCCATGATCGCCATGGCCGCGGCCATGCGCCTGCAGGCCGGGCAGCAGCAGCCCAACCGCGATTACGCCTTCGACGTGAAGCCGCGCTGGCCGCTGGACGCCATCACGCTCGCGGCCTGAAGATATTGATCAAAATAGGCTCCAGCGCTTGTCCATCAAGCGCTGGCAGCTCACATTTTTGATAGCGGGCTAGAACGGGTAGTGGCGTGGCGCGGTCTGCACCGTGATCCAGCGCAGTTCCGTGAACTCGCGCACGCCCGCCATGCCGCCAAAGCGTCCCCAGCCCGACTGCTTCACGCCGCCAAAGGGCATCTGCGGCTCGTCGTGCACCGTGGGGCCGTTCACATGGCAGAGGCCGGACTCGATGCGTGCGGCCACGTTCCAGGCGCGCGCCACGTCGCGCCCGAACACGGCGGCCGACAGGCCGTAGGTGGTGTCGTTCGCGGTGGCGATGGCTTGCTCCACGCCGCGCACCCGCACGATCGCCTTGACCGGGGCAAAGGTCTCCTCGTGGTAGATGCGCATGGCGGGCGTCACCCGGTCCAGCAGCGTGGCGGGCATCAGCGGGGTGTCGCTTTTGCCGCCGCACACCAGCGTCGCGCCCTGGCCCAGCGCGTCGTCGATCAGCGCATTGCAGCGCTGCACGGTGGCCATGTCCACCACCGGGCCCAGCACCACCGGGCCCTGGCGCGGGTCGCCCAGCGGCAGGGCACGGGCGCGTTCGGCCAGTTGGTGCACGAACGCATCGGCTACAGCCTCGTCCACCACCAGGCGCTCCGTGGACATGCAGATCTGCCCCGAATTGGCGAACGCGCCAAACACGGCGGCGTTCACGGCGGCATCCACGTCGGCATCGTCCAGCACCACCAAGGGGGCCTTGCCGCCCAGCTCCAGCACCACGGGTTTGAGGTGGCGTGCGCAGGTTTGCGCGACCAGCCGCCCCACCTTGGTGGAGCCCGTGAAGTTCACGCGGCGCACGGCTGGGTGGGCCACCATGGCCTCCACCACGTCGGCCGCATCGCCGGGCGCATGGGTGATGAAGTTCACCACGCCCGGGGGCAGGCCGGCGTCGTGCAGCGCCTCGGCAATGAGGCGGTGGGTGGCCGGACAGGTTTCCGAGCCCTTGAACACCACCGTGTTGCCGCACGCCAGCGGCGTGGCAATGGCGCGCACCCCCAGGATGACCGGCGCATTCCACGGCGCCATGCCCAGCACCACGCCGGCGGGCTGGCGCACGCCCATGGCCAGGCTGCCCGGCATGTCGGATGGGATCACCTCGCCGGCGATCTGCGTGGTGAGGGCGGCGGCCTCCTGCAGCAGGTTGGCGGCCAGGTGCACGTTGAAGCCGGCCCAGGCAGCAGAGGCGCCGGTCTCGGCCGCCATGGTGGCGGCGAAGGCATCGGCGCGCGCCGTGAGGGCCTGCGCGGCGCGCTGCAGCAGGTCGCGTCGCGCGGCGGGGCCCAGCGCGGCCCACGCGGGAAAGGCCTGGGCGGCCGCCTGCACGGCGGCCACGGCGTCTTCGGGGGTGGCCGCAGCGGCCGTGGTGGCAATGCGGCCATCCAGCGGGTTGCGGCGTTCGAAGGTGGCGCCGCCCGAGGCGGGCCGGGGCGCGCCGTCGATCAGCAGCGGAAGAGGGGGCATGGGAACTCCTTTGCGAGGGGCGGCCACGGCGGCGAAGCCACCCGGGCGTTTGGCACGCAAGGGTAGCAGCGTGCCACGCCACGGGTTCTCCGGTTTTCTTTACAAAAGTTCATCTGCCGCTGGTGGCGCTGACAAGGAGCGCTGTAACAATTGCCCTCATGTTTGCCGCAGCGCTTCCTTCTCGCTCCCGCCGTCGCCCGCGCGCTTCGGCGCCACTGGCCTTGCTGGCCGCCCTGGTGCTGGCCGGTTGCGCCACGCGGCCGCCTCCCGCGCTGGAGGGGGCGGTGGCCACTCCCGCCGCATGGGCCGGCCAGGGGGCAGTGCAGGGCGGCGCGGCCGCGACCCCGCAAGACCTGGCCCAGTGGTGGCGGCAACTGGGCGATGCGCAGCTCACCGGCCTGGTGGAACGCGCGCTGCAGTCGCACACCAGCATGCGCAGCGCACGCGCCGCCGTGGAGCAGGCGCGTGCCCAGCGCGACGTGCAGGCCGCCGGCCTGCTGCCTTCCGTGAACGCATCGGGCTCCGCCCAGCGCAGCCGCAGCAATGGCAGCACCGGCAACACTTTCCAGGCGGGACTGGACGCGAGCTGGGAGCCCGACCTGTTTGGCCGCCTGTCCAGCGGCGTGCGCGCCAGCGAGGCCGACCTGCTGGCCGCCGAGGAGGGCGTGGCTGCCGCCCAGGTGGCATTGGCCGCCGAGGTGGCGGTGAACTACATCAGCCTGCGCAGCCAGCAGCAGCGCCTGCAGATTGCCCGGCAGAACCTGGCGGCGCAGAGCGAAACTGCGCAGATCGTCCAATGGCGTGTGCAGGCGGGGCTGGCCAGTTCGCTGGCGGCCGAGCAGGCCCGCGCCGCCGTGGAGCAGACCGCCGCCCAGGTGCCCACGCTGCAGGCGGGCATCGCGCAGGCGCGGCATGCGCTGGCGGTGCTCACCGGCCAGCCGCCCGCGGCGCTGGACGAGGCCCTGGCCGCGCACGCGCCCGTGCCCCAACCGCCGGCGGACCTGGCGCTGGCCTTCCCCGCAGACACGCTGCGCCAGCGCCCCGACGTGCGCCAGGCCGAGCAGCGCGTGCGCGCCGCCTGGGAGCGCGTCGCCCAGGCCGAGGCGCAGCGCATGCCCAGCCTGCGCATCAGCGGAACGCTGGGCCTGCGCGCCCTCACGCTGGGCGCGCTCACGGGTGGGGGCGCCACGGTGGCGTCGCTGCTGTCCAGCGTGTCGCTGCCGGTGTTTGATGGCGGGGCGCTGCGTGCTCAGGTGCGCGCGCAGGAGGCTGCGCTGCAGCAGGCGCAGGTGGGCTACGAGGAATCGGTGCTCGGCGCGCTCAAGGATGTGGAAGATGCGCTCGTCGCGCTGCAGGGCGACCGTGACCGACTGCAGCGCCTGTCCGCCGCGGCCGAGGCTGCGGGCAACGCGGCGCTGTTGGCGCAGAACCAGTATGCGAGCGGGCTGGTGGACTTCCAGACCGTGCTGGACACCCAACGCACGCTGCTGTCCGCGCAGGACAGCGTGGCCAGCACGGCCGCCAGCGTGAGTACCGACCATGTGCGCCTGTACAAGGCGCTGGGAGGCGGCTGGCCCGCGCCCTGAGCGGCCCCCCAAAAAACCTGCTGAATGACCCGGCGCTGCCGCCCAAGCGGCGCCTTCCCAGGCAAGAACCATGACCGACCAAGAATCCCCAAGCTCTTCCAGCGCCCCCGCTTCCCATGCCGCCGCGGCGGCCCCGCAGCGCCTGCAGGCCCTGCTGGGCGACGGCCTGCGCCGGCGCTGGTGGCAGAGCATCACCCTGTGGCTGGCCGTGCTGGTGCTGGCCGCCGCTGCCGGCGGCTGGTGGTACTGGCAGGACCGCCAGCGCGCCCAGGCGGCGCCGCGCTATGTCACGCAGGAGGTGCAGCGGGGGCAGATCACGCTCACCGTGGCGGCCAACGGCACGCTGCAGCCCACGCGGTCGGTGAACATCGGCAGCGAACTCTCGGGCACCGTGCGCCGCGTGCTGGTGGACGTGAACGACCAGGTCAAGAAGGGCCAGGTGCTGGTGGAGCTGGACACCACCAAGCTCGACTCGCAGGTGCTGCGCTCGCGGGCTTCGGTCGCGTCGGCGCAGGCGCGCCTGGCACAGGCGCAGGCCACCATGCAGGAGGCGCGCGCCAGCCTGTCGCGCCTGGAGGAGGTGGCCCGCCTGTCCGGCGGCAAGGTGCCTTCGGCGGCCGAGCTGGACACCGGCCGCGCCGCCTACGAGCGCGCCCAGGCCGACGAGGCCGCGGCGCGCGCCAGCGTGCAGGATGCGCGCGCGGCGCTGGCCACCGACGAGACCAACGTCACCAAGGCCTCCATCCGATCGCCGATCGACGGGGTGGTGCTCTCGCGCGCGGTGGAGCCGGGCAATGCCGTGGCCGCGTCGCTGCAGGCGGTGACGCTGCTCACCCTGGCCGAGGACCTGACCAAGCTGCGCCTGGAGGTCAACGTGGACGAGGCCGACGTGGGCTCGGTGCGCCCGGGCCAGAAGGCCACCTTCACCGTGAGCGCCTACCCCTCGCGGCGTTACCCGGCGCGCACCACGCGCGTGGCCTTCGGCTCCACCAAGACCGACAACGTGGTCACCTACATCACCTACCTGGAGGTGGACAACGGCGATCTGAGCCTGCGCCCCGGCATGACGGCCGCGGCCACCATCACCTCCACCGAGCGCGATGACGTACTCACCGTGCCCAACACGGCCCTGCGCTTCAAGCCCGCGGGCGCGGCGGGGGAAGCCCCGCAGGCAGGCCGGCCCGGTGCACAGGGCAGCTCTGGCGCAAGCGCGGGCGGCAGCGGAGGCATCATGTCCCAGCTGATGCCGCGCATGCCACGCCCCTCGGGCCAGCGGCGCAGCGCGGGCGCGGACGGCAGCCGCGGCGACGGCCCCCAGCGCCAGGTGTGGGTGCTGCAGGACGGCACGCCCAAGCCCGTGCGCGTGAAGACCGGCATCAGCGACGGCCGCGTCACCGAGGTGGAGAGCGACGAGCTGCAGCCGGGCATGCAGGTCATCACCGACCAGCTTGCGAGCGGGGCGAAGCCATGATGGCGCCCGCCGATGCGCAGCCGCTGATCCGCCTGCGCGGCATCACCAAGGTGTACGGCGAGGGCGCGCTGGCCTTCCAGGCGCTCAAGGGCGTGGACCTGGACATCGACAGCGGCGACTTCGTGGCCATCATGGGCCCCAGCGGTTCGGGCAAATCCACGGCCATGAACGTGCTGGGCTGCCTGGACCGGCCCACCGCGGGCACCTACCTGTTTCGCGGGCTGCCGGTGCACTCGCTGTCGCGCGACGACCGTGCGCGGCTGCGGCGGCGCTTCCTGGGCTTCGTGTTCCAGGGCTTCAACCTGCTGGCGCGTACCTCGGCGCAGGAGAACGTGGAGCTGCCGCTGCTGTACCGCGGCGAGAGCACGGCCGCGCGCCATGCGGCTGCGGCCCGCGCCCTGGACGCCGTGGGCCTCAAGGGATGGGAGCACCACACACCGGCCGAGCTGTCCGGCGGCCAACAGCAGCGCGTGGCGATTGCGCGCGCCATCGTCACCGAGCCTACGGTGCTGCTGGCCGACGAGCCCACCGGCAACCTGGACACGCAGCGCAGCCGCGAGATCATGGAACTGCTGTGGCGCCTGAACACCGAGCAGGGCATCACCGTGCTCATGGTCACGCACGAGCCCGACATGGCGCAGTACGCGCGGCGCATCGTGCGCTTCGTGGACGGGCGCATCGAAAGCGACGAGCGCAATCCGCACCCGCATGCGCAGGTGCCCCGGAAAGCGCCTGCAAGTGCAGGCACGGGGGAGGTGGCGCCATGATGCTGCTCAACTCGCTGCTGCAGGCGCTGCGCTCGATACGGCGCAACCTGATGCGGTCCTTTCTCACCGTGCTGGGCATCGTGATCGGCGTGAGCGCGGTGATCACCATGGTCACTCTGGGCAACGGTGCCACGCTGGCGGTGCAGGCGCAGATCTCCAGCCTGGGCACCAACCTGCTGCAAGTGCGTCCTGGCCAGCGGCTGGGCCCCGGCGGCAGTGGCGGCGCACCCTCGTTCAAGGATGTGGATGCCGAGGCCATAGCGCAGCAGATCGGCGGCATTCTGGCCGTGGCGCCCGAGGCGCGCACCAGCGCCACCGTGGTGGCCAACGGGCGTAACTGGGCCACCAGCGTCATGGGCAGCACCAATGCCTGGCTGCAGACCGGCAACTGGACGCTGGAAAGCGGGCGCGAATTCACCACCGACGAGCTGCGCGTGGGCGCTGCCGTGTGCCTGATCGGCCAGACGGTGCGGCGGGAGCTGTTCGCCGGCGGCGATGCGCTGGGTGAGCGCGTGCGCGTGCGCCAGTTTTCGTGCGAGGTGGTGGGCGTGCTGGCCTCCAAGGGGCAGGGCGCCTTCGGCAACGACCAGGACGATCTGGTGCTGCTGCCGCTCAAGACGCTGCAGCGCCGCGTGACGGGCTCCACGCGCGTGCCGACGCTGCTGGTGTCCATGAAGGATGGCAGCGACCCCGAGCGCGTGAAGGCCAGCCTGACCGAGTTGCTGCGCGAACGCCGCAAGCTGGCCGACACCGACGATGACAACTTCAACGTGCTGGACACCAAGCAACTGGCCGACACCTTCTCGGGCACCACGCGCGTGATGACCACGCTGCTGGGCGCGGTGGCGGCCGTGAGCCTGCTGGTGGGCGGCATCGGCATCATGAACATCATGCTGGTGAGCGTGACCGAGCGCACGCGGGAGATTGGCCTGCGCCTGGCCATCGGCGCGCTGGAGCGCGAGGTGCTGATGCAGTTCCTCATCGAGGCCGTGGTGCTGGCTGCTTTGGGTGGTCTCATCGGCATCGTGCTGGCTACGGGCGCGTCGATTGCGCTGGCGCAGGTGATGGGCATCCCCTACGTGTTCCACGCGGGCGTGAACCTGCTGTCGTTCGTGTTCTCGGCGGGCATCGGGGTGCTGTTCGGCTACTTCCCTGCCCGCCGCGCCGCGCGGCTGGACCCCATTGAGGCGCTGCGCCATGAGTGAGGCGCTGCGATGGGGCCGCACGCGGCCGCGGCGTTCGATGCGAACAGGCGCCGGACTGGACAAGCCGGGACAAGGCCCCACATGCGTCGAACGCGGACGGTTTAGTCGGAGTCTCGCTGTAGTGTGCCCTGGAAGAGGATCAGGTTAAAAATGGGCGGTAGCGCCCATCCGGTAAGTGACGGTAGCTATATAAAACATAGCAAAGGGGCGGCCACCCGGCCGCCCTGGAATCAGGCGACGCTCTGCGTCTTGTCAGTCGATGGCCAGTCGAACGGCGCTGCTCTGCGGCGGCTTCTTGGCCAGCAACAGGGTGAGCACGCCATGTTCCAGTCGCGCCGTGCTGGCCTGCGGGTCGATGTCCTGCGCCAACTCCCATGCACGCTGCACGCGCCGGGGCGCACCTTCGGCGCTGGCGACGCGCACTTGGTTGCCTTCGATCGTGACCGCGAGTTGCTCGCGCGACAGGCCTGGCACGTCCAGCTGCACGGTGATGGCCTTGTCGTCCTGCTGCACGTTCACGCCTGTGGCGCGTGCATCGTGCGGCGCGGCGGCGGGGGCAGTTAGTGTGTGGTGCAGGAAGCGTTGCAGGGCGGCGTCTCCCACGCGCGGTGCGACATAGGTGGCGTGGCGGATCACGGGGGCGAAAATCATGTCGGTGGCTCCTGGGTCAGACGCGGCACGGGTTGGCCGCATGGACCGCACATGTGTTTGCGTGCGGTGTTTTTCAAGAGTGCCCCACCGCGCGGATGGAACGTCGCCTTGCAATGGGTTACAACGAGCGCGCGCGGGAGGGACATCGCTCAGGCTTCACAATGCGGCCCTGCTGCGGATTTTTCTAGCTGATGCCCGTGTCTCGATTCCCACGCCTTTCCCCCTTCGCTTCCCAGGGCTGCCGGCTGGGCCTGGTGGCCTGCGCCCTGCTGGCTGGCTGTGCCCACATTCCCGACACCATGCCCGGCCTGGACCGCAACCTGCAGTTCTCGCCCAACGACTTCGATACCGCCGGCATGCACACGCGCCACATGGCAGCGCCGCAGGCCAGCACCTGCGAGGCGGCCCGGCGGGCGCTGCTGAGCCAGGGCTACATGGTGCACGTGGCCTCCAGCGACACGGTGGCGGGCCGCAAGTACTACCAGCCCCACACCGACGTGCACTACGTCGTGGAGATGCGCGTGGTCTGCGCATCCGAAGGGCAGGGCGACGTGCGTACGTCGGCCTTTGCCAGCGCGCTGCAGGACCGCTACGTGATCAAGAAGATCAACAACTCGGCGTCGCTTGGCGTCGGTGGCATCGGCTCGGTGTCGCTGCCCGTCACGGCCATCGACGACACGCTGGTGAAGGTGGGCAGCGAGACCATCGCCGATCCGCAGTTCTACGAGCGGTTCTTCCAGCTCTTCGAGCAGTTCGTGCGCGCGGCGCCCGTGGTGCCGGCAGCGCCGACGATGGCGGCCAAGCCAGCCCTGCACGAGCGCGAAGCCGTGCCGCACGCTGCGGTCGCCGCGACCGTTGCGGCGCAGCCGCCTGCCGCTGCTGCAGCCACCACCGCCAGCCCGGCTGCAGAGTCCAGCACCCCCGCGCCCCGGGTTCCAGCCTGGGAGCAGCCGCGCACGCAGGCGTCCGCGCAAGCCCCTCAGCCAGCGCCAGAATCGCAGCCGGCCGGCGCATCCGACGGCGCACCTGACGGCGCACCTGACGGCGCATCCGACGGCGCGGCGCCGCCGGGCATCCAGCAGCTCATGGCCCAGTGAATTCCATTCTTCGTGAGCCAGCGCGCCGGTGCGCTGCCATCTTTTCCTGCTTGTGTCCGTTGCCATGATGATCCTGCCCCGCCGCCATGTTCTGCGCGCCTGTGCGTTGGCGCTGTCCTCCCTGCTGGGCGTCGCGACGCCGCTGGCCGGTGCAGCGGCGCCGCCCCAGGGCGCGCCGATCCGCGTGGCGCTGATCGAGAGCCTGTCCGGCAGCTTTGCCAATACCGGCGAGGCGGTGTTCCGCAACATCGCCTGGGCCATGGAACGTGTGAACGCGCGCGGCGGCGTGGCACTGCCCCCTGCGGCGGGCGGGGCGCGGCCGCTGATGCTGGTGCGCTACGACAGCAAGGGCACCAACGAAGAGGCGCTGTCTGCGCTGCGCGCCGCCATTGACGGCGGCGCGCGTTTCGTCATGCAGGGCAACTCATCGGCCACGGCCGCTGCGCTCATCGACGCGATCAACAAGCACAACCAGCGCGAGCCCGGCAAGCGTGTGGTGTTCCTGAACTACTCGGCCGTGGACCCCGCCCTCACGAACGAGAAGTGCAGCTTCTGGCACTTTCGCTTCGACGCGCATGCCGACATGCGCATGGCAGCGCTCATGGAGGTGATCCGCGAGGACAAGGCCCTGCAGCGCGCCTACCTCATCGGGCAGGACTACAGCTTCGGCCAGGCCGTGCTGCGCGAAGCCCGGCGCCAGCTGGCCGCGCAACGGCCCGATGTCGCCATCGTCGGCGACGAGCTGCACGCCGTGGGCCGCGTGAAGGACTTCGCGCCCTACGCCGTGAAGATCAAGGCCAGCGGCGCGCAAGCCGTCATCACGGGCAATTGGGGCAATGACCTCACGCTGCTGGTCAAGGCTGCGCGCGAGGTGGGCTACGACGGCATGTTCTATACCTTCTACGGCAACGCGCTCGGCGCGCCTGCGGCCCTGGGCGATGCCGGCGTGGGCAGGGTGGTGGCCGTGGCCGACTGGCTGCCCAATCTGCCTACGCAGGGCAGCGAGACCTTCTACCGTGCCTTCCGCGAGCGCTTTCCCAGCCCGCAGGACGACTATGTGCACATGCGCATGCAGCTCATGGTCGAAGCGCTTGCGCAGGCCCTGCAGCAGGCGGGCAGTGACGATCCGTTGGCCGTGGCGCGCGCGCTGGAGCATGCCAGTGTGCGCCTGTACGGCCAGGCAGGCGCCATGCGCGCGCAAGACCACCAGTTCCAGCAGAACCTGGTGGTGGGGGTGATGGACCGGCTGGGGGCGCCCGGCGTGAAGTTCGACGTGGAAGGCTCGGGCTACGGCTTTCGCGTGGTACGCACCATCGCCGCGGACAAGGCGGCGCAGCCCGCCAGCTGCCAGATGCAGCGGCCTGGAGTGGGTGGGTAATGGGCGGGGTGGTTGGACGTTGATGTGGCTGGCCGGGCGCACCTACCGGCCAGCGGCATCCACCTTACGACCAGAGGCTCATGCAGAGCACAACCGATACCACTGGAATCAAGGCCGCGCCGCCGCTACCGCCCGCCCCAACTCGATCACCGCCATGGCGTAGTAGCTCGACCAGTTGTAGCGCGTGATCGCATAGAAGTTCTCGGTGCCGGCCACGTAGCTGGGCGCCTCAGCGCCATTCTGCAGTTCCACCAGCGCTAATGGACCCGTGTGCTGCGCGCCTTCGCTCTGCACGTGCGCCCCTTGGGCCGCCATGCTGGCGACGCTGAAGGTGGGCAGGATGTCCGGCGCCAGCAGCGCGTCCAACTGCAGCGTGGCCGCGTCGAACGCCACTGCGTAGTGCGTGGGCATGCCGCTCTGCCAGCCGTGGCCCACGAAGTAGTTGGCCACGGAGCCGATGGCGTCCTGTGCGCTGCGCCACAGGTCGATGCGGCCGTCGCCGTCGAAATCCACCGCGTAGCGCGACCAGCTCGACGGCATGAACTGCCCCAGACCCATGGCGCCCGCGTAGCTGCCGCGCGGGGTGTGCGGGTCGATGCCCGTGCGGTCCATGAGGGTCAGAAACTGCTCCAGCTCGCGCTGGAAGAACGCGCGCCGCTCGGCCGCGCGCGGGTGTGCGTCGGGAAAGTCGAAGGCCAGCGTGGCCAGCGCGTCGATCACCCGCAGGTTGCCCATGTGCTGGCCGTAGAG
Source organism: Diaphorobacter nitroreducens (assembly GCF_002214645.1). Taxonomy (NCBI): domain Bacteria; kingdom Pseudomonadati; phylum Pseudomonadota; class Betaproteobacteria; order Burkholderiales; family Comamonadaceae; genus Diaphorobacter; species Diaphorobacter nitroreducens. Next base: position 479,226 of record NZ_CP016278.1, read on the forward strand.
TGTCTCCACGCCGATGATGCCCACGATGATCTCGGCGGGCACGCCGTATTGCGTTTCAGCGCGTGCCAGCGCTTCGGCGTTGTCCTGCCAGAAGCGCAGGCCCGCGCGGATGCGTGTGGGCTCCACGAAGCGCGCACGGTAGGCCGCCCAGTTCTTGGGCGTACCCCGCGCGGGCGGCAGCACCAGGCGCGGCACCTGGGGCAGCAGCCGCGCTTGCCCGATCGCCTGGCGCACCCATTCGCGGTCCAGCCCGCGCCGCTCTGCCAGATCGTCGGCGAACTGCATGGCCTGCGCACGTTGCGCATAGTGGTGGGTGGCCGCGGTCTTGGTGGCTGTTTTTTTAGAATGATTTTGGGCTAAAGCGCTTATGGGTAAAGCGCTGACAGCTATGAAAAATGTAGCTTTTGCAAGGGTGCGGATCATGGGGCAGAGGGGCGTGGATTCTGCGCGGTGGGCCAGGGCAGGCGGCGCAATTCGCGCTGCAGGTCGGCCAGCAGGGCGCGGGGTTCGGGGGCGTAGCGGGCATGCTCCACGCGCAGCAGCCACTGCGCGGCGGCTTCGGCGGGGGCGCCCAGTTCGGCGCGCGCACGCGCGGCCATGGTGCGCGGCGGCAGGTGGGGTGGCAGCGGCAGGCCGGCGCGTGCCAGTCGCTGGCGGGCCTGCAGCAGCAGGCGCTGCCAGGGGTCCTGGCGGCTGCGCTCCCACAGGGCCCAGCCTGCGCCCGTGGCGGCGGCCAGCGCGGCCAGCAGGCCCAGCAGGCGCACCAGGTCCTGCCAACTGGGCGACTGCATGCCCAGCGACTTGAGCAAATCGAGCTGGCGCCCCTGGGTGTAGTTCAGCACCCATTGGTTCCAGCCGTTGTTCACGGCCTCCCACACCGACCGCAGACTGCGTACCAGCGAAGGGTTGACGACGGCATCCATCGCGGTGCCCAACACGCCGCGAGGCGCCTGCAATCGCTGGAACTGGCCGATGCGCCCCGGCGACACGGCCCCCGTGGGGTCCACGCGCACCCAGCCGCGGCCCTCCAGCCAGACCTCGGCCCAGGCGTGTGCGTCGCTCTGGCGCACGGTCCAGTAGCCGTCGATACCGTTGAGCTCGCCCCCTGGTAGCCCGTGACGATGCGCGATGGCACGTCCAGCGCGCGCATCAGCACCACGAAGGCCGAGGCGATGTGCTCGCAAAAGCCTTCCTTGCGGTCGAACCAGAACTCGTCGGCCGTGTGCTCCCCGTACACGCCGGGCTCCAGCGTGTAGGTGTAGCCGCCCGTGCGCAGCCGTGCCAGTGCGGCGTCGATATAGGCCTGTGCCCCGCTGGCGGCCACGCGCGCCGCGATCGTGGGGTCGGCCTGCATCTGTTCGGCCAGGGCCAGGGTGCGGGGGTTCATCTCCGCAGGCAGTTCCACGTAGCCGTTCAGCAGGGAGGTGCGCCGCGTGGGGCCGTGGGTGAAGCGCAGGTGGCTTTCGGCGCGGTAGCGCAGCACGCTGGAGATGGGCCGGCTGGCGGACCACAGCAGTTCGGGCGACATCATCGCGCCAGTGCCCTGTGGGAGTTCGGGCCGCTCCTGCACGGCGTCCAGCGTCAGCAGCCAGGGGCGGCGGCTGGGCTCCAGCGTGACCTCGTAGCGCACGGACTCACCCTGCATTTGCAGGTTGGCCGGCGTGGGGTAGGCCCAGGTGATGCCGCGCGCCTCGGGCTGCGACAGCGCATACCAGTCACGCCCGTTGAAGGCCGTGAGCACCGGGCCGCGAAAGTACAGGCTGCTTTGCGGCGGTGGGGCTCCGCCCGGCGTGTCAAAGCGCACGCGCAGCGCCACGCTGTCGTCCAGCACCAGCGACGCCATGCTGCCGATGGACATCTCCCCCGACAGGCCGCTGCGCCCCGAGCGCGCATCGTCCGGCACGCCCCACAGCGGTGCCATGCGCGGAAACAGCAGGAACAGCGCCACCATGATGGGCGCGCCCAGCAGCGCCATGCGCGCGGCGGTGCGCATGGAGGCCGCCAGCGGCGGCCGCCCCACCGGCATGTGGGCGTTGACCAGCGCGGTGAGCAGCCCGAGCAGCGCCACCAGCAGGGCGGCGGCCGTGGGCAGCGACTGCGAGAAGAAGAAGTTGGCCAGCAGCGTAAAGAAGCCGAGGAAGAACACCACCATGGCATCGCGCCGCGCGCGCAGCTCCAGGGTCTTGAGCGCCAGCAGCACCACGATCAGCGTCACGCCCGCGTCGCGCCCGACGATGGTGCGGTGCGACAGCAGCGTGAGCGCCACAGCCGCCGCAAGCAGTGCGCCAATCACCCAGCGCCCCGGCAGGGCACGCGCGCCCACGGCCAGCCAGCCGCGCCAGCCCAGCAGCGCGGCGGTCAGCGCGCTGGTCCACAGCGGCAGGTACGCGGCCAGCGGCGCCACGCAACAGGCCACCACCGCCAGCAGGAACAGGGTGTCGCGCGCTTCGCGCGGCAGATGCGAAAGCCGCTGGGCCAGATTCACGTCGAGGCTCCCGCGCGTCGATAGGGGCTGCTATTGAATGAATAGCTGGTCGCGTTTATTGGTAGAGGGCTAGGTGCTTTTTTCATGTCAAAAACAGAATCAGCACAGCGCCAGTGCCTCCAGGCAGCGGTGGCGGTGTGCGGCGCCGCTGTCCGGTGCAATCTGCTGGCCGGGCAGGCGCAGGCCGTATTCCACGCCCAGCCGGTCGGCCTGCAGCACCCAGGCCGTGAGGCGCGAGACGCGGGCCTCCGGGTCCTGCAGGCCGGTGGCAGCGCCGTCCAGCCAGAGTTCGTGGTGCTGCGCCTGCTGGGTGTCGCGGCTCACCAGGTCGTCGGTGCCGGTGGCAAGCGACTTGGCGGCTTTCTTCCAGACCACCAGCTTGAGCGGGTCACCCCGCCGGTACGCGCGCACGCCATCGAATTCCCCGATGCCGCGCGCCGGTGCCTGGCCGCCGCTGCCCGAGCGCGGCTCGCCGGCGGGCAGCGCAGGGGCGCCCACCTCCGGGCGCGGGTAGACCAGCAGCTGCGCGGCGGGCTGCCACAGCGTCCACACGCGGAACGTGCCCAGCGGGTAGCGGGTTTCCGCCATCAGCACGGGCACGTCCTGCAGCCCGCGCCGCCCGGGCTGGAACGCCACCCGCACGGTGGCGGAGCCTTCGGCGGGCACGTCGGTCCAGGCCCATTCCGCGGCCTGGCCGCCGCGCACCGCCAACGCGATGCCATGGCGCGTGGCGCGCCGCGGGTTGTGCAGCTGTACCTGCAGCAGCGCGCCAGCACCGAGGAACTGCGGCTGCGGCGGCACCAGGTGCAGCGTGAGTCCGCGCAGTGTGGCGTGGCACAGGTGCACGCCCACCACCACGCTGCCGGCGAGCAGAAAGGTGAGCAGGTAGCCCAGGTTGAGCTGGAAGTTGATGGACGCCACCAGCAGCACCAGCAGCGTGAGGGCCAGCATCCATCCCGCGCCTGTAGGCAGGATGTAGATGTTGCCCTGCGTGAGCGTGAGCGTGTCGGTGCGCCGCAGGCGCGCCAGCCACCAGCGCTGCCAGCGCGCGGCCACGGCACGCCAGGGCATCTGCCGCGGGGCCGCGGCACCGGGCGGTGCGGCCTGCTCGAATGCTGCGGGCATGGCGTCAGGGCAGGGGAACGGACTCGACCATGGCGCGCACCTGCTCCACGGCGCCGCGGCCGGCGTCGCCCACCGGCACCAGGCGGTGGGCAATGGTCTGCGGCAGGATGGCCTGCACATCGTCCGGCGCCACGTAGTCGCGCCCCTCGATGAGCGCCTGGGCCTTGGCCGCCCGCATCAGCGCGATGCCCGCGCGCGGCGACAGGCCCTGCAGGAACCAGCGGCCCGAGCGCGTGGCGGCGATGAGATCCTGCACATAGTTGAGCAGCGGCTCGGCCGTGTGCACGGCCAGCACCTGGTGCTGCAGCGCGGCCAGATCGTCCAGCGACAGCAGCGGCAGCAGGCCGTCCAGCATGTCGCGGCGGTCGCTGCCGGCCAGCAGCAGGCGCTCGGCGCCACGGTCGGGATAGCCCAGCGAGATGCGCATGAGGAAGCGGTCGAGCTGGCTCTCGGGCAATGCGAAGGTGCCCAGCTGGTCGTGCGGGTTCTGCGTGGCGATCACGAAGAACGGGTGGGGCAGGGCGCGCGTCTCGCCTTCCACCGACACCTGCTTTTCCTCCATGGCCTCCAGCAGCGCGCTCTGCGTCTTGGGGCTGGCGCGGTTGATCTCGTCGGCCAGCAGCACCTGGGCGAACACCGGCCCGGGGTGGAACACGAAGGCCTCCTTGCCACGCTCGTACACCGACACGCCGGTGAGGTCGCTGGGCATCAGGTCGGCCGTGAACTGCACACGCGCGAACTGCAGGCCGAAGGTGCGTGCCAGCGCATGGGCCAGCGTGGTCTTGCCAACGCCTGGTACGTCCTCGATGAGCAGGTGCCCGCCGGCCAGCAGGCAGGCCACGCAGTCCTGTACCTGCGCGGTTTTGCCCACGATCACCGTGTTAAGCTGATCCAAAAGCGACTTGATCTTCTGCTGTGCATGCATGGCGTGACGTTATCCGAAAACGATTGAGACACCGGGGAATGACTGTGAGCAAGACGGGCTATTACACCCACCGTGACTGCTGGAAGCACGAGATGGGCCCAGGACACCCCGAATGCCCGGCGCGGCTGGACGCCATCGAGGATCGGCTGCTGGTGACCGGCGTGGCCGATGCCTTGCAGCATTGTGAGGTACCGCTGGCCTCCCTGGCCGACATCGAGCTGGCCCACGACCGCATGCACATGGCCGCGCTGCGCGGCCTGTCCGACCGTCTGATCGAGGAAGAGGCCGCGGGCGGACCGCCCTATGTGCAGGTGGACACGGACACCTCGATGAACCGCCACACCTGGACGGCCGCGCTGCGCGCCGCGGGCGCCGCACTGGCCGCCACCGACGCGGTGATGGCCGGAGAGATCGAGAACGCCTTTTGCAGCGTGCGCCCGCCTGGCCACCACGCCACACGCACCAAGGCCATGGGCTTTTGCTTCTTCAACAACGTGGCCATCGCCGCCAAGTACGCGCTGCAGCGCTACAACCTCAAGCGCGTGGCGGTGGTGGACTTCGATGTGCACCACGGCAACGGCACGGAGGACATCCTGGCCGGCGACCCGCGCGCGCTCATGGTCAGCATCTTCCAGCATCCGTTCTACCCGTACTGCGGGGACCAGGAGCCCGCGTCCAACATGCTCAACGTGCCTGTGCCCGCCTATACCAAGGGCATGGACGTGCGCGATATCGTGGACATGGTCTGGATGCCGCGGCTGGAATCGTTCAAGCCCGAGATGATTTTCGTGAGTGCGGGTTTTGACGCGCACCGCGAGGACGACATGGGCCAGCTTAGCCTCAACGAGCAGGACTACGCCTGGATCACCATGCGCGTCAAGGATGTGGCCCGGCGCTTTGCCCGCGGCCGCATCGTGTCGTGCCTGGAGGGCGGCTACATGATGGGGCCGCTGGCGCGCAGCGTGGAAGCCCATGTGCGCGTGTTGGCAGACCTTTGATTCTTCCCCGCGCGCGCCGCGCGGTATTCGTACTCAGGAGACTTCGCCATGACTTCCTCCCCCTCCACGGCGGCCGGTGGCGGCCCACTGCGTGTGCAGCGCGACGATCGCGGCGTGGTCACCCTCACGCTGGATGACGCGCCGCGCTTCAACGCCCTCGGCCACGAGATGCTGGCAGCACTGCAGCAGGCACTGGACGAGGTTGCGCGCGACGACGGCGTGCGCGTGGTGGTGCTCGCCGCGGCTGGCAAGGCCTTCTGTGCGGGCCACAACCTCAAGGATATGGCGGCCAACCCGGACTTGGCGTGGTACCAGCGCCTGTTCGCCCAGTGCAGCCGCATGATGCTGAGCATCCACAAGCTGCCCGTACCGGTGATTGCGCGCGTGCACGGCATGGCCACGGCGGCGGGTTGCCAGTTGGTGGCGCAGTGCGACCTGGCCGTTGCCAGCGAAAACGCGACTTTTGCGACCAGTGGCATCCACTATGGCCTGTTCTGCGCCACGCCCAGCGTGCCATTGGTGCGCAACGTACCGGCCAAGCGGGCCATGGAGATGCTGCTCACCGGGGACTTCATTGACGCGCGCACCGCGTTGGACCAGGGGCTGGTCAACCGCGTGGTGGCGCCCGAGTCGCTGGACGCCGAGGTGGAGTCGCTGGTGCAGTCCATTCTGCAGAAACCCCGCGTGGCCGTGGCCATGGGCAAGGCGCTGGTGTACCAGCAACGCGAACTGGGCCTGGACGCGGCGTACCAACTGGCGGGCCAGACCATGGCCACCAACATGATGGACGACGCCGCGCAAGAAGGTGCGCGCGCCTTTGCAGAGAAGCGTCAGCCGGCCTGGAAGCCGGCTGCTGATAAGGCCTGAGCCGAGGAGCGCCGCGCTGATGGAATGGTGGGAACGGCTGGCGGCCGACTTCCGGCTGTCCAGCCTGTGGCTGGAACTGGCGGTGCTGGCCGGTAGCGTGGCACTTGCTTATGTGCTGAGCCGGCGGGCCGGTCGAGGACAGCCGCCGGAGTCGGTCTGGTTCGGCCGCCGCATCGTGGACGGGTTGATGTTTCCAGCGGTGGTGCTGGCACTGGTGTATGCGGCGCGCGTGGTGGTGGAGCATTACCAGGCGGTTTTCCTGCTGCGCCTGGCGGTGCCGGTGTTCACGTCACTGGTGCTGATCCGCTTCGTGGCACGCGTGCTGGCTATGGCGTTTCCGCGTTCAGGGCTGATGCGCCTGATGGAGCGCGTGCTCTCCTGGCTGGCCTGGGGCGTGGCCGCCTTGTGGATCGCCGGGCTGCTGCCGCGCGTGCTGCAGGAACTGGACGACATCCGCATCGCGTTCGGCAAGTCCAGCGTCAGCCTGCTGGCGCTGCTGCAAGGCGGCCTGTCCGCGGTGCTGGTGCTGGTGGCTGCGCTGTGGGCGGCGTCGACTTTCGAGCGGCGCGTGCTCGACCATGCGGTGGCCGACCTGTCCATGCGCAAGGTGGCGGTGAATGCCACGCGGGCGCTGCTGCTGTTCGTGGGGTTGCTGCTGGCGCTGGCCGCTGTGGGGGTGGACCTCACCGCGCTGTCGGTTCTGGGCGGTGCGCTCGGCGTGGGCCTGGGCTTTGGCCTGCAGAAGCTGGCGGCCAATTACGTCAGCGGCTTCGTGATTCTGCTGGAACGCTCGCTGCGCATCGGGGACAACGTGCGCGTGGATGGTTTCGAGGGCCGCATCACGGACATCAAGACGCGCTACACGTTGATCCGCGCGGGCAACGGGCGCGAGTCCATCGTGCCCAACGAAAGCCTGATCACCCAGCGCGTGGAAAACCTGACCGCGTCCGACCGCAAATTCAACCTCACGACCAATATCACCGTCGCCTACGGCAGTGATGCCGCAAAGGTGCAGCAGATCCTGTGTGCTGCGGCGAGTGCGCAAGCGCGCGTGCTGGGCGACCCGGCGCCCGTAGCCTTCTTGCTCGATTTCATGCCCGACGGGTTGGTGTTCAACCTCAATTACTGGATCAATGATCCGGCTGCCGGCACTGCCAGCGTGCGGTCTGCCGTCAACCTCGCGGTGCTGGAAGGCTTGCGCACAGCGGGTATCGAGATCGCACAGCCACAGCGCGTGGTGCATGTCGTGGCTTCGACGCCGGGGCAGGATGGAGTCGCGCCGGCGGCACTGCCACCGGCGTAGGCCTCGACCTGCCATGAATGCACTGGCATAATCGTCAAAAAGCACGATCGTTCGTTTTTGCCGTGTGCACCATGTTCCCATGACGGAGATGCTGCAGTGCGCAATAGAATGGACCGGTTTACGTAAACGTCAAGCAATCAACTATTGAAGGAGCCGCAGCAATGAAGGTTTTGGTCCCCGTCAAGCGCGTGGTGGACTACAACGTGAAGGTCCGGGTGAAGTCGGACGGCACGGGCGTAGACATCGCGAACGTGAAGATGAGCATGAACCCCTTTGACGAAATCGCCGTGGAAGAGGCGGTGCGGCTCAAAGAAAAAGGCGTGGCCACGGAAGTGATCGCGGTGAGCTGCGGCGTGGCGCAATGCCAGGAAACGCTGCGCACGGCGATGGCCATTGGCGCCGACCGCGGCATCCTGGTGGAGACCGATGCCGAGCTGCAACCCCTGGCCGTGGCCAAGCTGCTCAAGGCCCTGGTGGACAAAGAGCAACCGGGCCTGATCATCCTGGGCAAGCAAGCCATCGACGACGACGCCAACCAGACCGGCCAGATGCTGGCGGCCCTGGCCGACCTGCCCCAGGCCACCTTCGCCAGCAAGGTCGAAGTGGCCGGCGACAAGGTCAGCGTCACACGCGAAGTCGACGGCGGCCTGGAAACCCTGCAACTGACCACCCCGGCCGTCATCACCACCGACCTGCGCCTGAACGAGCCGCGCTACGTCACGCTGCCCAACATCATGAAGGCCAAGAAAAAGCCGCTGGACACCGTCAAACCCGAAGACCTCGGCGTAGACGTGGCCCCGCGCCTCAAGACCCTCAAGGTGGCCGAACCCCCGAAGCGCGGCGCTGGCGTGAAAGTGCCCGACGTTGCCACCCTGGTGGACAAGCTCAAGAACGAAGCCAAGGTCATCTAAAGGCAGGACAGGAGAAACAACATGACCGTACTCGTCATTGCAGAACACGACAACGCCAGCCTCAAGGCCGCCACCCTGAACACCGTCACCGCCGCACTCGCCTGCGGGGGCGACGTGCACGTGCTCGTAGCCGGTGAAGGCGCGCAGGCCGCCGCCCAGGCCGCCTCCCAAATCGCCGGCGTCGCCAAAGTCCTGCACGCCGACGGCGCCAGCCTGAAGGACGGCCTGGCTGAGAACCTGGCCGCCCAGGTCCTGCAGATTGCCGGCAACTACAGCCACATCCTGTTCCCGGCCACCGCCAGCGGCAAGAACGTCGCCCCGCGCGTGGCCGCCAAGCTGGACGTGGCGCAGATCAGCGACATCACCAAAGTGATCTCCGCCGACACCTTCGAGCGCCCCATCTACGCGGGCAACGCCATCGCCACCGTGCAAAGCGCGGACAGCGTCAAGGTCATCACCGTGCGCGGCACCGGCTTTGACGCGGCGCCCGCCACGGGTGGCAGCGCTGCGGTGGAAACCACCGCCGCCGTGGCCGACGCCGGCAAGAGCAGCTTTGCAGGACGCGAAGTCACCAAGAGCGACCGGCCCGAGCTCACCGCCGCCAAGATCATCGTCTCGGGCGGCCGGGCGCTGGGCAGCAGCGAGAAGTTCAACGAAGTCATGACCCCGCTGGCGGACAAGCTGGGCGCGGCCATTGGCGCCAGCCGCGCAGCGGTGGACGCGGGCTACGCCCCGAACGACCTGCAGGTGGGGCAAACGGGCAAGATCGTGGCGCCGCAGCTGTACATCGCGGCGGGGATCTCGGGGGCGATCCAGCACCTGGCAGGGATGAAGGACAGCAAGGTGATCGTGGCGATCAACAAGGACCCGGAGGCGCCGATCTTTGCGGTGGCCGACTATGGGCTGGAGGCCGATCTGTTCCAGGCCGTGCCGGAACTGGTGAAGGCCCTGTAAGCCGCTGCGCCGGCAAAAAGGCATCGCTTGCGATGCCTTTTTTTTGATCACATTCGTACCGTTTTGAGTTGGAGACACCCATGAGTTACACCGCCCCCGTCAAGGACATGCTGTTCGCCATCGAGCACTTGGCACGCATCGACCAGGTCGCGCAGATTCCCGGTTTCGAGGACGCTGGTCTGGACACGGCCGCTGCCGTGCTGGAAGAGTGCGCGAAGTTCAACGAGGGCGTGGTGGCTCCGCTCAATGTGGTTGGCGACGAGAAACCCTCCTGGTTCAAGGATGGTGCCGTGACCACCACGCCGGGCTTCAAGGAGGCCTTCAGCCAGTTCGCCGAGGGCGGCTGGCAGGGCTTGCAGCACCCTGCCGACTTCGGCGGCCAGGGCCTGCCCAAGACCATCGGCGCGGCCTGCGTGGAAATGCTCAACAGCGCCAACCTGAGCTTTGCGCTGTGCCCGCTGCTGACCGATGGTGCCATCGAGGCGCTGCTCACGGCCGGCAGCGACGAACTCAAGGCCACCTACCTGGAAAAGCTGGTCACGGGCGAGTGGACCGGCACCATGAACCTGACCGAGCCGCAGGCAGGCTCCGACCTGGCGCTGGTGCGCACCAAGGCCGACCCCCAGCCCGACGGTACGTACAAGGTCTTCGGCACCAAGATCTTCATCACCTATGGCGAGCACGACATGGCGGAGAACATCGTGCACCTGGTGCTGGCGCGCGTGGCGGGTGCACCCGAGGGCGTGAAGGGCATCAGCCTGTTCGTGGTGCCCAAGTTCCTGGTGAACCAGGATGGCAGCCTGGGCGCGCGCAACGACGTGCATTGCGTGTCCATCGAACACAAGATGGGCATCAAGGCGTCGCCCACGGCCGTGCTGCAGTACGGTGATAACGGCGGCGCCATCGGCTACCTCGTGGGCGAGGAAAACCGCGGCCTCGAATACATGTTCATCATGATGAACGCCGCGCGCTACGCCGTCGGCGTGCAGGGCATCGCGGTGGCTGAGCGCGCCTACCAGAAGGCCGTGCAGTACGCGCGCGACCGCGTGCAAAGCCGCCCGGTCGACGGCAGCGTGGCCGGCAGCGCCGCCATCATCCACCACCCCGACGTGCGCCGCATGCTGATGACCATGCGCGCGTACACCGAGGGTTGCCGCGCCATGGCCACCACGGCTGCTGCGGCCTACGACGCCGCGCACCACCATCCCGATGCCGAGGTGCGCAAGCAGAACGCGGTGTTCTATGAATTCATGGTGCCACTGGTCAAAGGCTACAGCACCGAAATGAGCCTGGAAGTGGCCAGCTTGGGCGTGCAGGTGCACGGCGGCATGGGCTTCATCGAGGAAACGGGCGCTGCGCAGTACTACCGCGACGCGAAGATCCTCACCATCTACGAAGGCACGACCGCCATCCAGGCCAACGACCTGGTGGGCCGCAAGACGGCGCGCGACGGCGGCCAGACGGCCAAGGCGATTGCCGCGCAGATCGAGGCCACCGAGGGCGAGTTGCGCGCCAGCGGCACGGCCGACGCTCAAGCGGTGGCCCAGCGCCTGGCTGCCGCACGCCAGGCATTCCTAGAGGTGGTGGATTTCATCGCTGGTGGCGCCAAGGCCCACCCCAACGACGTGTATGCGGGCAGCGTGCCCTACCTGATGCTGGCCGGCAATCTGGTGGCGGGCTGGCAGCTGGCGCGCGCGTTGCTGGTGGCGCAGGAGCTGTCCGCCAAGGGACAGGACGTGGCCTTCATGCAGGCCAAGATCGCCACGGCGCGCTTCTATGCCGACCACCTGCTGACCAAGGCGCCGGGCCAGCGCGACGCAATCGTGCACGGTGCGGCCAGCGTCACGGCTCTGCCGCTGGAAGCGTTCTGAAAATTGCTTCTGTTTTGATAGCTGCTAGCGCTTACGGGTAAAGCGCTACAGCCCATTTTTATTATGGAGACCGTCCGCATGTCCAAACTGCCCCCAGCGTTGCAGAAACCCTCGCTGCCCGTCATCGGCTCGCCGCTGTTCATCATCAGCAACCCTCAGCTCGTGATCGAGCAGTGCAAGGCCGGCATCGTGGGCTCCATGCCTGCGCTCAACGCACGGCCGGCGGAGCAACTCGACGACTGGCTCGCCGAGATCACCGAGACGCTGGCGGCGTGGGACAAGGCGCATCCCGAGTCGCCCTCCGCTCCATTCGCCATCAACCAGATCGTGCACAAGAGCAACGACCGGCTGGAGCACGACATGCAGGTCTGCGCCAAGTACAAGGTGCCGATCGTCATCACCAGCCTGGGCGCACGCGAGGACGTGAACCAGGCCGTGCACAGCTGGGGCGGCATCGTGCTGCACGACATCATCAACAACAAGTTCGCGCACAAGGCCATCGAGAAGGGGGCCGACGGCCTCATCGCCGTGGCGGCGGGCGCGGGGGGCCACGCAGGGGTGAAGAGCCCGTTTGCGCTGATCCAGGAAATCCGCCAATGGTTTGACGGTCCGCTCGCGCTATCGGGCTCCATCGCGTCGGGCGGCGCCATCCTGGCCGCGCAGGCCATGGGCGCGGACTTCGCCTATATCGGCTCGGCCTTCATCGCCACGCACGAGGCGCGCGCCATCGATGCGTACAAGCAGGCCATCGTCGAGGGCAACTCCGACGACATCGTCTACAGCAATCTGTTCACGGGTGTGCACGGCAACTACCTGGCGCCGTCGATCCGCGCGGCAGGCCTGGACCCCGACAACCTACCGGAGTCCGATCCGAGCAAGATGAACTTCGGTGGCGACGCCAAGAAGGCATGGAAGGACATCTGGGGCTGCGGCCAGGGCATCGGCAGCATCACCGAGGTCACTTCGACGGCTGAACTCGTCGCGCGCCTGCGCCGCGAATACCAGCAAGCGCGCGAGCGCCTGGCCCTGGGCTGATGCCCGCGCGGGGCTGCAACGTAGCCCCGTTGGCCCAACGGCGCCCCAGGGGCGCCGTTTTTGTTGATGCGCGTCCGCTGTGTAGCGGTCAGCAGCATCAGCGCAAAAGGCGCAAAATCTCGGGCTTGCCCGATTACCGTGAATCCCCGTCGCAGGCTTGTTGCCGGCACGGTGTTCCTGTTTTGAATGTCCCAGCACACCCCGTCTCATGCCTCCCGCAGTGCGTTGATCGACTGCACCAAAGGCCTGGCCTGCGCCGCCATCGTCTGGCACCACCTGGCGTTCTACGGGCCCATGTCCGACGTGGCGCGCCAAGCGGTGCCGGGGTTGATCGACTGGCTCTACGAATACGCGCGCATGGCGGTGCAGGTGTTCCTGGTGCTGGGGGGATTCCTGGCAGCGGCCAGTCTGGCGCCGCAGGGGCAGGCGCGCTTTACCGACCCTGCCCAGCGCATCGCACGGCGTTTCGTGCGCCTGGTGGTGCCCTACGCGGTGGCGCTGGTGATCGCCATCGTCGTGCAGGCGACCGTGCAACCGTGGTTCGATCACGCCTCGGTATCCGACGTGCCGGACCTGGGCCAGTTGCTCGCGCATGCGCTGCTGCTGCAAAGCGTGCTGGACGAGGAGTCGCTGTCGGCCGGCGTCTGGTACGTGGCCATCGACTTTCAGCTGTTTGCGCTCACCACGCTGGTCCTGACTGGGGTATCACGCGCGGCGGTGGCGCTGCGTGCGCGCGGCATGTCCCGCTACTGGCCCTGGGCCCTGAGCGGCGCGCAGGCACTCGTGGCGACGGGCGTCGCCGCCTCGCTGCTGTACTTCAACCGCGACGCTGATTGGGACGTCTGGGCGGTGTATTTCTTCGGTGCCTATGGCCTTGGCATGCTGGCCTACTGGGCCGTGCAGTCGCCCCGCGCGCTGGGAGCCTGGAGCTGGGCGCTGCTGATCGCGGCGCTGGTGGTGGCTGCGTTGGCGCTGGAGTGGCGCCCCCGCATTGCGCTGGCCGGCGTGACTGCGCTGCTGCTGGTGGTGGCCATGCGCAGCCTGGCCATGCAGCGCTGGCAAGGCTGGGCACCGCTCAGCCGGCTGGGGCAGATCTCGTATTCGGTATTCCTCGTGCACTTTGCGGTGTGCGTGCTCGTCAACGCGGTGGAAAGCTACTTCTGGCCGCAGTCAGTAGCCGCCGCGATGGCGGGCATGGGCATCGCTTTCGTGCTGTCGATCGCCGCGGGCCACCTGCTGTACGAGCGTGTGGAGCGCCACGTTCCCACATGGCAATCTGCGCTGCGCTGGCAGGCCGGGCTCGTGGGAACCGGCCTGCTGACCACCGCGCTCATGGCAGGCCTGCGCTGACGAAAAAAAGGCAGCCAGTCATGGCTGCCTCGGGTCTTGGGTGGTGCGATCGCGCTCAGCGATGCAGTTCACCCGCGTTCTCGGGTTGGAAATCAATGGCGTCCACGCGCACAGTGACCTGGCCGGTGGGGCTGGGCATCTGGAATTCGTCGCCCACGCTCAGGCCCAGCAGTGCGATGCCGACGGGTGCGAACACCGACACCTTGTCGCCCGAGCCGTCCATCTCCTTCGGGTAGACCAGCGTCAGCGTGTTCGTCTTGCCGGTTTCCAGCAGCGTGAAGCGCACGGTGGAATTCATGGTCACCACATTGGGGGGCATGTCCTTGGGATCGAACACGTCGGCGCGGTCCAGCTCGGCCTCCAGTGCCTCGCGGCCAGGAAAGGGGGCGGTTTGTTTTTCCAGCAGGGCTTCGATGCGCTCCAGGTCCAGGGACGACAGGATGATGTGGGGCTTGCGCTGCATGGTGTGATTCCCTTGTAAACGATAGTGAAAGCGCGTCTGCCGGGCAGCCGCGCTCAAACGGACAAAAGCCCGGGCAACGGGGTTGTCCGGGCCAAGGCATGTTCTCAAAAAAAGCACCAATTGGGTGCGGATGGGGTGAATTGTGCGGCCGGGTGGCGCGTTTGCCAAGGGATCTCACACGCGCGCAGTGCGAATTGCGCTGCGCTTGCAGCCCCCCGGCAAATGGCGTAGGCCTTTGGATATTGCCAGAATAACTGTTTATTTATACAGTCATTCAATGCATTCCGAAGACGATCCCCCGCCCTCACTGGCTCCTGTCGTATGGGCGCCCGTGCAGCCACTCAAGGGGCGGGGTACGGCCACGCGTATGGCCCACCGTTTCATGCGCGATGTGCGCGAGGCGTTTGACGACGGCTGGGGCGGGCCGGCGGAGGGTGTGACGGGCGACGAAAGTGCCGCGCCCGCCGCGCCGCTGACCCAGGTGATCTGGGAAGACGCGCGCAGCGCGCTGTGCGGCAATGATTCGCCCGACATCTTCTTCGAGCAGTCGGTGAACCCTTACCGTGGCTGCGAGCATGGCTGTGTGTACTGCTACGCACGGCCCACGCACAGCTACCTCAACCTGTCGCCGGGGCTGGACTTCGAGACCCGCATCATCGCCAAGCGCAATATCGCCGCGGTGCTGCGGGGCGAGTTGGCGCGCGCCAGCCATCGGCCTTCGGTGGTCAACATCGGCTCCGCCACCGACTGCTACCAGCCGGTGGAGCGTGAGCTGCGCCTCACGCGTGCGTTGATCGAGGTGATGCGCGATGCACGACACCCGTTCTCGCTGATCACCAAGAGCAGCGGCGTGGAACGTGACCTGGACCTGCTGGCTCCGCTGGCGCACAGCCGGCTGGCGGCGGCCTACGTGACCATCACCACGCTGGATGCGCGCCTGGCCCGCGTGCTGGAGCCGCGCGCGGCCGCGCCGCACCGGCGGCTGCGCACCATCCGCGCGCTGGCTGAAGCCGGCGTGCCCGTCGGCGTGAGCGTGGCGCCGCAGATTCCTTTCATCACGGAGGACATGGAGCAGGTGCTGGCCGCCGCGCGCGACGCGGGCGCCACCTCGGCCTTCTATACGGTGATCCGCCTGCCGTGGGAACTCAATGCCCTGATGCGCGAGTGGCTGCAACTGCACTACCCGCAGCGTGCCGAACGCGTCCTGGCGCGCATTCAGGATCTGCACGGCATCGACGCAACCGCGCGTATCGCGGGCAAGAGCTACGACAGCAGCCACGCCACGCGCATGAAGGGCTCGGGCCTGTGGGCCGACCTGCTGCGACAGCGCTTCGAGAAGACCTGTGCGCGCCTGGGCCTGAACCGCCAGCGCAGGGAACTGGACCTGTCGCAGTACCGCCCGGCGCTGGCGCGCGGGCAGGGCGTGCTGTTCTGAGCGCGGTGCGCGCCGCGGCTAGCATGGGCGCTTTGCTGTAGGGAGGGAGTGCTGAATGCTGTTGATCGTAGGAACCATCCGCCTGCCGGCGGACGGGCTGGCCGCCGCGCTGCCGGCCATGCGGGCGATGGTGCAGGCCTCACGGGCCGAACCGGGGTGCATCGAATATGCGTATGCGCAGGATGTGCTGGACGCAGGGCTGATCCACGTGCATGAGCTGTGGCGCAGCCAGGACGACCTGGACCGGCACTTCGCCAGTGCCCACATTGCGCAGTGGCGCGCTCTGTGGCCGGCGCTGGGCATCGGCGGGCGTGAACTGCGCGCCTACGCGGTGGGTGCGCCCTGCCCGGTGTGAGCGGTTTGGCGGGCGTCGGGTGTCAGACGGTGCATGACCTCGGGCGGCCCGGGCAGCCGCGAAAGGGCGGCAGAAACGCGGCCAGTCGCGGCGCAAGGCGAACCCCTCGTGCGGGCTGTAGCGGGCATCCGCAACGGCGCGCGGACAGGTTGTGCGGAACGAGTGAGCCGGGCAGTTCGTTCACACTGCCTTAGGCGCCCAACTGTTGCGCGTGGTGGCGCAGGTGGTCGTCGATGAAGCTCTGGATGAAGTAGTAGCCGTGGTCATAGCCTGCGTGGTGGCGCAGCGTGAGCGGCTGGCCGATGGCGCTGCAGGCCGCCTCGAACAGGTGCGGGTGCAATTGATCGGCCAGGAATTTGTCGTCCAGCCCCTGGTCGATGAGGATGCCGCCGGGGTAGGGTGCGAGGGGCTGGTTCTCCATGAGCACGGTGGCGTCGTGCTGTCCCCAGGAGGAGCGGTCAGGGCCCAGGTAGCCGGTGAACGCCTTCTCGCCCCAGGGGCAGCGCGTGGGGGCGCAGATGGGCGCGAAGGCCGACAGGCTCTTGAACCGGCCCGGGTGGCGCAGTGCCAGCGTCAGCGCGCCATGGCCGCCCATGCTGTGGCCAAACAGGCCCAGCCGGGCACCGTCGATGGGCAGGGCGTTGGTGACAAGCGGCAGCAGTTCTTCCAGCAGGTAGCTTTCCATGCGCCAGTGCGTGGACCAGGGGGCTTGCGTGGCGTCCAAATAGAAGCCCGCGCCCACGCCGAAGTCCCAGGCGTCGGCCTCGCCCGCCACGCCCGCGCCGCGCGGGCTGGTGTCGGGGGTGATGAGGGCCAGGCCCAGCTCTGCCGCCAGGCGCTGGGCGCCGGCCTTGGTGGGGAAGGTCTCCTCGGTGCAGGTCAGGCCCGCGAGGTAGAGCAGCGCGGGGACCTTTCTATCCGCACTCTGGCCCGACAGCGCACGGGGCGGCAGGTAGACGGCGAAGCGCATCGGCAGACCCACTGCGTGCGAAGCATGGCGGTAAAAGCGTTGCTCGCCGCCAAAGCAGGCGTGGGCCGAGAGTTGTTCCAGGGTGTCGGACATGGGCGTGTTGCTCCTTTTTAAGTAGCTGCTGGCGCTTGGTATGGGCGGGATTCAGCAATAAAAGTACTGGAATCCCTTGCGCATCAAGCGCCAAGCGCTCCTGTTTTTATGCAGCGTAGTTCACCACCGAGCGGATCGACTTGCCCTTGTGCATCAGGTCGAACGCCTGGTTGATATCCGTGAGGCCCATGGTGTGGGTGACGAACGGGGCGAGCTGGATCTTGCCGGCCATGGCGTCCTCCACCATGCCGGGCAGTTCGCTGCGGCCCTTGACGCCGCCGAAGGCCGTACCCAGCCACTTGCGGCCCGTGACGAGCTGGAACGGGCGAGTCGAGATCTCTTGTCCCGCACCGGCCACGCCGATGATCACGCTCTGACCCCAGCCGCGGTGTGCGCATTCCAGCGCCGCACGCATCACGTTGACGTTGCCAATGCACTCGAAGCTGTGGTCCACACCCCAGCCAGTCATCTCCACGATCACCTGCTGGATGGGCTTGTCGAAGTCCTTGGGGTTCACGCAGTCGGTGGCGCCGAAGGTGCGTGCCAGGTCGAACTTGCCCGGGTTGGTGTCGATGGCGATGATGCGGCCCGCGCCGGCCAGTTGGGCGCCCTGGATCACCGCCAGGCCGATGCCGCCCAGGCCGAACACGGCCACGCTGTCGCCCGGCTGCACCTTGGCGGTGTTCTTGACCGCGCCCAGCCCGGTGGTTACGCCGCAGCCCAGCAGGCAGACCTGCTCGGGGTTGGCATCGGGGTGAACCTTGGCCAGCGACACCTCGGCCACCACGGTGTATTCGCTGAACGTGGAGCAGCCCATGTAGTGGTACACGGGCTGGCCGTTGTACGAGAAGCGCGTGGTGCCGTCGGGCATTACGCCCTTGCCCTGCGTGGCGCGCACGGCCACGCACAGGTTGGTCTTGCCGCTCTTGCAGAACAGGCATTCGCCGCATTCGGCGGTGTACAGCGGAATCACATGGTCGCCCGGCTTGACGCTGGTGACGCCTTCGCCCACCTCCACCACGACGCCCGCGCCCTCATGGCCCAGCACGGCGGGGAAGATGCCCTCGGGGTCGTCGCCGCTGAGCGTGAAGGCATCGGTGTGGCATACGCCGGTGTGGGTGATCTTGACCAGTACTTCGCCCTTGCTGGGCGGGGCCACGTCGAGTTCGACGATCTGCAGAGGTTCACCAGCTTTGAAGGCGACGGCGGCGCGGGATTTCATGGGAGGGCTCCTTGTGGTGAAAGGGTGGGGGGACGTTACTTCAGGTACGAGCGCAGCAGGGCCAGCGTCTCGTCCACGGCCTGGGGCGAGGGGGCGGGCTCTTGCGCCAGGGTTTCGCGCACATGGCTGTCCAGCATGTCGGCCATCAGCCCATGCACGGCGCCGCGCAGGGCGGCCAGCTGCTGCAGGATGGGTGCGCAGTCGCTGCCCGCCTGCACGGCGCGCTCCAGCGCCTCGGCCTGGCCGCGGATGCGGCGCAGGCGCGTGATGGCGCGTTGCTTGTCTTCGGCGGTATGGGGCATGGCGTTTGGATGGGCGGGCGTTGTGCCGGGACGTGTTGCTATGTGTCTTGTACTAGGGGGAAGTATAAATCGATGGCGCTTTAGGATTAAGCGCTGGAGGGCAATAAATGCCTATTACTGGGAGGGGGTATAGGTGGATGCGCCTGATTGGCGTGTCGCGCGGGGATTGGCGGCGTAGCGGTTGACTGCGGGCTGCGGCACGCTTCCCGTTGTGCGCAGCAAAAAGGGCCCGGACGCAAAAAAGCCCGCAGGCAACGGGTGCGTGCGGGCTGGGGCGGGGCACGCCTGCCTTCGCGGCAGGCGGCGCTACTTGATCAGCGCTTGTTGATGGCCGGAACGTCGCGGCGCTCGGCGCCCACGAACAGCTGGCGGGGGCGGCCGATCTTGTACTCGGGGTCGCCGATCATCTCGTTGAGCTGGGCGATCCAGCCCACGGTACGGGCCAGCGCGAAGATGCCGGTGAACAGGTTGACCGGGATGCCGATCGCGCGCTGCACGATGCCGGAGTAGAAGTCCACGTTCGGGTAGAGCTTGCGCTGCACGAAGTAGTCGTCCTCCAGGGCGATCTTCTCCAGCTGCTTGGCCAGGGCGAACAGCGGGTCCTTTTCCAGGCCCAGCTCGGCCAGCACTTCGTTGCAGGTTTCCTGCATGAGCTTGGCGCGGGGGTCGTAGTTCTTGTACACGCGGTGGCCAAAGCCCATCAGCTTCACGCCGGAGGACTTGTCCTTGACCTTCTCCATGAACTCGCCCACCTTGGACACGCCGCCCATGGCCTGGATTTCTTCCAGCATGTTCAGGCAGGCTTCGTTGGCGCCGCCGTGGGCAGGGCCCCACAGGCATGCCACGCCGGCAGCGATGGCGGCGAACGGGTTGGTGCCCGAGGAGCCGCACAGGCGCACCGTGGAGGTGGAGGCGTTCTGCTCGTGGTCGGCGTGCAGGATGAAGATGCGGTCCATCGCGCGTTCGATCACGGGGTTGACCTTGTAGTCCTCGCAGGGCGTGCCGAACATCATGCGCAGGAAGTTGCCTGCGTACGAGAGGTCGTTGCGGGGGTACATGTAGGGCTCGCCCTTGCCGTACTTGTACGCCATGGCCACCAGCGTGGGCATCTTGGCGATCAGGCGAATGGCGGAGATCTCGCGGTGCTCGGGGTTATTGATGTCCGTGCTGTCGTGGTAGAAGGCCGACAGCGCGCCCACCAGACCGGTCAGCACGGCCATGGGGTGTGCGTCGCGGCGGAAACCGCGCAGGAAGAACTGCATCTGCTCGTTGACCATCGTGTGCTTGGTCACGCGGTCGTTGAACGTGGCCTTCTGCGCGGCGTTGGGCAGCTCGCCATTCAGCAGCAGGTAGCAGGTTTCGAGGTAGTCGCACTGGGTGGCGAGCTGCTCGATGGGGTAGCCGCGGTACAGCAGCTCGCCCTTGTCGCCGTCGATGTAGGTGATGGACGACTGGCAGGAGGCCGTGGAAAGGAAACCGGGGTCATAGGTGAACATGCCCGTTTGCGCGTACAGCTTGCGGATGTCGACCACGTCCGGGCCGATGCTGCCTTGGTACACGGGGAGTTCCACGCTCGGGCTGCCGTTGCTGAACGATAGCGTCGCTTTGTTGTCTGCCAGTTTCATTTCCAGTTTCCTTCTGTTGTTTGCCTTGCACGGGGCTGGGGCTTAAGCGCGGTTGCGCAACTGCTCCAGCACTTCCTTGACTTCGTCCTTAGCGACTTCGCCCGTGGGTTCCTTGCGGCGCAGCAGCAGGTCCAGCAGGTCGTTGTCCGACAAGTCCATCAGTAGCGTGAGTCCTCGCGCCTGACGGATCGTCAGGCAGGAGCCGTGGGTTGCGAAGAACCGCTCGAGAAACAGGTCGTTCTCCACCAGCCCGCGGCGGCAGCGCCACCGCAGGATGGCCACTTCGCGTTCGTCCAGCAGCGCTTCGTCAGCCATGGTTCTCAGATGGCACGGCGTGCCATCAATTCCTTGATCTTGCCAATCGCGCGCGTGGGGTTCAGGTGCTTGGGGCACACGTCCACGCAGTTCATGATGGTATGGCAGCGGAACAGGCGGTAGGGGTCTTCCAGGTTGTCCAGGCGCTCGCCCGTGGCCGTGTCGCGGCTGTCCGCGATGAAACGGTAGGCCTGCAGCAGGCCGGCGGGACCCACGAACTTGTCGGGGTTCCACCAGAACGAGGGGCAGCTCGTGGAGCAGCTGGCGCACAGAATGCACTCGTACAGGCCGTTGAGCTCTTCACGCTCTTCGGGCGACTGCAGGCGCTCCTTGGCGGGCGACGCGTAGATGTCGCTTTGCAGGTAGGGCTTGATCGAGTGGTACTGCTTGAAGAATTGCGTCATGTCCACGATCAGGTCGCGGATCACCGGCAGGCCGGGCAGGGGCTTCAAGACGATGTCGCCCGAGAGGGTCTTCATGTTCGTCAGGCAGGCCAGGCCGTTCTTGCCGTTGATGTTCATGGCGTCGGAGCCGCACACGCCTTCGCGGCAGGAGCGGCGGAACGACAGCGTGGGATCCTGTGCCTTGAGCTTGAGCAATGCATCCAGCAGCATGCGTTCGTGGCCGTCGAGCTCGACCTCCACGGTCTGCATGTAGGGCTTGGCGTCCTTGTCCGGGTCGTAGCGGTAGATCTTGAAAGTGCGTTTCATGGGTTGTTTCTCTCGTGGGCGGCGGCTGTCTTAGAACGTGCGGACCTTCGGAGGAATGCTGTCCACCGTCAGGGGCTTCATGTTCACGGGCTTGTAGCTCAGGCTGTTGCTGGCGCTGTGCCACAGCGTGTGCTTGAGCCACTCCTTGTCATTGCGGCCCAACGGGAAGTCGGGATGGTCGGCAGGGTGCTCGTAGTCGTCCACGGTGTGTGCGCCACGGCACTCCTGGCGGGCCGCGGCCGAGGTCATCGTGGCCTGGGCGACCTCGATCAGGTTGTCCACTTCCAGCGCTTCCATGCGTGCGGTGTTCCAGACCTTGGACTTGTCCTTCAGGGTCACGGTGCCCACGCGCTCGCGGATGGCGTTGATCTTGACCACGCCTTCGTCCATGCCCTTTTGCGTGCGGAACACGCCGGCGTGCTGCTGCATGGTCTGGCGGATGTCGTTGGCCAGGTCCTGGGCGTAGACGCCGTCCTTGGATTCTTCCAACTGGTTCAGGCGCGCCAGGGTGCGGTCGCTGCCGTCGGCCGGCACGGCCTTGTGCTCGCCGTAGCCCCCAACGAATTGCACGATGTGCTTGCCGGCCGACTTGCCGAACACCAACAGGTCGAGCAGCGAGTTCGTGCCCAGGCGGTTGGCGCCGTGCACCGACACCGCGGCGCATTCGCCGACGGCGTACAGGCCATTGACCACGTTGTTCTTCTCGCCGTCCCAGGTGACGACCTGGCCGTGGATATTGGTCGGAATGCCGCCCATCTGGTAGTGGATGGTGGGCACGACGGGGATCGGTTCCTTGGTGATGTCCACGTTGGCGAAGTTGTGGCCGATCTCTTCCACAGACGGCAGGCGCTTGCGGATGGTGTCAGCGCCCAGGTGGTCGAGCTTCATCAGGATGTAGTCCTTGTTGGGACCGCAGCCACGGCCTTCCTTGATCTCCTGGTCCATCGAGCGGGACACGAAGTCGCGCGGTGCCAGGTCCTTCAAGGTGGGCGCGTAACGCTCCATGAAACGCTCGCCATTGCTGTTCAGCAGGATGGCACCTTCGCCGCGGCAGCCTTCGGTCAGCAGCACGCCCGCGCCGGCCACGCCGGTGGGGTGGAACTGCCAGAACTCCAGGTCCTGCAGCGGGATGCCCGCGCGTGCGGCCATGCCCAGGCCGTCGCCGGTGTTGATGAAGGCGTTGGTCGATGCCGCAAAGATGCGGCCAGCGCCGCCTGTGGCCAGCAGCACGGCCTTGGCGTGCAGTTCGTACAGGTCGCCGGTTTCCAGTTCCAGCGCGGTTACGCCGACCACGTCGCCCTCAGCGTCGCGGATCAGGTCCAGCGCCATCCATTCCACGAAGAAGTTGGTCTTGGATTCGACGTTCTTCTGGTACAGCGTGTGCAGCATGGCGTGGCCGGTACGGTCGGCCGCGGCGCAGGCGCGCTGCACGGGCTTCTCACCGTAGTTGGCCGTGTGGCCGCCGAAGGGGCGCTGGTAGATGGTGCCGTCGGGGTTGCGGTCGAACGGCATGCCGAAATGCTCGAGCTCGATCACCACCTTGGGTGCTTCGCGGCACATGAACTCGACGGCGTCCTGGTCGGACAGCCAGTCGCCGCCCTTGATGGTGTCGTAGAAATGGTAGTGCCAGTTGTCTTCGCTCATGTTGCCCAGCGATGCGGACACGCCGCCTTGCGCTGCCACGGTGTGCGAGCGGGTGGGGAAGACCTTGGACAGGCAGGCCACGTTCAGGCCTGCGCGGGACAGTTCCAGCGAGGCGCGCATGCCCGAGCCGCCGGCACCGACGATGACCACGTCGAACTTGCGCTTGGTGATGTTGGCTTTGGTGTAGCTCATTGTTTTCTTTCAGTCGCGGGAATCAGAGACGCCACAGAACCTGGATACCCCAGCCGGTGCAGGCCACCAGCCAGACGATGGTGAAGACTTGCAGCGTCAGACGCAGGCCTGCCGGCTTTATGTAGTCCATCCACACGTTGCGCACGCCTACCCAGGCGTGCCAGGCCAGCGCCACGATGACGGACAGGGTCAGAACCTTCATCCACTGGCTGGAGAAGATGCCGGCCCACAGGTCGTAGCCGATGGGGCCCTTGCTGAAGATGACGCAGGCCAGCAGCACCAGGGTGAACAAAGCCATCAAGACGGCGGTGGCGCGCTGCACCAGCCAGTCGCGCACGCCATAGTGGGCACCCACGACGGTGCGCTTGGAGCCGTAATTCACGGACATGGAAATTCCTTTTTTATGTGAAAAAGTGATCTGCGCAGGTGCGCCGATCAGTACAGGCCGAAGAGCTTGGCGCCCAGAATCGCGGTCAGGCCGAAGCTTGCGACCAGCGTGACGGCAGCAGAGCTCTTGCCAAATTCCTTCGTGACGGCGGCATGGTTCATGTCCATCAGCAGGTGGCGCAGGCCGGCGATGAAGTGGTGCAGATAGCCCCAGATCAGGCCCAGGGTCAGCAGCTTGATGAGCCAGCCAGGCGCGAAGCCCAGGCCCGACGAGAAGGCAGAGGTGAACTTGCCGAAGGAGATTTCCGACGACACCGAGGTATCGAACATCCAGATCACCAGAGGCAGCAGCAGGAACATGATCATGCCGCTGATGCGGTGCATGCCAGAAACCAGCGCGGCCAGCGGCCACCGGTAGCTGGGCAGGTCGCGAAACGCGTGGATGTTGCGGTATTCAGGCCGTTGCTTGGCAAGTTCTGTCATGGCGTGTGTGCTTTCGTGGATGTAACTGCGTTGTAATTGCGCGGATGCAAACAACCCAAAATTCTATTGCAATGCATTACGGGAAGCTTGCGGAGACTGCGTATTTTCCCTGGTTGCATTCGTGGTCGGGCAGTGGATCAGCTCAGTTCATTGTGATAGTGATGTGTGTCAGTCCGGTACAGCCCGCGCCGTAACTCCATGGGAACATCGTTATAGGTGTAAGCGAGGCGCTCCACGCTGAGCAGTGGTGTGGCGACGGGGATATTCAGCCATTGAGCCTGCGTTTCATCGGGAAACACAGCGCGGATCTTTTCTTCGGCGCGCACCATGCGCACGCCAAAATCCAGCTCGAACATGGCATAGGTGGGCCCCTGGTAGTGGGCCATCTGCTCCGCGGTCAGGCCCTTGAAGGCCTGCCCTGGCAGCCAGATGTCCTCCAGGATGGTGGGTACGCCCACAAACGACAGGATGCGCTTGACCTGCACCACCACATCTCCGGTCCGCAGCGCCAGCGTGCGTGCGATCTCCGCACTGGCGCGCATGCGCCGGCACTCCAGGATGGTGCGCTGCGCCGGGCCTTCCACGCGGGCGTCCCCCGTGTCAGGCAGCAGTTTCAGGAAGCGGTACTGCACCTGCCGCTCTGCGTGGGTGGCCACGAAGGTGCCTTTGCCCTGGCGGCGCATCACGAGGTTTTCGGCTGCCAGCTCGTCGATGGCCTTGCGCACCGTGCCCTGGCTCACGCGAAAGCGCGCAGCCAGTTCCATTTCGCTGGGGATGGCTTCACCGGGCTTCCATTCACCATGCTGCAGGCTGTGCAGGATGAGCCCCTTGATCTGCTGGTACAGGGGGCTGAATGCGGGAGTCGATGCCCCAGCACCCGCGCCTGGGGGCGTGCCTTCTGTGGTCGGAGGGAGCGAGGAGGACATGGTGGGCTGTGCCGGGGGCGGAGCATGCCGCTGAATTGAGGGCGATCATATCTTATATAAGACATAAGACAAATTGACCCTGCGCAGTAATCGGCGGTAAACTCCTGGGCTGTTCTGCGGGGCACGGGCTGCTGATGACTGGCGCTGGTGCGACCTTGCACCAACACCACCTCCCTCACACCTCTTTCTGGAGTTTTCGCATGAGCAAGAAACCCGTTCGTGTCGCCGTGACCGGCGCTGCAGGCCAAATCGGTTACGCGCTGCTGTTCCGCATCGCTTCCGGCGAAATGCTGGGCAAGGACCAGCCCGTCATCCTGCAACTGCTGGAAATTCCCGACGAGAAGGCCCAGAACGCGCTCAAGGGCGTGATCATGGAATTGGAAGACTGCGCGTTCCCGCTGTTGGCTGGCATCGAAGCCCACTCGGACCCCATGACCGCCTTCAAGGATACCGACTACGCCCTGCTGGTCGGCGCCCGTCCGCGCGGCCCCGGCATGGAGCGTGCCGACCTGCTGGCTGCCAATGCCCAGATCTTCACGGCCCAGGGCAAGGCCCTGAACGCCGTGGCCTCGCGCAACGTGAAGGTGCTGGTGGTGGGCAACCCCGCCAATACCAACGCCTACATCGCCATGAAGTCGGCCCCCGACCTGCCGGCCAAGAATTTCACGGCCATGCTGCGCCTGGACCACAACCGTGCAGCTTCCCAACTGGCGGCCAAGGGTGGCTTCAAGGTGGGCGACATCAAGAAGCTGACGGTGTGGGGCAACCATTCGCCCACGATGTACGCCGACTACCGTTTCGCCACGGTGGACGGCAAGTCCGTGAAGGACGCCATCAACGACCAGGCCTGGAACAAGGATGTGTTCCTGCCCACCGTCGGCAAGCGCGGCGCAGCCATCATCGCCGCTCGTGGCCTGTCCTCGGCTGCTTCTGCCGCCAACGCCGCCATTGACCACATGCGCGACTGGGCCCTGGGTTCCAAGGGCGAGTGGGTGACGATGGGTGTGCCCTCCAACGGCGAATACGGCATTCCCGCCGGTATCGTGTTCGGCTTCCCGGTCACCACCGAGAACGGCGAGTACAAGATTGTCGAAGGCCTGGCCATCGACGCCTTCTCGCAAGAGTGCATCGACAAGACCCTGGCCGAGCTGCAAGGCGAGCAGGACGGCGTCAAGCACCTGCTGTAATCGCGCCTCTCCATGCACGACTGGGATCCCGCGCTCTACCAGCGCTTCGAGAGCGAGCGCACGCGCCCGGCTGTCGAGTTGCTGGCGCGGGTCTCCCATCCCGCACCCCGCCACATCGTGGACTTGGGCTGCGGGAATGGCAATTCCACGCAATTGCTGCTGGAGCGGTTCCCGCAGTCGCAACTCATCGGCCTGGACAACTCCGAAGCGATGCTGGCCAGTGCGCGCAAGCGTCTGCCCGGTGTGCCCTTCATGCAGGCCGACATTGCCGACTGGGCGCCCACCGTGGCGCCCGATTTGATTTTTGCCAACGCCTCCCTGCAGTGGGTGGCGGGGCATGCCTGGCTGTTCGCCCGGCTGATGCGCTGCCTGGCACCCGGTGGTGTCCTGGCGGTGCAGATGCCCGACAACCTGGACCAGCCGTCGCACCAGCTCATGCGCGAGTTGGCGAGCCAGTCTGCGTGGCGTGATCAGCTGGTGCATGCCGCGGACCAGCGTGCGGCGCTGTTGTCGGTGGAGGCTTATTACGACCTTCTCGCGCCCATGGCCTGCCGGGTCGATATCTGGCACACCGCGTACCGCCATGTCATGCCTTCGGTCCAGGCCATCGTCGAGTGGCTGGAGTCCACAGGCCTGAAACCCTTCCTTGATCCTCTCTCCGCCGTGTTGCGGGATGCGTATCTGCAAGCCTACACGCAGCGCATTGGCGAGGCCTATACCGAGCGCGCGGACGGCCATCGGCTGTTTGCGTTTCCCCGTTTGTTCATCGTTGCCCAGCGTGCCCCATGACCTCGTCCGCTGCCCATCCCGCTGAAGTCCTGCTGGGCGCTCAGGCGGGCGCCCATGCGATTCCCGTGTGCGACCACTACAGCGGCGTGGAAGTGCGCATGCGCAAGAGCCTGCAACTGCAGCAGGAGCTGCTTGCCGAGTTTGGCCATTGCGTGTTTGACGTGACGCTCGACTGCGAGGACGGCGCGCCCGTGGGGCAAGAGCGCGAGCACGCCATGCTGGTGGCACGCCTGGCGCGCGAAGCCGGGGCCGGCGCGCGTGTGGCGGCACGTGTGCACACGGTTGACCACCCCGCCTTCGCGCAGGACATGGCCATCATCGCCGGTGAGGCGGGGCAGCGCCTGTGCCACATCATGCTGCCCAAGGTGGAAACCGTGGACGAAGTGCTCGCGGCAGAGCGAGCGCTGGAGGCCGCAGGCGCCAGCCATCTGCCGCTGCACGCCCTTATCGAGTCCCCCGCTGCCGTGCACCGGGCCTTCGAGATCGCCGCGCACCCGCGCATCCAGAGCCTCAGCTTCGGCCTGATGGACTTCGTTTCCGCCCATGGCGGTGCGATTCCCGCCTCGGGCATGACGTCCACCGGGCAGTTCGAGCATCCGCTCGTCGTGCGTGCCAAGCTGGAGATCTCCGCCGCCTGCCATGCCAATGGCAAGGTGCCATCGCACTGCGTGGTCACTGAATTCAGCGATCCCGACGCCATGCAGGCCGCGGCCGGCAGGGCCGCGCGCCAGTTCGGCTACACGCGCATGTGGAGCATCCACCCCGCGCAGATCCGGCCCATCCTGGCGGCTTTCGCACCGGAAGGTGCGGAAATCGCGCGGGCCAGCCGCATCATTTCTGCCGCCATCCAGGCTGACTGGGCTCCCATCAGCGAGGAGGGCGTACTGCACGACCGCGCAAGCTACCGCTATTTCTGGCAGGTGCTCGAGCGTGCACACCAGACCGGCCGCATGCTGCCCGCCGAGGCGCAGGGCTGGTTTGCCAAGGCTGAGACCACGTTCACCTGATACGGGTATTCTTGTCGCCCCATCTGCCTTCCATTCATTCTTTCCCCGCAGGAGTCACCATGAAGACCCTCATCGCTTCCGCATTGATACTGTTGGCGCCCGCCCTCACCACGGCGCAGACGGCGACCAAGCCCGCCGCCCCCGCCGAGGCCAAGAAGAGCAGCGCCAAGCCTGCGGCGAAGAGTACCTCCGCCAAGGCGACCAAGCCCAAGGCCGAGAAGAAGAGCGACACCGTCGCCAAGGCGTCGCCCACCAGCAGCCGCACGCGCCTGCACAGCGGTGCCGTGCAGGTGGCGTCGGGCCTGGCCGCAGCCGAGGCGGCGCTCACTCCCGAAGAACTGCAGATCGCCGAGCGCGTGTACACGGGCCGCATGGCGTGCGAACTGGGCGCGTTCGTGAGCATCGAGGCCGATACGCAGTCGCCCGGGCGCTTCCATGTGGAAGGCAAGGGCTTCAAGTACCACATGGCCCCGGTGGCCACCACCACCGGCGCGGTGCGCCTGGAAGACCAGCGCGCGGGTGCCGTGTGGGTGCAGATCGCCAACAAATCCATGCTCATGAACCAGAAGCTGGGCCAGCGCATGGCTGACGAATGCATGAGCCCGCAGCAGGTGGTGGTGGCCGAGGCCATCAAGAAGAACCCGCCGCAAAGCCTGCTGGACAACCCGGCCGCCAAGTAAACCTAAAGCCGCCTGCCGGCGGGGCCACGCAGTGCACGCCTGCCGTGTGCGCTACTGTGGCCGGCCGGTTGTCGCCCCACTTTGAAAACCTAGACTATCCCGGAGAAAGAAGACATGTTGAAAGCCTACCGCGACCATGTGGCCGAGCGCGCTGCATTGGGCATCCCGCCGCTGCCGCTCGATGCCAAGCAGACGGCCGAACTGATCGAGCTGATCAAGAACCCGCCCGCTGGCGAGGAGGCTTTCCTGGTGGACCTGCTGACCCACCGCGTGCCGCCAGGGGTGGACGACGCTGCCAAGGTCAAGGCGTCCTTCCTCGCGGCCGTCGCCCATGGCGACATCACGGTCGGCCTGATTTCCAAGGCCAAGGCCACCGAGCTGCTGGGCACTATGGTGGGTGGCTACAACGTGCACCCGCTGATCGAGCTGCTGGACGACGCCGAAGTCGCTTCCGTGGCTGCCGAAGCGTTGAAGAAGACGCTGCTGATGTTCGACTTCTTCAACGACGTGGCCGCCAAGGCCAAGGCCGGCAACGCCAAGGCCCAGGAAGTCATGCAAAGCTGGGCCAATGCCGAGTGGTTCACCAGCCGCCCCAAGGTCGAGCAAAAGATCACCGTCACCGTGTTCAAGGTGCCCGGCGAGACCAACACCGACGACCTGTCGCCCGCGCCTGACGCCTGGAGCCGCCCCGACATCCCGCTGCACTACCTGGCGATGCTGAAGAACACGCGCCCCGACGCAGCCTTCAAGCCCGAGGAAGACGGCAAGCGCGGCCCGATGCAGTTCATCGAGGACCTGAAGAAGAAGGGCCATCTGGTCGCCTACGTGGGTGACGTGGTGGGTACCGGCTCGTCGCGCAAGTCCGCCACCAACTCCATCATCTGGGGCACGGGCGTGGACATTCCCTTCGTGCCCAACAAGCGCTTTGGTGGCGTGACGCTGGGCGGCAAGATCGCTCCCATCTTCTTCAACACGCAGGAAGACTCCGGCGCTCTGCCGATCGAAGTGGACGTTTCCAAGCTGGAGATGGGCGACGTAATCGATGTGCTGCCCTACGACGGCAAGATCGTGAAGAACGGCGAGACCGTGGCCGAGTTCGCGCTCAAGTCCGACGTGCTGCTGGACGAGGTGCAGGCCGGCGGCCGCATCAACCTGATCATCGGCCGCTCGCTCACCGCCAAGGCGCGTGAGTTCCTGGGCCTGCCCGCCTCGACCGCGTTCCGCCTGCCCCAGGCACCTGCGGCGTCCAATGCCGGTTTCACACTGGCCCAGAAGATGGTCGGCCGCGCCTGCGGCCTGCCCGAAGGCCAGGGCATCCGCCCGGGCACGTACTGTGAGCCCAAGATGACCACCGTGGGTAGCCAGGACACCACCGGCCCCATGACGCGTGACGAACTGAAGGACCTGGCCTGCCTGGGCTTCTCGGCCGATCTGGTGATGCAGTCCTTCTGCCACACCGCTGCCTACCCCAAGCCCGTGGACGTGAAGACGCACCGCGAACTGCCGGCCTTCATCAGCAACCGCGGCGGCGTGGCTCTGCGCCCCGGCGACGGCGTGATCCACAGCTGGCTCAACCGCCTGCTGCTGCCTGACACCGTGGGCACCGGCGGTGACTCGCACACCCGCTTCCCCATCGGCATTTCCTTCCCCGCAGGCTCGGGCCTCGTGGCTTTCGGCGCCGCCACCGGCGTGATGCCGCTGGACATGCCCGAGTCGGTGCTGGTGCGCTTCAAGGGTGAGATGCAGCCCGGCGTGACGCTGCGCGACCTGGTGCACGCGATCCCGCTGTACGCCATCAAGGCGGGCCTGCTGACCGTGGCCAAGGCCGGCAAGAAGAACATCTTCTCGGGCAAGATCCTCGAAATCGAGGGCCTGCCGGACCTGAAGGTGGAGCAAGCCTTCGAGCTGTCCGACGCCTCGGCCGAGCGTTCCGCCGCCGGCTGCACGATCAAGCTCAACCCCGAGCCGATCAAGGAGTACCTGCGCTCCAACATCGTGCTGATGAAGAACATGATCGCCGATGGTTACCAGGACGCGAAGACGCTGCAGCGCCGCATCGAGAAGGTGGAAGCCTGGCTCGCCAAGCCCGACCTGCTCGAAGCCGACAAGGACGCCGAATACGCCGCCGTGATCGAGATCGATCTGGCCGACATCAAGGAGCCCATCGTCTGCTGCCCGAACGATCCGGACGATGCCAAGTTCCTGTCCGAAGTGGCCGGCACCAAGATCGACGAGGCCTTCATCGGCTCGTGCATGACCAATATCGGCCACTTCCGCGCAGCGGCCAAGCTGCTGGGCGGCCAGCGCGACATTCCGGTCAAGCTGTGGGTGGCTCCGCCCACCAAGATGGACCAGAACGAGCTGATCAAGGAAGGCCACTACGCTGCCTTCGGCACGGCCGGCGCGCGCACCGAAATGCCCGGCTGCTCGCTGTGCATGGGCAACCAGGCGCAGGTGCGCGAGGGTGCGACGGTCATCTCGACCAGCACCCGCAACTTCCCCAACCGCCTGGGCAAGAACACTAACGTGTTCCTGGGCTCGGCCGAGCTGGCCGCCATCGCCTCGCGCCTGGGCAAGCTGCCCACCAAGGAGGAATACCTCCAGGAAATGGGCGTGATCGATGCCGACAAGGCCAGCGTGTACCGCTACATGAACTTCGACCAGATCGAGGAGTATGCAGAGGTCGCCAAGGGCGTGACGGCCTGATCGCCGGCTGAGGCCCGGGCCGCGGCGCGGCCCCTCCCGTCAACCCCCGCAGGGCGCATGCCTGGCGGGGGTTTTCTTTTGCTCATTAATTGATAGCTGCTAGCGCTTGCTGGTGCTGCGCTAGCGGTCAATTTCACTTAAATACTCGCGCCCCGTGTGCCGCGCGTCGGGGGATGTCGCACGCCGAGACCGTGGTCACGATCCGGGAGACGGTGCCGTTCAGGCCGCGGCCAGCGCGCGCAGTGCGGCGGCGCTGGCGTCGTCGGCGGGGAAGAACGTTTCCAGCGCCAGCTCCTGCAGCGTCACGTCGACGGGCGAGCCGAACACCGTGGTGGTGCTCACCAGCTGGAGCGTGCCGGCCGGCGTGCGGAACTCGAACGGCATGAGCACGCCCAGGTGCTCGCCCGGCAGCGGCGGGCTGGCAGGCGGCAAAGGGTAGGCCTGCAGTTCCTGCAGCAGGGCGGCCAGCACCGGGTCGCTGCTCTCGTGGATCTGCTGGCGCAACCGCTCCAGCAGGTGCGCGCGCCATTGCTCCAGGTTGGCGATGCGCGGTGCCAGGCCCCCGGGTGCAGGCTGAGGCGCAGCACGTTCACGGGCGGCTGCAGCAGCTCGGCGTCCACGCCGGACAGCAGCAGGGGCACGATGCGGTTGGCCATGAGCAGGTTCCAGTGCCGGTCCATCGCCAGCGCCGGCCAGGGTTCGTGGCAGTCCAGGATGCGCTGCACCGCCGCGCGCGCATCGGCCATCTCGGGCGCATCGAGCGGGCGTTCGCGGTACATCGGGGCATAGCCCGCGGCCACCAGCAGCGCGTTGCGCTCGCGCAGGGGCACGTCCAGGCGATGGGCCAGGCGCAGCACCATGTCGCGGCTGGGGCTGGCGCGGCCCGTTTCCACGCAGCTCAGGTGGCGCGTAGACACCTCGGCCGCGTGTGCCAGGTCCAGTTGGCTCAACCGCCGGTGCTGGCGCCAGTGGCGCAGGCGTTCTCCAAAAGGCGCGGGTGTCGATAGGGCGGGAGCATGGTGCATGGCCTGCATGGTAGGGCCGGCCGCGCGGCGTGGGCATGACCTGCCAGGTCATGGACGCGCAGCCGCCGCGTGCCGACGATGCAGGCCATGTTCAACCCCTCAGGAGATCACACCATGGCCTTCATCGATGCTTTCACGTCCTCCGGCGGCCTGCGCCGCGTGCTCTGGGCCGATGCCGCCGCAGGCGCCGGCATGGCGGCGCTGCACCTGGCGGCGGCAGCGCCGCTGGCTGAATGGCTGGGCATGTCGCCCCGGTTGCTGTTGGCCAGCGGCTGGCTGCTGCTGCCTTTCGTGCTGCTGGCCGGGTCGCTGGCCCTGCGGCGCGAGGCAGCCGGCGGTGCGCTGGCGCTGCTGGTGGCGGGCAATTTCCTGTGGGTGCTGGCCAGCGCAGTGGTGCTGTGGGGCACGACGTGGGTGACCGGCGGCTGGGGCCAGGCCTATGTGGCCGTGCAGGCGGTGGCCGTGCTGGCCCTGGCGGAACTGCAGTGGATGGCGCTGCGCCGCGCACACGTGGCGGTGCAGGGCGTGCGCGCGGCAGTCTCCTGACGGGCGCTCAGCCCTGCTCGGCCAGCAGGTCTTGCAGGGCCTTGACCTGTTGGCGCAGGCGCTCGTTTTCGGCCTCCAGTTCCGCCACGCGCTGCTGCAGCTTTGCGGCGTCGGGGGCGGCCGTCGATTCCGGCACGGCGGTACCGTCTGCCTCCGTTGCGGCGACGTCGGCCTTTGGTTTTTTCTTGCCGTCGCGCACGCGCTTGGCGGCCTGCTTGAGTTCCTGCGCGCCGCCGGCCGCGGCGCTCTTTTGCTCGTCCACCGGCAGGGTGGCCACCACGGCTGCGGCGTTCAAGGACAGTTCGCCCGACTTGACGGCAGCCACCACTTCCGGCGCTGCGTTCTGGTGGATGGTCTCGATGGCCTTGACCTGGGCGGCCGTCAGGCGGGCGGCGCGGGCCAGGGCCTCGCGCGTGTCCAGCGCGTCTTCGGGCACCTTGGGCACGCTGGCCAGCGCCTGGGCGACGACCGGGTCGGTGTCACCCTCCCAGGGGGCCTGCTCGGGTGCCTGGGCGGCCTCGGCCTTGGCAGCCACCACGGCGGCAGCGGCCGCGGCGCGGCGCTCGGCAATGATCTCGCGTTTGCGCAGTGCCAGCACGCCCCGCTGGAACTCCGATACGCTGCGCCGCCCCAGGTGCTGGTCGATCATCCACAGGTGCACGTCCTCCATGTTCTGAAAGCGGGTGTTCTGCACCGTCTGGAAGGGCAGGCCGTGCTTATGGCAGATGCCGAAGCGGTTGTGGCCGTCCACGAGGATGTTGCCCCACAGCACCAGCGCGTCGCGGCAGCCCTCTGCGAGGATGCTGCGCTCCAGCGCGTCGTGCTCTTCGGGCGTGAGCGGGTCGATGTAGGCCTTGAGTTCGGGCAGGACGACGATGTCTTCAGGATTCATGGGTTCTTGGTATGGGGCGGGGCAAGAAATGGGCAAAGGCCCCGCCGGGGCCTTTGCAAAAAGAGGAGCTGCGCGC
Source organism: Diaphorobacter nitroreducens (assembly GCF_002214645.1). Classification (NCBI taxonomy): domain Bacteria; kingdom Pseudomonadati; phylum Pseudomonadota; class Betaproteobacteria; order Burkholderiales; family Comamonadaceae; genus Diaphorobacter; species Diaphorobacter nitroreducens. The sequence continues at coordinate 513,080 of NZ_CP016278.1, forward strand.
GCTTGATGGCTGGGCGTTTCGGTATCAAATCTACCTGAAACGCCCTGTGGACGGGCGCTGCCAGCTATGGTTTCAGGAAGGCTGCAGCAGCCGCGCGATGAGCGCGCCTTCCACCGGGCCGTCGATCGGGATGCGCACACGCAGCGGATTGCCCGGCGCCACCTGCACGCTTTCGCCGTCCAGGTTGAACATCTGCGTGAGCTGCACCGTGCGGTTGCCGCTGGGGTGGATCACCTCCAGCGTGTCGCCCACGGCGAAGCGGTTCATGGTCTCGACCTCGGCCATGCCGTCGGCGTAGCCGCGCACCTGGCCGACGAAGTGGGCGCGCTGCAGCACGCTGTTGCCGGTCTCGTAGTTCTGGTAGTCGTTGGCCGGGCGGCGCTCCAGCAGGCCGCCGGTGTAGCCGCGGTTGGCCAGGCCTTCCAGCTCGGTGATCAGGTGCGGGTTGAACGGGCGGCCCGCCACCGCGTCATCGATCGCGCGGCGGTACACCTGGGCGGTACGCGCCACGTAGTACAGGCTCTTGGTGCGGCCCTCGATCTTGAGCGAATCCACGCCGATCTTCACCAGGCGCTCCACATGCTCCACGGCGCGCAGGTCCTTGGAGTTCATGATGTAGGTGCCGTGCTCATCCTCCATGATGGGCATGAGCTCGCCGGGGCGGCCGATCTCCTCGATCAGGTAGACCTGGTCGGCCTTGGGGTGGCGTTGGCCGCTACCGCAGGTGCTGGTGAACTGGCTGTCGGCTTCCTCGCGCGCCTGTTCGAAGTTGAAACCCTGCTCCATGGACGTGGCCAGCGCTTCGCCGGTGTTGGGGTCCACCGCCGCGTCGTGGGTCTTGTATTCCCAGCGGCAGGCGTTGGTGCAGGTGCCCTGGTTGGGGTCGCGCCGGTTGAAATAGCCGCTGAGCAGGCAGCGGCCCGAGTAGGCAATGCACAGCGCGCCGTGCACGAAGACCTCGATCTCCATGTCAGGGCATTCCTGGCGGATCTTCTCGATCTCGTCCAGGCTCAGTTCGCGCGAGAGGATGATGCGCGACACGCCGGCTTTCTGCCAGAACTTCACCGTGGCGTAGTTGGTGGTATTGGCCTGCACCGAGAGGTGGATCTCGGTCTCGGGCCACTTTTCCTTCACCATCATGATCAGGCCGGGGTCGGCCATGATGAAGGCGTCGGGCTTGCACTCGATGACAGGCTCGATGTCGCGCAGGTAGGTGCGCACCTTGTCGTTGTGCGCGATCAGGTTGCTGGTGACGAAAAACTTCTTGCCCCGCGCGTGCGCCTCCTGGATGCCCTGGGCGATCTGCTCCAGGCGGAACTCGTTGTTGCGCGCACGCAGGCTGTAGCGCGGCTGGCCGGCGTAGATGGCGTCGGCGCCGAAGTCGTACGCCGCACGCATCTTGTCGAGCGAGCCGGCGGGCAGCAGCAGTTCGGGGGCTTTGAGGGTCATAGCCTGCAATTTTCGCTGATGTGCGGGGTGAGGGTGGGGCGCGTGGGTAATGACCGGGTTGGGGTCTTTGGGGCGGTTGCTTTGCGTTGTCGGCGGTGGCAGTTGGAAGAATTAGGAGGGGTGTGTGACGTAGGGTCGAGAGGCTGGGGCGAGAGCGGACTGCTCACTGGTGGCGGAGTTTGGCCCCCAGCGGCTTGTGCCGGACGCGAATCCGACGCCACGAACCGTGGCTCGACGCCGCGTGCGCCCGGCCTTCCCTTGGATGCCATGAACAGGTATATCCAAGACGAGGGCCTGTTCACATCCGTGCCAACAGGCCCTAGCTTCGTGGCATCGCCTCGAGATCGCTCGGGGCGGCGGCGCGGAAGGCGGGCAGCGCTTCACAGTGTTCGGCCAGTGAGATCAGCGCGGCGTGGGCGGACGGTGACAGCACTTCATCCATCCGGTCCTGCATGTACCAGATCAGCGTGGTGATCATGACATCGGCATGGGTGAGTGCCGCCCCGCAGGCATACGGTGTGGCAAGGCGTTTGGTCAGTTCGTCGAGACCAGCGCGTGCCTGGCCAAGGCAGCGATCCAGCCAGACGGCGCTGCGGTGTTCGGGGGGGTGAAAGTGCCTCTCGTACACCACAGCCGCGACCTTTTCGAGGGTGCCTTGCGCCAGTGCCGTCATCTGGAGAACGCGCCGGCGTTGGGTGCCGGAGCGGGGGATCAGCGCCGCGTCGCCTGCCTGCTCATCGAGATGATCCAGGATGGATGCGCTGTCGATCAGCACTTCGCCATCGTCGAGGACGAGGGCCGGGATGCGGGTCAGCGGGCTGATCCTACCGATTGCTGCCGCATCGCCAAAGATGGATCGCGTGTCGCGGGTGAAGGGGATGCCGTAGTGATGCAGCGCGATGGCGACACGGCGCGTGACGGGGCTGTCATATTGGCCGACGAGGATCATGGGCAGGTCTTCCATCTCAAACAACGCGCTTCAAGCATCCTGAATGTGTACGGCGACAGCCTCCCCATCAGCCGCCCTTCGTAAAGGCAGGCTCTGGCCGATGACAGGCCATGTGCGCTCAAGGCGCTAAACCCGCCGCTTGTCCAGCTTGCGCGTGAGCGTGCGGCGGTGCATTCCTAGCCGCCGTGCGGCTTCGGAGATGTTGAAGCCCGTCTCGGCCAGCACTTCGTGGATGCGCTCCCACTCCAGCGTCTTGATGGAGCTGGCGCGGTTGGTCAGTTCCACGTCGGCATTGCCTTCGGTAAGGCCGAAGGCGGCCTCGATATCGTCGGTGTTCGATGGCTTGGCCAGGTAGTGGCAGGCACCCAGCTTTACGGCCTCGACGGCGGTGGCAATGCTGGCGTAGCCCGTGAGCACGACGATGAGCATGTCCGGGTTGGCCGCGTGCAATGCCCGAACGCAGGCCAGGCCTGTGGCCTCGCCCTTGAGCTTGAGGTCCACGACGGCATAGTCGGGCGTGTGCCCGGCCAGCAGTGCTTCGGCCTGTGCCAGGCTGTCGGCGTGCAGCACGCGGTAGCCGCGCCGCTCGAACGAACGGGCCAGCGTGCGCGCGAAGGCCTCGTCGTCTTCCACAATGAGCAGCAAGCGTTCAGCGTCCATGGTGCGTGGGTGTCTCCTGCAACGCAATCGCGGCCAGCGGCAGCGTGATCGTGACCTGGGCGCCGCCGCCCGGAAGGTTGCGTGCCTGCACGGTGCCCCCCAGGGTGCGCGCCACGTTCATTGCCAGGAACAGGCCCAGCCCGCCGCCGGGGCGGCCCTTGCTGGACTGGTAGGGCTTGCCGAACTGCGACAGCATGGCCGGCGCGAAGCCGGGGCCATTGTCTGTGACGGTAATGCGCAGCAGGTCTTGATCACGCTCGGCCACCAGGCCGACCCGGTGGGGCGATGCGTCGCGGGCATTGTCCAACACATTGAAAACCATTTGCTGCAGCGTGACATCGGACACCATGGGGGTGTCCTGGCCGAAGCGGTTGTCATAAGTGAATTCGTCAACCGAGCGCGTGGCCTGCCACTCGCTGGCGAGCGTGTCCAGGAACTGGCACACGGTGGTCTGCGCCGATGCCTCGCCGCGCGTCTCGCCGGCGGACATCAGGATGCCGCTGACGATGGTCTTGCAGCGCTGCACCTGCGCCTGCATCTCGGCCACGTCTTCCTGCAGCGCGGCGTTGGCGGCCAATGCAGGATCACGCTTCCAGTCCCCCAGGATCACCGCCATGGTGGCCAGCGGCGTGCCTAGCTCATGGGCAGCGCCTGAAGCCAGCAGCCCCATGCGCACCACGTGCTCTTCCTCGGCGGCGCGTTGGCGTATGGCGGCCAGACGCGCGTCCCGCTGGCGCAGGTTCTGGCCGATGCGGCTGATGAAGATCACCACCAGCGCCGCGTTGAGCATGAAGCACACCAGCAGGCCCAGCACGTAGGGGCTGCCCAGCCCGCGCGCGAAGTCGGGCGCCAGTTGCAATGGCACGCTGTAATGCGCCAGCAGCGCAAAGCAGGCCGCGGTGACGAGCACCATGGTCCAGATGTAGGCGCTGCGCAGCAGCGCCGCGCCCAGCGCCACTTGCAGCAGGTACAAGAAGACGAATGGGTTGCGAATACCCCCGCTCAGATACAGCTGCACGGTGAGCACGGCCACGTCCACCAGCAGCGCCAGGAACAGCTCCACATTGCGCACGCCGCGGCCGGTGCGCCAGCGCACGAAGCTCACCGCGTTGTAGAGCACCAGGCAACCTACGACCATGAGCATCTCGCGCAGGGGCAGGGGAAGTTGCAGCACGTAGTGCGCCACCTCGATGGTGAACACCTGGCCCACCACGGCGATCCAGCGCAACTGGATGAGCTGGTGCAGGTTTTTCAGCCCGGCCGCGGCATCGGCCGAGCGCGCCTTCAGGGCGGGCGGGGAGGAGGGGGTGGAGTTTGCGGATGCGGTCATCGGGAGCGCAAGGTGGCACGCAGGCGAAGCTCGTAGCGTGCCACATACGCAGCCGCTGCCGCCACCATGGCGGCCAGCCCAAACCAGGTGATGGCATACACCAGGTGGCTGTTGTGGAAGCGAACCACCGTCAGTCCCGGGCGGGGCCAGGGACCGGCGGTGGTGGAAATCTCGGCATCCATCGGCGCTGGGGCGTTCGCGTCGGGAATGCCCGCGTCGATGAAAAACGGGGCCGCAGCGTCCAGGCCTTGGGCCTGGGCGATGGCCGCCACGTCGCGCGAATGCCAGCGCTGCGCCCCGGGGTCGTTGCGGCGCAGGAAGCCGCCTCCGGGCTCGCTCATGCGCAACAGGCCCTGCAGCTGTACGGTTTCGCCTTCCTGCATGCCGGGGCCGCCAGCGGCCCACTGGGCGCGCTGCGCCTGGGGGATGAAGCCGCGGTTGACGAGCACCTGGCCGCCGCCGTCCAGCTGCAGCGGGGTCATGACCCAGAAACCCGCGCCGAGCGCCGTGGTGGCCTGGGTGAGTACGGTTTTGCTGGCCAGCCAGTGACCCTCAGCCTGCACAGGCTGGTATTCAAAGCCAGCCGCATCCACGCCAGGCCACTGCGCCCGCGCGGGCAGCGGCGCGGGCGCGGCGTGCAGATGCTGCTCTACGCGTTCCATCAGGGCCAGCTTCCAGGTGCGCCGCTCCACCTGCCACCAGCCGAGGGCACAGAACACAACGAACAAGGCGATGCCCGCCAGAGCGAGCACCGCCATCGTCAGGTTGGAGTGCGCGCGGGTGCGCTGCGGCTCCGGGGCGTGCATGGTCGGAGCGGTCAAGGCGCCTTCGGCTGGTGTGCCTCGCTGCCCTGGTGCTGAGCGGCCATGGGGTTGGCGTGCGCGGGCATCATGTTGGCATTCATGTGGAACATGACCCACAGCGTACCGATGATGGTCACTGCCAGGAACACGATGGTGAAGATGGTGGACAGCATCGTCCAGCCGCCCTGGATCTTGCCGTTCATGTGCAGGAAGTACACCATGTGCACCACCACCTGGACCATGGCGAAGATGCCCAGCACCAGCACGGCGGTGGTGCGGTTCTGGATCACGTCGGCCATGACCAGCCAGAACGGGATCACGGTGAGGATCACGGCGAGGATGAAGCCCTTGACGTAGTCCCCCTTGGTGACGTGCAGGTCGTCATGGTCGTGGCCATGGTCGTCGTGGCCGGCGTGAATTTCGTGTGCGCTCATTTACAGCACCCCCATCAGGTACACAAAGGTGAAGACGCCGATCCAGACCACGTCCAGGAAGTGCCAGAACATGGACAGGCAGTTCAGGCGGCGCTTGTTTTCATGGATCAGGCCGTGCTTGCTGATCTGAATCATCAATGTCACCAGCCAGATCAGGCCGAAGGTCACGTGCAGTCCGTGCGTGCCCACCAGCGTGAAGAAGGCCGACAGGAACGCGCTGCGCTGGGGTGTGGCTCCCTGGTGGATCATGTGCGCGAACTCATACAGTTCCACACCCAGGAAGGCCAGGCCCAGCAGGCCGGTGACGGCCAGCCAGGCCAGCGTGCCGCGCGCGTTGCCCGCCTGCTTTTGCAGCATGGCAAAGCCGAAGGTGATGGACGACGTCAGCAGGAAGGCCGTGTTGATGGCCACCAACGACAAGTCAAACAGCTGCGCGCCCGTGGGGCCCGCGGCGTAGCTGCGGCCCAGCACGCCGTACGTGGCGAACAGCGCTGCGAAGATGAGACAGTCGCTCATCAGGTAGAGCCAGAAGCCCAGGGACGTGCCGTTCTCGGGGTGGGGCTCATGCGCGAGGTGGTACTCGCGCGGTGCCAGGGCGGCGGTGCCGCCCGCTTGGAGGGTGTGCGTATTAGACATGGGCTGCGGCAAGCTGCTTGGTGCGTGCGTCTTCCGTGGCGGCCACTTCGGCTGCCGGAATGTAGTAGTCACGCTTGTAGTTGAAGGTGTGGATGATCGAGGCCAGCACGGTCGCGGCGAACGAGGCGATCGCCAGCGGCCACATGTGCCAGATCATGGCGAAACCGAACACGGTGGACAGCGCGGCGATCACCACGCCAGCGCCAGTGTTGGCGGGCATGTGGACGGGTTGGAAGCCGGTCAGCGGGCGCTTGTAGCCGTGCTTCTTCATGTCCCACCAGGCGTCGATCTCGTGCGCCACGGGCGTGAAGGCGAAGTTGTACTGCGGCGGGGGCGAGGAGGTGGCCCACTCCAGCGTGCGGCCGTCCCAGGGGTCGCCGGTCACGTCGCGCAGCTGGTCGCGCTTAAGGTAGCTCACGAACAGCTGGATGAAGAAGCAGGCGATGCCCGCCGCGATCAGGCATACGCCCACCGCGGAGATGATGAACCAGATGTGCAGCGAAGCGTCTTCCACATGGTTGACGCGGCGCGTGATGCCCATCAGGCCCAGGATGTACAGCGGCGTGAACGTGACCCAGAAGCCAGTCAGCCAGAACCAGAACGATGCCTTGCCCCAGGACTCGATCAGGCGGAAACCGAAGGCCTTGGGGAACCAGAAGTTGATGGCAGCGAACACGGCGAACACCACGCCGCCGATGATCACGTTGTGGAAGTGCGCGACCAGGAACAGGCTGTTGTGCAGCACGAAGTCGGCCGGGGGCACGGCCAGCAGCACGCCAGTCATGCCGCCGATGGCGAAGGTGCACATGAAGCCCACCGTCCACAGCATGGGCACGCTGAAGCGGATGCGGCCCTTGTACATGGTGAACAGCCAGTTGAAGATCTTGGCGCCCGTCGGGATCGAGATGATCATCGTCGTGATGCCGAAGAAGGTGTTCACCGTGGCGCCCGAGCCCATGGTGAAGAAGTGGTGCAGCCACACCAGGTACGACAGGATGGTGATACACACCGTGGCGTACACCATGGAGGTGTAGCCGAACAGGCGCTTGCGCGAGAACGTGGCGACGACCTCGGAGAACACGCCGAAGGCCGGCAGCACCAGGATGTAGACCTCGGGGTGACCCCAGATCCAGATCAGGTTCACGTACAGCATGGAGTTGCCCCCCAGGTCGTTCGTGAAGAAGTTGGTGCCGATATAGCGGTCCAGCGACATCAGCACCAGCGCTGCCGTCAGCACGGGGAACGAGGCGACGATCAGCGCGTTGGTGCACAGCGCGGTCCAGGTGAACACGGGCATCTTCATCAGGTTCATGCCCGGCGCGCGCATCTTGATGATGGTGACGATCAGGTTGATGCCCGACAAGGTGGTGCCCACCCCCGCAATCTGCAGGCCCCAGATGTAATAGTCGAGACCCACGCCAGGGTCCTGCGCCCCGAGGTTGGACAGCGCCAGCCAGCCGGAGGTGGAGAACTCGCCCAGGAACAGCGAGATCATCACCAGCACGGCGCCGCCGGTGGTCATCCAGAAGCTGAAGTTGTTCAGGAAGGGGAACGACACGTCGCGCGCGCCGATCTGCAGCGGCACGAGGTAGTTCATCAGGCCCGTGACGAAGGGCATGGCCACGAAGAAGATCATGATCACGCCGTGGGCCGTGAAGATCTGGTCGTAGTGGTGCGGCGGCAGGTAGCCCATGCTCTCGCCCACAGCCATGGCCTGCTGCAAGCGCATCATCACCGCGTCGGCGAAGCCGCGCAGGAACATGACCAGGCCCAGGATCATGTACATGATGCCGATCTTCTTGTGGTCGATGGAGCAGATCCAGTCGCGCCACAGCGGGCCCCACAGACGGAACTTGGTGAGGCCGGCCAGCATCACGATGCCACCCAGGACCACCGCGATGAAGGTCCACAGCACGATGGGCTCGTGCGCCATCGGGATCGAGTCCCAGGTGATGCGGCCCAACAGCCAGTGGGCTGGGGTAGTTTGTTCAGACAACATATCGAATCTCTTGGCTAATGGGCCCGGCGCCGGCTTGGCGCCCGCGTCGGGTCCGTCAAATTCACTGTTGGGTGGGGGCCTCGGGGAGGGCTAAGCCCGGCTGCAGCGCGGCCAGGATCTGTGGCGCGTTGCCGGCGGTGCATACGTCCTGTGGCAGCGTTAGACCGTTGGCTTTGACGAAGGCTTCGCCGCCGAGCGCGTCGATGGCCATCATGTCGTGCATGCACATCTGGCCGTCTTCCACGCAGCGGTTGAGCACCTTGCCGTACAGGCCGTCTTCCACGGTGGAAAAGCGCTGCACGGGGTCGCGCTGGCTGGGCTTGGCCAGTTGCAGGTAGGTGGTCTTGTCCAGGGGCTTGCCTTCGGTCTTGGCCTTGTCCACCCACTGGGCGAACTCGGCATCGCTCAGGCCGTGGAACTTGAAGGTCATGCCGGAGAAGCCGGGGCCGCTGTAGTGCGAGGCGAGGCCATGGAACACGCCGGGCTTGTTGATGATGGCGTTCAGCTCGGTCTGCATGCCAGGCATGGCGTAGATCATGCCGGCCAGGTCGGGCACGTAGAACGCGTTCATGGTGGATGTGGCGGTGAGCTTGAACAGGATCGGGCGGTCCACAGGCGCGGCCACCTCGTTCACCGTGGCAATGCCCTGCTCGGGGTAGAAGAACAGCCACTTCCAGTCCATGGCGACCACCTGCACTTCCAGCGGTTTGATGTCGGCGGCCAGCGCGCGCTGGGCGTCGATGCGGTCCAGGGGGCGGTAGGGGTCCAGCTTGTGGGTAGCGATCCAGGTCAGCGCGCCCAGGGCAATGATGATCATCAGCGGCACGCTCCAGATCACCAGCTCCAGCGAGGTGGAGTGGTGCCAGTCGGGGTCGTACTCGGCGTCGGTGTTGCCCTGGCGGTACTTCCAGGCGAACAGCAGCGTCAGCAGGATCACCGGCACGATGACGATCAGCATCAGCACCGTGGCAGTCACCACCAGGTTGCCCTGCTGGGCTGCGATATCACCCGCCGGGTTCAATACAACGGCCTTGCTGCAACCAGCCAGGCTGGCTGCGGCCAAAGCCGCGGCGAGCCAGGTGGGCCCGCGGAGTTTCTTCAGTTGGAGCATTGCTAGGCGTGTCAAAAAGCGTGCACGGCCTTGCGTCGCGCGGGCGGGCGCGGCGCTAGGTGTAAACGCGAATTACTGGACGGAGATGAATGTAATACGCCTAGCGCATTTGTCGATTGGACATTTTGTCCAGGGTCAAACTTATGGCGTGATGGCAGGCCGTATGCGGCCTGCGGGCGCGACCATGGCGGCGCGGATGGCCGACTGGGCGTGAGGGTTTTCCCGCGCGGGACCTCAGTGTAAGCGTACTTGTTGACCGCGGGGCTTGCGTGTAGAACGGAGCTGTGTCTGCAAAGCCAAGGAGTACGGTCATGAGTAGCGGTTCCGTCGCATACCCCGTTTACGGCCCCGAGAGCGCGGCATCGCTGTCGCGCGCGCACACCGACGAAGACGTCACCCCGGGCGAGATCGCCGTGGGCGTGATCATCGGGCGCGCGTCGGAGTATTTCGACTTCTTCGTATTCGGGATCGCTTGCGTGCTGGTCTTCCCGTCGCTGTTGTTCCCCTTCATGTCGCGGCTGGACGGCACGCTCATGGCCTTTGCCATCTTTGCCATCGCCTTCATCGCCCGGCCGCTGGGCACCGCCATCTCCATGGCCGTGCAGCGGCGCTGGGGGCGCGGCACCAAGCTGACGCTGGCGCTGTTCCTGCTGGGCGGCTGTACGGTGAGCATGGCCTTCCTGCCCAGTTACCACGTGGCGGGGCTGGCAGCCGCCGGGGCGCTGGCGGTGCTGCGCTTCGGCCAGGGGCTGGCGCTGGGCGGCTCCTGGGACGGGCTACCGTCGCTGCTGGCGATGGCGGCACCGCCGGAGCGCCGCGGCTGGTATTCCATGGTGGGGCAACTGGGCGCGCCCGTAGGGTTTGCATTGGCCGCCGGGTTGTTCGCCTACCTGTACGGCAGCCTCTCCAGCGAAGAATTCCTGGCCTGGGGCTGGCGCTACCCGTTCTGCGTGGCCTTTGCGATCAACGTGGTGGCGCTGTTTGCGCGGCTGCGCCTGGTGGTGGGGCAGTCCTATGCCGAATTGCTGCAAGAGAAGGAACTGGAGCCCGTGGGCGTGGCCCGCGTGATGCGCGAAGAGGGGAGCAATGTGGTGCTGGGCGCCTTTGCGGCACTCGCTAGCTTCGCACTCTTTCACGTGGTGACGGTGTTCCCGCTGTCGTGGTTCGCCCTGTTCTCCGACCGCTCCATGGCCGAGGTGCTGTGCGTGCAGATCGCCGGCGCATTCCTGGCCATCGGCGCGGTGGTGGTGTCGGGGCGGTTGGCCGACCGCATGGGCCGGCGCAACCTGTTGGGCTCCATGGCCGTGCTGATTGGCCTGTTCAGCCTGGCCACGCCCTGGCTGCTGGGCGGTGGCGCGGTGGGCGGCACGGTGTTCCTGCTGCTGGGCTTCGTGCTGCTGGGCCTGTCGTACGGCCAGGCATCGGGCACGGTGACGGCCAACTTCTCCACCCAGCACCGCTACACCGGGGCGGCACTGTCGTCCGACCTGGCCTGGCTGATCGGCGCGGCCTTCGCGCCGTTGGTGGCCTTGGGGCTGTCGGCACGTTTCGGGCTGGGGGCGGTGACGCTGTATCTGCTGTCGGGCGTGGTCTGCACACTCGGCGCGTTGCGTATCAATCGCCTCATCGAGCAGCGCAGCTGAGTTCGACTGGCTGTCGGCTGTTATCGAAAATGATAGCTGCCGGCGCTTGACTCAAATAGGTTTCACAGTGTTTTCAATGTGAAACCGTTGAGGGACAAGCGCAGGCAGCTCTCTTTTTGCTTCAGTCGCGCGGGCGGAAGCCGATCACCAAGGACGACGGCACGCGGCCGTCCACGTCGCGTGGCAGGGTTTCCGTGCGGTGCAGCGCACGAATCACCGCGTCGTCCCACGCCTTGTTGCCGCTGGACTGGGTGATGCGCGCGCCGACGATGGTACCGTCCGGAGCGGCGCGCACCTCGACCTCGGCGCGCGGGTTGCCCGAGATGGTGTCGGGATAGACGATGTTGGGGCGTACCTTGGCGGCCACCTTGCCACCGTAGCTGCCCGAGGGGCCGGAGCTGCGCTGCGCGGTGCCCGTGGCGGTCTCGCCGCCCGTGGCGCCTGCCAGCCCCTGCATGCGGCGCAGGTTCTCCTGGCGGCGCGCCTCGGCCTCTTTGGCTTCACGGGCTTCCTCGGCCTTGCGACGCTTGTCCTCGGCCAGCTTCTTCTGTTTGTCCTGCTCGGCCTTGGCGGCCTTCTCCTTCTCGGCCTTTTCGCGTTCGGCTTTCTCGCGCTCGGCCTTTTGCTGCGCCAGCAGGCGTTCCTTCTTCTCCTGCTCCAGCCGCTCGCGGCGCTCTTCTTCCTTGCGCTCGCGTTCGCGCTTCTCGCGCTCCAGTTGCTGTTCGCGCTTTTTCTTTTCTTCTTCCAGGCGCTTCTTCTGCTGCTGCAGGGCGATATCGGCCTCGCGCGTGTCGGCTTGCTCCGGACGCGGTGGTGGCGGTGGAGGCGGCGGTGCGGGCGCGGGCTCTGGTGCGGGGGTAGGGGCCGGAGCAGGGGGTGGGGGCGGCTCCACGGCGCGCGGCGCCGCTTGCTGGGGGACGGCAGACCAGAGTTCGGCCTCCACCGCCGGTTGGTCGGAACTGCTCTTCCAGTTCACGCCCCAGGTCAGCGCGCCGATCAGCGCGGCATGGGCGAGTACCGCCAGGGCGATGGCCCGCATGCGTCCGGGCGGGCGGGGCGGGGCAAACTGGTCGCGGTCGTTCGTGGCGTGCATTAGATCGTGTGAAAGTTCTCGTCAGCCGCCGCTCTTCACCGCCAGGGCGACGCGTGCCACGCCCGCCTGTTGCAGCGCAGACATGGCCTTCATCACCGCGTCGTACGACACGTTCTTGTCGGCGCTGATGAGCACGGGTGTGTCCTCTGGCTGGTCCTTGAGCCAGTTCTTGGCAGTGGCGCCCAGGTTCTGCAGCGGCACGGTGCGTTCGTTGCCGTCGGCCTTGAAGCGGATGCTGCCGTCCTTGTCGACGATGACGTCCGCGCGCGTCTTGGGCACCTTGGCGCCTTTGCCCACGGAAGGCACGTTCACCGAACTGGGCGTGAGCATGGGCGCGGTCACCATGAAGATGATGAGCAGCACCAGCATCACGTCGATGAACGGCACCATGTTGATCTCGTTCATGGAGCGGCGGCGGGTGCCGCTGCGTGAGGCCATGGCAGGCATATCAGGCTTCCTTTAGTGGCCCGAGGGCGATCCAGGCTGGGCGCCCAGGTTGCGCTGCAGGATGTTGGAGAACTCCTCGATGAAGGTCTCCTGGTGCGTCGCCACGCGGTCGATGTCGCGTGCGAAGCGGTTGTACGCAATCACGGCGGGAATGGCGGCGAACAGGCCGATGGCGGTGGCCACCAGCGCTTCGGCGATGCCGGGCGCCACCGTGGCGAGCGTTACCTGCTCCATGCCGGCGAAGCCGGTGAAGGCGTGCATGATCCCCCAGACGGTGCCGAACAGGCCCACATAGGGCGACACCGAGGCCACCGAGCCAAGGAACGAGAGGCTGGACTCGATCACGTCCATCTCGCGCTGGAAGCTCGCGCGCATGGCGCGGCGCGCGCCGTCCAGCAGTGTGCCGGGGTCGCTGATGCGGCGTTCCCGCAGCTTTTGGTATTCGCGCATGCCGCTGGCGAAGATGCGCTCCATCGGGCCCGCGCTCTTGGCGTTGTGCGTGGCGCTGGCGTACAGGTCATTCAGGCTGGTGCCCGACCAGAAGTCGCGCTCAAAGTCTTCGTTCAGAGCCTTCACGCGCTTGAGCGCGAACAGCTTGCGGAAGATGGCGGCCCAGCTGGCCACGGAAACCGCGAGCAGCAGCAGCATCACCAGCTGCACCACCCAGCTGGCATTGAGCACCAGGCTCAAGATGGACATGTCTTGGGAATTCATGATGAGGAGAGTCGTTCCAAAAGGGACCCCGGAATGCGTGCAGGGCGCATGGTGGCGGCATCCACCCAGCCAATGCGGATGGTGCCTTCGCACAGCAGTGCGGGGGGAGAGTCGGGGATCATCTGCTCTGGTTTCAAGAGCGCCTGCTGCTCGATTGTGAGCGAAGCGCGGCCCCCTTCGCGCAGGCTGGCGGTAACAATCAGTTCATCGTCCAGGCGGGCGGGGCGCAGGTAGCGCAGGCGTGCGTCGGTTACGACAAACATGCCGCCCGTGAGTTCCCGCAATCGTTGCTGGCCCAGGTCCCGCGAGCGCAGCCACTCGGTGCGCGCGCGCTCGAAGAACTTGAGATAGTTGGCATAGAACACGATGCCGCCGGCATCGGTGTCTTCCCAGTAAATGCGAACGGGCCACTCGAAAGCCATGCTGGCATGCCGGGAGGGGTCAGCCGATCAGGCGCTGCAGGCGCGCCACCGCCTCCTGCAACTGCGCCATGGAGTTGGCCGTGGAAAAGCGCACGAAGCGTTGGGTGTCGGCCGTGCCGAAGTCGCGCCCCGGCGTGATGGCCAGATGGGCACGGCGCATCAGCTCGTAGGCGAAGTCCCAACTGCCGGCGACGCCCAGGCGCTCGGCGGCCTGCGTGCAGTCGGCCCAGGCGTAGAAGGCGCCATCGGGCTGCACCGGCACCGTGAGGCCCAGTGCATCGAGTGCGGGGATGAAGTAGTCTCGCCGCGCCTTGAACTCTGCGCGGCGGCGTTCGTACTCGGCGATGCTGTCCGGCTCGAAGCAGGCCAGCGCCGCATGCTGCGACACCGTGCTGGCGCAGATGAACAGGTTCTGCGCCAGACGCTCCACCACGGGCACCATGGCTTCGGGCACCACCATCCAGCCCAGGCGCCAGCCGGTCATGTTGAAGTACTTGCTGAAGCTGTTGATGCTGATGATGTCCTCGCCCAGCGCCAGCGCCGTCTGGCCGAAGGCGTCGTCATAGGACAGGCCGAGGTAGATCTCGTCGATGATCGTGAGCCCACCCTTGCCGCGCACCACATCGTGGATGCGGCGCAGTTCGTCCGGCGCAATCGAGGTGCCCGTGGGGTTGGAGGGCGATGCCAGCAGCACGCCGCGTGTCTTGGTACCCCATGCGGCCTCGACCTTGGCGGCGCTGAGCTGGAAGCGCTCCTCGGCCGTGGTGGGGATCAGCACCGCTTTGCCTTCCGCCGCGCTCACGAAGTGGCGGTTGCAGGGGTAGCTGGGGTCGGGCATCAGGATCTCGTCGCCCGCGTCGATCAGCGCCAGGCAGGCCAGCTGCAGCGCGGCCGATGCGCCGGCCGTGACCACGATGCGCCGCGCCGGCACATCGACGCCAAAGCGCTCGGCATACCAGCCGCTGATGCGCTCGCGCAGCGCCTCCAGGCCCAGGGCGTTGGTGTACTGCGTGGCCCCGCTGCGCACCGCGCGGTCGGCCGCCTCCACCACCAGGGGGGGCGCGGTGAAGTCGGGCTCGCCGATGTTCAGGAAGATCATCGGCTCGCGGGTGCCGGCGACCTCGCGCGCCAGGGCCTGGGCGGCCTTGGCCACTTCCATCACGTAAAAGGGTTCGATGCGCTCGGCGCGGGTGGAAAACTTCATGGCGATGCAACGTGCAGGCACCCGCCGGCTGAGGCCAGCGGCGCTGAGGGAAAGAACAATGCGAAGCGGCGCAAGAGGGCGGGGCCTTCAGCCGCGGGCGCCGGCCTTGTCGGCCGCGACCTCGGTGGCGCGTAATTGCGGCGCCAGGCCGTTGAGCACGCCGTTGACGTACTTGTGGCCGTCGGTGCCGCCGAACTCCTTGGCCAGCTCGATGCACTCGTTGATGACCACGCGCCAGGGCACGTCCTGGCAGTGCTGGAATTCGTATACGCCGATCCACATCACCGCATGCTCGATGGGCGAGATCTCGCTCATCTTGCGGTCCAGCTGGGGCGCGATCAGCTCGTCCATGTACTGGGCGGTGGTGATGCAGCCGTGCAGGAGCGCGTCGTAGTGCGCCGCGTCGGCCTTGTGAAAGCCCGACAGGTCGCGCGTGAACACGTCGATGGCTGTGGCATCGTTGCCTCCTACCAGGTGCTGGTAGAGCGCCTGCAGGGCGAATTCGCGCGCGCGGCTGCGGCCCGACTTGGAGCCGGCCTTGCGCGCGCCGGTGCCGGTGGTGCCGGTGCGCGGCTGGCGCGGCGGCCGCGCGGATGGCGTGGGGTTGGCGGAATCGGTCACGACAGCTCCTCCAGCAAGTTGGCCATTTCCACGGCCACGCGGGCCGCGTCCACGCCCTTTTCGGTCTGGCGGGCGAGGGCCTGTTCCAGGTTTTCGGTGGTGATGATGGCGTTGGCGATCGGTACCTGGTAGTCCAGGGCCAGGCGGGTCACGCCCGCGCCAGATTCGTTGGCCACCAGCTCGAAGTGGTAGGTCTCGCCGCGGATGATGCAGCCCAGCGCGATCAGCGCGTCGTACTCGTCGCGCTCGGCCAGGGCCTGCAGCGCCACGGGCACTTCCAGCGCGCCGGGCACCAGCACGTGGCGGATGTGCTTTTCCTGCACGCCCAGGCGCAGCAGCTCTGCACGGCAGGCCGCGGCGAGGGTGTTGGTGATGTTCTCGTTGAAGCGGGCCTGCACGATGCCGATGTGCAGCTTCTTGCCATCGAGCTTGTCCGCGGTTCCTTTGTCTGCGCCAAACATGTCTTATTCCTTGGGGATGTAGCCGGTGATTTCGAGTCCATAGCCCACCATGCTGGGCATGCGGCGCGGCTGGCCCATGAGCTGCATCTTGGCCACGCCCACTTCGCGCAGGATCTGCGCGCCCACGCCGTAAGTGCGCAGGTCCATGCGACCGCGCTCGGGCGCCTGGGCGGCGCGGGCCGTGCCTTCGAACTGCTCCAGCAGTTGCTCGGCACTCTCGCCGCAGTTCAGCAGCACGGCCACGCCCTGGCCGTGGTGGTGGATGTATTGAAGGCTGGCGTCCAGGCTCCACGAGTGCATGCTGCGGCCCACTTCCAGCAGGTCCAGCACCGACAAGGGCTCGTGCACGCGCACGGGCACGCTCTCTGCGGCGTCCCACTGGCCCTTGACCAGGGCCAGGTGCACGGCCTGGCTCGGCTCGTCGCGGAAGGCGTGCATGGTGAACTCGCCGAACGCTGTGGTGATCTGGCGCGAAGCCACCTTGTGCACCAGCGACTCGGTGCGGCTGCGGTATTCGATCAGGTCGGCGATCGTGCCGATCTTGATGCCGTGCTCGGCCGCAAACAGCTGCAGGTCGGGCAGGCGGGCCATGGTGCCGTCGTCCTTCATCACCTCGCAGATCACGGAGGAGGGGCTGCAGCCGGCCATGGCGGCCAGGTCGCAGCCGGCCTCGGTGTGGCCGGCGCGCATGAGCACGCCGCCATCCACCGCCTGCAGCGGGAAGATGTGGCCGGGCTGCACCAGGTCGGCAGCCTGGGCGTTGGCGGCCACGGCGGCCTGCACGGTGCGCGCGCGGTCGGCGGCGCTGATGCCGGTGGTCACGCCCTCAGCCGCCTCGATGGAGACGGTAAAGGCGGTGCCCATCTTGGTGCCGTTGCGCGCCACCATGGGCGGCAGGCGCAGGCGCTCGCAGCGTTCGCGCGTGAGGGTCAGGCAGATCAGGCCGCGGCCGAAGCGCGCCATGAAGTTGATGGCCTCGGGCGTGACATGGTCCGCGGCGATCACGAGGTCGCCTTCGTTCTCGCGGTCTTCTTCATCGACGAGGATCACGATGCGGCCGGCGCGCAACTCGGCCACGATGTCCTGGACGGGCGAGATGGGCGCGGGCGTGAGGGGGGTGGTCATGCAGGGCTTTCGGATGGGCCATGCGGGCCGGGGCGGTGTGCGTTCCCCGGCGGGCGGGCAACGGGCGTGCCCCCAAAGAACGGCGATGCGGCCCCTGCCGCACGGAGGAGGGACGCGCGGTCCCGAAGCGGCCAATTCTAGTCGCGCCGCCGGGCCGTTGTCCGCGCGCCGCCGCGGTAAGTCTGCCGCAGGTGGGGGCAAGCGGGCCGCAGGTTGCGCTGCCTCAACCGTACCGGTGCGCGGAGCGCGGCACAGGGCTCAGATGGCGGGGGCCTCCAGCTTCACGTCGCTCACGGGATAGGCCACGCAGGGCAGCACGCAGCCCTCGGCCTTTTCTTCTGCCGTCAGGCCCGGCCAGTCGATGGCATAGCGCACCTCGCCCTCCGCCAGCACGCCGATGCAGGTGCGGCAGGTGCCGTTGCGGCAGGAGCTGGACCAGTCGATACCGCCTTGCTCCAGCGACAGCAGCAGCGGCTGCTCGGGCCAGGCATCGCACTGGGTGCCGTCGTCGCCCACGCGGGCCGTGAAGAAGGGGCTACGGGGGAATTCATGCGAAGTTCTAAGCGAAAAGTGGCTCCAGCGCTTGTGGGGTGAGCGCTGGTAGCTATAAAAAAAGAGCGAAAGCGTTGGGTCAGCTGCGCTGCTGCGTCTGGATCATCTTCATGGCCGAACTGACGAGTGCGGATACCTCGGTCATGTTGCTGGGCACGATGAGCGTGGTGGTGGCGTCCGCGGCCACCTTGCCATACGCCTCCACGGCCTTTTCGGCGACCTTGAGCTGCACGGCCTGCTCGCCGCCCGGCTGGCGGATGGCGGCGGCAATGCGCTCGATGGCCTGGGCGGTGGCGTCGGCCACGGCGGTGATGGCGGCTGCCTCGCCCTGGGCGTTGTTGATGGCGGCTTGCTTTTCACCTTCGGAGCGGGCGATGAAAGCCTCACGCTCGCCGGTGGCGATGTTGATCTGTTCCTGGCGGCGGCCTTCCGAAGCGGCGATCAGCGCGCGCTTTTCACGCTCGGCGGTGATCTGGGCCTGCATGGCGCGCAGGATCTCGGCGGGCGGCGTCAGGTCCTTGATCTCGTAGCGCAGTACCTTCACGCCCCAGTTCAGCGCCGCCTCGTCGATGGCCTGCACCACCTGGGCGTTGATCATGTCGCGCTCTTCGAACGTTTTGTCCAGCTCCAGCTTGCCGATCACGCTGCGCAGCGTGGTCTGGGCCAGCTGCGAGATGGCGGTGATGTAGTTGGACGAACCGTAGCTGGCGCGCATGGGGTCGGTCACCTGGAAGTACAGGATGCCGTCCACCTGCAGCTGGGTGTTGTCCTTGGTGATGCAGACCTGGCTGGGCACGTCCAGGGGGATTTCCTTCAGGCTGTGCTTGTAGGCGATGCGGTCGACGAAGGGGATGATGAACTTCGGCCCCGGCGTGAGCGTGCCGGCGTACTTGCCCAGGCGCTCCTTCACCCAGGCATGCTGCTGCGGCACGATCTTGACGGCGCGCGCGATGAAGATCACCGCGATGACGAAGAGGATGATGGCGATTTCCATGAGGTTTTTTCTTTCTGTGCCGCGTGCGGCGGTGAAGGGCAGGGCGGATGGTAGCGAGGCCGCCCTCGGTTCCGGATGACTACAGCGGATCCACCAGCAGGCGGTTGCCCACCAGTTCGGCCACGCGGTGCGGGCCAGTGGCGGGCGTGATGCCCGGGCGGTGGATGGCGGTCCAGCTCGCGCCGCGGTACTTCACGACGGCCGTGCCGTCGGGCTGCCAGGCGTCGATGAACACCGTCTCGCCCACGTCCAGGTTCACGCTGCGGTCGGCCCGCGCGGACGGCTCGCCCGGCCGGCTGCGGCGCTTGACGTAGGCCCCCAGCACGGTGCCGGCCCCGACCAGTGCGCTCACCAGGATCTGCGCCGTGTTGCCCAGGCCCGCGTGGGCCGCGAGTGCGCCGGCCGCCAGGCCCACGGCCAGCATCAGCAGGTAAAAGGTGCCGGTGAGCAGCTCGGCCACCACGGCCACCCCGGCCATGAGCCACCAGAGCGTGGATGCGTCCAGATTCATGCGTGTTTTCTCCTTCCCTCTCTGTCGGGTGCGCGCCGGCGGGCGGCGCGGTGTTGTTTCCAGGTCGATGGATTCTGGGCGAAATGCTGCGGTGTTCATAGGGATAGCACGCATATTCCTTACACTGCGCGCCTCTTTCGTTTTTTTGGCCCGGTCATCGGAGGCAGCGCATGAAATTTCGCTTTCCCATCGTCATCATCGACGAGGACTATCGTTCAGAGAACACCTCCGGCCTGGGGATTCGGGCGCTGGCGCAAGCCATCGAGGCGGAAGGGTTCGAGGTCCTGGGCGTGACCAGCTACGGCGACCTGTCGCAGTTCGCCCAGCAGCAAAGCCGCGCCAGCGCGTTCATCCTGTCGATCGACGACGAGGAATTCACGCTGGGCACGGGCCAGGATCCCATCGTGCACAGCCTGCGCACCTTCATCGAAGAGGTGCGCCGCAAGAACGCCGATGTGCCGATCTACGTGCACGGCGAGACCAAGACCGCGCGCCACCTGCCCAACGACATCCTGCGCGAGCTGCACGGCTTCATCCACATGTTCGAGGACACCCCCGAATTCGTGGCCAAGCACATCATCCGCGAGGCCAAGAGCTACCTGGAGGGCGTGCAGCCGCCATTCTTCAAGGCGCTGCTGGACTACGCGGAAGACGGCTCCTACAGCTGGCACTGCCCGGGCCACTCGGGCGGCGTGGCGTTCCTCAAGAGCCCCGTGGGCCAGATGTACCACCAGTTCTATGGTGAGAACATGCTGCGTGCGGACGTCTGTAATGCCGTGGAAGAACTGGGCCAGCTGCTGGACCACAACGGCGCCATCGGCGAGAGCGAGCGCAACGCCGCGCGCATTTTCAACGCCGACCACTGCTTCTTCGTGACCAACGGCACGTCTACCTCCAACAAGATGGTGTGGCACCACACCGTGGCACCGGGCGACGTGGTGGTGGTGGACCGCAACTGCCACAAGTCCATCCTGCACAGCATCATCATGACCGGGGCGATCCCCGTGTTCCTGAAACCCACGCGCAACCACTTCGGCATCATCGGGCCCATTCCGCAAAGCGAATTCGAGCCCGCGACCATCCAGGCGAAGATCAAGGCCAACCCGCTGCTCAAGGGCGTGGACGCCAAGAAGGTCAAGCCGCGCGTGCTGACCCTCACGCAGTCGACCTACGACGGCGTGCTCTACAACACCGAGACCATCAAGGGCATGCTCGACGGCTACGTCGAGAACCTGCACTTCGACGAGGCCTGGTTGCCGCATGCGGCCTTCCACCCGTTCTACGGCAGCTACCACGCCATGGGCAAGAAGCGCGCGCGGCCCAAGCAGTCGGTGGTGTACGCCACGCAGTCCATCCACAAGCTGCTGGCCGGCATCAGCCAGGCCAGCCATGTGCTGGTGCAGGACAGTCAAACGACCAAGCTGGACCGTCACCTGTTCAACGAGGCGTACCTGATGCACACCTCGACCAGCCCGCAGTACAGCATCATCGCCAGCTGCGACGTGGCTGCAGCCATGATGGAGCCGCCCGGCGGCACCGCCCTGGTGGAGGAAAGCCTGGTCGAAGCGCTGGACTTTCGCCGCGCCATGCGCAAGGTGGAGGACGAGTTCGGCAAGGACGACTGGTGGTTCAAGGTCTGGGGCCCCGACAAGCTCGCCGACGAGGGTGTCGGCCGTGCAGATGACTGGATCATCCGCGGCGACGCCAAGGGCAAGAAGAACGGCCCGAGCAAGTGGCATGGCTTCGGCGCGCTGGCCGACGGCTTCAACATGCTGGACCCGATCAAGTCCACCATCGTCACGCCCGGCCTGAACCTGGACGGCAAGTTCGACAAGACCGGCATTCCGGCCAGCATCGTCACGAAATACCTGTCGGAGCACGGCGTGGTGGTGGAGAAGACGGGCCTGTACTCGTTTTTCATCATGTTCACCATCGGCATCACCAAGGGCCGCTGGAATACGCTGCTGGCCGCGCTGCAGCAGTTCAAGGACGACTACGAGAAGAACCAGCCCATGTGGCGCATCCTTCCCGAGTTCTGCCAGCAGCACAAGCGCTACGAGCGCATGGGCCTGAAGGACCTGTGCCAGCACGTGCACCAGCTGTACGCCAAGTACGACATCGCCCGCCTGACGACCGAGATGTACCTCTCGGACCTCACGCCCGCCATGAAGCCCAGCGACGCCTACGCCCACATTGCGCAGCGCAAGACCGAGCGCGTGGAGATCGACCAGCTGGAAGGCCGCATCACCACCAGCCTGATCACGCCGTACCCGCCCGGCATTCCGCTGTTGATCCCCGGCGAGGTCTTCAACAAGAAGATCGTGGACTACCTCAAGTTCTCGCGCGAGTTCTCCAAGCTCTGCCCGGGCTTCGAGACCGACATCCACGGCCTTGTGGAGATCGAGGACGACAACGGCAACGTGCGTTATTACGCCGACTGCGTGGCGCAGGGTACGGGCGGCAGCCGCAAGCCCCGCGCCAACGACCCTGAGTCGCTGGTGCAGGTGGG
Source organism: Diaphorobacter nitroreducens (assembly GCF_002214645.1). Taxonomy (NCBI): domain Bacteria; kingdom Pseudomonadati; phylum Pseudomonadota; class Betaproteobacteria; order Burkholderiales; family Comamonadaceae; genus Diaphorobacter; species Diaphorobacter nitroreducens. Next base: position 534,747 of record NZ_CP016278.1, read on the forward strand.
CAGCGACGGCCCGTTTGGCCGCACCATCTGAAGTGCCGGCAGCGCCTCTCGCAGGAGGGGCGGGCTGAAAAGGGGCGGGCGACCGCCCCTTTTGCTTTTGTTCTGATAGCTGGCAGCGCTTGCTGGGTATGCGCTAGGACCTCATTTGCCTCTGTTTCTTGCTGGGCCGGGCTCCAGATTGGCCTGCCCGCCGGCAGCGGCTGCGTTGGCCGCGGAGGGCGCGGAGGGCGCGTCGGCGCGCACTCGCCAGAAGCGCGCAAACCGCGGCAAGCCGCTTGCGTGGGTGCCGTTGAAGCGGTAGGTCACCACGGTGCCCGCCGGCGGTGGATTGCGCCGCACCGCATCCGGCAGGCCGCTGCCCAAGCGCAGGCGCCGGCCGTCGGGCAGCGCCACCAGCAGCGCGCCGGTCTGGCCCGCGTATTTGCCGCGTCCGGGCTCTTGCCCTACCACCACGGCCTCCGCATCCTCGAAGGTCTTGAGCTTGAGCAGATCATCGCTGCGCCCGCCACGGTAGGGCGCGTCGTCCCGGCGCAGCATCAGTCCCTCGGCGCCGGCCTTCTCCAGCCGGTGCAACTGCCCCATCAATTCCGTGTGGCTGGACACCCGCCATTGCGCGGCAGGCTGGACCCACGGCTGGCCCAGATGGGCCACGGTGCGGCGCAGCAGGGGCAGGCGCTCGCCGAAACCGCCCGGCACGCGCGGCAGGTCGAACACCATGTACCGCAGCGCGCGCCACCGGGCATCGTCGGGCGTGGCCTGCGCCACGGCCGCCTGCGCGGCGGCAAACTGGCCGCGGCCGGCCCACAGTTCGCCATCCATCGGTACCGGCGGCCAGCCGGCGGTGAACCACGCTGGCGCCCGGATGGGCAGGCCCTGCCGGCTGATCAGTTGCTGACCGGTCCAGAGGGCGCGTACGCCGTCGTATTTTTCGCTCACCCAATAGTCCGCGACCACCACGCCCGGGTGGTAATGCTGCGCCAGCGTGGGCGAGGGCGCCGCCGGGTCCGCGGAGGAGGGCGACTCCAGGGCAGCAGCCGGCTGCGCGTTTGCTGCTCCTACACAAGCAGCGACGACCAGCACCCAGGCCCGGCGCCGGAGGGCCAACAGTGCGAAGTGCGTTGCAGGGAGCATGGCAGAGTCCGGGTTCAGGGACTCTGGATTGTCGGTGCTGGAAGCAATATGCAAAAAAGATAGCGGCCAGCGCTTGCTGGATGGTCGCTAGAGGTCGAAGGGATCTTTAAGTCGGCTTTGCGGTGCGGTGGGTGGATGGCAGAGAAGCCGCAACGCATGGTTCAAAGCTCCCGAGAGCGGCGGACTTCCCATGCACTCCGCAAAGCAAAAGCCCCTGACTCTTGCGAATCAGGGGCTTTCATTGTGGTGCCGGAGACATGAATCGAACACGCGACCTTCTCATTACGAATGAGCTGCTCTACCGACTGAGCTACACCGGCGAAGACTCACATTATATACCGGAGTGGTAACTTGTCACGCGATCGACCTCATTCTTTGAGCCCAGGATCACGCTCACGCGTTCGTGCAACTGGGCGGGCTGGATGTCCAGGATGCGCTGGCGGCCGTTGGTGGCGGCGCCGCCTGCCTGCTCGACCAGCCAGCCCATGGGGTTGGCCTCATACATCAGGCGCAGCTTGCCGGGTTTGTTTGGCTCGCGCTTGTCCCAGGGGTACATGAAGATGCCGCCGCGCATCAGTATGCGGTGCACGTCGGCGACCATGCTGGCGATCCAGCGCATGTTGAAGTCCTTGCCGCGCGGGCCTTCCTTGCCCTGCAGGCATTCGTCGATGTAGCGGCGCACGGGCGCATCCCAGTGGCGCATATTGCTCATGTTGATCGCGAATTCCTTGGTGTCTTCGGGAATACGGATGTTCTCGCGCGTGAGCACGAAGGAGCCCTGTTCGCGGTCCAGCGTGAACATGGCCACGCCGTCGCCCACGGTCAGCACCAACGTGGTCTGCGGACCATAGATGCAGTAGCCTGCTGCGACCTGCTGGTGGCCGGGTTGCAAGAAGTCGGCTTCGGTGACGGGTTCGTCGGTGGTGGGATCGTCATGGTGCTTGTGCAGCACCGAGAAAATGGTGCCAATGCTCACGTTGACGTCGATGTTGGACGAACCGTCCAGGGGGTCGAACATCAGCAGGTACTCGCCCTGGGGAAAGCGGTTAGGCACCACATAGATCCCATCCATTTCCTCAGATGCCATCGCAGCCAGATGCCCGCCCCATTCGTTGGCTTCGATCAACACCTCGTTCGCAATGATGTCCAGCTTCTTCTGCACCTCACCCTGAACGTTCTCGGTTCCGGCGGTGCCCATCACGTCGCCGAGATCGCCCTTGTTCACGGCGAAGCTGATGCGCTTGCAGGCGCGCGCAACCACCTCCACCAGCAGGCGCAGCTGCGGGGGGATGCGGCCATGGACGCGCTGCTGCTCGACAAGGTAGCGGGTGAGGCTGATACGTTCGGTCATGGAGGCCTTTCTTAATCGGCAAGGGCGCGGGTGACGACTTCGCGCACGTCGTTGGAGAGGTCGGACTTGGCGGCCACGCGGGAGATGGCTTCGTGGGCGGCCGTGCGGTAAGGCTCGGCGAGCTTCTTCCAGCGGTCCAGCGCACGCGCCAGGCGGGCGGCCACCTGGGGGTTGAGACTGTCCAGCTCCAGCACGCGGTCGGCCCAGAAGACGTAGCCGGCGGCGTCGGTGCGGTGAAAGCCCCCGGGGTTGCCGTTGCAGTAACTGAAGATCACGCTGCGCGCGCGGTTGGGGTTCTTGATGTGGAAGTCCGGGTGCTTCATGAGCTGGCGCACGGCCGGCAGCACCTGGCCGCCGCGGTCGGGCGCGCCCGCCTGCAGCGCGAACCACTTGTCCAGCACCAAGGCGTCGTCCTTGAACAGCGCATGAAAGCGCGCCAGCGCGGGCGCTGCCAACTCGTGGCCGCTGCCGACCAGCGCCGCCAGCGCGTTGAAGCGGTCGGTCATATTGCCCGCGTCCTTGAAGCGCTGGTAGGTCTTGCCGGGCCACACGATGTCGCCGCTGGAACGCGCGGCCAGGCACAGCATGCCCAGGGCCAGGCCGGCCAGGGCGCGGCGGCCCGCCGACACGGCATCCGGGCGGTAGCCGCCCGTGGCGTGGTGCTCCTCCCAGGCCCAGACCCAGTCGTCACGCAGGGCCAGGGCCAGCTGCTCGCGCAGCGCCTCGCGCACGGCATGCACGCGCTGCGGGTCCACCGTGTCCAGCTGCTCGGCGATGTAGCCCTCGGACGGCAGGGTCAGCACCAGTTCCTTGAAGGCCGCGTCCAGCGTGGGGTGGCGCAGTACGTCGCGCATGGCCTGCACCAGCGGCTGGGGCAGGAGGTTCTGGCCGATTTGGCCGTTTACGCCCGCCAGTAAAGCGCCATCAGCTATCGCATTGATAGCGATGCGCAGCATCAGGCGCTGGCCGGCTTCCCAGCGGTTGAAGGCATCGCTGTCGTGCGCCAGCAGGGTGAGCAGCTCGGCGTCGCTGTATTCGCAGTCCAGGACCACCGGTGCGCTGAAGGAGCGCAGCAGCGAGGGCACGGGCGGCACGTCCACCCCTGTGAAGGTGAGCGTCATCTCGCCCTCGGTCAGCACCACGGTGCGCTCCGGAGCGCCCGCCGCGGCTTCGCTGTCCAGCTGCAGTGCCAGGGCGCGGCCGTCGGTGCCCACCAGGCCCAGCGTCACGGGGATCACAAAGGGCAGCTTGTCGGGCTGGCCCGGCGTGGCGGGGCAGCTTTGGGACAGCGTGAGCGTGTAGCGGCGTGCGTCGGCGTCGTACTGGCCAACGGCCTTCACGCGCGGCGTGCCTGCCTGGGAGTACCAGCGCTTGAATTGCTCCAGGTGCTGGGCCAGCGGGCTGCCGGGGTTGGCGTCGGCCATGGCCTGGGCGAAGTCGTCGCAGGTCACGGCCTGGCCGTCGTGGCGCTCGAAGTACAGCTTCAGCCCCTTGGCAAAACCGTCGCGCCCGACCAGGTTGTGCTGCATGCGCACGACCTCGGAGCCCTTCTCATAGATCGTGACGGTGTAGAAGTTGTTGATCTCGACATAGCTGTCGGGCCGCACGGGGTGCGCCATGGGGCCCGCATCCTCGGGGAACTGCACGGTGCGCAGCACGCGCACGTCCTCGATGCGCTTGACGGCGCGCGCGGACGGGCTGCCAGCCATGTCCATGCTGAATTCCTGGTCGCGAAAGACGGTGAGGCCTTCCTTGAGCGACAGCTGGAACCAGTCGCGGCAGGTGACGCGGTTGCCTGTCCAGTTGTGGAAGTACTCGTGGCCCACTACGGACTCGATGTTGGCGAAGTCCACGTCCGTCGCCGTGGCCTGGCTGGCCAGAACGTACTTCGTGTTGAAGATGTTCAGGCCCTTGTTTTCCATGGCGCCCATGTTGAAGTCGCTGGTGGCGACGATCATGAAGCGGTCCAGGTCCAGGCTCAGGCCGAAGCGCGCCTCGTCCCACGCGATGCTGGCCATGAGGGAGTTCATGGCGTGCTCGGTCTTCTCCAGGTCGCCCGGGCGCACGTACACCTGCAGCAGATGCTCGCGCCCCGCGCGGCTCTTGATCTTCTGCTCGCGCGCGACCAGCTTGCCGGCCACCAGGGCGAACAGGTAGCTGGGCTTCTTGTGCGGGTCCACCCACTTGGCGAAGTGGCGGCCGTCTTCCAGCTCGCCGCTGTCCACCAGGTTGCCGTTGGACAGCAGCACGGGGTAGTCGGCCTTGCTGGCGCGCAGCAGCACGCTGTAGCTGGCCATGACGTCGGGGCGGTCCAGGAAGTAGGTGATGCGCCGAAAGCCCTCGGCCTCGCACTGCGTGAAGAAGGTGCCCTGGCTCACGTACAGGCCCGATAGCTGGGTGTTCTTGGCGGGCGCGCAGGTGGTGAAAATCTCCAGCTCGAAGGGCTCGGTGCCCTCCGGCAGGTTTTCCAGCACCAGCTGGCCGCCGTCCAGCTTGAACGAGGTGCCGGCGCCGTTGACCATCACGCGCGCCAGGTTCAGCTCGTCGCCATCCAGGCGCAACGGCTGCGCGGGTACGTCGGCATTGCGGCGCACGCGCAGGCGGCTCAGCACGCGGGTCTTGGCCGGGTCCAGGTCAAAGGTGAGATCCACCGTGTCGATCCAGTACGCGGGGGCCGCGTAGTCGGCACGGTGGATGGCGATGGCTTGTCCTTCTCTCATCATGGCGATGGGCTTTCCAATCTGTGCGGGCGCGTTTGCACGCCCTGTTTAGACACCCTGCTTGAGCGAGGCTTCGATGAACACGTCCAGGTCGCCGTCCAGCACCTTCTGCGTGGCGGAGACTTCGACGTTGGTGCGCAGGTCCTTGATGCGGCTGTTGTCCAGCACGTAGCTGCGGATCTGGTGGCCCCAGCCCACGTCGGTCTTGGTGTCTTCCAGCTTCTGCTGCTCTTCCATGCGCTTGCGCATTTCGAAGTCATACAGGCGCGAGCGCAGGCGCTGCCAGGCCACGTCGCGGTTGCTGTGCTGGCTGCGGCCATCCTGGCACTGCACCACGATCCCCGTGGGAATGTGTGTCAGACGGACGGCCGAATCGGTCTTGTTGATGTGCTGGCCGCCCGCGCCCGAGGCACGGTAGGTGTCGGTGCGCACGTCGGACGGATTGATGTTGATCTCGATGGAGTCATCGATCTCGGGGTAGACGAACAGCGAGGCGAACGATGTGTGGCGCCCGCCCGATGAGTCGAACGGCGACTTGCGCACCAGGCGGTGCACGCCGGTCTCGGTGCGCAGCAGGCCGTAGGCGTACTCGCCCTCGATCTTGATCGTGGCGCTCTTGATGCCGGCCACGTCGCCCGGGGTTTCTTCTTCCACCGTGGCCTTGAAGCCCTTGCGCTCGGCGTACTTCAGGTACTGGCGCAGCAGCATGCTGGCCCAGTCGCAGGCCTCGGTGCCGCCGGCGCCGGCCTGGATGTCCACGAAGCAGTTCAGCGGGTCGGCCTCATTGCTGAACATACGGCGGAATTCCAGCTCCTCGATGAGCGGGCGCAGCTTCTCGGCCTCAGCTTCGATGGTCGTCAGGCCGGCCTCGTCGCCTTCTTCCTTGCTCATTTCGTAGAGCTCGGCGTTGTCGGCCAGCTCGGTGGTGAGCTTTTGCAGCGTCAGCACCACGGCGTCGAGCGACTTCTTTTCCTTGCCGAGCTCCTGGGCCTTCTTGGGGTCGTTCCAGACAGCCGGGTCTTCTAGCGATGCGTTGACGGTGCGCAGGCGTTCAAACTTGGCATCGTAGTCAAAGATACCTCCGTAGCTCTTGGGTCCGCTCGGTCAGGTCTTCGAGGGTGGTGCCGATGAGGTTGATGCGTTCTGCTTCCATGGTGCGGGTGTCCTGGTGGTGTCTTGTGAATAACGCGCGATTTTCTCATGGCGGGCTGATGCCCCCGCTAACGCACCCTGCAGCGCCGGGAACCGGCCGGGGTTATATGTGGTTGCTATCTTTACAATAGCTATCTGCGATTGTTGGGTGGGCGCTAGAGGCTGTTTTGGCCTGATACCCGCGGGGCTTACAGGAACTGCTCGCGCAGTTCCGCCGCGCTCTTGGCCGACAGCAGGGCGGGCGCCACGTCCAGCACGGTCTTGCAACCGAACTGACCCGCCGCGTGCATGCGGTGCACCGCGCGTGCATAGGCCACCAGCACGCTGGCGGTGAACTCGGGGTTGCTGTCCAGCTGCAGCCGGTATTCGATGACCTGCCTGCTGGACGCCGAGGTGTTGCCGCTGCGGATCACGAACCCGCCGTGCGGCATGGCGCCATGGTCGCGCGCCAGTTCCTCGGCGCTGATGAACTGCACCGTGGTGTCGTACTGGTCAAAGTAGTGCGGCATGCCGACGATGGCCCGGCGCACCGCGTCAGCGTCGGCACCGTCCTGCAGCACCACGAAGCACTCGCGCCGGTGCTTCTCGCGCGTGGACAGCTCGGGACGCACGCCGCTGCGCACCTTGTCCACTGCCTCGGGCACGGGGATGGTGTACTGCACGCCACCCGCCACGCCGGGCACGCGGCGCACCGCGTCGGAGTGGCCCTGGCTCAGGCCCTTGCCCCAAAAAGTGTAGGTGGCCCCGTCGGGCAGCAGGGCCTCGCCCACCACGCGGTTGATGGAGAACAGGCCCGGGTCCCAGCCGGCCGAGATCAGTGCGGTGGTCTGGCCGGCCTGGGCCGCGGCGTCCACGGCGGCGAAATGCCCGGGGATGCGCGCATGGGTGTCGAAGCTGTCCACCAGGTTGAAATGCGCGGCCAGCTCGGGGCTTTGCCAGGGCAGGTCGTCCTTGGAGCCGCCGCACAGCACCAGCACATCGATAGCGCCCTTGTGGCGCAACAGGCTGTCCATGCCGTGCACCGGAACGCTTGCGCCCAGCGGCTGGAGCTGCGCGGGGTCGCGGCGCGTGAAGATGCCGGCAATCGCCATGTCGGGGTTCTTGGCGATTGCGGCCTCGACGCCGCGCCCCAGATTGCCGTAGCCGACGATGCCGATGCGGGTGGCGGGAGGGTGGGCGTCGCGGTTCTGGTCCATGCGGTGGGGCTACCTTTCGAGGGCTGACAACAAAGCGGCAAAGCGCGGTTGCCCGATTGTCGGCCACGGGCGGCAGCGCCTGCCACGACACCGCGCTGCGCGGCGGGGATATCTGCAGTGGGGCCGCCCGTGAGCAGCGGCCGCGCCCGTTGCACGACGCACAGGCGAGCGTGGGCAGCGCGAGCGCCGCGTGCGCAAGGCGTCGACTCAGGCTGCGGGCGCCGGCCCGGCCACGAACGCCTCGATCAGCGCCGCCACGGCCCGCGGCTGGTCGTGGTGCAGCATGTGGCCTGCGTTCTCGACGACGGCATGCCGCACGTCGCGCACCTGGGTCAGGCGCTGGTGGTATTCCTGCAGCGTGTAGCGGCCCTTCCACCACTGGCCCAGGCTGTCGTCGCTGGCATGCACCGAGAGCACCGGCGCGGTGATGGCCTGGTACAGCGCCAGCACCTCGTCCACCCGGTACAGCTGCGGGTTCACGATCTTGTGTGCCGCATCGCCCTGGATGTGCCAGCGGCCCTGGGCATCTTGCGCCGCCCAATGGCGGGCGAGCCATGCGGCCTTGTCCGAGGGCAGGCGCGGGTTGGTCTTCATCAGCCGCAGGGCCACGCCATCGGCGCTGTCGTAGTGCTTCAGGGCCAGGTCGCCGCGCTCGAATTGGCGGATCTCGTCCATCCACTGCGCCAGCCGCTGGGGGGCCTGCGCCGGCTGGGTGGCGGGCAGGCCGAAGCCCTCCAGGTTGACCAGGCGGCGGATGCGCGATGGCCGCGCGCCGGCATACAGCATGGCCACGTTGCCGCCCATGCTGTGGCCCACCAGGTCCACCGGCTGCTCGCCGGCATAATGGTCCAGCAGCTGGTCCAGGTCGGCCAGGTAGTCCACGAAGTGGTAGCTGTCGCTCGGTGCGGGCGTGCGCGTGTGGCCGAAGCCGCGCCAGTCCGGCGCGATGATCTGGCGGCCCGCGGCAAAGGCGGCGCTGAAGGCGTCCACCACGAACTGGTAGGACGCGCCCACGTCCATCCAGCCATGCAGCAGCACGAGGGGCGGCGCATCGGCGGGGCGCTCGCCCCAGACCCGCACGTGGTAGTGCAGCGTGCGAACGGGAACGGTCTCGGTGCGGCAAGGGCGTTGGGCTTGGTACATGGGTGGATTATTTCGCGGTGAACCGTCCGCGGCGCGTCGTGGCCGCGACAACGCGGCGGAGTGGGCGCGGCCTGCGCGATGTGACGCGAATCCGTAAACTCGGGCGCAACTGTCTTTCGGAGCCTGCATGCATACCCTTCCCCTTGGCCACAGCGACCTGCACGTCACGCCGATCTGCCTGGGCACCATGACCTTTGGCGAGCAAGTGGCGGAGCCGGCGGCGCACGCCATCCTCGACCGCGCGCTGGAGCGCGGCGTGAACTTCATCGACACGGCCGAGATGTATGCCGTGCCCGCGCGCGAGGCCACCTGTGGCGCCACCGAATCCATCATCGGCCGCTGGTTTGCCAGCCGCCCGGGCATGCGCGGCAAGGTGGTGCTGGCCACCAAGGTGGCGGGCCCGTCGCGCGGCATGCCGTGGATCCGCAAGGGCCAGGGCATGACGGCGGCGGACATCGTCGACTCGTGTGAGGGCAGCCTGCGCCGGCTGCAGACCGACGTGATCGACCTGTACCAGATCCACTGGCCCGAGCGGCACGTGCCCGCGTTCGGCACGCTGTACTACGACCCGTCCAAGGAAGTCAGCACCACGCCCATCCACGACCAGTTGGAAGCACTGGCCGGCCTGGTGCGTGCGGGCAAGGTGCGCTATGTCGGCCTGTCCAATGAGACGCCCTACGGCGTGCACGAGTTCGTGCGCCTGGCGGAGCAGCACGGGCTGCCGCGCGTGGCGTCGGTCCAGAACCCGTACTGCCTGCTCAACCGCAGCTGGGAAAACGCCATGGACGAGACGTGCCACCGCCTGGGCGTGTCGCTGCTTGCGTATTCGCCGCTGGCGTTCGGCCTGCTCACCGGCAAGTTCGACCAGTACGCGCCCGCCGACGCGGGTGCGCCGCAACAGGCGCGCATCGCGCGCTATGAGTCGGTGCGCAAGCAGCGCTGGGGCCGTCCCGAGGCGCTGGCTGCGGCGCGCCGCTACAACCAACTGGCGCGTGACCACGGCCTGTCGCCCACGCAGATGGCGCTGGCCTTCTGCTACCACCAATGGCGCGTGAGCAGCACCATCATCGGCGTGACATCCCTTGCGCAACTGGACGAAGACCTGGATGCGTGGGACACGCGCCTGTCGCCCGAACTGCTGGCTGCCATCGATGCGGTGCGCTGGGAGATGCGCGATCCGGCGCAATGAGTTTTAGATCGAATCGGCCTGTAACGCTTGACTGGTAAGCGCGGGCAGCTATTGTTTTTGAGTTTATGGCCAAGAAGGACAAGACCGCCCACGTGAGCGAAACCCCTGCCACGCAACTGCTGCGCGCGCACAAGGTCGCCTTCACGGAGCACCCGTACGACTACGTGGAGCATGGCGGCACCGAGGAGTCGGCGCGCCAGCTGGGATTGGACGAACACGTGGTGGTCAAGACGCTGGTGATGCAGGACCAGGACGCCAAGCCGTTGATCGTGCTCATGCATGGCGACTGCAAGGTGTCCACCAAGAACCTTGCGCGCCAGATCGGCGCCAAGAGCGTGGAGCCCTGCAAGCCCGAGGTGGCCAACCGCCACAGCGGCTACCTGGTGGGCGGCACTTCGCCGTTCGGCACGCGCAAGCAGATGCCGGTGTTCATCGAGGAGAGCATCCTGCAGCTGCCGCGCATTGCCATCAACGGCGGGCGCCGCGGCTTCCTGGTGCAGCTGGACCCGCAGGCCTGCGTGCAGCTGCTGGGTGCGCGGCCGGTGCAGTGCGCGCTGGCAGAATAGGGCGGTTTTGCTTTTGTCATTCACCTTCCCTGAGCGCCCCTTGTCGTGAGCACTGTCCTTTTGCCCCTTGCCGCTGCCGTGGCCGCCTACCTGCTGGGCTCCCTGTCGTTTGCCGTCATCGTCAGCCGCGTGATGGGGCTGTCCGACCCGCGCACCTACGGCAGCAAGAACCCCGGCGCCACCAACGTGCTGCGCTCGGGCTCCAAGGCGGCGGCGGCCGTCACGCTGCTGTTCGATGCGCTCAAGGGCTGGCTGCCCGTGGTGCTGGTGCGCTGGTTCGGCGCGCCCTACGGTCTGGAGGAGGGCACCATGGCGCTGGTCGGCCTGGCGGCGTTCCTCGGCCACCTGTGGCCGGTGTTCTTCCGCTTTGAAGGCGGCAAGGGCGTGGCCACGGCGCTGGGAGTGCTCATAGGCATCAGCGGCTGGCTGGGCCTGGCCACGCTGCTCACCTGGGTGATCATTGCGTTCTTCTTCCGCTACTCGTCGCTGGCCTCTCTGGTGGCCGCGGTGTTCGCGCCGTTCTTCTACGTGCTGGGCGGTGGCGTGGCGTGGTACACCGATGCGCGCGTGGGCGTGGCCATCGCCGTGATGTCGGGCCTGCTGGCCTGGCGCCACAAGGAAAACATCCAGCGCCTGCTGCAGGGCAAGGAATCGCGCCTGGGCTCCAAGAAGAAAGCCTAAAAGCCGGGCACGCGCCTGTCCGCACCCGGCAGGCGGCACGCAGTGCCGTGTGTTTCCTGATGCCGTAGGCCCGGCTTTTCAGCGGGACAGGGTCTGTGTGCGCTGGGCCGCATAAAGCCCCAGGCGCACCATGGTGCGGTTGTGCAGTTCCACCGTCACCGCCGACCGCGCCAGCGCCGACTGGATGCGCGGCTGTCCGCGCACCGTGTGGTAGAGCGCGGGCGAGGCCAGCGGCTCGCCCTTGGCATCCAGCACGCTGGCCACCAGCGGGAAGTTCGCCCGCTCGCTGCGGCGCAGCACCACGGCCGTCTCGCCGTTGTCCAGGCGTACGAACGTGCCCGGCGGGCACAGGCCCACGGTGCGCACCAGCATGAGGCTGGCTTCGTCGCGCGCGTCGCTGTCCTGGCCCACGATGGCGCGTACCGAGTCGGTGGCGCTGCGGCCGGCGCGGGACTTGCGCGGGCTGATCAGGGCCGCGTAGCGGTCGATGGTGCTCAGGATGCGCGTGAGCCGCTCCCGTACGGGCAGGCTCGCCAGGGGGACGGCCGCATCGGATGAGGGCGCATGGTGCGTCGCCACGATCTCCAGCCACAGGTCGTTGGTGACCTGCAGATCTTCCAGCATGTCCAGTCCAAGCCGAGGGTGGCTGGCCACGACCTGCTGCTGCTCGGCCGAGAGCGGCTCGCGCTGCACGGCCAGCGCATCCTGCAGCGCCGTCATGCCGATGTTCATGGTGAACGCCGCGCGCACCAGGCTGTCGCGCTCCTGCGGCGGCAACTGCAACTCCTGCGCCAGGATGTGGCACAGCGTGCCGCACACAAGCGCATGCGATGCGCTGTAGCCCACGGTGGAGGTGGCGGCGAGCTGGAACATGAGGTACAGCGCGGCGTCGATGTCGTGCGCCACCAGGTCCTGAAGCCAGCGGTCGCACTGGCGCACCTTGGCCACGAAGTCGCGCGCCTGCCGTGGCCGCGCGAGCAGCGCCGACAGGGCGGACTCCAGGTCGGACCACTGGCCCAGCAGGTCTTCGTAGTCGCTGCCCGACGGATCGGTGCCACTGGGTTGGGGCTGTGCGGACATGGGGGCCTGAGGGCGACGCGCGTCAGCGGCGGCGTTGCAGCACCATCTCGTCGCCGCTGCGGTTCATGTGGAATTCGCGCAGGAAGCTGTTGCCCAGCAGCACATAGGGCATGGCCTCCGCGGTGACGATGGCGTCCACGCTGCGCAGTTCCACATCGCCCACCCGCACGGACTCCAGCCGCATGCGCCAGCCCTGCGCCGTGCCGTTGGCGGTGTTCATCATCACGGGCTGGCCCTGTTCGAACTTCAGGCCCATGCGCTGCGCGTCGGGCCGGCCGATGGCCACGGTGGTGGCGCCCGTGTCCACCATGTACTGCATCACGCGACCGTTGATGAAGCCGCTGTTGATGAAATGCCCACGCGCGTCGGCCTTGAGCACGATACGCTGGCCGGCCGCGCTGCCGCCAATGCTCACGGGCGACTCGCCCAGCTGGATCGCGCGCTGCGCGCCCGCGACCTCCAGCACCACGCCGTCGCGGCCCACCGAGACCACGCGCACGCCCATGTGGGAGCCGCCCGGTGCCACGCTGCGCGGCGCGCTGCCGTCCACCACCAGCAGGGCCTTGCCGCCCAGGATGCCGGCCAGCGCCACGCTTTGCGCATAGGCGGCGGGCAGGCCGGTGGCTGCCAGCAGGGCGGCGGCCAGGCGCAGGGTCAGGCGGTGCATGGGCGGCGGGCGGTCATCAGTCGCGGAAGTTGTCGAACGTCAGCGGCAGGTCGGCGATGTCCTTGCGGATCAGCGCCATGGCGGCCTGCAGGTCGTCGCGCTTGGCGCCGGTGACGCGCACCTTGTCTTCCTGGATGGCAGCCTGCAGTTTGAGCTTGCTGTCCTTGATCAGGCGCTGGATCTTCTTGGCCTGCTCGCTGTCAATGCCGTTCTTGACCTTCACCACCTGCTTGAGCTTGTCGCCGCCGATCTTCTGGGGCTTTTGCACGTCCAGGAAGCGCACGTCCACGTTGCGCTTGGTGAGCTTGTTGCGCAGGATGTCCTCGACTTGCTGCAGCTGGAAGTCGGCGTCGCCGAACAGCGTGATTTCCTTGTCTTTCAGCTCGACGGCGGCAGAGGTGCCCTTGAAGTCAAAGCGCGTGCCGATCTCCTTGGCGGTGTTCTCCACGGCGTTTTTCACTTCAACGAAGTTGGCTTCACAGACGGTATCAAAAGAAGGCATGGCATCACTCGCGGCTAACTCGGTACAAACCCGCGCCCGCCTGGGGGCGGGTGCGACAATCCGGTCGATGTTAGTCGAGAAAAATGTTCCCCTGCAGACTTACAACACCTTCGGCATCGCCGCACGTGCGCACACCCTGGTGCGCGTGCGCTCGGCCAAGGACGTGCACGACCTGCTGGGCGACCACCGCTTGGAGCGCCAGCCGGTGTTCGTGCTGGGGGGCGGCAGCAACATCGTGCTGACCGGCGACGTCAAGCCCCTCGTGCTGAAGATGGAGATCAAGGGCCTGCGCCTGCTGGAAGAGACCGACAAGGCCTGGATCGTGGAGGCCGGCGCGGGCGAGGTCTGGCACGAGGCCGTGGCCTGGACGCTGGCCCAGGGCTACCCCGGCCTGGAGAACCTGGCGCTGATTCCCGGCACCGTGGGCGCAGCGCCCGTGCAGAACATCGGCGCCTACGGCGTGGAACTGCAGGACCGCTTTCATTCCCTGGTGGCCATCGACCTGGCCACGGGCCGCCCCTTCACGCTGGACGCAGCCCAGTGCGCCTTCGGCTACCGCGACTCGGTGTTCAAGCATGCCGCGCCCCAGGCCCCGCACGAGGGTGGGGGGCTGCACCGCGGCATGGGGCTGGCCGGGCGCGCGGTCATCACCCATGTGCGCTTTCTGCTGCGCAAGGACTGGGCGCCTGAGCTGGGCTACCTGGACCTGGAGCGCAAGCGCCAGGAGGCGGGCGTGGAGCGGCCCACGGCGCAGCAGATCTTTGACTGGGTGTGCGAGATCCGCCGTGCCAAGCTGCCCGACCCGGCCGTGATCGGCAACGCCGGCAGCTTCTTCAAGAACCCCACGGTCACGCCCGAGCAGTGCCAGGACATCATCGCGCGCGACCCGAAGATCGTGCACTACCCCATGCCCGACGGCACCATCAAGCTGGCGGCGGGCTGGCTCATCGACGCCTGCGGCTGGAAGGGCAAGACGGTGGGCAAGGCCGGCGTGTACGACAAGCAGGCGCTGGTGCTGGTCAACCGCGGCACGCCCGACGACAGCGTGACCGGCGGCGAGGTGATGACGCTGGCGCGCGCCATCCAGACCAGCGTGTACGAGCGCTTCGGCATCCGGCTGGAGCCGGAGCCGGTGGTGGTCTAGCAGGCGGTAGCTGCTAACCTTTTGATAGCTGCTACCGCTTATCAGTAAAGGGCTACAGGCCAAAATGCCTGTAATCGCATGGGCCATAGGCCGGCGAAGGGGCCTCAGCGCGCCGGCAGGGTCATGTAGCCCATCCAGGGCCAGTAGGTCAGCGCAAACACCACCAGCAGCGCGATGGCCACGGCGGTGAGCACCAGGCCCGTGCGCACATAGTCCTTGATGTCGAAGGTGTCGGTGCCGTAGGCCAGCATGCCCTGGGGCGAGTTCACCGGCAGGATGAAGCCGATGCTGACCACGAACTGCAGCAGCATGGTCATGCCGATGGGGTTGATGCCCGGCGTCTGCACCGCCTGCATCACGCTGATGATGATCGGAATCATGGTCGAGGCCAGGCCCGTGGCGCTGGCAAACCCCAGGTGGATCACGATCAGGAACAGCGCCAGCAGCATGAAGATGGCGAATGCCGTGGCGTTGGCCAGGCCGAGGCTGTCCACGATCAGGCGTGCCAGCCAGGGCGCGGCCTCGGTCTTGAGCAGGGCTGCACCCATGGCGATGCCCACGGCGAACAGCAGCACCGTACCCCAGGGGAAGCCCCTTTGCGACTCCTTCCAGCCCATCACGCCCAGGCGCGGCAGCAGCATCAGTGCGATGGCCACGATGGTGGAGGTGGTGGTGTCCACGTCGTGCAGCACACCCTCGGTCGCCCAGAAGCCCAGCAGCACCAGCGTGATGCCCAGCAGCTTCCACTGGTTGGCGGTCATGGGGCCCAGCTCGGCCAGTTGGCGATGGATGGCCTCGCGCCCGCCGGCGATGTGGTCCATCTCGGGCCTGAGCATGCGCGTCATGACGAAGTACAGCGCGATGGTCAGCACGACGGAGTACGGCGCCCCGGCCACGAACCACTGGCCCCAGGTGATGGTCTGGCCGAACTGCTTCTCGATGAAGCCGATGGCCACCATGTTCTGCGCGGCGGCGGTCTTGATGCCGATGTTCCACACGCTGGCGGTCTGCGCGGCGGTGATCACCACCAGCGCCGCGAACTTGCTGCGCCGCTCCGCCCCGAAGGCCGACAGGAAGCCCAGCATGATCGGCATCAGGCAGGCCACGCGCGCCGTGGCGCTGGGAACGATGAACGACAGCAGAAAGCCCACCAGGATCGCGCCCATCGCCACGTGGTTGGCGCGCGCGGGTACGTACGACAGCACCTGCAGCGCGATGCGTTTGTCCAGCTGCGTCGCCGTCATGGCCGCGGCGATGAAGCAGGCGGCCGCCACCAGCACCACGGCGCTGTTGCTGAAGCCCCCCAGGGCATAGGGCAGCGCGGCGCGCGTGCCCATCATGGCGCCTGCCGCCTCCTTGCCCGGCACGGGGCTGATGGCCAGCAGGACGATCATCAGCGCGCCGATGACGACGGCGCTCACCGCATAGTCCAGCGCCTCGGTCATCCACAGGATCACCGCGAACGCGAGGACGGCCAGCATCATCTGCCCGGCCTGCGGCAGGCCCGGCAGCGCGGGCATGAAGGCGATGAGCAGCAGCACGGCGATGGCCACCCACAGGCCGGCACGTTGGGTGAGCGTGGAGCCGCCCGCGGGTGCGGGCGACGAGGGCAGCGCGGAGGCCGGGGATGACGTCATGGCAGCTTCCTTTCCTTGCAGTGCCCCAGCCTGGCCAGGGCTTGCGGTCATTGTGCGCCGCTGCCCCCATGCCTGGCGGGCAGGGCGGCCGCCTCCGTCGCGCGTGCATGACCTGGGTCAAGGTTGCCGTCTGCGGCGCCAGTTCACGCCGGCGTGTAGCGCCCGGGCGGGGTGCGGAACGCTACATTGAGCCGGTTCCAGCCATTGATCGTGACGATGGCCATCGACAGCTCCACGATCTCCGCTTCGCTGAACTGCGCGCGCACCTCGTCGTACACGGCGTCGGGCACCTGCGACTGCTCCAGACGCGTGAGGGCCTCGGTCCAGGCCAGTGCGGCACATTCGCGCGCATCGAACACGCCGCTCTCGCGCCAGGCGCTGAGCAGGTGCAGCCGCCGGTCGCTTTCGCCATGCTCGCGCGCCTCGCGGGCGTGCATGTCGATGCAGAACGCGCAGCCATTGATTTGCGAGGCGCGCATCTTCACCAGCTCGTGCAACTGGACGGGCAGTTGCCCCGCATCGACGTGTTTTTGCAGGCCGTACATGGCGGCATAGCTTGCGGCGTGGCGAGGGAGGTTGATGCGGGGGGCTGAGGACATGGAAGGCTCCTTGCAGGGGGGTGAGAAAAAAGGGGTGAACGCGGCGCCGCCGCGCAGACGGTGCCGGGCGAAGCGCGCAGGCCTACAGGCCGCGCAGCTTGTCGGGGTTGAGGACGGAATACACCGCGTGGATGTGTACGCCGTCGGTCTCGAAGGCCATGACGGCGCGCACGCCGCCCGCGTCGCGCAGCAGCAGCCCGGGGCCGCCGTTGACGTCCACCGCCTCCATGGTCTGGTGGCTCAGGTAGAGGCGCCACACCGACGCGGCCAGGCGTGCGATCGCACGCGGCCCGTGCAGCAGCTTGGCGGCTGCGCGCACCTTGCCGCCGCCGTCGGCGGTCCACTGCGCATCCTCGGCGAACAGTGCCAGCAGCGCCGCATGGTCCTGCGTGCGCATGGCCTGCACGAAGCGCTCCACCAGCGCACGCGACGCCTCGGGTGTGGCCGTGAAGCGCGCCCTGCGCTGGCGCACCTGGGCGCGCGCGCGGTGCACCAGCTGGCGGCAGGCGGCCTCGCTCTTGCCCAGCACGCTCGCCACCTCGGGGTAGTCGCTGTCGAACACGTCGTGCAGCAGGAAGGCGGCGCGCTCGTCGGGAGTGAGGCGCTCCAGCACCACGAGCAGCGCCACGGACAGGTCGTTGGCCAGTTCGGCGCGTGCATCGGCGGCCGGGGCGCTGTCGCCGGCGATCCACGGTTCCGGCAGCCAGGGCCCGTCATAGGCCGTGCGTTCGATGCGCGCGGCGCGCAGCCGGTCCACGCACAGCCGGGTGACAGTGGTGATCAGCCAGGCCTCGGCCGTCTGCACGCGCTCCAGGGCCGTCGCCTGCCAACGCAGCCAGGCGTCCTGCAGCACGTCCTCGGCATCGGTGCGGCTGCCCAGCATGCGATAGGCCACGCCCGCCAGGCGTGGGCGGTGCTGCTGAAAGGCGGCGAGATGCTGGTCCATGGCGAGTGAGGTTGTCGCGTTCATGCCCCTAAGACGTGCGGCGCATGCATTGTGTGACGGGTGCCTTGAAAAAAATACGCGGCGCAACCCTGTGCGCGGGTGGGATGCGCAAATGTGCCTACAATCGCGCCCCGGCTCTGTTGCCACCATGGGTTCCCTCGCCCCCATCCAGGAACCTCCGCAACACCTGTAGTGCCGCACGCCTCTGTGGGCTCGGTGGCCTGCGTCGATGCAAATCCTCGGGGTGGCCCTGCCACCGCTGTGGTTTGCGCTTCGCGTCCCATACCGATTCGCAGCGTGCTGATCCCTACAGGTATTGCAGAGGTCCCATCCAAAAAGGACTGCCATGACCTCGCTGAAGGCACCATCGCGCGTGCCGTTGTACCTCTCCCTCCTGGTGGCGTTCCATATCGCCATCGTCATCGCCAGCAACTACCTGGTGCAACTGCCCATCAATTTGCTGGGCTTTCACAGCACCTGGGGGGCGTTCAGCTTCCCGTTCATCTTTCTGGCCACCGACCTGACGGTGCGGCTCATCGGCAAGGCCGAGGCGCGCCGCGTCATCACCCGCGCCATGCTGCCGGCGCTGGTGGCGTCGTATGTGGTGGGCGTGCTGTTCCATGAAGGCCGCTTCAACGGCTGGGCGGCGCTGGGTGACTTCAACACCTTCGTGTTCCGCATCGCCTTTGCCAGCTTTGCCGCCTACGTGCTGGGGCAACTGCTGGACATCCAGGTGTTCGACCGTATCCGCCAGAGCAGCCGCTCGTGGTGGCTGGCGCCTGCGGCGGCGTCGGTGTTCGGCCAGGCGCTGGATACGGCGGCGTTCTTCTCCATCGCCTTCTGGCGCAGCCCTGACGCATTTATGGCCGCCCACTGGGGCGAAATCGCCGTGGTGGACTATGTCATCAAGCTGGCCGTGAGCCTGCTGTTCTTCGTGCCGGCCTACGGCGTGGCGCTGGCCGCCATCGTGCGCAGCATGCGCGAGGGCGCGGCCCCGCTCGCGACCGCGCCATGAGCCGCCTGCCGCAGCGGCGCGCGCTGGTGCTGCTGTCGGGCGGGCAGGACTCCGCGACCTGCCTGGCCTGGGCGCTGGCGCGCTATGGGCATGTGGAAACCCTGGGCTTTGACTACGGGCAGCGCCACCGCGTCGAGCTGGACTGCCGGCAGCGGCTGATCGACGGTGTGCGCGCCCTGCCGTGGCCGGGACAGTTGGGGCCGGACCACATGCTGACGGTGGACGTGCTCGCGCAGTTGGGCGGCAGCGCCATGACCGAAGACGTGGCCATCGCCATGCAGGCGGACGGTTTGCCCAACACCTTCGTGCCCGGGCGCAACCTGCTGTTCTTCACCCTGGCGGCGGCGCTGGCCTATCGGCGCGGGCTGGATGTGCTGGTGGGCGGCATGTCCGAGACCGACTATTCCGGCTACCCCGACTGCCGCGACAGCACGCTGAAGGCGCTGCAGGTGGCGCTGAGTCTGGGCGTGGACCGCCCGCTGACGCTGGAAACTCCGCTGATGTGGCGCAGCAAGGCCGACACCTGGGCCCTGGCGCAGCGGCTGGGCGGCGACGCCCTGGTCGAACTGATCCGGTGCGAGTCACACACCTGCTACCTGGGCCAGCGCGGCGACCTGCACGCCTGGGGCCACGGCTGCGGCGGCTGCCCCGCCTGCGAACTGCGCGCACAGGGGTGGGAGCAGTGGACCGCGCAGCGCTCTTTGAACGGCGCATAAAAAAACCACCCGGCAGGCCTGCCGGGTGGTTGCTTCTGTTTTTATAGCTGCTAGCGCACGTCCATCAAGCGCTAGAGGCCTGTTTGATGCTTATTTTTTCTTCGCGCCGCCGTCTTCCAGCTGCGCCAGCGCGGCATTGCCGCCCAGCGACAGCAGGCCGGCGCGTGCATACACGCCCAGCTTGCCGCGCGTGTCGGAGATGTCCAGGTTGCGCATGGTCAACTGGCCGATGCGGTCCAGTGGGCTGAACGGCGCGTCTTCCACCTTTTCCATCGACAGGCGCTCGGGCGCGTAGGTCAGGTTGGGCGACTCGGTGTTCAGGATGGAGTAGTCGTTGCCGCGACGCAGCTCGAGCGTCACGGTGCCGGTCACGGCGCGCGCCACCCAGCGCTGGGCGGTCTCGCGCAGCATGATGGCCTGGGGGTCGAACCAGCGGCCCTGGTACAGCAGGCGGCCGAGCTTCAGGCCGTTCAGGCGGTACTGCTCGATGGTGTCTTCGTTGTGGATGCCGGTGACCAGGCGCTCGTAGGCGATGTGCAGCAGCGCCATGCCGGGGGCTTCGTAGATGCCGCGGCTCTTGGCTTCGATGATGCGGTTCTCGATCTGGTCGCTCATCCCTAAGCCGTGGCGGCCGCCGATGCGGTTCAATTCCAGGAACAGCTCCACAGGGTCGGCGATCTCCTTGCCGTTCACGGCCACGGGTTGCCCCTCGTCGAAGGTGACCGACACTTCTTCGGCCGGCACGTCGACTTCGGGCTTCCAGAACGCCACGCCCATGATGGGGTTGACGATGCGGATGCCGCTGCTGAGGAACTCCAGGTCCTTCGCCTCGTGCGTGGCGCCCAGCATGTTGCTGTCGGTGCTGTAGGCCTTCTCGGCGCTCATCTTGTAGCCGAAGCCTTCCTTGGTCATGAAGGCCGACATCTCGGCGCGCCCGCCCAGCTCGTCGATGAACTTCTGGTCCAGCCAGGGCTTGTAGATCTTCAGCGCGGGGTTGGTGAGCAGGCCGTAGCGGTAGAAGCGCTCGATGTCGTTGCCCTTGAAGGTGGAGCCGTCGCCCCAGATGTGGACGTCGTCCTCCTTCATCGCGGCCACCAGCATGGTGCCCGTCACGGCGCGACCCAGCGGCGTGGTGTTGAAGTAGGTGATGCCACCGGTGCTGATGTGGAACGCTCCGGCCTGGATGGCGGCAATGCCCTCGTGCGCCAACTGCGTGCGGCAGTCGATCAGGCGGGCCTTCTCGGCGCCGTATTCCATGGCCTTGCGGGGAATCTCATCGTAGTCGGCTTCGTCAGGCTGGCCCAGGTTGGCGGTGTAGGCGTAGGGCAGGGCGCCCTTGTTCTTCATCCAGCGCAGCGCGGCGCTGGTGTCGAGGCCGCCCGAGAAGGCGATGCCGACCTTCTGGCCGACGGGGAGGTGTTGCAGGATGGTTGCCATGGGATTCTCTTGAAAATTAATAGCTGCCCGCGCTTGCCTGGTAAGCGCCAGAGGCCTAAAACATGCTCAGCCGTAGTGGCAGATGTAGTGGAAAGCCTCGGTCACGCGGATGTTGAATTTGGAATTGCCCGGCACGCTGAACTTCTCGCCCGCGCCCACCTTGACCCAGGCGTCGGTGCCGTCCAGCTGGTATTCGCAGGATCCGCCCACGCATTCCATGATCTCGGGTGCGCCCGTGCCGAAGGTCAACGTGGCCGGCAGCACCACACCCACCGACTTCTTCGTGCCATCGGGGTACGTGAGGTTGTGGCTCACGCACTTGCCGTCAAAGTACACATTGGCCTGGGTGGTGACGGAAACACCGTCGATTTTTTCGGTGGTCATGGATGGGGGACGCAGAGGATGGGACAAACCATCAATTCTAGAGCCTGCGCGTGCCGGCGCGCCCCGTGCGGGCGCGGGGCGGCGTTTGCCCCGCAGCAACGAAAAAGGGCTCCGAAGAGCCCTTTGGCATGTGCCGTCTGCGTGCTGGCCGCCAGGCCGTGGCGCTCTGCTCAGCGCCAGTAACGGTCGTGGTAGCGGGGCGGGCGGTAGGGATGGCCATAGTTGTCGCGGTATTCGATCACGGTGACGGGCGGCTCCACGATGTAGGCCGGCGGGCCCGGCTGGGTGGACACCACCACGCCCGGCTGCGCATAGCCGCCGGAATAGGTAGGAGAGTAGGTGGGGGCGTAGGTGGGCGGGTATCCGGCGGGAGCGCGCGACACTCCCGGCACCGCCGGCTGCACGGTGAGTGGAATCCACGCGCCTGGGTCGGTCTGCGTGCGCGTGTTGTAGTGCCGGCCGGCGTATTCGTAGACCACGTCGTAGCCGACGATCTGGTTGTCGTAGTAGGTTTCGGTCGTGCAGCGCTGCACGTTCTGGTAGCCGGGGCGGCCACCCTCGATCTGGTTGCCCAGCACCGCGCCACCAATCACACCCAGGGCCGTGGCCGCGGCGCGGCCGCTGCCGCCGCCGATGGCGTTGCCCGCGGCGCCGCCGGCAATCGCGCCCAGCACCGCGCCCGCGCCGGAGGTGGGGCGAGCGCCGCTGTAGATGGTCTCGTTGCCGCAGACCTGCTGCGGAATCGCGATCTGCTCGGTGATGGGCGTGGCCGACAGCACGCGGCCCTGTTCCTGCGCCTGGGCGGCCAGCGCGGCCGTGGCCAGGGCCGCGAGGACAAAAATCTTGTTCATGGGCAAAAAGCTCCTTTCGGTCGGCCTACAACGCGCCGAACCTGCGGGAAGTTTCAGCCCGGCGCGTCAACACACCCGCGCCGACCCGTAAATCTGCGTAAAGATGTGTTGCCTCATGCCTTGGACTGGCTGGCCGCGCGTGCGTTCCATGCCTCGGGGCTGAAGCCCACCGTCACGTCACCCGCGGGGCCGCCCCGCCACTCGACCACGGGCCGCTTGATGACCGAGGGCTGCTCGCACATCAGCGCGGCCGCGCTGGGGGCGTCCGTCACGCCGGCCTGCACGGCCGTGTCCAGCTTGCGCCAGGTCGTGCCCTGGCGGTTGAGCAGCTTCTCCCAGCCCACGGCAGCCATCCACGCGGGCAGGCGCTCGGCGGGCACGCCTTGCTTCTTGAAGTCGTGGAACTGGTAGGCCAAGCCTTGCTCCTGCAGCCAGGCGCGGGCCTTCTTGACGGTGTCGCAGTTGGGAATGCCGTAGACGATGATCGTGGGGGTACTCATGGCCCGGGATCATCGCGCAAGCCCGGCTCGGCGACAATTCATGGGCTATGCACATTCCTCCGCAGACACTGGAAGGCTGGCTTCGCCACTGCGAGCAGCTGCACCCAAAGAACATCGACATGGGCCTGGAGCGCGTGGGCGAGGTGGCGCGCCGCCTGGGGCTGCGCTTCAACTGCCCCGTGATCACCGTGGCGGGCACCAACGGCAAGGGCTCGACCTGCGCCATGCTGGAGGCCGTGGCCCTGCAGGCTGGCTACCGTACGGGGGTCTATACATCGCCCCATCTGGTGCATTTTGAAGAGCGTTGCCGCATCCGTGGCGAGATCGTCGATGCCGCGTCGTTGGTGGCCAGCTTCGAGGCGGTGGAGCGGGCGCGCACGCAGAACGGCAACGAGGTCACGCTGACCTACTTCGAATTCACCACGCTCGCCATCCTGCGGCACATGAGCCTGTCGCTGCTGGACGTGGCCATCCTGGAGGTGGGGTTGGGCGGGCGGCTGGATGCCACCAACATCATCGACGCCGACTGCGCGGTGATCACCAGCGTGGACATCGACCATGTGGAGTTCCTCGGGTCTGACCGCGAAACCATCGGCCGCGAGAAGGCCGGCATCATGCGCACCGGCCGCCCCGTGGTGGTGAGCGACCCCATGCCGCCGCAGAGCGTGATCGACCATGCGCGCGAGATCGGCGCCGACCTGTGGCGCTTCGGGCAGGACTTCAACTTCTCGGGCGACAAGCAGCAGTGGGCCTGGGCCGGGCGCGGGCGCCGCTATGCCGGCCTGGCGTATCCGGCGCTGCGGGGCGCCAACCAGCTGGTCAATGCCTCGGGCGCACTCGCTGCGCTGGAGGCAGTGCGCGAACGCCTGCCCATCACCGCGCAGGCGGTGCGCGCCGGCCTGGCGCTGGTGGAACTGCCGGGGCGCTTCCAGATCGTGCCGGGCCAGCCCACGCTGGTGCTGGACGTGGCACACAACCCGCACTCGGTGGCGGCGCTCACGGCCAATCTGGACGCCATGGGCTACTTCCCGACCACGCACGCGGTGTTTGGCGCCATGGCCGACAAGGATCTGGCGCCCATGCTGGCCAAGGTGGGGCCGGTGATCGACCGCTGGTATTTCACCGACCTGCCCACGCCGCGCGCCGAGACGGCCGCCAGCCTGCAGCAGAAATGGAATGCGCTGCAGATGGTGGCCGGAGGGCGCCGTGAGGTCGCCACCAGCCTGCACGCCAACCCCGAGGAGGCGCTGCGCGCGGCCGTGGAGGCCGCGGACCCCGCTGATAGAATTGTGGTCTTTGGCTCGTTCTACACGGTGGGTGGCGTGCTCCAGCATGGGGTGCCGCGCCTGCAGGCCAAGCATCTGGGCGCATAACGAGTCCGCACTCCATGGCATTTTTCAAGTTTCGTTGGCCTGGCCGGCAGGAGCCGTCGGGCGACACCAACAAACCCGCCAAGCGCTCACGCACTCCGCAGGCCGAGAGCATCGAGGAAATGCGCCGACGCGCGCGCCACCGCCTGCTGGGCGCTGCAGTACTGGTGCTGGTGGGCGTGGTGGGCTTCCCCCTGCTGTTCGACACCCAGCCGCGGCCGGTCCCGGTGAATGTGGCGATGGACATTCCCGATCGCCACAAGGTGGCTCCGCTGGTGGTGCCGCAGCAAGAGGCCAACACCCCCCGCGCCGCGGAGCCGGCGACTTCCGGCCTGGATGCGGGCGAGGAAGTGGTGGCGTCCCGCCCACGCAGTGCGCCAGCGGCCTCGCAGCCCGCTGCGCGCGTGGAACCCAAAGTGCCGGCTAAGGCGGAAACCCCGGCGGAATCCAAGCCCGAGCCCAAACCGGAGCCCAAGCCCGCTCCCAAGGCAGAGGCCAAACCGGAATCCAAACCAGAACCCCGGCCCGATCCCAAGCCTGCGCGCCAGGACGATGCTGCGCGCGCCCGCGCACTGCTCGAAGGCCGCAACCCGCAACCCAGCGCCGCGCCCGCCGCTGCGCGCGAGGAGCAAGGCCGCTTCATCGTGCAGGTAGGCGCCTTCGCGGACGCCGACAAGGCGCGCGAGGTGCGCGATCGGTTGGAGCGCTCTGGCCTCAAGACCTATACCCAGGTGGTGGACACCAAGGATGGCAAGCGCACGCGCGTGCGAGTGGGTCCGTTCACCAGCCGTGCGGACGCCGACAAGGCGGCCGGCCGCGTCAAGGGCGCGGGGCTGTCCGCGTCGGTGTTGGCGCTGTAGGCCGGCTGGCGGCGCGGGACGGCGGTTTCAAAGGTTGCGCATGGCGGCGCTGGACTGGATCTTCCTGGTGGTGCTGTGCGCGTCGCTGCTGATCGGTGCATGGCGCGGGCTGGTGTTCGAGTTGCTGTCGCTGGCCGGCTGGGTGGTGGCGTTCTTTGCCGCGCAATGGTTCGCGGACGATATGGGCGCGCTGCTGCCCATGGGGCAGGCGGATGCCACCTGGCGCCATGTGGCGGGCTTCGCGGTGGTGTTCGTCGGTGCGGTGTTTGCGTGTGGGCTGGTGGCGTGGCTGCTCAAGAAACTGGTCGAGGCGGTGGGCCTGCGGCCCGCGGACCGGGCGCTAGGGGCACTGTTTGGCATGCTGCGCGGCCTGGTGCTGCTGCTGGCCGTGGTGCTGGTGGCCGGCTGGACGCCGATGCAGGATGCGCCGTGGTGGAAGGAATCGCAGGCCGCCCCCCTGTTGCAGGGAGCGCTCAAGGGGTTGAGGCCCGCGCTGCCGGATGAACTGGGCCGCCATCTGCCTTCCTAGCGGGCTTGGCGGCGTGGCCGCGGTGAGTGATGTGTGTGATCGGCGGGAAACCCCGCCGCCAAAACTGGAACGAAACTATGTGTGGAATTGTCGGCGTGGTCAGCACGGCCCCCGTGAATCAGCTGATCTATGACGCCTTGCTGCTGCTGCAGCACCGGGGACAGGACGCCGCGGGCATCGTCACGCAGGAAGGGCGCAAGTTCTTCATGCACAAGGCCAAGGGCATGGTGCGCGACGTGTTTCGCACGCGCAACATGCGCGCACTGCCCGGCACCATCGGCCTGGGGCAGGTGCGCTATCCCACGGCGGGCAATGCCTCCAGCGAGGAGGAGGCCCAGCCGTTCTACGTGAACGCGCCGTTCGGCATCGTGATGGTGCACAACGGCAACCTCACCAACGCCAAGCAACTGCGCGGCGAACTGGCCGACACCGACCACCGCCACACCAACACCGAGAGCGACTCCGAAGTGCTGCTCAACGTGCTGGCGCATGAGCTGGCGCGCGCCACCAGCGGCGCGCCGCTGCAGTCCGAGGACGTATTCAAGGCCGTGCGCGCGGTGCACAAGCGCGTCAAGGGCTCCTATGCCGTGATCGCGCTGATCGCAGGCTATGGCCTGCTGGCATTCCGCGACCCGTTCGGCATCCGCCCGCTGTGCATGGGCCGCGGCGCGGACGGCACCGTGATGCTGGCGAGCGAATCCGTGGCGTTGGAGGGCACGACCCAGGTGCTGGACCGTGACGTCGCGCCCGGCGAGGCCGTGTTCGTGCACACCGACGGCCGCGTGGAAACCCAGCAGTGCGCCGAGAACCCGCACCTCAACCCCTGCGTGTTCGAGTACGTGTACCTCGCGCGTCCCGACTCGGTGATGGACGGCATCTCGGTCTACCAGGCGCGGCTGAACATGGGCGAGACGCTGGCCAAGCGCGTGATCTCCACCGTGCCTCCCAGCGAGATCGACGCCATCATCCCCATCCCCGAATCCAGCCGCCCCAGCGCCATGCAACTCGCGCAGCTGCTGGGCATTCCGTACCGCGAGGGCTTCGTCAAGAACCGCTACGTGGGCCGCACCTTCATCATGCCGGGGCAGGGCGTGCGCAAGAAGTCGGTGCGCCAGAAGCTCAACGCTATCGGCAGCGAGTTCAAGGGCCGCAAGGTGCTGCTGGTAGACGACTCCATCGTGCGTGGCACCACCTCGAAGGAGATCGTGCAGATGGCGCGCGACGCCGGCGCGGTGAAGGTCTACCTGGCTTCTGCCGCGCCGCCGGTGCGCCACCCCAATGTCTATGGCATCGACATGCCCACGCGCTCCGAGCTGGTCGCGCACGGCCGCACGGTGGAGGAGATCCGCCAGCTGATCGGCGCCGACGCACTGATTTACCAAGACGTCGAGGCCATGAAGCAGGCCGTGGGCAAGATCAACCGCAAGGTGGAGGGGTTCGAGGCCTCGTGCTTCGACGGCGTGTACATCACCGGCGACATCTCCGACGAGGAAGTGACGGCGCTCAACGAGGGCCGCAACCGGGGTGGTGAAGAGGAGCAGGAAGACACCTCCCGGCTGTCCCTGCCCAACGCCCAGGAGGCGTGAATACACTCGCGCTCATCAAAAAGATGAGCGCCTTGCGCTTGTTTGTACTGGGTTTCAGTGTAAAAAATGGCTGAAGTCCAGGTACAGCAAGCGCTATCAGCTCCTATTTTTTAGAACAAGGACCGCCACCGTGACCGATCAACCCCTGCCCGAGGGGCTGCGCCCTGAGACCCTCGCCGTTCGCGAGGCCGTCGCGCGCAGCCAGTGGGGCGAGCACAGCGAGGCGCTGTACATGACCAGCAGCTTCGTGCAGAGCGACTGCGAAAGCGCCGCACGCCGCTTCGCCAACGAAGAGCCGGGCTACACCTACACCCGCACCGCCAACCCCACGGTCAGCAGTTTCGAGCGCCGCCTGGCGGCCATGGAGGGCACGGAATGCGCGGTGGCCACCAGCACCGGCATGTCGGCCATCCTGCTGATGGCGCTCACCGTGCTCAAGAGCGGCGACCACGTGGTGGCCTCGCAGTCCATGTTCGGCTCCACGCTCAAGCTGCTCGGGTCGGAGATGGCGCGCTTCGGCGTAGAGACGACCTTTGTCTCGCAGACCGACCTGCAGTCGTGGGAGACGGCCATCCGCCCGAACACCCGCTTGCTGTTTGCCGAGACACCGACCAACCCGCTGGGCGATCTGTGCGACATCGCCGCACTGGCGCAGATCGCGCATGCGCGCGGCCTGCTGTTGGCGGTGGACAACAGCTTCTGCTCGCCCGCGCTGCAGCGCCCGGCGCAATTGGGCGCTGACCTGGTGGTCTACTCGGGCACCAAACTGCTGGACGGCCAGGGCCGCGTGATGGCGGGCGCCGTGTGCGGCACCACTGCGCTGGTGGACAAGGTCATGGGCACCTTCATGCGCAGCGCGGGGCTGAACCTGTCGCCGTTCAATGCATGGGTCGTGCTCAAGGGGCTGGAGACGCTGTCGCTGCGCGTGCGCGCGCAAAGCGCTGCGGCTTTGGAACTGGCGACCTGGCTGGCCACACATCCCAAGGTGGCGCGCGTGCACTATTCGGGCCTGGCCAGCCATCCGCAGCATGCATTGGCCATGCGCCAGCAGGGCGGCATGGGCGGCCCGGTGCTGGCGTTCGACGTGGTGGGACAAGGCGCGGCGCAGTTGCGCGCGAATGCCTTCCACGTCATCGACAGCACGCGCGTGTGCTCCATCACCGCCAACCTGGGCGACGTGAAGACCACCATCACCCATCCGGCCAGCACCTCGCACGGGCGCCTCACGGAAGAGCAGCGCCAG
The DNA here is from genome assembly GCF_002214645.1 of Diaphorobacter nitroreducens. Lineage (NCBI taxonomy): Bacteria > Pseudomonadati > Pseudomonadota > Betaproteobacteria > Burkholderiales > Comamonadaceae > Diaphorobacter > Diaphorobacter nitroreducens. The sequence continues at coordinate 562,942 of NZ_CP016278.1, forward strand.
GCGGCCAGCATCGGCCAGGGGCTGATCCGCGTCTCCGTAGGCCTGGAACATCTCGACGACCTGAAGACCGACCTCTGCCGAGGCCTGGACACCCTGCCATGACACAACAACAAGTACGCACCCGTTTCGCCCCGTCGCCCACGGGCTTCATCCACCTGGGCAACATCCGTTCCGCGCTCTATCCCTGGGCCTTCGCACGTGCCAACGACGGCGTGTTCATCCTGCGCATTGAGGACACTGATCTGGAGCGCTCCACCCAGGCCTCGGTCGACGTCATCCTGGAGGGCATGTCCTGGCTGCAGCTCGACCATGACGAGGGCCCGTACTACCAGATGCAGCGCATGGAGCGCTACAAGGAAGTCCTGGCCCAACTGCAGGCTGCAGGCCATGTCTATCCCTGCTACATGAGCGTGGAAGAGCTCGATGCCTTGCGTGAGCGCCAGATGGCCGCGAAGGAAAAGCCCCGCTATGACGGCACTTGGCGCCCCGAGCCCGGCAAGGTGCTGCCGCCCGTGCCGGAAGGCGTGAAGCCTGTGCTGCGCTTCAAGACGCCCCAGGACGGCGTGGTCGGCTGGGACGACAAGTGCAAGGGTCGCATCGAGTTCCAGAACAGCGAGCTGGACGACCTGGTCATCGCGCGCCCGGACGGCACGCCCACCTACAACTTCTGCGTTTGCGTGGACGACATGGACATGCGCATCACCCACGTGATTCGCGGCGACGACCATGTGAACAACACACCGCGCCAGATCCACATCTTCGAGGCCCTGGGCGCCACGGTGCCCGTGTTCGCTCATCTGCCCACCGTGCTCAACGAGCAGGGTGAGAAGATGAGCAAGCGCAACGGTGCCAAGGCCGTGACGCAGTACCGCGACGAGGGCTATCTGCCCGACGCCATGGTCAACTACCTGGCCCGATTGGGCTGGAGCCATGGCGATGACGAGATCTTCAGCCGCGCGCAATTCCTGGAATGGTTCAACCTGGATCACCTGGGCCGCAGCGCCGGCCAGTTCGACGAGGCCAAGCTGCGCTGGGTGAACGCACAGCATCTCAAGGCCATGGAAGATGCGCAGTTGGCAGCACTCGTCCGGCCCTTCGTCGTGCAGGCGGGTGTTCCAGAGGCGCAGTTGGATGCTGATGACCGCTTGCCGCGCATCTGCGCGCTGTTCAAAGACCGCTGCGAAACGCTGGTGGACCTGGCACGCTGGGCGCGCGTGTTCTATGTGGACGCCATCGAGCCCGATGCAGACGACTTCGCGAAGCACGTGACTGAGACCGCCGCACCGGCGCTCGACGCCTTTGCCGCCGCCATGGAAACCGTGGCGTGGAACAAGGACGCTATCAACGCTGCGATCAAGGATGTCCTCAAGCAGCTGGGTTTGAAGATGCCGCAACTCGCCATGCCCGTGCGGGTGCTGACCATGGGTACCGCGCATACGCCGTCGGTGGATGCCGTGCTCGAACTGCTGGGTCGCGAAAAAATCCTCGCGCGATTGAAAAGTCGCTAAAAACCTGTCTATAATTCAAGGCTCAGGTGATGACGACAGTTAAGAAATTAAATGTCGAAGTCAAAGGGGGTATAGCTCAGCTGGGAGAGCGCTTGCATGGCATGCAAGAGGTCAGCGGTTCGATCCCGCTTACCTCCACCACCTGATGATTTGAACGGAAGTTCTTAGGTTTTGACCCTATCGTCTAGAGGCCTAGGACATCACCCTTTCACGGTGAGTACCGGGGTTCGAATCCCCGTAGGGTCGCCAAGTTTGGCTGCACTTGATTCGCAAGAATGCAAGCAGCTACCGACGCGGAGTGGTAGTTCAGTCGGTTAGAATACCGGCCTGTCACGCCGGGGGTCGCGGGTTCGAGTCCCGTCCACTCCGCCATCTTGGGGGTATAGCTCAGCTGGGAGAGCGCTTGCATGGCATGCAAGAGGTCAGCGGTTCGATCCCGCTTACCTCCACCAAGATTTGTTGGTTTGCAAGTTTCTAGGTTTTGACCCTATCGTCTAGAGGCCTAGGACATCACCCTTTCACGGTGAGTACCGGGGTTCGAATCCCCGTAGGGTCGCCAAGTTTTGTGGCACTTGGCTCGGTTGCATTAGCAGCAGGGCAAAAGTCACACCGACGCGGAGTGGTAGTTCAGTCGGTTAGAATACCGGCCTGTCACGCCGGGGGTCGCGGGTTCGAGTCCCGTCCACTCCGCCAATATCAAAAAAGCCGCTGCAAATAATTTTGCAGTGGCTTTTTTTCTGTGTTTTCAGAATTTATTGCGACAGCCAAGCAGCTATGCGGACATAGGGCGTCGCTCCGCTACGTGGCTGAATGTCCATGGTTCCACTCCCGGCATGTCCAATTAGGCTACTGAGAATCTGTCCATTCGCATCAATAAATGCGCTAAACCCTACATTGTTTGCACGTACTAGCGGTTTTTGTGCTTCGGCCGCGCGCACGCGCGCAATTGTCAGCGCTTGCGCAACGTAAAAATTGGACTCAATCCACGAATCACTTGACACGTTGACCAGAAGACTCGCATCTATCGCTTGACGGGCGGCTTTGCCAGGGTAGGCGAGTTCGCTGCAAATCGTCGGACCGAGTGCCACGCCCGCAGCGATCAACGGGGATTGTACCGATGCTCCAGGTAGAAAATCGGCTAGAGGATATCGATACAGATATGGATAAGCCCAACTCAGGGCTGGTGTGTCGGGCAAGTATTCGGTAAATGGCAGAAGTAACTCCTTGACATAGGTCTTGGCGGTTTCTGCACCGTCGATGTGAATCAAAGTGTTCTGCTGTGCGCCTCCCTCTGTACCGGGTATATCGGTTTGAAACGCAAGCCCCGGCATCCCAAACAGTAGCGATACACGCGAAATGCGTGCGGCTTCCGCTACGGCGCGGCGGTAGTTTGCCGGCAGCACTCCTGGCCGCTGTACCAAAAATAACTCTGGAAATACGACGATATTGGCCTCTGGATTCTGTGCCGCGGCATACAGCGCGGCCATTGCTTCCAATTGTTCTGTTGGGTTGTATTTGGTGTCTTCTGGCCAGTGGGTATGCACGAGCCTGACAGTGATAGGGTGCTCCATAGCGCGAGTCCAAGCCACATGCTGCAATGACCAGCCGGCTATGCAGGCCAGAACCCATGCGGTGGTGAGCTTGAAGAGACGGCCGCTCTGGCGAAAGCTCTGAATAGATTGGATGCAAGCAGCTGCAATCGCCCATATGGCAAGCGCGATGCCAGCGCTACCCGCTATGGGATACAGGCCGCGCAATATGGCGTTGTCCACCTGGCTGTAACCCAGTAGTCCCCAGGGCAGCGCCCAGAACCCCATGGTGCGTATCACTTCGGCAGAGGTCCAGCCCAAGCCCGTGCACGCTGCCAGTGCCAACATACCCCGCTTTTGCAGAGCACGGCAGCCTGCGCGCAGAGTTGCAAAGCAAACGCAGTAGAGAGCGGTGTGAAAAGCCACCAGCACGCCGCATACCAGCAGTGTGTCGCCGAGGTCGTTAGCGGGTGGTCGATAAATCCCAAGCCCCACCCAAAACAATGCTCCGATCAGAAAGGAGCAGGCGAACACAGAAAAAGCGCGCAGCTCATGCAGGAAAGAATTTTGCCGCCTGAGCACCGTCAAGAGTACGACGGCGGCGGCGATAGCGATAGGCGCCGCAGCCCGGGGCTCGGACAAGGCCAATCCGGCGCATAACCCCGCCCCGCCGGATAGTGCGACGCTAAGAGTGGTGGTCGGACGATGCCCCACTGCAGATTTATGTAGCGTGTAGTGAAAAATGGCTTTTCTTTCTAAGAAAACGCTTGGGGATGAAACAACGGTGAACCACAAGCGACCTCCACGAGGGAAGGATCTATTCTCGCTATGGAAGTTTGAGAATCATCAATTTACATATGAGCTAAATAGAAACTCTTTGAAAACTATTGCTCTACTTATACGCAAAAAATTACATTTGTCCGATGTGGGTTTGAAACATAACGTAATCAAAGTAAGCGTGCTAGTTTTGTCACATTCATCAGGGGTAGGAGTCCATAAGATGCGCTTCGCACGCGGGGTTGAGCCCAGCATGTGGTTTTATTTTTACTTCTGAGGAGGGATATATGCTTTTTTCTACGAACCAGTCGCTTCGCAAAGTACGTGGTCAGGGAATGACTGAATACATCATCATCGTGGCGCTAATCGCCATTGCTGCTATCGGTGTTTATAGCGCTTTTGGTAATGTGGTAAAGGGGCAGACGGGTGCCATGGCCGCTGAGCTGGGCGGTAAGGATGGCTCAAGTGCTGCCAATCTGGCGAAGACGCAGGCAGAGGGTGCTGGTTCGCGTGGTTCTTCCAAGCACACTCTGGAGAATTTCCAAGATTCTGCAGCCAAGGGTCGCTGATATCGGTGATCTGCTTGGTAGCCCAGTGGCTACCGAGCAGGGTCCCGTTTTAATGGTGATGATGATTTTGGGTGTGTGAAAGGTTTTGAAGTGCGGGTAATTGGTGGAATAACAAAAAGTATTTGTTGCGCGAAGTGGTTGGCGTCTGTTTTGCTTTTTGTTGGATTAACACCCGCGTGGGCGCAAACCCATTCACTCCTTTCCGGTATGCCTGGATACAAGGCACAGCCCCCCAAAGTGGTTGAATTTGGTAGTTACACGGAAGGCGACCTTTTCTATTGCCAGCCTGGTAAGCGGTGCACCAGTGGCGACCCTGGGTTTAACGACGAAGGAAAGCTTGTTGCCGAGGGTAAAGTCACGGTGCAGCGCTATTCGACGGAAAAGCCGGCAGGGACACTTGCCGTGTTTCGGAACTATGAAAATGCCATCCGTGAAATGGGCGGCAGGCGCCTGACCTATACATCAACGCATGACACGACCAATGTTTTTCTGATCGATCGACAAGGTGCAAAGGTATGGATCGTGCTGTCCAACGCATACGACAGTGGCTACCAACTGACCTATATCGAGGCCAAGCCTCTGCAGCAGGTGGTGAAAGCAGGGCAATTGGCAGATGCCATCCACAAGCAGGGCTTTGCGACTCTCTACATCAACTTTGATAACAACAAATCGGACGTAAAGCCTGAGGCCAAGCCTGCCATGGAAGAAGTGGTGGCCTTGCTCAAGGCTGATAGCGTGCTGCGGCTGTCGATTGAGGGGCATACCGACAACGTGGGGAACGCGGTGACAAATAAAACGCTTTCGCAGGCTAGGGCTCAGAGCGTAGTGAAGGCACTGGTGGCGAGCGGCATTGATGCCAAGCGCCTGCAGGCAAAGGGCTTTGGCAGCGAAGTGCCGGTTGCCGATAACCGGTCGGAAGAAGGCCGCGCCAAGAACCGGCGGGTGGAACTGGTCAAACTGAAATAACAGCGTAGGGATTGCACCCTGCGCACTGTGGCCCTCAGGGCTGTGTGCAATGTTGCGAGGGAGGGCGGATATGCCGAATATCGGTACGCTGCGGTCAATTCCGCCGCGCGTGGCATGTGCTGGGCAGCGAGGGCAGGTGCTGGTCTGGTTTTTGGCCTTCGCTGCCACATTGGCGGTGGTGTTTGCGGGCGTGTATAGCGTTGGCCAAGCTACTAGCGAAAAGCAAAAAGTAGTGAATGCAGCGGATGCTGCGGCCTATTCGGGCGCGCTGGTTGAGGCGCGGGCCTTGAACCTTATTGCCTATACCAATCGGTCGGTGGTGGCCAACGAGGTGCTGATCGCGCAGATGGTCAGCCTTCAGTCCTGGACAGACTATTTTGAGCGCGCCACGTCCAACTACCAGACTATTTTCAATGCATTGAGTGGCATTCCTTATGTTGGTGCAGCGTTCAAAGCGTTGGCGGTCACGATGCAGGCGCTCAACAAAATAGTCGTCGTGCAGCAGAAAGTTCTCAATGGGGTGGTGCCTTCAGTGATTCGCTCCTGGGAAGGGCTCTTTGCGGTCTGGTACACAGGCGTTATTCGCCCTGCATTCATGCCGCCGGTAATGGCGCAGGCGGCGCGTTCTGCGTCAGCAGCTGTGTTGCAGGCGAATGTTGCGACCCAAGGAGGGCGTAGGGATACCGCCGCGCATCTCATCCAAACCACTACTTTGATGGCTCGTAATGAGTTTGAGTGGCAGCGCGCCACTCGTTATTACACGGGAAATGACCGCAAGTATGCGCGAGACTTGATTCTGGCTTCCAGGGACGAATTTTCGACCAACCGACCGGGCAGTGAAATATTTTTTCTGAATGTATTGTTCGGTAATAGCTCTATGTGTGTGCCGTTTACATTCAAGATTGGCTCTGAGAAGCAGGGACCCACCCGTCTGGTGAATTTTGATCGTTGGGAAGCGCAGGACACTCTCGAGTTCAAACAGAAGATTGGTCCCCGGGGGTGTAGCTGGGGTAAAGGCACCATGGCGGAGCCGATCGGGTGGGGGCGTTCGGTGGCCGATCAGCGCGGCCAGACTAATGGTACCCGTATCAACACGGATGGCGGAGCAGGAGCGCTCGCCTGGAAGGCGACCAACAAAAATAGCGGATGGACGGGTATCAAATCGCTCTACGACGTGGAACGTGACAACAAGGGCAAGCCGCGTAGCGAAGACTTTACCTATGCTATTGCCGCGGCCAAGTACAAGGGGGACATCCGTACCAACGAGAGCCTGGGGTTTGAATCCCGTGCCATGGCGGGGCCGCTGGGCTCGCCCGACCTGAAAGCGGGATTCGCCAAGGATCAGATGATTTCGCTGGCGGAGGCGCGCATTTTCTTCGCTCGGCCTGTACGCAACAACCTGGATATTACGGGCAGCGGACTATTTCGTGCGGATAGTTTTCAGGAGTACGCCAGTCTCTACAACCCTTATTGGCAGGTCCGTTTGTCGGCTCCTTCTCAGGCCACGCGCTTGCTGGTGTACGGCGCTGCCGGGCTCAATCCGGCGCTTGAGGTGTTTGCCCAATGATGACGAGTTTTTCTGTGCACCGCCTGTGCGCGATTGGTGGCACGGTCTTGGCGGCCTTGTTGGTTCTGCCGGCGTGTTCGCCAAATGATTCGGCTGCCCAAACGGCTGGTGGTGGCACCAAGTCTCAAACCATCACCATTGTGCGAGAGCGCCGGCCTGAGGACCCCGCCGCTTATCTGAAGATGATGCGCAACACCTTGGCGCGCTGCCAGGAGACCAAGGCAGAGCTGGCGCGGGTATTAGGCAAGCCGTACGACCCGCAGGCGGAGGCCCTGTCGGACGATGAGTTGATGAAGCTCGAAACGGAAGTGACCGAGGAGTACTTTGACGGCGATCGCTATGCAAAGGTTGTGAACAGCAGTTTGCTGAAAGCCGAAGTATGGGGTCCGAACGACGGCGAGAGTTGCAGGCCTGTCGCCAAGCGAATTCGCAACATTCGGCTGCAGCCAACCCGTTGCAAGCAGATCGATGTGGCGTATGACCTGGATGAGGGCACCGGTATCCGCGAACAGGCGGAAGACATCTGCGGGCCACGCAGCCGTGGATCTGCAGAGCCTATGGGTGAATTGGTGGATATACCTGGAACCGGCCACCGGTGCCGCTGGAATGTGGCGGAAGGCGGGGCGCCCGCGCGGGCCTGCCTGCTGGATCCACTGCATTTTTACCCATCCACCGGCGCTGATCTGGTGGTCATGAGTACCTCCGCGCGACAAGCGCTTCCCGCGCAATTCCCGATAGACGACATGGCCATGATCGCCAACGGGGTGGCGACGGTGGAGCGCCCGCTGCGCGTAGAGATCGGCAAGCCCATCGCACCAGGGGTGTTCGAGGTTCCGGCGGATGCCAAGGCGTTTCCCCTCAGCGATGGCAGGGGCTGACGCGGCATGTCTTTACCCGTGATGCGACAAGCACTCTCATGATCGTCAACGCTCCACCCCGACAGCGCGGTCAGGCGACGACCGAGTTCATCGTCAGCCTGTTCGTGCTCATTCCTCTGTTCTTTGGTGTGTTCTATTTTGCGCGGTATGCGGATGTGAAGCACTCTGCCATTCAGGCCAGCCGCTATGTGGCTTTCGAGCGCAGTTGGGATCCCTACAGCCGCGCCAAGACCGCGGGTCAACTGGCAGAGGAGACGCGCGCGCGGTTCTTCATGTCCGTGGAGCGCAATGGCGGGCAGATCAAATACCGCGATAGCACGATGGGGCAGGACGCCTCGGCGAAGGGCAACCGTGTGCCCTTGTGGAGCGACGCCGCATACCAGCCGCTGCTGCAAAGCTATGCGGATGTGAGCATCCGCGAGGTCGATACGGGCCCGCTGGCCACGGGGCTGGTCGGTAAGTTGCAGCAAACCATGGCGACGCCCGTGTTCAAGCTGCCGACCAGCGGCATCGTCAAGGCCGAAGTGACGGTGCCTCTCAGCAATATTGCGCATTACGACGCGCTGCGCGATGTCAATGTGGGAATGCCGGGTGCGACGGCGCTGGGCGCTGGGGTCTGGAACGCTAGCGGTGCGAACAACGGCAGCGAAAGCGTTTGCGCGCGGGTAAAGCCGACTGTGTTGGGTTCTTATATCAAGCCGGTGGCGGATGTGTTGGGAATGCTCATGTCCCCGTCCTTCGAAAAGAAGGCGCCCGACGTGGGGCTCATCCTGCCTGAGTACGACATCCCGGGCAGTGTGCGCGACAAGGCGGACAACGCCGTACCTTACAGCCGCCAGGCGCGCACGCGCTGCTGAGTCCCGTCATGTTCGTCCGACTGATTGCCCTGCTGCTGACCATGACCTGTGCGACCGTATTGGCGCAGGAGTCGTTCACGCGCACCGCCACGCCTTGGCCCGATGTGCCGCCGCCGCCGAGGGCTCAGGTGCAGTGGGTGTCGGACGACATGCGCGTCAACGGCGTGCCTATGAAGGTGCAGGCGTTCCAGAGCCGAGCTTCCAAGGACGAGGTGGTGGCGTTCTACATGGCGCATTGGCGCATTGCGGCCAATGCGGTGCCGGATCCGGCCAAACCCCCCGCATCCGTCACTGCCCACGGACCGGACACCCTGGTGGCGCGTGCGCATGGGCCGTATTACAGCCTGGTGAAGGTGCGTAGTGCCTCCGATGGAGGCTCCGAAGGCACGATTTCTACCTCGCTGCTGCTGGGCGTGGAGCCGCGTATCGATGCCAGTGGCATTCCGGCGCCGCGCAGCGCCACGCCTGTCAATGTGGTCGAGTCGATCGATAACGGCAAGCGCAACAAGCAGGTGATGTTGGTGAGCCGCGAGCCGCTGGACAGCATTGCCAGCTACTACCAGACGCAGCTGGCGGCCAGCGGCTGGTCGTTGCTGCAGGAGCAGAACGCCAGCGCGAAGGGGAGCCAGGGGCCCGCCATCGTACGGATGTACGGACGTGACAAGCAGCAACTCGATGTGGCAATGGGGGTGGACGCAGAGCGGCGCCTCACCATCGTCACGGTCAATCTGGTGAAGTTCTGACTGCAAGGCGCACAGACATGCAACGCTCCGCACGCATCGTTTTTTCAGTTTCCCGTGGCTTTGCAACGGTGGAGTACTGCATCGTCTGCGCGCTGGTGGTGATGGTGCTCTTCGCGGCACCGAATACGCCCCAGATGCTGGTGGATGCCGTCAAAGCCTTCTATCGCACGCTCACTTTCTTCGTTTCACTTCCTTGAGGCTTTTTCCGTGGCTGTATCACTCAACAAAAATTGGCTGCTGCTCGCAGGCGCCATTGCATTGGGCGGACTGGCGTTCTTTCTAAGTAACAAGGCTATCAACTCCCGGATCACGGAACTGGAAGAAGAAGCCAACCGCGGCAAGACCTTGGTGCCGGTGGTGGTGGCCAGCCGGCCCCTGCAGGCCGGCGATGTGCTGGATGCGAGTGTGGTGGCCGTACGTAAGATTCCGTCTGAGTTCGTCAACCGGAACACGGTGGTTCCAGACACGTACGATGCAGTGGACGGGCAGCCTCTCACTGTGGAAGTGCAGCGCGGCGAGCCTTTGATGACTACCTACACCGCCAGTCGGGGCGGAGAGATCTTTGCGGCCACACTCAAGGACGGGCGGCGTGCGCTGACCATCGAGGTAGACGAAATCAGTTCCATGTCGGGCATGCTGCGCCCAGGCGATCGCATCGACCTGATGCTGACGGCCAAGCCGCCAGGCGGCGACGGCAACGCCAAGGAGTTCACCTTCCCCATGCTGTCCAATGTGGAGGTGCTTGCGACCGGCCAGGCCCAGAAGGGCACGGCCAGCGCAGGTGAGGCTGCAGCGCGCGCGTACTCGCATGTCACCCTCAATGTCACGCCGCAGGATGCCACCCGCGTGATCGCCGCCAAGGCGGGGGGCAAGCTCACGGCCGTGCTGCGCGCGCCCACCGATCAGGTGGCCAACCCGAGCCGTGCATTGACCATTGACGATGTGGTGGCTTCCATTGCGCCGCGCGATGCAGACGGCAACAGCCAGCGGCTGGTGGAGTTCATCATCGGCGGCTCCGGCAGCGGGGGCAAGGTGAGCCGCACGCCCATGCTGGATGCTGCCCTGCAGGATCCGAACAACCGCGCCATCGCGGAGCGCGTGGCGCAGGCCATGACGCAGGGGGACATGCCAGCGGCAGCGCCTGCTGCAATGCCCGCCCAGCCGCCAGTTTTGCGTGACACGCCGCCCCCGACACAGGTGCCTGTGGGTTCGCGTATGCCGGTGTCTTCATCGGCAGCCAGCCGCGGAGTGCCGGGCCTGGCGCATTGATCCCCGAGATTTAAAGAACGCCTCCGTTGTTTCCAATGAACACTTCTTTGCCTTTTCGTGCGCCCGCTGTGTGCGTCGTTTTCGTCTTCTTCGCAGGCATTCTGGCTGTGCCCATGGCAGGCGCCGGGCCGGCGAGCGTTTCCGCGCAGCGCCCCCTCGCCGTGGTCAATGCAAGCCCCATCGCACTGTCGCTTTATGCGGGGCAGGTGCGTGTGTTGCCGCAGGCGGGCGTGGAGCGCGTTGCCATTGGCAATGGGGCGCTGCTGACAGCATCCGTGGTGGCCGATAAGCAAATCGTTTTGCTGGGTGAGAGTGCGGGGGTCACGTCGCTGTATGTCTGGCTGCGCAATGGCACGCAGATCAACTACGAAGTGACGGTGAGCGCGGACCACTATGCCAAGACGGCCATGGAACTGCGCCAACTGCTGAGTCATGACAAGGGCATCAACGTTAGTGCCGTTGGCGACAAGGTCGTGCTGGACGGCATGTATGCGAACCAGGACTCGGCCGCCAAGATCCAGAAGATCGTCAAGGCTTATCCGCAGGTGCTCAATCTGGTGCGCGAGCGGCCCGAGGATCAGTTGGTGGTGCCCGAGCAGATGGTGCAGTTGGACGTGAAGGTGGTCGAGGTGCGCAAGCAGGCGCTCGACAACATTGGCGTGAAGTGGAGCAACCTGGGCGTGGCTGGCCCGACGTTTGCCACGTCGGGATACTTCTATGCCAACTCGGCCAGCTTCCGGGGACTGAACCAGGAGGGATACCCGATCACTACGCCGGCGCGACCCTTCATCTCCTATCTGGGGCTGGCCACGCAGATCACTTCAGTACTGAACTTTCTGGAGTCCAACGGAGACAGTTGGACGTTGGCCGAGCCGCGCATCAGCAGTGTCAGCGGTGGATCGTCAAAGGTGCAGGTGGGTGGCGAGATACCCATCCCGGTAAGTTCCGGTTTTGGCCAACTGTCGGTGGTCTACAAACCGTATGGCGTGATTTTGGAGTTCAAGCCAGTGATCGACAAGGCGGGCAACGTGCGCTCGTCCATCGTGGCGGAGGTGAGCCAGCCGGATCGCAGCGCAGGGCAGGGGCAGTTCGTAGCGTTTACTACCAACCGCACTGAGACCGAAGTCAGTCTGAAGCAAAACGAAACGCTGGTGATTTCCGGCCTGCTCAAAAGCGTGGGAGCGCGTAACAAGGAAGGCATCCCCGTCATCGGGCGTGCGCCGGTGCTGGGCCGGCTGTTTTCAACGCAGGAGATGACCAACGAACAGACAGAGATGCTCGTGGTCGTGACGCCGCGTATCCATACGCCCGCGACAGACCGTGCCCAGGTGCTGGCGAGCGAGAACGCTTACCAGCGCCTGAATGAAGTCAAGGACATGATCGAAAGCAAGCTGGCACGCTGATCCCACGGAATAACCACGATGCTGCATCTGCAAGTCATGACCGCCGAAGGACCCGCTGATACCCGGGTCATCAATGCCACGCGCTGCATGGTCGGGCGCGGCGAGAGAGCCGACGTCACGCTTTCCGGCTGGAAGGTGCACAAGGAACACGCGGAGATTTTTGTCTCCAATGAACAGGTGTTCGTGCGTGACCTGGGCTCGATGTTTGGTACTTATGTGGACGACACCAAGGTGACCACCTTCGGGCCGCTCAAACCCACCGATGCCATCCGCATCGGGTCGCACCAGTTGCATGCACGCTGGGCGCGCATGCGGGGAGGAGGGGGCGAAGAGCCTGTCGACCCGCCACGCGCGACCCAGGCGATGCCTGCTGCGCCCGCGTCGGCTGCCAGTGCGCACACGGCGACTCGCATGCCTGCACCGGTAACCCAGCGCATGGCATCAACGCCCGAGCGGACCAGGGAAGAGCCAGTGAACAACGGGGCACCCATTGCTCCCTCGGAGGTGCGGACCGCCAGTGTGCAGATCGACCAGGACTGGCTGGGCTACCGCCGACTGATCCAGGAAAAATTGATCGAATCCTTCGACATGCGCCGCACCGACGTGCACCGCATGGGCGACAAGGAGTTGCGCGAGCATACCGAGCAGGCCATCCGCGAGATTTTCCTCCACATGCCGGCGGGCATCCCCGCCGACGTGGACAAGCAGCGTCTGCTGGAGGAAGTGCGTGATGAGGCCATTGGGCTGGGCCTGCTGGAGCCGCTGCTGGCAGACCCTACGACCACTGAAATCATGGTCAATCGGGTGGACGAGATTTTCGTCGAGCGCGCCGGCCGACTGGTGCGAGTGCCGCTAGCGTTCTCCAGTGAGAAGGCCATGATGGGGGTGATCGAGCGCATTGTGGCCCCGGTGGGCCGGCGCATCGACGAAAGCTCTCCGCTGGTGGATGCGCGGTTGAAGGACGGGTCGCGCTTCAACGCCATCATTCCACCGCTGGCCCTGAAAGGGCCATCGATGACCATCCGCAAGTTCTCCAAGCGCAAGCTGGGTGCCGAGGATTTGATCAAGTTCGGCTCCGCCAACGCGCAGATGGTGGAGTTCTTGCAGATGGCCGTGAAGCAGCACAAGAACATCATCGTTTCGGGTGGCACCGGCTCCGGCAAGACGACGCTGCTCAATATCCTGAGCAACTTCATTCCCGAAGGCGAGCGTATCGTCACCATTGAGGATGCGGCCGAGCTGCAACTGCACCACGAGCATCTGGTGTCGCTTGAGTCGCGCCCGGCCAATGCCGAGGGCAAGGGGCAGATCGCCATCCGCGAATTGGTGAAGAACTCGCTGCGCATGCGGCCGGACCGTATCGTGGTGGGCGAATGCCGTGGCGGAGAGGCGCTGGACATGCTGCAGGCCATGAACACGGGACATGATGGATCGCTGACCACCGCCCACGCCAACAGCCCGCGCGACATGCTGGCACGCCTGGAAGTGATGGTGCTGATGGCCGGCATGGATCTGCCCGTGACGGCTATCCGTGAGCAGGTGGCATCGGCCGTGGACATCATCGTGCAGCAAACGCGCTTTGCCTGCGGCAGCCGCAAGATCACTCGCATCACCGAGGTCACGGGGGTGGAGAGCGGCAAGATCCAGTTGCAGGATCTGTTCGAATTCGTCGAGACCGGTTTCACAGCGGAGCGCAAGACCGACGGCTACTTCACCGGCTGCGACGCCGTGCCCGAGTTCTACGAGAAGCTGCGCCAGATCGGAGTGGCGGTGGATCTCGAGATCTTCAAACGGGCGAAGTAATGAATCCCTCCCTGCTTGTCTCCTTCGCGGTCGCGGTCAGCGTGGTGATGTTGGTGTTCTTCGTTGCGCGCTCGTGGGGCCACTACCGCGCGCGCTTCACCTCGGACGCACGGGTATCGCTGGAGGACATGTTCCTGTTCATCGATCCGCAGCGCCTGTTCTTCATCAACGTGGGCGTGGTGCTGGTGCTGCCGGCGCTGGTGCTCCTGCTGACCGGAGCCGTGCCCCTGGCAGTATTGGCGGCGGTGGGCATCTTCGTGCTGCCACGCATGGCCTATGGCTATCTGAAGCGTCGGCGCGAAGCCAAGCTGATCGAGCAGATGCCTGATGCACTCAACATGCTGGCGGGGTCGCTGCGTTCGGGGGCCAGCCTGGCCATTGCGATGGATCTGGTCGCAACGGAAACGCCGCCGCCGTTCAGCCAGGAGCTGTCGCTGGTGCTGCGCGAGCAGAAGCTGGGCGTGTCGCTGGAAGACGCCTTCGAAAGTTTCGCCAAGCGGGTCAATCTGGAAGACGTGAACCTGCTGGTTTCCGCCATCACCATCTCCAAGGATGTGGGTGGCAACCTGTCCGAGGTGCTGGAGCGTCTGGCAAGCACGCTGCGCGCCAAGGCCGCCATGGAGGGCAAGATCCGGGCGCTGACATCGCAGGGCAAGCTGCAGGGCATCGTCGTCGGCCTGTTGCCGGTGTTCCTGGGGTTCGTATTGTTCCAGATGGAACCCGAGGCCATGGCGCCGCTGTTCAGCACGTATTACGGCTGGGCCGTCATGGCCGTGGTGGCCGTGCTGCTGATCATGGGGGGCGTCTTCATCAAGAAGATCGTGACCATCGATGTGTAACCCCCTGATCACGGAGCGGCCATGCTGGGCCTGATTTCTTCTCTGGTATTGGCGCTGGCCATTCTGGTCGGTCTGTGGTCGGTCTACAGCCTGTTTCGCCAGGCGCCTACCGAAGACCGTACCTACAAGGACAAGCCGCCGCTGCTGTTCCGGGTGCTGTGGCCGTTGATCAATCTGCTGGCCAACAGTCTGGGCTGGGCGCTATCGACCAAGGCCGAGGAGCGCTACACCACCGCACTGCGCCGTGCCGGTCAGGACTACGCCCTGACACCCCGACAGTTCTTCGCGGGCAAGGTGGTGTCGGCCGTGGCGGGCGCGCTGCTGGGGGTGATGCTGTCGGGCATGCTTGAGGGCGGTCTGTCCATCATCGTGGTGATCGCCATGCTGGCGTTCTTCTACCCGGATTTGTGGCTCAAGGAAACCACCAAGCAGCGCAATCTGGCCATCCTGAAGGCCCTGCCGTTCTTCATCGACCTGTTGACGCTGTCGATCGAGGCGGGCCTGAATCTGTCGGGCGCGATGCAACAGGCAGTGGCCAAGAGCGCGGGCGGGCCGCTGATGGTGGAGATCAACCGCGTACTGCGTGACGTGCGTGCAGGCAAGGCGCGCATCGATGCCTTGCGAGATTTTTCCGCACGCCTGGATTTCACGCCCATCACCAGCTTCGTGAGTGCGCTCGTGCAGGGCGAGAAAACCGGCTCCAGCCTGGGCCCCATCCTGCGTGCGCAGGCCGAGCAGCGCCGCACCGAGCGTTTCCTGCGTGCGGAGAAGCTGGCCATGGAGGCTCCCGTGAAGATGCTCGGTCCGCTGATTTTCTTCATCTTCCCTTGCACCTTCATCGTCATCGGCTTTCCGATCGCGATGAAATTCCTGGCGTCGGGCTTGTAAGGAGGGATGGTCGTGGGCAGTGCTTTCCATGCGGGTGCCTTGTATGCCGATGGCCGCGACATGGGTTGCGACGTGGCGGTGGCACGCAGCTTTCTGCAGCGCGCCTTGGGCTTACTGGCGCGCCCGCCGCTCACGCCGCGCCAGGCCTTGTGGATCACGCGTTGCAACAGCGTGCACACGGTAGGCATGCGCTACGCGATCGATGTGGTGTTCCTCAGCCGCAGCGGCCAGGTGCTGCGTGTGGTGCACGCGGTACCGCCGTTGCGGTTCCGGCTGTGCCGCGGAGCAGCTGCGGTCGTGGAACTGCGTGCGGGCGCGGCGCATGCGCTGGGCATTTTGGCCGGGCAGGTGCTGGCGGTCGTGCCACCAGACGGGGTGACGCGCACATCTGCCGCGTCCTCGCCGGGTGGTGGCGCCGCCAGCGCAGCCACCCGTTTCATTGTTTGATGGGTTGACTACACCATGTATCCATACCGCACGTTCCTCGCTCCGCTGGCCGCCGTGCTGGCGGCATCTGCTTTGGCGGGCTGTGCTGCGCCTGTCGCAGTCCCCACCGACCCGCTGAGCGGGATGCCCGGCGTGCTGGGCGCCCCGGCGCAGGCGCTGCCAGCGCCCCAACCCAGTGCCACGGCGGCGCCGGCACTTTCACAGGAAGCCGTGCAGCAGGCTGCTGCGGCCGCCAGGGCTTCGGCCGACGCGCAGGGGGCCTTGCGCTCGGCCGAGAACGCTTACGCCCGGGGCGATTGGGTGACGGCAGCGCGCGAGTTCAAGGCGCTCACCAACAGCTACCCGCGTAATAGCCAGGTGTGGTTTGGCTATGGCGCGGCGGCGGCCCTGTCGGGGAGCCTGGAGGATGCCGCGCAGGGCTTCGAGGCGGTGCTGCGTATCGATCCGCAGGATGCGCGTGCGGCATACAACCTTGGCCTGGTTCGCTTGTCACAGGCCGAGCTCGCCCTGAACGCGGCGCGCAGCCACAGCGCCGCGGCACCTGCGGATATTCAGCAGGAGATTGCCCGCCTGTCCCGCGACCTGGCGCCCGTGTTCAGCCGGCCCGCAGCATCGGCGCCACAGGCGCAACTGCCTGCGATCCCTGCGGCGGTGCAGCAGGGCTTTCGCACCCAGGACCCAGCGCGTGCTGCGGCGGGCGGCGCGCGTTCGGGCGCCTTGCTGGGCATGCCACCGTCGGAAGTGCGCGTGCAACTGCCCACTGCTTCTGTGACCCCGCCGCAGCAATGACGGGCCGCGCCGTGTGCTTCGCCAGTCCACAACCGCCTCGGAGAACCTAGCCATGGCTATCGCTGCACGCAATACCCGCCGGCCGCAACGCCAGCGCCAGAGGGGAGCGTCGCTGACGGAGTTCGTGATCGTCGGCCCGCTGGCGATCCTGATCACCTTCCTCATCATCCAGGCGGCCATGCTCTACATGGCCAAGCTCACCCTGAACAACGCAACGTTCATGGCGGCGCGCCACGGCTCCATGGCGAATGGCAATGCGCAGTCGATCCGGTTGTCGCTGATCAAGGGGCTGGTGCCGTTCTATCAGAACGCCTTCGACACGAACGATGTGAGCCGCCTCACGGCCGCGGCGGCCAAGGCTGCTGTGGACACCTCGCTGGGGAATCTGAAGTTAGAGGTGCTCAGCCCGTCCGAGGAGGCCTTCCGGGTGTATGGCATCCGCAAGGGGGGAACGACCTACATCCCGAATGACAACCTGGAGTTCCGCACCCCCACGCCGATGGGGGGCGCCGGCATCTCGATCCGCGACGCCAACATCCTGCGCATCAAGGTCACCTATGCGTACGAGCTCAAGGTGCCGTTGATGCAGGCCATCGTGAAGCGCGTGATGTGTCCCGGCGTGGCGGACTCCGACGTGCGTGCCTGGAGCCGCCCCAGCCTGCTGCCGCTGGGTAATGTGTCGGACTGCATCTACTACCTGCGGGGGCGCGTGCCCATCGTGTCATTCGCTACGGTCCAGATGCAATCGCGGGCCGAGCGCAGCTAGCCGCGATATGCCTTCTTTACTTACTCCTTTGATATTGCCCATGGAACGCTTTCTGCTCCTACCTCTGGTTCTGTCATGTGCCGCCGTCTTTACCCTGTCGGGCTGTGGAGGGGGCGGCTCCATGGATGATGGCCAGACCCCGCTGTCGGTTTCTCCCGAGACTGTCACGCTGACCAGCTCTACCGATGTGTGTTTGCCAGCGGCGGGGCCTACGGTATTTGCGCTGGGCGGAACGGCCCCTTACAGCCTGCGCAATCCGCTGCCGGATGCCATCGGCCTGAGCAGCGACACGATTGCCCGCTCGGGCGAAGGGGTAACGATCACGTTCAAGGGCGGGTGCATGCAGGCCATCCCCATTGTCATCATTGACAGTATCGGGAACACAGCCACCTTCAAGGTGAATTACGTCGCTGGCCGGTGATGATCGTGAAGGGCTCCGTGCTGCTCGCGCTGGCAGGGGGTGTGCTGGCCGCCTTGCAGCCCAGTGCTGCCGGTGCACAGCTTCGCTGTACTGAGCAGCGGGTGGAATACCTGGTGGGGGGTACGGGGGCTGCAGGTGCGCGCAGCCGGATGTGCGCGCATGCCTCGGCACCAGGCGGTGGCGGACTGCGCAAGGGACGCGCCGTGGACCAGGTGGGCAATGCCGCTTCGCCAGGGCACACGCCCGTGATCGTGCAGCCCGATGATGATGGGCGCCGCGCGATCCTGAACCATGAACTGGACAAGGAGCGCGACGCCTTGCGGCGCCTGCAGGCGCAGGAGGGGGCGGGTGGTGCGGATGCGCAGCTGGCGGTGAACCGCCACCAGAGCAACATCCGCGCCTTGGAGGCTGAACTGCAGCGCTTGCCTGCGTCCGTGCGCCGCCAGCCCTAACCGCAGTTACTCACCGACTGCGTCCGCATTGGTTTCGTTAGGAAAATATACGAAATCGGGCTCGAACCCAATACAGACAAGCGCAAGGCGCTATCAAAAAATCACTTCGGTGCAAGGCGGATCGCGCCATCCAGACGAATCACTTCGCCATTGAGCATGTCGTTCTCGAAGATGTGGCGCACCAGCTTGGCGTAATCCTGCGGGGTGCCGAGGCGGCTGGGGAAGGGGACGCCGGCGGCCAGCGCGTCCTGTACCTCCTGGGGCATGCCGAACAGCATGGGGGTGCCGAAGATGCCGGGGGCAATGGTCATGTTGCGGATGCCGTTGCGTGCCAGGTCGCGGGCGATGGGCAGTGTCATGCCCACGATTCCGCCCTTGGAAGCAGAGTACGCCGCCTGCCCGATCTGGCCGTCATAGGCCGCCACGCTGGCGGTGGAGATCATCACCCCGCGCTCGCCGGTGGCTTCGGGTTCGTTCTTGCACATGGCCTCTGCGGCCAGGCGGATCATGTTGAAGCTGCCGATCAGGTTCACCGTGATGGTCTTGCTGAACGAAGCCAGCGCGTGCGCGCCGTTCTTGCCAACGGTCTTTTCCGCAGGGGCGATGCCGGCGCAGTTCACCAGGCCCATGAGCTTGCCCA
The DNA here is from genome assembly GCF_002214645.1 of Diaphorobacter nitroreducens. Taxonomy (NCBI): domain Bacteria; kingdom Pseudomonadati; phylum Pseudomonadota; class Betaproteobacteria; order Burkholderiales; family Comamonadaceae; genus Diaphorobacter; species Diaphorobacter nitroreducens. The sequence continues at coordinate 582,053 of NZ_CP016278.1, forward strand.
TCGATACCGCTGCGGCCACCACAGCTTGGCCATCGGCCTCGCTGCTCACGTCGCAGCGCACGAAGCGCCCGCCGATCTCGCGCGCGACGGCTTCACCCTTGTCGGCCTGCATGTCGGCAATCACCACCAAGCCGCCCGCTGAGGCCAGCATGCGTGCCGTGCCTTCGCCCAGGCCTGACGCGCCGCCGGTGACGATGAACACCTTGCCCTTGATTTCCATGGTCTGTCTCCAAAGTTACGTTAACGTAAACGTTAATTATCACCGAGCGATCCGGCACTCCCTAGAAAAGCAACAGCCCGGCAGGGCCGGGCTGTGCGCAAGGGACAGAGGGCTTACCGGAAACCGACGCGGTCCAGCATCTGCTGCACCTTGACGGTGTTGGCGCCGACCGCGCCAATGGGGATGGTTTCACTCTTGAACGGTTGGCCGCCCGTCATGGCCTTGAGGGCCGGGTTGCCCGGATCCACGTCTTTGGCGGCGGGCCATTCGTTGTTGCCGTTGGCAAAGTAGTTCTGAGCCTCAGGGCTGGCCAGGTATTCCAGGAACTTGATGGCGTTGGCCTGGTTCTTGGTGTGGCGGGCCACTGCGCCGCCTGCGATGTTCATGTGCGTGCCCCACGATTGCTGGTTGGGGAACACCACCGCCACCTTGTCCACCACGGCCTTGTCTTCGGGCTTGTCCGAGCGCATCAGGCGGGCGAGGTAATAGCTGTTGGTCACGGCGATATCGCATTCGCCGGCTGCGACGGCCTTGATCTGATCGGTGTCGCCCCCTTTAGGCGCGCGGGCGAGGTTGTTCACCACGCCCTTGAGCCATGCTTCGGCTTTCTGTTCACCCACGTGTTCCATCACGGCGCCGAACAGGCTCAGGTTGTAGGGGTGGGAGCCGGAGCGGATGCAGACCTTGCCTTTGTTTTTGGGGTCACCCAACTCTTCGTAGGTGTCCACATCATCCTTGTTGACCTTGGTCTTGTTGTAGACAACCACACGCGCCCGCGTGGACAGGCCAAACCAGGGAATGCCACCGTCGGCGACCGGAGTTGCGCGCAGGTTCGCGGGAATGGCGTCCTCCAGCACCTTCGAGCGCACGGGCAGGAACAGGCCGTCGGCCTCGCCACGGTAGAGGCGGGCGGCATCCACCAGCAGGATCACGTCGGCAGGGGATGCGGCTCCTTCTGCCTTGAGACGGGCCATGATCCCGGCGTCATCAGAATCCACGCGATTGATCTTGATGCCCGTGGCCTTGGTAAAGCCGCTGTACAGCGCTTCATCGGTGGCGTAGTGGCGGGCGGAATACAGGTTGACCACCTGGTCCTGCGCACTTGCAGCGCCTGCAGCGGCCAGAACACATGCAACAACCAAGGATTTCATAGGCATGGACATGAGGCTCAAGTCTTTCTCGGCAATAAGGTGGTGGGATGATAAAGCAAACGAGAATCGTTATTAAGAATCCATCTTTGCGCCGGGAGAATTTCCGTCGTGCACCCTCGGCAATGCGCAGGCGTTCGGTTTGAGACGAAAAAAATGCCCGGGGACGCGGGCATTTGCTTGTCGAGCAGCGGCTGGCTATTTCGCCCAACTGTCCTTCAGTCCGGTGATCTTGTTGAACACCGGGCGGCTAGCGCTGTGGTCCACCCGGTCGGCCACGAAGTAACCGAAGCGCTCGAACTGGAACTTATCATCGGGCTGGGCGGCGGCCAGTGATGGCTCCACATACGCAGTCACCACCTTCAGGCTGTCGGGATTGAGCAGGGCCAGAAAGTCTTTGCCACCCGCGTCGGGTTGGGCGTCGGTGAACAGGCGGTCGTAGAGGCGCACCTCGGCCTGCACGCCGTCCTGCACCCCCACCCAGGTGATGGCGGCTTTTACCTTCACGCTATCGGCGCCGGGCGTGCCGCTCTTGGTGTCGGGCACCACGGTGGCGAGCACGCGGGTGACGTGGCCGCCCGCATCTTTCTCGCAGCCGGTGCATTCGATGACGTAGCCGCCCTTCAGGCGCACGGTGTTGCCCGGGAGCATTTGCCCGTCCGCCCCGAGCCGGGGAGGATAAAGACGCTTGTAGCCCTTGGGTGGCACTTCGGCGAAGTCTTCGCGCTCGATCCAGACCTCGCGGCCCAGGGTGAAGTGGCGCTCGGGAACAGCCTGGCCTTCGTGCGCGTGGGGCAGGGCGGGTAGGCTGCAGGCCTCGACGTGGCCGTCGCTGCCGAAGACTTCGGCCCAGTTGGTCAGCGTGAGCGGGATCGGGTCGAGCACGGCCATGGCGCGGTGGGCCTTGGATTCCAGGTCCTCCCGCAGGCAGCCCTCCAGCGTGCCGTAGTCGATCCAGCTGTAGTCCTTGGTCACGCCAATGCGCTCGCAGAACATCTGGATGGAGGCCGGCGTATAGCCGCGCCGGCGCAGGCCCACGATGGTGGGCATGCGCGGATCGTCCCAGCCGCTCACGATGCCGCTGTCCACCAGGTGCTTGAGCTTGCGCTTGCTGGTGATGACGTAGGTGAGGTTCAGGCGCGCGAACTCATACTGGCGCGGCTGGGGGCGGGCGATCAGGCCGCCTTCCCCCAGACGGTCCAGCAGCCAGTCGTAGAAGGGGCGCTGGTCCTCGAACTCCAGCGTACAGATGCTGTGGGTGATGCACTCCAGCGCATCCTCGATCGGGTGCGCGAAGGTGTACATGGGGTAGATGCACCATTGGTTGCCGGTGTTGTGGTGCTCGGCGTGCTTGATGCGGTAGATGGCCGGGTCGCGCAGGTTGATGTTGGGGTGCCCCATGTCGATCCTGGCGCGCAGCACGGCGGCGCCGTCGGGGAGCTTGCCGTCACGCATCTCGCGAAAGCGCGCCAGGTTCTCCGCAGGGGTGCGGTTGCGATAGGGGCTGTCCACCCCGGGCTTGCCGAAGTCGCCACGGTTGGCACGCATCTCTTCGGGCGTTTGCTCGTCCACGTAGGCGTTGCCGGTCTCGATCAGGTACTCGGCCGCGCGGTACATGAAGCCAAAATAATTGCTGGCGTAGTACAGGTTCTCGTGGCCGTCGGGGTCTTTCCAGTCGAAGCCCAGCCAGCGCACGGCATCGATGATGCTGTCTACGTACTCCTGATCTTCCTTCTCGGGGTTGGTGTCGTCAAAGCGCAGGTGGCATACGCCGCCGTAGTCGCGCGCCAGGCCGAAATTCAGGCAGATGCTCTTGGCATGGCCCACGTGCAGGTAGCCGTTGGGTTCGGGCGGAAAGCGCGTGCGGATCTTGGCAGGGTCAACCGCTGCGGCAGCGTGGTGGGCTGCGTCGCCTGGGCTGCCCGCCCAGTGGTTTTGGGCATGCACACCGTGCGACAGGTCGGATTCGATGATCTGGCGCAGGAAGTTGCTGGGTTTTGCGGCTTCCGCAGAAGTGTCGTGATGGACGGGGGTGCTCATGCGGGGGATTTTAGGCGGCATAGGTGCGTACTACCGGCGCGAGCGCTTGTTGAGCGGCCGCTGCGGTTACGCATGGAAACGGCGCGGGGTACGTTCGGAAACAACCTGAACATCTGTTCATGCCATCCTTTCACGGTGCTGGCGCGTTAGACGTCCAAACGCCTTGTGTTCAGGCGCCCGGGTGCCGCGGCACCCTTATATAGGAGATTTTCATGATCCAACATCGCTCTTGGTTTGCCGCCGCCGCCTCGGCCGGTGTGGCGCTGGCCCTGTTGGTGGGCACAGGCACCGCCCAGGCACGCAGCGACGTGTACTGGTCTGTCGGCGTGGGCGTGCCCGGCGCCGTCGTGGGGGTGGGCAACGCCGCTCCTGTGTATTACTCGCCTCCACCCGTGTATTACGCCCCGCCGCCCGTGGTGTACGCACCGCCCGTATACAGGGCTCCTCGCCCGGTCTATTACGCGCCACCTGTGGTCGTGGCACCGCCCGTGGGGTACTACCGCGGATACGGGCACGGGTACCGCCACGGCCATCGGCACCATCGCGGCCATCGCGATTGGCGCTGACACGGACACGCCAGTCGGAGTGCTGGCCGCGATAATGCGCATTCGCGGGTCCGTTGCGGCGGGTAGAACCGCGCTAGCACTCCATGACGAAAACCGTTTACGTTCTCAACGGCCCCAATCTCAACCTGCTGGGCACGCGCGAGCCGCAGGTGTATGGCTCCCAGACTCTGGCGGATGTCGAGCAGCTCTGTACGGCCGCATGTGCACGCCACGGGTTGGCGCTGGTATTTCGCCAGAGCAACCATGAAGGCGCTCTGGTGGACTGGATCCACGAGGCCGGCCGGCTGCATGCGGCGGGCCAACTGGCCGGCGTCGTCCTCAATGCTGCCGCCTACACCCATACCAGCGTGGCACTCCTGGATGCCGTGAAGGGCACGGGAGTGCCCGTGGTAGAGCTGCACATCAGCAACGTGCATGCGCGCGAGAGCTTTCGCCACCACTCCTATCTGGCCGGCGCGGCCCGCGCGGTGATGTGCGGGTTTGGCGTGCAGGGCTACGCCCTTGCCATTGATGGGCTGGCCCAATGGTGAGGGAGCCATCGCTCGCCACGCTGCCCCTGCCTCCTGAAGTCACTGCGTTGCAGCAACGCGCACGGCGCGAGTCCACCCCCTGCGGTACCGGCGACATCGTCTGGCATGTCTGGGGGGCATCCCAGGATGGTGCGCTGCCTCTGGTACTGCTGCATGGCGGCAGCGGCAGCTGGACGCATTGGGTGCGCAACATCCACGATCTGGAGGACAGTGGTCGCGAGGTCTGGGTCCCCGATCTGCCGGGATTCGGAGATTCGGCCGCACCACCCGTGGGGGGCGATGCGGACGCCCTGGTGGAGCCGCTGGCCGAAGGCCTGCGTACGCTGTTCGGGCCACGGCCGTGTGACCTGGTGGGATTTTCCTTTGGTGGATTGACGGCGGGCCTGCTGCTCGCAGCCCACCCCGAACTGGCCCGCCAGCTCGTATTGGTAGGAGCCCCGGCGATGGGGGTGGTGCCCCAACGGCAATTCGAGCTCAAGGCCTGGCGCCACCTGCCGCAGGAGGGGCAGATTGCGGCGCACCGCTACAACCTGGCGGCGCTGATGCTCCAGGACACTTCGCTCATCGACGGTTTGGGCGGCCTGGCGTTGAAAACGCACGTGGCCAATGTAGTGCGCGACCGCATGCCCCGCCGCCGCCTGGCGCACACCGATGCTCTGGCGCGCGCTCTGCCGCTGGTGCCTTGCCCCGTGCATGCGATCTATGGCCGCAGCGACGCTCTGTATAAAGAGTGGATTGGTGCATTGGAGGGCGCTTACGCGGCGGCGGCTCCGGACTTTCGCGGCATGGCGCTGATCGAGGAAGCCGGCCACTGGGTGCAGTTTGAGCGTCCGCAGCGCTTCCTGCAGGCACTGGACGACGCCCTGCGCGCCGGGGCCGCCTGACGGACGGGCATGGCCTCCGGCAATCCTTCTTCCGGCGTGCGCGTGGACCCGGCCGAGGTTGAACTTACCGCCATGCGCGCCCAGGGGGCGGGCGGGCAGAACGTGAACAAGGTGTCCAGCGCCGTGCACCTGCGTTTCGACATCGCGGCCTCTTCATTGCCTGAAGATGTGAAACAGCGCCTGCTGGCCCTGCGCGACAGCCGCATCACCCAGCAGGGGGTATTGGTCATCAAGGCCCAGCAATACCGCACCCAGGAGGCCAACCGCCTGGATGCGTTGGCGCGCCTGCAGGCGCTGGTGGACAGCGTCGCGCGGCCGCCGCGCGTGCGACGTGCCACGCGGCCCACGCTGGGATCGCAGCAGCGGCGGCTGGAGTCCAAGAGCCGGCGCGGAGGTGTCAAGGCATTGCGCGGGCGGCCCCATCTGGGGGAGTGACGCTGCTTTCACATCGCATTGGTGCGATGGATGGGACGCTGTGATGGGGTCTATGGCGCTTGGCATCAAGCATGTCGCTCCCACATGATTGCAATCTGGACTGAGGTTTTGCCATGAACACCCCCCATACCCCTTCTGTCACCTCTTCGACGACCGCTGCCGCGCTGCCCGTGCTGTTCGTCTCGCACGGCGCGCCGCTGTTTGCGCTGGAGCCCGGCAGTACCGGCCCGGCGCTCACCCGCTGGGGCGCTGAACTGAAGGCGCAGTACCCCCGCTTGCGCGGCGTGGTCATCATGTCGCCGCACTGGGTGGCGCGCGGCGCCACCGTCATGACCGGGGCGCAGCCCGAGACCTGGCACGACTTCGGCGGTTTTCCTCGTCCGCTCTATGCGCTCCAGTACCCGGCTGCCGGAGCACCCGCCCTGGCACAGGAGGTGTTGGCCCTGTTGGAGCAGGCTGGCATCGACGCGCGAGGCGACGCGGCGCGCCCCTTCGACCATGGCGCCTGGGTGCCGCTGATGCATCTGTTCCCGCAGGCCGACGTGCCCGTGGTGCAGGTCGCGCTGCCCGTGGGTGCCGGTCCGGCAGAGGTGTATACGATGGGTGCGGCGCTGCGCGGTCTGCGCGAGCAGGGCGTGCTGGTCGTGGGCTCCGGCAGCATGACGCACAACCTGACCGAGTTCTTTGGCGGCGCCGACCAGCCCGCGCCCTATGTGGTGGAATTCAGCCGCTGGATCGAGGCGCAGCTGGAGCAGGGCGACACCGCGGCCCTGCTGGACTACCGCACCCGTGCGCCGCATGCCCGACGTGCGCATCCCACGGAAGACCACTTCCTGCCCATCTTCTTTGCGCTGGGCGCTGCCGGCGAAGGCGCCGAGGCGCACTATCTGAGCCGCGAAGTCATGCATGGCATGCTGGCCATGGACGCCTTCGCGCTGCAGGCTGCCTGACACTTCCCCCATCACGACGTTGCCCATGCTCGACCTACCCCTTTCCTTCCTTCACCGCCCCGCGACGCCCGGCTCCGAGCCGTGGCTGCTGGTGCTCATGCACGGCGTGGGCAGCAACGAACAGGACCTGTTCGGCCTGGCCCCGTATGTACCCCCGCAATACCACGTGCTGAGCCTGCGCGCACCGTACCGCATGGGGCCGACGGCCAATGCCTGGTTCGAATTCACCGTGGCAGCGGATGGCGCGCGCAGCATCAACGAGCCGCAGGAGGCCGCCAGCCGCGCGCTGGTGGCGCAGACCGTGGACGCCGCGGCGCGCCAGCTGGGTATTCCCGCCGCGCGCGTGGTGGCGGGCGGCTTCAGCCAGGGCGGCATCATGGCGCTGACCCTGCTGCTCACGCGGCCTGAACTGCTGCACGGCGCGATGGTCTGGCACAGCCGGCTGCTGCCGCAGGCGCTGCCCCATGCGGCGCAGCCGGCCGCGCTGGCGGGGCGCCAGCTCTGGGTGAGCCATGGCGTGCAGGACAACGTCATTCCGCTGGCCAGTGCCCAGGCCATACGCGACCATGTCCGAACGCTGCCGCTGGCGCTGAGCTACCGCGAGTACCCGGGCATGCACGAAATCCGCCCGGAGGAACTGCGCGATTCCATGGCCTGGCTGCACGGCCTGGCCGCAGGCGCCGCCGGTTGACCCCGGTGGTAAGCCTCGTAACCTCTGGTGGTTTAACGTGGTTTTATATGAAACAGGGCTGTAGCATAGACGGGTCAAGCGCTAATAGCTATCAATATTGAAGCGAAGGTGCCCCTTGCACGGTGCGAGGGGGCCTCGTGGAGAAAGGACCGCCATGCCTGTACGAGACCCCGCCGAATTCCATCCCCGGCAGGAGTCCTCGGTCTCTGTCTGGACCGTCATTGCCCTGGTGGCGATCGCCGCCGCGGGTGCCGCCTGGTGGTTCGGGTGGCGCCACACCCAGGCCCCCGAACCCGCGCCCGCGGCCCCCGCCGTCGAGGCCACCCCCCCCGCCGCCGCGCCGCAGGTACCCGCGTCGGGCCCGCAGAACCCGGTGGAAGTGCTGGAACCCCCGGCCGACGCGCTGCCCGCGCTGGCCGATTCCGACGCCTACGTGGCCCGCGCGCTGGCGGAACTGCTGGGGCCGCAGGCGGCGGCGCTGCTGCAGCCCGAGGGGCTGGTGCGCCGCATGGTGGCGACCATCGACAACCTGGCACGCGCCCAGGCACCCTCGCGCATGTGGCCCGTGCAGCCCACGCCCGGCCGTTTCACGGTGGAAGGGGCGCAGGATGCGCCTGCGCAGACCATCGCACCGGCCAACGCGGCGCGTTACCAAGCCTTCGTCACGCTGGCCGAAGCCGTGCCCGTGGACGCCGCGGTGAAGCTCTATGCCCGCATGTATCCGCTGTTCCAGGCGGCCTATGAAGAACTGGGTTTTCCCGGGCGCTACTTCAACGACCGCCTTGTGGCGGTACTCGACCACCTGCGCGCCGCGCCCGAGCCGGCGGGGCCCTTGCAGGTGCGGCTGGTTCCCGTGGTGGGCGAGGTGCCGTCCACCCGGCCCTGGGTGCGCTACGAATTCGTGGACCCCCAACTGCAGGCACTCTCCAGCGGTCAGAAGATGCTGGTGCGCATGGGCCCTGAGAATGCGCGCCGCCTGAAGGCCGTGCTGGCCGAGCTGCGCCGCCGCGTGGCCACTGGAGACATGGCGGCGGGCAACGTCGCGCGCATACCGGCGCAGGCGACGCCGCCTGCCAGCCGCTGACCGCTACGGCGTGGGCAGAGGCAACGCCGTCTTGTAGCGCACCTGCTTGAGCGTGAAGCTGGTGCGGATCTTCTCGATGCCCGGGATGGGCGTGAGCTGCTCGAGAATGAAACGTTCCAGCGCCGCAATGTCGGGCAACGCCACGCGGATCAGGTAGTCGCTGTCGCCCGTCATCAGGTAGCACTCCATCACCTGGTCATGCTCGGCGATGCGCTGTTCGAAGGCCGAGAGCGCTTCCTTGCTCTGGCTTTTCAGGCTGATGTTGATGAACACATTGAGCCCCAGCCCCAGCGCCGTGGCATTGGCCAGCGCCACATACCGGCTGATGACGCCAGCGGCCTCCAGCGCCTTGACCCGGGCCAGGCAGGGTGAGGGCGACAGGTGCACGCGCCGCGCCAGCTCCACATTGGACAGCGCGCCATCGGCCTGCAATTCGGCCAGGATGCGCAAATCGGTAGCGTCAAGCTTCATATGCTGAAAATCATTCCGTGAACGGCATATTGTGCCGATGGGGGGTGAAACATCGTGTGAATCGGCATCCTATTTCGGTATGCGGGGCCTACAGTGGCGCGATGAACGCCCCCACGCCCCTCGCAACACTGGCTACCCTCGCTGCCGCGGCCAGCCCCGATACCGACCCCCAGGAAACCGCCGAATGGCGCGACGCCCTGCAGGCCCTGGTGGCCTCGGGAGGGCCTGAGCGCGCGCGCTTTCTGCTGGACGAGCTGAACCGGCTGGCCGGCCAATTACGCGTGGACTGGCGCCCCGGCTTGAATACGCCCTACGTGAACACCGTGTCCGTGCAGGAGCAGGGGGTGTTCCCCGGCGACCTGGCGATCGAGGAGCGTCTGGCGTCCATCATGCGCTGGAACGCGCTGGCCATGGTGGTGCGCGCCAACCAGGCCTATGGTGAACTTGGCGGCCACATTGCCAGCTACGCCAGTGCGGCCGACCTGTTCGAGAGTGGCTTCAACCATTTCTTCCGCGCCCGCGAGGGTCTGGGCGAAGGCCAGCACCGGGGCGACCTGGTGTTTTTCCAGCCGCACAGCGCGCCCGGCGTGTACGCGCGCGCCTTCCTCGAAGGGCGTTTGAGCGAGCAGGACCTCATGCACTACCGCCAGGAGATCACCGCCCCGGCGCAGGGCGTGCGTGGCCTCTCCAGCTACCCGCATCCCTGGCTCATGCCGGACTTCTGGCAGTTCCCCACCGGCTCCATGGGCATCGGCCCCATCAGCAGCATCTACCACGCGCGCTTCATGCGCTACCTCACGCACCGCAACCTGCTGGATTGCTCCGCACGCAAGGTGTGGGGCGTGTTCGGCGACGGCGAGATGGACGAACCCGAATCCATGAGCGCCCTCACGCTCGCCGCGCGCGAGGGGCTGGACAACCTCGTCTGGGTGGTCAACTGCAATCTGCAGCGCCTGGACGGGCCGGTGCGCGGCAACGGCCGCATCATCGACGAGCTGGAGCGCCTGTTTGCCGGCGCGGGCTGGAACGTGGTCAAGCTGGTCTGGGGCAGCGACTGGGACGGCCTGTTCGCCCGCGACCTGACCGGCGCGCTGGTGCGCACGCTCGAAGGCACGGTGGACGGCCAGATGCAGACCTTTGCCGCCAAGGACGGGCGCTTCAACCGCGACCACTTCTTCGGCCAGAACCCTGAACTGGCCGCGCTGGCCCAGGGCATGACCGACGAGCAGATCGACCGCTTGAAGCGCGGCGGGCATGACCTGGTGAAGATCCACGCGGCCTATGCTGCCGCCGCGCGCCACCGCGGCCAACCCACGGTGATCCTCGCGCACACCAAGAAGGGTTACGGCATGGGCCAGGCCGGCCAGGGCAAGATGACCACGCACAGCCAGAAGAAGCTTCAGGATTCGGACCTCATCGAATTCCGCAACCGCTTCAACCTGCCTTTGAGCGACGCGCAGGCCACCGGACTGGCGTTCTACAAGCCGGGGGACGACAGCCCCGAGATGCAGTATCTGCGCCGCCAACGCCAGGCCCTGGGCGGCTACCTGCCGCGGCGCGAAACGGTGTGCGACGTGCTGCCCGTGCCGCCCCTCGCCAGCTATGCGCAGTTCGCGCTGGCGGCCGATGGCAAGGAGATGAGCACCACCATGGCCTTCGTGCGCATGCTCGGCACGCTGCTGAAGGACGCCACATTGGGCCCGCGCATCGTCCCCATCGTGGCCGACGAGGCACGCACCTTCGGCATGGCCAACCTGTTCAAGCAGGTGGGCATCTACAGCAGCGTGGGCCAGCGCTACGCGCCCGAGGACATCGGCTCGGTGCTTTCGTACCGCGAGGCGCTGGATGGGCAGATCCTGGAGGAAGGCATCAGCGAGGCCGGTGCCATCGCCAGCTGGACGGCCGCCGCCACCAGCTACAGCGTGCACGGCCTGGCCATGCTGCCGTTCTACATCTACTACTCGATGTTCGGCTTTCAGCGCGTGGGCGACGCCATCTGGGCCGCCGCCGATCAGCGCGCGCGCGGCTTCCTGCTGGGCGCTACCTCGGGCCGCACCACGCTGGGCGGCGAGGGCCTGCAGCATCAGGACGGCTCCAGCCACCTGGTGGCCGCCACCATCCCCAACTGCAAGGCCTATGACCCGGCCTATGCGGGCGAGTTGGCCGTGATCGTGGACGCCGGCATGCGCGAGATGGTCACCGAGCAGCGCGACGTTTTCTATTACGTCACGCTCATGAACGAAAACTACGCCCAGCCGGACCTGCCGGCCGAGGCGCATGCAGGGGTGCTGCGTGGATGCTATGTATTCAATAGCTATTCGCGCCCGTTGGAAGGGCGTGAGGAGCCGATTCCATCTCAAAAATCGGTGACCCTGCTGGGCTCCGGCGCGATCCTTACCGAGGTCGTGAAGGCGGCGCAGCTGTTGGCCGAGGAGGGCATCGCGGCCACCGTGGTCAGCGTGACGAGCTGGAGCGAGCTGGCGCGCGACGGCATGGCCTGTGAGGCCGGGCGTGACAGGGGGGATGCAGGCGATGCCAAGCCCTGGCTTACGCAGGTACTGGAGGGAACGAGTGGCCCGATCATTGCCGCCACGGACTATGTGCGGGCCGTGCCCGAATCGGTGCGCGCCTATGTGCCCGAGGGGCGCCGCTACCGCACGCTGGGCACGGATGGCTTTGGCCGCAGCGACACGCGGGCGGCGCTGCGTGCGTACTTTGGGGTCGATGCCGCCAGCATTGCGCAGGCGGCGCGGGCCGCGCTGACGGGCGGTTGAGGGGCGGGAACGAAGCCGCCTCAGCCGGACAGGGGCCGGCCGAAGAACGCATCCAGCACGGGCAGCAGGGTGGGGAATTCCTGCCCGAAACGTTCACGGTGCACGAAGTACGCCTCGCAGGCCACGGCGAAGAACTCCGCGGGCGCGGTGGCGCCGTACGCATCCAGCCACGGCCATGCGCCGCCGAAACGCTCGGCGATGATGATCTGCTCGCGGAACTGCTCGTACGCGGGCTCCCAGGCGTCGCGCCAGGCCGCGTGCGCGGCGCGCGCGCCCCGCGTGCCCATGAATCCCGGAGGCAAGGGCGGACAGCCGTCGGCCGGGCCGTTGCGCATGTCGATCTTGTGCACGAACTCGTGGATCACCACGCTGGTAGCGACCGGTTGTCCGTCCGGTCCGCCCTGGCCGGCCCCGTCCACGGCGGGCCAGCTCAGCATGACGGGGCCGCGCTCCATGGCTTCGCCCAACAGCACCTCGTCGTAGTGGTGCACCACGCCGGCGGCATCCACGGCTTGGCGGCGCGCCACGGCCTCGGCCGGATGCACCACGATGCCTACGAAGTCGTCGTACCAGGCCAGCGCACGCTCGGGAGCGCCCCAGTGCAGCAGCGGCAGGCAGGCCTGGGCCGCAATCGAGACCGCCATGGCATCGGTCACCACCAGCCCATGGGCGCCGGTGAACTCCTTGCGGTCCAGGAACAGCGCACTCAGGGCGCGCAGCTTGCCTTGGTCATGCAGTGGCAGCGCTTGCAGGAATGGGTAGCGCCGCAGGGTCTGCAACCACAGTTGCGCGGAGATGTCGGGGAGGGGGGCCACGGAGGCGCGTACGCGCAGGGCCAGTTGGCGAAGGAAGTGCAGGGGTGCGCGGTTACGTGCCATGCCGCTACGTGGGGACGAGCGGCAGGCGCTGCAAGCCCTCGGCCGTCAGGCGCAGCACGCCGGCGCGCGGCGGGTGGGCGTCCAGGTCCCAGTCCGTGAGCACGTGGCGCGCCAGGCCGGGGGCCAGTACATGGTCTGCCGGCAGATGGGTGTGGCCGTGGATGAGCGCCTGGGCCCCCGCGGCGCGCAGCCACTCGATGGCGGCCGGGCTGTCCACATCGGCATAGACCGCGGCGCCGGCCTGCTTGCGCGCCTCGCTCTCGCTGCGGGCGCTGCGGCCCTGTGCGCGGCGCTCGTGCAGCGGGCGCGCCAGCAACTGGGCCTGCCATTGCGGGTTGCGTGCCAGGATGCGAAAGCGCTGGTATTCCACATCGTTCAGGCACAGCGCATCGCCATGCGACAGCAGCCAGCGCCGGCCAGCGAACGTGAGCACCGTGGGATCGGCCAGCACGGGTATACCCGTGTGGCGCGTGAAGCCCTCACCCACGAGGAAGTCGCGGTTGCCGTGCATGAAATACAGCGGCCTCCCATGCGCGGCCTGGGCCAGCAGGGCGCAGCAGGCGCCTTCGAAGCTGCCCGGCTCGTCGATGGCGTCGTCGCCCACCCAGACCTCGAACAGGTCGCCCAGCAGGAACACCGCGTCGGCGGGCGTGCTGTGCAGGTACTGCCGCAAGGCCTGCACCGTGGAGGGCTGGGCCGGCTCCAGGTGCAGGTCGGAGATGAAGTCCACCGTGCGCCACGCGGCTGGCGCGGCCAGCTCGTCCATCGGCGGCACGGATGGTGTCATCGCAGGGCTTACAGCGCCACAGCCTTGTCGATCACCACGGCGTCGAAGGGCACGTCGTCGTGGAAGCCCTTGCGCGTGGTGCGCACCTTTTTGATGGCGTCGACCACGTCCTCGCCCTTGACCACCTTGCCGAACACGGCGTAGCCCCAGCCCTGGGGTGTGGGGGAGGTGTGGTTCAGGAAGGCGTTATCCACCACGTTGATGAAGAACTGTGCCGTGGCGCTGTGCGGGTCGCCGGTGCGGGCCATGGCGATGGTGTACTTGTCGTTCTTCAGGCCGTTGGCGGCCTCGTTCTCGATGGGCGCGTCGGTCGGCTTTTGCTTCATGTCGGCCGTGAAGCCGCCGCCCTGGGCCATGAAGTTCTTGATCACGCGGTGAAAGATCGTGCCGTCGTAGAAGCCCTTGTTCACGTAGTTCAGGAAGTTGGCGGTGGACTTGGGGGCGTTCACGGCGTCGAGTTCCAGCGTGATGACGCCTTGGGTGGCCGTCTCGGCAACGTTGATGGTGACGTGCAGTTCGACTTGCGGGTTGCTCATGGCGGGTGTCCTTTCAGGTTACTTGACCAGGGTTGCAGATTGGATGACCACGGGGGTCGTGGGCACGTTCTGGTGCATGCCGCGGTTGCCGGTGGCTACGGCCTTGATCTTGTCCACCACCTCGGTGCCGCTCACCACCTTGCCGAATACGGCGTAGCCGTGGCCGTCGGGTTGGGGCGCGTTGAGCATGGCGTTGTTCGCCACGTTGATGAAGAACTGGCTGGTCGCCGAATTGGGGTTGGCCGTGCGGGCCATGGCGATGGTGTACTTGTCGTTCTTCAGCCCGTTGGCGGCTTCCAGCGGGATCGGGGCCTTGGTGGGCTTTTGCTGCATGTCGGCCGTGAAGCCGCCACCCTGGACCATGAAGCCATCGATCACGCGGTGAAAGACCGTGCCGTCATAGTGCTTGTCGGCCACGTAGGCCAGGAAGTTCTCCACCGTCTTGGGCGCCTTGGCCGGGTCCAGTTGCACCACGATGTCACCCAGGCTGGTGGCGAGCTTGACCTGGGGTGCTGCGGCACCGGCGGTCTGGGCATTTGCTACTGTAAAAATAGCTGCTAGCGCACATCCAGCAAGCGTTTGGGTGATATTTCTTCTGGAAATCATGGTTGCTCCTTGATCGAAAGGGGTAGGGGGGCCGCGGCGCCCGGCTATGCGGGGTCGGGGCCGGCGCGCAAGACGGCGTGCCTCAGCGGCTGGCCGGGGTGGCGGCCTGGGCTGCGGCGGGTTTCGATTCGGCGGCGAACAGCTCGCGCAGCAGCTTGAGCTTGGGCGCCACCGAGGCGGCCGTGGCACGGTCCAGCTGTTGCGCCCGCAGATACGACTGGCTGGCCAGCTTGGCGTGGATGTCGCCCAGGTTCTCGTGGGCGGTGGCGTAGTCGGGCTTGGTGCGGATCGCCGTCTCCAGCGCCGCGCGGGCTTTTTCCAACTGGTTCTGGCTGGCGTAGAGCACGGCCAGGTTGTTGTAGGGCTCGGGCAGCTCGGGGTATTCCTCGGTCAGCTGCACGAAGGCATCGATGGCTTCGGTAGGCTTGCCGGAATCGGCCAGCGCCACCGCGCGCAGGAAGCGCAACTGCGGATCGCGCGGGGTGGCGGCCAGGCGCTGGTCCAGCTTCACGATGGCTTCGGCGGGCTTGCCCAGCTGGAGCAGGCGGGAAATGTCGGCGTACTCGTCCGCCTGGGCCCATGAAGCTGCGAGCAGGGCCACAGTGGCGGCAAGCAGATGCAGGCAGCGGAGGGCGGGTCGGCGTGCAGGAGTCATGGAGGAGGGGTTGGAGAGACGGAGCAGCGCGGTCGGGCCGCGGTGCGGGCTTATACTGCGGCCGATTGTAGCGGAGGGGTTTTGTCATGCCGGTACGCTGTTGCCGCTCCTGATGGCGGGCCCGCCGCCCTTGCGGCAGACCGCCTGCACGCCCCGCGGCACCGCCCATCGCGCGCACCCGCCCTGAGTCGCGCGCGCCGCACCGGGCGCGCACCGCACCCATCCGCCCCCACCGATTCCCTGGACCCGTCATCCATGAGCTTGCGTATCTACAACACGCTGTCGCGTGCATTGGAGGAGTTTTCCCCGCTCGAACCCGGCCATGTGCGCATGTACGTGTGCGGCATGACCGTGTACGACCTGTGCCACCTGGGCCATGCGCGCTCCATGATCGCCTTCGACGTGGTGCAGCGCTGGCTGCGCGCATCCGGCCTGGCGGTGACCTACGTGCGCAACATCACCGACATCGACGACAAGATCATCAAGCGCGCGGTGGAGAACGGCGAGACCATTCGCAGCCTGACCGACCGCATGATCGACGCGCTGCACCAGGACGCCGACGCGCTGGGCATCGAGCGTCCCACGCACGAGCCCCGCGCCACCGCCTATGTGCCGCAGATGCTGGACATGATCGGTACGCTGCAGGGCAAGGGCCTGGCCTACCAGGCGGGCAACGGCGACGTGAACTATGCGGTGCGCAAGTTCCCCGGCTACGGCAAGCTGTCGGGCAAGTCGCTGGACGAGCTGAATGCCGGCGAGCGTGTGGCCGTGCAGGACGGCAAGCACGACCCGCTGGACTTCGTGCTGTGGAAGTCCGCCAAGCCCGAGGAGCCGGCCGATGTGAAGTGGCGCAGCCCCTTCGGCGAGGGGCGCCCGGGCTGGCATATCGAATGCTCCGCCATGGGCTGCGCGCTGCTGGGCGAGAGCTTCGACATCCACGGTGGCGGCGCCGATCTGCAGTTTCCGCACCACGAGAACGAGATCGCCCAGAGTGAGGGCGCCACGGGCAAACCGTTCGCGCGGCTGTGGATGCACAACGGCTTCATCAACGTGGACAACGAGAAGATGTCCAAGAGTCTGGGCAACTTCTTCACCATCCGCGATGTGCTCAAGGAATACGACGCGGAGACCGTGCGCTTCTTCGTGGTCCGCAGCCACTACCGCAGCCCGCTGAACTACAGCAACGTGCACCTGGACGATGCGCGTGCCGCGCTCAAGCGCCTGTACACCGCGCTGAGCCTGGTGGCACCGGCCCCGGTCGAGGTGGACTGGGCCGAAGGCTACGCCGCCCGCTTCAAGGCGGCCATGGACGAGGACTTCGGCACCCCCGAAGCGGTGGCCGTGCTGTTCGACCTGGCCGGTGAGGTGAACCGCAGCAAGTCGCCCGCCGCGGCGGGCTTGCTGAAGGCGCTGGGCGGCCACCTGGGGCTGCTGCAGGCGGATCCGCAGGACTTTCTGAAAGCAGGCGCCGGGCTGGACGAGGCGGCCATCCAGGCGCAGATCGCCGCGCGCGCCGCCGCCAAGGCAGCCAAGAACTTCGCCGAGGCCGACCGCATCCGCAATGATCTGCTGGCGCAGGGTATCGTGCTCAAGGACTCCGCCTCGGGCACGACCTGGGAGGCGGCTCAGTAAATGGGTTTCGATTTAAATTGGCATGTAAGGCTTGTGGGGTAAGTGGTGGCAGCTACTAAAAAAATAGCGGATGCACCTCCGTCCCTCACGCCCCCCAGCTATTGGGAAGAGGCCTGCCGGCATCTGACCAAGAAGGACCGTGTGATGCGTCGCCTGATTCCCCAGGTGGGCAACGTGGCCCTGAGCCAGCGCGGCGACGCCTTCACCACGCTGGCGCGCTCCATCGTGGGCCAGCAGGTGTCGGTGGCGTCGGCGCAGCGGGTGTGGGACCAGTTCGCCGCGCTGTCGCGCAGCATGACGCCGCGCAGCGTGCTCAAGCTCAAGGTGGACGACATGCGTGCGGCCGGCCTGTCGGCACGCAAGGTGGAGTACCTGGTGGACCTGGCGCTGCACTTCGACAGCGGCCGGCTGCACGTGAAGCAGTGGGACCAGATGGACGACCAGGCCATCGTTGCCGAGCTGGTGGCGATCCGCGGCATCAGCCGCTGGACGGCGGATATGTTCCTCATCTTCCATCTGGCGCGGCCGAACGTGCTGCCGCTGGACGATGCCACGCTGATCCAGGGCATCAGCCAGCATTATTTTTCGGGCGACCCGGTCAGCCGCAGCGATGCGCGCGAAGTGGCTGATGCGTGGAAACCCTGGTGCAGCGTGGCGAGTTGGTATATTTGGCGGTCGCTCGCCCCCCTGCCGGTGGACTACTGAACAACGCAGGGCGGCCGGTACCGGGCACCGCCCCGAGGAGAAAACAAGTTGGCGAAAAAGACCTTTCTGGACTTCGAGCAGCCCATTGGCGAGCTGGAATCCAAAATCGAAGAACTGCGCTATGTGCAGAACGAGAGCGCGGTGGACATCTCCGAGGAGATTGACCAGCTCAGCAAGAAGAGCCTGCAGCTCACCAAGGACATCTACAGTGACCTGACCCCCTGGCAGATCACGAAGATCGCGCGCCATCCGGAGCGCCCGTACACCATGGACTACGTGCGCGAGATCTTCACGGATTTCGTGGAAATGCACGGCGACCGGCACTTCGCGGACGACCAGTCCATCGTGGGGGGCCTCGCGCGCTTCAACGGCCACGCCTGCATGGTGCTGGGCCACCAGAAGGGCCGCGACACCAAGGAGCGCACCGCGCGCAACTTCGGCATGAGCCGGCCCGAGGGCTACCGCAAGGCCCTGCGCCTGATGAAGACGGCCGAGAAGTTCAAGCTGCCCGTGTTCACTTTTGTCGATACGCCCGGTGCATACCCCGGCATCGACGCCGAGGAGCGCGGCCAGTCCGAAGCCATCGGCCGCAACATCTACGAGATGGCCCAGCTGGAAGTGCCGATCATCACCACGGTGATCGGCGAAGGCGGCTCCGGCGGCGCGCTGGCCATCAGCGTGGCCGACCAGGTCATCATGCTGCAATACTCGATTTACTCGGTCATCAGCCCCGAGGGCTGCGCGTCCATCCTCTGGAAGACCAGCGACCGCGCGCAGGATGCCGCCGAGGCCATGGGCATCACGGCGCACCGCCTGAAGGCCCTGGGTCTGGTGGACAAGATCGTGAACGAGCCCGTGGGGGGCGCGCACCGCGACCACAAGCAGATGGCCGCCTTCCTCAAGCGTGCCCTGGGCGACGCCTACCGCCAGCTGTCGGACCTCAAGCCCAAGGAACTGCAGGACCGCCGCTACGAGCGTCTGCAGAGCTACGGCCGTTTCACGGACACCAAGGCGGACAGCCGCTAAGGCGGGAGGCGCACGCGCAGTCAGCGACGCGCCGATCCTTGAAAAAGGTGGGGGAATCCCCGCCTTTTTTTGTCACTTACTTGTATCAAAACGTATTATCTTTCCTCGTGCGGACGCGCATCGGCGCAGGAAAGAAGGGTTACGTATGTCTCTGTGGAAGTCTCTCAAGGGCCAGATTCTGCTGGTGTCGCTGGCGTGCCTGGTGGTGGCGTTGGTCGCGCTCTCGGCGGCGAATCTGTGGACTGCCCGCTCGCACGCCCATGCGTCGCTGGCGTCCGAAACGCAGCTGCTCGCGCACAGCCATGTGGAAACGCTGCGCACCTGGGCCAACGCCAAGGCCGCCATCGTGGAAGCCGCAGGCGCGGCGCTGGATGACGAGCAGCCTCCCAAGGCGCTGCTGATGCTGTCCAAGGCGGGGGACTTCCTGGTCAGCTACTTTGGCTACGCCGACAAGCGGACGGCGTTTTCGTCGCCCCAGAACCTGCCGCCCGATTACGACCCCACCACACGGCCCTGGTACCAGCAAGCCGCCCAGGCCAGCGGGAGCGTTCTCACCGCCCCGTATGCGGACGCGGGCGGCAACGGCCTGGTGGTGACCTTCGCGCGCGCCGCCCGCGAAGGGGGCCGCGTCAAGGCCGTGATGGCCGGCGACGTTTCGCTGGCTGCGGTGATTGCCAACGTCACCTCCATCAAGCCCACACCGTCCAGCTACGCCTTTCTCGTCGGAGGCGACGGCGCCATCATCGCCCACCCCGACGCCAAGCTGGCGCTGAAGCAGGCGACCGACATCGCCCCCGCGCTGTCGGCGCAGGGCCTGGCCGGCATTGCGCAAAGCGGCGCGCTGCAGGCCATGGAACTGCAGGGCCGGCCCATGCTGCTGCATGTCTCCAAGGTTCCGGACACCCCTTGGATGCTGGTGATTGCCCAGGACCGTGACGAGGCGCTGGCCGCGATCTCCAGCATGCTGCGCGTTTCGCTGGTGGCCGGCATTGCGGTACTGGTGATCGCCACCCTGCTGCTGGCTGGCGTACTGGCGCGGCGCCTGCGCCAACTCACCCAGGTGCGCGACGCCATGCACCAGATTGGCGAGGGCGACGGCGACCTGTCGCGCCGCATCGACGCACAGGGTGAGAACGAACTCGCGCAGATCGCGGGCAGTTTCAACAACTTTGCCACCAAGCTCTCGGGTGTGCTGGCGCAGATCCGGGAGGCGAGCCAGTCGGTGCGTCTGGCGTCGGAAGAGATCGCCACGGGCAACCAGGACCTGTCCAGCCGCACCGAGCTGACGGCCTCCAGCCTGCAGCAGACAGCCGCCTCGATGCAGCAGCTCACCGAGACGGTGCGCCACAACGCCGACGCGGCCCGCCAGGCCAACCAACTGGTGGCGCAGGCGGCGGGGGTGGCCCAGCACGGCGGCACCGTGGTGGGCAACGTGGTCAGCACCATGGAGCAGATCAATGCGGCGTCGCGCAAGATCAACGACATCATTGGCGTGATCGATGGCATTGCCTTCCAGACCAACATCCTCGCGCTGAATGCGGCCGTCGAGGCCGCGCGCGCGGGCGAGCAGGGCCGGGGCTTCGCCGTGGTGGCGGGCGAGGTGCGCAACCTGGCGCAGCGCAGCGCCGAGGCCGCGCGCGAGATCAAAGCGCTGATCGGCTCGTCGGTGGCGCAGGTGGAAGAGGGCTCGCGGCTGGTCAACGATGCGGGCACCACCATGGCAGACATCGTGCAGTCGGTGCAGCGCGTCACGGACATCATGGCCGAGATCACCGCCTCCACGAACGAGCAAAGCACCAGCATTGGCGAGGTAGGCCAGGCCGTGGCGCAGTTGGATCAGATGACCCAGCAGAACGCCGCACTGGTGGAAGAAAGCGCCGCAGCGGCGGCCAGCCTCAAAGACCAGTCTGTGCGCCTGTCCGACGTGGTGGGCACCTTCCGGCTGCACGACGAGGCCGCAAGCGCCGGTCGGTCGGCGCCGCTGGCACTGCAGCGCTAGCGTGGCGGGGCGCTGGCGCGCGCCGATAATCGGGTCGCCATGCCTGCCCATACGCCACCGCGCCCGCACTGCCGCCGCAGGAGGGACGCTTGACCCAGTCGTTCGACGCCGCAGTCGCGGCCTTCCGGCCCCGTCTGCCCCTGGCCGTGGCCCTCAGCGGCGGCGCAGATTCGACGGCACTGCTGTTGGCCTGCGCAGCGCGCTGGCCGGGGCAGGTGGTGGCTTTCCACGTGCATCATGGACTGCAGGCGGCGGCCGACGGGTTTGAGCAGCATTGCGTGGCCTTGTGTGAGCGGCTGGGCATACCGCTGTGGGTGCGCCGCGTGGATGCGCGCCACGCCGCCGGGCAAAGCCCCGAAGACGCGGCGCGCCAGGCACGCTACAAGGCTCTTGAGGCGTTGGCGCTTGACTGTCAGGCGCAAGCAGCTATAAAAACAATAGCGTTAGCGCAGCATGCGGACGACCAGGTCGAGACATTGCTGCTCGCCCTATCGCGGGGCGCGGGCGTAGCCGGGCTTGCCGCCATGCCGGCGCAGTGGCAGCGCGCGGGCATGGACTGGTGCAGGCCGCTGCTGCGCGTGGCAGGCGCCGACGTGCGCGCCTGGCTGGTCGCGCATGGCGAACGCTGGGTGGAAGACCCGACCAACGCCGACGAGCGCTACACGCGCAACCGCATCCGCCGCCAGTTACTGCCGGCGCTGCAGCAGGCGTTCCCGCAGTTTCGTGACACCTTTGCGCGCAGTTGCGAGCATGCGGCGCAGGCCAGCGAGCTGCTGCGGGAACTGGCCGCCGCCGATGCAGCGGCCATCGGCCAGCCGCCCCGCATTGCGGCGCTGCGTGCATTGGGAAGGGCGCGCCAGGCGAACGTGCTGCGCCACTGGCTGCGTGTGCACCACGCCACCACGCCTACGGCCGCACAGCTGAACGAATTGCTGGACCAGTTGGCCGCATGTGCCACGCGCGGGCACCGCATTCACCTGAAGGTGGGCGAGGGCTATGTGGTCCGCGAGGCGGAGGTGCTCGGTTGGTACAATCAACAGGTTTTGGTCCCCATTTCCGCACGGGACGGCGGCGCGCCAGAACAGCTTTTGCAATAGCGCCGCGCATCTGCGTCCCTGCCATTCCAGAAATTCCATGGCACTGATCGTTCATAAATACGGCGGCACCTCGATGGGCTCCACCGAGCGCATCCGCAATGTCGCCAAGCGCGTGGCCAAGTGGGCGCGGGCCGGCCACCAGATGGTGGTGGTACCCAGCGCCATGAGTGGCGAGACCAACCGCCTGCTGGGCCTGGCCAAGGAGCTCACGCCCTCGCGCATTACCTCCGCCTACCACCGCGAGCTCGACATGCTGGCCGCCACGGGTGAGCAGGCCTCGTCGGCCCTGCTGGCCATCGCGCTGCAGGCCGAAGGCATGGAGTCGGTGAGCTACGCCGGCTGGCAGGTGCCCGTGCGCACCGACAACAGCTATACCAAGGCGCGCATCGAGTCCATCGACGACAAGCGCGTGCGCGCCGACCTGGACGCGGGCAAGGTCGTCATCGTCACGGGCTTCCAGGGCATCGACGAGGGCGGCAACATCACCACGCTGGGCCGCGGCGGCTCCGACACCTCGGCCGTCGCCATCGCCGCCGCGATGAAGGCGCACGAATGCCTGATCTACACCGACGTGGATGGCGTGTACACCACCGACCCGCGCGTGGTGCCCGAGGCGCGGCGCCTGACGACGCTGAGCTTCGAGGAAATGCTGGAGATGGCCAGCCTGGGCAGCAAGGTGCTGCAGATCCGTTCGGTGGAATTTGCCGGCAAGTACAAGGTGCCGCTGCGCGTGCTTTCCAGCTTCACGTCCTGGGACATCGACATCAACGAGGAAGCCAAGTCCGGCACCCTGATCACCTTTGAGGAAGACGAACAAATGGAAAAAGCCGTCGTATCCGGCATCGCTTTCACCCGCGACGAAGCCAAGATCTCCGTGATCGGCGTGCCCGACACCCCCGGTATCGCCTACCAGATCCTGGGCGCGGTGGCTGATGCCAACATCGATGTGGATGTCATCATCCAGAACATGGGCAAGGAAGGGAAGACCGACTTCAGCTTCACGGTGAATCGGAATGACTACCAACGCACCATCGATCTGTTGAAAGACAAGGTGCTGCCCCAACTGGGCGCCGAGGAAATCGTGGGCGATGCCAAGATCGCGAAGGTCAGCATCGTTGGCATCGGCATGCGCAGCCATGTGGGCGTGGCCAGCAAGATGTTCCGCGCGCTGAGCGAAGAGGGCATCAACATCAAGATGATCTCCACGTCGGAAATCAAGACCTCCGTGGTGATCGACGAGAAGTACGTGGAACTGGCCGTGCGTACGCTGCACAAGGCGTTCGAGCTGGACCAGGCTGCCGCCTGAAGTTTCGCCGGAATGGCCTTGAAATGAGGCTACAATAGCGGGATTGGAAACGTGACCGAGTGGCCGAAGGTGCTCCCCTGCTAAGGGAGTATGGGGTGTAGAGCCTCATCGAGGGTTCGAATCCCTCCGTTTCCGCCAAACAAAAAACGCGCCTTCACGGCGCGTTTTTTTATGCCGGCGGCGTTGTGGTGCCGCCGCGCGTCTCACATCAGCAGCGTCACCACCACAATCACTACGCCGATGAGCAGGTTCACGCCAACCCAGGTGCGGATGCTTGCCAGCGCCAGGCCGCCTGCCGGCCAGTCGGAGGCGGCGACGGCCTGCTCCAGGCGGCTGAGCAGCGCGAAGTAGATGTAGGCGAAGATGCCCATCATCACGATGCCGAGGGTCGCCATGATGGTCCAGTCCAGCGGCATCGAGAAGGCGCCGCCCGCGCCGATGCTCACCGCGCCGATCATGCCCAGTCCGCTCGTCAGCACGGCCACGATGGCGATGGCGACCGCGCCCAGGAAGCGCTGCAGCACGCCGTGCATCAGCGCCACGCGCTGCGGCGGCTCCAGCATCTGTACGGCGGGGCGCAGGAAGAAATGGGCGAAGACCATGCCGCCGATCCAGACGATGATCGACAGCACGTGGGTGAGCTTGAGGGCGTTATAGAGCATGGCGGCGCATTGTGCCGCCATGCCAGCCGATGCGGGTCATGCACTGACGCGGCGCAGGGTTGATGGTTGCCCGCCGTCAAGCGGAGGCCATGGCGGAGCGCAGTGCCCGCGCGGCCTGCACCATGTGGCGCAGCGCGGCCTCGGTCTCGGGCCAGTTGCGGGTCTTGAGGCCGCAGTCAGGATTGACCCAGAGGTTGCGTGCGGGCACCACCTCGGCCGCCTTGCGCAGCAGGCGCGCCATCTCCTGCGGGCCGGGTATGCGTGGTGAATGGATGTCGTAGACGCCGGGGCCGATCTCGTTGGGGTATTTGAAACTGCCGAAGCCACGCAGCAGCTCCATGTCGGAGCGGCTGGTCTCGATGGTGATGACGTCGGCGTCCATGGCGGCGATCTCGGGCAGGATGTCGTTGAACTCGCTGTAGCACATGTGGGTGTGGATCTGCGTCGTGTCCTGCACGCCGCAGGCGCTGATGCGGAAGGCCCGCGTGGCCCAGTCCAGGTACGGTTTCCAGCCTGTGCGGCGCAACGGCAGGCCTTCGCGGATGGCGGGCTCGTCGATCTGCACGATGGCGATCCCGGCGGCCTCCAGATCCACCACCTCGTCCCGAATGGCCCAGGCAATCTGCTCGCAGGTGCGGCTGCGCGGCTGGTCGTCGCGCACGAAGGACCATTGCAGGATGGTCACTGGCCCCGTGAGCATGCCTTTCAGGGGTTTGTCCGTGAGGCTTTGGGCGTAGACGGTCCAGTCGACCGTCATGGCATGCGGGCGGGCCACGTCGCCGTAAAGCACCGGGGGCTTGACGCAGCGCGAGCCGTAGCTCTGCACCCAGCCATTGGCCGTGAAGGCGAAGCCGTCCAGCTGCTCGCCGAAGTACTCCACCATGTCGTTACGCTCGGCCTCGCCGTGCACCAGCACGTCCAGGCCCAGTTCCTCCTGCTTGCGCACGGCGTGTTCGATCTCGGCGCGCATCTGTGCCTGGTATTCGGGCTCACCCAGTACGCCACGGCGGTGGGCTGCACGTGCGGCGCGGATGGCCGGGGTCTGCGGGAAGGATCCGATGGTGGTGGTGGGCAGCGGCGGCAGACGCAGGCGCGCGCGCTGCGCCTGCTGGCGTATGGGGAAGGGCGAGCGGCGCCGGTCGCAGCCCTCGGGTGCCGCCTCCAGGCGGGCGGCCACGGCGGGGCGGTGCACGCGCGGGCTGGCACGGCGGCTGGCGATGGCGGCGCGCGCGGCGGCCAGGCGCGGGTCGCTGTCGGCTACGCGGCCGTCCAGCAGGCCGGCGATCAGGGCCACCTCGTCCAGCTTCTCGGTGGCGAAGGCGAGCCAGCCGCGCAGCTCGGGGTCCAGCGCATCCTCGCCCGCCAGGCTGACGGGCACATGCAGCAGCGAGCACGAGGGCGCCACCCACAGCGGTCCGGTGTGTTTGGCGGCCACGGGGCGCAGCAGGGCCAGGGCCGCGTCGGGGTCGGTACGCCAGATGTTGCGACCGTCCACCACGCCCACCGACAGCACCTTGTAGGCCGGCAACCAGTCGGCCACGCCCGTCAGCTCCTGCGGGGCGCGCACGGCGTCCACGTGCAGGCCGGCCACGGGCAACTGGCAGGCCAGGCGCAGATGGTTCTCCAGGGGCGAGAAGTAGGTGGCCAGCAGCACCTGTGGGCCGGCCTTGCCGAGCTGCCAGTACGCGGGCTCGAAGGCCTGCGTCCAGCTGGCAGGCAGGTCCAGGCCCAGGATGGGCTCGTCGATCTGCACCCACTCCACGCCCTCGGCCTTCAGGCGCGCGAGTATCTGCGCGTACACGGGCAGCAGGCGGTCCAGCAGGTCCAACCGGTCGAATGGGGCTTCGCCTTTCTCCTTGGACAGCCAGAGGAAAGTGAGCGGCCCCACAAGCTGCGCCTTGACGCGGTGGCCCAGCGCCTGGGCTTCGGCCACTTCGGCGAACAGGCGCTCGCTACCCAGGCGGAACGCAGTGTCGGCGTGCAGTTCGGGCACGAGGTAGTGGTAGTTGGTGTCGAACCACTTCGTCATCTCCAGCGCGGGCTGGCCTTCGCCGGGATGCGGCGCGTGCGCACAGCCTGCGCCGCAGGTGCCACCGGGGGCGTGGTCGCCATGGCCCGACAGCGTCTGCACGCCCCGCGCCATGGTGAAGTAGCGTGCCAGCTCCGGCGTGCCGGGGGTGAAGCCAAACCGCGGGCTTTCGCAACCCAGCAGCTGGATGTGGTGGGCCATGTGGTCGTAGTAGGCGAAGTCGCCCACGGTCGCGAAGGCCAGGCCTGCGTCGCGCTGGGCCTGCCAGTGGCGTGCGCGCAGTTGGGCGCCCACGGCTTCGAGCGCGGCGGCGTCGATCTCACCGCGCCAATGGCGCTCCAGCGCCAGTTTCAGTTCGCGCTGCGCGCCCATGCGGGGAAAGCCCAGCGTGTGGGTGAGGATGGGGGAAGCGGCCATGGTGCGGAAGTCCTTGTGCAAGAGAAAACCGCGATGGTCGGCCAAGTGTGTTTATGATTCAAACGAAAGTTTTGTCTTTTCAACATGAATAGTTTTAATGATGCAATCCATCCTGGAGATCCGCCATCTGCGCACGCTGCAGGCCCTGCGTGATAGCGGCAGCCTGGTGCGGGCGGCGCAGCTGCTCAACCTCACGCAATCGGCGCTGTCGCACCAGATCAAGCTGCTGGAGGACCGCTACGGCACGCCGCTGTTCGAGCGCAAGTCCGTGCCGCCGCAGTTCAGCGCCACCGGCGCGCGGCTGCTGCAACTGGCCGATGCCGTGCTGCCGCAGGTGGAAGCGGCTGAGCGTGACGTGGCGCGCCTGTCCCAAGGGCAGGGCGGGCAGATGCGCATCGCCGTGGAATGCCATACCTGTTTTGACTGGCTGATGCCCGCCATGGACGCCTTCCGCGCACGCTGGCCCGAGGTGGAACTGGACATCGTGAGCGGCTTCCATGCCGACCCCGTGGGTCTGCTGCACCAGGGCCGGGCGGACCTGGCCATCGTCTCCGAGCTGGACGCCGGGGAGGCGGGCGCCGTGAACTACCACCCCCTGTTCGGCTTCGAGATCCGCGCGTTGCTGGCCCACGGCCACCCGTTGCTGGACAAGCCCTTTCTGCAGGCGCAGGACTTCGCGGACCAGACCCTCATCACCTATCCGGTACCCGACGAGATGCTGGACCTCGTGCGCCAGGTGCTGGAGCCCGCCGGCGTGCGCCCGCCCCGGCGCACCACCGAGCTGACGGTGGCCATGCTGCAGCTCGTGGCCAGCGGCCGGGGCGTGGCCGCCCTGCCACTGTGGGCGGTGCAAGGCTACCTGGACCGGGGCTACGTGGCCGCGCGCCCCATCGGCGCGCGGGGCCTGCGCGGCGAACTGCACGCGGCCTGCCTGCCGCAGCTCTCGCCCAGGCCCTTCCTGCAGGACTTCGTGCGGGTGACGCGCGAGACGAGTTTCGTCACGCTCAAGGGGGTGGAGTTGCTGTAGTTTTGATAGCTGCTTGCGCTTGTCAGGTAAGCGCTAGCGCCTGATTTCATGCGTATTTCTTTTCGAGCGCATCCCAGAACGGTTTGCCCACCAGCCGCTGGCGTTCGGCGAACGGGGCGACCAGTGTGGGGTCTTCGCGCACCTCGCGCGCGTCGCGCAACTGGGCCAGCACTTTTTGCATGCCGGCCACGGCGCCTTGCAGCGCGGCGTTGGCGTACAGCACGAAGCCGTAGCCGAGCCGGCCCAGTTCGTCGGCACCCACGATGGGTGTCTTGCCGCCGATCACCATGTTCATGAGCTGGGGCACTTGCAGGCGCTGGGGCAGGGTGCGCACCTCGTCGGCGGTGGTGACGGCCTCGACGAAGAGGATGTCGGCGCCCGCCTCGGCGTACGCCTGCGCGCGCTCCACGGCGGCGTCGAAGCCCTGCACGGCGGCGGCGTCGGTGCGCGCCATGACCAGCAGGCCGTCGCGCCGCGCATCCACAGCGGCGCGGATCTTGCTCACCATCTCGCTGGTCTCGATCACGGCCTTGCCGCTGAAGTGGCCGCAGCGCTTGGGGCTCACCTGGTCTTCGAGCTGGATGCAGTCGGCGCCGGCGCGCTCCAGCGTGCGCACGGCGTGGTAGGTGTTGAGGGCGTTGCCGAAGCCCGTGTCCGCGTCCACGATCAGCGGCAGCTCCACCGCGTCGCGGATGCGGGCCGTGTGGTCGGCGATATCGGTCAGGCCCACGAAGCCCTGGTCGGGCAGGCCGAACCCCATGTTGGTGACGCCCGCGCCGGTGACGTAGAGGGCCTCGTAGCCCAGATCTTCGATGACCTTGGCCGACAGTGCGTTGAACGCGCCCGGCACGATGACGCCGCGCCGGGCTTCGGCCAGGGCCTTGAGTTGTTGCTTGGTGGACTGCATGGCTGTTTCCTTCAGGGAGGGTGCTCTGCGCGCGCATGGAATGCATTGCTGAAATCGGGTGCGTCCCCGGCCGGGGCTAGCGGCCGCGGTGCGGGGGCCTGTGCCGGCCGCGCCGCGCTGCCGCGCTGGCGGCGTCCCCCTTGCCGCGCGAAGCGTGGGAGAAGGGGGACATGACGAAGTTGCTCACGGGGTTGGCGGCACTCTCACCCAGCCTTCCATCAGGGTGCGGGCGCTGCGGCTCATGAGGGCCTTGGTGACGCGCCACTGGCCGTTCACCAGCGCGGCCTCGGCCCCCACGCGCAGCGTGCCCGAGGGGTGGCCGAACCGCACCGATCCCGGCACGGCGTTGCGCGGGCCCCCGCCGGCCGCCTGGTGGACCAGCGTGCCGGGGACGGCGGCAGCGGCGCCGATGGCCACGGCCGCCGTGCCCATCATGGCGTGGTGCAGCTTGCCCATGGACAGTGCGCGCACCAGCAGGTCGATGTCGGCCGCGCGCACTGCCGTGCCGCTGGAGGCGACGTAGTCCGCCGGCGGCGCGACGAAGGCGAGTTTGGGCGTGTGCTGGCGCGTGGCGGCCTCTGCCACGTCGTGGATCAGGCCCATCTTGACTGCGCCCCAGGCGCGGATGGCCTCGAAGCGGGCCAGGGTCGCGGCATCGCCATTGATCGCGTCCTGCAGCTCGGTGCCGGTGCAGCCGACGTCCCTGGCGTTCAGGAAGATGGTCGGGATGCCCGCGTTGATGAGCGTGGCCTGCAAACGGCCCACGCCTGGCACGTCCAGCGTATCGACCAGCTGGCCGGTGGGGAACAGGGCACTGCCGCCGCCTTCGCCTCCTTCACCGCCATCGGCCGGGTCGAGGAATTCGAGCAACACCTCGGCGGCGGGGAAGGCCACGCCGTCCAGCGCAAAGTCGCCCGTCTCCTGCACCTGGCTACCTGCGATGGGTACGTGGGCGACGATGGTCTTGCCGATGTTGGCCTGCCAGATGCGCACGGTGCACACGCCGTCGTGCGGAATGCGCCCGGGCGCGACCAGGCCGCTGGCGATGGCGAACGGTCCCACGGCGGCCGACAGGTTGCCGCAGTTGCCGCTCCAGTCCACGAAGGGGCTGTCGATGGCGACCTGGCCGAACAGATAGTCCACGTCATGCCCGGGCCGGGTGGAGGGCGAGACGATCACCGCCTTGGACGTGGACGAGGTGGCGCCGCCCATGCCGTCGATCTGTTTGCCGTAGGGGTCGGGGCTGCCGATCACGCGCAGCAGCAGCGCGTCGCGCGCTGCGCCGGGCTGCTGCGCCGCCGCGGGCAAATCCTGCAGGCGAAAGAACACGCCCTTGCTGGTGCCGCCGCGCAGGTAGGTGGCGGGGATCCTGATCTGTGGTGCCATGTTTGCTCTTGTTTCAATAGCTGGTTGCGCTTGTCAGACGGGCGCTGGAGGCTGATTGGGCCAGGAAGTCCTGGGCGAAGCGCTGCAGCACGCCCCCCGCTTCATAGACGGAGACTTCCTCGGCCGTGTCCAGCCGGCAGGTGACGGGCACCTGCTGCGTCTCGCCCTGCGCGCGGCGGATGACAAGGATGACGGTGGCGCGCGGCGTGAGGGCACCGGCCACGTCGTAGGTTTCGGTGCCGTCCAACTGCAGCGTGTGGCGGTTGGTGCCGGGCAGGAACTCCAGCGGCAGCACCCCCATGC
The DNA here is from genome assembly GCF_002214645.1 of Diaphorobacter nitroreducens. Lineage (NCBI taxonomy): Bacteria > Pseudomonadati > Pseudomonadota > Betaproteobacteria > Burkholderiales > Comamonadaceae > Diaphorobacter > Diaphorobacter nitroreducens. The sequence continues at coordinate 611,804 of NZ_CP016278.1, forward strand.
CGATGAGGTTGGTGCGGTGGATGCGCTCGAAGCCCTCGGCCACCACCGCCTCCACCCCCGCCAGCCGCACGCCCTTGGCGGCCCAGTCGCGGCTCGACCCCTGGCCGTAGTCGGCCCCGGCAATGATGACCAGCGGCTGGCGGCGGTGCAGGTAGGTCTCGATGGCCTCCCACATGCGCGTCACGCGGCCCTCGGGCTCGATGCGGGCGAGCGAGCCCTTTTGCACCTGGCCGTTCACCACCGCCATCTCGTTGACGAGTTGCGGGTTGGCGAACGTGGCGCGCATGGCCGTGAGGTGGTCGCCCCGGTGCGTGGCGTAGGAGTTGAAGTCCTCCTCGGGCACGCCCATGCGGGCCAGGTATTCGCCCGCCGCGCTGGCGGGCAGGATGGCGTTGGACGGCGAGAGGTGATCGGTGGTGATGTTGTCGCCCAGCAGCGCCAGCGGGCGCATGCCCTGGAGGGTGCGCGGGTAGGCGGCCAGCGCGCCCACGCCTTCGGCGTCCCAGTAGGGCGGGCGGCGGATGTAGGTGGACTGCGGGCGCCAGTCGTACTGCGGCGCGGCCTTTTCACCGTCGTCCTTGCGGATGGCGAACATGGGCTCGTACACGGCGCGGAACTGTGCGGGCTTCACGGCGCGGGCGACGATGGCGTCGATCTCCTCGTCGCTGGGCCACAGGTCGTTCAAGCGGATTTCGCGGCCCTCCACCACGGCCAGCACGTCGCGCTCGATGTCGAAGCGCACCGTGCCCGCGATCGCGTAGGCCACCACCAGCGGCGGCGATGCCAGGAAGGCTTGGCTGGCATAGGGGTGGATGCGCCCGTCGAAGTTGCGGTTGCCCGAGAGCACGGCGGTGGCGTAGAGCTTGCGGTCAAGGATCTCCTGCTGGATGCGCGGGTCCAGCGCGCCGCTCATGCCGTTGCAGGTGGTGCAGGCAAAGCCCACGATGCCAAAGCCCAGCGCCTGCAGATCAGAGAGCAGGCCGGCCTCCTGCAGGTACAGCTCCACCGCCTTGGAGCCGGGCGCGAGCGAGGTCTTGACCCAGGGCTTGCGCCGCAGGCCCAGGCGGCGGGCGTTGCGCGCCAGCAGGCCGGCGGCGATCACGTTGCGCGGGTTGCTGGTGTTGGTGCAACTGGTGATGGCGGCGATGACGACGGCGCCGTCGGGCAGCAGGCCCCTGGCTTCCTCGGCGCGGGCCCTCTCCAGCATGCTGGCATCGGCAATGCCGCGCTCCACCAGCGCGGTGGTGGGCAGGCGCCGGTGCGGGTTGCTGGGGCCGGCCATGTTGCGCACCACGCTGGACAGGTCGAAGTGCAGCGTGCGCTCGTACCGCACCTCGCGCAGGGTATCGGCCCACAGGCCGGCGGCCTTGGCGTAGGTCTCCACCAGCCGCACCTGGTCTTCCGCGCGGTCCGTCAGGCGCAGGTAATCGCTGGTCTGCGCGTCGATGTAGAACAGCGCGGCGGTGGCGCCGTATTCGGGGCACATGTTGCTGATGGTGGCGCGGTCGCCGATCGAGAGGCTGTCCGCGCCCTCGCCGAAGAATTCCACATAGGCGCCCACCACCTTTTGCTGGCGCAGGAACTCGGTCAGCGCCAGCGCGATGTCGGTCGCGGTAATCCCCGGCTGGCGTTTGCCGCGCAGTTGCACGCCCACGATGTCGGGTAGGCGCATCCAGCTGGCGCGGCCCAGCATCACGGCCTCGGCCTCCAGCCCGCCCACGCCCACGGCGATCACGCCCAGCGCGTCCACATGGGGGGTGTGGCTGTCGGTGCCCACGCAGGTGTCGGGAAAGGCGACCTTGCCCTGTCCATCGTCCTGCACGTGTACGACGGGCGACATTTTTTCCAGATTGATCTGGTGCATGATCCCGTTGCCCGCCGGGATGACCTGCACGTTGGCGAAGGCCTTCTTCGTCCACTCGATGAAGTGAAAGCGGTCCTCGTTGCGGCGGTCCTCGATGGCGCGGTTCTTGGTGAACGCGTCGGGGTCATGGCCGCCGCACTCCACGGCCAGCGAGTGGTCCACGATGAGCTGCACCGGCACCACCGGGTTCACGGCCGCCGGGTCGCCCCCCTGCTGGGCGATCGCGTCGCGCAGGCCCGCCAGATCGACCAGCGCGGTCTGGCCCAGGATGTCGTGGCACACCACGCGCACGGGGTACCAGGGAAAGTCCAGGTCGCGCCGGCGTTCGATCAGCTGGCGCAGGTAGTCCGGCAACTGCGCCGGGTCGGCGCGGCGCACCAGGTTCTCGGCGTGCACGCGGGCGGTGTAGGGCAGCGTGGCCCAGGCGCCGGGGCGGAGCTGCTCGACGGCCTCGCGCGCGTCGTAGAACTGCAGCGCCGTGCCGGGCAGGGGTTTGCGGTGGGCGGTGTTCGTGGTCATCGTGGTGCTCTTGTTGTGATAGCTGCTGGCGCTTGCCTGTCAACAGATTTCATGCAAAAAGTGCTGGAAATCCAGTAACGGCAAGCGCTGCCAGCTATGGTTTTTGTCAAACGCGTTCCTCGATGGGCACGAACTTCTGGTCGTCGGGGCCGGTGTAGTGGGCGCTGGGGCGGATGATCTTGTTGTCCGCGCGCTGCTCGATCACGTGCGCCGCCCAGCCGCTGGTGCGGGCGATGACGAACAGCGGCGTGAACATGGCGGTGGGCACCTGCATCATGTGGTAGCTCACGGCGCTGAACCAGTCCAGGTTGGGGAACATCTGCTTTTCCTGCCACATCACGCGCTCCAGCCGCTCGGCGATGTCGTACATCTTGGTCGAGCCGGCGGCATCCGACAGGCGCTTGGCCACGGCCTTGATGACCCCGTTGCGCGGGTCGCTCACGGTGTAGACCGGGTGGCCGAAGCCGATCACCACTTCCTTGGCTTGCACGCGGCGTCGGATGTCGGCCTCGGCCGCGTCGGGCGTGTCGTAGCGCTTCTGGATCTCGAAGGCCACTTCGTTCGCGCCGCCGTGCTTGGGCCCGCGCAACGCACCGATGGCGCCGGCGATGCAGGAATACAGGTCGCTGCCCGTGCCGGCGATCACGCGCGCGGCGAAGGTGCTGGCGTTGAACTCGTGCTCGGCGTACAGGTTCAGCGACGTGTGCATGGCGCGCACCCAGCCGTCCGAGGGCTTGTCGCCGTGCAGCAGGTGCAGGAAATGCCCGCCGATGGAGTCGTCCTGTGTCTCCACCGCGATGCGCCGGCCCGAGTTGCTGAAGTGGTACCAGTACAGCAGCATGCTGCCCAGCGATGCCAGCAGCCGGTCCGCGATGTCGCGGCTGCCGGCCAGGTTGTGGTCGTCTTTCTCGGGCAGGGCGCAGCCCAGGGCGGATACGCCGGTGCGCATCACGTCCATGGGGTGGCTGGCCGCGGGCAGTTGCTCCAGAGCGGCCTTCACGCTGCCGGGCAGGCCACGCAGCGCGCGCAGCCGGGCCTTGTAGGCGCGCAGTTCGGCGCGCGTGGGCAGCTTGCCATGCACCAGCAGGTGGGCGATCTCCTCGAACTCGCAGACCTCGGCGATGTCCAGGATGTCGTAGCCGCGGTAGTGCAGATCGTTGCCGCTCCTGCCCACGGTGCACAGCGCGGTGTTGCCGGCGGCCACGCCCGAGAGGGCGACGGATTTCTTGGCCCGCGGGAGGGCGGCTGCGGTGTCGGTGGTGCTCATGGAGTCTCCTGTCGGAAGGGGTGTGGCGGGGTGTTCAGGTAGGTATGCGCGATGGCCGTGGGCCGCCCGTGGGCGTTCACGGCCACCATCTCGAAGACGCCCTGCAGGGCCAGCTCGTCCGGGCAGCCCGGGGCCTGGGCCAGGCCGTGCACGCACACGGTGAGCGAGCTGCGCCCCACGCGGCTGACCCAGGCGCGCAGCGCCAGCGCCCGCCCCACGGGCACGGGGGCGCAGAACTGCACGCCGGTGACGGCGGCCATCACCACGTCGCTGCCGGCGGCGTCGCGCGCGGCCAGGAAGGCGGCGCGCGCCATGCGCTCCAGCCCCTGACCGGCGAACAGCGTGCCGTGGTGGTTGGCATGGGCGGGGAAGACCATGTCGCGGGTTTCGAGGGTGCCTGCGGGGCTTGTCATGCTTCGCAATCTACGCACAATGGATGCCCCCCGTAAGCCCTGAATTGGCGAACGATTGCGAAGGCTTGCGGGGTGTTTTGCAAAGTTTGCGAAAGGTTGGAATGAAAAAAACCTTCATGGGTGTGCGCTTGCGCCGCCTGCGCGAGGAGAGGGGCCTGACCCAGGTGGCGCTGGCGCGGGCGCTGGAGATTTCCGCCAGCTACCTGAACCAGATCGAGCAGAACCAGCGCCCGCTGACGGTGCCGGTGCTGCTCAAGATCAACGCCGTGTTCGGCGTGGACGTGCAGCACTTTTCTGAGGGCGACGAGGCGCGCCTGATCGCCGGCCTGCGCGACGTGCTGGCCGATCTGCCGCCCGGCGCGCCGGCCGATGCCGTCTCGCTGGCCGAGGTGCGCGAGCTGGCCGCCAACATGCCCGCCGTGGCGCGCGTGCTGCTGGCGCTGCACCGCGGCCGCGCCGAGGCGCGCGAGCGCCTGGAGGCGCTGGCCGCCCACTACGGCGACGAGCGCGGCGGCGCGGCCAGCACGGCGCAGACCCCGCCCATGGCGTATGAGGAGGTGCGCGACTTCTTCTTCGCGCGCCACAACCACATCGCCGAGCTGGATGACGCTGCCGAGCACCTGGCCGCCCAGTGGCGGCTGGTGCCTGGCGCGGCCGGCGCCGCGCTGCAGGCGCGGCTGGAGCAGGCCCACGGTGTGCGTGTCGCGCTGCTGCAGGGCGGCGACGGCGATGAGGCAGGCGAGGGCGCCGCCGTGCAGCGGCGCTTCGATGCCGCCGCACGCGTGCTGTACCTGTCGCCCACGCTGCAGGGCGCGCAGCGCGCTTTCCAGATGGCGACGCAACTGGCCTTTCTGGAAGTGCCGCACCTGCTGAAGCACAGCGTGCAGGGAGCGGCGCTGTCGGGCGAGGCGGCGCGCACGCTGGCGCGCATCGGCCTGGCCAACTACTTCGCGGGCGCGCTGCTGCTGCCCTACGGCGCCTTCTTGCGGACGGCCGAGGCGCTGCACTACGACATCGAGCGCCTGGGCCAACACTGGGGCGTGGGCTTCGAGACGGTGTGCCACCGCCTGTCCACCCTGCAGCGCCCCGGCGCGCGCGGCGTGCCGTTCTTCTTCATCCGCGTGGACCGGGCGGGCAACATCAGCAAGCGCCAGTCGGCCACGCACTTTCACTTCAGCAAGATCGGCGGCACCTGCCCGCTGTGGAACGTGTACGAGGCCTTTGCCCAGCCCGGGCGCATCGTGCGGCAGCTGGCGCGCATGCCCGACGGGCGCGTGTACCTGTGGATCGCGCGCACCGTCACGCGCAGCACCGGCGGTTGGGGCGCGCCGGGCAAGACCTTCTCGGTGGCGCTGGGCTGCGACGTGCAGCACGCGGGTCAACTGGTCTACGCGCGCGGGCTGGACCTGGCCGACCCCGAGGCGCCGGTGCCCATCGGCATGGGCTGCAAGGTGTGCGAGCGCACCGCATGCCCGCAGCGCGCATTTCCGCCGGTGGGCCGGCCGCTGGAGGTGAACGAGGACATGGCGGGCTTTACGCCGTACCGGGTCAGCGGGGCGGCCAAGGGCGCCTGACAGCGCGGGACCAGGCGCCGGCGCAACGCCGTCAGGCCGGCTGTGTCCTACACCGTGATGCGCCCCTGGCGAACCGCCCCGCCGCAGCGGGCGTGTCTACCATGCGTGCATCTTTTTTCGGCAAACGAGGTGGGATGTGAGCCATTGGTACACGCTGCAACTGGGCAACGAGCAACAGGCCTTCGAGCCCCTGCGGCAGATTCAGCAGGTTTTCATGGCAAGGTTCCTCATGGCGCAGCCCGGCACGGGGCGGGCGCTGTTCTCGCACTTCGATGCGGCCGAGGACCGCGTGGTGCTGTTCTTCTCGCCCGCGGCCGCGGACATTGCCGTGCGCTTTCGCGCATCGCCGTGTGACCGGCCCGCGCAGGACCTGGTACTGCTGGCGGGAGAGGGTGACGCATGGCATGACGCGGCGCAGGATGAACGCCTGGCGGCCTGATCTTTGGGCATAGCGCTTCGGGCATAGCGCACGGCCCGTGGGGGCACGCGCTGTGCTTCGCGTCGTGGGGCTTTGGCGGCTGGCTGCCACAGGCTGCGGCGCTGTGAGCCCTGCCCATCTCAGTCGTCGATGGAGGCGCTCCAGCGGTCGTCCCAGTCATGGCGCAGGTGGTCCATGGAGCGGCGGTCGCGCTTGGTGGGGCGGCCCTCGCGCAGCGCGGCGGCTGGCTCTGGCGCCAGGCGGCGCGCTTCGGCGGCCTGCGCGCGCGCGGCGAGGCTCTCGGGCGTTTCCTCATAGAGCTGCTGCGCCACGGGTGCCGGGCCGCGGAAGTTGCTCAAGGCGCGCACTACGACCGTGCGGGCGACCGCGCCCTGGCGCAGCGCGACGGTGTCGCCCGCGCGCAGTTCACGCGCGGCTTTGGCCGCCTGGCCGTTGACAGTTACGCGGCCTTTGCCGATCTCTTCCACGGCGAGGCTGCGGGTCTTGTAGAAGCGCGCGCACCACAGCCATTTGTCCAGGCGCATTGCATCGGGTGGTGTCGTCATCGGCGTGATTTTGCCTGGGGCGGCGTGCGTGAAAAACGGTTCAGGCGTCGGCCAGTGGCAGCCGCACCACGGCGTCCAGGCCCAGCACGCGGCCGTCCGCCTGGCGATTGGCGAGGGTGATGTTGCCGCCCAGCGCGTGCACGATCTCCTGGCAAATCGCCAGGCCCAGGCCCGAACCCGTGCGCACGTCGCCGGCCGAAAACGGTTGGAACAGCCGCGTCGCCAGTTCGTCGTCGATGCCGGGGCCGGCGTCGGCCAGGGTGAGGACGGCCTCACCGTCCTCGCGGTGCAGCGTGACGGCGAGCTCGGTGCCGGGCGGCGCATGGCGTATGGCGTTGTGCAGCAGGTTGCGGCACAGCTCGCGCAGCATCCACTCGTGCGCGCGAATGGGCGCGGCGTCGGTGGTGATGCCGAAGTCCAGGTCGCCCTGTGCGATCAGCGGAGAAAGCTCGAGCGCCATCTCGCGCAGCACTGTGTCCAGTCGCGTCACGGGCACCTCGCCCTGCTGGCGCAGCTGCTCCACTTTGGCCAGCGCCAGCATCTGGTTGGCCAGCTGCGTGGCGCGGTCCACGGTGTGGCCGATTTCCTGCAGCGCCTGCGTGGGCGGCAGGTCGCCGCGCAGGGCGGACTGCACCTGCGTCTTGAGCACGGCCAGCGGCGTGCGCAACTGGTGCGACGCGTCGCGCACGAAGCGCTGCTGGTGGGCGAGCAGGCGCGACAGGCGCTGCATGACCGCGTTGGTGGCGTCGATCAGCGGCTGCAACTCGCGCGGCGCGGCGGGGGCGGCAAGGGGGGCCAGGTCGCCTTCGGTACGGGCCTGCAGGTCGCTGCTCAGCTGGCGCACCGGTTGCGTGGCGCGCTGCACCACCAGCACCACGATGCCCGCAATCAGCGCCAGCAGCAGCGCCTGGCGTGCCAGCGTGGTGTGCAGGATCTGCAGGGCCGCCGCCTCGCGCAGCTCCAGCGTTTCCGCCACCTGGATCACGGCCATGCCGCGCCCCTCGCTGCTGGCCACGGGCTGCAGCAGCACGGCCACGCGCACGGGCTGATCGCGAAACGGTCGTCATAGAAGTCCACGAGCGCCGCATAGGGCGGGCGCTGCGGGATGGTGCCGTGCCAGGCGGGTAGTTCGGCAAAGCCGGAAATCAAGTCGCCGCGCAGGTTGGACACGCGGTAGAACATGCGGCTCTGGTTGTCGGCCTCGAAGGCCTCCAGCGCCGCGTAGGGCACGATGGCGCGCAGCTCGGCCATGTCGTCCCAGCCGCGCACGTCCAGCTGCTCGCTGATGGTCTTGGCCGAAGCCAGCAGCGTGCGGTCATAGGCAGTGTGCAGCGCGGCCAGCGCCTGGCGGTGCAGGCTGTAGGTGTTCACGCCCACGAAGAGCAGCGTGGGCAGCAGGATGCCCACGAGCAATTGGCGGCGCAGCGACTGCGGGCGCGTCATGCCGCCACCCGGCTGCGTTGCGCGTGGTGGGGAGCCTGGCGCACAGGCGCGCCCGCTCTTGTCCGGTGGCGGTGGCGCAAACCATGCCAGCGCGCTCCGTGCAGCGGGCCCGGCCGGGCCTGCGGCATCGCCTGCCTGGAGGGGGAAGGCGCGCAGCGACTCACGGGCCGTTTCATGTCTCTGGCTTGAGTAGATAGCCCAGGCCGCGCAGCGTCATCAGGGCCACGCCGGTGCCTGCGAGTTTTTGCGCACGCGGTACACCACCACTTCGATGGCCTCGTATTGCACCTCGCTCTGGCCGGGGAAGACCAGTTCATACAGCCGCTCCTTGGCGACTGCGCGCCCCGGCTGGGCCAGCAGGGTGCGCAGCAGCGCCAACTCGCGCGGGGTGAGGTCCATGGGCGCATCGTGCAGATAGATGGCGCCGCTTTCTTTTTCATAGCGCAGAGCGCCCATCACCAGGGCGTTGGAGGCCTGTTTGTCATCTGCCGCATCGCCGCCGCTGCGGCGCAGCAGGGCGCGCAGCCGGGCCTCCAGCTCGTCCAGGTCGAAGGGCTTGGGCAGGTAGTCGTCGGCCCCCGCGTTCAGGCCCAGCACGCGGTCGCCCACGGTGCCGCGCGCGGTCAGCAGCAGCACGGGGGTGCGCAGGCCGCCGGCGCGTGCCTGTTGCAGTACCTGCAGGCCGTCCAGGCCGGGCAGGGTGAGATCCAGCACCACGGCGTCGGGCGGGTGCGCGCGCCATTCGGCCAGCGCGGCGCGCCCGTCCGCAAGGGCGGTGACGGCCATGCCGCGGCGCGCCAGCGAGCGCTGCAGCGTGGCCTGCATGGTGGCGTCGTCTTCGACGAGAAGCAGTTGCATCCGCGGATTAGAACGCGTTTGCGGCGGGTGGCGGTTGGCGCGCGGATCTCGGTGTTAACCCTGGTGCCGTGGACAGCCGTTTGACAGCTTGCGCGCGCATCATCGCGCCGGTCAGCGTTCCCTTTTTCTAACAAGCAAGGAGACAACATGCGTCGCGATACCTTTCTGAAGTCGCTGGCGGCACTGGCCGCCGCGGGCAGCCTGCCGCTGTCGGCCCAGGCCGCCGTGGCCGTCAAGATGATGCTGCCCGCCAACCCCGGCGGCGGTTGGGACACCACGGGCCGCGCCCTGGGCAAGGCCCTGCAGGATGCGGGCGTGGCCTCCAGCGTGACCTATGACAACAAGGGCGGCGCGGCCGGCGCCATCGGCCTGGCGCAGTTCGTGAACGGCTCCAAGGGCGACCCGAACGCGCTGATGGTGATGGGCGCCGTGATGCTGGGCGGCATCATCACCGGCAAGCCGCCGGTCAACCTGAGCCAGGCCACGCCGATCGCGCGGCTGACCAGCGAATACAACGTCTTCGTGCTGCCCGCCAACTCGCCCTTCAAGAGCATGGCCGAGGTGGTGGCGCAGCTCAAGAAGGACCCCGGCAGCGTGAAGTGGGGCGGCGGCTCGCGCGGCTCCACCGAGCACATCGCAGCGGCCATGATCGCCCGTGAAGTGGGGGTGGACCCGGCGCGCATCAACTACGTGGCTTTCCGTGGGGGCGGGGAGGCGACGGCGGCCATCCTGGGCGGCAACGTCACCGTGGGCGGCAGCGGCTACAGCGAGTTCTCCGAGTACATCGCCGCGGGCAAGATGAAGCCCATCGGCGTGACCTCGGGCCAGCGCCTGAAGGGCGTCAACGTGCCCACGCTCAAGGAGCAGGGCATCAACGTCGAGATCGGCAATTGGCGCGGTGTGTACGGCGCGCCCGGCATCACGGCCGAGCAGCGCAAGGCGCTGGTGGCAATGGTGGAGAAGGCCGTCAAGAGCAAGGCGTGGGCCGAGGCGCTGGAGAAGAACGGCTGGACGCCCGCGTGGCTGGCCGGCGACGACTTCGCCAACTTCGTGGACAGCGAATTCGCCAGCCTGCGCGCCACCATGGTGAAGTCGGGCATGGTCTAAGCCCGGCGGCGCCGCAGTGTGCTGCGGCGCTCCTTTTTTGAGAGCTGTCAGCGCTTGATGGATAAGCGCTAGGGCCGTTTTTTGTTTGAAACCTGCGCCGCCGCGGTGCGGCGCCTCCCCGGAGGCCGCAGCCATGTCTGAGCTTTCCTCTTCCCCTCCCTCCATTCCACCCACAAGCGCCGTGCCTTCACCCGGCTGGCAGGCCGCCGTGGGCGCCGGCGTCATCCTGGTGGCCGCGGCCATGGCCTGGGGCGCGCTGGAGATTCCCGGCAACGCCGGTTATGGCGGCGTGGGCCCCAACTTTCTGCCGTGGGCCTGCGCCCTGGTGTTGGCCGTGTGCGGCGGCTGGCTGATCTGGGAGGCCACCACGGGCGGCTACCGCCAAGCGGCCGACCCGGGCGGCGCGCCGCACGCGGCATGGGGGCCCTTTGCCTGGGTGTCGGCGGGGCTTCTGCTGAATGCGACGCTGATCGTGGAGCTGGGCTTCATCGTGGGCTGCACGCTGTGCTATGCGCTGGCCGTGCAGGGGCTGCGCCGCGCGGGTGGGCAGACGGGCCTGCTGTCGCCGCGCGTGCTGGCCGTGGATGTGGCGACCGGGCTGGCCATCGCCGCGCCGGTGTTCTGGCTGTTCACGCAGTTCCTGGCAATCAACTTGCCGGGCCTGACCGCCACCGGGTGGCTGTAGGCCAGGGCGCGGGAGAGTGCACATGCATGCTGACTTTGGCTGCTTCGATGGCGCCGGCGCAGGCCGCGTTCCAAACAGGGATTGAGTGCTATGGAAATCTTTGACGCATTGCTCGCAGGCTTTGCCACGGCGATCACGCCGGCAAACCTGCTGTGGGCCCTGGTGGGCTGCGCGCTGGGAACGGCCGTGGGTGTGCTGCCGGGCATCGGGCCGGCGGTGGCGGTGGCCATGCTGCTGCCCATCACGGCCAAGGTGGACATGACCGCCTCGATGATCTTCTTCGCGGGCATCTATTACGGCGCCATGTATGGCGGCTCCACGGCGTCCATCCTGCTGAACACGCCGGGCGAGACCGCCAGCATGGTCACGGCCATGGAGGGCAACAAGATGGCCAAGAGCGGGCGCGCGGGCGCGGCGCTGGCCACGTCGGCCATCGGCTCGTTCGTCGCCGGCACCATCGCCACGGTGGTGGTGACGCTGTTCGCGCCGGGCGTGGCCGAGTTCGCAGTCAAGCTCGGCCCGCCCGAATACTTCATGCTGATGGTGCTGGCCTTCACCACGGTGAGCGCGGTGCTGGGCCAGAGCAGTCTGCGCGGCATGACGGCGCTGTTCCTGGGCCTGGCGCTGGGCTGCGTGGGCATGGACCAGATCTCGGGGGCCGCCCGCTACACCGTGGGCAAGATGGAGCTGCTGGACGGCATCGACATCGTGCTGGTGGCCGTGGGTCTGTTCGCCGTGGCCGAGGTGCTGTATGCGGCGCTGTACGAGGGCCGGGTGGAAGAGTCGCAGAACCAAATGGGCCGTGTGCACATGACGCGGCGCGACTGGCGCCGGTCCATTCCCGCATGGCTGCGCGGTACCGTGATCGGCACGCCCTTCGGTTGCATCCCGGCGGGGGGGACGGAGATTCCCACCTTCTTGAGCTACGCGACCGAAAAGCGTCTGGCCAAGGGCGAGGACAAGGCCGAGTTCGGCACCCGTGGCGCGATCGAGGGGGTTGCGGGCCCCGAGGCGGCCAACAACGCCACGGTGACCGCGGCGCTCATCCCGCTGCTGACACTGGGCATCCCGACCAGCAACACCACGGCCGTGCTGCTGGGGGCCTTCCAGAACTATGGGCTGAACCCCGGCCCGCAGCTGTTCACCACATCGGCCACGCTCGTGTGGGCGCTGATCGCGTCGCTGTACATCGGCAACATCATGCTGCTGGTGCTGAACCTGCCCATGGTGGGGCTGTGGGTGAAGCTGCTGAGGATCCCGCGCCCGCAGCTCTACGCCGGCATCCTGATCTTTGCCACGGTGGGCGCCTACGGCATGCGCCAGAGCACGTTCGATCTGTTCCTGCTGTACGGCATCGGCCTGCTGGGCGTGCTGATGCGGCGCTTCGACTTCCCTACGGCGCCCGTGGTGGTGGGCATGATCCTCGGGCCGCTGGCCGAGGCGCAGCTGCGCAACGCGATTTCCATCGGCGAGGGCAGTTGGATGATCTTCCTGCAGCGCCCCATGTCCGTGACGCTGCTGGTGATCGTGCTGGCCGTGCTCATCGTGCCGCGCGTGCTGCGCCGCTGGGCCGAGCGCAACCTGGCCCATGCGCGCCAGAGCGTGGACGATGTGAGTTGATGGAGCGCTGCGCGTCGGCGCTACCCGCGCCGGCGCGCGCGCGGCCCTAGCGCAGCACCCGGGCCACCACCGGGCCTGGCTGGGGGGCAGGCCCGCTGCCGGGGCCTTCCTGCCGGGCCGCAGCGGCCGCGCCCTGCGGCTGCGTGCGGCGCCGCGCCACCCACAGGTACAGGCCGCTGCCCAGCACGATGATGGTGGCGATGTCGAGCACGGCCCAGAGGATCTGCATGGGCATGCCCGCGTAGTCGCCAAAGTGCAGCGGCTGCGACACCAGCAGGGCCGTCAGGTACCACGGTAGCTCCGGCGCGGCAGTGACCTTGGCGGTGCGCGCGTCGACCAGCACGGGCTCGAGCAGGCGCGAGGTGAGCGGCGCATCACCGCGCAGGAAGAAGGTGTTGTGGTGCGGGCTGGAGAACGCCGTGCCCGGGAACGCAATGAACGACAGCCGCGTGCCCGGCGCCTGGGCCAGCGCTGCGTCCAGTGACTGCTGCAGGGAGCCGCGCTCGGCGACGGGCGTCAGCGGCTGGCCCTGGTAGGGCGCCAGCAGCGCGGTCAGCTCGTCGTGCTGCCAGTACTTGACGATCAGGTCGGCCCAGGTGTTGACCACCCCCGTGGCGCCGACCACGCAGGCCCACACCAGCGTCACGATGCCCAGCAGGTTGTGCAGGTCCAGCCATTTCACGCGCGTGGAGCGGTCGCGGCGCACCTCGCCGAACTGCAGCTTGCGCATGAAGGGCGCGTAGAGCACCACGCCGCTGATGATGGCGACCACCAGCAGCAGGCCCATGAACCCGAGGAACAGCTTGCCCGGCAGGCCCGCGAACAGGTCTACGTGGAGCTTGAGCATGACCCACATGAAGCCCTCGTCGAAGCGCGGCTGGGCCAGCACTTCGGCCGTGCGCGCGTCCACGGCGACGGAGCGAAAGTCGTCCGTGGGAGCCGGCGTGGGCGTGAGCGTCACAAACCACAGGTCGGTGCTGTCATCGGGCTGCGAGGCGTATTGCACCACGCGGTCCGGGTGCTGCGCCTGGGCCACCGCCAGGATGCGGTCCAGGCTGGCGCGGGGCGTGTCCGCCGGCATGGCGGGGGCCTCCACCTCGGTGCCGAGCAGGTGCCCGATCTCGTGGTGAAAGATCAGCGGCAGGCCGGTCAGGCACAGCAGCAGCATGAAGACCGTGCAGACGAGGCTGCTCCACTTGTGCAGCCAGGTCCAGGTCTTGAGGGTATTGGGTGTCAGCATGGCGTTGGTGCGTCCGTAGGGGGTCAGAAATCCACGCTGGCGCTCAGCGTGAAGGTGCGCGGTGCGCCTACCACCAGGTAGCCTGATCCGGGGTAGCCGCCCGCAGAGGCCCAGTAGTTGCGGTTGGTGGCGTTGTCCACGCGGGCGCGCAGTGTCAGCAGCCGGCCGCCGACCTCGGTCAGATAGCGCACGCCCAGGTCCAGGCGCGTCCAGGCGGGCAGGCGCAGGGTGTTGGCATCGTCGGCGTAGCTCGCGCCGGTGTGGACCACGCGCGTATCCAGGGCGAGGCCGCGCACGCCCGGCATATCCCATTCCACTCCGGCATTGGCCTGCAGGCGCGGTACGCCGATCACGCGGTTGCCATCCAGCGAGGCGGTGCCCGTGGCGCGCTGCTTGGCCTGCAGCCAGGTGGCGCCACCCAGCAGGCGCAGGCCGCGCGCGGCTTCGCCATAGACGTTGAACTCCACACCCTGGTGGCGGTCTTCGCCGGCGGCGGTGAAGACGTTGTCGGCATTCACCAGCGCACGCGGGCGCGTGGTGCTGAAGAGTGCCACCGAGCCGCCGATGCGGCCCGCGTCGTACTTGACGCCGATTTCCTTCTGTTTGGAAACGTAGGGCGCGAGCTGCTGCCCGTGGTTGACGACCGGAACGCCGTTGGCCGTGGCCGGGGCCGTTTCGCCTTGGCTCAGGCTCTCGATGTAGTTGGCGTACAGCGACAGGCGGGAGCTGGCCTTGAACACCACCCCGGCCGCGGGGCTGATGCGACTCTTGTCGTAGCTGCCCAGCGGTGCCGAGGTGCCGTAGGCGTAGTCCTGGACCTTGATGCTCTGGTGGCGCGCGCCCACGGTGAGCAGCAGCGTGTCGTCCATGAAGGCCAGCGTATCGCCCAGGGCAAAGCTGACCAGGCGCGTGCGCCCCGTGAGGTTGGGGTTTGCCAGGTCGCCGCCATGCAGCGCGCCGGCGCTGAATGCGGGAGCGGCATAGGGGGTGTAGCCATACAGGTTGGCGGGCAGCGTGTTGCCGTAATCCATCACATAGGCGTTGTCCTTCTCGAAGTCGAAATACGAGGCGGAAGCCACCCATTCGTGTCCCACGTTGCCGGTGCGCAGCTTGCCGCGCACGCCCAGCTCGCCCGTGTTCACGCGGTCTTTGCGTGTGTTGTCGAAGCGGTAGACGCTGCCCGCGCCGGTGTCGGAGTTGGTTACCCTCAGGTTCGCCAGCGAATTGGCCTCCTTGCTGCGGCGCATGCCCCAGGCACCCCAGGCGGTGATGTCGGGAGTGAGGTCGACTTCGCCGCGCAGCGTACCGAAGAGGTCGCGCTCGTTGGAATACGACCAGGGCTGGGAGAAGTTGGCCTTGGCATCGGGCGCGGCGAGGATGCTGGTGGCCAGGGGGCCTAGTGTCACGTTGCTGCGCGTACCCTTGAGTTTGTTGTCCTGCCAGCCGATGTCCCCCGACAGGCGTACGTTGCGGCTGCGCCAGTCCAGCCCCACCGAAAGCAGGCCCAGGCGGCTTTCCTCGTGATCAATGGCGGTATCGCCATCGCGCAGCGCGGCATTCACGCGGATGCCGGTGCTGCCCTCGGGGCCGAAGCGGCGCGCCAGGTCGAGCGCAGCGTGCCCGTAACCTCCCGACCCGGTGCCCAGCGTCACGCGGGACAAGGGCTCGTTCGGCGCGCGCTTGGGCAGCAGGTTGATGGTGCCCCCCGCGCCGCCCCCGAAGGGCGCTGCTCCCGTGAGGAAGGTAGCGGCGCCCCGCAGGACCTCGACGCGCTCGAACAGTTCGGTGGCGATGTACTGGCGCGGCAGCAGGCTGTACAGGCCGTTGTAGGCCACGTCGTCGGAGCCGACCACGAAGCCGCGGATGAAATACGCCTCCTGGAAGTTGCCGAAGCCCCGCGCCATGCGCACGCCTGAGTCGTTTTGCAGCACTTCGCCCACGCTGCGGGCCTGCTTGTCCTGGATGAGTTCGTTGGTGTACGCGGTGATGCTGAAGGGCGTCTCCTGTGGGTCGCGAGTCCCCAGGATGCCGACGCGCCCGCCGCGCGCCACCTGGCCGCCCGCATAGGCTGGCGACAGGCCCTGGGCCGACGCGTCGGCGCTGGCGTTGACCTCAACGGTGGGGAGTTCGGGCGCGGATGGCGTGCCCTGCGCATGCGCCATGGACTGCAGCGCGACAAAGATGGCAAGGGCTAAAGGGGTGGGGCGGTTCATGGTTGTGATGGGCGGGAGGAAACAGAGTCAAGGGCGGCGCAGGGCTTGGCGCGCGGGACCAGCGCGCACCAGGTCATCACGGCAACGGGCAGGCCAAGCGCGAACCATGACCAGCGGTCGCCCCAGTGGTCGGACACCAGTGCGCTCAGCAAGCCGCTGGCGGTGAGCACGCCCAGCACGCACGGCCAGAGCCAGAGGGAGGGCCGCGATGGCGCGGGAGGCCGCGGGGTGGACGGGGAAAGGCGGGTGTCGTTCATGGTTGGGCCGGTCAACAGCGGTGGGCGTTAAGGGCGTGCAGAAGCTGTGCGCTGACGGTAAAGGGCATAAGAACGAGAGTGATTGGTGTTTATGTTTCTTGGCGCATCGCTGCCTCGTTCATCGCCCTAGACAGAGTGCGCCGGGTACCGCCGCGCAAGCGCAGCGCGGCCAGCGCCCGGGGGACGGCCGCCCCCGGGACCTCCCCACCAGAGAGCACGCTTGCACAGGCGCGGAGTATAGCTCTATGTTGAGAATGGTTCTTATTAATTTGCAATGGGCGTCGAACGCCGGCGTTACCATCCGACCATGCCCCTGCATACCGACGCCTCGCCCTTGCCGCTGGATGCGCAGGGCATCCTGGAACTGGCTGCGCGCTCCATGTTCCAGCTCTTTTCCACCATGAGCCAGGGCATGTTCCTCGTGGACCTGAGCGGGCGCATCGTGTGGGTCAACGGGGGCTACCGCCGCTTCCTGCCCGACCTGGGCGTGCATTCGGTCCATGACTTCGTGGGCCGCATGGTGGAGGAGGTGATTCCCAACACCCAGATGCGCCAGGTGCTGGAGACGGGCCAGCCCGTCCTGGTGGACCTGCTGACGAACAAGGCCGGCACGTTCGTGGTCAGCCGCATTCCCCTGCATGGGGATGATGGGCGCGTGATCGGCGCCATTGGCATCGTGTTGTTCGACCATCCGGAAACCACGCTGCAGCCCCTGATTGCCAAGTTTGCTCAACTCCAGCGCGAGCTGGACGATGCGCGGCGCGAGCTGGCCGCGCAGCGCAGCCGGCTGCCCGTGGCCGGCCCGGGGGTGCGCCGTGCCAAGCACACGTTCGCCAGCTTCGTGGGTGCCAGCCCCGCAGCCACCGAGGTGAAGCGCCAGGCGCGCCGCGCGGCCCAGTCCCAGAGTCCGGTGTTGCTGTTGGGCGAAACCGGCACGGGCAAGGAGCTGCTGGCCCATGCCATCCACGCGGCTTCCACGCGGGCACAAGGTCCCTTCGTGAGCGTCAATATCGCCGCCGTGCCCGACACATTGCTGGAGGCAGAGTTCTTTGGTGTAGCCCCCGGTGCCTACACCGGTGCCAGCGTGCGGGGTCGGGAGGGCAAATTCAAGCTGGCCGACGGGGGCACGTTGTTCCTCGACGAGATCGGTGACATGCCCTCCAATCTGCAGGCCAAGCTGCTGCGCGCCCTGCAGGAAGGTGAAATCGAGCCCCTGGGTTCCAATCAGCTCGTGCCGTTCGACGTGCGCGTGGTAGCCGCCACTTCGCGCGACTTGGCCGCGCTGGTGCGCGACGGCCTGTTCCGCGAAGACCTCTTCTATCGCCTGCATGTGCTGCCCATCCGCGTGCCACCGCTGCGGGAGCGGCGTGGCGACATCCCGGCCCTGGTGGAGGCACTGGCCGACGACCTGGCTCTGCGCAATGGCATCGCCCCGCCCGAGCTGCTGCCCGATGCACTGGCCCTGCTGGGCGCGCAGGCATGGCGCGGAAACATCCGCGAACTGCGCAACGTACTGGAGCAGGCTGCCATGCGCAGCGAAACGCTGACCGTCGATGCAGAGCAATTGCGTCAGGTGCTGCGCGAAAGCGGCGTCGAACCCGCAGCGCCCACACCCGATGCGGGCGGGGTTTCTACCGGCGACGATGGCGCGGCGCTGCTGCGCCCATTGGCCGTGCAGGTGGCAGAGTTGGAGCGCCGCGCCATAGCTGCAGCGCTGTCATTGCATGGTGGCAACAAGCTCGCCACGGCGCGGCACCTGGGCATCTCCCGTGCCACGCTCTACGAACGGATGGGGCAGCCCTTGGCTAACCCTGATAAATAAATAGACAAATGCCTGAAATTAAGGCATTCAATTTGTCTGTAAATTAGTCAAGAAAACCGCAGCGGCTGGAAATTCGCGAAAAATGTCGCCGAAGTGACGTCTGGTGATCTGTCCGGCGACCATGTCGGGCCACTTGCGCCCTGGCATGGTGCGTGCAATGTTTTTGTCATACCCAAAAGAGGAGACACGCATGCACCATCGCAGCCTCGCGGCGCGGGCCGGCGGCCTGGCCGCAGCCCTGGCGGCCGCTCTGACCGCGCCGTTGGCGCTGGCCCAGTCCGAGATTCGCATCGCCCATGTCTATAGCAAGACCGGGCCGCTCGAAGCCTATGGCAAGCAGACGCAGGCAGGGTTGATGATGGGGCTGGATTACGCCACTGGTGGGACCATGGCGGTGGCGGGCAAGAAGCTCGTGGTGATCGAGAAGGATGACCAGGGCAAGCCAGACCTGGGCAAGAGCCAGCTGGCAACGGCGTATTCCGACGATAAGGCGGACCTGGCGGTGGGCCCCAGCGCCTCGGGCGTGGCGCTGGCCATGCTGCCGGTAGCAGAGGAATACAAGAAGATCCTGTTGGTTGAGCCCGCGGTGGCGGACTCGATCACCGGTGACAAGTGGAACAAGTACATCTTCCGCACGGGCCGCAATTCCAGCCAGGACGCGATCGGCAACGCCGTCGCCATCGACAAGCCCGGCACCCTCATCGCCACCCTGGCGCAGGACAACGCCTTTGGCCGCGACGGTGTCAAGGCGTTCAAGGACGCCATCAAGACAGCCAAGCTGGTGCATGAGGAATACCTGCCCGCGGCCACCACCGACTTCACCGCGGGCGCGCAGCGCCTGATAGACCGGCTCAAGGACCAGCCGGGCAAGAAGGTGATCTGGGTGCTGTGGGCCGGGGCGGGCAACCCGTTCAAGATCAACGACATGGATCTCAAGCGCTACGGCATCGAGATTGCCACGGGCGGCAACATCCTGCCGGCGATGGCGGCGTTCAAGGGCATGCCGGGCATGGAAGGCGCCACGTATTACTACTTCGGCATCCCGACGAACCCGGTGAACGAGGCATTGGTGTCCATGCACTACAAGCAATTCAAGACGCCGCCAGACTTCTTCACGGCCGGTGGTTTCTCGGCCGCTATGGCGATCGTGACGGCGCTGAAGAAGACCGGCGGCGACACGAAGACCAATACGCTCATCAAGGCGATGGAGGGCATGAGCTTCGATACGCCGAAGGGCACCATGACCTTCCGCAAGGAAGACCACCAAGCCATGCAGAGCATGTACCACTTCCGCATCAAGAACGACCCGGCGTTTGCGTGGGGCGTACCCGAACTGGTGCGCGAGATCAAGCCGCAAGAGATGCAGGTACCGATCCGCAACAAGCGCTGATTGCCCACCGTGCAGGGCGCGCCGGCGAAGCCTCGCCCGGCCGCCCACACGTCGTTTGTATTCCTCGATGAACCCCGGGCCACACGGGGCGGACTTGCGCACACCGCGCCCCTTTGACAGGAGACAAAAGCATGCCATTCCATCGTTTTCTGCTCGCTGCTGCGTTGGCATCCGCCGGCATGGCGCAGGCGGCGGCGCCGCTGGGCCAGTACAACATCGACACGGGCAAGATCAGCGTTTCAGGGCTGTCCTCAGGCGGCTTCATGGCCAACCAGCTTGGCAATGCGTACTCGTCCACCTTCATGGGCGTGGGCATCTTTGCCGCGGGGCCGTACATGTGCGCGGGCCACAACAACTACACGGCCTGCATGTACAACGCCAGCATCAGCGCCAGCCAGCAGAGCGCGATGCAGGGCAGCATCGACAGCTACAGCGCCAACGGCACCATCGATGGCAAGTCCGGCATTGCTGCTCAGAAGATCTACATCTTCACGGGCACCAGCGACTACACCGTGGGGCCCAACCTGACCGATGCGCTGCAGACCCAGTACCTCAACAATGGGGTGCCCGCGGGCAACATCACGTACGTCAAGCGCAGCGGGACCGCGCATGTGCTGCCCACCGACTTTGACAGCACGGGCAACAACGCATGCAGCAGCAGCACCTCGCCCTTCATCAGCAACTGCGGTTATGACGGCGCGGGAGCGGTGCTCTCACATTTCTATGGCGCGCTGAATGCGCGCAACAACGCCCCTGCGGCAGCCAACTACATCGAGTTCGATCAAAGCGCCTATACCGCAGGCAACCCGGGCATGGCCGCCAACGCCTGGCTGTACGTGCCCGCAAGCTGCGCCAACGGCGCGCAGTGCAAGCTGCACGTCGTGCTGCACGGTTGCCAGCAGAGCACCGACAAGATCGGCGACAAGTTCGTCAAGAACACCGGCTATAGCCGCTGGGCCGATACCAACCAGATCATCCTGCTGTTCCCGCAGACCCGGATCGACAACACCAGCCGCAGCACCGCCAAGAGCGGATCGCTGGCCAACCCCAACGCCTGCTGGGACTGGATCGGCTGGTACGGCGGCAATTTCGCGCAAAAGAGCGGCGCGCAGATGGCCGCGATCAAGGCCATGGTGGATCGCATCGCTTCCGGTGCAGGTTCGGGCGACGGCGGCGGCACCCCACCGCCCACCGATCCGGTCCTGCCAGCGCCCACCGGTCTCAGCGCGTCGGGCGCCACCGCCACAAGCATGAACCTGGCCTGGAATGCCGTGGCTGGCGCCAACGGCTACAACGTCTACCGCAACGGCAACAAAGCCAACGCCCTTACCGTCTACGCCACCAGCTATACCGACTCGGCGCTGACCGCTTCCACCACCTACAGCTGGGCGGTGCGTGCGGTGGATGCCAACGGCGCAGAGGGTGATGCGTCGAACGCCGTGAACGGCACCACGCTCGCGCCCACGCAGTCCCCTGGCACCTGCACCACAGCCAGCAACTATGCGCACACACAAGCGGGGCGCGCCTACCAGCAGGGCGGCTACACCTACGCCAATGGCTCCGGCCAGAGCATGGGGCTGTGGAACGTGTTCGTGACCACCACGCTCAAGCAGACAGCCACCAATTACTACGTGATCGGCACCTGCCCCTGACGCGCACCGACCGCGGCATTGGCACACAAGTACGCACCCATGAGCGCCTTGGCCACCCAGGACCTGACGATCCGCTTCGGCGGGCATGTGGCGGTGAACGCCGTGACCTGTGCCTTCGCGCAGGGCACGCTCACGGCCATCGTGGGGCCCAATGGCGCGGGCAAGACCACGTACTTCAACCTGATCTCGGGCCAGCTCAAGGCGACGGCAGGTCGCGTGTCGCTCCATGGCCAGGACCTCACGGGCCTGCCGCCTTCTGCGCGCACGCGCGCCGGCCTGGGCAGGGCGTTCCAGCTCACCAATCTGTTTCCACACCTGTCGGTGCTGGAGAACGTGCGCCTGGCCGTGCAGGCTGCGCAGCCCGGGCGGCACCGGCGCGGCCTCAACCTGTGGAGCATCTGGAGCGACCACGCCGCACTCACCACCCGTGCGCAGGGCATCCTGCATGCCGTGGCCTTGGCCGACCGCCAGGACATGCCGGTCGCCAGCCTGCCGCATGGGGACCAGCGCAAGCTGGAGGTGGCGCTGCTCATGGCGCTGGACCCGCAGGTCTACATGTTCGACGAGCCCACGGCTGGCATGGGCCATGACGAGGCCCCCGTGATCCTGGACCTGATACGCGCGCTCAAGAAAGACAAGACCAAGACCATCCTGCTGGTCGAGCACAAGATGGACGTGGTGCGCGAGCTGGCCGACCGCATCATCGTGCTGCACAACGGCGTGCTCGTCGCGGACGGCGAGCCCGCCGCAGTGATCGCGTCGCCGATCGTGCAGCAGGCCTACCTGGGCACGGCGGCGTCGGCTGCGGAGGCTGAGGCATGAGCGCACCGCTGCTGAAGCTGTCCGGCGTGCACACGCACATCGGGGCATATCACATCCTGCATGGCGTTGATTTGGCCGTGCCCCGCGGGCAGCTCACGCTGCTGCTGGGGCGCAACGGCGCGGGCAAGACGACGACCCTGCGCACCATCATGGGTCTGTGGCGCGCCAGCGCCGGGACCATCACCTTCGGCGGCCAGGGCATCGCGGCCTGGGAGACGCCGCGCATTGCCCAGCAGGGCATTGCCTACGTACCCGAGAACATGGGCATCTTTGCCGACCTGACGGTGAAGGAAAACCTGCTGCTGGCCGCGCGTGGCGCGCGCACCGCGGCGCAGATGGACAGCGCGCGGCTGGAGTGGATCTTCCGGCTCTTTCCCGCCGTGGAAAAGTTCTGGAATCACCCCGCGGGCAAGCTCAGCGGCGGGCAAAAGCAGATGGTGGCCGTGGCACGCGCCATCGTGGAGCCGCGCGAGTTGCTCATCGTGGATGAACCCAGCAAGGGACTGGCGCCCGCCATCGTCAACAACATGATCGACGCCTTCGCCCAGCTCAAGGCCAGCGGCACCACCATCCTGCTGGTGGAGCAGAACCTGCACTTCGCCCAGCGCCTGGGCGACCAGGTGGCGGTGATGGACAACGGTGTAGTGGTGCATGCCGGCCCCATGGCCGCATTGGCAGAGGACGAGGCGTTGCAGCAGTCGCTGCTGGGGCTGTCGTTATGAGTGGTTATGAATCAAATCGGCCTGTAGCGCCCATGCAGCAAGCGCGAGTAGCTATTAAAAGTGAAGCGACCGGGCGGGGCGCAATAGCCATCGACTGGACACCCCTGGCGCTGGTACCGCTGCTGGCGATCGCGGTGCTGCCCTTCATCGGATCGGCCAGCACCTGGCTCACCCTCACGGTTGCGGGGCTGGCCATGGGCATGATCATCTTCATCATCGCCTCCGGCCTCACGCTGGTGTTCGGGCTCATGGACGTGCTGAATTTCGGCCATGGCGTGTTCATCGCGCTGGGCGCGTTTGTCGCCACCAGCGTGCTGGGCGCGATGAGCGACTGGACTGGGTCGGCCGCGCTGTGGCGCAACCTGGTGGCCGTGCTGCCCGCCATGGCCGTCGCCATGCTGGTGGCCGGCGCGGTGGGCCTGGCATTCGAGCGCCTGATCGTGCGCCCCGTGTACGGCCAGCATCTCAAGCAGATCCTCATCACCATGGGCGGGATGATCATCGGCGAGGAGTTGATCAAAGTCATCTGGGGACCACAGCAGATTCCGCTGCCGTTGCCCGAGGCCATGCGGGGCGCGTGGCTCGTCGGCGAGGCGGCCGTGGAAAAGTACCGCGTGCTGGCCGTTGGCGTGGGGCTGGCGGTGTTCGCGCTGCTGGCGTGGACCCTTGCGCGCACCAAGCTGGGCCTGTTGATCCGCGCCGGCGTGCAGGACCGCGAGATGGTCGAGAGCCTGGGCTACGGCGTGCGGCGGCTGTTCGTGGGCGTGTTCGTGGCTGGCAGCGCGCTGGCGGGGCTGGGCGGCGTGATGTGGGGGCTGTACCAGCAGAACGTGGTGCCGCAGATGGGGGCCCAGGTGAACGTGCTGATCTTCATCGTGATCATCATTGGGGGACTGGGCAGCACGGGTGGTGCGCTGATCGGTGCGTTGCTCGTGGGCCTGATGGCCAACTACACGGGCTTCCTGCTGCCGAAGGTGGCGCTGTTCTCCAACATCGCGCTCATGGTCGCCATCCTGCTGTGGCGGCCGCAGGGCGTGTACCCGGTGGCCAACCGTTGAGGAGCGCGTCGATGCTGAACCGGCTCCTCTCCGGCGACTATCCCCGCAGCAAGGTGCTGGCTGTGCTGCTCATGGCCTGCCTGCTGGGGCTCGCCGTGGCGCCGTTCGCCTTTGCGGGCGTGAAGGCGCTCAACGTGGCGGCCAAGGTGCTGGTGTTCGTGGTGCTGGTCGCCAGCTTCGACCTGCTGCTGGGCTACACGGGCATCGTGAGCTTTGCGCACACCATGTTCTTCGGCATCGGCGCCTACGGCATCGCCATCGCCACCAGCCGCCTGGGTGCTACATGGGGCGCGCTGGCCTTGGGGCTGGGGTGCGCGCTGCTGCTGTCATTGCTGCTGGCGCTGGCGATCGGATTGTTCTCGCTGCGCGTGCGCGCCATCTTTTTCGCCATGATCACGCTGGCCGTGGCGGCGGCGTTCCAGACGCTGGCTTCGCAGCTTTCGGACTGGACGGGCGGCGAGGACGGCCTGACCTTCAAGCTGCCCGCGTGGCTGTCGCCCAGCTTTGAGCCCTTCGAGGACGAGGTGCTGGGGGTGCTGATCGACGGGCGCCTCATCACCTACTACCTGCTGTTCGTCACGGCTGTGGTGCTGGTGCTGGCTCTGCTGCGCATCGTGAACTCGCCCTTTGGCCGTGTGCTGCAGGCCATCCGCGAGAACGAGTTCCGTGCCGAGGCCATCGGCTATCGCGTGGTGGTGTACCGCACGCTGTCCAGCGTGCTGTCCGCGCTGTTCGCCTGTGCGGCGGGTGCGATGCTGGCACTCTGGCTGCGCTACAACGGGCCGGACACGTCGCTCAGCTTCGAGATCATGATGGACTGCCTGCTCATCGTCGTGATCGGTGGCATGGGCACGATCTATGGTGCCGTGATCGGCTCCGTGCTCTTCGTGGTGGCGCAAAGCTACCTGCAGGACCTGTTGGGCGTTGCCCATGAGGCTGCCTCTGGTCTTTCCTGGCTGGCCGCACTCCTGTCGCCCGACCGCTGGCTGCTGTGGCTGGGCCTGCTGTTCGTGCTCTCGGTCTATTACTTCCCCACCGGTGTGGTGGGGCGCCTGCGTTCCCTGTGTGCCCCGCCTTGATGGGTGCGCGTTTTTTCTCGTACTGCCATTACCACAACCTTAGGAGACAACATGCGAGTGAATGAACGAGTGACGGTGCGTTGGGCGCTGACGGCGCTGGCGGGGGCCACGCTGGTGGCCTGTGGCGGCGGATCGGATCCGTCCAACGATCTGCCCCAAGGCATCAAAGAAATCAGCGCCACGGTGTACCCGGCCACGACCGTAGGCACGGGCACCACAGCGGCTACCCAGGACCTGCTGACGGGCGGTATTGGCAAAACGGGCCTGGGCGCCGCGGCCGCGCCCGCCTATGCCGACCCGGCCAACCCCACGGCGGCGGAACTGCGCCGCAATGCGCTGTTTTCCAACTACCGCGGCATCCTGGACTACACGGCCAAGGGCGGCTATGGCACGCTGTACGGCCCCAACATCACGGCCGAAGGCCAGGTGACCGCCAGTGAAGGTCTGATCCCAGGCCGTGAATACCTCGCTGTGCTGGACGATGGCTCCGGCCGCAAGCAAACCGTGATCGCCGTGCAGGTGCCCGACAGTTTCAACACCAGCAACCCCTGCATCGTGCTCGGCCCTTCGTCCGGTTCGCGCGGCGTGTACGGTGCCATCGGCACGGCGGGGGAGTGGGGCTTGAAGAAGGGCTGCGCCGTCGCGCTGACGGATGCCGGCAAGGGCGTGGGCCTGCACAACCTGGCCGACGACACGGTCAACAAGGTCGACGGCACGCGCGCCACGCGCACGGCGGCGGGGGCGCTGAGCTTCTTTGCTGCCAATCTGACGGATGCGGTGCGCTCGGCGTACAACGCGGCCTTCCCCAATCGCATTGCCATCAAGCACGCGCACTCACAGCAAAACCCCGAGAAGGATTGGGGTGCGGACACGTTGGCGGCAGGCCGCTATGCGCTGTATGTGCTGAATGCGCGCTATGGCACGGCAGACAATCCGGTACCGTTCACCAAGGGCAACACGCTGGTGATCGCGGGCTCCGCCTCCAATGGCGGCGCCGCCTCGCTGCGCGCAGCCGAGCAGGACGGCGAGGGCCTGATCGACGGCGTGGTGGCTTCAGAGCCCGTGACCGAAATGCCCACCGCCGCCGGCTATGGCATCCAGTTCGACGGCGCGGCGGTCGCTGGCTACGGCAAGACCCTGGCCGAGTACACCACCTGGGGCAACATCTACCAGCCCTGCGCCGCGCTGGCGGCCGACGCGGCCATCAACGAGACATCGATCTACAACTACATCGCCCTCACTGCCATGACTGCGCGCGCCACGGCACGCTGCGACGGCCTGGCGGCCAAAGGCCTGGTGAGTGGCGCCACCACGGAGGAGCGTGCGGCCGACGCCCTGGCCAAGCTGCGTGCCTATGGCTGGAACGCCGAGAACAACACCATGCACAACGCCCACTATGCGCTGGGCAACGGACCCATCCTGTCGGCCATGTACACCATGGCCTATGGCCGCTTTGGCGCGGATGCCAACCTGTGCGGGTCCAGCTTTGCCGCTGCCAATGCCACGGGCGACGTGATTGCCGCCGCGCCCACGGCGCTGGCCCAAAGCGCCGCCACCGCGAACGGCACAGCCAATGGGACGCCCGCCACGGTGATCTACAACGACTCGGTGGGAGGCGCCAAGTCCTGGCCCTTCGCCGTGTCGCCCTCTACCGGCGTGGCGGACTTCGGGCTGGACAACGCGCTGTGCCAGTATGCGCTGGTCAGCGGCAAGGACCCCGTGACCGGTGCGGCCCTTACGGCGGCCAGCACGCCGACCAAGGCGCAGAGCGACGCCGTGCGCAGCGGCGTGGCCGAGGTGCTGCACAACGCCAACCTGCGCGGCAAGCCCGCGATCATCGTCGCCGGCCGCAGCGATGCGCTGGTGCCGGTCAACAACAACGCGCGTGCCTATGCGGCGCTCAATCGTGCTGTGGAAGGCGCGTCGAGCAAGCTGCGCTACGTGGAAGTCATGAACGGCCAGCACTTCGATGCGTTCCTGCCCTTCTCAGGTTTCGACACGCGCTTCGTGCCGCTGCACCCGTACTTCAACCAGGCCATGGACGTGATGTGGGCGCACCTGAAGAACGGCGGCCCGCTGCCCGCAAACCAGGTCGTGCGCACCACGCCGCGCGGCGGCACCGCGGGAGCGGCGCCGGCCATTACCGCAGCCAATGTCCCGCCGTTCGCCATGAGCCCCGCCGCCGCCGACCAGATTGGCTTTGTGGGCACATCCATCAGCGTGCCCCGTTGAGGCTGCGCGGCTGAACAGGCCCCGCCTGTGCCCCGGCATCCGGGGCAGGGCCGGGGCCCCTGCGTGGGGACTGCGTTTGGAGCTTCGAAAGGAAGGGACGGGCATGCGCAAGCTGAGGTGTTGGGTTGGCGGGTTGCTGGTGTCTTTGGCGGCTCTTGCGTCATCGGCCGCAGAGGTGGTGATCGGGCAGGTGGCGCCGCTGTCGGGCGTGCTCGCGTCCACGGGCGAGCAGATGGTGCTGGGCGGCAAGGTGTACTTTGACGCCGTCAACGCGCAGGGGGGCGTGCATGGCGCCAAGATCCGCCTGCAGGTGGAGGACGATGGCTACAAGGTGGACGACACCGTGCGCCTGACGCGTGCCATGCTCGACCACCCTGAAGTCGTTGCCCTGTTCGGCTTTGCCGGCACGGCCAACATTGCGCAGTTGCTGGCCGACAAGGTGCTGGAGCAGGGCGGTGGGGCCCTGGTGGCGCCGTACACGGGCGGCGAGGTGCTGCGCACGCCCTTCAACCCCTGGATCTTCCATGTGCGTGCGGGCTATGCCGATGAAGCCGAGCACATGGTGCAGCAGCTTGCCACGCTGGGCATCACGCGCATTGCCGTCATGTACCAGGACGACGGTTTCGGCAAGGCGGGCCTGGCCGGAGTGGAGGCGGCGCTGGAGCGGCGCCAGCTCAAGTTGGTAGCCGCGGCCGGCTATGAGCGCAACACCGACAACGTGGACTCCGCCGTGCAGACCATCCGCGCCATGGATGCGCAAGCCGTGATCATGATCGCCGTCAACAAGCCGGCTGCCGCATTCACCAAGCGCTACCGCGAGCAGGGCGGCGGCGCGCGGCTGTTCAACATCTCCGTGGTGGACCCCGCCGAAATCGTGAAGCTGGCGGGGCTGAAGAACGCGCACGGCCTGGCCATCAGCCAGGTGGTGCCGTACCCCTACCGGCCTCAATTGCCCGTGGTGCGCGAGTATCAGCAGTTGCTCAAGAAATACGCGCCAGAGGCTGAGATCAACTACACCAGCTTCGAGACCTTCCTGGGCGCGAAGGTCCTTGTCGAGGCCCTGCGCCGTGCCGGCCCGCAGCCTACCAGGGCACGCGTGCTGCGTGCACTGGAGTCGCTGCAGGGGTTCGATCTGGGTGGCGTCACGCTGAACTACGGGCCGAACAACCGTGTCGGCTCGCGCTTCGTCGAGGTCACGGTGATCGGGGGCAACGGCCGGCTCATGAAGTGAGGCGCGCCCGCGGCGATCACACTCTCCCTGCACAAAGGCTGCACCATGTCCTTCGTCTCGCGCTACGTGCGCTGCGCCGGCTATGAAATCCACCTGACCGACTGGGGCGCGCCCGGCGCGCCGGTGGTGGTAGCCTGGCACGGCCTGGCACGCACCGGACGCGACATGGACGAGCTGGCCGCACACCTGGCGGCCCATGGCTGGCGCGTGTTGTGCCCCGACACCCTGGGTCGCGGCCTGAGCCAGTGGAGCCGTGATCCGCAGCGCGAATACACGCTGGCTTTCTATGCATGCGTTGTGGAGGAGCTGCTGGACCAGCTGGGTGTGCAGCGGGTGCAGTGGGTGGGTACGTCGATGGGCGGCGCCATCGGCACCGTGTGCGCCGCCGGCCTGCTGGCGCCGCGCCTGCACGGCCGCATCACGCACCTGGTGCTCAACGACAATGCCCCGCAGCTGGCCGGCCCCGCGCTGGAGCGCATCAAAGCCTATGCGGGCCAGCCGCCCCAGTTCGATACCGTGATGGAGCTGGAGGCCTTCTTTCGCCGCACCTACGCGCCCTTCGGCTGGCTCAGCGATGCGCAGTGGCTGCGCCTCACCGAGACCTCGCTGCGCCGCCTGCCCGATGGGCGCGTGACCCCGCACTACGACCCGGCCATGGTGCAGCAGTTCACGCGGCATGAGAACGACTATCTCGTCTGGCCGCACTACGACCGGCTCGACATTCCCGTGCTGTGCCTGCGCGGGGCCGAGTCCGACCTGGTGCTGCCCGCGGTGGTGCAGGAGATGCAGCGCCGGGGCCCGGGCGCACGCGGCCTGCTGGAGGTGGTCGAGGTGCCGGGCTGCGGCCACGCGCCCGCGCTCAACGTGCCGCAGCAACTGGCCTGGGTGCAGCGCTTTTTGCAGGGCCAGCCCGCGCAGGGGTGAGGCGGCGCACGGCTTGCGCGGTGTGCCTGCATTGTTGCCATCCACGCAACGCAGTTTCCTTATTTCAGGTCTCACTCGGCGCAGCCGTTGCAGCTAGCATGTGAGACTTGCATTGCCTGGGCGTCAGCGGCGACGCCGGCACGGCATGAAGGGAACCGCGACATGGGTTTTCTGGTGGATCTGATTCGCGAATACGGCCTAGGTGTCGTGTTCCTGAACGTGCTGATCGAGCAGCTGGGTGCGCCCATTCCCGCCTATCCAGTGCTGGTGGTCACCGGCGCGGTGGCGGGCGACGACTGGCAGCACGGCGCACGCATCGTGCTGTTGGCCGTGGCGGCCGCGCTCATTGCCGACCTGCTGTGGTACCAGGCCGGCAAATCCTACGGCCATCGTGTGCTGGGGCGCATCTGCCGCATTTCGCTGTCGCCCGATGCCTGCATCCGCCAGACGGAATCGCTCTACGGCCGCTGGGGCCCCAAGTCGCTGCTGATTGCCAAGTTCGTTCCAGGCTTTGCGTCGATCGCCAGCGCGCTTGCGGGTGTGGTGGGCACGCCGCGGTCGGTCTTCGTGCTGTACGACACGCTGGGCGCGTTGATCTGGGTGGGCTCGGCAGTGTTGCTGGGATCGCTGTTCAGCACCACGGTCGAGGACCTGCTGGCCGTGCTCACAGCGCTGGGCCAGGGGGGATTGGTATTGCTGGCGGTGGGCCTGGGCGTGTTCATTCTGCGCAAGTGGTGGCAGCGCCAGCGCACGGTGCGCTCGCTGAAGATGCCTCGCGTGTCGGTGCAGGAGTTGCGCGGCATGCAGGCCCAGGGGGTCATGCCCACGGTGATCGATGTGCGCACGGGTCAGGCCTACAGCGCGGGCCATATTCCTGGCGCCCAGGCGTGGGAGCTGCGCCCCCGGGACGCGGCAGCACCCCACGCCCATCTATTGCCGCACGACGCGCATCCGCACGGCGTGGTCATCTATTGCGACTGCCCGGCAGAGATATCGGCCGCCCGGCTGGCGCGCCAGCTACAGCGCGCAGGCTTTTCCAACGTGCGCCCGCTGCTGGGCGGGCTGCAGGCCTGGCAGGACGCCGGGTTCGAGGTCGCCAAGCCGTCTGCCGATACGCCCTGAGACCGCTCGCCGCGCCAAGCAACAAGGCCTCCGTGTGGAGGCCTTGTTGCGTTGTGCGCGGAGAAGGACGTCAGTCCGGCATGGAGCAATGCCCGCCCGAGGCGGCCTTGCCCGAGCCGGCTGCGATCAGCGGCGCCTCGAAGCGCAGGTCCACCGGGGCGGAGTTGCTGTAGTCCCAGGCCAGGAAGGCGGCGAGCACGGCCCAGAAGGCCAGGCGCAGTGTGGTGTGTCGTGTCATGGCGTAGCTCTCCTCGTGTTCAGAAGCCGAAATGGCGACGGATGCGCAGGCCGAAGATCGTTCCTGCGAAGGCCAGCGGCACCCAGATCCAGCCGTGGAGGCTGCCCGTGGAGATGCCCGACAGCATGGCGCCGACGTTGCAGCCGAAGGCCAGGCGTGAGCTGTACCCCAGCAGCAGGCCCGCGACCAGGGCCACGGCCCATTGCGTGCCCGTCAGCGCCTTGGCCGTGACCGGCTTGCCGGCCGACACCCACAGAGCGCCCCCGAGGATGCCGATGTTGGTGATGCTGGTCACGTCCAGCAGCACGGTCTCCTGCAGACGGGCGGCATTGCCGGGCTGGCTCCAGAACCAGTTGCCCGCCAGGTCCGCGGCACCGCTGGCCTGGGCGAGTTTTGCCGCCCACAGGCCAAAGCCGTACACCACACCCCAAGGCTGGCCGGCGATCACCAGGTTCAGCGTGGCCAGCAGCGCCAGCAGCACGGCGCCCACGATCCACCTGCGCACCAGCAGCGGCTGGGGCTGCGTGCCTTGAGGTCTCTGAGCCCGGCGCGCATACCAGCGCACCCCCACCGCGACCACGGCCAGCACCGCCAGCGTGATCAACAGTGCCTGTTGCCAACCGAAGCGATTGACCAAACCGACGGGCTGCGCGCGGCCGAGGTCCAGCCAGAAGCCCAGGTGCATCGAGCCCAGGAAACTGCCGAGCGCGAACAGCGGCAGGATCGCCGCGTTCATCGGAATGCCCAGGCCCGCCTTGTACAGCGTGCCGCTACCGCAGCCGTCGGCAATCTGCATGCACAGCCCGAACACGAAGGCGCCGACCAGCAGGCTCACGCTGGGTGGGCCCAGGGCGGCCGTCAGTTCAGGGAAGTGGCCCAGCAGCGGCATGGCCAGTGCGGCGGCCAGTGCCAGCAGCAGCAGCTGGCCCATGACGCCGCTGGCGTCCTTGTCCTCGATGAGCATGCGCCAGCCCGTGGTGAAGCCAAAGCGCTGGCCGGCCAGCACCGCGCCCAGGCCCAGACCTACGGCGAACAGGGCCGCTTGCCGCACGGACACGGTCCACAGCAGCCAGCCCAAGAAAATGGCCAGCAGGGCCGCAAGAGGGAGTCGTTTCATGGAAGAGGGCCAGAGATTCAAAAAAGTGAGCTGCTAGCGCTTTACTGGCAAGCGCTAGAGGCCGATTTGACTATGAAGCTGTCAGGTGCCCAGCGCAGTGGGCTGGCTTACTTGAGCTTGCGTTCCCACCACTGCTTGGCGTCGTAGGCCAGGGCCTCGGCGCGGGTGGGCTGGTTCGCCATCAGCGGCGGCTCCTGGGACTGGGTCCAGTCCACCATGGAGCCGGCGTACAGCTTCACGCCGGGCAGGCCCGCCACTTCGGACAGGCCGAACCAGTCGGTGGCCGCCCAGTGGCCGGTATTGCAGAACGCGACCATGTCCTGGCCCTGTTCGCGCTTGACCTTGGCGGCGATCTGCCGGGCCGTCGCCGCATCCACGAAGGTGGAGGTGCCGGGAACGAACCACTGGTTGAAGTCCAGCTGCTGTGCGCCCGGCAGGGTGCCAGACACCTTGGCCGCTGGCGCACGCACCTTGCCCTGGTAGAAGGCATCGGGGCGCGAATCCACCAGTGCGGCGTTGCTCAGGCGAATGTGCTGGCCCACGTCCTCGCGCGTGGCCAGCAGGCGGGTGTCCAGCGTGGGCGTGTACTGGCTGGCCGCGACCTGTGGCACCTCGGCCGTCAACGGAAGCTGGGCTTGGCCCCAGGCCTTCATGCCGCCATTGAGGATGGAGAGTTCCTTGAGGCCCAGCAGCTTCAGCGTCCAGTACACGCGCGCCGCCGCGCCGAAGTCCGTCGGGTCCGCGCCCGTGGAGACCACCACGGCATGCGTGGTGGGCGTGAGCCCCAGCGACTGCACCAGCACGGTGAGCCGGGGCAGGTCGGGCAGTTCACCCGGGTTGCTGGCGGGGCCGCGCCACTTGCCGTAGGGGGCATTCACCGCACCCGGAATGTGCTGGGCGCCGTAGCTAGCGGGGTCGCGGATGTCGATCACGCGCGGCGGCGTGGCCTGCGTTGTCTGGGCCTTCAGTTCGGCGGGCGTCAGCAGTGGCTGGGCTGCCCACGCCGCAGGGGCCACATGGGCGGCCGTGGCGAATACTGCGAGGGCGAGCAGTTTTTTCATGGCGATCTCGAAAACAGTCGTTCAGGGAAGGGCGTCATTGTCCCGCGCCCTTGAGCCTCATCAACGACAGAATCGGATTGTTCTTATAGCCAATATGGATAAGC
Organism: Diaphorobacter nitroreducens; assembly: GCF_002214645.1. Taxonomy (NCBI): domain Bacteria; kingdom Pseudomonadati; phylum Pseudomonadota; class Betaproteobacteria; order Burkholderiales; family Comamonadaceae; genus Diaphorobacter; species Diaphorobacter nitroreducens. Next base: position 644,422 of record NZ_CP016278.1, read on the forward strand.
CAGGCCCGGCCCACCGCGGCGCCGGGCGGCTTTCAGAGGCCGCTGCCGAGCCTGCGCGGCACGCGCCGCCGCCCCAGCGCCATGGCCTGCCACGCGCGGCGGTAGGCCAGCAGCGTGCTTTCGGCGCGCGCCCGCACGCTGCCTTCCCACGGCTCGCCGGGGGTGAGGCCCGCGTGCGTACCAGTGAGCAGCGCAATGCCCTCGCTGACGTGCTGCGCCGTATAGACGTGAAAGCGCCCCGCCGCGACCGCATCCACCACGGCGGGCGAGAGCATCAGGTGGCGCTGGTTGCGGGCCGGAATTAGCACTCCCTGCGTGCCGGTCAGGCCCGCGTGCGCGCACACGCGGAACCAGCCCTCGATCTTCTCGTTCAGCCCGCCCACGGGCAGCACCTCACCGTGCTGGTTGAGCGCGCCGGTGACCGCGATGTCCTGGCGCAGCGGCAGGCCCGACAGCGACGACAGCAGGGTATACAGCTCGGCGCAGGAGGCCGAGTCGCCCTCAATGCCGCTGTACTCCTGCTCCAGCACGATGGACGCGTTGAGCGCCAGCGGCGCCAGGTGTCCGAACAGCGCGCTGAAATAACTGTGCAGGATGAGCACGCCCTTGTCGTGGATCGGGCCGGACAGCTCGACCTCGCGCTCGATGTTGACCAGGCCTTCCTGGCCCGCATGCGTGCGCGCGGTGATGCGCACCGGAAAGCCGAAGCGGTAGTCGCCCAGGTCGATCTGCGTGAGCGCATTCAACTGGCCGACGCGCGTGCCGTCCAGCGTGATAAGCAACTCGCCCTCGGCAATCGATTCGTGCAATGCCTCCTCGGGGGCGTTGTGGCGCTGGCGCTTGGCGATCAGCGCGGCTTCCACATCGGCCGCATCGGTCAGCGCCGCGCCGCGTGCCCGTGCCTGGGCCGCGCTTTCGAGCAGCAGGGCTTCCAGCAGGGAAAAGCGCGCGCTCTGGCGCGACTGGTCGTCGGCCTCGCGGTGGGTGAATTCCAGCAGGCGGGCCACGGCCGCGGCGCTGCAGTGCGGCAGGCCGCGGCGGGCGCACGCGCGCGCGATGAACACGGCGCTGGCGTAATGCGTCTGGGCGCTGGCGGTGAAGCGCTCGGCAAAATCCACCTTCACGCGAAAGCGCTGCGCCAGGTCTTCGTCGCCCTCCTGCAGCACGTAATACTCGACGGCGGTGCCGATCAGCACGAGCTTGACGTCCACATCCACGCCCTCGGGCTGCAGCGCCACTGTCGGCCCACCACCGCCATGGCTGGCGGCCGTGTCCTCGACCGCCAGGCGGCTGCAGCGCAGGAAGCGGCGCAGCCGTTCCCACAGCGGCGTATCGCCCAGCAGGTCGCGCAGGAACAGCATCAGGTAGCCGCCGTGCGCACGCAGCAGGCCGCCGGCGTGGATGCTGGAGAAATCGGCATACGGCGCGTCTTCCCCGGATTCGTACTGGATGTGGCCGAACAGGTTGCGCAGCTGCGGGTTGTCTTCGACCACCACTGGCGCGCCCTTCAGGGAAGCGTTGTCCACCGCCAAGTTCACCTGGCACAGCGCCAGCAGGTTGGCCAGTTGGTCGCGGCGTTCCTCTTCCTGCGGATCGTCGGGCTGCTCGCCTTCGTGAGGCACGAAGAGCTCAAGGTCGTCGAGCACCTCGCGCTGCACCTGGTCGAGCCAGCGTCCCAGCTTGACCGCGTCCTTGATCTGCTTGCGCAGGCCCTGGCGGATGTCGTCCAGACCGTGCGTCACCAGCGGGCCGGCGCTCTGGCGCAGAAGCTGCGCCAGCGCATCGTCGCGCGCGCGCTCCAGCGGGCGGGTCTGTTCCAGGAAGCGCACGATCTCCGTGCGCAGCTCCTGCTCGGCCAGCTCGATGGCGGCGCGCTCGGGTGCGCCGAGCGCTGCGCCATCGGCCTCCGTCAGCGGCTCGCCGCCCGGGCCCAGCAGGGTGAACACCATCTGCCCCTGTTCACGCGACAGGCGAAACCGCCGTGCACGCGCGAAGTCGGCCAACTGGCTGAAGGCGCGCGCCTCGTCGCTCTGGTAGCGCTTGTGGATGCGCTCGCGCTCGTTCTTCACGTCCGGCGCAGCCAGGCGCTTGGGGATCTCCGCCTCCAGCTGGCGGCTCCAGCTCGCCATCTGGTCGCGCAGCTGGCGCCCCTGGCCCGCGGGCAGGCGCAGGGCGCGTGGACGTTCGGGTGCGTCGAAATCGTGCAGAAAGCACAGGTCCGGCGGCACGGGCCGGCTGGCGGCCGCTTCGTCCATGGCCTGGCGCATCAGGGAGGCACGGCCGCTGCCGACCTCGCCCAGCACGAACAGGTGGTAGTCGGGCTGTTGCATGGTCAGCCCGAACCGGGCCGCATCGAACGCGCGCTGCTGGCCGATCCACGGCAGGGGCTCGGCCACCAGCGCGCGCGTATCGTCAAAGCCCAGGCTCTCGGGGCGGATGCTCAGGCGCAGCTGGCCGGGTGCGAGTGCCGTGCAGGGCGCGCTCATGGCTGGCTCCAGCCCGCCAGGTGCTGTTGTGCAATGCGGCTCAAGGCGGTGATCCAGGCGGGGTTGTCGTTCAGGCAGGGGATGTAGCGGAAGTCCTGGCCGCCTGCGTGCAGGAAGGCCTCGCGTGCCTCCTGGTTGATCTCCTCCAGCGTTTCCAGGCAGTCGCTGGTGAAGCCTGGGCACATCACGTCCACGCGGCGCGTGCCGCCCTGTGCCAGCGCCACCAGCGAGGGTTCGGTGTAGGGCTCCAGCCAGCGGGCCTTGCCAAAGCGCGACTGGAAGGTCAGCAGGTACCGGTCTTCGCCCAGCCCCAGCGCCTGCGCGAGCAGCCGGGCCGTGTTGCGGCATTGCTCCGCGTAGGGGTCGCCCAATCGCACATTGCGTTCGGGAATGCCGTGAAAACTCATCACCAGCTTGTCCGCCGGGCCGCCCTCGCGCTGCCAGTGCGCGCGCACCGATTGGGCCAGCGCGGCAATGTAGTCCGGGTGGTCGTGGTAGTCGTTCACGAAGCGCAGCTCGGGAAAGCAACGCGAGCGGCGCACCCACGCGGCCACGTCGTCGAACACGCTGGCGGTGGTCGTGGCCGAGTACTGCGGGTACAGCGGCAGCACCAGCACGCGGCACACGCCGGCGTCCTGCAGCACCTGCAGCTGCGCACCAATGGCCGGCTGACCGTAGCGCATGGCGGGCAGTACACGCACCGGCTGGTCGGCCTCGCCCAGCCAGCCGCGCAGCATCACCGCCTGCTTGGCCGTCCATACGGCGAGCGGGGAGCCTTCTTCCGTCCAGATGCTGGCGTACTTGGCGGCCGACTTGGCCGGCCGCGTGCGCAGGATGATCCCGTACAGCAGTGGCAGCCACAGCGCCCGCGGAATTTCCACCACCCGCGGGTCGCCCAGGAACTGCGCCAGATAGCGGCGCAGCGCCGGTGCGGTGGGGGCGTCTGGCGTGCCCAGGTTGCACAGCAGAATGGCGGTGCTTTCGCGTGCTGCGGCGGTCTGGATCGAAGAGGCTGAGGCCGTCTGGGCGGCATGGTGAGAAGGCGAGGCGGGCATGCGGTGATTGTGGCAAATGCCGGGCGGTATGCTCGGTCCATGCTCGATATTTCCCGCATCCGCGCCATCACTCTTGACCTGGATGACACCCTATGGCCTATCTGGCCCACCATTGCGCGGGCTGAGAAGGTGCTGATCGAGTGGCTGCTCACGGTGGCGCCCGGCGCCTCGGCGCTGCTGGCGTCGCCCGATACGTCCCGCATGCTCCGTGCGCAGGTGGCGTCCGCCCATGCGCACCTGTCGCACGACCTGACTGTGCTGCGCCGCGAGACCATCCGCGCAGCGCTGCGTCAGGCGGGCGAGGACGAGTCGCTCACGGACCAGGGGTTCGACGTGTTCTTTGCCGAGCGCCAGCGGGTGGAGCTGTTCGACGATGCGATCGCGGCGCTGGAATTCCTCTCGGCGCGCCACCCGGTGGTGGCGCTGTCCAATGGCAATGCGGACCTGCAGGTGATCGGCATCGGACGGTACTTTCGCGCCAGCATCAGCGCCCGCGAGTTCGGTATTGCCAAGCCCGACCCCCGCATCTTCCATGAGGCGGCGCGGGTGCTGGACCTGCCGCCCGCAGCCGTGCTGCACATAGGCGACGATGCCACGCTGGATGCGCATGGCGCGCTGGGCGCCGGCATGCAGGCGGCCTGGCTCAATCGGGGCGATGCGGCGTGGCCGCACGCGGTGGCGCCCCCTGCCACCGTGCGCGACCTGGCCGCGCTGTGCCGTCTGCTGGGGTAGGCGTGGTCCGTGTCAGCGATGGGCGCGGCGTGCGCGCCAGCGCCGCAGAGCTGCCTTTTCCAGTTCGGCCAGCGTGAAGACGGCCAGCCCGGCCAGCAGGACGCGCGACCATTCCTGCACAGACAGGTCCGTGGAGCCGAACACGGCCTGCATCCAGGGCAGGTGCACGAAGCCCAGTTGCAGCAGCGCACAGAAGGCGATGGTCAGCGGCACCTTGGGATTGCCCAGCAGTCCCTCGCGCGACAGCACGCTGCGCTCGATGTGCCGGCTGTTGAGCAGGTAGAACATCTCCATCACCACCACCGCGCTGACAGCCATGGTGCGCGCGGTTTCGATCGCAGCGCCGTTGGACAGCTCCCACAGGAACAGCCCGAGCGAAGCCGCCGCCATGCAAACCGCCACCATGAGCACACGCCACGCGAACAGGCCGGACAGCAGCTTTTCCTGCGGAGGCCGGGGAGGGCGGCGCATGACGTCGTTCTCCGCGGGCTCGAATGCCAGCGCCACGCCCAGCGTGCTGGACGTGACCAGGTTGATCCACAGCACCTGCGCCGCGGTGAGCGGCAGCAGCAGGCCGAATGCGATGGCGGCAAACACGATCAGCGCCTCGCCCCCGTTGGTGGGCAGCATGAACAGGATGAATTTGCGCACGTTGTCGTAGATGCCCCGGCCCTCGCGCACCGCATGGCCCAGCGTGGCGAAGTTGTCGTCGGTCAGCACCATGGCGGCCGCGTCCTTGGCGGCCTCGGTACCGTTCCTGCCCATCGCGACTCCCACGTCGGCGCGCTTGAGTGCGGGCGCGTCGTTCACGCCGTCGCCTGTCATGGCCACGACTTCACCGCGGGACTGCAGGGCTTGCACCAGGCGCAGCTTGTGTTCGGGACTGGCACGGGCGAACACGTCCACGCTGGCCACCACGTCGCGCAAGGCGGCGTCGTCCAGCAGCTCGATCTCGGCGCCCGTGAGGGCGGGGCGGCCCAGGCCGATGCCCAGCTGCGCGCCAATCGCACGTGCGGTTTCGCCGTGGTCGCCGGTGATCATCTTCACGCGTACGCCCGCGGCCTGGCATTCGGCCACCGCGGCCACGGCCTCGGGGCGCGGCGGGTCCATGCTGCCCAGCAGCCCGAGCAGCGTGAAGCCGCCCTCCATGTCGGCGAACTGCAGCGCGTGCTGCTGCGCCGGCACGCGCTTGATGGCGATCGCCAGCACGCGCAGCGCCCGCGCCGCGCAGTCGTTGGCCGCGCGGCGCCAGTAGTCGTGCTGCAGCGGGGCATCGGTGCCCGCGCCATCGGCGGGCCACTGGCGCTGTGCGTTGCACATGTCCAGCACACGCTCGGGCGCTCCTTTCACCAGGATCACCGCATGCCCCGCGTGGTCGTGGTGCAGTGTGGCCATGAAGCGGTGCTCGGACTCGAACGGTATGGCGTCGATGCGTGGCTGGCGGGCATGCAGCGCCGTTGCGTCCAGCCCCGCCTTGAGCGCCAGGGTGACGAGCGCGCCCTCCGTCGGGTCGCCCGTCAGGCTCCAGCCCTGGGGACCGTCGTGCAGCGTGGCGTCGTTGCACAGCAGCGCCACCTGGGCCACGGACTGCAGGGCAGGGTGTTCTTGCGCAGTGATGGGCACGCCCCCGATGAGGAAGCCCCCCTGCGGCGCATAGCCGCTGCCGGTCACCTCTATGACATGGTCGGCGGTCACCACGCGCTGCACGGTCATCTCGTTGCAAGTGAGGGTGCCGGTCTTGTCGGAGCAAATCACCGTGACGGCTCCCAGCGTTTCCACTGCCGGCAGGTGGCGGATGATGGCGTTGTGCTGCGCCATGCGCCGCACGCCCATGGCCAGGGTGATGGTCATGATGGCGGGCAGCCCCTCGGGGATGGCCGAGGCCGCCAGCGCCACGGCCATCATGAACATGTCCGCGGGTGCCTGAGCGCGCCAGAGCACCCCGATGGCGAACGTGGCGAGCACGAACAGCCCGATGGCCAGCGCCAGCCAGCGGCTGAACTGCGCGATCTGCCGCAGCAGCGGCGTGGTGCTCGCCTGCACCTGGGCCAACAGCGTGCTGATGCGCCCCAGTTCACTGTTCGTGCCCGTGGCCACCACGGTGCCCAAAGCGGTGCCCGCGGCCACCAGCGTGCCGGAGTAGAGCATGCTGCGGCGGTCGCCCAAAGCGGCGTCGGTTGCCACGGTGGCTTCATGCTTGTCGCAGGGCACGGACTCGCCCGTCAGCACGGCCTCGTCGGCGCGCAGGCTGCGGGCCGTGAGGATGCGCAGGTCCGCAGGCACCTTGTCGCCGGACGCGAGGATGACGATGTCGCCCGGCACGAGCTGGTCGGCGGCCACCAGTTGGCGCTCTCCCCCGCGCAGCACCGTGGCCTGGTGCGAGAGCATGTGGCGTATCGCGTCCAGCGCCGACTCGGCCTTGCCCTCCTGCAAGAAACCGATGATGGCGTTGACGATCACGGCCCCCAATAGCACCCCGGTGTCGATCCAGTGCGCCAGTGCCGCGGTGACCGTCGCGGCAGCGAGCATCACGTAGATCAGCACGTTGTGGAATTGCTGCAGCAGGCGCAGCCAGGCCGGTCGGCGCGGCGGCGCGGGCAGGCGGTTGGGGCCGAAGCGTGCCAGGCGCCGCGCCACCTCGGCATGCGCCAGGCCGTGGCGGTCGTCGGTTTGCAGCCGTTGCAGCGCTTCGCCAGCGGACAGCGCATGCCACGGGGTGTCGCGGGCATCGGTGGATGGGGGCAGGTGCATGCAGGGCGGGCGCCGGACGACGCGACTGGTCGAGTGAACCCAGTCTAGGTCCGCAGGCGTGGACCGTGCCAATGCCCCAGTGCCAGGCCGGGGAAAGTGGCCGCTATTGGCCTTCGTTTGCTATATAAACAATAGCTGACTGCGCTTGCTGGTTGGGCGTTTAATGCTATTTTTGATATGCATCACGTGGCCGTAAATGGTCGCCGCGGGCAAGCAGGGGCCAGTGTTTCGCATGTGGCAGGGGAAGTCATATCCCTCTGCCGAGGCGGCGGCGCCCGTCATCCATTGGGCAGGGGAGCGCTGCAGGGGATGCCCTGCACCGCCGGCCCTGCCGTGCAACGATCTTAGGCGGAGATGCGTCTTGCCAGGAAGTCGCGGATGGCGAACAGCGTTGCGTCCGGTGCTTCGGTCATCTGGTGGTGGCCCACCGGCAGATGGACGATCTGCACGTCCTTGTCCGCGGATCGCGCGGCCTGGATCAACCCCTGCGCGGCCTTGGGCGCGGTCATCTGGTCTTGTGTGCCCAAGGCAAACAGCACGGGGCACTGCACCGCTGCGATGGCCTGCTCGCCATGGGAGTAGCTGTCGCAGGCGACGAAGCCGCGGTGGAACACATTGACCTGCGGGTTGCTGCGCAGCACCTTGCGGCCCAGCGCCATGCCCGCGCCGTACACCCAGAAGCCCGCGCCTGAGGGGGGCGCGAGGGTGCTGCGCGAGAACACGTTGACCATGCGCAGCGCCTGCTCGGGGTCGGTCTGCGATGCCTCGATGAGCGCGGGCGACACCTTCATCGGGTAGGCCGTACCGACCAGCACCAGATGGCTCACGCGCCCGCCCAGGCGTGCGGCGGCCTCCAGCGCGATCAACGAGCCCCAGCTATGGCCCACCAGCGCGGCGCGCTGGATGGACAGTGCGTCGAGCAGGGCGCCCACGAAGTCGGCCGCCTGCTCCACGCTCGCAGGGGCATCGCCCGCGCTTTTGCTGTGGCCGGGCAGGTCGACGGCCAGCACGTTCCAGCCATGGTTTGCCATGTAGCGGCTTTGCAGCGCCCAGACGCTGTGGTCGTTGAGCACGCCGTGGATGAACACCACGGTGGGCTTAGCGGCATCGAAGGGCTTGCCGCCGGTGTAGCAGTAGGTCTGTGCGCCGTTGACTTGCACGTACATCACGCACCTGCCTTTCCCGCTTGCTTCTCCGCAGCCTTGAGTGCCCGCTTGAGGTCGTCGATCAGGTCGTCGGCATCTTCCAGTCCGATCGACAGGCGGATCGTGCCCTGGCTGATGCCGCCCGCGGCGAGCGCTTCGTCGCTCATGCGGAAGTGCGTGGTGGAGGCGGGGTGGATCACCAGGCTGCGGCAGTCACCCACATTGGCCAGGTGGCTGAAGAGCTTGAGCGTCTCGATGAACGTCTTGCCCTGCTCGCGGTTGCCCTTGAGGTCGAAGCTGAACACCGAGCCCGCGCCGCGCGGCAGCAGGCGCTGCGCGAGCTGGTGGCTGGGGTGGGACTCGAGCAGCGGGTGGCCCACGCGCTCGACGAACGGGTGGCTGGCCAGGAACTGCACCACCTTCTCGGTATTGCGCATGTGGCGTTCCATGCGCAGCGGCAGGGTCTCGATGCCCTGCAGGATCAGCCAGGCGGTGTGCGGGCTCATGCAGGCGCCGAAGTCGCGCAGGCCCTCGCGGCGAGCGCGCAGCAGGAAGGCGCCCACGGTGCTCTCCTCGGTGAACACCATGTTGTGAAAGCCGTCGTAGGGCTGGGTCAGCTCGGGGAAGCGGCCGGAGCCTTCCCAGTCAAAGCTGCCGCCATCGACCACGACGCCGCCGATCACCGTGCCATGGCCTGAGAGGAACTTGGTGGCCGAGTGGTACACCAGGTCCGCGCCATGCTCGAAGGGCTTGATGAGCCACGGCGAGGTGAGGGTGGAGTCCACCAGCAGGGGCACGCCGGCTTCATGCGCAATGTCCGCGACCGTGGGGATGTCCAGCACCTCCAGCCCGGGGTTGCCCACGGTTTCGCCAAAGAACAGCTTGGTGTTGGGGCGGATGGCGGCGCGCCAGCCGTCGATGTCGCCGGGCTTCACGAAGGTGGTGTCAATGCCGAAGCGGCGCAGCGTATAGTGCAGCAGGTTCTGGCTGCCGCCATACAGCGCCGTGCTGGCCACGATGTGGCTGCCCGCGCCCATCAATGTGGCAATCGCCAGGTGCAGCGCGGCCTGCCCGCTGGCCACGGCGATCGCGCCCACGCCGCCCTCCAGCGCCGCCACGCGCTGCTCCAGCACCGCGTTGGTGGGGTTGCTCAGGCGGCTGTACACATGGCCCGGGCGCTCCAGGTTGAACAGGGCCGCCGCATGGTCGCTCGACTCGAAGACGAACGAGGTGCTCAGGTGGATCGGCACGGCGCGCGCACCTGTGGCGGGGTCCGGCTGCGCGCCGGCGTGCAGGGCCAGCGTGTCGAAGCCGGGGTCGGAATATCCGGGCATTCATGTCTCCAAAGTGGTGAATTTGTGCGCCATTGTGGGCTATATTTATTCGCTATCGGGCTGCATGCAGCGCCTGCAGAACCCTTCGGAGACTCCCCATGAAAGTCAGCGACATCCTGCGCCTCAAAGGCAACACCCTCTACACCGTGCATCCCGACGAGCCGCTGGCCCGCGCTGTGGATGCCATGGCCGAGAAGGACATCGGCTCGCTGGTCGTGATGGAACATGGCGACCTGGTGGGCATGCTCACCTTCCGCGAGGTGATCCAGGCGCTGACGAAAAATGGTGGCGGCGTGGGCACCATGCTGGTGCGTACCGCCATGGACGACGCGCCGCTGACCTGCACGCTGGAGACCGACATGGACGAGGTGCGCCGCATGATGCTGGGCCGCCACGCGCGCTACATGCCGGTGATGGACAAGCGCATGCTGATGGGCGTGGTCAGCTTCTACGACGTGGCCAAGGCCGTGGTGGACAGCCAGAATTTCGAGAACAAGCTGCTCAAGGCCTACATCCGCGACTGGCCGCAGGAAGAATCGCGGCCGGCCAACTGATTTGGTGATCAAAATAGCTGCCAGCGCTTGTCAATCAAGCGCTGGCAGCTATTTTTTGGTAGTAACAGTGGCTCGGGGATAATCGCACTCCTATGAGCGGCAACACACTCGGTACCCTTTTTTGCGTCACCAACTTTGGTGAATCCCATGGCCCCGCCATCGGCTGCGTGATCGACGGCTGCCCGCCCGGCATGGAACTGTCCGAGGCCGACATTCAGGCCGACTTGGACCGCCGCCGCCCCGGCACCAGCCGCCATGTGACGCAGCGCAACGAGCCGGATGCGGTGGAAATCCTCTCGGGCGTGTATGAGGGCAAGACCACCGGCACGCCCATCGCGCTGCTGATCCGCAACACCGACCAGCGCAGCAAGGACTACGGCAACATCGCGCAGAGCTTCCGCCCGGGGCATGCCGACTATGCCTACTGGCACAAGTACGGCCTGCGCGACCCGCGCGGCGGCGGCCGCTCGTCTGCGCGCCTCACGGCACCCACCGTGGCTGCCGGCGCGGTGGCCAAGAAATGGCTGGCCGAGAAATACGGCACCCGCTTTCGTGCCTGCATGACCCAACTGGGCGAACTGCCCATCCCGTTCGAGAGTTGGGAGCATGTGCCGCACAACCCCTTCTTCGCACCGGTGGCCGACGTGCAGGCCTACGAGGACTACATGGACGCGCTGCGCAAGTCCGGCGACTCCTGCGGTGCGCGCATCCGCGTGCAGGCCACCAGCGTGCCCGTGGGGCTGGGCGAGCCGCTGTACGACAAGCTGGATGCCGACATCGCCTATGTGATGATGGGCCTGAACGCCGTGAAGGGTGTGGAGATTGGGGCCGGCTTTGCCAGCGTGGCCCAGCGCGGCACCACGCACGGCGATTCGCTCACGCCCACGGGCTTCGCCAGCAACAACGCGGGAGGCGTGCTGGGCGGCATCAGCACCGGGCAGGACATCGAGGTGTCGCTGGCCATCAAGCCCACCAGTTCCATCATCAGCCCGCGCGAGTCCATCGACATCCACGGCCAGAGTACCGAGGTGATCACGAAGGGGCGCCACGACCCCTGCGTGGGCATCCGCGCCGCGCCGATCGCCGAGGCGTTGCTCGCATTGGTCATCATGGACCATGCGCTGCGCCACCGTGCGCAATGCGGCGACGTGGTGCAGGCCGTGGCTCCGATTCCGGCAGTCCGCCTGGGGTGATGGTCAAAAACGGCTGCAGCGCCCGCCCAGTGGGCGCTGCCAGCTATCAATAGAAGAGCGACTGAAGCGTGGCGGCTTACTTGCGGACTTCGTCCACCAGCGCGCGGAACTCGTCGATGTCCTCGAAGCTGCGGTACACGCTGGCGTAGCGCACATACGCTACTTTGTCGAGCTTCTTCAACTCGCGCATGACCAACTCGCCGATGCGGCTGGACAGGATCTCGCGCTGCCCCAGGTTGAGCAGCTTTTCCTCGATGCGCTCGATGGCCGAGTCGATCTGCACTGTGCTCACCGGTCGCTTGCGCAGCGCCAGCTTGAACGATCCCAGCAGTTTCTCGCGGTCGTATTCGACGCGGCGGCCGTCCTTCTTGACGACCGTGGGGAAGTTGACTTCCGGTCGTTCGTAGGTCGTGAAGCGCTTGTCGCAGGCGCCGCACTGGCGCCTGCGGCGGATGAAGTCCCCGTCCTCGGAGACGCGGGTTTCGACGACCTGCGTCTCCTGATGGCTGCAAAAGGGGCACTTCATCGCAGCGGTCGATCAGCGATAGACCGGGAAGCGGCTGGTCAGCGCGTGCACCTTGGCGCGCACGGCTTCCAGGTTCGCCTCGTCATGCGGGTTGTCCAGCACGTCGGCCACCAGGTTGGCCGTGAGGCGCGTTTCCTCTTCCTTGAAACCCCGTGTCGTGATGGCGGGCGTGCCCACGCGAATGCCGCTGGTGACCATCGGCTTTTCGGGATCGTTGGGGATCGCGTTCTTGTTGATCGTGATATGGGCCTTGCCCAGGGCTGCCTCGGCCTCCTTGCCGGTGATGCCCTTGGCGCGAAGGTCCACCAGCATCACGTGGCTTTCGGTGCGACCGCTCACGATGCGCAGTCCGCGCTGGATCAGCGTTTCCGCGAACACCTTGGCGTTCTTGGTCACCTGCTGCTGATACTGCTTGAACTCGGGCGACAGGGCTTCCTTGAAGGCCACGGCCTTGGCGGCGATGACGTGTTCCAGCGGGCCGCCCTGCAGGCCGGGGAAGATGGCGCTGTTGATGGCCTTCTCGTGCTCGGCCTTCATCAGAATGATGCCGCCGCGCGGGCCGCGCAGGCTCTTGTGCGTGGTGGAGGTCACCACGTCCGCAAACGGCACCGGGTTGGGGTACTCGCCCGCGACGACCAGGCCGGCATAGTGGGCAATGTCCACCCAGAAGATGGCGCCGACTTCCTTGGCGATCTTCGCGAAGCGCTCGAAGTCGATGCGCAGGGCGTAGGCGGAGGCGCCGGCGATGATCAGCTTGGGCTTGTGCTCGCGGGCTTTGGCTTCCAGCGCCTCGTAATCGATCTCTTCCTTGTCGTTCAGTCCGTAGGAGACTACGTTGAACCACTTGCCGCTCATGTTCAGCGGCATGCCGTGCGTGAGGTGGCCGCCCTCGGCCAGGCTCATGCCCAGAATGGTGTCGCCGGGCTTCAGGAAGGCCATCAGCACAGCCTGGTTGGCCTGCGAACCCGAGTTGGGCTGCACATTGGCCGCTTCAGCGCCGAAGAGTTGCTTGATGCGGTCGATGGCCAACTGCTCGATCACGTCCACGTTCTCGCAGCCGCCGTAGTAGCGCTTGCCAGGGTAGCCTTCGGCGTACTTGTTGGTGAGCTGCGAGCCCTGAGCGGCCATCACGGCGGGCGAGGCGTAGTTCTCGCTGGCGATCAGCTCGATGTGCTCTTCCTGGCGGCGGTCTTCGGCCTGGATGGCGGCCCACACCTCGGGATCGGTTTGTTCGACAAGAATATTGCGTTGGTACATGGCAGTCCGATGAACTAAGTGTCCCTTGGCAATCAAGGGCTGCCCAGGCGAACGACGGATCGCTGCGGGGCTGGTGCCTGCCGCGCGGCACGCTCCCCAGTGGTTTGCAGAAAAACGCTGTTTCCTGCCGGTGTCCACGTCAGCGGCGGTGTCCCGGAAGACCTCCGCGCCTATCGCCAGTTGCGTGCCCTGCTAGTGTAGCTGAGCACGCCCTTCATCAGTGCCAGAGTAGGTTCCTTCAGAGGCCGCTCAGCAGGGCCACCTTCTCGCCAGTGGCAGGGGTTGCAGGTGCGGCTTCCGGTGTGGCAGGAGCCTTGGTGGACAAGAGAGGTGGATTCACGGGGCCGGCGGGAGAAACGCCCGTGCGACCATTGGCGACCTGGCGCAGCCGGAAATGCTCCGCCAGTACCTTGGCGGCGTAGCCCCCGTCGTCGGGCAGGTTGGCTGCGCCGACGTAGTAACGCAGTCCGCCTTCCAGTGAGCCGGCGCGCGCGATGCACTCCTGCAGCACCTTCACGCCCACGCGCAGGTTGGCCACGGGATCGAATGCCGCCAGGTGCCCACCAAAGCCTTCGTACTTGTCGGTATGCACGCGCGTCATCACCTGCATCAAGCCTTGCGCACCTACCGGGCTTTGTGCAAACGGGTTGAAACTCGATTCCACGGCCATGACGGCCAGGATCAAGGTGGGATCCAGCTTGGTCCGCGCGCCGATTTCATACGCCTCGGTGACCAGTGCCGCCAGCGGTTCGGGCGCCACGCGGTACTTCTTGCTGAGCCAGTAGGCCACGGCAGCCTGTTCCCGCGGCAACTCCTTGGGGTTGAGCGCTACTGCCCGCTCGCTTGCGGCGGGCTCCATAGGGAAGCCCACTACGGCTTCCTGGCGGGCCTGCAGCCAGCCCATGAGTTCTTCTTCTCCTGCCTGGCGCAGATCCGGGCGTGCCGTAAGTGTGATCACGCCAAAGACGACCCCCAGCCCGAGCAGGGCGAAGCCGCTGTGTGTCACTTCCAGAAAACCGTTGATCACATCGCCCGCAAACGTCCGGACGCCGGCAATCACATTTCCTGACGCTGTCATAGCTTTCCTTTCTAAGTCGGCTCCTGAGCGAAGAGCACTGTCGTGGTTGCTCAGGAGTCCGGTCCTGCCAGACGGTGGGGTCCGGGTGGGTATGCCGTTCAGTCCGTTTAGGCGCGTTAGGCCCAGGGGAATCTGTTGACTGTCGTAGCCGAAATCTGTAGCGGCTAGGGTTTTTACTAGGCCTTGGTTGAGGGCTGGCGGATTCTAGGAGGTCTCCAAATTCAAGGTCAATACTAACATTTGAATTTTTTAGAACAAAAAGTTCTGTTGTATCTGTGGGAAAGCACAGATTTTTCGCGCATGTCCTTTTAAGAAGGGTCTGTGCGCAAGCAATTCAACTGCTTGATGAAACAGTCAATTGCATGAAATCTTTCATTGCTAAAAGCTGTTGGAAGGCGCGCTCGAATTTGCTATCTTTAAGGCGCCTGAACGACTCAGGCATCCGCCAAACGGGGCGATCAGCGCGATGAATGGCAGACAGTGCCGCATCACATGAGATCTCCTCCAAGGCAACCCCTGGAGGCAATCCCTTGCCTCCGGCGCTTGAGACGATCCTCTCCCAAGCGCAAAAAGATGGCGAAAGACCGTTGTGTCAGCCGTCAAGCCCGGTGTACGAAGAAGTTCGACACCGGGCTTTCTTTTTTTGCGTTTTTTTACCTGCCTGCGTCAGCGCGGGACCGGTCCCATTGCGTTGGTAGCTCAACAGAATAGGTGCCGCGTGCTGCAAGTCATCAAGAACAACCCCTGGATTCGTCGATTTGCATGGTTGGTGCTGTGCTGGGGCGGCGCGTGGCTGCTCGGTTGGCTGGTGGTCCCTCCGCTGGCGCAGTCGCAGATTGAAAGGCATGCGAGTGAAGCGCTGGGGCGCAAGCTGACGGTCGAACGGGTGGAGTTTCTGCCCTGGACTTTGGAGGCCACTTTGCACGGCGTAGCCCTGGCGTCAAAGGATGGCAGTTCAGAGCAGGTACGGGTGGGCCGCATCTATATAGACGCTGAATTGCAATCCCTTTGGCGGGGCGCTCCAGTGATCGATGCGCTGCAGGTAGACGACCCGGTAGTTCGTGTCACGCAATTGGCCCCAGGGGTTTATGACGTGGACGACTTGCTCGCGCTCATGGCGGCGAAGCCGCAGGGCGAGAAATCAGCCACGGAGCCGGCACATTTCGCGCTCTTCAATATCGCATTGAAGGGTGGTGTCGTCGAATTCGATGACCGTACGGTGGGGGTGGTGCACACGTTGCGCCGCGTGGAACTGGACGTTCCTTTCCTGAGCAGTTTTTCTGCGGACCGCGAGGTCAAGGTGACGCCGCGCCTGGCGTTTGAGCTCAACGGCAGCACCTTTGATACCTCAGCGATGGCCACTCCCTTCATGGACGCCAGGCAAGCCGAGGTACGCCTGCATATTGAGAATTTCGACCTGGCCCCCTTCGGTCGCTACCTGCCGCCCAGCGTGCCGGTGCGGCTCAAGGCGGGGCGATTGGGCGCGGATGTTCAACTAGGGTTCGAGCAGCGGGAGACCCCTCGACTGCGGATTTCCGGGGATGTGCAACTGAGCGGGGTACATGCCACCGATGCGCAGGAGCAGCCTTTGCTGCAGTTCGAGGAAATGCGTGCCGTATTCAAGGAGGCGGAGCCCCTGCGGCGCAGGATCAACATTGATCTGCTGGAATGGCGCGGCGCGCGTGCACATGTACGCCGAAACGTGGCGGGTGAAGTAAAGCTTGCGGGATTGCCACGGGCCGAGAGGGACGAGCACCCAGCGCCACAGACAAAGGAGTCTGCGGAGCCCTGGCGCGTTTATATCGCCAGGGTGGGTTTGCGGGATGGCTTCATCCAATGGACCGATGCCAGCCTGCCGCGGGGGACCGCCGCGTGGGATGTGGAAGACCTGCAGGTAGAAGCGTCGTCCATTGCCTTGCCGCTGGAACAGCCCATGCAACTGCGTGCGAGTGCTTCCCTCAGGCAGTCTGCGGTCGCCGGCAGCAGCGAATCCGCGCGATTGGCTGTGCTGGGCCAAGTGAGCGCCTCGCAGGCGCAGGCCGGCCTTTCCATCAAGGGCCTGCCGCTGTCCATCGCTGCGCCCTATCTGGCTGGCGTGCTGCAACCCCGCGTGGAAGGTTCCGTGGATGCGGACCTGGGAATAGCACGGCATGGCGATGTCGTGCTGGCGAAGGTGGCTGCGTTGTCCGTGGATAAGTTGGCGCTGCGTTGCGCCTCCAAGGAACAATGCGTTCCACTGCAGAGCGCAGGAATCAAGGACGCGCCTGCGGATTCACTGGCCGCGTGGAGCCGGCTGGAAGTGGGCAATGCCTGGGTACGCTGGCCCCAGCGCGCCGTATCGGTAGAGCGGATTTCGTTGCAGAGGCCGCGCCTGCTGCTGTCGCGCACTCGCACGGGGGAATGGATGTTTGAACAGTGGGGCGTGTCGCACCCGGGGGTGACGGGGCCCAACGCGGACGCTCCAAAGGCTGCGGGTCTTCCCTGGTCCATGGGGCTGGCTTCCCTGGAGATCGATGGCGCAGCAGTGGCTTTGCGCGACGCGGTAGCGCAGAGCGCCGTAGCGCTGAATGTGTTCGATCTGCAGCTGCACGCGCGGGATTTCGCTTATGCGGACGGGCGGGTCACTCCCACGGCATTGCGCCTGGAAGGCCGGGTGGGTGCAGGGAGGACCGAACCCGGGCGATTGCGCTACGAGGGCTCGGTGGCGATGGCGCCCGTTCTGACGGCGCAGGGCAAGGTACACGCCCAACACCTGCCGTTGCACGCGCTGGAGCCCTATGTAGGGCAGCAGCTTAACGTCGATATCCTCCGTGCCGATGGTGGCTTCGACGGAGACGTGCGCTATGTCCAGGGGAATGCCGGCGCCACTGTTTCGGTCAAGGGGGATGTGTCGCTGGACGAGGTGCGCGTGCGCGCCAAGGCTGGCTTGGACATGCCTGAGGAGACGAAGGCCGGCGAGCGGACCGTAGGTGCCCGGGGCGTAGGCGCGCGGGGCGAGGATCTGCTGCGCTGGAAATCCCTGGCGTTGCGCGGGGTGGCGATGAATTTGCAGCCAGACCAGCCTGTGTCTCTGGATGTGAAGGAAACGGCGCTCAGCGATTTCTTCGCACGGATCATCGTGCAGGAAGACGGCCGCATCAATTTGCAGGATATTCGCAAGGCTTCGGCACCGGAAGACGCGGTTGCGGCATCGAACGCTGCGGCCGCCGCTCCGGCAGCGGCCCCTTCGGCTCCGCAGATCCGCTTTGGTCCCGTGGCGCTGACCAATGGATCGGTGCGCTTCACGGATTACTTCATCAAACCCAACTACTCTGCCGACCTGAGTGCACTCACTGGCCGGTTGAGCTCATTTTCCTCGGTGTCGCCGGAGGCGGGGGCAGCGCCGCAGATGGCCGACCTGGAATTGCGCGGTCGCGCCCAGGGGACGGCGTCACTGGAAGTCACCGGCCGCATCAACCCGCTTGTCAAGCCCCTGGCGCTGGATATTCAGGGGCGCATGCGTGACCTTGAGTTGCCCCCGTTGTCGCCTTACACCATCAAGTACGCGGGTCATGGGATAGAGAAGGGCAAGCTCAGCATGGACGTGGCGTACAAGATCTTGCCCGATGGGCAGCTCATCGCCACCAACAAGCTGGTATTGAACCAACTGGCGTTTGGGGAACCCGTGGAGGGCGCGTCCGCCAGTCTGCCCGTGCGGCTGGCGACGGCCCTGCTGGCGGACCGCAATGGGATCATCGACGTGGATCTGCCCATCAGCGGCTCCCTCAACGACCCCGAATTCCGTCTCGGAGCGGTCATCCTGAAGGTCATCGGCAACCTCATCATGAAAGCGATCACCGCCCCCTTTTCCCTGTTGGCTGGCGCTTTCGGCGACGCGGGCGAGCAGGGCGCGGTTCTCTTCGCGCTGGGCAGCGCAGAACTGGATGAGAAGGCCCGACAGCAACTGGACAAAATCGCCAACGAACTGAACAACCGCCCCGCACTGAAGGTCACGGTCGTGGGTTGGGCACAGCCCGACGCCGAGCAGCTGGCATGGAAACGCCAGCGTTTGCGAGACATGGCCGAGGCGCAAAAGCGCAGGGCAGCCATCCGTGCGGGTGAACCTGCGGACAGCATCGCGCCGCTCACTGAGGAGGAATACCCTGCGCTGCTGAAGGAGTTGTATCGCCGGTCCGACATCCGCAAACCGCGCAACTTCGTCGGTCTGGCGAAGGACGTACCCGTTGCAGAGATGGAGGCTCTGCTGATGCGCAACCTGACAGTTCCGGACAACGCCATGGAGGATCTGGCCTTGGCGCGAGGGGTGGCCGTGCGGGACTACCTGGCGCAACAGCAAGTCCCGCTTGAACGTTTGTTCGTAGGCGCAAGCAAGCTGCAGCCGGGGGGGGAGGGTGACGCGCCATGGCGGCCGAAGGCAGAGCTTTCTTTGAATGCCCAGTGAGGGGCGCGCGGGATTTTGTAACCTCACAGGGTGCGGCTACCGGTACAGTACCGTTCCAATGCGAGCGCGGTTCCCGCGCCATCCCGTCTATCCCTCGGATTCCTGATCTGGCGCAGCGGGAAGGCGGTGTAAAACCGGGCGAAAATAGCCGCTTGTCCGTGAGCGATGCCCACCTACTGCTTGCGCTGTTGGCGCAAGGTGGCTCGCTTGCACCTTGATGAATCCATGTTCCCTTTTTCTTCACGTAGCAAAATGTCCGACGCATCTGACGCGACCCCGGTCCCTGCCAAAACCAGCGAGCCGCATCCCCTTGATGCATTGACGGGCGGCGCTTTCTCTGCGGCCACGTCGGGTGAACGCTCGGCACGCATCCGTGAATGGTTGTCCACCCAGCCTGGCGTGGAAAAGCTCCAGGAAGTATTCAAGGAATTGAGTGCGCGGGACAAAGGCGCCGCGCGCGCAGTGCGTGAGCGACTGGACGAGATTCGGCGCGCGGAGGGCCAGGAGGCGATCGCCGCCGAATGGGCAGCCAAGGCCGAAGCGCTGCTCGCAGCCGCCAAGCTCAACATTGCCGACGCGCTCGCCTGGCAGCGCGATGCGGCCAAGGCCGGCGCGCCGCTGTCCCGCGAACCTCTGTCGGTGCTCAAACAGCGTCTGAACGAGCGCGTGAAAACCATCGAAGACCTGCAGCATCGTGTTCAGGTGCAGCGCGAAGCCGCCGTTCTGCTCGCGCAGCGCATCGAAGTGCTCTCCACCAAACCGTGGAAGGATGCGCAGTCTGCGCTGGAACTGCTGAACGCCGATGTCGGCCGCTGGCAGGAGCAGGCCCAGGCACTTGCCGACGACAGTGCCTGGCCTAGCGTAGAGGCGCGCTTTCCCGCGTTGCTCGATGCTTCGCGCAGCCAGTTGCTGGTGGTGTGGGAAGCGTTTCAGTCGGCATTGGCGCAGGCTGTCCTTGCGGCAGAAGACCCCTCGGCTCCCCTGCCGCCCGTGCCCGTGTGGTCCGACGAACTGCGCCAGGCGCGCGGGCTACCCCTAGAGGCGGGAGCCGCCGCCAAGACGCCTGCCCCCCGCCCATCCAAGCCGCAGGCGACTCCTGAAATGCGCGAGAAGGCCCTGCAGGCCGTTCAGGAGGCCCTGGCCAAGCTGGAGCAGGAAACCGCACAGGGCCATGGCAAGGCCAGCGCTGGCGCCGCGACTGCGCTGCGCGCCGTGCTTAAGGTGCACGGCAAGTTGATCGATGCCGAACTGGAGCAGAAAGTGCACGCCGCCCTCGTGGCTGCGGGCGAGTTGGAGGGCTGGCAGCGCTGGAGCGCCGACCAGGTGCGCGAGGATCTCGTGGCACGGGCCGAGGCCCTGCTGCGCAGGCCGGAAGGACAGTCCCTCGGCGGGCGCAAGATGCAGGAAACGCTGCGCCAGCTGCGCGAGCAGTGGAAGCAGGCCGACCAGGGGGCGCCGGCCAACCACGCCCTGTGGAAGAAATTCGACGATGCGTGCAATGCCGCGCACAAGGTGGTCGAGGGCTGGCTGGAGAAGGTGCGTGCCGAAGGTGCCGAACACCGTGCGCAGCGGTTGGCGCTGATCGAAGAGGTGAATGCCTGGGCCCAATCGCAGGCCGCTGCCGCTGCGCAGGACTGGAAGTCCTTCAGTCGTGCATTGCACCAGTTTGCCGAGCGTTGGCGCACCGGTGGCCATGTGAGCGAAAAGATGTTCGCTGAACTGCAGCCACTGTGGAAGCAGGCACTGGCGGCTGCCAGCGCTCCGCTGGAGGCTGCGCAGAAGGCCAGCCTGGAGCGCCGCCACGCCATGATCGACGAGGCAGGCGCCCTGGGTGCGGCCCCGGGTCTGCGCATCGATGCCATCAAGGCCTTGCAGCAGCGTTGGCAGGCCGAGGCGCAGGCGGTGCCGCTGGATCGCAAGCATGAGCAGAAGCTCTGGGACGCGTTCCGCAAGCCCATCGACGAGGCGTTCAACCGCAAGTCGGCCGAACGTGAGCGCAGTGCCTCCGAGTTGAGCGCGCGCGACCGGGCCGTGCTGGAGGCATCCAAGGCGCTGGAGGCCGCCAATGCGTCGGGCGATGCGCAGAAGATCCGCGGTGCCATGGCCGCGCTGGAGCGCGCGCTGAAGGAGCCTGCCGGCGAATCGGGGGTTTCCGAGAATTTAGATAAAAAAGCCGATCAAACCATTGATGGTCAAGCGCAAGCAGCTACTGATTCGGTAGCAGATCAAAACGATGCGCCGACTTCCAAACCCGTGCCTGCGGCGCGTCCGGTGGTGGCCGTGCGTGGCGATGACCGGCCGGGGGCGCGCAAGGCGGCGCCCGCGCAGCCCACGGTCACCGGCCGTGGTGGCGACCGGCGTGACGGCCGCGGCCCACGGGACAGCGGTATGCAGGGACGGGGGCGGGAGCGCGATGGTGCTGCTGCGCGAGGTCCGCGTCTGGGTGATGCGGCTTTCCGCGCGCAACGCGACGCCATGGAGCATGCGCAGGGCGCGCTGCGCAAGCTGGCGGCACAGGCCCATGGCGAAGCGCTCACGCAGCTGTTGTCGGCCTGGAAAAGCCGCGACGCTGCGCAATTGCCCAGCGTCCAGGAACTGGGCGGCAAGGTGCCCCCCACGGCGCGCACCGCCTGGTCGCAGGCGATTGCGGCACCTGCGGCCGGGGGAGCCCCGGAAGCATTGCTGCGGCTGGAGATCGCGGCGGAGGTCCCGACGCCCGCAGACCAACTGGCCGCACGGCGTGCTCTGCAGCTGCAGTTGCTCACGCGTCGCAACGATCCCTCGCCGGCGCAAACCTGGACGCAGGATGTGGCGCGCGTGCTGGAAGGCGCCAGCGACGAGGCAGGCGCGCGCCGCCTGCAGAGCGCATTGAAGGTCCTGCTCGGCAAATAGTCGGCAGTGTCGTCGCCCAGGGCGGGCATCCGTGTCGTTCCGGAGAAGGACGCTACGGATGCCGGCGCATCAACTCGTCCGGGTGCGCGGAACGGCAAGCCCCAAGGCAAATACGGAGTTCGGCACATCCCCTGACGGTAGCTGGGTTTTCGCTGCCCGTCGGCCTGTGGTGCTGGCGGGCGGGGCCACTACCACGGCTGCAGAATGGTCGGCATGGCAGGCGCTGGCTTCCCGCTGGGTCAGCAGGTCCGCCACCGTAATGGACTGCAGGTATTCCATGACACGCGAGTGAAAGCTGGCCCACAGCTCGGCCGTCATCTCGCCTGGTGCCGATGCGGTGCCGGTGTCCGTGCCCTTGTCATCGGCGCCGCCCATGTATTTTTCGGAGGCGATGACGATATCGGCCACGGAGAGTTCCTGTGGCGGCCGTGTCAGCGTGTACCCTCCGCCGGGCCCGCGAATGCTGTGGACCAGGCCGGCGCGGCGCAGTGCGCTGAAGATGTCTTCGAGATATGACAGGGAGATGCCTTGGCGGGCGCTGATGGAGGGAAGCGCGATCGGCCGGCCGTGGGAGCGCAAGGCCAGATCGGTGACCGCAGTGACGGCGAGTTTGCCTCGGGTGGTCAAACGCATGGTGCTGTTCCTGAGGGGAGGAAAAGGGCCTGAAGCCATCGGTCCGATGGTCAGGAGGGAAAAGAGGAAGGGGGTTGCACGCCGGAGTTGCGCGGCGCACCTGTCTTTCGCGTTCGCAGAACGCGTCCAGGCGGGCGCAACCTTTTAGACGCGCAGAGCCAGGGACCTGGGAGGTTTAGGCTGCTTTTTCAGCACAGGGGAGAGGGCGGCTCTCTCCCATTGCGCGGGGCAACTGAACAAGCCATGGAGGGGCTTGCCGCGAAAGGCGCGTATGTTCTGATCGTCCGGTAGATCCTGCTGCGCGTCCATCAGGCCGTGCTCGCCTTCGGATAACGCGTCGTTTGCCACGGAAGGGTCAGCGGCTGTTGCCATCGCGGCTTTGTCTGCTGGTGCCAACTGCACGGAGGCGACCGCTGGCCGGAGGTGTTCCACGGGTGGCACCTTGCCAAATGCGGAGACACCCACGCTCAGCAGGAAGTGGAGGGTGAAAACCGCAATCAACCATCTCGGCATGGTGGACAAATTATACGGGCGGGTCCTTAAAGCCCTTCGGCAATACATGAGGACAGTGGTCTGACTCATTGGCCTTTGGCTACACGCGCGTGTGTCGCCGGTGCGGCAGGTGGGACGGGATCCCTTGAGCCTCAAGATGATGCGTCATACTGCGGCCCAGGTTGTGCACTAACGCCAACTGTTGGTTCGCCCGCTTGTCCATTGCCATGAATGTCGTGCCTTCCGATTGTCCCCCTTTCACCTTCCACGGAGGCACCGCGCCACTGCTGGTTTCCATGCCCCATGTGGGCACCCATGTGCCAGACGCCATCGCAAGGCGTCTCAACCCCGAGGCGCGGAGCGTTCCGGACACCGATTGGCATTTGGAACGGCTCTACGGTTTTGCGAAGTCGAAGGGAGCTTCAGTACTGGTCGCCACGCACTCACGCTATGTGATTGACCTCAATCGCCCTCCTGATGGCTCCAGCCTCTACCCAGGCCAGAGCGTCACTGCGCTGTGCCCTGTTGACGCCTTTGACAGCACGCCGTTGTATGGCGGCGGGCCCGTGCCGGACGCAGCCGAGGTCGCCGCGCGGCGCGATGCATTGTGGGAGCCCTACCATGCCCAGTTGCGGGAGGAGTTGAACCGTATGCGCGCCACCCATGGCGTGGCGGTGTTGTGGGATGCGCACTCGATTCGGTCGGTCCTTCCGCGCTTCTTCGACGGCACATTGCCAGACCTGAACCTGGGTACCGCCGGAGGCGCGAGCTGCGATGCAGCGCTGGCGCAGGAGCTGTTTGCCATTGCCAAAACGGCGCCCGGCCACACGGCCGTGCTCAACGGACGGTTCAAGGGAGGCTACATCACGCGCCGTTACGGCGAGCCTGCGCGCAACATCCACGCGGTCCAACTGGAGATGACACAGTGCAGCTATATGCAGGAGGCACCGCCGTTCAACTACCTGCCGGAGCGCGCCGGGCGCATTCAGCCCACGCTGCAACGCATGGTGGAGGCAGCACTCCGGTTCGCGCAGCAACGGTCATTGCGCTGACGCGCTAAGATGCGCGCATGCAGGTTTCCAGTCCCTCTCTCGTAGCGCAAGATCCGGCCGAGGCGCCGTGGGGATGGTCCAGACAATTCCGCATGCCGGTCTTCAAGCCGGGCACCCGGGTGAGGCGAGCCGGAAGTTGGGAAACTGTCAGCCATGTAGCACTGCGGCGCCAGGATCTGGCTGTGTACCTGGTGGGGCGCGCTGAACCCGTGGACCCCCTGGAGCTGGAGCTCGAACCCACCTTGTTTACCACTGCTCGGGTGCCAGAGAGGCACTGAACAGCGGGTATCAACGCACCAATAGGTGAACTAGATGCCGCAGCGGTGCGCCATGGCTTCACCCAGCCTCACGGGCCGCGCTGCTTCCCATCCCGGCATGAACTGCACTGCGCCGCGGGGAAACAGCAGCACGACCGTGGAGCCCAGCAGAAAACGCCCCATTTCATCACCCTGACGAAGCACGACTTCTCGGTCCCCATAATCCCAGCGGCGCGGTTGGCCGGTACGCGGTGGATTGACCTGGCCGTGCCATACCGTGGCCATGCTGCCGACAATGGTGGCGCCTACCAGCACGAGCGCCATGGGGCCCAGGGGCGTTTCGAACAGGCAGACCACACGTTCGTTGCGCGCAAACAGTCCGGGCACACCGCGTGCGGTGGCCGGGTTCACTGAAAACAATGCCCCAGGCACATGGTCCATACGCACCAGTCGTCCATCGCACGGCATGTGAATGCGGTGGTAGTCGCGTGGACTGAGATAGATGGTGGCGAAGCTGCCATCCTGGAACTGCGCGGCCATTTGGGCGTCGCCGCCAAGCAGAGCCGCGGTGGAGTAGAGGTGGCCTTTGGCTTGGAAGATCTGGTCCTGCTCGATAGGACCGATCTGGCTGACCGCTCCATCCACAGGGCATACCACCGCAGCATCGGCAAGCGGGCGCAGTCCAGGGCGCAACGCACGTGTGAAGAAGTCGTTGAAGGTTGCGTAGCTCGCAATGTCCGGATTGGCCGCCTCGCTCATGTCCACGCCGTAGCGTGCCACAAACCGGCGGATGACCGCGGTGGTCAATTGGCCCGCGCGCGCAGACGCCATACGTCCGGCAAACGAGGTCAGGGCTTGTTTGGGTAACAAGTACTGAGGCAGTACGGCGATACGATCAGACACGTGGCGGTAATCCTGGTGATGGAGCCGGATGATTCTAAGGGGGAGGGTGGATTGCGCCCCAGCCGTGCGTCCCGTGCGGTTGTGGATGCCCGTAATGGCGCAAAAAACCACATGCCCTGCAAGTTCAGGGCTTGCCCGGATAATGCCCGGCGTCCTCGAGCCACGGCCGCCGCGCCGATTCTCTGCGCAGTTTGGCGCCTTCTCCCATTCATGTCTGCACCCCCATTCCCTCGCACAGACGCTGCAGTAGAGCCGCCGCCGTCAGTCTTACGGCGCATCGCTGGCTGGCTGCGCCTTTTCTGGCCGGCACCCGCTGGCGTCAATCAGCGCGAACGCTTGCGCATGGTGTCGGGTATCACGCTTTGCGTGGCCGTGGTGGCGCTGTTTGCGCATTGGTTCGGGGTTGGCCTGCCGGTCCCGTGGATGGTGGCCTCCCTGGGCTCCAGTGCGGTGCTCATCATTGCGATGCCGTCCAGCCCCCTCGCCCAGCCGTGGCCAGTGCTGGCGGGCAGCGTGCTGTCGTACATGGTAGGCGTTGCCTGCGCCACGCTGGTTCCCCACGTCGCTCTGGCCTGCGGCGCAGCCGTGGGACTTGCCGTGGCGGTCATGCTGGCATTGCGCTGCCTGCACCCCCCAGGCGGGGCGATGGCCTTGTTCGCTGTGCTCAATCCGCAGGACGGCGCGGCTTTTGCGGTATTTCCGGTGCTGCTCAATATGCTGGCGTTGGTGTTGATGGGGATGGCCTTCAATCACTTGACCGGGCGCAGCTATCCGCATGCACAAAGAGCGCGGGGGGCCGCGCATAAGGGATCTGGCGCTTTCATCTCGGCCGATTTGGATGCCGCCTTATCGCACTACAACCAAGTGCTGGATGTCAGTCGCGCCGACCTGGAGGGGCTTTTGCACTTGGCTGGCAAAGCCGCCTTCCAGCGCACGCTTGGCGAGCTGCGATGCGGCGAGATCATGTCATCACCGGTGCATGCGGTGGTTGCCGAGACCCCCCTCAAGGATGCCTGGGCGCTCATGCGCAAGCATGCCGTCAAGGCGTTGCCGGTAGTGGACGGGGCGCGCAGGGTGGTCGGCATCGTCACGGTGGCAGACTTCATGCGCCTGGCCAATCTGGACATGCATGAAGGCATGGGCCAGCGTCTACGCTCGCTCATCATGGGGCGGCCCAAACGTCCCGAGCAAGTACAAGGCCTGATGTCGTCTCCCGTGCAGCAGGTGCTGTCTGAACAGCATGTGATGGATCTGGTGCCTCTGTTCTCCGAGGCGGGACACCACCACATTCCGGTGGTGAATGATGCGCAGGAACTGGTTGGCATCATCACGCAGACGGACCTCGTGAAGACCTTGGCTGCCGCGGTTGCCCGGCCATAGGCCCAGCTTCGACATCGCAGTACAATTCCGCCGCTTATGCACAGCGCTTCGCCTGTCCATTGAAGCCGTTTCCCCGGCCTTACGGCCTCCTGCGCCTTTGGTGCAGCAACTCACCTGCCTGCATTGCACCTTGCTTCGAGCCCCTCAAGGGCCGATGCGGCCCTTGGGTTAGTGGACGCATCGGCTTTTTCCAGGCGCCGCCATAGATAATTGTTATCAAGAGACTGACCACACACATGGCCAAAGAAGAACTGATTGAAATGCAGGGTAGCGTGACCGAAGTCCTGCCGGATTCGCGCTTTCGCGTGACGCTGGATAACGGCCACCAACTCATCGCCTATACCGGCGGCAAGATGCGCAAGCACCATATCCGCATCCTGGCAGGCGACAAGGTGTCGCTGGAAATGTCGCCCTACGACCTGACCAAGGGCCGTATCACTTTCCGCCACCTTGCAGGGCGCGGCCCTGGGCCGGGCACCGGCTCGTCATCTGGCAATCGCTGAGTGTGACAAATACCGCCGATTTTTGGCGGTGAACAGAATCTGGCAGGTTAGAATGCCAGCTGTCGGAGCGTAGCGCAGCCTGGTAGCGCATCTGCTTTGGGAGCAGAGGGTCGCGAGTTCGAATCCCGCCGCTCCGACCAATTGAATCAAGGGGTTAGGTCTATTGACCTAACCCCTTTTGTCTTTGATTTTGCGGGCTGTCATGTTCGCTGGCCAACGGTGACAGACAATTCCCGCTGGGCTCCCCCGGCACCGTCTTACATCAGTGCAGTTCCTGTCTTCCTAGGATGAATTTTTCATCGCAGGAGTAGAAGCATGTCTGAAGAAGCAGTGTTTGGTACGGCGCCTCTTCCCGAAAGGCTGGCGGCAGACCAGAAACAACGCGCACGCGACCGTGGACATTTCAACAACTACGGTATGCGGGACGACTCCACGGACGAGCCTATCGTGGATGGTGAAAATGCGGCGGACGGCGGCCAGGCGCGACGCTTTGGAGCGGGTGGCGATGAGTCCACCTATGTAAACCGGCACGGCCGATTCCAGGAAGCAGGGCAGCCCAGCGCCGGGGAGCCTGCTATGAATTTGGTGAACGAGCCAACGTCTGCAAAGAAACCTTAATGCGGCGGCGTCGCCGTGATACGCACCCCATAATTTAGCGCTCCCTCTGGTTGCTGGGTTGTCCTGATCGGGCGAGTACTGGAGAGGGGGATCATTGAAGGCTGGCTTGAAGCGCCACCCTTTTTCCTGGACTTGTGGGACGCGTTTTGCTGACGATCGCTCAAAAAACTGCCGAGAGACGCCATGACCGACTGGACGCATTGCGCGGGTTCGCCATGGTATGGATGACGGCCTTCCATTTCTGCTTCGACCTCAGCCATTTTGGCTACTGGCCCCAGGACTTCCGGGCAGATCCCTTGTGGACTGTGCAGCGAACCCTCATCGTCAGTCTGTTCCTGGGATGTGCGGGGCTGGGACAAGCGGTGGCTTGGCAACGTCAGGTTGGGTGGGCGCGTTTCGCCCGGCGCTGGAGCCAGATCACGGCCTGTGCATTGCTGGTAACGGTTGGGTCTTTTCTGATGTTCCCGCGCAGTTTCATTTACTTTGGTGTGCTGCACGGCATGGCAGTGATGCTCGTCATCACGCGGCTGACGGCAGGGTGGGGCAGGTGGCTGTGGTTGGCCGGGCTGCTGGCACTGGTGTCGCCTTGGGTCGCAGGCTGGGCGCTGCAGGGGCCTCTTTCAGAATGGGCGCCGCTATTCAATGGGCGGGGCCTCAACTGGTTGGGCTGGATTTCGCGAAAGCCCTTTACCGAGGACTATGTGCCGCTCTTTCCGTGGCTGGGCGTCATGTGGTGGGGGATGGCGGCCGGGCAGTGGCTCGTTGTGCGTTCGGACGGCTGGCTGTCCCGCCCGTTGCCGCGTGTGGTAGCGCCCCTGGCTGGTTTGGGACGCTATAGCCTCAGCTATTACATGCTGCACCAGCCGGTTCTGATCGGAGGACTGTTGCTGGCTGGCTGGCTGGTGGGACGGGCATAAAAAACGCGGCCCGAAGGCCGCGTTGCCGTGCGCGAGGCGCCTGTAGTGGTTACTCCACCTTGGCCTTGGCGCGCAGGTCTTCCTGGAACTTCGCCAGTTTCTGCTGCTGCAGTTGCTGGGCGATCTGGGGCTTGACCTCTTCCAGCTTCGGCAGCTGGGCTTCGCGCACATCGTCCAGGCGGATGACGTGCCAGCCGAACTGGCTCTTCACGGGGGTCTGGGTCATCTTGCCTTTCTCCAGCTTCACCAGCGCTTCCGTGAACTCAGCCACGTAGCTGCTCGGGCTGGCCCAGTCCAGGTCGCCACCGCGGGCGCCGGATCCGGGGTCCTTGGATTGCTTCTTCGCGATGTCCTCGAACTTGCCACCCTTCTTGATGGAAGCAATGATGGCCTTGGCCTCGTCTTCCTTTTCGACCAGGATGTGGCTGGCCTTGTATTCCTTGCCAGCGTTGGCGGCCACGAACTTGTCGTACTCGGCCTGGATCTCGGCATCGGTCACGGCATTGTTCTTCTGGAAATCGACGAACAGTTCACGGATCAGAATGGTCTGGCGCGCCAACTCCATCTGGGCCTTGTAATCGGCAGAGCCTTCCAGGCCGCGCTTTTGCGCTTCCTGCATGAAGATCTCGCGGGCGATTACTTCTTCCTTGATCTGGTTTTCCAGTTCGGGCGTGACCGGGCGGCCCGAACGCTCCACCTGCTGCTTCAGGACTTCGGCACGTTCCTTGGGAACCGCCTTGCCATTGACGATGGCGAGATTTTGCGCGGCAACGGGCAATGCCATCGTGCCCAGCACGGCTGCGGCCACGAGGCCGGACAAGAGCTTTTTCTTCATTGGGAATCCACTGATTGGGAAATAGGCTGCAGACGACTGGCTGCAACGCCCTTGGATCGGGGTTGTTTCAGAGAGTTTCAATGGCAATGGCGTGGGCGCCTTGGTCAATGAAAATCTGCAGCGCATCATACACAAGGCGATGCTGTGCAACCTTGCGCTTGCCTGTAAATAACGGTGACGCGATGCGCACGCGGAAATGGGTGCCAAACCCGGTTCCATTGGCGCCGGCATGGCCTTCGTGCTGCCAGCTTTCGTCCACCACTTCCAGATGGGTGGGCGATAGTGTGGCGCGCAGGCGTTCGGCCATGGCCTCTGCCGTGATAGCGATGGAGGGCGTGGTGTTCATGGTTGCAGGTCCTTGGGCGCGGCATCGCCCTCATCCTTGACGTGGCGGCTCAGGTACAGCGCCTGTGCGATGACGAAGGCGAACATCAGGCCGATGCCACCGAACAGTTTGAAGTTCACCCAGGTGTCGGTGTCGAAGTTGTAGGCCACCCACAGATTGAGTACACCCATGGTGGCGAAAAAGCCCGTCCAGCCCCAGTTCAGGTTGCGCCACACGGGCGCGGGCAGATCGATCTGCGTGCCCATGAGTGACTGGATGAAGTTTTTGCGGAACACCCACTGGCCGACGAGCAAGGTGCCGCCCATGAGCCAGTAGAGCACGGTGGGCTTCCATTTGATGAAGGTTTCGCTGTGTGCCAGCAGCGTGGCGCCGCCGAACAGCACGATGACGCCCAGGCTCAGCCATTGCAGGGGTTCGACCTTGCCGTGCTTGAGGCGGATGTAGCCGATCTGCACGACGGTGGCGGCAATCGCCACGGCCGTGGCCACGTAGATGCCCCAGACCTTGAATGCGGCGAAGAACAGGATGATGGGAAAGAAATCGATGAGCAGTTTCATGGCGCCGGGGGTTCAAAATCGAGCGAGGCGGAGTTCATGCAATAGCGCAGGCCCGAAGGAGCCGGGCCGTCGGGGAAGACATGGCCCAGGTGGGCCCCGCATTGTGCACACACGGTCTCGGTGCGCACCATGCCGTGGCTGCGGTCCTCGATCTCCCGAATGGCACCAGGCACGGCAAGCGAGAAGCTGGGCCAGCCGCAGCCCGCGTCGAACTTGGTGTCGGAGTCGAACAGCTTGGCGCCGCAGCAGACGCAGTGGTAGCTGCCGTCGGCCCAGTGGCCTTCGTACTTGCCGCTGAAGGGCCGCTCGGTGGCCGCGTGACGCGTGACCTGGTAAGCCGCGGGCTCGGCGCCCTTGGCTTGCAGCAGCGCCTGCCATTCGTCTTCGGTTTTCTGGATGGGGTAGGTCATGAGGAACAGCTGATGGAGATGGAGGACGCCCAGTCGGGCGGAAAGCCGGCGTAGGCCTCGTGCCCCGGGTGGTCGTCGAAGGGGCGCGCCAGCAACCTTTGCAATATTTGGAGTTCGGAGAAGTCCCCGAGTTTCGCGGCGCGAATCGCCTGTTCGCCCAGGTGGTTGCGCAGCACGAAGCGTGGATTGGTTTTATGCATCAAATCGGCTGCTATCGCCCATCCATCAAGCGTTAATAGCTCCTTATATTGTAGCAACCAGGCGTCCAGAGCTGCACGGTCCAGGAACAGATCGCGCACGGGTTCGAAATCCTCCGTGGCTACTGCACCGGACAGCCGGCGCCAGAAGATGGGGTAGTCCACGCGGTCGGCGGCCAGCAGGCGCAACAGGCCATCGACCAAAGCGGCGTCGCCTTCGCGCGCCTGCTGCAGGCCGAGCTTGGCGCGTATGCGCGCCAGGAACTGCCGGCCAAAGCTGCCTTCGTACGACTGCAGCGCGGCGCGCGCCGTATCCACCTCGCCGATCAGCGGCAGCAGCGCCTGGGCCAGACACAACAGGTTCCAGTACGCCACGCTGGGCTGGCGGTCGAAGGCGTAGCGGCCGCGCACATCGCTGTGATTGCAGATGTGTCCGGGGTCGAAAGCATCCAGGAACTGGAAAGGCCCGTAGTCCATCGTGAGGCCCAGGATGCTCATGTTGTCGGTGTTCATGACGCCATGGCAAAAACCCAGGGCCTGCCATTGCGCCAGCAGTGCAGCGGTGCGCTCGCTCACGGCATGCAGCAGTGCGGCGTAGGCGTTGCCTTCCCATTCCTGCGAGCGGCGGCAGTCGGGGTAGTAGCGGTCGATCACGTAGTCGGCCAGGGCGCGCAGCTCGGCTTCCTGGCCGCGCGCCGCGAAGTGCTCGAAGTGGCCGAAACGGATGAAGCTGGGAGCCACGCGCGTGACCACGGCGGCGGTTTCCACCTCCTCGCGCTGCACGGGCGCGGGCGAACCGGTCACGCACAGCGCGCGCGTGGTCGGTATGCCCAGCGCATGCATGGCTTCGCTGCACAGGAATTCGCGGATCGACGATCGCAGCACGGCGCGGCCGTCGCCCATGCGCGAATAGGGCGTGCGCCCGCTACCCTTGAGCTGCACCTCTTGGCCTGTGGCGGTTTCGCCCAGCAGGATGGCACGGCCATCGCCCAACTGGCCGGCCCACACGCCGAACTGGTGGCCGCTGTACACGCTGGCCAGCGG
The DNA here is from genome assembly GCF_002214645.1 of Diaphorobacter nitroreducens. Taxonomy (NCBI): domain Bacteria; kingdom Pseudomonadati; phylum Pseudomonadota; class Betaproteobacteria; order Burkholderiales; family Comamonadaceae; genus Diaphorobacter; species Diaphorobacter nitroreducens. The sequence goes on from NZ_CP016278.1 coordinate 676,010, forward strand.
CTGGCTGCCGGGCAGCAGGGTGTTGCCTGTGAAGGCCTGCAGTGCGTCGTCGCGCTGCTGCCAGGCTTCGGGCAGGCCCAGCAAGGCGCCTACCTCGGCGCTGGTGCCCACCCAGTGAGGCTGGGGCAGGGGAGTGGGGCGCAGCGGCGTGAAGAAGGCCGAGCCCAGCGCGGCGAAGCCCGGCTGCCAGGCGGGCACCAGTGGCGCGACCGGGGTAGCGTCAGGGGTGGGGGCAAACGTCATGCGGGGATTGTCCCCCGGGCCCCTATGCCCCGCCCTGGGCCAAGGCCTTGTGCGCGGGGGCCGGCGCGAACGTGGGATTTCTCCGGATGGCTCCGTGGCTGGAAAGCCCCATGTTCCCCGCTACGATGGCGCAGTCTTCGTACACCCACAATTCATTACCAAAGGAGCATCCATGCTGGGCCTGATGCAGAGCCAACCTCTCTTGATTTCCTCGTTGATCTCGTTCGCCGAGCGTCACCATGGCGACGGGGAAATCGTCTCGCGCCGCGTGGAGGGGGACATCCATCGCTACACCTATCGCGACCTGGCCCGGCGTTCGCGCCAACTGGCCAATGCCCTGGATGCGCTGGGCCTGCAGTTCAGCGACCGCGTGGCCTCGCTCGCCTGGAATGGCTACCGCCACATGGAGATGTACTTCGGCGTGAGCGGCTCGGGCCGCGTGCTACACACCATCAACCCGCGCCTGCACCCCGACCAGATCGCCTGGATCGTGAACCATGCCGAGGACCAGGTGCTGTGCTTCGACATGACCTTCCTGCCGCTGGTGCAGGCCGTGCATGCCAAGTGCCCCACGGTCAAGAAGTGGGTGGTGCTGTGCGACAGCGACAAGCTGCCCGCGGACTCGGGCATCCCCGGCCTCACCAGCTATGAAGACTGGATCGGCGGCGCGTTGGCCGAATACCAGTGGCCCACGTTCGACGAGAACTCCGCGTCCAGCATGTGCTACACCAGCGGCACCACGGGCAACCCCAAGGCGGCGCTGTACAGCCACCGCTCCACCACGCTGCATGCCTATGCCGCTGCGCTGCCCGATGTGATGAACCTCTCCGCGCGCGACGCGGTGCTGCCCGTGGTGCCGATGTTCCACGTCAACGCCTGGGGTATCCCGTACTCGGCGGCCCTCACGGGCTGCAAGGTGGTCTTCCCCGGCCCCGCGCTGGACGGCAAGTCGGTCCATGACCTCATCGAGGCCGAGGGCGTGACCTTCGCCGCGGGCGTGCCCACCGTGTGGCAGATGCTGCTCAACCATGTGAAGTCCGCGGGCCTGAAGTTCAGCACCCTGCGCCGCACAGTCATCGGCGGGTCGGCCTGCCCGCCCGCCATGATCACGGCCTTCCAGGACGAGTACGGCGTGTCCGTGCTGCACGCCTGGGGCATGACCGAGATGAGCCCGCTGGGCACGCTGTGCACGCTCAAGAACAAGCACCTGCAGATGGGCAAGGACGAGCAGATGCACATCCTGCAAAAGCAGGGCCGTGCCATCTATGGCGTGGACATGAAGATCGTCGGCGCCGATGGCCAGGAGCAGCCCTGGGACGGCAAGAGCTATGGCGACCTGCTGGTACGCGGCCCCTGGATCCTGGACAGCTACTACAAGGGCGAGAGCCCGCTCGTCAAGGACGAGCAGGGCCGGGGCTGGTTCCCCACGGGCGACGTGGCCACCATCGACCCGGATGGCTTCATGCAGATCACCGACCGCAGCAAGGATGTGATCAAGTCCGGTGGCGAATGGATCAGCTCCATCGACATCGAGAACATCGCCATGGCGCACCCCGCCGTGGCGATGGCGGCCTGTGTCGGCATGCCGCACCCCAAGTGGGATGAACGCCCGATCGTCGTGGTGGCCCTGCGTCCGGGCGCCCAGGTCACGCGCGAGGAACTGCTCAAGTTCTACGAGGGCAAGACCGCCAAGTGGCAGATCCCCGATGACGTGGTGTTCGTCGATGCGATCCCGCTGGGCGCCACCGGCAAGATGCTCAAGACCCGCCTGCGCGAGCAACTGGCGGGCTACCAGTTGCCCGGCCTGTGAGCGCGCCCGTGCCGGTGCGCAAGGGACTGTTCCTGCGCGCCGGTCACATGGGTGATAGCTGCTAGGGGCAATCCCTGAACGGCGCCTCGTTGCATCCCTTGTACGCTGCGGCGTATTCATTCTCACAAGGAGACGAGGCATGAAGTTCGCTATCAAAATGGTAGCTGCTAGCGCAATCTTTGCATGTGCTGGTGGCGCATTCGCCCAAAAAGGGGAAACCGTCAAGATCGCCTGGCTCGATCCGCTGTCGGGCCTCATGGCCGCGGTGGGCACCAACCAGCTCAAGAGCTTCCAGTTCATCTCCGAGGAGTTCAACAAGAAGAACGCGTCGGGCGTGAAGTTCGAGATCATCGGCATCGACAACAAGCTCAGCCCGCAGGAGACCACCAGCGCACTGCGCTCCGCCATGGACCAGGGCGCGCGCTACGTGGTGCAGGGCAATGGTTCGGGCCCGGCGCTGGCCATCATCGACGCACTGGAAAAGCACAATGCGCGCAACCCGGGCAAGGAAGTCGTCTACCTGAACTACGCGGCGGTGGACCCTGACCTCACCAACAGCAAGTGCAGCTACTGGCACTTCCGCCTGGATGCCGACACCTCCATGAAGATGGAGGCCATGACCACCTTCATCAAGGACCATCCTGAGGTCCAGAAGGTGTACCTGATCAACCAGAACTATTCGCACGGACATCAGGTCTCCAAGTACGCCAAGGAGAACCTCAAGCGCAAGCGTCCCGACGTGCAGATCGTGGGCGACGACCTGCACCCGCTGGCGCAGGTGCGCGACTTCGCGCCCTACATCGCCAAGATCAAGCAGTCGGGTGCGGACACGGTGATCACGGGCAACTGGGGCTCCGACCTCGCGCTGCTCATCAAGGCCGCCAACGATGCAGGCCTGAACAACGTGAACTTCTACACCTATTACGGCGGCGTGACAGGCAGCCCCACGGCCATGGGCGCAGGCGCCGCGGGCCGGGTGTACATGGTGTCGTACAACCACTTGAACCTGCCGGGCGAGATCGGTCGCATCGTGGGCGACTACAAGAAGAAGTTCAACGACGACATGTACACCGGCGCCGTGTACCACGCCTTCTCCATGCTGGATTCCGCCTTCGTGAAGGCCAAGTCCACCGACCCCGTGAAGGTGGCTGCTGCGATGGAAGGCATGAAGTTCAACAGCTTCAACGGCGAAGTGGAGATGCGCAAGTCCGACCACCAGTTGCAGCAGGGCCTGTTCGTGACCCGCTGGGAAAAGGCGGGCGACAAGTATCCCCGCGATGCCGAGAACACCGGCTACACCTTCGTGCCGGTGAAGTACTACGAGCCCTATGTGGCCAGCACGCCTACGTCGTGCCAGATGAAGCGGCCTTCCTGATGTAGTTCCTGGTGGGACGACCTTTGGGGCCCGAGTCTCCTCGGGCCTTTTTTTCACCTGCTGCGCGGTCTTGCGATGAATCTTGAGTTTTTCGTGATCTCCCTGCTCAACGGCGTCAGCTACGGTCTGCTGCTGTTCATGCTGAGTTCGGGACTGACGCTGATCTTCAGCATGATGGGCGTGCTCAACTTCGCGCACACCAGTTTCTACATGCTGGGCGCGTACTTTGCGTACACCTTGTCGGGTGCCATCGGCTTCTGGCCCGCGCTGGTGGTGGCACCGCTGCTGGTGGGGGCGCTGGGCGCGGTCTTCGAGCGCTATGCGCTGCGCCGCGTGCACAAGTTCGGCCATGTGCCCGAGCTGCTGGTCACCTTTGGCCTGTCGTACCTGATCCTGGAGGTGGTGCAGCTGGTGTGGGGGCGCTCCACCGTGCCCTATGGTCTGCCTGCGCAACTGCAGGGGCCGCTCTTCACCCTGTACGGCACGCAGTTTCCCAAGTCGCGCTCCTTCGTCATGCTGGTGGCGGTGCTGATGCTGCTGTCGGTCTGGCTGCTGCTCACGCGCACCCGCATCGGGTTGGTGATCCAGGCGGCGCTCAAGCATCCGCACATGGTGGAGGCCCTGGGCCACAACGTGCCGCGCGTGTTCATGCTGGTGTTTGGCGGCGGCTGCGCGCTGGCGGGGCTGGCCGGCGTGATCGGCGGCAATACCTACGTGACCGAGCCGGCCATGGCGGCCTCGGTGGGCTCCATCATCTTCGTGGTGGTGGTGGTCGGGGGCATGGGGTCGCTGGCGGGGGCGTTCCTGGCGTCACTCATCATTGGACTGGTGCAGACCTTTGCGGTGGCGCTGGACTATTCGCTGGTGCATGCCTTCGCCCGCCTGGGCGTGCAGGTCACCGAACAGACCTTTGGCTATCCGCTATTCAAGCTCACCATCTCGCAGGTGGCGCCGATCCTGCCGTACCTGTTCCTCGTTCTGATCCTGATCTTCCGGCCCAAGGGCCTGCTGGGCACGCGGGAGGATTGAAAGGCCATGCACACCACTTCCTCTGCACCTTCGACCGCGGCCGCCGGGGGCGCCGTGCGGTACTACCGCTTCAAGCCCTTGAATGTGGGGCGCATCGTCATCTGGAGCCTGTTTGCCCTGGCGCTCGTCGTGGCGCCCCAGCTGTTCACCAGCAGCCTGGCGCTGACGATGCTGTCGCAGATCGGCTACGCGATCATCATCTGCCTGTCGTACAACATCCTCCTGGGGCAGGGCGGCATGCTGAGCTTCGGCCACGCCGTGTACACCGGCCTGGGCTCGTTCCTGGCGGTGCACGCCATCAACATGGCCAGCGACGGGCGACTGCCCATCCCGCTGGTGCTGATGCCTCTGGTGGGAGGGCTGGCTGGCATGTTCTTCGCCGTGCTGCTGGGCTATGTCACCACCAAGAAGTCCGGCACCACCTTCGCGATGATCACACTGGGCATCGGCGAACTCGTGGCCTCCATGGCGCTGATGTTTCCTGAGTTCTTCGGGGGCGAAGGCGGCATCACCACGGACCGCGTGTACGGCCAGCCGGTACTGGGCATCACGTTCGGTCCAGCAATTCAGGTGTACTACCTGATCGCCGCGTACTGTTTCGTGTGCACGGCCGCCATGTTCGCCTTCACGGGCACGCCGCTGGGGCGCATCCTCAACGCCGTGCGCGACAACCCTGAGCGCGTGGAGTTCATCGGCTACAACACGCAGCGCGTGCGCTACTTCGCCTTCATCATCGCCGGGTTCTTTGCGGGCATCGGTGGGGCGCTGGCGGCCATCAACTTCGAGATCGTCACGGCCGCCGACAGCGTGAGCGTGGTGCGCTCGGGCAGCTACCTGCTGTTCACCTTCCTGGGCGGGGCCACGTTCTTCTTCGGCCCCATCATCGGCGCTGTGCTGCTGGTGCTGGCGTCGGTGCTGCTGTCCGAGCTGTCCAAGGCCTGGCTGCTGTACCTGGGCCTGGTGTTCCTGTTCATGGTCATGTATGCGCCCGGCGGCATTGCCAGCCTGATCATGATGAATCTGCGCCTGGCCAAGTACGGCAAGCTGCGCGGCATCATCAGCGCCTACCTGGCACTGGGCGGGACGGCACTGGTGGCGGTGCTGGGGGCCGCAGCGATGATCGAGATGACTTATCACCTGCAGCTGAACGAGGCGCTGGGGCCGCAGCTGGAGTTTCTGGGTGCGACGCTGAACGCCAAGAGCGTGGCGAGCTGGTTCGGCGCCGGCTTCGTGTTGGTGACCGGCGTGGGGCTGTTCGAACTCTGTCGCAGGCAGTTCATGCGGCAATGGGGTGCGATCCAGGAAGAGATCGAGCACGAGATCAAGCGTGGGGAGGCAGGCTGATGGCGGACCAGGCAACCTATGCGCTGGAGCTGCGCGACCTGCGCAAGAGCTTCGGCAAGACCGAGATCATCCGCGGCGCCAACCTGGCGGTACGGCCCGGCGAACGCGTGGCCGTCATCGGACCCAACGGCGCGGGCAAGTCCACGCTGTTCAACCTCGTCAGCGGGCGGTTCGCGCCCACCAGCGGAGAAGTGCTGCTGCACGGCGCGCGCATCGACGGCAAGCAGCCGTTCGAGATCAACCGCATGGGGCTGTCGCGCAGCTTCCAGATCACCAACATCTTTCCCAAGCTCAGCGTGTTCGAGAACCTGCGCTGCGGCGTGCTGTGGAGCCTGGGGTACCGCTACGCGTTCTGGCGCTTCCTGTCCAGGTTGCAGGATGCCAACGACCGGGCCACGCAGCTCATGGAGATGATCAAGCTGGACAAGAAGCGCGACACCCTGGCCATGAACCTGACCTATGCCGAGCAGCGCGCTCTGGAGATCGGCATCACCATCGCCGGCGGCGCCAGCGTGATCCTGCTGGATGAGCCCACTGCGGGCATGAGCAAGAGCGAGACCACGCGCTTCATCCACCTCATCAAGGAGGTCACGCAGGGCCGCACCCTGCTGACCGTGGAGCACGACATGGGCGTGGTCTTCGGCTTGGCCGACAAGATCGCCGTGGTGGTGTATGGCGAGGTGATCGCCTTCGACACGCCCGAGAACGTGCGCGCCAACCCGCGCGTGCAGGAAGCCTACCTGGGCTCCGTCATTGCCGCGCAGCAGGCCGGGGGACACTGAGACATGCTGAAAGTCGAGAACCTGCACGCCTACTACGGCAAGAGCCATGTGCTGCACGGCGTGGGATTTGACGTGCACCCGGGTGAGATCGTCGCGCTGCTGGGCCGCAACGGCTCCGGTCGCTCCACCGCGGCCAAGGCCGTGATGGGCCTGGTGGACTGGCAGGGCACGCTGCAGTGGAAGGGCCAGGACCTCAATGGCAGGAAGGCCTACGAGATCGCACATCTGGGCATCGGCTACGTGCCCGAAAGCCGCGACGTGTTTCCCAACCTCACCGTGCACCAGAACCTGCTGCTGGGCCAGAAGGGCAGTGGCAGGGATAGCCGCTGGAGCTTTGACGACATGTACGAGATGTTCCCGCGCCTGAAAGAGCGCCGCAACATCGAGGCGGGCGTCATGTCCGGCGGCGAGCAGCAGATGCTGACCCTGTGCCGCACGCTCATGGGCGACCCGGACCTCATCATCATCGACGAGCCCACCGAGGGGCTGGCGCCCAAAATCGTCGAACTGGTGGGCGAGTACCTCACGCGGCTCAAGCAGCGGGGCATCTCCGTGCTGCTCATCGAGCAAAAACTCACCATCGCTATGACCATCTCCGACCGCGCGCTGGTCATGGGGCACGGCAGCATCGTCTTTCAGGGCACGCCCGACGAGCTGCGTGCCAACAGCTATGTACGCAAGGAGTGGCTGGAGGTTTGAGGGCCTCATTGGCCTCTAGCCCTTTGTGGATGAGTGCTGTTAGCTATCAAAAGGATAGTTAGACGTTGGTGTGCGCGGCGTGCTTGTCCCGGCTGAGACAAAAAACTGCGACCCCTGCCTCTAGACTTGCGTGCTAAAAACGCACGAGCGTACTTTTCTTTCATCCACCCGAGATTCAAGAGGAACGACAGCATGACGGCTGAATACCAGGTCCACGGCGACGTGGCCGTGATCACCCTCAACAACCCGCCCGTCAACGGGCTTGGCTTGGCCACGCGCCAGGGCATCGTCGATGGCCTCGATCGCGCCCAGGCCGACGCGGCCGTCAAGGCCATCGTCATCACCGGCGCGGGCGGCGCCTTCTCGGGCGGCGCCGATATCAAGGAGTTCGGCACCGACAAGTCGCTGCAGGAGCCCAATCTGCACTCCGTCATCAACGCTGTCGAGAACTGCACCAAGCCCGTGGTGGCTGCCATCCACATCGTCTGCATGGGCGGCGGGCTGGAGTTGGCCCTGGGCTGCCACTACCGTGTGGCCGCGCCCGGCTGCAACGTGGCGCTGCCCGAGGTGAAGCTGGGCATCCTGCCCGGCGCGGGTGGTACGCAGCGCCTGCCGCGCGTGGTGGGTGTGGAGGCAGCGCTGAACATGATCGTCAGCGGCGAGCCGGTCAAGAGCGAGATGATCGGCGCCGTGCCCGGCCAGAAGCTGTTCGACAAGATGGCCGCATCGCCCGAATCGCTGGCCCAGGAAGCGCTGGCCTTCGCCCGAAGCGTGGCGGACGTGCGCCCGCTGCCGCTGGTACGCAACCTGCCGTGCAAGCACCCCGAAGGCGATGCGTACTTCCAGTTCGCGCGCAACATGGTCAAGGGCATGGCCAAGAACTTCCCCGCGCCCGCCAAGTGCGTGGACGCCGTGGAGGCGGCCACCAAGCGCAAGTTTGCCGACGGCCTGGCGTACGAGCGCGAACTGTTCATCAACCTGATGTGGACGCCCGAGTCGCGCGCGCTGCGCCACCTGTTCTTTGCGGAGCGTGCCGCGAGCAAGATTCCCGACGTCCCGTCCGAGACGCCCAAGCGGGACATCAAGAAGGTCGGCGTGATCGGCGCAGGCACCATGGGTGGCGGCATCAGCATGAACTTCCTGAATGCGGGCATCCCCGTGACCATCCTGGAGATGAAGCAGGAGGCGCTGGACCGCGGCATCGGCACGATCCAGAAGAATTACGAAGCCCAGGTCAAGAAGGGCAAGCTCAAGGAAGACAAGTACCAGCAGCGCATGGCCCTGCTGTCCACTACGCTGAACTATGCCGACTTGAAGGACTGCGACCTGATCATCGAGGCCGTGTTCGAAGAGCTCGGCGTGAAGGAGGCCGTGTTCAAGCAGTTGGACGCCGTGGCCAAGCCCGGCGCCATCCTGGCGTCCAACACCTCCACACTGGACGTGGACAGAATCGCCGCCTTCACCCAGCGTCCGCAGGACGTGGTGGGCATGCACTTCTTCAGTCCCGCCAACGTGATGAAGCTGCTGGAAGTGGTGCGCGGCAAGGCCACGGCCAAGGACGTGCTGGCCACCGTGATGGCCTTGGCCAAGAAGATCAAGAAGACGGCCGTGGTCTCCGGCGTGTGCGACGGTTTCATCGGCAACCGCATGATCGAGCGCTACAGCCAGCAGGCCGGCTTCCTGCTGGACGAGGGCTGCACGCCCCAGCAGGTGGACAAGGCCATCGAGAAGTTCGGCTTTGCCATGGGCCCGTTCCGCATGGGCGACCTGGCCGGCAACGACATCGGCTGGGCCATCCGCAAGCGCCGCGCCGTCGAGCAGCCCGACATGAAGTACAGCAAGACGGCCGACCTGCTGTGCGAGATGGGGCGCTTCGGCCAGAAGACGGGGGCGGGCTGGTACGACTACCAGGCTGGCAAGCGTGACGCGATTCCCAGCGACGTGGTGAACCAGATGATCGAGGAGCACCGCAAGGCCCTGGGCATCACGCCGCGCAAGGTGAGCGACGAGGAGATCGTGCAGCGCCTGGTCTATGCGCTGGTCAACGAGGGCGCCAAGATCCTGGAAGAGGGCATCGCCAGCAAGTCGGGCGACATCGACATGGTGTACCTGACCGGCTACGGCTTCCCCATCCACCGCGGCGGTCCCATGCACTACGCCAGCGAAGTGGGCCTGTTCAACGTGGTGCAGTCCATGAAGCGCTTTGCCCGCAACCCGCTGGATGACGCACGCGCCTGGGAGCCCGCGCCGCTGCTGGCCCGGCTGGCCGCCGAAGGCAAGGCCTTTGCCTGAGCGCCCGTTCGTCCGCCTGAAGCACGCAGAACAAGGAATATTGCAATGACCTCCGCAGTGATCGTTTCCACCGCCCGCACGCCGCTCGCCAAGAGCTGGAAGGGCTCGTTCAACATGACCCACGGCGCCACGCTGGGCGGCCACGCCGTGCAGCACGCCGTGCAGCGCGCGGGCATTGACCCCGCCGCCGTCGATGATGTCATCATGGGCTGCGCCAATCCCGAAGGCGCCACCGGCATGAACATCGCGCGCCAGATCGCGCTCAAGGCCGGCCTGCCCGTCACCACATCGGGCATGACCATCAACCGCTTCTGCTCCTCGGGCCTGCAGACCATCGCCACCGCCGCGCAGCGCATCATCGCGGGCGAGGGCGAGGTGTATGTGGCCGGCGGCGTGGAAAGCATCTCGTGCGTGCAGCAGGAGATGAACCTGCACATGATCCAGGACCTGGCCCTGGCCAAGCAAAAGCCCGAGATCTACTGGAGCATGCTGCAGACCGCCGAGCAGGTGGCCAAGCGCTACCACATCGGCCGCGACGCGATGGACGAGTATGGCGCCGCCAGCCAGCAAAAGGCCTGCGCCGCCCAGGCTGCCGGCCTGTTCGACGCCGAGATCGCGCCCATCACCGTCACCGCGGGCATCGCCGACAAGACGCTGGGCCTGATCACCAAGCAGGTCACCGTGAGCCGCGACGAGGGTACGCGCGAGGGCACCACCAAGGAAGGCATCAGCGGTATCCGCCCGGCCATGCCTGGCGGGCTGATCTCGGCGGGCAACGCCAGCCAGTTCTCGGACGGCGCGGGCGCCTGCGTGGTGGTGGGCGAGGACTACGCTGCTCGCAACAACCTCCAGCCCTTGGGCCGCTTCCTGGGCTTTGCCGTGGCCGGTTGCGAGCCTGACGAAATGGGCATCGGCCCCGTGTTCGCCGTACCCAAGGTGCTCAAGAAACTGGGCCTGACGGTGCAGGACATCGACCTGTGGGAGCTGAACGAAGCCTTCGCCGTGCAGGTGCTGTACTGCCGCGACAAGCTGGGCATTCCCGCCGACCGCCTGAACGTGAACGGCGGCGCCATCGCTCTGGGCCACCCCTACGGTGTTTCGGGCCAACGCCTCACGGGCCACGCCCTCATCGAAGGCAAGCGCCGCGGTGCCAAGCGCGTGTGCGTGACCATGTGCATCGGTGGCGGTATGGGCGCGGCGGGCGTGTTTGAAGTGCTGTAAGCGCCGATCCGCTTTCGGACTGAAACAACAAGCGCCCCGCGCAGACGATGTGGTCTGCGCGGGGCGTTTGCTTTTGTTTTGATAGCTGTCTGCGCTTGCTGCATGGGCGGTAGCAGGAGAAACGAGCGATATTTTTGTGAAACGGGTTCCTGTACAGGGAGCGACGCAGCGGGCCAGCCGCTGGAGGGTGCTGCAAGCGTCCTGAAGTTCCGCCCAGCAGGCGGCTGCGTGTGCGGACGATTAAACTTCTTTGAATTACTGGTTGTTACAACAATCCCTGCCCGTCTTCCTGGCTTGGACGACTCGCCAAAGAGTCGGCCACCTCTCCTTTGAACACTCCCATGGTCGCAAGCGTTCTCGTCGGCATGCTCTGCGCGCATCTGCTGTGCTTTGCGGTGATGTTCTTGCTGATCAGCAAACGGCTGCATGGGCAAAAAATGGGGATGGATCTTTTCGCGCTCGGCAACTTTCTGCTGGGCTCCGCCTATGTGCTGCAGCTGCTGGAGGGCGGCCCCGCCTGGAGTGCGATGAGTGTGTTGAACCACACGCTGACGCTGGCCTCCCCGGTGGCTTACTGGCTCGGAGCCATGTTTTTTTTTGGGCACGCCGTCCCCTTGCTGTCTCCACTTCTCGTATTTGGGGCGCTCTACAGCCTTGCGCAGGTACTGGTGCAATGGAGCTTGGGGCCGGTTGCACGCTACGCCATGCTTTCAGGGGGATCGGCACTCCTGTTTTTTGTGATGGCCCTGACGGTGATCTACGGCGCTCGCACATTTGCCAAGGATCTGTATGGCGAGATGGTCTTTTTTGCCGCGCTGATCAGCGGCCTATGCGTACTTAACGCGCTCAAGTTCATGAAGCTTCTGGATGGCGGCCTGGATGCATTGCAGATGGACCGCCAGTTCCAGCTGGTGTTCTACATCTACATGTCATTCCTGGCCACGGTGCTGCCGCCATCGATCGTCTGGCTGGTACTGCGCCGCTTGACCGATCAGTTGCGCCATATCGCTGCGCGCGACCCGATGACGCAGTTGCTCAATCGGCGAGGTCTCACCGAGGCGCTGCAGCTGTCTTTCAACCAGCGCCGGGCGGAGCATGCGCACTTGCTCGTTGTCGACGTTGACCATTTCAAGCGGATCAACGACACCTACGGCCACCACGCCGGAGACACCGTCCTGTGCCGCGTGGCGGAGATACTCCAGGCCACGGCGCGCCGTGGCGATTTGGTAAGCCGTCTGGGCGGGGAAGAGTTCGCGGTGATCTGCCTGAACACCGACTTTCCCGGGGCCATGCACATGGCGGAGCGATTGCGTGCAGCCATCGAGACGCAAACCATCGACATTGCAGAGGGCGGTCATCCGCTGCAGTGCACGGTCACGGTCGGGGTTTCACAGGGCTTTGCAGATGCACACGCCTTGGAGGCAGCCCTGCAACAGGCCGACGCGGCTCTGTACCGTGGCAAAGCCGCGGGACGCAACCGCGTCGAAACGGCCGGGCCGTCTATGGCCACCGCTTCGTACGCCTGAATCACAGGCAATACCGAGACGCCGAGACGGTGATTTGGCCAAAGCCCCGGTGTTCCAGCGCGCGATCCAATGGACCCCCGCGGTGCGCGTCGCCCAGCGGACAGGCTTCATCGGCCCGTCCCTTCCATAATTTCGCGCATGACCACCTCCCTGCGCTCCACGCTCGACTTCCTGCTCTACGACTGGCTCCAGGCTGAATCGCTCAATGCGCGCGAGCGCTTTGCGGACCACTCGCGCGAGACGTTTGACGCTGTGCTGGACACCTGCGAGCGCATCGCGCGCGAGAAGTACGCGCCGTTCAACCGCACGGTGGACACGCAGGAGCCCCAGTTCGACGGTGAGCGCGTCATCCTGCCCCAATGCACGTACGACGCACGCCAGGCATTTGCCGACAGCGGCATGCTCAGCGCGGCGCAGGACTATGCGCTGGGCGGCATGCAACTGCCGTATGTCGTGGAGTCGGCGGCCAACAGTTTCTTTGGCTGCGCGTCGATCAGCATTGGCTCCAACCTGCTGACCACGGGCAACGCCAACGCCATCCTGGTGCACGGCACGCCCCTGCAGCAGCAGGTGTTTGCCGCCAACGAATTCAACGGCCGCTGGGCGGGCACCATGTGTCTTTCGGAGCCGCAGGCAGGCTCGTCCTTGAGCGACATCACCACGCGCGCCGAGGCCGACGGCGCAGACTTCGAGGTCGACCCGCTGGGCCCGCGCTACCGCCTGCGTGGCAACAAGATGTGGATCAGCTCCGGCGACCATGAGCTGACCGAGAACATCGTGCACCTGGTGCTCGCCAAGATCCCCGGGCCGGACGGCAAGTTGGTGCCGGGAGTGAAGGGCATTTCGCTCTTCATCGTGCCCAAAAAGCTGGTGGATACCGATGGCCATCTGACGGGCGAGCGCAATGACGTGGCGCTGGCCGGACTGAACCACAAGCTGGGCTGGCGCGGCACCACCAACACGCTGCTGAATTTTGGCGAGGGCAGGTACCCCGTGCGCGGCGGCGCCGGCGCCATCGGCTACCTCGTGGGCCGGCCGGGCGAGGGCCTGAAGTGCATGTTCCACATGATGAACGAGGCACGCATCGCCATCGGCATGGCGGCAACCACGCTGGGCCTGGCTGGCTATTACGCCAGCCTGGACTACGCCAGGACGCGGCTGCAGGGCCGCCCGGTACAGGGCAGCACCAGCGCCGCGGGCAGTGCCGGCAAGGACGCCAGCCAGCCGCCCGTGCCGCTGATCCGGCACGCGGACGTCAAGCGCATGCTGCTTGCGCAAAAGAGCTACTGCGAGGGCGCGCTGGCGCTCAACCTGTACTGCGCGCGGCTGGTGGACGAGGGCCGCACGGGCGAGCCGCAGGCGGCGCAGGATGCGAGGCTGCTGCTGGAGGTGTTGACCCCCATCGCCAAGAGCTGGCCCAGCGAGTTCTGCCTGGAGGCCAACAGCCTGGCGATCCAGATCCACGGTGGCTATGGCTACACGCGGGACTTCCCCGTGGAGCAGTACTGGCGCGACAACCGCCTGAACATGATCCACGAGGGCACGCACGGCATCCAGGCCGCCGACCTGCTGGGCCGCAAGGTGGTGATGCAGGGCGGCGCAGGCCTGCAGCTGCTGGCGCGCACCATTGGCGCCACCATTGCCCAGGCGCGCAAGCATCCGGAACTCGCCTCCTGGGCGGACCAACTGGCCCAGGCCCTGCAGGACGTGGGCGAAGCCACGCAGGCCGCCTGGGCCACCGGCAACCCTACCGAGGCGTTGGCTAACGCCGTGCCCTACATGCAGGCCTTCGGCCACACGGTGCTGGCCTGGATGTGGCTGGACGTGGCGTGCAGCGTGCTCGCACGGGATGCTACTCTTTCAATAGCTGCTAGCGCCGGAAGGATGGGCGCTGCACGCTATTTTTATCACTATGAATTGCCGCGCATCGGTGCCTGGCTGCAGGTGGTGCGCCAGCGGGATCTGACCTGTGCGGCACTGGATGAAGACGCGTTCTGACGCCACGCGCTCTCCGCAGGGTGGTGGTCGCCCGCATGGGCAACGGTCTATGCTTGCCGCATGGATGCGCCCCAGACCCTGCTGATCGTCTACCACTCGCTGACCGGCGGCACGCGCCAGATGGCCGAGGCCGCGCGCGCCGGCGCCGCGGCCGAGCCCGCCGTGTCGGTGCGCCTGCTCCACGCGGCGCAGGCGGGGCCGGACGATGTGCTGGCCGCGCAGGGCTACCTGTTTGCCACGCCGGAGAACCTGGCGGCCATCAGCGGCCAGCTCAAGGACTTCTTCGATCGCTGCTACTACCCGGTGCTGGACCGCATCAATGGCCGGCCCTACGCCAGCCTGGTCTGCGCCGGCAGCGACGGCCAGAACGCCGCACGCCAGATCGCCCGCATCGCCACGGGCTGGCGGCTGAAGGCCGTGGCCGAGCCGCTGATCGTCTGCACCCACGCCCAGACGCCCGAGGCGATATTGGCCCCCAAGCAGATCGGCGCGGCGGACCTGGAGCGCTGCCGTGCGCTGGGCGAGGCGCTGGCCACCGGGCTCGCGCTGGGGGTGTTCTAGTGCTGCGACCCGAAAGTGTCGGGACATGAAAGTGCGCCTTCGCCCGCGAGGCGGCGTTGCCAATCCACGCAATCGCCACGGACGTTGCTGCGGTTCGCGCCTGGCCCTTGGGGCGAAGCCATCGATCGCCTTTTGTTCCTCTACTTCTCGGTTGCGGTACTAGGCCCTGCCCATCCAGCGGCGCAGCGCCGCGCTGGCCCAGTCCACCGCGACCGACAGCGCCAGCATCGCCAGGATCACCGTGCCCGCCTGCGCATGGTGGAACAGCGACAGCTCCACGTAAAGCAACTGCCCCAGCCCGCCTGCGCCGACGAAGCCGAGGATGGCTGCCATGCGGATGTTCATCTCCCAGCGGTACAGCGTGTAGGCCACCAGTTGCGGCGCCGCCCCGGGCAGCGTGCCGTACAGGAACGCCAGGGCGCCGCTGCTGCCAGCCTGGCGCAGCGCACGCGCGGCCGTGGCCGGGGTGTTCTGCAGCGCCTCCGCATACAGCCGGCCCAGCACGCCCGTGGTGTGCAGGGCCAGCGCCAGTGCGCCGGCAAACGGCCCCAGGCCCACGGCCAGGGCGGTGAGCGTGGCCCATACCAGCTCGGGCACCGAGCGCAGCAGGTTCAGCAGCAGGTTCCATCCCGCGCGCCGGCGCGGCAGGGCCAGCAGCAGGGCCAGCAGGGCGGCCAGCAGCGTGCCCACGATGGAGATGGCCAGCGTCTCCCACACGCCGCGTGCCACCTGCCGCAGCCAGGTGCTGCCCAGCTCGGGCGGGAAGAAGCCGGCGGCAAACTCCGCCATGCTGCGCGCCGCCTCGGCGGTGAAGAGCGCGGGCAGGTCCATGTCCAGCAGCCACAGGCTGGCGGCCAGGGCGGTCAGCACCGTCGCGGTCAACGCGCCGCTGCGCCAGCCCAGCGGCGCGACGCGTGCCGCGGGGGGCGCATCCAGCGCGCGGCGCAGCCCGCCCGACAGCGCGTCGGCCGCCAGCACCAGCAGCATGAAGGTCACAAGGATGGTGCACGCCTCGCCGCCGTTGAGCATCTTCATGGCCTGGTCCATGAGCTGGCCCAGCCCGCCCGCGCCCACGAAGCCCATCACCACCGAGGCGCGCACCGCGCATTCCCAGCGGTACACGGTGTAGGAGGTGAGTTCGCGCGCCGCCTGCGGCAGCAGGCCGTAGAGCAGGGCGATGGGCCGGCGCGCCCCACTGCGCGCCAGCGCCTGGGCGGGTGCGGCGGGCACGGATTCGAGGATCTCGGCATACACCTTGCCCAGCATGCCGCCGTAGGCCAGCCCCAGTGCCAGCACGCCGGCCGTCGGCCCCAGGCCGAACACGCGCACGAACACCAGTGCCCACACCAGCTCGGGGATGCCGCGCAGCACCGTGAGCACGCCGCGCGCTGCCGGGTTCAGCCGGGGGCGTTCGCGTGCAGCGTTGCTGGCCCAGTAGGCCAACGGCACCGCCAGCACGAAGGCCAATGCCAGCCCCGTAGTGGCAATCGCCAGCGTTTCCAGGGTGGCGCGCGCCAGCAGGGCCAGGAAGTCGGCCCCCGTTTCAGGCGGCAGAAACTGGCGCAGGAACCCGCCCAGCACGCGCAGGTTCTCGGGCGCCAGCAGAGCTGCCAGGTCAAAGCCCGACGCCTGCAACAGCGGCCACAGCAGCACCACGGCCAGCAGCGCGCCGCCCAGCCGACCGCGTGCGGCCGGGTCGCGCAGGTGCGGGGCGGGGTGCGTCAACGGCATGAGGCGTAGCTGCTGGTGGTCGGGGGCGGCGTGGGCGTTTCATCCGGCGGGAGCGCGCCGTCGCCGGGCGGGGCGTACAGCGCCTGCAGCAGATCGGGCGTGACCGCGCCGGCCGGCAGGTCGAAGGCGATGCGCCCCTCGCGCAGGCCCACCACGCGCGCAAAGCAGGCCAGCGCCAGGTTCACCGCGTGCAGGCTGGCGACCAGCGTGGCGCCACGTGCGGCCGCGTCCTGCACCAGCAGCTGCACGGTGGCCAGCGCCAGCGTGGGGTCGAGGGCAGAGACGGGCTCGTCGGCCAGCAGCAGCGCTGGCTGCTGGTACAGCACGCGGGCAATGCCCACGCGCTGCAGCTGCCCGCCCGAGAGCTGGTCGCAGCGCGCGAACAGCTTGTCCTGCAACTGCACGCGCTGCAGCGCGGCGTGCGCACCCGGCAGGTCGGCCGGGTACAGCAGCGAGGCCAGCGCCTTCCATGCAGGCCATTGGCCCAGGCGCCCGGCCAGCACGGCGGTCACCACGCGCTGGCGCGGTGGCAGGGGCGGGGCCTGGTGCACGGTGCCGATGCGCGCGCGCAGCGCACGCGGCGGAGGCCACGAAGCATGGGGCGTGTCGGGCGACGACGCGCCCAGGGCGGAGCCCAGCACGTGCACGCGGCCGGCGCTGGCGGGCAGGGCTGTGCCCAGAAGGTTCAGCAGGGTGGTCTTGCCCGCCCCCGAGGGGCCGATCAGCGCCAGGCTCTCGCCCTGGCGCGCGGCCAGGGTGATGCCGCGCAGCGCCACATGGCCGCCGGGGTGGCATAGATCCACGCCGTCCAGCTCGAAGCTCATGGTTGCTCTTGTTTCAATAGCTGCTAGCGCTTATCCAGCAAGCGCTAGGGGCTGATTTGATCAAAAACGCCAATGGCGCACCCGCGGGCTACCTGGGCCAGGCCCGCGCGTGCAGGCGCACTTACTTCAGCAGGCCGGCCGTCTTGGCGGCGTCTTCGATGCCGTCGTAGTTGCGCGGCTCGGTGGCGATGAAGCGTGAGGCGCGCTGCAGCTCCAGGATGGCCTTGTGCTCGGGCTTGGCCGGGTCGAGCGCCAGGAAGGCGGCCTTGATCTTCTGCACCACGGCGGGATCGAGATCGCCGCGCACGGTCCAGTTGTAGTCGAAGTAGGGTGGGGTGGTGGCGAACACCCGTACCTTGGACGGGTCCACCTTCTTGGTCTCGACCAGCTTGTCCCAGACGGAGGCGTTGAGCACGCCGGCCTGCGCCTTGCCGGCGGCCACGAAGGCGACGGTGGCGTCATGCGCGCCGGAATAGGCCACGGTCTTGAAATCCCGCTCGGGCTGGACGCCGGCCTGCTGCAGGAAGTAGCGCGGCATCAGGCTGCCCGAGGTGGACGAGGGAGCGCCAAAGGCAAAGGTCTTGCCCTTGAGGTCGGCCAGGCCCTGGATGGCGGGGTCGGCGGTGATGAAGCGCGAGGTAAAGCGTGCGTCCTCCTCCCGCTGCACCAGCGGAATGGCCGTGCCGCCCGTGCGGATGCGCGCCTGCACGTAGGTGAAGCCGCCCAGCCAGGCCAGGTCCAGCTTGCGCGTGGCCAGGGATTCGACCACGGCGGCGTAGTCGGTTACCGGGGTGAACACCACCTTCATGCCGGTGGCCTGCGACAGGTACTCGCCCAGCGGCTTGAACTTGCGTTGCAGTTCGGTAGGCGCTTCGTCGGGGATGGCGGATACGCGCAGCACCTGCGGCTCGGCGGCCTGGGTGGAAAGGAAGGGAGAGAAGCTGGCGACAGCGGCGGCGGCTGCGGCAAAGCGGCGCAGCGCCGCACGGCGTGCGGTCGTTGAAGAGGTCATGGCGGTGCGGGAAAGTTGAATCGAGCGCGCTGCAAGCCGAGGGCCTGCGGGGTGTGCGCGAGGGCCGCCATTGTCGCCCAAGGTGGCGTCGGCTGCCCGGGGGGCGCGCGGCCGGCGGTGAACGCTCAGCCCGCCGCCTGGGGCGAGGGCAGCGCCGGGGGGCGCCGCCCCGGCAGCAGCAGCGCCACCCCCGCGGCCACCATCAGCAGCGCGCCCGACAGGCCGAAGGCGATCCAGTGCGTGCCGAAATGCTCATAGCCCCAGCCGCCCAGCCAGGCGCTGATCATCGCGCCCACCTGATGGCCCAGGTAGGCCCAGCCGTAGAGCACGCCCACCAGCCGCACGCCGAACATGTCGGCCAGGATGGCGGACGACAGCGCGATGCTGCCCGCCCAGGCAATGCCGCCGATCACCGAGGTGCCGTACAGCTCCAGGGTATTTCCCGCCAGCAGCAGGGCAAAGAAGCCCACGCCGCGCACGCAATAGATGGCGGCCAGCAGCTTGCGGCGCGGCAGCCGGTCGGCCAGGCGCCCCAGCACCATGGTGCTGGGAATGGCCACCAGCCCGATCAGGCCGATGCCGAAGGCGCTGGTGGTGGCGTCAAAGCCATGGTCCATCAGCATGGGCATGCCGTGCGTGCCCAGCAGGTTCATGCTGAAGCCGCAGGCGAACAGGCCCAGCGTGATCTTGAGGAAGGTGCCGGTGCGCATGGCCTGCAGCACCGTGTAGTGCTGCCCTGCGGGAGCCACCGGGTTCGCCGCACGAACGGGGCTGCCGGGCGGCGGGGCATCGCCATCGGCAGGCGCCTCGTCGCGGATCACCCACAGCGCCGTGGGCACGGTGATGGCGGTGAACAGCGCGGCAAAGCCCAGCAGCGTGGCCTGCCAGCTCAGATGCTGCAGCGCCATGCCCAGTGCGGGCGTCATGATGGCGATGCCAGCCATGGAGCCCGTGGACAAGAAGAACAGCGCCATGCCCCGGCGGCGGTTGAACCAGCGGCTGATGACCGGCGTGAGCGCCACCGGGCTGGTGAATCCCGCGCCCACGGACATGAGGATGCCGAAGCTCAGCAGCAGCCCCAGCGGCGTGCGCGTGTTCACTGCCCAGAGTGTCGACGCCACCAGCAGGACCGTGCCCGCCAGCAGCACGAAGCGCGTGCCCCGGCGCGCCACCAGCCAGCCCGCCAGCGGCATGGCCGCGCCGTAGCACAGCATGCCCACGGCAACGATGGACGACAGCAGGCTGCGCGAAAAGCCCAGGTCCTCGGCCATGGGCAGGAACAGAGGGCCCAGCCCCAGGCGCAGGCCCACGGTGAGGGCGGTGAGCACGGTGGCCGCGGCCACGATGTTCCAGCCGAAGTACCAGCGGGCCGGTGAGGAATCTTGAGAGGACATGGGAGCGACGGGCGTGGGGCCGGGTGAATGCGACCCTTGGTTGTAACGGCTGCCGTGGGCCGTGTGCGCCGGCTGCGGCCGGCGGCGCATCGCGATTGGCGATGGGGGCTGCCGCGGCGCGCGAGGGGCGGTGACCCGGTAGCCCGGTAGCCCGGTGGCCCGGTGGCCCGGTGGCCCCGCGGCGCGGCAGCGACGGCGTCAGCGGCGGAACAGTCCGTCCGCGTCGATGATGGACAGCTCCACGTAGCTCAGGCCCGTGCGGTCGCCGGGGCCGTAGCCCAGCTCCAGCCCGCCCAGGTCGTAGTGGCTCATGCCACCCAGCGCGGTGACGATCTTCTCGCGCGTGGGCTTGGGGCCGGCGCGGCGCAGGCCTTCCACCAGCACCTTGGCGGAGGTGAAGCCTTCCATCACCGAGGGCGACAGCGTCAGGTTGCCCTTGGCCTTGGCCAGAGCGGCGGCCTCGCGGTTGATGGCGTAGCCCATGGAGCGCACGTTGGGGAACACCTGCGTGACGATCACGCCGCGCACCGAGTCGCCCAGCTGGGCGACGAAGCCGCGGGATGCGTTGTTCGACACCGTGACCACCTGCATGGACGAGCCGGCCTTGCGCAGCGCTTTCACGCCGTCGCTCACCGCCACGCTGGAGCCGATCCAGATGACCGCCTGGGCCTGCGCCTGGATGAGCTGCGGCACGATGGTGGCGTAGTCCGGCTTGGCACGGTCGGCCTTGATCACGGCCACGGGCTTGCTGCCCACGTTGGCAAAGCCCTTCTGGGCACCGGCCAGGCAGTCCTCGCCAAAGCTGTCGTCCACATGCACCACAGCGATGCGCTGGACCATGATGGTGTGCAGGTGCTCCACGGCCTTCTCGGTCTCGGCCTGGTAGCTGGAGCGCACGTTGAACACCAGCGGGTTGGCGGGCTTGTGGAAGGTCATCGCACCTGTGGAGGGCGCCACCAGCGCCACGCCGTGCTTGGCCAGGTGCGGCAGGATGGCTTCGGTGTGCGGCGTGGCGCGGCTCATGAACAGCGCGGCCACGTTGTCGTCTTCGATCAGGCGGCGCGCGTTCTCGCCGGCGAGCTTGGGCTCGAACTTGTCGTCCAGCGTGATCAGCTTGATGCGCTCGCCATGCACGCCGCCCTTGGCATTGACGTGGTCCAGATACAGGTGCACGCCCGCGAGGGTCTCGCCCACGCTGGCGGCCACCGGGCCGCTGACGGCCGTGGTCTGCCCGATCAGGATGTCGGCCGAGGCGGCGCCGCCGCTCAGGGCGCCCGCCAGCAGGCAGGCGGCTTGCCAGGCGCGCAGGCGCCCATGGGGTTTCTGGTTCATGGTTCCTCCCTGTGCCCGCGTTGCACCAAGTGGGTGCATGGGCTGTGGTTTCGCACTGGCAGCGGGTAGCTGCAGTCCCTCAAAAGGTGCATATTGTGACCGCGATGTGGCACGGCCGGCGTACGTGGTGCGCGTGCCGCGCCAGAAAGGTCACATACCGGAACGCACATTCCCGCATCACGCACCTACCGTTGTCGAGCCAGCCCGGCCGCCGATGCTGCCAGCCGCACGGCGCGATAAACCGCGTGGCCAGGTGCAATGGGCGCGCCTGCACGGCGCCGCGCGCAGCCCGGCGACGCATGCCGGCGCGCCGGTGGCCGTGGCCGTGGCGCGCGCGCTCAGGCGCCGCAGCGCCGCGGGGGCCAGCCATGCCCCGCGCCCATCAGCGCCATGGGCCGCAGGGTGGGACATGCAGGCGCCGAGAATCCCCATGCCGGCCCGTCGATCCCATGGCCGTGGGGAAGGGGCCCCGCTTCAGCGTGGCCAGCGCCACCGTCGCCAGGCATTCCAATACGCAGGGGCCGGCACCGGCCCCAGCGGCGCTGTGGTCAGGGGTGTCAGGGGCCGTCCGTGGGCCAGGGCGCGTCGCCGTAGAGCTGCTCCACGCCGATGCCCGTGGCCAGGCGTTGCAGCGGCAGGGGCGGCGGGTCCAGCGGCAGCCGCAGGCGCTGGTAGGCGCCTTCACTGGACAGGCCGTAGGGCGCGGCGTCGCGGTTGTCGAAGGCGTAGAACACCCTGTCCGCGCCGGCCATGACCAGCGCCGCCAGGCACATGGGGCAGGGGTGGCCGCTGGCGTAGACCGTGCAGCCCGCCAGGCTGGGGTTCGCCCGCTGGCGCGTTGCGGCGCGCAGGGCCTGCATCTCGGCGTGGGTACTGGGGTCGTGGCTGTGCACGATGTCGTTCACGCCGGTGGCGATCACCTCGCCGCCGCGCGCGATCACCGCGCCGAAGGGCCGGCCCCCGCGGGCCCGGTTGTCGTGGGCCAGGTGCACGGCCCGGCGCAGCAGGGCGGTATCGGTGGACATGGGAACTCCTGAAAAATGAGCGGCCCCCGCTTTCCCCGCGGGCTCCGCGGCCGGATTGTCCTTTGGACACAAAAACCCTGCCGATGAATCACGCATGTGACATGTGTGGCGCGGGCCGCTCGCCACAATAGCCGCTCAAAATCCTGCCGCCGCGCCTCCGTTGCCCACTGTGGGCGATGGCACGGCGTACCACAGACTCTTGGGGAGATACCTTCATGGCCCGTACCGCGCAACAACTCTTCGACCTCTCGGGCAAGACCGCCCTCGTCACCGGCGGCTCGCGCGGCCTGGGGCTGCAGATGGCGCACGCGCTGGGCGAGGCGGGCGCGCGCATCATGCTCAGCTCGCGCAAGGCCGAAGACCTCGAGCAGGCCGCCGCCGAGTTGCAGGCCGCCGGCATCGACGCGCGCTGGGTCGCCGCCGACTGCGCGCGCGAGGAAGACATCCACCGCCTGGCCAGCGAGACGCTGCAGCGCATGGGCGACGTGGACATCCTGATCAACAACGCCGGCGCGAGCTGGGGCGCTCCGGCCGAGGACCACCCCGTGGCCGCATGGGACAAGGTCATGAACCTGAACGTGCGCGGCTACTTCCTGCTGTCGCAGGCGATCGGCAAGCACAGCATGATCCCGCGCAAGAGCGGCCGCATCATCAACGTGGCATCCATCGCAGGGCTGGCGGGCAACCCGATCGAGATGAAGACCATTGCCTACAACACCTCCAAGGGTGCGGTGATCAACTTCACGCGCGCGCTGGCCTGCGAGTGGGGCGTGCATGGCATCGGCGTGAACGCGATCTGCCCGGGTTTCTTCAAGACCAAGATGGCCACCGTGCTCATCGAGACGCTGGGCGAGGAAAAGATGGCCGCGCACGCGCCGCTGCGCCGCCTGGGCGACGACGAAGACCTCAAGGGCATCACGCTGCTGTACGCCAGCGAGGCGGGCAAGCACATCACCGGCCAGTGGCTGGCCGTGGACGGGGGCGTGAGCGCGGTCATCGGCGGCTGACGGCAAGGGCGAACCACCGCGCCAGGGGCACTATCCTTGCGGTCTTTTTTTACCTTGAGCAAGGAGCTTCCCGTGCTGGATTTTGGTGCCGACATTCCCTTCGTCAAAGAGCTGGGCTTCACCCTGCATCACATGCAGGGCGGAACGTCCGAACTGCACTTCGAGGCGCGGCCCGAGCACATGAATTCCTACGCCGTCACCCATGGCGGCGCCACCATGACGCTGCTGGACGTGACCCTGGCCACGGCCGCGCGCAGCGATACGCCGGACATGGGCGTGGTCACCATCGAGATGAAGACCAGCTTCATGCACCCGGCGCGCGGCCCGCTGGTGGCCAAGGGGCGGCTGCTGCACCGCACGCGCTCGCTGGCCTTCGTCGAAGGGGCGGTGTACGACGCCGAAGGGCGCGTTTGCAGCCATGCCACGGGCACTTTCAAATACGTGCCCAAGGCCGTGCCCGGCGGCGTGTCCACCGACTGAGTTTTAAATGAAAAGTGGCTCTGTCGCTTATGTATCAAGCGCTAGAAGCTATTGAAACAATAGCAAAATTTAACCTGGAGATTTCGCATGCCACGCAACCAACAGATCCTCCTCGACAACCGCCCCCAGGGTGAAGCCACGGTGGACAACTTCCGCCTGGTCACCACCGATACGCCTGCATTGCAGGACGGCCAGGTGCTGGTGCGCCACCATTACCTGAGCCTGGACCCCTACATGCGCGGGCGCATGAACGACAGCAAGAGCTACGCCGCCAGCCAGCCGCTGGGCGAGGTGATGATCGGCGGGACGGTGGGCGAGGTCGTCGAGAGCCGCCACCCGGCCTATGCCGTGGGCGACAAGGTGGTCGGCATGGGCGGCTGGCAGGAGTACAGCGTGGCCGACGGCAACACGCCCGGCATGCTGCGCAAGGTGGATACCACCCACGTGCCGCTGTCGGCCTACCTGGGGGCCGTGGGCATGCCCGGCGTGACCGCCTGGTACGGCCTGGTGAAGATCATCGCCCCGAAGGCGGGCGAGACCGTGGTTGTGAGCGCCGCCAGCGGCGCCGTGGGCAGTGCCTTCGGCGCGCTGGCCAAGGCGCGCGGCTGCCGCGTGGTGGGCATTGCCGGCGGCCCGGACAAATGCCGCTATGTGACTGAAGAGCTGGGCTTTGACGCCTGCATCGACCACCGTGCGAACGGCGATTTGAAGAGCATGGCCCGCGCGCTCAAGGAAGCCTGCCCGGACGGCATCGACGGTTACTTCGAGAACGTGGGCGGCTACATCCTGGACGCCGTGCTGCTGCGCGCCAACGCGTTCGCCCGCGTGGCCGTGTGCGGCATGATCGCCGGCTACGACGGCCAGCCGCTGCCGCTGCAGAACCCCGCGCTCATTCTCATCAACCGCATGAGGGTCGAGGGCTTCATCGTCAGCGAACACATGGAGGTGTGGCCCGAGGCGCTCAAGGAACTGGGAGGCCTGGCGGCCAGCGGCAAGCTGCGCCCGCGCGAGACCATCGCCCAGGGCCTGGCCGCGGCGCCCGAGGCGTTCCTGGGCTTGCTCAAGGGCAAGAACTTCGGCAAGCAACTGGTGAAGCTGGTTTGACGGTGCAGTGGAGCTGGGCACGGTTTGACGACCTGGGCGTGCACGCGCTGCACGATGCCCTGGCCCTGCGCTGCCGGGTGTTCATCCTGGAGCAGGGCCCCTACCAGGACCCGGACGGTGCGGACAAGCACGCCTGGCACCTGCTGGGCCGCGCGCAGCCGCAGGGGCCGCTGCTGGCCACGCTGCGCGTGGTGGACCCCGGCGTGAACTACGCCGAGCCCTCGATCGGCCGCGTGGTCTGCGCGCCCGAGGCGCGCGGAAGCGGCCTGGGCCGCGCGCTGGTGGCTGAAGGGCTGGCGCAGTGCCAGCGGGTATGGCCGAGGCGCCCGGTGCGCATCAGCGCGCAGGCGCACCTGCAGCGCTTGTATGGCAGCCTGGGGTTTGCTACGGTGTCCGATCCCTATCTGGAAGACGACATCCCGCATGTCGAGATGCTGTGGAGCCCGCCGCCACAGGCCTGAAAGGGCGCAAGGCAGGGGCCGTCTTTCGCACCGCACCGGAGAGCGCGCATGACCGAACTCATCCTGCACCACTATCCCGCCTCGCCGTTCGCACACAAGGTGCGCTGCGTGCTCGGCTTCAAGCAACTGGCGTGGAAGTCGGTGATCGTGCCCAGCGTCATGCCCAAACCCGACGTGGTGGCGCTCACCGGCGGCTACCGGCGCACGCCCTTCCTGCAGATCGGGGCTGACATCTATTGCGACACGGCGCTGATCTGCGATGTGCTGGAGCATCTGCAGCCCGAGCCCGTGCTGTACCCGCCGCACCTCAAAGGCGTCTCGCGCGTGTTCGCGCAGTGGGCGGACATGGTGCTGTTCGGGGCCGCCATGGCTTACTGCCTGCAGCCGCGCGGGGCACAGGCGCTGTTCGCCGGCCTGCCCGATGGTGCGGCCGAGGCTTTTCGCAACGACCGCCGCGCCATGGGCACGGCGCGCACCCACCCGGCGGACGCCACGGCGGCCTACCGCTCGTACCTGCGGCGCATCGCCAACATGGTGGAAGAGCACGACTTCCTCTTCGGCGCCGAGCCCTGCGTGGCCGACTTTGCCGCCTACCACCCGCTGTGGTTCACGCGCGAATGCGTGCCGGTGATGGCCGACATTCTCTCGGCCACGCCGGCGGTGCTGGAGTGGATGGATCGCATGGCCGCGCAGGGCCAGGGCCGCGCGGAGAAGTTCAGCGCCCAGGACGCCGTCACCGTTGCCGCAGGCGCGCTACCCCAGCCGCTGCCCGCCGAGGCCTTCCAGGACGAGCATGACATCCCCTGGGCAGCCGCGTGACGATCACCGCCGAGAGCTTTGGGCCCGAGCCCACCGAAGGCACGCTGATCGCTGCCACGCGCACGCGCTACACGCTGGCGCGCACCGATCCGCGCGCGGGCGACGTGCATGTGCACTTCCCACGCGTGGGCTATGTGCTGCGCCGCGCCGCATGAGATTTCCATTCATAGACCGCAGGAGACACACAGCATGATCGACAACTTCGCCGGCAAGACCGCCGTGCTCACGGGGGCGGGCTCGGGCTTTGGCCTGGAGTGCGCCCGCATCGGCGCGCGCCTGGGCATGAACCTGGTCCTGGTGGACGTGCAGCAGGACGCGCTGGAGCGCGCCGCCGTGGAGCTGGCCGCCGCTGGCGCCCCCGTGCTGGCGCGCCGGGTGGACGTGTCCAGCGCCGCGCAGATGGAGCAGCTGGCGCAGGACGTGGTGCAGCACTTTGGCGCGCCGCACCTGGTGTTCAACAACGCGGGCGTGGGATCGGGCGGGCTGGTGTGGGAGAACTCGGCCCGCGACTGGGAATGGGTGCTGGGCGTGAACCTCATGGGCGTGGTGCACGGCGTGCGCCTGTTCACCCCGCTGATGCTGCAGGCCGCCAAGGACGACCCCGCCTGGCGCGGGCACATCGTCAATACCGCCAGCATGGCCGGCTTGCTGGCCCCGCCCAACATGGGCATCTACAACGTCAGCAAGCACGCCGTGGTGGCACTGAGCGAGACGCTGTACCAGGACCTGGCGCTGGTCACCGACCAGGTGGGCGCCAGCGTGCTGTGTCCGTATTTCGTGCCCACGGGCATCAGCCAGAGCGAGCGCAACCGCCCGCAGGTGCTGGCGGACGAGCGGCCCACCAAGAGCCAGCTCATCGGCCAGGCCATGATCGGCAAGGCCGTCACCAGCGGCAAGGTGACGGCCGCCGAGGTGGCGCAGAAGGTCTTCGACGCCGTGGCGGCGGGGCAGTTCTACATCTACAGCCACCCGCAGGCGCTGGGGGCCGTGCGCACGCGCATGGAAGACGTGGTGCAGGCACGCAACCCCACCGACCCGTTCGCGGACAAACCCGAGCTGGGGGCGCAACTGCGGGCGGCGTTGCGCGCGCAGTGACCGGCTTTTGAATTGAAATGGCTTCTGGCACTCGCTGGATCAGCGCTGACAGCTATTGAAAATGTAGCGTTTGCGCGTCCGCCCAGGTGCAGGGTGCGCAGAGCGTCCGCTCAGGGCGCCGGGCGCACCAGCCGTATGGGCAGGCGCGTGCTGCGGCCCACGTCGCCGCGGGCCTCGCCGCTGGTCATGTCCACGGCCCAGCCCTGCTGCACCGACAGGCTGCTCTCGCCCGCGCCGCCGCGCGCCACATTGCCGTAGGCGTAGGGGTTCACGCTGAGGGTGTTGACGCTGGCGGTGCCGGTCCAGTGCCATTCCAGGGGCGCATTGGGAAAGAGTTGGGGGTCGACCGAGGGCGGCTGCGCGTTGCGGTTGACCAGGCGGCGCAGCTCGGGCACGCGCGGCAGGCGCCAGCGCACGCCCTCGTCCTTCCAGCGCTGGCGCACCAGCGCCTGGGCCTCGCCGTAGGTGTAGCGCAGGGCCACGCCGGTGCAGGTGGCGCCTGTCCATTGCATGCCCTGCGCGCAGCGCGGCCAGGCCAGCCGCGCCTGCGTATCGATCACCAGCGCGCCGTCGGGCGACGGCACCAGCACCGGCTGGGCGGGCGCGACCGGAACGGGCGGGGCGTCGTCGGCCTCGTCCTCACGGTCCGCGGCGGCGAGGGCGGGCGCGGCCAGGAGCAGGGCGCCAGCGCACAGGGCCAGGGTGGCGGCCCAGCCGCGCAGGGCGGGGGCGATCGGGGGCAGGGGCATGCGGTGTCTCCGGGCGAGGCAGTACAGGACGGCAGGAACAGTGCGGCCGAGCCGCGCACGCGATTGTCGGGCGGCGGCAAGGCCAGGCAACCCGTGAACAGCGGGCAGGAAGGGCGGCTTTTGCGGCCATCGAACGCACGCGGGTGCCGGCCGCGGCGCTGCATGGGGGGCGATGTGGGCCTTCGCGCAGCGCGTCAGCACGATCCGGCCAGTGTGGCGACAATCGCCCGAATGCCCTTTTCCCCGTTCTTCCGCATGGCCCTGATCCTGGGCCTGCTCTCGGCCATCGGCCCATTTGCCATCGACATGTACCTGCCGGCGCTGCCGGCCATCGGCACGGCGCTGCGGGCCGACGTGGGGGCGGTGCAGTGGAGCCTGACGGCCTTCTTCCTCGCACTGGGCGTGGGCCAGTTGGTCTACGGCCCGGTGTCCGACATGGTCGGGCGCAGGCCGCCGCTGTTCTTCGGGCTGGGGCTGTTCACGCTGGCCAGCGTGGGCTGCGCGCTGGCGACCGACGTGCACACGCTGGTGCTGCTGCGCTTTGTGCAGGGGTTGGGCGCGGCGGCGGGCATGGTGATTCCGCGCGCGGTGGTGCGCGACCTGCACACGGGCACCGAGGCGGCCCGGCTCATGTCGCTGCTGATGCTGGTGTTCAGCGTGTCGCCCTTGTTGG
The DNA here is from genome assembly GCF_002214645.1 of Diaphorobacter nitroreducens. Lineage (NCBI taxonomy): Bacteria > Pseudomonadati > Pseudomonadota > Betaproteobacteria > Burkholderiales > Comamonadaceae > Diaphorobacter > Diaphorobacter nitroreducens. Next base: position 704,596 of record NZ_CP016278.1, read on the forward strand.
CGCCATTGGTGGGCAGCGGCGTGATCGCGCTGGCCGGCTGGCGCGGCGTGTTCTGGGTGGTGGCGGTGGCGGCGCTGGCCGGGCTGGTGTTGGTCCAGCGGGTGCTGCACGAGACACGGCCCGCCGGCCAGCGGGTGCGCAGCTCCGTGGGCAGCGCGGCCGCGGCCTACACGACGCTGCTGCGCGACTGGCACTACCTGGGGCTGGTGGGGATCGGCGGCTGCTCCATGGCGGGTTTCTTCGTTTACCTGGCGGGCTCGCCTTTCGTGCTGATCAACCACTACGGGTTGTCGCCCGTGCAGTACAGCGTGGCGTTTTCGGTCAACGCGGCGGCCTTCTTCGCCAGCGCGCAGCTCACGGCGCGGCTGGGGCGGCGCTACGGCATGGCGCCGGTGGTGAAGGCGGCCGCCAGCGGCGCGGGCGCGGTCATGCTTGCCCTGCTGGCGCATTACCTGCTGGGCGGCGACCGGCTGGCCGTGCTGCTGGTGCTGTACTTCGTCGCCAGCGCGCTGATGGGGCTGGTGATCCCCACCACCTCCGTGCTGGCGCTGGAGGAGCACGGCACTATTGCGGGGACGGCGTCCGCCCTCATGGGCACGCTGCAGATGCTGATCGGCACCCTCGCCATGGCGGCGGTGGGCCTGTTTGCCAGCGACGCGCCCCTGCCCATGGTGGTGGGCATGGCCACGGGGGCGCTGACGGGGGTGGCGTTGACCTGGATCACGCTGGGGCCGGCGGGCGCGCAGCGCATCGCGCACGGCGCCGCGAAAGACATCGCCCCGGAGCGCCGGCCATGAGCGGCTTACCCGTGCGTGCGCCGCCCCTGGCCGACGGCCTGCCGCAGCCCGCACGCCGCCAGGCGATGCTGGTCATCGTTCTCGGGCTCACGCTGGCGGTGCTCGACAGCAGCATCGTCAACCTGGCGCTGCCCGACATCGCACGCCAGTTGCAGTCGGGCGCGGCGCAGAGCGTGTGGGTGGTCAACGCCTACCAGCTCGCCACGCTGGTCGTGCTGCTGCCGCTGGCCGCGCTGGGCGAGCGCGTGGGCTATCGGCGCGTGTATCTGGTGGGCATGGCGCTGTTCGCGCTGGCGTCGGTGGGCGCCATGCTGGCGGCCAGCATGCCCGCCTTGATTGCCGCGCGGGCGTTGCAGGGCCTGGGCGCCGCGGGCGTGATGGCCGTGAACGCGGCGCTGGTGCGCCTGATCTATCCGCGCGCGCAGCTGGGCCACGGCATGGCCATCAATTCGCTGGTGGTGGCCACCGCGTCCATGGCGGGGCCGTCGGTGGCGGCGGCCATCCTGTCGGTGGCGTCGTGGCCCTGGCTGTTTGCCATGAACCTGCCCTTGGGCGTGGGAGTCTGGTGGCTGGGGCGGCGCGCGCTGCCGGCCAATCCTCCATCCGCCAACCATGCGCCGCGCTTTTCCGCCATCGACGTGCTACTCAACGGCGCCATGTTCACGCTGCTGTTCCTGGGCGGGGAGCAACTGGGCGTGCGCAGCGCGGCGCAGGGCGGCAGCGCGGCCACGGGTGCGATCCTGCTGGCCGTGGGTGTGGCCGTGGGGGCGGTGTTCCTGTGGCGCCAGCGCGGCCTGGCGGCGCCGCTGTTTCCGGTGGACCTGCTGCGCATTCCGGTGTTCGCCCTGTCGATGGGCTCGTCCGTGGGGGCGTTCTGCGCGCAGATGCTGGGCTTTCTGTCGCTGCCCTTCCTGCTGTTGGAGTCGCAGGGCCGCACCCACCTGGAGGCCGGGCTGCTCATCACGGCCTGGCCCCTGGCCACCGCCGTGGTGGCGCCGCTGGCGGGCCGATTGATTGGCCGCTACCCGGACGGCCTGCTCGGCGGCATTGGCATGGCGGTGTTTGCTGCCGGCCTGATCTCGCTGGGCCTGATGCCCGCGCAGCCCGCGGACTGGAACGTGGCCTGGCGCATGGCGCTGTGCGGTGCCGGCTTTGCGCTGTTCCAGTCGCCCAACAACCACACCATCGTCACCTCGGCCCCGCTGCACCGCAGCGGCGCGGCCAGCGGCATGCTGGGCACCGCGCGCCTGACGGGCCAGACACTGGGCGCCGTGTCGCTCGCGGCCATCTTCGCCCTGCGGCCGGGGCACGATGGAAGCGCGGAGTCGCTGGCACTGCTGGTGGCAGGGGCGTGCGCGGTGGTGGCGGGGGTGTGCAGCTCGCTGCGGGTGAGGCAGCGGTAAGAGGGCACGCGCCGTGGCGCTTGTGCGCCCCATGTGGGCGGTGTTCTTGGCCTCCTTTTGGCGCAAGAAGAACGTCGTGCGGGCGCGGCAGTCCGTGATCGTCAGATCGTCAGATCGTCAGATCGTCAGATCGTCAGATCGTCAGATCGTCAGATCGTCAAAAAAGATAGCTGCCAGCGCTTGCCAGTCAAGCGCTAGAGCTGTTTTTGATCATAAAGAACCACCTGTTCCGCCAGCCGCTGCACTGTCAGCGGCGCACAGCCTTCTGCGTGGTTGCTGATGGTCACGAAGGCGTTTTGGCCCCGTCCGCAGATGCCCGCCACCGTGCGCGCCAGCAGCGCCAGGTTGTCGGGATCGGGGTCGTGAATGCGGTCGTAGGGCGCGTAGCCCTTTTCAGCGGCTTCATACCCCTGCGGGCCGTGCACGGGGTTCAGGTTCCACCGGCAGACCAGTGGGCCGGGCCAGAGCAGGCGCAGCAGTGGCAGTTGCTCGGCCAGGGGCGGCAGGCGCGCGTGCAGGCCCAGGCAGTAGGTGGCGCCGCTGCTGCGCAGTACGTCGGCGAAGTGGGGCAGGTGCGCGGGCGCCAGCCATTCGGGGTCGCGCACCTCGACGGCCAGCACGGCGTCGGGCGCCGCGGGGCATAGCGCCGGTTGGGCCTGCAAGAGCGTGCGCAGTCGCTCCAACACCTCGGGCAGGCGGTCCAGCAGGTTCCAGGGCAGCGGGCTCAGCTGAAACACCAGCGCGCCGGTGCGCTGGCCCAGCCCCTCCAGTGCGGGCGCCACGAACTCCTGGGCGGCCAACTGCGCATCCAGGAAGGCCGGGTTGGGCTCGCGTCCACGGCCGTCCTCGCTGCGCACCAGCGCGTCGGTGACCAGGCTGGGCGCCTTGACCACGAAGCGGAAGTCCGCCGGCACCTGGGCCGCGTAGCGCGCATAGTCGCTGGCCGTGAGCGGGCGGTAGAAGCTCCGGTCGATGCTCACGGTGCGCATCAGCGGATGCTGGGCCAGCACGGGCAGGCCCTTGCGGGCCAGCAGCTGTTCGGAATGCGCCCCCTCCCACACGAGGCCCTGCCAGCCAGGGTAGCTCCAGGAGGAGGTGCCCAGGCGCAGCGTGGGCGGCAGCCGGTTGGCGAGTGCGTGCAGGTCATCGCCCCAGGCGGCGGGATGCACGCCGGTGCGGCGGGTGGGCGACTTTTCACGTGGGCGGGCGGGGGTGTCTTCCGGTGGTCGTGGCGGTGCTGAGGGCGATGGCGGCGCACCGCCAAACAGATCGTCCTGCATGGATCACAGGCCCTCGAACAGGCCGCCCGCGTTGAGCAGGGCGTAGACGATCTCGGGGTGCCGCTCCATGCTTTTCTTGATGGCCGCGGGGATGGCCTGGCGCGTCTTGCGGCACAGGCCCGGCTGCTCCTGGACCAGCACGGTGATGCCGCGCAGGCTGCGCACCTCGTTGGGGCTGGTGCCGATGGTCAGGCGCACGCCGAGCTGCTCGAACAGGCGCTGCTCCATGTGGCGCAGGTCGGCCAGGCTGGTGAGGCTCTCCAGGCGCTGCACGAGGCGCTTTTCCTCGTCGCGCGTGAGGCGCAGGATGCGCACATCACCGCCGGGCGTGCGCATCAGCGCGTCGCGCTCGCACACGCAGGCGCCGGGCGGGCATTCGGTGCGGAGGGGGAAGGGAGGGGCGGGAGTCACTGCGGTGATGCGCCACGCGTGGCCCAGTCACGCAATTGCTCTTTCTGTGCGTCGTCCAGGGTCAGCTGCTCGGTCTGGCACAGATCGAGAATGCTGTTCACGAACCGTGTGCCCAGCGCATGCGCATCATTAGTGTGTTCTCCGAACATGTGGCCTCCGAGCAAGATGCCCTTGAGCACGAAGCTCACTGTGCTGCGGTTGATGGGCAGTCCAGCATCTCGGCAGCGGTCGCGCACACGCTTGCCGGTTTCGGTGAGGGAAAAGGGGTGGTGGGTGGCGTCGGCGGCAATCTGGGCCAGCAGGGCCTGGAAGGCGGGCGGTGGCAGAAGCGGCATGCCGGTGGCGGCGTTGACCTGTCTCAGCAGTGGCAATAGATCGCCATCGCGGCCCCACTCCACCAGCCCATTGTTCTGTTGTTGCGGGTGCAGAACGTGGCCGCCGCCATTGGTCCAGTCGACACGCAATGGTGCCAGCGAGAGCGCCTCCAGCAGCTTGCGAAACGATCCCTTGCCGCACCAGTCGGATGCAGCCACTCCATACTGGTCGATGATCGCCTGGGCCAGCCGCCCGCAGGGCACGGGCGCCTTCGCCTTGACCACTTCGGCGCGCACCAGTTGGGCGATGGCGGCCAAGGTGTTTTGGTCCGGGACGGGTAGGGCGCCCGTGGGTACAGAAGGGGTGTGGCGTGCGGGGTCGAGCACCACGCCTGATTCCCAGTCCACAACGAGTGGGGCCAGGCGCAGTGAATCCACCAGCTTACGAAAACTGCCCAGCCCAGCCCAGGTGACAGCATCCAGCCCGACCACTTGGATTGGCGCCTTGCTGGCCAGCCATGGCAGGGCCACAGGCCTGTCCGAATGGGCTACGGACTGGCTGATGAAACGGGCCGCAGCCTGGATGAGGCTGGCCTGCGATGGAGCGGGTGACATGGGTGGCGCTGATACGGCGGCGGGTGTTTCGGTCTCCTCGCGGCGCAGCGCTTCGCGCAAAAAGGCATCTTGGTCGATCAGCAGGTCAGCACTGGCCTGGTATGCCGCCGAGGGAAATCCGATTGCCAGCACAGTCGTGCGCCTGTCCCAGCGGCGCAGCTTGCGCAGCACGGGCGTGAAGTCGGCGTCCGCTGACAGCACGATGAACTCGTCGTAGTGCACCTGGTGCTGCAGCAGATCCACGATATCCAGCACCATGTGGATGTCGGTGCTGGTCTTGCCGCCGCTGGTCATTGCGGGGCAGTCGATGATCTCAAAGCCGGCGCGGTTGAACGCGGGGCGAAAACGTTGGTACACCTGCGGGTTCAAGTAGCAGCGGCGCACCAGCAGGCGCCGCGCGCCTGCTGGTGCGTGTGGTGGAGGCTCTAGCGATTGGGCAATCCAGTGCATCCATGACTGTGGTTGGGAGGCGAAATGGTCGGCCGCTATGGGATCCAGCCGGCGCAGGCCGGAGAAAACATTGTCGAAATCGACGAACAGGGCGCTTTTCATGCGGGGGACAACGAGTTGGACGCGGCCATTTTGGCCCATGGCCCTGTGGCAAACTCGCGGGCTTCGTGTTTTGACCCGTCTCAGAAGGCACATGCAGCAGATCGTTCGGCAGTTGGCCGCAGAAATCAAAGTCACCGAATCCCAGGTCCGCGCAGCGGTGGAGCTGCTCGATGGCGGGGCCACCGTGCCCTTCATCGCGCGCTACCGCAAGGAGGTGACCGGCGGCCTGGACGATGTGCAACTGCGCGAGCTCGAAGCGCGCCTGGCCTACCTGCGCGAACTGGAAGACCGCCGCGTGGCGGTGCTGAAAAGCATCGACGAGCAGGGCAAGCTGACCGACGCATTGCGCGCTGCCATTGCTGCTGCTCCAACGAAGCAGGAGTTGGAGGACATCTACCTGCCGTTCAAGCAAAAGCGCCGCACCAAGGGCCAGATCGCCAGGGAGTTCGGCATCGAGCCGCTGGCCGACAAGCTGCTGGCCGACCCCACGCTGGACCCGCACGCCGAGGCCCAGGCCTTCTGCCAGCCCGCCACCACGCTCGATGACGGCAAGCCGGGGCCCGACTTCTCGACCACCTTCGCCGTGCTCGACGGCGTGCGCGACATCCTGTCCGAGCGCTGGGCCGAGGACGCCGTGCTGGTGCAGTCGCTGCGCGAATGGCTGTGGGCCGAGGGGCTGCTGCGCTCCAAGAAGGTGGAAGGCAAGAACGAGAACGACCCCGAGGTCGCCAAGTTCCGCGACTACTTCGACTACGACGAACCGATTGGCCGCGTGCCCTCGCACCGCGCGCTGGCGGTGTTCCGCGGCCGCGCGCTGGAGATTCTGGAAGCCAAGCTGGTGCTGCCCGTGGAGCCGGAACCCGGCCAGCCCAGCATTGCCGAGGGCAAGATCGCCCTGCACCTGGGCTGGAGCCACCAAGGCCGCAAGAGCGACGACTTGCTGCGCAAGTGCGTGGCCTGGACCTGGCGCGTGAAGCTCAGCCTGTCCACCGAGCGTGACCTGTTCTCGCGCCTGCGCGAGGAGGCCGAGAAGGTGGCCATCAAGGTGTTTGCCGACAACCTGCGCGACCTGCTGCTGGCCGCGCCCGCCGGCCCGCGCGCCGTGATGGGGCTGGACCCCGGCATCCGCACCGGCGTGAAGGTGGCCGTGGTGGACCGCACCGGCAAGCTGGTGGAGACCGCCACCGTCTACCCGCACGAGCCGCGCCGCGACTGGGACGGCAGCCTGGCCACGCTGGGCCGCCTGTGCATGAAGCACGGCGTGCAGCTCATCGCCATCGGCAACGGCACCGCCAGCCGCGAAACCGACAAGCTGGCGGCCGAGCTGATCAAATTAATGCAAAAACAGGCCGTAGACCAGGCGGGACAAGCGCTTCCAGCTATTGAAAAGATAGTGGTGAGCGAGGCTGGCGCCTCGGTGTATTCCGCCAGCGAGTACGCCAGCCAGGAAATGCCCGACGTGGACGTGAGCCTGCGCGGCGCCGCCAGCATTGCGCGCCGCCTGCAGGATCCGCTGGCCGAGCTGGTGAAGATCGAGCCCAAGAGCATCGGCGTGGGCCAGTACCAGCACGATGTGAACCAGAGCGAGCTGGCGCGCACGCTGGACGCCGTGGTCGAGGACTGCGTGAACTCCGTGGGCGTGGACCTGAACACCGCCAGCGCGCCGCTGCTGGCGCGTGTGTCGGGCCTGTCGGGCAGCGTGGCCAAGGCCGTGGTGCGCTGGCGCGAGCAGCACGGCGCCTTCAAGAACCGCAAGCAGCTCATGGAAGTCAGCGGCCTGGGCGCCAAGACCTTCGAGCAGGCGGCGGGCTTCTTGCGCATCCGCGATGGCGACAACCCGCTGGACATGACCGGCGTGCACCCCGAGACCTACCCCGTGGTCGAGCAGATCATGGAAAAGACCGGCAAGCCGGTGGCCGAGCTCATGGGCCGCGCCGAGATGCTCAAGACGCTCAAGCCCGAGCTGTTCGCCAACGAGAAGTTCGGCGTGATCACCGTACGCGACATCCTGGGCGAGCTGGAAAAGCCCGGCCGCGACCCGCGCCCGGACTTCAAGGTGGCGCGCTTCAACGAGGGTGTGGAAGACATTGCCGACCTCAAGGAAGGCATGGTGCTGGAGGGCACGGTGAGCAACGTGGCCCAGTTCGGCGCCTTCGTGGACCTGGGCGTGCACCAGGATGGGCTGGTGCACGTGAGCCAGCTCAGCCACAAGTTCGTTCAGGATGCGCGCGAGGTGGTCAAGACCGGCGACATCGTCAAAGTGAAGGTGCTGGAGGTGGATGCGGCGCGCAAGCGCATCAGCCTCAGCATGAAGCTGGACGCCGCACCCGCGCGCCGCGACGGCCCGCGCGACAACCGCTTCGAGGGCGCGGGCCGTGGCTACGCCCCGCCGCGCCGCGCGGCCGAGCCGGCGCAGCCCTCGGCCATGGCCTCGGCCTTCGCCAAGCTGCAGCAGGGCAAGCGCTGAAGCGCTGCCCGTAAACAACCGTAAGAGTTGCATGGATAATGGCCCGACTTTCCTGTCTGGGCGATCCGATCCATGGAGTTGAACGCACTGCTGGCGCAGCCCATCACGCTGCCCAGCCTGCCACGCGCGGTGGCGCTGCTGATGAACGAGCTGAGCGCGGTAGAGCCCAACCTGCGGCGCCTGAACCAGCTCTTCGGCACCGACCCTGCACTGGCCGCACGCCTGCTGGAAGAGGCGAACACGCCTCCATTCGCCGCGCAGCGCCAGATCGGCGGTATTCCTGAGGCGCTGGCGCTCCTGGGGGTGTCCCAACTGCGCGCGCTGGTGGCGTCCGCGCCGCTGGGGACCACGTCGCGCTCGGTGCCGGGGATGAACCTGCAACACTTCTGGCGCTACAGCCTGCACACGGCCAAAGTGGCACGCGCGCTCGCCGGGCTGGTGCACCACAACCAGATCGCCGCCTATACGGCCGGCCTGCTGCACGGGGTGGGCGAGCTGGCCATGCACCTGGCCGACGCGGGCCGCATGCAGACCCTCAACAGCCTGGTGGGCCCGCTGGACCTGCGCCGCGCCCGGCTGGAGCAGCACCTGTGCGGCTACTGCTACGCCCATGTGAGCGCGGGGCTGGCCTGGCGCTGGCAGTTGCCCGAGACCGTGGTGGACGCGCTGCGCCACCACCATGCGCCGTTCGACAACGATGTGTACGAGCCGCTGGCGGGCGTGCTGCACCTGGCCGCGTGGCGCGCCCGCGCGCGCGAGGCGGGGCTGGATGCACGCGAGCTGGCGGGGTCTTTCCCCGGCGAAGTCGGCATCGCGCTGGGGTTGGACATCGACATGGTGCTGCAGCAGGACCCCATTGACTGGAAGGTCCGCCCCGACGCGGGCGATTACGTGTGAGCCGGCGCATGCGTGAGGCGGGGGCGTGATGAAGGCGCTGTGCATCCACGCCGGTCCGCAGGCGCTGCGGCACATCGGGTGCCATGGCCTGGCGCCGAGCGACGTGGCCGTGATTCCCGCGGCCGCGGGCGGCCCGAAGGGACTCATCCTCGGCCCGCTGGACCGGTTTGTCTTTGGTGAATGGCTGGCGCAGTCGGCGCAGCCGGTGGACCTGGTGGGCGCCTCCATCGGCGCGTGGGGCATGGCCACGGCGTGCCTGGATAACAGCCTGCCGGCCTTCGAACGGTTGGAGCACGACTACATCCACCAGGAGTACGAGCTGCCCCCCGGCGCGCGCCGCCCCACGGCGGACGCGGTGAGCGCGCAGTTCGGCCAGAACCTGCAGGCCTTTTTTGGCGGCCGTGTGGACACGGTGCTGGGCCATGCGCGCTACCGGTTGCACATCATCGCCGCGCGCGGGCGCCACCTGCTGGCGCGCGAGCACCGCTGGGCCACGCCGCTGGGCTACCTGGGCGCTTTCGCCAGCAATGCGCTGCACCGCCGCGCGCTGGCGCTGTGGCTGGACCGCGTGGTGTTCTCCACCGCTGCGCCGGGCGCGCTGCCGTTTGACGTGCGCGACTTCCGCACCCACCAGGTGGCCTTGACCCCGCAGAATTTCATGCCCGCGCTGCAGGCCAGTTGTTCCATTCCCTTCGTGCTGCGCGCCGTGCACGACATCGCCGGCGCACCGCGCGGCGCCTACTGGGACGGGGGCATCACCGACTACCACCTGCACCTGCGTTATCAGGCACCAATCGCTATTAAAAATATAGCTGCTACCGCTTTGCCCGCGGGTTCTGCAGGCCAAAACGGCTTGGAAAGTGCACCGGGGATCGTGCTGTACCCGCACTTCCAGCACCGCGTGGTACCCGGCTGGCTGGACAAGGGGTTGCCCTGGCGCCACCGCGCCACGCCGGCGCTGGACCGCATGGTGTTGCTGTCGCCCCATCCCGACTGGGTGCGCAGCCTGCCCGGCGGCAAACTGCCGGACCGCACCGATTTCACCCGCTACGGCACCGACACGGCCGCGCGCGCCCGTGCCTGGAGCACCGCGACGGCGGCGGCGCAGCAGTTGGCGGACGAGTGGGCGCAGTGGCTGCGGCGGCCCGATCCCGCCCGCGTCCAGCCGCTGTGAGCGTGTCCGCCGCGGCGTGCCGCGGCAACGTCACCGGGGGCGAAAGACCAGCACGTGGCCCACGGCGGTGCCGTCGGGCGCGTGCACGGCCGCCACGGAGTAGTCCACCGTGCGCGGCGCACCCGAATGGCAGGCGAGGATCGCGGTGGCCGGGGCGCCCGCGCCGTGCGCAGCATGCCCCTGCGTTCCCGAGGCGGCGAGCACGGAGTGCGGTGGCTCCAGGCGAAAGACCTCATCGACGTGGCGGCCGACCGTCTGCCCCTGCGCGAGCCCGATGACCCGCTGGGCCGCGCCGTTGATCGTGCGCACGAGGCCCTGCGCGTCCATGGTGATGACGCCATCGGCCACGGCGTCCAGCGCGGCCTCCGCACACGCACGGCCGGCGCGCTCTGCCTGCAGTGCCTGGGTGTGCTCCGTCATGTCCACCAGCACGCCGATGGTGCCAGCGGGTACGCCGTCGGGCGCGGTGAAGGTGGCGTGGTAGCAGGCCATCTCGTGCGGCACGCCCTGCAAGGGGCGTACGGTGGTCTGCCATCCCGAGGGCCGGTCGGACAGCCGCTGGGCCAGGACGATGGAGGAGTCCACGCCGTCGGCCCAGAGCTGGTCCAGCGTGCCCGCGACGGTGGAGGGGCGGGAGGCATTGAGCAGTTCGCGCCAGGCCTTGTTGGTCTCCAGGTGCGCGCCATCCGCGCCCAGCACGAACAAAGGCAGAGGCAGGGCGTTCACCAGCTGGCGGCGAAAGTGCAGTTGCTCGTTCTGCTGCCGCTGGGTTTCCTGCAGGGACAGCACCAAGGACTGGACCTTGCCCGCCATGTCGTTGAAGGTGTCGGCGATTTCGCGCGCCTCCAGCGTGCCCGTGCGGCGTATGCGCGCGTCCAGGTGGCCTTGCTTGAAGCGCTCCGCCGCGTGCCGCATGCGGTCCAGCATGCGGTCGTTCGCGCGCAGGATCAGGGTCAGCAGGAGCAGGATGGTGAAGATGTTCAGCGCCGTGATGCGCAACTGCGTGGCCATGGCGCTCCAGGCGCGGTCCACGTAGTGCTGGGGCCACAGCGCCAGCGCCAGCTGCCCCGTGCGGCCGTCCGCCAGCCGGTGCGCCACCGTGTAGCGCGGCGTGGGCAGGTCCAGCAGCTGCACGAACCAAGGCGGCGACTTGGTGGGCGGCATGGCGTTGCGCAGGTCGACGGCCGGGCGGGAGGGCAGTTCCCAGTGGATGGACTGGATCGGTGCGCCCGCGACCTGCGCGGCCTGGCGCAGGCGCTCCTCCGCTGCAGCATTGCCGGCAGGCTCGTCCAGCGCCTGCAGCACGGCGTACGCGGCTGCCTGAAGCTCTGCGCGCATGCGCAGCTGCGCCTCCTCACGCTCGGCGCCCACCAGCGCGTGGTAGCGCACCAGCGTGACCGCCACCATGATCAGCACAATGGGAACGTACAGGCGCGGGTAGGTGCCTTGCGTCAGCCATTTGGAGAGCGGGTATGTGCGCATGCGGTACGCGGCCCCGCCGAACCGGCGGAATGCGTGTTAATAAATGTTAAGCGCACCAGTGTAGCGAGGCCGCCGGGCGCCTGCTCGGCGAACGCTGCCGCGGGTCAGAGCGACTCGACCAGCATCTCCCGGTAGTCGTCTGGCGTGGCCAGGCGGGGATTGGTCTTGTGGCAGTGGTCGGCCAGGGCGCCCTTGATCACGTCGTCGAACACGGCCCCGGTCACGCCCATGGCCGCCAGGCCCGTGGGCAGGCCCAGGCGTGCGCTCATGTCGCGGATGGCATCGGGGATGTCACTGGCAGAGGCCAGGCCCATGGCATGGGCCATGCGCTCCAGGCGGCGCTCTTTGCGCACCGATTCGGCCTGCGCGTTGAAACGCACCACGGCGGGCAGGAACACGGCGTTCAGCGTGCCGTGGTGCAGGCGCGGGTTCAGCCCGCCCAGGCTGTGGCTCAGGGAGTGCACGCAGCCCAGGCCCTTCTGGAAGGCCATGGCGCCCTGCATGCTGGCGCTCATCATGGCCAGGCGTGCGTCGCGGTCCTGGCCGTCGCGCGTGGCGGCCTCGATATGGTGCCAGCCGCGCTCCAGGCCATCCAGCGCAATACCGTCCGCCGGCGGGTTGAACGCGGCGGACATGAAGGTTTCCATGCAGTGCGCGATGGCGTCCATGCCCGTCGCGGCCGTCAGCAGGGGCGGCAGGCCCAGTGTGAGGCCCGGGTCGCAGATGGCGGCCTTGGGCACCAGGTGCCAGGAGTGAAAGCCCAGCTTGCGGTGGTCATCCACGATGATGATGGCGCCGCGCGCCACCTCGCTGCCCGTGCCGCTGGTGGTGGGCACGGCGATCAGCGGCGCGGCGCGCTCGGTGATGCGCGGCGAACCCCCCTCGATGGTGGCGTAGTGCGTGAGCGGGCCGTCGTGCGTGGCGGCGATGGCGATGCCCTTGGCGCAGTCGATGGCGCTGCCACCGCCCACGGCGATCAGGCCGTCGCAGCCTTGGGCCTTGTAGAGTTCCACGGCCGCGCGCACGGCTGCCTCGGTGGGGTTGGAGGGCGTCTGGTCGAACACGGCGACGTTCAGGCCGGGCAGGGCGTCCAGTGCCTGCTGCAGCACGCCGGCGGCCTTCACGCCGGGGTCGGTGACCACCAGGGGGCGGGTGATGCCGATGCGCTCGCATTCTGCTTTGAGCAGGCGCACGGCGCCGAATTCGAACTGGATCTGGGTGACGTAGTAGATGAAAGCCATGGTGTGCGAAAGAGAGGGAGTGCCAGTAGGATCGCCCGACACACTACAACCAGGAGACACGCATGACCATGAAGCAAACCCTCATCGCCCTGGGCGCGGGGGTCACCTTGGCGACCGGCCTGGGCGCCCAGGCCGAGTGCCTCAGCGACGCCGCGGTGGGGGCGATGGCCTCGCACTACGCCGCCAAGACCCCCGCGCCCAACTTCCCGGCGCTGTCGGACGCCGACGGCGCCTGCACCCGCGCCAAGTTCAATGCGCTGCTGGGCGCCCGCCTGGGCAAGGTGGTGGGCTACAAGGCGGGCCTCACCAACCCCGCGGTGCAAAAGCGCTTCAACACCGACAAGCCGGTGTGGGGCAAGCTGTACGAGGGCATGGTGCGCCCCGGCGGCAGCACCGTGCCCGCCGCGTTTGGGGCGCGCCCGCTGTACGAGGCCGACCTGCTGGTACGCGTGAAGGATGCGGCCATCAACCACGCGCGTACGCCCGAGGAGGTGCTGCAGCACATCGACCAGGTGATCCCCTTCATTGAACTGCCCGACCTGGTGGTGCAGACGCCGCCCCAGCTCAACGGCGCCGGCGTGGGCGCGATCAACGTGGGCGCGCGCCTGGGTATCGCCGGGCAGCCTATCGCCGTGCCGGCGACGCGCGGCGAGCGCTATGCGCTGCTGGACGCGCTGGAGCGCATGACCGTGCAGCTCACGGACCATTCCGGCGCGCTGCTCGCCAGCGGCAAGGGCAGCGATATCCTCGGGCATCCGCTCAACGCCGTGGTCTGGCTGGCCCAGGCGCTGCAGCAGGAGGAGATCACGCTGCAGCCCGGCGACCTGGTCAGCCTGGGGTCGTTTTCTCCGCTGCTGCCCCCGCGCGCCGGCCTGAGCGTCACGGCCACCTATGTGGGCCTGCCCGGCGCGCAGCCGGTGCAGGTGCACTTCCAATAACCCAAGGACTTTTCCGTTGACGACGCCCGGTTCCGCTTCCCATGTGCTTTCCCCCCACCACGCGCGGCTCACGCCGCAGATGCGCAACGTCATCGACGGCATGGCGCGCGCCGGGCGCCCCCCACTGCACACCCTGAGCCCTGCACAGGCCCGCGCTGCCTATGAACTGGGTGCCGGGGTGCTGGAGCTGCCCAAGGCGGCCTTGCCGCGCGTGGAAGACCTGCGCATCCCCGCACGCGACGGCACCCCGCTGCCCGCGCGCCTGTATGCACCCACGGCCTCTGACGCGCAGGCGCTCCCGTTGCTGCTGTACCTGCACGGTGGCGGCTTCACCATCGGCAGCATTGCCACCCACGACGTGCTGTGCCGCGAGTTGGCGCGGCTGGCCGGCTGTATGGTGGTGTCGCTGGAATACCGGCTCGCGCCCGAGCATCCGTTCCCCACGGCCAGCGACGATGCGTGGGACGCGCTGGCCTGGCTGGCGCAGCACGCCACCACGCTGGGCGCCGACCCGTCGCGCCTGGCGGTGGGCGGCGACAGCGCAGGCGGCACGTTGGCCGCGGTGTGCGCTCTGCAGGCGCGCGATGCCGGGCTGCCCCTGGCGCTGCAGTTGCTCATCTACCCCGGCACCACGGCGCACCAGGACACGCCTTCGCACACCGAGTTCGCGCACGGCCTGGTGCTCGAACGCGCGGCCATTGGCTGGTTTTTCGACCAGTACATCCCCAGCCGCGCCGAGCGCGAGGACTGGCGCTTCGCCCCCTTGCTCGCGCCCGACGCCGAGGGCGTGGCGCCGGCCTGGATCGGTCTGGCCGAGTACGACCCGCTGGTGGACGAGGGCGTGGAGTACGCGGACAAGCTGCGTGCCGCGGGCGTGCCGGTGCAACTCGAGATCTACCGCGGCGTGACGCACGAATTCATCAAGATGGGTCGCACCCTTCCCGAGGCGCGCCAGGCCCATGCCGATGCTGCTGCCGCGCTGCGCAGCGCCTTTCAACTCGACTGATCCCTTCGACGGAAACACGCCATGCAACGCTCTGACTTTCGCTGTTTTCACCGCCTGCGCGTGCGCTGGTCAGAGGTGGACATCCAGAAGATCGTCTTCAATGCCCACTACCTCACCTACGCTGATTGCGCCATGACCGAATACTGGCGCGCGCTGGCGTTGCCGTACGAAACCGGCATGCAGGCGCTGGGCGGCGAGGTGTACCTCAAGAAAGCCAGCGTCGAGTACCACGCCTCCGCCCGGCTCGACGACCTGCTGGACGTGGGCATGCGCTGCGCGCGCGTGGGCACCACGTCGCTGGTGTTCGAGGCCAGCATGTTCGGTGGCGATCGGCTGCTGGTGACCGTGGAACTGGTCTATGTGTTTGCCGACCCCGCCACGCAGACCAAGCGCGCGGTGCCGCCCGCGCTGCGCGCGATGATCGAGCACTTCGAGGCCGGCGGCGAGATGGTGGAGCTGCGCGTGGGCGACTGGGCCACGCTGGGGCGCGACGCCACGGCGCTGCGCACGGCGGTGTTCGTGCAGGAGCAGGGGATTGCGCCCGAGATCGAGCTGGACGCGCTGGACGCCACTGCCGTGCACGCCGTCGCCTACAACCGCCTGGGTCTGCCCGTGGCGACGGGCCGACTGCTGCAGGATGCGCCGGGCGAGGCGCGCATTGGCCGTATGGCAGTGGATCGCGTGTTGCGCGGCCAGCGTTGGGGCCGCATGGTGCTGGACGCACTGGTGCAGGCGGCGCGCGCGCGCGGCGATGCGCAGGTCACGCTGCATGCCCAGTGCAGCGCCGAGGCGTTCTACCGCCGCGCAGGTTTTGAGGCCGTAGGCCAACCGTATGAGGAGGCGGGCATTGCCCACATCACCATGCGGCGCAGTCTGCAGGGCTGACGGCTTCTTTATTGATAGCTGCTAGCGCTTGTCAAATAAGCGCTAGCGCCTGTTTTTGCTTAAATGTCTTCCAGCAGCGCGTAGGGCAGCGGCAGCAGCGTGAGCGCCACGCCATCCGCGGCGCCCACCCGCAGGGCGCCGCCGGTGGCTGCGATCTGCAGCGACACCAGCGCATCCACGCCGCCGGTGGGTGCGGCCGCAACCTGCACCACCGTGCCCACGGGCTGTTCGGCGTCACCGTCGGCAAACACTTCAGCACCCACGGCCACGGCCGACGGAGCGTGCGCCAGGTAAGTGCGCCGCTTGAGCGTGCCGCGGAACTGGCTGCGCGCCACGACCTCCTGGCCGGGGTAGCAGCCCTTCTTGAAGTTCACGCCGCCCACGGACTCATAGTTCAGCATCTGCGGCACGAAGGCCTCGACCACGGGCGCGGTCAGGGTGGCGATACCGCTGCGCACCTCGCTCCACAGCCACAGCGCTTCAGTCAGGGCTGCGCCAGCGGGCGCGGCGCTGCCAGCGGGCGCTACCCACAGCGCGCGCGGCTGCCCTTCGGCGGGGTAGAGCTGCACCACGCTGGCATCCCCCACATCGGCCTTGGCCCAGGGCTCGCCAGCGGGTAGCACGGCGCGGGCGGCGTCGCCCAGCAGGCCGTACAGCGCAAAGTCGCCTGTGGCATCGGTCAGCTTGGCCTTGGCGCGCATCACGAACATCGACAGGCGCCTGAGGGCGGGCGCCAGCAGGTCGCGGGCGCAGACCAGCAGTACCTCGGCCTCGCTGCGCTTGAAGGCGATGAAGCTGGCCTGCATGCGGCCCTTGACGGTCAGGAACGCCGCCAGGCGGGCGTGGTGCAGATCCAGCAGCGCGAAGTCCTGCGTCAGCTGGCCGTGCAGGAACTTGGCGGCGTCTTCACCGGCCACGCGGATCACGCCAAGGTGGGACAGGGGGACTACGCCGTCCGCAGGCAGGGACGGGGGCACTGGCATGGAGTCGGTCATGGCTGAATTATGATGCCCGGCTTCTTTCTTACAGGCTGCAGGGTTGTGCGTCGTTTCCTCGCATTGGTGTTGCTCATCGTGATCGCAGTGGGCGCTGTGGCCGCCTGGTGGCTGCAGGCGCCGTTGCCGGTGCGCGCGGACGTGCCCGCCGGCCAGCCGCTGGAGCTGGAGATCGAGCCTGGCACCACGCCACGCAGCGTGGCCCGCGCGGTGGTGCGGTCGGGCATGGCCACGGATGCAGACGTGCTGTTCCTGTGGTTCCGGTTGTCGGGCAAGGACCGCGAGATCAAGGCCGGCAACTACGAGATTCCCCAGGGCACCAGCCCCTACGCGCTGCTACAGAAGCTGGTGCGCGGCGAGGAGGCATTGCGCGCCGTCACGCTGGTGGAAGGCTGGACCTTTCGCCAGGTGCGCCAGGCGCTGGCGCGGGCCGAGCAGCTCAAGCCCGACAGCCAGGGCCTGAGCGACGCGGACATCATGGAGCGCCTGGGCCGCGCGGGCGTGCCCGCGGAGGGGCGCTTCTTTCCCGACACCTACACCTATGCCAAGGGCAGCAGCGACATTGCCGTGCTGCGTCGCGCGCTGCACGCCATGGATCGCCGCCTGGACGCGGCCTGGGCGCAGCGCGCGCCGGACACGCCGCTCCAATCCGCCGACCAGGCGCTGATCCTGGCGAGCATCGTCGAGAAGGAAACCGGCCGTGCCGAAGACCGCGCGCAGATCGCCGGCGTGTTCAGCAACCGCCTGCGCGTGGGCATGCTGCTGCAGACCGACCCCACGGTGATCTACGGCCTGGGTGAGAAGTTCGACGGCAACCTGCGCCGCCGTGACCTGACCGCCGACACCCCCTACAACACCTACACACGTGTGGGCCTGCCGCCCACGCCGATTGCCATGCCCGGCAAGGCGGCGCTGTTGGCTGCGGTGCAGCCCGCGCCCACCAAGGCGCTGTACTTCGTGGCGCGCGGCGACGGTTCCAGCCACTTCAGCAGCACGCTCCAAGACCACAACCGTGCGGTGAACCGCTACCAACGCGGCCAGAAATGACCAACGGCGCATTCATCACCTTCGAGGGCATCGACGGCGCGGGCAAGTCCTCGCACATCGATGCGCTGGCCCAGGCGCTGCGCGCTGCGGGGCATACCGTGACCCTGACGCGCGAGCCCGGCGGCACACCGCTGGCCGAGAAGCTGCGCGAGATGCTGCTGCACGACAGCATGGACGCGCTGACCGAAACGCTGCTGGTGTTTGCCGCACGGCGCGACCATCTGCGCTGCGTGATCGAGCCGGCGCTGGCACGCGGCGAGGTGGTGTTGTGCGACCGGTTCACCGATGCCACGTTTGCCTACCAGGGCGCAGGGCGCGGCTTCGATCTGGAGGTGCTATCGTATATGGAGCGCCTTGCGCAGACTGGTGTTGGTCTGCAGCCCGATTTGATGCGAAATCCGGACCTCACGCTGTGGTTCGACGTGCCACCTGAGGTGGCCGCGCAGCGTTTGTCCGCCGCGCGCGCGCCCGACCGCTTCGAGTCGCAGCCCGTGGAGTTCTTCACCCGCGTGGCGCGCGGCTATGCCGACCGCGCCGCGGGAGCGCCGCAGCGCTTTGCGCGCATCGACTCGTCGCAGCCGCGCGAGCAGGTTGCCGCGCAGCTGCGTGCCGTAGTGGCCGCACGCGGCTGGCTGGCGCAGACGCCATGAGTGCGGTCGCCCCCTGGATCGCCGCGCAGCGCCAGGCGCTGCTGGCCCAGCGCGGCCACGCGTGGCTGCTGCAGGGCCCGTCCGGCCTGGGCCAGTACACGCTGGCGCTGGAGCTGGTGCGCGCCTGGCTGTGCGATGCGCCCACCGCGCACGGCGCCTGCGGCCAGTGCGCCAGCTGCCATGGCATCGATGTGCATACGCATGCCGACCTGTGCGTGCTCATGCCCGAAACGCAGGCGCTGGCCCTGGGCTGGCCGCTGCCCGAGAAGGCGCAGGCCGAGATCGAGGACAAGAAGCGCAAGGCCAGCCGCGAGATCCGCGTCGAGGCCATGCGCGACGCGGTGGAGTTCGCCCAGCGCACCAGCGGGCGCGGCCGCGGAAAGGCCGTGCTGGTCTACCCGGCAGAGCAGATGAACCATGTGACGGCCAACGCGCTGCTCAAGACGCTGGAGGAGCCTCCGGGCGACGTGCGCTTTGTGCTGGCCACCGAGGCCGCGCACGAACTGCTGCCCACCATCCGCAGCCGCTGCCTGGGGCACACCCTGCAGTGGCCCGATCCGGCCCAAAGCCAGCAATGGCTGGTAGAGCAGGGCGTGCCCGCTGATGCGGCCGAGGCCCTGCTGCGCGCCGCCGGCGGCCGGCCTGACGACGCACTGGCCCTGGCGCGTGCGGGCCGCAGCCCGCAGACCTGGGCGCTGCTGCCCAAGGCCGTGGCGCGCGGCGACGTGTCGGCGCTGGCCGGGCTGGAACCCGCACAGGCCGTAGATGCCTTGCAAAAGCTCTGCCACGATCTGCTGGCGCAACGCGTGGGTGCACAGCCGCGCTATTTCTCGCCCGCCGACTTGCCCGCGCCGCCCGGCGTGGGGCCGCTCACGCGCTGGTCGCGCGCCCTCGCCAAGGAGGCGCGCACGGCCGAGCACCCCTTCAACGCCGGCCTGATGCTGGAGTCGCTTGTGGCGCAGGCGCGCCACACACTAAACTCGCGCCATTGAAAGCCTTCTACGACCTATGAGCAGTCCCTCCACAGCGCCGCGCCCCAGCGTCATGCAGCTGAACATCAAGGAAAAGGCCGCGCTGTACGCGGCCTATATCCCGTTCTTCGAAGAGGGCGGCATCTTCGTGCCCACGGCGCGCGAATACAAGCTGGGCGATGATGTGTACGTGCTGCTCACGCTGCCCGACGATCCGCAGCGCTACCCCGTGGCCGGCCGCGTGGCCTGGGTGACTCCCGCGCGCGCTGCGGGCAACCGCACGCAGGGCGTGGGCATCCAGTTCCCCAAGGACGAGAAGTCGCGCCAGCTCAAGCACAAGATCGAGGAAGTGCTGGGCACGGCCCTGGCGTCTGAACGGCCTACGCAGACCATCTAAGGGCAACCCTTCGCGGGCCCCGCAGGATGCCGACCGCGCCCGCCGGTCGGCATTTTTGTTTTTCGAGACCACCATGTTTGTCGATTCCCACTGCCACCTGAACTTTCCCGAACTCATCAGCCAGTTGCCGCATATCCGCCAGGCCATGGCCGAGGCGCAGGTGGACCGCGCGCTGTGCATCTGCACCACGATGGAGGAGTTCTCCGCCGTGCACGCGCTGGCGACCGGCTATGACAACTTCTGGGCCACGGTCGGCGTGCACCCGGACAACGAAGGCGTGGCCGAGCCCTCCGTGCAGGACCTGCTGGAGCGCGCAGCGCTGCCGCGCGTGGTGGCCATCGGGGAGACGGGGCTGGACTACTACGGCATGGACGACCGCAAGGGCGGCCGCAGCATCGCCGACCTGGAGTGGCAGCGCGAGCGCTTTCGCACGCATATCCGCGCCGCGCGCGCGGCGGCCAAGCCGCTGGTGATCCACACGCGCAGCGCGTCGCAGGACACCCTGGCCATCCTGCGCGAAGAGGGCGAGGACGGCGCGGGCAACCGTGCGGGCGGCGTGTTCCACTGCTTCACCGAGACCGCCGAGGTGGCCCGCGCGGCGCTGGACCGGGGCTACTACATCTCGTTCTCGGGCATCGTCACGTTCAAGAACGCGCAGGACCTGCGCGACGTGGCTGCCTTTGTGCCCATGGACCGCCTGCTCATCGAGACCGACAGCCCGTATCTGGCGCCGGTGCCTTACCGGGGCAAGACCAACAACCCGTCTTATGTGCCCTACGTCGCCCAGCAGCTGGCACAGGTGAAAGGGCTGAGCGTCCAGCAGGTGGCCGAGGCAACCAGCCGTAACTTCGAGCAACTTTTCTTGAGCAAGGAGGCCGTATGAATAGCCTGTTGCAGCGTCGCAGCGCCCTGGCGTGGCTCGCCGCGGTTGCCGCCGGCACCGCGGGGCTGGCGCATGCCGGCGCGTACGACGATTTCCTGCGTGCCATCGCGCGCGACGATGCCGCCACGGTGGCTTCGCTGCTGCGCCGCGGGTTTGACCCCAACGCGCGCGATCCCAAGGGTCAGCCCGCGCTGATCCTGGCCCTGCGCGAGGAAGCGCGGCAGGTGGCCGAGGTGCTGATCGCCGCCAAGGGGCTGAAGGTGGAGGAGCGCAATGCCAAGGACGAAAGCGCGCTGATGATGGCCGCGTTGCGCGGCAATCTGCCCGCTGCGCGCGGCCTGATCGCGCGCGAGGCGGACGTCAACAAGACCGGCTGGGCGCCGCTGCACTATGCCGCCGCGAGCACCACGGCCGATGCCGCCGCCATGGTGGCGCTGTTGCTGGAGCATCACGCCTACATCGACGCCGCATCGCCCAACGGCACCACGCCGCTGATGATGGCCGTGCGCTACGGCACGGCGGATGCGGCGCGCCTGCTGATCAGCGAGGGGGCCGACCCATCGCTGAAGAACCAACTGGGCCTGTCGGCCGTGGATTTCGCCCTGCGCGCCGACCGGCAGGACATGGTGCAACTGGTGGCGGAGGCCGTACGCCGCCGCCAGCCGGACCGCGGGAAATGGTAGGCCCCTGGGTGCGTATGCTATGAATAACGGAGCTGCTGGCGCTTGTCAGTTGGCGGTTTCATGCAAAAATAGTGCCGAATCGCTTACAGGGCAAGCGCAAGCAGCTATTGTTTTTGGTGGTCGTCACGCGCCGCCATGTGCGCGCAGGCGCGCGTACAGGCCGCCCCGGGTCAGCAGCTCCGCGTGGGGGCCCTGCTCGACGATGCGCCCTTGCTCCATGACCACCACGCGGTCCGCGTGTTCGATGGTGGAGAGGCGGTGGGCAATTACCAGCGTGGTGCGCCCCTGCATGAGACGCTGCAGGGCCTGCTGTACCAGGCGTTCGGACTCGGTATCCAGTGCCGAGGTGGCCTCGTCGAGGATGAGCACCGGAGCGTCGCGGTAGAGCGCCCGCGCGATGGCCAGCCGCTGCCGCTGTCCGCCCGACAGCTGCGTCGCGTTGTGCCCCACCACAGTGTGCATACCCTGCGGGAGGCTGGCCACGTACACGGCGAGGTTCGCTGCGTCCAGACAGTGCTGCACACGTTGCTCGTCCACGGCAGCGCCCAGCGCCACGTTGGCGGCGACGCTGTCGTTGAACATCACCACGTCCTGGCTCACCATCGCAAATTGCGCGCGCAGGCTGGGCAACGCCCACTGGTCGGTCGCCACGCCGTCCAGCAGCACCTGGCCGCTGCTGGGGCTGAGAAAGCGCGGCAGCAAGTTCACCAGCGTGGTCTTGCCGGCACCGGAGGGGCCGACGAACGCCACCACTTCGCCCGGGCGAATGTCCAGGCTCACGGCGTCCAGTGCGGGCGCCTGGTCGGGACGGAAGGACACGGTCACGTTGCGCAGGGCAATCGCCCCCTGGGCGCGCTGCGCGGTGTGCGTGCCGCCTGTCTCGGCCGGCGCCTCGTGCAGCAGGGCCAGACCCCGTTCCAGCGCCGCCACGCCGCGCGTGATGGGGTTGGCGATGTCGGCCATGCGGCGGATGGGCGCTATCAACATCAGCATCGCCGCTATGAACGAGGCGAAACCGCCCACGGTCACGTCCTTGGCACCGTTGCCATGGCTTTGCCACAGGGCGATGCAGATCACGGTGGACAGCGCGCCCGCGGACAGCAACTGCGTGGTGGGCGTCATGGCGGCCGAGGCGATCGTGGATTTGATGGCCAGGCGGCGCAGGCGCTGGCTCAGCGTGTCAAATCGCGCGGCCTGCTCGGCCTGGGCGCCGTGCAGGCGTACCACACGGTGGGCCAGTACGTTCTCTTCGACCACATAGGCCAGGTCGTCGGTGGCCTGTTGGCTGCTCTTGGTGATCTTGTACAGGCGCCGCGAGAGCGTCTTCATCACCCAGGCCACCCCCGGCACCAGCACCGCCACGATCAGCGTGAGTTGCCAGTTCAGGTAGATGAGATAACCCAGCAGGGCGACCAGCGTGAAACCGTCGCGCGATAGGCCCAGCAGCGCTTGGACCAGCGAGGTGAACCCGGTCTGCACCTCATACACCACGGTGTTGGACAGTGCGCTAGCCGACTGGCGATGGAAAAGCCCCATGTCCGCTGCCAGCAGTCGCTCGAACAGCGCCGTGCGCAGGCGCAGCATGCCCTCGTTGGCGATGCGCGTGAGGGCGTACTGCCCCGTGAACTGGGCCAGCCCACGCACCAGGAAGACGCCGATGATGGCCACGGGAACCATCCACAGCTCCAGCGATCCTTCTGTAAAACCCTGGTCCAGCAATGGTTTGAGAAGCGCGGGAATCAATGGCTCGGTAGCGGCCGCGACGATCGTCGCCAACACCGCCATGGTCCATGCCAGCCGCTGGTGGCCGAAGTACGGATGGAGCCTGCGCAACCGCTCCCACAGCGAAAGAGACTGCGGAGCTTGCTGCAAAGTGGTCTTTGGCGCGCTATGATTCGAATCTTGCATGAGGGGCGGATTCTACGTTTCGGCTATTGCAGACCGGCACAGTTTGTCACATGGCACGCTACGCTATGTGTAACATGCGAGGCTCTGTTTGCCGGCATTTGACGGTTATTCGATGGTTCCAATGACTATTGACCGCATCCCCAATACCCCTTCCTTCCGCACGGCTCTGCCGCAGCTTTCGCGGCGCCACGCCGTTGCAGCCTTGGCTGCCAGTTCCTCCCTTTCAGCGCTTGCGCAGTTCCGTGTGGAAATCACGGGCGTAGGCCTGACGCAACTGCCCATTGCGATCGCACCGTTCCGTGGCGAACCGCAGTCGCCGCAGAAAATATCCGCCATCGTCCAGGCTGACCTGGAGCGCAGCGGGCGCTTTTTGGGCGTGGACGCGTCGGGTGTCGCGCTGGATGAATCGTCCCGTCCCGATCTGTCCCTGTGGCGCCAGCGCAAGGCCGACGCACTCACCTCCGGCAGCATCACGCGCTTGGCCGACGGCCGTTTCGACGTGCGATTCCGGTTGTGGGACGTGGTCAAGGCGCAGGACCTGGGCGGCCAGAGCTTCGTGGTCACGCAGGCCGACCTGCGTCTGGTGGCGCACCGCATCGCCGACTTCGTCTACGAAAAACTCACGGGCGAGCGCGGTATCTTCTCCACGCGCATTGCGTATGTGACCAAAGCCGGCTCGCGCTACAGCCTCTGGGTGGCCGATGCGGACGGCGAGAACGCGCAGTCAGCGCTTTCCAGTCCTGAGCCGATCATTTCTCCCGCATGGGCGCCCACCGGGACCCAGCTGGCTTACGTATCGTTCGAGTCGCGCAAGCCGGTGGTGTACGTGCATGACGTGGCCACAGGCCGCCGCCGTTTGATCGCCAATTTCCGTGGCTCCAACAGTGCCCCTGCTTGGTCGCCCGATGGCCGTACCTTGGCCGTGACCCTCAGCCGCGACGGGGGCTCGCAGCTCTACACCATCGACGCCAACGGCGGTGAGCCGCGCCGCCTGATGCAAAGCAGCGGCATCGACACGGAGCCCGTGTTCTCCAGCGACGGCCGCAGCATCTACTTTGTCAGCGACCGTGGAGGTTCGCCCCAGGTGTACCGCGTGGCAGCCAGCGGGGGAGGCGCGGAGCGCGTGACCTTCAACGGGTCCTACAACATTTCGCCCAGCATCAGTCCCGATGGTCAGTGGTTGGCCTACATTTCCCGCGTGGGCGGCGCCTATAAGCTGCACGTGATGGATTTGAAGTCGGGCAGCGTGACGGCGGTGACCGACACCTCCGCCGATGAGAATCCCAGCTTTGCTCCCAATAGCCGCCTGATCGTCTACGCCACGCAGCAGCAGGGTCGCGAAGCCCTGATGACCACCACGCTGGACGGCAAGATCAAGGCGCGTCTGGCGGGGCAGGGTGGGGATATCCGCGAGCCCGACTGGGGCCCGTTCCAGAACAAATAAGTTTCCGTTTTTCGAACAACTGCTCTTCAGGAGTTATTAATGAACCGTTTCCCCTTCAAGCGCGTGTCTCTGGCGCTCTCCATCGTCGCCCTCATGGCAGGCTGCAGCTCCGGCGTCAAGCTGGACGATGTGCCGGTCGAAGACCGCGGCGCTACGTCCACCGCACCGGGCGCCAACTCGGGCAGCACGGGCCAAAGCGGCGTGGCTCCTGTGGACCTCTCCCAGTCGGGGCGCGACGCCGCGGGTCCCGTTGGCGTGGCGCGCGTCATTTACTTCGACTTTGACAGCTTCATCGTCAAGCCTGAGTTCCAATCCGTGTTGGAGGCCCATGCTCGCTTCATGAAGGCGTCTTCCGCCCGCAAGGTCGTGCTGGAGGGCCATACCGATGAGCGCGGTGGCCGCGAGTACAACCTGGCGCTGGGCCAGAAGCGCGCGGAAGCCGTGCGCCGCTCGTTGGGGCTGCTGGGCGTGCAGGACGCGCAGGTGGAGGCGGTGAGCTTTGGGAAGGAAAAGCCGGCGGTGCAGGGCCACACGGAAGACGCGCACTCGCAAAACCGCCGCGTTGAGCTGTCGTACCGTTGATGCCGCACATGTCTTTGCTCCTGCGCCCGCGGGCGCTGGGCGCGGCGGCGCTGGCCGCCGCTGCCTGCTGGTCGACCCCCAGCTATGCATTGTTCGAGGACAGCGAGGCGCGCCGTGCCATCCTTGAGATGCGCCAGCGTGTCGATGCATTGACGCAGGCCAGCCAGCGTGCGGGGGAACGGTCCGGCGATGAGGTCTCGCAACTACGGCGCAGCCTGCTCGACCTACAGATGCAAATCGAGGCATTGCGTACTGAACAGGCGACACTGCGTGGTCAGAACGAGCAGTTATTGCGCGATGTCGCAGAGCTGCAGCGCCGTCAGAAGGACATGGCACAGGGTGTCGATGAGCGGTTGCGCCAGTTTGAGCCCGCGACGGTGACGCTGGACGGGCGCGAATTCCGGGCTGATCCTGCAGAGAAGCGTGATTTCGAGGCGGCCTTGGCGCTCTTCCGTGCAGGTAAGTTCGGTGAAGCGTCCAACGCTTTCAGCGGCTTCGTGCGCCAGTATCCACAGTCCGGCTATGTGCCGTCTGCCCGTTTTTGGCTGGGCAACGCACAGTACGCCACGCGTGATTACAAAGAGGCCATCAACAACTTCAAGGCTCTGTTGTCGGCGGCGCCAGACCATGCGCGCGCTCCCGAGGCGGCCCTCTCGATTGCCAATTGCCAGATCGAATTGAAAGATACGCGGGCTGCGCGCAAGACCCTGGAAGACTTGCTGCGCGTTTATCCGCAGTCGGAAGCAGCAGCCGCTGCGAAGGAACGACTGGCGCGCCTGAAGTGATCACATCCGTTGACGACACGCCAGACTTGGAGCGGCGCTTCGCAGGGCTGGAACGCCTGTTCGGGCAGGAGGGCGCTGCACGCATCCGGAGCGCGCATGTTGCTGTGGTCGGAATTGGCGGCGTGGGTTCTTGGACAGCAGAGGCACTCGCGCGCAGCGGCGTCGGAGCGCTCACGCTGATTGACCTGGACCATGTGGCCGAGTCGAACGTCAACCGACAAATTCACGCTCTGACCACGACCATAGGCCAAGCCAAGGTACGCGCCATGGCCGAACGCATTGCCCTGATCAATCCGGCATGTCGGGTGAACTGCGTTGAAGAGTTCGTGGATGCACAGAACTGGCCCACTCTGTTGCCACCTTCGGTGGATGCATTGGTGGATGCATGCGACCAGGTAAACGCCAAGGCCGTAATGGCAGCTTGGGCCGTCTCCACGCGGCTGCCTTTCGTCACGGTAGGTGCTGCCGGGGGCAAGCGTCACGCATATAAAGTCGAGGTAGAAGATCTGGCGTTTACCACGCACGATCCTCTGCTGGCCCAGCTGCGCTATCGCTTGCGCAGGAACCACGGCGCGGCCCGAGAAGGCCGCAAAATCGGCGTCACCTGCGTCTATAGCAAGGAAGCGGTATCAAAGCCACACGCGTCTTGCGGCGTCGGTGAAGGCGACGGATCCCTGAATTGCCATGGTTATGGCTCATCGGTCGCCGTCACGGCCACATTTGGTCACTGTGCAGCGGGATGGATTCTCGACAAGTTGGCGGAAAGGTCGAAGACCTGAAAACCACGCTATAATCTTTAGCTTTGCTACCGAGAGGTGGCAAAGGTTGGGACGTTAGCTCAGTTGGTAGAGCAGCGGACTTTTAATCCGTTGGTCACAAGTTCGAATCTTGTACGTCCTACCAGAGATACAGAGGGGCTGGCTGTCATGGTCAGTCCCTTTTCTCGTCTGGCGTAGCCAAAGCGTAGCCGAGCACATTATCAAGCCGACTCGCAGCGGCCTGCAAGCCTTCCGGCGCTACGTGTGCATACCTCTCCACCATCGAGAGCGTTTTCCACCCTCCTAGTCTTTGAAGCTCATGCGTCGGCGTGCCCGCTTGCCGATGCCAAGTCGCGAACGTGTGTCGGAGGTCATGCCATCGGAAATTCTCGATTCCGGCCAGCTCCAAGCCCTTCCACCATGCCTTGGTTGATACGTTGACGATAGGGTGGCCACGGTACGAGAAAACATGCGTGGGATGCTTCCCGATCTGCTTTTGCAGCACGGCCATGGCCATGTCGTTCAGCGGCACTGCGTGCGCTCTGCCGTTCTTGTGCTGCTCGGGAGTGATCCATGCGTGGCGCAATTCCAGATTGATCTGACTCCAGGTTAGCCCGCGCACGTTGCCTTGCCGTAGGCCAGTAGCAACCGAGAAGGTCGCCATGTCTGCCAGGTGGGGCGGGAGGTGCTGCAGCAGCTTCGCGAATTCGGCGGGAGTGAGCGAGCGAATGCGTCCCTCTTTCTCGCGATAGAGCGACACCTTCGGAATGCGCTCGATCCATTCCCATTCATGGCAGGCCTTGCGCAGAATGGTGCGGATCAATGCCAGGTAGCGATTGGCCGTGCTTTGCGTCGCAATCTTCGCTCGTGTCGCCTTGATGCGGTCAACCGTTGCGCGGTCGATCTCATCAAGGTATCGGCCGCCGAGGTGCTCGTCCAGCCAGCGCAGAATCGACTTGTCGCGTTCGTGGGTGCGCTTGTGCGCGGTTTCTTCCAAGAACTTCACCACGGCATCTTCCCACGTGCGACGTGGCTTGGCGCCGAGCTTTTCTTGTTCCCATCGTTCGGCCTTCAGCCGATCATGGAACTCTTGGGCCTTGCGCTTTTCGGCAGTCCCAGTGCTGACCTGTAGAGGGCCAGATTCGCCCCGGATTGCCGGGAGTTTGACCCACCAAAAGGACGAGTCTTTTCTTCTGTAGAGCGACATTCAGTTTCTTCCTGAGTACCGGCTACAGACACACGCAGGGTGGATTGTGTCACCAAGTACTCGATCAGCAAAGATTCAACGAACACCCAAGCGCGACCGACCTTGCAGCCAGGTATGAGGCCCGAGCGGGCGCGGGTCATGAGCGTTTGCGGGTGGATGTGCAGCAAGGACGCCGCCTCGCCCACGTTCAAGGTGCGGCACGTCATGACGCACCCGCATGAAGCGACACGCAATCTATGGACGAATAGGGGCCGTCAGCCCATCGCGCAGGTAGCGGGCCATTGGGGTACAGGCGCATTCCGGCAGGCTGGAAAACGCGTCGGTACATGGTTTCAAGAATTTCCCCCGTTGCACGCACCACACGACGACCCGCGACAGTTTTGAGATCGCCAACTCCGAATCGCTGTTTGCACCAGCTGGGCAGGTTGAGCCAGCTGCAGATGCTGCGGGCCTGCTGTGTAAGTCCTCCGAGGCCATAGAGTCGCACTCCCTTGGGAAATTGGTGAAACGGGGAAATCTTCGACAGGTACTTCATGAGGTACCCGACGGCGTTTCTTGCGATAACGCGATGCGTCATGCCATGGGGCCACCATCCCTGCTTATCGAACATGGGCAGCTGTAGCCGCTTAGGGAGCCATATCGCCAGGTGGTAATGAAGGGCGCCACGCTGCTGCAATTCAGCGACCCAGAGGTACCTGAAAGGAACCCTGCGCAGCTGACACCAACGGCGTGCAGCCTTGAGGCATTTGGAAATGTGGCGTGGTTGCCAGTCGTCGACCCCGCGATAGGTCAGGGTAACGAACCAGACGTTTTCGCGCATACCGTTGGGCGTGCCGAAGCGCTGGAGATGACCACCTGCCCAGACCTGGCGACGCAGACGCTTGACGCGCCGTTCCATGACTAGATTTCTGGAGAAACCGATATCCAGAAAAGCCGGGTCACTTGTTTTAGATGAGACAAGCCCGGCGGCTTCGCCGCCTGAGGGCGCGCAGCGCGCCGCTTGCTCACCCGCAGGCGTCAAAACCGCTGATTGCTCAGATGGAAAAGAAGAAGGGGATGCAGATAACCGCATGCGAACTCCAGAAGTTGGAAATTCGCGACAGATGCGGTGGATCTGTGTTGTGCTTGCCTGTCGAGTCCTTCACCTGCTAAGCGGTCTCGATGCCTGGCTGTGCTCGTCCGGAAGGCCGGAACACTATTTGGCTGCCTGTATGTAGGCTGTCGCTGGCCAGAATGCTACAACAGTACCTATAACGCGACAAGCACCACCGGTGCGCGGAACGTTCTGGACCGTCTTGGTCTGAATGGCATCAATCGACCCTGAGCCGCCGTAGAAAAGCGCTATCCGGAAGCTGCCATTAATTTGCTGCCCGCTGGCTCACCGTCCCAAACGTGCTGTTGGAAATCCCGGTGTCTGCCTACTGGCAAGCTATAGTTTGCCGAGTTGACGCGAGCCGGGTTTCGCGGAATTTTTATAACTGGATGTTTGAACAGGCGATCCCTGCAAACCTATGCCGTAAGCCTCTTCCATGAGAAATCAGTGTCCAGAATATCTCGCACGGCCCAGTTTATCCCGCAGGTTTTGCGGGATACATCACGTTAGGGCCCATCAAGCAGCGTGGTGCAAACATGAAGATCGCTGAACTCGAGATCTATTCGGAGGCGTCGAACCACGCTGTCGTCAAGCCGCCTGGCCGGCAATTCCCGGGAATCGTCGTTCAAGGTGATTCGCTCGCCATGCTGGGCGCGGAGGCAAAGGAGCTTTCCGAACGGTTGAAGCAACTGCACATTCATGACGAAGAGCTCCTCTGCTTGGCGCAGGGGCTGCAAGAACAGTTGCTTGAGCGCCAGCTTCACTATCAACAAGTTCTCGCCCAGCATGGCGTGGCCCTTCCATATTCAGAGCCTGCCAAGGCATCGGATCTCGTCGTTCTCGTACCCGAGGGTCACAATGTGCCCTAACCACTCCATCGAACGGGCATGCCAACCGCCGCTTCGCGCCGGTTGGCATGCCGCTCATGTCGAACGTTAGAGCTCATGAAACCGTTGTACGTTGGTGTGGCTGCTCTCAACCTCCTTTGCCTGGCCGCGCTAGTGATTGGTTTTGCGCTCGATACCGGCAGCGCAAAGGCTGGTCTGCTTTCCTTCGCTGTCGCTGGAGGGTACTTCGCGAACCTAGTGGCAGTGCTGGTCTCTGCCTTCCTGATCGTTGTTGTCGTCCTTCGCGGCCTCACTGGGCAGGCCGGCACAACTCTCCGGGCGAACTGGCTGGGTGTTGCAAGCGGGGTCGTCGTAGTCCTCGCCTGGTCCGTCTATTTCGCTGTTGGAACCCTGCGCCCATGAGCTCTAACAGGTCGGTCGACTCGGACCCGTTGCGGCAAGGGGCCGGTCACCTTTAGGTTAGGGCGCACCGATGAGTCGAGTTCTTGCATTGGTATTCGCACTCGTTCTTTGCGGGAACGCGTCCGCCTGCTCTTGCATCACGCGAACCACTCTCGGCGAACATTTCGACCATGCTGACTTCGTGTTCGTGGGGCGCGTCCTCTCCAAAGAAGACGTGGCTTCGCGTGACGAACCAAAGGGTTGGCCCGGAGTGGCCGCCAAGGTCCAGTTGCTGGAGATTGTGAAGGCGAAGTCTCAGCCGCCTCCGAGGCTGATCACCGGCGTCGGGTCAGGAGACTGTGGCGTGCCAATCTATCCGGCCGTGTCCTATGTTTTCTTTGCAGGACCGGGAGGAGAGATCGATATCTGCTCGGGCACTCGCCCGTATATTCGCGGGGACGAAGAGATGGAGCGGTATCTAAGCGAAGTCAAGTCGCTGGGGCGGAAGAGTGCGCCCTAACTATTCGTAGCAGCCGACCGCCTACGGCGGCGGCTGAACTCAGGACGTTGAGCGTCTGCTTTGCCTAAATGCCACAGGCAGCTCTTGGCCGGAACCGGTCAATCTGCGAGGACCGCTTGACCACAAGCCCCCACAGGTTCCCCGGCTCCCACCCCCTGTTCGTCGCAAGCGACGGGGGGTCGCCGGGCCTTCGGCCTGTGGGTTTTGTGGACAAGCTCAGTGGGCTATACAACGCGTGATTGAGTACACCGTTCCAGCATTTTTGCCTCGGGCGCGTAATCGCCAATGCCGATTGAATGCGCCTCGGCCTTGATACGCAGATCGAAGAAGTGCGTCATGCAATCCGCGAAGGTTTCCCGATCAGCGTAGGGTCGACCATCAGCGCCGAGAAATCTCTCCCCTTTGGGGGCCTTGACGTTGTTGCAGGCCCAATAGAACGCGGCGAGAGCGTGTCTCACCACGTCCTCGGGCCTGATCCAGTCCCAACAGTCAGGGGCTTTGACTGGCGCGGCAAAGGTATGTTTTTGGTCACTCATAAAACGTAGCTCCAACGTAGCTGCTGACAGCAAAATTTGGCTACGCTTGGCACCCGGTGACATGGTGCGTGCGTCTGAAAGCCGTGGTTTAGGACTTGGAAAAAAGGCTGGGCAGCCTCTTTTAATCCGTTGGTCACAAGTTCGAATCTTGTACGTCCTACCAAGTTTCAAAGGCTCTGTAGCGATACAGGGCCTTTTTTGTTTTTGCTTGGCCAATTGTGAGGGGAGGGGTGCGCCAACGTTTTGCCCCCCAATAGCTCCGTGATCAACATAGAAGGCACCCATGACCTGACTGCTTACCTGCTAGCGATGAGTGGTACAGCGTCGTACTACTCCACCGTACGAGTTTCAATCAGTCCGGGAACAATGGGCACTTCTAAAATGCCTCGACGTCCATCCACTTTTCCAGCCATGAAGACTCTGCTTGCCATTGCGGTTGCTGCATTCACGCTTTCCGGTTGCGCGGTCTATCACGACCATTACGACAACCGTGGAGCGGGTCCCAAGAGCCACCCGCACGGGTGCCCTCCCGGTCAGGCGAAAAAAGGCAACTGCTGATGTGACGCCGCGCTTCGCGCCGTATCGGACTTTTTTTGGGAAAGCTCGGTGTGGCGCAAGAGAGGGCAAAATGCAGGCGCCCCGGCCCTCTGCGGCAGATTACGGCGTGCCCAGGCGTTGGTTCGGTCGGTCAGGGCGCGCCAAGTGCGCCTTGCGACCCGGGATCACCGCTAAAGTGATGGGCTAGGCGGCGCGCTCAGCGCGAGTGCTTTCCTTCCTCCCGCATCCCGGCAAAGTTCCCATGACACTTCACCTCAGCATTGGCCCCCTGGTTTCCCTCATCGCAGGCATCCTGATTCTGATCATGCCCAAACTGCTCAACGTGATCGTTGCGCTGTACCTGATCGTGATGGGCATCCTCGGCCTGTTGGGTATGCACACGCTGCGTTTCTAGCCGGGCTTACCGTTTGCGTTTCGACGGTGTGCCGCCCTTGCGTGTGGGCGCACCGGCCTTTGCCGAGCGGACTGTCGCCCGGCTGATGGGTTGTTTCGCGCTGGTGCGCGCCAGCGAGGTCGCGGCAAGCCGCACGGGCAGGTACATCACGACCTGTTCTCCGGGCTTGAACTTGCCGGAGGTCTTCACGTCGTTCCAGTCGGCAACGTCTGCGGTGCTGACCTTGTAGCGCCGTGCGATGCTGGCCACGGTGTCGCGCTTGCCCGCGCGCACCGTGGTGCGCCGCGTCACGATTTCGGGGGTGAAGCTGACTTGGCCGTTGTCGGCGAGATGACCCGGGACGTCTGCGCGCATGGTGGCTGCGCGGGGCACCATGAGGGCCGAGCCGGCCTTGATCATCATGCGTGGTGGAATGCCATTCACCTGACGCAAATCGTTTTCGCTCATGCCCGTGCGTTGCGCCGCGGTGGAGACGCTCATCGTGTTGGGTACCGTCCATACCGTCCAACTGGCGTATTGGCCTTCGGTGTAGGCCTCCAGGTTCTTGCGGAACACCTGGGCGTTGTCCCAGGGCAGCAGGATCTGCGGCATGCCCGCCGCAAGGATCACGGGCTTGTGCAGCGACGGGTTCAGGGCGCGGAAATCCTCGAGGCGTACGCCGGCGAGACTGGCTACCAGGGTGACGTCCATGTCGCGCGTGATCTCCACACTCTGGAAGTATGGGTGGTTCTCGATCAACGGCAGCTCGGTGCTGAACTTGTCGGGATTGGCCACGATGTTCTTCACGGCTTGCAGCTTGGGCACGTACATGCGGGTTTCGGCGGGCATCGTCAACTCGGTGTAGCGCGTGCCCAGACCCTGTTTCTCGTTGCGCGCGATCGCGCGGGCCACGCTGCCTTCCCCCCAGTTGTAGGCGGCCAGGGCCAGATGCCAGTCGCCGAACATGCCGTAGAGCTTCTGCAGGTAGTCCAGTGCCGCGCGCGTGGACGCCAGCACATCGCGCCGGTCGTCGCGGAAGGCGTTCTGCTTCAAGTCGAAATAGGTTCCCGTGGCCGGCATGAACTGCCACATGCCCGCGGCCTTGGCGCTGGACACTGCCTGGGGGTTGAAGGCGCTCTCGATGTAGGGCAGCAGCGCCAGTTCTGTGGGCATGCCCCGGCGTTCCAGCTCTTCGACGATATGGAACAGGTACTTGCTGGAACGCTCGGTCATGCGCTGCATGTAGTCGGGGCGCGTGGCATACCACTGTTCCCGGTCGCGTACCAGATCGGTGTCCAGGTCGGGCATGGAAAAGCCGCGCCGGATGCGGTCCCACAGATCGGCTGGCGCGCTGACGCCAGCCACTGTGTGGCCGCTGGCGGCGCTCGCCGTGATGGGCTGCAATGGTCCCGACGGATACAGCGGCGTATGGCTGGCCGTAGTGGGGTCGGTGGTGGATGCGGCGTTGTCCGCAGGGGCAGTGGTCGCGCAACCGGTCAACCACAGCAGGCTTGCCAGCCCCAGGATGTGCAGAAGTCTCATCGAAATTCGTTTTTCCATTGGCGCAGCGCGGCCAGTACGGCTGCGGGTTCGCGCGGGTCTATGAGGGCGTCGAAGCCGTGGGCGGCTTGGGCTACCGTAGCAACGCGCGTGCGCAGAAAAGGGTTGATGTCGCGCTCGATGGCAATGCGCGACGGCAGTGTGGGCTGATCCGCGCGGCGCCGGGACTCGCATTCGGTGATGTACTGGAGTAGCGCAGCGTTATGGGGTTCCACCGCGCGGGCGAACTTCAGGTTGGACAGCGTGTATTCATGGGCGCAGCATACGCGGGTGTTGCCGGGCAATGCGGCCAGCGTATCCAGCGAGGCCTGCATTTGCGTGGGCGTGCCTTCGAACAAGCGCCCGCATCCACCTGAGAACAGCGTATCCCCGCACAACAGCAGGGGCTCGCCCTCCATGTCCGCACAGTAGTAGGCGATATGCCCCGCCGTATGCCCCGGCACGTCCAGCACGGAAAACGTGAGGCCCAGCGCCTGCAGAGTGTCGCCGCCCGACAGGCGGATGAGGGGCTCGGGCATGGGCTCCGTGGCAGGGCCATACACGGTTGCGCCCGTGGCTTCGCGCAGGGCGTTCACCCCGCCCACGTGGTCGCCATGGTGGTGCGTGACTAGAATCGCTTCCAATGGCAGCCCCATGCTGCGCAGCGCCTGCAACACGGGTTCTGCATCGCCGGGATCCACAACGACCGCACGCTGCGCGTCGTACATCATCCAGATGTAGTTGTCGGCGAAGGCGGGCAATGGCAGCAAGTTCTTCATGACCGGCGAAATTATAGGTTTGCACCACTGGTTCGATACTGCCCCTGGCCGCTACCTGCTGGCCTGGGAGCAGGAGCGTTACGACGAGCTGGTGGCGGACATCTTCGGCTACCACGCGCTGCAGCTGGGCATGCCGGGCTTGCAGGCATTGCGCAGCAACCGCATGCCGCACCGCTGGCTGGCCGTGATGCCGCCGGAGTTGCTGCTAGAGCGTAGCGATGCGCAGGAGCCACCGGCGCTGCTGGCGGATGCGGTCGCGCTTCCGTTTGCCGAGGCCAGCCTGGACCTGCTGGCGCTGCCCCACACCCTGGAGCTGAGCGTGGACCCGCACACGGCGCTGCGCGAGGTGCACCGCGTGCTGGTGCCGGAGGGCAAGGTGGTCATCAGTGGACTCAACCCGCTCAGTCTGTGGGGGTTACGGCAGCGGCGATCGCGCCTGTACCAGCGCTGTGGCGCAGGGGGGCGGCTGTTCCTGCCGGACGTGGGGGAGTTCATTTCGCCCGGGCGCCTGCGCGACTGGCTGCGCCTGCTTGGCTTTGAGCTGGAATCCATGAGCTTCGGCTGCTACCGGCCCGCCGTGGCCGGCGACCGCTGGCTGCAGCGCTACGGCTGGATGGACGCGCTGGGTGCGCGCTGGTGGCCGATCTTCGGGGCCGCGTATGTGATCGTCGCCGTCAAGCGCGTGCAGGGCATGCGCCTGCTGGAGCCTTCGTGGCGCAAGGCGCCGCAGGCGGCTGCCGCGCAGGTGCAGGTAGCGCGGCGCCATGGCCCGGGCTGAGGCGACGGGACATTTTTTTATTTCTGGGAGCTATTTTTGAATCAGGTGGTGATCTATACCGACGGTGCGTGCAAGGGCAATCCGGGCCCCGGCGGTTGGGGGGCAGTGCTACGTTCAGGCACGCTGGAGAAAGAGCTGTTCGGTGGCGAATTGGGAACGACCAACAACCGCATGGAACTGATGGCCGTGATCCAGGCGCTGGGCGCGCTCAAGCGCCCCTGCCAGGTGGCGTTGTACCTGGACAGCCAGTACGTCCGCCAGGGCATCACCGAGTGGATCCACGGCTGGAAGAAAAAGGGCTGGCGCACGGCGGCCGGCCAGCCCGTGAAGAACGTGGAGCTGTGGCAGCGCCTGGACGAGCTGGCGCACCAAGCGGGCCATCGCATCGAATGGCACTGGGTGCGCGGCCATGCAGGCGACCCCGGCAACGAGCGCGCCGACATGCTGGCCAACAAGGGTGTGGAGCAGGCGCTGGGCCGCTGAGACCGGGTTCTGTGCCTTGCGGGTGATCAGCCAGTGGTGGCGGTGATGCCCTGCACCGCTTCATGGATGCTCTGAGCCGTCTGTGGGCGCACCAGCCGCGCCGTTTCGCGCCCGTCGCGCAGGAACACGAGCGTGGGCCAGAGTTTCACGCCAAAACTGCGGCCCAGGCGCTGGCCGGGGCCGTCCTCCACCTTGACGTGGCGCACATCGTCCCGGTCTTCGAGGGCCTGCTCGATGAGCGGCTGGGCGCGCTGGCAGTGGCCGCACCAGGGCGTACCGAACTCCAGCACGGTGGGGCCCAGCCACTGGTCCACCGTTTCACGCGAAGGCGGCTGAGCGAGGTGGGTGGCGGCAAACGGCATGGCGGCTCCTGCAAGGATGGCGATGGGGGCAGGGTAGGGCTGCGGCGCACGCGGCCAAGCCGGCCGCCGCTGCGCGGGCGTGTCAGATCACGCCGTCAAACATCATCACATCGACCATGTCGCCAGGTGCCACGTTGCCTTGGCCGTGGTGCAGCACGATGAGGCCGTTGGCTTGCACCATGGAACTGAGCACCCCTGAGCCCTGGTTGCCCGTGGTGCGCACCTGCAACGTGCCGTCCGCTGCCGTGGTGACCAGGCCGCGCTGGTATTCGGTGCGGCCGGGTTTCTTGCGCATGGCCTCGGTGCTGACGGCGCGCAGCAGCGGCGGTGCGCTGCGCGTGCAGCCCATCATGCGCAGCAGTGCGGGGCGGACGAAAGCCAGGAAGGTGACCATCACCGCCACAGGATTGCCCGGCAGGCCGAACAGCACGCTGCTGCCGTCTGCACTCTGAATGCTTCCATCTTGATAGCTGTTAACGCTTGATGGACGAGCGTTAGGGCCGGATTTGGCTTGTAATTCGGGCCGAAGGCGGCCCACCGCCATCGGCCGGCCCGGGCGCATGGCGATGCGCCAGAACGCCACGTCGCCCAGCTGCTTCATCATGGTGCGCGTGTGGTCGGCCTCGCCCACGCTCACCCCGCCGCTGGTAATGATGGCGTCGGCCTCGGCGGCCGCATGGCGGAAGGCGGCTTCCAGCAGTGTGGGGTCGTCGCGCACCACACCCAGGTCGATCACCTGGACGCCCAGACGTGTCAGCAGGCCAAAGACCGTGTAGCGGTTGCTGTCGTACACCGCGCCCTCGCGCGGTGGCTCGCCCAGGCTGAGGATCTCGTCGCCCGTGGAGAAATAGGCCACGCGCACCCGGCGGTACACCGTCACCGTTTTTAGGCCCAAACTGGCCACCAGGCCAATCGCGGCAGGCGCTAGCAGCTCTCCTTTTGATAGCGCTACGCGGCCTTGCATGAGGTCTTCCCCCAGCAGGCGGCGGTTGTCGCCGCGGCGCAGCACGTCGGGTGCGATGCGGATGTGGCCGTCGGGCTCGGCAGTGGTGAACTCCTGCGGCACCACGGTGTCCAGCCCCGCCGGCATGATGGCGCCGGTCATGATCTTCACGCACTCGCCTGCGGCCACGGTGGCGGTCCAGGCGGCGCCGGCAAAGGCTGTGGAGCCCACCGGGCGCAGCACCAGCGGTTGGCCGGGCTGCAGTTGGGCGCCGTCGAAGGCGTAGCCGTCCATGGCCGAGTTGTCGTGCGGCGGCACGCTGACGGGCGAGACCACGTCCCGCGCCAGCACGCGGCCCAGGGCGTCGAAGATGCCGACTTCTTCGGTGCGGGTGACGGGCGCGACCAGGCGCTCCAGGAAGGTGTTCACATCGGCGGCGCGCAGCGCCTGCGGGTCGTAGCCCTGCAACTCGGCGGCGATCTGGTCAATGGTTTTCATGCGGTACGGGCAAGGAGGGTTGCAGCTCAGCGGAGGCCCAGGCCTTCCAGGGCGTGCAGCTCGGCCAGGGTGTTGGCGTTGTAGAAAGCATGCGGGTCGTCGCCCGGCTGGTCGAACGGAACCACGGCGCAGGCGTGCTGTTCGGTCCAGCGGTCGATCTTGCGCCCGCCGCCCTGCGTGAAGCGCACCAGGCTCTCCAGCAGCGTCACGCGCAGCAGGCAAAACACCGGCTGGGTGCGCACGCGCACGGTGCCATCGCGCTCGTCGGCCTCGGGTGCCGCTGCCATGGCAATGTCGGCGCCCTCGCGCATGGCGGCCTG
This sequence comes from Diaphorobacter nitroreducens, assembly GCF_002214645.1. Lineage (NCBI taxonomy): Bacteria > Pseudomonadati > Pseudomonadota > Betaproteobacteria > Burkholderiales > Comamonadaceae > Diaphorobacter > Diaphorobacter nitroreducens. The sequence goes on from NZ_CP016278.1 coordinate 742,379, forward strand.
GGCCAGGCGTGCGGCAAGGTCTGCCGGGAACAGCGGTGTGTCGCAGGGCACGGTGAGCAGCCAAGGGGTCTCGCAACGCTCCAGCCCTGTGAGAAAGCCCGCCAGCGGGCCTGCGTAGTCGGCAAGGCCATCAGGCCACACCGGCACTCCGAATGATTCATAGGCCGCCAGGTTGCGGTTGGCGTTGATCATCACGTCGCCCACCTGCGGCTGCAGCCGCATCAGCGTGTGCAGTGCCAGGGGCAGGCCGCGGAAGTTCTGCAGGCCTTTGTCCACCCCGCCCATGCGGGAGCCGCGGCCGCCGGCGAGGATGAGACCTGTGATGTCGTGGGTGTCGATCATGGGAAAGAAGAAGGGTGGTGAACGCCGCGCCGGGGCCGGTCCGTGCGGCGCGGCGGCGGCTCAGCCGCCGATGTAGCTCATCTCGATGCGCCGCTGGCCGCTGCCCGTCTCGGATGGCAGGCTGGCGCGCAGCTCGGAATAGCGGTCGCCGCGCCCCTGCCAGATGTGGGCGATGGCGGCGCTGATCTGCGCGTCGCCGGCGCTGCCGCGCAGCAGGCTGCGCAGGTCCCAGCCTTGCGAGGCAAACAGGCACAGGTACAGCCGACCCTCCATGGACAGGCGCGCGCGGTTGCAGTCGCCGCAGAAGGCCTGCGTGACGCTGCTGATCACGCCCACTTCGCCCAAGCGCGGGTCGTGGCGACCGTCGGGGCCGGCGTAGCCCCAGCGCTTAGCGGTCTCGCCGGCGGACTGCGCGGCCAGCGGCACCAGCGGCAGCTCGGCCTGCAGCCGCGCGATGACTTCGGCGGAGGGCAGCACCTCATCCATGCGCCAGCCGTTGGTGGCGCCCACGTCCATGTATTCGATGAAGCGCAGCGTGATGCCGGTGCCGCGGAAGTGGCGCGCCATCGCCGGGATCTCGTGGTCGTTGGTGCCGCGCTTGACCACCATGTTGACCTTGATGTGCTCCAGGCCCGCCGCCTGCGCGGCCTCGATACCGGCGAGTACGTCGGCCACCGGAAAGTCCACGTCGTTCATGCGGCGGAACACGTCGTCCTGCAGGCTGTCCAGGCTCACGGTGACGCGCCGCAGGCCCGCGGCCTTGAGGGCGCGCGCCTTGCGCGCCAGCAGCGATCCATTGGTGGTCAGCGTGAGGTCGGGCACGCGGCCCTCCAGCGTGCGCAGTTCCGCCAACTGGGCAACCAGGTTCTCCAGGTCCTTGCGCAGCAGCGGCTCACCGCCGGTGAGGCGGATCTTGCGCACGCCATGCGCCATGAACAGGCGCGCCAGCCGCGTGATCTCTTCAAAGCTCAGCAGGTCGCTGTGCGGCAGGTAGCGGTAGTGCTTGTCGAACACTTCCTTGGGCATGCAGTAGCCGCAGCGGAAGTTGCAGCGGTCCGTCACGCTGATGCGCAGGTCGCGCAAGGGACGGGAGAGCGTGTCCTGCAGCAGTCCGGTAGCGGGTGCCGCGGCCAGGAGCGCAGGGGGCTGCAGCACCTTGCTGCGCTGATCCACGAGGGGAATGACACGTTCAGCCATGGCGAAATTGTGCCCCATCGGCGTCGTAGGGGTATGGCGGCTGCCCGCTAAATTGATGTTGATCAATCTGCTGTCACGGTGGCGACATGAAGTGCCTTTGACCAGTGTCATAGGGGGCGCGGGAGGGCGATTTGAGAATACGGCGCATGCAGAACCAACGCCCAGTCCCCACCCCTTCCTCCGTCGCCACCTGCCGGCGCGGCCGCCGCACCGCTGTGCGCGCGCTGGCCACCGTGTTGCTGGTGCCGGCCCTGCCGCTGTCGGCCCAGGCGCGCATGGCCCTGGCCACGGCCATCAACCGCACGGCGCGCTTTCGGGCGCTGTCCCAGCGCACCGCCAAGGTCTACGGCCAGCTGTACCTGAACGTGGGCGCCGCGCGCGCCCGCGATGCGCTGGAACACACCCGCCGGCAGGTGCATTCCGGCTTTGAGGACATGGACCGCCAGAGCTGGCCGCCCGAGGTGGCGCGGCTGCTGGCGGACGTGCGCCGCAACGCGGACCGCCTGGACGCGCTCACGGCCCAGGCGCCGACGAAGGAGGGCTTTCAGGCCGTGTCGGCCCAGGCTGACCAGATGCTGGCTGCTGCCAACACCACCACCGAGGCCCTCGAGCGGCTGGCCCAGGCGCCCACGGCACGCCTGGTCAACACCGCCGGGCGCCAGCGCATGCTGTCGCAGCGCCTGGCCAAGAACTATGAGCTGTTGGCCGCCGGCCTTGACAGCCGCACGGTGCGCGAGCAGATGACGGGCGACGCCGATGAGTTCCAGCGTGCCCTCGCGCAGTTGAACAAGGCACCCATCTCCACCCCTGCCATCCGCTCGGCACTGGAACTGGGCCAGGCGCAGTGGGTGTTTTTCGAGGCCGCCCTCAAGCGCCAGCCAGACCCGCGCGGCCTGGAAAACGTGGCCACCACCAGCGAGCGCCTGCTGGAGGTTACGGACAGCTTGACTTCGCTGTACGAGGTGGCCCTGCAGGACGTGCTGGGCTGACCCCTGCGGCCACAAGAGCAACTGCGTGTCTCATCGGCGCGGCAGCCCGGCTGCACCGCTTTTCCGGGGGAGGGAAGGCCGACGTGGCTGGGCTGGTTGCCCCGCTGGGCAGCAGCTGTGGCGCGCGGGACACGGCTTTGGCTCGACCGCCCAGCCGCGAGTCCCCGGCGGATGTGCCACGCCACTCTCCACTCGCTCTACTAACCAGGGCTGGCTAACCAGGGGTTGGCGCAGGCCGTCCGTCGGGCCGAGCCGTTCAAGCGCTATTCATCCTCCGCGAGTGGCCGGATGGTGAACCTGAGCCGCGCGCCAGCACATGCGGTCGATCTAAATCAGGCCTATGGGCAAAAAGTGCCTCTAGCGCCCGTGCAGAAAGCGCGGGCAGCTATTGAATCGGGAGCGATTGCCGATCAGGCTGCCTTCGGCGTGCGCGGCGCGCGGCCGTAGAACTGCGGGTAGTGCTCCTTCACTCCCTGACCGCTGAAGTCCCAACCCGTGCACTGGCCCAGGTGGCGCGGCGGCTCGTCGCCTTCATTCTGGAATGCGGCGTGAATCGTCTGGAACGTGGCCGTGGCCAGGTTGAACAGCAGTTCCCGCAGATGGGTGCAACCGGCCACGCCGCCCAGGTGGGTCTGGATGGACTGGCGCCAGCCGCGCGCCATGCTGCAGCCCACCATCGCCTGCAGGGCGCGCTGCGCTTGTGTGCAGCCCGCCAGAGGGTGGGCATCCATGGCGGATTCGATGGCGCGCACCACCAGGTCGCGGTCCACGGTGACGCGCAGCCACAGGTGGTGGATGGGTTCGCCCGCGCGGCGCACGCCGTCCGGGTAGCGCAGCGACGGCAGGTCCTGCGGCTTGCTGTCGTGCAGCTCGCCCTCGATGTCCCAGAGCCCGTCCTCGCGCTCGTAACCCTGGTAGGTGACGCGTCGGACATGGCGGGCAGTGCGGGGGGCAGGGGATGACAGAGGCATGGGGTCGAGATGGGAAACGTATCAGCGGCCAAGCGAGCACTGGCGGGGCACCGCAGGGCACGCGGCTCGCAGGGATCAGCCGTGGCGGATGGCCACGGTCTTGAGGGTGGTGAAGCCGTAGAGCGCCTCGAAACCCTTCTCGCGTCCGTGTCCGCTGGACTTCACGCCGCCAAACGGCAATTCGACGCCGCCGGCTGCGCCGTAGTTGTTGATGAACACCTGGCCGCTGGCAATGCGCCGCGCCATGCGGAATTGGCGCGCGCCATCGCGCGTCCACACGCCCGCCACCAGCCCAAAGGGCGTGCCGTTGGCGAGCTCCACGGCGTGGTCTTCGTCGTCGAAGGGCATGGCGGCCAGCACGGGGCCGAAGATTTCTTCCTGCGCCAGGCGGTGCTGCGCCGGTACGTCGCGCAGCAGGGTGGGTGCCTGGTAGAAGCCCGTGTCGGGCGCTTCGTCCACCACGGTGCCCTGCGCGGCCAGGGGAATGCCAGCCACCTGCGCATCGGACAGGTAATCCCACACGCGCTGCTGCTGGCTCTGGCGGATCAGCGGCCCCAGGTCCAGGTCCATGGCGGCGGGGCCCACGCGCAGCGCCTCGAAGGCCTTTGACAGGCGCTCCAGCAGCGGTTCGTAGATCAGGGAATCGATCAGCACGCGCGAGCCGGCCGAGCAGGTTTGCCCGGCGTTCTGCACGATGGCGTTCACGAGCACGGGCACGGCGGCGTCCAGGTCGGCGTCGGCAAAGACGATCTGCGGGCTCTTGCCGCCCAGCTCCAGCGTGACCGGGCAGTGGCGCTCGGCGGCGGCCTGCTGGATCAGCGTGCCCACCTTGGGGCTGCCGGTGAAGCTGATGTGCTGGATGCCGGGGTGGCGCGCCAGCGCGTCGCCGACCTCGTGGCCGTAGCCGGTCACGATGTTCAGCGCGCCGGCAGGGAAGCCCACCTCGACCGCCAACTGGGCCACGCGCAGCAGGGACAGGCAGGCGTCCTCGGCCGGCTTGACCACGCACACGTTGCCGGCCGCCAGTGCGGCGCCCACGCAGCGCCCGAAGATCTGCATGGGGTAGTTCCAGGGCACGATGTGGCCGGTCACGCCATGCGGCTCGCGCCAGGTCAACACGCTGAAGCCGTCGGGGTAGGGAATGGTCTCGCCGTGCAGCTTGTCGCAGGCGCCGGCGTAGAACTCGAAGTAGCGCGCCAGGGCGTGTGCGTCGGCCCGTGCCTGCCGGGTGGGCTTGCCGCAGTCGCGTTGCTCGATGGCGGCCAACTCCTCGGCATGCTCGGTGATCTTGGCCGACAGCCGCATCAGCAGCCTGCCACGCTCGGCCGGGGCCAGCTTGCGCCACACGCTGTGGTAGCACTGCTGCGCCGCATGCACGGCGGCATCGATGTCCTCGGCCGTGCCGCGCTGGATTTCGTCGTACGGCTGGCCGTCGGAGGGGTCGATCACGGCAATGGTGCGGCCCGAAGTCGAGGCCACGCCGGCGTTGGCGATGTGGTGGAGCTGCATGGGCCTGATTGTGCGGCAGGCGCGCGCAGCGTGCTGGGCTACGAGCCGGAGTGCCGTCCAACGCCCAAGGGACGGGCGCTGGCAGCTTCTTTTTTGATAGTGCTGGGTCAGCCGGCGTGGAACTTCACCACCAGCGGCACGATGAGCAGCGCCACGATATTGATGATCTTGATGAGCGGGTTCACCGCCGGGCCGGCCGTGTCCTTGTAGGGGTCGCCCACGGTGTCGCCGGTGACGGCGGCCTTGTGCGCGTCGCTGCCCTTGCCGCCGTGGTGGCCGTCCTCGATGAACTTTTTGGCGTTGTCCCAGGCGCCACCGCCGGTGCACATGCTGATGGCCACGAACAGGCCCGTGACGATGGTGCCCATGAGCAGGCCGCCCAGCGCCTTCGGCCCCAGCGCCAGGCCCACGATGATGGGCACGGCCACGGGCAGCAGGCTGGGGATGATCATCTCCTTGATGGCGGCGCTGGTCAGCATGTCTACCGCGCGGCCGTACTCGGGCTTGGCCGTGCCTTCCATGATGCCTGGGATCTCGCTGAACTGGCGACGCACCTCCACTACCACGCTGCCGGCGGCGCGGCCCACGGCCTCCATGGCCATGGCGGCGAACAGGTAGGGAATGAGCCCGCCGATGAACAGGCCCACGATGACCATCGGGTCGCTCAGGTCGAAGCGGATCGCCTGGCCGAAGCTCTCCAGCTTGTGCGTGTAGTCGGCGAACAGCACCAGTGCTGCCAGGCCCGCCGAGCCGATGGCGTAGCCCTTGGTCACGGCCTTGGTGGTGTTGCCCACGGCGTCCAGCGGGTCGGTGATGTCGCGCACGCTGCTGGGCAGCTCGGCCATCTCGGCAATGCCGCCGGCGTTGTCGGTGATGGGGCCGTAGGCGTCCAGCGCCACCACGATGCCCGCCATGCTGAGCATGGACATGGCGGCCACGGCCACGCCGTACAGGCCCGCCAGCGTGTACGACACGATGATGGCCGCGCACACGAAGATCACCGGCCAGGCCGTGGAGCGCATGGACACGCCCAGACCCGCAATGATGTTGGTGCCGTGGCCCGTGGTGGACGCCTGCGCGATGTGGCGCACGGGCGAATATTGCGTGCCGGTGTAGAACTCCGTGATCCACACCAGCGCCGCCGTCAGCACCAGGCCGGTGGCGCAGGCGCCGAACAGCCGCATCTGCGCGCCCGTGCCGCCCAGCGCGTTGTCGGGGATGACCCAGGCCGTGACGAACCAGAACGCGACGAGCGACAGCACGCCCGCGATGGCCAGCCCCCGGTACAGCGCGGGCATCACGTTGCGCATGCCCGGGCCGGCCTGCACGAAGAAGCAGCCGATGATGGAGGCGATGATGGAGACGGCCCCCAGCGCCAGTGGGTAGGTCACGGCCGCGACGGGCGCAGCACCCACCAGCAGTGCGCCCAGCACCATGGTGGCGATGAGGGTGACGGCATAGGTCTCGAACAGGTCGGCCGCCATACCGGCGCAGTCGCCCACGTTGTCGCCCACGTTGTCGGCGATCACGGCGGGGTTGCGGGGGTCGTCCTCGGGGATGCCGGCCTCCACCTTGCCGACCAGGTCCGCACCCACGTCGGCACCCTTGGTGAAGATGCCCCCGCCCAGGCGGGCAAAGATGGAAATCAGCGACGAGCCGAACGCAAAGCCGATCAGCGGGTTGAGCAGCGCCGGCAGGCTGGCCGTGGGGGTGAGCCGGCCATTGCCGACCAGGAACCACGCGAAGGCGGTCACGCCCAGCAGGCCCAGGCCCACCACCAGCATGCCCGTGATGGCCCCGCCGCGGAAGGCAACCTGCAGCGCCGGGCCCATGCCCTGCGTGGCGGCCTGGGCCGTGCGCACGTTGGCGCGCACCGAGACGTTCATGCCGATGAAGCCGCAGGCGCCGGAGAGTACCGCGCCGATGACGAAGCCCACGGCGGTGGTGCCGTCCAGGAACGCCGCAATGAGGATGGCCAGCACGATGCCGACGAAGGCGATGGTCTTGTATTGCCGTGCGAGGTAGGCCGCCGCGCCCATCTGGATGGCGCCGGCGATCTCCTGCATGCGGGCGTTGCCCGCGTCCTTGGAAAGGATCCAGCTGCGTGCCCACAGTCCGTAGGCCACAGCAATCAGTCCGCAAACCAGAGCCAGGATGAGAGGGGCAGTCAGCGCCGAGGTGGAACCAGCCATTCGTTATCTCCATCGGTTGTCAGTTGCACGGAGGGGGAAGCGCAACGCATGGGGAAGTGCTTCCGCTGCGTTGCTTCCTCGTGCCCCGGTGGCGGAGACGATTGGCCAACGCAGCCATTTAACGCGAAACCCCCGGTGCAAGCAAGCTGCAAGGGGCGTGCGCCTAAAATCACGGGCCGCCTTGCGCACCGCCCCCGGGGCGAAGGCCGTGTCATTCCAACCACTCAACCCCCAAACCATGTCGCTGAACAACGTCAAGCCCGGCAAGAACATTCCCGAAACCTTCAATGTGGTGATCGAGATCCCGGCGGAATCCGATCCCATCAAGTACGAAGTGGACAAGGAGTCGGGTGCCGTCTTCGTGGACCGTTTCCTGACCACGGCCATGTACTACCCCTGCAACTACGGCTACGTGCCCCAGACCCTGTCGGGCGACGGCGACCCGGTGGACGTGCTGGTGATCACCCCGTACCCGCTGCACCCCGGCGTGGTGGTGCCCTGCCGCGCGCTGGGTATCCTGAAGATGGAAGACGAGGCCGGCGTGGACGGCAAGGTGCTGGCCGTGCCCACCACCAAGATCCTCAAGATGTACGAGCCCTGGAAGACCGTGGAGGATGTGAACCCCATGCGCCTGAAGGCCATCAGCCACTTCTTCGAGCACTACAAGGACCTGGAAGAAGGCAAGTGGGTCAAGGTGCTGGGCTGGGAAGGCATCGACGCCGCCCACAAGGAAATCCTGGACGGCGTGGAAAACTACAAGAAAGCCTGATGGTGGCGGGGTGCGGCCCGCATCGCGCCCACTGCCTCATCCAGCCCGCTGGCACATGCCCGCGGGCTTTTTTCTTGCAGGGATTTCGGCTTCTGGCAAAATTGTCAGCATAAGTAACCGATGACTGCTATGCTGCCAGGGCGTGCGCGACGCTGGTGTGGCCGGCGGTGCCCGACCTGCGCGCAAGCGCGAGAACATTTCCCTAGGAGTTGCCATGTCGTCTTCCATCGCCCAGCGTCCTTCCTACGGCAACGCCAACGCCAGCGGTGCCGCGGAATACCTGACCTTCCGCCTGGGTGAGGAGGAGTACGGCATCGACATCCTGCGCGTGCAGGAAATCCGCTCCTACGAGCAACCCACCCGCATGGCGCACGCGCCGGAGTTCATCAAGGGCGTGATCGATCTGCGCGGCGTGATCGTGCCGATCGTCGACCTGCGTCTGAAGCTGCAATGCGCCAGCGCCGACTACACCGACTTCACCGTGGTCATCATCCTCAACGTGGGTGGCACGGTGTTGGGCGCTGTCGTGGATGCCGTGGCCGACGTGGTGGCTTTGCCGGCCGATGCCATCAAGCCCGCACCGCAGTTCCAGGGGCAGGTGGATTCGTCCTTTGTGCGTGGCATCGCGACCGTGGGCGAGCGCATGCTGATCGTGGTGGACATCGAATCGCTGCTCAGCAGTTCTGAGATGGGATTGGTGCAGTCGGTCGCGACGGCCTGAGGGCCTTCTCGCTGTATCTCTGCCAAGCGCGCCCATGGGCGCGCTTTTTCATGGCCGCGTCCAGCCCGTCAGCCTGCCTGCCGGAAGGGGTTGCGCGCGTGCAGATCCTCCAGGTACTGCTCCACGCCTTCGCCTTCACGCGCCAGGAACCGGTCCACGGCTTCGGCAAACGCCGGGTGCGCCAGCCAGTGGGCGCTCTGCGCGCGCACGGGCAGGAGGGCGCGCGCCATCTTGTGTTCGCCCTGCGCACCGCCTTCGAAACGGTACACGCCCTGCGCGATGCACCACTCGATGGGCTGGTAGTAGCAGGCCTCGAAATGCAGGCAGTCCACCCGTTCTAGCGCACCCCAGTAGCGGCCATAGGCCACGGATTGCATGTCATTTGGGGTGTTCACCCAGTTGGGATAAGCGCCAACAGCTATCAAACTCGTAGCGATGGGGCGGCCTGCGCGCTCCGCCACGAAAAGCACCCAGGCCTCGGGCATGTGCTGCTGCATGGCGTGGAAGAAGGCCCGCGTCAGGTAGGGCGGATTGCCGTGCTCCAGGTAGGTGCGCTCGTAGCAGCGGTAGAAGAAGTCCCAGTCTGCTGTGGTGATCTGCGTGCCCCGCAGCATGCGAAAGCACACCCCCGCCTGGGCCACGCGCCGGCGCTCCTGGCGGATCTTCTTGCGCTTGTCCTGGTTCAGGGAGGCGAGGAAGTCCTCGAAATCCGCGAACCTTGCACCGTCCATGGGCCGCCGGTTGTGCCAGTGGAACTGCACGGTGCTGCGCAGCAGCATTCCCGCCTGGTGCGCTGCAGCCAGATCCTGCTGCGCGCCGAACAGCAGGTGCAGGGACGACAGCTCCGCCTGCTTCGCCCAGTCCAGCACGGCACGCAGCAGGGCGTCCCGCGCGGCATCGTCGCAGGCCATCAGCCGGGTGCCGGGCACCGGCGTGAACGGCACGGCGGCCACGGCCTTGGGGTAGTACGCCAGCCCGTGGCGGGCGTAGGCATCGGCCCAGGCCCAATCGAACACGTACTCACCGTACGAGTGCGCCTTGGCGTACACGATGCAGGCGGCCTGCAGGTCCGTGCCCGCCCACAGGGTGAACACGACGGGCGTCCAGCCCCGGGCGGGCGTGGCGCTGCCGCTGTCTTCGAGCGCGCACAGGTAGGCATGGCGCAGGAAGGGCGTGGGGTGGGGCTGGAGCGCCAGCAGTGCGTCCCATGCATCGGCGCCCACGCGATGGATCGAGTCGTGCAGGTGCAATGCGTAAGCGGGCGTGCTGGCAGGGCAGGGTGTGGTCATGCAGTGGGCGGTGCCGCAATCAGGGCAGAGCGCATCATCTCCCCAAAGCCCGGACCGCGTGGCCGTGGGGATTTCTCCGCGGTGGCGCAGCCTGCTTAAAAATGAGGCGGTGCAGGGGCGGGCGTTATGAATCAACCACTTAAGCCGCATGTGCCCGCCTCGCCCGCAGCTTATCCACAGGTCTGTCCCTGGCCTGTGGGGACAAGCGTGCAGCCGGGGCGTGCCGCAGGGGCAAGGCGCGGCTCGGGGCGGCGCCAGGGCCCGGGTGACATAATCGTCCGAGACCAACCCGCCCCGCCATTCCCATGCCGTTCGTCATCAGCATCGCCCAACTCAACTTCGTGGTGGGCGACGTGCCGGGCAATGCCCAGAAGATTCTTGCGGCCGCGCGCGATGCCCATGCTGCCGGCGCCCGGCTGCTCCTCACGCCCGAACTGGCACTGTGCGGCTACGCGGCCGAGGATCTGTACCTGCGGCCAGCCTTCGTGCAAGCGTGCGAGCAGGCACTGGAAGGGTTGGCGGCCGCTACGGCGGATTGGCCAGGGCTGACGGTGGTCGTGGGGCACCCGCGGCGCGTGGCGCACGGGGTGGGCGAGGGGGGGCGCGGCCTGTGCCACAACGCGGCCAGCGTGCTGCGCGCGGGGCGTATCGAGCACACCTACGCCAAGCAGTACCTGCCCAACTACGAAGTCTTCGACGAACGCCGCTATTTCGTCCCCGGGGATGAGAACTGCGTGTTCGAGGTCGAGGGCGTGCGCATGGGCCTGCTGATCTGCGAGGACGCGTGGTACCCCGGGCCGGCGCGCGGCGCGCGGGAGGCGGGCGCGCAGGTGCTGGTCACGCTCAATGCGTCGCCCTACCACCTGGGCAAGGCTGTCGAGCGCGAACAGGTGATGCGCGAGCGCGTGCTGGAAACCGGCCTGCCCCTGGTCTATGCGCACTTGGTCGGCGGGCAGGACGAGGTGGTTTTCGAGGGCCGGTCCTTCGCGCTGAATGCCGATGGCAGCGTGGCGGCTCGTGCGCCAGGATTTGAGGAAAAAACGCTGCTGATCGAGGTGCAGCAAGCGCAAGCAGCTATTGTTTTGGAAGCGCAGGTGGCGCCACACGAGGGCTGGGAGGCGGAGCTGTGGTCCGCCCTGGTGCTGGGCGTGCGCGACTACGTGGGCAAGAACGGCTTCCCCGGCGTGCTGCTGGGTCTGTCGGGGGGCATAGACTCGGCGCTGGTGCTGGCCATTGCCGTGGACGCGCTGGGCGCCGACAAGGTGCGCACAGTGATGATGCCCTCGCCCTACACGGCCGACATCAGCTGGATCGATGCGCGCGACATGGCCGGGCGGCTGGGGGTGCGCTATGACGAAATCGCCATCGCCCCGCAGTTCGAGGCTTTCAAGACTGCGCTGGCGCCGCAGTTCGCCGGCCTGCCCGAGGACACGACGGAAGAGAATCTGCAAGCGCGCATCCGCGGCATGCTGCTGATGGCGCTGTCGAACAAGTTCGGCAGCCTGGTGCTGACCACGGGCAACAAGAGCGAGCTGGCCACGGGCTACTGCACGCTTTACGGCGACATGGCCGGCGGCTTTGCCGTGATCAAGGACGTGGTCAAGACGCGCGTGTTCGCCCTGGCCCGGTGGCGCAACGCCAATGACCCGTATGGCACCGGCGCGAATCCCATTCCCGAGCGCATCATCACCCGTCCGCCCAGTGCCGAACTGCGTCCCGACCAGAAAGACCAGGACAGTCTGCCGCCCTACGAGGTACTGGACGCCATCGTCGAGCGCTACATGGAAAATGACGAGCCTCTGGAAGACATCGTGCGCGCCGGCTTTGAACGTGCGGATGTCGAACGCGTGACCCGGCTCATCAAGCTCAACGAATACAAGCGCCGCCAGGCGCCTGTGGGCGTGCGCGTCACGCGCCGCAGCTTCGGCAAGGACTGGCGCTACCCCATCACCAACCGATTCAGGGCCTGAGCCCCCTTTGGCGGCCGCTGGGTCGCCGTGCCGTGCCCGCCGCTTTTTAGATATTTGAGGAGTTCCCCATGCAAATGATCACCGCCGTCATCAAGCCCTTCAAACTGGAGGAAGTCCGCGAGGCCTTGGCCGAATGTGGTGTGACGGGGCTGACGGTGACCGAGGTGAAGGGCTTCGGCCGGCAAAAGGGCCACACCGAGCTGTACCGTGGTGCCGAGTACGTGGTGGACTTCCTGCCCAAGGTCAAGATCGAGGTGGTGGTGCGCACCGAAGACGTGGACCGCTGCGTGGACGCGATCGTAGGCGCGGCGCGCACCGGCAAGATCGGCGACGGCAAGATTTTCGTCACCGCCGTGGAGCGCGTGGTGCGCATCCGCACAGGCGACCTGGACGACGCCGCGGTGTAACGAACGGCACGTCTGCCAATCCCGCGCACGCCAGCGCGGTGGGACAGCCGTCAGATCACGCTGCGCAGGGGGATGGCGCTGGCATTCGCGCCTGCGTCCTGTACCAGCGCGGTGAGCAGGGCATCGGGCTCCGTACCCACGCGGATCAGGCCCATCTGCCATTCCCCCATGAGCCCGCCATGTACCGCCTGCTGCAGGAAGCCCAGCATGCCGCCGTAGTAGCCGTCGGTGTCCAACAGGCCGATAGGCTTGTCGTGGTAGCCCAGCTGGCGCCAGGTCCAGACTTCGAACAGCTCTTCCAGTGTGCCGATGCCGCCCGGCAGGGCGACGAAGGCATCGCTGCGCTCGGCCATCATGGCCTTGCGCTCGTGCATGGTCTGCACGATGTGCAGCTCATCGCAGAAGTGGTTGGCCAGTTCCTTGTCCACGAGAGCCTGCGGAATGATGCCTACGACCCGGCCGCCTGCCACGCGCGTGGCCTCCGCCACCGTGCCCATGAGGCCGCTGCGGCCGCCGCCGTAGACCAACTGGCCGCCGTGGCGGCCTATCCAGTGGCCCACGGCGGTAGCCGCTTCTGTGAACAAGGGGTTGTTGCCCGGGCGAGAGCCCAGGTACACGCAGATCGAAAAAGCGACATCAGCCATGTAGGAACCTTTGGTAGAGCGCGGCCGCCCACACGGCTGCGCACAGCAGCAGGCTGAGCAGCACCGCTGCGCTGCCCAAGTCCTTGGCGCGCTTGGACAGCGGATGCAGTTCATGCCCGACGCGATCGATGGCGGCCTCGATGCCGGAGTTGAGCAACTCGGTGATCAGCACCAACACCACCACCGCCGCCAGTACAGCGGTCTGCATCCAGTCCCGCCCGACGTAAAGGGACGAAGGCAGCAGCAGGGCTGCCAGGCACACCTCCTGGCGAAACGCCTTTTCTTCCCAGCCTGCCCGCAGGCCCGTCAGGGAGTAGCCCGTGGCATGCCACAGCCGGCGCAAGCCGGTGCGTTGCTTGTGGGGGTGTGGTGGAGAGGAGGTGGGATCAGGCATTCGGACGGTGATTGTCGCGCTATGGGAAGGCGAACTGCAGGGGTTGTGCGCTTAGCTTGCGCGTCAGATGCACGCGTGCGTGGCCCAGTCCGCCCCTCAACCCTTGCGGCGGGGCGGCACTTCGTAATGCACCAGGCGGGTACCGGCGAGCGCGTCGTGCCAGAACTGGCGTTGCGGGTGAAATCGGCTGAGCAGGGCCCATACCGCGACCCAGCCCGCCACGATGACGGTCGCTTCGCCCGCGGACAGTTGAAAGGGCGCGGTCACCGCCAATGGGGGCAGGAACCACAGCCAGCACAACAAGTAGCGCAGCAGCGCCCGCGGTTGCGAGAGGGAGCGCCCCTGCCGATCTTCCACCCGGATGTGCCAGGTCTTCATGGCAAGCGTGTGTCCCTGGGACCAGAACCAGACGAAGTAGATGCCGAACACCACGAATAGAAAGGCCTGCAGCGCGTGGCGGTTGTCCAGCCCATGCCGCGTCTGTGTCAGGGTGCCGAACAGGTAGCCCGCGATGAACACCACCCCGAACATCAACATGCCCTCATACAACCAGCAGGCCATGCGGCGCCGCAGTGGAGGGGCGATCGCGCGGGATGCCGCCGGGGCGGCAGCGTCGGAAGGGTGGGGGGTCTGCGGATTGGCGCGCGAGGCAGTCATGCGGGACGGCGAACGGAGGTCATGCACCGATCATTGCGGCGGATGCAGGGGGGTCAGGTCCACTGGCGGTTCCGGAGCGGGTTCGGGGACCGAGGCGGGCGCAAGGGGGGGGAGCGGCGCAGGCAGTGCGGACGGGATCGTGACCGGCGATGTTTGCACGACCACGGGGGGCGGCACCGGCAAGGCCTGGGGCGAATGGAATTCCGCTGGCGGCTGGATTTTCGGAGGGTTGGGGACGGCCGGTGGCGCATTGGTGGCTGCAGGGACGCGGGCCAGTTTCTTGGGGGACACCGGACGTACCGTGGTGGCGGCGCCGGTCGGCCGCGGCGCGGCCTTGGCCGCCAGACGCTTCTTCTCTTCCGCACTCAGCGCCTGGTATGCCTCCCATCGGGCACGCCGGCTGTCGGCCGGGAGTCTGCTGGCGGCGGCATAGTTCAGTCGCGCCTGGCTGCGCTGCTGGGTGCTGAGGCTGGCCCAATCGGTAATGCGTGCGAGCATCTTCGCCTGCTCGTCCTCAGAGAGTGCGTGAAAGCCCGCCGCCAGGTTGAGCCAGTTGCGCTTTTGCCCTTCGCTGAGCACGCTCCAGCGGTCTGCAAGGGGGTAGAGCGCTTCTTTCTGAGGAGTGCTCAGTTCTGTCCAGCGGGGGCCGGCCTCGGCTTGCGGAGCCTGCCGGGGCTCGCTGTAGATTTTGTGCCTGCCATCTCCCAGCGCCTCGGCCGGGACAGGGGTACTGGGCGCCACCCGCACATAGGCAGCCATCCACCACCCCGTCGTCGCCAGCGCACCCAGCAAGACAAAAGCCAGCAAGAATGCTGGCAGGTGGGGGCGTGGGGCGTGCGGGGACGGCTCGTGCATGCAGGCAGTGATCTTATTGCGTCGTATTGGCTGTCTTGAGGTATTGCAGGAAGCCGGGGTCAGCATAGGCCGACGGGGGAAGATCGTCGGTCAGAAGCGCAGCGTCGACTTCGGCGATTTCGGTGGCCACCGTCTCGTCCTGCGCCATGTTGATGAAGACCAGCCCCACCACCAGCGCCGTCAGCGGCACGGCGGATACCAGGGCGCGCCACCAGTTGCCACCTTCGCTGCCCCAGCCGCTGAGCGTGGCGGTGGAGCCTTGCGAAGACACGTGCGTTGCCGCGGCTGTCTGACGGGCAGACTGTACGGCGGGGCGCTTGCGCTGCGCCAACGCCTGCATGCGGGCGGCGCGCAGGCGCTCGGTGATGTCGTAGGGAAGGCTGGCATTGCCTTCGCTCAGGCGCGCCGTAAGGCGGCGGGCGAACGCATCCGCGGCCTGGGTGATTTCCGGCGGGTATTCTGGAGGGCGGTTCATAGCACGATTCCTTTGGCCTTCAGTGCCTTGCTGAGGGTTTGGATGGCCCGAAAGCAGTGTGTCTTGACGCTGCCTTCGGAGCAACCCATGGCGGCTGCGGTTTCTGCGACATCCATTTCTTCCCAGTAACGCATCAAAAATGCCTCCCGTTGACGCGGGGGCAGTTCTTGGATCTCGGCATCGATATCGCGCAGTACCTGTGCGCGACGCACGGAATCCTCTGCACTCTGTGCCATTTCGCCATTGGCAGCGGCGTGTACCTCGAGAAAATCAAAATCTGAACCATCGTCCGACGGGCCCTCGAAGTCGCTCAGGCTGGAAAAAAGCGCATTGCGCGTCTTCTGTCGCCGGAACCAATCCAGCATGCAGTTGGTGAGGATGCGCTGGAAGAGCATGGGCAGCTCGGCCGGCGGCTTGTCGCCATAGTGCTCGGCCAGCTTGAGCATGCTGTCCTGAACGATGTCCAACGCGGCCTCCTCATTGCGCACATGGTAAAGCGTGCGCTTGAAAGCACGCTTGTCCACGCTTTTGAGGAAGTCGGAGAGCTCTTGTTCAGTAGCCAAAGGCAAAAACCCAAGGAGGGCGAAAGCGGAGTGCGCGCGCAGGTGCGTGCAGCAAGCTGCGAAAGGCGGATTATCGCATTGCCGCGTATTTTTTATGCCGTGCTGCGCCAACTGCATGTGTGCAGTGCAATAATGTGTACTGCAATTCAAAAAGGCAAACGGGTCCCGATCCGGCGCAACACTCATGGCGCCCATGGCCGAGGCCTCAAGTCCCAAGTCGGCTTCACAAGAGTTCGTACAAGGGGCACCCAAGGTTTTTCGTTAGAGAAATTCGCAAAGGTTGATCATGGAAATCTCCAAGGCCGAACTCACGTCGGCGGCTGCGGCCTCTCGCGGCGGCAACTCCTCATCTTCTCCCGGCGCCCAGGACCTCATGGGGTCCGAGATCCTCGTCAAGGCTCTGCAGGCCGAGAACGTCCAGTACATCTGGGGCTACCCCGGCGGCGCCGTGCTGTACATCTACGACGCGCTGTACAAGCAGGACACCATTCAGCACGTGCTGGTGCGCCACGAACAGGCTGCGGTGCACGCTGCCGACGGTTATGCCCGCGCGACGGGCGAGGTCGGGGTGGCGCTGGTGACTTCCGGCCCCGGATTGACGAATGCCGTGACGGGCATCGCCACGGCGTATATGGATTCGATCCCCATGGTGATCATCTCCGGCCAGGTGCCCACGCCCGCGATCGGGCTGGATGCCTTCCAGGAGTGCGACACCGTGGGCATCACGCGTCCCATCGTCAAGCACAACTTCCTGGTCAAAGATGTGCGCGACCTGGCTGTGACGCTCAAAAAAGCCTTCCATATTGCGCGCACCGGCCGCCCCGGCCCCGTGGTGGTGGATATCCCGAAGGATGTGTCGTTCAAGAAGACCGCTTTCCATGGTTATCCGCAGAGCGTGGAAATGCGCTCTTACAACCCCGTCAAGAAGGGGCATGGCGGCCAGATCCGCAAGGCGCTGCAACTGCTGCTGGCCGCGAAACGACCTTATATCTACACCGGCGGCGGCGTGCTGCTGGGCAATGCGGTGCCCGAGCTGCGCACGCTCGTTGACATGCTGGGCTATCCGGTCACCCACACGCTGATGGGTCTGGGTGCCTACCCGGCCACCGACCGCAAATTCCTGGGCATGCTAGGCATGCACGGCACGATCGAGGCCAACAATGCCATGCAGAACTGCGACGTGCTGCTGGCCGTGGGCGCGCGCTTTGATGACCGCGTGATCGGCAATCCCAAGCATTTCGCGCAGAACGAGCGCAAGATCATCCATATCGACATCGACCCGTCGAGCATTTCCAAGCGCGTGAAGGTGGATATTCCGATCGTGGGCGATGTCAAGGACGTGCTGACCGAGCTGATCTCTATGATCCGCGAGTCCACGACACGCCCCGACGCTGGTGCGCTGTCGGCGTGGTGGGAGCAGATCGAGGCTTGGCGCGGCCGCGACTGCCTGAAGTACGACCGCGGTAACACCGAGGTGATCAAGCCGCAGTACGTGATCGAGACGCTGTGGAATATGACCCGCGATGCGGACGCCTACGTCACCTCCGATGTGGGCCAGCATCAGATGTGGGCCGCCCAGTTCTACAAGTTCGACGAGCCGCGCCGCTGGATCAACTCCGGCGGCCTGGGCACCATGGGCGTGGGCATTCCCTATGCCATGGGCATCAAGCTGGCCAAGCCCGAGTCTGAGGTGTTCTGCGTGACGGGCGAAGGCTCGGTGCAGATGAACATCCAGGAGCTCTCCACCTGCCTGCAGTACAACACCCCTATCAAGGTGCTGTCGCTCAACAACCGCTACTTGGGCATGGTGCGCCAGTGGCAAGAAATTGAATACTCGGGCCGCTACAGCCACAGCTACATGGATGCGCTGCCCAACTTCGTGAAGCTGGCCGAGGCCTATGGCCACGTGGGCATGCTCATCGAGCGCCCGCAGGACGTGGAGCCGGCGCTGCGCGAAGCGCGCAAGCTCAAGGACCGCACGGTGTTCCTGGACTTCCGGACCGACCCCACCGAGAACGTGTTCCCGATGGTGCAGGCTGGCAAAGGCATCACCGAGATGCTGCTGGGGTCGGAAGACCTTTAAGCATCAAAAAGGCCTGTAACGCTTGCCTGGCAAGCGCTAACAGCTATTTATTTAATAGCGTTTTCTGACGAATCTATTGTCTGCCAAGCCTGGCGCTTACCGGCGCCAGGGGAGGGCAGCGAGAAGAGGAAGCTCATCCCATGAAACACATCATCGCCGTCCTGCTGGAGAACGAACCGGGTGCGCTGTCGCGCGTCGTTGGGCTGTTTTCCGCGCGGGGCTACAACATCGAATCGCTGACCGTGGCGCCCACCGAGGACGCGTCCCTGTCGCGCATGACCATCCAGACCCATGGATCGGAAGACGTGATCGAGCAGATCACCAAGCACCTGAACCGCCTCATCGAGGTGGTCAAGGTGGTTGACCTGACCGAAGGCGCCTACACCGAGCGCGAACTCATGATGGTGAAGGTGCGCGCCGTGGGCAAGGAGCGCGAAGAGATGAAGCGCATGGCCGACATCTTTCGCGGACGCATCATCGACGTGACCGAAAAGAGCTACACGATCGAGCTGACCGGCGACCAGTCCAAGAACGACGCTTTCCTGCAGGCCATCGACCGTACCGCCATTTTGGAGACGGTGCGCACGGGCGCCAGCGGCATCGGCCGTGGCGAACGCATCCTGCGTGTGTAAGTACGACAATCCCTCGTTTTCCTTTCCCCCTGAACAGAATCCCAACCGGAGCGACCATGAAAGTTTTCTACGACAAAGACTGTGATCTGAGCCTCATCAAGGGCAAGACCGTGGCCATCATCGGCTATGGCAGCCAAGGCCACGCCCATGCCCAAAACCTCAACGACAGCGGCGTGAAGGTCGTGGTCGGCTTGCGCAAGGGTGGCGCTTCGTGGGACAAGGTCGGCAAGGCCGGCCTGACGGTCAAGGAAGTGAACGACGCCGTGAAGGAAGCCGACGTCGTCATGATCCTGCTGCCCGACGAGCAGATCGCCGAGGTCTACAAGAACAACGTCGAGCCCCACATCAAGCAGGGCGCCTCGCTGGCCTTCGCCCACGGCTTCAACGTGCACTACAACCAGGTCGTGCCCCGCGCCGATCTGGATGTGTGGATGGTGGCGCCCAAGGCCCCCGGCCACACCGTGCGCAACACCTACACCCAGGGCGGCGGCGTGCCCCACCTGGTGGCCGTGCACCAGGACAAGTCCGGCAAGGCGCGTGACCTGGCGCTGTCCTACGCCATGGCCAATGGCGGCGGCAAGGCCGGCATCATCGAGACCAACTTCAAGGAAGAGACCGAGACCGACCTGTTCGGCGAGCAGGCCGTGCTGTGCGGTGGCGCTGTCGAGCTGATCAAGATGGGCTACGAGACGCTGGTGGAAGCCGGCTACGCCCCCGAGATGGCCTACTTCGAGTGCCTGCACGAACTCAAGCTCATCGTGGACCTGATCTACGAAGGCGGCATCGCCAACATGAACTACTCGATCTCGAACAACGCCGAGTTCGGCGAGTATGTGACCGGCCCTGAAGTGATCAACGAGCAGTCGCGCGCCGCCATGCGCAATGCCTTGAAGCGCATCCAGAACGGCGACTACGCCAAGATGTTCATCCAGGAAGGCCGCCTGAACTACCCGAGCATGACGGCCCGCCGCCGCAACACCGCCGACCACAGCATCGAAGTGGTGGGTGCCCAACTGCGTGCGATGATGCCCTGGATCGCCAAGAACAAGCTGGTGGACCAGACGCGCAACTGATGCGCGAGCGCGGCCGGGCCGCGCTGGCGTCTTTCCCCAAGGCCACCCCGGTGGCCTTTTTTGCGTGCGGGGCAGCGGCTACACTGCGTCCTTTTCCGCACGCGTGTGCGGAATAAAAATACTATTGATTTAATAGCTGTTGGCGCTTGCTGGATGGGCGCTGGAGGTCGATTGAATGCATGATGGCAACGACGCCGCCGAAAACACGGGCGTGATGGTGCGCAAGCGCCGCAAGGGCATCTACATCCTGCCCAACCTGTTCACGCTGGCAGCGTTGTTTGGCGGGTTCTACGCCATTGTCATGGCCATGAATGGCCGCTTCGACTATGCGGCGGTGGGAGTGTTCTGCGCCATGGTGCTGGACAGCCTGGATGGCCGCGTGGCGCGCATGACCAACACGCAAAGCGCGTTCGGCGAGCAGATGGATTCGCTGTCGGACATGGTGTCCTTCGGCGTGGCGCCTGCACTGATCGCCTACGAGTGGGCCCTCAGCGGCCTGGGGCGCTGGGGCTGGATCGCGGCCTTCGTCTACTGTTCATGCGCTGCCCTGCGGCTGGCGCGCTTCAACGTCAACACCGGCACCGTGGACAAGCGCTGGTTCCAGGGGCTTCCATCTCCGGCCGCGGCGGCGCTGGTGACGGGCTTCATCTGGCTGCTGTCCGACGCGGGTGTGCAGCGTGGGCAGGACGGCCTGCTGACCTGGAGCCAGCTCACCTGGGTGATGTTCGGGCTGACGCTGTACGCCGGGCTCACCATGGTGACCAATGCGCCGTTCTACAGCTTCAAGGACCTGCACCTCAAGCGCAGCGTGCCCTTTACGGCCATTGTGCTCATCGTGCTGGGGATCGCCATCATCAACATCCATGCGCCCACGGTGCTGTTCAGCATTTTCGTGGCTTATGGATTGAGCGGCTACGGCGTGTATGCATGGCGGCGCGCCAAGGGGTATCGGGCCAGCGTGATCAGCACCTCCAAGGACGAGCCCGAGGAGCGCGGGTTGCACGAGTAGCCCTGCGTGTCGCCGTGGGTTTTTTGTGCTAGAGTCGTTCGCATGCATTTCCTGTCGCTAGCACTACTACTGAACTTGTCCCTCGGGCAGGCATAGTAGCGCGCGCGTACACACCTACTTCCCACGGCCCGTGAGCACCAGCGACGGGCCGTTTTTGTTTTTCCGGGGTCGCTGGAGCACAGGTCAGACACCTACCTTGTTCCACGAAAGAGAGAATTCCGATGCTGCAGAACCCCGCCGCCAAATACCGTCCCTTTGCCCCCGTGCGCCTGACGGACCGCACCTGGCCCGACGCGGTGATCGACCGCGCGCCCATCTGGTGCAGTGTGGACCTGCGCGACGGCAACCAGGCGTTGATCGAGCCCATGGATATCGCGCGCAAGACGCGCATGTTCGAGCAACTGGTGAAGATCGGATTCAAGGAGATCGAGGTGGGCTTCCCGTCGGCCTCCCAGGTCGAGTTCGACTTCGTGCGCAAGCTCATCGAGGAAGACCGCATTCCTGACGACGTGACCATTCAGGTGCTGACCCAGGCGCGTGATCATCTGATCCGTCGCACGTTTGAGGCACTGGAAGGCGCGCCCCGCGCCATCGTCCACCTCTATAACGCCACCGCGCCTGTGATGCGCCGCGTGGTGCTGGACATGAGCGAGGACGAAATCGTGGAACTGGCGCGTGGCAACGCGCAGATGTTCAAGGACATTGCTGCCCAGTACCCCCTTACCGACTGGACGTTCCAGTATTCGCCTGAGATGTACTCGGACACCGAACTGGAGTTTTCCAAGCGTGTGATCGATGCGGTGACCGACGTGTGGCAGCCGACACCCCAGAAGAAGTGCATCATCAATCTGCCGACCACGGTGGAGCATTCCACGCCGAACATCTTCGCGGACATGGTCGAGTGGACGCACCGCCACATCCAGCGCCGCGACTGCGTGGTGCTGTCGGTGCACCCGCACAACGACCGCGGCACCGGCACGGCAACGGCGGAGCTGGCCTTGATGGCGGGCGCCGACCGCCTGGAGGGCTGCCTCTTCGGCAACGGCGAACGTACGGGTAACCTGGACGTGGTGAACGTGGCCCTCAACATGTACACGCAAGGCGTGCATCCGGGGCTGGACTTTTCGGACATCGACGGCATCCGCAGCACCGTGGAGTATTGCAACCAGTTACCCGTGCACCCGCGCCATCCGTACGTGGGCGATCTGGTCTATACCTCGTTCTCCGGTTCGCATCAGGACGCCATCAAGAAAGCATTTGCCGCCCGGCGCGAGGGCGACATCTGGGAGATGCCCTACCTGCCGATCGATCCCAAGGATCTGGGGCGCAGTTATGAAGCCATCATTCGCGTCAACAGCCAGTCCGGCAAGGGTGGCATCGCGTATCTGTTGGAGAGTGAATACGGCGTGCAACTGCCGCGGCGCTTGCAGATCGAGTTCAGCCAGGCAGTGCAGCGCGCAATGGACGCCAGCGGCAAGGAGCTCACGGCCGCCGATCTGTGGAGTTTGTTCGAGCGCGAATACCATCTGGACGAGGCAGCAACGCCGGTATACCGTATGGAAGGCGAAAACGGCACGGTTGCATTGCGCGGACAACTGCCCTGGCAAGGCCAGACGCTGCAGATTGAAGGCGAAGGCACAGGCCCGATCGACGCATTCGTGCAGGCCGTGGCCGCTGCGCTGGACTGCGATGTGCGCGTGCTGGACTACAACGAACATGCCATCAGCGAGGGCGCCCACGCCAAGGCCGTGGCCTATGTCGAGATGCGCATCGATGATCGCCACACCGTATATGGGGTGGGCATGGATGCCAATATCGTGTCAGCCTCGATCCGTGCCATTCTTTCGGGGCTGCAGCGTGCTCCGCAAATACAAGCCCAGGTGATGGTTGCCTGATTCCCTATCCCCACAACGACCTCAAGAGACGATCCATGACCGACAAGCTCATCATTTTCGACACCACCTTGCGCGACGGCGAGCAGTCGCCGGGAGCTTCCATGACGCGCGATGAAAAGCTGCGCATTGCCCGTCAACTGGAGCGGCTGCGTGTGGATGTGATCGAGGCGGGTTTTGCCGCCAGTTCCAACGGCGACTTCGAATCGGTGCAGGCCATTGCGCGCGCAGTGAAGGACTCCACGGTCTGCTCGCTGGCACGTGCCAACGACCGGGACATCGCACGTGCTGCCGAGGCGCTCAAAGAGGCAAACCGCGCGCGCATCCACACATTCATCGCCACCAGCGCGCTGCACATGGAAAAGAAGCTGCGCATGACGCCCGAGCAGGTGCTGGAGCAAGCCAGGCAGGCGGTGCGTTTTGCACGCAACCTGGTGGAGGACATCGAATTCAGCCCCGAGGATGGCTACCGCAGCGATCCGGACTTCCTGTGCCGCGTGATCGAGACGGTGATCGCGGAGGGCGCCACCACCATCAACGTGCCCGACACCGTGGGTTACGCCATTCCCGAGCTGTACGGCAACTTCATCAAGAACCTTCGCGAGCGCATTCCCAACAGTGACAAGGCCATCTGGTCCGTGCACTGCCACAACGATCTGGGCATGGCGGTCGCCAACTCGCTGGCGGGTGTGAAGATCGGCGGGGCACGCCAGGTGGAGTGCACCATCAACGGCCTGGGAGAGCGTGCGGGCAACTGTTCGCTGGAGGAGGTGGTGATGGCCGTGAAGACGCGGCGCGACTACTTCGGCCTGGACGTCGGCATCGATACCCAGCACATCGTGGCCGCCAGCCGCATGGTCAGCCAGACCACCGGCTTTGTGGTGCAGCCCAACAAGGCCGTGGTGGGCGCCAATGCGTTCGCCCACGCCTCGGGCATCCACCAGGACGGCGTGCTCAAGGCGCGCGACACGTACGAGATCATGCGCGCCGAGGACGTGGGCTGGAGCGCCAACAAGATCGTGCTGGGCAAACTCAGTGGCCGCAATGCGTTCAAGCAACGTCTGCAGGAACTGGGCGTCCAGTTGGAGAGCGAAGGCGAAATCAACGTGGCGTTTGCCAAATTCAAGGAACTCGCAGACCGCAAGAGCGAGATCTTTGACGAGGACATCCTGGCACTCGTGAGCGACGAAAGCGTGACCAGCGAGAAGGAGCAGTTCGGCTTCGTGTCCCTGGCGCAGCACAGCGAAACGGGCGAGCGGCCCGAGGCGACCATCGTGTTCACCGTGGACGGCAAGGAAGTCCGCAGCTCCTCGGAGGGCAACGGCCCGGTCGATGCCTCGATGAAGGCCATCGAGGCGCATGTGCGCAGCGGTGCCGAGATGGTGCTGTACTCGGTGAATGCCATCAGTGGCTCCACCGAAAGCCAGGGCGAAGTCACCGTGCGGTTGCAGAGCGCCGGCCGCGTGGTGAATGGCGTAGGGGCCGACCCCGACATCGTGGTGGCATCGGCCAAGGCCTACCTCAGTGCCCTGAATAAATTACAAAGTAAAGCTGAGCGCGTGGCAGCGCAGGGCTGATACCGCATCCTATAATTCAGGCACTTTCTAAAAGAGTCGCGCAAGGCATTGATCTTGCGCGACTTTTTTTGATTTTGTACACTGCCACACAGTTTTTGCTGCTTGGAGCATTTGATGCATATGCGCGCTCGCATCGTCTCCCGTATCTCTCAGGGATTGGCCCTTCTGGTGATGGGCATCGCACTGGCCTCGCCCGGCGTGCATGCGGCCGAACGCAAGAAGGCGGTGGCAAAAAAAGCCGCGTCCACCACCGTAGCCAAACGCACCCCCGCTAAATCGTCGGCCAAGGCGCCCCGCCGGACCGTGGCCGTGAAGGCGGCGCGCGCGTCTGCGGTGAGTGCCCGTGCGCCCGTGCGCGTAGCCGCGGAGCCCGCGCGCCTCTCATTCGGGCAGTTGGCAGGGCTGCACGATGTGAGCGATCCGCTGGACCTGAAGTCGAGCGTGGCGTTGGTGATCGATCAGGACACGAAGGAAGTTCTCCTCAGCAAGAATGACCATGCCGTGCTGCCCATCGCTTCGTTGACCAAGCTGATGACTGGCTTGCTGGTTTCCGAGGCGAACTTGCCCATGGACGAGCTCATCACGATCACGCAGGACGATGTGGATACGGAAAAGGGCAGCGGCTCGCGGCTTGCGGTGGGAACGACACTCTCGCGCGGTGAACTGCTGCACCTGGCACTCATGTCCAGTGAGAACCGCGCCGCCCATGCGCTGGGGCGCACCTTCCCGGGCGGGCTGGATACGTTCGTGGCGCGCATGAATGCCAAGGCGAAGCTGCTGGGCATGGCGGATACGCGCTTTGTCGAGCCCACCGGCCTGTCCAGCCGCAACCAGTCCAGCGCGCACGACCTGGCGACGCTCGTGAATGTGGCGCATGGCGACGCATTGCTGCGCGAACTCTCCACGTCTCCAAGCCACGAGGTCGCCGTTGGCCGGCGCACCCTGCAGTACAACAACACCAACCGGCTGGTGAAGAGCCCTTCCTGGGATATCGGCCTGCAGAAGACCGGCTATATCTCGGAAGCGGGGCGCTGCCTGGTGATGCAGGCGGAGGTGGCGGGCCGCAAGTTGATCATGGTGTTCCTCGATTCGGCAGGAAAGTTCAGCCGTCTGGGCGACGCAGAGCGCGTGCGCTCCTGGGTCGAGAAGACTCACCCCAGCGCCGGCGCCATCCTGCACGCAGGAACCAACGGTTAGCCGCGGCTGACTGCGGCCACGGGTCGCATGCGTCTTGCGACGCACCCGCCGGACGGCCGGTGTCAGGCCATTCAGGTCTTGAGCGGGCCGTCCAGGGCCGTGCGCTGCCCCGCCGTATAACCCAGCGCCTGGGAAATTTCATCGGCGGTGGACTGGAGTTTGGGCAGCCATCCGTCATCCAGTCGATCGGCGGGCGCGGAAATTGACAGGCCTGCCACGAGCTGGCCCTGGTCGTCAAAGACCCCCGCCGCGATGCAGCGCACCCCGAGTTCCAACTCCTCGTTGTCCCGCGCAATGCCGTATTGGCGCGCCTTGCCCAGTTCACGTTCCAGGATGGGCAACTGGGTGATGCTGTTGCGCGTGTGGCCTGGCAGGCCGGTACGCGTGGCGTACGCGCGCACGCGCTGCGGATCGTCGGCCGCAAGGAAGAGCTTGCCCGTAGAGGTGAGGTGCAGCGGGGCGTGGCCGCCAATGGCGCGCACCACCTGCATGCCCGAACGCTCGCTGTAGGCGCGTTCCACGTACACGATCTCGTCCCCCTGGCGCACGCTGAGGTTTACCGGCTGCTGGATCTGCTTGTGCAATTGCCGCATGGGTGCCATGGCGGCGTCGCGCACGCTCAGGCGCCCCTTCACCAGATTGCCCAGCTCCAACAGGCGCATGCCCAGGCGGTAGCTGCCCGACTCAGGACGGTCCACGAAACGGCCGATGGTCAGGTCATTGAGGATGCGGTGGGTGGTGGACGGATGCAGGCCCGTCTTCTCGCTGATCTCCTTCAGCGAGATGGCTTCCTCGCGCGAAGCGAGTACATCAATCAACTGGAACATGCGCTCCAGCACCTGGACACTGGGTTTGGCGGGCGCGTCCGGCGAGTGTTTCTTCATGAGGCAGGGCAGAACCAAGGAACCGGTGATTTTATCTTGTGAAATGCCGCGCTGCTTTTACGCACTGGCTGTCTGACCGGTCCGTGCCTCCCTCAGTGCGGCGCCAGGCCTCGTGCAGGGACCTGCCGCAGCGAAGACTTGAACGCAGGCTGATAAAAACTTGCGGCCTAGCCACCCCAATGGGTATGGGCCAGGCCGGGACCGGATCTTCAACTGCGGAGCAAGGTCCCGCTGCGCTCAAGCGCCGCGGGTGACCGGTTGGGCCGCACCGCGCCCGTAGGTGCCGTATTTGCCCAGTTCCCATTTGGCGATGGCGTTGCGGTGCACCTCATCCGGGCCGTCGGCGAAGCGCAGGGTGCGCGCGTTGGCATAGGCGTAGGCCAGCGGGAAATCGTCGCTCACGCCGCCGCCGCCATGCACCTGCATGGCCCAGTCGATCACCTGGCAGGCCATGCTGGGGGCGACGACCTTGATCATGGCGATCTCGGTCTTGGCGACCTTATTGCCCACGGTGTCCATCATCCAGGCGGCCTTGAGCGTGAGCAGGCGCGCCATGTCGATCTTGCAGCGGGCTTCGGCAATGCGTTCCTGGGTCACGCTCTGTTGTGCCAGCGTCTTGCCGAAGGCCACCCGGCTGCTGGCGCGGCGGCACATTAGTTCCAGCGCGCGCTCGGCCTGGCCGATCAGGCGCATGCAGTGGTGGATGCGCCCGGGGCCCAGGCGTCCCTGGGCGATCTCGAACCCACGGCCTTCGCCCAGCAGGATGTTGTCCACCGGCACGCGCACGTTCTCGAAGAGGACTTCGGCGTGGCCGTGCGGCGCATCGTCATAACCGAACACGTTGAGTGCACGCACCACCGTGATGCCTGGCGTATCGGCTGGCACCACGATCATGCTTTGTTGCGAGTGCTTGGGCGCCTCGGGGTCGGTCTTGCCCATGGTGATGAACACCTTGCAGCGCGGGTCGTTGGCGCCGCTGGTCCACCACTTGCGCCCATTGATCACGTAATGGTCGCCCTGGCGCTCGATGCGCGTTTCGATGTTGGTGGCGTCGCTGGAGGCGACATCGGGCTCGGTCATGGCAAAGGCCGAGCGCATGCGCCCTTCCAGCAGCGGCTTGAGCCACTGGGCCTTGATGGCCTCGGACCCATAACGCGCGATGGTCTCCATGTTGCCCGTGTCGGGGGCCGAGCAGTTGAACACTTCGCTCGACCACAGCACGCGGCCCATGATCTCCGCCAGCGGCGCGTACTCGGCGTTGGTCAACCCGGCGCCTTCGTAGCCCGATGCTTGGGCGGTGTCCACCGGCAGGAACAGGTTCCACAGCCCCGCGGCCTGCGCCTTGGGTTTCAGGTTTTCGATGGTTTGCAGTGGTGTCCAGCGCCTGCCCGCGGCGGTGTTGGCCGCCATCTCCTCGGCATAGGCCTTCTCGGCGGGGTAGATGTGGTCGTCCATGAACTGGATCAGGCGCGCCTGCAGTTCCTTGGTCTTGGGCGAGTAATCGAAGTCCATGGGGTGCTTTCTCGTCAGTGGGGAAGGGGGATCAACTCTTTTGCGCGAAGGACCAGGCCAGCTGCGCCATGGGCCGTGCGGTGGCGCCAGCGGCCTTGGCCTGTGCGCTGGCGGCCGTGCCGGCCTCCACGCGCTTGGCAATGCCTTGCAGGATGGCGGCGATGCGGAACATGTTGTAGGCCAGGTAGAAGTTCCAGTCCCGGTGCAGCGCATCCACGTCGGTGATGCCGGTGCGTTCGCAGTAGCGCTGGATGTAGTCGCGCTCGCACGGGATGCCCAGCGCCGCCAGGTCCAGCCCGCCGATGCCCCGGCTCAGCGATGCGGGGATGTGCCAGCTCATGCAGTGGTAGGCAAAGTCCGCGAGCGGATGGCCCAGGGTGGACAGCTCCCAGTCCAGCACCGCGATCACACGTGGCTCGGTGGGGTGAAACACGAGGTTGTCCAGCCGATAGTCGCCATGCACGATGGACACGCGGGTTGCGTCGCGCGCGCTGTCGGGCATGTGCGCGGGCAGCCATTGCATCAGTGCGTCCATCTCGGCGATGGGCTGGGTGACCGAGGCGGTGTACTGCTTGCTCCAGCGCGAGATCTGGCGTTCGAAGTAATTGCCCGGCTTGCCGTAGTCCGCCAGGCCGCGCGCCGTGAAGTCCACCCGGTGCAGGGCGGCGATCACGCGGTTCATCTCGTCGTAGATCGTCGCGCGTTCGGCCGGCTGCATGCCGGGCAGCGACTGGTCCCACAGCACGCGGCCTTGCATGAACTCCATCAGATAAAACGCGCGCCCGATGACGGACTCGTCCTCGCACAGCGCAATCATGCGCGGCACGGGCACGTCGGTGCCGGCGAGCCCGCGCATGACCGCGTATTCGCGCTCGATGGCGTGTGCCGACGGCAGCAGCTTGGCCACGGGGCCGGGCTTGGCGCGCATCACATAGCTGCGCGTGGGGGTCACGAGCTTGTAGGTGGGGTTGGACTGGCCGCCTTTGAACATCTCCACCGTCAGCGGTCCGGCAAACCCTTCCACATGCTGCGACAGCCAGGCAGTGAGCGCGTTGGTGTCGAAGGCATGCTGCTCGGAGACGGGGCGTGTGCCGATGAAGTGCTCGAAGTTGCTCATGGGGATGGAGGGTTCTTTCAAAAAAGTGAGCTGCTTGCGCTTGTCAGCTATGGAATTCAAAGGCTTTTCACATAGAAACCATTGCGGGACAAGCGCTGGAAGCTATGGTTTTTGTAAACTTGGCTCATTGGTTGGCTTCGGAGATGCGCATCAGCGCATCCCGGTCGCGTATCACGAGGCCGCCGGGCTCGATGCGGATGGCGTCCTCGCGCTCCATGGCCTTCAGCTCCTGGTTCACGCGCTGGCGCGACGCGCCCAGCAACTGCGCCAGTTCTTCCTGGGCCAGTTGCAGGCTGATGCGCACTTCGTTGCCGTCGGACAGGCTGGGCACGCCATAGCTGCGCACCAGGTGCAGCAACTGCTTGGCCAGCCGCGAGCGCAGGGGCAGGGTGTTGAGGTCTTCCACCAGCCCGAACAGCTGCCGGATGCGCCGCGCATGCAGCCGCAGCATGGCCTCGTACAGTTCCGAGTGCTGTGCAAGGATCTTCTTGAAGTCGGCCCGCGCCACGCACAGGATGGTGGTGTCGCCATGGGCGTAGGCATCGTGCGTGCGCCGGTCCCCGTCGAAGATCGCCACGTCGCCGAACCAGATGCCCGGCTCCACATAGGTCAGCGTGATCTGCTTGCCGGAGATCGAGGTGGAGCTCACGCGCACGGCGCCGCGTGCGCAGGCAATCCATTCCTCGGGCGGGTCGCCGCGTGCTGCGATGAGTGCGCCATCCTTGAAGCGTTTGACGTAGGAGCATCGCAGTATGTCGTGGCGCAAAGAAGGGGAGAGGGAAGAAAACCAGCGACCTGAGTTGATCGCCTCGCGTTCATCGATGGTAAGAATCGGATCGTCCATGGTCTGTCGTTTGCGTGACTGGGTTGCAGTCCATTGTCGCGTGAGGGACCGGGGCGCGGGGAGCGGGCTGTCACATGGGCGTCCGCGGGCGAGCGCGTGCTGGCGCCGCTGCCGCGGAGCCAGCAATGTCATGGAAGGGTTTGAATGAGACAAGCCGCCGACGCTTGACCTTCAAGCGTTAGCAGCTATAAAAATAGTAGCTTTAAGCGCGTGGGTCGGCAGAAGCCGCCCGGGTTTCGCCCGCCGGGGCATGCTGGAGGTTGCGCACGAAGTGGCTGCGTTCCAGCGCGAGCTGTTCGGTGAAGCTGTGGTGCCGCGCCTCGCTCACCAGTTCCTTGATGCTCGCCAGCGCATGGGGCGGGCCATCGTTCAGGCGCTGGGCCAGCGCCAGCGCCTCATGCAGGGCGCGGCCGGGATCGGCCAGCCGGTTGACCATGCCCAGGGACTGCAGCCGTGCGGCGTCGA
This sequence comes from Diaphorobacter nitroreducens, assembly GCF_002214645.1. Taxonomy (NCBI): domain Bacteria; kingdom Pseudomonadati; phylum Pseudomonadota; class Betaproteobacteria; order Burkholderiales; family Comamonadaceae; genus Diaphorobacter; species Diaphorobacter nitroreducens. Next base: position 772,608 of record NZ_CP016278.1, read on the forward strand.
TGCGGTCGCCGCACATCAGGATCTCATGCGCCAGCGCGCGGGGCAGCATTTGCGCCAGGTTCCAGCTGGCGCCGCCATCGGGCGACAGGCCCGCGTGGACATGGTTCATGGCAAACACCGCGTTGCGCGCGGCCACCATCAGGTCGCATGCCAGCGCGAGTGAAAACCCCGCGCCCTTGGCTTCACCCTCCACGGCGGCGATCACGGGCTTGGGATGGGTGCGTATCGCCTCGATCCAGTGGTGCAGCAGATCCAGGCCATGCACCTGCGCTGGCGCGCTCTGATGCCGCAACGCCTGCAGCCGCTGGGGGCTGCTGCCGGCGCTGAACAGGCCGTCCGCGCCCGTGATGACCACGCAGCGCACATCGGGATTGCGCTCCGCCACGTTCAGGGCTTCGATGCCCGCCGCGCAGATGGCCGGCTCCAGGGCATTGCGCAGCTCGGGGTGGCGAAGGGTCAGGACCAGGGTCTGGCCCTGGCTGGTGCTTTGCAGTTCGGCGGGCATGGCGGCGCGGGTGGTTGCAAGGTCAGGGTTCTTCGTGCGTCAGGCTCAGGCCGATGGCGCCGCGCCGGCGCAGCCAGGGGCTGGGGCGGTAGCGTGGGTCGCCGTACACGGTCTGCATGTTGAAGAGCACTTCCAGGATGTTGGTGGGGCCCCAGCGGTCGCCCATGGCCAGCGGGCCCAGCGGGTAGCCCAGGCCCAGGGTCACGGCGGTCTCCAGGTCCTTGGGGCTGCAGATGCGCTGCTGGCAGATGTCCGCGGCGATGTTGACGATGTTGGCCACGACGCGCTGTGTGACGAAGCCGCCGCTGTCGCGGATCACGCTCACTGGCTTGCCGTCGCGCGCGAACAGCGCGTGCGCGGCGTCGCGCATGTCTTCGCGTGTGGCGGGGTTGGTCGCCAGCACGCGCCGGCGGGTGGCCGCGTCGTCGATCAGCATGTCGATGCCGATGGTGCGTGCGGGGTCCAGGCGCTCCACCACGGCCACGGTGGTCACGTCAAAGCCGAGTGGCGCGACCAGCGTGAGCGCCTGGGCCGAGGGCGAGGTGCCCGTCTCGATCGTTGCCCCCAGGTCCTTGAGCAACTGGTACAGCTCGGCGCGGCGGGCGGCGCGCGTGGAGACCCAGACCGGCGGGAGGCCCGATACCTCGGGCACCGGCGGCTCGACCGGCAGCTCGGGCGCACCGTCCACGTAGCGGTAAAAGCCCTCGCCGGACTTGCGACCCAGCAGGCCGCCGCTCAAGCGCTGCGCCGTGATCACGCTGGGGCGAAAGCGCGGCTCGTCGTAGTACTGGCGGTAGATCGACTCCATGACCGGGTGCGACACATCGAGCGCGGTGAGGTCCAGCAACTCGAAGGGGCCGAGCTTGAAGCCCACCTGGTCGCGCAGGATGCGGTCCACGGTGGCGAAATCGGCCACGCCCTCGCTCACGATGCGCAGCGCCTCGGTGCCGTAGCCCCGCCCTGCGTGGTTGACGATGAAGCCCGGCGTGTCCTGCGCCATCACCGGGGTGTGGCCCATGGCGCGCGCATAGCCGGCCAAGCGGGTGCAGACATGGGGGTCCGTGCGCAGGCCGGCCACGACCTCGACCACCTTCATCAGCGGCACCGGGTTGAAGAAGTGAAAGCCTGCCACGCGCTGCGGCCGCTGCAGCGGTGCGGCCACGGCGGTGATGGACAGCGATGACGTGTTGCTGGCCAGCACGGCTTCGGGCGAGACGATGGCTTCGAGCTGTTTGAGCAGTTCCTGCTTGGCATCCAGTCGCTCGACGATGGCTTCCACCACCAATTCGCAAGCCGCGAAGTCGTGCAGCGACGTGACGGGAACCAGCCGCTGCACCAGAGCCGGCAACAGGCTCTCGTCCAGCCGACCCTTGTCCACCAGACGCTGCCACTGCTGGTGGATGTGGGTGCGGGCGGCGTCGGCGGCGCCGCCATGGGTGTCGTAGAGGTAGACCATGCTGCCTGCCTGGGCGGCGATCTGCGCGATGCCGCGGCCCATGGCGCCAGTGCCCACGATGCCGATTGAAGTGAAGTCCGTTTGCATGGCGGCAATTATCTAGCGCTATCGGATGCGGCAGGGTTATGGCAAAATTTATAAACAAATTGAAACCACTGTGTTTATGCGTAACCTACTTGTCGGCGCCTGGATCTATGCCGCAGCGTTTGGGGCCAGCGCGCTTTCGCTTGGCGGCAGCCACGGCACAGTGGTTCTGGGGTCCACGATCGATCTCACCTTCGAGGTACGGCCCGATCCCGGCAAGACCGTCGCGTCTTCCTGCCTCGGGGCGCGGCTGGTCTTAGGCGCAACCACTGTCCCCGAAACGCGTGTGCATGTCACTCCCCTGGAAGGAGGCGCCATTCCGATGGTGCGCGTGCAGGCGCTCATTCCCGTGGATGAGCCGGTGCTGACTGCCACGCTCACCGCCGGCTGCGAAGGGCGTGTGTCGCGCACCTACACGTTCCTGGCAGACCCGCCCGGCACTGCACCCCCAGCGGCACGGCAGCCCATCGATCTGTCGCGCCTGGCGGTGCCCGCACCACGCGCTACGCCGCAAGTGCGGAATGCATTGGGCGGCGAGGGGGAGGACGCACGCACGGTCCGGCGGCCTCGTGCGCAGCCGCGTGTTCCCGCGGCGTCCACGCATGCCCCGGCCGAGCGGGCAGCTAAGACCGCCACGACGCTGCGCACCAGCGCCAAAGTCTCGCCGCCCGCGGCTGCGGCGGCTCCCTCCCGCCTGGTAATGGAACCCCTGGATTTGGGTCCTGACAATGTGTCCGCGCTGCAGCTCACGCGCGAGCCGCCCCAGATGTCGCCGCGCCCCAGCGAGGCCTTGCGTGCGGAGTCGGCCGCGTGGTGGCAGGCGCTGGACACTTCGACGGCCCAAACACAGCGGTTTGAAGAGCGGCTCAAGAGGCTCGAGGCTGATGCGGCCGCGCAGGGCCAGCTGGTGGAGCGCGAGCGCGCAACGGCGGCTGAGCTGCGCGAGCGCCTGGCGCAGGTGGAGTCGCAGGGGTTCCCCGCGACCGTGGTGTACATGCTCGCGGGGCTGCTGGTGCTCGCGCTGGTCTGCATTGCCTGGCTGCTGCGCCGCACGCGGCGCGAGGCGCTGCAGGCATGGCGTGACTCGGTGGCACTCAGCGGTGGCCTGCGGGACGGGGCCGTGGCCGCGGAAGGCCCTGACGGCAAGCTCCGGCTGCAGGTGGAGCCGGATGCGCGCGATGTCTGGCAGCCGACGGCGCCGCCGCCGCAAGGGCCGGACAGTGGGCCGCTTCCGCTCGCGCCTACCGCCGCGCCAGTGAGCGCCCCCGCGGCAGCTCCAGGCCCCGCGGTGGCGGCGCCGGCTGTGGAGCCCTTGCAGGCAAGGGCCCAGTCCGGTGTGCAGCCCGAGTCGCTGTTCGATCTGCAACAGCAGGCCGAATTTTTCACCTCGGTGGGCGAGCACGAGCAGGCGATCCATGTGCTGCGCCAATACATCGCGCAGCACGGTGAAGACTCGCCGCTGGCGCATCTCGAACTACTGCGCCTGTACCACCAACTGGGGCGAACCGACAGCTTCGACGGCCTGCGTGCGCAGGTCGAGGAGCGGTTCAACGTACGCGTGCCTCCATTTGCGCAGTTCCAGCAACTGGGCCGGAGCCTGGAAGAGCATCCCGAGGCGCTGGCACGGGTCGAGGCGGCGTGGTCCTCGCCCGAGGTGCTGGCCGTGCTGGAAGGCCTCTTATTTCACCGGGGACAGACGCAGGGCGAGGGGCCCTTCGACCTGGCGGCGCTGGACGATCTGCTGCTGCTGCTGTCCATCGCCCAGACCACGCCCGCACATTTGCGCGGTGCGCCGCCGCCCCGCGCGCGCACCACTCCGCGTGCCACGCCAGCGCTCCACCCGATGGGCGCGCAGGATGGGACGGGCCGGTCGCTGGACTCGATGGCGGCCGGCCTGGCGCTGCTGCCGGTGGATGACGGCTCGCCAGCATCCACTTGCGCCGCCGCGGTGGACGTGGACGTGTCCGGGCCGCCTCACATCACCCTCAGCGATCTGCCGCCCGTGCCCGTCACCCCGGCGCCCGCGCAAGGGCAGGCCGTGGGTTTTGGTATGGAAAACGACAAGCTGGAGTTGCGCTTCGAACTGGAGCAGTCGCAAAAGAACCGCTTCTGAAGCGCGAACGCCCCCCGTGCGCGGACGGGGCTATCGCCTGCCGGCGTCCATGGCCCGCATGAGCTGCGCCGCAGCGGTTTCCGGCTGATCGGCCGCCACCACGGCGCGCACCACGGCGATCGACCCCACTCCGGTGGCCAGCACTTGCGGGAACTGGGCCAGGCCAATGCCGCCGATGGCAACCAGCGGATAGCCGCGCATCAGCCGGGCATAGCCCGCCAGCCGCGCCACGCCCTGGGGCACTGTGGCCATTTTCTTGAGCGTGGTGGGGAACACCGCGCCCATGGCGATGTAGCTGGGGCTGGCCGCGTCGGCGCGCACCATCTCGGCGTAGCCATGCGTGCTCACGCCCAGGCGCACCTCGGACTCGCGCAGCGTGCGCAGCTCTTCGGGGCCCAGCGCATCCAGATCCTCCTGGCCCAGGTGCACGCCATAGGCCCCGGCCGCGATGGCCTGGCGCCAATGGTCGTTGATGAACAGCAGCGAAGCGGTGCCTTGCACGGCCTGCACTGCGGCGCGTACCTCGCGTGTGATGGCCGCAGGGTCGTCACTTTTGAAGCGCAGCTGCACCGTCGGCACGCCGGCCTGCGCCATGCGGCCCACCCATTGGGCATCGGGCAATACGGCGTAGAGACCCAGGTTCTGCGGGCAGGCTGCAAAGGGGTGCGCATGGGGGCGCGGCTGCAGTCCGAAGTCTGCGGGCTCGTCGGGCCACTGCGCCGGGTCGAAGCAGCCGGTACGCCGCGTCTGCGCAGCCCAGGCACGGGCCAGGCAGTCTGCGTCATGGGCGATGAAACCCAGGGCGCTGCAGGCCGCAAGGGCTGCGCGGTACACGGGGTCTTCCAGGGTTGTCGCCGGCATCGGCTGGGGCGGGAAGTCCGCAAACGCCGACGCATGGTGCTGGCGGATGGCTTGCTCCATGGCGGCTGCAGAAGGCAATGGCGCGGCGGCTTGCGGCATGCTCAGCCCTGCGTGTGGTGCCAGAACGGCGTGCCCAGCACGGGCGTGCTGGGTTGCGCCGCCTCCTGCGGCGTCATCGCGCCGGCCATGCGGGCGGCGCGGCCTGCGGCCACGGCATCGGCAAAGGCACCGGCCATTTGCACGGGGTCGGTCGCCAGGGCCACGGCCGTGTTGAGCAGTACGCCGTCGTAACCCCATTCCATCACCTGGCAGGCGTGGGACGGCAGGCCGAGGCCGGCGTCCACGAGCAGCGGCACGTCCAGGCGCTCGCGCAGCAGCTGCAGGCCATAGGGGTTCACCGGGCCGCGGCCCGTGCCGATGGGCGCCGCCCACGGCATGACGGCCTGGCAGCCCACGTCCACCAGGCGCTGGCACAGCACCAGGTCTTCAGTGCAGTAGGGCAGCACGTAGAAGCCTTCGCGGACCAGTTGCTCGGCTGCCTGCACCAGGTTCAGCGTATCGGGCTGCAGCGTGTAGTCGTCGCCGATCAGCTCCAGCTTGATCCAGGGGGTCTCGAAGACTTCACGCGCCATATGGGCGGTGGTGATGGCTTCCTGCAGGCTATGGCAGCCGGCGGTGTTGGGCAGCACCGGCACCTGCAGGCGCTTGAGCAGTTCCCAGAAGCTGCTGCCGGATTCGGCCGGGTTGCTGCCCTGGCGGCGCAGCGATGCGGTGAGCATCGCGGGCCGCGCGCGCTGCACGGCGGCCTCCAGCACGGCAGGGGACGGATAGCGCGCGGTGCCCAAAAGCAGGCGGCTCTGGAACGCCTGGCCGTAGAGCACCAGCGTGTCGGGGGAGGATGTAGGACTGTTCATGAGCAATGGTTTCAACCGCCGGTGACCGGCGCAATGATTTCGATCTGGTCGCCGGACTGCAGAGCGTGCGCGGCATAGCGGGCACTGGGGACGAACTGCAGGTTCACGGCCACGGCAAACGGGGGCTGGGGTGCCAGGTGGGCCACTGCGTCTGCGACGGTGGCGCCATCGGGCAGTTGCACGGCGTTTTGGTTGATGAATACGTTCATGTGTGCAGCGCAGCTTCGCGGTCGAGCTGCAGCGAGAGGTCGAATTCAGGGGCGAGCTCGGATTGTCCCGTGTTCAGCACCTGCATGACCACATCGAGCATGGCCGGCGCGATCATGAAGCCGTGGCGGTACAGACCGTTGACCTCCAGCACGCGATCCTGCACTACGCGCACGGCGGGCAGGTTGTCGGGCAGGGTGGGGCGGCAGTGGGTGGAGATCTCCAGGATACGCGCCTCGGCAAAGCCCGGATGTACGGCGTAGGCGGCGCTCAGCAGCTCCAGCGTGGAGCGTACGCTGGCGGGCGACATGTCGTCGGATTCGATCTCGGTCGCGCCGATGACGAACACGTGGTTCTCCTTCGGTGCGATGTAGATCGGGTAGCGGGGATGCACGATGCGCGTGGGGCGCTGCAGCGTCACGTCGGGCGCGTGCAGGCGTACCACCTCGCCGCGCAGCCCGCGCAGTTGCGGCCATTGCGCACGCGCGCCCAGGCCCCGGCAGTCCAGCACCCAGTCGGGCTGGCCGGCCTGGCCGGGAGTGAAGTCGGCCGGCTGGCGCGCGCTGCCCCAATGCGTGACCACGCCCAACTGGTCCATGGTGGCGGCCAGCGCGGCCAGGGCCTGGCGGTTGTCCAATTGGCCCTCGCCGGGTAGGTACAGGCCCTGGTGGAAGCGCTGTGCGGCCGTGGGCTCCAGTGCAACCACTCCAGCACTGTCCAGCGCCTGCATGCGCGGCAGCCCGGGCACCAGGCCTTGCGTCTGCTCGAACTTCAGGCGCATGCGCGCGGCTTCGGGTGCGTCCTGGCGGTGCCAAAGGATCAACGTGCCGTCATGTTGGAAGTACACCGGTGCGGCCAGCGGTGCCAGCAGCTCGGGCCAGCGCGCCAGCGAGTGCACGCCCATGCGCACCACGCCGGGCTCGGCCACGATGGATTCGGCCAGGGGGGCCACCATGGCGGCGGCCACGTAGGCTGCGGCGCCTTCGGCGGCACGGGTGCCTGCCTCGTGCACCTCAACGGCGTGGCCCTGGCGGGCGAGTTCGACGGCCAGCAGACGGCCCATGAGGCCCGCGCCCAGGATGGTGACGCGGGAGGAGGAGCGAAGGGTGGGGAAAGTGTGCATCGTGTCCGTGATGAAAGGCCAGGCCAAACAACCAAAGGACAAAACGGGAGCGCGCGGCGCGCCGATGCTGTTGAAACTCCCCACGCCAGCATGACCTGGATCGGGTGCTTAGGGTATTTCTCAGTCGCCTGCCGCTTTCGTCAACACGTTCTTAGTGCGGCGGGGACACCCCTGTTTCGTCCGTGGCCGGCATTACAGCACAGGGGTGTTGCCCCTGTTGTTGACGTGGCGCAGGCTCTGGCGTTGCCGCGGCTGCGTTGAATGCGCTGCGGCTTGGCCGATAATTTTTGCCATGAACCAAGAGACACAGACGCCCGGCGGTGGCCGGCGCTATGCGCGCGTGTTGACCATCGCGGGCTCGGACAGCGGCGGCGGCGCGGGCATTCAGGCCGACCTGAAGACCTTCAGCGCCCTGGGCTGCTACGGCATGACCGCGATCACCGCCATCACCGCGCAGAACACGCGCGGCGTGACGGGTATCCACGGCATTCCGCCCGAGATGCTGCGCGCACAGATCGACGCCGTGGTCGAGGACATCGGCGTGGACGCGGTGAAGATCGGCATGCTGCATTCGCCTGAGGTGGTGCAGGTGGTGGCCGACGCGATTCTTCGCCATGGCTTGCCCAACGTGGTGCTGGACCCGGTGATGGTCGCCACCAGCGGCGACCGGCTGATTGCCGAGGAGACCGTGGGCACGCTGGTGCGCGCGCTGTTCCCGCTGGCCGCCGTGGTCACCCCCAACCTGGACGAGGCCGGCTGGCTGCTGGGCCGCGCCATTGCCGACGAAAGCGCGCTGGACGCGGCCGCCACCGACCTGCTGGCGCTGGGCGCGCGCGCGGTGCTGCTCAAGGGCGGGCATCTGCCGGGCGACCGGGTGGTGGATGTGCTGGCCCTGCCTGGCGACGAGCGCCACCGCCTGGAAGCTGCGCGCATCGTCACGCACAACGGCCACGGCACAGGCTGCACCTTGTCGTCGGCGATCGCTGCGCACCTCGCATTGGGCCAGCCGCTGGCGCAGGCGGTGCGGTTGGCCCGCCAGTACATTCTGGGCGCGATCGCTGCCGGGGCCGGTGTGCGCACCGGTCACGGCCACGGGCCGCTCAACCATGGCTATGCGCCGGTGGCGCAGCGTGTGATCGAGTAACGGGCGGCTGAGGGAGCGCCGGGCACCGCGCGCGCACAGGCCCACACCGCCGCGGCACCCGAAATATCACCAGCCCCAGGTCAGGCGTCGGGCCACCCAGCCCTTTTGCCCGTCTTCGCGCTGCACCCGGGCCCAGCTGCCCGACTGGCCCAGGCTGCGCACCACCTCATGCTGCTGCAGCTTGCCCACGGTCTTGTGCTGCTGGCCGGGGCCGGCGCGCAGGTTGGCGACGCGTGCCGTCACCACGCGGTGCGGCGTCTTGCTGGTCAGCGGCGCATACACCCAGCCGAGCGGCTCCTCGAAATCCCGCACTTGGAGCCACCGGCCCTTGCGCTGCTGCACCTGCAGCGGATAGCCCCGGCCCAGCTCCCACAGCGTCGCCGAGCGGGTGCTGGGTTTCTCGCGCACATTGACCGCATTGCCCTTGATGCTGACGAACTCGCGCGCCTGCACGCCGGCGGGCATGAGCAGGGGCAGGGCCAGCGCGGCGGCGGCCAGGGCTTTGGACAGGATGCGATGCGGCAGGGGCAGTGCGAAGGGCACGGGGTGATCTCCTTGGAGTTGGAACTGAGGGATGACAACCCCCAGGTGGAGGGCCGCCCGCGTGCGAAGTTCCGGCCGTTTCAGGCGCGAACCGATGGCCGAAACGTCAATTGCTATGGAAAATAGAGCTGCCAACGCTCTGTAAAAGCCATTCTTAGACAGATTTCTCTTTGGAAACAAGGCAGAACGCGCGCTGCAAGCTCCTGCTTCAATAGCGCCCGGCGCATTGCCGCAGGGCGCGCCGCGCCGTCGCCGCAGGTCAGCGGGCCGCGGCGACGCCCAGCCGGGCTTGCAGCCGTTCGCTGCTGGTGGTGTATTCCAGGGGCAGCTTGTGGCCCGCTTGCCGTTCGGCCTCGGCGAAGGCGGCGAGGGTGGCTTCGTGGAAGCCGCACAGGATCAGCTTGCGCTTGCCGGGGTAGGTGTTGATGTCGCCGACGGCGTAGATGCCGGGGACGCTGGTGGCGAAAGTGGCCGTGTCCACGGTCATCTGCTTGCGGTCCATGGCCAGGCCCCAGTCGGCGATGGGCCCCAGGCGGGGAGAGATGCCCAGGTAGGCCAGCAACAGGTCCAGCGGCTGGCGCTGTGGCTGGCCTTGCGGGTCCAGCAGGGCCAGCGCATGCAGGGTGCCGTCGGGCGCGGTCTCCACGCCCGTGATCTGGCCGATCACGACCTGGATGCGGCCCGCCTCGCGCAGTGCCTGCAGTTGCGCCAGCAGCGCGGGCGCGGCCTGGAAGGCATCGCGCCGGTGCAGCAGCAGCACCTGCGCGGCAGCGTCCACGCAGTCCAGCGCCGCCTGCACGGCCGCCTCGTCGCCGCCATGTACCACCACGCGCTTGCCGGTCGCGGCACGGGTGGCCGTGGCGGCGTCAGGGTGGTAGAGCAACTGGCCGGGGGCCAGCGCCTCCACCCCCTCGGCCTTGATGGCGCGCGGCACGAAGGCGCCCACGCCCGCGGCGATGAAGACGCTGCGTGCCAGCAGCGCGGTGCCGGCGGTGGTGGTGAGCAGAATACGTCCTTCGGCCTGCACGGCCAGCGTGTGGACCTGCTGGCCCAAGTGCAGCGTGGGGGCGAAAGGGGCGATCTGCCGCTGCAGCAGTTCCACGAGCCCCTGGCCCGTGCACACAGGGATGCCGGGAATGTCGTAGATGGGTTTGTCGGGATACAGCTCGGCGCACTGGCCGCCCACATGGGGCAGCGCATCAACCAGGTGCGCCGCGATGCCCTGCAGCCCGAGCTGGAAGACCTGGAACAGCCCCACTGGCCCGGCGCCGATCACCACGGCGTCCGCGGCCTGGGGCGTCGGGCTGCTGGGGGATGGGTGCATGCGGGCGTGGCGGGAGCGCGGGAGTCAGCGCTCCAGCTGGTCCAGCTTGCCGGGCTTGCCGTTCCAGTCGTCAGCGTCGGGCAGCGCTGCCTTGCGCTTGGTGATGCTCTTGAACTTGGGCGTCAGCTCGGCGTTGATCTTGATGAAGGCCAGCTGGTCGCTGGGCAGGTCTTCCTCGGCAAAGATGGCGTTGGCCGGGCATTCGGGGATGCACACGGCGCAGTCGATGCACTCGTCGGGGTCGATCACGAGGAAGTTGGGACCTTCGCGGAAGCAGTCCACGGGGCACACATCCACGCAATCGGTGTATTTGCACTTGATGCAGTTTTCGGTGACGACGTGAGTCATGAGTAGTTGTGTTCTGGTATGGGGTTAGCCCGCGATTTTAGGCCGACCGCCGCCTCAGCAGGCCAGCCAACCATGCCTGAGGCGCGGAAACCTTAACGTTGATCAAGCTTTTGGGGCCGGTGCGTTCACCAGCACGGCGCCCGCCGTCTTGTGGCTGGCGGTGTCGACCAGGATGAGCGAACCGAGCACGCGGCTGCGCGCGAACGGCGCCGCGGGCAGGGGTTCCTGCAGCAGCAGCTCCACATGGCCGATGGCATTGGGCTCCAGCTGGGTGGCGTCTTCCTCGGCCAGGGTGTTGATGTCCAGGCGGTGGACCACGCGGCGCACCTTGACCTTGACCCAGCGGTGGCCATGCAGCGCCCAGTACACGCGGCCCGCCACCAGCGGCTCGTCGTCCATCCACGCGACGGTGGCGGTGATCTCGCGCTGGCCGGGCCATGCGGGCACGGCGGCGGGGGTGTCGAAGTCGTCCTCGGCCGCGGCAGCGGGTGCGGCAGCGGGTGCGGGTGCGGGTGCGGGTGCGGGCGCAGCCACGATCCAGTCGCCGCGCGAAACGTCCACCTCGCGGTCGAGGGTGATGCCCGCGCTCTGGCCCGCGGCCACGCCGGTGGCGCGGCGCGCATGGTCCAGCACCTGCGCCACCTGCGCCAGCTGGCCGCTGGGGAAGATGGCGACCTGCGCACCCGGCTGCACGCGGCCCGTGCCCACCCGGCCCCAGAACACGCGGCGCCCCTGCGAAGTGTCGGACGAGGAAGAAAATTTCTCCACCCACTGCACCGGGAAGGCCAGGGGCAGGCCGGCGTCGGGCGGGGTGTTGGGCAGCCGCTCCAGGATCTGCAGCAGGCTCGGGCCTGCGTAGTCGCACCAGCCGGGCTTGGCCTCTACCACGTTCCAGCCCTTGAGCGCCGACACCGGCACCACGCCCGCCACCGCGATGCCCGCGTGTCGGGCGAACTGCTCCAGCGCGGCACGGATGTGACGGTAGGCGAGCTGTGGGTCGGCCACGGCGTCGAGCTTGTTCACGGCAAACACCAGCGAATGCACACGCAGCAGGTGCACCAGCAGGCTGTGGCGGCGTGTTTGCGGCAGCAGCGTGAGTTGCGGGTTCTGCCAATCCAGCTTGGTGGCGTCCACCAGCACCACGGCGGCGTCGGCCTGGGAGGCGGCGGTGACCATGTTGCGCGTGTACTGTTCGTGGCCGGGCGCGTCGCCGATGATGAACTTGCGCGCCTCGGTGGCGAAGTAGCGGTAGGCCACGTCGATGGTGATGCCCTGCTCGCGCTCGGCACTGAGGCCGTCGGTCAGCAGCGCCAGGTCGGTCTCTCCGCCGCGCTGCACCCCGGCCAAGTGGTCCTGCAGCACGGCGCGGCTGTCCACCAGCAGGCGGCCGATCAGCGTGCTCTTGCCATCGTCCACGCTGCCGCAGGTGATGAAGCGCAGCGCGGAAATGTGATCATTTGTGCCGCCAGCGCTTTCTGGTTGTGCGCTGGAAGCTATTGAATTGATAGTGGCGGTGGTCATCAGAAATACCCGTCTTTCTTGCGCTTTTCCATCGAGGCGTCGCTGGTCTTGTCGTCCATGCGCGTGGCGCCGCGCTCGCTGACCTCGGCGGCCAGGGTCTCGATCACGATTTCGCCTGCCGTGGCGGCCGGGCTTTCCACCGGGCAGGTGCAGGTGATGTCGCCCACGGTGCGAAAGCGCACGGTGCGCGTCTGCACCGCTTCGCCGTCCTTCGGGGGCGTGAGCGGCGTGACGGGCACCAGCAGGCCGCGGCGCTCCACCACTTCACGCGGGTGGGCGTAGTACAGCGATGGCAGGGCGATCTGCTCGCGCTCGATGTACTGCCACACGTCCAGCTCGGTCCAGTTGCTGATGGGGAACACGCGGAAATGCTCGCCGGGGGCCAGGCGGGTGTTGAACAGCGTCCACAGCTCGGGGCGCTGCGCCTTGGGCTGCCATTGGCCGAAGCTGTCGCGGTGGGAAAAGATGCGCTCCTTGGCGCGCGCCTTCTCCTCGTCCCGGCGCGCACCGCCGATCAAGGCATCGAAGCGGAACTCCTCAATCGCTTCGAGCAGCGTGACGGACTGGTGCACGTTGCGCGATTCGCCGGGGTGTGCCAGGCGCACGGTGCCGCGCGCCATCGAATCCTCGACGCTGCGCACGATGAGTTCGGCGCCCAGTTCCTTCGCGCGGAAGTCGCGGAAGTCGGTCACCTCGGGGAAGTTGTGCCCCGTGTCGATCATCAGCAGCGGGTAGGGAATGCGGCCCGCGCCGAAGGCCTTCTCGGCGCACTTGAGCATGACCAGCGAGTCCTTGCCGCCCGAGAACAGCAGGGCGGGGCGCTCGAAGGCCGCGGCCACCTCGCGCAGGATGAAGATGGTTTCTTCTTCCAGCGCGTCCAGGTGGCGGTTGCTGAGCTGGTTGAGCACTTGGGAGTCAACACGGGCGTTCATTCGATGTTCCAGTCAAATCTGGCTCCAGCGCTTGTGGGGCAAGCGCAGGCAGCTATCGTTTTTAGTGGGCCAGGTGCAGGCCGCATTCGCGGTTGTCTTCGCCCTTGGTGGGGTCCACGTAGTCAAAGTTGTTGGGCAGGCCGTGCTGCTGGCAGTACTCGTGCAGCTGTTTGGACGACCAGTGCAATAGCGGCGCGACCTTGATCAGGCCGTCGGGGTTGATGCTCACGGGCTCCATCTGCGCGCGCACGGCGGTGTCGGTGGCGCGCAGCGCGGTGAACCACACCCGGGGTGCCGTTTCGCGCAGGGCGCGGGCGAAGGGTTCGAGCTTCACCTCTTCGGTGAACGCGGCGTGGCGCGGGTCGTCCAGCGCGGGCGTCGGGCCTTCGACGGCCTCGCGGTGGGCGCGCGAGCGGCGCGGCAGGTAGATCTTCAGGTTGAGCCCCAGCTGCTTCGTCACCGCGTCGGCAAAGCGGTAGGTGGCCTCGGTGTTGTAGCCGTTGTCCATCCAGACCACGGGCACGCCCGGCTGCACGCGGGTGACCAGGTGCAGGATCACGGCCTCGAACGGGCGGAAGTTGGTGGTGACGATGGGCGTCTGGCCCAGGCCCAGCGCCCAGGCCACCAGGGCGGCGGCATCGTGGCCGTGCTCGGCGTTGACGCGGGCGAGTTCGGCGGCGTTGACCGCCGTGGTGGCGCTCATGCGGCCTCCCGGGCGAACAGCGGGCGCGGCTCCAGCACGTCGCCCTGGTAGAAGGCGGCATAGCGCGCGAACTGGCGTTCGGCCGCGGCCGGGTCCACGCCGGGCGCCAGCACCGCGCTGCTGAAGCCGCTGCGGTGCATGTGCACCAGTTGGTCGATCAGCACGTCGCCCGTGGCGCGGATATCGCCCGCAAAGCGGTAGCGACGGCGCAGCAGCAGGGCCTGGCTGTAGGCACGGCCGTCGGTGAACTTGGGGAACTGCAGCTCGATGCGCTGCACGCCCTCCAGCGCGCCTTCGGCGGCCAGCGCGGCCAGGTCGGCGTCGTTGGTGATCTGCAGGGTTTTGAGGTCGTCAGCGCCCAGGGACAAAGCGCCAGCAGCTATGATTTTCATAGTGTTCGAGATCTTTCGGATGGGGTCAGGCCACGGCTTCTTCGGCCGCCTTGGGATGGCGCGCGCCGTTGGCGGCGGCCTTGAAGGGGTCCTGGCCCACGCGGCGCAGGGTGTCGATGAACAGCTCGTTGCCCTTGCGCAGCGCGCGGTAGGTGTCCAGCAGCGCCTCGATCACGTCGGGCACTTCGGCGGCCGAGAACGACGGGCCGACCACCTTGCCGCCGATGGCCGGGCCGGACAGCTGCGTACCGTCGGAGCCGCCCAGCGTGATCTGGTACCACTCCTTGCCGTCCTTGTCCACGCCCAGGATGCCGATGTGGCCGCTGTGGTGGTGGCCGCAGCTGTTGATGCAGCCGCTCATGTGCAGGTCGATGGGGCCGATGTCGAACAGTTCGTCCAAATCCTGGTAGCGCTCGGTGATCGCCGCGGCGATGGGCAGTGAACGCGCGTTGGCCAGTGAGCAGAAGTCGCCGCCCGGGCAGGCGATCATGTCCGTCAGCATGCCGATATTGGGCTGCGCCAGGCCCAGCTTGCGTGCGGCGTCGTACAGCGCGGGCAGGTCGGCTTCGTGCACCCAGGGCAGCAGCAGGTTCTGCTCGTGCGTCAGGCGCGCCTCGCCGGCGCTGAATTGGTCGGCCAGCTGGGCCAGGGCGTCCAGCGTGTCGCCGTCGGCATCGCCGGGCGCAAAGCCCACGCGCTTGAACGACAGTGTCACCGCCTTCAGGCCGGCCATGCGGTGGCCGCGCACGTTCTGCTGCAGCCAGCGCTGGTACAGCTGGCCGGAGGTGTTCACGCCATGCGGGCGGCCGGCAGGCCGCAGCGGTGGCACGACGAAATGGCCGGTCACGCGGTCCAGCTCTGCCTGGGTGATGGTGTGGGGGGCGCCGTCCTGCTCCAGGATGGCGCGGTATTCGGCCTCCACCGCGTCGATGAACTGCTGGCCTTCGCTCTTGACCAGGATCTTGATGCGCGCCTTCCACTTGTTGTCGCGGCGGCCGTAGCTGTTGTACACGCGCACGATGGCTTCGATGTAGTTCAGCAGCTGGTCCCACGGCAGAAATTCACGCACCACGGTGCCGATGACGGGCGTGCGCCCCATGCCGCCGCCCACCTTGACGGCAAAGCCCACCTCGCCGGCCGCGTTCTTCAGCGCCTGCAGGCCGATGTCATACCAGCCGGTGGCGGCACGGTCTTCCGCGGCGCCGTTGAAGGCGATCTTGAACTTGCGCGGCAGGTAGGTGAACTCGGGGTGCAGCGAGCTCCACTGGCGCGTGATCTCGGCGAACGGCCGGGTGTCCACGATCTCGTCTTCGGCGATGCCGGCGTAGGCCTCGCAGGTGATGTTGCGGATGTCGTTGCCGCTGGTCTGGATGCCGTGCATGTGCACGCTGGCCAGCAGGTCCATCACGTCGGCCGCGCGGGTGATGGGAATCCAGTTGAACTGCACGTTGGTGCGCGTGGTGAAGTGGCCGTAGCCGTAGCGCAGCGGGGGCGCGGCCAGTGTCAGGCCCGGCTGGGCGGCCTGCAGCTGGTCCTGCGTGGCCTGGGCATGGGCCAGCAGCTCGGGCGTGGGGCGGTCGTATTCGCGGGCGATGTGGGCCAGCATGCGCAGCTGAGCGCTGTTGATGTCGCCATAGGGCACGGCGATGCGGGCCATGGGCGCGTAGCGCTGGATGTACCAGCCGTTTTGCAGGCGCAGGGGCAGCAGTTGCTCGTCGGTCAACTCGCCGCGCTGCCAGCGTTCGAGCTGATCGCGGAATTGCTGGGCGCGCAGGTGGACGAACTGGCGGTCGAATTCGGTGTACTGGTACATGGCAGGGCCGTGGGCGTTTCAACACAGGTGCCGCCGGGCCCCGAATGGCGCCCGCAGCATCGATGGGCGCACTTTAAAAGTCTGTCTTATAAAGACAAACTATTTTTTAATGCTTCATATATTCCGTTATTTGTATATGAAATGCATGTCGGGTTCACTGTGGCTCATACCCTAGCCAGCGCTCGCTGCTCAACGCACGCGCCAGAGGGGCGTCCAGCGGCAGGGGCTCACTGTGCAGCCGCGCGGCGATCAGTTCGCCGCACAGCAATGACAGCGTGAGCCCGCGCGCGCCCATGGCAGTGCACAGCCACAGGCCGGGTTGGCGCACCGAGTCCACCGGCCCCACGATGGGGCGGCGGTCCAGCGCGCCGCAGCGCACGGCCGCCCAGGTGCGCACGGGGCCGTCCGGCGTGGTGGCAGCCTGGGTGAAGGCGGCGTCCATGGCAGTGCCCAGGGGGGGCAGCAGCGCGTGCAGTTTGGCCTGGTTGGTGGCCAAGCCCTTGGCGTGGTCGTCAGGGCTGGGGGGCAGGGCGGTCTTCAGGCGCTCGAACGTGGAGCCCAGCACCCAGCCTGCGCCGTCCTGCAGCGGCACACGGGGCACCAGGTTGCCGTTGCCATTGAGCGGCTGGGGCGGCCAGGGAGCGCCCGCGGGGGCCTGGGCATGCAGGCCCCAGGCCAACTGGCCGCGCAGCGGATTCATGGGCCAATGCGCGTGCGTGAGCGGGCCGGTGTGGTGCCCGGCGCAAACCACGGCAAGTTCCGCCTCGGCCAGTACGTGCCCTTCGGCGTCCAGTGCCTGCCAGAGGGGCTGGCCGTCGACGGTGGTGCGGCGCAACTCCGCCACCGCCGCGCTGCCGCGCCAGCGGATGGCCGGGTCGTTCAGCAGGTGGGCGATGAGCTGGGGAGGGCGCACCCAGCCTGCGTGCTCGTGCCAGCAGGCCACCGTGTCTGCCGATAAGCCGTTGGCCTGCAGTTGTGCGGGTGTTGCGGGGCGACTCCAGTCCAGGCCAGGCCCTTCGCTCCAGGCCAATCCTGTGGTGCCGTCCACACGGTGCTCCAGCGTGCCGCACGCGCTCCAGACGGTGCCGCGCGTCTCGGCTGGAAGCTGCGCCAGCGTATTCAGCGTGGTGCGTACCCCCGCGCGCGACAGGCGCGAGATCAGGTTGTCGTCCTGCGAGACGTTGGGCGCGAACACCCCCGCCGGCAGGCCGGATGCACCGGCGGCAGGGTGATCGGCCCGGTCCAGCACCTGTACCTGCCAGCCACGGTGCGCCAGGCTGGCCGCCACGGCGGTGCCCGCCAGTCCTGCGCCCACCACCAGGCAGCGGGCCGGGGCGGCCACCGTGGCGTCTGGCAGCACGGGCTGGCCGGCGCGTGGCTCCCAGCGGGGCGCGTAGGTGGCCTGCAGGTTGTCGCGCTTGGGGCGGACACCCGGCACCTTCTGCACCTCGAAGCCGCACTGCACCAGCCCGTCCCGCACGCCGCGCGCCACCGTCCACGTCGCCAGGCGGGTGCCGCGACGGCAGCAGCGCGCCACGGCCTTGAGGGTGTGGATGTCCCACATTTGCGGGTTGTGCTGGGGGTCGAAGCCGTCCAGGTACACCGAATCCGCCGTGGGCTGCTGCTGCCTCAGCAGGGCTTGCGCGTCACCGATGTACAGCGTGAGCAGCACCTGCCCGCCGTCGAACGAGAGCCGGTGCACGCCCGGCAGCAAGCCCCAGTACTGCGCCGCCAACTGCTGGGCCAGCGATTGCAGTGTGGAATCGATGGGAGCGGCGCGCAGCAGATCGGCCGCGCTCACGGGCCAGGCCTCGCAGGAAACGAAGTGCAGCCGCTGTGGCCGGTGGGGGTCGGCGCGCCACGCGGCCCAGGTCACGAGGAAGTTCAGGCCCAGGCCGAAGCCGGTTTCCAGCACGCGCCACTGCGGCTGGTTCTGCCAGGCCTGGGGCAGGCCGCAACCGGCAAGAAATGTGCCGCGGGCTTGTTCCAGGCCGCCTTGCTCGCTGTGGTACCGGTCTGAGAAGCGCGGGCTGTAGGGCGTGCCGTCTTCCAGCCATTCAATCGGTTCGGACATGGTGTTGGGAGGCGCGAAAAGATTACAGAAACAGTGTCATTCCCAGCGCTGCTGGTACGAGAACACCGGCAGGCGCCAGTGGTAGTGCAGTGCCAGCAGCCGCAGCGCCAGGCCGGCGGCGAAACACACCAAAGTGCTGAGGTTGTTTTCCACTTCCATCGTGCGCAGTCCCAGAAACAGCAGGCACACGGCCAGGGACACGCTGGCGTACAGCTCGCGCCGAAAGACCACGGGCACCTGGTTGCACAGCACGTCGCGCAGGATGCCGCCGCTGATGCCCGTGAGCATGCCGGACATCACCACCACCACGGGCGGGTAGCCCAGTTCCAGGGCCACATTGCATCCGATCAGCGAGAACGCGATCAGCCCCATGGCGTCCAGCAGCAGGAACACGCGCTTGATCCGGTGCAGGTAGCGCGCGACCACCGTCGTCAGCAGGCCTGCGGAAATCACCAGGTACACGTATTCCGGGTGCTGCGTCCAGCCGATCGGGTAGTGGCCCAGCACCATGTCACGGATGGTGCCGCCGCCCAGCGCGGTCACAAAGGCGATCACGCTGACACCGAAGATGTCCATGTTGCGCCGGCCTGCGGCCAGCGCGCCAGACATGGCCTCGGCCGTGATGGCCACAAGGTAGATCACCAGCAGGGTGGTGAACTGTGAGAACTGGAACGAGTCCAGCAATGACACCGACGGCAACATGAATATCTCCTCAGGGAGCCGGGCCTGGGCCGCCTGCCAGGCGCCGTGGGCTACAACGGCAACGCCCCCGCCACAGTGATGCGACGGGGGCGACTGCAAAGAGGCGCTGCTTTGGCGCAGCGCTGCGTCATGCGCCAGGCGGGACGCAGCCAGCCTCAGCGTCTGCGCCGTGCCAAAGAAGTGGTTTTAGCGAAACCGCTTCTTGCAGCGCTGCACTGCGTTACGCGCTGGGCGGCACATAACCCGCCGCAGCGTCTGCGCCGCTGCCGAAGAAGTGGTTTTCCATCTGGCGGGCGAGGTATTGACGGGCGCGCGCGTCGGCCAGGTTCAGGCGGTTCTCGTTGACCAGCATGGTCTGGTGCTTGATCCAGTCGGCCCAGGCTTGCTTGCTCACGTTGTCATAGATGCGTTTGCCCAGATCGCCGGGGTAGGGCGCAAAGTCGAGGCCTTCGGCTTCCTTGCCGAGCTTGATGCAGTGGACGGTACGTGCCATGGAGCGATTCCTTGCTGAAACTTCAGACGTCAATGGAATAACGAACTGAAATCTTATTGGTTTGGATTTTGAAGGGCGACTTCCAGAATGCCTTGCATCGGTGAACCGCACCGACGCACCCTGCAACGAAAGCCCTTCATGAACAATCGCCGCGACTTTATCAAGTTTCCCCTGGCCACCGCCCTGACGGCGGTCATGTCCCTGACGTCTTTGCCGTCGTTCGCCCAGCCCGCGCAGTTCCTCAACGTGTCCTACGACCCCACGCGTGAACTCTATGTGGCCTACAACCAGGCCTTCGCACGCCACTGGAAGGCCAAGACGGGGCAGGAAGTGCAGTTCAAACAGTCGCACGGCGGCTCGGGCAAGCAGGCGCGTTCGATCATCGATGGCATCGACGCCGACGTGGCTACGCTGGCCCTGGGCGGAGACGTGGATGCGCTGGCCCAGCACGGCCTGCTGGCGCCCGCTTGGCAAAAGCGCCTCCCGCACAACTCGGCGCCCTATACCTCCACCATCGTGTTTCTGGTGAGGAAGGGCAACCCCAAGGGCGTGAAGGATTGGGATGACTTGGTCAAGCCCGGCGTGCAAGTCATCACCCCCAACCCCAAGACCAGCGGCGGGGCGCGCTGGAACTATCTTGCCGCCTGGGAATTCGCTAAGCGCAAGTACGGCAGCGACACTCAAGCCAAGGATTTCGTGTCCAAGCTCTACAAAAACGTGCCGGTACTCGACACGGGTGCGCGCGGCTCGACCATCACTTTCGTGCAGCGCGGTGTGGGCGACGTGCTGCTGGCCTGGGAGAACGAGGCGTTTCTTGCGCTCAAGGAGTTCGGCAAGGACAAGTTCGAGATCGTCGTGCCATCGCTGTCCATCCTGGCCGAACCCACGGTGGCGGTGGTGGACAAGGTGGTGGACAAGAAGGGCACGCGCGCGCTGGCGGAGGAGTACCTTGCCTACCTCTATTCCGACGAGGGGCAGGACATTGCTGGAAAGAACTTCTACCGTCCAACCAGCGAGAAGGCCAAGGCCCAGTACGACAAGCAATTCCCCAAGCTCACACTGGCCACCATCGACCAGGCTTTCGGTGGCTGGGCCAAGGCCAATCGGGAGCATTTTGCGGACGGCGCACTGTTTGACCAGATCTACAGCCGGCGTTGATCCGTCTTTGGATGAAAATCGGCGCTAAGCGTTGATGAGTAAGCGCTATAAGCTATCAAAAATATAGTTTGCAAAGCGCCCCGCGCTCCTTTGGCGAAGTGTGGGACGTGGGTCCGGGCCTCGGCGCGAGGGACAGCACACCCATGGCGGGGCACGCCGTGCCGCGGCAGGCGCCAACCCTTCGCGCGCGACTGCACTACCATGCCGCCCATGCTGACCGTTCACCACCTGGAAACCTCGCGCTCCCAGCGCATTCTGTGGCTGCTGGAAGAACTGGGCGTGCCCTACGACATCCGCCGTTACTCGCGTGACCCCGCGACCAGGCTGGCGCCCCCAGAGCTCAAGCGGGTGCACCCGCTGGGCAAGTCGCCCGTCATCACCGAAGGCGACATGGTGGTGGCCGAATCTGGCGCCATCATCGAGTATCTGGCCGAGCGCTACGGCGCACAGGCGCCGGCGGATCTGGCCCATCTGGAACCCGCGCGCGGCACGGCAGAACAGCGCCAGTGCAGGTTCTGGATGCACTACGCCGAGGGGTCCCTGATGAATTGGCTGGTGATGAAGCTGGTGTTTGACACCATTGCGCGCCAGCCCATGCCGTTTTTTGTGCGCCCCATCGCGCGCACCCTGTGCGCCAAAGTGCAGCAAAGACTCATCGGCCCGAATGTGCAAACCGCGCTGGCTTTCATGGACGCGCACCTGGCACAGCACGACTGGTTCGCCGGGGGCCACCTGACCATGGCCGACTTTCAGATGAGCTTTGCCGTGGAGGCGGCCCTCGCGCGCGGGGGCGACGAAACGGCCTGGCCGCACCTGGTGGCCTACCGCCAGCGTATGCGGGCGCGTCCGGCCTACCAGCGGGCGCTGGAGCAGGGCGGCCCCGTGGTGATGCAGGCCTGAGGGGCACTGCCGCGCCATCAGCCAGACCAGTCCTTCCCGTCCCATGCAAGCCAGCGCCCTTGTGTGGCTGCGGCGCGATCTGCGCTGCCATGACCACGCCGCCCTTTACCACGCACTGCGCCGTTTCGAGCGCGTGTACTGCGTCTTCGTCTTTGACACCGACATCCTCGATGAGCTGCCGACCCGGTGCGATCGGCGGGTGGAGTTCATTCACGCCAGCGTGTGCGCATTGGATGAGGACCTGCGCGCGCTGGCGGCGCGCAGCGGCGCCCCCGGTGGCGGCCTGATCGTGCGCCACGGTACGGCGGTGCAGTGCATCGTGCAATTGGCCCGCAGCCTGGGCGTGCGCGAAGTGCTGGCCAATCGCGACTACGAACCTGCAGCCCTGGCCCGCGACCGACGCGTGGCAGACGGCCTGGCGGCGTGTGGCATCGCGTTCAGCGACTACAAGGACCAGGTGCTGCTGGAGCAGGGCGAGGTGCTGAACCAGCAGGGCCAGCCCTACAGCGTCTTCACGCCATACAAACGCACTTGGCTGCAGAAGCTGGATGCCTTCCAGACCAAGCCTTATCCCGTGGAGCGCCACTCACATCACCTGGCCGTGCCCCCGGCGGGGGAGCGGCTGCCCACGCTGGCGGATCTGGGCTTCGTGGCCACCAACCTGGCTGATTTGCAGCTGCCTGTGGGCTCGCGCGGCGCGCAGCAGTTGCTGCAGGATTTCCTGCCGCGCATGGCAGCTTACAAGCTGGCGCGCGACTTTCCTGGGCGCAAAGGCGTGTCCTACCTGTCGGTGCATCTGCGCTTTGGCACCGTGTCGATCCGCCAACTGGCCTCACTGGCCGCGCGACAGGCCGCGCTAGGCTGCGAAGGCGCGCAGACCTGGCTGTCCGAACTGGCGTGGCGCGACTTCTATTTCATGATTCTGTGGCACCACCCGCACGTGGTCACCCAGGCATTTCGCCCCGAGTACGACCGCGTCCAGTGGGATGACGCGCCTGAGTACTGGCAGGCATGGTGCGCGGCGCGCACTGGCTATCCGTTGGTCGACGCCGCCATGCGCCAACTGCTGCAAACGGGCTACATGCACAACCGGCTGCGCATGGTGGTGGCGAGCTTTTTGACCAAGGATTTGGGTATCGATTGGCGCCGTGGCGAGCGCTTCTTTGCCCAGCACCTGAACGACTACGACCTGGCTGCCAACAATGGCGGCTGGCAATGGGCGGCGTCAACCGGCTGTGACGCTCAGCCCTGGTTTCGCATCTTCAACCCGGTGGCGCAGTCGCAGAAGTTTGACCCCGATGGCAGGTTCATCCGCCGCTATCTCCCGGAGCTGGCGTGTGTTCCTGATAAGCACCTCCACTTCCCTGCAAGCATGAAGCCGCTGGAATTGCAGGCCTGTGGACTGCGTTTAGGCATCGACTATCCACTGCCGGTAGTGGACCACGCCAGAGCACGGGAGCGTACCCTGATGCGGTTCCATTTCTTGGGTCGCGGGCGAGAGGCATCCTGAAAGGCGGGGAACCCGGATGTTTCATCTTGGGATCCGTGAGGAAGCATGTTTTTTCAAGGGAACAGTCAGATCTTTGAAAAAGTGTCTATGCAGCATCTATAATGGAGGGCTCCGGAGAGGTGGATGAGCGGTTTAAGTCGCACGCCTGGAAAGCGTGTGTGGGCTAATCCCCACCGCGGGTTCGAATCCCGCCCTCTCCGCCAGTCGTTCCAAGGGTTAGCAGGTACTCATCTGCTAACCCTTTTTCGTTGCGGCTCCTCTGATAACGAGGGCCGCAGCAGAGGCAGCACCCCGGCAAACCATATAAGGTTGGCGTGTGAACCAAGCTATCCCATGGCGACGGGCAGCGTGACCCCGTGGCCAACACCCTGGTTCCGCTGGGCGTGCAGCGGACCAACGGGGTTGAGTTAACCTTTGCCAGCGAAGTGGCGCCCACTTGGCAGATCTGGGCCGGTTATGCCTTCTTGGATGGTGAGATGACCACCTCGCCTGCGACGGATGCGGGCCAGCCTGTACAAGGCAAGCGGCCCACGCTGACTCCCCGGCACAGCGCGAACCTGTGGGTGACCAGGCACTGGGGCACGGTTTGGCCTGGGCGGCGGCCTGAACTATGTGGGAGCGCGGTTCGCCAACCCCGGCAACACGGTTACCTTGCCTGGCTACACCACGGTGGATGCCATGGCCTAACTACCGCCTGGGCGCCTGGGATGTGCAACTCAAGCTGAACAATCTGTTCGATAGTTTTGTCAAACAGAATTTTCAAGCGGCCTGATCGCCGGAAAGCCAGTCCCCATGCGGGTTTAGCGCCCGTGCCACGCTGCCCAAGATGCCCTGCCTGTCTGGTCTAGGAGCCGGATAAGAGCCAAGGGAAAGAACGCCACCGGACAAGCATGGCGTGTTCCAGCGCAGCAGTTTCCCCAAGTCCCCTTTTCCTTTGATGCCCATGTTGGGCGTCCCGGCGTGCCGCCGTCGGGTGTGCGGGCTGCGCCCCGCGCTTCGTGCCGAATCGCGGCCATCCGGCTTTTCCCCCTGACGCCTTCGGCCCTCGGCCGCCGCTATGGAAATTTCCCCGACAGTGTCTGGGAAATCTTCCCCGACGCTTTTGCTCCACGGGCCTGCGCGCTCCGCTTGCCCCAAAAGCCGACTTTGTGCAGTGGGCGGGGTGTAGGCGGTCTTGCTGTCTCCTTCACCGTATCACGTCGTTCTCGCTGTCAAAGGCGGCGCGCGCCATGCGCGCTTGCGTCCTGGCGGCCGTCTTTGACCTTCTGACAGCTTGCGCTGCGCCGTGCTGACCACGGTTCCGGGCAATTCCGCCCGAGCAACCGGAGCACGATCATGTCGCAACTGTCCTTTTCCTCGTTCGATGATGCTTTGCTGGTGCGTGACTCTCACGGGCGCTATGCCCTGGCGTCTGCGGATCAGATTCTGGAAGCCGCGCGCCTGGTCATTGACCAGAAGATGCAGCGTGGTACTTCGTTCACTTCACCGGCGGCCGTCAAGGAGTACCTGTTTGCCAAGCTGTCCGGCTTCGAGCATGAGGTGTTCGCGGTGCTGTTCATGGACACGCAGCATCGGCTGATCGAATACAGGGAGATGTTCCACGGCACGATCGACTCGGCCGAAGTGCATCCGCGTGAAGTGGTCAAGGAGGCGCTTCGGCTCAACGCGGCGGCGCTGGTCATCAGCCACAACCACCCGAGCGGAAATCCCGAGCCAAGCGCAGCCGACAGGGTGCTGACGAAGCGGCTTCGGGAGGCGTTGTCGATGGTGGATGTGCGCGTACTGGATCACATCATCGTCGGCGGCACGAAAACGACATCATTTGCCGAACGTGGCCTGATCTGATCCAGGGGGCTTCGGCCCCCTTTTTTGCTGCGACCGCTACCTGCTATGCCATCGCCCGCAGCCAGTCCAGCAAATCGGCCTGCGGGCCGTCGGGCTGCAAGGGCTGCGGCGACAGCAGGCAGTAGCGCGAACCGTCCTCGACAAAGCCCAGCGGCGCAGTCAGCACACCGCTGTCAAGGTCGTCGCGCACCAGATGCCACGGGCCGATTGCCACGCCCAGGCCGGCCACGGCCGCCTGCAAGCTGAAATAGAAGTGCTCGAAGGTTTGTCCCGCCGCATCCTGTACGGGCTGGCCTGCGGCTACCGCCCATTCCGACCATGCGCCCGGCCGCGTGCGCGAATGCAAGCGCGGCGCGCCGGTCTTGAGCGCGGCGCTGGCCTTTTTCGTGGAGAACCAGGTCGCCACCTTGTCCGGTCGGCAGACCGGGCCGACCTTTTCCGCGAACAGAGATTCGGCGTGGTAGCCCTCGGGCCAGGGGAAGTCGTCGCGGCGGATGGCCAGGTCGATGCCGCTGGCGAAGGAGAACGGCCCGCCGCCGGCGACCAGATGCACGTCGATCCCTGGATGCCGGGCCTGGAAGGCTGGCCAGCGCGGGATCAGCCAGCGCATCAGCAGCGTTGGCTCGCACGACAGCACCCAGCGCCGCCCCTGGCGGGCGCTGGCGCGCAGCTCGCCGACGGCCTGGCGCATCAGATCCAGCCCGTTGCCCACGGCCCGCGCCAGGGTGCGGCCGGCATCGGTCAGGAACACGCGCCGGCTGCGCCGCTCGAACAGGGCCACGCCCAGCTCGTCTTCGAGCAGGCGCACGGCGCGGCTGACCGCGCCGTGGGTCAGGTGCAGTTCGTTGGCCGCGTGGCTGAAGTTCTCCAGCCGGGCCGCCGCCTCGAAGCAGCGCAGCGCGAGCAGCGAAGGCAGGCGCGCATCGTTCGATGGTGAATCAGGCTCACCATTAATGTCAGAAATCATCGTTATTCACTGGGCCTTATTGTCGATAGCATCGCCTTAATACGTTGCTTTTCGACAGGATACGCCATGACCGAACTGATAGCTGTCATCACAATCACCTTGCTGGCCGTCATCAGCCCTGGGCCGGACTTTGCGATGGTCACGCGCAACAGCCTGATGCTGTCGCGCCGCGCCGGTGTGCTGACGGCCCTGGGCATCGGCCTGGGCGTGCTCGTCCACGTCACCTATACGCTGGTCGGCGTGGGCCTGCTGATCCAGCAGTCGTTGTGGCTGTTCAACGCCATCAAGCTGGTCGGTGCCGTCTATCTGATCTATCTCGGCGTGAAGATGCTGCGGGCCAAGCCTGCCGGCCCGCTGGCTGACAGCACCGTGGCGTCGCTGTCGGATGCGGCGGCGCTGCGCACCGGCTTCCTGACCAATGCGCTGAATCCGAAGACCACGGTGTTCATCGTTAGCCTGTTCATG
The DNA here is from genome assembly GCF_002214645.1 of Diaphorobacter nitroreducens. NCBI lineage: Bacteria > Pseudomonadati > Pseudomonadota > Betaproteobacteria > Burkholderiales > Comamonadaceae > Diaphorobacter > Diaphorobacter nitroreducens. The sequence goes on from NZ_CP016278.1 coordinate 798,705, forward strand.
CAGGTGGTACGGCCGGACACGCCGCTGGCGGTGCAGATCGGCTACGGCGCGTTCATCTCGGTGGCGCACATGGCCTGGTTCAGCCTGGTGGCCTTGTGCTTCTCCGCCGGCGCCGTGCGCGATCGGCTGCTGGCCGTGCGCCACTGGATCGACCGCGCCTTCGGTGGGCTGCTGGTCGGTTTCGGTGTCCTGTTGGCGGTAGCGCGCGGATCGCGCTGATCGTCTGGGATTTCCGAGACAGTGTTTCGGAAATTCAGCATGCCAAGGTTTGTGCATGACGTGGGGCGGTCTTGCTGTCCCCTTCACCGTATCACGTCGTTCTCGCCGTCAAGGGCTGCGCGTGCGAGCACGCTTGCGGCCCGTGGCCGTCCTTGACCCCTGACGGCTGCGCTGCGTCGTGCTGGCGACGGTTCCGGGCAATTCCGCCCGTGCAACCGGAGACCGTCATGAACGACAAATCGCACGTTTTCCTCGAACAACACGTTTGCCTGGTCTGCGGCGCTCGCTTCGACACCGGCGCCATCCTGCTGGACAAGCGCCTGCGCGCGAGCATGGAGCGCCACACGGCGACAGGCTGGGGCTTGTGCCCTGAACATCAGAAGCTGTCCGACGATGGCTTTGTCGCGCTGGTCGAATGCGATCCGCAGCGCAGCCGCGCTGCGGCGGGCGCCGCTCGCATGAAGCCCGATCAGGCGCATCGGACTGGTCGCCTGGCGCACCTGAAACGCGAGGTGTTCGCCGATGTGTTCAATGTGCCGATCGAGGACAAGCAGCCATGCGTGTTCGTTGAACCCGGCGTGATCGAGCAGTTGCAGGCGATGACCGCGCACTGATCGCGCGGCATTGATCCGGCGCGTTGTCCTTCGGGATGACGCGCTATTTTTTTGCTGCGTCCGCGTCCTTTGCACCTTCATGCAACGCTGCCTCGAAAAAGCCAGATGGTGTCTGGCGAATCTGCCATGCCGATGTGCATGGACGGAGAGGCGGTCTTGCTGTTCCCTTCATCGTGCCACAGCGTTCGCGCCGTCAAGGGCTGCGCGCCGATGGCGCTTGCGTCCTGGCGGCCGTCTGCGCCCCCTGACTGCTTGCGCTGCGCCGTGCCCCGGAAGGGTCGGGCAATTCCGCCCGGTAATCTTTCAGGAGTTCATGCCATGAGCAGCCATCACGATTGGGTCATCGAAGTCTCGGCGCAGCACGACGCGCGCAAGCCGTTCGCGCCGGAGAACGGTCAACCGCTGCGCTTCAAGGTCGGCGATGCGGTGATCTACACCAATGACTTCGGCGTGCAGTTCCATCGCCGCGTCACCGGGTTCTATCGGCCTGCCGGGCCTTGCGGGCTGTACGCGCTCGGCCGGCGCTACTTCATCAATTCGACCTCGCCCTGGATGCCGGTCGCGGAATCCAGCCTGCGCCCTGACGACGCGGGTTGATGCCTTCGCGCCCCTGCCGGGGCGCTGCGCGCTTCGCTTGCACTCCAGGGGAAGGCCATGCGGCCATCCCCGCCGCGCTGCGCTTGGCGCCCCTCAATGCAGCCGAACCGGCTCGCGCCGGATCGGCACTGTACGGCGTCAGTCGTACATCCTGTCCGGGCGCTCTCGCCGTACTCCGCGTTCGTTGGCTTCCAGCCAGTCGAATAGCGCGTCAATGTCGTGATCCAACTGGAACAGCGATGCCTCGGCCATCATGTGCCAGGTGGCGCATTCGTCGGCATGGTGCGCGTTGTTCACCACGGCATTGAGCTGCTGATGCAGGGCAAGGAGGCGTTTCTTCTCCGCTGCGACTGTCGCGCGGTCGGTCGTCCAGACCATCGAGGGCAGAAAGATGCCTTGGGGTGGCGTGCCGGGCGTTGAAGCATCGGCAGAGGGTGGTGTTGTCATGGGAAGCCCAGGAAGTGATGAAGCCCCCACGATAGGCAGCAGCTTGTCTTTACTCCAGTCGAAATTCGCCCAAAAACGCCCCGATTTCGACATCAGCTCCGACAACAACGCAAAGGCGGAATGGGCGTCCCCGGCCAGGAAACATGGCCGGTCGCGCTGTCGTGCTGCGCATCGAGCCTCGCTACGCGAGTCTCGCCCCTGACGGGCTTCCATCGTTCCCTCGCTCCGCTCGGCTGACGCCTACGGCCCGGCTTCCAGCTTCGGGCCTGCGCGCTTCGCTTGCGTGCGGTTCAGCACACCAGGGCGGCCGTTGCCTTGTCCAGCCATCTCTCCTGACTCCATCACCTTGTTCGCGACCGTAGCCCGCTCCCGTGTGCCGTCAAGGCGCGCAGGGCCGTGTCCTCGGCTGCGCCTGCGGGCCGCACCAACCCTGCGCTTGTTTCCTTGACGGCCCCCGTCCGCGCGCTCCTTTGGCCGCGGGCGATGAACTCAGGAAAGACGGTGGCAACAGGGCCAACCGGGTTCCTCGTGCCAACCGCACCGAACAGCCGAAAGGCTGGGCTCCGAATCTAGGAATCCGGTGTGCGGTGTGAACAGCAAACCCTTTTCGTCAGGAGAAAGACCATGCAACTCGCATCCCGTTTCGCTTCCCGCTCCCCTTCGCTGCGCAGCGACTACCCGCTGTCCGATGACCAGATTCACCGCGTGGCCCCGTCCATCTTCGCGGATGCCCCGCACGAAAGCCGCTCGCAGCGGTACGCCTATATCCCCACCGCCGCCGTGCTGGCCGAGCTTCGCAAAGAAGGATTCCAGCCCTTCATGGTGACGCAAACCCGCGTGCGCGACGAAGGCAAGCGCGAGCACACCAAACACATGCTGCGCCTGCGGCACGCGAGCCAGATCAACGGAGCGGAAGCCAATGAAATCGTGTTGTTGAACTCGCACGATGGCACCAGCAGCTATCAGATGCTGGCCGGCATGTTCCGGTTCGTGTGCAGCAATAGCCTTGTGTGCGGCGACACCGTGGCCGATGTGCGCGTGCCCCACAAAGGCGACGTTTCCGGGCATGTCATCGAAGGCGCTTACGAAGTCTTGCGCGGTTTCGACCGGGTGAAGGATTCCCGCGATGCCATGCGCGCGATCACCTTGGATGAAGGCGAAGCCGAAGTGTTCGCCCGTTCCGCGCTGGCTCTCAAGTACGACCCTACCGACAACAAGCCCGCGCCCATCACCGAATCACAAATCCTGATGCCGCGCCGGTTCGACGACCGCCGCCCGGACTTGTGGAGCGTGTTCAACCGCACCCAAGAAAACCTGACCAAAGGTGGATTGCATGGGCGCAGCGCCAACGGTCGCCGCCAGCAAACCCGCCCGGTGCAGGGCATTGATTCCGATGTGCGCCTCAATCGCGCCCTCTGGATGCTGGCCGATGGCCTGCGCCAGTTGAAAGCCTGATTCCCCACGCGGCAGGGGCAGGCAGCAGCCCTAGCCGCTTTCTTCGCTGCTGCATCCCTGAACCGATAGGAGTTATCACCATGAACGCCATTACCCAAACCGAAGCCCGCGCCATCCAAGCCCCTGCGCTGGAAGCAGCCGACCCGACCAAGAATCTGATTCTGGTTCCGCTGTCGCGGCTGGTGTCGCGCGCGACCGGGCGCAACGTGCGCAAGACCCCGCGCATGTCCATTCCCGAACTGGCCGCATCCATCCAGCGTGTGGGCCTGCTGCAAAACCTGATCGTGATCGCCGCCGCCGATGGCGAGCATTACGAAGTGGTCGCCGGTGGCCGACGCCTCGCCGCGTTGAAGCTGCTGGCGAAGAAGCACCGCATCAGCAAGGAATGGGACGTGCCTTGCCTGCTGGTGGCCGATGGCACCGCCCGCACGGCCAGCCTGACCGAGAACGTGCAGCGCGAAGCCATGCACCCCGCCGACCAGTTCGAGGCATTCGCCGCGCTGGTGGCCGAAGGCCGACCCATCGAGGACATAGCGGCAGATTTCAGCGTGTCCCCGCTGGTGGTGCAGCGCCGCTTGAAGCTGGCGAACGTCTCGCCCCGGCTGCTGGCCGACTACCGCGCCGAAGCCGTGACGCTCGATCAGTTGATGGCCCTTGCCATCACCGACGATCACGCCGCGCAGGAGGCCGCGTTCTACGATGCGCCGACATGGCAGCGCAGCCCGCACAACCTGCGCGACCGCCTGACCGAACGGGAAATCGACGCCTACCGGCATCCGCTGGTGCGTTTCGTCGGGCTGGACGGCTACCAGCAGGCAGGCGGCGGCATCCGCCGCGACCTGTTCGCGGAAGGCGACAAGGGCGTGTATCTGACCGATGCCGCGCTGCTGGAACGGCTGGCGCAAGACAAGCTGGCAGGCATCGCCGCCGAGGTGCAGGCCGAGGGTTGGGCTTGGGTGGATGCCACGCCGAGCATGACCCATGCCGACCTGCAAGCCTTCCAGAGTGCGCCGAGGGAACGCCGCAGCCCGAACAAGCGCGACGCGCAGCGTATCGAGAAGCTGCAAGCCAAGATGCAGGAAGTGGCCGAAGCCGTGGATGCCGCGCTGGACGACGAGGACGAGGAAAAGGCCGATGCCTTGCAGGAGGAAGGCGAGCGCCTGGGCGAGCAGTTGCAGGCGCTGGAAGATGGCTTGCTGGACTATGCGGCCAACGTGAAGGCCGCAGCCGGTGCCATCGTCAGCATCGACCGCGACGGGCAGGCCGTGATTCATCGCGGGCTGCTGCGCGAAGCCGAGGCCAAGGCGCTGCGCACGCTGGAACGGCTGCGCCACGGGTTCGGCAGCGAAGGCGAAGCCGACAACGACGACGAAGGAGAGGAAGCGGACAACGCCCCCAAGACCGCCGCCATGTCCGACCGACTGGCGCAGCGGTTGAGTGCCCACCGTACCGCCGCGCTGCAAATCGAAGTCGCCCGGCATCCGCAAGCCGCGCTGGCCGCCGTGGTACATGGCATGGTGCAGACCGTCTTGCAGGAAAGCTACTACGGCCACGATCTGCCGCTGGGTGTGAGCCTGAAACAGCAAGACCGGCTCGAAAGCCTTGCCCCGGACGTGTCGGAATCGCCTGCCGCCGTGGCGCTGCGCACCTTGCAGGAAGTCGCGGGCGAAGCCTTGCCGGAGGACAGCGCCGAACTGTTCGCCGCGCTGCTGGCGAAGCCGCAGGATGAACTGGTGCGCCTGTTGGCCGTGTGCGTGGCGTCCACGGTGGACGTGGTGACGCCCCGCGCTACGCCGCACCAGCCCGGCGCAGAACTGGCGCAAGCGGTGGGGCTGGACATGGCGGCATGGTGGAAGCCGACCGCAGACGGTTACTTCCAGCATGTGCCGAAGGCCGCGATTCTGGAAGCCGTGGAACAGTACGCCCCGGCGCACGTCACCCGGCTGGCGAAGTTGAAGAAGGCCGACATTGCCAGCGAAGCCGAACGGCTGGCCGATGGCACCGGCTGGATGCCCGCCATCTTCTGCGCCGAAGCCCCGCAGCAGGACGCGCAGGAGGTGGTGACGGACGAGGAAGCCGAACAGCCGGAGGAAGTCGCCGCCATGGCGGATGAGCAGCCGCAGGCCGAGGCACTGGCCGCGTGATCTTGCACCACAGATAGCGCCCCGGCTCCGGCCGGGGCGCTTCATGCCGAGGATTCCCCCATGAGCCACGACACCACGAACCGCCCCCGCATGGCCGCGACCTACGCCCCCGGAACGGTACGCGCCCGCCGCTGGCATGGCGATGGCGACGTGCGCGGCTACCGTCCGCCTCGCGGCTGGACGGCGCGCGCCGACCTGACAGACCTGCATCCCATCACGGGCCGCGCCTTGCCGCGTGCCGTGTGGTGGATCATCGAAACCAAAGAATAGGGAACAGCCCCGCGCCCAAGCCGTTCCGTCTTGGGCGCGGGGAATGCCAAAAAATCCGGGCGCGGCGGTGGCCGCGCCCGGTGTTCAAGGCCCAAAGCCAGAGCGCCCCTGCGCCGCCTTCGGGCAGGCCGCGCAGGGGCGGCGCACAAGTAGCCTTGTGCGCGGGAAACCCTCGAAGCCCATAAGTGCGTCGGCGCACAACGCCGACGACATTCCGAATGCGCCCCGCCCCAATGGTCGGGGCTTGTGGGCCTACGCCCCGGCTTGCTGCCGCAGGTTGCACGAAAGCGTGCCGTCCTCGACGCTGGCGGTTCGTCACCTGTACGTCACGAAGGACGGTTCACCGACACGCCACCCGGCCTTGCAATGGAGCTTCCACGCCACGCCTCAAGCAAGAGGCCGCCTGCTACGTCAGGGGCGCTTTCACCTTGTCGCTGGGCGTTGTCCTTGCCCGTGCCAGGGCGCAAGCCGGTGAAGCCGTCGCGCGGGGAGCCGAGCCGGCCATGTTTCCTTTCGGAGCGGGTCGGCCCAAGGCGTCCTGTCTGTTTGTGAATCCTGGCGGTGGCCGGGCTTCTATGGCTGCAACCTTCCAGCGAAAACAATTTCCCCTGCGCTGTGCGCATTCCTCGCGGGACAAATTCTTTTCGCTTCCAGGCGCTCCACTGCGTTGCGCCCGCAAGCGGTGCAGCCAGCCCGTCCCCCGCCGGTCGGATCACAACAGGACGCGATGGGCGCGAACCCTGTTCAACCGAAAGGAGATTCATCATGGCAAACATCGGCACCTTCACCGCAGAGAAAGACGGCTTCACCGGCACGCTTCGCACCCTGACCCTCAACGTCAAGGTCAAGCTGGTTGCCAACGACAAAGGCGAGAACGAAAACGCCCCCGACTTCCGCCTTCAGGCGGCCGGCCACGACATCGGCGCGGGGTGGAAGAAGACCAGCGAAGCCGGGCGGCCCTACGTGTCAGTGTCCCTCGACGATCCTTCGTTCCCGGCGACGGTCTATGCCCGCCTGATCGAGAACGAGGACGGCACGCACGACCTGATCTGGTCGCGCAGCAAGCCCAAGGCGGCCTGACGGCCGCCCACCGCGCCCCGTCCCTTGCGGCGGGGCGCGATGCTGCTGATCGCAGCGCCGCACGCACAGGGTTTCGGCAGTTGTCTCATGCGCCGCATGTTCAGGGCCGGCATCGCATCGGTGATGGTCGAATGGCTCGAAGCCCGTGGCGACAAGCGCAAGATGGCGTGTCGGCGCTGAAAGCGCCGCCGGGCTTTCGGGCTGCGCCCCGTGCCGACTTCGCCGTCACGGCCATGCGGCTTCAATCCCTCACGCCTTCGCGCCTGCGGCGCTGCGCGCTCCGCTTGCGGCTATGTCTCGAACGCCGCGATCTGGCTTTCCGTCTCGGCCATCAGCACCGCCGTACTGCAATCGAGTGCGCGGGCGATTTTGAAGATGATCGCCAGCGTGGGCATGTGTTCGCCACGCTCGATCTTGCCCATGTGCGAACGCTCGATGCCGGCCAGGTGCGCCAGCGATTCTTGCGCAATCCCTCGCTCCATCCGTAGCGCACGCACCGCCGCGCCGAAGGCTTGCGCCAGGTCGGCATCGAAGGTGGTAACGCCGGCCGGTCGGCCTGGCTGAACGGATCGCTTCTGCATAGACAGAAGCGTCGAATCAAAGGACAATTAAAACCACGTTATCTTTAACTCATTGGCGAAAAAACGGTGTTCCGTGCTTTTACGGAAATCCGTATCTACGGATTCCAACAGAACCGGGGAATCGCATCCGTGTCTTTCCGGCTTCCTACAATTGCGCTTCTGCGCTTGCGTTCTTCCAAGGATGCGATGGCTTGCGCATCCGTGCTTGCGCACGAAAGCACGGAGACGGTTTGGCGGTTCCGTGCTTCGACGCACAAGCGCATCCGCGCATCCTCGGTTTCGTGGAGGTTCCGGCCATGACCCTGCCACTTGTCACCGCTGACGAACGTGCCCGGCTGCTCGCCCACGGAGCGGCGCTCGCCGCTGGCCAGCACCTCGACCCGCTGCCCGTAGTGCGGCTGTTCACCCCCGACGCGCATGTGACCTGGCTGCTGGTGTCGCTCGACCCTGCGGATGACGACACGGCCTACGGGCTGATCGACCTCGGTATCGGGATGCCCTCGCTGGGCACGGTCAAGCTCTCCGACCTAGCCGGCATCGTCGGCCCGCGCAAGCTGCCGGTGCGGCGGGATCGGTATTTCCAGGCGCTGCGCCCACTGTCGGAGTACGTCCGGCTGGCGCAGGAGAACGGCGCGATCACGGACTGATGAAGGCCAGCGCAGCCCGGCCAGCCGGGGCGCATTGTGACTATTTCGGTCTTACCCAAGACCTGTACGGTCTCAATCGGCATTGATGCACCGAAGCGGTGCCAGCATGATGCAAACAGTCATGATCTTTGGCGCGGCCTGCGGCACGGTATCCGGTGCCGCGCACCATTTCCGGGTTGCGCAGCCGTCGCATTCAGACGATTGCCGCAACACGCCGGAGCCAAACGGTCTTGACACCGACAGTTACAGCTTAACCTTTTTTGATGACGACCTGATGGCGTTTCGATAGCTCCCGCACGGCGGAATCCGTGGCGACGCACCCCAAGCACAGGGAGGTCTCGCCATGACTGATCGCAGCGCCGAACACTGGTATCCGACAGCGGCTTATCTCTACGTCCTGCACCTCGACGGCCCCGCACTGGCGTGGGAATACTTGCGCCGAAACCCCGGCTACCGCCGCGACTGGCGGCGCCGTCGCCGGCGGCCGGACGCGGCGCTGGCTTGGGGCCTGCGCCTGCTGGAAGATCCCGCTCTGGATGCGCGCGACGCGCATCCGGCCTGGTTCCCCGATCATGATGCCGTGGTGCAGCTTGTTCCCGATGCCGACCCGCCGCCCGAAGCCGCTGCCTTCGAGTTCTGGCGCGTGCCTGGCCGCAAGCAACTGATCCATGATGGCAAGCGCCTGGTGCTGGTGTCGCACTGGCCCGGCTGCTGCCTGCGGCTCGCGCTCGCGCCCGGCCTGGAAGACGGCATGGCCTACCTGTACGCCACCCGTGCCTGCGCCGCGCCTTGCGCGCGCTACCGCACGCTGGCGACCGAGCTGGATGCGCTGTCCGCCGCGACCGTGGCCGCGCCTGCGGCAGCGGCGCGCTCCCGGCCCACGCCGGCCGCGGTGCTGGAACTGCACACCTTGCAGGCGCTCGACGCGACCCTGGCGGGCGCGTCCTTGCGCGAAGTCGCCGAAGGACTGTTCGGCGCGGATGCCGTCGTGGCCGACTGGCACAAGGACAGCGCCTTGCGTGCCCGCGTGCGGCGGCTGGTCAGGCGTGGCGAGGCGCTGATGCGCGGCGGCTATCGCAGTCTGGCGCAGGTCTCGCCAGTTGCATCGTAGTAAGGGGGGACGTTTTGCAGTCCCTGCAATTCGTCCCTTAGCAAGAAGCCCATCTTTCTTGAAAGTGCCTCTATCCGGCCGCGTGGTGTGGCCGGGCTTGATGGAGGTACATCCCATGCGACCCGCTCCCTTGCGGCCTGCCGCCGCTGCTGTCCCTGCGCCCGCGCAGCCCCAACGCTACCTGACCAACGACGAGGCCGCCGACTACCTGCGCCTGTCGCCGCGCACGCTGGAGAAGCAGCGCGTGATCGGCGGTGGCCCGAAGTTCCGCAAGTTCGGCCGCCGCGTCATGTATGCGGTGAGCGACCTCGACGCCTGGGCCGATGCGCGCAGCTACGCGGCCACTTCCGACCCGGAATATGCCGAACGGCATGCGGGCGACTACCGTGACGGCCGCTGACCATCGGCGCGTGGGTGGCCTTCGCCATGTCCAGCCCGCCAGGGCAAGCCTTGCAGCAGCGCGAACAGCTCGACCTGTTCCGCGCGCTGCCGGGCGACATGGCGCCACGCGACAGCCAGGACTTGATGGCCTTTCCGTTCTTCTCGCTGGCGAAGTCGCGCCGCACGGCGCCGATCGACTTCCGGGCAGGCGGCATCACCATCCGCGTGGAGGGGACGCAGGAGCATGGCATAGCGACCATTTGGGATGCCGACATCCTGATCTGGGCGGCCTCGCAGATCGTGGAAGCCCGCGACGCGGGCATCCCGACCTCGCGGCTGATGCAGGTGCGCCCTTACGAAATCCTGCGCTTCATCGGGCGCGGTACGTCGCTGCGCGACTACCAGCGCCTCAAGGCCGCGCTCGACCGGCTGCAATCGACCACGGTGGCCACGTCCATCCGCGAAACCACGGGAAGGCGACTGCATCGCTTCTCGTGGATCAACGAGTGGAAGGAACTGGCCGATGCCAGCGGCACGCCGCTGGGCATCGAGCTGATCCTGCCGGACTGGTTCTACGCGGGCGTGGTGGACGCGGCCCTGGTGCTGACCATCGACCCGACGTACTTCCGGCTCACTGGTGGCATCGAGCGGTGGCTGTACCGCCTGGTGCGCAAGCACGGCGGACGGCAGGAACACGGCTGGCAATTCGATTTCCAGCACCTGTACCGCAAGTCGGGCAGCGTGGCGCGTTTCTACGACTTCGCCGCCGACCTGCGCGCGCTGGTGGCGCGGCAGTCGCTGCCCGGCTACGTCCTGGGCATCGAGCGGATGCCTGGCGAGAAAACCGAACTGCTGACCTTCCGGCCCGTGCTGCATACGGCACGGGGATAAGTGCGGGAAAACCTGTTAATTCACTCGTGCTATCAGGCAACAGTGGACTCGTGCTATCAGGCAACAAATCCTCGTGCTATCAGGCAACAAAATCGGCCGCAAACCCGCGCCGCTGCTGGGTTTTCTCGCCCCTTAACTTCCCTAACAGTAAATACATAACTTTTAGTAGAAGCGCGCCGTTTCGGTGGACAACCACCCAACGGCACGAAATGCAGGAGCGAAAGACCGGCTTTCCAGCAGGGAGGGCCGCGCCATGATCCTTGCTCTGCTCAACCAGAAAGGCGGCGTCGGCAAGACCACGCTCGCCACGCACATCGCCGGCGAGCTGGCGATGCGCGGCCAGCACGTCATCCTGCTCGATGCCGACCCGCAGGGTTCATCGCTGGATTGGACGCAGCGCAGAAGTCAGCAAGGCTTGCCGCGGCTGTTCAGCGCCGTCGGCCTCGCCCGCGAAACGCTGCATCAGGAAGCGCCAGAACTCGCCAGGCGGGCCGATCACGTCATCATCGACGGCCCGCCGCGCATCGCGGCCTTGGCGCGCTCCGCACTGCTGGCGGCCGAGCGCGTGCTGATCCCGGTGCAGCCCAGCCCCTACGACGTGTGGGCCAGCGCCGAGATGGTTTCGCTGATCCGCGAGGCACAGGTGTTCCGGCCTGCGCTGCGCGCGGCCTTCGTCATCAATCGGCGCGTCAGCACCACCATCATCGGGCGTGAGGCACGGCAATCGCTGGCCGAACAGCCGTTGCCCGCGCTGCGCTCGGAGGTGCATCAGCGCATCGTGTTCGCCGACAGCGTGGCCGCTGGCCGGCTCGCCCGCGAGACAGCGCCCGACAGCGCCGCCGCCCGCGAAATCACCGCCCTGGTGGATGAACTGCTGCGGTGGCCGACATGACGGCGAAGCCACCACCACGCGGCAAGCGTGTCGGCATCGGCGCACGTCCGCCCGCGAATCCGCACGCAGAAGCGTGGATTCGCCAGGGCGATGCCGATGCGCTGGGCAAAGGCGACCTCTACACCGCGCGCCTGACCCTGGACATCACGCCCGCCATGCGGGCGCGCATCAAGGTGTCGGCCTTCACGCAAGGCGTGACCGTGGCCGACCTGCTGCGCGGCCTGCTGGAGCGGGAGTTTCCCGATCACCACAGGGAGAACACACCATGACCGCATCCGCTTTGCCTGCCGCGAACGCGGCACCGGCTATGCCGCTGCCTGCGCTTTCGGCACTCGCCGGACAGGCCGGCAACGTGCCGCTGACGCGCGTTTCGCTGGCCTACATCGAGGCCCGTTTCAAACTCTACCTGCGCTTTGGAGAACCTGCGCGCACACTCCAGCTAGACCGCTGGCGGCGCTGCGCAGTGTTCCTGCCGGGCGCGATGCTCTGCCGCATCCGCTGGCAGGCCAACGATTACGGCACGATCCGATGGCAGCTCATGGTGATGCAAACGTGCACGCCGCTCGATGCCGTGCAGCGCATCCCAGGCGTGCAGCCAGGCGCGCGCCTGCTGCTGCACGCAGAAGGCGATGCCAATGTGCGCGCCGTGCTGGAACGCATCGACGCCATCGAAGCGCTGGGCATCGCCGCCATCGACGTGTCGCCCGCGTACTGGCGCACGCTGGGCAACCGTCTGGCGGCCCGCCTTGCGCTGCCCGAATACACCGCCGAGCGGCACGCCGCTTGGCTGGCCGGGAAGGTGCTGCCATGACGGCCCCGACCAACACGGGCGGCGCGTCGGCCGTTGCGCCGCGTCCTCGCTTGTACCCACGTTCACGTTTGCGCGCTCGCGTCGTCGTGGCGACACTGGCCGCCATCGGTCTCGCTGCGCTGGCCTGGGCGGCTTTCGTGCAACCACCGCCGCGCCTGATCTACAACCCGTCCGACAGCGTGGCGGTCGGCTGGTATCGCATAGAACCGTTCGCCCCGCGCACCGCCTCGCTGCCACGTCCGTTGTCCGTGGACAGCATCGTGCTGGTGCCACTGCCCGACAGGGCCGCCATGCTGGCTGCGCAGCGCGGCTACCTGCCGACGCGCGTGCCGCTGCTCAAACGTGTGGGCGCGGTCGCGCCGCAACACGTCTGCATCGTCGCCGGGCAGGTACGCATCGACGGCGTGCCTGCGGCCGCCGTGCTGCCTGCCGACCGGCTGGGCCGGCCGCTGCCATCCTTGCAGCTTTGCCGCCGCCTCGAACCGGGCGAGCTGTTCCTGTTGAGCGTGACCAACCCGGCATCGTTCGACAGCCGGTATTTCGGCCCGGTCAGCGCATCCGCCGTGATCGGCGTCGCGCATCCGGTCTGGCTGGAGACACGCCCATGATGGCCGCCAATTCGCTGCGCTCCGGCGTGCCATCGGGCATGTCGTTCTACTGTTCGTCGCCGTGTCGTCGCGCCTGCCGTGCCGGTGCATTCGCACCGCACGTCGCGCTGCCTTCGGCGAAGCCGTCCAACGTGCAGGCGTCTTGCCTCGAACGCGCCCGGCCTGCGGCCTTCATGGCGTCAGTTCGCGCGTTCGCCGGCGCGCTGGCTGCTCCCGCAGCAGCGCCGCCGGGCCGCCGGTGCCTGGAGCGACAGCGGAAGGCAAAGGCGGAAGGCAAGATTGAAGGGTGCGGCACCAGGGTGCGCGCAAAGCCAGTCTGCACGTGGGGGTGGCGCGGCACGCGCCTTATGGCGGCTTCGTGCCGCGACAGCAGCCAATGCCTTGCAGCCATTGGAGAATCCGCGTGCCTCGCCCGCCAGGGTGCGACGGGCTTGCCTGGAGCCACGCCATGAACCAGCGCGGAAACTCCCCCGGTGACGACCATTTCCGCATCCGGCCCGGCAAGCCCAAGCAGCGCGGCGACACCTTTGTTTCGCAGGTGCTGCGCCAGGCCGGCAAGGCGGCCAACGCGACCGGCGGCAAGCGGGGCAAGGCGCCCGGTTCACGCCTGGGACGCGGCCATGTGGCGGCCCGCTTCACCGGCCAGTCGCTGACGGCAAACTCACGCCGCGCCACGGTCAAGGTGCGGCTGGTGTATCTCCAGCAGGCCAGCGGCCGCTCCACCGTCCAGCACCTGCGCTACATCGAGCGCGAGGGCGTGGACAGGCAGGGCGGGCCGGGCCATGCCTACGGGCCGGCGACCGACGAGGCCGACACCGCCGCCTTCGAGGAACGCGGCCGGGGCGACCGCCATCAATTCCGCTTCATCGTCTCCCCCGAAGACGCGGAACAACTCGACGACCTGCGCACCTACACCCGGCACCTGATGCAACGGATGGAGGCCGACCTGGGCACGCGACTGGACTGGGTGGCGGTCGATCACTGGAACACCGACAACCCGCACACCCACGTCGTGCTGCGCGGCAAGGACGACACCGGCAAGGATCTGATCGTCTCGCAGGACTACATCACGCGCGGCATGCGCGAGCGGGCGATGGAACTGGCGACCGAGTGGCTGGGGCCGCGCACCGAGCTGGAGATACAGCGTACCCTGGCCCGCGAGGTGGAACAGGAGCGATGGACAAGCCTGGATCGCACCTTGCAGCGTGAAGCCGTCGATGGCCTGGTTCACACGGAACGGCTTGCCGAACCCAGGCTGCAACGCCGGCGCCTGCTGCTCGTCGGTCGCCTGCAACACTTGCAGCGCATGGGACTGGCGACGGAAACGGCGCCGGGCACCTGGGCCATTCATGCAGAAGCTGAATCCACCCTGCGGGCGATGGCCGAGCGCGGCGACATCATCCGCACCATGCAGCGGGCGATGGGCGGCAGGCAGCGCGAGCTGGCCGTGTTCCAGCCCGGCCAGGACGATGGCGAAAACGGCCACACCATCGTGGGCCGTGTCGCAGGCAAAGGGCTGGCCGACGAGTTGTACGACCGAGGCTATCTGGTCATCGACGGCGTGGACGGCAAGGCGCACTACGTGGCGCTGCCGCCGCGCACCGAGCTGGAGCAGTACCCGGCCGGCGCCATCGTGGAAGTGAAGGGTTCGACCGAGGTTCGCGCCGCCGACAAGAACATCGCCGCGCTGGCGAGTGATGGCCTGTACCGTGCCGACCATCACCTTGCCATCGAACAGGGCCGGGCCAAGCCCGGACGCGACCCGCAGGAGGTTGTCGCCGCCCACGTCCGCCGGCTGGAAGCCCTGCGCCGGGCCGGCATCGTGGAGCGCGTGGCCGAAGGGCTATGGAAGGTGCCAGACGATCTGGCCGAGCGTGGTCGCCAGTACGACGCGCAGCGCCTGGGTGGCGTGGCGGTGGAGCTGAAATCGCATCTGTCCATCGAGCGGCAGGCCCGCGTCATCGGCGCGACCTGGCTTGACCAGCAACTGATCGGCGGCGACCGTGGGCTGGGCGACCTGGGCTTTGGCGGCGAGGCCAAGCAGGCCATCCAGCAGCGCGCCGACTTCCTGGCCGAACAGGGGCTGGCCGAGCGGCGCGGGCAGCGCATCATCCTGGCGCGCAACCTGCTTGGCACGCTGCGCAACCGGGAACTGGCGCAGGCCGCCAAGGACATTGCCGCCGAAACCGGACTGGCGCATCGCCCGGCGGCGGATGGGCAGCGGGTCGCCGGTATCTACCGGCGCTCGGTCATGCTGGCGAGCGGGCGCTACGCGATGCTCGATGACGGCATGGGGTTCAGCCTGGTGCCGTGGCGACCCGTGATCGAGCCACGGTTGGGGCAGCAGATCGCGGCGACGGTGCGTGGCGGCGGGGTGTCGTGGGAGATCGGAAGGCAGCGAGGGCCGACAGTTGGATGATCAATGCTCAGCCGGTAATCCATTCGCCTGGCTCGGCCCGCGGACGCTGAGGTCGATCACGTTGACGGCAAGCGGTCAATTGATTTCGCAGACTGGTCGGTGTCCAGGCTGTCGAACGACGGCGCTCAGCCTCGCCATATCGGGATCATTAACGAGGCAAGAGCAGTTCCAGAAACAACTTCTTGTGAAGCTCGTGCATTTTTTTCAGCGACAGGCCCGTTTCTTCAGCGCGCTCGCCCAGCAGCACGCATTTGGCCAGCCAATACACGACAGGGCAAAGCACGATCTCGAAATGTTCTGTCAGCGCGCTTTGACGCATCACTCCCCGGCGTACGCATTCGTCGACCAAGGCCTGCGAACTCGCGCGCATCTTCAACAGGATGTTGGCGTGCCATCGTTCGATGAGGCCGGGTACCCGCTTGCTCTCCGCGATCAGCAACTGGAAGGTCGGAACGGCAAGCGGACTGTCCAGGCGTGCATAGAGCTTGTCGATGTAGGCCTCTGCTATCTCCTGGATCGAGCCATTGGCCTCGGACAGAAACACGCTGAAAGAATCTTCCGTCGTAGGCAAGGCTGCCATCAACAGTTCTTCGAAGACCTGATCCTTGCTGCCGAAGTGCGCATAGACCCCTGACTTCGACATGCCTGCGCGTATGGCGATTCCCTCGACAGTGGTCTTGGTAAACCCATGTGCGAGGAACTCGATCAGTGCAGCATCCAGGATTTCCCGCTTTCGCTCGGCTCCTGGCAAATAACGGCGCCGCCGACCGCCTCGGTGAGACGAGCTACTCAAGATATCTCCCGGCCTAGGCCTGCTTCAACACGCTGCGAAATTGTTGCGGCAATTCTAACGCGGCTCGCCTGGCGCAGTCTCGCCATTCTGCTTTCAGAGCTGCAATCAAGGCAGCACGGAGCTTCACTTCAACGCCCACCCGTGCCGCACCCCTTGTCGTAGAGCGGCCCATGCGTACGCCCACGTGACCGATCGAGCCGCGGATAAGCGCTTCGCATTTGGGGAATTGATGCTATAGTCCAAAACGACGCACGGGTCGTTTCTTGCGTAATTCATTGATCGTCATAGGAAGAGGACGCGTTTTGATGGCGAATGAAGGTGAAGTCTCGATACAGATGGATGCGTTGGCCCGCGCTGTCCAGGCCGCTGCCAGCGCGTCCATCTCGCCGCAGTCTCTCCTGCTGGCGTGGACGGATTGGGCTTCGCATCTGGCCTCCTCGCCGGGCAAGCAGTCCGAGTTGATGTCACTGGCGGCCGAACAGGCGTCCGCGCTTGCCGGCTATCTGCGCGAATGCCTTCTGGCCGGCACGGGAGAAGCCCGCGATTGCATCGAGACACCGGTGCAGGATCGGCGCTTCGCTGCCCCGGAATGGCGCCATTGGCCGTTCAACCTGTTGCATCAGGTCTTTCTGCTCAACCAGCAGTGGTGGTCGCAGGCCACCCATGGCGTATCCGGCGTGGACAAGCACCACGAGAACGTGGTGGCCTTCGCGGCCAGGCAGTGGCTGGACATGCTCTCTCCCGGCAACCACCTGCTGACCAATCCAGAGGCGCTGGCACGTACCGTCGCCGAGGATGGCGCGAACCTGCAGCGCGGCCTGGCGCATCTGCTTGACGACATCGAGCGCTCGCTGGCCAAGCTGCCGCCCGCAGGAGCGGAGGCGTTCGTGGTCGGTCGCGATGTGGCCGCCACGCCGGGCAAGGTGGTGCTGCGCAACCAGTTGATGGAGCTGATCCAGTACGCGCCCTCGACCGAAACGGTGCACCCGGAGCCGGTGCTGGTGATCCCCGCCTGGATCATGAAGTACTACATCCTCGATCTTTCTCCGCACAACTCCCTGATCAAGTATCTGGTAGGCCAGGGCTATACGGTGTTCTGCATCTCCTGGAAGAACCCGGGCCAGGCCGAGCGCGATCTGGGCATGGACGAGTATCTGGAGCAGGGCTTCCATGCAGCGCTGCAGGCCGTCAACGCGATCGTTCCCAAGCGCAAGGTGCACGCCACCGGTTATTGCCTGGGCGGGACGCTGCTGGCGATTGCCGCTGCGGCGATGGCGCGCGATGGCGATGAGCGTCTGGCCTCGTTGAGCCTGTTCACGGCGCAGACCGACTTCAGCGAACCCGGCGAACTCGGGTTGTTCATCGACGAAAGCCAGGTGTCCATGCTGGAAGCGCAGATGGCCGAGGCCGGTTATCTGCGCGGCGACCAGATGGCCGGCGCCTTCCAGATGCTGCGCTCCTATGACCTGCTTTGGTCGAAGATGGTGCAGGAATACCTGCTCGGCGACCGCAGGCCGATGAACGACCTGATGGCCTGGAATGCCGATCTGACCCGGATGCCGGCGAAGATGCATTCGCAGTACCTGCGGCGGCTGTTCCTGGACGACGATCTCAGCGAGGGGCGCTACCCGGTCGGCGGCCGTCCGGTCTCGCTGGGCGACATCGGTCTGCCGACGTTCGCCGTCGGCACGCTCACCGACCACGTCGCGCCCTGGCGCTCGGTGTACAAGCTGCATTACCTCACGCCCACCGAGATCACCTTCGCGCTGACCAGCGGCGGGCACAACGCCGGCATCGTCAGCGAACCGGGCAGGCCCAGACGCAGCTACCGGATCGGTACGCGTGCGGCCGGCGCCAGCTACGTGCCCCCCGACCGTTGGCTGGAGCAGACGCCGGTACAGGACGGGTCGTGGTGGCCGGCCTGGATCGCGTGGCTGCAGGAACGCTCGGGAACGCCCGTCAAGCCGCCCGCGATCGGGGCGCCCTCCAAGGGCTACAAGCCGCAGTACGCGGCGCCGGGCCACTACGTGCTGGAGACATGACATGAACGATATGCCAGCCGTCGCCACAGGTGGCAAGCGCCGTCCGCCGCCGCTGCGGGCCCGGCCGATCCTGGCCAGCACCGCGCTGGCGCTGCTGGCCGGCTGCGCCAGCCTGGCGCCGGAGTATGAACCGCCCGTCGCGCCGGTACCGCAGAGCTATGCGTCCGCCGTGGGCGCATCGACGCCAGGGCGCGAGGATCTGCCGCCCTGGCGCGACTACTTCACCGATCCGCTGCTGCAGCGCCTGATCGAGACGGCGCTGGGCAACAACCGCGACCTGCGCGTCGCCGCGCTCCGGGCCGAGGAAGCCCGGGCCGCATTCCAGATCCAGCGCGCCGATCAATTCCCGGGCCTGGGCCTGGGCGTGCAGGGCGCGCGCGCGCGGGTGCCGGGCGATCTCAACTACTATGGGCAGTCCGTGGTCGGCAGCGAATACCGCGCCGAAGTCGGCCTGAGCAGTTGGGAACTGGACCTGTGGGGCCGCATACGCAACCTGAAGGATGCGGCACTGCAGCAGTGGCTGGCCACCGATGCCGGCCGTCAGGCGGTCGAACTGGCGCTGATCGTCCAGGTCGCCGATGGCTACCTGGGGCTGCGTGAACTGGACGAGCGCGTGGCGATCGCGCGCCGCACCGTGGATTCGCGCGCGGAGTCCTACCGCATCTTCCAGCGCCGCCAGGAAGTCGGCTCGACCTCCCGGCTGGACCTGACCCAGGTGCAGACCCTGTTGACCCAGGCGCAGGCGCTGCTGGCCCAGCTCGAACGCGCGCGCGCCAGCCAGTACCACGCACTGGCCCAGTTGGTCGGCGCCGATCCCGGCGCACTCCCAGCCCGCGCGCCGTTCGACGAGGACACGGTGCTGGCGGCGCTGCAGCCAGGGCTGCCTTCGGACCTGCTGGTCCGTCGCCCAGACCTCATCGCCGCCGAGCATCAGCTGCGTGGCGCCCATGCCAACATCGGCGCCGCGCGCGCGGCGTTCTTCCCGCGCATCGCCCTGACCGGCAGTTGGGGCACGGCCAGCGCCGAGCTCGATGGCCTGTTCGATTCCGGCAGCCGCGCGTGGACCTTTCTGCCGACGCTGTCGCTGCCGATCTTCGACGCGGGCCGTCGCCGCGCCAACCTGGAGCTCAGCGAAGTGCGCCGCGACATCGCGGTGGCCCAGTACGAGAAATCCATCCAGACCGCGTTCCGCGAGGTCGCCGACGCGCTGGCGGCCCGCCACTGGCTGGCCGAGCAGTTGCAGGTGCAGACCGTCGCGCGCCAGGCCCTGGCCGAACGCTCCCGGCTGGCCCAACTGCGCTACGACAACGGCTCGGCCGCCTATCTCGAAGTCCTCGACGCGCAGCGCAACCTGCTGGACGCCGAGCAGCAACTGGTGCAGGTGCGCCGTGCGCTGCTGTCCAGCCAGGTCGCGCTGTACGGCGCGCTCGGAGGCGGGCCTGGCCAGCGCTCCGGTGGCGCTGAAGCAGGCCTTTCCACCCATTCGCAACGGGCGTCGGACATACCATGAGCAAAGCATCGTCCCTTTTTTCCAAGAAACGCATCGTCCCCGCCACGCTGGTCGTCGCCGTCGCGGTGCTGGCCTGGTGGGGCTGGCAGCGCTGGTCCGACCACGGTCCGGGCGAGGGATTCGCCAGCGGCAACGGGCGCATCGAGGCCACCGAGATCGACGTGGCCACCAAGTTGCCCGGCCGGGTGGAGGAGATCCTGGTGCGCGAGGGCGACTTCGTGCAGGCCGGGCAGACGCTGGCGCGGATGCAGACCGACACCCTGCGCGCCCAGTACGACCAGGCCGAGGCCGGGCGGCAACAGGCCGAGCACGGCGTGGCCGCGGCCCAGGCGCAGATCGCGCTGCGGCAGAGCGAGGTGGCCACCGCGCAGGCGCTGGTCGCCCAGCGCGAGGCCGAGCTCGATGCCGCGCGCCGCCGGCTGGCACGTTCGGAGACGCTTTCGGTGGAGGGCGCCTCCTCGGCCCAGGAACTGGACGACGACCGCGCGCGGGCACGCGCCAGCCAAGCGGCGGTCGCGGCGACCCGGGCCCAGGCCGCCGCTGCTCAGGCGGCCGTGCGCGCCGCCGAGGCACAGCTGGTCGGGGCGCAGTCCACGGTCCGCGCGGCCGAGGCCGCGGTGGCGCGGATCCAGGCCGACATCGACGACAGCGCGCTCAAGTCGCCGCGCGCCGGCCGGGTGCAGGTGCGCGTGGCGCAGCCGGGCGAAGTGCTCGGCGCCGGCGGGCGCGTGCTCAACCTGCTCGACCTGTCCGACGTCTACATGACCTTCTTCGTGCCCGAGACCAGCGCCGGCCGCATCGCCATCGGCAGCGAGGTGCGGATCGTGCTCGACGCCGCGCCGCAATACGTGATCCCGGCCACGATCTCCTTCGTCGCCAGCCAGGCCCAGTTCACGCCCAAGACGGTGGAGACCGCCAACGAGCGCCAGAAGCTGATGTTCCGCGTGCGTGCGCAGATTCCCGAGGATCTTCTGCGTCGGCATCTGGAGCAGGTCAAGACCGGAGTGCCCGGGGTGGCCTGGATCCGGCTCGACAGCGACCAGGCCTGGCCCGCCGATCTGGTTGCCAATGTGCCGGTGGAGTAAGCGGACATGACCAAGCCGAACGCGCCCACCGTCGTGCAACTGCAGGGCGTGCGCTTGGACTACGGCAAGGTGTCCGCGCTGGATGGCGTCGATCTGGACATTCCCGCCGGCCGCATGGTCGGCCTGATCGGCCCGGACGGGGTCGGCAAGTCCAGCCTGCTGGCGCTGGTGTCCGGCGCCCGCCGGATCCAGGCCGGCCGCGTCGAGGTGCTGGGCGGTGACATGGCCCGGCGCGGCCACCGCAACGCGGTCTGCCCGCGCATCGCTTACATGCCGCAGGGCCTGGGCCGCAACCTGTATCCGACGCTGTCGGTCGAGGAAAACCTGCAGTTCTTCGCCCGCCTGTTCGGCCACGGCGCGGCCGAGCGCCGCCGCCGCATCGACGAGCTGACCCGGGCCACGGGCCTGTATCCGTTCCTTTCGCGCCCGGCCGGCAAGCTCTCGGGCGGCATGAAGCAGAAGCTCGGGCTGTGCTGCGCGCTGATCCACGACCCCGACCTGCTGCTGCTCGACGAGCCGACCACCGGCGTCGACCCGCTGGCGCGGGCGCAGTTCTGGGACCTGATCGCGCGGATCCGGCGGCAGAGCCCGGAGATGAGCGTGGTCGTGGCCACCGCCTACATGGACGAGGCGCAGCGCTTCGACTGGCTGGTGGCGATGGACGACGGCAAGGTGCTGGCCACCGGCACGCCGGCCGAACTGCTGGCGCGGACCGGCTCGGCTTCGCTGGAAGAGGCCTTCATCGCCCTGTTGCCGGAAGAAAAAACCCGCGACCACCAGCCGGTCGTGATCCCGCCATTGAGCGGCGATGACGGCGACATCGCCATCGAGGCCCAGGACCTGACCATGCGCTTCGGCGACTTCGTGGCGGTCGATCATGTGTCCTTCCGCATCCGCCGCGGCGAGATCTTCGGCTTCCTCGGCTCCAACGGCTGCGGCAAGTCGACCACGATGAAGATGCTGACCGGCCTGCTGCCGGCCAGCGAGGGCCGCGCCTGGCTGTTCGGCAACGAGGTCGACCCGCACGACATCGACACCCGCCGCCGGGTGGGCTACATGTCACAGGCGTTCTCGCTGTACTCCGAACTGACCGTGCAGCAGAACCTGGTGTTGCATGCGCGCCTGTTCAAGGTGCCCGAGGACGACATCCCGGCGCGGGTGCAGGAGATGGTCGAACGCTTCGGCCTGGAGGCGGTCGTGCACAGCCTGCCCGCCAGCCTGCCGATGGGCGTGCGCCAGCGCCTGTCGCTGGCGGTGGCGATGGTGCACAAGCCGGAGCTGCTCATCCTCGACGAGCCGACCTCGGGCGTGGACCCGGTCGCGCGCGATGCGTTCTGGCGCCTGCTGGTGGAGCTGTCGCGGCGCGACCGGGTGACGATCTTCATCTCCACCCACTTCATGAACGAGGCCGAGCGCTGCGACCGCATGTCGATGATGCATGCGGGCAAGGTGCTCGACAGCGATGCCCCGGCCGCGCTGGTGGCCAAGCGCGGTGCGCAGACACTGGAAGAGGCCTTCATCGGCTATCTGGTCGAGGCCGGCGGCGGCACGCCCGGGCAGACCGGCGACGACGCGGCGCCCGCGCAGCCCCGCGCCGATGGCCATCGCGACGCCCGTCGCAAGCCTTTCAGCCTGCAGCGCATGATCAGCTACGTCTGGCGCGAAGCGCTGGAACTGCAGCGCGATCCGGTGCGCGCCACGCTGGCGCTGGTCGGTTCGCTGCTGCTGATGTTCGTGGTCGGCTATGGCATCAGCCTGGACGTGGAGGATCTGCGCTACGCGGTGCTCGACCATGACCAAACCAGCCTCAGCCGCAGCTACGCGATGAGCCTGGAAGGCTCGCGCTACTTCATCGAACGCGCGCCGCTGGCCGACTACGAGGAGCTGGACCGACGCATGCGCAGCGGTGAGCTGGCGCTGGCCATCGAGATCCCGCCGGGCTTCGCCCGCGACGTGCTGCGTGGCAACAGCGTCCAGGTCGGTGCCTGGTTCGACGGCGCCATGCCCACCCGCGCCGAGACCATCCAGGGTTACCTGCAGGGCATCCACCTGCATTGGCTGGCCGAGCAGGCGCGCGAGCGCTTCGGCATGCAGCTGGCCAGCCCGATCGCCATCGAATCGCGCTACCGCTACAACCCCGACGTGCGCAGCCTGCCGGCGATGGTGCCGGCGGTGGTGCCGCTGTTGCTGCTGATCCTGCCGGCGATGCTCACGGCGCTCGCCGTGGTGCGCGAGAAGGAGAGCGGCTCGATCACCAACCTCTACGTCACCCCGGTCACCCGCAGCGAGTTCCTGCTGGGCAAGCAACTGCCCTACGTGGCCCTGGCGATGCTCAACTTCCTGGCCATGGCGCTGCTGGCGGTCACCGTGTTCGGCGTGCCGATCACCGGCAGCTTCCTGGCGCTGACGCTGGCGGCGCTGATCTTCACCACGGTATCCACCGGTTTCGGGCTGCTGGCCTCCACGGTCACCCGCAGCCAGATCGCCTCGATGTTCCTGGTGGTGGTGGGCACGGTCATTCCGGTGACCCAGTTCGCCGGTCTGGTCGACCCGATCTCCTCGCTCGAAGGCGTCGGCCGGGTGGTGGGCGAAACCTATCCGGCCAGCCACATGATCGCGATCAGCCGCGGTGTGTTCAGCAAGGCGCTGCACCTGCGCGACCTGGGCGGCGCGCTGTGGCCGCTGCTGCTGGCCGTGCCGGTAGTGCTGGGGTTGGCCATCGCCCTGACCCGCAAACAGGAGCGCTGACGTGAAACTCCCCCACCTGGCCAACGTCTATCGCCTGGGCATCAAGGAGCTGTGGAGCCTGGCGCGCGACCCGATCCTGCTGGTGCTGATCGCCTACGTGTTCACCGTGTCGATCCACACCGCCGCCACGGCCATGCCCGAGAGCCTGCACAACGCGCCGATCGCCATCGTCGACGAGGACCGCTCGGCGCTGTCGCAACGCATCGCCTCGGCGTTCTATCCCCCGCAGTTCTCGCCGCCGGCGATGATCTCGCTGGGCGAGGTCGATCCCGGCATGGACTCGGGCGCCTACACCTTCGTGCTCGACATCCCGCCCAATTTCCAGCGCGACGTGCTGGCCGGCCGGCAACCCGCGCTGCAGCTCAACATCGATGCCACCCGCATGAGCCAGGCCTTCACCGGCAACAGCTACGTGCAGCAGATCATCAACCTGGAGGTCAACGAGTTCGTGCGGCGCCAGCGCGGCAGCACCGCGATGCCGATCGAACTGGCGCTGCGCGCGCGCTTCAATCCGTCGCTGGACAAGACCTGGTTCGGCGGGCTGATGCGGATCATCAACAACGTCACCATGCTCTCGATCATCCTCACCGGCGCGGCGCTGATCCGCGAGCGCGAGCACGGCACCATCGAACACCTGCTGGTGATGCCGGTCACCCCGGCCGAGATCATGCTGTCCAAGGTCTGGTCGATGGGGCTGGTGGTGCTGGTGACCGCCTTCGTCTCGCTCAACCTGGTGGTGCGGGGTCTGCTGGGCGTGCCGATCGAAGGTTCGCTGGCGCTGTTCGTGGTCGGCGCGGCGCTGTGCCTGTTCGCGACCACCTCGCTGGGCATCTTCCTGGCCACGCTGGCGCGCAACATGCCGCAGTTCGGCATGTTGATGGTGCTGGTGCTGGTCCCGCTGCAACTGCTGTCGGGCTCGATGACCCCGCGCGAGAGCATGCCGCAGTTGGTGCAGGACATCATGCTGGCCGCGCCCACCACGCATTTCGTGGAACTGGCCCAGGCCATCCTCTACCGCGGCGCCGGCATCGGCGTGGTCTGGAAGCCCTTCCTGGCCCTGGCGCTGATCGGTTCGGCCCTGTTCGCGCTCGCGCTCACCCGTTTCCGCAGGACCATCAGCCAGATGGCCTGAATCCGTCCCTGACTCGGGACTTCCACTCAGTGAGGCACTACCCATGACCACCGAAACGCTTCCCCTGAACCTCCTCAAGGCCAACGCCGAACTGCAGTTGCGCCTGACTCGCTTGCTGCAGGAAAGCAGCCATCAATGGCTGGACTCGGTGAAGGAGGCCAGTTCGCAGGGGATCGCGGAAACCTCGGCCGAGATCGAAGGCGTGCTGCGTTCGGCAAACTGGCAGGCACTGGCGTCGTTGCCGCCTGAAGCCTTCTGGCGTCAGTTCCAGGGCCGCGTTGCGCACGTGCAGACGTTCCAACAGGTCGCGATCAAGAACCAGGCGGCCTTCACGTCGGGACTGCAGCAGGCCATCGAGAGCTGGCACAAGGCCGTGAGCAGCGCGCTCGGCAGCGACAACTCCGCGTCGCCCTTCGCCGACGTCTTCAAGCAGTGGAATGCCTTGTGGTCGCAGACGACCGAGGCCACCCAGCGCAAGGCGCCCAAGGGAGACTGATCGGAATGGGCAGCACAACACATACTGCGCTGGTCACTGGCGGCATGGGAGGGCTGGGCGAGGCCGTCGCCCGCCATCTGCACGATGCCGGACATACGGTGCTGGTCACCCACGCCCGCAGCGACGAAGCCGCCAACCTGTGGCTGCGCAAAGAGGCCGATGCCGGTTACACCTTCCAGTGCTACGACGTGGATGTGGCCGACTGGGCTTCGACCCAGGCCATGGCCGAGCGCATCGCCGCCGACGGGCATGTGGTGGACATCCTGGTCAACAACGCCGGCATCACCCGTGACGCGACCTTCCGCAAGCTGAGCAAGGAGAACTGGGACGCGGTGCTCCGGGTCAACCTGGACTCGATGTACAACGTCACCAAGGTGTTCATCGACGGCATGCTCGAACGCGGCTGGGGCCGCATCATCAACATCTCCTCGATCAACGGCTCCAAGGGCCAGTTCGGCCAGACCAACTACTCGGCGGCCAAGGCCGGCATTCACGGCTTCACCAAGGCGCTGGCCCAGGAGGTGGCGCGCAAGGGCATCACCGTCAACACCATCTCGCCAGGCTACCTGGCCACGCAGATGGTGATGGCCGTGCCCGAGGACGTGCGCAACCAGATCATCGCTGGCATCCCGGTCGGTCGCCTGGGTGAACCGGACGAGATCGCCGCGCTGATCGGCTTCGTCGCCGGCGATGCCGCCGGCTTCCTCACCGGCAGCAACCTGTCCATCAACGGCGGCCAGCACATGTACTGACGCCGCGCCCGCCGCGGCGCCGGTCGCGCCGGCGGTCAGGCGCCCTCCCGCAAAGAAAAGGACATGAGATGAGCAACGACATTGCAATCCTGGCGGCCACCCGCACCGCCATCGGCAGTTTCCAGGGCACGCTGTCCGGCCTGCCGGCCCACGCCCTGGGCGCGGCGCTGATCCGCGGCATCGTCGAGAAGACCGGCATCGCGCCCGCGGAGATCGACGAGGTCGTCCTGGGCCAGATCCTCACCGCCGGCAGCGGCCAGAACCCGGCGCGCCAGGCCGCGATCGCGGCGGGCCTGCCGCACACGGTGCCGGCGCTGAGCCTCAACAAGGTCTGCGGCTCGGGCCTGAAGGCCGTGCACCTGGCCGCGCAGGCGATTGCCCTGGGCGACGCCGACCTGGTCCTGGCCGGCGGCCAGGAGAGCATGAGCCTGGCGCCCTACGTGCTGCCCAAGGCGCGCACCGGCCTGCGCCTGGGCCATGCGCAACTGGAGGACAGCCTGATCCGCGACGGCCTGTGGGACGCCTTCAATGACTACCACATGGGCATCACCGCCGAGAACCTGGCCGAGCGCTACGGCATCACCCGCGCGCAGCAGGACGCCTTCGCCGCCGACTCGCAGCGCAAGGCCGCCGAGGCCATCGCAGCCGGCCGCTTCCAGGACGAGATCACCCCGATATCAATCCCGCAGCGCAAGGGTGACCCGGTGCTGTTCGACACCGACGAGCAGCCGCGCGCCGGCACCACCGCCGAGGCGCTGGCCAAGCTGCGCCCTGCGTTCAAGAAGGACGGCACGGTCACCGCCGGCAACGCTTCCACGATCAACGACGGCGCCGCGGTGCTGCTGCTGGCCAGTGCGCAGAAGGCCGAGGCACTGGGCCTGCCGGTGCTGGCATGGATCCGCGGCTATGCCAGCGCCGGCGTGGACCCGGCGGTCATGGGCATCGGCCCGGTGCCGGCCACGCAGAAGACGCTGAACAAGGCGGGCTGGCGCATCGGCGATCTCGACCTGATCGAGGCCAACGAGGCCTTCGCCGCGCAGGCGCTGGCGGTGAACCAGGAACTGGGCTGGGACACGGCCAGGGTCAACGTCAACGGTGGCGCGATCGCGCTGGGGCACCCGATCGGCGCGTCCGGTGCGCGCATCCTGGTCACCCTGGTCCACGAACTGATCCGCCGCGATGCCCGCAAGGGCCTGGCCACGCTGTGCATCGGCGGTGGCCAGGGCGTGGCCATCGCCATCGAACGCTGATCCCGACGCAGGCCCCGACGACATGAGCGACGATCGCGCCCCCCACAAGACGACCGGGAACATCCCCGCAGACTGGCCGACCGACCCGCTGCGGCTGGGTGCCGCCGCGGCCGAATACACCATCGACGCCTGGCAGCGCGGCCTGCTGTATGCCGACGTACGCCGCCAGCGCGGCAACCAGTACCAGGCGCACCTGCGCGAGCGCGTGCCCAACGTGCTCGACTTCGAGGCCGAACTGGTGCTCTCCGGCCTGGACCTGCCGCGCCCGGTCAACTACGGGCTGGCGCGCATCGTGCCCGGCGCCGGAACCCCGGTCGACCCGGCCAAGCGCCCCTTCGTCGTGGTCGACCCGCGCGCCGGCCACGGCCCGGGCATCGGTGGCTTCAAGCCCGACAGCGAGATCGGTGCGGCGATGAAGGCCGGTCATCCGTGCTACTTCGTCGGCTTCCTGCCCGACCCGGTGCCGGGGCAGACGGTCGAGGACGTGATGCGCGCCGAGGCCGCGTTCGTGCGCAAGGTCGGCGAACTGCATCCGGGCAACGGCAAGCCCGTGGTGATCGGCAACTGCCAGGCCGGCTGGCAGGTGCTGATGACCGCGGCGGTCTGGCCGGAGCTGTTCGGGCCGATCATCCTGGCCGGCGCGCCGGTCTCGTACTGGGCCGGCGACAACCCGATGCGCTACGGCGGCGGCCTGACCGGCGGCAGCTGGTTGACCGCACTGACCAGCGACATCGGCGCCGGGCGCTTCGACGGCGCCTGGCTGGTGCAGAACTTCGAGCACCTGGACCCGGCCAACACCCTGTGGAAGAAGCAGTACCACCTGTACGCCAACATCGACACCGAGGCCGACCGCTACCTGGGCTTCGAGAAGTACTGGGGCGGCTACGTCTTCCTCAACGACGTGGAGATGCAGTACATCGTCGACAACCTGTTCATCGGCAACAAGCTGGCCACCGCCGAGCTGCTGACCTCCGACGGCGTGCGCGTGGACCTGCGCAACATACGCTCGCCGATCGTGGTGTTCTGCTCCTACGGCGACAACATCACCCCGCCCGGCCAGGCGCTGGGCTGGATCACCGACCTGTACCGCGACAAGGACGACCTGGTCGCCCACGACCAGACCATCGTCTACGCCACCCACGACAGCATCGGCCATCTGGGGATCTTCGTCTCGGCCAGCGTCGGTCGCAAGGAACACCGCGAGTTCGCCGCCAACATCGACATCATCGACCTGCTGCCGTCCGGGATTTACCGCGCCGAGGTCGAGGACCGTCCCGACGGCGTGCCGGCGGGCGAGCTCGACGACGCCGAGTACCTCATGCGCATCCGCGGCAGCAGCCTGGAGGAGGTCGGCCAGATCGTGCGACCCGATCCCGCGTCCGACCGCCGCTTCGCGGCTGCCGCGCGCCTGTCGGAGATCCACCTGGCGCTGTACCGCAACACGCTGCAACCCTGGATCCGGGCGATCTCCACGCCCTGGTCGGCGCGCTGGCTGCAGGCGCTGCAGCCGCTGCGGGTCGGCTTCGAGTGGTGGTCGGACCAGCATCCACTGGCCGTGCCGGTCGCCGCCGCCGCCGAACAGATCCGCAAGGAGCGTGCGCCGGCCGCCGCGGGCAACCCCTTCCTGCTGGCGCAGGAGCGCCTGTCCGAGACGATCGTGCAGGCGCTGGATCAGTTCCGGGACCATCGCGACGCCTTGCAGGGACGCCTGTTCGAGCTGATCTTCGGCTCGCCCCTGTTGCAGGCGCTGGCCGGGCAGACCCTGTACCAGCCGCAGCCGCCCAGGACGCATCCGGGCGATTCGCCCGAGCACCGCGCCTTCCTGGCCGGCGAGCTGGCACGGCTGGAGGCCGACCTGGACCGGGGCGGGCTGGCCGAGGCGGTGATCCGCGGCCTGTTCTTCGTGCTCAAGACCCGCGGCGAGGCCGACGGACGCCATTTCCGCCATGCCTGGGAACTGCTGCAGCCGCGCCTTGACCGCCCCGACCTGGGCGTGCCGGACCTGGCGAGGTTCCGCGAACTGGTGCGCCGGCAGGGCCTGCTGGTCTGGCGCGACGGCGAGGCCGCACTGGCGGCGATCCCGCGCCTGCTGGCCGGCACGCCACCCGACATCATCCACCGCGCCAGCGACATCATCGCCGGTCTGGTGGAACTGGCCGGCAGCCTGTCTGCCCAGGAGCAGGCCAGCCTGCGACGCGTGCTCGACCTGTTCGCACACGCCGCGCAAGCGGCGACCGCTGCGGCCGCGCCGGCCGCCTCGGTGCCGGTGACACCTGCCCATGCGCCCAGCGTGCCTGCGAAGGTCGGCAAGGCCGCCACCGCCAAAGCGGCTTCCGCGGCAAAGCACGCGCCGCGTCCCGGGACTGCGCAGACGCGAAAGCGCGGCACCACGGCAGGCGCTGCAGTCCCATCGGGGACTGCTGGCGAGCCCGCCACCCGTCCCGGCCCCTCCGGTTCGCCTGGGCGTCCCGGCAAGAAGGCCACCGGCAAGAAAGGAAACCGCCCATGACCGCGACAACCGGCCAGGCCGC
Source organism: Diaphorobacter nitroreducens (assembly GCF_002214645.1). Taxonomy (NCBI): domain Bacteria; kingdom Pseudomonadati; phylum Pseudomonadota; class Betaproteobacteria; order Burkholderiales; family Comamonadaceae; genus Diaphorobacter; species Diaphorobacter nitroreducens. The sequence continues at coordinate 828,211 of NZ_CP016278.1, forward strand.
CGGCAACGAAGGCCTGCTGCACCTGCTCGCCCACGTCGCGGGCAAGTCGGCGATCCGGGTCGCAGTGGTGCATCCCTGCGATGCCTTGAGCCTGTCGGCGACCCTGGAGGCGAGGGCGGAGGGATTGATCGAGCCCATCCTGGTCGCCCCGCGCCCGAAACTGGAAGCGGTCGCCGGGCAGGCCGGCCTGGAGCTGGCCGGCCTGGCCATCGAGGACGTGCCGCACAGCCACGCCGCCGCCGCGCGCGCGGTCGAACTGGCCCGCGAGGGACAGGTCGAGGCCCTGATGAAAGGCAGCCTGCATACCGACGAACTGATGTCGGCAGTGGTGTCCTCCACCACCGGGCTGCGTACCAAGCGCCGGGTCAGCCATTGTTTCGTATTGCAGACGCCGCAGTATCCGCGCCCCTTCATCGTCACCGATGCGGCCATCAACCTGGCCCCGGACCTGCTGCAGAAAGCCGACATCGTCCGCAATGCCATCGAACTGGCGCAGGTCATCGGCGTGGCCGAGCCCAAGGTCGCCATCCTGGCGGCGGTCGAGACCGTCAACCCGGCGATGCCGGCCACGCTGGACGCCGCCGCGCTGTGCAAGATGGCCGACCGGGGCCAGATCACCGGCGGCGTGCTCGACGGGCCGCTGGCTTTCGACAACGCGGTGTCGATCGCCGCCGCGCGTACCAAGGGCATCGCCTCGCCGGTGGCCGGGCAGGCCGACGTGCTGGTGGTGCCCGACCTGGAGAGCGGCAACATGCTCGCCAAGCAACTCATCTACCTGGGCAACGCGGAGAGCGCCGGCGTCGTGCTCGGTGCCAAAGTGCCGATCATCCTGACCAGCCGTGCCGACAGCCGCGAAACGCGCCTGGCCTCCTGCGCGATCGCCCTGCTGCTGGCGCACCGCTACCGGCAGATCCCGCCCTGAACAACGGCCCCCGATGCCGACGACGGTTCCATCAAACGAAGGAGATGACATGAAATACACATTCCAGGGTGACGTGGTGCTGGTCAGCGGCGCCGGCTCGGGCATCGGCGAGGCCACCGCCAGGCTGCTGGCCGCCAACGGCCTGCGTGTGGTGGTCTCGGACATCGACGCCGGCACCGCCGGGCGCGTGGCCGGGGCCATCGTCGCCGACGGCGGCACCGCCGTGGCCCACGCCGGCGACGTCTCGCGCCCAGAGGACGCCGAATCGGCGGTGGCGCTGGCCGTGCGCGAATTCGGCGCGCTGCAGCTGGCGTTCAACAATGCCGGCATCGGTGCCCCGTTCAAGCCGGCCGGTGAACTCACCACCGAGGAATGGCGCCGGGTCATCGACATCAACCTCAGCGGCGTGCAGTACGGCCTGCGCTACCAGATCCCGGCGATCCTGGCCGCCGGCGGCGGCGCCATCGTCAACATGTCCTCGATCCTCGGCCTGGTCGGCGACGCCGGCGCCCCGGCCTACGTGGCCGCCAAGCACGGCGTGACCGGCCTGACCCGCTCGGCCGCGCTGGCCTATGCCAGCCAGGGCGTGCGCATCAACTCGATCCACCCCGGCTACGTGGAGACGGCGATCCTGGCCAACCTGGACGGCGCCACGCGGCAGGCGCTGGTGGCCAAGCACGCGATCGGCCGGCTTGGCCGCGCCGAGGAGATCGCCCATGCCGTCGCCTTCCTGCTGTCCGATGGCGCCAGCTTCCTGGCCGGCAGCGCGCTGGTCGCCGACGGCGGCTACACCGCCGCCTGAACGCAGGCCGCATATCCATGTCCGAACCCACCCGAGACGTCCTGCTGGTGCTCAACTGCGGCTCGTCGAGCATCAAGTTCGCCGTGTTCGATGCCGGCGCCGTGCCGCTGCCGCGCAGGCCGCTGTGGAACGGCAAGGTGCAGGGCATCGGCGGGCCGGCGCCGGATTTCGGCGAGACCGACGTGGCGCCGTTCCCGATCGAACTGGGCCCGGACCACCCCTACCGCGACGCGCTGGCGCTGATCCGGCAGCGCGTCCTGGCCCGGCTCGACGGGCGCGGCGTGGCCGCGATCGCGCACCGCGTGGTCCACGGCGGTAGCAAGTACTTCGACCCGGTGCGCGTCGATGCCCAGGTGCTGGCCGACCTCAAGGGCTACATCCCGCTGGCGCCGCTGCACCAGCCGTTCGCGCTGGAGGCCATCGAGATCCTGCTGCGCGAGCGCCCGGACATCGCCCAGGTCGCCTGCTTCGACACCGGCTTCCACCACACCCTGCCAGTGGTCGAGCAGATGCTGCCGCTGCCCTGGGATGCGTGGCAGCGCGGACTGCGGCGCTATGGCTTCCACGGCCTGTCCTACGCCTACATGGCCGCGGTCCTGGGCGAGCGCCACGGTGCCGTCGCGCATGGACGCACCATCGTTGCTCACCTGGGCAGCGGCGCGAGCCTGTGCGCGATGCAGGATCTGCGGAGCGTGGCCACCACCATGGGCTTCTCGGCGCTGGACGGGTTGATGATGGGCACCCGTACCGGCGTGCTGGACCCGGGCGCGGTGCTGTATCTGATGGAGATCGAGAAGCTGTCGCTGGAAGAGGTCGGCCGCATCCTCTACCACCGCTCCGGCCTGCTCGGCGTGTCGGGAATCTCGGCCGAGCCGCGCGTGATCGTGCAGCACGAAGGCGACGATGGCGAACGCGGCGAGCGTGCCCGCATCGCACTCGCGCTGTACGTGCGCCGCATCGTGCGCGAGATCGGTGCGCTCACCGCCGTGCTCGGCGGGCTCGACCTGCTGGTGTTCACCGCTGGCGTCGGCGAGCACAACGCTTTTGTACGCGAGCGCGTCTGCCGCGCGCTGGGCTTCCTCGGCGTGCAACTCGACGACCAAGCCAACGCCGCCGACGCAGCGTTGATCTCCACTTCCGACAGCCCCGTGCGGGTCGCGGTGGAGCCGACCAACGAGGAGTGGATCGCCGCCGGCCATGCACTTCAAGTGGCCGGGTGAGTGGCGCCGCCATGCCCGTGAGCCATCGAGTCGGCAACCGTTTCCGGCGACTCCGGGCGATCTGCCTCGCGCTGGTGGTGCCGCTGCTGGCAGCCTGGGGCGCGTTGGCGCTGTGGTTCCAGGGTCCGGGGACACCGCCGGTACGCGGTTCGCTGGCCGCGCTGTGGTGTGTCGCCTGTGGCGTATCGCTGGGCCTGCGTCTTCGCGCACGCGCACCGCTCGCCATCCCGTTGCTGGTCCTGGCCACCGCGCTCCTGCTGGGCTGGTGGCAGACGCTGGCGCCATCGCACGAGCGCGACTGGGCCGATGACGTCGATCGCCTGCTGCGGGCAGAGATATCCGGCTCGCAGGTGGTGCTGCACGATGTCCGCAACTTCGACTGGCGCGACGAAGGCGACTACACCGCACGCTGGGAAACCCGCAGCTACGATCTCGACCGGCTGGTCTCCGCCGATCTGATCCTGTCGTACTGGATGGGGCCGCACGTCGCGCACACCCTGGTGTCGTTCGGTTTCGACGACGGGCGCCAACTCGTGTTCTCGCTGGAGATCCGCAAGGAACGCGGCGAGTCCTTCTCCGCCCTGGGCGGCCTGTTCCGCAAGTTCGAGGCCGTGCTGATCGCCGCCGACGAGAACGACATCGTCCGGGTGCGGACCAATGTGCGCGGCGAGGACGTCTACCTGTATCGGCTCGACCTGGCGCCGGAAGCGCTGCGCAGCGCCTTCCTTGGCTATCTCGAGCAGGCCGACGACATTCGCCGCCGGCCGCGCTTTTACAACACCCTGACCAGCAACTGCACGACCATCGTGTTCGGGCTAGCCAAGCGCCTGTCGCCGTCGTTGCCGCCGGACTACCGGCTGTTGCTGTCGGGGCATTTCGCCCGCTATGCCCACGATCACCAGGGCCTGGTGCCGGGGTACGACTTTCGGACGCTGCACGCGCGCGGCCACATTGTGGCGCGCGCGCAGGCTTTCGCGGGTACCGCGGAGGATTTCCCGAAAGCCATCCGGCATGGCGTTCCAGGCACGGAGCCTTCCCGATGACCCGGCATGCACGCTCCCTCCGCCTCGTGCTGCTGGCGACCGTGGTGCTGCCGCTGTTCAACGGTTGCGCCGTGTACCGCGAACTGCAGCCGGCGGTCAGATTCGACCCGATGAGCGCGGGCGAGTACATTGCGATGCAGCGCGGCGACATCCTCACCACCGGCAGGCTCAGTGCCGCAACCGTGCAGACGCTGCGCGTGGCGGGGCTCGATGCGTGCTGCAGCCAACCTTCGCTGGGCTGCATCGACGCGGCGGCGCAGCAGACCACGCTGTCCGACGAGCAGCGCCTGTCGGCGCTGTCCGAGCTTTGGCTGCAAGCGGCCATGCAGACGCCATCGGACGCTGCGCACGCCGAAGCGCGCATGCAGGCCTGGATGGAAAGCGCCCGCCACGCCTACGCCTATCTGTTCTTCACCCGGCGCGATCCCAGTGAACGCGCATTCGAGGATCGCCAGACTCAGGCACGCGACTGGTACAACCACGCGGTCCAGCAGGCCTCGACCCTGCTGTTCGACGTGCTGGACGAGCAGGGGCGCATCCATGCGGCGCAGGACGTCCCGCGCAACGATCAGCCAATCGCCTACGCCGGCTGGAATCTGCATCTGGACCTTAGCGGCATCCGTCTTCCCGAGGGCACACGACTGCCGCACGAACTCCTGCCCGCCAGGCAGTTGGCCTTCACCGGTCTGCGCAACACGTGGCGCCGCGACGGCTTCGGCGCCGAACTGGTCGCCTCGGTCGAACCCGCCGTTCGCCTGCCCGACAAAGCCGGGCGACCTGCGCCCTCCCTCGACGGCGACGGGGCCGCAGCGCGCGGCTGGAGCGAAATGCCGTCCCCCGGTGTCACCGCACTGTTTCGCTTCCAGGGCGATGACCTGGACGGCGTGCTCGGCACCCGGACGGTACTCGTCAGCGCCCATGACCCTTACCTGCAGGACAGCATCGCCTTGCAGGGCCAACGGGTTCCCCTGGCCGCCAACTTCACCGCCGGCTACGGCCTGTGGCTTGCTCGATCCGGCTTCAATCGGCAGTCCTTGCGCACCCTGTTCGGTCGCGGCGAGGGCATCGAGCGACCGCACCTGTACCTGCTGCAACCATGGGATCCGAACCGTCGCATCGTCCTGCTGCTGCACGGCCTGGCGAGCAGCCCGGAGGCCTGGGTGGACGTGGCCAACGAACTGCAGGCCGACCACGATGTGCGGGAGCACTTCCAGATCTGGCTGGCCTACTACCCCACCAACATGCCGATCGTCCTCAACCACGCGTGGCTGCGCGAGTCGGTGAGCAACACGCTGGCCCACCTGGATCCGCAGGGAACGGCCGCCGCCTCCCAGAACATGGTCCTGGTCGGGCACAGCATGGGCGGGGTCATCGCGCGGCTGATGGTGTCCTCGGCCGACCAGAAGCTGTGGAACTGGGCGGTCGAGCAAAGCGGATTGGACTCGGAGCGAATCGAACGACTGCGCCCGCGCGTGGACGCGGCCCTGCGCTTCGAGCCGATGGACAACGTCGGGCGGGCCGTCTTCATCGCCGCCCCGCACCGGGGCACCCCCGTTGCCGCGGACCGGTTGGCCCGGCTCGCCTCGCGAATGGTGCGCATGCCACTGACGGTGCTGGAAAGCCTGTCCGAAATGGCCCAGGGCGTCCCGCGCGAACAGGCACTGGAACGCCTCTCGCTGCTGCCCAACAGCATCGACAACCTGCGCGAGGACGATGCCTTCATGCGAGCGGCCGCCGACCTGCCGATCTCCGCCCGCGTGTCCTACCACTCGATCATCGCCCGCCGCGACCCCGCCGTCAGCCTGGCCGCATCCGACGACGGCCTGGTGCCGTATCGCAGCGCGCACCTGCCGGGCGCCCTGTCCGAAAGGGTGATCGACGCCGACCACAGCGTGCAGGGCACCGCGCAATCCGTCCTCGAACTTCTCCGCATCCTGCGCGAAGACATGGCCATGCATGGCAAATCGTTCCCACCACCGTAGCAGCGCTCCCTGTCCATCGTAGAGGTAGTCCCATGAGCATTCGGCATGTCACCCTGGTCGGCGCCGGCGTCCTCGGCGCGCAGATCGCCTTCCAGACCGCCTTCAAGGGTTTCGACGTCAGCGCCTATGTTCCCGACCAGGCCGCCCTGGACAAGGCCGGCAAGGTCATCGGCTGGCTGCAGCGGCGCTACCTGCAAGACATCGACGGCGCCGATCCGCAGGCGCTGGCGGCAGCGGCGGGGCGCATCCGCTGGACCACTGATCTGGCCGCGGCCGTCAAGGACGCCGATCTGGTCATCGAAGCCATTCCGGAACAGCTGGAGCTCAAGCGCAGGGTATATGCCGAACTGGGGCGCCTGGCACCGGCGACGGCGATCTTCGCCACCAATTCCTCGACCCTGCTGCCCAGCGCGATGGCCGACGCGACCGGCCGCCCGGAGCGCTTCATTGCACTGCATTTCGCCAACGAGATCTGGCTGCACAACGTGGCTGAAGTCATGGGGCACGCCGGAACCGACCCCGAAGTGTTCTCGACATTGGTTCGCTTTGCCAACGACATCGGCATGGTGCCGGTCGAAATCCATAAGGAAAAAGCCGGCTACGTGCTCAATTCGCTGCTGGTACCGCTGATGTCCGCGGCTTCCGAACTCCTGGTCGATGGCATCGCCGAGCATGAGGCCATCGACAGGACCTGGAAGATCGCCACGGGTTCGCCGAGAGGACCGTTCGAGATATACGACATCGTCGGCTTGGGCACCGCGTACCACATTTCCTTGGCCGGCGGGCCAAAGCAGCAGGCGTTCGCCCGTCTCCTCAAGGAACGCTACATCGACCACGGCAAGCTCGGCGTGGAGACCGGCGAAGGATTCTATCGTTACGAGTCCTGATCATGCGGGCACGGCCGTCACCAACGCTGCAGCGACTCACGTGATGCACCATGGAGGAAGAAATGGAACTTCGACACCTTCGCTGCTTTCTTGCGGTTGCCGAAGAACTCCACTTCGCCCGAGCCGCCGAGCGGCTGCATATCGAGCAATCGCCACTGTCACGCACCATCAAGGAACTGGAAGAAGAGCTGGGCGAACAACTGTTCGTTCGTACCAGCCGGAGCACGCGCCTGACCCGTGCGGGCAAGTTGTTCCATGAACATGTGCCACGCGTCTTCACCGCCCTGCAGCAGGCCCGCGACAGCGTCAAGGCGGCGGCCAACGGCTTCCACGGCCAATTGCGCATCGCCCTGTCCGATGGCATCACCCCGTCGCGTCTACCGAGCTTGCTGGCCCTTTGTCGGCAGGAGGAGCCAGAAGTCGAGATCCGTCTGTTCGAGGTGCCGCTGTCGCAGCAGATCAAAGGGATGAATGACGATCTGTACGACGTCGGCTTTGCGCAGTCCGACGAGGTAGGCGAAGGCATCGCAACAGTAGCGGTATGGAGCGATCCATTGATGGTGGCAGTTCCTGCCCGTCACCCGCTGCTCAGGCACAAGCGCATTCCGCTGGAAGAGGTGCTGCGCCATCCCCTGGTGCTGTGCGATCCGCAGGTTTGCGAGGGCTATGCCCGTCAGGTGGATCGCGTGCTGCGACGTGCGGACATGGAGCCATTGATTGCCGAGCGTGTGGCGTCGTTCGACCTGATGATGGCACTGGTCGCGGCGGGCTTTGCCTTGGGTCTGGCCGGAGCGCCACACATCACGGGCAGCCGCGAACCCGGTGTGGTCGCCCGTCCGCTGGCGGGGCGCTCCCCCATGCTGACCACTTACGTGCTGTACCGCGAAGGTGAATCCTCCGACGTGCTGGCGCGTTTCATCGAGCGGGTGCAGGCCATCGAATCACCAGAAGGCCACAGATCCACACCACCTGTTGAACCTGACCCCCAAGAGGAATTCGAGCCATGATCGTGAAGCTGATCGCGCCTGTTCTGATGTTGGCTGTGCTGTCTGCCTGCCGCCCGTCCGAGCCACCGAAGCAGGGAGCCAATATGCCGACCGTGGAAGAACTGGCCTCCGACCCCGAACGCTTGAAGGAACTGCGCCGCCAGTGCAAGACCGAGCGCCCGACGATGGGCGACGTGCTGTGCAACCGCGTGGCCGAAGCGACGAACAAGCGCTTCTTCGGCGACGGCAAGGTGCCTTACACGCCACCTGAAACGCCGCCGAAGTTCTGACCGTTAGCGGCTTGCTGCACATCCTGATTTTCTTTCTCGACACGCCGCAGCGCGCCCACGCCTGCGGCGTTTTGACTGGTCTCTTCCCTGCATGAAACCATGCTTTTTGCATCACCTTGCTGCCGATAACGGTCTTTGACCGGCACTGAATCGGCACCGATCCTGACGCCTGCGGCACGCCGATGTGCCGCGTTTTCCACGAGGAATCAGCGCAGGAGAAATCGGAGGCCAAGGTATGCAGGCTCAGGGCGTGTTGTTCGGGCAGATCGCCGCCGTCTTCGGCATCGTGATCGCCGGTGTGTGGGGTGCCACGCAATGGACAGCCGCTGCATTGGGCTATCAGCTACGCCTTGGCTCGCCCTGGTTCGACTTGTACGGCACGCCGATCTACTACCCGTGGAAGCTGTTCGAGTGGTGGTTCTTCTTCGACGCCTACGCGCCGCAGGTCTTCGACACCGGCGGCATGATCGCGGTGGGCAGCGGCCTTTTTGCCGTGGCGGTCGCCATCGCCATGTCGGTGTGGCGCTCGCGCCAGGCGCGCCAGGTGACGACCTATGGGTCTGCCCGCTGGGCCGATGCCGCCGACATTCGCAAGGCCGGGTTAACACAGCCCGCTGGAGTGTTTCTCGGCCAGCATGATGGCCACTACCTGCGCCACGAAGGGCCGGAGCACGTCCTGACCTTCGCGCCCACCCGCTCGGGCAAGGGCGTGGGTCTGGTGGTGCCGACGTTGCTGTCGTGGCCGGCATCTACCGTCATCCACGACATCAAGGGCGAGAACTGGCAGATCACGGCCGGTTGGCGTTCGCGCTTCTCGCATTGCCTGCTGTTCAACCCGACCGATGCGCAGTCGGCGGCCTACAACCCGCTGCTGGAGGTACGGCGCGGCGCGCATGAAGTGCGCGACGTGCAGAACATAGCCGACATCCTGGTCGATCCCGAAGGCGCGCTGGAGAAGCGCAACCACTGGGAGAAGACCAGTCACGCGCTACTGGTCGGCGCGATCCTGCATGTGCTCTACGCGGGCGAGGACAAGACGCTGCGCGGCGTGGCGAACTTCCTCAGCGACCCGGCTTGTCCCTTCGAGCTGACGCTGCATCGGATGATGACGACCAGGCACCTGGGCGATGCACCGCACCCAGTTGTCGCGTCCGCCGCGCGTGAAGTGCTCAACAAGTCGGACAACGAGCGATCGGGCGTGCTCTCTACCGCCATGTCGTTCCTCGGCCTGTACCGCGATCCCACGGTGGCCGAAGTCACGTCGCGCTGCGACTGGCGCATCGCCGACCTGATCGCATCCGAACATCCGGTATCGCTGTACCTGGTGGTGCCGCCTTCGGACATCAGCCGCACCAAGCCACTGATCCGTCTGATCCTCAACCAGATCGGGCGACGACTGACCGAATCGCTCGACGGTTCCGACGGTATCGAGCGCCGCCACAAGCTGCTGCTGATGCTCGATGAGTTCCCGGCGCTGGGGCGCCTGGACTTCTTCGAGACGGCGCTGGCCTTCATGGCCGGCTACGGCATCCGCAGCTTCCTCATCGCCCAAAGCCTGAACCAGATCGACAAAGCCTACGGCCAGAACCATTCGATCCTGGACAACTGCCATGTACGCGTGACGTTTGCCACCAACGACGAACGCACGGCCAAGCGCATTTCCGAAACGCTCGGTACGGCCACCGAACTGCGCGCGCAGCGCAACTACGCCGGCCATCGCCTGGCGCCGTGGCTCGGGCACCTGATGGTGTCGCGGCAGGAAACGGCGCGGCCGCTGCTGACGCCGGGCGAGGTGATGCAGCTTCCGCCCGATGAATCCGTGGTGATGGTGGGAAGCAGTCCGCCGATCAAGGCGAAGAAGCTGCGCTACTACGCCGACACCAACTTCAAGCGTCGCGTGTTGCCGCTGCCCGTACTCGCGGCCGGGCAGTACGCCGACGCGCCGCCGGCTCGCCCCGACGACTGGAGCGCCTTGGCGATTCCCGCCGTCCCCGCCGCGCCGGCCACGGCATCCGCCGATGCCCTGGGCGGCCCCGATGACGGCGGCCCGCGCCGCCAGCCGGAGCTGACCGAAGTCACCGAATACAGCCCCGAGCCACTGATCGCAGGCAACGACCTGGGGCTGCTCGATGACGACGACGACCTGCCGCTGCCTTACATGGCCTCTCTCCCCGGCCAGTTCGACCCGGCCATGCAGCGCACGGCCCGGCTGGCTTCCCTCGACCCCAACGACGGCATCGACTTATGAGCCAATACCGATTGAACCTGTTCATTCAGCACGAGCACGCAAAGCGCTTGGAAGAATTGGCCGCCAAGAAAGGCGTGTCGAAGTCGTCCATCGTTGCGGCGGCGCTGGCGTCCTGGCTGTCGCCGGACGCGGGCGACCAGCGTGAGGCCGCCATCGCCAAGCGGCTGGATCGCCTGTCGCGGCAGGCCGAGCGCCTGGAGCGTGACCAGAACATCCAGATCGAAACGCTCGCGCTGTTCGTCCGCTACTACCTGACTGTCAGCACGCCGGTGCCCGAAGCCCATCAGGATGCTGCCCGCGCGCAGGGTAAGGCGCGCTTTGAGCAGTTCGTCGAACAGCTCGGCCGCCACCTGCTGCGTGGCCGCAGCCTGGTGCGCGACGTGGTGGAAGAACTGCATCCCAACCCGATGCGGATGGATGACGCCGCGGCGCTGGCCGAAGCGCAGGAGCGTTCCTCATGAGCGCCGTCCCCCAGATCCCGCCCGAACCGCATTCGTCGGCAGCGGCGTCCCAGGATCGCCGCATCCAGATGCTGCGCACGGCGATGGGGCCAGTGATCGCTGCCGCGCTTGAAGACCCGGACGTGGTGGAGGTGATGCTCAACCCCGACCGGACATTGTGGGTGGATCGCCTGTCGTCTGGTCGGATGCCTGTCGGCGTCGAACTGCCCGAGGCCGATGGCGAGCGGATCATCCGCCTGGTCGCCGCCCATGTCGGTGCGGAGGTGCATCGCGGCCAGCCGCTCTTGACCGCCGAGCTGCCGGAGACGGGAGAACGCTTCGAGGGCATCTTGCCCCCGGCCGCGCCCGGCCCGGCCTTCGCGCTGCGCAAGCGGGCCGTGAGCATCATCGGCCTGGATCACTATGTAGCCGACGGCATCCTGACCGCCGGACACGCGGACTTCCTGCGCCGCGCCGTGCACGAGCGCCAGAACATCCTGATCGCGGGCGCGACCAGCAGCGGCAAAACCACGCTCGCCAATGCCTTGCTGGCCGAGATCGCCGCCACCGGCGACCGCGTGCTGGTGCTCGAAGACACCATCGAGCTGCAATGCGCGGCCCGCGACCATGTACCGCTGCGCACCCGCGTCGGCGTGGTGTCCATGACCGAGCTGGTGCGCGCCACGATGCGGCTGCGCCCCGACCGCGTGATCGTCGGCGAAGTACGCGGCGGCGAAGCCCTCGACCTCATCAAAGTGTGGGGAACGGGGCATCCCGGCGGCATTGCCACCATCCATGCCGGTTCCGCGTTGGGCGCGCTGCTGCGGCTGGAGCAACTGATCCTCGAAGTCGCGGTGAACCCGCCGCGGGCGCTGATCGCCGAAGCGGTCAACGTCGTCATCCACATCGCCGGGCGCGGCCGCAAGCGCCGCGTCGGAAGCATCGCCCGCGTCGTCGGCTTCGACGGAGTGGGCTATCGCCTGGCGGACGCCTTCGAAACACCGTTTCCCGAGCTGCCGCCACTTTCTTCCCCGTCCCCTCACCAACCTGGAGAACTGCCATGACGCAGATGCACGTTCGCGCTTTCCGCTTTTCCGTCAATCCGCTTCCCCGCCTGTCCAGCCTCGCCCGGCTGCGCAGTCTGACCCGTCCTGCGGGGCAAGGGCTGCTGCTGGCCGCGCTGCTGCTGTTTCTGGCCGGCACGGCCCAAGCCGCCGGTTCCTCGATGCCCTGGGAAGGGCCGCTGCAATCCATTCTGGAGTCGATTCAGGGGCCGGTGGCGCGCATCGTCGCGGTCATCATCATCATAGCCACCGGCCTGGCGCTCGCCTTTGGCGACACGTCGGGCGGCTTCCGCAAGCTGATCCAGATCGTCTTCGGCCTGTCCATTGCGTTTGCCGCGTCGTCGTTCTTCCTGTCGTTCTTCAGCTTCTCCGGCGGGGCGGTCGTATGAGTGCGGCCAACGATCTTCCGGGCTTTGAAGTGCCGCTGCATCGCTCGCTGACCGAGCCGATCCTGATGGGCGGCGCGCCGCGTACCGTGGCGATCGCCAACGGTACGCTGGCCGCCGCCGTCGGGCTGGGCCTGCAACTGTGGATTCCCGGCGTGGTGCTCTGGATCGTCGGCCATTCGCTGGCCGTCTGGGGCGCGCGCGTGGATCCGCAGTTCATGCAGGTCTTCGCCCGGCACATCAAGCACAAGCCGCTGCTGGACGCGTGAGGGAGATGCCGCGATGCTGAATCTTGCCGAATACCGCCAGCGGCCCGCCTTGCTCGCCGACTGGCTACCCTGGGCCGGGCTGATCGCGCCGGGTGTCGTCTTAAACAAGGACGGCAGTTTCCAACGCACGGCCCGCTTTCGCGGCCCCGACTTGGACAGCGCCACGCAAGGCGAGCTGATCGCCGCATCGGCGCGGCTCAACAACGCGCTGCGCCGACTGGGATCGGGCTGGGCCTTGTTCATCGAGGCCGAGCGCTGCGCAGCGGCTACCTATCCACGCTCCGAGTTTCCCGAACCACTGTCATGGCTGGTGGACGAGGAGCGCCGCGCCGCCTTCGAGGAGTCGGGCCATCACTTCGAGAGCGGCTATCACCTGACGCTCGCATACCTGCCGCCGGAGGAATCCCGCGCTCGCGCCGCGAAGATGCTCTACGAGAACGCACCCGGCGACGGCGTGGACTGGCGCGGTCGCCTCAGTGCGTTCGTGGCGGAAACCGATCGCGTATTCGACCTGCTCGACGGCGTAATGCCGGAAATCGCCTGGCTCGATGATGCCGAGACGCTGACCTATCTGCACGCCACCGTCTCGACGCGCCGCTACCGCGTGGGCGTGCCCGAAGTGCCGTTCCACCTCGACGCGCTGCTGGCCGATTCCGCGCTGGTCGGCGGTCTGGCGCCCGCACTGGGCGTCCAGCACCTGCGCGTGGTGTCGGTGCGCGGGTTCCCGACGTCCACCTGGCCGGGTCTGCTGGACGACCTCAATCGCCTTGGCTTCGGCTACCGCTGGAGTACGCGCTTCCTGTGCATGGACAAAGCCGAGGCGGAAAAGGAACTCGGCCGCCTGCGCCGCCAGTGGTTCGCCAAACGCAAGAACGTCGTCGCGCTATTGCGCGAAACGATCTTCCAGCAGGAAAGCCCGCTGGTCGATACGGACGCCAGCAACAAGGCCGCCGATGCTGATGCGGCTTTGCAGGAGCTGGGCAGCGATCAAGTCGCCTTCGGCTATCTCACCGCCACGGTGACGGTGCTCGACGCCGCCCCGGCCGTGGCCGACGAGAAGCTGCGCATGGTGGAGCGCGTCATTCAGGGCCGTGGTTTCGTGACGATCCCCGAAACGCTCAACGCCGTGGATGCGTGGCTGTCCTCGATCCCGGGCAACGCCTATGCGAACGTGCGACAGCCCATCGTCTCGACGCTGAACCTGGCGCACATGATGCCGCTCTCGGCGGTATGGGCCGGGCCGGAGAAGAACGACCACCTCGACGGCCCGCCGCTGATCGTGACGCGCACCGATGGCGCGACGCCGTTCCGGCTGGTCACGCACATCGGCGACGTGGGACACACGATGATCGTCGGCCCGACCGGCATGGGCAAATCGGTCCTGGTCGCCATGATGGCGATGCAGTTCCGCCGCTATCCCGGCTCGCGCATCTTCGCCTTCGACGTGGGCCGATCCATTCGTGCTGCCACCCTGGGCCTGGGCGGCGAGCACTACGACTTGGGCGCGGATGGCGACATTGCCTTCCAACCGCTGGCGCGGATCGACGACGAGGGCTACCGCACCTGGGCCGCCGATTGGGTCGAAGGTCGGTTGATACGCGAAGGCGTGGCAGTCGGCCCCGACGAGAAGGCGGCGATCTGGTCGGCGCTGGAAAGCCTGGCCGGTGCGCCCGTGGCGCAGCGCACGATGACGGGGCTTTCCGTCTTGCTGCAATCGAACGCGCTGCGCCAGGCACTTTCGCCCTACGTGCTCGGCGGCGCCCACGGCAAGCTGCTGGACGCCGACCACGACCGGCTGGGCATGGCGGACGTGCAGTGCTTCGAGATGGAGGAGCTGATGCACAGCAAGGCCGCTGTTCTGGCCGTGCTGAATTACTTGTTCGCGCGTCTGGAAGAGCGATTCGATGGTGCTCCGACCATGCTTTTCCTCAGTGAAGCATGGACTTTCCTGGATGACCCGGTGTTCGCCGCACGGCTGCGGCAGTGGCTGAAAACCTTGCGGAAAAAGCAGGTCTCCGTCGTCTTCGATACGCAATCCCTCGCGGACATCAAAGAGTCGTCCATCGCGCCAGCCGTCATCGAAAGCTGCGCCAGTCGGATTTTTCTACCGAACCCGCAGGCCACCGAGCCGCAGATGCGTCCGATCTACGAGGGCTTCGGCCTCAACAGCCGACAGATCGAGATCGTCGCGAACGCCCAGCCCAAACGTGACTACTACTACCAATCGCGGCTCGGCAATCGCGTGTTCGACCTCGACCTGGGGCAGGCCGCGCTCGCTTTCGCGGGCGCATCCACTCCCCAAGACCAACGCGACATCGACCGCGTGCTGACACAAGCCGGCGCTCCCGGCTTCGCCGGTGCGTGGCTGCGCCATCGCGGCCTCGATTGGGCTGCTGACCTGCTGCCGTCCTCACCGCCAGCGGCTTCCTTCCTCGCGTCTCAACGACCGGAGGTTTCACCATGAAGACCAAACCCCGTTTGCTGTCTGCCTCGCTCGCCGCCGTGCTGTCGGTGTCGCTGCTGGCCGTGCAGCCCGCATCCGCGCTGACGGTGTTCGACCCGTCGAACTTCGTACAGAACACGCTGACCGCCGTGCGCACGCTGGAGCAGATCAACAACCAGATCAACCAGCTTCAGAACGAAGCGCAGATGCTGATGAACCAGGCGCGCAACCTCGCGAATCTGGACTTCAACATCGTCAATCGCCTGCGCTCGACGCTCGCCACGACCGAGCGCCTGATCGCCGAGGCGCGCGGCCTAGCCTACGACGTGCAGAGCATGGATGCCACGTTCGCCCGGCTGTACCCGGAGCAGTATGCCGCAACCGTCAGCGGCGACCAGATGCTGCGCGATGCGAAGGAACGCTGGACGAACACCTTGAACGGCCTGCACACCGCGATGCGGATGCAGGCGCAGGTGTCGCAGAACTTGGCGCAAGACGAGAGCGCTCTGTCCGATCTGGTCAGCCAGAGCCAGTCCGCCACCGGCGCGCTGCAAGCCATGCAGGCGACCAACCAGCTTCTGGCCCTGCAGGCCAAGCAGTCGATCCAGGCGCAGCAGCTCCAGATCACGCAGGAACGCGCCGCCGCACTGGAACTGGCACGCCAAGCGGCGGCTGTCGAGCGCGGCCGGGAAGTAACGCGCCGATTCCTGGGCGATGGCACGCCGTACACGCCGCAGCGTGTGGATTTCTACGGCAACTGACGGGAGACGGCCATGCGATGCGTTTTCTTCCTGCTGCCCGTGCTGCTGGTCGCTTGCAGCCAGCAGCCGACCGAAGACCTGGCCGCCACCTTGGCCGCCGATCCCGTGCGGCTCAAGGCGCTGCGTGCCCGATGCGCAACCGACCTGCAAGCCGCAGGCGAAGGCGCCTGCCGCGCCACCGCCGAAGCCTTCCGGCAGCGCTTCTTCGCCGGCCAGACCGGGCCAGACGAGTACCGGGCGCTGGCCGACTTGCCGCCGATTCCGCCGAGCTTCGATACGCCCGCCGACGACGTACACGAAGGCGACGCGCCACCCGCATCGCCGGAGGACGTGCCATGAACGACGTGACGGTGATCGACCGCTTTCTCGATACTTTCTCGCGCTACATCGACTCGGGCTTTGGGCTGCTGCAGGGAGAAGTCGCGTTCCTCACCGCCACGCTGATCGTCATCGACATGACCATCGCCGGGCTCTACTGGGCGATGAGCCATGCCACCGGCCAGGGCGATGACGTGATCGCCAAGCTGCTGCGCAAGGTGCTCTACGTCGGTGCCTTCGCCTACATCATCAACAACTTCAACTGGCTGGCCAGCATCGTCTTCCGCTCGTTCGCGGGCCTGGGCCTGACGGCCAGCGGCTCGACGATGAGCATGGGCGAGTTCCTGCAACCAGGACGCCTGGCCAAAACCGGCATCGACTCGGCGGCCCCCATCCTTGAGCAGATCAGCGACATGGCGGGCTTCCCCGAGGTATTCGTGAACATGACGCCCATCGTCGTCATGTTCCTGGCCTGGGCGGTGGTGATCCTGTGCTTCTTCGTGCTGGCGATCCAGCTTTTCATCACGCTGATCGAGTTCAAGCTGACCACGCTCGCGGGCTTCGTGCTGGTGCCGTTTGCACTGTGGAACAAGACCAGCTTTCTCGCCGAGAAAGTGCTGGGTAACGTCGTGTCTTCAGGCATCAAGGTGCTGGTGCTGGCCGTCATCGTCGGTATCGGCTCAGGCCTGTTCGCCGAGTTCCAGGTGCATCCGTCCGAGCCGTCCATCGACCATGCGGTGGTCATCATGCTGGCCTCGCTCACGCTGCTGGCGTTGGGAATCTTCGGCCCTGGCATTGCCACCGGGCTGGTCTCCGGCGCACCACAGTTGGGTGCCGGGGCGATGGCCGGTGCTGCGATTGGTG
Organism: Diaphorobacter nitroreducens; assembly: GCF_002214645.1. Taxonomy (NCBI): domain Bacteria; kingdom Pseudomonadati; phylum Pseudomonadota; class Betaproteobacteria; order Burkholderiales; family Comamonadaceae; genus Diaphorobacter; species Diaphorobacter nitroreducens. The sequence goes on from NZ_CP016278.1 coordinate 845,136, forward strand.
CCGCAGGCGCGGCGGTGGCCGTGGGGGCCACTGCCACCGGCGTGGGCGGTGCGGTCATGGCCGGAGCGCGCATGGCACCGGCTGCCGCCAAACTCGCCGGGGCTGGCGCGCGGGCCGCGACCTCGGCGGCTGGCAGCGCGAAGTCGGCATTCCAAGCTGGTTCCGCCGCTGCGGGCGGCGGAGCCAAGGGAGCGATGGCAGGGCTGGGTAATGTCGCCAAGGGCGGTGCACAGGCGGCAGGCCAGCGCGCCGGTGCTGGCATCAAAACGGCGGCAGCCAAGGCCGCTGCGCCATTCAAAGCAGGCTGGCAAGGCTCTGGCGCAGATGGTGGCTCAGGCGGTGGCACTACTGGGCCAGCCGCCACGGGTGATGCCGCTGGCACCACGGCCACCGCACAGAAGCAGGAACAACCCGGCTGGGCAAAGCGCCTGCAACGCCGCCAACGACTCACCCAGGCCACCACCACTGCCGCCCACACGCTGCGCGGTGGCGATGGCGGCGGCTCCGGGCAAGGCCCGAGCCTGCGCGATTCCGATAGCTGACTTTAAGGAGAACCCCATGCGATTCAAGCGACCGCAGGTGCGCTATGCCGACACGCCGCAGCCTGCTACTCCCTATCAAGCTGCCGCCCAGGTGTGGGACGACCGTATCGGCTCGGCCCGTGTGCAGGCGAAGAACTGGCGGCTGATGGCCTCCGGCTGCCTGGTGCTCGCGCTGCTGATGGCCGGCGGCCTGGTGTGGCGCTCGGCCCAATCCATCGTCACGCCCTATGTCATCGAGGTCGATCAGGCCGGCCAGGTACGTGCGGTCGGCGAAGCCGCTACGCCGTACCGGCCCGCCGATGCACAAATCGCTTTCCATCTGGCGCACTTCATCGGCCTGGTTCGATCGCTGTCCATCGACCCGGTCGTCGTGCGCCAGAACTGGCTCGATGCATACGACTACACCACCGACCGGGGCGCGGCGGTGCTCAACGACCATGCCCGCACCAACGACCCGTTCGCCCGCATTGGCAAGGAGTCGGTGACGGTGCAGATCACCAGCGTCGTGCGCGCCAGCGACACGTCTTTCAACGTGCGTTGGACGGAACGCCGCTACGTCAATGGCGCAGCTGCGGGGCTGGAGCGATGGACGGCCGTGGTGTCCATCGTCCTGCAAACCCCGCGCACCGAACAGCGCCTACGCCGCAACCCGCTGGGCATCTACGTCAACGGCCTGTCGTGGAGCCGTGAACTGGATTCTTCTGAAGGAGTGAAGCCATGAATGCGCTTTTCCGCAAATCCGCCTTGCCGGGGATTCTTTTTGCCTTGGCCGGCTGCGCCTCGCAGGGCAAACCGCCGCCGACCATCTCGCTCGATGAGCCGGTGCTGGCCCAGCCATTGCCCGAACCGCCCATGCCGATGGAAGTCGTCGCCGTCCCCGAACCGCTGCCGATGCCGGCGCAGTTGAAGCCGTTGCCCGAGGCCGAGGACGCTGAACCTGCACCAGAGCCTGCCGACGAGAAGGTGCGCGTCTCCCGCGCCAACGCGGAGGCGCGCATCGCACCGACCCGTGAGGGCTACGTCAATGCGATCCAGGTCTGGCCGTTCACTGACGGTGCGCTGTACCAGGTCTATGCGTCGGTGGGCCGCGTGACGGTGATCGCGCTCCAGCCCGGCGAGGAACTGGTGACGGTCGCTGCGGGCGATACCGTGCGCTGGATCGTGGGCGACACCTCCAGCGGCAGCGGGGCCGATCTGCGCGTCAATGTACTGGTCAAGCCTATCCGTTCCAGCTTGAAGACCAATCTGGTCATCACCACCAGCCGCAGGACGTACCTGCTGGAACTGATCTCGACCGACAAGGCATGGATGGCATCGGTGTCCTGGGACTACCCCAGGGATCGGATGCTGGCCTTGCAGCGCCAAGCACAGGCTGCCAACGCTGCCGCGCCGGTAGATGTGGGCCTGTCGTTGGAGAACATCCGTTTTCGCTATGCAATCAGCGGCAGCAATCCACCGTGGAAGCCGCTGCGCGCCTTCGACGATGGCGAGAAGGTCTATATCCAGTTCCCGCCGGGCATCGCCCAAGGCGAGCTGCCGCCGCTGTTCGTCATCGGCGCGCAGGGCGACGGGCAACTGGTGAACTACCGCTTCCGCCCGCCGTACTACATCGTTGATCGGCTGTTCGGTGCGGCTGAACTGCGCCTGGGCGGGGATAAGGGCGACGTGGTGCGCATCGAGCGCACGGATGGTACGCGGAGGAACTGACCATGAGCCAGGACGACACTCCCGACGTTGCCGTGCCGCAGGCGGGCAAGGTCGAACCCGAGGCGGTGGCGCTGCGCGCCCAGCCGCGTCCGGTCACACGGCTGAACCGGCGCACGCTGGCCATCCTCGCCGGCGGCCTGTCGGTCGCCGTGCTCGGCGCGTTGATGTGGTCTTTGCAACCGCAGCGGCGCGCGGCCAACGAGCAGACCGAGCTTTACAACGTGGATCGCGTTTCACGCTCCGAAGGACTCGACCAGCTTCCGGCCGACTATTCCAAGCTGCCGCCGACCTTGCTCCCCGACGTGCCCGAGCTGGGGCCGCCGCTGCCGGGCGACCTTGGGCCGGCCATCGTGAACTCGCAGCAGCCGGCCGTGGCCGCCTACGCCACACCCGGTCACGACCCGGCCGAGGCGGAACGCTTGGCGCGGTTAAAGGAGGCCGAGGAAGCGGCTGCATCGTCGGTATTTTTCCGCACCGGCACCCAGCAAGCCGCGCCGGTGGCGCAGTCGCAGGTGGCCGCCGCGCCGGGCTTCGCCGCCAATGCGGCCTTCGACCCGATGGCAGCCGGGCCGGCTTCGACGGCGGCCCAGCCCGCCGACCCGACGGCCGTGCAGAACAGGCAAGACCAGAAAGAGGCGTTCCAGCAAGCCGGAACCACGGAAACCCGTAATTCCGGCAACCTGCAAATGCCCGCATCGCCGTATCAGGTGATGGCCGGAACGGTGGTCGCCGGGGCGCTGGTTACGGGCATCAAGTCGGACTTGCCCGGCGACGTGATCGCCACAGTGACGGAGCCGGTCTATGACACGGCCACCGGGCGCTTCCTGCTGATTCCGCAGGGTTCGCGCATCCTCGGCCGCTACAACAGCCAGGTCAGCTACGGGCAGAGCCGCGTTCAAGTCGTCTGGAACCGGATCATCCTGCCCGACACGTCCTCGCTCACGCTCGACAACCTGGCCGGCACCGACCCGGCCGGCTACGCGGGCCTGGAGGATGGCGTCGATTGGCATTGGGATCGCATCTTCGCCGGTGCGGTGCTGACCACGCTGTTAGGCGTCGGCGCCGAGCTGGCCGCGCCGGAGAACCGCCAGGACGGCGATCGCATCATCATCGCCGGGCGCGACAGTGCGCAGGACAGCATCAATCAGGTCGGCCAGGAGATGACCCGGCGCAACCTCAACATCCAGCCCACCTTGACCGAGCGACCGGGCCTGCCGGTTCGCATCATCGTCAATCGGGATCTCGTGCTGCGGCCGTACCAGCCGTTGTTCTTCAATCGGGGGGCTTCGCGATGAGCACGACCAAAAGGCTGCGGCTGGGGCCGCTGCCCAAGACCGAAAGCGTCAAGCTGACCTTCGCTTGCCCGGCCGGCCTGAAAGCCGACCTCGACCGCTACGCCGCGCTGCACGCGCAGACGTATGGCGAGGCGGTCGATGCAGCGACGCTGATCCCGCACATGCTGGAGGCGTTCATCGCGGGGGATCGGGGGTTTCCGGGCGGCAGGAGAAACCGGGCGCGATTGCGACAATAATTGAGTACACTCATAAATGAGCAAACTCAGTCAATCGCCATCCATGATCACGACCGACGCGCTCGCCCGACCCGGTCGGCGCGACCGCAACATGCAGGACAAGCATGGCCGCATCTTCCAGGCGGCCGCAGCGCTGTTCGAGGCGCATGGCTATGCCGGCGTCACCACGCAGGCGATCTCCGAGCGCGCCGACGTCGGCGCGGGCACGCTGTTCCGCTACGCGTCCTCCAAGGACGAACTGCTGCTGATGGTTCTTAACCAGGCGTTGCGCGCGGCGCTGGCACAGGGCGCCGCGCGGGCCCGTGGATTGCGCGACCCGGTGGACATCGCGGTGGCGATGGTCGCGCCCATCCTGCAATTGGGCGGCCGGCATGCGGAGAACCTGGCGGTCTACCAGCGCCAGCTGATGTTCGGCGCCCCGGGCGAGAAATACCGCAACGAAGGCCTGGCACTGCTGGCCGGGCTGGAGGCGGCCGTGGCCGCCGGCCTGCTCGAGCAGGCCGGCGCGCGCGGCCTGCCGGCACGCCCGGAGCTGGCGCGAGTGGCCAGCATCTCGATCTTCGGCGCTGCGCATCTGGCGGTCTCGCGCGCCTCCACCGGCGCCCATCCCGGCCATGTCCCGATGGACGACCTGCGCGCGCAGGTCCGGCAAATCGTGGACGGCTATTTCGCGGGCCTGGCTACCGAAGGGCCAGCCTAGCCCTGTTCCCTTCGATACAAGGAGTTGTGCTTTGGACAAGATTAACAAGGTGACGGTGCTGGGCACGGGCGTGCTGGGTTCGCAGATCGCGTTCCAGACCGCCTACAGCGGCTTCGAGGTATCGGTCTACGACATCGACGAGGCGGCCATCGCCAAGGCGCGGCAGCGCCTGGACGGGCTGGTCGAAACCTACGAGGAGGAGGTGGCCGGCGCCGACGGCGACAAGCTGCACGCCGCATTGGCGCGCATCGCCTTGCACACCGACCTGGGTGCGGCCGTGGCCGATGCCGACCTGGTGATCGAGGCCATCCCCGAAGTGCTGGAACTCAAGCGCCAGACCTACGCCAGGCTGGACCGGCTGGCGCCGGAGAAGACCATCTTCGCCACCAACTCGTCCACGCTGCTGCCGAGCGCGATCCAGGACGCCACCGGCCGACCCGACCGCTTCATCGCCCTGCATTTCGCCAACCAGATCTGGAAGTACAACACCGCCGAGGTGATGGGCACGCAGGACACCGACCCGAAGGTGTTCGACGCGCTGCTGGCTTTCGCCGCCGACATCGGCATGGTGCCCATCGCGCTGCATAAAGAAAAAGCGGGCTACGTGCTCAACTCGCTGCTGGTGCCGCTGCTCAACGCGGCCGCCGAGCTGGCCGCCGGCGGCTATGCCGACCCGCACGACGTGGACAAGGTCTGGCGCATCGCCACCGGCGCGCCGCTGGGGCCGTTCCAGATCTACGACATCATCGGCCTGACTACGCCCTACAACATCCTGTCCCACGGCAACACCCACACCCAGCAGCTGGCGGCCTGGCTGAAGGAGCACTACATCGACCACGGCAAGCTCGGCGTCGCCTCCGGCGAGGGCTTCTACCGCTACGACAAGACCCCGAACTGACCCCTCATAAGGAAAGGACAACGCATGTACTACAGCAGCGGCAACTACGAAGCCTTCGCCCGCCCGCGCAAGCCGGCCGGGGTGGAGAACAAGACCGCCTGGTTCGTCGGCTCGGGCCTGGCTTCGCTGGCCGGCGCGGCCTTCCTGGTGCGCGACGGACACATGCCCGGCGAGCGCATCACCATCCTGGAGCAGCAGGCGATCGCCGGCGGTGCGCTCGATGGGCTGGACGTGCCCGAGAAGGGTTTCGTGATCCGCGGCGGGCGCGAGATGGAGGACCACTTCGAGTGCCTGTGGGACCTGTTCCGCTCGATCCCCTCGCTGGAGATTGAAGGTGCCAGCGTGCTCGACGAGTTCTACTGGCTCAACAAGGACGATCCCAACTACTCGCTGCAACGCGCCACGGTGAACCAAGGCGAAGATGCGCGCACCGATGGCCTGTTCACGCTCAGCGAGCAGGCGCAGAAGGACGTGATCAAGCTGTTCCTGGCCACGCGCGAGGAGATGGAGAACAAGCGCATCGACGAGGTGCTGGGCCGCGACTTCCTCGACAGCAACTTCTGGCTCTACTGGCGCACCATGTTCGCCTTCGAGGAATGGCACTCGGCGCTAGAGATGAAGCTGTATCTGCACCGCTTCATCCACCACATCGGCGGGTTGCCGGACTTCTCGGCATTGAAGTTCACCAAGTACAACCAGTACGAGTCGCTGGTGCTGCCGCTGGTGAAGTGGCTTCAAGGCCACGGGGTGAAGTTCCAGTACGGCACCGAGGTGACCGACGTCGATTTCGACATCGCCCCGGGCCGCAAGCAGGCCACCCGCATCCACTGGAAGCGCGACGGCGCCGATGGTGGCGTGGACCTTGGCCCGGACGACCTGGTGTTCATGACCATCGGCTCGCTGACCGAGAACTCGGACAACGGCGACCACCACACCCCAGCCAGGCTCGATGAAGGCCCGGCCCCGGCCTGGGACCTGTGGCGCCGCATCGCGGCCAGGGCACCGGACTTCGGCCGCCCGGATGTGTTCGGCGCGCATATTCCCGAGACCAAGTGGGAGTCGGCCACCGTCACCACGCTGGACGCGCGCATCCCGCAGTACATCCAGAAGATCGCCAGGCGCGACCCGTTCAGCGGCAAGGTGGTCACCGGCGGCATCGTCAGCGTCAAGGATTCGAGCTGGCTGCTGAGCTGGACGGTCAACCGCCAGCCACATTTCAAGAAACAGCCCAAGGACCAGATCGTGGTCTGGGTGTACTCGCTGTTCGTGGACACGCCCGGCGACTACGTCAAAAAGCCGATGCAGGCGTGCACCGGCGAGGAGATCACCCGCGAGTGGCTGTACCACCTAGGCGTGCCGGTGGAGCAGATCGACGAACTGGCCGCGACCGGCGCCAAGACGGTGCCGGTGATGATGCCGTACATCACCGCGTTCTTCATGCCGCGCCAGGCCGGCGACCGGCCCGACGTGGTGCCGGAAGGCGCGGTCAACTTCGCCTTCATCGGCCAGTTCGCCGAGTCCCGGCAGCGCGACTGCATCTTCACCACCGAATACTCGGTGCGCACGCCTATGGAAGCGGTGTATACCCTGCTGGGTGTGGAGCGCGGCGTGCCAGAGGTGTTCAATTCCACCTACGACGTGCGCACGCTGCTGGCGGCGACCGGCCGCCTGCGCGACGGCAAGGTACTGGACATTCCCGGCCCGGCGTTCCTGCGCAACCTGCTGATGAACCGGCTCGACAAGACCCAGATCGGCGCGCTGCTGCGGGAGTTCAAGCTGGTCACCGAAGATTGAAAACGCCGCGCGTGTAGACGCACGGCCTCATGCCGGGAGGCTCCATGCACACACCTCATCCGCCTGCCGGTCAGGCAAGCACAAGCGACAAGACCACCAGCCCACAGGTGGAGCATGGCCCTGGTGCGCACGGCCCTGGCAGCGCGCACCAGGTCACGCCGTTGCACGACCCGGTCTGCGGCATGGCGGTATCCGGGGACTCGCCGCACCGCGTCGAGCATGCCGGGGCCACGCAGGTGTTCTGCAGCGCCCGCTGCCTTGAGAAGTTCGTCGCCGAGCCCGATCGGTATCTCGCGCCCGTGCAGGCGACCGCTGCGGTGCCATCCGCCCCTGGCGGGCACGGGGCACACCATGGCGAACATGCCGCACCGGCCGCTTCTGCCTCGCAGGCAACAGGGGCGCCGTCTCGCGCCGGGATGCTCTACACCTGCCCCATGCACCCGGAGATCCGCCAGGACCACCCCGGCACCTGCCCAAAGTGCGGCATGGCCCTGGAGCCGGAATTGCCCAGCCTGGAAGACGACGACAACCCCGAGCTGAAGGACTTCTCGCGCCGCTTCTGGTGGACGCTGCCGCTGTCGGTGGTGGTCATGCTGCTGGCAATGGCCGGCCACCGGCTGCACCTGTTCGACATGGCGACCCAGAGCTGGGTGGAACTGGTGCTGGCCGCGCCCGTGGTGCTTTGGGCCGGCGCACCGTTCTTCCAGCGCGGCTGGCAATCGCTGGTCCATCGCAGCCCCAACATGTGGACGCTGATCGGCCTGGGCACCGGCGCAGCCTTCGTCTACAGCGTGGTGGCCACCGTGGCGCCGGGCGTCTTCCCCGCGTCCTTCGTCTCGATGGGGCGGGTCAACGTCTACTTCGAGGCGGCGGCGGTGATCATCTCGCTGACGCTGCTGGGACAGATGCTGGAACTGCGCGCGCGTTCGCAGACCTCGGCAGCGATCAGGTCACTGCTGGGGTTGGCGCCCAAGACCGCCCGGCGCGTGCGCGAGGATGGCACGGAGGAGGACGTGCCGCTGACCCACGTGCAGGTGGGCGACCGCCTGCGCGTGCGGCCCGGCGAGAAGGTGCCGGTCGACGGCATCGTGCTCGAAGGCGCAAGCGCGCTCGACGAGTCCATGCTGACCGGCGAGCCGCTGCCGGTGACCAAGCGCGCAGGCGACCGGCTGATCGGCGCCACCCTCAACACCAGCGGCGCGCTGCTGATGCGCTGCGAGCGGGTCGGTACCGACTCCGTGCTGTCGCAGATCGTGCAGATGGTCGCCCAGGCGCAGCGCTCCAAGGCGCCCCTGCAACGCATGGCCGATGGCGTGGCCGGTTGGTTCGTGCTGGCCGTGGTCGGCGTGGCCATCGTCACCTTCTTCGCCTGGGGGCTGTTCGGCCCCGCCCAGGGCTGGGTGTTCGGCCTGATCAACGCGGTCTCGGTGCTCATCATCGCCTGCCCGTGCGCGCTGGGCCTGGCCACGCCGATGTCGATCATGGTGGCGACCGGGCGTGGCGCCAGCCAGGGCATCCTGTTCCGCGACGCGGCGGCCATCGAGAACCTGCGCAAGGTCGACACGCTGATCGTGGACAAGACCGGCACGCTGACCGAGGGCCGCCCGGCCTTCGACCGGGTGGTGCCCGCCGAGGGCTTCGCCGCCGAGGAGGTGCTGCGCCTGGCGGCCAGCCTGGACCAGGGCAGCGAGCACCCGCTGGCCGACGCCATCGTCCGCCAGGCGCGCGAACAGGGCATCGCCTTGGATGCGGTGGAGCAGTTCGACTCGGGCTCGGGCATCGGCGTGCAAGGCCGCGTCGCCGGCCGTTCGCTGGCGCTGGGCAACACCGCGCTGATGGCCCGGCTCGGCGTGGCCGTCGAGGTGCTGGCGGCGCCGGCCGAGGCCCTGCGCCGGGAAGGCGCCAGCGTCATGCACCTGGCCGTGGAGGATCGGCTGGCCGGGCTGCTGGCCGTTTCCGACCCGGTCAAGGCGAGTACGCCCGAAGCCCTGTCGGCGCTGCACGCGGCGGGTATCCGCATCGTCATGGCCACCGGCGACGGCGTGACCACCGCCCGCGCGGTGGCCGCGCGCCTGGGGATCGACGAGGTGCACGGCGAGGTCAAGCCCGAGGACAAGCTGGCGCTGGTCGAGCGCCTGCAGGCCGAGGGTCGGGTGGTGGCGATGGCCGGCGACGGCATCAACGACGCCCCGGCGCTGGCGCGCGCCGACGTCGGCATCGCCATGGGCACCGGCACCGACGTGGCGATGAACAGCGCCCAGGTGACCCTGGTCAAGGGCGATTTGCGCGGCATCGCCGTGGCGCGCGGGCTGTCGCAGGCCACGGTGGCCAACATGCGCCAGAACCTGGCGTTCGCGCTGGTCTACAACGGCCTGGGCGTGCCGCTGGCCGCCGGCGTGCTTTACCCGCTGACCGGCTGGCTGCTCTCGCCGATGTTCGCGGCCCTGGCCATGAGCCTGAGCTCGGCCTCGGTGGTGGGCAATGCGCTGCGGCTGCGCGCCCAGCGTATCAATCCAGGCCGAACTGGCTGATCCCGCACATGCTGGAGACGTTCATCGCGGGGATCGGGTTTCAAGAAGAGGCGCATTCCACAGGCACGATCGCCAAAACACAGCGAATGGGAAAACCCCTTTCTCATGGCTTCAGCAAGACCTTGCCCTTGCGCCCCGGTTGCAGGCTGGCGGCCGCGGCCTGGGCTGCATCGGCCAGGTCGTAGATCGCCTCGACCGGCAGCAACAGTTCACCGGCCAGCGTGCGCTGCAACAGTTCGCCCACCAGCCGGCGCTTGTCATCCGCCGACAAAGCCTGGCTGACCTTGCTGCCCCAGAAACCCTTGACCGTGGCCTGCTTGAAGATGAGTGAGCCCGAGTCGATCTGCATCGGCTCTCCTGCCATCGTGCCGAAGGAAACAAGCGTGCCGCCTTCGCCCAGCAGGCCCAGCAGCGCTGCACTGGCCGCGCCGCCGATGGAGTCGACGGCCGCGTGGGCCAGGGTGGAGCCAAGGAGCGCGCGGGCGCGTTCCTGCCACTCCGGCTGCGCAGTGGAAATGACGTTGCCGATGCCCACGGCCGCCAGTTCGTCCACGCCCGCGTCGCGGCGCACCAGACTCAGCACCTGCACACCGCGTGCGGCGGCCAGCATGGCCAGCGTCTTGCCGACCGCGCCGTTGGCCGTGTTCTGCACGATCCACTGGCCCGGCTCGGCGTGCAGGAACTCCAGCAGCATCAACGCACTGAGCGGCATGGCGATGAGCTGCGCGGCGGTCTCGTCGGGCAGGGCCTGCGGCACCGGCACCAGCAGCCGCGCCGGGGCCAGGAAGTACTCGGCCCAGGTACCGTGTGCCGAGGCCACGGCAACACGCTGGCCGACGGTGGCGCCTTCGACACCCTCGCCCAGTGCATCGACGATGCCGACCGCCTCGCTGCCGCCGATGGCGGGAAGTTCCGGCTTGTAGCCGTAGCGGCCGCGGATCGTCCACAGGTCATGGTTGTGGATCGGCGCCAGCGAGGTCTTGATGCGGACTTCGCCCGCGCCAGGCTGCGGCACCTGACGGTCGCCGAGTTCGAGGACGTCGGCAGGCTCGCCAAATGTGGTGTGGATGGCACTGCGCATGATGCTGTTCTCCTGCTCAGGCCACGGAAACATGCAGGCGCACGTCGATATTGCCGCGCGTGGCATTTGAATACGGACACACCTGATGCGTGGCCTCCACCAGCTTGCGCGCAGCGGCCTCGTCCAGGCCCTGGACTTCCACATGCAAGTCCACGTCCAGTGCATAGCCGCCGGTGGCCGTCTGGCCGATGCCGACCTCCACCGAGGTGCGCGTCCCGGTCGGCGCCAGGCCCAGTTGCTTGGCGGCCACGGGCAAGGCGTTGTCGAAGCAGGCGGCGTAGCCCATGGCGAAAAGCTGCTCGGGGTTGGCGCCGGTCTTGCCGGAACCGGGCGTGGCCAGGTCGAGCGCCAGGCTGCCGTCGTCCAGCGCGGTGCGGCCGGAACGGCCGCCCGTGGCGGTGGCGCGGGTCTTGTAGAAGATCTTCATGGCTGGCTCCTGTTGGATGAGAGAGGCAAAGGATGAAAGCGGAACGTCACGCAACGCCGGCGAGCGCGGCCTGCGCCTGCGCCAGCGCGTCGGCATACGGTGCGCGCAAGCGCAGGTTGGACGCGCCATCGGCGCTTTGCACCACCACGGCCTTGGCGTAGCTGAAGCGACGGAAGCCGTGGATGCCGTGGTAGGCGCCCATGCCGGACGGGCGCACGCCGCCGAAAGGCACGCTTTCGACCACGGCATGCGTCATCACGTCGTTGATGACCGCGGCGCCGGAGGTGGTGCGGTCGAGAAACGCCTGCTGCCTGGCTGGATCGTTTCCGAAGTAATAGGCCGCCAGCGGACGCGGATGCGCGTTGTCTGCATTCATGACGCTTCTACGTCCCGCGCCAGCAGGGACAACAGCGCCTGGGCCACGCCCTCGGAACTGCCTGGGTTCTGCCCGGTGACCAGGCGGCCATCGGTGACGACGTGCGCCTGCCAGTCCGGGCCCTTCTGGTAGTGGCCGCCCAAGCGGATGAATTCGTCTTCGATCAGGAATGGCACGACGGCGCTCAGACCCACGGCCGCTTCCTCGCTGTTGGTGAAGCCGGTGACACGGCGTCCCGCGACGAGCGGCTGGCCGTTCGCTGCACGCACCTTCACCAGCGCGCCCGGCGCGTGGCAGACCAGGCCCAGCGGTTTGCCGGCGCGCTCGAAGGCTTCGAGCAAGGCGATGGAGGCGGGATCGTTGGCCAAATCCCACAACGGGCCGTGGCCGCCGGGGTAGAACACCGCATCGAAATCCGCGGCGTCCACCTGCGCAAGCGGTACGGTGGCAGCCAGGGCCGCTTGCGCCTGGACGTCCTGGCGAAAGCGTTCGGTCGCGGCCGTTTGCGCATCGGGTTCGTCGCTCTTGGGATCCAGCGGCGGCTGGCCGCCTGCGGGCGAAGCCAGCGTGATGGCGGCGCCGGCGTCCTTGAACACGTAGTAGGGGGCGGCGAACTCCTCCAGCCAGAAACCGGTCTTGTGGCCGGTATCGCCCAGGCGGTCGTGGGAAGTGAGTACGAACAGGATTTTCATAAAAAGCTCCAGGCGTTATCGGGAAAGTGCTTGGTCGGCCGCGATGTGCCGTGCCGTGCCGCAGGCCAGCAACTGCCCCGTGGCGTCGCGCGCCTGCGTCAAAGGCGTCTTGTCCTGGCTCAACTTCGCCAGCAGCGCCGCGCCCAGCCACATCTGGTAAAGCACCCGGGCCAATGCCGGCGATGGTGAGCCAGCAGGCAAGGAGCCGTCCGCGCGGGCTTCGTCGATCAGTGCCGCGATCCTTGCCAGAAGCCGTTGCACACCGGCATCGAGTACCCGGCGCATGTCTTCGGAAAGGTCGGCCACTTCCGCCGCCAGCTTCACCACCAGGCATTCGTCGGCCCATCCCTGTGCCGGATCGGCGGGATCTGCGATCCAGGCATCCCAATACCGCATCAGGCGCTCGTTGCCGTTGCCGGGCACCGAAAGCAGGCCATCGAGCTTGCGCGCGTAGCCATCGACGTACTGTTGCAGCAGCTCGCACCCGAAGGCTTCCTTCGACGGGAAGTAGTGATAGAACGAGCCCTTGGGCACGCCGCAGGCCTTGAGGATTTCGAGCAGCCCCAACGCGGAAAACCCTTTGTGCAGCACGAGCCGGTGCCCCGTATCGAGGATGTGCTGGCGTGTCGCTTCGGCTTTCTTGGTCAGGTGCATGCTGGGCATTATGCATTAAAATAGACCGGTCGTCTATATCTCGGATTCAATCAACACGAAGACAGGCATAGCGCCTATCGGTCCCGCAGCCCTCGCGGAGTAAACCGGCTTTGGCCGGCGCGTCGGGCCGCCTCGATCAGCGCCGTGCTGGCCGGGCTGTCCTTGCCGGCGAAAGCGTAGAAGCGCGCCGCCGGCAGTTCGGGCAGGCCATCCTCACCGCCCAGCACGCGCAAGCCTTCGCCGCGCTGGCTGTCGGCGATGACCGTGGCGGCGAAACCTGCCCGCGCCGCCGACAGGCAGCCTGCCATGCTGCTGCTCTCGAAGACGATGCGCCAGGTGCGATCCGTCTGGCCCAGCGCCGTGACCGCCGACTCCCGGTAGACGCACGGTTCGGGAAAGACCGCCAGCGGCAACGGTGCTTGCGCCGGCAACGGGTGATCGGCGGCAAACGCCCACACCAGCGGTTCTTCCCACAGCAGCGTGCCGCTACCTTCGACCCGGCTGCATTGCTTGCCGAACACCAGATCCAGGCGGCCACGTTCCTGCTGGCGCAGCAGGTCGGCGGTGATGCCGACTTTCAATTCCACCGTGGCTTCGGGATGCCACTGGGCAAAGCGTTGCAGCACCTGGGGCAGCCAGGCACCGGCAAAGTCTTCCAAGGCGCCGATGCGCAGACGCCCGCGCAGCGGGGTGCCCCGCAGCTTGGCGCGGGCCTCGCGCTCCAGATCGAGGATGTTGCGGCCGTAGGCGTACAGGGTATCGCCCGCCTGGGTCAGCTCCAGCCGGCGCGTGGTGCGCGCCAGCAGGCTGGCACCGGCGATCTGTTCCAGCCGCCGCATGTGCCCGCTGACGGCAGAAGGCGTCAGCGCCAGCCGCTCGGCGGCGGTGGCGAAGCTGCCGCTGTCCACGATTTCGAGGAAGGTGCGCAGCAGTACCGTTTCCAGCGGCGGGCCATCGGCGATGGGAGATAGGTTCATTCAGTAATTCAACACGAAAAATCATCAATGATGAATGATTATTCTCCAATCAAATGGAGTCGTCCAGCTACGCTGGCGCATCTTCACGACGGGAGACAAACCCATGCAGGACTATCAAGTCGCCACGACCGAACGGCTCGACATCGCCTATCTCGAATGGAACCGGCAGGGAGCGCGAACCGCCATCCTGCTGCACGGTTGGCCGGACAGCCCCGAGTGCTGGAAGGCCGTGGCGCCCATCCTGGCCGACGCTGGCTACCGGGTGCTGGCGCCGGCGCTGCGCGGTTTTGCGCCGACCCGGTTCCGAGAGGCCGGCGCGCCACGCAGCGGCCAGTTGTCCGCCCTGGGCCGTGACCTGCTGGACTTCATCGACGTGCTCGGCTTGGCGCAGCCCGCGCTGATCGGCCATGACTGGGCGCACGGGCCGCCGCCAATGCCTGCGGCCTGCGCGATGGCGTGGCCTCGCACCTGGCGATGCTGTCGGTCGGCTACGGCACCAACGACCCGAACCAGCCAATGTCCTTGGCGCAGGCGCGCAACTACTGGTATCACTGGTACATGGCCACGCCGCGCGGCGAGCGCGTGGTGCGGGAAGAACGCGAGGCGTTCGCCCGGCAGATGTGGGACACCTGGGCACCGGCCGGCTGGTACGACCCTGCCGATTTCGACGAGGCAGCGCGGGCATTCCAGGGCGAGGACTGGGCCGAGATCGTGCTGCACTCCTACCGCCACCGCTGGGGCTTCGCAGAGGGCGACCCGGCCTATGCGGAGGACGAAGCGCGCCTGAACCCCGCGCCCGTCCTGTCGGTTCCGACCCTGGTGCTGCACGGCGGGGCCGATACCTGCAACCACCCCGACAGTTCCAAGGGGCGGGAAGCGTTCTTTACGGGCCGCTACGAGCGACAGGTGCTCGATGGCGTCGGCCACTTTCCGCAGCGGGAGGCGCCGCAGGCGGTCGCCGAGGCTAATTCGCGGTTCTGCGCATCGGCGTGAGCGCCAATGCGTCGCCGCGCTGACCTCTGAAACGCAGAACCCGCCATCGCTGGCGGGTTCTGTTCGTCAATGCGCCTGCGGCCGTTCAGAGCACGGCTTCCAGGCCCTTGCGTTCGATGATGTCCAGCAGTTTCTGCGACGGGCCGCTGGGGCGCTTGTCGCCCACTTCCCACTTACGGACGGTGGACGCGCTGGTGTTGAGCACCGAGGCCAGCACGGCCTGGCTCAGTTGCAGGCGCTCGCGCAGCGCCTTGATCTTGGCGGCATCGTAGTCCTGCACCGGCTCCAGGCACAGCAGGTCGTACTTCTGCATCTTGCGCTTGTCGATAAACCCCAGGTGGTGCAGATCGCGGGCGCCTTCATGCACCGCTTCCAGAATGCGGCTCTTGGGTTGGGCTTTTTCAGTCATCGGTGATCTCCAGCAAAGTACCGTCGGCAGCGGCGGCATCCAGTTGCGCGGCCGTGCGCTCCAACAAATCGGCGGCGTAGTCCTGCAAGGCTTGCAGTTCGGCGTCGCTGATGTTGTCCCGCTCGTTCTTCTCAAACCCGAAGACGAAGAACCAGCGGTTGCCCTTGTTGGTGGCGACCAGCGTTCTCACTCCGCCGCGCTTGCCGCGCCCGGCCAATCCGATACGTTTCTTCACCACGCCACCGCCGAGATCGGCGTCGATCAGTCCGGCGGTCATTTCAAGGACAGCCTTGCGCAGATCAGAATCGCCCAATGCCGTCTTGCGCATCCACCGCTGGAAGTGACGGGTTTTGAAGATGTGCATCGCTGTCCTCACTATACCACTCAGTGGCATGACTTGTCCATGAAGGGATGGATGCTGCCAGATCGCTAGGCAGGCTCGCTTGCCGTGGCAGGTACGGCCCGGCCAGGCACGCCCAGCGGAACGAAGCCGGTCAGTTCAAGCGGCACGGGCGTCCATCCGCAAATGAAGGAAGGATGCCGCAGGCTGGCGCGGCCGGAAACTCGCTGGGGCGTGCTCCGGCGTAGCAGTCGAAAGCCACCGGCCGCGCGAATTGTCGTATCGGTGATACGACAATTCGGGGCTGGGCGAGGACGGAAAATGTCGTGTCGCCGTCACGACATTTCTCCGCTAGAGCCTGGGCCGGCATCACGCGGCTTCCAGTTTTTCCAGCAGTTCGGGCGAACGCTTGAGCAGCTTGAACAGCTCGGCCAGCGCCTGCGGCAGTTCCGTCGCTTCCTCGGCCTTCGCGGGCGCGGCCTGCTGGCCGCTGGCGATCAACTTGCGCAGCTTCGCCACCACGTCGCTGGCCTCGCGTTCTTCCTGATCCTGGGTGTGGACGTAGCGCATGAACATGCCCACGGTCTTGTGCGCCGTCAGTGCCATGCCCACCTTGATCGGCACGCCGGAATTGGCAATGTCGGTGGCCGAGCGGTGGCGAATGCCGTGGGTGCCGACATGAGCCAGGCCGGCGCGCTTGGCGAGCGTGACCCACGCATGGTAGTAAACGCCCTTGGACATGGGCCGCTTGTGGTCGCGTGCGGCCGTGATGACGTAGGGCGAATCTTCATACCTCGTGGCATTGGACAGCAACCGCTGCGCTTCCTCGCTGATGGGCTTGGACATGGGGCCGGTCTTGCTATCGGGCCAGTTGATGCGGCGGTTCTCGAAGTCGATCCAGTCCCATTGCAGAGAGAGGATTTCCGACATGCGTGCCGCGAACTCGAATTGCAGGCGGATCGCCAGCAGGGTTTCGGGGCGGACGGTGCGCTCGATCTCCGCTTGATCGAGGTAGGCGAACAGCTTGCCCATTTCCTCGTCGGTGATGAGCCGGGATTCGCCTTTCTCCGGAAGCCCCTTGATGTGCCGGCACGGATTGGAGCCTTCGGGCCGGTAGCCCCACACTTCGGCCAGGTTGAACATCACCCGCAGCAACGAGTAGGTGCGATTGCCGCAGGTCGGGATGTGTTCCATCTTCTTCATCATCGCGGCAATGTCGGCGCGCTTGACCTCAGAGACTTTGAGCTTGCCGAGCTTCGGGATGATGTGGTTGTCGATGTAGGTCTGGTAGGTCTTCTGCGAAGACTTCTTGTTGTGGCGCTTCGAGTGATCTTCCATGAAGCGCGTGCATAGCTCCTTCATCGTCGGCACCTTGCGCGCCTCGACCTTGGCCGCGCCGGGATCGCGGCCTTGGCGGACTTCCGCCAGCCAGTTTTGCGCCTTGGTGCGGGCCTGCTCGACGGTCAGTTCGCCGAACAGACCGAGCGAGGGCTTGCGGCGGTCGCCGGCATTGGTACGGTACTGGAGCATGAACACCTTGCGACCAGCCGGCGTGACCTTGCAGAGAAAGCCGGGCACGAGGGTGTCGCGCAGTTCAACGTCGTGGGCTTCGGGTTCCGCCGAATCGACCACGGATTTGGTGAGTTTGATCTTGGCCATGAACAGTCCTCGGGATGACCGATTCCAGGGGCCAAGTAGGAGCCTGGCGAGGGGGAATCAGGTCGGGTTGCAGAAAGCACCGGGATATGGTGAATCCGCGTCATCCCTAGGAAAACTCGCTGCGGCGAGGGCTGGCGTAGTCCCGCGTATCTCGGTGCGGAACCTATGTTCAAACTGTTCGACCACCGCTATATCGTGGCGGGCATGGCAGTTCGCCGAACTTGAACCTGCCGTGTGCCCCGCGTTCGGTGCAGGTGGTGGCACGCTACCGATTCTGAGATCCAGGCCCCGGGTCATGCCGCAGGAATCCTGGCGCGCCGACAAAGGCGCGATCATGGGCAACCAGCGGTCCTGAAAAGGCGGCGCACAGTGACCGAAACGAACAACGGGCCTTACAGGCCCGTTGGTTCTTCAAGCAAGGGCGGTGTGGCGCACCCACCCCGCAGTCATTTCAGCAGGCTCACACCTGGTCTGCCGAGAGCCCGGCGGTTTGGCTGAAGCCGCCGTCCACATAGGTGATCTCGGCGGTCACGCCGCTGGCCAGGTCGGACAGCAGGAACGCGGCCACGTTGCCCACGTCTTCGATCGTCACGTTGCGACGCAGCGGGGCGGCGTCAGCCACGCGGCCCAGCAGCTTGCCGAAGTCCTTGATGCCGCTGGCGGCCAGGGTCTTGATGGGGCCCGCGCTGATGCCGTTGGCACGGATGCAGCGGCCGTCTTCAGTGCGGCCCACGGCTTCGGCCAGGTAGCGCACGCTGGCTTCCAGGCTGGCCTTGGCCAAGCCCATGGTGTTGTAGTTGGGGATGGAGCGCAGGGCGCCCAGGTACGACAGCGTCAGCAGCGACGACTTGTCGTTCAGGTAGGGCAGGGCCGCCTTGGCCATGGCCGGGAAGCTGTAGGCACTGATGTCGTGGGCCACCTTGAAGGCTTCGCGAGAGAGGCCTTCCAGGAAGTTGCCGGCGATGGCCTCGCGCGGAGCAAAGCCGATGGAGTGCACGAAGCCGTCGAACTTGCCCCAGGCGGCGCCGATGTCGGCGAACAATTTGTCGATCTGCGCGTCGTCGGCCACGTCGCAGTCAAAGACCAGCTTGGAGTCGAATTCGGCGGCGAACTCGGTGATGCGGTCCTTGAAGCGCTCGCCCACGTAGCTGAAGGCCAGTTCCGCGCCTTGTTGGTGGCAGGCCCTGGCGATGCCGTACGCGATCGAGCGATTGGACAGCACGCCCGTGATGAGCAGCTTCTTGCCGGCGAGAAAACCCATTGTTGTTCTCCTGAAATGCGATGTGCGAAGGGAAATGGCAAGCGTGGCGCGGGGGCTTGCGGGCCGCTTGCGTGGTGCAGAATTGTCGCATGCGGTTCTGGCGTATCTGTTTATTGATCGGTTGGCTGGGAGGGAGCAGCGTGGCGGGCGGGGCGGCCTGGGCCGCGCATGCCTACGCGATGTGGGGGGCGCCCGCGCTGGCGGCCGACTTTGCGCACTTCCCCTACGTCAACCCACAGGCGCCCAAGGGCGGCGAGCTGCGCCTGGTGAGCAATCTGCGCACCTCCACCTTCGACAAGTACAACCCATTCACGATCCGCGGCAACGCGCCGGCCTACCTGTCGGCGCTGATGTTCGACTCGCTGCTCACCGGCTCGCTGGACGAAACGGCTACCGGCTATGGACTGCTGGCCGAGGATGTGGCGGTGGCGCCGGATGGCCTGTCGGCCACCTTCAGGCTGCGGCCCGAGGCGCGCTTTCACAACGGCAAGCCGGTGCTGGCCCAGGATGTAAAGCACAGTTTCGACACCCTGATGGGCCCTTACACCTCACCGGGCTACAAAACGCTGCTGATCGAAGTGGCTGGTGTGGATGTGCTGGACGACCGCACCGTGCGCTACCGCTTCAAGGCGCCCAACCGCGAACTGCCGCTCACCGTCGGGGGGCTACCCGTGTTCAGCCGCGACTGGGGGCTGGGCGCCGACGGCAAGCCCAAGCCGTTCGACCAGGTGGTGATGGACATCCCCATCGGCAGCGGACCGTACAAGATTGGGCCCGTCAACTTCGGCAAGGACATCACCTATGTGCGTGACCCCCAGTATTGGGCGCGCGACCTGCCCGTGCGCAAGGGGACGGCCAACTTTGACCGTGTGCTGGTCAAGATCTACAAGGACAACACTGCGCGGCTGGAGGCGCTGAAGGCCGGCGAGTTCGATCTGATGCGGTTTTTCAGTGCGGGCGACTGGGCGCGGCGGGTCAACGGCCGCAAGTTCGACACGGGTGAGCTGGTCAAGGGCGAGTTCGCCAACAAGCTGCCCTCGGGCTTCCAGAGCTACGTATTGAACACGCGCCGCCCGCTGCTGCAGGACCGCCGCGTGCGAGAGGCCCTGGGGCTGGCGTTCGACTTTGAGTGGATGAGCCGCCAGCTTTTCTATGGTGCCTATCAGCGCGTGCGCGGCATTTTCGGCAACACCATGTGCGAGACCCACGGCATGCCCACGCCGCAGGAGCTGGCGTTGCTGGAGCCTTGGCGCAAGGATCTGCCCCCCGCGGTCTTCGGCCCCATGTTCGAGCCGCCCACCACCGACGGCGCCACCACGCTGCGCGACAACCTGCGTCGCGCGCAGGCGCTGCTCCAGGAGGCAGGCTGGCAGGTGCAGGATGGCGTGCTGCGCAACGCCAGCGGCCAGGCCATGGTGCTGGAATACATGGACAGCAGCGAAGGCGGCGTGCGCACGTTGTCCTCGTGGATGCGCAACCTGCAAAAGCTCGGCATCACCCTCAAGTTCCGCTCGGTGGACTTCGCGCTGTACCAGCAGCGCCTGCAGAAGTTCGACTTCGACATCACCACCATTGCCTACCAGGGCACCAACAACCCGGGGCAGGAGTTTGCCGACCTGTTCGGCAGCGCGGCGGCAGACCAGGAAGACTCGGGCAATTTCCCCGGCGTAAAGAGCCCGGCCGTGGACGCAATGATCCGTGCCATGGTCTCCGCCAAGACGCAGGAACAGATGTTGCCTGCGTGCCATGCGCTGGACCGCATCATTGCGCATGGCCACTACCTCATTCCGCAGTGGTCCGCGGGCACCCATCGCATGGTCTACAACGCCTGGCGACTGGACCGGCCCGAAGTGGTGCCGCCGTATTCGACCGGAGAGATGTGGGCGGTGGATACGTGGTGGGCCCGTTCGCCTGCGCTGACCGCCGAGACTGCGCCCAAGGCCGCGACGCCGCGCAAGGACTGAAACCGCCATGTTCGCCTACATCCTCAAGCGCATCCTGCTCATGCTGCCCACGCTGTTGGGCGTGTTGCTGTTGACCTTCGTGGTGATCCAGTTCGTGCCGGGCGGTCCGGTGGAGCAGTACCTGGCCGAGGCCAAGGCCGGCGCTGCCGGCATGGGCGGGGGCGGCGAGGGTGGCGGCATGGCCTATCGCGGAGCGCAGGGCGTCGATCCCAAGCGGCTGGAGCAGATCAAGCAGCTCTATGGCTTTGACAAGCCGGCGCATGAGCGCTTCTTTCAGATGCTGGGCCAGTTCGCGCGCTTCGACCTGGGGCGCAGCTTCTTTCAGAACAAGGACGTGTGGCAACTCGTGAAGGAGAAGCTGCCCGTGTCCGTCAGCCTGGGGTTGTGGACCTTCTTCATCAGCTACCTCGTGGCGGTGCCGCTGGGCGTGGCCAAGGCGGTGCGTGCGGGATCGCGCTTTGACTTCGTTACCACGCTCATCATCCTGGTGGGCTACGCGATTCCGGGTTTCGTGCTCGGCGTGGCGCTGCTGGTGATCTTTGGCGGGCAGTTGCAATGGTTCCCGCTGCGCGGGCTGACCTCGGCCAACTGGGACGAGCTGGGCCTGTGGGCCAAGGTGACGGATTACCTGTGGCATATCGCGCTGCCCATCACGGCCATGGTGGCCGGCAGCTTTGCGGTGACGGCGATGCTGACCAAGAACGCTTTTCTGGAAGAGATCCGCAAGCAATATGTGCTCACCGCGCGTGCCAAGGGATTGACCGACCGGCAGGTGCTCTACAAGCACGTGTTTCGCAATGCGCTGATTCCCATCATCACGGGCTTTCCATCCGCCTTCATCGGCGCGTTCTTCGCGGGCTCGCTGCTCATCGAGACGCTGTTCTCGCTCGACGGCCTGGGCCTGCTGTCCTATGAGAGCGTGATCCGTCGCGACTACCCCGTGGTGTTGGGCACGCTGTACCTGTTCACGCTGATCGGGCTGGTGACCAAGCTCATCAGCGACCTGTG
Organism: Diaphorobacter nitroreducens; assembly: GCF_002214645.1. Lineage (NCBI taxonomy): Bacteria > Pseudomonadati > Pseudomonadota > Betaproteobacteria > Burkholderiales > Comamonadaceae > Diaphorobacter > Diaphorobacter nitroreducens. Next base: position 866,680 of record NZ_CP016278.1, read on the forward strand.
CTACGTGTGGGTGGATCCCCGCGTCAAGTTTGATTGAAATATGGCTCCAACGCCCGACCATCAAGCGCTAGCAGCTATTGATTCGGTAGCTAATGGGGCGCCAGCGGCGCCCATTGCCGCCTCCGCGTCGCCCAGTCGGCGCGCCTGGCAGCGCTTTCGCGCCAACCGCCTGGGCTTCTGGAGCCTGCTGGTGTTCTGCGCGCTGGTCGTGGTCAGCCTGGGGGCAGAACTGGTCAGCAACGACCGGCCCCTGGTCGTGCGCTATGAGGGTCAGACGTATTTCCCGTTGTTCAACGATTACCCCGAGACGACTTTCGGCGGTGACTTCCAGACGCCCACCGACTACCTCGACCCCTTCATTCGCGAGCGGCTGTCGCAGGGGGATAACTGGGCGCTGTACACGCTCAACCGCTACGGGCCAAACACGCTGAACTACTTCGCGAAGGAGCCCAACCCCTCGGGCCCGTCGCGCGACAACTGGCTGGGCACGGACGACCGCGGGCGTGACCTGCTGGCGCAACTGATCTACGGCTTTCGCGTGAGCGTGTTGTTCGGCATTGCCCTTACCGTAGTGGGCGTGGCGCTGGGCGTGGCGGCGGGGGCGGTACAGGGCTTCTTTGGCGGCAAGACCGACCTGGCTTTCCAGCGCTTCATCGAGATCTGGGGCTCCATGCCCGAGCTGTACCTGCTCATCATCTTCAGCGCCGTGTTCGCGCCCAGCATCGGGCTGCTGCTGGTATTGCTCAGCCTGTTCGGCTGGATGGGGCTGTCGGACTATGTGCGCGCCGAATTCCTGCGCAACCGGCAACTGGACTATGTGAAGGCCGCGCGGGCGCTGGGCGTGTCCAACGGCCAGATCATCCGCCGCCACATCCTGCCCAACAGCATGACGCCGGTGGTGACCTTTCTGCCGTTTCGCATGGGTGCGGCGATCTTGGCGCTGACGTCGCTGGACTTCCTGGGCCTGGGCGTTCCACCCGGCACACCCAGCCTGGGCGAGCTGCTGTCGCAGGGTAAGAACAACATCGACGCGTGGTGGATCTCCATCTTCACCTTCGGGGTGCTGGTCACCACGCTGCTGCTGCTCACCTTCATGGGCGATGCGCTGCGCGACGCGCTGGACCCCCGCAAGAACTGAGGCATCGTGAACCCTTCTGCCATGCGCGCTGCGCCCCCCCTGTCTCCCTCGACCGCGCCGCTGCTGCAGGTGCGGGACCTGCGGGTGCGCTTTGGCGCCAAGCAGGTGGTGCATGGGGTGAGCTTCGACGTGGCCCCGGGCGAAAAGCTCGCGCTGGTGGGTGAATCCGGCTCGGGCAAGACAGTGACCGCGCTGGCGCTGCTGCGCCTGACGGGCGATGCGCAATTGGAGGGGAGCGCGCTGATGCACGGGCGCGACCTGCTGCAACTGCCCGAGCGCGAACTGCGCGGCGTGCGCGGCGGCGATATCGCCATGGTGTTCCAGGAGCCCATGACGGCGCTGAACCCGCTGATGACCATTGGCGACCAGGTGGCCGAGGTTTTGGTGCTAAAACAGGCCCTGAGCAAGGCGCAGAGCGCGCAAGCAGCTATCGAACTGCTAGCGAGTACCGGCATCCCCGAGCCGGCGCGGCGCGCGGGCAGTTTTCCGCACCAGCTTTCGGGCGGGCAGCGCCAGCGCGCCATGATCGCCATGGCCCTGGCCAGCCGACCGAAGTTGCTGCTGGCCGACGAGCCCACCACTGCGCTGGACGTGACGCTGCGCGGCCAGATCCTGGACCTGCTGTCGGACCTGCAGCGCCAGACCGGCATGGCTGTGCTGCTCATCACGCACGACTTGTTGCTGGTGCGCCGCTTCGCCGACCGCGTGGCCGTCATGGAACAGGGCGCCGTGGTGGAGCAGGGCACCGTCGCCCAGGTATTCGATGCGCCGCAGCATGCCTATACGCGCAAGCTGATCGGCAGCACGCCGCGGCGGGACGTGGTGGAAGGTGCGGTCGACGGTGGCGCGGTGCCCGCCGCGCAGGCAAGCGGCCTGCGCGTGGCCTACCCCGTGCCAGTGCCGGGCATCCGCGGCTGGTTTGCCAAGGGCGAATTCGTGGCCGTGAAGGATGCGGGCTTTCGCATTGCGCGTGCGCGCACGCTGGGGGTCGTGGGCGAATCGGGCTCAGGCAAGTCCACGCTGGCCCAGGCGCTGCTGGGCCTGCTGCCGGCACGGGGCGAGCTGCATGTCTCCGGCCAGGCCTGGCAGCAGCCCGCCCACCGCAACACCGCGCACAACCAGCAGCTGCGCCGGCAGGTGCAGGTGGTGTTCCAGGACCCGTTCTCGTCCCTGTCGCCGCGCATGACCGTGGAGGAGATCGTGGGCGAGGGCCTGCGCGTGCACATGCCTGCGTTGGACGTGGCCGAGCGCCGCACGCGCGTGGCCGCCATGTTGGCCGAGGTGGGCCTGACGGACGCGCAGTTCCCCGGCCTGCTGGCGCGCTACCCGCATGAATTCTCGGGCGGCCAGCGCCAGCGCCTGGCCATTGCGCGCGCGCTCATCGTCGAGCCGCAGGTGCTGGTGCTGGACGAGCCCACCAGCGCGCTGGACGTCACCATCCAGCAGCAGGTGCTGAGCCTGCTGCAGCGCCTGCAGAAGGAGCGGGCGCTGTCGTACCTGCTCATCACGCACGACGTGGCGGTGGTGCGCGCCATGGCGCATGAGGTCATCGTCATGAAGGACGGCGAGGTGGTGGAAAGCGGCAGCGTGCACCAGGTGCTGGATGCTCCGCGCCACGCCTACACGCAACGGCTGGTGCAGGCCGCGCAGCCGGTCTGACCTGCCCGGCGGCGGGTCGCGCAGCAGGGTGTGCGGGGCCGTGGGCGACTACCGCGTTTGGTGTAGGACACGAGCGCGATCTGCTTGCATGTCCGTTGGCCGGTAGCTCTGCTATTCATAGCGTTGAATTTCGATTTCATGTGCCTGTCCGGTGTTTTGCAGTGCACAAGGCGGCTCCCTTTTTTCTGGCGATTTCATACATCAGGCAACACACCTGACACTTGGCTGCCAGGTGCCGCGGGGTGCCGCTTTCACAATGCGCCCCGGGGCGGTCAGGCTGGTCTGACGGCACCTTCCTCGGCAAGAAAAACCCCGGAGGCAATGAACATCATGCGCACGAAAACCCTCTCCTGTTGCAAGTATCTGGCTGGCGCCACCGCGCTGGCCGCCCTGGTCGCCTGTGGCGGCGGCGGTGGTGATGGCGGTGACGGTAGCGGCTCCGGCACGCTGAAGCTGGCGCTGACCGACGCTCCCAGTTGCGGCTATGACGCGGTGAACGTCACCGTGCAGAAAATACGCGTGCACCAAAGCGCTACGGCGGCGGATGACGCTTCCGGCTGGCATGAGCTCACGCTGAACCCCGCGCGCCGCGTGGACCTGCTGTCGCTGACCAACGGCGTGCTGGAGGAACTGGGCGAGCTGCCGCTGCCCACAGGCAAATACACCCAGATGCGTCTGGTGCTGGCCGGCAATGGCGGAGCGGCCCCCTTCGCCAACTCCGTCTTGCCCACGGGGTCGGGCGAAGTAGCGCTGACCACGCCCAGCGGCCAGCAAGTGGCGTGAAGATGAACGTGAACATCGACATCGCCGCCAACCAGATGGCGGACTTCGTACTCGACTTCGACGCCTGCAAGTCCGTCGTCACGGCCGGCGCATCGGGCCGCTACCTGCTCAAGCCCGTGGTGGCGGTGATTCCGCGCCTGGTCTCTGGTGTGCAGGGCTTCGTCGAACCCGTTGCTGGCGCCACGGTGACGCTGCAGTCCCAGGGCGAGGTGGTGCGCGCCACCGTGCCGGACGCTTCGGGCCGCTACCTGCTGCGGCCGGTGGTGCCGGGCAGCTACACGCTGGTGCTGACGGCACCCGGCCGCACCACGGCCGTGGTGACCCAGGTGCCGGTGCAGTCCGAGCTGGTCACCTCCGTCGGCACGTCCACCCAGGCCGTGGCGCTGCCGGCATCGCCCGTTGCCACCGTGAACGGCACCACTTCGGTGGATGCCTGGGTGCGGGCCCTGCAGCCGCTGACGGCGGCTGGCATGGTGGAAGTGTCGGCCAAGCCCGTGGACGGCGTAACCGGCGCCTACAGCTTCACGCTGCCCACGGCCGCACCGCTGGTGGCGCCGTATGCCGCGGCGCCCACTCCGCTCGTGTTCACGGCCGATGCCGGCGCCGCAGGGCGCTACACCATCCAGGCGCGTCTGGCGGGGCAGGCCGACAAGCAGCAGGCCCTGACGCTGGGCGCGGGAACGACCCAGACGGTGAACTTCACGTTCCCCTGACGCCCGCCACGCGTTCCTAGAATGAAGGGCGCCAGTCCGCGACTGGCGCCCTTTTTTGTACGAACGCCCTTCCTGTCATGCCCCGCCTCGCTGCCAACCTCTCCATGCTCTACGCCGAGCATGCCTTCCTGGACCGCTTTGCCGCTGCCGCGCGGGACGGCTTCCGGGGGGTGGAATACCTCTTTCCCTACGACCATCCTGCGGAGCAGATCGCGCAGCGCCTGGCCGAACATGGACTGACGCAGGTACTGTTCAATGCCCCGCCGGGGGACTGGGCGGCGGGCGAGCGCGGTCTGGCCTGTCTGCCGGGGCGCGAGGCGCAATTCCAGGAGGGGCTGCAACAGGCGCTGCACTATGCGCAGGCGCTGCGCTGCGAGCGCCTGCACGTGATGGCTGGCGTGGTGCCGCCCGGGCTGGCGCACGCCGACGCACGCGCCTGCTACTTGCGCAACCTGCACTGGGCCGCCGGCCAGGCCGGGCGCCAGGGCGTGCGGCTGATGATCGAGCCCATCAACGGGCGCGACATGCCCGGCTACTTCCTGCAGCGCCAGCAGGACGCCCATGCCGTGCTGCAGGAACTGGGCGCTTCCAACGTGCAGGTGCAGTTCGACCTGTACCACTGCCAGATCATGGAGGGCGACTTGGCCACGAAGATCCGCCACTACCTGCCCACGGGGCGGGTGGGGCATTTCCAGATCGCCGGCGTACCCGCGCGGCACGAGCCCGACCAGGGAGAGCTGCAGGTCGACTACCTGCTGGGCGTGATCGACGAGGTGGGGGCCACCTGCGGCTTCGACGGCTGGGTGGGCTGTGAATACCGTCCGGCGATCGCGGGCCCGGGCGGCACCTCGCAGGGGCTGGCCTGGGCGCGGCGCTGGGGTGTCGTGCCGCGCGGCGCGGATTGAGGGCGTTCGCCCCGGCGCGGGGCCGGGGCTAGCGTGGGGACGTCACAGTTCAGATAAAAAAGGCCTGCAGCGCTTATGCAGTAAGCGCTAGCAGCTATTGAATCGATAGTGAACCCGTCAGCGCAGCACCAGCACCGGCACGCTGCACAGCCGCAGCAGCGCGGTGGTGGTGCTGCCGACGATGAGCTGGCGGATGCGCGAATGCCCGTAGGCGCCCAGCACCAGCAGTACGTTGCCGTGCGACTGCAGCAGGGCCGGCAGCGCCTCCTCCGGCACGCCCGGCACGATCTGCGTGGTGATGTCGAAGCCTGCGGCCTCCAGGTGTGACTGGGCGCTTTGCAGCGCTTCCAGCATCTCCAGCGTGGGCTCGCCGGCCAGGGCCAACAGGCCGGGCATGCCGCGCAGCAGCGGGCTGCGGCCCACGGCCTCTACGGCGCGGCGCGCGGTGGCGCTGCCGTCAAAGGCCACGACGAAGCCCGCCGGCGCTACGAACTCCGGCATGGTCACCACCATCACCGGCTGGCGCACGTTGCGCACCACGCCTTCCACACGGTAGTCCAGCCGCAGCTTGCGCGCGGCGGTGGCGCGGTGTTGGCGCCCCAGCACGAACAGGCGCGCGCTGGGTTCGTGCTCCAGCAGCACGTCGGTCAGCTCGCCCTGGCGCAGCAGCGCCTGCAGCGAAGGCACGCGGGCGGCATCTACGCGCGCCTGGGCCTCGGCCAGCATGCGGCGCGCGGCCTCCTGTGCGACGTGGCTGCGCTCTTCATCGAGGGTATTCAGGCGCTGCAGCAGCAGGTCCTGCGCGCCCATGCCGATGACGCCGCTGTAGTCGCCCACGGGCGGCATGGGTTCAGGCCGCTCCAGTGCGTGCAGCAGCGCCAGGGGTGCCTGCAGGCGCTGCGCGGCCCACAGGGCCCCGTCCACCACGGCGTGGGTGGTGGCCAGCCCGTCGATGCAGGCATACACGGTGTCGTGGGTGTTCATTGCTTCCTCCTGCGCACGCATGTGATGGCCCGAGTGTGGCATCGCAGAGCGTGCAGTGCCACCGGAAGTGCCCCGCAGGCCGTGGGCGCGGGTGAACGCAAATTTCAGGGAAATCGGGCTCCGGCGCTTGTCCATCAAGCGCTGCCAGCTATTGTTTTGATGGCATTTCGGCATGCATCGGCCGCTGCTGCATCACCCGTGCGTACAGCGCCTGCGCGGCCACCGACAGGCCCCGGTCGCGCCGGCGCACCAGGTAGATCTGCCGCGTGAGCCCGGGCAGGGCCAGCGGCCGGGTGTCCAGGCCCTCCTGCTGGAAGTGGAACAGCGTGAGCGTGGGCACCACGCTGATGCCCAGCCCGGCCCGCACCATGCCCATGACGGTGGCCAACTGCTCCACCTCCATCAGCGTGCGCATCGCATGGGGATGGAAGGCCGCCTCCAGGTACTGGCGCACGCTGCTGTGCCGCGCGAGATGGATGAATGGCCACTCGGCCAGGGCGCGCCATTGCGCGGCGGCGCTGCGCCGGCCGGCGGGCAAGGGCTGCCGGGTGAGCGGATGGTCCGCGCGGCAGACCAGGTGAAAGCCGTCCTCGCAGAAGGGCTCGGCCTGCAGCTCGGGCGTGTCCGCGCGGATGGCGGCCAGCGCGAAGTCGGCCTTACCCGTGGCCACGCGCTCGATGCAAGGCTCGGACAGCACGTCGGCAATGTCCAGTTCCACGCCCGGGTGCTGTGCGCGAAAGCCGGCCAGCACACCGGGCAGCCACCCTGCGGCCAGCGAGGGCAGCAGCGCGACGGACACGCGCCCGCGCCGCAGCAGTGCGGCGTCGCGCAGCGTGGCCAGCGCGGCATCCACCTCGGCGCGAATGCGCAGCGCCGACGCATGGAAGTTCTCGCCCTCGGCCGTCAGGCTCACATGGCGCGTGCTGCGGTCGAACAGGCGCAGACCCAGGTCGTCCTCCAACGCGCGGATGAGCGCGCTGAAGGCCGGCTGCGACAAGTGGCACTGCGCCGCGGCGCGCGTGAAGCTGCGCTGCGCCGCCAGGGCAAGGAAGGCGTCGACCTGCCGTGTGGAGATATTCATTTGATATCCAGATGAATTGATCTTGACAATCTATTTCACAGAATAACCTGTCGTGCCTACAGTGCGCCCTGGAGACATTCCCCAAGGACCCCTGCAATGGCGAACCCCTCACCCCTGCTCATCGGCTGTGCGGCCGGCTTCTCGGGCGACCGCCTGGATGCTGCCGCACCCGTGGTGCAGGCGCTGGTGGACAGCGGCCGGCCCGGCGTGCTGATCTTCGAGACCCTGGCCGAGCGCACGCTGGCGCTGGCCCAACTGGCGCGCCGCGCCAATCCCGATGCGGGCTATGAGCCGCTGCTGGATGAGCTGCTGCGGCCGGTGCTCGCGCAATGCCTTCAACACGGCGTGCGCATCGTGAGCAACTTTGGCGCGGCCAATCCGCGGGGCGCTGCGCTGCGTATCCAGCAACTGGCGGCCGAGCTGGGCGCGCGCCGCCCGCGCGTGGCGGTGGTGCACGGCGACGACCTGAGCGGCGCACAGCACCGCGCCGTGCTGGAGCGGGCGCTGGGCCCGTCCATGCCCGCGCAGCCCATCGTGAGCGCCAATGCCTACATTGGCGCGGAACCCATCGCCCAGGCGCTGCGCGCGGGGGCCGACATCGTGGTCTGCGGCCGCGTGGCCGACCCTGCGCTGGTGCTGGGCCCGGCGCTGGCGCACTACGGCTGGTGCATGGACGACTGGGACCGCCTGGCGCGCGCCACCATGGCGGGCCACTTGCTGGAATGCGGCGCGCAGGTCACGGGGGGCTACTTTGCCGACCCGGGCTACAAGGATGTGCCGGGCCTGGCTCGGCTGGGCTACCCCATCGCCGAGATCGACGCCGACGGCCATTGCACCCTTACCAAGCCGCCGGGCACGGGGGGGCGCGTGGACGAGCGCACGGTCAAGGAGCAGCTGCTGTATGAACTGCACGACCCCGCCGCCTACCTGACGCCCGACGTGGCGGCCGACATTACCCAGGCGAGCGTGGCGCAGGTCGGCAGCGACCGCGTGCACCTGCAGGGCGTGCGCGGCCATGCGCGGCCGCCGTCGCTGAAGGTGAATGTGTGCTTCGAGTCCGGCTGGTTTGCCGAGGGCGAAATTTCGTATGCCGGCGCGCGCGCCGAGGAGCGCGCCCGCCTGGCGGGCGACGTGTTGCGCGAGCGGCTTGCGAGCGTGGCACCGCTGCGCGTGGACCTGATCGGCGTGGCCAGCGTTTGGGGTGACGACGCAGGGCGGTGGCTGGCGGCGCAGGCAAGCCAGGGCGCGCGGGACGTACGCCTGCGCGTGGCGCTGCAGCACCGCGACCATGCCAGCGCGCAGCGCCTGGTGCGCGAGGTGACGGCGCTGTACTGCTGCGGCCCGGCGGGGGGCGGCGGTGTGCGCACGGCCATGCGCCCGCGCCTGGGCACCGTTTCCTGCCTCGTGCCGCGCGAGGCGGTCAATCCTGGCTACACGCTGCTGGACTGAAGGACCACGATGAACCCTACCGATCTCACGGTTCCCCTGTACCGCCTGGCGCACGGCCGCACGGGTGACAAGGGCGACCGCTCCAACATCAGCGTGATCGCCTGGCACCCGGCCCTGTGGGACGTGCTGGTGCAGCAGGTTACCGAGGAGGCCGTGGCGCGCCAGTTCGCGGCGCGGGGGCCCACGCGCGTCACGCGCTATCTGCTGCCCCAACTGCAGGCGATGAATTTCGTTCTGGATGGCGTGCTGGACGGCGGCGTGAACGACGCGCTCAACCTCGACAGCCATGGCAAGGCGCTGTCCTTTCTGTTGCTGGACCTGCCGGTGCGGATGCCGGCGGCGCTTGTACATCACCTGGCCGGAGCGCATTGACGCGCGCCGGCGGCATTTTTCATCACCACAACCAAGGAGACACCATGAACCCGTTCCCGCATCGCCGCCGTGTACTGGCTGCCACCGCTGCGGCCGTCCTGTGTGCCGCGGCCGGCGCCGCCAACGCACAGGCCCCCGCCTATCCTGCCAAGCCCGTCACTTTCGTCGTGCCGTTTGCGGCCGGCAGTGCCACCGACCAACTGGCGCGGGCATTGGGCCAGGCCGTGAGCACCGATGCGCGGCAACCCGTGGTCGTGGAGAACAAGGCCGGCGCCAGCGGCATGATCGCCGCGCAGTCCGTCGCCAAGGCACCGGCGGATGGGTACACGGTGCTCATCACCACCAACACCACGCATGCCGCGAACGAACACCTGTACAAGAAACTGCCCTACGACCCAGTGAAGGATTTCGCTCCCGTCACCGGCTTGGGCAAGGGCGGCCAGGTGCTGGTGGTGAACGCGGTCGCTCCCTACAAGAACGTGGGCGACCTGCTGGCCGCCGCCCGCAAGAACCCCGGCAAGCTGAGCTTTGGCAGCGGCAGTTCTTCCAGCCGCATGGCCGGCGAGATGCTCAAGCAACTGGCGGGGGTGGACATCCTGCATGTGCCGTACAAGAGCAACCCGTTGGCCATCACCGATCTGCTCGGCGGGCAGATCGACCTGATGATCACCGACACGTCCACCGGCGTTCCTCAGGTCAAGGCGGGCAAGCTGCGCGCGCTGGGGTACTCCACGCAAAAGCGCAGCACGCAGCTGCCCGAGGTGCCCACGCTGGATGAGGCCGGCGTGAAGGGCTATGACATGGGCTACTGGTTTGCGGCCTACGTGCCCGCCGGCACGCCCGCGCCCGTGGTGGCGCGGCTGAACGCGCTGCTGGCGCAGGCGACGAGGAGCCAGGCCGCCCAGTCGTTCTTCGAGACCGCAGGCTCCGAGGCCTGGACCACCACGCCCGAAGAGCTGGCGCGCTTTCAGGCCGCCGAGACCCAGAAGTGGGGCAGGGTGATCAAGGCCGCCGGTATTGAGGCGGAATGAGTGCGTCGGCGGGGTTGAAGGCGTTTTGGCCTTCAGCGCCCGCCCATCAAGCGCTAGTAGCTACTATTTCAGGAGCGTTCTGCGCCGTCGTGCGGCGCGAACAGGTCCCAGGTGGCGATGAACAGTGCGGCGATCATCGGGCCGATCACAAAGCCCGTGAGCCCGAACAGCGCCATGCCGCCCAAGGTGGAGATCAGCACCACGTAGTCGGGCAGCTTGGTGTCCTTGCCGACCAGCACGGGACGCAGTACGTTGTCCACCAGCCCGATGACGAATACGCCATAGGCGGTGAGGATCACGGCCTGCCCCGGCGCGCCGGTCGCCAGGAAGTAGATGGCCACCGGCCCCCAGATCAGGCTGGCGCCCACGGCGGGCAGCAGCGACAGGAACGCCATCAGCACGCCCCACATCACCGGCCCCTGGATGTTCAACAGCCAGAAGATCAGGCCGCCCAGGGCGCCCTGGGCCGCAGCCACCACGATGTTGCCCTTCACGGTGGCGCGGATCACGGTGGTGAACTTGATGGCCAACTGCTCCTTGTGCCGCGCATCCAGGGGGATGGCCTCGCGGATGCGCGCCGCCAGCCGCGCGCCGTCGCGCAGCAGGAAGAACAACAGGTAGAGCATGACGCCGAAGCTCACCACGAACTGCAGCGTGTTCTGGCCCACATCCAGCGCCTTGGTGGCCAGGAACTGGCTGGCCTGGGCGCCGATCGTGGTCAGGCGGGCTTGCAGCTCCGCGCGGGTGGTGAGGTGAAAGCGGTCCAGCAGCTCCAGCATCCAAGGGGGCAGTGCGGCCAGCACCTGCTGCAGGTAGGCGCCGAAGTTCAGCTGCCCCGAGCGGGCGCGCTCGTAGGCCACGCTGGCCTCCTGCACCAGCGAAGCGCCGATCAGCGTGACCGGCAGGATCACGATCACCAGGCACACGCCCAGGGTGGCAAGCGCGGCCAGGTTGCGCCTGCGCGGCATGCGCCGCTGCAGCCGCCGGTGCAGCGGCGTGAACAGGATGGCGAGCACCACACCCCAGAAGATGGCGCCGTTGAGTGGCCAGAGGATGGCGCCAAAGGCCAGCGTCACGACGGTGAGCAGGAGCAGCAGGGTGCGGGACTGGAGCGTGGGCGGGTTCATGGGGGCGGTGGAAGGAAGGAAGCCCAAAATGTAAGCCACACACACGCCTGTCTTGATACACCGCTCGCCGCGCGCGCAGGCGTTCAATGGCACAATAGCGGCCGCAAACGAGGCCCTTCCCCTGCCACAGTCGCATCCGCCAACCGGTTCAGCCGTGACGCGGAAGGTTTGTTAACCAGCTAACGCTTCCTTCAGGGAAGTGGAGGTCAGCGGAATATGAGCGATCCGACATCCGTCTACCAAGCCTACCAAGGCAACACCTATCTTTTCGGCGGCAACGCGCCCTACGTCGAAGAGATGTATGAGAACTACCTTGCCAACCCTGGCAGCGTGCCAGACTCCTGGCGCGAATACTTTGACGCACTGCAACATGTGCCCGCGGTAGACGGCAGCAATGCCAAGGACGTTCCCCACCTGCCCGTCATCAACGCCTTTGCCGAGCGCGCCAAGGCCGGCGGCACCAAGGTCGTGGTGGCCAGCGCCGACGCCGAGATGGGCCGCAAGCGCACCGCCGTCCAGCAACTGATCGCCGCGTACCGCAACGTGGGCCAGCGCTGGGCCGACCTGGACCCCCTCAAGCGCACCGAGCGCCCCCAGATTCCCGAACTGGAGCCGTCGTTCTACGGCTTCAGCGATGCCGACCAGGAAACGGTGTTCGACGCGAGCAACACCTTCTTCGGCAAGGACAAGATGCCCCTGCGCGAGCTGCTGAACGCGCTGCGCGAGACCTACTGCGGCACCATCGGCGTGGAGTACATGTACGCCACCGACCAAGTGCAAAAGCGCTGGTGGCAGCAAAAGCTGGAAAGCATCCGCAGCAAGCCCAACTTCTCTGCCGACAAGAAAAAGCGCATCCTGGAGCGCCTGACGGCCGCCGAAGGCCTGGAACGCTATCTGCACACCAAGTACGTGGGCCAGAAGCGCTTCTCGCTCGAGGGGGGCGAGTCCTTCATCGCCGCCATGGACGAGTTGATCAACTCCGCAGGCGCGAAGGGCGTGCAGGAAGTGGTGATCGGCATGGCCCACCGCGGCCGCCTGAACGTGCTGGTGAACACCCTGGGCAAGATGCCCAAGGACCTGTTCGCCGAGTTCGACCACACCGCCCCCGAGGACCTGCCCGCCGGTGACGTGAAATACCACCAGGGCTTCAGCTCCGACGTCTCCACGGCCGGCGGCCCGGTGCACCTGTCGCTCGCGTTCAACCCCTCGCACCTGGAAATCGTCAACCCGGTGGTCGAGGGCTCCGTGCGCTCGCGCATGGACCGCCGCGGCGACCCCAAGGGGAAACAGGTGCTGCCCGTGCTGGTGCACGGTGACGCGGCCTTTGCCGGCCAGGGCGTGAATCAGGAAACCCTGGCCCTGTCCGAAACCCGTGGCTACACCACGGGCGGTACGGTGCACCTGATCATCAACAACCAGATCGGCTTCACCACGTCCGATCCGCGCGACCTGCGCTCTACGCTGTACTGCACCGACATCGTGAAGATGATCGAGTCGCCCGTGCTGCACGTGAACGGTGACGATCCCGAGGCCGTGTGCCTGGCCATGCAGCTGGCGCTGGATTTCCGCATGGAATTCGCCAAGGACGTGGTGGTGGACATCATCTGCTACCGCAAGCTGGGCCACAACGAGCAGGACACGCCGGCGCTGACCCAGCCGCTGATGTACAAGAAGATCGGTCAACACCCCGGCACGCGCAAGCTCTACGCCGACAAGCTGGCAGCCCAGGGTCTGGGCGAGACGCTGGGCGACGACATGGCCAAGGCCTATCGCGCCGCCATGGACGAGGGCAAGCACACGGTCGATCCGGTGCTGACCAACTTCAAGAGTAAGTACGCCGTGGACTGGAGCCCCTTCCTGGACCAGAAGTGGACCGATGCCGGCGACACCGCCATCCCGCTGGCCGAGTGGAAGCGCATCGCCGAGAAGATCACGACCATTCCGGAGACCGTCGCACCGCACCAACTGGTGAAGAAGGTCTACGACGACCGCGCCGCCATGGGCCGTGGCGAGGTCAACGTGGACTGGGGCATGGGCGAGCACATGGCCTTCGCATCGCTGGTGGCATCGGGCTATCCGGTGCGCCTGTCTGGCGAGGATTGCGGCCGCGGTACGTTCACGCACCGCCACGCCGTGATTCATGACCAAAAGCGTGAGAAGTGGGACGAAGGCACCTACATCCCGCTGCAGAACGTGGCCGAGAACCAGGCGCCGTTCACGGTGATCGACTCCATCCTGTCCGAGGAGGCCGTTCTGGCCTTCGAGTACGGCTACGCCTCCAACGACCCCAACACGCTGGTGGTCTGGGAAGCGCAGTTTGGCGACTTCGCCAACGGCGCACAGGTGGTGATCGACCAGTTCATCGCCTCGGGCGAAGTGAAGTGGGGCCGCGTGAACGGCATCACGCTGATGCTGCCGCACGGCTACGAAGGCCAGGGCCCCGAGCACAGCTCGGCCCGCCTGGAGCGCTTCATGCAGCTGGCCGCTGACACCAACATGCAGATCGTGCAGCCCACCACGGCCAGCCAGATCTTCCATGTGCTGCGTCGCCAGATGGTGCGCAACCTGCGCAAGCCCCTGGTCATCATGACGCCGAAGTCGCTGCTGCGTAACAAGGACGCCACGTCGCCGCTGTCCGAGTTCACCAAGGGCGGTTTCCAGACCGTCATCTCGGAGCAGGACGAAGCCATCGCCAAGAAGGCCGACAAGGTCAAGCGCGTGATCGCCTGCTCGGGCAAGGTCTACTACGACCTCGTGAAGAAGCGCGTAGAGAAGGAAGCTACCGACGTGGCCATCATCCGCGTCGAGCAGCTCTACCCGTTCCCGCACAAGGCCTTTGCCGCCGAGCTCAAGAAGTACCCGAATGCCACCGACATCGTGTGGTGCCAGGACGAACCACAGAACCAGGGCGCCTGGTTCTTCATCCAGCACAACATCCACGAGAACATGCTCGATGGCCAGAAGCTGGGCTATGCCGGCCGCGCCGCATCTGCCTCCCCCGCAGTGGGTTACGCCCATCTGCACCAGGAGCAGCAAAAGGCCCTGGTGGAAGCCGCTTTCGCCAAGCTCAAGGGTTTTGTCCTGACCAAGTAAGGCCGCAACCCACACCTTCAGTACAGAACCCTCTTTGGAAAGAATCAAATGGCTATCGTAGAAGTCAAAGTCCCCCAGCTGTCCGAGTCCGTGGCCGAGGCCACCCTGCTGCAGTGGAAGAAGAAGCCCGGCGAGGCCGTGGCAATCGATGAAATCCTGATCGAGATCGAGACCGACAAGGTGGTGCTGGAAGTGCCCGCACCGGCCGCTGGCGTAATGGCCGAGATCGTGGTTGCCGACGGCGGCACCGTGGCTTCGGACCAGGTCATCGCCAAGATCGACACCGAGGGCAAGGCCGGCGCGGCCGCGCCGGCAGCTGCTGCCGCTGCACCGGCGCCCGCAGCGGTATCTGCCCCGGCGGCCGCTGCGCCTGCCGCTGCTGGCGGCAGCAAGGGCGACGTGGCCATGCCGGCCGCCGCCAAGCTGCTGGCCGACAACAACCTGTCGGTCGGCGATGTGACGGGCTCCGGCAAGGACGGCCGCGTAACCAAGGGCGATGTGCTGGCCGCAGTGGCAGGCGGCGTGAAGTCGACGGCCGCCGTGATCCCCACCGGCGTGCCCACCAAGGCGCTGCCCCAGGTGGCGGCCCCGTCGTCCGCTGCTGATCTGGGCGAGCGCCCCGAGCAGCGCGTGCCCATGAGCCGCTTGCGTGCCCGCGTGGCCGAGCGTCTGCTGCAATCGCAGTCCACCAACGCCATCCTCACCACGTTCAACGAAGTGAACATGGCGCCGGTGATGGACCTGCGCAAGAAGTTCCAGGACGCATTCACCAAGGAGCACGGCGTGAAGCTGGGCTTCATGTCCTTCTTCGTGAAGGCCGCGGTGCATGCCCTCAAGAAGTACCCGGTGCTCAACGCCTCGGTGGACGGCAACGACATCGTCTACCACGGCTACTTCGACATCGGTATCGCCGTGGGCTCGCCGCGCGGCCTGGTGGTGCCCATCCTGCGCAACGCAGACCAGATGAGCTTTGCCGACATCGAAAAGAAGATCGCCGAATTCGGCAAGAAGGCGGCCGACGGCAAGCTGGGCATCGAAGAGATGACCGGTGGCACGTTCTCCATCTCCAACGGCGGCACCTTCGGCTCGATGATGTCCACCCCCATCATCAACCCGCCGCAGTCGGCCATCCTGGGCGTGCACGCCACCAAGGACCGCGCCGTGGTCGAAAACGGCCAGGTCGTGGTGCGCCCGATGAACTACCTGGCCATGTCTTATGACCACCGCATCATCGACGGCCGCGAAGCCGTGCTGGGCCTCGTAGCCATGAAGGATGCGCTGGAAGACCCATCGCGCCTGTTGTTCGACCTGTAATTCCCACAGGGTTCGACGCATACGAAAACCCACCCCCGGCGCGGTCCAGCGGTGGGTTTTTTCTCATCACCAGATACTGTTTTTGAACCATGAGCAAGCAATTTGACGTCATCGTGATCGGCGCAGGCCCTGGCGGCTACATCGCCGCCATCCGCGCCGCCCAGTTGGGCATGAATGTGGCCTGTATCGACGAGTGGAAGAACGCCGCTGGCGGCGCCGCACCCGGCGGTACCTGCACCAACGTGGGCTGCATTCCCTCCAAGGCGCTGCTGCAGTCGTCCGAGCACTTCGAACATGCCAACCTGCACTTTGCCGACCACGGAATCACCGCCACGGGCGTGAAGATGGACGTGGCCAAGATGATTGCCCGTAAGGACAACGTCGTGAAGCAGAACAACGACGGCATCCTGTACCTGTTCAAGAAGAACAAGGTGACCTTCTTCCACGGCCGCGGCTCCTTCGTGAAGGCGGTGGACGGCGGCTATGAAATCAAGGTCACCGGCAAGGCCGAAGAAACGCTGACCGCCAAGCAGGTCATCGTGGCCACCGGATCCAACGCACGTGCGCTGCCCGGTGCGGCCTTCGACGAAGAGCAGATCCTGTCCAACGACGGCGCGCTCGCCATCGGCAGCGTGCCGAAGAAGCTGGGCGTGATCGGCTCCGGCGTGATCGGCCTGGAAATGGGCAGCGTGTGGCGCCGCCTGGGTGCCGACGTGACCATTCTGGAAGGCTTGCCCACGTTCCTGGGCGCGGTGGACGAGCAGATCGCCAAGGAGGCCAAGAAGGCCTTTGACAAGCAAGGCCTGAAGATCGAGCTGGGCGTGAAGATTGGCGAAGTCAAGACTGGCAAGAAGGGCGTGAGCATCGCCTACACCAACGCCAAGGGCGAGGCCCAGGCGTTGGAAGTGGACAAGCTGATCGTCTCCATCGGCCGCGTGCCCAACACCACCGGCCTGAACGCCGAAGGGGTGGGCCTGAAGCTGGATGAGCGCGGCGCCGTGGTGGTTGATGGCGACTGCAAGACCAACCTGCCCGGCGTGTGGGCGGTGGGCGACGTGGTGCGCGGCCCCATGCTGGCGCACAAGGCCGAGGAAGAGGGCGTGGCCGTGGCCGAGCGCATGGCTGGCCAGCACGGCCATGTCAACTTCAACACCATCCCCTGGGTCATCTACACCAGCCCCGAGATCGCCTGGGTCGGACGCACCGAGCAGCAGCTCAAGGCCGACGGCGTGAAGTACAAGGCGGGCACCTTCCCGTTTCTGGCCAATGGCCGAGCGCGCGCACTGGGCGACACCACCGGCATGGTGAAGTTCCTGGCCGACGCCGCCACGGACGAAATCCTGGGCGTGCACATCGTCGGTCCGATGGCTTCCGAACTGATCGCCGAAGCCGTGGTCGCCATGGAGTTCAAGGCATCGAGCGAAGACATTGCGCGCATCTGCCATGCCCACCCCTCGCTGTCCGAAGCCACCAAGGAAGCGGCGCTGGCCGTGGACAAGCGCACCCTCAATTTCTGATAATTTGAGGCAAAAATGGCTGCCAGCGCTTGTGTGGCAAGCGCTGGCAGCTATTGTTTTTGAAGCATAGGGATAACATGCGGGTGAACGTCAGGCAGGCGTACGAGGCCGAGCTGGCCGCCAAGGGCTTCAAGAGCGACCCGGCCCAGTTGCGGGCCGTGGACGCGCTGGAGCGTTGTGCCCAGGAATGGGGAGCGTACAAGCAGCGCCGCTCCAACACGCTGAAGAAGCTCATCAACCGGCCCCAGGTGCCGCGGGGCGTGTACATGTACGGCGGTGTGGGGCGGGGCAAGAGCTTCCTCATGGACTGCTTCTTCAACGCCGTACCCATCAAGCGCAAGGTGCGTCTGCACTTTCACGAATTCATGCGCGAAGTGCACCGTGAGCTGGCTGGCCTGCAGGGGACGCAGAACCCGTTGGATGTGCTGGGTGCGCGCATCGCCAAGCGCTATAAGCTGATCTGTTTTGACGAGTTCCACGTCGCGGACATCACCGACGCGATGATCCTGCACCGCCTGCTGGCGGCGCTGTTCGACAACGACGTGGGCTTTGTCACCACTTCCAACTTCAAGCCCGACGAACTGTACCCCGGCGGCCTGCACCGCGACCGCATCCTGCCCGCCATCGACCTGCTCAACGAGCGCATGGAGGTGGTGAACGTGGACAACGGCACGGACTATCGGCGCCGTGCGCTGGAGCTGGTCGAGCTCTACCACACGCCCCTGGGCCCCGCGGCGGACGCGGCCATGCAGCACGCCTTCGAGCAGTTGGCCGAGGTGCGTGACGAAGACCCGGTGCTGCACATCGAGGCGCGCGAGATCAAGGCCATCCGCCGTGCGGGCGGCGTGGTGTGGTTCGACTTCCGCGAGTTGTGCATGGGCCCGCGGTCGCAGAACGACTATCTGGAAATCGCCTCGCAGTTCCACACGGTGCTGCTGTCCAACGTGCCCTACATGCCTGTCAGCATGGCGTCGCCCGCGCGCCGGTTTACCTGGCTGGTGGACGTGCTCTACGATAGGCGCGTGAAACTCGTCGTCTCCGCCGCCGTGCCGCCCGAGCAGCTCTATACGGAAGGCCCCCTGGCGCATGAATTTCCACGCACCATTTCGCGCCTCAACGAGATGCAATCCAAGGAATTCCTGGCGCTTGAGCGGCGCGTCGTCGATACCGGACTGACCTGATGCCTGCACTGCCTTCCCGCTTTCTTGCCGCAGCCCTCCTGTGCGTGGGTGGGGCAGCGCTGCCTCCCCTGGCGGCGTGGGCTGCCGACGCTCCAGTGACCGATGCAGCGCAGGCGCAGCAGCACCGCCAGACCCAGCGTGAGCACATCCAGGCGCAGCGCCGGGAGATCGAGGCGCAGCGTGAGCGCGGCGAGGCGGCTTGCTACCAGCAATTTGCCGTGGAGGATTGCCTGCGCAGGGTGCGTGTACAGGCACGAGAGGCCGACAACGTGCTGCACCACCAGGAAGTGCAGATCAACGATGCGGAGCGCCGGGAGAAGGCGGGGCAACGCCTGCAAGCAATCGAGGAGCGCAAGCAGGAGCAACGCCAGAAACTGGAAGCCGGGGAGCGTCCCGCCCCGATGCGGGTGGCGCCCCGCAATGCGCCGCAGAAGCCCCGCGAGCAGGAGGCGCGCGACCGTGCGCAGCAGCAGAGCCGCCGCGCAGCCGAGCATGCGGCCGATGTGCAACGCCGTGAGCAAACGCAGCCCCAGCGCATCCAGGATTCCCGTGCCCGCTACGAGGCCAAGCAGCAGAAAGCGCGTGAGCGCCGCGAACGCCTTGAGCGCCAGCAAGCCGAGGCGGCCGGCCGCAATCCGCCGACGGCATTGCCGCCGCCGGCCCCGGCCGCGAGCAGCGACCGTTGAGTGCCCTTTAGGGCCCGGTGGACGCCACGGCCCATGCGGGGCCGTTTTCCACGCGCGTTTTAGGTGGCGGGTGTGAGTTGCGCCAAGCGTGGAGGCTTCTTTTCCTCTACCAGCGTTTCGATCTTCACGATGGCGAGCGACAGGTTGTCGCCGCCCCCGCGTGCGCGCGAGCGCGCCTTGTCGATGAGGAACTCGGTGGCCTCGCGCGGCGTCAGCGAATCCAGGACCGACGCCAGTTCCGCAGGTGAGAAGTAGTGCCACACGCCGTCGCTGCAGGCCAGCAGCACGTCGCCCGGCTGCATCTGCGGAATCAGGTGGGTGGTGATGGGAGGGTCGCTCTCGGTGCCCAGACAGCCGACGAGGATGTTGGAGTGGGGGTGGGTGTTGGCCTCGGCTTCCGTGATCTCGCCACGGTCCACGAGCGCCTGCACATAGGAGTGGTCGCTGGTGCGGAACACCAGCCGCCCTCCCTGGAAGTGGTAGATGCGCGAGTCCCCTGCGTGGGCCCAGTGGCAATCGCCGCGTGGGTTGATCACGAATGCCGCGATGGTGCTGTGTGGCTCCTGTTCCGCGGAAATCGCGGTGAGGCGGATCACGATGTGCGCCTCCTCCACGATGTGCTTGAGCAGGGCGGCGGCGTCGTCCGTTTCTGGCGAATAGCGTTCAAACAACTGGCGCGCGGTGAGCATCACCTGGTCGGACGCCTTGCGCCCTCCGCTGCGGCCACCCATGCCATCGGCCACCACGCCCAGTACGCATCCATTGAAACGCGGGTGCGACAGCAGGGCGACCTGGTCTTGCTGGTACTCGCGGTCACCCTTGTGGATGCCGGTCGACGCAATGAGGCGGAACGCTTTGGTCATGGGATTGGAGCGGAGGACGAAAGGCCGCCTCGCAGTCGCGAAAGCGGGGGGAGCCGCCTATTATGATCAACTCCCGGGCCTTGTCATCGCTGGTGCGTCTGCTTGTGTTTTTAGAGCATCACGGCCGGTGCAGGGCCATTACTTTCTGACACTTCTTTTGGCCCGCGGCGCATGTCCTTGAGCGATCTCGTCCTCCCGGTGTTTGCGCCCGACGGACCCCTGGCGCGTGTGCGACCTGATCTGCGTTCCCGCCCGGGGCAGGCGGCCATGGCCCTCGCTGTGGCGCAGGCCATCAACGCCCGGGAGTCACTGGTGGTGGAAGCGGGAACGGGGATTGGAAAGACCTTTGCCTATTTGGTTCCCGCACTGCTGAGCGGCGAGCGTGTGCTCATTTCCACGGCCACCAAGACGCTGCAGGACCAACTGTTGACGCGCGACCTGCCGCTGCTGCAGCGGGCGCTGGCGCTCCCGCTACGCGTAGCGGCCCTCAAAGGCCGGGCCAATTACCTTTGCCTTTACCGACTGGAGCAGGCGCGTCGCAACGGGGAGGGGTATGACGAAGCAGTCGCCCACGATCTGGCGTGTGTTGAGCGATGGGCCCAGTCCACGCGCAGCGGAGACCTGGCGGAGGTCCCCGGTCTGGATGAATACTCAGCCGCCTGGAGGCAGGTCACTTCGACGGTGGACAACTGCCTGGGTTCCGGGTGCCCGCGGTTGCGCCAATGCCATGTCTACCGGGCACGGCACGACGCGCAGGCGGCGGATGTGCTCATCATCAACCACCACCTTTTCTTTGCGGACCTCGGTGCGCAGGGGGCGGGGGCCGCGCAACTGCTACCGGACACCGGGGTCGTGGTGTTCGATGAAGCCCATCGGTTGGCCGAGACCGCGGCCCAGTTCCTGGGCACGCATGTCAGCACCAGCCAGCTGCTGCAACTTGGGCAGGATGTGGTGGCGGCTGGGGCGCGGCATGCGCGCGGCGCTGCGGATTGGCAGGGGTTGCTCCAGCACCTGCACCAGTGCGCGCACGCGCTGCGCCTGGCGGTCGCTCCGGGCGAAGATGCCGATGCAGCCGGCTCCCGCATCGCCTGGACGGGCGTCACACCCGAGGCCTTGGATCCGTCAGCCTGGGACGGTGCGCTGGAGGGAGTAGTGGCGGCACTCCGCGCGGTGCTGGCCGCACTGGACGGCGTGGCGCAGCACGCTCCCGATCTGGCCCACCTGCACAGCCGGACGGTCGCGTTGCTGGAGCGTGTACTGCATTTCTGTTCCGACGCGGAAGCTGGCACGGTGCGCTGGGTTGAATCTGCAGGTGCGTTGCGCATGGTGGAAACACCCCTGGATGTGGCCGGGGCCCTGCGCACGCTGTGGAAGGGAAAGCCCCCCACGGAGGGTGCCTGGGACGAGAGCGACGAACCGCCTGCCGCGTCCGCACCGCGTTCGTGGATCTATACCTCCGCCACGCTGGGCGATGGCAAGGACCTGCGCTGGTTCACCGATGCCTGTGGATTGGAGGGTGCTCGTACCCTGCAGGTGCCTAGCCCCTTCGACTACGCGCGGCAGGCGGCGCTGTATGTGCCACCCGCACTCCCGCTGCCTTCCGACGCGGGGCACAGCGTTCAGCTTGCGCGCTGGGTGGGTGATGCCGTAGCACGGCTTGGCGGGCATACGCTGGTGTTGACCACCAGTCTGCGGGCGCTTGCGGTGATCGCGGATGAGCTATGCCGCCGGTTCGCGCCCGGCGGCGGCATCGAGGTGCTGGTGCAGGGACATGCCTCACGGTCGCGCATGGTGGAGCGCTTTCGTGCCCAGCTTGACGCGAGCGGCCGGCCGGCGGGCCATGTGCTCGTGGGGGCGGCGTCGTTCTGGGAGGGGATCGACGTGCCGGGCGAGGCCCTGCAGATGGTGGTGATCGACAAGCTGCCATTCCCCGCTCCGGGTGACCCGTGGGAGCAGGCGCAGGCACGGCGGCTGGCGGACCAGGGAGGCAACGTGTTCCGCAGCCACGCCCTGCCATCGGCGGCAGTGGCGCTCAAGCAGGGGGCCGGCCGGCTGATCCGCAACGAGAACGACCACGGCATACTGGTCATCGCCGACACACGCCTGTTGCACAAGGGCTATGGCAAGCCTCTGCTGCGGGCATTGCCCCCCATGCGGAGGCTGCATACGCAGGAAGAGTTCGGCGCGGCGCTGGATGCCCTTACCAGAACTTCCACCAGGGGTTCGCCTTCGCCTTGAATCCCGTCTGCGGCAGGCTGCTCTGGGGATAGGACGCATCCATCACGCGGCGCGTGTCGTCACGCAGTTGCGTGAGCCCCAGCGCGTCGTACGACCGAACCAGGATGTACAGAGCCTCTTCCGTCGCCGGGACGTCCTTGTAGTCGGCAACGGCACTCTGCGCGCGACTCACGGCAGCCACATACGCGCCGCGCTCATAGTAGTAGCGCGCCACGTGTACTTCGTACTGCGCCAGCGAGTTGACGATGTAGGTCATGCGCTGGCGCGCGTCGGGCGTGTAGCGCGACTCCGGGAAGCGGGTCACCAGTTCGCGGAAGGACTCGAACGAGTCCTTGGCAGCCTTCTGGTCGCGCTCCGACAGATCCTGGCGCGAGAGCCACGAGAACAGGCCCAGGTTGTCGTTGAAATTCACCAAGCCTTTGAGGTACAGCGCATAGTCGTACGCGGGACTGGCGGGGTGCAGTTTCATGAAGCGGTCCAGCGTGGCAATAGCCTGCGCCTTCTCGCCGCCCTTGTATTGCGCGTAGGCCTTTTCCAACTGGGCCTGTTGTGCCAACGGCGTGCCGGCGGCGCGTCCTTCCAGCTTTTCCAGCAGCGGCACGGCTTTGTCGTAAGAGCCGCCATTGAGCTCGTCGCGTGCTTCCGAATAAATCTTGTCGGTGCTCCAGCCAGCGGTCTTGTCTTCAGGCGTGCTGGAGCAGGCAGCCAGCAGGCCGGCGGCGAGCAGGGCAGAAATCAAAGGCAGGGGAAAACGCGGCATGGCGGCAGCTCTTGGATTAAGGGTATGCGACGGCGGCGGCACCTCCATGGAGCGGCCGCATGGCGCCATTGTAAGGATGCTGCGCGTGGGGCCCTGAGCAAGCATGGGACATGCCCGCGTTCCTACAATGCCGCATGTTTGTCCACTTGCGCTTGCACACTGAATTTTCCGTCGTGGACGGAACCACCCGTATCGACGAGGTCGTGAAGGCGGCGGCGAAAGACGGCCAGCCCGCCCTGGCGATCACGGACCTGAACAACCTGTTCGGCGCGATCAAGTTCTACAAGGAAGGCCGGGGCAAGGGCGTCAAGCCCATCCTGGGCGCCGAAATCTACCTGGAGGGCGAAGCGGCAGGCGCACCCTCGCGCATGGTGCTGCTGGTGCAGAACCGCACCGGGTATCTGAACCTCTCCGAACTGCTGGCCCGCGCGTGGACGCGCAACATCGTCAGGAACCAGGCGCTGTGCACCTGGGAGTGGCTGCAGGAATTGGGCGACGGCCTGATTGCCCTCGCTGGAGCGCAGGCTGGGCCCGTGGGGCAGGCGCTCATGAAGGGCGATGACGCCGGAGCTGCGCGGCTGGCGCTGCGTCTGGCGGGTATTTTCCCGCACCGCTTCTACCTGGAGGTCCAGCGCGCCGGACGACCTGACGACGAAGCCCATGTCACCGCCGCGGTGCAGCTTGCCGCGCGCCTGGCCCTGCCGGTGGTAGCCACCCACCCGGTGCAGTTCGCAACGCCGGACGATTACGAGGCGCACGAGGCGCGTGTGTGCATTGCCGAGGGCGAGATCTTGGCGAATCCGCGGCGCGTGCGCCGTTTCACGCGCGAGCAGTATTTCAAGAGCAGTGCCGAGATGGAAGCGCTGTTCGCCGATGTACCCAGCGCGCTCGCCAACACCGTTGAGGTGGCCAAGCGCTGTAATGTGTCGCTGGTGCTGGGCAAGCCGCAACTGCCGAACTTCCCCATTCCGGGCGGCATGACTATGGAGCAGTACTTCCGCCACGCGTCCCATGAGGGCCTGGAGGAGCGGCTGCTGCACCTGTACCCGGACACCGCCGAGCGCGACCGCCAGCGCCCCCGCTACCAGGAGCGGCTGGAGTTTGAACTGGGCACGATCCTGAAGATGGGATTTCCCGGCTACTTCCTCATCGTGGGTGACTTCATCCAGTGGGCCAAGAAGAACGGCTGCCCGGTGGGCCCCGGGCGCGGCTCGGGTGCGGGCTCGCTCGTGGCCTATGCGCTCAAGATCACGGATCTGGATCCGCTGCAATACAACCTGCTGTTCGAGCGCTTCCTGAACCCCGAACGGGTGTCCATGCCCGACTTCGACATCGATTTTTGCCAGGCCAACCGCGACCGGGTGATCGACTATGTGAAGGACAAGTACGGCAAGGAGGCCGTGAGCCAGATCGCCACCTTCGGCACGATGGCGGCCAAGGCTGCCATCCGCGACGTGGGGCGGGTGATGGATATGAGCTACACGTTCTGTGACGGTATCTCGAAGCTGGTGCCCGGTAAACCCGGCCAGACCTATACGCTGGCCTACCCGCCAGAGCCCAAGAAGGAAGGGGACAAGAACAACTACGCCCTGGAGTTGGAACCCATCCTGTACGAGCGCGTGCGCAAGGAGGAGGACGTGCGCACCATCATCGAGATGGCGCAAAAGCTCGAAGGGATGACGCGCAATATTGGCATGCACGCCGGCGGCGTGCTGATCGCGCCGGGCAAACTGACCGATTTCTGCCCGCTGTACCAGCAGCCAGGCAGCGAATCGGCGGTGAGCCAGTACGACAAGGACGACGTGGAGGCCATCGGCCTGGTGAAATTCGACTTCCTGGGCTTGGCGACGCTGACCATCCTGGAAATCGCGCGTGAGTTCATCATGCAGCGTCACAAAGGGCAGGAAAACTTCGCGTTCGAGAACATTCCCCTGGACGATGCTGCGACCTACAAACTGTTCTCGGACGGCAAGACAGAAGCCGTGTTCCAGTTTGAAAGCCGGGGCATGCAAGGCATGCTCAAGGAAGCGCGCCCAAGCAGGCTGGAAGACCTGATCGCCTTGAATGCCCTGTACCGGCCGGGCCCCATGGACCTGATTCCCAGCTTCGTGAACCGCAAGCACGGCAAGGAGGTGGTGGAGTACCCGCATCCGCTGGTGGAGCCCGTGCTGGCCGAGACCTACGGCATCATGGTCTACCAGGAGCAGGTGATGCAGACGGCGCAGGTGCTGGGTGGTTACTCGCTCGGCGGCGCCGACATGCTGCGCCGCGCCATGGGCAAGAAAAAGGCCGAGGAAATGGCCGAGCACCGTGCCATCTTCCGCAAGGGTGCAGCCGAAAAGGGTATCAGTCAGGACAAGGCCGACGAGGTCTTCGACCTGATGGAAAAGTTCGCGGGTTACGGCTTCAACAAGTCGCACGCCGCCGCCTATTCGCTGCTGGCCTACCACACCGGGTGGCTCAAGGTGCACTACACGGCGGAGTTTTACTGCGCCAATATGACCGTGGAAATGGACGACACCGACAAGCTCAAGGTGCTCTATGAAGATGCGGTCAAACATTTCGGCATGACCTTCGAGCCGCCGGACATCAACCGCGGCAATTACCGCTTCGAGCCGGTGACGGACAAGGTCATCCGCTATGGCTTGGGCGCAGTCAAGGGCACGGGACAGCAGGCGATCGAGGCCATCATCGCTGCACGCGAAGGGCAGGGCGTGGGCCCACAGGGCGCAACCCGGGGGCCTTTCAAGAGCTTGTTTGACTTTTGCGTACGCGTGGACCGCACGCGCGTCAACAAGCGCACGGTGGAGGCGCTCATCAAGGCGGGCGCCTTCGATGCCCTGCAGCTCAACCGTGCCGCGCTCGTGGCATCCCTCGATCGGGCGTTCGAGTTTGCCAATGCGCAGATCGCCAACGCCAACCAAGGCGGGCTGTTCGACATGATGGGCGATGACGCCATCGGCTCCAGCACGCAGGAGCCTGATCTGGTGGATGTGATGCCCTGGGGCATCAAGGAACGGCTGATGCAGGAGAAGACCGCGGTGGGCTTCTACCTCTCGGGCCACTTGTTCGATGAAGTGCACCAGGAAGTGCGCCGCTTCGTGCGCACCGCTATCGACGAACTGGTAGACAGCCGCGAGACGCAGGTGGTAGCCGGCATCGTGAGCGACTACCGCATCATCAACGGGCAGCGCGGCAGGCTGGCGTTGTTCAAGCTGGACGACAAGTCGGGCGTCATCGAGGCTTCCGCCGACGAAGGGCTGATCAACGCGAACGCCGGCCTGCTCAAGGACGATGAATTCGTAGTGGTGAGTGGTCGGCTGCAGTTGGACCACTTCAGCGGAGGCCTGCGTATGAAGGTGCAGCAGGTCTGGGATTTGGCGGGTGCGCGGGCACGCTATGGGCGCTATCTGCAGGTGTGCCTGGGGCAGCAGTTGCCAGACATCGGGGCGCTGGTGCGTGACTATCCTCCGCAACGGGAGGAGACAGAACACGGCGAGGTGCTTGCCCATGGCCTGCGCGTGCGCATGCAGTTGCGCTGCACAGCGGCGGCCGGCGCGGCCACGGCCGAGGTGCAGTTGGGAGAGGCCAGCAGGTTCTTTCCCAGCGATGCCGCGCTGGCCGCGTGGAGCGCTCAGGCGGGCAGCGGTGCTGTGAATGTGGTCTATGAGTAGGGCTGTGATCAGCGCTTGAAAAAAGCCCGCGCGGCACCATGTGCGGTCTGCTCAGGTGCCGCATCGGCCTCGCTAGAATGAAATTCATGGCAACCACCCCCCCAATCCCCGCGCCGGTGCCGGCTCCCACCCCTCCGTCCTGGGACGAGGGTGGTTCGGTCGTGCTGGAGCGGCGTACACAGAAGACCCAGCCGCCCCAGATGTACCAGGTGGTCATGCTCAACGACGACTACACCCCCATGGAGTTCGTCGTCGTCGTGTTGCAGGAGTTCTTCAACAAGGACCGCGAGGCCGCCACGCAGATCATGCTGAAGATTCATCTGGACGGCAAAGGCGTGTGCGGTGTGTACACGCGCGATGTCGCCGCTACCAAGGTGGACCAGGTGCTGGAAGCGGCGCACAAGGCGGGCCACCCTCTGCAATGTTTGAGTGAGCCCGTTGAATAAGGGGGCATTGCTCCCGATCTACAGTCATCCCTAACACGCAAGCAAAAAGGAGTTCTCACATGATTGCCCAGGAACTGGAAGTCAGCTTGCACATGGCCTTTGTCGAGGCCCGCCAGCAACGCCACGAGTTCATCACCGTGGAACACCTGCTGCTGGCACTGCTCGATAACCCCAGCGCGGCCGAGGTGCTGCGTTCATGCGCTGCCAACATCGACGATCTGCGCGCATCGCTGACCAACTTCATCAAGGACAACACCCCGCAGGTCGCCGGTACCGACGAGGTGGACACACAACCCACGCTGGGCTTCCAGCGGGTGATTCAACGCGCCATCATGCACGTGCAGTCCACGGGCAACGGCAAGAAGGAGGTCACGGGCGCCAACGTGCTTGTGGCCATCTTCGGCGAAAAGGACTCCCATGCCGTGTACTACCTGCACCAGCAGGGCGTGACGCGCCTGGACGTGGTGAACTACATCGCCCACGGCATCAAGAAGGGCGAGCCGCCGGAGCCCGCCAAGGCCGAGGGCCAGGCCGACGGGGAAGAGGGCGCGCAAGGCGAGCGCAGTGAAAAAGCGTCGCCCCTGGAGCAATACACCCAGAACTTGAACCAGGCGGCCAAGGACGGCAAGATCGACCCCCTGATCGGCCGCAACTACGAGGTCGAGCGCACGATCCAGATCCTGTGCCGCCGCCGCAAGAACAACCCGCTGCTGGTGGGTGAGGCCGGCGTGGGCAAGACCGCGATTGCCGAGGGCCTGGCCTGGCGCATCACGCAGAATGACGTGCCCGAGATCCTGGCCGAGGCCACGGTGTATTCGCTGGACATGGGCGCGCTGCTGGCGGGCACCAAATACCGTGGCGACTTCGAGCAGCGCCTCAAGGGCGTCTTGAAGAGCCTGAAAGACAAGCCCAACGCCATCCTGTTCATCGACGAGATCCACACGCTGATCGGTGCGGGCGCGGCGTCGGGCGGGACACTGGATGCGTCCAACCTGCTGAAGCCTGCGCTGTCCAGCGGGCAGCTCAAGTGCATCGGCGCGACTACCTTCACCGAATACCGCGGCATCTTCGAAAAGGACGCGGCGCTGTCGCGGCGCTTCCAGAAGGTGGACGTGGTCGAGCCAACGGTACAGGAGACCATCGACATCCTCAAGGGACTCAAGAGCCGCTTTGAGGAGCACCACAGCGTGAAGTACGCCGCCGCCGCCTTGCAGGCCGCGGCCGAGCTGAGTGCCAAGTACATCAATGACCGCCACCTGCCCGACAAGGCCATCGACGTGATCGACGAGGCTGGCGCCGCGCAGCGCATCCTGACGCCGTCCAAGCGCAAGAAGACCATCGGCAAGGCCGAGATCGAAGAGATCGTGGCAAAGATCGCCCGCATCCCGCCTGCCAACGTGTCCAATGACGACCGCGGCAAGCTGCAGACGCTTGAGCGCGACCTCAAGAGCGTGGTTTTCGGCCAGGACAAGGCGCTGGAGGTGCTCGCCGCCGCCGTCAAGATGGCACGCTCGGGACTGGGTAAGGCGGACAAGCCGATCGGCTCCTTCCTGTTCTCGGGCCCCACAGGCGTGGGCAAGACCGAGGCCGCCAAGCAGCTCGCCTACATCATGGGCGTGGACCTGATCCGCTTCGACATGTCGGAGTACATGGAGCGCCACGCCGTGAGCCGTCTGATCGGTGCGCCTCCGGGCTACGTGGGCTTCGACCAGGGTGGTTTGCTGACCGAGGCCATCACCAAGAAGCCGCACGCCGTGCTGCTGCTCGACGAAATCGAGAAAGCACACCCGGACATCTTCAACGTGCTGCTGCAGGTCATGGACCACGGCACGTTGACGGACAACAACGGGCGCAAGGCCGACTTCCGCAACGTCATCATCATCATGACGACGAACGCTGGCGCCGAGACCATGAACAAGGCCGCTATCGGCTTCACGAATCCGCGCCAAGCGGGCGACGAGATGGGCGACATCAAGCGCCTGTTCACGCCCGAGTTCCGCAACCGCCTGGATGCCATCGTGAGCTTCAAGCCGCTGGATGAGCAGATCATCCTGCGCGTGGTGGACAAGTTCCTGCTGCAGCTCGAGCAGCAGCTCGCCGAGAAGAAGGTGGAAGTTACCTTTACCGACGCGCTGCGCAAGCACTTGGCCAAGAAGGGCTTTGATCCGCTCATGGGCGCGCGCCCCATGCAGCGCTTGATCCAGGACACCATCCGCAAGGCGCTGGCGGATGAGCTGCTCTTCGGTCGCCTGACCGAAGGGGGCCGCCTGACGGTGGACATCGAAGTCAAGACGGATGACAAGGGCGTGGAGACTTCCGAGGTGCTGCTGGACATCCAGCCGGTGCCCAAGAAGGAGCGCGGGGCCAAGTCTGAACCGGCAGAGCCCGAAGAAGCCACCGCCGACTGATTCCGACACCGCCGCAGTTGTTCCACCAACCCGCAGCCTGCGCTGCGGTTTTTTCGCGGACGATATCAACGGTCGTCTACGACGCGTAAAAAGGTAATCATGCCCTATTTTTGCGCCGCAACAATAATGCCGGGGCGCAGTGTTTTCCTCCTCGGTGTTGTCGTAATTCTTGGGTAGAGTGGTCACTGATCTGATTCACTTTTGACACATCCAAGGAGCACACATGAGCCAGAAAGTTGCGTACGTCACCGGGGGTATGGGGGGCATCGGCACGGCCATCTGTCAGCGTCTGCACCGGGACGGGTTCAAGGTCATCGCCGGGTGCGGCCCCACGCGCGACTACAACAAGTGGCTGGGCGAGCAAAAGGCGCTGGGCTATACGTTTTACGCGTCGGTCGGGAACGTGGGCAACTGGGAGTCCACGGTGGAGGCCTTCACCCAGGCCAAGGCCGAGCATGGCAGCGTGGATGTGTTGGTGAACAACGCCGGCATCACACGCGACCGCATGTTCCTCAAGATGTCGCGCGAGGACTGGGACGCTGTCATCGAAACCAACCTCAACAGCATGTTCAACGTGACCAAGCAGGTCGTTGCAGACATGGTGGACAAGGGCTGGGGCCGCATCATCAATATCAGCAGCGTGAACGGCGAGAAAGGCCAGGCCGGCCAGACCAACTACTCGGCGGCGAAGGCGGGCATGCACGGTTTTTCGATGGCGCTGGCGCAGGAACTGGCCACCAAGGGCGTGACGGTGAATACCGTGAGCCCCGGCTATATCGGCACCGACATGGTCAAGGCGATCCGCCCGGATGTGCTGGAAAAGATCGTCGCCACCGTGCCCGTGAAGCGCCTGGGCGAACCCAGCGAGATCGCGTCCATCATTTCGTGGCTGGCCTCCGAAGAGGGCGGCTATGCCACCGGGGCGGATTTCTCGGTCAACGGCGGCCTGCACATGGGCTGACCTAGCGGCAGCTGGAAAAGGCTGCCTTGAAATGCAAAAGGAACGTGGTGGCACGTTCCTTTTTTTGTCTCCACCCTGAAGTGGGCGGTGTGAATCGGGGCCGGTAGCTCCCGGCGGGCTCTGGCAGTGGCTTGGAATTGCGCAGTGCGGCGATTCCTCCAACGAACGGCCTTCAGAACAGGCCGAGTGGACGCTTACAGGCGGGCCGGGGCGCGCTTGCGGTCACGTTCGTCTTCGGGCCAGGCAGAGAGGATTGCAGTCATGGTCATAGGGAAAACTCCTTAGATGTACCCACAACGCGGCCCCCTGGGGGAGCGTTGACAGTGCGCTGCAAAAAAATGCAACCCCGGGATATCCCCAGAATTTACTCCTGAAAAAGGAGCTGTCTGCGCTTTATCCGTGAGGCTTGGAGGCTGTTTTTATACAGATATCAAAAATACCTGTAGCCCCTCAGCGCGTCAGTTCCTCCAGCGCTGAGGAAACATCCAGCCACTTTTCCTCAAGGGCTGTCACCTCTTCGGTGCAGTCCTTGAGCCTGCGCCCGCATTCCGCGATCTCCGCGGGGGGCAACGGCTGCATGAGCCGTTCTTCCAACTGCGCTTTTTCCCGGTTCAGGGCTTCCAGGCGCTGGTCGATTTTTTCCAGCTCTCGCTTGAGGGGGCGGGTTTTCTCGGCCAGTTGCTGGCGGGCCTGGGCTTCCTGGCGGCGCTGTTCGCGGGCGTCGCGCAGGGGAGGGGCGGCAGTGGCGGTTGGGGGCGCGGCCTCGGCAAGGACCGCCTGCTCGGCTGCGCGGGTCAGTTCGCGCAGGCGCTTGGACTCCTCAAGCAGGTAGCGCTGGTAATCGTCCAGATCGCCGTCGAAGGGCGCAACGGCACCCCGGCCCACCAGCCAGAACTCATCGCACACGGCGCGCAGCAGCGCCCGGTCGTGGCTGACCAGCATCACCGTGCCCTCGAACTCGTTGAGCGCCATGGACAGCGCCTCGCGCGTGGCCAGGTCCAGATGGTTGGTGGGCTCGTCCAGCAGCAACAGGTTGGGGCGCTGCCAGACGATCATGGCCAGCACCAGGCGGGCCTTCTCCCCGCCGCTCATGGTGCCCACGGCCTGGTGCACCATGTCGCCGCTGAAGTTGAAGCTGCCCAGGAAGTTGCGCAGGTCCTGCTCGCGGCTGGGTTCCTGGGCCTGTGCACCCAGTTCGCGCGCCAGGCGCACCATGTGCTCCAGCGGGTTATCGCCGGGGCGCAGCACGTCCAGCTCCTGCTGCGCGAAGTAGCCGATCGACAGGCCCTTGCCCTCGGTCAGGGTGCCGGAGAGCGGCGCCATGGTGCGGGCGATGGTCTTGACCAGCGTGGACTTGCCCTGGCCGTTGGCGCCCAAAATGCCGATGCGCTGGCCGGCCAGCACCGAGCGGTTCACGTGGCGCAGGATGGTGGTCTCGCTGCCATCCTCGGCGCGATAACCGAAGGACGCGTCGGTGATGGCCAGCATCGGGTTGGGCAGGTTGGCCGGCTCCTTGAACTCGAAGGTGAAGTCGGCCGAGGCCAGCACGGGGGCGATCTTCTCCATGCGCTCCAGCGCCTTCACGCGGCTTTGTGCCTGTTTGGCCTTGGTCGCCTTGGCCTTGAACCGATCGATGAATTTCTGCAGGTGCGCGATCTTGTCCTGCTGGCGCTCGTAGGCCGACTGCTGCAGTTCCAGCTGCTGGGCGCGCAGCTCCTCGAACTTGCTGTAGTTGCCGCCGTAGCGGGTCAGGCGCGCGTTATCGATGTGCAGCGTGACCTGGGTCACGGCGTCGAGGAATTCGCGGTCGTGGCTGATGACGACCAAGGTACCGTTGTAGCGCTGTAGCCAGGCTTCCAGCCATACCAGCGCGTCCAGGTCCAAGTGGTTGGTGGGCTCGTCCAGCAGCAGCAGGTCGCTGGGGCACATCAGCGCGCGCGCCAGTTGCAGGCGCATGCGCCAGCCGCCGGAGAAGCTGTTGACCGGGCGCTCCAGCTCCGCCACCTGAAAGCCCAGGCCCAGGATGAGCGCCTGCGCGCGCGCGGTGGCGTCGTGCGCACCGGCGTCTGCCAGGTCGGAGTGCGCCTGGGCGATGGCCATGCCATCCCCCGCCTGCTCGGCCGTGTGCAGCGCCTGGCGCAGCTCCGACAGGCGGGTGTCGCCCTCCAGTACGAAGGCGGTGGCAGACTCGTCCGTCTCTGGCATGTTCTGCGCCACCTGGGCCATGCGCCAGGCTGCGGGCAGGAAGAAGTCACCGCCGTCTTCGTGCAGCGAACCATTGAGCAGCGCAAACAGCGTGGACTTGCCAGCGCCGTTACGCCCGACCAGGCCGACATGCTCCCCGGGGTTGATGGTGACGGAAACGCCGTCGAGCAATACCTTGGCGCTGCGGCGCAGCGTGACGTTCTTCAGGGTGATCATGGGTCAAACCAATGGACGGGGCGGGGGCCGGACGGGCCGGCACCGTCACTTTGCGGGAGCGAGTGGGAGCAGGGCCTGGCGCGTGAGCAGCAGCACCTGGTCGCTGCCGGCGCTGGTCTCCAGCCAGAACACGGGCAGGTCGGGAAAGGCGGCCTCGAAGTGTTCGCGTTCGTTGCCGATCTCCAGCACCAGCACGGCGTCTTCGCTCATGCGCGCCGGGGCGTCGGCCAACAGCTGGCGAATGAAGTCCATGCCGTCGCTGCCGCCCCGCATATTGCCGGACAGGGCCAGCTCGGGCTCGGCCCGGTATTCGGGCGGCAGCTGGGCCATGCTGGTGGCGTTGACGTAGGGCGGGTTGCACAGGATCAGGTCCCAGGGGCCGGGCAGGGCGGCCAGGCCGTCGGACTCGACCAGCGTGATGCGCTCCTGCAGCCCGTGCCGATCGACGTTGATGCGGGCCACGGCCAGCGCGTCGGGCGAGAGGTCGGCGCCCGTCACCTGCACGTCGGGATACGC
This sequence comes from Diaphorobacter nitroreducens, assembly GCF_002214645.1. NCBI lineage: Bacteria > Pseudomonadati > Pseudomonadota > Betaproteobacteria > Burkholderiales > Comamonadaceae > Diaphorobacter > Diaphorobacter nitroreducens. The sequence goes on from NZ_CP016278.1 coordinate 900,000, forward strand.
CATGGCCGCGAGCACGGCCAGGCTGCCGTTGCCGGTGCACAGGTCGAGCACGTGGCGCGTCTGGTCGCTGAGCCAGTCGTCGATGCTGCCGTCGGCCAGCAGTTCGGCAATGAAGCTGCGCGGCACGATGGCGCGCTCGTCCACGTAGAACGGCACGCCCTGCAACCAGGCCTCGCGCGTGAGGTAGGCAGCCGGCTTGCGCGTGGCGATGCGTTCTTCAAAAAGCGTAGCTACCAGCGCTTGATGGGCGGGCGTTACGGGCCGATTTACCACTGAACCTTCGACCCCCTCGTCGAGCACGCTGTCCAGCGGCAGCCCCAGGCGCCACAGCACCAGCCAGGCGGCCTCGTCCTGTGCGTTGGCGGTGCCGTGGCCGAAGGCCACGCCGGCCTGTGAGAGGCGCGCGGCGCCGCTGGCGACCAGCGCCCCGACGGTGTCACCGTGCACTTTCGCGGTCATGCGCCCGCCAGTGCGTTGAGGTGCTCGAGCGTGCGGCGGTAGATGTTCTTGAGCGGCTCGATGTCGACCAAGCGCACGTTCTCGTCGATCTTGTGGATGCTGGCGTTGGGCGGGCCCAGCTCGATCACCTGGGGGCAAATCTGTGCAATGAAGCGCCCGTCGCTGGTGCCGCCGGTGGTGGACAGCTCGGTTTCCAGACCGGTCTCGGCGCGGATGGCTTGCTGCACCGCCTGCACCAGTTCGCCCGGCGTGGTCAGGAAGGGCTGGCCGCCCAGCGTCCAGGTCAGGTCGTATTCCAGTCCGTGGCGGTCCAGTACCGCATGCACGCGCTGCTGCAGCCCTTCGGCGGTCGATTCGGTGCTGAAGCGGAAGTTGAAGTCGATCACCACCTGGCCGGGGATCACGTTGGTCGCGCCGGTGCCGCCGTGGATGTTGCTCATCTGCCAACTGGTGGGCGGAAAGAAGGCGTTGCCCTCATCCCACACGGTGGCGGCGAGCTCGGTGAGCGCGGGCACGGCCTGGTGGATGGGGTTGCGCGCCAGCTGCGGGTAGGCGATGTGGCCCTGCACCCCCCGCACGGTGAGCCGCCCGGACAGCGTGCCGCGGCGGCCGTTCTTGATCATGTCGCCGGTCTGCTCGACCGAGGTAGGCTCGCCCACGATGCACCAGTCCAGCCGCTCCCCGCGCGCGCGCAACTGCTCAATGACCACCTTGGTGCCGTCCACCGAGGGGCCTTCCTCGTCGCTGGTCAGCAGCAGCGCGATGTCCAGGCGCGGGTCGGGCGTGGCGGCCAGGAACTCCTCGACCGCGACGACGAATGCGGCGATCGAGGCCTTCATGTCACTCGCGCCGCGGCCGTACAGGCGGCCGTCCCGGTGTGTGGGGGTGAACGGTGGGCTGCTCCACTGCTCCACGGGGCCCGTGGGTACCACGTCGGTGTGGCCGGCGAATACTACTGTTTTGGTAGCTGTTTGCGCTTGTCCAGAGCGCGTTGCAGCGCGTTTTGACCATAAATTGCTGACGCGGAAGTTCTCGGGCCCGCTGTCCAGTCGTTCGCAGGCAAAGCCCAAGGGAGCGAGGCGCCGGGCCAGCAGGTCCAGGCAGCCCGCGTCGTCGGGCGTGACGGAGGGGCGGGCGATGAGCTGTTCGGTCAGTAGCAGGGTGGAGGACATGGGGGTACAGGCGGCGCACTGCCGTGCAGCGGCCGCGAAACGGGCTCAGGCGGGCTTGACGTCCAGCACGATCTCGGTGAACGAGGGGGCATCGTCCTCGGACTGTTGGCCGGCGTCGTTGACGGCGCGCGCCGACTTCGCGGCAGCCGAGAAGTCGTTTTGCAGGCGCCACATGAGGTTGGTGGGGGAGTCGGCGTAGGCCAGGCCTTCCTTGCGGTCGATCTTGCCCTCCAGGATCAGGTGGGCCAGCGCTTCCTCGAAGGTCTGCGAGCCTTCGGCCATGGATTTTTCCATGGCCTCGCGGATCCCCGAGAAGTCGCCCTTTTCCACCAGCTCGGCCACCAGCTTGGTGTTGAGCATGACCTCCGCCGCGGGCACGCGATCGCCGGTCGTAGTGCGTACCAGGCGCTGCGAGATGATGGCCTTGAGGGCGGACGCCAGGTCGCCCAGCATTGTGGGGCGCACCTCCACGGGGTAGAACGACAGGATGCGGTTGAGGGCGTGGTAACTGTTGTTGCCGTGCAGCGTGGCCAGGCACAGGTGGCCCGACTGGGCGTAGGCGATGGCGGCGGACATGGTCTCGCGGTCGCGGATTTCGCCGATCAGGATCACGTCGGGCGCCTGTCGCAGCGCGTTCTTGAGCGCGGTCTGCAGCGACTGGGTATCGCTGCCGATCTCCCGCTGGTTGACGATGGACTTCTTGTTCTTGAACTGGTATTCGACCGGGTCCTCCACCGTGAGGATGTGCCCGGTCATGGACTCGTTGCGCGCGTCCAGCATCGCCGCCAGCGTCGTGCTCTTGCCCGAGCCCGTGGCGCCCACGAGCAGGATCAGGCCGCGCTTTTCCATGATCAGCTCGCTGAGCACGGGCGGCAGGTGCAGCGTGGACAACTGCGGGATGTTCTGCGTGATGAAGCGGATCACCACCGCATAGGTGCCGCGCTGGCGCATCGCGCTGACGCGAAAGCGGCCTACGCCGGTGAGCGGCACACCCATGTTGAGCTCACCGGTCTCTTCCAGCTCTTCGATGCGGTCGGGAGGGACGATCTCGGACAGCAGGTTCTTGGGCGCGTCGGGCGGCAGAATCTGGCTGTTGATCGGCACGCATTCGCCGTTGATCTTGATCAGCGCCGGTGCGTTGGCCGACAGGTAGACATCGGATGCCTTCTTGTCGGCCATCAGGCGCAGAATCCGCTCCATCGTGCTCATGCTGGTTCCCTCTCAGTGCTGGTTATGTATGCGTGCAGTGCCGGTGCGGCGTGGCTTCAGTCGCGCAGCAGGTCGTTCAGGCTGGTGGTGGAGCGGGTCTTGGCGTCCACCTTCTTGACGATGATGGCCGCGTACATGCTGTAGCGGCCGCCGTCCTTGGGCAGGTTGCCGCTGACCACCACCGAGCCAGCGGGCACGCGACCGTAGGTGATCTCGCCCGTGGTGCGGTCGTAGATCGGCGTGCTCTGACCGATGTACACGCCCATGCTGATGACCGAGTTCTCTTCGACGATCACGCCCTCGACGACTTCGGAGCGCGCGCCGATGAAGCAGTTGTCCTCGATGATGGTCGGGTTGGCCTGCAGGGGCTCGAGCACGCCGCCCAGCCCCACGCCGCCGGACAGGTGCACGTTCTTTCCGACCTGCGCGCACGAGCCCACGGTGGCCCAGGTGTCCACCATGGTGCCTTCGTCCACATAGGCGCCGATGTTCACGTAGCTGGGCATCAGGATCGCGCCCTTGGCGATGAAGCTGCCGCGGCGCGCCACGGCCGGCGGCACCACGCGCACTCCGGTGGCGGCCATCTCATCGGCGGACAGGTGGGCGAACTTGGTGGGCACCTTGTCGAAGAAGCCCAGGTCCCCGGCCTTCATGAGCTCGTTGTCCTTCAGGCGGAACGACAGCAGCACGGCCTTCTTGATCCACTGATGCACGGTCCACTGGCCCACGCCCTCGCGCGTGGCCACGCGCAGCCTGCCGTTGTTGAGCTCGGCGATCACATGCTCGACGGCGTCCACCACTTCCTTGGGCGCGGCGGAGGGCGAGAGGCTGGCGCGGTTGTCCCAGGCGTTGTCGATCAGGGTCTGCAATTGTTGGGTCATGGATGGAATCACGTACGGGATTGGATGAATTGCACGATGCGCGAGGCCGCTTCGGCGCATTCCGCGGTCTCGGCCACAAGGGCCATGCGCACGCGCTGGGCGCCGGGGTTGGCGCCACCGGAATCGCGGGCGAGATAGCTGCCCGGCAATACCGTGACATTGTATTGAGCCAGCAGGGCCTGGGCGAACTCCGCATCGCTCATGCCCAGGGCGTCAGGCACCTTGGCCCAGAGGTAGAAACCCGCGTCGGGCAGGCGCACGTCCATCACCTCGGCGAGCATGGGCGTGACCTGGGCGAACTTCTGGCGGTAGAGGGCGCGGTTTTCTTCCACGTGCACCTCATCGTTCCAGGCAGCCACGCTGGCGGCCTGCACCGCGGGCCCCATGGCACTGCCGTGGTAGGTGCGGTATAGCAAAAACGCCTTGATGAGTGCCGCGTCGCCCGCCACGAAGCCGCTGCGCAGGCCCGGCACGTTGCTGCGCTTGGACAGGCTGGTGAAGGCGATCAGGTTGCGGTAGTCGCTGCGTCCGAGCTTGGCTGCAGCCTCCAGGCCGCCCAGTGGTGGCTCGTCGCGGAAGTAGATTTCGCTGTAGCACTCATCCGAGGCGATCACGAAACCGTAACGGTCGCTCAGCGCGAAGAGCTTCTCCCACTCGGGCAGGGGCATCACGGCGCCCGTGGGGTTGCCGGGCGAGCACACGAAGAGCAGTTGCGTGCGCTGCCATACGTCCTCGGGCACGCTGTCCCAGTCCACGGCAAAGTTGCGGGCTGGATCGCTCGGGGCGTAGTACGGCGTGGCGCCGGCCAGCAGCGTGGCGCCTTCATAGATTTGGTAGAACGGGTTGGGGCACACCACGGTGGCGCCCGCGCGGGTGGGGTCCACCACGGTTTGCGCGAATGCGAACAACGCCTCGCGCGAACCGTTCACCGGCAGCACCTGCGTGGCGGGGTTGACGGGAATACGGTAGCGCCGCTGCATCCAGCCGGCACAGGCTTCTCGCAGGCTGGGGTCACCGGCGGTGGAGGGGTAGCTGGCCAGGCCTGCCAGGTTGGCGGCCAGGGCCTCCTGGATGAACGGCGGCGTTGCATGGCGTGGCTCGCCGATGCCCAGGCTGATGGCGCGGTGAGCGGCCGAGGGCGTCACCCCCGCAAAAAGCTGTCGCAGCCGCTCGAACGGGTAGGGCTGCAGTAGGGAGAGCAGGGGATTCATAGGGGGGCGATTATCAGGGATGCGGCCGGGCGCCATAGGGCGCGGCCCCGCCACCCGTTCCCAAAAACAACTACAGGGTTTGATCGCTCTACACAGCCGTCGAATTTGGTTACAAATGGCATCAATTCATCAGTGCGACGCGCCAGGGCGCGCATTTCAGCCAGCGAGGGGACAAAAGCGATGACGGTTTCATTCATTCTGCGGCCGGGCGTGGGACTCATGCGGCGCCTGCGTTTCTCGGCCAAGCTGGCCCTGTTGGGAGGCGTGGCCGTGTTGGCACTGCTGGCCGTCGCGGGGGTGCAGGGATGGGGGCCGCGCGCCACGTGGGGCGTGTGTGGCGTGGCGGTGCTGGCCACCGCCTATCTGGCCACGGCTTTCCAGGCCAGTGTGGCGGGCGACCTGCGGCGGCTGAGCGGCGTAATGGAACGTACGGCGCAGGGCGACCTGTGCAGCCGGGCCGAAGTGCGCGGCCGCGATGAACTGGCGCACATGGGCGAGCAACTCAACCGCATGGTGTACACGCTCTCGTCGATGGTGGCCGACATCCGCAGCAACGCGGCGCTGGTGGCGCACGCGGGTCAAAGCCTTGCGGCGGACAACCGCGAACTGGCCGACCGGACCGAGCAACAGGCCGCCAGCCTGGAGCAGACCGCGGCCAGCGTGGAGGAGCTGTCTTCCGCCGTGAACAACAACGCGCAGGCGGCAAGCGTGGCCGATCAGCGCGCCGGAGAGGTGCGCCAAGCCGCTGAGGCGGGCACCCAGGCGATGGCGCGGGCGGTGGAGGCGGTGCAGGGCATCCAGAACGATGCCCGTCGCATGGGCGAGATCATCCAGGTGATCGACGGCATTGCCTTCCAAACCAACATCCTGGCGCTGAATGCCGCCGTGGAAGCGGCACGCGCGGGCGAGCAGGGCCGGGGTTTTGCCGTGGTGGCGGCCGAGGTGCGCACGCTGGCGGGCCGCTCGGCCGAGGCGGCGCGCGAGATCCGCGACCTCATTGGCACGTCCGTGCGGCAGGTGGAGGGCAGCGCGGGGCTGATCCGCACCGCCGGTGAGGGCATTGCGGCCATGGCGCAAGGCATCCGTGGCGTGGCCGGGCATGTGAGCGAAATCTCCCACTCGGTCAATGAACAGGGCACGGGTCTGCGCGAGATCAGCACCGCGGTGCAGCAACTGGACCAGATCACGCAGCGCAATGCCCAGATGGTGAGCGATGCCCTGCGCGAGGCGCAGGCGCTGGAGAGCCGGGCGTCCACCCTGTCCCGGGCGGTGCTGGCGTTTCGCCTGCAGCAGGGTACGGCCGAGGAGGCCGTGGCCCTGGTGCAGCGCGCCGCCGCCGTGCAGCGCGGCCTGCCGCGCGAGTCCTTTCTGCGCACGTTGACCGACCCAGCACAGCCCTACCACGACCGCGACATGTACGTGTTCGCGCTCGATGCGGGCGGCACCTACCTGGCCTTTGGCGGCAATCCCGCCAAAGTGGGAACGCGGGTGCAGGACATTCCCGGTATTGCCGGGGATGCGCTGGTCAGCGCCATCGTGGCCCAGGCCGAACGCGCGCCGGGCTGGGTGGAATACGACATCACCAATCCGGCCACGGGCGCGGTGCAAACCAAGATGTCCTACGTGCAGCGCGCGGGAGATGTCTATCTGGGCTGCGGCGTCTACAAGTCGCTTGCGGCCTGATGCGGCAGGCCTGTCGCCGGTTCGCTCCGTATTGCCATAGCCCGCTGCGGTCGTGAGCGGTAGGGCTGCCGGCGCAGCGGCGTCAGCCCCGGTCGGCGCGCTGCGCGCGGGCGCGCGCCAGTGCCGCGGCAATGGCTGCGCGCTTGGGATCGGGCGCGTTGTCCGGCGCCGGAGGGGCGGGTTCGGGGGCGGTGGCCTGCGCCTCCTCGCGCTGCAGCCGCTCTTGCCGCGCCTGGTAGCGCACGCGCGCCTGCTCGGCCTGCGGGGCGGACCATGCGGCCCAGCCAGTGGCCTGGCCGCTGGCATTTTCCATGCGGATGCAATCCACCGGGCAGGCGGGCAGGCACAGTTCGCAGCCCGTGCAGTGCGGCGCGATCACGGTGTGCATGCGCTTGTTGATGCCCAGGATGGCGTCCGTGGGGCAGGCCTTGAGGCACAGCGTGCAGCCGATGCACCAGTTTTCGTCGATCACCGCCACGGCGCGCGGGACCTCCGTTCCATGGGCCGCGCTCAGCGGCAGCTCGGGCCGGCCAGTGATGGCGGCCAGGCGTGCAATGCCCTGGGCCCCGCCGGGCGGGCACTGGTTGATCTCGGCCTCGCCCCGTACGATGGCACGGGCATAGGACTGGCAGTCAGGGTAGCCGCAGCGCGTGCACTGGGTCTGGGGCAGGGCCGCGTCAATGCGCTCGACGAGCGCCTGCTGCGCTGCGGGGGAGGTCATGGCCGGCGTCAGGCGGCGCTGCGTGCGCGGCGGGGGCGTGACGTGGGCTGGGCGGACTGGTTGGCACGGATGAAGTCGCGCACCTGCGGGTAGACCAGCTCGCGCCAGCGGCGGCCGCTGAAAATGCCGTAGTGGCCCGCGCCCTTCACCTCGAGGTGGTTGCGCCGGTCCGCGGCGATGCCGGTGCACAGATCCTGCGCCGCCTCGGTCTGGCCGGAGCCGGAGATGTCGTCGAGCTCGCCTTCGATGGTCAGCAGCGCGGTCTGGGTGATGTCCTGGGGACGCACGCGCTCCACCGCGCCGTCCGGCGAGCGCACGTCCCAGGTGCCGTTGACCAGGCTGTAGTCCTGGAAGACTGTCTTGATGGTCTCCAGGTAATAGTCGGCATCCATGTCGAGCACGGCGTTGTATTCGTCGTAGAACTTGCGGTGGGCCTCGGCGCTGGCGTCATCGCCCTTGATGAGGTTCTTGAAGTAGTCGTAGTGGCTGCTGGCGTGCCGGTCCGGGTTCATGGCCACGAAGCCCGTGTGCTGCAGAAAGCCCGGGTACACGCGGCGGCCGGCGCCGGGGAAGTTGCTGGGTACGCGGTAGATGACGTTGTTCTCGAACCACTCGAAGCTGCGTTGGGTGGCCAGGTTGTTCACCGCCGTGGGTGAGCGGCGCGCATCGATGGGGCCGCCCATCATGGTCATGGACAGTGGCGTGGTCTCACCGCGGCTGGCCATCAGCGAGACGGCGGCCAGTACCGGCACGGTGGGCTGGCAGACGCTCATCACATGGCAGTTGCCGTATTGGCCCTGCAGGTAGCGGATGAACTCCTGCACGTAGTTCACATAGTCGTCCAGGTGGAACTCGCCCTCCTGCAGCGGCACCATGCGCGCGTTCTTCCAGTCGGTGATGTAGACCTTGTGGCTCTCCAGCATGGAGCGTACGGTGTCGCGCAGCAGCGTGGCGTAGTGGCCCGACAACGGCGCCACGATCAGCACCACGGGCTGGCCCTTGAGCTTGAGCAAGGTGGCCGGGTCGTCCGAAAACCGCTTGAAGCGGCGCAGTTCGCAGAAAGGCTTGTCGACGTCCACTCGCTCATGGATGGCCACGCTCACGCCGTCCACGTCCACGGTGCTGATGCCGAACTCGGGTTTCTCGTAGTCCTTGCCCAGGCGGTACAGCAGTTCATAGCCCGCCGAGATGCGATGGGCCAGTTGCGTCTCGCTGAACGGCGACAGCGGGTTGCTGTAGAACTTGGCGGCGGCCTGCGCCAGGTCGGCGAAGGGCTCCATGAGGGAGCGCTGAGTCTCGTAGAGGGTGTACAGCATGGGGCAGGACCAAGTTATGTTGCAGTGCAATATATCAGCAGTTGCATTTGCTTGCGTGTCGTGCAACTACGCATTCAGTGTCCCGCGCGCGACATTCACAGGCGGGCTTGATGCAATGCTTTTGATAGCTGCCAGCGCTTGATGGACAAGCGCTGGAGGTCGATTTGACTTATATCAGGGTGGGATTTTCCTGCAGCCACGCTTCGAAGGCTTCGCGCGAGCTGTTGCGCAGCGCGCGGCGAAACGCCTGCCGGTCGCCCAGGTACAGGCAGTGGCGGATCACGGTGAAGGGGTTGAAGCTGCCCTCGGGGTTCTGCACCTCGTAAAACTGCTTGTAGCGCTTGACGGTAGCAATCGTTTCGCGCATCAGCGTGTTGAAGCGGGCACGCGTGATGCCCGGTGACCATGCGCGCATGTCGTCCACGAAGAGGTCCACCTTCTGCGCGTCGAACTCCACGTCCTTGAAGAAATGGCGGGCAATCTTCAGGAACGTGAAGGCGTTGAGCTCGCTGCCGGGCGCCGGCGCTCGGCTGGCTTCGGTCTCGGCCTCGGCCTCGGTGGTCTCGTCGGGTGCGTAGAGCAGTTCGGCGTCGGTGGCATCGCGGATCTGGCGGAACTCGCGGTCCGCCAGTTCGAACAGGGCGGACAGCACGTTGATGCGGCGCTTGAGTTCGGCCGGAATCGACTTCTTGTACTTGATCTTGTGGTCCAGCACGCTCCACGCGTCCTGGATGATGGTGCGCACCTGCAGCTCGAACGGCTGCGCCGCGTAGGCGGCGTTCTCGGGCAGGGCGGCCTGCACGGCGTTGAGCCGCAGGTCCAGGTGCAGGCCCTTGTAGCCGAAAGAGGCCTCGGTGCCCTCCAGGGCGCTGACCTTGTCGGTCACGTCGATCACGTCGAAGTGCGACTGGACGATCTGCGCCACCTTTTCCAGCTCGTCCTCGTACAGGCAGACCACGCGCACGCCGATCAGGTCGGTGATGTAGGGGCGGATTTCATAGGGGGCCCCGCTTTCCTCCAGCGCCGCGCGGTACTTGCGCGAGAACTTGCGCAGGCATTCATCGCGGTCCTTCACGCGCCCTTCGATCTTGGCGATGTCGATGTGGCGCGCCTGCGACAGCAGCGACTGCAGCAGCGCCATGTAAAACGCGCAGGCGTGGTCCAGCGCCGGGCGCTCCTGCGCATAGAACGCGTGGAACGCGGACTCCTCAGGGGTGAGATGGGTCGTGGGTGAGGGGAGGGGCACGGCAGGCGCAGGGGTCAAGGGACAGCCACGGATGGTAGGGCAGGGAAGGGCCTGCGGTGGCCCTCGGCGGGGTAGGACAAGGCCGCGTCCCACAGACGGGCCGCGCGGTGCGCGGCAATCTGGCGCATCCCTATTGTGTTGCGGCGGTCGCTATGCGACGCTTGGAAACGCATGAATAAAAAGGTGGCTGCCCCGAGAGGGTTCGCACAGCACTGGGCCCCATGGCATCCGGGCATGATCGCAGCAGTGGTGCTCTCACTGCTGCTGCTCGCCGTCACCTATCTGGTCTGGCAGGGTGTGGAGCGCGCACGGGACGAGCGCCGGCTGCAGGCTTTCGCCTTGTCCGTGGACCGCGTGGTTTCCAACCTGTCGGACCGCATCGCCGCTTACGAAATGGTGTTGCGTGGCGCCAAGGGCTACTACGAAGGCTCCGACAGCATCGACCAGCAGGAATTCCAGGCCTATGTGGAGGCCTTGCACCTGCCGCAGACGCGCCCGGGCCTGCAGGGGGTGGCGTTGCTGTCGCGCGTGGCGGAATCCACGGGGGCGCGCACGGGGCAGGCGTTGATCACGCACATCGCACCCCAAACGCCGGAAAACCAGCAGGAACTGGGACAGGATGCCATGCTGCAGCCGGCGCGGCGCGAGGCGCTGCTGCGCGCGCGCGATTCCGGGACGCTGGCGCTGTCGGGCCCGCTGGGCAGCCGCGAAGGGGATGCCGGCAGCTCCCTGGTCATGTACCTGCCGCTGTATGCCAGACACGCTGCCGTGGACACTCTGGCCCAGCGCCGCCAGAACATTGCAGGCTGGGTGGCCGCGCCATTTCGCATGGACGACGTGATCCAGGGCCTGGCGCGCGAACTGGACAGCGACCTTGCGCTGGCCATCCATGACGGCCCCTCGGTGGCAGGGGGGGTGCTGGTGTTTGCGTCGCGCACGGACTATGCACCCCACGCGGTCAATGGCGGGCTGGAGGCCGTGCGCAGCTACGACGTAGGCGGCAGGCGCTGGACGCTGGTGCTGTACCCGCTGCCCTCATTCGAGCAGCGCTTCGAAGGATCCACACACCATCTGGTTGCCCTGCTGGGCGCCGCCTTCAGCCTGCTGGCGGGATGGTTCGTGGGGCAGCAGGTGAACGCGCGGCAGCGGGCCATGGCGCTGGCCCGCGAGATGACGCGCGAGTTGCGCCGCACGCGCGATGAGCTGGAAGGCACGCTCAATGCCGTGCCCGATCTGCTGTTCGAGGTGGACGCACAGGGAGGCATCCACCACTACCGGTCCGCCCGCGCGGACCTGATCGGCACGCGCGCCCAGGCGCTGGTGGGGCGCACGCTGGGGGATGTGTTGCCGCCCGCTGCCGCCGCCGAATGCATGGCTGCGCTGGACGAGGCGGCCGAGTACGGCTATTCCGAAGGGCGGCAGTACAGCCTGGACATCGGGGGCAGCCAGCATTGGTTCGAGCTGTCCGTGGCCTGCAAGCAGGGCGGTGCGCCGCAGACCGGGGCCGGCCCGGGCCAGCGGCACTTCATCGCGCTGTCGCGCGACGTCACGCGGCGCCACGAGGCCGAGGCCGCCATGTACCAGCTCGCGTATTTCGACTCGCTCACCGGCCTGCCCAACCGCCGCCTGCTGCTGCAGCGCCTGCAGGATGCACTGCTTACGGCCCAGCAGCAGGGGGGCATGGGCGCGCTGTTCTACATCGACCTGGACAACTTCAAGGAGATCAACGACGCGCGCGGCCACGGTGTGGGCGACGGGCTGCTGGTGCAGGTCGCCGCGCGCCTGCAGGACGTGGCCGGGCCGCAGGAGACCGTGGCACGGCTGGGGAGCGACGAATTCGTGATGCTGGTGCCGCGGCTGGGCGACGGCCCCTCTGTTGCGCGTGAGCAGGCCTGCCGGCGCGCCCAGCAGCTGCGCGAATGCCTGGATGCGCCCTATGACCTGGGCGGGGTGCACTACGGCAGTACCGGCAGCATCGGCGTGACGCTGTTTCCCAAGAACGGTGAGGCCGTGGAAGACCTGCTGCGCGAGGCCGACACGGCCATGTTCTGTGCCAAGGACCGGGGGCGCAACCAGGTGTGCTTCTTTGAGCAGGACATGCACGCCGCAGCGCAGGAGCGCCTGGCGCTGCTGCAGGACCTGAAGAGCGCGGTCGACAACGACGCGCTGCTGACCTATGCGCAGCCGCAGGTGGATGCCGCCGGCCAGCTCATCGGCGCGGAGCTGCTGCTGCGCTGGCCGCATCCGCAGCGCGGCTTCGTGCCGCCGGCGCAGTTCATCCCGGTGGCGGAACAGGCGGGGTTGATCGTGCGCATGGGTGCGCGTGTCATCCAGCAGGCCTGCGCCACGCTGGCCGAACTGCACCAGCAGGGCCGGGCGCTGTCGATCTCGGTCAATGTTAGCCCCCGCCAGTTCCGTCAGGCGGACTTCGTGGAGCAGGTGCGCGCGGCGCTGCACAGCACGGGCGCGCCCGCGGCGCTGCTCACGCTGGAGGTCACGGAAAGCCTGCTGGTGGAGAACTGGCAGGACACCGCCCGGCGCATGCACGAGCTGGTGGCGCTGGGCGTGCGCTTTTCCATCGATGACTTCGGCACCGGCTACTCCAGCCTGGCGTATCTGAAGCGCCTGCCGCTGTACGAACTCAAGATCGACCGCAGCTTCGTGCAGGACGCGCCCTCCGATGCGAACGACGCGGCGATCGTGCAGGCCATTCTTTCGGTCGCGCGCCACTTGCGCCTGCGCGTGGTGGCCGAGGGGGTAGAGACGCGGCAGCAGGCGGACTTCCTCATCGCCCACCACTGCCATGGCCTGCAGGGCTATCTGTTCGGGCTGCCGCAGCCACTGCGGGACTGGCTGGCGGGCCTCAAAGGCTGAGCGGCTCCGTTGGCAGGGCGCCGGCTTGCACGGCGCTTGCGCGCAGTGCATCGGGCGCGGTGGCGCCCGGCTTGGTGCGCGCCAGGGCCATCACTTCGCGCGCGGGCAGGTGTTTCAAGCGGTGGTCGCTCCACACTTGGCGCCAGCGTCGCGCGCCGGGCAGGCCGTTGCGCAGGCCCAACATGTGGCGCGCCACCGCATACCAGTGCGTGCCGTGCGCGGTGGCTTCGCGCTCCATGTAGGCCACCATGTCTTCCTCGACCTGCTCGCGCGTGGGCGCGGCGGGCGCGGCGCCAAAGAACTGCTCGTCCCAGCGCGCCAGCCACCAGGGGTTGTGGTAGGCCTCGCGGCCCACCATCACGCCATCCACCCGGGCCAGCTCCTCCAGCACCGCGGCGTCGGTCTGAAAGCCCCCGTTGATGGCGATGGTCAGTTGCGGGAAGTCGGCTTTCAGCCGGGCCGCGACGTCGTAGCGCAGCGGGGGAATCTCGCGGTTCTCCTTGGGCGACAGACCCTTCAGCCACGCATTGCGCGCATGCACGATGAACACGCGGCAGCCCGCGTCGGCCACCACGCCCACGAAGTCGCGCACGAAACCGTAGTCTTCGTTCTGGTCGATCCCGATGCGGTGCTTGACGGTGACCGGGACCTGAACCACGTCCACCATGGCTTTCACGCAGTCGGCGACCAGTTGCGGCTCGTTCATCAGGCAGGCGCCGAAAGCGCCGCGCTGCACACGCTCGCTGGGGCAGCCGCAGTTGAGGTTGATCTCGTCATAGCCCCACTGCTCGCCCAGACGGGCGCAGTGCGCCAGGTCGGCCGGCTCGCTGCCGCCCAACTGCAGCGCCACGGGGTGCTCGGCCGCGTCAAAGCGCAGATGGCGCTGCACGTCGCCGTGCACCAGCGCACCGGTGGTCACCATCTCGGTGTAGAGCAGCGTGTGGCGCGACAGCAGGCGGTGCAGGTAGCGGCAGTGCCTGTCGGTCCAGTCCATCATCGGCGCGACGGACATGCGCCAGGGACTGTGGGCGATGGAGGAGGGCGTAGCGTGCACGGTGAAGGACGGGGCGGTCTGACGAGATAAAGGAACTGGGCGGGGGCCGATATTGTCCCAGGTCCCGTTTTGCGCCGCGGTGGGAAGGGGTTTTGGGTATTTTTGGCCTCCAGCGCTTGTCCATCAAGCGCTGGCAGCTATTAATTCATGAGTGCAAGCGCGCCGCATCCCCAGGCCCTACACTTGCCGCCCGGCGCCGCGCCGGCACTTTGACCCTCTGCCCACCTTGCTGTCCTCGATCCTCGTTCCCCTGGTTCCCGTCATTCTGTGCATCGGCATCGGCTACCTCACCGCCCGCGTGGGCTGGGTGCGCGCCACGGCGGTGCCGGATCTGTCCAACATCGTGTTCCTGGTGCTCACGCCCGCGCTGCTGTTTCGCACCATGGGCAATGTGCGGCTCCAAGAGCTGGACTTTCAGCCTGTGCTGCTGTACTTCAGCGCGGCGGCGCTGCTGTTCGGGCTGACGCTGGCGTTCAGCCGGTTCTCCACGGCCGCGGCGGCGCGGGCGCTGGCGCACACCTTCAGCAACCTGGTGATGATCGGCGCGCCGCTCATGGGTCTGGTGTATGGGCCGCAGGGCCTGGTGACGCTGTTCACGCTGGTGTCCCTGCATTCGCTGGTGCTGCTGACGGCGGCCACCATGGTGTTCGAGCTGGCCGAGGCGCGCGAACAGCAGCGCACCGGCAGTGCAGCGCCGCGCCCCATGGCGCACACCGTGTGGCAGGCCGTGCGCAACAGCATCGTGCACCCGGTGCCGCTGCCCATCCTGGCGGGCCTGCTGTTCGCGCAGACGGGCTGGAAGCTGCCCGAGATGCTGGACCGCCCGCTGCAGGTGCTGGCGGCGGCGCTGGGGCCCGTGGCGCTGCTGCTGGTGGGTATTGCGCTGGCGCACACACGCATTGGCAACCACTGGCGCGGCGCGTTGCGGGTGGCGATGATCAAGAACCTGGCGCTGCCCGCCACGCTGGGGACGCTGGCGTGGGCGCTGGGGCTGTCAGGCCCGGCGATCGCGGTGATGTTCACCGCCGCGGCCATGCCGGTGGGCGCGAATGTGCTGCTTTTCACACAGCGCTATGGCGTGATGCAGGAGGAGGTGTCCTCGGCCATCGCGCTGTCCACCGCGCTGGCGCTGATCACGCTGCCGGTGGTGCTGGTGTTGGCGCAGTTCTTCATGCATTGAACATGCGTTGAAGACGCGCGTGGAGCAGGGCGTCTTCCGGGCGCTTACGGCGCCAGCCGCTCGCGCTCCCACGCGCCATCCTCCAGGCGGTAGCGCAACCGGTCGTGCAGGCGGCTCTTGCGGCCCTGCCAGAACTCCCACTGATCCGGCCGCAGGCGAAAGCCCCCCCAGTGCGGCGGGCGGGGCGGCTTGAGCAGGAACTGCGCGCCGTACTTGGCCGCGTTGGCCACCAGCACGCCGCGGCTGGGGATGACCTGGCTTTGCGGACTGGCCCAGGCGCCGATGCGCGAGTCCAGCGGGCGGCTGTGGAAGTAGGCGTCGCTCTCGGCCTCGCTCACCTTTTCCACCACGCCCTCGATGCGCACCACGCGCTCCAGTTCCACCCAATGGAACTGCAGCGCGGCATAGGGGTTGCCCGCGATCTGGCGGCCCTTGCGGCTGTCGTAGTTGGTGTACCAGACGATGCCCTGCGCGTCATAGCCCTTGATGAGCACCACCCGGGTGCTGGGACGCAGGTCGCTGCCCACGGTGGCCACGGTCATGGCGTTGGGCTCGGGCACCTGGGCAGCGATGGCTTCGCGCAGCCATTGGTCGAACTGCTGCAAGGGATCGGCGTGGGAGGCGTCCTCGCTGAGCTCGGCGCGCTCGTAGCTCTTGCGCAGGTCGGCGATGGAGGAGGAAAGAGGGCTGTGGCTCATGCGGGGATTGTGCCCGCAGGGCGCCGAGCCCTGCACGATCAGCGACCGGCGATCACCGCGCACGCCAGGCGCGCGCCCGCGTTGCCGGTGGGTTGGGTGACGTAGTCGTCGGGGTTGGCATGCACGATCAGGCCGCGACCCACGATGTCGGTGGCGCCGGAGCCCACGCGAATGCTGCGCGACTCGAAGTTGAAGGTGGCCACGCCGTTGCCGTCCGCGCGCAGGCTGGGCAGGTCGCCGGTGTGGTGCGGTCCCTTGCCGTGTTGGCCATGCGGTGTGCCCGTGGGATTGAAATGGCCGCCCGCGCTGTTGCCGTCCCCGCTGGAGCAGTCGCCTTTCTCATGAATGTGAAACCCGTGCTCCGCCCCCGGCTTGAGCCCGCTGACCGTGCCGCTGACGCGCACCGCATCACCGCTCTGCACGAAGCGCACCGTGCCCTGGGTGCTGTTGCCGCGCGTAGGCTCCAGCCGGGCGGTGGCCGAGGGCGCGCTGGACATGGATGCGCAGCCGGCGAGTGCGACAGCAGCCGCCAGGGCCGCGGCCGTGGGGAGGTAGCGAAGGGACATGCGATTTCTCCAAGAGGGTTGAAAACCGCCAAACTAACGCGGTTCGCGCGCCAACGCAATCAGACGCGAGAGCGCTCGGTCGTGGATGCCCATGCGTTGCAGCTCGGCGTGCGTGGCCTCGGCATAGTCGCGCGTGGTGCCGTAGATGCCGCTGGCCTGCGCGAAGATGCGGCGGTATTCCTCGTCCGCCAGCACGCCCGTATGGCTGGGGCTCTTGCGCGACAGCGTGAACGCCAGCGCGCGCACCGCACCCTGGGGCGTGCGGCAGTTGAGCCAGCGCGGGTCGTATACGCCCAGGACCATCTCGCGCTGCCATAGGTTGACCATGACCTGGCGCGCGTGGCTGTGGTCCACGCGGAACACCATGCCGCGGCAACTGCCGCCCGACAGCATGCCGAACACCAGACCCGGGCATTCGGGCGTGCCGCGATTCACGCGGCTCCACATCTTCAAAGCCCGGTGCCAGCCGTGCACCGTGGCCGCGCGCCGCTCGGCGTAGGCAAAGTCGGGCCGCCAGATCAGCGAGCCATAGCCAAAGATCCACAGGTCGTCGCGCCCGCCCCATTCATGCAGCGCGCGGTCGAGCATGGGGGCGGGGTCACGCAGGGGAGCGGCAAGCGGCGGCATGGCGAGACTCTACAATCGATGGGTTTTGTCCAACGCACCGATTATTCACGGGAGTTCTCAACATGTCCTTCAACAGCTCCGACGACGACAGCCAGCAACGCTTCGCACTCGGGTTCCTCTTCGCGCTGATCGCGCTGGTGGTCTCCACCGTCGTGGGCGTGGTGGTCTACAAGCGTGGCATTGCCCACGCCCCCAAGGCGCCGGCCGCCGCCGTGGCCCCTGCGGCTGAGGCAGCCGCGCCCGGCGTGGTGATCACCGAGGACGCCGCCAGCGTGGTGGTGGAGGGCGGTGTGGTGAAGTTCTTCTTCGCCACTGGCAAGGCCGAGCTGGCCCCGGGCGCCAACGAAGCGCTGGGCGACGTGGTCAAGGGCGTGGTGGACGGCGGCAAGACCGCGGTGGTGTCGGGCTTCCATGACGCCACGGGCGACGCGGCCGTGAACGCCGAGCTGGCCAAGCAGCGCGCGCTGGCCGTGCGCGACGCCCTGAAGGCCCTGGGTGTGGCCGAAGAGAAGGTGGAGCTGAAGAAGCCCGAAGCCACGCAGGGCAGCGGCAGCAATGCCGAGGCGCGCCGCGTGGAGGTGATTCTGGCTCCCTGAGCCTGGATGCGCCAAGCCTGCGAAAGCCCGGTAATGCCGGGCTTTTTTGTGACTGGCGTGCTACATATTCAATAGCTGGTCGCGCTTGTTTGAAGAAGGATTCAGGTACTTTTTTGCCTTGAGTGCTTGATTTGCAAGCGCGAACAGCTACCAAAGCTGTAGCGCACTGCGCTGCACTGCACCCTTGTTCACGTACTCTCGCGCACGATCAGCTCGTAGTCCAGCTGCACGCACTGTGGCTGCGCCAGCGTGCCGCGCATCAGGCCCAGCAGCATGTCGGCGCCGGCGCGGCCGACTTCGCTGCGCGGTGTGCGGATGGTGGTCAGCGGCGGCACCATCTGCGCGCTGCCGGCCAAGTCGTTGAATCCCGCGACGGCGATGCGCCCCGGCACGTCGATGCGCATGCGGTTGGCCGCCAGCAGCCCGCCCTGGGCAATGTCGTCGTTGCAAAAGAAGATGGCGTCCACGTCGGGCATGCGTTGCACCAGGTCCTCGAACAGCCGGGCGCCCAGGGCGATGGAAGAGCGCTCGGGGCTTAGCAACTCCAGGCGCGGATCGTACAGGCCCGCTTCGCGCAGGGTGCGCCGGTACCCTTCGGCGCGCTGCAGCACGCGCGGGTCCAGTTGCGCGGCGCAAAAGGCGATGCGCTTACGCCCGCGTTCCAGCAGGTGGCGCGTGATGGTGGCGCCCGCGTCCTGCTGCGAAAAGCCCACGCAGGCCACACCAGGCGCGGCGCTGGTCTCCATGAGGTGCACGCAGGGCACGCCGCTGTGCACAATGAGCTGGCGTGCGGCCTCGCTGCGATCGAACCCCGTCACCAGCAGGCCGGCGGGGCGGTGGGGCAGGTAGGTGCGCAGCAGCAACTCTTCCTCGGCGCTGTCGTAGTGGGTCACGCCGATGAGTGGCTGAAAGCCCTCGGGGAACAGCGTGCGGTGCACCGCCTCCAGCAAATCCACGAACAGCGCGTTGGACAGCAGCGGCACCAGCACCAGCACCTGCGTGCTGCGCTGCGACGCCAGCGCGCGCGCGGCCGGGTCGGGTACGTAGCCCAGCCGATCGGCCGCCTCGCGTACGCGTTCGGCCAACGCAGGGTCCACGGTGCGTTCGCCGCGCAGGGCACGCGACACGGTGATGGGACTCACGCCGGCGGCGCCTGCCACGTCGTTCAGGGTGATGCGGCCGCTGGAGCGGCGCGGTCGTCGGTTGGCGGTCAAGGGTTATTCCTAGGAATTCTGGCCAAAATTGTCCCTTAAGATAGCGCTATCTTTCATGGGGTTTTCGCGGGTTTGTGGGGAGGAGTAGCTTCTCCCCATGCGATGCAGCGAAATTTCCCCATGAGAAGCCGCGGCGTGAAGCCGTGAACTTCGGGTGAACGGCTTGCGTCCTGGGATGCAGCCGTTTTTTTGAATCTTTAGAGATAGCGCTATCTTGACCTGTGACATCGATGCCATCGTGGTGATGGGCGTTTCCGGCTGCGGCAAGTCCAGCGTGGGCGAGGCCTGCGCAAAAGCGCTGGGCTGGGTGCTGCATGAGGGCGATGCCCACCATGCTCCCGAGAGCATTGCCAAAATGCGCGCCGGCGTGCCCTTGACCGATGCCGACCGCGCGGGCTGGCTGGACCGGTTGGCCGCATTGCTGGCGGCGCCCTCCGGCTCGGCGGGCGTAGTGCTGACCTGCTCGGCGCTGCGCCGCAAATACCGCGATCGCCTGCGTGCGGGCAACCCGCGCGTGGGATTCGTGTTTCTGGCGCTGGACTATGAGCAGGCATTGCAGCGCGTGCAGACGCGCGCGGGGCATTTCTTTTCGCCCGCTCTGGTGGCCGATCAGTTCGCCACGCTGGAGTCGCCCGAGGGCGAGCCGCGCGTGTTGACGCTGGATGCCACACGCCCCGTGGACGAGCTGGCCCGGTCCGTCGTCCAATGGCTGCGCGGCAAAGCAGCTGCCTCCCTTTCGTCGTCTTCCGGAGACAGTGCATGAGCGCTTCTTCCCCTTCCCCGCAACAACGGCCGCGCAAGCCCCTGGTGCAGCGCCTGGCCGAGCATTTCATGGTGCTCGCACTGGCCGGCATGGTCGTGGCCGTGTTCGTCAACGTGGTATTGCGCTACGTGTTCTCCACGAGCATCGTCTCGTACGAGGAGATCTCGCGCCTGCTGTTCGTGTGGCTGGTGGCGGTGGGCACCATCGTCGCGGCCTTTGAGGGCAAGCATCTGGGCTTCGATATGCTCACTTCGCGCCTGAAGGGCCGCTCGCGCAAGCTGCTGTTCTGGGCCAGCCAGGCTCTGGTGGCGGGCGGCATGCTGCTGCTGCTCAAGGGTTCGTGGGAGCAGGTGATCGCCGGCATGGACAGCTACAGCACCGTGCTGGGTTATCCGCTGGCGCTGGGCGCCGCGGCGACGCTGGTACTGGCCGTGGGCCTGCTGGTGGGCGTGGTGGTGGATCTGCGCCGCGGCGAGCCGCTGCCGCATGGCAGCGACGCGGAAACGTCGGTGGAGTAGGGCGCACCATGATCGTTACCGCCATCTTTCTTCTGGTGCTCATCGGCGGCATGGTGATCGGCATGCCCATCGCCCACGCCCTGGTGCTGACGGGTGTCGCCCTGATGTGGCACCTGGACTTCTTCGATTCGCAGCTGCTGGCGCAAAACCTGCAGGCCGGCTTTGACAACTTTCCGCTGCTGGCCGTGCCGTTCTTCATCCTGGCGGGCGAGCTGATGAACGCGGGCGGCCTGTCGCGGCGCATCATCGACCTGGCGCGCGCCTTCGTGGGGCATATCCGCGGCGGGCTGGGCTTCGTGGTGATTGGCGCGGCCGTGCTGTTGGCGTCCATGAGCGGCTCGGCCATTGCCGACACGGCGGCGCTGGCCACCATCCTGCTGCCGATGATGCGCGAGCAGAAATACCCGATGAGCTACAGCGCGGGCCTGCTGGCGTCCGGCGGCATCATCGCGCCGATCATCCCGCCGTCCATGCCGTTCGTGATCTACGGGGTGACGACGAATACCTCGATCAGCAAGCTGTTCCTCTCGGGCGTGGCACCGGGCCTGATGATGGGCATCTTCCTGATTGGCGCCTGGGCCTGGATTGCGCGCCGCCACGACCTGCCCTCGATGGAGCGTGTGGCGTGGGGCCCGCGCATGAAGGCGCTGGCGAAGAGCTTCTGGGCCATGATGATGCCGGTCATCATCCTGGGCGGCCTGCGCGGCGGCATTTTCACGCCCACCGAGGCTGCCGTGGTGGCCGCCGTCTATGCGCTGCTGGTGTCCATGTTCGTGTACCGCGAACTGAACTGGTCGCAGCTGTACGACGTGTTCCTGGCCGCGGGCAAGACCACGGCTGTGGTCATGTTCCTGTGCGGCGCCGCCACCGTCACGGCCTACATGATCACCCTGGCCGACCTGCCCAACATGCTGGCCGACAGCTTCGCCGGCGTGATGGGCAACCCCGTGCTGTTCATGGCGCTGATGATGACCTTCCTGTTGGTGGTGGGCACGGCCATGGACCTCACGCCCACCATCCTGATCTTCGGCCCCGTCTGCGCGCCGCTGGCCGCCAAGGCGGGCATCGACCCCGTGTACTTCGGCTTCATGTTCATCTATGTGGGCTGCATCGGCCTGATCACGCCGCCCGTGGGCACGGTGCAGAACGTGGTGGCGGGCGTGGGCCGGCTGCGCATGGAGACCGTGATCCGCGGCACCACGCCGTTCCTGGCCGTGTATGTGCTGCTGGCGGTCCTGTTCACGCTGTTCCCGGCCCTCATCACCGCGCCGCTGCGCTGGATGCACTGAGCTTTTCATCCCTTTTCACCCTGACTGTCCAAAGGAGACTTCCCATGCGTATCCGCTTTGCTCTTGCCGGCCTCGTGGCCGCACTCGTTGCCACCGGCGCTGCACAGGCGCAGGACTTCAAGCCGCGCATCGTGCGTTTCGGCTATGGCCTGGTGGACAACTCCAACCAGGGCCGCGCGGCCCGCATGTTTGCGCAAGAAGTGGAAAAGGCCACCGGCGGCAAGATGAAGGTGCGCGCCATTGGCAACGCCTCGCTGGGTTCTGACACGCAGATGCAGCAGGCGCTGATCGGCGGCGCGCAGGAGATGATGGTGGGCTCCACCGCCACGCTGGTGGGCCTGGTGCCGGAGATGGCCGTGTGGGACACGCCGTTCCTCTTCAGCAACGCCAAGGAAGCCGATGTGGTGCTGGACGGCCCCGTGGGCGACAAGATCAAGGCCAAGCTGGAAGCCAAGGGCATGGTCGGCCTGGTGTACTGGGAGAACGGTTTCCGTAACCTCACCAACAGCAAGCGCCCCGTCGCCAAGCTGGAAGACCTGAACGACATCAAGCTGCGCGTGATGCAGAACAACGTGTTCCTCGACAGCTTCAAGGCCCTGGGCGCCAACGCCGTGCCGCTGCCGTTCTCCGAGTTGTTCACCGCGTTGGAAACGCGCGCCGTGGACGGCCAGGAGAACCCCTACAACACCATCGTCTCCAGCAAGTTTTACGAGGTGCAGAAGTACCTCACGGTGACCAACCACGTGTACAGCCCCTGGATCGTCACGGTGAGCAAGAAATGGTGGGACGGCCTGTCCGCCGCCGAGAAGAAGGTGCTGCAGGACGCCGCCATCAAGAGCCGCGATTTCGAGCGCAAGGACACGCGTGAAGAGGCCGCCAAGGCCCTGGCCGACCTGAAGGGCAAGGGCATGCAGGTCAACGAGCTGTCGGCCGCCGAGGCCAACCGCATGCGCGAAAAGCTGGTCAGCGTGAACGCGGGCATCGCCAAGTCGGTGGGCCAGCAGACCTGGGACGAGGTGAACGCCGCCGTCCAGCAGGCGCGCAACGCCAAGTAAGCGCAGGGTGGGGCAGGCGGCGGCGCCTGCCCTCGGTTCCCTGCCATGTGCCCTCGGCCTACACCTGTGTCGCCCACTGGCGCGTAGGATTCCGGGGGCAATGCTTGCCCGCAGTCGTTTTCTGCAACCTTCCCACAGCCGCCCTCGCGCCACCCAGCATGTCCCTGCACGACACCGTCCACACCGTCACCGAGCGCATCCGTCAGCGCAGCGCCCCTACGCGCGGCGCCTATCTGCAGCAGCTTGAGTTCCAGGCGCGCCGCGACCGCGGTGCAGACCGCCTGGGTTGCGCCAATGTGGCCCACGCCTTCGCCGGCATGCCTGGCAACGACAAGCTGCGTGTGGTGGTCCAGAAGGCACCCAACATCGGCATCGTCACGGCGTACAACGACATGTTGTCGGCCCATGCGCCGCTGCAGCATTACCCGGACCTGATCAAGGACGAGGTGCGCAAGCGCGGGGCCACGGCCCAGGTGGCCGGCGGCGTACCCGCCATGTGCGATGGCGTGACGCAGGGCACACCCGGCATGGAGTTGAGCCTGTTCAGCCGCGACGTGATCGCCATGGCCACGGCCGTGGCGCTGAGCCACGACGTGTTCGATGGCGCGCTCATGCTCGGTGTGTGCGACAAGATCGTGCCTGGTCTGCTGGTGGGTGCGCTGCAGTTCGGCCATCTGCCCACGGTGTTCGTGCCGGCGGGGCCGATGACTTCGGGCCTGTCCAACAGCGCCAAGGCCAAGGTGCGAGAGCAGGCCGCGCAAGGTCTGGTGGGCCGCGGTGAACTGCTGGAGGCCGAGATGGCCGCTTACCACTCGCCGGGCACCTGCACCTTCTACGGCACGGCCAACAGCAACCAGATGATGCTGGAGGCCATGGGCCTGCATGTGCCGGGCACGGCCTTCGTGAACCCGGGCCAGGCGCTGCGCCAGGAACTCACGCGCGAGGCCGCACGCACGGTGCTTGGCGACAAGGGGGCGTCATGCCCACCTATCGGGCGCGTGGTAGACGAGCGCGCTATCGTCAACGCCATGGTGACGCTGCTGGCCACGGGAGGATCCACCAACCACCTGATCCACTGGGTGGCTGTGGCGCGCGCGGCGGGCCTCGTGATCGACTGGGACGACTTTTCCGCCCTGTCCGCCGTCGTGCCGTTGCTGGCGCGCGTGTACCCCAACGGCAGCGCGGACGTGAACCAGTTCCAGGCCGCCGGCGGCCCCGGCTATGTGATCCGCGAGCTGCTCGATGCCGGGCTGATGCATGAGGACGTGCTCACCGTTCGCCCTGGAGGTATCCGCGAATACACGCGCGAGCCGCAGGGAACCGCCGATCAGCAGCTGCACTGGGCCGACATCGGCGCCTCGCGTGACGACAGCGTGCTGCGCCCTGCGGCCGACCCTTTCAGCGCCACGGGCGGCCTCAAGCTGCTGTCGGGCAACCTGGGGCGCAGCGTGATCAAGGTCTCCGCCGTGCCGCCCGACCGGCATGTGGTGCAGGCGCCTGCACGCGTGTTTGCCTCGCAGGGCGAACTGCAGCAGGCCTTCCAGGCCGGCGAACTGGACCGGGACGTGGTCTGCGTGGTGCGCTGGCAGGGTCCCCAGGCCAATGGCATGCCAGAACTGCACAAGCTCACCCCGCCGCTGGCCGTGCTGCAGGGCAAGGGCTACAAGGTGGCGCTGGTCACCGACGGCCGCATGAGCGGCGCCTCGGGCAAGGTGCCTGCGGCCATCCACGCATCGCCCGAGGCGCATGCCGGCGGCCCGCTGGCGCTGGTGCGCGACGGTGACGTCATCCGGCTGGATGCCGTGGCGGGCACGCTCGATGTGCTGGTCGATGCGGCCGAATGGCAGGCGCGCACGCCTGCCACCGTGCCGCCTGGCTTGCTGCAGGACAACGCACGCGGTTGGGGGCGCGAACTGTTCGCCGGCATGCGGCGCAATGCGCTCAGCGCGGAAGAGGGAGCCTGCACATGGCTGTGACGCAACCCACCCTCACGGCGCTCGATGTGATGCGCGATGCGCCCGTGATCCCGGTCATCGTTCTGCACGACGTGCGGCATGCCGTGCCGATGGCGCGCGCGCTGGTCGCCGGTGGTATCCGCATGCTGGAGGTGACGTTGCGCACGCCGCAAGCCCTCGAATGCATGCGGGCCATCGCCGCGGAAGTGCCCGATGCCGTGGTCGGCGCAGGCACCGTACGCACCAGTGCTGATGCAGCTGCTGCCGCGCGCGCCGGGGCGCGGTTTGCCGTCAGTCCGGGTTTTACGCCCGCCGTAGGCCGCGCCTGCCGCGATGCGGGCTTGCCGCTGCTGCCGGGCGTGGCCACGGGCAGCGAGATCATGACGGCGCAGGAAGAGGGCTTCTCTGCGCTCAAGTTCTTCCCTGCGGTGCAGGCGGGCGGTACGGCCATGCTGAAAGCGTGGCAGGGGCCGTTTGGCGACGTGGCGTTCTGTCCGACGGGTGGAATCCAGCCCGGCAATGCGGCGGAGTTTCTGGCGCTCAAGAACGTGGCCTGCGTGGGCGGGTCGTGGCTGGTGCCCGCGGATGCGCTGGAGCAGGGCGACTGGTCCCGCATCACCCGTCTAGCGCGCGAAGCCAGCGCGTTGCAGCGGGTTTGATGAATACAAGTAAAAATGGGCTGTAGCGCTTTGTGGATAAGCGCTAACAGCTATTAAAGAAAGAGCAAACTAGCGCAGACCGGTGCCTGCGCCGGCATCGCTCTTGCGCTCGATCAATTCAATCTTGTAGTCGATTGAGACAATCGCCATGATTTTAAAATACTTATAAATCAACAATTTATATAGATTACGGTGCCGCTGAAACGCCTCAAAATGCCCGAAAAATGACGGAAGACGCCACAAAATGGCGGCTGTAACTCAATCAGATCATGCGATGATTCATCTTATTCAGGTCATAAAGTCTAGAGGATCGCGTGGCAAAACCCCGACTGAAACCATCCGGGAAATGGGAAATAGGGCTGAGGCACCCATCGCTCCCGAACGGACGCAAGTACTTCACCTTTGACACCGAGGGTGAGGCCATTGCCTACGGGCAGCAGTGGAAGCTGATGAAGCACGCGGACATCCTCCCGCCGGCAGAGCTGACCACCCCGACATCTCCCGGCGAGGGCGTGCGCTTGTCCCGCATTCTTGGGGAGTGGTCGGACAGCGGCTTCGCAGCGCCTACGCAAATTCTCACCCTCAAGACGCTGACGCGCGAGGTGGGGGCGGTGCGGTTTTCAGAGGCTAGCTACAAGTGGTTGACCGGCTATCTCCGCACTCTGAAGGTGGAAAAAAATCTGTCGCCCACGTCCATCAAGCACCGAATTCAGGCGCTCAGCCGGGCCATCGATGAGTATCTGCGCCACAACCTGGACGTGAAGATCAGCAACCCGGTGAAGCTGCTGCCCAAGGGCTACTCGACCTATTCCGACGTCGATGCCCAGATGGTGAAAGCCAAGGGCGGCAAGGTGAAGGTGAGCGAGGTACGCGATAGGCGCCTGCTGCCTGGAGAGCACGAGAAGATTCTGACGGTGTTGTCGGGCTACGAGCGGCCGGATCGTGCGCGTGGTCTGGAACTCAAGGGCGGCGATGCATTGCTGACCCTGTACCTGTTGATCCTCAACACTGGACTGCGACTGAGGGAGGCCTACACGCTGACCAGGGTGCAGATTGACATGGAGAACAAGGTGATCCGCGTCAAGGAGACAAAGCAGTGGCGAGGGAAAATTTCCTTTCGGGATGTGCCGATGCGTCCCGAAGTGCATCAGGCGCTTTCCTCCTACTTTGCGAGCCGGCCGCCGTTTGAGCGTGGTGCGCTAGTTTTCCCGTTTCTCGAAGAGGAGGGCGTGGAGAAAGGCAAGAAGGGCTTGACGCGGGCCAGTTCGCGGCTGTCGTTCCGTTTCAGGATCGCTTTCGAGTACATGGACATTGTTGGACTCCACGAACACGACCTGAGGCACGAAGCGACATGCCGGTGGCTGGAGCTGAAAGACGCAGACGGACGCGACATGTTCCGTCTGGAGGAACTGAACAAGATCATGGGATGGAAGCCGGGGTCGGTGATGGCCCAGCGTTATGCCAGCTTTAGGGGCGTGGACCTTGCCCAACGGCTTTGGCCGGCACCGGAAGCGGCGGGGGCGTCTGCCGCCGCGGCCTGAAGGGCATATCCAGGCGCGGGACCGCCTTTCTTGCATTGAGGTCCTGGCGCCTTTCCTCTGCCTCCTTCCTGGCGCGGTCGGCAATGTAGGCCAGCAAGTCGGTCTTCACGTAAATCCAACCGCGCCCGAACTTCATCCCCGGCAGCTCGCCCGTCCGGGTCAGTTCTTCCACTCGCTGCTCGGTGCAGTGCAGGAGTTCGGCGCACTGTTCGGCATTGATCGTTTCGTCGGTCATGCCATACCGCCTTGCTGATCGGACTCGCGGATCTCACGCACATGGAGCGTGATGACGCTGTTGCTCATCCACGCGCCGTTCTTGGCCTTGCGACGCACCGCGTTTTCACTGTAGCCGGTGATCTCGGTCAAACGCTTGATCAGCACCCATTGACTGGCATTGCCCATGACGATGACCTCCGCTGAAGAAGGCCATCGATGCCGGGAAGGATCGAGGGCCTTGAGGAACAAATTGTCCGGTGCGACGCATGCAGACAAAACCCGCGTGGGCGTGCTTGGGCGCAGAAGGGCGCGCGCATCCTGGCATCAATGACGAATGTCCCCCGATCCCAATGCGAAATTTTCCGGAGCAAGGCCGACGGAATGCCAGAATGAAACAAATAGCGAACGTGTCTATCTAGGCGACAAGTCCAAGCGAGTTTGCCGGTACTGCGGCTTGGCCGAGCCACAGGTCAAGTTCAGAAAGGTGGCCCATGCCATTCCCGACCAGGTCGGTAACGACTGGCTCGTCGACCACGAGGAATGCGATGCCTTCAATGGGCACTTCGCCAAGTGGGTCGAAGACGACTTCGGCAAATGGACTTTGCCATGGAGAACCCTGGGGCGCGTCAAGGGTAAGGATGGTGTCCCTTCCATCAAGTCCAACGACAAGGAGTTCCGTATCGACGCCAGCGCGAAGCCTATGGATGGCGCCAAGGGAGCGGGCAGCGTGCGTCATGATTTCCAGATCTACATGGGCGTGAACGATGCCCGCCACGAACTTGACGAGGCGACCAACACCGTCAAGCTGACGCTCGACCGCCCATCCTACGCTCCCATGGGCGTCTTCAAATGCCTTGTGAAGAAGGCGATTGCGGTGATGCCGCCGGAAGAAGAGCAGCGGTGTGCCCATCTGAAGAAGTGGATTCTTCTACCTGCGCATACGTTTGAAAGCTACGGGACGGCAAACAAGTGGGGCAGCTTAACCGCGTCTGAGGATTGGGGAATAGCGTCAAAACTTGGATTTGTGCACCAGAGCCCTTTTGATTGGTTCAGGAATTCGAAGGGGCCGCAGCTCTTTTACCTGCTGCGCTTGTGCAAAGTGAAGGTTTTTTACTGATCCTTATCAGTCATCGGGAAGTAGATCAAAAGCGACTAGTCTCAGAAATGTATATTTGGCGCATTGCACTGATGCTGATGGCTATTCCAGCCACAGCTTTTTTTTCCTCTACCGCTATTCATATTTGGAATAGCGAAATGAACTCAAAAACACTCATCACTTTCCTGACATGACCAACGTGAGACTGCTCCTTAAACCACTCACATCCACGCTGGTGGCCTTAGGCTTGTGCGCTACGGCTGATCACGTAGCCGCTGCCGATGGCGTGTTCGAACTGGGAACTGTGACTGTGGTCGGCGAAACGGCATTTGGCGAGGCTTCCGCCGAGACACAGCTGACACAGGACGAGATAACGCGCAACAACGCCGACACCGTGGCCGATGCCGTGCGCCTGCTGCCTGGTGTGAGCCTGACGCGCAACAGCCGCAACGAGGAAATGCTCTATCTGCGCGGCTTCGATGCGCGCCAGGTGCCGGTCTATGTGGACGGCGTGCCGCTGTACGTGCCCTATGACGGTTATGTGGACTTCGGCCGCTTCACCACCTTCGACCTGGCCGAGATCCGTGTCGCCAAGGCAGGCGCGTCGCTGCTGTACGGCCCCAACACGCTGGGCGGGGCGATCAACCTCGTCACGCGCAAGCCGGTCAAGGCCTTCGAGGGCGATGCGCGCCTGGGGCTGGGTGCGGGCCAGACGCGCAAGGCGGCCGTCAACCTGGGCGGCAACCAGGGCCTCTGGTACTACCAACTGGGCGCCTCGTACCTGGACGCGGACGGCTTCCCGCTGCCCAAGGGGTTCAAGGACTACAAGCGCAATCCCACGGACACCGGCAGCCGCCGCGAGAACGCCTACCGCACCGACAAACGCCTGTCCTTCAAGCTGGGCCTCACTCCGAACGCCACCGATGAATACGCCCTGGGCTACGTGCGCCAGGAGGGCGAGAAGGGCAACCCGGTGTACACCGGCACCTCCGCGCAGAAGAATGCCGTACGCTACTGGCGCTGGCCGTACTGGGACAAGGACAGCGTCTACTTCCTGAGCACCACGCGCATCGGCAGCAACAACGTGCTCAAGACCCGCCTGTACCACGACACCTACAAAAACGGCCTGGACATGTACCGGGACGCGGGCTACACGCAGCACGACCCGACCAGCAGCTATAAGGACACGAGCAAGGGCGCCACCGTCGAGTGGGCCAACTACAGTCTCCAGGGGCATGAGCTGCGCTTTGCCGCGCACTACAAACGCGACGAGCATGACGACGAGGGCAAG
This sequence comes from Diaphorobacter nitroreducens, assembly GCF_002214645.1. Lineage (NCBI taxonomy): Bacteria > Pseudomonadati > Pseudomonadota > Betaproteobacteria > Burkholderiales > Comamonadaceae > Diaphorobacter > Diaphorobacter nitroreducens. The sequence goes on from NZ_CP016278.1 coordinate 929,090, forward strand.
TTCTACCGCGACGTGACCACCTCGCTGGTGGCCGAGGACACCATCACGCTGTCCGAGCGCTGGCAGCTGAGCCTGGGCATGAGCCACGAAAAACGCGATGCCAAGAAGGTCCACCAATGGCCCAAGGGCTCCGCCGACGCCACCAACGGCCTGGCCCGTTTGAGCTATGCGCTCACCCAGTCCGGCGACGAGGTGTATGCCATCGCCTCGCACAAGACGCGCTTTCCCACCATCAAGGACCGCTACTCGGCCCGCATGGGCCGGGCGCTGCCCAACCCCGACCTCCGGCCCGAGACGGCCAACCACCTGGAGCTGGGTGTGAGCGGCCAGCCCTGGCCGGGTGGCCGGGGGCAGGCGGCGGTGTTCTACAGTCGCATGAACGACCAGATCCAGACGGTGGTGGTGCCCTCCAGCGCCTGCGGCGGCAGCACCTGCAACCAGGCGCAGAACGTGGGCCGCACGCGCAACATGGGGCTGGAGCTGTCGCTGGCCCAGCAACTGTCGGCCCAGTGGAGCATGAACGCGAGCTACACCTATCTGGACCGCACCAACCTGAGCGACCGCCGCGTGACGCTGACCGAAACGCCGCGCCACCGCCTGTTCGCCGCGCTCAACTGGCTGCCCAGCGCGCAGTGGGAGCTGCGCGCCACGCTGGAGGCAGAGCAGGGCCGCCGCGTCAACTTCGACGGCGGCACCTACCGCCAACTGGGCGGCTTCGGCACCGCCGGGCTCAAGGCGGTCTACAAGCCCGTCAAGGACTTCGCGCTGGACTTCAGTGTGAACAACCTGGGCGACAAGTGGTACGAACTGGCCGACGGCTACCCCATGCCGGGCCGCTTCTGGTACATCAATGGCACCTATCGTTTCTGATCTGGCGGCCGTCGTCGTTCCCGGCGACATGGACCACGGCGACGCCGCCGACGCCCTGCTGGCCGACTTCTGCCAGGGCCTGCAGGGTCTGGGCTGGCGCGTGGGCGGCCTGGCGCAGCGGCGCCTGCCGGCCGAGGGCGGCGGCAAGCCGCGCATGCAGCTCGTGGACCTGCGCACGGGCCAGGTGTTCTCCATCTCGCAAGACCTCGGGCCGCTTTCGCGGGCCTGCAGCCTCGACCCTGGTGGGATGGCGCGGGCCAGCGGGGTGCTGCGCCAGGCGTTGGCCGACCGGGTGCAGCTGGTCGTCACCAACCGCTTCGGCGAACTGGAGTCCACCGGCGGGGGCTTTGCCGCCGAGATGGCGGCGCTGGCGGATGCGGGCATCCCTGTGCTCACCGTGGTGGCGCACCGGCACCTGGATGCCTGGCGCCGTTTCACGGGTGGCATGGGCGATGAACTGCCCGCGCGTCTGTCCGCGCTGCAGGCCTGGTTCACGCTGGCCGCGGGCCGCGCCGCGCATGCGGGGGGCGCCTGATGCGGCGGCGCTGGCTGCTGCAACTGCCGCTGGCCCTGGCGGCCGCGCGCGTGCAGGCGCGCGAGGAGACAACAGGGGAGCCGGGGAGTGCGGCGCGAGCCAGCGGCGGCGTGGTCGTGGCGCGCTTTGGTGCGCTGCCCGCGCCGCCGCAGGTGCGCAAGGTGTTCGCCGCGGGCCCGCCCGCGGGCATGCTGGTGGCGACGCTGGCGCCGGAGAAACTCTTGGGCTGGCCCACCCCGTTGGGCGACGCGGCGCGTGCGCTGCTAGGGCCCCGGCTGCGCGCGCTGCCGCACACGGGGCGTCTGTCGGGGCGTGGCAGCACGGTGCCGCTCGAGTCGCTGCTGCAGCTGGCGCCCGACCTGGTGATCGACGCGGGCACGGCCGATGCCACCTATGTCTCCGGCGTGCGCCGCGTGAGCGAGCAGACCGGCCTGCCCACGCTGCTGGTGCAGGGCCGCATCGCCGACCACGCCGCGCAGCTGCGCGAGGTGGGGCGCCTGCTGGGCGTGGCCGAGCGCGGCGAGCGGCTGGCCCGCGATGCCGAGGCGGCCCTCGCCCTGGCCGAGCGGGTGCGCGCCAGCGTGCCTCCCGCCGGGCGCCCGCGCGTCTACTACGGGCGCGGCGCGGACGGGCTGGAGACGGGGCTGGCCGGCTCCATCAACGTGGAGCTACTGGACTTCTGTGCGGGCCGCAACGTGGCGGCCGAGGCGGGCCAGGGCTCGCTCACGCGCGTGTCGCTGGAGCAGCTGCTGCGGTGGAACCCCGAGGTCATCGTCACGCAGGATGCCGCCTTCGCGCGCCGGGCGCTTACGGACCCGCTGTGGCGCGACCTTGCCGCCGTGCGCGCCGGCCGGGTGCACTGCGCGCCCGCGCTGCCCTTCGGCTGGCTGGACGGGCCGCCCGGCGTCAACCGGCTGATCGGCGTGCGCTGGCTGCTGGAGCGCCTGCACCCCGGACACCCGGCGCTGCGCGAGTTGGAGCCCCTGCCCGAGGCGGTGCGGCGCTTCTACCAGTCGTTCTACGGCGCCAGCCTGTCGGCGCAGGCCGTGCGGGGCTTGCTGGAGGGTGCGGGTGGGGTTTGAGTCAAATCGGGCTATAGCGCCCGTCCATAAAGCGCAAACTGCTGCTATTTTTATAGCATTGCCGATGCGCTGGTTGCTGGCCGTGGCGCTGCTCGCGGTTATGGTGCTGGTGGCCTTCGCCTTGGGCAAGTTTCCCGTTGCGCCGGGCGAGCTGTGGCGCGCCGTGGCCGCGCGCCTCACGGGGGGCGACTCGGGCCTGCCGCCGGCCGTGGAGACGGTGGTGTGGAACATCCGCCTGCCGCGCGTGGCCGCGGGGCTGCTGGTGGGCGCGGCGCTGGCGGCGGCCGGTGCGGCCTACCAGGGCATGTTCCGCAACCCGCTGGTCTCGCCCGACATCCTGGGCGTGTCGGCCGGTGCGGGGCTGGGCGCGGTCGTCGCCATCTACGCGGGCGTGCCCATCGTGGCGGTACAGGCGCTGGCCTTCGTGGGCGGGCTGCTGGCCGTCGGGGTGGTGTTGGCGGTGGCGGGCCTGGTGCGCCGGCACGACCCGGTGCTGGTGCTGGTGCTGGCCGGCGTGGCCGTGGGCGCGCTGCTGGGCGCGGGCATCTCGCTCATCAAGATCCTGGCCGATCCCACCACGCAACTGCCGTCCATCACCTTCTGGCTGCTGGGCGGGCTGAACGCCGTCACGCCAGCAGACCTGGCCGCCACCGCGCCCGCGCTGCTCGCCGGGCTGGTGCCGCTGGCGCTGCTGCGCTGGCGCATCAACCTGCTGTCCCTGCCCGACGAGGAGGCCCAGGCGCTGGGCGTGGCCGTGGGGCGCCTGCGCCTGGTGCTGGTGGCCGCGGCCACGCTGGCCACGGCGGCGGCCGTGTCGCTGGCGGGCATCGTGGGCTGGGTGGGGCTGGTGGTGCCGCATGTGGCGCGGCTGCTGGTGGGGCCGGAATTCTCGCGGCTGCTGCCCGCGTCGCTGCTGCTGGGCGGCGGCTTTCTGGTGGCGGCCGACACGCTGGCGCGCACCGCGGCGTCGATCGAGCTGCCGCTGGGCATCCTCACCGCGCTGGTGGGTGCGCCGTTCTTCCTGTTCTTGCTGGCCCGCTCCGGGGGGCGCGAATGAACGCCGTGCTGGAGGCGTGCGAACTGTCCGTGGGCCACGGCAGGCGCTGCGTGGCGCGGGGGCTTTCCTTCGCGCTGGCGCCTGGCGAGGTGCTGTGCCTGCTGGGCGCCAACGGCAGCGGCAAGACCACGCTCTTGCGCACGCTGCTGGGCATGCTGCCGCCGCTGGCGGGCGAGGTGCGTTGCAACGGGCAGAACGTGGCCGCCTGGCCGCGCGCCGCCTTTGCCCAGCATGTGGGCTATGTGCCGCAGGCGCACGCGGGGCTGTTCCCCTTCACCGTGGAAGACGTGGTGCTCATGGGCCGCGCCGCGCGCGTGGGGCGCTTTTCCGCGCCGGGCGCACATGACCGGCAGCTGGCGCGGCAGTGCCTGGAGATGCTGGGCATCGCCCGCCTGCGCACCAGCAGCTACACCGCCATCAGCGGCGGCGAGCGGCAGCTGGCGCTGATCGCCCGCGCGCTCGTGCAGCAGCCCGCGCTGCTGGTGATGGACGAGCCCACGGCCAGCCTGGACTTCGGCAACCAGATTCGCGTGCTGGAGCACATCGAGCGCCTGCGCGCAGGCGGCATGGCCGTGCTCATGACCACGCACCAGCCCGAACACGCACTGCGCATCGCCGACCGCATTGCGCTGCTGGGCGGCGGGCGCCTGGCGGCCATCGGCGCGCCGCACGCCACCGCCACCCCGGCGGCGCTGGCCGCGCTCTACGGCGTGAGCGAAAGCGCCGTTGCCACCACCTTGAACAGGATGACAGCATGACCATGGACACCATCGACTTCGGCCGCCTGTACCGCGACCATCTGGCCCTTGCCACAGGCGCGGCCCAGCGCACGCGCAAGACCGCCAGCGACTGGGACTCACGTGCCGCCGGCATGGCCGCCAGGGCGCAGCGCAGCGGCTACACGCAGGACTTCGTCGCGCGCATGGACCTGGCGGGCGCCGAATCGCTGCTCGACGTGGGCTGTGGCCCCGGCACCATCGCGCTGGCCGTGGCCCCAAGGCTGCGGCGCGTGGTGGGGCTGGACTACAGCGCCGCCATGCTGGAGGCCCTGCGCGCGCAGGCGGCCGCACAGGGCTTCACCCACGTCGAGACGCTGCACCGCGCCTGGGAAGATGACTGGAGCGACGTGCCCGTGTGCGACATCGCCGTCGCCTCGCGGGCCACGCTGGTGGACGACATCGCCGCGGCGCTGGCCCAGATCGACGCCAAGGCGCGGCGGCGCGTGTACCTCACGCACCCGGTGGGCGGGCATTTCATCGACCCGGCGATCCAGCGCGTGATCGGCCGCAGCCTCACCGCCATGCCGGACTACATCTACGTCGTGAACATCCTGCACCGCATCGGCATCCACCCCGGCCTGTCCTACATCACGCAGGAAAGCCGCCTGGCCGATGCGCCGGACTTCGACGAATACGCCCGCCGCGTGGCGTGGTCGCTGGGCCGGCTGGACGAGCAGGAAACCGCGCGCCTGCGCGCCTGGTACGGGCGCGCCACGCCCGCCGAGCGCGCGGGCCAGCCCATGCGCTGGGCCTTCATCTCCTGGGAGAAGGAGCCATGCTGAACGCCAGTCCCGACGGCCTGCTGGCCGAGTTGCATGCCGATGTGCGGGACGCGCTGGGCGTGCAGGCCCTGGAGCGTCTGCATATCGCGCGCGCCGTGCTGGGCATCTTCTTCACGGGCGTGCAGCTCGACAACGGGGTGGGCGGCCTGTGCGCCACCCCGGTCAAGAGCGTGCCCGACGCCGTGTGCTGCCCCAGCTCCGCCCAGGCCATGCCCGTGCCGGGCCGCATCGCAGGGCGCAGCGCGGCCGAGGTGCTGCAGGACCTGCACCGCCCGCAGGACCTGCGCCGGGCGCTGGCCATCGCAACGCTGAATGCGCTGGCCGAGACGCTGTGGCAGCGGGACGGCCCGCCGCCCGGCGTGCGCGTGGCGCAGGGCGATGCGTTCGACGCGTTGGCCATCGCGCCCGGCCAGCAAGTGGCCCTCGTTGGCGCTTTTCCGCCCTACCTGCGCGCCTTGCGGCGCGCCGGACAGCCCTTCCACGTGCTCGAACTCGACCCCGCGACCCTCAAGCCCGAGGAGCTGCCGTTCTACGTTCCCGCGCAGCGCGCGCCCGAGGTCGTGGCCCGGGCCGACGTGCTCATCACCACGGGCACGACCCTGGTCAACGGCACGCTGGACGGCCTGCTGCGCCACCTGTGCCCCGGCGCGCAGGCTGCGGTGGTGGGGCCCACGGCCACCCTGCGCGCGGCGCCGTTCGCGCGCCGGGGCGTCACCGTGGTGGGCGGCACGCGCGTGCGTGCGCCCGCCGAACTGCTCGACCTGCTGGCCGAAGGGGGCTCGGGCTACCACTTCTTCGGCAAGTCGGTGGAGCGCGTGTGCCTGTGTGTTTAGTGTTTTCAAAGGAGTCTTTTCTCATGCTGCAACGTTGTCTGCTGGCCTGCATGGCCTTCCTTCTGGCCGCCAATGCCTGGGCCGATACGCTGCTGGTCGCTGCCGGGGCGGGCTACCGCCGGCCAGTGATGCAGCTGCTGGAGGACTTCACGCAGTCCAGCGGCATCCGCGCCGAGGCAAGCTTCGGCAACATGAAGCAGGTGGAGACGCAGGCCAGGCAGAACCCGGGCATCGCGCTGCTGATCGGCGACCGCGCCTTCCTGGAGCCCATGGGGCTGGCCGAGCGCTTCCAGCACCTGGGCACGGGCCAGCTGGTACTGGTGGCGGCGCGCGGGCAGGCCATCGCTTCGCTGGGCGAGCTGCGCGAGCCGCGCTTCAAGCGCATCGCGCTGCCCGACCGCACGAAGGCCGTCTATGGCAAAGCGGCCGCCACCTGCCTGGAGCGCCTGGGCCTGGCGCAGCCGCTGCAGGGCCGCCTGCTGGAGGTCGCCACAGTGCCCCAGGTGGGCGCCTATGTCGCCACGGGCGAGGTGGACGCGGGCTTCGTCAACCGCACCGAGGCGCTGGCGCTGCAGGGCCGCGCGGGTGCCAGCATCGACGCGCCGCAGGACTGCTACGCGCCCATCGAGCTGAGCGTGGGCGTGCTCCAGGGCCGTGCCGACGGGGCCGCCGCGCGCGCCTTTCTCGACTATCTGGCTTCGCCCGCCGCGCGGCGCGTGCTCGAACGCCACGGCATGTGAGGCATGTGGGGAGCCTGCCCGGGAGCGCCGCTGCCGCTCACCTTCGCCGTGGTGGCTTGGAGCATGGGCCTGCAACTGGTGCTGGGCACGGCCCTGGCCTGGCTGCTGGCGCGCAGGCGCTTCGCGGGGCGCGGGCTGCTCGACGCGCTGGTCACGCTGCCGCTGGTGTTCCCGCCCATCGTGCTGGGCTATGGCTTGCTGCTGCTGCTCGGGCGGCAGGGTTGGCTCACGCAGTGGCTGCCGCCTCTGCTGCGGCCCGAGATAGTGTTCACGCAAACGGGGCTGGTGATAGCGGCCTTCGTCGCCGGGCTGCCGCTCATGGTCAAGCCCGCGCAGGCAGCGTTCGCGGGTGTACCGTCGCGCGTGCGCGAGGCGGCGGCGCTGCTCGGGCACCGGCCCTGGAGCGTGTTCTGGCGCATCGAGGTGCCGCTGGGCCGCCGGGGCGTGGCGGCCGGGCTCGTGCTGGCGGGCGGGCGCGGCCTGGGCGAGGTGGGGCTGTCGCTCATGTTGGGCGGCAACATCGCCGGGCGCACCGAGACGCTGTCGCTGGCCATCTACAACCATGTCATGGACGGCAACCTGGCCTGTGCCAACGCGTTGTCGCTGCTGCTGGCGGGCATGGCCCTGCTGGCCTTCTTCGTTTTGCGCCGATGGGGAGCGTTATGAATTCCGTATTTTTTGACCACGCCACGATAGACGCCTGGATTGCCGAGGACGCACCGCTCGTGGATCTGACCACCCACCTGCTCGCCGTGGGCGACGGGCAGGCGCGCATGCGCTTCACGGTGCGCGGTGAAGCCGTGGCCGCCTGCACCGAGGAGGCAGCGCGCATCGTGCACCATTGCGGCGGGCGGGTAGAGGCCCTGTTGCCGAGCGGCACGCATGTGGCTGCGGGCGATGTGCTGCTGGCCGCCACGGGCGATGCGGCCGGCCTGCTGCGCGCCTGGAAGGTGGCACAGAACCTGCTGGAATACGCCTGCGGCGTGGCCGGCGCCACCGCACGCATGGTGCGAGCGGTGCAGGCCGCCGCACCAGGCGTGGCCGTGCTCACCACGCGCAAACACGCGCCGGGGCTGCGCCGCATCGCGCTCAAGGCCACCCTGAGCGGCGGCGCGTTTCCGCACCGCCTGGGCGTAGGGGAGACGGTGCTGGTGTTTCCCCAGCACCGCGCGCTGCTGAGTGGCTGGGAAGCCCTGGCGGAACGCCTGGCGGCTGCGGCACCGGCGCTCACCGAGAAGAAATGCGTGGTGGAGGCCCATACGCTGGAGGAGGCGCTAAGCGCTGTGGCCGCGGGCGCAGACGCGGTGCAGTTCGACAAGGCCGCGCCCGAGGACCTGCGCGCCTGGTGCCCGCGCCTGCGGGCGCTGTACCCTCGGGTGCAGCTGCTGGCTGCGGGCGGCATCCATGCGGGCAATGCGGTCCAGTATGCGACCAGCGGCGTGCATGCGCTTGTCACGAGCAGCTTGCACTACGCCTCACCGGCCGACGTGGGTGTGGCTATGCAACCCTTGCAAAGGGAGGATCCGTCAAGCTATGCGGTTTTCGCTAAATGCAATCCGACGCTGAGCTGATATTGCCCCCGTATTCCCGGTGAGATATCCCCTTGACTTACAGGCCCCGTCCACCAGGCATCAGCGTGTCGCTGGCTGCTGGCCAGGAAGGCGTCTTGGCTGAACCGCTGTTCCAGTGGCGCGCCCTTGAGCGCCGGGGTGCTTTAACCACCGTCTCCGCAGGCGAGGCAGTCGTGCCGGCATCTGAGCAGGCGGCCGCCTGCGTGTCGATTTCCACGCGAATCTGCCCTTCCTGGGGATTTGTGGCTTCTGCGTGGAAATCAACAACCCTCCCGTTTGAAACAAGTAGAAGTGCTGCACCCCCTTCAGAACGCACCGAACGACGACAAGGAGCGCGCATCGGCTATAAATCGAGCTTTACTGCTCTACTAACCAAAGCACCATGAACCGCGCCGAACTCGTTGAAATCCTGGCTATCAAGAACGACCTGTCCAAAGCGGCTGCCAACGCCGTCCTCGAAACCCTGATCGAGACCGTCCAGACCGCCGTGAAAAAGGGCGATGCTGTGCAGCTGGTGGGCTTTGGCACGTTCAAGTCTGCCAAGCGGGCTGCTCGCACCGGCAAAAACCCCGCTACCGGAGCGGCACTGAAGATCCCTGCATCCACCGTGCCCAAGTTCATGCCAGGCTCCAAGTTCAAGGCCGTGGTTGATCCCAAGGCCGCCAAGCGCAAGGCGGAGAAGACTGGCAAGTAAGTCCGCCCTACCCATCCAGAAACCGCCCCGCGTGCTGCAGCCGCCGGGCGGTTTCTTGTTGGCGCCTGCTACGCTTGGCGCTACTGACAAAACCGAGTTGAATCAATGACAGCTTTCTCCGACGCATTCCGCTTCGAAGTCATGCGCATGGCGCGCAAAGAAATCAAAGGCGAACTGGGCACCTTGCGTAAAACGGTCACCGCACAGCGATCTGAAATTGCAGCGCTCAAGCGGGACCTTAAGGTGCTGACCTCGAAGGTACGCACGCTAACAAATGTCCAGGAGAAGACGGATGCCGCCGCGGAGCGTCCGCAGGCTGCGCAAAGACGATCCAAGACGCTCTCTGGCAGCCAGCCAACGCAAGTGGCGTCAGGGGGCCTGGAAGCCGCAGGAGGCAAAGCGCGGGGTGGACACAAATCCACCTTCAGCCATGAAGCGCTGATCGCCAAGCGGCATGCGCTGCACCTGACCCAAAAAGACATGGCCCGACTGCTCGGCGTTTCGGTGGTGAGTCTCTACAAGTGGGAAACGGGTGAGGTGATGCCTCGTGCGGCCCAACTGGAGCGGGTGCGCAAGGTGCTCAAGATGGGTGTGCGCGCTGCGCGCAAGCAGATTGCGGAGTAGGCGATCGTGCGATGTTAGGTCGCTATAGGCTGAACTGAGTCATTCGCGTTCGACGGCCTGAGCGACCGCTTCGGTCATGACCGGCCAATCGACGGGTAGCGGCAGTTGTGCGCGCTGGCCATTGACCGGTTCAATTTGGCGCTTTGTGTCAGCGAGGTTAGGGGGCAGTGGCTCATGGCACGAGCCTACCCACCTCATCAAGTCACGAGCTCTTGAAGGAAGTCTGTGAGCGCCTTTTTCGGATCGTCCTCTTCGGATACGATCATCTCGATGCCCCAGTGCCTAAGCACTTCTTCTGCCGCTGGGTTTGGGCGGTGCGTGAAGACGTAGGACTTTGGTCTGACGGATGCCAGCGGCGAACGCCCCCACATCTCCGTCAGTCGATAGAACAGAAGCCGGATGTTGAAGTCCGTCAGGCTGTAGCCGACAAAGAGGACGGAATTGCTCAGTACGTCGTTGCGCAGCTTGATGTCCAGTGGCGTATCGAAGTTCAGCCGTTGGTAGTAGCTGGTCTCGTCGAGGACGATCGACTCGTCGGCTGCGAAATCACCATGGAACTTGATGATCTGTCGGTGACCGTTCCTAACGGCGACCATGTCCGCCACACTGGCAATTCTGTCGTATTTCACGCCGAACTCAGAGTGCGCGATCTCAAGCCAACGGTCGTAGTTGGTGGTGTAGATCCGCGAGAAATTGCCCTGAGTGATCAACCGGTGAATATCGGAGGCCTTGATGTCTGTGGACGGCTTGTGCCACTCCCGGTCCATCCAGCTCCGCAACTCACCGAGTCCGCCTCTTTTCTTCTTGTAGAACTCAGCAAGAGTCTGGTAGTTTCCGTAGGTGGCAAACACTGCAGGGTCATAGCCCAACTCCTTTGCGATCTGCGCGATGAGCTGGCCCCAACTCGGCAAGCCAAGGTTCGCGGATACGCCGGCACCGACAAACAGCATCAGCTTGCCGCTGCGGTGCGCTTCAAGAAGCTCAACTCTCATTTCAAGCCTTTCGTGGCTGTGAGGTGGGCGGCGAACTTATCCAGCGCTTTGCGGCGCATGGAGATGTCGTCCTTGTCTGTGCCCATCTCGGCGAACGTCTTCGTGCTGCCGTTGGGGATGAAGACGCAGTCCCACTGGAAGTCCTCCGGGCCAGCAGGAACACGGGGAACAGTGCCTTCGATGGCACCCTCGAACAGGTGCATCTCCCGCCCGTCGCAGTACCCGAGAACCGTCTTTGCGGTGACCTTGTCATCACCCAGGCCGGCCACTAGGTCAACGAAGCGGTTGGCTTCCAGCCGGTCCCAAAAGATTTGGGTCAAGCCTGCTGGGAGCTCATTCAATCCGCCGAGGTATAGCCCAGTGTGCTCAACGAACAACGGGCGGCCGATCTCTTGGAACGCCTTGATCAGTTTGTCCCGCACGAGCGCGTGGACATCCTGCGTTTGCAGCTCCTCGATCTTTCTGGATACCGGCACGATGTCCACGCCGACCGGGGTGAGGATGCGTTGCACCTCCGCGATCTTGTGCTTGTTGCCGGACATAAATCGAATCTTCAAGTCAGCCCCTCCATGAATGAAAAGCGTTTGGCGACTTCGTACTGCTGCTGCATGTCGCAGATGGACAGGCCTTCGGCCATGGCTGCACCTTGGTCGTCAGCCAAGCCGCGTTGATGGATCGCGGGGTTGTCGGAGCAAATCACGAACGGTACGCCGTGACGCCGGAACTCCTGCAGAGGGTGGGCCTCATCGCGGGGAACCGCACCCGTGAGCCGGTTGCTGATCGGGCAGACCTCGACGCAAACCCCCTTGGCGGACAGCAGGTTCAGCAGATCCGGATCCTTGCCGGCGGCCGTACCGTGGCCGATCCGATCTGCCAGGAAGAGATCCACGGCCGCGCGCACGTTCTCCACGCGACCAGTCTCTCCGGCGTGGATCGTGATGCCGAAGCCGTACCGATCCTTGGCCTTACGGATCATCGCTGGCAGCTCAGCCGGATAGGGCATCTCTTCATCTCCGGCAAGGTCGAGCCCAACGACATCCTTCGGCCGTCCGAGGTCCTCGTAGGCCTGCAAGAGGGTAGCGAGATTGGAGGCGCCGTAGTCGCCCCGAGTCACGGTGAGGATCAAGCCACGCCGGATGCCGTGGTGCTGAGCCGCGCTGCCGGTCGATTCGATGAGGCGTTCCAATGCCTGTGCCGGCGTGCAGCTCTGAAGTCCGGTCAGGTACAGAACGCTGCTGCGAAGCTCGACGAAACGCACGGCGTTCTCTGCTAGGCTTGCAAGAACAGCATGTGCAAGGCGATCGAGGTTTGCGCGCTTCTTGGGAAAGAGACGCAGCACCTGCCAAGGCGTGAGGTATTCCGCCAGCGATTTGCACGCTGCTAGGCGGGTCATATCCCGCCCAAAATCAAAGCCAGCCGGAAGCGACGTTGCTTCGTCGGCCATGATCTCCCGAATGGTCGACACTGGGATGGCGCCGTTCATGTGCACGTGGAGCTCTCCCCGGTCATGCACGTGCGCTTGCGCTTCGCCGTCGTCTGCGTCGTTGGGCGCGGCCAAAAGCCCTGGCAGATCAAGTTGCCGCTGATTCAATATCCGTCCCTAGATCTTGTTGTGGGCTTCAGCCCGGTTTTTTTGATGCTACCGCTTTATCTGCTGGGCGTGAATTCTCATGGACCCGCTTTTGGCGCTAGCGGTCGGTTTGAAGCTCCGCCAGCCTGAACCGTTGCAAGCTTGCGGCGGGCGCGGCCATGCGCACCTCAGTCGAGGTCAGTTTCAAATTCGATGAGGCGATCCAGCACCCCATGCGCGGTACAGCAGTCTGGGTTGTTCGGGTAGCGTCCCGAACTAGCGAGCAGTTCTTCGGTCATGCTTCGGCTGGCACGCACCATGATTTGCCACTCAATCAGATAGCCTTTGTCTTCGACGTGTGTTCAGAACCCGCACCCCAGCTGATAAGACAGGCCTAATCGCGCCCACCCTCGATCACTTGCAGCACTGGCCGTCGCGGGCGGCTCTGCGCCTGCGCATCACCTACCAGCGCGGTCAGCGCTAAGCCGAAGACCAACTCGTCGAGTTCGTTGACGTGTACGGCAAGTTGATCGGCAATATCGGCGCGCGTCATGCCATCCTCCCGCAGTGCGGCGAACACCTTTTGGAAGACCTGTGACGTCTCCCGGGACGCACTATTTGGCTCTGACTTCTGGTAGCCACGTTGCGCCATCTCGATGCACAGCGATCTGTAGTGCCACTCGTTGACAAGCTTCAGATCTTTCAGCCTGTAGGCAAGCGCTGCGACAGAGACTGTCCAGAACACCTTGTGTGAGACCAGTTGGTCCACGGTGGCCATGACAGGCGCGTTGGCCAGAACGCTTCCTTCCGGCATGAGAAACGCCGATGCAAACTCGTTGGCCTGGCGCTCAGCGTCCTTGACCTTCGGGCCAGCATGACGATGAAGGACCAAGTGCCCGAGTTCATGGGCGGCATCGAAGCGGCTGCGTTCACAGGACTTTATCGTGTTGAGGAACACGAACGGCGTAGACGCATGCCACATGGAGTACGCGTCCACGTGGGCAGTGTCCAGCGACAGTGAGAACACCCGCACGCCACGCGCTTCCAGCAGATGCACCATGTTCTTGATCGGCAACTCGCCGAGACCCCAGATTCGGCGCAATGCGGCTGCAGCCGCAGCAGGGCTGGACTCGTGGCTGAGGTCAGGCAACTGCGCCGCCGGCAACTCGAAGCGCTGCTCGATCCACTCGTTCAGCATGAGCGCGACCGCGCCAGCGCCTAGCGCTGCATCCCGCTGGCCGGCGGTCATCTTCGACATGGACCGGAAGCTGACTACGTCGGGTGTCACCTCCTCTACGTCCGATCCAACAAAAAACTGCACCGGGAAGTGCAGTTGGTCAGCTAGAGCGAGGAGCCGTTCTCTTTCAGGCTTGTACTCTCCGCTCTCATACGCGGTAACCGCCCGCACATCTGCGCCGATGAGCTCAGCCAACTTCCTCTTTGTGAGCCCTCGACGTCGACGAGCAAGGCCTAGGCGGTTCGGGTTGAACTCTGCACCGTAGCTCATGCCTTCCGCCGAACCGCAACGTCGATGTCAGGCTGGACAGGGGGCGTGATCACCACCTGTTCGCCATCGAGCGGCTGAGCCCGCAAGATGATCCGTTCCTGCCATACGGAAACGCGGCCGTCGCTACCGACGTCCAGCGGCAACGACAGCTCCGCACGCAACTCGTTCTTCGCGTGGTGTGCCAGCAAGATCCAGGTGGTTACCTTCTCGTCTTCGTCTTGAAGCGGCACGGGCAGTTCCATGCCCGGCAGGTAGAGCTGCAAGCTCCGGTTGATCTCGATGGCGCCCGCGGTGTTCGGTCCCTTTGAAGAGGTCGTCGCAGGCTCAGCATGCGGAATGCCAGTTGCCTCATTGCCGGTGGAGACGATGATCGAGATCGAGCCGTCGGGGCTCACGGTCTTAGGCGAGTTCTGGTCGTTGAAGCGCGTCCAGCCCTCGGGCTTCAGCACGTCACGCAGCGTACGAACAGCTTCGCTCCACGCCGCAATGGGCGGGAACAGCGGGGGGTGGTTCTCGGTGCAGTTGGACTTGGCGATGTAGCCAGCCATAACCGCGCGCAACAACGCCGCTTCGCTTAAGCCGAGCTGCTGCAGGCGTGGGAGGACGGAGGTAGGTTCAGCGTGCAGGATCGCGGTCATCATTACTTCCGGAAGTTTAGCTGCCTGGAATCCTACCACGATTGAGTAAGAAAAACAGGAAGTTTGACTTCAGATTTTCCTGATATTTGCGAGGGGCTAAGCGACCGCTTGGTCCATGCTGAAGTACCGCTTTGAGTGGTGAGCTGCCACTCGCGCTGGAGCGCGGAGCGCCTGCAACCGCTGCAAAGCAGAAGTAGATGAGTGGAAGCCAGCTTTAGGCTGGTTGCTGCCGCTAAACCCGCGGTTGTTGAACGACTGCTGCGCGACCAAAGCAGACTCTGGACGAAACGGTGGTTCAGCGCCCAAAAGCAGCCGCTCACAACGGCGTACCGCCGAGTAGAGGCACATGCCGTCGCGCAACGTTTGTAAGACTCCATTACCGTTAGGATTGAGCCAATTCATTCGTGCTCAGTTGAGTTTCGTCCGCTCCGTCCGTCGCCGCGTTGAGGTGACGGCTTGGCGGTAGCTGGAATATCGTAGAGGTGACCTTGTCTCCATCGTCTGAACAAGCCTTTTCGCGCTCGCGCCCCAAGCTGATGGCCCTCGGCTATCGAATGCTTGGTTCCGTCGAAGAGGCTGAAGACTTGGTGCAGGATGTATGGCTGCGTTGGCATGATGAAGCCGAAAATCAGCGTGAAGTGGTGCTCGTTCCAGAGGCTTGGCTTGTCACGGTTACCACCCGCATGGCAATTGACCGCTTGCGTGCTGCCAAGCTTCGACGAGAAGCCTATCCTGGCCTCTGGCTTCCCGAGCCACTGATCAGCGAAGGTCCGGCCTCCCCGGAGCAAATCCACGAAGTTGCTGATGACGTTTCCATCGCATTCCTGGTGCTGCTCGATTGCCTGACGCCAGAGGCACGCGCGGCATTCTTGCTTCGGGAGGTCTTCGACGTCGACTACGAGCATATTGCCGCAGCCATAGACAAGAGTGAGGCGGCATCCCGTCAAATCGTGCACCGTGCGAAGCAACGGCTAACGGCAGCGCGCGGCTCAGAGCGACAGAGGTCGCGAACCCCGCCGAAGGAGCAGTACGCGCTTCTGCATCGTTTGATACAGGCCATCATGGACGGTGATTTCAGCGGGATTCGCGCCTTGCTGGCCGAAGAGGCAGCTCTGGTAGGCGACTTTGGCAATAAGGGGCCAAGCTTGCGCCATCCCTTGAGCGGCGCCCAGCGTATTGCCCAACTGTATTACGCGCACTACCTGCGGCATGGCAGAAACATGCGACTGGAACTGGCCTTCTTGAACGGTGAATGGGCTCTCTTGCGCTATCTACAAGACGAACTGGAGTCCATCCAGGCCTTTGAGTTCGAAGGTGGTCGCATCGCGCATGTGCGGATACAGCGCAATCCGGAGAAGTTAGCCAGCCTCAAACGCTACAGCGACTTGCTGACAGCGCCAAATCCTCACTGATCGAACCCGTCCGAGGAGCAAAACAACGCTCGCAGCGCGCGGTTGTTCGCCGCGATTTTCTTCAACAGGTGTCACAGAGCCCTCATGTCAAACGTCTTGTGAGCAGGAGGTCGCGGTCGGCCTCCGCCCCTCATTGACATTGAAGGAATCTGATCTATGAATCGCGCTGTATGGTTTCAAGCCTCCCCTGAAGGTGCCAAGGCTGTTGGAACGCTGCACCACTTCGTTACCAAGAGCACTGGCCTACCGAGTTTGCTGACTCACCTAGTCTTCCTGCGTGTGTCGCAGATCAATGGTTGCGCGCACTGCATCGACATTCATACGCGTGACCTACTTGCTGAAGGCATGTCGGTTGAAAAGATGGTACTCATCCCTGTCTGGCACGAGGCCCAATACCTATTCTCTGAACAGGAGCGCGCGGCGTTGGCGTGGAGCGAGGAAGTAACGCTGGTGAGCGAGACTCACGCTTCAGATGAGGCCTATTCGGCCGCATTGGCCGTGTTCGGAGAAAAGGATCTGGTGGATCTGACTCTCACGATTGCAGCCATGAATGCTATCAATCGCATGGGCATAAGCTTCCGTATGAAGCCTCGTGCCAAGTTGTAAGGCGGCGGACAGGCCGCGATTACGGGGCTGAGCGGCCCGCTCCAGGCGCGCGTTTTGGGTGCCAGCAAGCGACCGCTCCTGGCCCCAAAGCAACCGTCGCCGTCTCGTCCGGGATCGTCAGCAACCGCTGCAAACCGGCCTCTCCTAATCGACAGCTTCAGTCCAGCCGCCCCGGCAAAAAATCAATCTCCGTGCGTTCGACCAATTCTGCATAGCTGATCGGCCGCGACACGCGCTCCCCCTCGTGGTTGGCTTGCCAATGGGCCCAGGCGTGGCCCGTGACCGCGTCGTAGACCAGCTTGTAGAGGTAGGTAGGCACCCTCACGCCATGGGGGCCGATGCGCTCACTCTCGCGCGTAAAAACCGGCCCCGTGATGACGAATACATCGCCCTGGGCACGCAGCACATAACGCCGTGTGTCCTGCTCGATCTTGGCCCAGGCACCGCTGTTGTGCTGGATGTTCTGCGGCACCATGTTGGCCAGGGAGAAGCTTTGGGCCATGGCGGAAGGGGTGGGCATGTCGCCAGCTGGGGCCATGTGCCCGCGTGAGTACCCCGAGCCTTTGTAGTCTTCCAGTTCCGCGCGCTCATGTCGGGGCAGGCGCGCATCGGCGAAGAAGCGGTCGGCGCGCTTCTCGTCCGCGTCTTCAATCAGGCGTCGGTTGAGCCGCTGGGCCACATAGACCGGGGTGCGGGTGGCGCCACTGTGCAGAATCGCGAAAGCTTCGTAGCAAAGCTCGCGCAGCGCAGGCTGGCGCGGCACCTGGGGTGGCTGTCCATTCGCGAAGAACTGCGGGCATTGCGCGAAACGCGTGGGCAGTTCAACGCGCAGCGGTTCGCCCCGGCTGGAGCGGGCATCAGCGGTGGAAACCGCAAAAAGAGAAGCGGCAGCAGTGGAAAAGGCCAGTGCTGCGAAAGCGGGGCGCAGCATGTGCGCCCGAAAAGACATCCAACCCACGGCAAACAGGCAAAGCCGTGGATTGCATCACACCGCGCCAGTGTCTTGGTCCAAGCCCGGCAAAAACCTACTTGCGCCTACACGTGCAGTTGCTTTTGCTTCAGAACGGAGTATCTTGGTCCATGTCGTCAAAGACCGGCGAGGAGGACGGGTTGCTGCGTGGCCCGCGCCCGATGTCACCTGTGACAACCCTAATGAAAGCCACTAGACTGTCAAAGGTCTCTAAGTATTTAAAACCTTAAAGCCGCTGCACACATCGCCGTTGAAATGGTTCGGCCCCGCTTGCATTCACCCGTCCTGTGGATAGCTATTCTGGCTGTCCTCTGGGGTGTACTTGCGCCATCGCTGACCAATCTTCTGGTATTGTCTTCCGGCAAGACATGGGTCGAGGTGTGTACCTCTACCGGCACCAAGCTGGCTGCCATCGATGTTGGCGAGCCCGACGATCAGAAGAGCAGTATCCACACGAGCGGACATTGCCCGTACTGCCGTCTCCAGCAGGATCTGCCCGCCGTCGCCCATGCGCCCGGAGTGCTGGTGCTGGCCGATGGCTCCGTGCGCGGCGTGCCTATGCCGCCCGAACTCACGCCGCGGCTGCTGGCGGCCGTTTGGCCTGCGCACTACAGCCGCGCACCGCCTCGCTTCTCCTGACCTCTCGCTTCCACACGGCCCGCCACGCCTGAGTCTCTGCTGTTTTAGCGCGGAGTGATCGTGAACGCGTGCCGTTCCCCGCGATTCCTGTCTGGAGAGTCCTCATGTCCCGTTTCGAAGCGGCAGGCACACGTGCAGGCTTAACCCGCGATCGGCCAAAGACTGAGCCTCTTGGCGCGCCGCCCGGCAGCCGTGCGGGCGCGCTGATGGTTGCTGGTGCGTCGTTGCTATGGCTTGGTCAGGCCGCCGTGCTGGCTTGGGCCGTACAGCGTCTGGTCGAAGGCGGTGACTGGATCGATGTCATATGGCTGGCTACGGCGTACGCAGTATTGGGTTTTGTACGTGCAAGTGGCGAAGCGTGGGGAAACCGTCGGCTCTTCGTGGCAGCACGGCGCTACGTGAGCGAAGTGCGCGCACATGCCTGCACGGCGCTGGCATGCAGTTCGCCATTTAACCGGGAGCGACCAGCCTCAGGGGAAGCAGCAAGTGCCATTGGCGAGCAGGCCGATGCACTCCTGCCATGGCTGTTGCGCTACGAACCTGCACGATGGCGCGTTGCGCTCGTTCTGCCGGTGATTGTGCTTGCCATAGTCGGGTTGTCTTGGGCCGCCGCCTTAATCCTGATCGCTGCAGCTCCTCTGATTCCGCTGGCAATGATGCTCATTGGCTGGCGTGCGAAGGCGGCAAGCGAAGAACATCTGCGGGCGTTAGGCGGTATGAACGGCTTTCTACTGGACCGTTTGCGCGGGTTGAGTACGCTGCGCGCGCTGGGCGCCGTAGATGCCACCGCGCAGCGCCTGCGCGCCTGTGCCGAGGACCTGCGTCAGCGCACGATGCGCGTGCTGCGCATTGCTTTTCTTTCATCGGCAGCGTTGGAACTCTTCTCGGCACTCGCGGTTGCCTTCGTCGCGGTGTATGTCGGTTTCCATCTGTTGGGTCAGATCGACATCGGCGTTTGGGGGCGACGGCTCACTCTCGGCGAAGCGTTGTTCATTCTCTTGCTGGCTCCGGCCTTCTTCGAACCACTGCGTGACCTGTCAGCAGCCTGGCATGACAAGGCCGCAGGTCATGCCGCTCTGGAGGCGCTTGCCGAGCTGCACGGTGGTTCTAGGTCTCTGCCGGGCGCAATGGATGACCCTGTCGCACTACCGAGCACCCCAACGGCGGGCCCCCCGACGGTCGACATCAAAACACTGCGCTTTAAATATGACGGTGGGACACCAGTGTTCGAGGCAGCGGATCTGCACATAGAGGCAGGTGAGCATGTGGCGCTGGTTGGCGCCAGCGGAGCCGGAAAATCCACCTTGCTGTCCGTCATCGCTGGGTTGGCGCCCGTAATCAGCGGCACAGTGCGCATTGCCGGTGAACTGCTGGAGGAACGCAGTGCTGCGACCTTACGCAGCCGGATGGCCTGGGTCGGCCAGAAGCCGCATGTGTTCTCAGGTTCGGTGGGCGACAACGTCGCCCTGCATCGTCCGGGTGTCTCGCGCTGCGACGTGAGTGCGGCATTGCGGCTTGCAGGTCTCGGCACGGTCGCTCACCTGACCCCTGACGTTCCGTTGGGAGAAGGAGGCGTCGGCTTATCCGGTGGAGAAGCGGTGCGGTTGGCACTGGCCCGCATCGCAGCCATGCCGCATGCGGATCTGTGGCTGCTGGACGAGCCGACCGCACACTTGGACAGCGACACTGCGCGCGCTGTGATCGACTCGCTCCTGTGTATGGCTCGCGGCCGCACCCTTGTCGTTGCCACGCACGACAGAGCGCTCGCGGCACGAATCGGCCGCGTCATTGACGTCGGGCACATCAATGCCGCGCCAATGCAGCGGAGGGCCGCATGAGAGCACGTGCGAATTCACGCCGCCAATTGGCCAACATCCTGCGCCTATTCGTACGCACGAACGGACTGCGGATGTTGCTCGGGACGCTGCTGGCCACGCTCACCGTGCTTGCAGGCATGGCCCTGCTGGGCCTCTCGGGTTGGTTCATTACGGCAACGGCACTGGCAGGTCTGTCCGCCGGTGCAGGCCAGGCCTTCAACGTGTTCGTTCCCAGCGCAGGCATCCGCCTGCTGGCGTTGGGCCGCACGGCGGGCCGATACGCGGAGCGCGTCGTCACGCACGATGCCACTTTCGCCGTGCTGGCCGCTCTACGCGAGCGGTTGTTTCGCGGCTGGGCCCAGCCGCAGGCGGCACAAGCGCTGCTTCGACAGCCAGCGCGCTTGCTGTTCCGTCTCACGCAGGACATCGACGCTCTGGAGTCCGTCTACCTGCGCGTATTCGTCCCCAGCGTTACATCCATCTGCGCCTTGGTACTGACAGGTGCTGTGCTGGGAGTGCTGGATTGGCGGCTGGGCAGCGTTGTCTTTGGATGGCTGCTGCTCTGCGGCGGCGGTGTGACGATCATGGCCGCGCGCCGTGCGCGCGCAGCCTCGCTGCGCCGATCCTTGGAACTAGAGAGGCTACGCGCGCAATCCGTTGACCTCGTTGCCGGCCAAACCGAGTTGGCGATGAGTGGGCAGTTGCAGTGGCAATGCCGGGCTATTGCGCGAACCGACGCCTGGATGGCACAGGCCGACGACCGACTGCATCGCATCGAGACCGGCAGCAGCTGGCTCCTTGCAGTGTGCGGACATCTGGGGGTAAGCGCTGTCCTGCTGGCGGTGGGGGCGCTGGTCCGTGCCGAAGCGCTGAGCATGCCCCTCGCGGCGCTCGCCCTTCTGATGGTTTTGGCGGCTTTGGAGCCGTTCTCGTCTTTACGCCGGGGAGCGCTGGACGCCGGACGCAGTTGGCTCGCGGTCCGCCGCCTCGGTCCACGGCTTAACCAGGTCCAGCGCGCGCCGGAGTTCTCGACGTTGGCTCGACTCGGGGGACCTGGCGATGGTGCCGCTGTCGCGCGCCTGGTGGCGGCGGAGACGTACTACCGTAGATCTGATGGTCCCGCGTTGCGCGCTATCGACCTGCACATCAGTCCAGGTGAATGCGTGGCAGTAATCGGTCCGAGCGGTGCCGGTAAGTCCACGCTGCTGCAGTTGATCGCCGGCGAGATCTACGCGCATAGGGGCACAGTGCAAGCCCAGGGCTGTACCTGGCTCACACAGCGCACAGAACTGTTCCAAGACAGCCTGCGCGACAACTTGCGCTTGGCCGCGCCGGACGCAACCGACGATCAGCTCTGGGCTGCTCTACAGGCCAGCGGCTTGGTCGGCGACGTCCGGAAGTTCGCGCATGGACTCGATACACGGCTGGGCGAAGGGGGGCTTGGCTTGTCGGGCGGACAGTCGCGCCGACTCGCGCTGGCGCGGCTGCTGCTGCACCCGGCCGATTTCTGGCTGCTCGACGAGCCCAGCGAGAGTCTGGACGGCCCGACAGCCGAGGACGTACTCGCGCGGTTGGTCAGGAACGCTCGATCCAAGACCGTATTGATTGCCACCCACCTGCGCCGCGAGGCCCAGCTCGCCGACCGCCTCATCGTGATGAACCACGGACGTATGGTGGCCCAGCACCAGCGCGGCACTCCCGACTTTGAGGCGGCGCTGGCGGCGCTGCGTCAGCACTAATTTTCCGACCTTATCCATTCAAGAAAGGCTCTTCACCATGGATCTCGACGTCGTCGGCTTATCGCGGCTGCAGTTCGCGATGACCGCTCTCTACCATTTCCTGTTCGTGCCGCTCACGATCGGGCTTGCCGTGCTGCTGGCCATCATGGAAACCGTTTACGTCATGACCGGTCGCACCGTATGGCGTCAGATGACCAAATTCTGGGGCGTGCTGTTCGGTATCAACTTCGCGCTGGGCGTTTCCACAGGCATCGTGATGGAGTTTCAGTTCGGCATGAACTGGAGCTACTACAGCCACTACGTGGGGGATATCTTCGGCGCTCCGTTGGCCATTGAAGGCTTGATGGCTTTTTTCCTCGAAGCGACTTTCGTGGGCATGTTCTTCTTTGGCTGGGAGCGCATGTCCAAGGTGGCGCACTGCATCGTGACCTGGCTGGTAGCGCTGGGGACCAATTTTTCTGCGCTGTGGATCCTGATCGCCAACGGCTGGATGCAGAACCCGGTGGGCGCCAAGCTCAATCCGCAGACGATGCGAATGGAGGTGGACAGCTTCTACGACGTGCTGTTCAACCCGGTAGCTCAGGCCAAGTTCGTTCACACGGTATCAGCGGGCTACACCGTGGCGGCCATCTTTGTGCTGGGGGTGTCCGCTTGGTACCTGCTCAAAGGTCGCCATACTGAACTCGCAAAGCGTTCAATGACAGTTGCGGCCTCCTTCGGCCTGGCGGCTTCTCTGTCGGTCGTGGTCCTGGGTGATGAGAGCGGCTACGCGACAAGCGAGCATCAGAAGATGAAGTTGGCGGCGATCGAAGCCATGTGGGACACTGAACCAGCGCCAGCTTCGTTCACCGTCATCGGTTTTCCCGACCAGGAGACCCGCAAGACGCATTACGCGGTGCACATCCCCTGGGTGATGGGCCTGATCGGTACGCGTTCACTGAACACGGAAATCCCCGGCATCAACCAACTGGTGCAACAGGCTGAACGCCATATCCGTGAAGGCATCCAGGCCTATGACGCCTTGCAGAGAATCCGCGCCGCCCGCTCGGACGATGCTATCCCTGCCCAGGCGCGCTTGGCATTCGAGCTGCACGGGCACCGGTTGGGGTATGCGCTTTTGCTCAAAGCCTATGTAGACGATCCGCGTCAGGCCACAGAGGCACAAATTGCAAAGGCCGCTTGGGATACGGTGCCGCAGGTGGCACCGCTGTACTGGTCGTTCCGTGTGATGGTGGGCCTGGGACTTTTCTTCATTGCGCTTACGGCCACGTTCTTCTGGCTGTCGGCCCGGCGTCGGCTGGATGCTCACCCTCGGCTGCTGCTGCTCGCAGTGTGGTCCATTCCGTTGCCCTGGATTGCCGCCGAGTGCGGATGGATCGTGGCAGAAATGGGGCGCCAGCCCTGGGCCGTGGAAGGCGTACTGCCCACCGCTATGGCTGTGTCTGAACTCGGCGCTGGCACTGTGCTGTTTACGTTGCTAGGTTTCGCGGCCATCTACACGGCACTGATCGTCGTAGAGATGAAGCTGATGCTCAAGGCTATTCGCAAGGGACCAGAGGTGGAAACGCCGCAATCGAACGGAGCTGCGGCTCCACTGATCGGACCAGTCCGTGCGGGTCAATTCCAACCCGCCACTTTCGAAACATCCGGAGACGCAGCATGATCCTTCACACACTCCTCGACTACGACGTCCTGCGCGTCATCTGGTGGCTACTGCTGGGCGTGCTGCTCGTCGGCTTTGCCGTGACCGACGGCTTCGACCTGGGCGTGGGCAGCCTGCTGCCGTTCGTGGCCCGAAACGACGTGGAGCGCCGTGTCGTCATCAATACCGTGGGCCCTGTGTGGGAAGGCAACCAAGTCTGGCTGATCCTGGGAGGTGGCGCCATCTTTGCCGCTTGGCCGCATGTCTATGCGATGTCCTTTGCTGGCTTTTACCTGGCGATGTTCGCTACCCTGTTCGCACTCATCCTCAGACCTGTCGGCTTTAAATACCGCAGCAAACAGGAAAGCGCGAAATGGCGCAACACCTGGGACTGGGCGCTGTTCGTTGGCGGCTTTGTGCCCGCATTGATTTTCGGCGTGGCGCTGGGCAATGTGCTGCAGGGAGTGCCTTTCTACTACACCGGCGACATGCGCATGGTTTACCAGGGCAGCTTCCTCGGGCTGCTCAATCCCTTCGCGCTGCTCGCTGGCCTGGTGTCGGTCTCCATGCTGGTCATGCATGGTGGCGCCTGGCTTGCCTTGAAGACCGAAGGCACAGTGGCCGACCGGTCGCGCCGCTGCGCCAGCTTCGCCAGTGTCGCCACGGTCGTGCTCTACGCCTTGGCCGGGGTGTGGCTGTGGTCGTCCATGTCCGGCTACCAGTTGATCAGCCCCCATGTGCCCAATGGCCCTTCCAACCCTCTGCTCAAGAACGTGGCTTCGGGCGTGGCCGGTGCCTGGTTCGCCAACTACAGGAACCATTCCTGGACGATGCTGGCCCCGGCTCTGGGGTTCGCCGGCGCACTGCTGGCACTCGTTGGATTGCGCGCACGCTGGGAAGGCATCACGGTGATCTTCAGCGGCCTGTCGGTGGCCGGAATCGTACTGAGCGTGGGGGCTTCAATGTTCCCCTTCATCGTACCGTCGTCGATTGACCTGCGCTCGTCTCTGACCGTGTGGGACGCGTCTTCCAGCCATCTGACGCTGTTCGTCATGCTGGTGTGCAGCGTCGTCTTTGTTCCCCTGATCCTGGCCTACACCGCCTGGGTGTATCGCGTGATGTGGGGCAAGGTGCGTCCACGCGACGTCACCCATGGCGATCACGCCTACTGAAAAACTCTCCTTTGAAAGGAAACGACGATGTGGTATTTCGCCTGGATTCTCGGCCTGCCGCTCGCGGCTGCGTTCGCTGTGCTCAACGCGATGTGGTACGAGTTGATGGATGACGCAGCTGTGAAAAAGCAGATGCGGGAAGACGTATCTCACCGCAAGGGAGTGCCCCATGGTTCCATTTAATCCTGCGGTCATCGGCATGCCTGAAAGGGAACTCACGGCCGGCGAGCGATTATTTCGCGCAGGAGAAGCTGGACCCGTTTGGCAAGTGGCCAAAGGTATGGTGCGTTTGGAGCTTGATCCGCCTTCAGGTACCGGCCTGGTGCATTTGGCACTGCCTGGGGACTTACTTGGCGCTGAAGCGGTACTGTCTCTGCCCTATGCGTTCTGTGCAACCGCAGTAGTTCCCAGCCAAATAAAAACCGTTGAGCTGGATAACGAGGCCCATCGTGTACTGGTCTTGGCTGCTGCTTTCCGACAAGGACAAGCGCGTGCCGCCGGCATGATGCGCCTGCGTGAGGGTTCTATCGCGCAACGGCTGGACTATCTACTGGACTTGATGCAGAAAGCGACTGGTGAAGACATTTTTTCGACCCGCCAGCGAAAACTGCCGCAGCTACGAGAGATCGCAAATATCATCAATGCGGCCCCCGAAAGCGTGTGCCGCAACCTGACGCAACGGCTTGGCCGAAGAGCTGCGGCCGCGCCAGCCCCGTTGCGGCCGACCACCGTGTTTCCGCCAACGCTCGGTGAGCAACGATAGCTGTCCTTGTCGCCGTCGAACTGTACGAATGGTTCGGGAAAGAGACCTGAAGAAGCTTGCTTCCGGATGGGCCGTCTGCAAGGACGGCCTGGCCACAACAGCTGGGCGCGGAACCGTGCCTTTCGTGTCTCGTTCGTCTATCACGCGCCATGCATCATCGAAGGACAGATCCCCTGTATAAGTACGCGGCCGTGCGCTGCTGAATGGTGAGTGTGGATCTGTGCCTGCCCGACATCGACGGAACGGACATTCTGCGGAAATTCCGTCAATGCTCCCGTGCGCCGGTCATTGTTGTTACCGTCCGCAGCGGAGGGGAAGAGAAAGTTGCACTGTTGGATGCTGGCGCTGCTGTTGGGGCTCGCTGGAGCAGAAGTGCCTTCCTGAGCCGCCTGGACATCAAGCGCCCGCTCGGCTGACCACACCCGCCAGTCGGATAGCGTGTCAAACCGTTCCCCCAACATCTAGGCTTGTTGATTCAGAAATCCGAGGGATTGCATTGGCCAGACGAGATAGCTGCAGACACGGTGGTTCGGTTTAATGATTCAGGTGGTTTTGCGATTCAACGCACGCAAGACGCTCGACAACTTCTTTACTGCGACTTCCATCTCCCCTGGAGTGTGAGCGGCAAAACCCATCAGAAATCCAGCCTCATGTTTACAGGAGGCATACAAGGTTGTCAGCCCCAGCAGGTCGATGCCTGCTCTGCACGCGGACGCTACGGCCTCCGCTTCCGATATGTCTTTGGTGAGAAGACAGGGCATCTGCATGCCCCCGGTCGGCACCCGTGGCTCCAGGTAACCGGATAAGTATTTTTGAATCAGCCCTGCTAAGGCGTTTCGCCGCTGGGCATAGACAGTGCGCATGGTTCGCACATGAGCCCCGAAATGCCCTCCCTCAATGAAGCGAGCCAGCGTCAGTTGGGGAATCGGTGCGCTGTGTCCATCCAGCAGAGTGCGGGCCACCGTCATTGGCTGTACAAGGTGAGGCGGCAGAACCATGTAGCCGATGCGCAAGCCGGGAAACAGAGACTTTGTGAATGTGCCGATATATATCGTGCGCTCATGAGGGTCCAGCCCTTGCACACACGCCGTGGGTTTGCCCGCGTAGTGAAACTCGCTGTCGTAATCGTCTTCAATGATCCAGGCTTTCTCTCGCTGCGCCCACTCGATGACGGCTAAGCGTCGATCCAGCGCAAGCGTTGTACCCGTGGGAAACTGATGCGAGGGGGTCAGGAAAACAGCTCTGGCGGTCTGCTCTGCATGCAGCCGCTCGACCTGCATACCTTCGCCATCCACAGGTACGGGGACGCATGTGAGGCCGGCTGCATCGAACGCCTTGCGTGCGCCGTGGTAGACGGGGTCCTCGATAAAGATGCTCTCGCCAGCATCGAGCAGCACATTGGCGCACAAGGTCAGCGCCTGCTGAGAACTGGTAAGGACTAGCACGCGATCGGGAGTGGCGCGCGTGCCCCGCTCAAGACTGACGTAATCAGCAATGGCCCGGCGTAGCAGCTCCATGCCTTGAGGCGGGCTGTGTAGCAGTGCCTGAGTCCCGTACTCCTTGAACACCTGTCGTTGCAACCGCTCCCAGGTATGCAACGGGAAGTTGCGGGTCTCAGGTACCCCGGGTGCAAAGGCACGAGGTACCAGAAAGTCGTGTACTCCACCACCAGTCAGCATCGCATGTCCCCGCTGGCTCAGACGAAGCTGTGGTCTTCGTGTGGCAGTTCGGCGCACCAGGCCGCGACCGGGCAGGCGCTGCACTTGCGCAGACACGAAACTGCCGCTTCCTACGCGTCGATCGATGAATCCTTCGGCATGCAACTGGCTGTATGCCGCCTCTACTGTGTCGCGGGAGACACCCAGTGACTTGGCCAAGGTGCGCGATGGTGGCAGGGGACGGCCTACATCAAGTGCACCGTCGAGGATCAGTTGCCGCACTGCGCGTTGGATGCGTACCTGCAGCGACAAAGCGCCATGGGCAGGTTCTGCCATCCAGGCTTTGACGGTTTCGAGCTGGGCATGCTTGAACAATTGGTCGGTACACCTTATTGAAATTGGATGGGTGGATCAGTCCTTTCAAATCATATAAATCAGATGCCAACTCTGGTCAACCGCCTTTTTTCATGGGAGCTATACAAGAGTCATGTCATCCGATCATTCGCCGTCATCAGTTCATTGGGGAGACCTCACCCATCCCATCGTGGCAGGCCTTATTTCGGTCATCGTCAACTATGGTGGCACTTTCATCCTGGTGTTTCAAGCGGCCAAGGTGGCGGGGCTCAGCCCGGAGCTGACGGCGTCGTGGGTATGGTCGATTTCTATTGGCGTGGGGGTGACGGGACTGATACTGAGCTGGCTGACCCGGGAGCCGATCATCACGGCCTGGTCCACGCCGGCAGCAGCGTTCTTGGTGACGGCACTGGCGACTACGCCATACGCGGAGGCGGTCGGCGCCTACATTGTCTCAGCCGTGGCTTTCGTGGTGCTTGGGCTTTCGGGTTACTTCGAGCGCGTTATCCGTTTGATCCCTCCCGGTGTGGCTGCCGGGCTGCTCGCCGGCATCCTGTTGCACTTCGGTATCCAGGCCTTTGGCGGCATGAGCGTGGACCCCGTGCTGGCAGGGTTGCTGATCGTCACGTATGTGGTGCTCAAGCGGGTGATGGCGCGCTATGCCGTCGTTGGCATCCTTGTGGTCGGGCTGGTCTTCTTGCTGATCCAGCAACGCGTCGATATGACGGGGCTGGAGTTGAAGCTGGCTGCTCCCGTTTTCACCATGCCGGAGTTCTCGCTGAACGCCATGCTCAGTGTTGCACTGCCGTTGTTCCTGATCACGCTGACAGGGCAATACATGCCGGGCATGCTGGTGCTGCGCAACGATGGTTTCAAAACCAGCGCCAATCCCATCGTGACCGTTACAGGGCTGGGATCGTTGCTGATGGCACCGTTTGGTTCTCACGCCTTCAACATTGCTGCCATTACGGCAGCCATCGCTACTGGCAGGGAAGCGCACGAAGACCCGTCCAAGCGCTGGATCGCAGGCATCGCCGCAGGCGTTTGCTACATCCTGGTTGGCGTGTTCGGGGTAACGCTGGCCACTGTTTTCATGGCTTTCCCCGCCACGTTCATCACCACGCTGGCCGGCCTGGCGTTGCTGGGAACCATCGGCGGAAGCCTCGCCAGCGCCATGACTGACGCCAAGGCACGTGAAGCTTCATTGATCACATTTCTTGCCGCTGCATCCAACATCATGATGTTTGGCATCGGCGGTGCTTTCTGGGGATTGTTGATCGGCATGCTCTGCTATGCCGTACTCAACGGCGAGCTGCCCTGGCAACGTGCGCGCGGCAAGGCGATCGGCATCTCCGCTGTCGAACCCGCGATCAGGAAGGGGTAAGCCATGTCGGAGTCAATGGGCACCCCAACCAGACACGACCAGCATGGACGCTACCCACAGGCCATTTCTGTCGAAGACTTTCGTCACAACATAGCTGCCGTGCAGGCCCGCATCGCCGCCGCTTGCCAACGCTCCGGCCGCGATCCGGCCAGCGTTCGGCTGCTGCCCGTGAGCAAGACCAAGCCCGAATCCAGCCTGCGCCTGGCTTATGCGGCCGGCTGCCGCTTGCTCGGTGAAAACAAAGTGCAGGAGGCGCACTGCAAATGGGAGGCTATGCAGGATCTGAGCGATCTGAAATGGTCCGTCATCGGCCACCTGCAAACCAACAAGGCCAGGCTGGTGGCGCGCCTTGCCAGCGAGTTCCAGGCGCTGGACAGCCTGCGCGTGGCCGAGGTGCTGGACCGCCGCCTGCAGGCCGAGGGTCGCTCGCTGGACGTGTTCGTGCAGGTCAACACTTCCGGGGAGGTGAGCAAGTACGGCCTGGCCCCCGGGGGGTGCAGAGCTTCGTTGAACAACTACCCGCGTTTTCTGCACTGCGCGTGCGCGGGCTGATGACGCTGGCGCTGTTCTCTGCCGAAGCCGAGCGGGTGCGCCAGTGTTTCATCCTGCTGCGCGATCTGCGCGACAGGCTGCGGGAAAGCGCTCCTGCCGGCATCGAACTGGATGAGCTGTCCATGGGCATGTCAGGGGATTTCGAGATTGCCATCGAGGAAGGCGCCACCGTGGTGCGTGTAGGTCAGGCCATCTTCGGCGCCAGGCCCCATCCAGA
Organism: Diaphorobacter nitroreducens; assembly: GCF_002214645.1. Taxonomy (NCBI): domain Bacteria; kingdom Pseudomonadati; phylum Pseudomonadota; class Betaproteobacteria; order Burkholderiales; family Comamonadaceae; genus Diaphorobacter; species Diaphorobacter nitroreducens. The sequence continues at coordinate 958,289 of NZ_CP016278.1, forward strand.
CCACTACTACTGGCCCACTGCTACCGATGCCGCAGCAGAGGAACCATCATGAAGACCGCCATCGCCATCCGTCACGTGCATTTCGAGGACCTGGGTACGCTGGAGCCCGTGTTGCAGGCACGCGGTTACACCGTGCGCTATGTCGATGCCGCGCATGACGACGTCGGCCGGCTGGACTGCCAGGGCGCCGATTTATTGGTGATGCTCGGAGGCCCCATCGGTGCATACGATGATGGGCAGTATCCCTGTGTCACCCAGGAGATGGCTTTGGTGTGTGCGCGGCTGCAATCGCGGCGTCCGCTGCTAGGCATCTGCCTCGGCGCGCAGCTGATCGCCCGCGCGCTGGGCGCCGAGGTCATACCCATGGGTGTGAAGGAGATTGGCTTTGCGCCGCTGGCGCTGACACCGGAAGGAGCGGCGTCGCCGCTCGCAGCGCTGGAGGGCGTGCCGGTGCTGCACTGGCACGGGGACCGTTTCGATATTCCACCTGGTGCGGCGCGCCTGGGGGGAACCGCGATCTGCGCCAATCAAGCGTTTGCCGTGGGCCGTTATGTGCTGGGGCTGCAATGTCACCTGGAGGCCGACCCGCGCCGGATTGAGTCCTGGCTGGTCGGCCATGCCTGCGAATTGGCCCAGGCGGGCGTGGACCCGCACGACCTGCGCGCCGAGGCACAGGCGCTGCAGGCGCGATTGTCCCAAGCGGCTTCGGAGGTGTTCAATCGCTGGCTTGATGGCTTTGAGGCTGATCCATGCGGAGAACAGCCGTGAATCCACTCTCCGTCGATGTGGTGTCCGTCCAATCTCAGGTGGTCTATGGCCGTGTGGGCAATAACGTCGCCGTTCCCACACTCGAAGGCCTCGGCCTGTCGGTGGCTGCAGTGCCTACCGTGGTGTTCAGCAATACCCCGCATTACCCGACGATGCACGGTGGCGTCGTGCCCGTCGAGTGGTTCGAAGGCTACTTGAAGGATCTGACGGCACGTGGGGCCACGCGTGCGCTGCGCGTCCTCCTGGTCGGCTATCTCGGCGATCCGGTACAAGCCGATGCCTTGGCGCGCTGGATAGGGCAGTTGTTGAAGGAGGACACCCATCTGCGCATCGTGATCGACCCGGTGTTGGGCGATCACGACCACGGCATCTATGTGGATGCCCGGCTGGTTGATGCCTATCGCAGGAGCTTGCTACCACTGGCCGATGGGCTGACACCGAACGGCTTCGAGCTGGCGCAACTGACCGGCCTGGCAGTCAATGACACGGAAAGCGTGGTCGCCGCTGCGCGTACCTTACTGACAGGACGTACCCGGTGGGTCGCTGTGACAAGCGCTGCTCCCGACACTTGGTCCCACGACGAAATGCAGGTGGTGTTTGTCACCCGCACGCAGGTCGAGGTCATCACGCATCCGCGCATCAATGTCGCGCCCAAGGGCACCGGCGATCTGTTCTGCGCCACCCTGGCTGGGCATTGGCTCAATGGCATTTCTCTGCCGGAAGCTACTGCCCTGGCATGCCGCCAGGTTGTCAGCGCGTTGCTCAGCACCCAACAGGCTAATTGCGCTGAATTGCTGCTCCCACCAACTGGCGGTCACGCCAATCAGCACGGTCTGTTAGCGCATCAGCGGACACGCCAGTTCACTTATCAAATCAAGCATTGAGGATATTGCCATGCACTCTGCACGCTCCCATTTGATGCGGGCCTACTCGCGCCAACCCATTTCTTTTGTGCGCGGCAGTGGTGCGCGTCTATGGGATGAACAAGGGGTGGAGTATCTGGATGCCATTGCCGGTGTCGCCGTCACCAGCCTGGGCCACGCCCATCCCGCGATCACGGCCGCCATCGCGGAACAGGCCGAGACACTGATGCATACCTCCAACGTCTTCCGCATTGACTGGCAGGAACGGCTGGGCGAGCGCCTCTGCAAACTGTGCAACATGGAGCGGGTCTTCTTCTGCAACTCGGGCGCTGAGGCCAATGAAACCGCCATCAAGCTCGCCCGGCTGCACGGCCACCGCAAACAGATCGCGCAGCCGCAGATTCTGGTAATGGAGAACGCCTTTCATGGCCGCACGCTCGCTACGCTCGCCGCTACCGACAGTGCAGCCGGCCAGCATGGCTTTGGGCCGCTGACGCCCGGCTTCGTGCGGGTTGCGTTCGATGACATTGAGGCGGTGCGGCATGCCGCGCAGGAGTTGCACGGCATCGTGGCCGTGCTGATTGAGCCAGTTCAGGGCGAAGGGGGTATCCGGGCCGCCAGCCCCGGGTACATGCAGGCATTGCGCTCGTTGTGCGATCAGCATGGATGGCTGTTGATGCTCGATGAGATTCAGGCGGGCCTTGGCCGCACGGGAGCCTGGTTTGGCCACCAGCACGCAGGCATCACACCTGACGTCATGACCCTGGCCAAAGCGCTGGGCAACGGATTCCCCATCGGCGCTTGCCTGGCGCGCGGCGCCGCAGCCGACCTGTTCTCGCCGGGGCAGCATGGCTCCACCTTCGGCGGCAACCCGTTAGCCTGCCGCGTGGCCTGCGCCGTCCTTGATGTCATGGAGAGGGAGCGCCTCCCTCATCGGGCCGCCGTGCTGGGAGATCGCCTACTGGCTGGCTTGCAAAATGCCTTGCACGGCCATCCGAACGTACGGGCTGTCCGAGGCGCGGGTCTGATGGCCGGGATCGAACTGGATAGGAACTGCCAGGAACTGGTTGGTCGGGCGCTGGCAGAGCAGCGCTTATTGATCACCGTGACCCGCGAGCGTACTGTCCGTCTGCTGCCGCCACTGGTGTGCAGCGAAAGCCAGATCGACGAGATCGTGACGCGCGTCAGCCGCCTGCTGTTCCGGGAAATGGCGGGCAGCGATGTGGCGGCGCATGGCGAGAGCCTCCCGGTGGAAGCGACGCCATGACGCAATCGCCAGAGAGGCAGAGCATCGGATCGGACGTTTTTTTAGGAGATTCGGCGGGAGCTGCTTCAGTGAGACTCTGGCTCGGGCGGCCGAGAAGCGGTGGCTAGCCTACGAACGCTATTGCGCCAGCCCCGCCTGTTATTCATCGCGTGGCCAAGAGTAGCTTGCTGCCGCTGACGTCTGCAGTCGCTTCCGCATGGGTTGCCATGTCGCACGTGGTGGTTCCCGGACTACCAGCGCATGCCCTGGTTGGTGCACACCTCCACCATCTCTGCGCCACTGGCACCGCGCCAGCACCAGCGTGGCGGTCAGGGCCGAGTGCGCAACTGGCCAGCGCCATGCAGGCGATCAGCCACCAGGTCAGTCGGCGCGCCAGCGGTTGGCAGGAGAGGTGGTTCATCAGAGCGCCAGAGAAGGCGGATCCGGCGTGCGGCACCAGTGCGCTCAGTTGCAGCAGGATCATGCGGCCCAGGCGGTGTGCGGGGCGCCCCGTGCTCCCGTGGGGTAGCCGCAGAATGACTGGTTCCCATGCTTAGCGTGGCCCTGGATGGGAGGGCGGTGCGATGAATGTACTGAGACTCGGTATGAATAGGGCATCAAAGGTTCGCTTTTATAGAAGAAAGATCACTTAAAGTGAGTTTTTTGCATTATTTCTGAACCTTTGGCATTGGCGAGCCGGATCGCGATACGGCCGTGGCACGGGCCGTCGCCCAGATGGTGCAGATTCTGCCGGGCACATCGCTGGTCCGGACGGATGCCGGGCTGCCCTGATGTGGGCTGCGCCGTGTCGCGGTCGTTCATCGGATCGGCCGGTACCGGCGCAGCCTGACATCGGGGGCGGCGGGCGCAGCGGACTTTGCAGCGCGCGAGGCCTGCTTGCGTTCCTCGATCCAGGCCTCGACCTCTTCCAGATCCCAGACGACGCAGCGGGCCGTGAGGCGGAAGCGCCTGGGAAATTCGCCGCGCTGTTCCATCTCATAGATTGTTGTCTCTGCCAGGGGGACGATCTGTCGCAGTTCGCCGCGGCGGATGGTACGCCGGAAGGGAAGGGGGCTACAGCTGAGTAACTGCGGAAGTGCCGCGTAAGCCTCCGTTCCTGGTTGAGGAAGTGATTGGCCTGTGTCGGTGCTGTCTGCGTTGGATGTTTGTCTTGACTGCTCCACCTCGGACTCCATGAACGTGCTGCATGGGAACATGGTGACGTTCACTGTCAATCGGGACAACTTGCTGCGGCGTAGGAGGGCGAACCCCATGCGCGCATCAACGCATCTGCACTGCGGACTGCCCCCGGCGTCTCGGCATGCCGCCGCCGAGCTGTCGTGCTTTCGCATCGCGCCGCCTGCGACGTCTCGCCCCTGTCGGGCTTCCATCCCTGACGCCTCCGGCCCATTCGGGCCTGCGCGCTGCGCTTGCCGCAGGAACCAAGTGTGTGGAGTGGGCGAGGTGTGGGCGGTCTTGCTGTTCCCTTCATGCTGCCACGGCGTGCTCGCCGTCAAGGGCTACGCGCCGATGGCGCTTGCGTCCTGGCGTCCGTCGTGGACCCCTGACTGCTTGTGCTGCGCCGTGCCCTGCAAGGGTCGGGCAATTCCGCCCGGCAACCTTTCAGGAGTTCACCATGAACAACGCACTCATCACCGACGAGCAACGCGTCGTGCTGCTGGCCAACGGCCGCGAATCCTTGGTGAACCCGGACTTCGATCCGGCGCCCGTGGTCAAGCTGTTCACGCCGGATGCCGGCGCAACCTGGCTGCTGACCGAGATCGACCCTGATGACCACGACCACGCCTTTGGGCTGTGCGATCTCGGCCTGGGGATACCCGAGCTGGGCTGGGTCAGTCTGCAGGAACTTGAAGCGGTTCGCGGGCGGCTGGGGTTGCCGGTCGAACGTGATCTGCACTTCCGTGCCGAGAAGCGGCTGAGCGCCTATGCGCAGGATGCGCGGCCGGCCGGGCGGATTGCTGTCTGACCTGATCATTGGGGCGCCGCAAGGCGCCTCAAGCTTGGCTGCTGGCTCAATGTGGATTTTCGCCGGGGCGCAACGTCAGAACGCTCACACCACTTTGGGTGACTGCCACGGTGTGCTCGAACTGCGCGGACAGTTGCCCATCGCGCGTGACGACGGTCCAGCCGTCGTCTTCGGTGCGCACGGCGTGCCGCCCCTGGTTCACCATCGGTTCAATGGTGAACACCATGCCCTCGCGCAGCACCAGCCCGGTGCGCGGGCGGCCCCAGTGCAGCACCTGGGGCTCCTCGTGCATCTCGCGGCCGATGCCGTGGCCGCAATACTCCCTGACCACCGAATAGCCATTGCGGCGGGCATGCCGCTCGATGGCATGGCCCACGTCGCCGAGCGTGGCGCCTGGCCGGACGGTCCGGATGCCTTTCCACATCGCCTCGTAGGCCGTCTGCACGAGCCGCCTGGCCGGTGGCGCTACCTCGCCCACGAGATAGGTCTTGCTGGAATCGGCGATGTACCCGTTCTTCTCCAGCGTGATATCGAAATTCACGATGTCTCCGTCCTGCAGGATTTCCGCCGTGGACGGGATGCCGTGGCAGACCACGTGGTTGCGCGAAGCGTTGAGTGCGTAGGCGTAGCCATATTGCCCCTTGCTGGCCGGGCGCGCGTTGAGCACGTGGACGATGAGGCCGTCGACCAGATCGTTGACCTGCATCGTGGACATGCCGATCAGGTTCAATCGATCAAGACGGTCGAACACCTGCGCCAATAGCCGGCCCGACTCTGCCAGCAGCGCGATTTCCTCGGGGCGCTTGGTCATGTCGCTCCTATCTTGACAGGCTGAGCGACTACGCCTGCCGCCCGCAGTTCGCGAGCAACGATCTCGTTGAAGCTTTGTGTCGGATGCATTTCGCACAGCATGCCGATCCTGATCCAGAACGCTGCCTGGGCGTTGATCGACCGGCACGACACTGCGCTTGCCTTGCGCAATTGGTCGTGCAGATCGTCGTCGATGTTCACGATACCCATGTGCTTTGATCTATATGAAACATATACAAATCATATGGTCTATCGAGCTAAGGCGCAAGTGAACTGCTGACGTGACCAAAGACGGAGCATGGATGTCCGGGCGTTGCCGGCCGAGAAACATGACCGGCCGCGCTGTCGTGCTGCGCATCGAGCCCCTGCGGCGTCTCTCCCCTGACGGGCTTCCATCGTTCCCTCGTTCCGCGCGGCTGACGCCTACGGCCCGGCTTCCAGCTTCGTGCCTGCGCGCTTGCGCTTGCCGTGCAGTCCGGCACACAGAGGCGGCCGTTGCCATGTCCAGCCGTCTTTCCTGACTCATCACCTTGTCCGCGACCGTAGCCCGCGGCCGGGTGCCGCCAAGGCGCGCAGGGCCGTGTCCTCGGCTGCGCCTGCGGGCCGCACCCACCCTGCGCTTGTTTCCTTGACGGCCCCCGGCCGCGCGCTCCTTTGGCCGCGGGCGATGAACTCAGGAAAGACGGTGGCAACAGGGCCAACCGGGTTCCTCGTGCCGACCGCACCGAACAGCCGAAAGGCTGGGCTCCGAATCTTGGAATCCGGTGTGCGGTTTTCTTCAACAGCCTTTTTGTTCAGGAGAAAGACCATGCAACTCGCATCCCGTTTCGCTTCCCGGTCCCCGTCGTTGCGCAGCGATTCCCCGCTGTCCGATGACCAAATCTTGCGCGTGGCGCCGTCCATCTTCGCGGATGCCCCGCATGCGAGCCGTTCCGAGCGGTACAGCTACATCCCCACGGCTGCCGTGTTGACCGAGCTTCGCAAGGAGGGGTTTCAACCCTTCATGGTGTGCCAGACCCGCGTGCGCGATGAAGGCAAGCGCGAGCACACGAAACACCTGCTGCGCCTGCGCCATGCCAGCCAGATCAACGGCGCGGAAGCTAACGAAATCGTGCTGCTGAACTCGCATGACGGCACCAGCAGCTATCAGATGCTGGCGGGGCAGTTCAGATTCGTTTGCAGCAATGGCCTTGTGTGTGGCGACACCGTGGCCGATGTGCGCGTGCCCCACAAAGGCGATGTGGCCGGGCTGGTGATCGAGGGCGCGTATCAGGTGCTGAGCGGCTTTGACCGCGTGCGCGACTCCCGCGATGCCATGCGCGCCGTTACCTTGGACGATGGCGAATCCGAAGTGTTCGCCCGCGCCGCGCTGTCCCTCAAGTACGACGACCCGGACAAGCCCGCACCCATCACGGAATCGCAAATCCTGATGCCGCGCCGGTTCGACGACCGCCGCCCCGACCTGTGGAGCGTGTTCAACCGCACGCAGGAGAACCTGACCAAGGGCGGATTGGCTGGCCGCGCCGCCAATGGCCGCAGGCAGCAGACCCGGCCCGTGCAGGGCATTGATTCGGACATTCGCCTGAACCGCGCCCTGTGGCTGCTGGCTGATGGTATGCGCGCCCTCAAGGCGTGACCCCCTCTGACGTTTTCCCCGCCGGAGGGGCGGTTCCCCTCCATTCCCTTGTTTCATTCGATTGGAGATTCACCATGAACGCCGTTACCACCACCGAACCCCAAGCCCTCGACACCCGAGCCAACGTGCTGCAAGCTGCCGACCCGAGCAAGCACATGATTTTGGTTCCGCTGTCGCGGTTGGTGCTGCGCCCCACGGGCCGCAACGTGCGCAAGACCGTCCCGCGCATGTCCATTCCCGAACTGGCCGCGAGCATTCAGCGCGTGGGCCTGCTGCAAAACCTGATCGTGATTCCCGCCGCCAATGGCGAGCATTACGAGGTGGTGGCCGGGGGCCGCAGGCTGGCTGCGTTGAAGTTGCTGGCGAAAAAGCACCGCATCGCCAAGGATTGGGACGTGCCTTGCCTGCAGGTGGCCGATGGCACGGCCCGCACGGCGAGCCTCACCGAGAACGTGCAGCGCGAAGCCATGCACCCGGCCGACCAGTTCGAGGCCTTCGCAGCATTGGTGGCTGAAGGCCGCCCCATTGAGGACATTGCGGCGGATTTCAGCGTCACGCCGCTGGTGGTGCAGCGGCGCTTGAAGCTGGCGAACGTGTCGCCGCGCCTGATGGGCGACTACCGGGCCGACGCCGTGAGCCTTGACCAGTTGATGGCGCTGTCCATCACCGACGACCACGCCGCGCAGGAAGCCGCGTTCTACGAAGCCCCGCAGTGGCAGCGCCAACCGTCCGCGCTCCGCGAACGCCTCACCGAGCGCGAGATTGACGCCTACCGGCACCCGCTGGTGCGCTTCGTCGGGCTGGATGCCTACGAGCAGGCAGGCGGCGGCATCCGCCACGACCTGTTCGCGGAAGGCGATGCGGGCGTGTACCTGACAGACGCCGCGCTGCTGGAACGGCTGGCGCAAGACAAGCTGGCAGGCATCGCCGCCGAAGTGAAGGCCGAAGGCTGGGCTTGGGCCGATGCCACGCCGGGCGTGACCCACGCCGACCTGCACGCCTTCCAGCGTGCTCCGAGAGAGCGGCGCGAACCCAACAAGCGCGAAGCGCAGCGCATCGAGAAGCTGCAAGCCAAGATGCAGGAGGTAGCCGAAGCCATTGATGCCGCGACGGACGCCGAGGACGAGGACAAGGCCGACGCGCTGCAAGAGGAAGGCGAACGGCTGAGCGAGCAGTTGCAGGCGCTGGAGGATGGCTTGCAGGGATATGCCGCGAACGTGAAGGCCGCAGCTGGGGCCATCGTCACCATTGACCGCAACGGCGAGGCCGTGATTCATCGCGGGCTGCTGCGCGAGGCCGAGGCCAAGGCGCTGCGCACGCTGGAGAAGCTGCGGCAAGGCTTCGGCAGTGTGGAGGGCGAAGCCGAGGACGGCGACGGCGAGAACGACGAAGCGCCCAAGGCCGCAGCGATCTCCGACCGGCTGGCCCAGCGCCTGAGCGCCCATCGCACCGCCGCGCTGCAAATCGAAGTGGCCCGGCATCCGCACGTCGCGCTGGCCGCACTGGTGCATGGCATGGTGCAGACCGCCTTGCAAGGCCGCTACTACGGCCATGATCTGCCGCTGGGCGTGCGCCTCACGGTGCAAGACCGGTTGGAAGGCATAGCCCCGGACTGGCCGGAATCGCCCGCCGGCGTGGCGCTGCGCGAACTCCAAGAAACCTGGGGCTGCAAGCTGCCCGAGGACAGCGCCGCACTGTTCGCCGAGCTGCTGGCGATGGAGCAAGGCGAACTGGTCAAGCTGCTGGCCGTCTGCGTGGCTTCCACGGTGGACGTGGTGACGTCTCGCGCCACGGTGCACCAGCCCGGCGCGGAACTGGCGCAGGCCGTGGGCCTCGACATGGCAGCATGGTGGCAACCCACAGCGGAAGGCTACTTCAAGCACGTTCCGAAGGCGGCGGTTTTGCAAGCCGTGGGCAAGTTCGCGCCCGAGAGCGTCCACCGGCTGGCGAAGCTCAAGAAGGCCTACATTGCCAGCGAGGCCGAGCGGCTGGTGAACCGCACGGGCTGGATGCCTGCCATCTTCAAGACGGCAGAGGCGCCCCAGGAATGCCCGCAGGATGCGGAGCAGGACGGTGTGGAAGAAGTCGCCACTGTGGCGGATGAACCCGCCGAGGCATTGGCCGCTTGACCCATGCCGAAGGCAAGCGCCCCGGCCGAGGCGCTTTGCCGCAGGGAGCCGAACCATGCCCACCATCAACACCACCAGCCGCCCGCGCATGGCGGCGATCTACGCCCCCGGCACGGTGCGCGCCCGCCGCTGGCATGGCGATGGCGACGTGCGCGGCTACCGTCCGCCTTGGGGCTGGACGGTCCGCGCCGACCTCACCGACATTCACCCCATCACGGGCCGCGCCTTGGCGCGCGCCGTGTGGTGGATCATCGAGACGAAGGAATAGCCATCGTCAGCACCGCGCCCAGGCCGTTCCGCCCTGGGCGCGGTGAACTTCAAAAAAATCCGGGCGCGGCGGTGGCCGCGCCCGGATTCAACGCCCTACAGCAAAGCGGCATCAAATACCGCTTGCTGCTGGCACCAGGGGTGGATTCAGTTGCGTCATCTTGAACGCAGGGTCGAGTACGTACTGGAACACAGCTGCAAGCGTGATGGTGTTGTCCAAGTTGTAGATCGGGCCATTGAGTACTGACGAGAAGCCCCAACGATTCGGGTGCACGTTACGACCACCTGGTGACGTCCAGTACTCCTGTGCTTGGTGGAGCAAACCATCGTCACCCGACTCCAGTTCTGACGAAAGCACTGCCCACCCGTTCTGACTCAGCAGCGCCGCGTATCGCTCTGCGGTGGCCATCACTGCCGATGGCATGACTTGGAAGCTGTTGCAAACCCTGATAAATGTCTCAAATTGCAGCGGACTTTTGCCCGATTCAACCTTCGTCCAGGCGCTCGGCGTTTTGCCGATCCAGTCGGCGACTTGCGCTTGGTGAATGCCACGTTCTGCGCGCAGTTCGCGGAGAACGATCATACAAATGCTGGTAATTGTCGTTATTTTTGCATCTCACTGATCATGGTGCGAATCCTAAAAATTTGCCACGAAAGCTAGATTATACCATTGATTAGAATATTCATGTTCCTGTTGGGAACATGAATATTCCAAATATTGACCATCTATCCTCGGCAGATGTATCAGCGCGCCGGTAGGCTGGTGGCGATCACGCTGGAGCTTGCTGCGACAGGTTGTGCGAATGCGTGCCGTCCTCAACGCTGACGGTTCTCGCCCATCACGTCACGAAGGACGGTTCACGGACATCCCGCCCGGCATCGCCATGGAGCTTCCACGCCACGCCTCAAGACTGGCGCCGCAAGGTGCGGTGGGGGCGTTCTCGCCTGTCGTCAGGTGGTTGACCTGGCCCGCGTCAGGGGGGGCGAGCCGGTGCAGCCTTCGTGCGGGGATGCCGAGCCGGCACTGTCTCCTTTCGGTGCGGTTCAGCCCAAGGCGTCCTTGTGTTGTTGTGAATCCTGGCGGTGGCGCGGCTGCGCCTCGGGCTTCCTGGCTGCAACCGTCCAGCGAAAACAATTTCCCCTCTGCTGCGCAGATTCCTCGCGGGACAAATTCTTTTCGCCTCCCGGCTCTCCACTGCGTTGCGACCGCAAGCGGTGCAGCCCGCCCGTCCCCCGCCGGCCGGATCACAACAAGGACGCGATGGGCGCGAACCTTGTTGCACCAAAAGGAGATCCATCATGGCCAACATCGGCACCTTCACCGCAGACAAAGACGGCTTTACCGGCACGCTTCGCACCCTGACGCTCAATGTCAAGGTCAAGCTGGTTCCCAACGACAAGGGCGACAACGAGAAGGCCCCCGACTACCGCCTGCAGGCCGCCAGCCACGACATCGGCGCGGCGTGGAAGAAGACCAGCGAGGCCGGGCGGGAGTACATCTCCGTGACCCTCGACGATCCTTCGTTTCCGGCCACGGTCTACGCCCGCCTGATCGAAGGCGAGGACGGCACGCACGATCTGATCTGGTCGCGCAGCAAGCCCCAGGCGGCCTGACGGCCGCCAGCGCCCCGCCCACAGCGGCGGGGCGCTGTACTGCTTGGATCGACAGACAGGAAGGCTTGGCTCTCCCAGCTTCGTGATGGTGGTGGTCGGGCAGCATCACAATGATCTCGGGTTGCCAGGGCGGATGCAGGGCGATTCGGCGCACTGCGCCGACCGGGCTTTGCGGGCTGCGCCCCATGCCGACTTCGCCGTCATGGCCATTCGGCTTCAATCCCTATCAAAGCTTCGCGCCGATGGCGCTGCGCGCTGCGCTTGCCTCCGGGGGAAAGCCCTGCGGCCTATCCCCGCCGCGCGATGCTTGGCGCCCCTGCAGTCACCGAACCGGCGGCGCCGGATCGGCCACGCCAGTGACGTCGCACGCTATGGCGTGTCACTCTTCTTCGCCACAGTCTCCAACTCCTGGCGCACCTGCAACAGCAGCTGATCAACCTGCTGCAGGTCGTCGCCGGCATAGGCCAGCGTCAGCAGCGTGAGCGGATGAATCTCCATGACCTCGCACAGCTCGGCCAGCTTGTTCAAGGTGGGGCTTTTGAGGTCGCGCTCCAGCGTGCTCATGTAGGTGCGGCTCGACACGTCCGAGAACGCTTCCTGGCTCAAACCACGTGCTTTCCTGATGGTCTTCAATGCCTCCGACAATGTATGTTTCGCTGCCAATCCTGGATCTTCCCAAAATCCAAGATGACAGCCGATTGCGCCCTATAGGACTACAATCTATAGTGTTCAACTATGCCCGCCTGCCGCTTTCGTGCTTTTACGGAAATCCGTATCTGTGGCTTCTCACAGAAGCGCAAAGCCGCATCCGTGCCTTTCCTCAAACCCGCCGATGCGGTTTTGCGCTTTCACGCTTCGGCGCTTTTGTGTGAATGAGGGGACGCCCATGAACCAGCTCATCACCGAGGACGAGCGCAGGCTGTTGCTGGAACACGGCCAGGCCCGCGCCGCTGGCCGGGCCATCGACCCGCTGCCCGTGGTGCGGCTGTTCACGCCGGACGCACACGCCACCTGGCTGCTGGTGTCGCTCGACCCGGCCGACGGCGACAAGGCCTATGGCCTGATCGACCTGGGGCTGGGGATGCCCGAGCTGGGCGAGATCAAGCTGTCCGATCTCGCTTCCATCGTCGGACCGCGCCAGCAGCCCGTGATGCGGGACCGGTATTTCCGGGCGGTGCGCCCGTTGTCGGAATACCTGCGGCTGGCCCAGGAAAACGGTTCCGTCCTTGATTGAGCCGTTCGCGCCGCGGCCAAGCCGGGCGCATTGAGATTATTTCGGTCTTGCTTCAGACCCGTCAGGTCTTAGTCGGCACTGTTGCACCAAACCGGTGCCATCCTGACGCAAACGGCAATGACGCCAGCCGTGTCATCGGGCACGGTGGATATCGCAGGAGGCCGCATTTCCTTGCGCGCCACCGTCGCATTCAGACGATCCGCGCAATCCATCGGATGCTTTTCGTCTTGACACGCAAGTTACTAATCTACCAGCTTATTCACGATTGGATGCTAGTTCGATGCGGTGACGTTGGCGTGTGAAACCGGTGACGGCGGTCCTGCTCTACGGGAGCTTGCGTTATGGCCGAACCGCACCACCTCGCGCACTGGTATCCGACTGCCGCCTACCTCTACGTCCTATGCCTGGACACGCTGGCACTGGCCTGGGAGTACCTGCGCCGCCATCCCGATTACCGGCTTGACTGGCTGCACCGCCATCGCCGAGTCCAAGCAGCGCATGAGGCTGCGCACCGCTGGGGCTTGCGTCTGCTGGAAGACCCGACCCTGGATGCGCGTGACGCGCATCCGGCCTGGCTCCCCGGCAATGGGGCCGTGGTGCAGCTCTACCCTGATGCCGACCCGCCACCGGATGTCGAGCCGTTCGCGTTTTGGCGCATCCCTGGCCACAAGCAACTGCTCCACGACGGCAAGGGCCTGGCGCTGGTCGCGCGCAGTCCCGGCCAGTGCCTGCGCTTCGCGCTGGCACCTGGCCTGGAGGACGGCATGGCCGTGGCCCATGCCTACCGCGGCCGTGGGGCCACGCATGTGCCTGACGCGCCTGCGCCGATGGCTCGCCCCCGGCCGCCCCCTGCAGCGCTGCTGGAACTGCACACCCTGCAGGCGCTCGACGCGACCCTGGCGGGCGCGTCCTTGCGCGACGTGGCCGAAGGCTTGTTCGGCGTGGACGCCGCGGCCGGGTGGTACAGCGATGGCGGCCTGCGCTCCAAGGTACGCCGCCTGGTGCGGCGCGGAGATGCGCTGATGCGCGGTGGCTATCGTCGCCTAGCACAACTGCCTCCGCTTGAGAAGGGTCGTTTTGAAGAGAGCGCAAAACGACCCTGAGCACGAGGGCTTCGTTTTCTGAGACTGCCTCCATCCGGTTGCGCTGTGTGGCCGGAGCCCTGCAACCGATGGAGGTTCTCACCATGCGTCCTGCTCCCTTGCGGCCTGCCGCCGCACCCGCAACCACCCCGGCCGCTGCCGCGCAACCGCAGCGTTATCTCACCAACGACGAGACTGCCGACTATCTGCGGCTGTCGCCACGCACGCTGGAAAAGCAGCGCGTGCTGGGAGGCGGTCCCAAGTTCCGCAAGTTCGGCCGCCGCGTCATGTACGCCGTGGCCGACCTCGACGCCTGGGCTGCGGATCGCAGCTTCGAGAGCACGTCCGATCCTGAGTACGCCGAGCACCATGCGGCGGACAGCCGTGCGCGCTGATCGCTGGCGCGCGGGTGGCCTTCGCTATGTCCAGCCCTGCGCTGCCGTCCCGGCAGCGGCCCGTGCCAGAGCGCGAACAGCTCGACCTGTTCCGCGCTCTGCCGGGCGACATGGCGCCGCGCGACAGCCAGGACTTGATGGCCTTTCCGTTCTTCTCGCTGGCGAAGTCGCGGCGCGTTGCGCCGATCGACTTCCAGGCCAGCGGCGTGACGATCCGGGTGGAGGGCACAGCCGAGCATGGCATCGCCACGATCTGGGATGCGGACATCCTGATCTGGGCGGCCAGCCAGATTGTGGAGGCGCGAGATGCGGGACTGCGCCCGTCGCGGCTGATGCAGGCCACGCCCTACGAGATCCTGCGCTTCATCGGGCGCGGTACGTCGCTGCGCGACTACCAGCGCCTCAAGGCCGCGCTGGATCGCCTGCAATCCACGACGGTGGCCACATCCATCCGGGAGACCACGGGAAGGCGGCTGCATCGCTTCTCGTGGATCAACGAGTGGAAGGAGCTGGCCGATGCCAAGGGCACGCCCTTGGGTATCGAATTGATCCTGCCGGACTGGTTCTATGCGGGCGTGCTCGATGCTGCGCTGGTGCTGACCATCGACCCGGCGTATTTTCAGCTCACGGGCGGGATCGAGCGCTGGCTGTACCGGCTGGTGCGCAAGCATGGCGGGCGCCAGCCGGGCGGCTGGCAATTCGACTTCCGGCACCTGCACCGCAAGTCGGGCAGCACGGCCAAGCCCTACGACTTCGCCTGCGACCTGCGCGCCCTGGTGGCGCGGCAGTCGCTACCGGGCTACGTCCTGGGCATCGAACGGCTGGATGGCGCCGAGCTGCTGACGTTTCGGCCAGGGCGTCCCGTGCCGCCCACGGCACGGGGATAAACGGTGCGTGTCCTGTGGACGGGCTCGTGCTATCAGACGTGCCAGGTATCGTGCTATCGGGCGTGGGACTATCGTGCTATCAGGCGTGTCCATCGGCCGCAAATCCAATGCTGGCGCGGGTTTCGGCCTTCCTTAACTTCCCTAACTTAAATACTCTAACTGGTAGTAGCAGCGCCGCGTTTCGGTGGACAACCACCCAACCAGCGAGCGAGAGCCACGAAAACCAGCGGCAACAGCCAGGTTCTCCGGCAGGGAGGTCCGGGCCATGATCGTCGCGCTGCTCAACCAGAAAGGCGGCGTGGGCAAGACCACGCTCGCTACCCACATCGCCGGCGAGCTGGCCATGCGCGGGCAGTCGGTCATCCTGCTGGATGCCGATCCGCAGGGCTCCGCGCTGGACTGGACGCAGCGTAGAAGCCAGCAAGGCTTGCCACGGCTGTTCAGCGCCGTGGGCCTAGCACGCGAAACCTTGCATCAGGAAGCGCCAGAACTCGCCAAGCGGGCCGATCACGTCGTCATCGACGGGCCGCCGCGTATCGCCGCCTTGGCGCGATCCGCGCTGCTGGCGGCCGAGCGTGTGCTGATTCCCGTGCAACCCAGTCCCTACGACCTGTGGGCCAGCGCCGAGATGGTGGCGCTGATCCGGGAGGCGCAGGTGTTTCGCCCCGCATTGCGCGCGGCCTTCGTCATCAACCGCCGCGTCAGTACCACGGTGATCGGACGCGAAGCACGCGGCGCCCTGGCTGAGCAGCCGCTGCCCGCGCTGCGTGCGGAAGTGCGTCAACGCATCGTGTTCGCCGACAGCGTGGCCGCTGGGCGGCTCGCACGCGAGACGGCGCCCGATAGCGCCGCCGCGCGCGAAATCACTGCACTGGTGGACGAACTGCTGCGGTGGCCGTCATGAGCAGTCCCGCCAGCAAACGCACGGGCAAGCGCGTGGGCATCGGCGCGCGTCCGCCCGCGAATCCGCACGCCGAGGCGTGGATTCGCCAGGGCAGCGCCGATGACCTCCAGAAGGGCGACCTCTACACAGCCCGCCTGACCCTCGACATCACGCCCGCCATGCGCTCGCGCATCAAGGTATCTGCCTTCACGCAAGGCGTGACGGTGGCCGACCTGTTGCGCGCGCTGCTGGAGCGGGAATTCCCGGAGAAGTCCTCATGAACACACCCGCCTCGACGGCTTCGACTGCATCGGCGCCGTCGTCCATCCCGCCTGTCGGCGTGGCCGATGGCGTGCCGCTGACGCGCGTTGCGCTCGCCTACATCGACCAGCGCTTCGACCTCTATCTGCGCTTCGGTGATCCCTCGCGCATCATCCGGTTCGACCGCTGGCGCCGCTGCGCGGTGTTCGCGCCGAACGCTGTTCTCTGCCGCATCCGCTGGCAGGCCAACGACTACGGCACGATCCGCTGGCAGCTCATGGTGATGCAGGCGTGCATGCCGATGGATGGCGCACAGCGCATCCCCGGCGTGCAACCGGGCGCGCGCATGTTGCTGCACGCCGAGGGTGAGCAATCGGTGCGTGCCGTGCTGGAACGCATCGACGGCATCGAAGCGCTGGGCATCGCGCCTGCTGGCGCCTCGCCCGCGTACTGGCGCACGCAGGGCAATCGGCTCGCGGCGCGCTTGCCGCTGCCTGAGTACAGCGCCGAGCGGCACGCCGCTTGGCTGGCCGGGAGGGCGTTGCCATGACGGCCCATCCTCGCTCCCGCCTGCGCGCTCGCCTCGTGCTGGCGGGCCTGTCCGCCTGCGGCCTCGCTGCGCTGGCCTGGGCCTCCTTCATGCATCCGCTGCCACGCCTGACCTACAACCCGTCGGACAGCGTAGCGGTCGGCTGGTATCGCGTCGATCCGCTCGACCATCGCACCAGTTCGCCACCACGTCCGCTACCGCCTTCATTGCGCGTGGACAGCATCGTGATGGTGCCGCTGCCTGCCGAGGCTGCCGCGCTCGCTGCGCAGCGCGGCTACCTACCGACGCGCATCCCGTTGCTCAAGCGCGTGGGAGCGGTCGCACCGCAGGAGGTGTGTATCGCCGACGGCAGCGTCCGCATCGACGGCGTGCCCTCGACCGCCGTGCTGCCTGCTGATCGCTGGGGCCGGCCGCTGCCATCCTGGCCGCAGTGCCGCCATCTTCGGCCTGGCGAGCTGTTCCTGCTCAGCGTCACTAATCCGGCGTCGTTCGACAGCCGGTATTTTGGGCCGGTCAGCGCCGCCTCTGTGATCGGCATAGCGCATCCGGTCTGGCTGGAGTCGCGCCCATGATGGCCGTCGATTCGCTGCACGTCGCCGTGCATCTCATCGTGCCATCGGGCGTGTCGTTCTGCTGTTGGTCGCCGTGTCGTCGCGCGTGCAGTGCAGGTGCCGATCCTGCGTATCCGGCACCGCATTTCGCGCTGCCTTCGGCGCAGCCGTCCCTCGTGCAGGCGTCTTGCCGCGAACGCGGCTGGCCTGCGGCCACCGCCGTGTTCGCCGGAGCGCTGGCTGCAGGTGCAGCAGCGCCGCCGGGCCGCAGTTACCGGGAGCGAGAACCTGGGGTGCCAGGGGAGGCAAATGCGGAAGGCAAGACAAAAGGGTGCGGCACCTGTCGGCCCGCAAAGCCAGTCTGCACGTGGGGGTGGCGCGGCACGGAGCGGCTTCGCCGCCGTGCCGCGTGGGGCGCGAGGCCCGCGCCAATGCAGGCATGTCCGCGTGCTTCGCACGACCGGACACGCCGCAGCTTTCGGAGAGCGCAACCATGACCGATCGCCGCGACGACGATTTCCGGGTGCGCCCGAGCGCCCCGAAAAACCGGGGCCAGGGCCAGAGCTTCGTTTCCAAGGTGCTCAAGCAGGCGGGCAAGGCCAGCGGCGGCAAGTCTTCGATGCGCCATTCCGCAGCCGGCGGCGGCGCACGCGCCGGCCTGCGCCCCGGTTCACGGCTTGGGCGCGGCCACACGGCGGCGCGTTTCGCGGGCGCGACGCTGACGCCCATGTCGCGGCGCGTGACCATCAAGACCCTGCTGGTCAACCAGCGCAACGCCAGCCCGCAGTCGCTCGCCAAGCACCTGCGCTACATCGAGCGCGACGGCGCCGGCCGCGATGGCGAACCTGGGCGGGCCTACGGGTCGCAGACCGACGAAGCCGACCTGGATGCCTTCAAGGAGCGGGCCGCCGATGACCGGCACCATTTCCGCTTCATCGTCTCCCCGGAAGACGGCGCCGAGCTGGACGACCTGCGCACCTATACCCGGCACCTGATGAACCGGATGGAAGCCGACCTGGGGACGCGGCTGGATTGGGTGGCGGTGGATCACTGGAACACCGACAACCCGCACACGCATCTGATCGTGCGCGGGCGCGACGACACCGGCAAGGACCTCATCATCGCGGGCGACTACATCGCCCACGGCTTCCGCCATCGCGCCGCCGAGCTGGCAACCGAATGGCTGGGGCCGCGTACCGAACTGGAGATCCAGCAGACCTTGCAGCGCGAGGTGGAACAGGAGCGGTGGACGAGCCTCGACCGCACGTTGCAGCGCGAGGCCGGCGAGGACGGCCGGGTGCAGATCGAGCGCTTCAACGAACCCCGGCTCCAACGCCAGCGCCTGCTGCTGATCGGCCGCCTGCAACGCTTGCAGCGCCTGGGCCTGGCCGACGAGACGCAGCCCGGCACCTGGGCCGTCCATGCGGACGCGGAGAAGACCTTGCGCGCCCTGGGCGAGCGTGGCGACATCATCCGCACCATGCTGCGCGCCATGAACGGCCAGCCGCGCGAGCTGGCGGTGTTCGAGCAGGGGGACGATGGCTGCACCATCGTCGGCCGCGTAGCGGCCAAGGGGCTGGCCGACGAGTTGCACGACCGCGGCTATCTGGTCATCGACGGCGTGGACGGCAAGGCCCACTACGTTGTGTTGAACGCACGCGACGAGCTGGCGAACTATCCCGCCGGCGCAGTGGTGGAGGTACGCGGTTCTACCGAGGTGCGGGCGGCCGACAAGAACATCGCCGCGCTGGCGAGCGATGGCCTGTACCGCGCCGATCATCACCTGGCAATCGAGCAAGGCCGGGCCAAGCCCGGCCGCGACCCGCAGGAAGTCGTCGCAGCCCACGTCCGCCGGCTGGAAGCCCTGCGCCGGGCCGGCATCGTGGAGCGTGTGGCCGAAGGGCTATGGAAGGTGCCGGACGACCTGGCCGAACGTGGCCGCCAGTACGACGCGCAGCGCCTCGGCGGTGTGGCCGTGGAGTTGAAATCGCACCTGCCCATCGAGCGGCAGGCCCGCGTGATCGGGGCCACTTGGCTCGACGAGCAACTGATCGGCGGTGGCCGAGGGCTGGGCGACCTGGGCTTTGGTGGCGACGCCAAGCAGGCCATGCAGCAGCGTGCCGACTTCCTGGCCGGACAGGGGCTGGCGGAGAAGCGCGGCCAGCGCGTGATCCTGGCCCGCAATCTGTTGGCGACGCTGCGCAATCGGGAACTGACGCAAGCCGCGAAGGACACTGCCGCCGAGACCGGCCTGGAGCATCGCCCGGTCACGGATGGGCGGCGTGTGGCCGGTATCTACCGGCGCTCGGTCATGCTCGCCAGCGGGCGCTATGCGATGCTCGATGACGGCAAAGGGTTCAGCCTCGTGCCGTGGAAGCCCATCATCGAACAGCGGCTTGGGCGGCAGCTCGCCGCGACGGTGCGCGGCGGCGGAGTGTCCTGGGAGATCGGACGGCAGCGTGGACCGACCCTGGGGTGAGCCGTACCCGCAACGCCACTTTGGACATCCCCGGCGCACGAGTCAGGCCGGCTGCTGTTCCTTCGAGACGAACCTCAACCCAACCCCAGGTTCGGTGACGATGTAGCGAGGAGCGGAGGCATCGTCCCCCAGCTTGTGGCGCAACTTGCCCACGAGAATGCGCAGGTAGTGGGTATCTTCCTCGTGCGTCGGCCCCCACATCTCCCGCAGTATCTGTGCCTGCGTCACCAGCCGTCCCGGTTGCCTGACCAGCAAGGCCAGCAGAGAGAACTCCTTGCGGCTCAGCGTGACGGCTTCTCCATGAACGGCCACTTCCCGTTGCGCCAGGTCGATTCGGAGAATCCCGTCGTCGTAGATCGGGCCATCTTCCGTCCCTGTCGCCACCGTGCGCAGGAATGCGCGAATGCGTGCTATCAGTTCCTCGACACCGAACGGCTTGGTCACGTAGTCATTGGCCCCTGCGTCCAGCAGGGCCACCTTTTCGTCCTCGCCGGAGCGTACCGTCAGCACGATGATGGGCACGCGCGACCATTGCCGCAGTTCCTTGAGCACGTCCTTCCCGTCCATATCCGGCAACCCCAGGTCCAGGACGACGAGGTCGGCCCCTTTGCTGGCCAGCAGCGTCAGGCCCTCTCGGCCTGTTCCCGCCAGCAGGGTTGCGTAGCCCTGCGACCGCAAGCTGATGTCGATGAACTTGCGGATCTGGGGTTCGTCATCGACGAGAAGAATCCGGGCGGCCGACGCACCCGGACTCGATTCATTGGGAAGTCCCATCATGCTCTTTCGTCTCCTGATTCGCGTATCCGCCCCAAGGCAGGGTCAGGCGGATGGTGGTTCCTTGGCCTTCCGGGCCAGGCAGCGCCTCGACGCTGCCCATGTGGGCACCTACGATACCTTGGACGATCGTCAACCCCAGGCCGGTTCCCTGCTTGCCTCGGTCGCCACGTTTGACGCTGTAGAACATATCGAAGATACGCCGTCGTTCTTCCTCTGGAATGCCCGGCCCGCGATCCGAGATGTCGATCTGCACTTGATCGTTCTCTGTCCGTCGAATCTGCACCTTGAGAGGCACCCCCGGAGGGGAGAACTTCGCCGCGTTCTCCATGACGTTGAACAAAGCCTGCTCGATGAGCGCGGGGTGGACATGGATCGGAGGCAGATCCGGTGGAATGTCGTGTTCGATCCGGACATCGGGCTCGTACCGTTGCAGGCGCCGCGACGCCGAGCCCACCAGTTCGTCGATGCCGATCCAGTCGCGTGTCAGCGTCAGTCCCTGCTGCCCGAGCCGGGTCATGTCGAGCAGGTTCTGGATGTACCGATCCAGGCGCTCGCCTTCCACATGGATGGTCTCCAGCAGGCTTTGCTGATCCTCCGGCCCCATATCCTTGCCGTAGCGAGCCAGGCTGTCCGCCGCTCCGATCATCGACGACAGGGGCGAACGCAGGTCGTGCGACACCGACGACAGCAGCGCAGACCGCAGGCGCTCCGTTTCTCCGGTGACGCGCGCTTCCTCCAGTTCCGATACCAGCCGCGTGCGCTGGGCGGCCTGGCCAATGTCCTCCACCATGCTTTCCGCCAGGCGGCGCTGCTCGAACGAAAGACGCCCCATGCCCGACGGGAACCTCAAGCCGGCCACGCCCAGCGTGTTTTTATCCGAGCGCACCGGCAGAAACAACCAGGACGAATGGGTCAGGGTGTCCGTGTAGCGCCCACTCGCCTGCCCGTGCTGCTGTGTCCAGTCTGCCGCGATCAGATCCTTTTCGGTCAGATGGCTTGCGGCCATAGACGGCCCGAACTCGCCGTTGATGCGTATCCACGCCTCGGCGTGCAAGGTCGATTGCAGAACCGATGAGCCTGCTGCGATGACCTGCCCGAGATCGGCTGCCTTGGCGAGATGGCGTCCCAGGTTCTGCATGGCCGTCGCGTGCGTGTTCGCCGCTCGCAACGCCACGACTTGCATGCGCAGTTGCGAAGCTAGTCGTCCGGCAATCAGAGCCGCCGCCAAGAACAGCAACACGGTGGCCACACCACGATGAGCACTGATCAGGAAGGTGTAGCGCGGTTCGATGAAGAAAAAGTTGTATGCCAAGAAACACAGCCCGGCAGTAATGACGGCCGAGAGCATGCGAGTCCGTGAGGCGACCAGCATGACCGCCACGAGAAAGATCAGGGACAGATCCTGCAAGCCCAGCGTGCGCTCGGCCAAGGCCGCCGCGCCGACGGCGCCGACGCTGGCCAGCAGGATCAGCAAGGCCTCCCGCTTCGTCAGGCCACCGCCAGCAAGACCTGGCAACTGCATCGCCCGCTGCCGGGCCTGCGGCGTGCTGACGATCGTCAGCTCGTAGCGTGCGCCGCGCTGCAACAGTTGCTGCGTCAGCGTGCGATTGAAGATGCGGGCGATGGGGCGCTCGCGCGAGCGGCCGATCACGATGGATCGTGCGCCGCGCGCCTCGGCGGCATCGAGCAAGGCTTGGGTGACGTCGGTGTTGTGTAGCACTTCCGTCTCGCCCCCCAGGTTGCGCGCCAGCGCGAATGCCTTGTCGATCTCGGTCAAGCGCTCCTGCTCCGCACGCGCAACCATGTTGAGCGTGGGGGCCGTCCGGTCAAGGTCGTCAGTGTGCAAGGCGGCATCGGCCGAGCGCCCGGTCTCCACCGTGACCACCGACCAGGGAGCGCCCCGGCGCTCGGCAATTCGGGCGCCCGCTCTCACGAGGTATTCCGACTGTCCCCGGCCGTCAATGGCGATCAGCACATGGCGCTGGATGGAAATGCCCTCCAGGCCGCGCGCCGCGCGTGTCTCGCGCAAGTCAGCATCGACGTGCTCGGCCACGGTCTGCATCGCCAGCTCGCGCAGCGCGGTGAGATTCGACGGAGAGAAGAACGCTTGCAGCGCCTGGGCGGCCTGCTCGGGCAGGTACACCTTGCCTTGGTTCAGGCGTTCGATCAGTTCGCGTGCAGGCAGATCGACCAGGCGGATGTCGCGCAGGCGCTCGAAGACGGCGTCTGGGACGGTCTCGCTCACCCGAACGCCGGTGATCTGATGCACCACGTCGTTCAGGCTTTCCAGATGCTGGATATTGACCGTGGTGTAAACGTCGATACCAGCGTTGAGCAATTCCTCCACGTCCTGCCAGCGTCGCTCATGGCGGCTTCCGGGGGCGTTGCGATGGGCCAGCTCATCGACCAGGGCAATGGCCGGCTTGCGTGCCAGCAGCCCATCCAGATCCATTTCCTCCAGTTGCCGCCCTTGGTAATCCACCTTCTTGCGAGGCAGCAACGGCAATCCCTCGACCATCGTCTGCGTCTCGCTGCGACCATGCGTCTCGACGATACCAATGACGACATCCACCCCCTGGCGGTGGAGTTCGCGTGCGCGTGCCAGCATGGCGTAGGTCTTGCCGACACCAGGGGCAGCGCCCAGGAACACCGTCAGGCGTCCCGCAGTCTGGCGCCGGAGTTCACCCAATAGGGCGTCGGCTTGTCCCGTATGTTCGGTTCCCATGACAGACCCAATCCTCTACGTGTTGTCATTGTCTGCATATCGTCTTCCCCTGCATTTCCGCTCCGCGATGGATCTCATCGCGCACGTGTCTCCGGCATCCATCCATCAAATAATGCTTCGATTTCAATAGGGTTCTGGCAGGCTTGCAAGGCCGCTCGAAATGTTCGATCCGAGAACAGTGAGGCCGTATGAGCCAAAAGCTCAAGATGCTCCTGATTTGCTGGACTGGGAACCAGCAGCACCAGGGCGTCAGATACGAGCCCCGCGTCCGGGGCATCGAAGTCAAGTCCTGGCACGAGACGCACGTACAGAGCGCGAACATGATTCAGGCCGCTCGCCCTTGCATGGGGAATGGCAACGCCTAGACCCAACGCCGTCGATCCCGCCATTTCTCTCCGCATCAGAGCGGAGGCGACGGCATCCGCAGGCAAATTGCCGATGCGCTCAGTATGCAGGCCGATGGCCTGGAACAACTGCCGCTTGTCAGCGACCTCCAAGCCGAGCAGCACATCTTCGGCCTGAACATAGCGACTCAGTGCAGTCATTGCTTGGCCGCAGGCGCCTTGGCAACCGCATCCAGCGCTAGGTTCAACTCCAGCACATTCACGCGAGGCTGGCCCAGCAAACCGAGTTGCTTGCCCTCCGTATGCTGGGCCACCAAGCCTTCGATGACATCGCGTGAGACACCGCGCGCATGTGCCACGCGATCAATCTGGATGGCGGCGGCTTGCGAACTGATGTGCGGGTCGATGCCGCTACCGGATTGAGTGACCAGATCGCTGGGTATAGCGGAAGGTTCGACACCATACCTTTGCGCCAGGGCAGCTCGCGTCTCATCGACACGCTTGCGCAAGTCTGGATTGGTACGGGCCTGGTTGCTCCCGGCCACCGCCATCACATCGTAGTTGGCCGCGGAGGGGCGCGACTGGAAGTAGCGATCGTCCGAGAACGGCTGCGCCACCAACGAGGAGCCGAGGACCTTGCCATCGCGCTCGATCAGGCTGCAATTGGCCGTGCTCGGGAACAGCGCCTGGCCGAGCCCGACGCCCGCCAGCGGATACAGCAGACCGAAACCGACCAGCGAAATGATCGCCAGGCCGATGGAGCCGCGGAGCAGGCCCTTGTCGGAGATGGTCGGGGACACATTGCCCGGCGTGCGGAGAGTCGTAATTGCGTTATGAGACATGATCGAATCCTCAGAGAGAGAACATGGCGGAGATCGCAACGTCGATCACCTTGATCGCGATGAAGGGCAGCAGGACGCCACCAACGCCATAGACCAGCATGTTGTTGCGCAGCAGTTGCGTCGCGCTCGCGGGCTTGAAGCGCACGCCACGCAGGGCCAGCGGAATCAGCAGCGGGATGATGATGGCGTTGAAGATCAGCGCCGACAGCACGGCGCTGTTCGGGCTCGACAGGTTCATGACATTGAGCGTCGCCATCTGCGGGATCGTTGCGGCGAACAGCGCCGGCAGGATGGCGAAATACTTGGACACGTCGTTGGCCAGCGAGAAGGTAGTCAGCGCGCCGCGCGTGATGAGCTGCTGCTTACCGATCTCCACCACGGCGAGCAACTTGGCCGGATCGGAGTCGAGATCGACCATGTTGCCGGCCTCTTTGGCCGCCTGCGTGCCCGAGTTCATCGCCAGACCCACGTCGGCTTGGGCCAGCGCCGGCGCATCGTTGGTGCCGTCGCCCACCATCGCCACCAGGCGACCGCCAGTCTGTTCAGCACGGATACGCGCGAGCTTGTCTTCCGGGCGTGCCTCGGCGATGTAGTCATCGACACCGGCCTCGGCCGCGATGTTCGCCGCCGTGAGCGGGTTGTCGCCCGTAATCATCACGGTCTTGACGCCCATCTCGCGCAGGCGGGCAAACCTCTCCTTGATGCCGTGCTTGATCACGTCGGACAGTTCGATGACGCCCAACACGTGCCGGCCATCGCTGACCACAAGCGGCGTGGCTCCCTTGCGGGCCACATCCGCGACACGCGCTTCGAGTTCTGCGGGGACGATGCCGCCCAGCATCTGCACATGCCGCGCGATCGCGTCCATCGCGCCCTTGCGGATGACGCGCTCGCCAGGCATGTCCACGCCCGACATGCGCGATTGCGCGGAGAACGGCACGAAATGCGCGCCTTCGGGTTCATCGAGCTTCTCGTTCTTGCCGCGTGCGAGCTTGACGATAGACTTGCCTTCCGGCGTCGGGTCCGCCAGCGAAGCCAGTAGCGCCGCCTGGCGCAGTTGCGCGGCATCCACTGCGGCCAGCGCGTGGAACGCGGTGGCCTGCCGATCGCCGTGGGTAATGGTGCCGGTCTTGTCCAGCAGCAGTACGTCCACGTCGCCCGCGACTTCTACGGCCTTGCCCGACTTGGCCAGCACGTTGGCCTGTAGCGCGCGGTTCATGCCGGCAATGCCGATGGCCGGCAGCAACCCCCCGATGGTGGTTGGAATCAGGCACACCAGCAGGGCGACCAGCAGCACGACATTGACGCTCACGCCAACGAAGCCACCGATGAAGGGGAGCGTCACGACGACGATCAGGAAGGTCAGCGTCATCACGCCGAGCAGGATGCCCAGGGCAATCTCATTGGGCGTCTTCTGCCGGTTGGAGCCTTCCACCAGCGCGATCATGCGGTCTAAGAAGCTGTTGCCCGGCTCGGCGGTGACGCGCACCACGATGCGGTCGGACAGCACCTTGGTGCCGCCGATCACGCCGGAACGGTCGGTGCCGGCCTCGCGCAGCACGGGCGCGGACTCGCCGGTCACGGCGGCCTCGTTGATCGTCGCCAGACCTTCGACGATCTCGCCGTCGGCAGGCACCAACTGGCCTTCTTCGATCACGACGAGATCGCCGGGGCACAGCTCGGCGGCCGGCACCGTCTTCTCGCCGCCGGCGGTGTCCAACCGCCGGGCCATCAAATCCTTGCGGGCTCTGCGCAGCGACGCCGCCTGTCCACGTCCGCGGGATTCGGCCACGGCTTCGGCGAAGTTGCCGAATAGCACGGTAATCAGCAGGATCGCGGTCACGGCCCAGCCGAAACCGGGTTGCGCCCAACCCGCGAGGGTGGCAACCGCCGTTACCAGCGTACCGAGCCAGACCACGGCCATCACGGGGTTCTTGATGATGTGCTGCGGCGCCAGCTTGATGAAGGAGTTGACCAGCGCAGGCGCAATGCCGCGTTCATCCAGACGCGAGCGGCGGCCCGCGTATTCTTTAGAGGTCGTATGGTTCATGGTGTTTTCCTCAACGCGCGACCAGGCTCAGGTGATCGGCCACGGGGCCTAGCACCAGCACGGGCATGAACTGAAGCAGTGTCAGGATGACGATCACCGCGATCAGCGTGAGCGCAAAAGTGGGGGTTTCGATGTGCAGGCTTCCCGTGCTTTCCGGGGCTTGGCGCTTGCGCGCGAGCATGGCCGCGATCACCAGCGGAATGATGAGGGCCGGATAGCGACCCGCGGCGAGCACGAAGCTGGCGGTGACGTTCCACCAGACGGTGGCGTCGCCCAACCCCTCGAAGCCCGAGCCGTTGTTGGCGAAGGACGACGTGTATTCGTAGAAGACCTGGCTGATGGCATGGAAGCCGGGGTTCGAGTTCCCCGTCAGACTTGGCACGGCCAGCGTGATGGCGGTCAGGCTCAGCAGGATCAGCGGTTGCAGCAACACGAGCACGGCGAGCAGGCGAACCTCGGGCGCTTCGATCTTGCGCCCGAACAGTTCCGGCGTGCGCCCCGTCATCAAGCCAGCCAGGAACACGCCCAGCAGGAGATAGGTCAGGAACTGCTGCAAGCCGCTACCGATACCGCCCCAGATGGCGTTGACCAGCATGTCGCTGATCGTGACCAGGCCTGTCAGCGGCGCCAGCGAGTCGTGCATGGCGTTGACCGAGCCGTTGGACGTCTGTGTCGTCAATGCGGCCCACAGCGCGGAAGGCTCGGCGCCGAAGCGGACTTCCTTGCCTTCCATCAACGCGATGTCCTGCGAGGTCGAGGAAAACCCTTCCGACCAGATGGCGAAGCCCGCCGATGCCACCGACATGGTCAACATCGTGCCGAACACCAGCCCGGCGAACTTGCGCCGGCCGGTCAGCCCCCCCACCATGAACACCACCGCAACTGGAACCAGAATAAGTGCCAAGGTTTCAAGCAGATTCGACAGTGGCGTGGGGTTCTCCAGCGGCACCGAGCTGTTGGGGCCGTACCATCCGCCGCCATTGGTGCCGAGCTGTTTGATGGCGACCATCGGCGACACCGGACCCAGCGGGATCTTCTGCTCCTTCATTTCCACCGTCGCATCGACGGGAGCGACCACGGGGCCGCCCTCCAGCGTGGCCGGCACGCCTTGGCTGGTCAGCAGCACTGACCACAGCAGGCACAGCGGCAACATGAAGCGCAGCGTGGGGCGGATCACGTCGGCCCAGTAGTTGCCGACGTCCACCGGGGCCTGCTCCTGCCCATCAGCTTTGCGCTCTTGCGCATTGCGTCCACCGAAGAACCCGCGCAACGTCGCCACGACCAGCGCCAGACCCATCATGGGCGTAATGACCTGCAAGGTCACAATGCCCGTCATGTGGGCCAGGTACGAGAGCTGGGCCTGCCCGGAGTAGTGCTGCTGGTTGGTGTTGGTCAGGAAGGAGACCATCGTGTGCAGCGCCAGGTCCCAACTCATGTTGGGCGCACCATTGGGGTTCAGCGGTAGCCACGCCTGGGTCATCAGGATCAGCCACACGATGACCGCCAGCATCAGGTTGCTCAGCAGGAAAGCGCCGGCGTACCCGCGCCAGCTCATGCCGCGCTCGGAATTGGTGCCGATCAGCGCATACAGGGGCCGCTCCAGCCACAGAAACAGCCTGTCGCCGCGCATCGGAGCGCCGCGCATCACCGCGGCCAGATAGCGACCGAGCGGCCATCCGAGACCGATCGCCAGGGCAAATACGAGAAGAAACTCAGTCATGATCGGACTCCATCAACGTGTTGCTTGGAGGGCTTGTGGTCATCAGGCCCCCGGTCAGAAAGACGCCTGGATGGCGAACTCGGCGCGCGAGCCGGCCATGCCGGGAAACAGTCGCTTGGCCGCCGAATCGGTGCCATGCAGCGTGAGCCGGGCCTCGAACGGCGCCCTGAAAGTCCAGACGACGCCGGCCGCGCCGTGCGTATAACTGTCGGCATAAGCGCTATCGAGGACGTAGCGGGCCACGCTGCCTTCGACGCGCCACTGGTCGTTGATCGGATAACGGGCACCGAGCAGCGCATACGTGCCGGTCGTGTCGGTGGCCATCGCGTTGTTCGAGTAACCCACCGCCAGCCAGTAGTTGTCGCGCCAGGTGATGCTCGCGTTGATCTCGTTCCAGTTCAGGTTGGTGTTGGCCGATGGGTACTGGTAGCGCAGGAGATAGACATCCAGCGCCCAATCCGCGGCGATCTCTCCGCTCCATCCCACGGCAAGGTCGAATTCGCTGCGTGCGCCGTTGTCCGGCTTGAACTTGACGTTCGAGCCCCAGACGGAGGCATACAGCCCCGACTCATGGACGTATTTGACCCCCGCCTGGATGGCGGGGTCTTCGCGCGTTTGAGAGGACCCGCGCCAGACGTAGTCCGACGTCAACGTGGCGCTGCCTGAAACCTGCGCTTGCGCGCTGCTCGCCATTCCCAGCAACAGCCCAGCGACGGCAACGACCTTGGCAGTCGGACGAATATTCTTGAGAGACATGTTTTGCTTCGCAAATCAATGGCGAAATAGCCAGACTCAAGTATTCGATAGAGGCCCGTAAATTCTCCATTCAGGGAAAGGGTTTGCGCATAAATTCTGCGTAAACTTTGAGCGTGGCTTTGAGCCTTCCAAGCACGATGAAGACACGCCGCAATGCAAGGGCGTGATGGGCCGATCCTCGAACGAGGAAGCCGGGCAGGAATTTACGGCGAATTTACGGCGAACCATCCGCCGCTCGGATATGGTTTCCCGATTTGCATGCTTGGAGATGTCGGTGCCCTCGGTATTGCAGGACATCATCTTCGTTGCTGTTGTCGTGATCGCCTTTATCGCACTCCTCCGCTTATCCGAAGGGGCCGGAAAGTGGTTCGAGGATCGCTTTAGAAAGCCATCGTCACACAGCAGGCGCCGAGAAGGCACACACGAAAAATAGTATTCCGTGAGGAGGCAACAGTCTCTCTGGCGGGGACGCGGTTTCGGCTGACAATGCAGCGTGATGAGATCAAGAGAATGGAGCTACGTCATCTTCGTTGTTTTCTTGCAGTCGCAGAAGAACTCCACTTCGCTCGCGCGGCCGAGCGGTTGCACATAGAGCAATCTCCGCTATCACGAACCATCAAAGAACTGGAAGACGAATTGGGCGCGCGACTGTTCGCGCGTACCACGCGCAGCACCCGACTGACCCGTGCGGGCAAGTTGTTTCTGGAGCATGTGCCGCGTGTCTTCGCCGCCTTGCAGCAGGCGCGGGACAGCGTGAAGGCGGCGGCCAACGGCTTTCACGCCCAAATACGCATCGCGCTGTCCGATGGCATTACACCGTCGCGCTTGCCAACCCTGCTGGCGTTGTGCCGCCAGGAGGAGCCCGAGATAGATATTCGCTTGTTCGAGGTTCCGCTGTCGCAGCAGATCAAGGGCTTGCAGGAGGACTTGTACGACGTAGGATTCGCTCAATCGGATGAAGTGGGTGAAGCGCTTGTCGCCGAGCCGGTGTGGAGCGATTCGCTGATGGTGGCCGTGCCGGCTCGGCATACGCTGCTCAAATACAAGCGCATCCCCTTGGACGAAGTCCTGCGTCATCCGCTGGTGCTGTGTGATCCGCAGGTGTGCGAGGGCCACGCAAAGCAGATCGAGCGGGTGTTGCGACGGGCGGAGACGGAGCCGTTGATTGCCGAACGAGTGGCATCCTGCGACCTGATGATGGCGCTGGTTTCGGCCGGCTTTGCCTTGGGCCTGACCGGGGCAGCACACATTGCGGCCAGCCGCGAGCCTGGCGTGGTCGCCCGTCCCCTCGAAGGCCGTTCGCCTGTGCTGACCACCTACCTGCTGCGCCCAGCCGGCGAGCCATCGAGAACCTTGGCGCGATTCATTGAGCGGGTGCATTCCATCGAATCGCCCGACGGCGCCAGGGCCAGGCCCCGGCCTCAATCTCATGTTTCGGAGGACAGTGAGCCATGAACAAGATCACACCGTTCCTGCTGACCGCAGTGCTGGCCGCTTGCGGTCAGTCCGAGACACCGACGTCGGCCGCTGTGCCGACGGTCGAGGAACTTGCAGCCAACCCCGAACGGCTCAAGGAGCTTCGCCAACAGTGCAAGCTCGATCGCGCCAAGCTGGGTGATGAGTTGTGCAACCACGTGGCCGAGGCCACGCGCAAGCGCTTCTATGGGGAAGGAACCGTGCCATACACGCCGCCCGAGAAGCCACCGAAGTTCTGATCGCAGCTTCCGCGCTACAAACTCAAAAGAGATTTCTCTACACGCCGCAATGCGCCCGCGCTTGCGGCGTTTTTTCTTCTTTCGCCACTGCGCGAACTCTTGTTTTTTGCTCGACCTTTCTCCCGATAAAGGTCTTTGACCGGCACCGAGCCTGGCTCTGATCCTCGCCTGTGCGGCACGAATGCGTGCCGTTTTCGAGCGAGGAATCAGCGCAGGAGAAATCGGGAGCCGGGCCATGCAAGGAACAAACGTGCTGCTCGGGCAGATCGCCGCCGTATTCGGCATCGTGATCGCCGGGGTGTGGAGCGCCACACAATGGACAGCAGCGGCCCTTGGCTATCAAGTACGCCTTGGCTCGCCCTGGTTCGACTTCCTTGGCACGTCGATCTACCACCCGTGGAAACTGTTTGAGTGGTGGTTCTTCTTCGGGGCCTATGCACCGGAGATCTTCGACACCGGCGGCGCCATTGCCGGCGCCAGCGGCATGGTCGCGGTGGTCGTCGCCATTGCCATGTCGGTATGGCGCTCGCGCCAAGCGCGCCTGGTTACGACCTACGGCTCTGCGCGCTGGGCGAACGCGCTGGACATTCGCAAGGCCGGCCTCACGCAACCTGCCGGTGTGTTCCTTGGCCAGCACGATCGCCAGTACCTGCGCCATGAAGGCCCGGAACACGTCCTGACCTTCGCGCCCACGCGCTCGGGTAAGGGCGTGGGTCTGGTAGTGCCCACCTTGTTGAGCTGGCCCGCGTCGGCTGTCATCCACGACATCAAAGGCGAGAACTGGCAGGTCACCGCCGGCTGGCGCTCGCGCCTCTCGCATTGCCTGCTGTTCAACCCCACCGATGCGAAGTCGGCTGCCTACAACCCATTGCTGGAGGTGCGGCGCGGCGCGCATGAAGTGCGCGACGTACAGAACATCGCTGACGTTTTGGTCGATCCCGAAGGCGCGTTGGAGCGCAGGAACCATTGGGAGAAGACCAGCCATGCGCTGTTGGTCGGCGCGATCCTGCATGTGCTCTACGCCGGCGAGGACAAGACGCTGCGGGGCGTTGCGAGCTTCCTCTCCGACCCGGCCAGTCCGTTCGAGCTGACCCTGCACAGGATGATGACCACGCCGCATCTCGGCGATGGACCACATCCCGTGGTGGCATCCGCCGCACGCGAAGTCCTCAACAAGAGCGACAACGAGCGTTCCGGCGTGTTGAGCACCGCCATGTCGTTCCTTGGCCTGTACCGCGATCCCACGGTGGCCGAAGTCACCTCGCGCTGCGACTGGCGCATCGCTGACCTGATCGCTGCCGAGCATCCGGTATCGCTGTACCTCGTGGTGCCGCCTTCGGACATTTCGCGGACGAAGCCGCTCATCCGTCTGATCCTCAACCAGATCGGCCGGCGCCTCACCGAATCGCTCGACGGCTCCGATGGCATCGAACGCCGCCACAAGCTGCTGCTGATGCTCGACGAGTTTCCAGCGCTCGGGCGGCTCGACTTCTTCGAGACGGCGCTCGCTTTCATGGCGGGCTACGACCTGCGGGCCTTCCTGATCGCTCAGAGTCTGAACCAGATAGACAAGGCTTACGGCCCGAACCACTCCATCCTCGACAACTGCCATGTGCGCGTGACGTTCGCCACGAACGACGAGCGCACCGCCAAACGGATCTCCGAGACGCTGGGCACGGCCACCGAGCTGCGCGCTCAGCGCAACTACGCGGGGCACCGGCTCGCGCCGTGGCTCGGGCACCTGATGGTGTCGCGCCAGGAAACCGCGCGCCCGCTGCTGACGCCGGGCGAAGTCATGCAGCTTCCGCCTGACGAGGCCGTGGTGATGGTGTCCAGCGTGGCGCCGATCAAGGCGAAGAAGCTGCGCTACTACGCGGACGGCAATTTCAAGCGTCGCGTGCTGTCGCCGCCCGTATTGGCGGGCGGGCAGTACGCAGACGCGCCGCCATCGCGGCCCGACGACTGGAGCGGGTTGGCGGTTCCCGACGTGCCCGCCGCACCGGCCACGGCATCCGCCGATGGCCTGGGTTCCACGGATGACGGCGGCCCGCGCCGCCAGCCCGAGCTTTCCGAAACCGTCGCTTTCGACCCCGAGCTGGCCGCGCCTGTGGCCGACCTGGCGCTGCTCGATGACGACGACGACCTGCCGCTTCCCCTTCCTCGCCAGCTTGATCCAGCCATGCAGCGCACGGCCCGGCTGGCTTCCCTCGACCCCACCGACGGAATCGAGCTATGAGCCACTACCGCCTCAATTTGTTCATCCAGCCGGAGCACGCCAAGCGGCTCGATGAGCTGGCCGCCAAGAAAGGCGTGTCCAAGTCGTCCATCGTCGCGGCGGCGCTCGCATCGTGGCTGTCGCCCGATGCCGCCGACCAGCGCGAGGCGGCCATCGCCAAGCGGCTGGATCGCCTGTCGCGCCAGGCCGAGCGCATGGAGCGCGACCAGAACATCGCCATCGAAACGCTGGCGCTGTTCATCCGCTACTACCTGACCGTGAGCACGCCGGTTCCCGAGGCGCACCAAGACGCGGCACGCGCGCAGGGCAAAGCGCGCTTCGAGCAGTTCACCGAGCAGCTTGGCCGCCACCTGCTGCGGGGCCGCAGCCTTGTGCGCGACGTGGTGGAGGAACTGCATCCCGACCCGATGCGGATGGAAGACGCCGCGGCAGCCGCGCAAGCGCAGGAGCGTGCGTCATGAGCGCCCGAATTCCCATTGAAGGGCAGTCCATGAGTGCCATGTCGCTCGACCGCCGCATCCAGATGTTGCGCACGGCGATGGGGCCGCTGATCGCCGCCGCGCTCGAAGACGCGGACGTGGTGGAAATCATGCTCAACCCCGATCGCACGCTTTGGGTGGATCGCCTGTCGTCGGGTCGCGCGCCAATGGGTGTGGAGATGCCCGAAGCCGATGGCGAGCGGATCATCCGCCTCGTCGCGGCCCATGTGGGTGCGGAAGTCCATCGCGGCCAGCCGCTGCTATCCGCCGAGCTGCCCGAAACCGGCGAACGCTTCGAGGGCATTCTGCCCCCGGCTGCGCCAGGGCCAGCCTTCGCGCTGCGCAAGCGCGCCATCGGTGTAATTCCGCTGGAGCGGTACGTCATCGACGGGATGATGACCAGCGCGCAAGCGGGCTTTCTCGTTCGCGCCGTGCGCGAGCGGCAGAACGTGCTGATCGCCGGCGCCACCAGCAGCGGCAAGACCACGCTCGCCAATGCTTTGCTCGCCGAAATCGCCGCCACCGG
This sequence comes from Diaphorobacter nitroreducens, assembly GCF_002214645.1. NCBI lineage: Bacteria > Pseudomonadati > Pseudomonadota > Betaproteobacteria > Burkholderiales > Comamonadaceae > Diaphorobacter > Diaphorobacter nitroreducens. The sequence continues at coordinate 992,101 of NZ_CP016278.1, forward strand.
CGACCGCGTGCTGGTGCTCGAAGACACGGTGGAGCTGCAATGCGCGGCTCGCGACCATGTACCGCTGCGCACGCGCGCCGGCGTCGTGTCTATGACCGAGCTGGTGCGCTCGTCCATGCGCCTGCGCCCTGATCGCGTAGTGGTCGGCGAGGTGCGCGGCGCCGAGGCACTGGATCTCATCAAGGTGTGGGGCACAGGCCATCCGGGCGGCATCGCCACGATCCATGCCGGCTCCGCGCTGGGCGCGCTGCTGCGCCTGGAGCAACTGATTCTCGAAGTGGCGGTGAACCCACCGCGTGCGCTGATCGCCGAGGCGGTCAACGTAGTGATCCACATCGCCGGACGCGGGCGCAAGCGCCGCATCGAGAACATCGCCCGCGTCGTCGGCTTCGACGGCGTGGGCTACCAATTGGCGGACGCACTGGAAACGCCGTTTCCCGAGCTGCCGCCACGTCCCGATGCCGCCTCCGCTGCGGCGACTTCCCCATCCCCTCACTCACTTGGAGAACTGCCATGACGCAGATGACCATTCCTGCTTTCCGTTTTTCTGCAAATCCGGCTCTGCGTCTTGCGCGGCTGCGCTGCCTAGCCCGACCTGCGGGGCAAGGGTTGCTGCTGGCCGCGCTGCTGTTGTTCCTGGCCGGGGCCGCGCAGGCCGCCGGTTCCTCGATGCCGTGGGAAGGCCCACTGCAATCCATTCTCGAATCCATCCAGGGGCCGGTGGCGCGCATCGTCGCGGTCATCATCATCATCGCCACGGGCCTCGCACTCGCATTCGGCGACACGTCGGGCGGTTTTCGCAAGCTGATCCAGATCGTGTTCGGCCTGTCCATCGCCTTCGCGGCTTCGAGCTTCTTCCTGTCGTTCTTCAGCTTCTCCGGCGGGGCCGTCGTATGAGTGCCCCGGACACCTTCGCGGACGGCTTCGAGGTGCCGCTGCATCGCTCGCTGACCGAGCCGATTCTGCTTGGCGGTGCGCCGCGCACCGTGGCGATCGCCAACGGCACGCTGGCCGCCGCCGTCGGCCTGGGCCTGCAACTGTGGATTCCCGGTGTCGTGCTCTGGATCGCCGGCCATTCGCTGGCGGTATGGGGTGCGCGCGTCGATCCGCAGTTCATGCAGGTCTTCGCCCGGCACATCAAGCACCGTCCGCTGCTGGACGTTTGAAGGGAGGACGCCGCGATGCTGAACCTCGCCGAATACCGCCAGTGCCCGGCCTTGCTTGCCGACTGGCTGCCCTGGGCCGGGCTGGTCGCACCAGGCGTCGTTTTGAACAAGGACGGAAGTTTCCAGCGCACGGCCCGGTTTCGCGGGCCTGACCTCGACAGCGCGACGCAAGGCGAGCTGGTCGCCACGTCGGCGCGACTGAACAACGCGCTGCGCCGCATGGGATCGGGCTGGGCACTGTTTATCGAAGCCGAGCGCCGACCCGCCGCCGACTATCCGCACTCGGAGTTTCCCGAGCCGCTTTCGTGGCTCGTGGAGGAGGAACGACGAGCCACCTTCGAGGAATCGGGCAACGACTTCGAGAGCGGCTATCACCTGACGCTGGTGTACCTGCCGCCCGAGGAATCCCCCGCCCGTGCAGCCAAGATGCTCTACGAGAACACGCCGACGAATGGCGTGGACTGGCGCGAGCGGCTACAAGCCTTCGTCGCGGAAACGGATCGCGTCTTCGACCTGCTCGATGGTGTGATGCCCGAAATCGCTTGGCTCGATGACGGCCAGACGCTGACCTTTCTGCACGCGACCATCTCGACGCGACGCTATCGCGTCGACGTGCCCGAAGTGCCGTTCCACATCGACGCGCTGCTGACCGATTCCGCGCTTGTCGGCGGTCTGGCGCCGGCGCTGGGCGACCAGCACCTGCGCGTGGTGTCGGTGCGGGGCTTCCCGACCTCGACCTGGCCGGGGATTCTGGACGACCTCAACCGCCTCGGCTTTGCTTACCGCTGGAGTACGCGCTTTCTCTGCCTCGACAAAGCCGAGGCGGAAAAGGAACTTTCCCGCCTGCGCCGCCAGTGGTTCGCCAAACGCAAGAACGTCATCGCGCTGCTGCGCGAAACGATCTTCCAGCAGGAAAGCCCGCTGGTCGATACCGACGCCAACAACAAGGCTGCCGACGCCGACGCCGCCTTGCAGGAGCTGGGCAGCGATCAGGTCGCCTTCGGCTATCTCACCGCGACGGTGACGGTGCTCGATGCAGACCCGGCTGTGGCCGACGAGAAGCTGCGCATGGTAGAGCGCGTCATCCAGGGACGGGGCTTCGTGACCATCCCCGAAACGCTCAATGCCGTGGATGCGTGGCTGTCGTCTATTCCGGGAAACGCCTACGCCAACGTGCGCCAGCCCATCGTCTCGACGCTGAACTTGGCGCACATGATGCCGGTGTCGGCGGTATGGGCTGGCCCCGAGCGCAATGACCACCTCGACGGCCCACCGTTGATCGTCACGCGCACCGATGGCGCGACGCCGTTCCGGCTGGTGACACACATCGGCGACGTGGGCCACACGCTGGTAGCGGGGCCGACCGGCATGGGCAAGTCGGTTCTGCTCGCCACGCTGGCGATGCAATTTCGCCGCTATCGCGGCTCGCGCATCTTCGCGTTCGACATGGGCCGCTCGATGCGTGCCACGGTTCTCGGGTTGGGTGGTGAGCACTACGACCTCGGGACGGATGGCGAAATCGCCTTCCAGCCCTTGGCACGCATCGACCGCGAGGGCTACCGCACCTGGGCCGCCGAATGGATCGAAGGCCGCTTGCTGCACGAAGGCGTGGCGGTCGGCCCCGACGAGAAGGCGGCCATCTGGTCGGCGCTGGGAAGCCTCGCCGGTGCGCCGGTGGAGCAGCGCACGATGACGGGGCTTTCCGTGCTCCTGCAATCGAACACGCTGCGCCAGGCGCTGTCGCCTTATGTGCTCGGCGGTGCTCACGGCAAGCTGCTGGACGCCGACCACGACCGGCTGGGCATGGCCGACGTGCAGTGCTTCGAGATGGAGGAGCTGATGCACAGCAAGGCCGCCGTCATGGCCGTGCTGCATTACCTCTTTGCGCGTTTCGATGAACGCTTCGACGGGGCGCCCACGCTGCTGATCCTCGATGAAGCGTGGCTGTTCCTCGATGACCCAGTGTTTGCCGCGCGCATCCGCCAGTGGCTCAAGACGCTGCGCAAGAAGAACGTAGGCGTCATCTTCGCCACGCAGAGCCTCGCCGACATCAAGGATTCGAGTATCGCGCCCGCGATCATCGAGAGCTGCGCGAATCGGATTTTCTTGCCCAACCCGCAGGCTACCGAGCCGCAGATTCGCACGATCTACGAGGGCTTCGGCCTCAACAGGCGGCAGATAGAAATCGTCGCCACAGCGCAGCCCAAGCGCGACTACTACTACCAATCCCGCCTCGGCAACCGCCTGTTCGACCTCGACCTGGGGCCGGCGGCGCTGGCGTTTGCGGGCGCTTCCACGCCGCAAGACCAGCGCGACATGGATGCGGTGCTCGCTACATCCGGTTCCTCTCCCTTCGCGGCCGCCTGGCTGCGCCATCGCGGCCTGGACTGGGCCGCCGATCTGCTGCCTTCGTTTCCTTCTCCCCAACCACAGGAGATCTCGCCATGAAACCCCGCATCCTTTCCGCAGGCCTGGCCGCCATGCTGTCCGGCTCACTTATGTTCGCCCAGCCGGCCGCAGCCCTCATCGTGTTCGACCCGTCGAACTTCGTGCAGAACATGCTGACGGCCATCCAGACGCTGCGGCAGCTCTACAACCAGATCAAGCAGTTGCAGAACGAGGCCAAAATGCTGGAGAACCAGGCGCGCAACTTGGCGAGCCTGCCGTTCAATGTGACGAGCCGCCTGCGCGCCAATCTGGCGCTCACCCAGCGGCTGATCGACCAGGCCAGGGGCCTGGTCTACGACGTGGCCCGGATGGATCGGGACTTTGCCCGGCTGTACCCCGAGCAGTACGCGGCCGCCATCAGCGGCGACCAGATGTATCGGGACACGCAGGAGCGCTGGAAGAACACGCTCACCAGCTTGCAGACCGCGATGCAGGTGCAGGCCCAGGCCTCGCAGAACCTCAAGGACGACGAAGGCGTGCTGGCCGACCTGATGGATAAGAGCCAATCCGCCGTGGGCGCTTTGCAGGCGATGCAGTCCACCAACCAACTGCTGGCCTTGCAAGCCAAGCAGTCCATCCAGACGCAGCGCTTGCAGCTCACGCAGGACCGGGCGGCCTCGCTGGAGCTGGCACGGCAGGCGGCGGCTGCCGAGCGCGGAAGGGAGGTGCGCCGGCGCTTCTTGGGCAGCGGCACGCCCTACACGCCCTATCCGGTGAACTTCTACAACCAACAGTGAGGCGACCATGCGCAGCCATCTTGTTTTCATGGCCGGTGTCCTCGCACTGGCACAGGCGTTGTTGCTGACCGCCTGCGGCAAGTCCGCTCCGACGGAGTCTGCCGAGGCGCTGGCTGAGAACCCAGAGCGGCTGAAGGAACTGCAGGCCGAATGCCGCGTGGATCGCGCACGGGTCGGCGAGGCGCAGTGCATGGCGGTGGCTGATGCGATGCGCAAGCGCTTCATGCGTCCGACGCCTTCGCCGCATGGGAAGGATCCCGTCCAGCCGAGGAGCGCGCCATGAACGACGTTGCGGTTATCGACCGCTTCCTCGATACCTTCTCGCGCTACATCGACTCGGGCTTCGGGCTGCTGCACGGCGAGGTGGCATTCCTCACGGCCACGCTGATCGCCATCGACATGGCGCTCGCCGGGCTGTTTTGGGCGATGGGCCACGCCACCGGCCAGGGCGAGGACGTGATCGCCAAGCTGATCCGCAAGGTGCTGTATGTCGGTGCCTTCGCCTACATCATCGGCAACTTCAACAGCCTAGCGGGCATCCTGTTCCGCTCCTTTGCCGATCTGGGCTTGACCGCGTCCGGCTCGGGCCTGAGCCAGGCGCAACTGCTGCAGCCAGGACGGCTGGCGCAGGTGGGTATAGAGGCCGGGCGGCCGATCATGGAGCAGATCGGCCGGATGGCGGGCTTTCCCGAGGTGTTCGTCCACCTGGACACCATCGCGGTGCTGTTCCTGGCCTGGCTGGTGCTGATCCTGTGCTTCTTCGTGCTTGCCGTGCAGCTCTTCGTGACGCTGTTGGAGTTCAAGCTGACTACGCTGGCAGGCTTCGTGCTGGTGCCGTTCGCGCTGTGGAACAAGACGGCCTTCCTCGCGGAGAAGGTGCTGGGCAATGTGGTGTCCTCGGGCATCAAGGTGCTGGTGCTGGCGGTCATCGTCGGGATCGGGACGGGGCTGTTTGCCGAGTTCAAGGTACCGGCCGAGGCCGAGCCGTCCATTGACCATGCGCTGGTCATCATGCTGGCTTCGCTGGCCATGCTCGCTCTGGGGATCTTCGGACCGGGCATTGCGACCGGGCTGGTGTCCGGTGGGCCGCAGTTGGGCGCGGGTGCGATGGCCGGCGCGGCAGTGGGCGCGGCTGGCGCCGCCGTGGCTGTGGGAGCTGCGGCAGCGGGCGTGGGCAGTGCGGTGGCCGCTGGGGCGCGCATGGCCCCCGGTGCAGCCCGCTCCCTGACTGCAACCGCCAGCAGTGCCAAATCGGCATTTGACGCCGGCTCCGCCGCTGCGGGCGGCGGCCTCAAGGGTGCAGCCGCTGGCGTAGGCAACGTCACCAAGACCGGCGTGCGCTCGATGAAGGAGCGCGTGGCCGCCGCCTTCCGGCCCGATGGCGACGCGCAGGGCGCGAGCGGGGGCACTGCTTCGCCCGCATCCGCAGAGCAGCCCGCTTGGGCCAAGCGCCTGCACCGCAGGCAGCAACTCACCCATGCCGCGACCACTGCCGCCCACGCGCTGCGCGGCGGCGACGGCGGCAGCTCCAGCCAGGGGCCGAGCCTGCGCAGTCCGGACGACTGACGCGATTCCTGATCCTCAAGGAGAACTCCCATGCGTTTCAAAAGACCGCAGGTGCGCTACGCGGATACGCCGCAGCCTGCTACTCCGTACCAATCCGCCGCTCAGGTCTGGGACGAGCGCATCGGCTCGGCCCGCGTGCAGGCGAAGAACTGGCGTTTCATGGCCTTTGGCTGTCTGGCATTTGCCGTGCTGATGGCAGGCGGCCTGGTCTGGCGTTCGGCGCAGTCCATCGTGACGCCTTATGTCATCGAGGTGGACAACGCAGGCCAGGTGCGTGCCGTGGGCGAAGCGGCCACGCCGTACCAGCCCAGCGATGCCCAGGTGGCCTACCACCTGGGCCGCTTCATCGGCCTGGTGCGCTCACTGTCCATCGACCCCATCGTCGTGCGACAGAACTGGCTGGATGCCTATGACTACACGACCGACAAGGGGGCGGTGGTGCTCAACGAGTACGCACGGGTGGCCGATCCGTTCGCGCGCATCGGCAAGGAGTCGGTGACGGTGCAGATCACCAGCGTGACCCGCGCCAGCGACACGTCCTTCAACGTGCGCTGGACGGAGACGCGCTTCGTCAACGGCGCGCTGGATCGCACCGAGCGCTGGAACGCCGTGGTGTCCATCGTGCAGCAGACCCCGCGCACCGAGCAGCGACTGCGCAAGAACCCTTTGGGCATCTACGTCAACGGGCTGTCGTGGAGCCGTGAACTGGAAGGAAATGAAGGAGCAAACCATGAATGATCTTTTCCGTAATTCCGTCTTGCCGATCATGTTGCTTGCTCTCGCGGGCTGCGCCACGCAGGGTCAGCCGCCGCCGGCCATCTCGCTCGATGAGCCGGTGCAGGCCCAGCCGCTGCCCGAAGCGCCGAAGCCGGTGGAGGTCGTGACCGTCCCCGAGGCGTTGCCGATGCCGGCGCAGATGAAACCTGTACCGGATGCCAAGCCCGCGGCAGAACCCGCCGATGAAACCGTGCGCGTATCCCGCGCCAATGCCGAGGCGCGCATTGCGCCGACGCGCGAAGGCTACGTCAACGCCATCCAGGTTTGGCCCTTCACCGATGGCGCGTTGTACCAGGTCTATGCGGCCGTCGGCCGCGTGACCGTGATCGCGCTCCAGCCGGGCGAGGAACTGGTGACGGTGGCGGCGGGCGATACGGTGCGCTGGATCGTGGGCGACACGTCCAGCGGCAGCGGTGAGGCGCTGCGCGTCAATGTGATGGTCAAGCCGATTCGCTCGGGCTTGAAGACCAATCTGGTCATCACCACCAGCCGGCGCACCTATCTGCTGGAGCTGACCTCGACCGAGAAGACGTGGATGGCGTCGGTGTCCTGGGAATACCCGAAGGACAGGATGCTGGCCTTGCAGCGCCAGGCGCAGGCGGCCAGCGCCGCCGCGCCGATCGATACGGGCCTGTCTTTGGAGAAGATCCGTTTCCGCTACGCCGTCAGCGGCAGCAATCCGCCTTGGAAGCCGCTGCGCGCCTTCGATGACGGGGAAAAGGTCTACATCCAGTTCCCGCCGGGCATCGCGCAAGGCGAACTGCCGCCGCTGTTCGTGATCGGCGCGCAGGGGGACGGCCAACTCGTCAATTACCGCTTCCGCACGCCGTACTACATCGTCGATCGCCTGTTCGGCGTGGCCGAACTGCGTCTGGGCGGTGACAAGGTCGACGTGGTGCGGATCGAGCGCACGGACGGGGTCTCGGGCCGCACGCGGAGGAACTGAGCATGAGCCAGGACGATATCCCCGAGCATGCCCCCGATGCTTCACCTTTGGCCGGCAAGGTGGCGCCCGAGGCGATGGCCTTGCGCGCGCAGCCGCGTCCGGTGACTCGGCTGAACCGGCGCACGCTGGCCATCCTCACCGGCGGCTTGTCCGTCGTGGTGCTCGGGGCCACGATCTGGTCGCTGCAGCCTCACCGGCGTGGCGCTGGCGAGCAGACCGAGCTTTACAACGTGGATCGTGTGTCCAAGTCCGAAGGGCTGGATGGGCTGCCGTCGGACTATTCCAAGTTGCCGGCGAAGGTGCCGGAGCTGGGGCCACCGCTGCCCGGCGATCTTGGGCTGGCCATCGTGAAGTCCCAGCAGCCGGTGGCGCCGACCTATGCGTCACCTGGCCAAGATCCCGAGGATGCACGGCGCAAGGAAGCCGATGCCGCAGCGGCCTCGACGGTGTTCTTCCGCTCGGGCAACCAGGGCAGGGCAGCGGCGCCTGTCGCAGCCCAAGTCGCCGCGCCTTCGCCCGGCAGCGCCTTGGCGGGCTTCGATCCGCTGGCGGCCGGGCCGGCCTCGACGGCGGCCCAGCCGTCCGACCCCACCGCCGTGCAGAACCGGCAAGACCAGAAAGAGGCTTTCCTGAAAGGCGGTTCTACGGAAACCCGCAATTCCGGCCATCTGCAAATGCCGGCTTCGCCGTACCAGGTCATGGCGGGCACAGTGATCTCCGGCGCCTTGGTCACGGGTATCAAGTCCGACCTGCCGGGCGATGTGATCGGCACGGTGACGGAGCCGGTCTACGACACGGCCACGGGCAAGTTCCTGCTGATCCCACAGGGCTCGCGCATCCTGGGCAAGTACAACAGCCAAGTGAGCTATGGGCAGAGCAGGGTGCAGATGGTGTGGAACCGCATCATCCTGCCCGACACGTCTTCGCTGAAGCTCGACAACCTGGCGGGCACCGATCCGGCCGGCTATGCCGGCCTGGAGGATGGGGTCGATTGGCACTGGGATCGCGTGTTCGCCGGCGCGGCATTGACCACGCTGCTGGGCGTGGGCGCCGAACTGGCTGCACCGGAAAACCGTCAGGACGGCAACCGCATCGTGATTGCCGGGCGTGACAGCGCGCAGGACAGCATCAACCAGGTTGGCCAGGAGATGACCCGGCGCAACATGAACATTCAGCCGACGCTGACCGAGCGGCCCGGCCTGCCGGTGAGAATCATCGTCAACCGTGATTTGGTGCTTCGGCCGTATCAGCCGCTGTTCTTCAACCGGGGAGCGATGCGATGAGCACGACCAAAAAGCTACGGCTCGGGCCGCTACCCAAGACCGAGAGCACGAAGGTCACGTTCTCTTGTCCGACCAACCTGAAGGCTGATCTCGACCGCTACGCCGCGCTGCACGCACAGACCTATGGAGAGGCGGTCGATGCTGTGACACTGATCCCGCATATGCTGGAGGCGTTCATGGCGCGCGATCGGGTGTTTAAGAGCCCTCGCCGGCAATCCAGTAGTAGGTGTTAAAATGCATGAAATTTCAATGAGAAATCTGTCATGTCGACCGCTGTTCAGTCTTCTGCTGGCTCTTTGCGAGGAGGCGCTGCCCATCTCGCCGGCGAATTGCGGTCGGGGCGCGTATATCGGCGTGAAGACCTCGCGCGGCTGTCCACGGCGGTGGACCGGCATCTGCGTGAATTGGTGGCCAGCGGCAAGCTGAGAAAGCTCGCGCAAGGGCTCTACCACGCGCCCAAGCATTCCAGCTTCGGGCCGCTGCCTCCCGCCGACGAGCAGGTGGTGGGTGGGTTTCTTCGCGACAAGGATTTCCTAGTGTTCTCCCCCTCGGCATACAACGCCGTGGGCCTGGGTACGACCCAGCTCTACAACCGCACGCTGGTCTACAACCACAAGCGCCACGGCGTATTCAAGCTAGGAAACCGGCAGTTCGATTTTCGTGTGAAGCCACGCTTTCCAAGGAAGCTGACCCCTGAGTTCCTGTTCGTGGACCTGCTGAACAACCTGGATGAACTGGCAGAGGATCGCGATGCGGTGCTGAGCCAGGCGCGCAACAGGTTGTCGTCCTTCAATCCGAGCCGTCTGCAGCATGCAGCCGACAACTATGGCAGCGTGGCCACGCGCAAGCGTCTGCGGGAGTGGGTGGATGGTTGAGTTCCTGCACGAACGACGGGACTTCGATCAGTTGCTGGCAGTTGTCGCAGACGAGCGCGGCCTCGATCCCATGTTGGTCGAAAAGGACTACTGGATCATGCATTGCCTCTGGGGCCTGCAGGCTCAAGGCTATCAGTTCGAGCTGAAGGGCGGTACGTCCTTGTCAAAGGGGTTCGGTGTCATTCACCGCTTCTCCGAAGACATCGACCTCCGCATTGAACCGCCCGATGGCATGGACGTGAAGACGGGGCGCAACCAGGACAAGCCTGCGCATGTTGAATCGCGGCGTGCGTACTACGACGCGCTGGCTGCACGGATCCGTATTCCGGGCATCGACAGTGTGGAGCGCGACACGCAATTTGACGACGACAAGATGCGCAGCGCCGGCATCCGCTTGATCTACGCGTCGCGTGTCCCCGCGCTTGCCGGCGTCAAGGACGGCATCTTGCTGGAACTCGGATTCGACGACACCGCTCCAAATCGGCCGGTCACGATTTCGTCGTGGGCGCTGGATGTGGCCATGGAGCGCGGTGTGACGGGGGAAGACAACCGTGCGGTGGCCGTGCCGTGCTATGCGCCCACGCACACCTTCGTCGAGAAGTTGCAAACGATCTCCACCAAGTACCGCCGACTCGATGAAGCCCAGGCGTTTCCCGCCAACTTCCTGCGGCACTACTACGACGTGTATTGCCTTCTGGAGTTGGATGAGGTCCAGGCCTTCATGAGGACGCCGGCCTACCAGGAGCGCAAGGCGCAGCGGTTCCGGACCGGCGACGAGCAGGCCATTGCCCGCAATCCTGCCTTTTTGCTGGCCGACGCCGATCAGCGTCAGCGCTTTGCGCAGGAATATCGCAAGACAGCCGCGCTGTACTACCAGGGGCAGCCCGACTTCAAGGTACTGCTGGACAGGATCCATCAACACATCGACGTCATGTGAGGGGCGAGGACTTGACGCGGCAATTTCCGGCTTCGGTACTTTCCCATGACAGGGTGTTGATACTGTGTAAAAAACCAGTGCATTGTTACAATGCACCAAGAGAGTGAACAATGGGAAAAGACACCCGCATCGAGTGGACGCACCACACCTTCAATCCATGGTGGGGTTGCGTGCGCGTGTCCGATGCGTGTGACCATTGCTATGCCGAAACCTGGGCGAAGCGCCTCGGGGAAGACGTTTGGGGCGCGAAATCGGAGCGGCGCTTTTTTGGTGACGCCCATTGGAAGGAGCCCTTGAAGTGGGACCGGGAGGCAAAGGAGAGCAAGACCAGACGGCGCGTGTTTTGTGCGTCCATGGCGGATGTGTTCGAGAACCGCAAGGATCTGGATCCGCATCGGCTCCGCCTTCTGGACCTCATCGCGGCCACGCCCCATCTTGATTGGCTGCTCCTGACCAAGCGAATCCATCTCGTGCGCAAGCAACTGCCAAAGGGCTACGAATTGCCTTCCAACGTTTGGCTTGGTGCAACCGTCGAAAACCAGGATGCCGCAGGCAAGCGGCTGAAGTATCTTCTGGAGTTCGATACGCCGGCAGTCCGGTTCCTGTCGTGCGAGCCTCTGCTTGGGCCACTGGACTTGCGCCCCTGGTTGAAGGCGGGGGAGGGCGGCACGCGTGTGGATTGGGTCATCGCTGGCGGTGAGTCTGGACCGGGTGCGCGTCCGATGGATCCGCAATGGCCAGAAGATCTTCGCAAACAATGCAATGCGGCCGGCGTCGCGTTCCATTTCAAGCAATGGGGACACTGGGCTCCCATAGAGCAAGCTGCCGACGCCGTGACGGGCCGGACCCCGATCCACATCGTCAGGCGTGATGGCTCAGAGATCAAACTCGCCGCTGTCGGAAAAGGCAAGGCTGGCCGCTCTTTGGGCGGCCGGCATTGGGATCAGTTCCCGAGCCCGGGAAACACGGTGTAGCGTCGATCGACTTCAGTACCGCAGAAAGGCTTGCGCTTGGCACATAGTCACTACGATTGGAGGAACGGACCGGCAGAGATCGATCCGCATAGTGTGACGAAGCATGAGGTGCTGGTTGGCTACCTGATTCGGTACTTCGAGCGGCGAACGCTCAATGCCCGGGGGCGGGAGCGACTCCGAATCACGTTGGTTGACGGATTTTGCGGGGGCGGGCTCTACACGCTCAAAGGGCTGGGTACAGAGATCCTTGGCTCTCCGCTGCGCATGCTGGATGCGGTCCGGGAGGCCAGTGTCAGGGTCAACGCCCAGAGAACGAAACCCATCGATCTGGATGTGCGGTACATCTTCATCGACAAGGATGCTCGGGCGCTGTCGCACCTGAAGCAGGTTTTGCATGACAGAGGATACGGTGCACAAGTCGGCCAATCCATTCACGTCATTCATGACGACTTTGTCTCGGCATCGCCAACCGTGTTTCGGTTGATCGAGGCCCATACCCCCCGAGCGCACACGGCGCTTTTCTTTCTGGATCAGTATGGGTACAGCGACGTGCCGGCGCCGCTGATTCAAAAGATATTTGCTGAATCACCGAAGAGCGAGGTGGTCCTGACGTTCCATGTTTCGGCCTTTGCCACCTACACCAACGATGAGTTCACGGACAAGGTCTCTGGCAAGCTGGCCATCGACATCCGCTCGGCGTTGGGCGGTAGGACGATCGAGCAAATCAAGGAAGAGGACTCGGCGGATTGGCGGCGCTTCATTCAAGCAGCCCTGTACCAGGCCTTGGTGAAAGATTGCGGAGCTGAGTACTTCACGCCATTCTTCATTCGGGGAGAGGGGAGCGGTCAAGGCGAGTACTGGCTTGTCCATCTTTCGCGGCATCCGCGTGCGCAGGACGTGATGAAGCAGGTGCACTGGGAACACCAGAACGATTCCATCCACTACGGTGGTGCGGGCCTTGACATGCTTGCGACCCACATGATGGGCTTCCGTCAGCAGTTCAAAGGAGGATTCGTGTTCGACGACGTGGCACAGAACCTGTCCGCTGATGTGTTGCCCCAGCACTTGGCGGAGAATATTTTTGGGCGAGGACAGCCTGTGCAGATCGGTGAGCTTTATGCCTCGACCTGCAATACATCCCCGGGCACCTCGCTCATGTACAAGGACGCGCTTGAGCGGTTGTCCGGTGAGAAAGACATCGTCATTCGATCCGAGGATGGGACGGTTCGGCGGCTTGCGCGATACATGCGGGATACGGATTGGATCGAACGAAACCGGCAGGGCTCCCTGTTCTGCGTTCCGCAAAGGGGTGGGCAGTGAGTTTTTCCCTTGCTCACAACGATGACCCTTTGCCCCATCTGCCGGTGGAGTTCGGGCGGGCCGGCGAGGGTGTTGGCCGGTGGGTTCCAGAGATGAAGCACACCTTCCTGGCCAAGTATGTGGAAGGCACGAGGAGAGCGCGCGAGAAGTTTAAGCAGCGTGTCTATGTCGATCTGTTCTGTGGTCCTGGACGCATTCAGGTCAAGGGCGAAACGATGACCCGTCCTGGTGGCGCACAGGTCGCATGGCAGCACTCGCTACGGGACAACGTGGCCTTCACCTCGTGTTTCGTCGGTGATCTGGACGCGTCACGAGCATCGGCCTGCGCTGAGCGGCTGCAGGTAATGGGAGCGCCGGCCACAGCTTTGCCGGGGGCCGCCGAGTCCACGGTGGATCAAGTGCTTCGAATGATTCCGAAGGGCGCCCTGTGCCTTGCGTATCTCGATCCCTACAACCTTCAGTACCTGTCGTTTAGTGTGATCGAGAAGCTGGCGCGGCTGAAGTTTGTTGATTTTGCGGTCCATTTCAGCACCATGGATCTGCGGCGTAACGTGCTGATGGAATACAACCTGGAGCGGGCGCGCTTCGATGCAGCAGCACCTGGATGGCGGGACCATATTGATCCGATTGCATTTGTACGTGGTGATGCCGACGAGGCATTCTTTGATTACTGGTGTGGTCTGGTGCGTGGCCTTGGATTTTCGATCAGCCGGCGCATGCCGCTCGTGCGGGACGAAGGAAATCGACCGCTGTACCACTTGGTGTTCTTCAGCCGTCATGAACTGCCCAACAGGATCTGGGGCGACGTGGCTCAAGGTCCGAACCGCGAGTTCGATTTTTAGTTTAATGGCCACCTCGCATGCGTCGAGAAGCGTTCCCAGATCTGAGGCCTCTTTCTGATGAGGAGTGCCGACATTATCGTGATGAGCTTAGGGCAGGGCGATATGCGGCGCTGGCAGATGCCGAAGGTTTTGATCAAATATGTTTTGCTCTAGAGGCGCTGGGGCTGCGCCTGTTGGGCAAGCAAGGAGATCTGGGAAAGTATGAGGACGGGATTGGCTTCTATGCACGTCTGTCTCCCGTATTGAACGATCTTGCCAAGACGCATCCCTCGGGTTTCAAACCCTTCGAAGCGCTCTACGAAACAGTCCGCAAGGCCCGCAACGACAACATGCATCTGGGTGCCTATGCGCGCCATGCCACAGATGCTGCCATTGAGCTGTGCATAGGGTTGGAGGAGGCGTTGATGGTTGGAGTGAGGCCTCTTGTTGGGCATGTCATGGTCAAGTTGCCGATCACGGTGGAGCCTTGGCAGCCGATTGCTCATGCTCGGCAACTGATGCTCATGCACTCCTTTTCATTTCTTCCTATCCGGCATCAACAAGCGTGGTTCTTGCTATCTGAACTGGCGCTCGCACAGTTCCTCAACGGCACTCAGAAGGAGCGGGCGAAGCGACTCGGCCTGACGATCGAGGATGCCATGGGGCATACGCCAGATCTAGAGTTAATGCCAGTTGCACCGGATCGTCTGCTGACAGTGAAAACCGCAGTCGATGAAGTTCTCTGCGCCGCTCGGGTTGTCGATGGTCCGACCCTCTGGTTGGTTGTTGACGAGGTGCGAGAAGGGAATTTGGTGGGTGTGCTATCGCCCTTCGAACTGATGTAGAGGGGAGGAAGGCATGGATCGTTTTTCATCACGCCATGGTTACGAACGCCCAGATGCGGAAATCACGATTCGTCATGAGGCACCACCTGAACTTCGTGATGCCATCATCACGATCGCCTATCGGTGCCAGCTCAAACCTAGCAACCTGCGGGACATTTTGTGCTCCATCCTCTACCGCGCCCCGGACCGAAACAACTGGTCCGAGTTTCCCAACATTGACGGCGAGGTGCGTGAACTTGTCGAGGATCTGGAATGGTTCGAGGTCTATGATTTCGTGGAGGCGCTTGCGGCGGCCTGTCACCGGTCTGAGGTGTCCTTTGAAAACGAGGTGAATCGCGGCTTTCGGCGCATGGGTGTCGGCTGGCAACTGATTGATGGTCGGCTGGAGGTTCGCGGGGCCGAGACTTTCGAAGTCACTGTCCGGCAGGGCATAGAGCAGTTGCAGCAGCAAGGCAAGCGCACAGCATCCGGCGAATTGCGCGAGGCGTTGCGGGATCTGTCGCGGCGGCCTCAACCAGAGGTTACAGGCGCGATCCAGCATGCGCTGGCCGCGCTCGAATGCGTGGCCCGTGACGAGGGTTGCAGCAAGGACACGCTGGGCGACTTGGTGCGCCGCCATCCGGAACTCTTTCCCCGGCCCGTTGACGAGGTCGTCATCAAGGCCTGGGGCTATACCTCGAATTTCGGTCGCCATCTCCAGGAAGGGCAGCCGCCGCAATTTGAGGAGGCCGAGCTCATGGTGGGACTGAGCGGCGCATTGTGCCGCTACCTCTCCCGTCGTGGTACGCATGTGAACCGGTGACTTTGAAGCCGAGGGTTTCATAGACGAGGGAATGCCCGGCGAGAACTAGATGCCCGCCATCGCCGGCGGGCGCGTTGGCGGACAGGCTAGGTCGAAGTGCCCGGCGCTTCGGCGATCAGCGTTGCGTGGCGGCGGCTTCGTTGGAGTCAAAGGACGCGGCGCGACAATGGCAGTTTCGACTAAGAAGAGGTCTACGAAGGAGGGGGATGAGACATGGTTGTCGGAGACTCACTCTCCGCCGACGAATTCGTTGGTGGATCTGGCGGATACGCGTTTGCAGGCTATGACTACCAGATCGACGTATCGGTTTGGCTCGCCCTCGACTTGGTTCTCGCTAGCCGTCGAACCGGCGAGATCGTGCTTGAGCCTGCTTCCGAAGAAGATCTAGAGGCGGAACTTGAGCCTCATGAGCCAAGCCGACTCTCCAGCACAGTCCGAATCGATGGATATCGTCTGGTCGTACAGGTCAAGCGGCGCAGCGGTGATGCGTGGACCGTGCGCGATGTGAAGGCTCTTCTTGAACACGGTAAGGCACGTCCCTCTGCTAAACAACGTCTGGTCGATCCACAAGTTCGCTATCTACTCGTCACTAGTGCGGCACTCAATGGTGGTACACGCGGACTGCGAGTGAGAAAGCCGGGAGCATGGCCAGATGTGGCGAACATGCCTGCTTCGATCAGGAGCTCTCTTGTGCCAGGCGCCGCTGGGCGTGTGGCAATCATTGGAAACCTGGACGAGGAGCGCCTTGCAACGGAACTCAAGAGATTGTTGACGGACAGCTTTCGAGTGCCGAACGCACGTTGCGTCAAATGCATCGAGAAGTTGCGGCAAGAGGCCCGTGTGCGCATAAGAGGAGCCGGCGGGGGAAGGTGGTCCCGGGGGCAACTCGAGCAGGTCATCAAAGCCCATGATGGCTACGTCGCGAGTTCTCCTGAGCTTGAACACTACGTCCATCCGACCAACTGGCAGGAGCTGCGTTCCAAGATGCGCGGTCACTTCGCCGCGCTCATTATCGGCCAATCTGGCACCGGCAAGACCATGGCAACGCGCAAGCTCTTCGACGAGCTTTCCGCCGAGATCCCGGGGTTGTCTTGGGTATCGATCACAACTGGGCCCCAGCAACTGCAGGCCGACCGAACAGAGCTGCCTGTCATCTACGACATCGAGGATCCATGGGGACGATACGACTTTGATCCCCGAGGCAGGCCCTGGAACGATCAGCTTGCACAAATTTTTACCCATGCGAGGCATGACCGTATGGTCATTGCCACGACTCGCCTGGACGTGGCCCAGGAGGCCGGTGTGTTGGAGACGGTCAAACCATGGATAGTGAGCCTGGAGGCGGAGCACTATGGCCCGGATGAGCGCAGTCAGTTGTTTCGGCGTCGGATCGGCGCACTGCCTCGTGATATGCAGGTGATAGCGAAGGAAAGCGAGAGGACGGTTCTTGCGGAGTTAGGGACGCCACTGGAGATCCAGAAGTTCTTTGATGCGCTACCAACCATCGATGGTGACTTCAAGAAAAATCCATCGCACCTGATTGCCGAGGCGATCCGCCGCGCGCACCAGGATTCGATAGAGCGGACAGTCATCGATCAAATCGAGGGGCGTGATGATGTCCGGGCGGCAGCGGTGATGTGGGCGCTGCTGAAGGCGAACGATAAGCTTGCAACTGGAGTACTTCGACAGATTGAAGAGGCACTTGCGGACGTGGAGCCCAAACTTGAGAAGGGAGTATTACCTCTGGTCTCGTTCTTTGTAGCCGCCAGGAACTTTCGCCAAGTCGAAGAGATTGTCACGTACTACCACCCACGAGTCGAAGCGGGCATTGAAAAGGCACTTCGAAGGCAACCGCTGATCGTCCGACGCACTTTGCGGCATTTGCTCGAAGTTCTTGCTTCATTTGGTGGTCCGGGCGAAGTGTGGGGCACGGCCACCGCCGTGCGCATCCTTCGCGCAGTGCATGGGATTGCAGAGCTCAAGCCTACCGTGAGCACTGAGGTGCAATCCAAGATCGATGTCAGTTTGAGAGGCGAACTTGAGCTGCGAGGTAAAGCGCTTCAAGAGGGTCTCCAGTTGGCCGCCTCAGCGGGTTCTTCGGACAGCAATCTGGCTGAGGTGGCGCGCTTCCTGTTGCATCGGCCAGGCACCGGATTTCCAGGCTTCATGCAGTGGGGAGCGCCACCCCAAGAAGATTCTTGGTACGTGCGCATGCGGGCGGATCCAACAGTCAAATCCCTTGTCGAGCGCTTTGTCCGGGAGCTTCTGCCAGAGAGTCGAGACTACTTTGACAGCAACCTTGTGCCCGAACTTGAGCGTCTAGCCCCTGGCCTAACTCCCGCTTTTCTGGAAGCCGCCAGACGGGCAGTATCCTATGGATACATCAACACCAGCGACGTTATCGCACAAGGCGCACTCGCGGATATCGCTGGCTTCGAAGCGATTGTCGACGAAGCTGTCCAGATCCTAGCTCCGAGTGCGGACGACCTTCGGCGGGTTGCAGAGTCCCGTCTGGACCTCGATAACGAGGTGTACAGCGAAGACTACGCAGAGCACCTGGCAAACGACGACGATGGCCATACAGCCCATGTGTTCCTCGAGGCCTACGTGGACCATGTTCGCAGGAACCTCGGCTGGGAAGGCCTTCGGCCTCATCGACATGGAGCCAAACTGCTTTCCTACTGGCTGCGCTCCCTCGCAAAGGATGAGGCTCCCGATCCGGTTGAGGTGGCAGAGGCTATCGCCGCGGGTCTCGGAAGTGACGATGAGCACTTTCTCTGGCCCACGGTAACGAAGGCTGGGGCGTCGAGCTTTGAAGAGCCACTGATCCGTCGGGTGATCGACGGACATCCCGACTCGTCCGCACGGCTCGCGGCGTTGGAATGCTTGATGCGGTACAAGCCTATGGATGTCCCTCAGATTGTCGAAGGACTGGTGCAGCGAGGTCAGAGTTCCCGCATCGTTGAGATCACCAAGGAGATCGGCGAACTCAGGCGGCGACGGACGAAGCCTGAAAATACTGTGCTGAACGATGCGCTGCAGTTGGTCAGTGAGGCAATCCCGTCGAAGCTTCGGGAACTCTGTGATGCCGCTCAGGCGCTGGAGACGCGCGGGTCGCCTGCGCCTAGTTTGTCCCAGGAGGCAATCGACTTTCTAGTCTCGGTTCAGAGTCCGAGCGAAGAAGTGCGCTTGTTTCGCGTGCGGCTCGATCGTTACTTTGCCACTTTTGTTCCCGATGATGTCAACTGGCTGCTAGCTGAATCCAATGATGTAGACAGTTGCGTCGAAGCGATCGAATCGGCAATCCGACACGAAATGGCCGTTGAGATCGAGATGGCGTTGTCGCACAAGTTTGCCAAGGTCGTGGCCAAGGCGCTCCGACATGTCGCCATCCCGCTGGCGCCGCCGTTGCCAGAGTCGGTGCTTGCGTTGGTCACGGCCCGAGGCAGCCCGGTACGACTCACATTGGCTGATGTTCTTGGGGAAAAACCTCATGCTGCTCACATGTCGACCTTGTTGTTGCTGGCGGCAGATGAGTGGTCTCCACGCGCTTCCTACCATGGTGAGGCAGACGACTATCCCATTGCGCAGAGAGCGATCGTTGCTATAGCCAAGCTGGGCCACGTTGAGGGTGCAGCGGCCGAAGAGCTTTACCGTATTGCTGTGGACACGCGGGACCCGGACGTCCAGGTGGGAATATTCGAACTGCTCGTGTGCTCCGCGAGCGAGAGCTTTCAACGGCGCCTGTTTGACTTGGCCGTGAGCCCAGGGCGTCGAACCGTCAGGCTGGCGGCGGTTTCGGCGTTGCTTGGTGGCCATGAATCGGTGGTGGCCGAAATCGTTGCCATGATCACGCCTAGTCTTGTGCGAACGCGAATCGAGGGAGTGACATCGAGACTGCTGATGCTCTCCGCGGCCCAAGGGGATGTGGATCAGATCCTCGGAATCGCGGCGGATCTGGCGACTCATCCCAAGCGCAGGGTGCTCTTGCTTCTGGTGATCTGGGTACTGAGCGAGCGGGATGGGCCGACGGCTCAGCGAATCGCGGAAATGCTGCCCATGGATCACGTGGGCGTGAAGTGGGCCCTTGCAGGGGGACAGGGTGAGCTGATCGAGACGGCGCTCGACGATCTGGGCGACACCTTCAGTGTTGCCGAGGTGCGTCGCTTCTTGCGACCGCAGAAGTAGAGACGCAGCTGTTACGTCCGGCCGAAATCGCGGTCGTAGGACCTGCCGTCATTCGCGTCGCCGTGCCGGTGGGCCGTCACGCGCCAGCTCAACGTACTGTGAAAACATGCCGCTCGGCTTCGACGGACTGGTGACCCGTTGCGAAAAATTGCGGAAACACATCGGCTTCACGCTGGCGACTGTGCAGAGCCGTCGCTTTCGTTGTCGTCGAAATCGAGGTCCGTCATCGCTGGGTACAGTAGGCTGTTGCGGCGCGGGCTGTAGCGCGCGCCCTTGTGAACGCCGTTCTCCAGCGTTTCGCGCTCCCAGCCTCGCGCCACAAGGCGCTCGATCAGTTCGGGCGTCAGATCTTCCGCGCCTTCCTGACCGAAGATCATGTTGGCCCTCTTGTCGAACGACTGGGCTTTGTCGATGGCCTGTCGCAGCTCGCGGAGCGGATAGCCATAGATAACGCGGCTTCCGATTTCGGGGTGATTGGTGTCAACTGCGAAGGCATCGCCGTCGAGAGCGAAGCTGCCATCCCAATCGATTTCGATGTTCCGCCCGGCATCCTTGATGTTTCGCGGCAATGCCTTACCTTGCCAGATCAAGCACATGGCCATGTCCTCATTGGCGTCGAGCATCCACGCATCGCCTTGGCTGGTAAACAGCACCAGCGGCACCGTCAACATTTCCGGGCCGGTGATGATGATCTTCGTCTCGCTCGCGCGAGCGGCGCGGATGATGAGATCCAGCTCGGCGTTGAGCTTGCCGAAGCCGGCTCGCTCCTCGGTTTCCTTCAGGCAGAGCGTGACGTGGTGCCAATGGTCGTAGCCCGCGCTACGCGCGACGCGATTCAGCAGGTCGGCATGCTTTCCGCCGCCTTTGCGCTGGAGCTTCTTGGCTTGCTTCTTGAGATCGTCAACCGTCGCGGTGGACGTGGAGATATATCGCATGACAGATTCCTTATCTGTGACGCGAATCGACGGTGCCCACTGCCGGGATTCGCCACAGGGTTGGGAATCGGCCAAGGATAGGTTCAACGTTATCCCGTGAGGGTTCGCCATGGTGGACAGCGGGCGATAACGGTCGCCGGCACACATCTTACAGCAGCCTGGATTAGGTGCAAACCACGTGCCCTGTTTTGAGCTGCGGGGACTGTTCGGCTCTCCCACCTTGCGTTCGCGGGACACCTGGTGCTGTCCGGGAGCTTTGGACTTCTGTCGAGTGACTGACTGAGAAAATGCGAGCCTGGACATTCGATCAACTGGAGGAAATGTGCACCCGATTCAGATGCAGGAAAGGCGACCGAGGGTTCGGTATGGGCTACACCGCGTTCATCAATAGGTTCGAGGCGATCTGCCAAGAATATTTGCATGACGGACGGGCCAGGGCCTTTGCATTTGTCTTCTACGACATGACCAATGGCGTCGTACGCCGCGCCCTGACCGACGCTCACGGCTTTCGACTGCTGCATGAGAAGACCGGCAAGGACATCACGCTCTTCTATCTACATGATCGTGCGATCGAGGCCCACTGGTGCGATTTCAACAGGACGTTCATGCAGGCGCTCGGGGTTGAGGGTCAAGCGGCGCCGCCCTGCATGGTGTTCTTTCGCGTGCACGGCGAGGACATCGAGGACGTTTCGATCTACTGCATCGATGAGCAGACCACAGATCCAGTCCTTGTCGCTGCGGAGCTTGAGCGGTATGTGGACGATGCCATTAAGCGTTTGAACGACGAAGGCGACGTTTCCGCGTTGTCCGCTCTGGGCGGGCTGATCGCCCCGATCGGGGCTCTGGCAAAGGTGGGCGAATTCCTGCTCAAGCTCAAGGGGGCTGCCTAGATGCCGAATATTCGATCGCTGGACATGAAGTTTCTCGACGACTTGTTCGAGATGAACGGTGGCTACGTCCTCGACTTCTCCGACAACAGCATGGCACGGTTCTTCGCAGAAGAACTGAACGTCGACATTTACGATGACGCCTACCGCGAACATGGCACCTCGAAGGCCAAGCGACTTCGGTGCTACTTGAACAAGGTCGACCTGCTCACTTCGGTCAAGACGCTGCAGACCCTGTGGGACTACCGAGAGGGGATCCGGAGGCACCGTGAGCGTGAGGAGTGGGTCCCGAACGCAGAGGGCCGATTCTTCTCGCTCATGAATCGCATGCAAGGCAAGCCAGATTCGGTTCCGGCTGGTGAGCCGCCCAAGGCCGCCTTCGACCTGCCGAAGATTCTCGCGTTGAAGCAACGGCTGATTGATCTCTCCTCGATGGAGCCGCACCCGCGAGGCTATGCGTTCGAGATCTGGCTGCGCGACGCCTGTTGCCGCCGACTGAAATTTGACCCACCCGTGAGGGCCCTGCCGACCCAAATTTGACCCAGGTGTTCAACCTACCCTGCCCGAGATATCCACAGCTGGGCGGGGTTCGAGGAGTGATCACCATGGTGATGATTGGCAAGGTCTTGCGGATGCACCACCGCGAGAAGAAGTCGGTGCGGGAGATTGCCAAGGCGACGAGCCTGGCGAGGAACACGGTTCGCAAGTACCTGAGGCTGGGCAAGGCCGAGCCACCGCAGTACCGCCGGCCGGCGGTGCCGACCAAGCTGGCGCCCTACGTCGAGCAACTGGAGCAATGGCTGCGCGCCGATGCCCGTCGTCCGAAGAAGGAGCGGCGCAGCGCCAAGGCACTGCTGGAGCAGTTGAAGGCCGCGGGCTACTGCGGCGGCTACAGCCGGCTGACCGACTACATCCGCGCGTGGAGGTTGGCCCAGGGCAGTGCGGCGACGGGCGACGCCTACGTGCCGCTGAGCTTCGAACTCGGCGAGGCCTTCCAGTTCGACTGGAGCGAGGAGCCGCTGGTCATCGGCGGCGTCTACCAGCGGCTGCAGGTGGCGCACATGAAGCTGTGCGCCAGCCGGGCCTTCTGGCTGGTGGCCTACCCCAGCCAAGGCCACGAGATGCTGTTCGACGCCCACACGCGCAGCTTCGCGGCCCTGGGCGGCGTGGCGCGCCGGGGCATCTACGACAACATGAAGACCGCCGTGGACCGCGTCGGCCGCGGCAAGAGTCGCGACGTCAACAGCCGCTTCGCCGCGCTGTGCGCGCACTATCTCTTCGACCCGGACTTCTGCAACGTCGCCAGCGGCTGGGAGAAGGGTGTCGTCGAGAAGAACGTGCAGGACAGCCGGCGGCGCATCTGGCTGGCGGCACGCGAGCAGCGCTTCGGCAGCCTGGAGGAGCTCAACGCCTGGCTGGGCGAGCGCTGCAAGGCCCTGTGGGCCGAACTGCGCCACCCCGAGCACAAGGCCTTCAGCGTGGCGGAGATGCTGGAGCTGGAGCGCCGCCACCTGATGCCCAAGCCCGTGGACTTCGACGGCTATGTGCAGGACGTGGCGCGCGTGAGCAGCACCTGCCTGGTCACCGTGGCCCGCAACCGCTACTCGGTGCCGTGCGAACTGGCCCGGCAGACGGTCAGCACGCGGCTGTACCCCCAGCGCGTGGTGATCGTGGCCGACGAACGCGTGGTGGCCGAACACGCCCGGCTCAGCGGCAAGGGCCGCACGGCCTACGACTGGCAGCACTATGTGCCGCTGGTGCAGAGGAAGCCCGGCGCGCTGCGCAACGGCGCCCCCTTCGTGGACCTGCCGGAGCCGCTGGCCAAGCTGCGCCAGGCGCTGCTGCGTCATGCCGGCGGCGACCGGCTGATGGCGCAAGTGCTGGCGCTGAGCAGCACGGCCGGGCTGGACGAGGTGCTGGTGGCGGCCGAGCTGGCGTTGGAGCATGCTGGCCCCAGCGGTCGGATCAGCCCGGAGCACGTGGCCAACGTGCTGGCCCGGCTCACGGCACCGGAGCGACCGCCGAACGTCGCCACGCCACTGAGCACGACCACACCGGTGCAGGCTGCCCGGGCCGCTACGACCGTCTGCGCCGCCTGGCTGAGCAGGAGGTCGACCATGGCTGACGTCATCGCAGAACTGAAGGCCTTGCGCCTGCACGGCATGGCCGCCACCTGGGCTGAGCTTGGCGAGCAGCGCAACGCCGAGGTGGAGCGCTCGCGCTGGCTGCTGGAGCACATGCTGCAGGCCGAGGCCAGCGACCGCGCCACGCGCTCGGTGCAGCACCAGATGAGCAGTGCCAAGTTCCCGGTGCATCGCGACCTGGCCAGCTTCGACTTCGAGGTCTCGCCGGTGGACCGCAAGCTGGTCACGCAGTTGGCCACCTGCGAGTTCACGGCCGCGGCGCACAACGTGGTGCTGGTGGGCGGCCCGGGCACGGGCAAGACCCACCTGGCCACGGCCATCGGCGTGGCGGGCATCAGCGCGCACGGCAAACGGGTGCGGTTCTACAGCACGGTGGACCTGGTCAACGCGCTGGAGCGGGAGAAGGCCGAGGGCAAGGCCGGGCGCCTCGCGGCCAGCCTGCTGCGGCTGGACTTGGTGATCCTCGATGAGTTGGGCTACCTGCCGTTCAGCCAGGCCGGCGGCGCCTTGCTGTTCCATCTGATGTCCAAGCTCTACGAGCACACCAGCGTCGTCATCACGACCAACCTGGACTTCGCTGAATGGAGCACCGTGTTCGGCGACGCCAAGATGACCACGGCGCTGCTGGACCGGCTCACGCACCACTGCCACATCGTGGAGACCGGCAACGAGAGCTACCGCGTCACGCAGGCCACAGCGGCCACGCGCAAACGCATCAAGGCCAGGGAGCAGGAGCGGCGCAGCAAAGGCGACGAAGCGGGCTGAACAAGCTCCGCGCTACAGTTGTCCACAGCCGGCATCAGCTGATGCCGGCCCCAAGCCCTGGGTCAAAGTTCAATCGGCAGGGTGGGTCAGATTTAGATCGGCGCCAACAGCGTGACGTCACTCCTCGAAGTGCGTGAGCGGTCGCTAGGTGAGTGGCAGCGCGCGATCTTGGTCGGATTCGAGGTTTGGCGTCAAGTCCTGAGTGCTGGTGGCGGGAAGATATTGGTTGATCAGGACGCGAAGAGCCTGACCTTTCTTGGTCCACCGAAAAGCGCTCGGCGGAAGCCTGCTCACAAGCCTTGATGGCTATTCGATTGAGCTAGTGACAGGAGGCCCTGGAATGACCGACGAGACGCAGTTTTTGAACTTTCGGAACGTCGTTGCCCATGGCGTGGATGTTGTCGACACCGCAGATTTTGCTCGCCTCGTAAACAAACAGGCAAGCGACTTCTTGGATCGTTACTTCACGACTGCAGAATTGGCTACCGCGGATGAGGGGGGCGACAGAACAGAAAGACTTGCGTCGCGCTTTGCGGTCAAGGAGGCCGTACTGAAAGCACTGGGCACGGGTTGGGGCGATGGCATCGCTTTTACGGATGTCGAGGTTGTCTCTCAGCGGAGCGGCGCACCGGCTGTCGTGCTACACCGCCGACTGGTGAAAATTGCGAATGAGCGGGGGATCGCCCATTGGTTGGTGAGCGCCAGTCACACGAGCTCAATTGCGATAGCGAGTGTCATCGCTTTGACTGCTTGAGTTCTGCGGGTCATGTGCTGCACGGGCGCTTTCCGGCTGCGTAAATAGTCGAAAAATTCGCAGACGGGCTGGCATGGTTGAGCAGGTTATTACTGGGTCAACACAGCTACTCCCCCTTAGCAACAGGGGCGCGCTTGCTATCGTCGATCCAGGCATAGTGCACGTCTACGGTTCCCATCTACGTATCGGCGGGCGGCCAGTGCAGTTTTCCGCGGCCCACGCGCAGTGCTTCCACGAGCCTAGTATTGCCCAGCAGCCGCCCTGAGAAGAGGCTAGGTTTGGGATCGACCGCTGGCTTCTTAAACGCGGCGACCCGCTGGTAGTCGGGGGATGTCAGCCAAGTTCGTCCATCCCCCTCGTTGGTGACGATCCGATAGAGGCCGGCGGGTGGGGCGTCATCTATGTCGAGCAGACGCTTGTAGCGTTCAACGGACCACTTCTGAATGCCACTGCTCAGAGCTTCCGTTCGAAAGCGTGCCCATAGTGCAGCAGTGTCAGGCGTTGGCCAGTCGCCCGCGTCGGTGTTGGCTGTTACCTCGTCGGTTTCGAGCCAAGCCCGCATCTCTGCCGGGGTGACGAAGACGGGAAGGGCGTCTTCAATGGCCGCCATTGCGGCGCGTCGTGACGGCAGGCCCGCACGGATCAGCATTGCCATCATGAACTGCGGGACACCGGTCTCGACCGCTGCCGCTGCGCCGCCCGCCACCTTGTCCGGCGACCAGCCGAGGGACATGCGGCGGGTGCGAACGGCTTCCAGCGCCCAAACCAAGCGATAGGTGAAGGCCTCTTCGATCGCTCGCATGTTCTGCGGACCGATCTTGGAAACTTCTTCGCCGGACACCCAGCGTCGAAGGATGTCCTTCCAGTTCGCTGGTAGCGCGTTCGCCTTGTCAGGGATGAAGGGGCGCATGAAGAGCAGGCGCTCGCCTAGGCCGCCGAGAGCGCTAGCGAGCTCACTGAGATCGCCGCTCAGTGCTGCGTCGTCGGCTCGATCGAGCAGTTCGGCGAGTTCATCGGCCATGGCGTCGATGGCGAGGCCAGCTTCGAGCCCAACACCCATTGCAAAATGTCCGCGCCGAGCCTGTGTCGTTGTGGTCTTCCAGATGAGGTCGGCGCGTGCTTCGAACACCTTCTTGTGCACAGGCGCGACATCCTCTTCTTCGCGAGCGATCTGACGGGCCCAAAGCGAACCCTTAAGCGCTTCGTCCAGCAGCTTCGGGAGATCGGCGCGATCGGCATCCAGCGCTTCAACCAGGCCGAACACGGTCGCATCGAGGCGCTCTACAAGCTGCGACAGTGGCTCCTCGTCGATTGTTTCCTCTTCATCGTCTTCACCGCCTTCCTCTTCACTTTCATCACCGTTAGGGTCGTATTCCACGGCAGTGGCGAGGCGCTCGGCCACCTCGGCTTCTTCGCCGGGTGATCTCCAACCCTCTCGGGAGTTTGCGAGGTACTCCCATGCGTCGTCGCGATCAAGCACGCCCTCGCGCGACAAGCGCTCAAGGATCTCAGCAACGATCTGGATGAGTCCGCTCTTGAGGGTGCGTGCCTTAGCGGAGTCAACCAGCTTTCTCCATTCCCTCATTCGCCAGTTGGTCCTATCGAACATGACGTGGACGATTAGGCCCTCGACATCGACGAAGGCGCGCCCGGCGCGTCCGGCGACATTCGCGAATTCCTCGCCCTTGATCTTTTCTCCAGCCCGATAGAGCGCAGGCACGAGCAGAACAGCAGCGTTGAGATTGAGCCCCTGTGAGAGCGTCGGTGACGCGACGATGACCTTCAGTACGCCATCGGACAGGAGGATTTCAAGCTCACGTAGGAACGGACTCGGCAGGCGGCCATGGTGAATTGCGACACCGACCTTCAGGCTAGCGACGGCTGGATGATTCTCGCCCAGCCATTCTGTGCCGACCTCTAGCGCACGTGCGATTGGCGCCTCGTCCTCCAAAAGGGGTTCGAGATAGCCGCGCTTGCAGAG
This sequence comes from Diaphorobacter nitroreducens, assembly GCF_002214645.1. Classification (NCBI taxonomy): domain Bacteria; kingdom Pseudomonadati; phylum Pseudomonadota; class Betaproteobacteria; order Burkholderiales; family Comamonadaceae; genus Diaphorobacter; species Diaphorobacter nitroreducens. The sequence continues at coordinate 1,019,252 of NZ_CP016278.1, forward strand.
GTCAACGACCTGCTTGCCGTAGCTCTCCACCCAGTTGGCCTGGGTGGAGAAGATTAGGGTGCGTTTGCCCTGGCCGGCGAACTCCCATGCAGCAAAGAGCGCAAGGTGCGAGTTCTTGCGCGGATATGGATTCTTCTCCCTGCCCCGCGCGGGCCTCTCCTCGACGAACTTGTCAAGGAATGGACCGTCGTCGTCGAGGTCGAGTCGCAGCAGTGCATCCTTGCGGCGCCAGGTAAGCGCGCCGAAGCGCTGGCGCGTGGGACGCCAGTCTGAACGCACAGGTTCGCCAGGTTCGTCGGAGCGTATCCAGGCCGTGAGATCGTCAAGTTCGTCACCGCTCGGCAAGATCGCGGAGAGGCAGACGATCCGGCGTTCGGCCGCGTCTGCGCGTCGCAGCAGGCGTTGCACGAGCGTCTCATAGCGGATCTCGCGCTCGCTCGGCCCAATCATGTGGCCTTCATCGAGGACGATCAAGCCGACGTCATCGATCAAGGACGGGTCACTTCGCAGTGCGAAGTCGAGCTTTTCGGGCGTGGCGATGATGATCTCGCGGGAGCGGAGGGCGTCCTCATCGCCCGCTGACAGGCCGCTGGCCCCGTAGAGTGAGGAGACGCTGAACCCAAGTGGCGCGAAAGTCCTTCGGAAAGAACGCTCGGTCTGAGCCGACAACGCGCGCAGCGGCGTGACGATCAGGACCCGGCGTGCTGAGGACAGCGTCATCAGAGCTGCGATCTCGGCGACGCGTGTCTTGCCCGCGCTGGTTGGCAGGGCCACAACCAAGTCGTCCGTCATGTCCGTGGAACGTAGGGCGGCTTCGCGCTGCGAAGGCCATAGCTCCACTTCTGAGGTCTTCCGGGCGTAGAGCGATGAGATGAACAGCCGACGCAGATCGGGGTACTTTTCTTCCGTCCCCTCGGGTGGTTCGGTCGGCAGCCTTTGATGAAGCGAGTGCTGCCACAGGTCGTCGATGAGGTGGCTGCATAGCTTCGAAATCCACCACAAAGGGACGTTCTCGGCGTTGTCGGCCAGGCTGACAGCTGCTGCGAGCAGGTCCCGTGCACTTTCGATCGGCTCCTGTTCGCCCGTCTCAAGTGCAAAGTCGAAGAATGCCAACGCCCGGCAGATCGTCGTATTGAGGATGGTGGACAAAACCTCGTCAATGTCGGGATCGTCGCCGCCAAGGGCCTCGGCCATCTGCTTATCGCCGTGGGCCTCGTTGCCAAGCCAATCACGAACGAAACCGCGCAACTGGCCAAGGTCGCGCAAGATCAAGTGACGGATGGCCGTTTCGCCCGGCGTAGCGTTGAGCTCTTCTGCCGTCTCGTTGAAGAGGGAGTAGGCCACGGCCGAGAAGCCCGCTAAGTGATAGGCAGCGGCGGCGATGGTGCGGCGGAAACCTCGATCGGGCACCTCAGGATCACCATTTCGAACCAGAGCTTCGAAGGCGTTGGCGGCCCGCTCGAAAGCCTTGTTCGTCAGCTCAGACGCACCGGCCTGAGTGCGCAGAGCCATGGCGCCTCGAAGTAGAGCGAAGCCATGCTCAGCGAGATCGGTTTCGATGGTCGCGCCCAAGGCAGGCGCGTTTTGCGGTAGCACGCCTGCCTCCCGCATCAGCGACCATGCCGCGCCGCGATATAGGAGGCGACCGAGAACTCCGTCGACGGTCGCAGCGGAGAGGAAAGCGGTCAGTTCGTCAGGCGTCTCCAAGATCTTCCGCCTCCTGGTACATGGCCGCGATGAAGTCTTGGTGATCCTCGACGTGGATGTTCACAACGTAGTGGTCGCGGTTGGTACCAGCAGCGTCCAGATCGTCCTTCAAGGAAGCGTGAGGGCCGTTACCTGACACGGTGAAGATCATGTGGTCAATCCGATCGGCGTGAAGGGAATTGAGACCCACTTCGTCGCGGAGATCGCGACCCAGCGCGTTGTCGTCAGGGTCGTCGCTTTCCAGCAGGCGATTGGCAACGAACAGCAGAGAGTCCGGCGTGCAACGGCCACTGTCACGGTCGAGCACTTTGCGAGCACTGGCGACCGTGGATTTGCCAAGCTTCTTGTTGCTTTTGGCCTCACCCTTCAGGAGCCAGAGCTTCTCGCCGACGTAGCCGGCGCCGATGAAGTCATCGCCGCGCATGGCCATGTTGCGGCCGTCCTTGTAACGGAGCCGGCGCACAGGGACGCGAAGGCCGATCTCTTCCTCGACCAACTCCGTTGCAAGGATTTCGCCGAGATCGCCCGAACGGCCCTTGTCTGTCTGAGGCATTGCCGCGCTCAGAATCTTGGCGGCGACCTTGTATCCAAGTCGCTCTACGTCATCGGCAATGCGTTCGAGCCGGTCGTAGTGCGAGCGAATGGTCTCAGCGAGGTCATCGCGGATTTCGTCGCGGCCGCCATCTTTCTCGACATAGGTCCAGTAGTGCTTGCGCTTGTTCTTTTCTTTGGTGGACTCGCACCACCTCTCGTATAACCCCACGGTGTCCCTCCATTAGTGGCGCCTGATCCCTGATCGGCGGATACGGCTCGCCAACGGGATGGTCGTAACGATTTTGCTAAGTCAGTATGCGCGCCTTGCGCTGTTTCGAACATTATTGCAAGTTGAAGTGGCCGTATCCGGATAGTCCAACCTGGTGGAGGATAAGAAAAGGTTTGGCCGCTTCAAAGGGCGTGACGTCAAATCGAATGCCGCCGTCGGTCGGCCGATCAAGATCCCGAAATGAAAATGTCCTCCGTAGGGGAGGGCGTTGGAATTAGATCGGACCTCTCCACCAAACAGCTTCAAAGGTAATCACTCGCAGTGACCGCTTCTACATTGATCAGCCAGACGCGCTTCGTTGTCCTCGATACCTCGCACTTGGCGGGGCTGGCTTCCGACTGGGCTTATGCCGACCGCAGCCGGAGGCGCTCGGCCGAAGCGTTTGTGCCTGACCTTGTCGAGTGCGGATGGCTTCCACTGCTCTGCTGGCACCAAGTGGAGGAACTGCTGCAACATAAGGACGACGAATTGGTTGACCAGCGCCTGCGCTATCTCAGAAGCTGGCCGCTGGTGGCTTGGGTGCGCCCCTCAGACCCGGACTCTGGTCCTGGTTCGGTGCTGGAGGTGTTGAAGGCCGAGGTACGAGCAGCGTATGCGCACTCCGGCGCTGAATTGCTCCAGGTGCGCGACCTCGCGCGCAAGGGGCTGTTTTGGTTGGTCCAGGTTCCGAGGCCATTCCCGATGGTTTCCAGGATTGGCGGGTTCTTCGGGCGCCATTGATCAATCGGCAAGAGGGTTCGCGCAGAGTGGCTGCTATCGCGCGGTGGCGTGCGACGAACATCGACAACGTGCGCATCTCTGACTTGCTAGCGAAGCCCTTCCGAAAGGCCGAGGATGCGAATCGTGCGCTTCAGCACCTCCGCAACCAATTGGCCGACGAGATCGCCACGCGTGGAGACAAACGTATCGCTGATCCCGGCGCGATGGCAGACAATTTTTTTGCAGAGGTTGCCCGTGAAGGCCGTGCGATTGCTCCGGGCGGCGATCTGCCGCCTGTCATCCAACTCCTGCTGATGGCGGGCCTTGAACTGGACGACATCGACCTGTCTGCGACGGTCGGTCAGACTACCAATCTCTTGATCTTTCATGAGCGGTTGCGGATGGTGGCGGACGCGAGTGGGCTACCCTGGCAGGCACTCAAGCAAGTTGTGACGCAAGATCGTTTGCCTGTCACCGTCATCGAGGAATGCATGCGGGCTCATGCCCAAGACCAGCCCGAGCGCAAGGGCAGTGACCTGAACGACACCCATCTTCTTTGCTTGGCTCCCTATGCTGATGTCACGTACGTGGACAAGCGCACGCTGGAGAGCGTTCGTCGGGCAAGAGGGAAAGTGGCAGCTTTCGATCAACTCATTGGCGAGGTCCGTAAGGCAGGTGGTCATGGTGAGATATCCGCTGCACTGAGTCCCAGCGCGTGTTCCAGTCCTTGTGAACAGGATGTCCGGCGCTCTTGAACGCCCCGCCGTCCCTTGCCCGCGTATTCCGACAAGAGCACCTCAACTACTAGACGACGTCGGCCCTCGGTGTCTTCTCCCATCCGAGGGGCAGAGTTGACAGCGTTAGCTGCTTTTGCTTACGATTCGCGTGCGGTTCAAGCCGAATCGTGGGCAAGTTGGCGCCCGTCAGTGCACGCACCGGACCATGTCCGGCACGGCAAAGCCAGTTCGTTTGCGAGGCTTCTTTCCCCGGCTCAATGACCTCCACTTGGAGAGCCGGACAACGCGTGCCGTCCCTCGATGCTCTCTAGGAGTTCATCCATGGCAGCCGCTGCCGCGCCGCTGGCGCAACCCACTTCCCCTCAAGACCTGCAGGCCACGGCCGCAGCCCTTTGGACTTTCGTCCATCTCAAGATCCCACGCTTCACCTCAGCGGTCGCGCTCAAGGTGGTCGAAGACCTGCAGCCCAAGGTTGACGAAGACCCCAAGGCGCTGGCCAAGCGGCTCCGCAAGGCCTTGAGCAGCGTCGGCGTCTCGCTCAAGCACACGGCGGCGCTGGACGCCGCGTCCCGCATCCTTGGTCACTCGAGTTGGCATGCCTGCAATCGGGAACCCGCGGTGCCGAAGCTCAAACTCACCATGGTGGTCAAAGCGCCGGAGGAGCAGTTTTCGAGCTGGCACGAGCTCGCGCCGAGGCTGGCCGAATGGCTTGAGGCTTGGCACCAGGTCAAGCCCACCAAGGTGTTCGAAGTCCGCTTCGGGCACGACTTCATCTTGGTCTGCGTGCCGGAGCCGAAGAAGGACAGCCAGGCGGGCGAGACTGAGATGGTGCCCGCGCTGTCCATCAACCCTATCGGTGAGGTCAATGGCTGGCTGACCGAGGCACCGGCGACCTTCGAGATGGTCCGCCGGCGGCTGGAAGAAACCGAGAAGGCCATCTTGGACGGGGTGGCCACACTCCAGATTTGCGGGCGATACGGGCCTGAAGTTCTGGCGAAGCTGCCGGCCGTGCCCCAGCCGGTTACGCCGGACGACACCTGCAATTCCGAACTGGTTCTCCTTCGGGAGGACAACGAGCTGATGCCGGGCGATGGGTTTGAAATCGCCCGTGGAGATGAGATGACGTGCTGGGCCCAGCTCGAGCTGGCCGTCAAAGACGAGGCCAAGGGGCAGCCGCTGGAGATTTCGCTGGAGGAGGGGGCCTGGCGCGTGGGGAAGGGCCGCTATGTGTGGCAGATGACAACCCTGCATCCGGAGGACTATGTTCCCGGCCAAGTTCACACGACGCTCACCGAGGCAGAATCCGAGAAGCTTCTGCGGCGCTACCGCCTTGCCAAGCGCATCCTTGGCGGCAAGGTGAAGCACCACCACGTCACCAAGCAGCTGAAGTACCTGAGCGGCCCGGACGACACCTACCGCGTCGACCTGCATCGAGTCTTCCACGCCCTGAACGACGCCGGCCACGACTGGGACTCGTTCTGCGCGGAAACCGGCATCGAGCAGGACAAGGTGCCCGAGGTGAAGGTCGGCTTCGTCATGACGCTGGCCGAGCACCTCAAGCTCAAGGACCCCAACAGGCTCTTTGCCTCGCCGCCTCGGGCGAAGCTGGCCAAAGCTGCCGATGACACCCTCATTCGCTCGCTGATGCCGCGGGTGGACTTCGTGCGCTACCGGACGCCGCGGGACCTGGCGCCCGACCAGGTCGAAGGTATTCGCGATGCCATCGAGGACTTCAGCGCCTCCATCCGCGTCCAGAAGATGCAGCAGATGGGGCAGCTCATCGACCCCAACGACCCGCTGCCGTACCTCTGCTACGCGGGCGACGGCGAGGAGTTGCGGCTCAAGCTCGAGGAGCTGGGCCTGGAGATGTACGTCGGCGTGATGCCGCACCTCGTGTCGACCGAAGGTGTCATCGAGAAGCTACCCGGAATGTGGTCGTATGCCTTTGGACACGCCATCTATCTGGACATCGACCGCATCGAGGAGGGGGCATGAGCAAGAAGTCGAAGAAGAAGCCGCAGGCAACCTTCGGGGTCGCTGCTGCGGCCGACGCCGCTACCGTCGAGCTGGATGCCTTGCCACCACCACAGTTCCGCTTGGCCGAGATGCAGGCGTCCGCTCGAGCGCACTTCGAAAACAAGGCATGGGCCGAAATTCTTGCGTTGGGCCGGGTGCCGTTGACGGCCATCCACGAGGATGACCGGAAATCGGCAGAGGTGTGGCTGCTGCGGGCCAAGATTCTTGGCCTCTATCCGCCCAGCGTCCGGTCTCCCTACGAACTGGCAAGGGAGGTTCGCGAGGAGTACGAGGGCGCACTCGAGCAGTTGGCCGCCCGCGTCGACGCACTGCATACGCTGCAGCCCGAGTTCGACCTGTACCTCGACACTCTGGGCTGGTCGATTGACGATTGCGCACAAGCGCTTCGTCGCCTGTCGCGGGCCTGCATGGAGCTGACGAATGTCGAGTGGATACGGAAGCTTCGCGGGCGCGCCATGAGGCTGCTCAGGGCTCTCGATGGCCAGGACGAGGAGATTTCAGCCGCCGAGCAGCAGACGCTGGCCGCCCTTCCAGACCTCACCTTGGCGCTCAGCGAAGCCTATGCCGCGGCAGAGCAGGGCGGCGCACTCGATGAAGTGGGCCGCGCTCTCGTCAATGTGCTGCGGCTTGACCTCGACCTGATGATGGCGGACCCGTGGGACTACGCACGAGTTGGTGATGCGCTTCTCCGGCTTCCGAGCCCGAGCGAGAATGCCCTTGTCGCCTTGGCCAAGGACGAATCATCGGCAAGCGCCCAACTGCGGCTGACACCGCGAGCCTGGGCCTTCATGTGGATGCTCGAACACGACTCCGACGTGGGCTTCGCCGAACTGCTGCAGCGCTTCCCTGAGCCCTTCGCCTGCGACGCTTGTGAAGGGCTTCGCCGTGTGCTTTGTGCTCTGTCAGCCGCGCCCGCCGACGTGGACAAGCACTTGTCGCTTGCCGTGCATGCCTTGATGCGATTTGTTAACCAGGATGCGCATCGGTTCGGTGATCAACTGACGATGACACTGGGCGAGGAGGTGCGCGAAATTTACGTTGGGCCGGCAGGACTGCACATGGCGTCGGTCGGCGACCTGCTGCTGAGGCTGTACGAGCATTCGCCCGAGGACTTCCCCCGGCGAGCCGAGCTCAAAAGCCTTTATCGAATTTTCACCGCCAGTATTCAGTATTCCCCGTTGGAGGACGAGGACCACGGCGACCAGGACATGCCGGGCCTCGCCTGGTTGTGCGAGCAGAGCATCTCATTTCAGTTCGCGGTGGCATACGCCATCCAAGGCGTGGCGGGGCGGATGCGATTGCTGCTCGACGCCATGCGCCGCACGACAAGTGCTGGCATTCCACCGTCGCAGAACTACTACTCAGGCGACCTCGATGGCGAGGACCTCGATGAGCCGGAGGCCGGGCCGTTGCTCGATGCGCTGGAACAGCTGGCGGCGGTGCGCGGCCAGATGGATGAGAAGACCCAACGCATGTGGCGCGAGGTCGCGGGGGACATCTTCGACGCGTTGTCCAAGCTTGGCGACAAGGTGCGAGCCCATCTGCTGCCCCTTGCACGTGAGTTCAGCGATGACCTTCTTGAGAAGGGGCATGCGTTTCGGCTGGCCTACCTCGAGCAGGTCGTGGGCGACCCCGACGATGCACTGCACTACTACCTCATCGACCTCGACACTGCCGAGAACGTGCCCGAAGTCGGTGTGAAGAACGCCAAGCTGCTTTGGGCGCGATCCGACGATTTGGATCAAGTGCAGCAGTTCGTCGACAAGCTCCAAGACGTGAAGACCTCGAGCCGCGCCGACGTGGTTCAGCAGCTCCTGACGGATGCGAAGGCGCGACTTGCAAGCCTGAACAAGCGCGACCAGTTCGAGCGAACGGCGGTGAGTCGCTGGCCATCGCTGACCGCACCTGCACGCAAGCTGCTCAGCGTGTTCGCCAGCATCAAAAGCTATAACGGGCTGGCCGAGGTGGCCGAGTACGCCGGCATGGACCTGACATGGGCCGGACGACACTACGACAAGCTGGTCGAGCTCGGGATGCTCTTGGTCACGGACAAGACCTTCCGCATCAATCCGCACATCGCGCCACTGCTTGAACGCGAGTCTCAGCATGCGGTCATTGGCAGGATTGTTCGCGCGCAGGGCACCAGTGCGGTTAAGCAGGTGTTCAACAGCCAGCGCGAGTTCACCATCTACCAGCTGCTGGTGCAGCTGTGCCCCAACCACCTCGTGTTTCCGAACTGCTCGCTGCAGAGCGTCATGAGCTACGAGCGCATGAAGGAGCTAGTGAGCGAAGACGACTTCGGTTACTACCTGCGGGCGAGCGTCGATATCGTCGTCGTGTCATCGACGACCTACCTGCCCATGTTGGCCATCGAGGTCGACTCGGTCTGGCACGACACCGAACGCCAGCAGCGGAATGACGACAAGAAGGACCGGCTGTTCGCGTCGGCTGGCATTCCGTTCATGCGCCTTCGGCCAGTCGGCAGCCCATCCGAGAACACCATCCGAGCCCAGGTAGCTGAGCACGTTGACGAGTTGGTGCGGAGCTTGCGCGCCGACCTGCCAGGGTACGACCAGGCGCGCGGGCTGCTGGAAGGCCTGTCAGGTGTTCGAGCTTGAACCAGCTACAACAGAGGAGGAGGCTGAAGTCAGCCACGGCGCCCGTGATGCCCCTGTCGCTAGCGTTCCAATGGCTTTGGTCGGACGTGTTCGCACAGCTTCGTAGCCTTAGGTGTCAACCCTAGTCGCGTACCTGTCCAGGGCCTCCCGCCTCTCATCGCTGGTCATTGACTCCATCACCGGCCTCTTTACTCCGGCACGTGGAAAACCAGCACGGTCAGAATCAGCTCGCGGTTCTTGTCGCCGTTGCTGTGCAAGACGTACCGGAAGCCGCTTTCGTGTGACCAGTCGATGACGCGCTTGAAGTTTGTGTGCGCCTTGGCAACGCTGTCGATACCGCTCAGGAGTGCAAGCCAGGATAAAGCCAGTTTTAGCTCATAAGCCTTTTGGTTATTTGGAGTGGTTTTATATTCAGATTTGACACTCAATTGGTCGGCTGTAGTGTTTCCAGCGGTTCAATCAGCGTCACCCATCCCTGCAGCGTAGCTATCGTTTGTCGGATCTCAGAGGTTGCATCATAAGCAAGCTCGGGCAAACTCTCTTTTTTTGTGGATCCTGACAATCCGGCGCCGTTGACCACAACATGCGCCATCCCGTGAAGCCGCAGCAGGACATCTCGAAGGCCATCCGGGCCTCGCGCATGTCCAACAATGCTGTCCAGCTCGTCAACTACCCGCAACAATGCGGTAGTGTCGTAGCTGCCCTGTACGCGGGTTAGCGCGGCCCTGTCCAGCCGACCATAGGCAGTGAGGACCGTGGAGTCAAAATCGCTCATGTTCCTGCTCCCTTTTGGCCGACGCGCTGCGCCTCTGCCGCCACCGCGGCTGCCGCAGCGCGAGCGCGCTTGGCCGCCTCACGAAACTGTGATTCCTTGACCCAGGGCTCCGGTGGCCGCTTGAGGTCGAGGTGATAGTTGCCAAAGCGCTTGATACCCGAAGTCATATACGGACTCAAGAATTCGACATCTGCCGCAGAAACCGGCTCCCCATCTGCGTACATCTCCTGAAGCACCCGCATCATGTCCACTGTGTTCTGCAGGATCACCGACGAGGCGACCAGGTCGATGAAGCGCACCCGCTTTTGTTGCTCGTTCGGATCGTTCTCGTTGATCACGTCCCCGCCGAAGTCCAGCCATTTCGTGAAGGCATGGTATGACTCGATCTTGTTCGTCGTGGCACTCACCTCCTGACGCATCTCCTTGCTGGAAATCCAACGCAGCAAGTAGACCGTACGCAGCACGCGCCCGAGTTCGCGTGCTGCGGCAAAGAGCCGGTTGTGGCGCCCTTCCTGGCTAAGCTTGCGCAACAGCATCGGCGAGGCGATTTTTCCGGCCTGAATCGATATGGACACCTGCATCAGATCTCGCCAATGGTCGCGGATCAGCTTCCAGTCCACGACGTCGCTGAACAAACGGTCGATATGACGGAAACGCATGCCCTTCTCTGGGCGATAGAAGCGCAGGTCCTTCCAGTTTCGGATGCGCGGCATCAATTGAATGCCCGCCAGGTGCGTGAAGGCAAATACCGTTTCCGACTGGCCATGGGTATCCGAGTACACAGTGTCGGCCTGAACGCTCAAGCCCGCCTTCATCAGGCCCTCGATGACGTAGACTGCTTCCAGTACCCCTGGTGGTATGAAATGGCGAAACACCGCGATGTAGTTGTCGGCGACGTGCCGATACGCAACCGCTCCCATGCGCCGGTAGCGGAAATGCATGCCTACCAGCAGGTTTTGGTCGTAGAAATCATGCTGGGTGCCATCGGCCGCGACTTTCTTGCCCTCGCCCCACAGCTTGGGTAGCTCAAGCCGCAGGTACAGCTCGGTCAGATCCCGGCAGGCGTTGTCCAGCTGCTCCAGACTCATATGCCGCTGGTTGGCATAGGACAGTTGATGCGGTGTCACCCCGTTGGACAGATGGCGCGCTGCCTGGTTGGGCCCCAGGTTGCAGCCCATGGCAAACACGGTGAGCAAGTAGCGCTCGCGTGCGTTGCGAAGTTTGGGATCGTCGCCCGACTGCGGCCCAAAATTCCGGGTGAATCCTGTCCAGTGCTCGATGTTGGCGAGAACATCCAGCAGGTTGCGAGGGACTGTGCGGTTTTCAATGGCGGCGTGCAAGGCGATGGCGGATGCAGGCACTTCGCGCGCGGCGACACGCCGCAGCGTCGGTTCGCCAGTGCTGCCAATCACCACGTCGCCAGCATGCTGCGGAAACTCTTCGTCGATTTTTTTGACCGTCTCCGTGAGCAATTGCTTGAGGCCGTCCACAAATTCACTCGCCGTGGCCGGAATGCCGATTCGGTCGCAATAGGTTGGCAGCAACGCTTCGCACTCGTTCCAGGGCAAAAGCTGCAAACGATAGTCTGCAAAGGACTCCGAGCCTTCAATGCAGACATCGCCTGAACGTAGATCGCCACTCAAGTAGCTGAACACGCACACTTCGAGATAGCGACGGTTCGTGGGATGGCCCAGCCCATGCGAGCGGCGCACCAGCTTGCGCCAGCGCTCGGAGGCGAACGAAAGCGCCAGGTCGTCCTCGATCCACTCCACCTTGCGATGTTCGTTGGCGAGCACGACCTGGAGGGCATCCAGCAGACTGCGGTCCTGAGTGGCTGCCACGAAGCGCAACGCCTTGGCCATCCGGAACATCGCTGCGCGCCAACTGCTGAAGGCCTTCCAGACCAGCGGCAGATGGTTGCCACCACTCCACACACGGATTGCCTCACAGTCCGTCGTCAACTGATCAAGATTGCCGTGCGGAGCGAGTAGATCTCGAACGCGCTGACCGGTACTCGCGTCATCCAGGTTTTCGGCAAGGATCTCCAGCACCTGCTCAAGCGTGGCGACCAATTCTTCGCTCAGTTCGCGCTGGCGTGCCTGGATCACCTGCAGTTCTTCCCTGGCGCTTTTGTGGATGGCTCCGATGCGGCGAGTGAACATCTCGGCCACATCGTCGCGAGCTCTCACGCGCATTTGCCGAATCAATGCCAGGATCAGCGCGTAGCGCTTGGCCGGTAGCAAGTCCTTCATGTCACCCGCATCGAGCGCCGATGCCATGCCCGCCATATAGTTCAGCTTGGTTACAGGCACACCGTCGAGAAGCGCATCGCTGTCCGGCAATGACTCAAGCCAGGCCAACTGGTCGAGCAGCAAATCAAGATGCTTGCGTGAGGCTTTTTTTGCCGATTTCTTGATCTGGTTGTACAGGGTTCGCCGGGCGGGCAACTCGGACGCCAGCAGCCGATCAAGCCATGCGCGCTGGGCCGAACTAAGGCGCTCGATGATTCGATTGTGCAAGGCGGTCTCCGCCGCCGAATGGGCTTGCTCGGAGATTTCGTCGAGTGTGCGAAACGCCGGAAGCTCGAAACCCAATCGCACCAATTCCTCAATGGTGATGTTGATGATGTCAACACGGGTTTCCACGATATCTGCAGCCTGCTGGGCGATCTGGATAGCCTGCGTTCGTGTTTGCCCGTCGGTGTAGGGCCTCACACCGAGCAATTCCCGTATCGCCTTGTGGTGGCGGTACAGCGTGGCCAACGACGCAAACTCGATCTTGTCGGTCGATGCCATGCCCAGCGTGGCTGAAACATGCTCAACAACCGCGGCAGGAATGGTGTCGAGCGCCGGGAAGTGGCGTAGGAACTCAAAGCATTTGAGCAACACGAGGATCGCCAGGCGACGCTCGGCCGTGCGCGAGTGTTGTTGAGCCCACTCAATTTCCTCGGGCTTTGGCGTAAAAGACGTTTGTAGGTCCTTGAGCGTCAACGTTCGAGGAAATCGAGGATACGCAGTACGTTCGATGCTCGCCATGGCGCAAACTCCGACAAGGCAGGGTTAGTGTGAGCACACAGCGTAGCTGATGGCGTCGGGTGACCTCGACTGGATCGGGGTGATCTCAATTTCGGTGTTGAACACCGGGTTAGATGTCGAGGGTTAACCCTTAATCATCCATAAGCGGAACGGTACCGAGTTAGCTGCAAACAAGGCCGCGCTCGGCATGCAATGGGATGGGCGTCCCCAACCGCGGCCGGCGAGTCTGCCCAAGCGCGATTAGCCACGAGCCCGGGACCTGCATCTGCGGCTGCCAGATGATGCGCATCGTAGAGGACGTGGCCGAGAAGCTGCACTATCAGTGTCGTGCGCTAGACGTTCGCAGGACAAAACCGCTCGATGCTGCGCAAGATTTCTCATGGTCTGCAGGCTTTTTGATCTCATTTGCCGAACGGAGGATGAGTCGCAGCACAGAAACTAGACACACGGCTAGCCATTCAAAACATGTAGTTACCTTGTCCGGCGATCATCACCACTACTTGTTGGTTACATTCAATCTCAATAATCACAAAAGTGAGCGAGGGGGGTAGATGGCCGACGAACATGACGCCATGCACGCGATGGCGGGGGAACCGCTGCCATCGCTTGAGCAGGACGAATCAGGCTTACGGTGCCTGCTCATGATGGCGCAGTACCATGGTTTGCGCGCCGACCCCGCCAAGTTGCGCCACGAGTACGGCCAGGCTTCTTTCGACACCACCACGCTGCTGCACGCGGCCAAGACCCTGGGGTTCAGCGCCAAGCTCGTGCGACAGCCTGTCGAGAGGCTGCGCAAGGCGCCGCTGCCCTGCCTGGCCTTGGATACCGACGGGCGCTTCTTCATCCTGGCGAAGGTCGACTCCTCCTCCAATGAGGCCAGTCGGCAGCCCTCGACAAACACACCACCTTCGACCGCAGTCGAACCACCAACGCAGGCGAGCCGGCTTTTGATCCAGCGTCCGGGCGAGCCGCCGAGCGTGGTGACGGAGGCTGCCTTCACTGCGCTGTGGAGTGGTGAGTTGATCTTTCTCACCAGCAAGGCCAGCTTCGCCGGAGAGGTTTCGCGTTTCGACTTCAGCTGGTTCATTCCCGCGGTCGTCAAATACCGCAAGCTCTTGGGCGAAGTGCTGTTGGTGTCCTTCGTGCTGCAACTCGTAGGCCTCATCACGCCCCTGTTCTTCCAGGTCGTGATGGATAAGGTGCTGGTCAATCACGCCCTGCAGACGCTGAACGTCATCGCCATCGGCCTGCTTTGCGCCACCGTGTTCGAAGCCGTGCTGACCGGCATCCGGACCTATGTGTTCGCGCACACCAGCAGCAAGATCGACGCGGAACTCGGCGCCCGGCTCTTCCGCCACTTGCTGGCACTGCCCATGGCTTACTTCCAGTCGCGACGGGTTGGCGACTCGGTGGCCCGTATCCGGGAGCTGGAAAACATCCGTGCCTTTCTCACCGGCAACGCCATGACGCTGGTGCTGGATCTGGTGTTCTCGGTGGTGTTCATCGCCGTGATGCTGTGGTACAGCCGCCCGCTCACACTGATAGTCGTGGGATCGATTCCGGTGTATGTGATGCTCTCGCTGGTGTTCACGCCCATGCTGCGCGCACGGCTCGACGAAAAGTTCCATCGCGGCGCAGAGAACCAGGCCTTTCTGGTCGAGACCATCAGCGGTATCGACACCGTCAAGGCCATGGCCGTTGAGCCGCGCTGGCAGCAGCGCTGGGACAAGCAATTGGCCTCCTACGTGGCAGCCAGCCTGTCCACCACCAATATCGCCACCGTCGCGAGCAACGGCGTCATGCTGGTCAGCAAGCTGGTGACGCTGGGCATCATGTGGATGGGCGCCACGCTGGTCATCGATGGCCAGCTCACCGTGGGCGAACTGATCGCCTTCAACATGCTGGCCGGCCAGGTGTCCAGTCCCATCCTGCGCATGGCCCAGCTGTGGAACGATTTCCAGCAGGTGGGCATTTCCATGAGCCGCCTGGGCGACATCCTGAACGTACGCACCGAGATCGAAGGCAACAAGACGCGCATTCCCCGTCTGGCAGGTGCCATCGAATTCGACCAGGTGTCGTTCCGCTACCGGCCCGATGCGCCTGACGTCATTCGCGGTATACAGCTCAGGATTCGCCCGGGCGAGGTGATCGGAGTGGTGGGCCGCTCCGGCTCGGGCAAGAGCACCCTGGCCAAGTTGATCCAGCGCCTCTATGTGCCCGATCGCGGCCGTGTCTTGGTGGACGGGCAGGACATCTCCATCATCGATACCGCGTCGCTGCGGCACCAGATTGGCGTGGTGCTGCAGGAGAACGTGCTGTTCAACCGCTCCGTCCGTGACAACATCGCGCTGCTGAATCCCACCGCGCCGATCGAGAGAATCATCCAGGTGGCCAAGCTCGCCGGCGCGCACGATTTCATCTGCGAACTGCCCGAAGGCTACGACACGCTGGTCGGCGAGCACGGCAGCGGGCTGTCCGGCGGCCAGCGCCAGCGCATAGCCATCGCCAGAGCCCTAATCGATGATCCCCGCATCCTCATCTTCGACGAGGCCACCAGCGCGCTGGACTACGAATCCGAGAAGATCATCCAGGACAACATGCGCCTCATCTGCCGCGGGCGCACCGTCATCATCATTGCCCACCGCCTGTCGGCCGTGCGCGACGCGCACCGCATCGTCGTGCTGGAGCGCGGCCAGATCGCGGAAGTGGGGTCGCACGCTCAGCTGCTGGCCAACCTACGCGGCATCTACAGCCACCTGTATCGGTTGCAGCAGGGCAGCCACCAGCCAGCTCCCTGCGGCGTGCCGGAGTCAGCCAGCGTGGGAGCCGCCCAGCCATGAGCCTCAAGCATAGAATCCAGGCGCATGCCGAGCTGTGGAGCCGTTACAGCCGTACCTTTGGACATTTCTGGCGGCATCGCACCGAACTGGGCGGGGAGATGCTGCGCGAGGACGAGGCGGCGTTCCTGCCAGCCGCCCTGGCCGTGCAGGAAATGCCCCCTTCTCGCACTGCGCGCTGGATTGCACGGGTGCTCATCATGCTGGTGATCACCGCCTTCGCGTGGGCCGTGCTGGGGCGCATGGACATCATCGTCAATGCCGCCGGCAAGGTCATTCCCAGCGAACGCAGCAAGACCATCGCCGCCGTCGAGACGGGCAGCGTCGTCAGCCTGAGCGTCGCCGAGGGGCAGACCGTCAAGGCGGGCGACGTGCTGCTGCAACTCGACACAGCCGCCCTTGACGCCGAGCGCGACCGGGCGCTGGGAGAAAAGAGCGAAGCCGTGATGACCCTGACCCGCAACCAGGCCCTGTTGGAGGCCGTGCAGCGAGGCAGGCCGCCCGCCCTCGTACCGCGGGATCAACTCAATCATCAGTACGGCATTGATCTGGACGCCGGTCGTTGGCATGCCGCCAGCCATCACGTGCATGGGCAATGGCAAGACTACGCCGCCAAGCGCAAAAAAATCAGCGACGACGTCGCGCATTACGCCGAGGCCTTGCCCCTGGCCACGCAGCAGGCCGCCAGCTACAAGAAGCTCGCTGCCACCAACGATGTCTCCCGCGACGCGTGGCAGGACAAGGAGCAGGCCCGCCTTCAGTTGCAGGCGCAGCTGCAGGAGGCGCACAACCAGCGCGAGGCGCTGACCGCCGAAGTCTCCCGCCAGGCGCTGGACCAGATCGCCGAGGCGCGCCGCATCGCCTCGGCATCCACGCAGGAAGCCCGGCGCGCGGCCAGCACCAGCAGGCTGCTCACCCTCAGGGCGCCCGTCGATGGCACCGTTCAGCAGCTTGCCGTGCACACCCTGGGCGGCGTCGTGCAGGCCGCACAGCCCATCATGCAGATCGTGCCCAGCCAAGGTCCGCTGGAGGTGGAAGCTTTCATCGAAAACAAGGACAAGGGCTTCGTCCGTGCCGGGCAGTCTGCCGCCGTCAAGGTGGACACTTTCGAATACACCAAGTACGGCACCTTGCCGGGCAAGGTCACCCACGTTTCGCAGGACGCCATCCCCGACGAGAAGCGCGGCCTCATCTATGCCGTCAAGGTGCTGCTCGACGAGACCACGCTCGATGTCGAGGGCGAGCCGACCCCCATCACGCCGGGCATGGCCGTCAGCGTCGAAATCAAGACCGGTGACCGCCGTGTCATCGAATACGTGATGAGCCCCCTGATGCGCCACACCAGGGAGGCATTGCGTGAACGATAGATTCTGGTCTCCTTCGAGTGGCATCCTGCGCCGCGCTTGTGGCGCCCTGGCGCTATTGCCGGCACTGGCCCTCGGGCAGGGAGGCCATACCAGGCAAGGGCCAGAAGCGGCCCTGGCCACTGCCATGGCGAGCGACAAAGCCGACGTCAGCCGCCCTGGCACCTGGCGCGACCGCATCAACCCGTTTCAAGACCCGCTGCGCACGGAGCCCCGCCAACTGCGTCATCCGCTGGTCGTGCCACTGCCTCCTGACCTGCTGGCCGTCCCACCCGGCTCGGCCCGGCAGCAGCCGGCCGCCGGCGGCCTGCTGCCGACTGAGTGGCCCTGCGCAACGCGTGATGCGGCCGGCAGCGCGGGCAGCCCGCAGCAGGCCTTGCGTCTGCTACAGGACACACAGGCCGACTCTTCTGATCGGGCCGCACCATCGCCGCTACTGAACCTGCCCACCGCCATCCACCTAACGCTGTGCCACAACCCCCAGCTGCGCGCCAGCTGGAGCGCCGTGGCCCAGCAGGCGGCGCAGCTGGGGCAGGCCCGCAGTGCCTACCTGCCCCAGCTTTCTGCCGGCGTGGCGCGTCAGCGCAGCCGCGTCGGCTTTAGCGGGGTCTCCGTTCCGGCGCAGACCACCAGGGCCACCCGCCAACACGCCATCGTGAGCTGGCGTCTGTGGGACTTCGGCGCCCGCAGCGCGCGAGTCGATGCGGCACAGGCCCAGCTACAGGCGGCCCTGCGATCGCAAGACGCTACCGCGCGGCAGGTGCTGGGTGAGGTGTTGCAGGCCTACGGCGAGTTCCAGGCCGCCCATGCCCGCCTGGCCACGCAGCGCAGCTTGCTGCCCCTGGCCGAACGAGGCGTGCAGACCGCGGAGCGCCGTAAGGTCGGTGGCGCTGGCAGCGCCAACGACCTGCTCCAGGCCACAGCGGCATTGGCACGCACCGGTCTCGAACTCAGCCGCAGCCAGGGTGAACTCGACAAGGCCCAGGCCCGGCTCACCTACTTGATCGGCCTGCCGCCGGGCACCGCTTACCGCACCGAAGCGGCCGAACCCGTGCCTGGCGAGGAATCGCCAGCTGCCAGCGACGACCCGCACCAGCTTCTGGCCCGCTCGCTGGACGAGTGGCTGGCCCAGGCGTCGCAGAACCATCCCGCCATCCTGGTGGCCCGGGCGCAATGGCAGGCCGCCCAGGCCAGCCTCAGGGCCGTGCAATCCGAAGGGCTGCCAACCCTGGACTTCAATCTGGCGCACTACCGCAACGGCCGGCCCGAAGTGACCCTCACCGACAGCCGATCCCACGAAAACACGGTGGGACTGACCCTGAACATCCCGTTGTTCGACGGCTTTGCCCACAGCTACAAAGTGCGCGCCGCCCAGGCCCTGGTAGAACAAAAGGCAGTCGAGCTGCAGGCCACCGAGCAACAGGCGCTGCAAGACATCGTGCAATTGCATGCCGAGGCCCGCGCCGCGCTGAACAACCTGCAGGCCGCACGCAGCCTATTTGCCGTCTCCAGTGACGCGGCGGCCTCTTCCCAGCGGCAGTATGAAATGGGGGCCGCCGACATCGTCCAGCTCAACCAGAGCCTCGGCAACCTGCAGCAGGCCCAGATGGAACTGGCGCGCGGCCGCACCGACTGGAACAAGGCGCGGCTCAGGCTGTGGCTGCAGGAAACATCAGCGGAAGCGTTGGAATAAAGGGGCAAGCTCATGGCCGACCATTCTTTCTTTCGTAAAACCGCAGCGGCATGCCGGCAGTGTGGCAGGCCAAGACTAGGGCGAAGCCAACAATATCCCTGTATTAAATTTACCTCTCAAACATACGCAAGTGAGCTTTTCTAAATTTGAAAATCAAATCTGGCTTGAGATTCTGGTGCTTATTGTTTTTGCGATTTTCTATTTTATTTTAAGGTACTTAATAGTACGGAGGTCAATTACGTATGCAGAGTATGAAAAATGCTTCTTTACTTTTATTGCACTTGAAAGTTGTAGATGATTTTTTGCGTGAAACCTTACCGCTGAGCTGGCCATCAGTCATCTCCCCCACCATAGGCACCACCTCCGACCCCCTGGTCAAAAAGATCATCTACGTCGACCCCCTGATCCTGGACCTGGATGGCGACGGTCTGGAGATCACGCCGTACAGCGCGCTGGTGTTGCAGACGCGCTTGAAGCCGTATCTCGATACGGTGGAAGTGGCGATCGAATTGTCCGTTGATACCACTTCATCCAATGAGTCGAAATGGAGTATTTGCGCTTGACTGATCGCTTTCCCGAATTAGAGTGTCATGCAGGGAATTCCGCTGTGTGGCTTGAAGAGATTGCGCTGGCGCTCCATGGAATGCCATGGCTATTGACAAATTTGACGTCTGTAGGGTGGGAGAATTTATGAAACCAAGGGTATTCGAATCAAGGCTGGAGTTCTTGTCTATGTATACGGTCCTGGGAGTGTGGTGCATTGGGATTGGTGTTGCAGCTTTTGCACCTATCGATATCCTGGAGAAAGTGCCGGCACTCAAAATTTATGTTGAACAGATGCTTGGATTGATAAGCTCTGGGAGCAGATTGGGCTCACGGTCAAACTTTCCACAAGTCACGCAGCTTTACTACGCTCTATTAGCTTGGACTATTCCGTTTTTTGTCATCATTTCGCATTCGTGGATGATGACTCGTGTGGCAAAAGATAGAGATGGTCTTCTATTTAGGAGAAAGCTGAGCATTGCTAACAAAGTATGGTTCATTCTACTTATACCGATTTGGATCGCATTCATATATTTCGCGTCATTAAATCACGGAGGAGATACGCGACTAATCCCGTTCGGTGGATCAAGGTGGGCTCTCGGGATATTCGGCATCGCATTTCCGTTGGGAGTGGGGGCCATGATCGCGGTGATTAGCTTCAGTGTGCGTCGTGTGTTCTTTGAAAATGGAGGCAACTGTGAGTGATTCGATGACAAAAGAGCATTTTGCTCAAACCATGCAAGATGCGGTGACCAATCCTTGGCTTTATATCGGTGCCGAGACAAATTTGGCGACGGTGTTTGCGAACGACACCTTGAAGGTGTTTGACGACATTACGAAATTCGCTGATGAAATTCGAGATGGGCTGCTGTCCGAGGCGCAGAAATTCCAGAGGGCCGAGCTGTTCTGGCGACAGTTGTCCACCGAACTCAGTACCGAAATAGATGGCCTGAGGGGGCGACTCAGTACGACAGCACAGGTGTGGGCGGATAAGGCAACAGATGCTCTACAGAACACGCATGTTCTGGACGACATTCAACACACCAAATCGCCAACAACGCTGCTGACTGCCGTAAGCGAAATGTCCAGGATGCTGGGGGGGATGGTCGCAGCCGCGCAGTTGATCGCTGAGTTGAACAAGGAGACCACGCCAACTGGGCCTTCAGTGGAGGATGTCACCAAGGCCACATTGGGGATTGCTGCAGGGGTGTTGGTCACGCTGCTCGCGGGGACCACATTGCCAGCAATTGCGATCGGCGTAGTTGTCGGCATTTTTGTGGATGTTGCTTGGGACGCGTTCGCCGAAGATGGGCTTTCGACCGAATTCAGAACCGCCTCCTTCTGGGACGTGTTCTACGATTTCTATTCAGATCAGAATGTCAGCGGCGTTGCCAACACCTCCTTCTACAACGGCACGCGCTCGCGCCCAGTTGCGCGGGACCCGTTGGCTATTGATCTGGACGGCGACGGCGTCGAAACCGTGGGTATCGTTCAAGGTGGCAACCCGGTGTTGTTTGACCACGATGCGGATGGCACCCGCACGGGCACTGGCTGGCTGCAGGGCGACGATGCTTGGCTGGTGCTGGACCGCGATGGCAACGGCAGCATCGACAGTGGGCGCGAGCTTTTTGGCGTCGATACCCTGATCTCGGGCACGGCCGGCACAGCCAGCGCTGTATACGCGCGCAACGGCTTCGAAGCCCTGCGCACGCTGGACGCCAACGGCGACGGCGTGTTCAACGCAGCAGACGCCGCCTTCACGCAGGTGCGTCTGTGGCGCGACCTGAACCAGGACGGTGTGAGCCAGGCGGGCGAGCTCAGCACGCTGACCAGCCAGAACATCACCGGAATCGGCCTCACCCCGAGCAACACGGTGACCAATCTGGGCAACGGCAACAGCATAAACGGCACAGCCACCGTAACTCGCAGCAACGGCGCCACCACCACCGCTGCCGGCGTGGCTGTGAACACCACCGCGGCCAACCTCGATTTGGCCAACAACCCGTTCTACCGAGAGTTCAACACCCCTGTGACGCTCACCGAGGCTGCAGCAGCGCTGCCGCAGATGCAGGGCAGTGGGTGGGTGAGGGATCTGCGCGAGGCCATGAGCCAGGGCACGCCGGAGAGCGAAGCGCTGGTCGCCAAGATGCAGGAATTCGCCGCCGCTGCCACGCACAGCGCCCAGATGGCACTGCTCGATGGGGTGATCCGCGCCTGGGCTGCAAGCAACCAGACCCAGGCCCTCACCTCGGTAGACGACCCGGACCGGCGCTTCGTGCTCAACGGAGACGCGGCTACCTCGGCGCTGCTGCAAGCCTATGTTCCTGTGCTGGAAGCCTTCAATGGCGTGACCGTCGAGCAGGCCGGCATGCAGGCACCCACGGTTCAAGGCAGTGTGCGGACGTACAACATTTTCCCGTCCTCAACAGGCGCTCAACAGGTCGCGTTCTTTCTGAATGCCTACGCGGAACTGAGCGTTTCTGTCTACGAGGCGCTGGTGGTGCAGACGCGGCTGAAGCCCTACTTGGACTCGATCGAACTGGTGATTGATGAGTCAGGGGTGCGGTTTGAGACCATCGCGCTCGATGCGTTGCTGGAGTCAGCCTACACCGCCGACCGAAGCAAGGGCTTGGTTGATCTGGCGCAACTGATTCAGTTGAGCAAAGAAGCGCTGGCTGAAGTTGGCTTCGATGGCACAAGAAAGCTCAGCGACTGGATGGCTGCGCTACCCGCTGGCTCACCCCTAATCGCCGAGTTGCGTGCGGTCGGCGTGTTTCGTGGCGCCGAGCAAAGTGGAACGCTGGGGCACGATGTTTTTCTTGGCGATGCAAGCGCCAACAGTTTTTACGCTGGAACAGGCAACGACGCTCTCCGGGGCGATGCGGGCGCCGACATGCTCGATGGTGGCGCGGGCGCTGACATGCTCGACGGTGGAGACGGCAATGACACACTGTATGGCCAAGGCGGAGCCGACGTACTGATTGGAGGTGCGGGCAATGACAGCCTGTACGGAGCAGGCCAGTACGGAGGGGGTGGCCTGGGTGATGACGACACACTGGACGGAGGTACTGGCAACGACCGCTTGGTCGGTGGCATGGGCAGCGACGTTTACCTGTTTGGTCGAGGCGATGGCCAGGACTTGATCGACAACTGGGCTGATGCCTGGAGCGGCGCTGCCGATGTCAACCCGAACAAGCAGGATGTGCTGCGGTTCAAGGAA
This sequence comes from Diaphorobacter nitroreducens, assembly GCF_002214645.1. Taxonomy (NCBI): domain Bacteria; kingdom Pseudomonadati; phylum Pseudomonadota; class Betaproteobacteria; order Burkholderiales; family Comamonadaceae; genus Diaphorobacter; species Diaphorobacter nitroreducens. The sequence continues at coordinate 1,041,340 of NZ_CP016278.1, forward strand.
GGGGTGCTGAGCACGGACGTGACACTCAGCCGCAGCGGTGACAGCCTTATTGCGAAGATCAATGGCACGAGCGACCAGGTCACGGTGCAGAGCCACTTCGTCAATGATGGGGTGACCCCGCAGGGCTACGCCCTGCATGCCATCCGCTTTGCTGATGGCACGGAGTGGAGCTACGCGGATATCAAGGCCAAGGTGCTGGTGCCCACCGAGGGTGCAGACCAGATCACCGGCTACGCCGGTGATGATGTTCTGGGCGGATTGGGTGGGAACGACACGCTCAAAGGCGCTGGTGGCAACGACACGCTCGGCGGCGGTGATGGAGACGATTCGCTCCAGGGCGAAAACGGCAACGACACCCTCATGGGCGATGCGGGCGCCGACATGCTCGATGGTGGCGCGGGCGCTGACATGCTCGACGGTGGAGACGGCAATGACACACTGTATGGCCAAGGCGGAGCCGACGTACTGATTGGAGGTGCGGGCAATGACAGCCTGTACGGAGCAGGCCAGTACGGAGGGGGTGGCCTGGGTGATGACGACACACTGGACGGAGGTACTGGCAACGACCGCTTGGTCGGTGGCATGGGCAGCGACGTTTACCTGTTTGGTCGAGGCGATGGCCAGGACTTGATCGACAACTGGGCTGATGCCTGGAGCGGCGCTGCCGATGTCAACCCGAACAAGCAGGATGTGCTGCGGTTCAAGGAAGGGGTGCTGAGCACGGACGTGACACTCAGCCGCAGCGGTGACAGCCTTATTGCGAAGATCAATGGCACGAGCGACCAGGTCACGGTGCAGAGCCACTTCGTCAATGATGGGGTGACCCCGCAGGGCTACGCCCTGCATGCCATCCGCTTTGCTGATGGCACGGAGTGGAGCTACGCGGATATCAAGGCCAAGGTGCTGGTGCCCACCGAGGGTGCAGACCAGATCACCGGCTACGCCGGTGATGATGTTCTGGGCGGATTGGGTGGGAACGACACGCTCAAAGGCGCTGGTGGCAACGACACGCTCGGCGGCGGTGATGGAGACGATTCGCTCCAGGGCGAAAACGGCAACGACACCCTCATGGGCGATGCGGGCGCCGACATGCTCGATGGTGGCGCGGGCGCTGACATGCTCGACGGTGGAGACGGCAATGACACACTGTATGGCCAAGGCGGAGCCGACGTACTGATTGGAGGTGCGGGCAATGACAGCCTGTACGGAGCAGGCCAGTACGGAGGGGGTGGCCTGGGTGATGACGACACACTGGACGGAGGTACTGGCAACGACCGCTTGGTCGGTGGCATGGGCAGCGACGTTTACCTGTTTGGTCGAGGCGATGGCCAGGACTTGATCGACAACTGGGCTGATGCCTGGAGCGGCGCTGCCGATGTCAACCCGAACAAGCAGGATGTGCTGCGGTTCAAGGAAGGGGTGCTGAGCACGGACGTGACACTCAGCCGCAGCGGTGACAGCCTTATTGCGAAGATCAATGGCACGAGCGACCAGGTCACGGTGCAGAGCCACTTCGTCAATGATGGGGTGACCCCGCAGGGCTACGCCCTGCATGCCATCCGCTTTGCTGATGGCACGGAGTGGAGCTACGCGGATATCAAGGCCAAGGTGCTGGTGCCCACCGAGGGTGCAGACCAGATCACCGGCTACGCCGGTGATGATGTTCTGGGCGGATTGGGTGGGAACGACACGCTCAAAGGCGCTGGTGGCAACGACACGCTCGGCGGCGGTGATGGAGACGATTCGCTCCAGGGCGAAAACGGCAACGACACCCTCATGGGCGATGCGGGCGCCGACATGCTCGATGGTGGCGCGGGCGCTGACATGCTCGACGGTGGAGACGGCAATGACACACTGTATGGCCAAGGCGGAGCCGACGTACTGATTGGAGGTGCGGGCAATGACAGCCTGTACGGAGCAGGCCAGTACGGAGGGGGTGGCCTGGGTGATGACGACACACTGGACGGAGGTACTGGCAACGACCGCTTGGTCGGTGGCATGGGCAGCGACGTTTACCTGTTTGGTCGAGGCGATGGCCAGGACTTGATCGACAACTGGGCTGATGCCTGGAGCGGCGCTGCCGATGTCAACCCGAACAAGCAGGATGTGCTGCGGTTCAAGGAAGGGGTGCTGAGCACGGACGTGACACTCAGCCGCAGCGGTGACAGCCTTATTGCGAAGATCAATGGCACGAGCGACCAGGTCACGGTGCAGAGCCACTTCGTCAATGATGGGGTGACCCCGCAGGGCTACGCCCTGCATGCCATCCGCTTTGCTGATGGCACGGAGTGGAGCTACGCGGATATCAAGGCCAAGGTGTTGCAGGGAGGCGCTGGAAACGACGTTCTCAACGGCTATGCCTCGAACGATCTGCTGAGTGGGGGAGCAGGTGATGACGTGCTCAATGGACTGGCGGGCAATGACACCCTTGATGGAGGAGCCGGGTCCGACACTCTCGCTGGGGGCGCAGACAACGACACCTATGTGTTAGGCCTTGGGTACGGAGCTGAGACCGTGCAGGAGAACGACGCTACCAGCGGCAACACCGACTTGTTGCGCTTCCTCGAGGGCGTGACCACCGACCAGATCTGGTTCCGGCAGGTGTTCAACAACCTGGAGGTCAGCATCATCGGCACCAGCGACAAGGCCATCGTCAAGGACTGGTACCTGGGAGCCGGCCGCCACGTGGAGCAGATTTGGGCGGATGGCAAGGTGTTGACGGATAGCAAGGTACAGGCCTTGGTGGATGCCATGGCTGCGTTTGCTCCGCCGTCAGCGGGGCAGACAACCTTGCCAGCGGCCTATCAGGCGGCATTGACGCCGGTGATTGCTGCCAACTGGAGTTGACACCAGACTCCCGCACGTGCGTCCAGTCCAGGAGTCGCGGAAGAAAACTGAGCAAGCCCACACCGAGGTCATGGGCTTGCTTCACGATGGCCCCGGCCGCTACCTGCGCACGAACGGTCTTCAGTTCCAGGCCGAGGGCGTTGGCCACGGCCTGGTCTCAGGAGTCCGACCACCCAAGGCGATGGTTCCTGGAGGTCTGGTCGTGCCGAACGTCGTCCTCCGTATGCACATAGATGCTGGTGGTAGCAATGTTCGCGTGACCCAGGTTGTCACGGACCGCCTTGAGATCCATGCGGTCGCTTTGATGGGTACCGGCCGTATGGCGCAGCCAGTGCGCCGAAGCCTGCTCCACATGGGCGGCGGCGGCCTCATGCTCCGGCCCTCGGGCACGCAGGCGCGCTGCGGCCTCTCGAAAAACATCCTTGACCAACTCGTGCACGGCGCTGCGGGCCATGGGGCGTGCGGCGCCAATGACTGGAATTAACAGGGGAAGGTTTTCGTCCTCGCGCGGAAGCGGGGACAGATCATTGGCCTTTCGGTAGCGCATCAACTCCGACACCAGTTCGTCCGTTGCCGGGACTACCCGCGTTTTTTCTCCCTTGCCCCGGACCTCCAGCCACCAACGCTCGCGCCCATCGGCGCCCCGGCGCCAGTAGAAGTCGCCCATGGAGTTGTGGCAGACCTCGGAGATCCGAAGGCCTCCGATGTAGAGAAGGGAGAAGAGCCACCGGTATCGGGCCGCCTGCCGGGCAAGGCGTGGCGTATCGATTGGAAGGGACTCGATCGTCGCACGCACCTGCGCCCAGTGCTCATGGGGCAGGAATCGACTGGTTTTCGCCGGTCGCACTACGGCTTTGCGCCGGCGCAGGGCAAGGGGGTTGCCCGCCAGATAGCCTGCCTGGACCAGCCAGTTGAACAGACTGTTGAGGATGGACAGGGCCTGACGCTGGCTCTGCCGGTCTAACGGCTTGGCAAACGGTCGCCAGTGGGGTGAGCACCGGGGCGCTTTCTGCGCGACTTGCATGATCCACCGGTTGGCGGGTTGCGGGTCTGCGAGAAAGCGCTCGTACGCCAGGAAGTCCTCGTGGGTCAGATCGGACAGGGCCCGGCCGTGCTGATACACGCACCACAGCAGCAGCCTTTCCGCTTCCTTGCGGTAGCTGGCCAGTGTTGCAGGGGAGTCCTGGTAGCGCGCGAGCCAGGCAAGGACGGCCGAGCGGTCGTCAGCCGCTGCCACCTGGGGGAGAGCGGTGGCCCGGTTGCGGCCTCGCTCACCGGTCAAGTGCTCCGGCAGCTTCAACTCATCCAGCGGCATCAACTGCTCCGATTGCACCCCTGCGACGGCAATTTCACTCATAGTACAAATTTTATGGACATTAGAGTAATTATGTCCAAAGATTGAAAATAAATTCATTAAATCGTACGTTATACGTTGTACTATTTAATAATGAACCAAAAACTTGAGATCCAGGCCGAGGTTGAAGCCCTGCGGGAGCGATTCAGCGACACCAAAACGCTGTACCGCGAAGTCTGCGCACTGCTGTTTTTCCGGCATGGCATCACACCTACCGCAAGCAAGCTCTACCAGCATGTGCGCAAGGGCTCCATGAGCGCCCCGGCCGAGGCGTTGGCCAAGTTCTGGGAGGAGCTGCGCGACAAGGCGCGGGTGGAGATCGACCACCCGGATCTGCCCGATGCGCTGAAACAGGCCGCAGGTCAGGCCGTCAGCGTGCTGTGGGCCCAGGCTACGGAATTGGCGCGCGAGGAACTGAAAGTGCTGCGTGTAGAGGCCCGCACGGAAGTCCAGAGCGCCCAGGCAGTCGCGCAGGAGGCTCAGCAGCAAAACACCACACTGGAGGCCCAAATCCAGGCTACACAGGACAAAGTCATCGAACTGGAGAGCCGACTTCAGGGCTTAGCTGGTGAGTTGGACCAGGAGCGGCGCGCGCACGCTGCAAGCAATGCACGGGGGGACGCACTTTCGCGGCAGGTGGATGAGCTGAAGTTGGAGCAGTCCAAGAGCAGGCAGCATTTCAGTGCGGAACTGGAAAAAGGACGTGCGGCCATCGATGAAGCAGCCCAAAGGGCCACCGAGGCCGAACGCCGGGCTCTTCGCGAGATTGACCGAGAGCGCACCGCACGTGCGCAGGCGGACAAGCAGTTGGAGCAATTACGGGGCAAGCTCGCTGAGACTGAGCGGGATCATCACGCCAAATTCCTGGAAGCCAATGCTGCCCAGACCCGGTTGGCAGCAGAACTGGACAGCGCAAAGGCCTCAATGGGAGAAAGCGCTAGGGTGAACCAGGTGCAAGGCGTAAAGTTGCAGCAAGCCCTTCAGGCCGTGGCGCAGTACAAGGCTGAAGCCGACACTTTGCGCACATTGGTCGCGCAGTTCAAACCAGCACAGAAGTCCACGCGCAGAAAGCGTGAAAACGAGAGCCCAGACGGTCGGTGAGTGGCGCTTCTGGACCCTGACCCAAGCCAGCGGATCGGAATAAAAAATAGACTCCTAATAAAAAGAAGGCTTATGAGTCAAAACTGGCCGTATCCCGGCTTGCCCTCCTCAGGACTGTTGAGGTTTCGGTGCCCCGGTTGAAGACGAGGATCGCGGTCTTGCCATCGCGCCAGGTCGCGTATCCCAGGAGCTGGTCGATGGCCTCGCCGAACGCCTTCGGTCCCTTCCAGAACTTGCACTCGGCGATAAAGACATTGCGGTCGCCCTCACGTAGCAGGATGTCGGTTTTACCTCCCATGTTGAAGGTCTCGCCGGTCGCCTTGCCCTCGAACTGGCCGTTGAGCTGCACGAGGAAGTGCTGCCGGAGGGCTTCCTCGTTCATGGCCTTGAAGGCATCAGGGCTGCGCTCCATCACGAGCGCCATGTCCTGCACGATCTTGAGGACGTGCTCGTACAGGTCCGTGGCGAGCACCGGTTCTGGTTTGAACTGTGCCGTCGTTGCAGGCGGCAAAGTCGGGACAGCCTTGCGCTTCACGGTGGGGAGTGCATAGGTCTTGGGCGCATCGGCACGCCGCCGGATCGGGATGCCGAGCGATTCCGCGCGTTGCGATTGCGCCAGCAGCCGCTCGCGTCGCTGGCGGATCGCCTGTTCCGCAGCGCCAGGAAGGTTTCGATTGTGCGCGTCGATCATGTCGCGCTGCCACCCCAGATGCTGGTCGATGTCGCGCAGGGTCTGATCGACGAGGGCGCGGATATCGCGGGGCTGATCGGCGGGCGTGTAGTAGCGCAGGAGGATCTCGTTCTTCTCGATGACAGCGCGCGGCGGGTTCATGTTGAAGGTGTTGGCCTTCGTATAGAACAGCTCGGACTCGCCCTCGAAGGGGATGTGCACCTCGACGCGCTCGCCCGCCACCATGAAGGGGCGGCTTCTGTCTTCGATCCATCGCATGCTGTCGTGCCGTACATCAACCGGTGCGTCCTGATGGTCGGCGTACCACTGGTCCCGCAGCAGCGTGATCGGCGTGATGCAGTACTTTTCGACCAAATAGAATTTCAGGTCTTCGGGCGGCGTGTTGAGCAGCCGGTTCTCGTCCAGCCCCTCGACCTCCTTGTGCATATTCTGCATGGTCAGCCGAATGGAGTGGTCTAGATCGTGGGTGACGAACAGTAGGCCCTTGCTCTTGTCGATGCTGCCAAACATGGTTGCTCCTTTTGTTATTGTCGATGGTGTGTGCCAGTTCCACTCTAACTTAGCCCACAACGCAAACGCCGTGCCGATCGGCTTTGCGGCTTCGTGTTTTCCGCGCCGAAGCACATCGCATCCGCAGGGCGTCTGGTCTCGATACGAATGCGAGCCCGCTCGGAAGGCGTTGCCTCGGCGCGAGGAGGGTGGTGCAGCACTGGTCGAAGGTCTGGCGCAATTGGTTGCACGCCTCGAACCGTCAAGCGAGAGCAGTGACGTCACTAGAGGTGGGCGGCCAAAGTAGTGTCGATGCTAGACGCTCACTCCTTGGTCAGCGATCCGGAGTAGCACACCTCTTTGCACTCCATGATCTTGCCGTCATTGACCATTATCTCTAGCACATTCCTGCGCTTCTTCAGAGCTTCGACGTCGAAGAACATCTTCATGCCGAGAAGGTACCGCTCCTTGAAATCATCGAATGAGTACGTCAGAAGGTGGATGTTCTCTACGTAGGTACCTTCGTGGATGTTGAACGATCCAACAAGAATCTCCACACGGTCGGCGCTCATTCCACAGTAGAACTTCGCGTGAAAATCGGTCTTGAAGAAGGCCTTCTTTTCGTCGAGCGCCGCCACTGTGGGATTCAAGAGCCCCCAGCTCTTCAGGAATTCAACGTCTTGCTCGGTATCCTTGGAAGCATCTTTGAGCAGCTTGAAGGTGGCCTTGCGCGTGATGAGGGAGGTCTTGCCCGGGTCAGTGTACTTCAGCACCCAGTTCCAGAGTTCCGGTACTTTTTTGCGAGCGCCGGGGTAGTTGAAGCCGATGAATGGTGCAGCGAGCAAGACCGCGCTATGCAAGGCTCGCCAGCGTAAGAGGAGCTTCTCGAGAATGGTGATGCAGTCGTCTCGCGAGTAGATGCCGTCGATGTCTAAGGTCGGTCTGTCTCCCGCAACGTCCACCAGCCAGAATTCCGAAGCAGCCTGCGAAACATCTTCTGAGAACTCTCGATAAAAGCGGGCGCGATGCTCTGCGCTGCAGGCGCAACGCAAGTCTAGTTGCACGCAGATCCCCTCGGTTGCTCCACCGCTATGGGCGAGATACCAGTTCAGGTATCCCGCAAAGGAATGGTTCACTACGGCAAGGTGCGCCTCCAAGGCTGCATATGCGAGAACTTCCAAGCCCTTCTTGCAGGCGCCGCAACGATAGAGCGGCTTGGAGTGGAGGTCATAGAAGACCTCGGCCTCCCCGTGCTCCTGCAACATCAAGCGTTTGACCTGCTCTGAACCTTCAATGGCACCGTGCGCTGCAAGGATTTCGGCGCGATTCCCTATCTCGTTGTCCCAACTGTCGAGGATGGTCGCACCTGACTTCACGCTGGAAGCGTCGTCGGGGTTCTTCACGTTGAGCGGGAAGACTTGATCGCACTTGGCACACTTCAACACCCAGCCGCCGGAGTCATTCATTCCACCAGGCCAGCGCCCGACGGAAATATGGATGGGACTCTGACAAGTCGTCCTCGGACACTTCACGACTTCATTTTGATGCACTACGTCCATCTTGGCCTTCCCTCTAGTAGTTCTTGCCAATGCCCATACAGGTACCGTATGTCATGAGACTGAAAAATGCAGTCCAACTGAGGGCAAAGCCATGGCGGTTCTCCCGCTGGCGCGCTGACGACTGCAGCCGAATGCTCCAGCACAGCGTCGTAGTTCTTCCGTCACGGAGAAACAAAAGCCTGCTCTTGCAGGCTTTTTGTTGCTTATCTGCTACGCACTGCGCAGGGGATCGGTGCTTTTGGCGTCCGAATGGCGGCCATCACCATAAGTTGTTGATTTTGTTTGTATTAATTCGATCTTGTAACCGTCAGGGTCGGTCACAAAGGCGATCACCGTGGTGCCGCCCTTGACCGGCCCGGCCTCGCGCGTCACGGTGCCGCCGGCGGCCTTGATCTTCTCGCAGGCGGCGTAGGCGTCGGGCACGCCCAGGGCAATGTGGCCGTAGGCTGTGCCCATCTCATAGCTTTCCACCCCCCAGTTGTACGTCAGCTCGATCTCGGCCTGGCCGGGGTTGCCGCCCTCGAAGCCCAGGAAGGCCAGAGAGTATTTGTACTCAGGGTTTTCGGAGGTGCGCAGCAACTGCATGCCCAGCACCTGGGTGTAGAAATCGATGGAGCGCTGGAGATTGCCAACGCGCAGCATGGTGTGCAGAAGTCTCATGGCATGGATTGTGCCGTCAACCCAAAGACCCAGCGGCCTGTTGCGCTGAATGATGGGCTGGGCTAGACCGGCACGGTGTAGTTGAGCGTCATGCGGCCGCCGTCCACGGTGACGATCTCGCCGGTCACATAACTGGCGGCGTCGCTGGCGAGCCATGCCACCACATCAGCGACCTCCGAGGGCTCACCCAGGCGCTTCATCGGCGTGCGGCTCAGGATCTTGAGCCGGGCCTCGTCGCTCGTCAGCACGGCCTTCGCGGCGAGTTCCGTGGCGATGGTGCCGGGCGCCACCGCGTTCACGCGGATGCCACGGTCCGCCAGCGCCAGCGCCATCACGCGGGTGAGCTGATTGATGCCACCCTTGCTCACGTTGTAGCTGGCGATGTTCGGAATGGCCAAAACGCCGTTGACGGAACTCATGTTCACGATGCTGCCGCCGCCCGAGCGCACCATTTCGCGTGCCACAGCCTGGCCCATGAGAAAGGCACCCTTCAGGTTCACGCGCAGTACCGCGTCGAAGTCTTCCTCGGTCACCTCCAGAAAGTCCGCAGCGCGGAAGATGCCCGCGTTGTTGACCAATACATCGATGCGCCCGTGCAGCGCCATGGTGTGACCTACCAGGGCATCCACTTCGGACTTGTTGCCCACATCGCAATGAATGTAGGCGGCTTGCGGCACCGCATCGGCAAGCGCACGGCCGCGGGCATCATCCATGTCTGCGATCACCACCTTGGCACCGTCGCGCGCCAGCCTGCGCACGCAGGCCTCGCCAATGCCCTGGGCACCGCCCGTGACAATACACACGCGACCGTGATGGCCGAAGGAGATAGTTGACGTGGTGAGTGTTTGGGACTGGGACATGCCAGCCATCGTAGTCAATTGAAAAGGGCTGGTCACTGAACGTTTACGCGGAGGGTGGGATCGTTCCCTGAGCTGGGCGCGGGTTTCGGGATCGTGGTGCCTCAGGCCCAGCCGCTGGCGTACTAGATACGATGTATAGGTCATTTTCACCGCCCGCCTGAGTTAATAGTTTCACACAGGTTGTCCACATAATTCCGTCTTTGTTTTCCAGGGCGCGGAATGGCCATTGGAGTTAAGCCAGGCTGGGTGCCTCGCGGCGGGCCGTAGCCGGGCCATGGAGCGTCCGAGGCGGCAGGGGCAGGGGGGACTAGCTGGAGTAGGACTCGCAGGCGCGCTGGGGGCGTTGCGCCCTCAGTAGGAGGCACGCTGCGCTGCGGGATGAGGACATGGGGCGCTGCCCCATACCCCATAGTCATCAAATTTGATAGCGGCAGCGCCTGAGTTACCGCCGTTTTTTCCTTCCGTGTTCTAAAGTGTTTATGGGATAAATTTAGGGCCGGCGCTTCGCGCCGCCCCCCGGCTGGCGCCGTGGGGCCCGGCGCTGCGCCCCCGGCCGGGGAGACGCTACGCATCCCCCCAGCCGCTGTCGCACCGCCTCGCCCTCGCACCATCTCATCAAACATGGCTGCCCGGCGGACCAGAAGTGACCACCAGGACCCATCCTTGCCCGTCAGCGGGTAGCCCTCGGGCGTGTACAGCGTGCCCCCGGCGAAGTACCAACCAGCCCAGGACTCGCCGGGCAGCTCCATGCCATTGAGCAGCCGCAGCAGCCGGTAGGCCGTGTACGGGATGTCGTTCTTACCGGTTTCCCAGTTATGTAAAGTCCGCTCGGTGACGTGAAAGTTTTTCGCGCAGGTGGCCCGGTCCCATCCCAGGTTCAGGCGCATCGCCTTGAAGCGCTCCCCAAGCTGGGCGCGGGTTTCGGGATCGTGGTGCCTCAGGCCCAGCCGCTGGCGTACTAGATACGATGTATATGCTCATAATCGGCATGCCCTAGATAATAATCTTCATCTGATATTAAAAAAATAGGGGACGGGTCAATTTTTAGACTTGTCCACATAATCAGACTTTTGTTTATCAGGGCGCGCAAGAACGGTTGGCTGTGCCCTATCTGCCGCGCTACGCGGCGGCAGATAGGTGGAATGCACAGGTCCCGACAGGGCAGGGGATGGCGAGGCGCCCGCGCCTAACGGCTGCGGGCGCCCTGGTGGCGTTGCGCCCTTTGCCGTGGGGCACGTCGGGCGACAGAACATGGACATGGGGCTTCGCCCCATCGCATAGCCCTGCTGGCGCAACCACTGCCGATACAAGTCATCGGTGAAGCGCGTCATGACGAGGCATCCTCCCGCTCGGGCGCACGAGCATTGCCCTGTTGGCCCCACAGATTCAAGCGCTTCACCTCGGGCAAGAAGTCTCCAAAGCCATAACCGTAGGCCATGGCCTTGATGCGCATGGAGAAGCAATCGGCCAAGAGATCGGCAAAGGTTTCCCGGTTGCACCATGCGCACAGGTCGGCATCCAAGAACCGTTCGCCCTCGGGCGGGAAACACTCGCGGCGTGCCATTTCAAAGGCGGCGAGGGCATGGCGCGTGGCATCCTCGCGGGTGATCCAGTCCCAGCAATCGGACGGGATTTTTTCAGGGTGGAACTCATGGGGGGTATTCATCGGGCACCCCCAGCCATGGCATTTGCTGCCACGCAAAGCATAGAATTCGATACAGCCATTTCGATTACCTCAGCGGGTTTCAATTGGTCAGCACGGCCCGGGTGTTCCACCACCTGGGCTGTGCGCTTTATGGGTTTGCATCCCCGATGAAGGCGCGTCCTGCGCCCTAGCGTCCTCCGTCAATTTGTTGATACTGCGCGTCAGCCTCCACGCTTGCCTTTCGCCAGCTCGCGCCCTGGCTCTGCATAGGCGGGACGCTCCCGCGTGGCCCAGTACTCCCGCTCAAGCGCTTTCCGTGCGGTTTCGTGGGCGTCTCCATACTTGGCAAAAATCTCGTTTCTTCGCTTGTCCCATGCTGGGGCAGGGTCCTGCCAGGGCCACGTATCAGGGTCTGGATGCATGAGCTTCCAATCCCGCTGATAGCTTCCGTCGTCTTCAAAGGGTTGCCCGTTCTCGTCAAAGGCTTGTTCTGCAACGGCCTGGAACTCGCCTTCGTCACGCCTTGCGCGCCGCTGCTCGCTTTGGGTTGCGGCCCTGGGTGCTGGAGCATCGCTGGCGGGTTTGCTTGCGCCGTTGACGTAGGCATCGACACAGACACAGAGGAAGGCATTGAAGCTGATGCCGATGGCTGCGGCCCGCTCGCGGGCTGCTGCTTCAAGGTTGGGCGGGAGCCGTAGGGGGTAGGACATGATATCAATCTGTGATCAAACTGGTATGACGCAGAAATCATAGGCGCCGTCAAATCTGATGTCAACTTGATATCACGGCTGATATCAAATGGCTTCATATCACCGCTCTTGCAAGTTGTTGATACTGAGACAAGCCCAGGCGCTTCGCGCCCCTGGCCGTGGCGCTGCGCGTCCCGACCAGTGACGCACAGCGCCTGCCGAGCCCCAGCCATCAACTGACCGAACATCGCCGCTTGACGCACCAGCAGAGACCACCAAGAGCCGTCAGAACCCACGAATGAACGGCCCTCAGGAGACCACAGTTTCCCGCCATGAAAGCACCAGCCACGCCAGGACTCGCCGGGCAGCTCCATGCCGTTGAGCAGGCGCAGCAGCTTGAACGTGGCATAGGGAATGTCGTGCTTGCCGGACTCCCAGTTATGTAAAGTTCGCTCGGTCACATGAAGAAGCTTCGCGCAGCCGGACAGGTCCAGGCCCAGGTTACGGTACATGGCCCGGAACTTTTGCGCCTGTTGAAGGCGGGTGTCCCGATCATTGCGCCGCAGCCTCAGACCCAAGCCACTAGATACGATGTATATGCTCATAATCGGCATGCCCTAGATAATAATCTTCATCTGATATTAAAAAAATAGGGGACGGGTCAATTTTTAGACTTGTCCACATAATCAGACTTTTGTTTATCAGGGCGCGCAAGAACGGTTGGCTGTGCCCTATCTGCCGCGCTACGCGGCGGCAGATAGGTGGAATGCACAGGTCCCGACAGGGCAGGGGATGGCGAGGCGCCCGCGCCTAACGGCTGCGGGCGCCCTGGTGGCGTTGCGCCCTTTGCCGTGGGGCACGTCGGGCGACAGAACATGGACATGGGGCTTCGCCCCATCGCATAGCCCTGCTGGCGCAACCACTGCCGATACAAGTCATCGGTGAAGCGCGTCATGACGAGGCATCCTCCCGCTCGGGCGCACGAGCATTGCCCTGTTGGCCCCACAGATTCAAGCGCTTCACCTCGGGCAAGAAGTCTCCAAAGCCATAACCGTAGGCCATGGCCTTGATGCGCATGGAGAAGCAATCGGCCAAGAGATCGGCAAAGGTTTCCCGGTTGCACCATGCGCACAGGTCGGCATCCAAGAACCGTTCGCCCTCGGGCGGGAAACACTCGCGGCGTGCCATTTCAAAGGCGGCGAGGGCATGGCGCGTGGCATCCTCGCGGGTGATCCAGTCCCAGCAATCGGACGGGATTTTTTCAGGGTGGAACTCATGGGGGGTATTCATCGGGCACCCCCAGCCATGGCATTTGCTGCCACGCAAAGCATAGAATTCGATACAGCCATTTCGATTACCTCAGCGGGTTTCAATTGGTCAGCACGGCCCGGGTGTTCCACCACCTGGGCTGTGCGCTTTATGGGTTTGCATCCCCGATGAAGGCGCGTCCTGCGCCCTAGCGTCCTCCGTCAATTTGTTGATACTGCGCGTCAGCCTCCACGCTTGCCTTTCGCCAGCTCGCGCCCTGGCTCTGCATAGGCGGGACGCTCCCGCGTGGCCCAGTACTCCCGCTCAAGCGCTTTCCGTGCGGTTTCGTGGGCGTCTCCATACTTGGCAAAAATCTCGTTTCTTCGCTTGTCCCATGCTGGGGCAGGGTCCTGCCAGGGCCACGTATCAGGGTCTGGATGCATGAGCTTCCAATCCCGCTGATAGCTTCCGTCGTCTTCAAAGGGTTGCCCGTTCTCGTCAAAGGCTTGTTCTGCAACGGCCTGGAACTCGCCTTCGTCACGCCTTGCGCGCCGCTGCTCGCTTTGGGTTGCGGCCCTGGGTGCTGGAGCATCGCTGGCGGGTTTGCTTGCGCCGTTGACGTAGGCATCGACACAGACACAGAGGAAGGCATTGAAGCTGATGCCGATGGCTGCGGCCCGCTCGCGGGCTGCTGCTTCAAGGTTGGGCGGGAGCCGTAGGGGGTAGGACATGATATCAATCTGTGATCAAACTGGTATGACGCAGAAATCATAGGCGCCGTCAAATCTGATGTCAACTTGATATCACGGCTGATATCAAATGGCTTCATATCACCGCTCTTGCAAGTTGTTGATACTGAGACAAGCCCAGGCGCTTCGCGCCCCTGGCCGTGGCGCTGCGCGTCCCGACCAGTGACGCACAGCGCCTGCCGAGCCCCAGCCATCAACTGACCGAACATCGCCGCTTGACGCACCAGCAGAGACCACCAAGAGCCGTCAGAACCCACGAATGAACGGCCCTCAGGAGACCACAGTTTCCCGCCATGAAAGCACCAGCCACGCCAGGACTCGCCGGGCAGCTCCATGCCGTTGAGCAGGCGCAGCAGCTTGAACGTGGCATAGGGAATGTCGTGCTTGCCGGACTCCCAGTTATGTAAAGTTCGCTCGGTCACATGAAGAAGCTTCGCGCAGCCGGACAGGTCCAGGCCCAGGTTACGGTACATGGCCCGGAACTTTTGCGCCTGTTGAAGGCGGGTGTCCCGATCATTGCGCCGCAGCCTCAGACCCAAGCCACTAGATACGATGTATATTATGTTTAATCACACACCTGACTGAATGCGCTATCAAAGCTGTAGCACACCGAATAGCACGGAAGAAATTTCCCTTATTGACAGATCAAAGCAAATATGCATTGGTAGCGTGACGGCATGTTTCGCTCACCATCTCGCGCAGGACTGCCGCCACTGCGCCTCCTGATAGGCGACTTACCCGCGACACACCGCCAGATCGCCACGCACCTGGACATCGCACCGCGCACGCTGGAGCGATACATCACAGCCGATCAAGCGCCTAGGCCGGTGATGCTTTCACTGTTTTGGGAGACACGCTGGGGCCGATCCGCCGCCGACTGTGAAGCGGCAAACTACGGCGCAATGCAGGCAGGCCACGCGCATGCGCTGGCCCGAGAAAATGCGCAGCTACGCAAGCGCATCAATCAACTTGAACTAATGCTAGACACCCCGCACGCAGGCGCAGCAAACCGCCCGTTTTTTCAGGCTTGCTAACGCTATCGAAACAGCCTCAAGACAAGACCCACGGCAATAAAAACGAGCAGCGCAATGCAGAGCTTGAAAAGCCAGTGCAAGCGCGACCAGCTATTGCCCTGGCGATAAAAAAGAGCCACACAGAAGCCCAAAACCTCTGCCATTTATTAGGCCTCTTTCCACGATTGTTTCGGTCTTCCCAGTAGTAATTTCTATCTTGAATTCCCATAGCTGGCCCTCCTGGCGCGCAAGTCTAGCCGGGCAGCGCCCCATGGCATAGCGCAGGGATCGATTTACCGCAGTGCCGTCCATTTATCAAGCGGCAAGGGCTTCGCCGCCGTGCTCACCCGGTCCCTACGCTTCGCTTCGGGCTGCGGCTTCCGCGCGGCCCACTTGACAACTGGCCGTCCCCGCTGTCGAGGCGCTCTTCGCGAACATGGCCACCACGCGATGCGTGGCATCCATGTCCGACGAAGGAGATTAGCGTGATCGCCCAAAACTACCGCCGCCACCCCGAAGCCCTCGCGCTCCAGCTCGTGCTGCAATGGGGCCATCGCCTTGCGTGGGCACTGCCCCGCCCTACTACGCGCATCCTGCGCGCGATCCGGGCTGCACGCAGCGCGGCCTTCGCGGCTGCTGGGCGGATCGCGTACCCAGTGAAGCGCAGCACCCCGGCATGGGTGCGCGAGGCAACACAGCGGGCGCGGAAGCTGGGCAAGCTGGTACGCAAGGCTCAAAGGGCACTGGAGTTTGAAGCACCGCGCAAGCTCAACGGGTTTGCACAGCACCTGCGCGACATGCGGGAGACTTTCGACCGCTACGTGTTCACGGTGGCAGCATGACCAGGTCAGTGTTACAGCGGTCCAGGCCCGCAGTCTCCGTCCTGTTCGCCCGCGCGGATTCTTGTTACTTCGACCTGGTTGATGACGTATGGGACGCAGAGCGCGACGCACGCGGCTACACGGGCTCCAATCCTGTTGTGTGCCATCCGCCCTGCCGTGGGTGGGGCCGGCTGCGCCATCGGGCGAAGCCGCGTCCGGACGAAAAGGCCTTAGCCCTGTTCGCGGTTAAGCAGGTACGCCGCTGCGGAGGCGTGCTGGAGCATCCATGGGGCAGCACGCTGTGGCATGCAGCAGGGCTGCCGCACCCCGGCAAGGTCGATGCGTGGGGCGGCTGGACGCTACTCGTGGATCAGGGATGGTGGGGGCATGCCGCCCCGAAGCCAACGTATCTGTACATCGTCGGCATAACCCGCGACCAAATCGGAGAACTGCCAGTACAGTTACGCCGAGCTGCCGGCCGCACGCTGGACCTGTCACCGGCAGACCGAGAACGAACACCACCAAAATTCGCCCAGTTCCTAATTTCAATCGCGGCTCGGTGCACCAGCTCAGTGTTAAAGCCGCCGACCGCACACCAGGCAGAAGTAACAACGACCGCGGCCGCTGTAACAGCCGACGGCGCGCAGCTCGGAGTAACAGCGGCCCTGGACGGCTGTAACAACGAGCCGGCATCAGACAAACGCGCGCGGGCCGCCGCAAAGAGAGCCGCATTCAGGAAATGGGCAGAAAGCTAGCCAGGTGCATGTAACAGCGCCGACCAGACAAGAACGTTTCAACCAGCAGGCCCGGAATACAGCCGATTGCGCAGGCGCAACGCGGGCGTGATTTCAGCTTGCGTGATCTGCCCCGCTTGCGGCTCCGGAGCATGGGGCATCGGCACGGAGCGCACAGGGCCATGGCTTGAACCCGTAGGAGCGCCGCCGCCCTGCGGCACTTCATAGACAAGCGGCTTGTCCGCCGCACCGGTAGCGAGGGCCGGAGCATCGCAGGTGATCGCCTGGGCCTTTTTCCCCCACCGCAGGACGCCCGCACAATCAGTCAGCGGTTGCCACTTGTAGCCCATGGCGATCAAGTCTCGACTGTCCAGGGTAGCGATCCGCGCATTACTGGCCGACACGGCGAACGTGTAGACGATCTCAGAGCCGTAGGTGATGCGGCCCGTCAGATGAAGCCCTTTGCTTGCATAGGGCTCCGGCACTTCATCATCGGCAACCGGCTGCACGACCTGGGCGGGATCCTTCACCAGTTCGACGGGCTCAGCCTTCACCACCTTGACAGCACCACCCGATTGAGCCGACAAGGTGCCACCCGGGGGCAGCTGCTTCAATTCCTTGTACCACTCCATATCGGACGTTTTGACAACAGGCTTGGACTCAGGCCAAAAGGCCCAGGCAGTAACCCCAATTGCAAAAATCCACCAAATCCGCGTGAAGAGCTTGAGCTTCGGCAGCATGGGCTTCACGTCTGACGCGGACGATTCAGCAACGCTATTGCCCTGCGTGTGGCTGCGGTACAGACGGAAGTATTCAGGCTTGTATGCCCGTTCTTCAGTGCTGATGACTGCGCCGCGATAGCCAGCCTTGACCTTGCGGATATAGCTGCCCTCTTTGCCGAGGATGTCAGCCTTACGGCAGATGACGATCATCGCCATCAAGCGCGCGATGGCCTGGTTAATGTCCCGAAAACTTTGGGTTATCAGCAACACATCGGCATTGAAATGCCCGTGCAGCTTGAACCACTGAACCACCTGTTTATCGGTCCCCATGTCAGGGAGCGCTACGTGAGCCTCATCAATGATGAAGACAGGCCCACGCCCCGTTTTAGGATGCTTCCAGGTGCTGTAGTAATCCCACACGTGGCCGAACACCGCAACACCCTCAGCGGGATTTCGGGGTTCACCTTCACCCTCTTTGAACAGCTGGAATGCATTGCCGTTGCCCTTGTCGTCGATACGGTCAGGGTCCCAAGTACCAAGGACTTTTCCGGGCCTTGTGCGCAGTTCGATCAAGTCCCGGTAGCTGGGGTCTATGGCCGCGAACTGATCGACCAATAGGGGCAAATTTGTAATGACCTTGCGCCCTTGCTGGAGCATGGGCAGCACATGAAACGCCACTGCCTCGTAACTCTTGCCAGAACGAGGAATGCCCTCAAGACCGTTAATCATGATCCAAGCCGGGTAAAGGGAATCAACTGAAGGACCAGCCGAATACCGATAGCCATCACGATGATGGCGGACGCCTGCCCTATTCCGAGAAGGCCGAGGATATTGACCAGTTCAGCAGGCAGATCACCCCACACATGGGCGTACTGCGCAAAGCCCGACAGGTCCAGAGCCTGGACGGCAGAAACCACAACATCCATCAACTGTTCAAACGGCCAGCAGGCAGCATCGCGCACGAAGTCCCACAGCGCCTTGAAAACGGCAACGAGCAACTCGCCAAACCATGCAACGATGGCCGCAAGCTTCGCAAACAGGGATGTGAAAAGAGCGCCCATATCACCCCCCGAAGATCAATGATCGCGCAAGCATGAGCGCGCTAATGATGACCAACGTCTTTGCTACGCCCCACAGCCAGCAAGGCGGCTCAACGACGTGAACGCCCATATCGGCCCACTGCGCGATATTCAGATCAAAGGTCCAGCTGGGGCAAGTTCCTGCCACGAATCCCGTAGGCATGAGCGTGCTGACGAACGACGCGAGCTGGGTTTCTTTTAGCTGCTGACTCTTCGAATTCCAGATGCCGACAATGCCGTCTGGATATTTGCGCTCATAGAGCTTTGGAACAGAGGGAAGCGGAGTATCAACGGCAGCGTCATCTTGCTGCTGATCGTCCGGGGCGGCAGGGTCAGGAGCCGTAGTGCTGGTGACAGTGGAGCAAGCACCATCGCCGGTGCAAGTCTCAGTGTTAGTCACCGTTGACGTCTGAGTGACCCGATTACCGTCAGTGCTGAAATTCGTAGTGGTCTGACGCCGAGTCACTGAGCCGTCAGGATTGGTAGTCGTGGTCACAGGCCCCTTGATCTGTGACGGCCCAGTGATAGTCGGAGAACTGGGCAAAGGAATATCACCCCCACGATCCAAGATCTCAGGAATGATATTAGGTGAAGGGTCTTTCGTGAGATAGGGAGCAATATCATCAAGAGACTTCGGCAAAGGCTGCGTAGGGTCCAAGACCTGGCGCTTGATGAACGACATATAGTCAAAGAAAGAGCCACCCTTGGACCAACGAATGACACAGCGGTTATTCACCATGTCAACACCGTCAACAACCAAACTAGGGTGCATAACACCTTTGGCCTGTTCGGCAGATAGATACTCCTGGCAAGCAGAATCGGGGCGACTATGCCAAGACAAGCCACCCGATCGAAATTCATAACCCCAATACGGATCGTCCTGGATGAACTGACCCTGATCGTTCACGCGAATGCCATCGTGTGAATTGATCCACTGAACAAGGGCAGTAGCACCAAGAATCGCGGCACCGCCTACAGGACTGAACGCGGACGCAATACCGGCGAGAATCGCCAACTTGTCAACGGTGTACCCAGCCTGAAACGGATACTTCGTACCGGCGACAAACACATCGCCAGCATGCCCCATAAGCAGAGTCGCACCAGTACCGGAACCCGCAGGCGCGGTACCAACGTACCAACCCGAATTTCCAACCTGACTGCCAACATGGCCGGCAGGAATACTGCCGACTGGGGCAGCAGCACCAGCTACGCCAGCTTGATTGGGACCAATAGAGGCACTACGCGGAGAGCTGGCGACGCGGAAGCTACTCAGGTCAGGTTTCTTGATGGCATGAGCAGGTAGAGCCAAGGCGAGGCCAAGGCCAAGAACAGCAAAGATGGAGCGCATCACAGAGAAGCCCTCCATCCCGCGACGAAGGCAGCGCCGCCCAGGGCGCCAAGCATCACGAACAACGCAATGCAGAGACCGACCAGGGCAGCGGTTGCCATCGTCCCGCCCCTTAGATTTTGCGGATGATGCGCTTGGCGACGTCCGGACCCTTGAAGGCCAGGGCGACACCGACCACCAGCAGGCCCAGAGCGATGACCTTGGCAGACACGCCAGACAGGCCCACGGCGTCGAGCATGTCACCAATGGGGTCGCTGGCCGTCTGTGCCATGGCCATCGTGGACAGGCCCAGAGCCGTTGCACCAGCGCCGATCTTGGCACCGTACTTGCGGATGGTCTTGAAAGTTGCAGACATGATGTTTTCTCCTATGAAGGTTGATGAAAGGGTGCAATGCACCGGAAGACCCTGCGCGCAGGGCTATCCGCTGCACTCGCCTAAAGCTTGCGAATGACCCCCGTAGCCAGTGCAATGGCCCACCCGAGCAGGAAGGAGCCAAGCACGAAGGCAAAGCCCACGGCGATGGCCTTTGCGATGAAGTCATGCGTCAAGCCAACCAGGGCGGGGTTTGCGATTTCCGCGAGAGAAACCCAAACCTCAGACCCTGGCGGACAGGGGGTTTGATCGACGGAACAGGCGAGGACTTGCATCAATCGCCCATGTTTTCAAGGTAGGTTTCGTACGTGACAACGTCACTGCTACCGCACTCAGGACACTGCGCGGCCATGTCACCGTCTTGATCCTCTGCCCAGTCAGAACCGGCAGCAGGAAAAATCAGCCCGCAAGCGTGACAAACAAGTTCGTCTTCCACGATTACTCCCCTCACGTTTCAATAGGTTTATGAAGCTGGGTCAGATCAACCACGTAAGCCCGGTGGAAGGGCTCCGCGTGGTCCTCAATCAGCTGCGCGCAGCTTTCAAGGTCTTCGACCGGGCAGGCATCACGCAGCAACATCACCCACTCCGGCTGGCCGTCTTCCAGGCTGGGCGCGAGGAATGCGCCCGTTGTCGCGGACTGGATGACGTAGCGCATCACACGGCCCCGGCCTTGCTGGCGGGTTTCGCCATGTCCACCGGACGAATGTCGACAAGGACCATCTTTGTGCCGTCCTGCGCGGCTGCTGCCATCTCGAAAGTGGCGATGGCTTTCAGCGGCAGGGATTCGCCCAGGTGCGCCCACTTGTCGAACTCTTTCGCATCGCCGAGCTTGAATGGGCGCGTGGCGCGGCCAATACTGCGGCCCGCACTGTTTTCCGCGAGATCCACTTCGCAATGGAAAGTGGTGCTGGAGAAATCGCGGCCTTCAATAGAGCCCTTGGACTCTTTGACGCCGTGAACGATGACTTCGGACTTGAATTGCATGATGTTTCCTAGTGGCCTGGATTGAGGGTTTATGCAAAGGCGTGGCCAGCGCTTGCACCCTTGAGAACACGACCCGCAGCGGCGTTGAAGGCGCTTGCGATTTCGTGGTTGTTGAACTTGCGCAGACGCCCAGGCTTGCCCAGGCCATCAACGACTGCTGCGAACTGATCCAGCGTGGCGTACTTCACGAACAGGGCGAGGGATTGACCTGCGGTGGTGGCGACCCAGCGGATGACGCGCGTTACCTCGGCTTCGACGGTTTGAATGGCGAGCTTCTTTTCGCAAGGGACGGGCTGGGGGATGGCCAGGGCGTTTGCTTCAGCAAGCAATACGGCATGCCATTCGCTGGCACCTGCGAAGTGATCCGCAGGGCGGCGGAGCATGTCGGAGGGCAGCACGCGCAGCTTGTTGCCGTAGCGCAGCTCGGCGCGTATCCAGCCGCTGGAGTCTTTCTCCCCGAATAGCTGATAGTCTTTTTCGTAGAGGTTGGTTTGCTTGCCGGCTTCCTTGCTGCCGATGTAGAAGCTACGGCCCTTGCCTTGATCGCCATGAGTCCAATCGCCCACCATGTTGCATTTCGGGCGCTTGCCATTGACGTTGCACAGGCCGTTTTCATAGTCGGCTTTGACACGCTGCATGCCGCCGCGCAGGCCGTCGAAGAAGTCCAGGGCCAGATCGCAGCGGGTGATGACGCCGGCAACGTCATCAACGAGGTCCGCCATGTGATCGCGCCAGCCGTGGCGAGCGAAGGTGCAGGCACTGCCGTACAAGTTAACGTGCAGGGTTTTGGCTTGCGCTTGCTGGCGCGGGCTCTCGCCGCTGGCGAGGAAGCCGACCCATCCGACCTCTACGCCGTTGCGCTCAATGCTCCAGCGGTGTTTGTAGAAGTCATGACCCTTACGCAGTTCCACATCGACCACGAAGTCGTCACCGAGGATTTCGCATACGCGCTTGGCGAGCGTGAAGGCTTGTGCGCTGGGCGAATAGTCGGAGTCAGGCAGCTCTGTGAGCTTGCGCATGAGGCGCGCAAAACGCTGCTTTTCGTAGCTGCCGTTTTCCTCTTCGAAGCGGGAAAGCGGGTTTTCCAGCGTGCTTACGACGGGCTCAGGGAAAAGGACTTCGACGGGTGGCGTAGGAGCATTGCGCAGCAGGCAGGTGAAGCGGAGCCAGTCAACGTGGACAGGGGTTTTGGTTTCGATCCGTTCGGCAATCAAACGGGCCTTGACCTGGGAACCCTCAAGAACCAGGGAGCAGGTTTTGGAATGCTTGTTCAGCAAGCTACGTGCGGGACGGGTCATTACTTGTTCTCCCCGTGATTACCATCGGGGAGGGCTGACGCCCGGGCGCTGGGCGCGGACACCTCCCCCGCAAGCGGAGCCCCCTCCGCGCCCTGCGCCGTGCGGGCCGCAAGGACTGCGCGAAGGTTTTCAAGAGTCAGGAAGTCAGCGACGGAAAGCCATGCGGCTTTGTTGCGAGGTTCCGTTGCTTGGCGCTTTTCTGCTGCGCAGAAACCGGGCTCTATGGCTTCGCCACCAAGCCGCGATGCGTCTTGGCCCATACGGGTGACGATCCCTTGCGCGGGGGTAAACGAGTCAAGGCCACATTCAATACGGTACTCATTGCAATACGACGAAGGGCATGGATCAGGCTCGCCATCGACGGAACAACGATGGCAACGAGCAAGCACACTGGTGCCCGCCCCCTGCCCCACCTCAACAGGAGCCGCCAAGCCACAGCCGAGGTTTTCATGGGCAGGGGGCAGACGCTTTACGCTGGAGACGTGGACGACGCGAGCAAAGGAGCAGTCAGAGCCCTCCAACTCCAGCACGCGACCGTAAGCGGCGCGGACGCGGTAAACAACGCCCTGGTATTCGACGTCTGTTCCGGCTGGGATGGATTGGTAGTGCATGGCGGCTCCTATGTGTGGAGCCGAATGTAGTCAGATGACCTATTACCTAGTCAAATGCCCAATGACCGTTGAAGGTCATTGGACCTGCGACTACCATCCGCCGTAGCCGCCGAACAACGAAAAGGAACTAGAAATGAAAGCTTTTGAATGGATCGACCGCGTTAAAAATGCACGCGGAATCGAGAGCGACTACGCAGCAGCGAAGGCACTGGGAGTCACCAAACAGGCAATCAGCACCTATCGCGCCAAGGGATCGACCCTTGACGAAAATGCTGCGATTTCCGTAGCAAAGCTACTAGGAATCCCGCCAGCCGGAGTAGTTTTAGACCAAGCTGCGGAACGAACAAAATCGCCGGAGATACGCGCTACCCTGCTGGCGGAAGCAAACCGGCTCTGTATATTATGTTAAATACTAGTCTTGCCGCTTACTCGATGGCGTACCGAAAAACCGTACCCAGCTGTTGGCACCCTGATTCTTCAGGGCGCGCATCCTCTGTACAAAACAGCGCATGCAGATTAAACACCGCAAGCAGTTTCTGTGGTGGTTTGGTTGGGCGTACCCTTCAACCCCAGTTTGGCCAGCATTCGGGTGTCGGCCTCTACGTCCGGGTTGCCCGTCACGAGCAGCTTGTCGCCATAGAAGATGGAATTGGCACCCGCCAAGAAGCACAAAGCCTGCACCGCGTCGCCAAGCTGCTGGCGGCCGGCGGACAGGCGTACGCGAGCCTTGGGCATGGTGATGCGGGCCACCGCGATCACGCGCACGAAGTCCAGCGGGTCCACCGGCTCGCTGTCGGCCAACGGTGTTCCGGGAACGCGCACCAGGCTGTTGATGGGCACCGACTCCGGATACGGGTTTAGGTTGGCCAACTGCGCGATGAGACCCGCGCGGTGCACCGGCGCTTCGCCCATGCCAACGATGCCGCCGCAGCACACGTTGATGCCTGCGTCGCGCACATGGCGCAGCGTATCCAGCCGGTCCTGGTACTGGCGCGTGCTGACCACGTCGCTGTAGTACTCGGGGGCCGTGTCCAGGTTGTGGTTGTAGTAGTCCAGTCCGGCATCCTTCAGCGCCAGGGCCTGGTGCGACTGCAACATGCCCAGCGTGGCGCAGGTCTGCAGGCCTAGGTCCTTCACGGCGGTGATCAGCTCGCTCATCTTTTCGATGTCGCGGTCCTTCGGTGCTCGCCAGGCGGCGCCCATGCAAAAGCGCGTCGCGCCGGCGTCCTTGGCGGCTTGCGCTGCCTGGGTTACCTCCTGCACGCTCATGAGTTTTTCGGCCTTCACGCCGGTATCGAACTCCGCCGACTGGGGGCAGTAGCCGCAGTTTTCCGGACAGCCGCCTGTTTTCACGGACAGCAGCGTGGCCAATTCGATGTCGCCCTGGGGCCAATGTGCGCGGTGCGTGGCCTGCGCGCGCCAGAGCAGTTCCATGAATGGCAGATCGAGGAGCTCCTGTACCGCTTGAATGCTCCAGCCCTCCCCTCGCTGCGTCGCAACACTCTCGGCAACGCGAGGATGAAACTGCAGTGTCTGGGTTGTATGCGGGGCTGTCGTGGCTGAGGTCATCAAATTTCTCCGGTTCTGCGGTCGCCACTGCTGGGCGCTGCTCCTGATTGTGTAAAGGCTTGAGTGGTCTGTGAAGTCTTAGCGTTCAAAAATCAGGATGAAAAGAGATGCGTCCAAAAGTGGCCTATTTGCGTTATTTTTAATGTATCTTGAAAGCATATAAGTGAAAAATGGGGAATGAAGATGGAAGAAGTAAGTCGTGTTGTTCATCTGCCATCAAGTCTCCTGTAACTCCCCTTAATTGCCAGAAACATCCTGCTGTTTTTGCTGAAGATGCGGCATGGCCATAAAAAAAGCCCTGGTCGCATGGACCAGGGCTCTCTTGTTTTTCAGCAGTCAGGGGGTTGCGTCGAAGTTTGTCCTTTTCAACCCAACGCCGCGATCACCTCGGGCGGCGCCTGCACCAGTTCGATCAGGACACCCTCCCCGGCGATCGGGAACTCGTCATTGCTCTTGGGATGCAGGAAGGTGATGTCGTAGCCCGCCGCGCCTTTGCGGATACCCCCGGGCGCAAAGCGCACACCCTGTGCGGTCAGCCATTCCACCGCCTTGGGCAGGTCATCGATCCACAGGCCGATGTGGTTCAGCGGCGTGGCGTGCACGGCAGGCTTTTTCTCGATGTCCAGGGGCTGCATGATGTCCACCTCCACCTTGAAGGCGCCCTGCCCCATGGCAAGGATGTCCTCGTCCACGTTCTCTCGCTCGCTCTGGAAGGTACCCGTCTGCGTGAGGCCGAGCATGTCCACCCACAAGGTCTTCATGCGCTGCTTGTCGGTGCCGCCGATGGCCACCTGCTGGATGCCCAGCACTTTGAAGGGGCGCGTCATCCGTTTACTCCTTTATTGATAGCTGCTAGCGCTTGCAGGACAAGCGTTAGGTGCTGTTTTCACTGAAATTCCAGGATGACCTGATCCACCGCCAGCGATTCGCCCTTGCCCGCGACGATCTTGCCCACCACGCCGTCCTGCGCCGCGAAGAGGATGTTCTCCATCTTCATGGCCTCGATCACGGCCAGCTTCTCGCCTGCCTGTACCTTCTGGCCCGGCTGCACCGCGACGTCCACCAGCAGGCCCGGCATGGGCGACAGCAGGAACTTGGACAGGTCCGGTGGCGCCTTGAAGGGCATGAGCTGGTGCAACTTTGCGCCCAGCGGCGACAGCACCAGCGCGTCGATCTGCGTACCGTTGTGGCTGATGCGCAGCGCCAGCGGGTTCTTGGCCGTGCCGCGCTCCACCTGCGCCGTGAAGCCCTTGCCGTTGCACTGGCCCTGCACGCGGATGTCGCCCAGGCCGGCCGTACTGCTGATGCGGTAGGTGGTGTTGCCGATGGTCACGGCGCTGGAGCGGCTCTCTGGCTCATAGTCGGTGACCGTCACTTCATGGTGGATGTTGTTGCCCTGTGCGCCCAGCACCACCACGGTGAACTGCGCGCCCACCTGCACCTCATGACCCGTGAGCTGGCCGCTGATGCCCGATGCACGCGCGCGGTAGCGGCGGTTCATGTACGCCGCCAGCGCCACCAGGAACAGCGGGTCGTCGTGTGGCACGTCTTCGGCGGCGAAGCCCTTGCCGTAGTGCTCGGCAATGAAGCCGGTGTTGAATTGGCCGGCCACGAATTTCGGGTGCGCCAGCAGCGCCGCCTGGAAAGGGATGTTGCTGCTGATGCCGCGGATCACGAAGCCGTTGAGCGCGGCGCGCATCTTTTCGATGGCGTCGTTGCGGTCCTGGCCGTGCACGATGAGCTTGGCGATCATCGAGTCGTAGTACATCGGGATCTCACCGCCTTCGAACACACCCGTGTCCACGCGCACGCCATACTTCTTGGTCGTGTCGCCCTGGAACATGGACTCCTCCGGCGCCTGGAAACGCACCAGCCGTCCGGTGGAGGGCAGGAAGTTGCGGAACGGGTCCTCGGCGTTGATGCGGCACTCGATGGCCCAGCCGTCGCGCTTCACGTCTTCCTGGCGGATGGCGAGCTTTTCGCCGGCGGCCACGCGGATCATGAGTTCCACCAGATCCAGGCCGGTGATGCACTCGGTCACCGGGTGCTCCACCTGCAGGCGGGTGTTCATCTCCAGGAAGTAGAAGTCCTGGTCCTTGCCGACCACGAACTCCACCGTGCCGGCGCTTTGGTAGCCCACGGCCTTGGCCAGGGCCACGGCCTGCTCGCCCATGGCCTTGCGGGTGGCGTCGCTGATGAAGGGGGATGGCGCCTCCTCGATCACCTTCTGATGGCGGCGCTGGATGGAGCATTCGCGCTCGTTCAGGTAGATCACGTTGCCGTGGGCGTCGCCCAGCACCTGGATCTCGATGTGGCGCGGCTCCTGCACGAACTTCTCGATGAAGATGCGGTCGTCGCCAAAGCTGTTGCGCGCCTCGTTCTGGCAACTGGCAAAGCCTTCAAAGGCTTCCTTGTCATTGAACGCCACGCGCAGGCCCTTGCCGCCGCCACCGGCCGAGGCCTTGATCATCACCGGGTAGCCGATGCCCTTGGCGATCTCCACCGCGGCCTCGGGCCCGGCGATGGGGTCGTTGTATCCGGGGATGGTGTTCACGCCCGCCTGGTTGGCCAGCTTCTTGGAAGCGATCTTGTCGCCCATGGCGGCGATCGCCGCATGCTTGGGGCCAATGAAGACGATGCCCTCCTCCTCCACCCGCTTGGCGAAGGCTTCGTTCTCGGACAGGAAGCCGTAGCCTGGGTGCACGGCCTGCGCGCCGGTCTGCTTGCAGGCGGCAATGATCTTGTCGGCCAGCAGATACGACTCGCGGCTGGGCGCAGCGCCGATGTGCACGGCCTCGTCGGCCAGCTTGACATGGCGCGCGTCCTTGTCGGCGTCGGAGTAGACGGCCACGGTGGCAATGCCCATCTTCTTGGCCGTGGCTATCACGCGGCAGGCGATTTCGCCTCGGTTGGCAATCAGAATTTTGGTGAACATGACGAGTTCCTCAGGGGGGAATTCAAAAACCGGTAACTAAAACGTGGGGCACTGCTGACGCAACTGCTCCACAAACCGCTGCTTCTCGCGCGGCGATAGCAAAATGCTGCGCCCTCTTCCATAGCGGATGCGCAGGCGGTCCAGCGAAAGCGCGGGCGAAGACACCCAGCTGCGCGAGGGCGACACCTCGGTCACCTCGGCCAGTGCGATGCGCCAGCAAAATGGGCCGCACTGCACGCGCAGCGTGTCCGCCGTGAACGTGTAGTGGGTATCGAGCAGCAGCCAGATCGGCAGAATCAGCGTGGACGCGATTACGATCCCGAGCACGGCCACCTCGGCCGTAGCACCCGAGCGCAGGGCCGGCGGCAGCGCCATGCCGACCGCGGCAAGGCCGGTCACGGGGCCGATGGCCAGGATCCAGCCATCGACCCGGGAGAAAAATACGGGGCGGGTGTGCATCATTGCCGGCCTGGCCTGCTTACAGCGGAATGTTCCCGTGCTTGCGCCACGGGTTATCAAGCTGCTTGTTCTTGAGCATGGCCAGGCTGCGGCAGATGCGCTTGCGTGTCTCATGCGGCAGGATCACGTCGTCGATGAAGCCGCGTGCGCCGGCGACGAACGGGTTGGCAAAGCGCGCCTTGTACTCAGCCTCGCGGGCGGCCAGCTTGGCGGGGTCGTTCTTGTCCTCGCGGAAGATGATCTCCACCGCGCCCTTGGCGCCCATCACGGCGATCTCGGCGTTCGGCCAGGCCAGGTTCACGTCGCCGCGCAGGTGTTTGGAGCTCATCACGTCGTACGCGCCGCCGTAGGCCTTGCGCGTGATGACGGTGATCTTCGGCACCGTGCATTCGGCGTACGCGTAGAGCAGCTTGGCGCCGTGCTTGATGATGCCGCCGTATTCCTGGCTGGTGCCTGGCATGAAACCGGGCACGTCCACGAAGGTGATGACGGGGATGTTGAACGCATCGCAGAAGCGCACGAAGCGCGCGGCCTTAATGGAGCTCTTGATGTCCAGGCAACCCGCCAGCACCAGCGGCTGGTTGGCCACGATGCCCACGGTCTGCCCTTCCATGCGCGCGAAGCCAATGAGAATGTTCTTGGCGTAGTCGGGCTGCAGTTCGAAGAAATCACCGTCGTCCACCGTCTTGACGATCAGCTCCTTCATGTCATACGGCTTGTTGGGGTTGTCGGGCACCAGCGTGTCCAGCGACAGGTCGGCGCGGTCGGCCGGGTCGTTGCTCGGGCGCACGGGCGCCTTTTCCTTGTTGTTAAGCGGCAGGTAGTTGTACAGGCGGCGCAGCATCATCAGCGCCTCCACGTCGTTCTCGAAGGCCATGTCAGCCACGCCGCTCTTGGTGGTGTGCGTGATGGCGCCGCCCAATTCTTCGGCCGTGACCTCTTCGTGCGTGACGGTCTTCACGACCTCGGGGCCGGTCACGAACATGTACGAGCTGTCCTTGACCATGAAGATGAAGTCGGTCATGGCCGGGCTGTACACCGCACCGCCCGCGCAGGGGCCCATGATCATGCTGATCTGCGGGATCACGCCGGACGCCAGCACATTCTTCTGGAACACGTCGGCATAGCCACCCAGGGAAGCCACGCCCTCCTGGATGCGCGCGCCGCCCGAGTCGTTCAGGCCGATCACCGGCGCACCGACCTTCATGGCCTGGTCCATGACCTTGCAGATCTTCTCGGCGTGGGTCTCGGACAGCGCGCCGCCGAACACCGTGAAGTCCTGGCTGAACACGAACACCAGGCGGCCGTTGATCATGCCGTAGCCGGTGACCACGCCATCGCCGGGGATCTTGGTGTTCTCCATGCCGAAGTCCGTGCAGCGGTGCTCCACGAACATGTCCCATTCCTCGAAGGTGCCGTCGTCCAGCAGCAGCTCGATGCGCTCGCGCGCGGTGAGCTTGCCCTTCTTGTGCTGGGCGTCGATGCGCTTCTGGCCACCGCCCAGGCGGGCGAGTTCGCGCTTTTTCTCCAGTTGATCCAGGATGTCTTGCATGATCGCTCTTTCAGTGAAGTGCTATTTAAATAGTAGCTTGCAGCGCTTGTCCAGATTGCGCTGCAAGCAGATTTCGTGCTGCAGTGGAGGCCGCTACGCGTCCCGCGGCCACGTCCTGCTGCAGGCGGGGCAGCAACTCGCGCACCTGCGGGTGCTGGCGGAAGGCCTGCTTCAGGCCCGCGTCGATGCGCTCCCACATCCACGCCAGGGATTGCCGCTCGCGCCGCGCGGCCAGGCGGCCGTTGGCCGTCTGCAGGCGGCGGAACTCCTGCACCGCGGCCCAGAAGCCATCCACCCCCTCGCCTTTCAGCGCGCTGAGCGTGATGACCTTCGGCGTCCACAGGGATTCGTCGTGGTGCGCATGCTCGGGGTTGCCATGCATGGACAGCAGGCGCAGGCTGGAAGTGATCTGCGCCTGCGCGCGTGTGGCGGCGTGCGGGTCGATGTCGGCCTTGTTGATGACCACCAGGTCGGCCAGCTCCATCACCCCCTTCTTGATGGCCTGCAGGTCGTCGCCCGCGTTGGGCAACTGCAGCACGCAGAACATGTCGGTCATGCCCTGCACGGCGATCTCGCTCTGGCCCACGCCCACGGTCTCGATGATGACCACGTCATAGCCCGCAGCCTCGCACACCAGCATGGCCTCGCGCGTCTTCTCGGCCACGCCGCCCAGCGTGCCGCTGGACGGGCTGGGGCGGATGTAGGCATCGGGGTGGACCGACAGGTGCTCCATGCGCGTCTTGTCACCGAGGATGGAGCCGCCCGAGACGGTGGATGACGGGTCGATGGCCAGCACCGCCACCTTGAGGCCTTGTGCGATGAGGTGCAGGCCCAAGGCTTCGATGAAGGTGCTCTTGCCCACGCCAGGCACGCCGCTGATGCCGAGGCGAAACGCCCGGCCCGTGTGCGGCAGCAGCGCGGTGAGCAGTTCGTCGCCCTGCGTGCGATGGTCGGCCCGCGTGGATTCCAGCAGCGTGATGGCCTTGGCCATGGCGCGGCGCCGCACGGCGGGCGCGCCGTGCAGGATGCCTTCTTGCAGCTGCTGGGGGGTCACTGCGCCTGCGCCTTCTTGATTTGCTCCAGCACGTCCTTGGCGCTGGCCGGGATCGGCGTGCCGGGGCCATAGACGCCCTTGACGCCTGCACCGTAGAGGAAGTCGTAGTCCTGCGCGGGCACCACGCCGCCCACGAAGACGATGATGTCGTCGGCGCCCTGCTTTTTCAGTTCTTCGATGATGGCGGGCACCAGCGTCTTGTGGCCCGCGGCCAGGGTGGAGACGCCCACGGCGTGCACGTCGTTCTCGATGGCCTGGCGCGCGCACTCCTCGGGGGTCTGGAACAGCGGGCCCATGTCGACATCGAACCCCAGGTCGGCAAAGGCCGTGGCCACCACCTTGGCACCGCGGTCGTGGCCGTCCTGGCCCAGCTTTGCGATCATCACGCGCGGGCGGCGACCGAGCTGTTCGGCGGCCTGATCGATTTCACCCTTGAGCTTTTCCCAGCCTTCGGCCGAGTCGTAGGCAGCAGCGTACACACCGGTCACCTTTTGCGTATCGGCGCGGTGGCGCCCGAAGATTTTTTCCAGCGCGTCGGACACCTCGCCCACCGTGGCGCGTGCGCGAATCGCCTGGATCGACAGGTCGAGCAGGTTGCCCTGGCCGCTCTCTGCTGCAGAAGTAAGAGCATCCAGCGCTTGTTGGACCTGGGCTTGATCGCGTTTTGCCTTGATGGCGTTGAGGCGCGCGATCTGGTTCTCGCGCACCTTGACGTTGTCCACCTCAAGGATGTCCACCGGGTCTTCCTTGGCAAGCTTGTACTTGTTCACGCCGACGATGACTTCCTTGCCCGAGTCGATGCGCGCCTGCTTTTCCGCAGCCGCGGCCTCGATCTTGAGCTTGGCCCAGCCGGAGTCCACGGCGGCGGTCATGCCGCCCATCGCCTCGACCTCTTCGATGATCTTCCAGGCGGCGTCGGCCATGTCCTGGGTGAGCTTTTCCATCATGTAGGAGCCGGCCCAGGGGTCGATCACGTTGGTGATGTGGGTCTCTTCCTGGATGATGAGCTGCGTGTTGCGCGCGATGCGTGCGCTGAATTCGGTGGGCAGCGCGATGGCTTCGTCCAGCGCGTTGGTGTGCAGGCTTTGCGTGCCGCCGAACACGGCCGCCATGGCCTCGATGGTGGTGCGCACCACGTTGTTGTAGGGGTCCTGCTCGGTGAGCGACCACCCCGAAGTCTGGCAGTGGGTGCGCAGCATCAGGCTCTTGGGGTTTTTGGCGTTGAAACCCTTCATGATGCGGCACCACAGCAGGCGTGCGGCGCGCATCTTGGCGATCTCCAGGTAGAAGTTCATGCCGATCGCCCAGAAGAACGACAGGCGCCCGGCAAAATCGTCCACGTCCATGCCCTTGGCGATGGCCGTCTTCACGTATTCCTTGCCGTCGGCCAGGGTGAAGGCCAGTTCCAGCGCCTGGTTGGCGCCGGCTTCCTGCATGTGGTAGCCCGAGATCGAGATCGAGTTGAACTTGGGCATGTTCTTGCTCGTGTACTCGATGATGTCGCCGATGATGCGCATCGACGGCTTGGGCGGATAGATGTAGGTGTTGCGGACCATGAACTCCTTGAGGATGTCGTTCTGGATGGTCCCGGCCAGCTTGTCCTGGCTCACGCCCTGCTCCTCCGCGGCGACCACGTAGCCGGCCAGCACGGGCAGCACGGCGCCGTTCATGGTCATGGAGACAGACACCTTGTCCAGCGGGATGCCGTCGAACAGGATCTTCATGTCCTCCACGCTGTCGATGGCCACGCCGGCCTTGCCCACGTCGCCCGTGACGCGCGGGTGGTCGCTGTCGTAGCCGCGGTGCGTGGCCAGGTCAAAGGCCACCGACACGCCCTGCCCGCCCGCGGCCAGCGCTTTGCGGTAGAAGGCGTTGGATTCTTCGGCCGTGGAAAACCCCGCGTACTGGCGGATGGTCCAGGGGCGCACGGCGTACATGGTGGCCTGCGGGCCGCGCAGGTAGGGCTCGAAGCCCGGCAGCGTATTGGCGTAGGGCAGGTCCTGTGTATCTTGCGCCGTGTACAGGGGCTTCACGCTGATGCCGTCGGGCGTCACCCAGTTCAGGGCATTCACGTCGCCGCCGGGCGCGGACTTGGCCGCGGCCTTGGCCCAGGCGGCAAGGTCGGCGGACTGGAAGATGGGATCAGGATGGCTGCTCATGGCGGGGGCGCTTTCGCAAAGATGGCAAAGAGATGTGGTTATGCGTGCTGCGTTTTCGCAATTTTGCGGAGTTTACCTGATCTGTAATTATTAATTCTTAGTTTTTTTCAGGTACAGTCCGCCCATGTCAGCCGTCACCCTCACTCCCCGCGCACTCTATGAACAAGTGGCGGAGCAACTGCGCCAGCGCATCTTCCGGCGCGAGCTGGAGCCTGGCAGCTGGATCGACGAGCTGAAGATCGCCGAGGAGTTCGGCATCAGCCGCACGCCTTTGCGCGAAGCACTCAAAGTACTGGCGGCGGAAGGCCTGGTCACCATGAAGGTGCGCCGTGGCGCCTACGTGACCGAGATGTCCGACAAGGACCTGCACGATGTCTACCACCTGCTCAGCCTGCTGGAGAGCGACGCGGCAGGCGTGGTGGCCGCCCGTGCCACGCCGGAGCAACTGCGCGAACTGGAGCAGCTGCATGCCGACCTGGCCGCCGCCGTGCAGGACCGCGACCGCTTCTTCACCATCAATGAGCGCATCCACATGCGCCTGCTGGAGATGGCCGACAACCGCTGGCGCAGCCAGATGGTGGCCGACCTGCGCAAGGTCATGAAGCTCAACCGCCACAACTCGCTGCTCAAGCAGGGACGCATCGAGGATTCGCTGGCCGAGCACGAAACCATCCTGGCCGCGCTGCGCGCGCGCGACCCGCAGGCCACAGTGGCCGCCATGTCCGCGCATTTCGCGCATGGGCTGGAGGCAGCGGGCTGACCGGGCCCGCCCCCCATCCGCCTTTCTTTTTCCGTCGCGCGAGCGACAAGTTTGCGAACGATCGTGCGAAAACGCGCGTGCCCGGCCTATGATTCCGCTTTTTGCCCGGCGGCTTGGCTCCGCAATGGCGCCCCGCCCTGCCGGCACGCACTGCACGTATTGCACGCATGAAGTTCCCCACCCCCGACCTGCGCGGCGTGCAGACGCTGCCCGAACTGCTGGCGTTCCGCGCCGCCCTCACTCCCCACAGCGAGGCCTACCGTGCCTGCGACCCCGGCACCGGCCAGTGGATCAGCCTGACCTGGGCACAGACCCAGGAGCGCGTGCAGCAGTGGAGCCGCGCCATTGCCGCATCGGGCCTGCCGCAGGGGGCGCGCATCGCCATCCTGCTGCCCAACGGGCTGGAAGCCATGAGCATCGACCAGGCCGTGATGGCCACGGGCTGTGTGCCCGTGCCCCTGCATGCCATCGACAATCCGGGCAGCATTGCCTACATCCTGGCGGATGCCGAGGTGTCGCTGCTCGTCGTGGAAGAGCCAGAGCAATGGCGGCGCATCCGCGACGTGGGCATGCCGCTTCCGCACCTGATGGGCGTGGTGACGACCAACGCCAGCATCGGCCTGCCCACCGCCGCCGAGCAGGACGTACCGGTCGCACCGCTGGCTGCCTGGCTGCAGCATGCCGCGGCAGATACGCCGCTGCCCCCGCCGCCCGGCCCTGAGGATCTGGCGGCGATCGTCTACACCAGCGGCACCACCGGCAAGCCCAAGGGGGTGATGCTCAGCCATGCCAACGTGGTGGCCGACGTGAAGGCGGTGCTGGAGCGCATCGCCCCCACGCCACAGGATGTGTTCCTGTCCTTCCTGCCGCTGTCGCACACCTTCGAGCGCACGGGCGGCTACTACCTGCCCATGGCCTCGGGCAGTTGCGTGGTCTATGCGCGCTCGGTGGCGCAACTGGCGGAGGATTTGAAGAATGTGCGCCCCACGGTGCTGGTGTCGGTGCCGCGCATTTATGAACGCGTGCATGCAAAGCTCATCGAGACGCTGTCGCCCTCGCCCTTGAAGATGCAGCTGTTCCAGGCCGCGCAGGCCGTGGGCTGGAAGCGGTTTTGCGCCGCGCAGCGCCTGCCAGCACCCCAGGACGACGGCGCGGGCGGCTGGATGCGCGCCCTGCCCTGGCCGCTGTTGCGTGCCCTGGTGGCCAAGCCGCTGCTGGCGCAGTTCGGTGGCCGCGTGCGCGTGGCCGTGAGCGGGGGCGCGCCGCTGTCGCCCACCATCGCGCACTGCTTCCTGGGCCTGGGCCTGCAACTGGTGCAGGGCTACGGCATGACCGAAACCACGCCCGTGGTCAGCGTGAACACGCTGGAGGACAACGACCCATCCACCGTCGGCCGCGCCTTGCCGGGCGTGGAGGTGCGCATCGGCGAGAACCGCGAACTGCAGTTGCGCGGCCCTATCGTCATGAAGGGCTACTGGAAGCGCCCCGAGGACACGGCCCGCACCGTCTCCGCCGACGGCTGGCTGGGCACGGGCGACCAGGCCGAGATCGTCGGCGGCCGCATCCGCATCCTGGGGCGCATCAAGGAAATCATCGTCACCTCCACGGGCGAGAAGGTGCCGCCGGCCGACCTGGAGCTGGCCATCACCGCCGATGCGCTGTTCGAGCAGGCCTTTGTGGTGGGCGAGCAGCGCCCCTTCATCGCCTGCGTGGCCGTGGTGCATGCCGAAGAGTGGCGCCAACTGGCCGGGCAACTGGGGCTGGACGCCAACGACCCTGCCAGCCTTGCGCACCCCAGCGCCCAACGGGCGGCACTGGCGCGCATCGAGAAGCTGGCGGCCGGCTTCCCGCGTTATGCGGTGCCGCGCGCCGTGCATCTGGTGCGCGAGCCATGGACGATCGAGAACGCGTTCATGACACCCACGCTCAAGCTCAAGCGCACCAACCTCATGGCGCACTACGCGGCCGCCATCGAGGCCATGTACCAAAAGCGCTGATCAGGCCCCCACCGCTTGCAATGACCGCGCAAGCGGGGCCTGGGCCGACCCGGCGTCCCCCTCGCTTCCCGGCGCGCGGTAGATGCGCCCGAACCGATTGGCCAGGAAGTCCTCCAGCGCGATCTGCTCTTGCCCGATGAAACCGGCCTGCGGAAGCTGGCCCGCCATGACCAGGTCCAGCGCCGCGCAGATGCCCGCGGCCGTGGTGCGTTGGATGGCGCTGAGCATCTGCCCGCGCACCGATGCGCCCAGGATGTGGGCGGCATAGCTTTCCTGCACCAACCGGCCGTCCCGCTGGCCGCGCGCGCTGGCGAGGATCACGATCACGTCTTGCTGCGTGGTCGGGACGGCGCCGTCCAGCAGTTCCTTGAGCAGGTCGCGCCGGTCGCGCAGGCGCAGTTCGTGCAGCAGCAGCTGCAGGATGGCATGGTGGCCGGGGTAGCGCACCGACTTGTAGTCGAGCTGCTGCACGCGCCCCTCCCAGGTCTGGGGCAACGTGCCCAGGCCGCCCGAGGTATTGAAGGCCTCGTATTCCACGCCGTCGATCAGCAGCGTTTCCAACCCGTCGAGCGCAGGCACGCTGGTGCGCCGGCCCTGCACGATGGCGTCGCACGGGTTGCAGTATTCGTTGATCAGGCCCTCGGTGCTCCAGGTCATGGCGTAACGCAGGGCGCCCTGGGGGTAGCGCGGCAGCGCCCCCACGCGCAGTTGCAGCGCTTCCACGCGGTCCAGGCGCTGCGCCAGGGCGTTTCCCACCACGCCGATGAAGCCGGGCGCCAGCCCGCACTGCGGCATGAGCGCGCTGCGCGCGCCTTCAGCCAGCGCCTGGATGGCACGGGTGCTGGCCACGTCCTCCGTCAGGTCGAAGTAGTGCACGCCATGGCGCGCGCACAGCGTGGCCACCGGCATGGCCTGGTGGAACGGCAGCGCGTTGAGCACCGCATGGTGCCCGGAAATGGCAGCCTCCAGCATGGCGTCGTCCGTCACCTGCAAGGTGGCGGCGCTGTTGACTTGCAGGCGCTTCAGTGCGGCGGCGTCGCGGTCGGCCACGGTGAGCGTGTAGCTGCCCGCGTCCTCCAATAGCAGCGCAATGGCACGGCCGATATGGCCCGCGCCCAGGATCAGCACGCGGTGCGGGTGGGAAGCATTGACGGGATGCAGGCGGGTCATGGCGGTCTCCTTGCGTTGTCGTTCGGTAGAGACATGCTAGGCCGGATCGTTGTCAGTGTGTAGCATCACAACTGTCGATAAAAGCATCACCGACCGTCATATCGACGGCATTGCACGACGTATCGGCAGCATTGGAGATGCCCGTGGAACTGGACGCACTGGACCAACAACTGCTCAGCCTGCTGCAGGCCAACGCGCGCGAGGGCACGGCCGAGCTGGCGCGCCGCCTGGGCCTGGCGCGCACCACGGTGGTGGCGCGCATCGCGCGGCTGGAGCGTGAAGGGGTGGTCGCCGGCTACGGCGTGCGCCTGGGCCAGCGGCTGGCAGGCAGCGCCGTGCGCGCGTGGTGCGCACTGCGCGTGCTGCCCAAGGCCGGGCCGGCGGTGCTGCAAACGTTGCAGGCCCTGCCCCAGGTGGAAGAGGTTTCGGCGGTGAGCGGGCCGTTCGACTACCTGGTGTTCCTGCGCTGCACCAGCCACGAGCAGCTCGACGGCCTGCTGGACCGCATCGGCCAGCTGGACGGCGTGCAGAACACGCAGACCAGCATCGTGCTCAGCCGCAAGATCGACCGTCGCAGCGTGGGCGGTTGATGCTCTATTAATGAGAGCTGCTAGCGCTTGATGGATAAGCGCTGAGGCCGTTTTCCTTCTGTAATCAGCCCAGCAGCCAACCTGCTGCGCCGCACAACGGCACCACCAGCCACGGCGGCACGCGCGCCCATACCAGCGCGGCAAAGGCCGCCAGTGCCAACGCCAGGTCGGCTGGCGCATGGATGGCGCTGGTCCACACCGGGTGGTAGAGCGCCGCCAGCAGCAGGCCCACCACGGCGGCATTCACGCCCGCCAAGGCCGCCCGGGCACGTGCGTTGTGCCGCAGCCGATCCCAGAACGGTAGCGCGCCCGCCACCAGCAGGAATGCTGGCACGAAGATCGCCACCAGGCATACGGCCGCGTCCAGCCAGCCGCCCGCGCCGTGGCCTGCCGCCGCGCCCAGAAAGGCCGCAAAGGTGAACAGCGGCCCCGGCACCGCCTGCGCCAATCCATAGCCTGCCAGGAAATCGTCGGCCGCCACCCAGCCGGTGGCCACCACCTCGGCCTGCAGCAGCGGCAGCACGACGTGGCCGCCGCCGAACACCAGGGCGCCGGCGCGGTAGAACGCATCGGCCAGCACCAGCCATCCTTGAGGCCAGGCGCGCGCAGCCAGCGGCAGCAACACCAGCAGCGCCGCAAATGCGGCCAGCAGCAGCGCTCCGGTACGCGGTCGCAGCCCGGCCGCCAGCCCGCTCTGCGATGGTGGAGCCGGCATGGCGCTCGCGCGCCCCCACAGGGCCAAGCCGGCCAGCGCCGCCACCAGCATGGCGCCCACCTGCCCCACCACGCCCGGCCACAGCAGCGCAAGCGCACAGGCCAGCGCCATCAGCAGCAGCCGTGCGGGCCCGCGGCACAGGCTGCGCGCCATGCCCCAGACGGCTTGCGCCACCACGGCCACGGCCGCCACCTTCAGGCCGTGCAGCACGCCCGCGGGCATGAGGCCCTGCCCCGCCACCAAGCCCAGGCCCAGCAGCGCCATCACCAGCGCGGATGGCAGCGTGAAACCCAGCCAGGCCGCCAGTGCGCCGCCCCACCCCGCTTGGCGCAGGCCCAGCGCCAGGCCCACCTGGCTGCTGGCGGGGCCGGGCAGGAACTGGCACAGCGCCACCAGGTCGGCATAGGCGTCTTCCGTCAGCCAACCGCGGCGCGCGACGAATTCCTCGCGGAAGTAGCCCAGATGGGCCACCGGCCCGCCGAACGACGTCAGGCCCAGGCGCAAGAAGATGAGGAACACCCGCCAGGCGCTGGCGTGGTGGCGGGTGGCGGCGAAAGGAGAAATGGGTGGCATGCAGCGGGCGAGAAACCCCGAGTATCGCTATTGCGCGTGGCGCGCGGATGACTGGCGCCGCGTGCCAGCAGCGGAGCGCGACGCGTGCGCGCGCAAGCAGACCTCCTGATTTTGCAGCCGCAGCCGCTGTGGGGCATCAGATAGCGCAGGGCCCCATCCACACCCCGCTGCGCAGGCCGGCCGGCGGCTGCTGCGCCCAGACCTGGGCACACACCTCCCAGGCGGGCTCCTGCACGTTCAGGCCCGCGAAAATGCCGTAGCCTTCGCCCGCACGGATGTCCTCACCCGCGCTCAGGCTCTCGCCGGCCTTGATGGCGCCCTGCGTGTGGATGCACTCGCCCGCCTTGATGCCCCAGCCGGCCTCCAGATGCGTCAGGCCGCTGATGGCTCCGCCGACCACGATGCCCTGCCCTGCGCGCAGGCTGCCTTCGCCGCTCACATGCCCGCCCACGCGCAGGCTTTTGCCGCAGTCGATGCCGCCGTGCACCAGCAGGTCCTGCCCCACGAAGGCGCTGGCGCCCACGCTGAGCGCGCCGTGGCAGACCACGTCCCACGCCGCTCGCAGGTCGCCGCCGCAGTGCAGCGATTCCTGCACCTGCACGCCCCAGTCGGTGCGCAGGTGGCCGCCGCAGTGCAGCCGCCCATCGCTGTGGATGTGCGCGCCGGCGCGGATGTCCTCGCCCGCCACGATGGCGCTGCCGGCGCGGATGCCGCCCCCCGCATGGAGGGAGCGGCCGACGTGGATCACGCCGTCCACCTCGATGCCGCCGCGCACCTGCACGGTGCCCGCGAACACCAGGGCCTCGGCCTCCAGGCTGTCCAGGTGCAGCACTGCGTTCGAGGGGCCGAACTGGCCCAGCAGCCACAGCGCGTCGTCCACGCGGCCGGCGGCCACCAGCTGGTCCAGCGCCTGCTGGTAGCCCACACCGTCCTCGACATGGCGCACGAACCAGCGAAAGCCGTTGGCGCAGGGGCTCTTGGCCCGGAGAAACTGCTTGGTGAATTCCATGCGACGCTCCAATCCTTGCAAGGCGCCCGTGCGGTGCTGCTGCGGGGGCCCGGGGTGACCCGGCGAACGAAGGGCCCGCGCGAGCGGGCGTGGGAAGGCGTCGTCCACCGTTGCGCAGGGCGGGTGCCCGGCGATGGTGGTTCTGCGCGTTGGAAAGAGGAAGGGTGCTTTATCGCCGGGCGAAGGAATGTGCGACCGGCTGGTATGGCCAGAGCACACGCGCCACGACGCACACGCGGTTGCGCGCAAGGGTGCGGCGGACGGGTGTGGTCGGGAACATGGGTGCGCATGCTAGCAGTGCGCAGTCCGCGGGACAACCTTGTCGCACGGCGGCGCGCGGTCTTTGGTGCGCCGCCGTGCGTGCTGCGCGGCGGATGTGCATGCGCACCCGCCGCGGGCCGGGGATGGCGGTGTCAGAACGACACGCGCACGCCCACCGTCACGTTGCGCCCTGCCAGCGGGGCCGCGTCCTTGATGAACGAGGTGTGGGCGTAGGCCAGGCGGTCCGTGAGGTTGCGCGCCTTCAGGTACACCTGCCATGGCGTGCCACTGCCCGTGCGGCCGTTGTAGGCCAGGCCCAGGTTCAGCATGCCGTAGCCAGGCGTGGCGGTCTCGAACGCGGCCACGCGGTTCTGCCGCGCTACCTGCACCCATTCCACCGCGCCGTCCCAGTCGCGCCAGTTGGCATCCAGGCGCAGGCCCACGCGTGCGGGGGCGATGCGCGGCAGCCGCTCGCCACCGTCCAGGCGGGCACGCACGCTGTCCCCGAACAGGGTGACCCCCAGGCGCTGCGTGATGCGCTGGCGCACCCGGCCCTCCATGCCGGTAAAGGTGGCGCCCGCCTGGCTGTACTGCAGCAGCTGCAGGCCGTCCAGTTCGTCGAGCGTGCGGCCGTAGATGTAGTTGCGGATGCGGTTGTGGAACACGCTCACGTCAAACGTGGTGTCCCCGCTGGTCTTGCGCAGGCTCAGGTCAATGTTGCGCGAGGTTTCCGCACGCAGACTGGCGTCGCCACGCTCGTAGGTGGACGTGGCCATGTGCAGGCCGCGTGCGTACAGCTCCTCGGCGGTGGGCGCACGGTGGGCGCGGGTGATGCTCGCACCCGCGGCGTAGCCAGGCGCAAAGCGCCACACCGCGCCCAGCGATGCGGAGGTGCCGTGGTGGCGCCGCTCTACACCGCTGTCCTGCGCTTCGGCGCTTTGGCGGTCGTGACGCAGCGCGGTCTCGATGCGCCAGTCGCCATGCCAGTCGCCCAGGCGGTATTCCTCCAGCAGAAACACGCCCCACTGGCGCGTGAGGGTGGGTTGCACGTAGGCCTCTTCTCCCGCCGCGCTGAACTTGCGCTGCCCGGTCTGCAGGCCCAGCACGCCGCGCCAGCCGGCCACGGGCTCGTGCTGCAGTTCCACGCGCAGGTCGTGGGCCTTGTTCTTGAAGGTGGTGGCGACGGTGCCCTCCTCCACCTCGTCGTGTACGTAGTCGGTCACGCCCGCGCGCAGGCGCAGGGCGGAGAAGCCGGTGAACGGGTCGCGCAGCTCGCCGCGGATGTCCACGCGCTCGCTGCGCAGATCCACCACAGGAACGGCTTCGTGACCGTGGTCATGGTCGTGGTCATGCCCGTCGTCATCGTGGTCGTGCTCGTCATGGCTGCCGCAGTGCAGGTGGTTGCCATGGGTGTGGCAGCCTTCGAAACTGTGGCTGTGGCCCGGCAGGCCGTATTTGGCGTTCTGGCGTGTGAAGGCCAGGCCCAGGTAGCCGCGGCTGCCAACCCAGGACAGCCCCACGCTGCCGGTACCCGTGCGGTTGAAGCTGCCGGGCACGCGGCGCCCCTCGGCCCAGCCGCTGCCCACGCGGTAATCGTCGGCGTCCCGACCGGCGGCCTCCACGTGCACGGCCAGGTTGCCCGCGCCGCCGGTCAGCGCGACAGCGCCGGCCTTTTCGCGGGCCGCACTGCCGGCGCGCAGCTCGGCGCTGCCTTCGTAGCCCTTGTCAGGCACGGCCGTGGGCACCTTGCCGTCCAGCACGTTGACCACGCCGCCCACGGCGCCGCCGCCGTAGACCAGTGCCGACGGCCCGCGCAGCACTTCGACCTGCGTGGCCAGCAGCGGCTCGGCCGCCACGGCGTGGTCCGGGCTGACGGTGGAGGCGTCGTGCAGTTCGGACCCGTCAGAGAGCACGCGCACGCGCGGGCCGTCCATGCCGCGGATCACAGGGCGGCTGGCGCCCGCGCCGAAATGGCTGCCGGTGATGCCCGGCTCGCCGTCCAGGGTTTCGCCCAGCGTGGCTTCGCGCTGGCGCACAAGGGCGTCGCCCTCCAGCACAGACACGGGCTGCGTCATTTCGGACACGCCCAGCTGCAAACCGCTGGAGGACACGGTGACCTCGGGCAGGCGGGCATCCGCCTGCGCCCAGGCGGGTGCTGCGCTGGTCAGGCACAGCAGCGCGGCCCAGGCCAGCGGGTGCATTGCGCCCGGCATGCGGGCGAAAGGGGTGAAGGAGTTCATACAACGATTTCCGTCAAAAGGCGGCAGGCGCGCGCGAACGCTCGGGCCGCACGCGGCCGCGCTTGAAAATTTGATCCAAAACTGCCTCTAGCGCTTATGTATCAAGCGCGAGCAGCTATAAAAAGAGGAGTTTTTGCGACGCCGGCACGCAAAGGCGGCGGCGCGAGGCGGGGAGCCTCAGGCGCTCAGGGGCGGAGCGCGGGCATGGAAAGGCGCCGCCCGGCCCGCGCGCGGCACCGGCGCGGCGGACCTGACAGGGGGTAGCTGCGGCTGTGCCTGGACCTGCGCGGGGGCCTGGCCCAGCGCGGCGCCCACCAGCGTCTGCTCGTCCAGCACCTGGCAGTCCGCGGCGCCGTGCCCGGCAAACAGCGCATGCAGGGTGTCCAGGGCCTGTTGCCCGGCGCTTGCCGCATCCCGTGCATGCCCGTCGTCGTGCAAGGCATGCGCCAGCCCTTGCCCCGCGGGCAGGTGCAACACCTGGTGCATGCGCCCGAGCGCGGGCGCGAGCACCAGCGCGAGCAGCAGCCAGGCCAGGGCCAGGCGGCGGCGCAGGTGCAGCATGAGCGCGGGTGTCAGGGACATGCGGGCTGGGCGAAAGGTGCAGTCGTCAGTGGGCGTGCTTCATGCCGCAGTACTTGCCGATCGCCAGGTTCTTGCAGGCGGCCTGCAATTCCTTGCGGCAGGTTTCTTCGCCCTTGCCGGATTCCAAGCACTTGGCAGCGGCCTCGTGCGCCGCGGCCATGGCGCGGTGGCGCTCGATGTCGACCTTGGTCTGCTGCGCGGTGTGCTCCTGTGCGTGCGCGACGGCGGCGCAGCCCAGCAGCAGGGTGGCGAGCCAGGGTTTCATGGGTTGCTTCCTCCAAAGTAACACCGCGCCGCTGTTGCGGCGCGGGCCCGGGAGGATAGCGCAGGAACCCGCGGGGATTCACAAAAAGGCTGCGCGGATGCGCCGCTGTGGGAAGGCGGTGGACCCGCTGGCGGCGACCTGGGCCGCGCAGCGGTCAGGCGCCGGGCTTGAGGTGCCGTGCGAAGGTCTTGCGGAACTTCTCCAC
This sequence comes from Diaphorobacter nitroreducens, assembly GCF_002214645.1. NCBI lineage: Bacteria > Pseudomonadati > Pseudomonadota > Betaproteobacteria > Burkholderiales > Comamonadaceae > Diaphorobacter > Diaphorobacter nitroreducens. The sequence goes on from NZ_CP016278.1 coordinate 1,084,312, forward strand.
CTTCGGCCCCACGACGAAGGCGCAGTAGCCCTGGTTGGGGTGGTTGCGGTAGTAGTCCTGGTGGTAGTCCTCCGCGGGCCAGTAGTTCACCAGGGGTGCCACCTCGGTCACCACGGGCGCGCCAAAGAGCTTGTCCTGCCCCATCTGGCGCAACAGCTCTTCGGCCACGTCCTGGTGCGCGGGGTCGGTGAAGTAGATGGCGCTGCGGTACTGCGTGCCCACATCGTTGCCCTGGCGGTTGAGGGTGGTGGGGTCGTGCGTGGCGAAGAAGATCTCCAAGATCTCGCGCACGCCGATCTGCGCGGGGTCGAAGGTCACGCGCACCACTTCGGCGTGGCCGGTCGTGCCGCTGCACACCTGCTCGTAGGTGGGCTCGGCTACGTCGCCATTGGCATAGCCGCTTTGCACGTCGGTCACGCCGCGCACGCGGTCGAACACGGCTTCGGTGCACCAGAAGCACCCGCCGCCGAGGGTGATGGACTGCAGATCGGACATGGGATTGCGCCTCGTGAAGGGGATAAAAGCCTCATCATAGAAATGAAGCGAAGGCGCCGTCCCGCGTCTGCCCTTGCGTTGACGGGGGCAAGGCGGGTTGCTATATTACTAACCAGTCAGTCAGTAATTTATGGCCGCCCTCCCCCCAGTCCCCGAATCGTCCGAACCCCCGCGCCGTGGCCGCCGCAAGGAAGCCCGGCCCGGTGAATTGCTGGACGCTGCCCTGGACCTGTTCGTGGAAAAAGGGTTCGCCGCCACCCGGGTGGACGAGGTCGCCGCGCGCGCGGGCGTGTCCAAGGGCACGCTGTTCCTCTACTTCCCCAGCAAGGAAGACCTTTTCAAGGCCGTGGTGCGCAAGAACATCGCGGGCCGCTTCCCTGAATGGGACCTGGAGATGGAAACCTTCGAGGGCACGAGCAGCGAACTGGTGCAGTACTGCTTTCAGACGTGGTGGGAGCGCGTGGGCTCCACCAAGGCCTCGGGCCTGGGCAAGCTCATGCTGAGCGAGGCCAACAACTTCCCGGAGATCGCTGAGTTCTACCGCCGGGAGGTCGTGGAACCCGGCCACCGCCTGATCCGCCGCATCCTGCAGCGCGGCATGGACCGTGGCGAGTTCCGCCCGCTGGATCTGGACCATGCCGTCTACCTGGTGCTGGCGCCCTTGATGTTCCTGATGTTCTCGCAGCCTTCGCTGTCGCTGTGCATCCCGAACCCTGACACGTTCTCCGCGCAGGAGTACATCCGCCTGCAGGCCGAGAACGTCTTGCAGGGGCTGTGCGTGCGGCCGACCTAGAATCAGGGGTTTGTCTGAACCACAGTGACCCGCCTCCGGAGTACCCCATGAACATGCCTCTGAACACGTCCGCTGACATTTGCGATCCTACCGAGCAGGCCCGCTACAACATGGTCGAGCAGCAGATCCGCCCGTGGAACGTGCTGGACGAGGCGGTGCTGGAGCTGCTGGCCACCGTGCGCCGCGAGGAGTTCGTGCCTCCGGCCTATCAGGGTGCCGCCTTCATCGACACGCAGATCCCGCTGAACCCCTCGGTGGAAGAAGCCGAGCGCCTGGGCCAGGTGATGCTGGCGCCGCGCGTGGATGCGCGCATGCTGCAGGATCTGCAGGTGCAATCCACCGATCGCGTGCTGGAGATCGGCGCGGGCTCGGGCTACATGGCCGCGCTGCTGGCCGCGCGCGCCGAGCGCGTGGTGTCGCTGGAGATCGTCCCTGAGCTGGCCGAGTTCGCCCGCGAGAACCTGCGCAGTGCCGGTGTGGACAACGCCGAGGTGCGCCAGTCCGACGGCGCGCTGGACCCCATCCCCGATGGTCCGTTCGATGTGATCGTGCTCAGCGGCTCGGTGGCCGAGATTCCCCAGCGCCTGCTGGGCCTGCTGCGCGACGGCGGCCGCCTGGGCGCCTTCGTGGGCCACACGCCGATGATGCGCGCCACGTTCGTGCGCCGCCAAGGTGACCGGTACGAGACCACTCAACCCTGGGATGTGGTGGTGCCGCGACTGCGCCACTTCCCGGAGCCGACCCGCTTCAAGTTCTGACACCCCTTCAGCGTCCTTCAGGAACCTTTGCATGATCGACCACGTGCGCCCTGCCCAACTGGCCGACTGGCTGACCGCTAACGCTGGCAGCCGCCCGCTTGTGCTGGACGTGCGTGAGCCGTGGGAGCTGCAGACCGCCAGCGTGACGCCCCAGGGGTTTGAGCTCGTGGCCATCCCCATGGGGGAGCTGGCCGCGCGGCTGGATGAACTGGACCCCGCCCGCCCTGTGGCCTGCTTGTGCCACCACGGCATGCGCAGCCTGCGGGTGGCGGGCTTCCTGGCGCACCAGGGCTTCGACCAGGTGGCCAATATCACGGGCGGCATCGAGGCCTGGTCGCATGAGCGCGACCCGGCGGTGCCCCGGTATTGAGCCACCACGGACGTCGCCCGGCGTGCTGCAGCCTTCCCATTGATCACCGCAGACCTTCCTGAAGAACGCCATGACATCACTGCAACGGTTGCTCTCCGTTTCCCTGGCCGTGGGCGCCTGCGCGCTGGGCGCCCTGCCCGCGCAGGCGCAGAGCCTGTCCACGCTGGTGGAATGGGCGCGCAGCTATGACGCCCCGTGGCAGGCCGCGCAGGCACAGTTGCAGGCCGCCGACAGCCGCGCCGAGCAGGCGCGCGCAGGACTGTTGCCCAGCGCCGCGCTGAACGGGGGCGTGACCTACGCTCGCACCGACCTGACCCGTGGCCCCCTGCCCCCGCTGGACCTGCACGCCCCTACCCAGACCGTGGGCGTGGTCGCCTCGCAGCCGCTGTACCGGCCGGCCAACCGCATCGGCTTCGAGCAGGGGCAGCGCGGGATCGACATTGCCCGCGCGCAGCGTGACGGGGCCGAGCAGGACCTGCTGGTGCGCGTGAGCCAGGCGTATTTCGATGTGCTGGCCGCCCAGGACACCCTGACCTTCGTGCAGGCCCAAAAGGCTGCCGTGGCCGAACAACTGGCCGCGGCCAAGCGCAATTTCGAGGTCGGCACCGCCACGGTGACCGACGAGCGCGAGGCCCAGGCGCGGCACGACCTGGTGTCGGCCCAGGAGATTGCGGCCGAGAACGACCTGCACGTCAAGCGCCTGGCACTGGAGCAGACCGTGGGCCGCTCGGGCCTGACCCCGCTGCCCCTGGCCCAGCCGGTGCAGCTGCCCGCGGTGCAGCCGACCGATGTGAACAGCTGGGTGCACGTCGCGGAAGATCAGCAGCCCCAGGTGCGCCAGGCGGCCATTGCGCTGGACGTGGCGCGTCTGGAAACCGCCAAGGCCGAGACCGGCCACCTGCCCACGGTGGACCTGCAGGCGGGCTACAGCGTGCAGCGCACGCCCAACGGCACCGTCACCATGCCGGGCGTGCACTCCCGTGCCAACGTCGCCAGCGTGGGGGTGGCGCTCAACCTGCCGCTGTTCGCGGGCTTCGCGGTGCAAAACCGGGTGAAGGAAACCCTGTCGCTGGAAGACAAGGCGCGCGCCGACTTGGACAATGCGCGCCGCAACGTGGCCCAGGCCACGCGCGCCGCGTTCTTCGGCGTGCAGTCGGGCCAGAGCCAGGTGCGGGCGCTGCAGGCGGCCGAGGCGTCCACCCAGAGCGCGCTGGAAGCCAACCAGCTGGGCTACGAGGTGGGCGTGCGCATCAACATCGACGTGCTCAACGCCCAGAGCCAGCTCTACCAGACCAAGCGCGACCTGGCCGTGGCGCGCTACAACGTGCTCATGGGCACGCTGCGACTCAAGCAGGCCGCCGGCACCTTGTCCATGGACGACGTGGTGGCGGTGGACAGCCTGCTGAGTCGCTGACACCCTGCGATACCCACCGCTATTGCTATATAAACAATAGCTGCTTGCGCTTGACGGATAAGCGCTAGAGGCCTAAAAGACCATCATTCCCGGTCAAAGCCCGCCGCGTCACCCGTCCGGTTCACGGCATAACGTAGCTCCACCATGCCCGTCCCCAGGGGCTGTGCGTCAAGCAGGCGCAACGCGGTGCTGGGCAGCCGGCGCGGAAACAGCGGCTTGCCCCGTCCCAGCGTGATCGAGCCCACCTGCAGGATCAGCTCGTCCAGCAAGCCAGCGTCGTAGAACTGGCCGGCAAGGTCCCCGCCGCCTACTACCCAGAGGTTCTTCGTCCCCGCGGCCAAGCGCATGGCCGCGTGCACCGGCCGCACGTCGCCCTGCACGAAGCGGATGTCCGCCCCGTCGATGCCCGGCAGGCGGCGCGAGGAGAAAACCCAGGCAGGCTGCGTGTAGGGCCAGGCGGAGCCCGTTTCGGCGCGCACGGCGTCCGCGTTGCGCAGCATCCATTCGTAGGTGGATGACCCCATGGCCAGGGCACCCACCTGCGCGATGAAGGCGGGATAGCTGGATTCCTCCAGGCTGCCCAGGGTGAAAAGCCAATCCAGCGAGTCGTCTTCCGTGGCGAGGAAGCCGTCCAGGCTGGTGGCGGTGAAATACTGGGTCTTCATGGACGGTTTATAGCGCGTACTCTGCCCCGCAAAGCTCTGCAGGGTCAGGGCAGCAACTCGACGCCCAGCGGCCGCACGGCGAGCGCGAACAGGCCAAAGCAGACCACGGTGATGGCTGCGCTGGCCAGCAGGGTCAGGCCGAACCCGATGCGCGGCAGCAGCCAGGGGAAGGCCAGGAACATGGGCAGCGTGGGGACCACGTACCAGAACGTGTACCAGGCGTGGTTGGCGATCTTTTCCTGCGGCTGCTTTCCACGTACAGCCAGACCAGCGCGAGGAACGTCACCAGCGGCAGCGCCGCCAGCAATGCGCCCAGCTTGTCGCTGCGCTTGGCTGCTTCGGACACGGCGACCACCACCGCCGCGGTGATCAGGTATTTGGTGACGAGCCAACCCATCGGTTTTTACAGTTGGTGTACCACCAGGCGGAATTCTGGGTCGTCCTCGAAGGTGCGCACCTCGAAGCCCAGGCGCCGCATCAGCTTGAGCATGGTCGGGTTGTTGGCCAGCACCAGGCCCTGGATCTCGGCCAGGCCGCGATCGCGCGCCACGTCCATGATGCTGAGCATCAGGCGCGAGCCCAACCCTTTGCCGGCGAAGTCGTCGGCCACCAGCAACGCGAACTCGCAGCTCGTCTGGTCGGGGTTGGTCACGTAGCGCGACACGCCCACGATGCGTTCCTTGTGGCTCACCTCGCCCTCCTCGTCCACCACGCGCTCGCGGTGCACGGCCACCAGGGCCATTTCGCGGTCGTAGTCGATGAGGGTGAAGCGCGCCAGCATCGAAGGCGGCAGCTCGGCCAACTGCGACACGAAGCGGAAGTAGCGGCTCTCGGGCGACAGTTCCTTGACCAGGCGCTGCACCATCTGCGCATCGTCCGGACGGATCGGGCGCACCAGATACTCACCCCCGCCGCGCAGCGGCCAGACTGCTTCATAGCGCGCCGGGTACGGCAGGATGGAGAGGTGGCCGTAGTGCCCGTAGCCGGCCACCTCGCCGCGCGAGCCGCCCTGGGCGGTTTCATGGATGACGATGCGCGCGTCCACGGCCACGGCGCCCTGCTCGTCCACGATCAGGGGGTTGATGTCCATCTCGCGCAGCTGGGGCAGCGCGCAGACCATCTCGGACACGCGCAGCAGCACCTGCTCCAGCCCTTCCAGGTCCACGGCGGTGGCGCCGCGCCATTCGCCCAGCGTCTCGGCCACGCGCGAGCGGTCGATGAGCCGCCGCGCCAGGAACTGGTTGAGCGGCGGCAACTCCATCGCGCGGTCGTTGATGAGCTCGATCATCGTGCCACCGGCGCCAAAGGTGATCACCGGGCCGAAGGGCTCGTCGCTGACCAGGCCGATGCAGGTCTCGCGCCCGCGGCGCCCGCGCGCCATCTTCTGCACCGTTACGCCGTTGATGCGCGCGCCGGGCTGTACCCGCGCCACACGCTGCACCATGTCGGTGTAGGCATCGCGCGCGGCCGATCCGTTGTGCACATTCAGCGCCACGCCGCCTACGTCGGACTTGTGCGCGATGTCGGGCGAATCGATCTTGAGCGCCACGGGGAAGCCGAGCTGCGTGGCGATCATCATCGCCTCGTGGCTGCTGCGCGCCAGCAGCGTCTTGGTCACCGGGATGTGGAAGGCCGCCAGCAGCGTCTTGGACTCCATCTCGGTCAGCACGTTGCGCCGCTCGGCCAGCACGCTCTCGATCACCAGGCGCGCGCCCTCGATGTCGGGCTTGGACAGCGTCGTGAGCGGCGGCGGTGTCTGCTGCAAAAGCTGCTGGTTCTGGTAGAACGAGGCGATGTTGCCGAAGGCGCCCACCGCGGCCTCGGGCGTTCGGAAGGTGGGAATCTGCGCGGCCCGCAGGATGCGGCGCGCCGGCACCACCGAGGCGTCGCCCATCCAGCACGACAGCAAGGGCTTGGAGGCCAGGCGCTTGGCATCGGCCAGCACGGTGGCCACGGCTTCGGCGTCGGCGCCGGCCTTGGGCGAGAAGATGGCCAGCAGGCCATCGATCTGCTTGTCACGGAACGCCGCCTCCAGCGCCAGGCGATAGTGCTCCGGCCCCGCTTCTTCCGACAGATCGATCAGGTCGGCCAGCGAGGCCAGCGGCGGCAGCTTGGGTGCCAACGCAGCGCAGGTCTCGGACGAAAAGCGGCCCAGGTCCAGGCCGATCTCGTTCTCCCAGTCGGCCGCCAGCACGCCGGGGCCGCCACCGTTGGTGATGATGGCCAGGCGCTTGCCCACGGGCCGGTAGCGCGAGGCCAGGCACTTGGCCGCCGAAAACAGCTCCACGAACGAGCGCACGCGCACGGCGCCCGCGCGGCGCAGCGCGGCGTCGAACACATCGTCGCTGCCCACGATGGCGGCGCTGTGCGTCTGCGCCGCCTCGTTGCCTGCAGGCTTGCGCCCGGCCTTGAGCACCACCACCGGTTTGGCATAGGCCGCCGATCGCAGGGCGCTCATGAAGCGGCGCGCATTCTGGATGCCCTCCATGTAGACCACGATGCTCTGCGTGCGCGCATCGTTGGCCAGGAAGTCCAGCGCCTCGCTCAGCCCCACGTCGGTGTGCGGGCCCAGCGAAATCACGCTGGAAAAGCCCACCGCGTTGTTGCTGGCCCAATCCAGGATGGACGAGGTGAGCGCGCCCGACTGACACACCAGGGCCAGCGACCCCTCGCGCGCCAGTGGCCCCGCGGCGCTGGCATTCAATTGCAGCGACGGCCGCTGCATGCCCAGCGAATTGGGCCCCAGCAGGTGGATGCCCTCGCGACGCGCGATCTTGCGCAGCTGCTCGGCCAGTTGCGCATCCACGCCGTTGGACAGCACCAGTGCCGAGCGGCAGTTGATGCGCCCCGCCACCTCCAGCGCGGCGGGCAGGTCCTGCGGCGGCTGGGCGATGATGGCCAGGTCCGCACGCGTCTGCGCCAGGTCGGCCAGCGTGCCGCTGGTATGGATGTCCAGGTAGGTGAGCGTGCCCGTGAAGCGCTGGGCGGCCAGCGCCTCGCGCAGCACCTTGGCCTGGGGCGTGTGCGTGTCGGGCGCATCGGCGTTGCCGGCCAGCACGACGATGGAGCTGGGCGTGAACAGGGGCGTGAGGTAGTGCTTGTCCATCATGATGGAGCGATTCTCTGCCATCCCGGCATTGCTTGGCGAGACAGGCAACGCCAGCGGCTTGCGCTGTGTCAGCGCCCTCGCAGTCGCGGTTGCAGTCGTGATCGCAGGAAACGCGGGCGGACCGCTCAGTCGGGACGGTCGTCCACGGCCTCGCGCAGGCGCTGCAGGACGGCCAGGGCCGTGTCCAGGGCCGCGCCGCGGTGCTCCTCGGTGAACGCCACGCAGCGCTCGGACAGCGCCCTCCGCCGCTGCGGGTCCTGCGCCAGGGCGGCCGCGGCGGCCACGCCCTCGGCCATGTCGGCCACGCGCAGCGCGGCGCCGGCGTCGATGGCCAGGCGCGCGGCCTCGGCAAAGTTGAAGGTGTGCGGGCCCATGACCACGGGGCAGCCGCCCGCCGCGGCCTCGATGAGGTTCTGCCCGCCCAGCGGCGCAAAGCTGCCTCCCAGCAGCGCCACGTGGGCCAGGCCGTAATACAGCGCCATCTCGCCCAGCGAGTCGCCCAGCCACACATCGGCGCTGTCCGGCTGCGCGGTCCACTGGCTGCGCCGCGACACGCGCAGGCCGGCGGCCTCGCACAGGCGCTGCACCTCGTCAAAACGCTGGGGGTGGCGCGGGACCACCAACCACTGCACGGACTGATTTACTCCTGAATTAATAGCTGCTGGCGCTTGACTGGCGGGCGCTCTAGGCGTTTTTTGCTTCAAAACCTCCAGCCACATGGCCTCTTCGCCCTCGCGGCTGCTGGCCAGCAGCACCACCGGTCGGGCGCTGGCGGCCCGCCACGTGCGGCCCTGCGCCTGCAGGGCGGGTGACGGCACCACGTCGAACTTCAGGTTGCCGAAGACTCCTGCCACATGCGCGCCGACGTCGCGCAGGCGGGCGGCGTCGTCTTCGGTCTGCGCCCACACGGCCGACAGGCCGGCGTAGGCCGGGCGCGACAGCCAGCCCAGCCGGCGCGCGCCGGCGCGCGACTTTTCGTTGAGCCGCGCGTTGGCCAGCACCAGCGGGATGCGCCGCCTGCGGCAGGCCGCGACGAGGTTGGGCCAGATCTCCGTCTCCATGAGGATGCCGATGGACGGGCGGAACTGCCGCAGAAAGCGCCGCACGGCCCCGGGCGTGTCCCAGGGCTGCCACACCTGCACGTCGCCGGGCAGCAGCAGCTTTTCGCCCTCGGCCCGGCCCGTGGCCGTGCCGTGGGTGAGCAGCAGGCGCATGCCGGGCAGCAGCGGGCGCAGTTCCTTCAGCAGGATGGCCGCCGCGCGTGTCTCCCCCAGGGAGACGGCGTGGATCCAGATGAACTGCTCGTCGGCCTCGGTCTCCGATGACGGCGAGAGGCTGTCCATGGGCGGCGGGTAGTGGCCGAAGCGCTCGGGCACGGCCACGGCGTAGCCGGGCTCGGTGAGCGCGCGGCGGCGCAGCTTGCGCAGCAGCAGCGGCGTGGCCAGCCACACGGCCAGGCTGTAGAGCCACAGGATGAGCTGGTGCATGCCGCCCGCGCTGCCCTCAGTGCGCGGCGCCGCCCACCTGGGCGCCGGGCTTCACGCGTTCCAGCAGGGCCAGCATGGCGGCTTCGATGCGCTGCAGCGCGGCGTCGGTGTGGCCCTCGAAGCGCAGCACCAGCACCGGCGTGGTGTTGCTGGCGCGGATCAGGCCAAAGCCATCGGGCCAGTCCACGCGCAGGCCGTCGATGGTGCTGATGCGGGCCGGCGCCGCAAACGCGTCGGCCGCCAGCGCCTGCAACTCGGCCGTCAGGCGATGGGGCTCGCCCTCCTCGCAATGCACGTTGAGTTCGGGCGTGGAATGGCTCGTGGGCAGGGCGTTCAGCACGGCGCTGGGGTCGGCATGGTGGCTCAGGATCTCCAGCAGGCGGCAGCCTGCATACGTGCCGTCGTCAAAACCGAACCAGCGTTCCTTGAAGAAGATGTGGCCGCTCATCTCGCCGCCCAGGGGCGCGTCCAGCTCTTTCATGCGTGCCTTGATGAGCGAATGGCCGGTCTTGTACATCTGCGGCTGACCGCCCGCGGCCTCGATGGCGGGCGCCAGGCGCTGCGTGCACTTCACGTCGAACAGGATGGGTGCGCCCGGCACGCGCGAGAGCACATCCTGGGCGAACAGCATCATCTGCCGGTCGGGGAAGATGTTCTGGCCGTCCTTGGTCACGATGCCCAGGCGGTCGCCGTCGCCGTCGAAGGCCAGGCCCAGTTCGGCGTCGCTGCTCTTCAAGGCCTCGATCACGTCGCGCAGGTTGTCGGGCTTGCTGGGGTCGGGGTGGTGGTTGGGGAAGTTGCCGTCCACCTCGGAGAACAGCTCGATCACCTCGCAGCCCAATGCACGGAAGATGCCGGGTGCCGACGCGCCGGCGATGCCGTTGCCGCTGTCCACCACGATCTTCATGGGCCGCGCGAGCTTCACGTCGCCCACGATGCGTTGCACGTAGGCGGGCAGCACGTCCTCATGGCGCACGTGGCCGCCTTCGCGCAGCTGCCAGCTCTGCTGCTCCATGGTGCGGCGTAGCTGCTGGATTTCCTCGCCGTAGATCGCGCGGCCGGCCAGCACCATCTTGAAGCCGTTGTAGTCCTTGGGGTTGTGGCTGCCCGTGACCTGGATGCCGCTGGCGCACAGCGTGCAGGCCGCGAAGTACAGCAGGGGCGTGGTGCTCATGCCGATGTCGATGACCTCGATGCCCGCGTCCACCAGGCCCTGGATCAGCGCGGCCGAGAGCGCCGGGCCCGACAGGCGCCCGTCGCGTCCCACGGCCACCGTACGCTCGCCCTGCGCGAGTGCGGCGGTGCCAAAGGCCCGGCCGAGGGCACGGGCCACGTCGTCGTTGAGCGTGCTGGGCACGATGCCGCGGATGTCGTAGGCCTTGAAGATCGCGGGAGAAAGCTGCACAGGGGATTCCTTGGAGATAAGGGGCGGGACCGGGAGGTCCGCCGTCCAGGCAAGGCCGGCAGGAAGGCCGGCAGGAAGGCGGGAATTGTAGGCCCGGACCGGGCGCGCCCCTGTCAGCCGGGGACCCCCCTGAGGCAGGCCAGGCGCATGTCCGAAAACGGCCAGTAGAACGGCTGCGCGTGCCTATCATGGCCCCATGCCCGACGTTCTTCATTCCCCTGCTCCACCCGCCAGCGCCGCCTCTGCGGCCGACGACGACGAGGCCCGCTACCTGGCCCTGCGGGCCCGGGATGCGCGTTTTGACGGACGGTTCTTCACCGGCGTGACCTCCACCGGCATCTACTGCCGCCCCGTCTGTGCCGTACGCACGCCCCGGCGCGAAAACTGCCGTTTTTTTACGCTGGCGGCGCAGGCCGAGAGTGCCGGCTTTCGCCCCTGCCTGCGCTGCCGGCCCGAGCTGGCGCCGCAGGCGCTGGCCTGGTCGGTGCAGGACGCATCGGGCATCCTCGTGCGCCAGGCGCTGCGGATGCTGGATGCGCCGCAGTCCTGGGGCGCGTGCGAAGGCGGCGCCGTGGTCGCGCAGCTGGCTGCGCGCCTGGGCGTGAGCGACCGGCACCTGCGCCGCATCTTCGAGGCCGCGCTGGGCATCTCGCCGTTGCAGTACCTGCAGACGCGCCGGCTGCTGGCGGCCAAGCAGTTGCTGACCGATACCGATCTGCCCGTCACCCAGGTGGCGCTGGCCAGCGGCTTTGCCAGCGTGCGCCGCTTCAACGCGGCTTTCAATACCCACTACGGACTCAATCCCACCCAGTTGCGCCGGCAAGGCGCCGCACCCGATGGGGTACAGGCAGGCGCCCGTGCGGTGCGTCTGGGCCTGCGCCCGCCCTACGACACGGCCGCGCTGATGGGCTTTCTGGCGGCGCGGCAGATCCACGGCATGGAGAGCATCCGCACCGGGCCGGGGGCGCAGGTTCTGCGCAGAACGGTGCGGCTGGCGAGCGCGGGCACCGTTTTCACCGGCTGGCTGGAAGCCGGCTTCGATGACGGGCGCCCCCAGCTGTGGCTGCGCGTCAGCGACGGCCTGCAGCCCGTGCTGCCGCAGCTCATCGCGCGGGTGCGCGCATTGTTCGACCTGGACGCGGACCCGCAGGCCATCAACGCGGTGCTGCACCCCTCCTTCCCGGAGGGCGACGGCCTGCGTGTGCCGGGCGCGTTCGACGGCTTCGAGCTGGCGGTGCGCGCCGTGCTGGGCCAGCAGATCACGGTGGCCGCCGCGCGCACGCTGGCGCAGCGGCTGGTGGAACGCTTTGGCGAGCCCATCGCCACGCCGTGGCCGGACCTGCATCGGCTGTTTCCCACACCGGCCGCTCTTGCCGGGGCAGAAGGGGACGCACTGGGCAGCCTGGGCATCGTGCGCCAGCGGCAGGCCGCCATCGTGGCGCTTGGGCAGGCCGTGGACGCGGGAACGCTGCTGCTGGATGCCAGCGCCGACGTACCCGCCACGCTGGACGCGCTGCGTGCCCTGCCCGGTATTGGCGACTGGACGGCGCAGTACATCGCCATGCGTGCCCTGCGCTGGCCCGACGCCTTTCCGGCCGGGGACGTGGCGCTGCACAAGGCGCTGGGCGTGCAGGGCCAGCCGCAACCCGCGCGCGCCGCCACCGAAGCAGCGCGCGCCTGGCGCCCCTGGCGCAGCTATGGCGTGCTGCGCGCGTGGAGTGGTTTGGCTCTGGCGCTATCAGACCAATAGCTGCCGGCGCTGGGTGCGCCTGCGCAAAAGGCAAATTTCGCGTTTAATGAAGGATTCACCATGCAATACCCCCGCGACACCGCGCAAAGCCGCATCGCAACGGCCCTGGGCGACGTGCGCCTGGCCGCCAGCGCGAAAGGCCTGGTCGGGCTCTGGTTCGACGGCCAGCGCCACCAGCCCGCGCAACTGGATGCCGCGCCCGCGTGGCCCACAGACGATGCGCATCCCGTGCTGCGCGGGGCGGCCCAGCAACTGCAGCAGTTTCTGCGGGGCGAACGCACGCGGTTCGATCTGCCGCTGGACCTGTCGGGCGGCACACCCTTCCAGCAGGCCGTGTGGCAGGCGTTGCTGGCCATTCCGCACGGCGCCACCACCAGCTATGGCGCGCTGGCACGCCAGATCGGCCGGCCTACCGCGGTGCGTGCCGTAGGCGCGGCCGTGGGGCGCAACCCCCTCAGCGTCGTCGTGCCCTGCCACCGCGCCGTCGGCAGTGCGGGCGCCCTCACCGGCTACGCGGGGGGGCTGCCGCGCAAGAAGGCACTGCTGGCGCTGGAGTCGGGCCCGCAAGCCCGCGCCGTTCCCTTCACCCCTCTAGTGAATTTCGCATGACAGCACCACACACGAGCGCTGAAGCCCTCTCCCCCCACGCGCCCGCCTGGGTGGGCGAGTTCGTGCTGCTGTCCAGCTTGTGGGGGGCGTCGTTCCTCTTCATGCGCCTGGGCGCGGCCGAGTTCGGCCCGCTGCCCATGGCCGGGCTGCGCGTGCTGATGGCCGCCCTGTTCCTCTGGCCCTTCCTGCTGCACCGGGGCGAATGGCCCGCGCTGCGGCGCCACTGGCGGCCCGTGCTGTTCGCCGGGCTCATCAACTCGGCGATCCCGTTCGCGCTGTTCGCCTGGGCGGTGATGCACATCGCCACCGGGCTGACATCGATTCTCAATGCCACGGTGCCGCTGTTCGGCGCGCTGGTGGCCTGGCTGTGGCTGGGCGACCGCATCAGCCGGCTGCGCTGGGCGGGGCTGGCGCTGGGCTTCGTCGGCGTGGCGCTGCTGGCCTGGCGCGCACCGGCTGGCGTGGGCGCCAGCGGCAGTCAGGCGGGCTGGGCCATTGCGGCGTGCCTGCTGGCGTCCACCTGCTATGCGGTGGCCGCCAGTTACGCACGGCGCTACCTGGTGGGCATTCCGCCACTGGCCACGGCCACGGGCAGCCAGGTGGGCGCGGCGCTCGGGCTGGCCCTGCCCATGTGGTGGGCTTGGCCCGCGCAGACGCCGAGCCTGCGCGCCTGGGCGGCCATCGCCGCCATTGCCGTGCTGTGCACGGGCATTGCGTACATCCTCTACTTTCGCCTGATTGCCAATGCCGGCCCCAGCCGGGCGCTGGCCGTGACTTTCCTGGCGCCTGTGTTCGCAGTGTTCTACGGCGCGGTGTTTCTGGGCGAAGCGGTGACGCCGTGGATGCTGGGCTGCGGCGTGATCATTGCGTGCGGCACGGCGCTCTCCACGGGGTTGGTGGGCGGCGGGGTGCGGCCGGGTACAAAGGCGCCCTGACGCGCCGCGGCAGGGTTTCACCCGACGCCTGCGGGTCCGCTGCGCGACGCGCGGCACGCACATGGACCGCCGGGCGCAATACACTCTGAAACATGTCGCCTTGCGCCTTCGCCGTATTCCCTGCCGTTGCACGCATCCCCGGGCCGCGGCCCGCGGGCGCTGCGCCATTGCGCCAGGACGGCGGGGACCGCGGGGGCAACCAGCGCGCGGATGCACAGGAGGGATATGCCCACTGAGGTGTTCCTCTCCGGCATCGTGCACCTGCTGCTGATCGCCGGGGCGACCGCGCTGCCGCAACCCGTCCTGCTGCAACCCTCGCGCGGCGTGCGCATCGCGCTGGGCCTGGTGGCCGGGGCTGCGTCGACGCTGGTGGCCCTGCAGGGCATGCCGCTAGACGCGCCCGGGGTGGCGTACATCCACCCGCCCATCATCGTTTCCGCCGCGTTCCTGTTCGGGCCGTTGTGCGGTGGCGTGGCCGCAGTGGCTGCGCTGGCCAGCGGCTGGCTGGACGCGCCGGCCCACTGGGGCGCCATGATCAGCCTGTCCGCGGCCTGTTGGCTGATGGGCTGCCTGGCGTGGCAGCTGGGGCGCTCGACACGCTTGACGGCGATATCGCTGGTGGTCGCGCTCACCGTGCTGGTGCCGCCCGCGCTGCTGCCCTGGACCGAGACGGCCAGCGCCCTCGCCTCGCAGGGGGGATCGGCCCCGTGGCAGGGCATTCCCTGGCGCTACGCCTTCGGCGTGGTGGCGCTGTGCGGCGCCGTCGAGCTGTTGCGTGCGCGGGCCCGGTCGCTGCAGACGCTGGGACAGCACGAGGACGAGCTGCTGCGCGTGCTCAAGGCCTCGGGCGGCGGGCGCTGGGAATGGGATCTGCGCAACAGCCGCTTTACTTACCACGGGCGCTTTTACCGGGCTTTTGGCCTGGCCAACAGCCCCGACGACGAGGACTTCACACCGCTGCGCGCCTTCGATGTGCGCGAGTCATGGCAACGCTGGAACGCCCGGCGCCACCCCGACGACCGCGAGCGCCTGGGCGCGTACCTGCAGCGCGTGCAGGACGGACTGGAAGAGAGCTTCCATGCAGAGTCGCGCATGCGCGATGACGAGGGCCACTGGCGCTGGGTGGTCTCGCGCGGGCACGCGGTGGAGCGCGACTCCGCCGGACGCGTGCTGCGCATGGCCGGCATTGACCTGGACATCACCGAGCACCACGAGATGCGCGACGCGCTGCGCGTGTCCGAAGCCAAATACACCACCGTCTACCAGACGCTGCCCGACGCCGCGGGCATCACCCGCCTGTCCGACGGGTGCTACCTGGACGTGAACCCTGCGTTCGAGCGGTTGCTGGGCAAGCCGCGCGACCAGATTTTGGGACGTTCGTCCATGGAACTGGGCGTGTGGGGCGACACGCAGGAGCGCGCCCGCCTCACCGAGGCGCTGCGCAACCAGGGCGAGGTCCGCGGCCTGCCGATGACGGCGCTGCGCGACGGCGCCGAAGTGCCGGGCCTCATGTCGGGACGGGTGTCGCGCATTGAGGGCGAGGACTGCCTGGTCTTCGTGTTCCACGACATGACGCAGGAGCGCCGTGTGCGCGATGAATTACTCGCCGCCAACCGCCTGCTGCGCCAGGCGGGCTGGATGGCGCGGCTGGGCGTGTGGGAGGAAGAGCCGGGCAAGGGCATCACCTATTGGTCCGACGTGTGCTTCGACATCCACGGGCTGGACCCGGGCACGCCGCTGCCGCGCGACTATGTGCAGCAGTTCGTCGCACCCGTCTGGCGGGAAGCCATGCACGCAGCCCTGCGCGACTGCCTGCGCAAGCGCACTGTGTGGAGCCAGGAAATCGAGATCGTGCGCGCCGATGGGCGCCTGGTCTGGGTGCGCGTGCGCGGGGAACCCATCATCGAGGGCGACCGCGTGGTGCGCGTGCGCGGCATCCTGCAGGACATCGACGAGCCGCGCCGCGCGGCGCAGCGGCTGCGTTCTTCCGAAGAACGGCTGGCGCGCATCTTCCAGCTGCTGCCCTACCCGCTGGGGTTCTCGCGCCGCGAGGACGGCACCTACCTCGACGTGAATCCGGCGTGGGAGCAGGCCCTGGGCTACACCCGCCAGGAAGCCGTGGGGCGCACGGTGGTGGAACTGGGCATCTACTCCGCCCCCACCCGCGCGGCGCTGCTGGAGGCGGCGACGGCCGAAGGGCAGCTTGTGGGCTACGAGCTGGAACTGACCACGCGCGGCGGCGACAAGCGCACCGTGCTGCAGTCCATGAGCCCCATCGAAGTGAACGGCGAGGCCTGCTGGCTGTTCGGCCTGCACGACATCACCGAGCGCAAGCAGACCGAACAGCGCGTACGCGAACGCGAGGAACTGCTGTCGCTCACCATCGAGGCGGCGGCGCTGGGCCTGTGGGACTGGAACCTGCCCAGCGGCGAAGTCACGGGCGACGCGCGCTGGCGCGCCATGTACGGGCTGGCGCCCGTGGAGCCCGGGGCCAGCGCTGCCGTGCACTGGGCGTCGGGTATCACGCCGGAAGACATCGACGTGGTCACCCAGGAGCTGCAGCGCCACCTGCAGGAGCCGCACAAGCCGTTCGACGTGACCTGCGAGGTGCTTGCCCCCCAGGGCGACGGCCGCTGGATCCGCAGCGTGGGCAAGGTGGTGGCGTACGACGCCGCCGGGCAGCCCGCGCGCATGGTGGGCATGTCCATCGACGTGAGCAGCCAGCGCCAGCAGGAGCGGCAACTGGAGCGCATGGCCCATTACGACGCACTCACCGGCCTGCCCAACCGGGTGATGCTGGAGCGGCGGCTGCGCGCAGGCATGGAGCACAGCCGTGCGCGCGGCCAGCAATTGGGCGTGGCCTACCTGGACCTGGACGGCTTCAAGCCCGTCAACGACCGCCTGGGCCACGCGGCGGGCGACCGGCTGCTGGTGGTGGTGGCCGAGCGGCTCAAGCGCGCCCTGCGCCTGACCGACTCGGTGGCGCGGCTGGGCGGGGACGAGTTCGTGATCCTGCTGTCGGGCTTGGCCCATGCCGAGGAATGCGAGCGGCGCCTGCACACGGTGATGGAGAGCGTCGCGGCCCCGTACACGCTGGACGGCGAGCGCGTGCTGGTCACCGCCAGCATCGGCTACACCCTCTACCCCGACGATGAGGCCGACGCCGACACCCTGCTGCGCCATGCCGATCAGGCCATGTATGCGGCCAAGCAGGCGGGGCGCAACCGCTTCCATGGCTTTGACGCCGCCGAGGAGCGCGCCCGGCAACTGCGGCGCGAGCAGTGCGGCGAACTGCTGCGCGCGCTGCAGCGTGGCGAACTGACACTGTTCCTGCAGCCCAAAGTGGACATGCGGCTGGGCACCGTGGTGGGGGCCGAGGCCCTGGCCCGCTGGCAGCACCCCGAGCGCGGCCTGCTGTCGCCCGTGCATTTCCTGCACCTCATCGAAGGGCACACCGAGCTGCAGATGCGTTTTGGCGAATGGGTGGTGGACACCGCGCTGCAGCAGATCGCCCGCCTGATGGCACAGGGTCTGGAACTGCCCGTCAGCATCAACATCACGCCCGAGCACCTGCACCGCCGGGGCTTTGCGGACTGGATGGCATTGCGCCTGGCGCAGCACCCCGCAGTGCCGGCGCGGCTGCTGGCCATCGAGCTCACCGAAAGCGCCGCGCTCTACGACATCGACCACGTGGCGCGGGAGCTGACCAGACTGCGCGCGCTGGGGATGCAGATCTCGTTCGACGACTTCGGCACGGGCTACTCGTCGCTGGCGTACCTGCGCCGCCTGCCCATGGACCACCTCAAGCTGGACCGCAGCTTCGTCGCCGGCATGCTGGGCGATGCGGGCGACCGGGCCATCGTGCAGGGCGTGATCGGCCTGGCGCATTCCTTTGGCTGCGGCATCGTGGCCGAAGGGGTGGAAACGATGGAGCAAGGCCTGGCACTGCTGCAGATGGGCTGCCACCACGCGCAGGGCTACTGCATCGCCATGCCCATGCCCGTGGAGCAATTCATGGACTGGGCGAAGGCCTGGCAGGCCCCCGCACCATGGCGCGCCACAAGCCAGGCCGCCGCGCCCGTACCACCGGCGGCGGCGATAGCCGCCTGATGGCGTATCGAATCAAGCAATAAAAAAGCTTCCAGCGCCCGTCCATCAAGCGCTGGAAGCTATCAAATCAGGAGCAAATTGCCGCCCGTCAGCCCAGCAGTTCCTTGATCTGCTGCAGCGCGACGGGGTCTTCCATGGTGGTCAGGTCGCCCGTGTCGCGGCGCTCGGCCACGGCCTGCAGGGCGCGGCGCAGCAGCTTGCCGCTGCGGGTCTTGGGCAGCATCGTCACGAACAGCACGCGGGCCGGGCGGGCCACGGCGCCCAGTTGGGTATCGACCTGCTTCATCACCTCGCCTTCCAGCTTCAGGCGCGCGGCCTCGTCGGTGAGGCCCGAGGCATCGCGCGGCACCGCGAAGGCCATCGCGACCTGTCCTTTCAGCGCGTCGGCCACGCCCACCACGGCCACCTCGGCCACATTGGGGTGGCCGGCGATGCATTCCTCGATCTCGCGCGTGCCCAGGCGGTGGCCGGCCACGTTGATCACGTCGTCGGTGCGGCCCAGGATGAAGTAGTAGCCATCGGCATCGCGGATGCCCCAGTCAAACGTGCTGTAGACCAGCCGGCCGGGAATGCTCTTCCAGTAGGTGTTGACGAAGCGATCATCGTTGCGCCACACGGTCTGCAGGCAGCCAGGGGGCAGCGGCCCCTCGATGGCCACCACGCCCTTCTGGTTGGGCTGGGTCAGCTCCTCGCCCGTGGCCTCGTCGATCAGCTGGACGTTGTAGCCGTACACGGCCTTGCCCGGGCTGCCGAAGCGCGAGGTTTGCTTCTGCACGCCGTTGCACAGCGTGAGGATGGGCCAGCCGGTCTCGGTCTGCCAGTAGTTGTCGATGATGGGCACCTGCAGCGCGTCGCTGATCCACTGCGCCGTGGGCTCGTCCAGGGGCTCGCCCGCCAGCCACAGCGCCTTCAGGCTGCGGATGTCGTATTTCTTCAGGTAGGCCGGGTCCTGCTTCTTGAGCACGCGCACCGCCGTGGGGGCCGAGAACATGTGCGTGACCCGGTATTTCTCGACGATGCTCCACCAGATGCCCGCGTCGGGCCGCACCGGCAGGCCTTCGTACAGGATGGTGGTCATGCCGGCAATCAGCGGGCCGTAGATGATGTAGCTGTGGCCCACCACCCAGCCGATGTCGCTGGTACAGAAATAGGTGTCGCCCGGCTGTGCCTCGAAGATGTGGCGCATGCTGGACGCCAGCGCCACGGTGTAGCCGCCCGTGTCGCGCTGCACGCCCTTGGGCTTGCCGGTGGTGCCGCTGGTGTACAGGGTGTAGCTGGGCTGCGTGGCGTCCACCCAGATGCAGGGCACCTGTGCATCCATGTGCCGCGCGCGCAGTGCCGCCCAGTCGTGGTCGCGGCCCGCGCGCATGGCGGCGGGCGCGAGGCCCCGGTCCACCAGCAGCACGGCCGCGGGCTTGTGGGCCGACAGTTCGATGGCCTCGTCCAGCAGCGGCTTGTAGGGCACCACCTTGCCGCCGCGCGAGCCCGCATCGGCGCTCACGATCACCGTGGGCTCGGCGTCCTCGATGCGCGAAGCCAGCGACGACGACGCGAACCCACCGAACACCACCGAATGGATGGCCCCGATGCGCGCGCACGCCAGCATGGCGAACGCCGCCTCGGCAATCATGGGCATGTAGATCAGCACGCGGTCGCCCTGGCGCACGCCCAGCGTCTGCAGGCTGGCGGCCATGCGCTGCACTTCCTGGTGCAGCTCGGCGTAGGTGTAGGCGCGCTCGGTATTGGTTTCGGTGGAGATGGCCACCAGCGCGTTTTGCAGCGGGCGCTCGGCCAGGTGGCGGTCCACCGCGTTGTGGCACAGGTTGGTGGTGCCGCCCACGAACCACTTGGCGAACGGCGGGTTGCTCCAGTCGCAGATCTGTTGCGGCGGCTGCTGCCAGTCGATCAGGCGAGCCTGCTCGGCCCAGAAGGCGTCGCGCTCGTCGATGGAGCGGCGGTAGAAGTCGGCATAGTCGGCGGCCATGGTGCTGTCTCCTTGGAATCCTCCGCGCCGACGTGGCGCGGGTCGGTGGTTATCCAAAATTCATAATTATTCATGCCGCGCTTGCGGGAAGCTGACGCGGTCGCAGACGCGCTTGCTGACGCGGCGCTTGCCGCCCCTTCTACGCCCGGCCCACCTTCGTGCTCCACTATTAATAGCTGCTAGCGCTTGGTGGAGATGCCTGAGAGGCCTATTTGACCAAGGCCAGCATCTCCTTGAATGCCGGGTGCTCGCAGCTGCGCAGCCACTCGAAGGCCACCATCTCGGTGGTTACCAGCTCGGCGCCGGCGCCGGCCAGTCGGTCGAAGGCGGCGTCGCGGTTGCGCTCCGTGCGCGAGCTGCAGGCGTCCGTCACCACCCACACCTCGAATTCATCCTCCAGCAGATCGAGCGCCGTCTGCAGCAGGCAGACATGGGCCTCGCAGCCGGCCACCACGATGCTGGCGCGCTCCGGGGCCTGGGGCTCGCGGCCCTTTTGCAGGTGCTTGGGCAGGCTGCGCGCATTGCCGCCCTGGGGCTTGGCGGGCGGGCGCAGCCACTCGCCCAGGCCCTCCTCGGTGGCGCTGAAGTGCATCTTGGACAAGGTGCGCTGGCACAGCGCGCGCAACGCGGCGTCGTTGGGTCCCAGGCGCGAAGGGTTCTGCTCCGTGCCCCACACCGGCACGTCCATCAGCCTGGCAATCTGCGCCAGCCTGCGCGCGTTGGCCAGCACGGCTTCTGCCTCGAAGATGGCGGGCATCAGGCGTTCCTGGTAATCCACGAGAACGAGTTGGGATTCGGAGGCGTCAAGCAGCATGGCGGTCATCGTTGTTCAGTCGGGCAGTCATTGTCGCAGGCGCTACGGGTAGCAGCGGGGCTACAGCGCGCAAGTTCCCCGTGCGCCGCGTGTCCCGATTCGGGCAAGGGGATGCCCCTTGCTGCCGGTCCCGCACCGCGGCGCGTCCTCGCGCAGGCGTGTTCAACGTTGCCTCAGGCGCAGCAACTGCCCGTCCGGGCTGTCGGTGAGCAAGTACAACCAACCGTCCGGCCCCTGGCGCACGTCGCGGATGCGCGCGCCCAGGCCGTCCAGCAGGTACTCGTCGCGCACCACCTGCGCGCCCTGCAGCTCCAGCCGGTGCAGCCGTGCGAACTTGAGAGAACCCACGAACAGGCTCCCCTTCCAGGCCGTGCCGTACCGGTCGCTGGTGAGAAAGGCCATCCCCGACGGCGCGATCGACGGCACCCAGTAATGCAGCGGCTGCTCCATGCCGGCCTTGGCCGTGCCCTCGCCGATCTTGCCGCCGCCATAGTTTTCGCCATAGGTGATCACCGGCCAGCCGTAGTTGCGGCCTGCTTCGGGGCGGTTGATCTCGTCGCCCCCTTGCGCGCCGTGCTCATGGATCCACAGCCGGCCGTCCGGCCCCCAGGCCGCTCCCTGGGGGTTGCGGTGGCCCCAGCTCCAGATCTCCGGCAGCGCGCCCGCGCGGCCCGCCAGCGGGTTGCCGGGCGCCGCGCCGCCCGTGGGCGCTATGCGCACGACCTTGCCCAGGTGGTTGTCCAGGCGCTGGGCGTCCTCCTTACGGCTGTAGCGCTCGCCCAGCGTGAGAAACAGATGGCCGTCCGGCGCCTGCACGATGCGGCAGCCAAAGTGCAACTGGCTCGCCACCTTGGGACGCTGGCTGAAGAGCACTTTCACGTCCTGCAGCGCCGCCGCGTCCGGCGCCAGCGTAGCGCTGGCCAGGGCCGTGCTGTTGCCGCCGCCCTTCGGTGCGGGTTCGGAATAGCAAAAGAAGATGCGACGGTTGCGTGCGAAGTCCGCATCGGTGATCACATCCAGCAGGCCGCCCTGCCCGCCCGCCGCCACTTGTGGCAACCCGGCCAGCGGCGGCCCCAGGCGCCCGTCGGCCTCTACCACGCGCAGGCGGCCGGGCCGCTCGGTGACGAGGAAGCGCCCGCCCGGCAAGAAGGCCAGGCCCCACGGATGGCTCAGGCCCGAAGCCACTACCTCCGCCGACGCCTTACCGCGCGCGGGCACGGGGGGGACGGGTGCGACCTCCTGGGAAAGCGCCTCGCCGCCCGCCAGCATGGCGGCAGCGGTCAATGCTATGTTAATAATAGCTGCTAGCGCTCTTCCAGTGTGGCTTGCAGGCACTTTTGGCACAGAGTTCATGGGAAAGATTCCTGGGATCAACCGTGGGTGCTGCCATGGTGCTGCGCCAGCGGGCTCTGCATGCGGCACGCGGGGCTACGCGGAGGGCCATGGCGCCGCGTTGACACCATGGCACGTGCATTGTGCGCGGCCGGGCCGCACAGGCAACCCCATCCTTCAGCGAACCTTCACGCGGCCGCCCGCGCCGCCGGCGGCAAAGCGCCGGCCACTGTCCAGGCAAGAGCGGGGCCTTGGCCTACAGCCCGCTCGGCATGCTGCCTGACCACGCCATGCGCCGCCTGCCTAGCTGCGTGCGCCCCCAGCGCCCGCACGATGAGGCCACGCGATGCCCGCGTTGCCAACGAAAGGAAAAACCATGTCGATTTCCCTCCTGCTGCTCATCATCCTGGTGCTGATCCTGATCGGCGTGCTGCCGACCTGGGGGTACAGCCGTTCCTGGGGCTACGGTCCGGGCGGTGGTGTCGGGCTGGTGGTGGTGATCGTGCTCATCCTGCTGCTGATGGGGCGCATATAAAAAACGGGGCCTGCGCCCCGCTGTGGCGAGGGCCGCCGTGGGCGCGGCCGTTGTCACGAGGTCTGGCCGCCGCCTGCGGCGCCACTGGCGGCCGATTGGCTGCGCCGATCAGGCTCCGAAGGACTGGAGATGTCGCGGATCGCCGTGCCGGACTGCCGCTCGTCCACGTTGGTGGCCACGTCGCCCAGCGACACGATACCCACCAGCCGCTGATCACGGTCCACCACGGGCAGCCGCCGCACCTGCATGTCGCGCATGGACGCGATGGCTTCGTCCACGGGCTGGTCCTCGTAGCAGTAGTACACCTCGCGGGACATGACATCGTTCAGGCGCGAGTGGGTGCGCTCTTCGGCCAGGCCGCGCAGCACCATGTCGCGGTCCGTCACCATGCCCACCAGGCGCTCGCCATCGCACACCGGCAAGGCTCCCACATTCAATTCGCGCATGGCCTGCGCGGCGGTGGTCAGGGTGTCGTCGGGTGCCATGGTGCGGATCCCGCGGGTCATCACATCAGAAACGTTCTGCATAGCTCACTCCATTCATGAAAGACAAGGGTCAGGCGCGATCGCGCAAGACTTGGACACCCGTGGCCTCGGCGCAATGGTTGCAGCAGAAGATGCGCTCTCCCGCCTGCACGCCGTGGCCGATGATGGGCACCTCGCAGTGCCCGCACCGCGGCGCCAGGCGCGAAATAGCGCACTCAAAGCTGTCGAAGGTGTGCGGCTTGCCGTCCAGAATCACATCGAACGTGCGGTCGTAGGTATTGCCGCAGGTTTCGCACTGCTTGGCCATGGGAAGTCCTTTCTTGCAACGGATTGGCCTTCAGTGTGGAAAACGCGCAGGCGCCGGGCTGTAGGACCAGCCGCCGTACCGGGGAAGGCGCGCCTGCGCAATGCGTGGCTGGGCGGTACTGCCGACTTGGGCAGGATGCGACGCCCAAGCGATGAGGGGCCTGCCCTATTTCTGCCCTTGTCCTACAGCCGGGCATTTTTCCCAGGCGCAGAGTGGATCGATGCGGACCCTTCAAGGACGGCGCTCTACCGGACAGCCCTTGCTCCTGCTGAATACACCGCGGCGGCGCCGTCCACCGCGGATTCCGCGTGCCGGGGCGGGCCGTCCGCGCCCGCCGTCACACACCATGATCCCTGGATGAGGAGCCCCGTATGAGCAGTCCTCCCATCTTCGAACAACTACAAGCCAAAGCCTCGCAATGGTGCTCGGAATATGGGCGCTACAAGGAGGAATGCCGCGTGTTCGCGGAGCACATGCGCGTGGAGTACATCGAATACCTGGGCGCGCGGTCGGCGGACATTGAGTTCCACGTTCTGAATGAAAACCTGGAGCGCATGAAGGACGAGGGAACCACCCTCTCGCCCCGCTTGCAGCCGGGGGACGATGGCTTCATCTACTTCGGTCTCACGATCGTCTTCAAGATGAACCACGGATGTCTGGATGAGCATGTGCGCATCGGCGTGCAGCGCGTGCGCAACCAATGGCGTGTGCGCTGGAACCAGACGGAGATGGCGTATGGAGACCCGCCGCACCTCGCCTTCTTTCAGAAGGTGACCGCGCTCATCGAAGCCAAGTTCTCCACACCCTTTCACAAGCAGCGGGGTGCGCTGGGGTTCATTCCCGTGGTCAGCAACGACCACCTGGCGCTGCTGCCGCCCGCAGAGCTGCGCATTGCGGCGGAGGCCGACGCGCCCACCGCAGAAAGTGGCGGCCAGCCCGCCAAGGGGTAAGCGCCACCACGGCCCCAGCGCAACCGATTCCGACCTCTCCGTCGGAATCTTCTTACCTGTGCATGCAAATCCAGCGGCCTAGAGTGAATTGGCAGCGATTCACTGTCGCCGCTTGTTCATTTCCCCCTTCACGCAGGAGCTTACGCATGCCCAGCCATACCTCCCAACGTCCCGCCAGCCGAGATCAGCGCGCCGGCACCCCGCCCCAGGCCAGCAGCCAGGGCGGGCGGGGATTTGCCTGCATGGACCCCGAGCGCCAGCGCGAGACGGCCTCGCAAGGCGGGCGCGCGGCCCATGCCTCGGGCAATGCGCACGAATTCACCTCCGCCGAGGCACGCGCAGCAGGCGCCAAGAGCCACGGGGGCACCCACGCTTCCCGCGGCGCCGGCCAGAGCAGCCCTCGCCGCAGCAGCGACCGCTGACGCGCACTGGCCAGCAGGGCCGGGCCCGCCATGGCGCGTGCCCGGCCCTGTGGTTTTCAGCCCGTCATTTCAGCCACTTTTTATGCAGGAGCCAACGCCATGGAAACCGCCGCCCGTCATTGCCACATCGCGCCGCTTTGCCCCGATCCCGAACTTCCTCGCTGGAAATCCCTGGGCTGAGCAGCAGTCCTCTCTCTTTCTGAACCTTCCACGGAGCCTTCTCATGAATACACCGGCCAGCCAGACGCCCTCCTCGCCCACCGCCGACGAGACCCAGCAACAACAGCGGGACATACAGCAGCAGCAAGACCAAAAAGACGCCGCCAAGTCCTCAGGCGACACCCAGGAATCGCAGAAGGCGGCACCCGGCCCGGGCCGCGAGGAGCCCGCTCCGCCCATGCCGGACCAGCATCTGCAAAAGCCCGGGCACGAACATGCCATGGAGCTTCAGCCTCGTTTCGACGCGCCCCACTACAAGGGCAGCGGCAAACTGCAGGGCATGGCGGCCCTGATCACGGGGGGCGACTCCGGCATTGGCCGCGCGGTCGCGCTGCTGTTTGCCCGCGAGGGTGCCGACGTCGCCATCGTCTACCTGAGCGCCGACCAGGACGCACAGGAGACCGCCCGCCTGGTGCAGGCGGAGGGCCGTCAATGCTTGGTCATTCGGGGTGACGTGAAAGACGCGGCGTTTTGCCGCGACGCGGTGAAGCAGGCCGTGGCCCAGCTCGGCAAGCTGAACATCCTGGTGAAC
Source organism: Diaphorobacter nitroreducens (assembly GCF_002214645.1). Lineage (NCBI taxonomy): Bacteria > Pseudomonadati > Pseudomonadota > Betaproteobacteria > Burkholderiales > Comamonadaceae > Diaphorobacter > Diaphorobacter nitroreducens. Next base: position 1,109,792 of record NZ_CP016278.1, read on the forward strand.
AACGCCGCATTCCAGGAACACGCGGAATCGCTGACGGACATCACCGAGGAACGGCTGGACGAAACCTTCCGCACGAATATCTACGGCTACTTCCACATGGCCACGGCCGCGCTGCCGCACTTGTCACGTGGCGACGCGATCATCAACACCGGCTCCGTCACCGGCCTGCGGGGCAGCAAGAAGCTGCTGGACTATTCGGCCACCAAGGGGGCCATCCATGCCTTCACCAAAGCCCTGGCACACAACCTGGCGGAAAAGGGCATCCGCGTGAATGCGGTGGCCCCGGGGCCGGTATGGACGCCGCTGAACCCGGCGGACCAATCGTCCAAGGACATCGTTCACTTCGGCGAGAAGACGCACCTGGGCCGGCCGGCACAGCCCGAGGAGATTTCTCCGGCCTACGTGTTCCTGGCAGCGCCATGCTGCTCCAGCTACATCACCGGGATCGTGCTGCCCATTACCGGCAATGCGGGAGACGGCGCCTGATGCGTCTGATGCGCATGCGCTGTGTTTCCAGTCAGCGCAGGGCACCTACCCGCCGATAGGACCGGTCCTACCGACCCGCGTGCACCGCAACCGAAGAATGAATCACGCACATCAGGTTTTGTGCGCCCTTCACACCACCACTTCAGGAGAAATCGATGCCCAACAACAACCCGCAAGGCCACAACCAGTACACGGAGAACTCGAACCAGCGCAAGAGCCAGAGCCGCCAGGGCGGCGCCACGGCCAGCGGCCAGAACTCCACGCGATCGCAAGGCGATTCGAATGCGAAAAGCGGTTCGTCCAACCGCAGTTCGAAGCAGCGCTGAGCGTTTTCAGCCCCCTCTTCCACCCCTTTTTTTTCAGGAGTACGCAATGGCATACCGAGACAACGACGAACGCAATTACCGCCAAGACCGCAGCCGTGACGATCATGACAATCGCATGGGCCGTGGCGGGCGCGAATCCCAGCAAGGCGGCGGCTACCGCAGCGGGGACGACCGGGAGCGCTATTCCTCCTATGACCGGGAAGGCGGCGGCTCCCAGCGCTCCCAGCGCGAGTGGGCCGGCGACTACCAGGGCATGCAACAGCAGCGCCCTTATGAGGAAAACTACCGCGACCGCTACGAGGCGGGTTATGACAGCGACTTCCGCGCAGGGTCGCGATCAGGCCAGGGCTATCAGGGCGGTGCCGGCTATGGCGGCGACTTTGGCGCAGGCGGGCAGCAGCAGGGTATGTATGGCGGCAACAACCCGATGCAGGGCTCGTACGGCCGCGGCTACCGCGGCGCTCAAGGCTATGGCGCCCAGGGGGGCATGGGTCAGAGCGGCTATGGGGGGTACGGTTCGCAGGGGTACGGCTCCCAAGGCCAAGGTTATGAAGGCCATCGCGACGCGGACTTTGGTTCGCAGTACTCCGGCACCGGCGGAGAGCAGCGCGGGCGCTTTCAGAACGACCCCGACTACCACCAGTGGCGCCAGGACCAATTGCGCCAATTGGATGACGACTACGACTCCTGGCGCAAGGAGCGCTATGAGAAGTTTGCCGATGACTTCAACACCTGGCGCACCTCGCGCGGCGGCACCGGGCAAAAGAGCAGCGGTAGCAATAGCGCTACCTCATCCAGCCAGGGCACGTCGGGCAAGAACAAAGAGCAGGGTTGATCCTCGCTGATCCCCTGGTCCGTAAGGCCCCCGCATGCGGGGGCCTTTTTCTGTATGCCGCAGCGTGCCCTAGCCTGCCGCTGGTTTACCTGGGACCAGCGATGCCACCTCGCGCTGGCCCACGTCTTTCAGGAAGGCCCACACTGCCTGCATGCGCGCCAGGTGCTTGGACTCGGCCGGCATGCTCATCCAGAAGGTGCGTGTGAACTCGGCCTCGTGGGGCAGCACGCGCGCAAGTACAGGGTCACGGTCGGCCAGGAACGCGGGCAGCACGGCCAGGCCCGCGCCGGCGCGCACGGCCTCGTACTGCGCGGTGATGCTGGTGCTGCGCAGCGCAAAACGCTCGGGCGGGTAGAGCTGGTCGATGAACTGCAGCTCTTTCGTGAACAGCAAGTCGTCCACGTAGCTGATGAAGGCGTGGTGGCGCAGGTCTTCACGCTTGGCCACCAGCGGTCTGCGCGCCAGGTACTCGCGCTGGCCGTAGAGACGCAGGGTGTAGTCGGCGAGTTTGGTGACGATCACCGAGCCGCGCTTGGGCCGCTCCAGGGAGATCACGATGTCCGCCTCGCGCCGGCTCAGGTGCAGCATGCGCGGCAGGGCCAGCAGGTCGATGGACAAGTGCGGGTGCTTCTGCGTGAGCCGCGCCAGATGCGGCGCCAGCACCACCGTGCCAAAACCCTCGGTGGCGCCCACGCGCACCAGTCCGGAGGGGCCCGCGCCCGGGGAGTTGGCGGGCGATGCGCGCTCCACCCCCAGCACGGCGGCCTCCATGGCCTCGACGGCGGGCAGCAGGTGGCGGCCGGTTTCCGTCAGCCGGTGTCCCGCTGCCTCGCGGGCGAACAGCGGCGCACCCATCTGTTTTTCCAGCGCCTGGATGCGCCGCGCCACTGTCGTGTGTTCCACGCCCGTGCGGCGCGCGGCCCCTGCCAGCGTGCCGGTGCGCGCCAGCTCCAGGAAGTAGCGCAAATTGTCCCAATCCATACGGCTCCTCTGCGGTGATGTGCAAATTTGCAAAGCCAAGGTGCGTGATTGTCTATTGCCTACGCAATTTCGCACAACTACGATGCAGCCCATGCCAAGTCGGCACTTGCCGTGCCGGCTTCATTGCAGACCACCCCAGGACCCCAGGAGACAACCATGGACGCATCCACCTCCCAGGCCGTGAAGGCCCCCACCGTCAAGCTGCTGATCGGCGGCCAGTTCGTCGAGTCCAAGACCACCCAGTGGCGTGACGTGGTCAATCCCGCCACGCAACAGGTGCTGGCGCGCGTGCCTTTCGCCACGCCCGACGAGATCAACGCCGCCGTGGCCTCTGCCAAGGACGCCTTCAAGACCTGGAAGAAGACCCCCATCGGCACGCGCGCGCGCATCTTCCTGAAGCTGCAGCAGCTCATCCGCGAGAACATGAAGGAACTGGCCGCCCTGCTGACGGCCGAGCAAGGCAAGACCTTGCCCGACGCCGAAGGCGACGTGTTCCGCGGCCTGGAAGTGGTGGAGCACGCGGCCAACATCGGCACGCTACAGCTGGGCGAGCTGGCCAACAACGTGGCCAACGGCGTGGACACCTATTCCATCATGCAGCCGCTGGGCGTGTGCGCCGGCATCACGCCGTTCAACTTCCCCGCGATGATCCCGCTGTGGATGTTCCCCATGGCCATCGCCACGGGCAACACCTTCGTGCTCAAGCCCTCCGAGCAGGACCCCATGGTCACCATGCGCCTGTGCGAACTGGCGCTGGAGGCCGGCATCCCCGCCGGCGTGCTGAACGTGGTGCATGGCGGCGAAGACGCCGTGAACGCCATCTGCGACCACCCCGACATCAAGGCCATCAGCTTCGTGGGCTCCACCAAGGTGGGCACCCATGTGTACAACCGCGCCAGCCTCAACGGCAAGCGCGTGCAATGCATGATGGGTGCGAAGAACCACGCCATCGTCATGCCTGACGCCAACAAGGAGCAGACGCTGAACGCCCTGGCCGGCGCCGCCTTCGGCGCAGCAGGACAGCGCTGCATGGCCCTGTCGGTCGCCGTGCTGGTGGGCGAGGCGCGCAACTGGATCCCCGAGCTGGTCGAGAAGGCCAAGACGCTGAAGGTGTCCGCCGGCACCGAGCCCGGCACCGACGTGGGCCCGCTGGTGAGCTGCGCCGCGCTGTCGCGCGTGGAGGGCCTGATCGAGCGCGGCATTGCCGACGGTGCCACGCTGGAACTGGACGGCCGCAAGCCCCAGGTGGCGGGCTACGACAAGGGCAACTTCGTCGGCCCCACGATCTTCAGCGGTGTGAAGCCCGGCATGAGCGTGTACGACCAGGAAATCTTCGGCCCCGTGCTGTGCCTGGCCGGCGCCGAGGACATCGACGAGGCCATCGAGTTCATCAACGCCAACCCCAACGGCAACGGCACGGCCATCTTCACGCAGTCCGGCGCGGCCGCGCGCAAGTTCCAGGAAGACATCGACGTGGGCCAGGTGGGCATCAACGTGCCGATCCCCGTGCCCGTGCCGCTGTTCTCGTTCACCGGCAGCCGCGCCTCCAAGCTGGGCGACCTGGGCCCCTACGGCAAGCAGGTGGTGCTGTTCTACACGCAGACCAAGACCGTCACGGCGCGCTGGTTTGACGACAGCACCACCAGCCACGGCGTGAACACCACCATCAGCCTGAAGTAAGCGGCGCCGCGCGGTGCGCGCATGGTGAAATCACAGGCATGACCCGATGCGTGAAACCCCATGCCGCCCGCCTGCGCACCTTGGCCGCTGCGTGCGCCCTGTTGGCTGCCACCCAGGTACAGGCGCAGGCCGGCGCTGCCTGCCGCCCCGGCGGCACGGTGGATGAGACCAACGCCTGCGCCGTGCAGCGCTACCAGGAGGCGGACACCGCCACTCAGATTCTGTATGGCGATGTGATGCGTGCCCTGTCGGCCCACGAGCGCCCTGCCCTGCGCCAGGACCACGCCGCCTGGCAGCGCACGCGCGCCGCGCAGTGCAAGCAGGCGCAGCGCGCGGCGGAGTCCCGCCCCGAATGGCCGCGGCTGTACCACGACTGCCTGACGGTCCATACCCAGGCGCGGCGCGACGCCCTGATGCACTGGCTGCACCATGGCGAGGCGCCGCAGCCCACGACGAACAAGCCATAAGACGCATAAGAGAAGGAGACACCCGCCATGGACTTTGAACTCAGCGAAGACCAGCGCGCTTTTGCCGACACCGCGCGCCAGTTCGCCCAGGCGGAGCTGGCGCCCCACGCCGCCGAGTGGGATGCGCAGGGCATCTTCCCCCGCGAGGCTATTTGCCGTGCGGGCGAACTGGGCTTTTGCGGCCTGTACGCGCCCGAGAGCGCCGGTGGCCTGGCCCTGCCGCGCCTGGACGCCACGCTGGTGTTCGAGGAACTGGCGGCCGTGGACCCCAGCACCACCGCCTTCATCACCATCCACAACATGGCCACCTGGATGCTGGGCACCTGGGCCACGGATGCCGTGCGCGCCGAATGGGGCGAGGCACTCACCAGCGGGCAAAAGCTCGCCAGCTACTGCCTGACCGAGCCCGGCGCGGGGTCCGACGCCGCCTCCATCAAGACGCGCGCGGAACTGGTCGGCAACGAGTACGTCATCAACGGCAGCAAGGCCTTCATCAGCGGTGCGGGCAGCACCGACGTGCTGGTGCTCATGGCACGCACCGGCGACGCGCAATCCGGCGCGGGCGGCATCAGCGCCTTTGCCGTGCCCGCGAACCTGCCCGGCATCCACTACGGCAAGAAGGAAGAAAAGATGGGCTGGAACAGCCAGCCCACGCGCCAGATCAGCTTTGACAACGTGCGCATCCCCGCCAACCACCTGCTGGGCCAGGAGGGCGAAGGCTTCAAGATCGCCATGAAGGGGCTGGACGGCGGGCGCATCAACATCGCCACCTGCTCGGTCGGCGCCGCGCAAGGCGCACTGCAGCACGCCCAGCGCTACATGCAAGACCGCAAGCAGTTCGGCAAGCCGATCGCCAGCTTCCAGGCGCTGCAGTTCAAGCTGGCCGACATGGCCACCGAGCTGGTGGCTGCGCGCCAGATGGTGCGGCTGGCCGCCAGCAAACTTGACGCAGGCGCGCGCGATGCCTCCACCTACTGCGCCATGGCCAAACGCTTTGCCACCGACGTGGGCTTCAACGTGGTGAACGAGGCGCTGCAGCTGCACGGCGGCTACGGCTACATCCGCGAATACCCGCTGGAGCGCCTGCTGCGCGACGCGCGCGTGCACCAGATCCTGGAAGGCACCAACGAGATCATGCGCGTCATCATCGGCCGGCGCATGCTGGACGGCGACGCGCCGGAGGTGATCCGTTGACATTCAAAAACCATAGCTGCTCGCGCTGGATGGACAAGCGCTAGAGGCCTATTTGACTCCAAACCCACCATGCCTGCCCGCCCCCTGTCCGACGAAGCGCTGCACCTGATCGCCGCCGTGCGCGACGCACTGGGCGAGCGGCTGAACGCGCAGGTGGAGGTAGAGGAGCGCACGCTCTTTGGCTGCCACGCCTTCATGGTGGACGGCAAACTTTGCCTGGGCGTGAAGGGCGAAGAGCTGTTGGTGCGCCTGCCGCCGCAGCAGCACGACGCAACCGCAGAAACCCCTGGCGTGCGTGAACTGGACCCGCGTGGCGGCATGGCCGGCTACTTCTGGCTGGAGCCTGCCGCCTACGCCACGCGCGCCCAGTGGGAGCACTGGATCGACACCGCCCTCGCCTTCAACCCGCTTGCCAAGGCCTCGCCCCGGCGGGCGAAGGCGGCCACAAACCGCAGCAAGGGCACGCGATCATGATTGAAGGCATTTTGGCCCGTAGAGCCCGTCCATCAAGCGCTAACAGCTATCAAAATAATAGTTCCCATCACACACCACAGGAGACAACCACCATGCAAATCGCATTCATTGGGCTGGGCAACATGGGCGCCCCCATGGCCATCAACCTGCACAAGGCCGGCCACAGCGTGAAGGCCTTCGACCTGAGCGCTGACGCGCTTGCCAAGGTCAAGGCCGAGGGCTTGCAGGTCGCCGCCAGCGCGCAGGACGCCGTGCAGGGCGCCGAGGCCGTCGTCACCATGCTGCCCGCCAGCCAGCACGTGGAAGGCCTGTTCCTGGGCAACGGCAACCTGCTGGCCAGCATCGCCAAGGGCACGCTGGTGATCGACAGCTCCACCATCGCCGCCGCCACCAGCCAGAAGGTGGCCAAGGCGGCCGAGGCCGCCGGCATCGACTTCATCGACGCCCCCGTCTCCGGTGGCACCGGCGGCGCCATCGCCGGCACCCTCACCTTCATGGTGGGCGGCACCGACGCGCAACTGCAGCGCGCACGTCCCCTGCTGGAAAAAATGGGCGCCAACATCTTCCACGCCGGCGCCGTGGGCGCGGGCCAGACGGCCAAGATCTGCAACAACATGCTGCTGGGCATCCTGATGGTGGGCACCAGCGAAGCCATCGCGCTGGGCGTCGCCAACGGCCTGGACCCCAAGGTGCTGAGCGAAATCATGCGCCGCAGCTCCGGCGGCAACTGGGCACTGGAAAAGTACAACCCCTTCCCCGGCGTGCACGAGAACGCCCCCGCCAGCAAGGGCTACGCGGGCGGCTTCGGCACCGATCTGATGTTGAAAGATTTGGGCCTGGCCCAGGAAAACGCCATCGCCACCAAGGCCAGCACCCCGCTGGGCGGCATGGCGCGCGCAATCTACGCGGCGCACAGCATTGCGGGGCACGGGGGGGATGATTTCTCCAGCGTGATCAAGATGGTGCAGAAGAAGGGCTGACGCAGGCTTTCCGGCATGCCTTCTGCAAACAGGCGCTGTGACTAGCGTTGCAGCGCCTTTTTTATTTTGAGCAGAGTGCCTTGCTGCGATCTCAAACTAGGCAGGTAGTAGGTAGGTGCTCATTCATCTATGGCCTCTTTCGACGCAACGCGGGCGAGTTGGACCGCTGACATCATCGACGGATCCTGAAAAATACCCGCTTCACCCGGAGCGGGCATCTTTCGATGCAGTTGGTCTTGGGTACGGTCTCGCGGGACCAGGGCGCGCGGCTTGGCGCGAGATCGTCGCAGCGTACCCCCGAAAACAGAGGTAGTGAGGAATTTCAGACACGACACAGCACCTCCTCCCGAAAAGCCCTGCCCGCTGGTCCAAGTACGCGATCGCGCCGATGCGCAACATAGGCCTGTTCACGGGCTTCCCCTGCGGGGCCGAGGTTGCTGGCAACGAGTCGCAGAAGTCGAGCGTCGCGCAGCGCGGTTTCGACTGTCCATAGGGGCAGGCGGCCCCAGCCCACGCCCGCCTCAATTAACGCCTGCTTCGCTTCCTGCGTACCGACGCGCCACGTCCGGGGAGACAGCACATTGAAGTCACGCCTCGCGGACAGCGGGGTGGGATCGATCAGGACGACCTGCAGGTGCTCGCCAATATCGTCCGCGCTCAGACGCTTGCGCGCGCGCAGCGACGCACCCAGCCGGTGGCTGGATGACACGACGGGCACGATCGGGACCGTCGTCAGCGGCTCCTTCTTGACCCGCGGATCGTGCAGATCGTTGCCGACCGTGATGGCCACGGAACAGCGGCCCTCGAGCAATGCGTCGAGTGGACCGCCAAGCGGGGCGACTTGCAGTTGGACACGGACGCTCGGATACCGCGCGTGCACGGCCTGCAATGCGGCACAGGCCAGGGGCAGCGGAAACAGCGTGTCGACGATGACGGATAACTCCAGCTCCAGCCCTTGGCTCACGCCCTGGGCGCGAGCGCGCATGGTGTCCACCTTTAGCAGCACCGCGCGTGCGTCCTCTAGCAGCGCGGTTCCGGCAGGCGTCAAAACCGGCCTGCGCCCGTCGCGGTCGAAGAGCGCAATACCCAACTCCTGCTCCAGGCTCGCCACCGCGTGGCTGACGGCCGACTGCGCTCGTCGCAAGCGGGCAGCGCCGGCGCGAAAGCCGCCCGCTTCGGCGATGGCCACAAAAGTTCGTAATTGACCCAGTGTGAGGGCGTCGATCATTGATCCACTCTTTAGATCACTTTGAGCGAAATTATGTGACTTTCATTGATCGGACGTTGGACCCATAGTCGCACAACCAACTCAAAAGAAAGGAATTCAGGATGCCTATCCGTCCACGTGTGCTGGTTCTGTACTACTCCTCGTACGGGCACGTCGAAACCCTGGCGCAGGCCGTGCGCGACGGTGCGCGCGAGGCGGGCGCGCAGGCCGACCTCAAACGCGTGCCGGAACTCGTGCCTCCATCGGTTGCGGAGCGGGCTGGCTATCGGCTCGAACAGGCCGCACCGGTCGCCCGGGTCGAAGAGCTGGCCGACTACGACGCGATCCTGTTCGGCACGCCGACGCGCTTTGGCACGATGGCCGCCCAGATGAAGAACTTCTTGGACCAGGCCGGTGGCCTCTGGGCACGCGACGCGCTCGTCGGCAAGGTAGGCAGCGTCTTCACATCCACGGGCTCGCAGCACGGCGGTCAGGAAGCCACGCTGCTCACGACGCACGTGGTGCTGCTGCACCTGGGCATGCTGCTGGTCGGCCTCCCCTATACCTTCAAGGGGCAGAACCGCATGGACGAAGTGACCGGAGGCAGCCCCTATGGCGCTTCGACGATCGCCGATGATGGCGAAGGTGGCAACCGCCTGCCGAGCCCGAACGAGCTGGAAGGCGCGCGCTTCCAGGGCGCGCACGTCGCTCGCGTCACCCATGATTTGTTGCTCGGCCGGCTCCACCGGGAAGCGGCATGACGCGTGCGCTCCCGACGTCGCCCTGGCCCGCTACTTTGTTGCTGGTCGGGGCTGGCATTGTCTCGGCCGTACAGGTGGGCAAGGCGCCCGCCGCGTTGCAGGCTGTGCAGACGGCGCTGGCCATGCCACTATCGCAAGCCGCGTGGCTGCTGTCCGCCTTCGGCATCGTCGGGGCGGTGTTCGGTATCACCATCGGTCTGGTGGCAGATCGGCTCGGCGCGCGCCGCGCACTGATCGCCGGCCTGCTCCTGCAAGGCGTCGCATCGGCGGCTGGCGCCATGGCCCAAGGCCCCGTGCTGCTGATCACAAGCCGCGTCGTGGAGGGCGTTGGCTTCCTGGGTGCGATCGTGGCGGCCCCCGCCCTCATTGCACACATCGCGCGGGGACGCGACGCCTCTGGCCCGCTGGGTGCCTGGAGCACCTTCATGCCGGTTGGCATGGCACTCATCCTCTTTGCGTCTCCCTGCTTGCTCTTGTACGGCTGGCGCGCGCTGTGGTGGGTGGGCAGCGCCGCCGCCCTGGTCTTCGCCTGCGCCGTGGCGTTGCACGCGCCCCACGTAGCGGCTTCGCGGGACAACGCAAGCACCGCGGCTTTGCTGCGCCAAACGCTGCTAGCGCGGGGGCCAATCTGCCTGCTGCTGCTGTTCATGCTCTATGCCGGGGCATGGTTTGCTCTGTTCGGGCTGCTGCCGGTCGTCCTGCAGGACGGGCTGGCGCCCTCGCCGGCTCGGGCGAACGCGCTCACTGCGCTTGCCATCGGCGCGGGTGCAGTGGGCAACCTGCTGGGCGGGGCGCTGGTTGCGCACGGGGCACGACCGTCTTCTGCCTTGGCCTGGGCATTCGGTGCCTGCGCAGTGCTTGCGTTGGTCGTGGCGACAGCACCGCTCGGCCCCGCATGGCGCTTCGGCCTGGTCGTAGTCTTTGCAGTGATTTCTGGAATCGTGCCTCCCGCGCTTTTCGCGGAGGCTCCGTCACAGGCACCGCATCCCACTGCAGTGGGTGCGACCCTGGGAATGATGATGCAGGGCAACAACCTGGGCCTGGTCGCGGGTCCACCCGCCGCAGCCGCCCTCACCGCAGCAGGCGGATGGCCCGCGTTGGGAGCTGGGGTCGCCGCCGCCGCCCTCGCGGCCGTCGCGGTGGCGTGGTGGTTGCTGCCGCGAACCGAACGCAGCTTGGAAGCACCTTGGAGTCGAATCTCGCATGACCACCGATAGACAAACCAGCCCCATCCTTCTTCGCAATACCCTGGCTTTTGACCGGCAACATGTGGCCGAATTCAAGCGCGCCATCGTCAACGCGGTCGAGTTTGCGAATCAGCACGCCCCCCAGTTGATGGTTCAGACTTACGTCGACGATGAGAACGGCCTCTGCTACAGCTTCCAGCTGTTTCAAGACTCCGAAGCGGTTCTCCGCCATTGGCAAGTGTCTGACCCCAGCATTGCCGAGGTGATGAAGTACTGCGTCATCCGCAGCTTGGAGGTTTATGGCGACGCCAGCAAAGCCGTGCGTGACGGGATTCTGAACGCAGTCGGTGACGCCAGCGTTTCCTTCACGCCGGCATTTGTCGGGTTCTCTCGCCTTGGTTGAAGCGGGCTAACAATGCCCTGGCTTTGCTCCTCTACCGAAACTCTTTATAAAACAATCGGTTAGATAGAAATTCAAGCCATCGCCATCCACTCTTGTACGCAATGGCGGGCCAGCGCCGTCACCCAGCAGGGCTCCTCCGGTACGAAGGCAATCCCGTACCGCGGGCTGACCAGAAACCCGGCGCGGTCGAATGCCCGGTCATCGCTCGATTGCACAAACACGGCCAGGTCACGGAACGGCACGGCCACGGTGCCCAGGTGCAGCGCTTCCGCGCGGGCGGTCACCTCTTCCAGGCGGCCACTGTCCTGAAAGCGGTAGACCACGTCGCCATAGTCCAGCGCGGTCAGGTCGACGTTGTTGCGCGACTCGCTGCGTGGCTGGCCGTGGGCGCGGATGATGTCGCCGCGCGTGGCGGTGAGGGGCACGCCGTTCACGCTTTCGTAGGGTTGCAGGTGCATGGTCGATTCTGTGGCGGCGCGGCGGCGCGCGGCAACCGGGGGCGTGTATCGAACCGTGAGGCGCAACACGCGCGTATATTGCCCCGTGTTGCCGTTGGCGGGCCGTAAGCACCCCGCAATGGTTCAGCATGAAAATGCCGCCCAGCACCCGTCTGAAAAGCGCGGGCAGCTATCAAAATCGAAGTTCTTTCAACCCCCCTCCTCCTTTGACTGCGATGACAGCCTCCACCGACTTCGCCCCCATGCCCGATGCCGCCGGCTTCTTTGGCCCCTACGGCGGGCAGCTTGTGCCGCCGCACCTGAAAGCCGCCATGGACGACATCGCCGCGGCCTATGCCGAGATCACGCAGCGCAAGGACTTCCAGGACGAGCTGGCACAGCTGTTTGCCGATTACGTGGGCCGGCCCAGCCCGATCTTTCATGCCAAGCGCCTGTCGGGCCTGCTGGGCGGCGCGCAGATCCACCTCAAGCGCGAGGACCTGAACCACACCGGCGCGCACAAGATCAACCACTGCCTGGGCGAGGCGCTGCTGGCCAAGTTCATGGGCAAGAAAAAGGTGATCGCCGAGACGGGCGCCGGCCAGCACGGCGTGGCGTTGGCCACGGCCTGTGCGCTGGTGGGCATCCCGTGCGAGATCCACATGGGCCAGGTGGACATCGAGAAGGAGCACCCCAACGTCACCAAGATGCGCATCCTGGGCTGCAAGCTGGTGGCGGTGACGCGCGGCGCGGCCACGCTGAAGGAGGCGGTGGACAGCGCCTTCGAGGAGTATTTGACCAACCCCACCGACTACCTGTACGCCATCGGCTCGGTGGTGGGGCCGCACCCGTTCCCGATGATGGTGCGCGACTTCCAGAGCATCATCGGCCGCGAGGCGCGCGAGCAGTTCCAGGCCAGGCACGGCCGCCTGCCCGACTACGTGACCGCCTGCGTGGGCGGCGGGAGCAATGCCATGGGCATGTTCACCGCCTTCCTGGGCGATACCGACGTGAAGCTGGTGGGCGTGGAACCCTCGGGCGAAGGCACCGACAAGCCCGGTCGGCACGCGGCCACGCTGAGCATGGGCCAGCCCGGTGAGATCCACGGCATGAAGTGCTATGTGCTGGAGGATGCGCCGGGCGTGCCCGCCGCCGTGCACAGCATTGCCTCGGGCCTGGACTACCCCGGCGTGGGCCCGCAGCACAGCTATCTGAAGGACATTGGCCGCGTGCAGTACGAAGCCGTGACCGACAAGGAATGTCTGGACGCGTTCATGCAGCTGTCGCGCGTGGAAGGGATCATCCCCGCGCTGGAGAGCGCCCATGCCGTGGCCTGGGCCATCCGCGTGGCGCCCACGCTGCCCCAGGACCAGCACATCCTGGTCAACCTGTCGGGCCGCGGCGACAAGGATGCGGATTACGTCGCCAAGGTGCTGGGGCTTTGACGGGCGGGCGCGGCGCGTGTTCTGCCATCATGCCGCCCTTGATTCACTGAACTGAGAGAACCTGACCATGGCACTGCCACCCAACAAGCAACGCAGCCGCCGCCTTCGCAAGAAGATGCGCGTGGCCGAGTTTCAGGAATTCGGCTTCGAGTACGAGCTGAAGGTCAAGCAGGAGCTGACGCCCGAGCAAGAGGAGGCGCTGATGGACCGCTTCGTGCGGGACCTGCTGGTGCCCCGCAATCTGGCGGCCGCCGGCTGGGTGCGCGAAGGCTTCGTGACGGCCTTCGTGCGCGGCTCCGCCACCGAGGACGACCGCCAAGCCACGCAGGCCTGGCTGGCTGCACAGCCCGAGGTGGCCGAGGCCACGGTGAGCGAGCTGAAGGACGCCTGGTACGTGCAAGACTGAGCCGCGCGCCACAGGGTAGCCGCGCAGCGCTGGGCTGGCTTCAGCCAGAAGGTTTTAAGCCTTTTTTGGCCTCTAGCCTTTGACCAACAAGCGCCAGCAGCTATCAGAACAGAAGCGAAACAGCCGCCAACCCCCACGGGGGTGGCGGCTGTTGCCGTTGATGCGGTGCGTTTGTGCGAACGGGGCGGTTGGCTCAGTACACCGTGATCCCTGCGGCCCTGATGACCTGGGCCTCATGGGGCGGCCCCTGCCCTGTGGCGGGCGCCCGCCACGGGGACCTTCGCACTCAGACAGCGCCGCGCGCCTCCACGTAAAGCGCGTAGATCGAATGGCTGCTGGCCATGAACAGGCGGTTGTTCTTGGAACCCCCAAAACACAGGTTGGCACAACGCTCAGGCAGCCGGATGTGGCCGATGGCTTTGCCTTCGGGGTTGAAGACCATCACGCCATCGAGGTCTGCCGGGTTGGCGCCCACGGCGCCGTTGCTGCCCCATCCGCACCAGAGGTTGCCGAACTCGTCGCACTTGATGCCGTCCAGGGCACCCGGGCCGCCCGCGTCGATGTGCAGACGCTTGCCGGACAGCCGCCCGCCCGGGCCCACGTCGTAGGCCCACACCACGCGATGCGGCTGGTGGCGGCCCTCGACGATGTAGAGCACCTTCTCATCGGGCGAAAAGCACAGGCCATTGGCACCCGCCAGGTCGCCCAGCACCTGGCTGACCTTTGCGCCGGCCGGGTCGATGCGGTAGACGCCGTGCGGCAGCTCTGGCGCGGCCTTTTCGCCCTCCCAATGACCGGCGATGCCGAACGGCGGGTCGGTGAACCACACCGCGCCGTCCTTGCTGCAAATGATGTCGTTGGGTGAGTTGAAGCGCTTGCCGTTGTAGCCATCGGCCAGCACGGTGATGCTTCCGTCGTACTCGGTGCGCGTGATACGGCGCGTCAGGTGCTCGCAGGTCAGCAGCCGGCCCTGGCGGTCGCGTGCGAGGCCGTTGGAAAAGTTGGAGGGCTGGCGGAATACGCCCCACGCACCGGTGGCCTCATCCCAGCGCATGATGCGGTTGTTCGGAATGTCGGATACCAGCAGGTAGCGCCCGTCCCCGAACCACACGGGCCCTTCGGCCCAACGCATGCCGGTGGCAATCTGCTCCACGCTGCTGCTGTAGATGCGGTACTTGGCGAACTGCGGGTCCAGCACCTGCACCGATGGGTCGGGGTAACGCTGCTGGGGCTTGAATTCAAAACTCTGCGCCGTAACAGCACCTGCGGCCGTGGCGGCCACCGCGCCGGCCAGGAAATGGCGCCGCGTGGCAGCGCCGGGCGCCGCATTCTTCTCGTGAGGCATTTCGGGATCTCCGTTGTGGGTTTTGCCGGGGGTGGGTCGAACAAGCAGGTCAAGTCACCGGCGCTGGGTTGAACAGCACGAGCTGGTTGGCCAGCTTCCAGTGCTCGGCCCAGGTCTTTTTGCGGCCGCTGGCCACGTCGAGCATGAGGTGGAACAACTCCCAGCCCACGTCTTCGATGGTGGCCTGCCCGTCTGCGATGCGGCCGGCGTTCACATCCATCAGGTCGTGCCAACGCCGAGCCAAATCGCTGCGCGTGGCTACCTTGATCACCGGCACCTGCGCAAGCCCATAAGGCGTGCCGCGCCCCGTGGTGAACACGTGCAGGTTCATGCCCGCCGCCAGTTGCAGCGTGCCGCAGATGAAGTCGCTGGCGGGGGTGGCCGCGTAGAGCAAACCTTTTTGCACCGCCTTTTCGCCCGGAGCCACTACGCCGGCGATGGGCGCGCTACCGCTCTTGACGATGGAGCCCATGGCCTTCTCGACGATGTTCGACAGCCCCCCTTCTTGTTGCCCGGCGTGGTGTTGGCACTGCGGTCCACGCGGCCGCGTGCCAGGTAGGCGTCGTACCAGGCCATCTGGTCGATCAGGGCCTGCGCCACCTCGGGCGTGGCCGCGCGCGCGGTGAGCTGGTCGATGCCGTCACGCACCTCGGTCACCTCGCTGAACATCACCGTGGCGCCGGCGCGCACCAGCAAATCGGTGCAAAAGCCCACGGCCGGGTTGGCGGTCACGCCGCTGAAGGCATCGCTGCCGCCGCATTGCACGCCCACCACCAGTTCGCTGGCAGGCACCGTCTCGCGCCGACGTGCGTTCAGGCGCTTCAGGTGCTCCTCGGCTTGGCGCAGGATGGAGTCGACCATGGACATAAAGCCCACATGGGCTTCGTCCTGCAGACACACCACGTCCAGCGGTGCCTCCTGCAGGGTACGCTGGTCCACCAGAGCAATGGCGCCGGGCGGCATGAGGCGCTCGGGCTGCAGCTTCTCGCAGCCCAGGCTGACCACCATCACCTCGCCGCCGAAGTTGGGGTTGAGGCTGATGTTACGCAGTGTGCGGATGGGTACCGCCGCGTCCGGCGCGTCGATGGCGACACCGCAGCCGTAGCCATGCTCCAGCGCCACCACGTCGTCCACGTTCGGGTACTTGGGCAGCAACTCGGCCTTGATGCGCTGCACGGCAAAGTCCGTCACCCCGGCCACGCACTGCACCGTCTGGGTGATTGCAAGGATGTTGCGCGTGCCCACGGAGCCATCGGCGTTGCGGTAGCCCTCGAAGGTGTAGCCCGCCAGCGGCTCCATCGGCGTCGGCCTGGCGGTGGCGATGGGCAGGCCGTCCAGCGCACGCGCATCGGGCATCTGCAACAGGCGCTCGTGCACCCAGCTACCAGCCGCTATGAACTTGAGGGCATAGCCGATGACCACGTTGTAGCGGCGCACGGCACCGCCCTCGGGGATGTCTTCCAGCGCCACCTTGTGCGCCTGCGGCACCTTGTCCACCAACACCTGGCCGCCGGGCAGCCGGGTGCCAGCAGGCAGGCCGCCATCGTTGGCCACGATGGCGACGTTGTCGGCCGGGTGCATGGCGATGCAAAGCGGGGCTTGTGTACTCATACCAATGTCTTTTCCAGTTTCCATGGCGCTACGGCCCGCCCGCGGGCTGCGGAGCTGACGCCTGCAACCGGGTTGCCGTGCAAGGGCTACCCGGCAACGGGGCGGCATCTCCGTTAGCGAAAGGCGTGTGGCCGCTCAGGGGTCATTCCGCCTTTATGCCTGCGGCCTTGATCACCTGCGCCCACTTGGCCACCTCGGCTTTCTGGAATGTGGCCAGTTCGGCGGGCGTCATGGTGGATGGCACCATGCCGAAGGCTTTGAGGCGCGCCTGGACTTCCGGGGTGGCGACGATCTTCATGATCTCGGCGTGCAGTCGGTCCACGATGGGCTTGGGTGTGCCGGCGGGCGCGAACACGGCCTGCCAGGAGCCCATGTCGAAGCCTTTTTCTCCGGCTTCGGCAATGGTGGGCACGTCGGGCAGCGACTCCACGCGTTTGGAGCTGGTCACGGCGATGGGGCGCAGCTTGCCCGACTGGATGTGTGGGCCTACGACCAGGGCGGTGTCGAACATCATGTCCACCTGGCCACCGATCACGTCCTGCACCGCCGGGCCGCTGCCCTTGTATGGCACATGCGTGAACTTCACGCCCGTCTGATAGGCCAGCAGCTCCAGCGCCATGTGGTTGGAGGTGCCGCTGCCGGGCGACGCCGAGGACAGGCCGCCCGCCGCGGCCTTGGCCTTGCTGGCGGCGAGCACTTCCGCAAGCGTCTTGTACGGGCTGGCGGCGGGCACCACCAGCACAAGAGGGCCTGAGCCCAACATGGCAATCGGTGTGAAGGACTTGACGGGGTCGTAGTCCAGCTTGGGGTACAGGCTCACGTTGATGGCGTGCGAGCTGATGGTGCCGCCAAGGATGGTGTAGCCGTCGGCGGGCGCGCGCGCGGCGATGGCCGATCCCACGCTGCCGCCCGCGCCGCCCTTGTTGTCGATGACCACGGGCGTGCCCAGGGCCTGGCCCAGAGGCTGGGCTACCACGCGAGCCAGCGTGTCGGTATTACCGCCGGGTGGAAAGGGCACCAGGTAGGTGATGGCCTTGCCCGCGGGCCAAGTGCCCTGCGCTGCCGCAGGCAAGGGGGTCAATGCGCTGCCCAGCAGCAAGGCGCTGGCGGCGGCGAGGGAGCTTTTGATCAAGGTGCGGCGTTGCATGGGGGATGTCTCCTGGTTGGATGGAAAGGACTCAGAAACGTGGCTGGCGGCCAGTGAAGTCGGGGTCGTACTTGCGCATCTGCCCGAGGTCGTCGCGGTTGCGGATGCCGCAGTGCAGGTAGTTGTCGTGCAGGCTGGCCAGCGCCTCGCGATCCAGCGTGACGCCCAGGCCCGCCGTCGTAGGCACGCGCAGGCTGCCCTGTTCGAATTGCAGGCGGCCGCCTTCGACGACCTCCTCGTCCTGCCACGGGTAGTGCGTGTCGCAGGCATAGGTGAGCTGCGGCACGCTGGCACACAGGTGCGTCATGGCGACGAGGCTGATGCCCAGGTGGGAGTTGCTGTGCATGGACAGACCCAGGTCGAAGGTCTTGCACAGCGTGGCCAGCCGTTGCGTGGCACGCAGACCGCCCCAGTAGTGGTGGTCGCTGAGCACGATCTTCACCGGGCAGCCGAGGTCGACGTTGCGGCGGAATTCGGCAAAGTCGGTGACCACCATGTTGGTGGCCAGCGGCACATCGCCTTCGCGCTCCATCGCGCGCGCCACGGCAGCCATGCCCTCCAGGCCAGGGGCCGGGTCTTCGTAATACTCCAGCACGCCACGCAGTTGCTGCACTACCTTCAGGCTGGTCTGTACCGTCCAGTTGGCGTTGGGGTCGATGCGCAACGGCATACCCGGAAAGGCCTGGGCCAGCGCCAGGATGCCGGCCGCCTCCTGGTCGGGCGGCAAGGCGCCGGCCTTGAGCTTGATGCTCTGGAAGCCGTACTGGGCGATCATGCGCCGCGCCTGGGCGACGAGTTGCGCGGGCGTGAGTGCCTCGCCCCAGGCATCCGGCGTATAGGGCTGGTCGATGTGTTCGGCGTATTTGTAGAACAGGTAGGCCGAGAAGGGAACGCTGTCGCGCGCCGCGCCGCCCAGCAGATCCACGACCGGGGCCTGGGCCAACTGGCCTTGCAGGTCCATCATCGCCACTTCAAACGCGCTGATGACCTTGGCCACGGTCTTGGATACATGCGTGCCCGGTGCCAGCGACACCTGCTGCCCCAGGAATTCCGAGGCCGTCTGTGCGGGCGGTGCGACCAGGGCCGCCACGCGCTGCTCCATTGCATTGAGCGCCCAGGGGGACAGACCCACCAGGGCGGGCGCCGCCTTGGCCAATGCGTCCAGCATGGGCTGGTCGCCATAGCTCTCGTTGATGCCCACCAGACCCGAGGCGGTCTCGATCTCGATGATGGAGCGCAGGGCCCAGGGCTCGTGGATGCCGGCCGCATTGAGCAGCGGCGGATCGCGGAAGGCAATGGGCGTGATGCGGATGTGGCGGATCGCGTGGGAGGTGCTCATCTTCGTGCGTTGAGAGGGGCATCCGTGCCGGCATTTCAGGGTGCGGCTCGAATAAGAGATATGTTGTCTGATAACGTGCAACGAATTATGATCACATCCATGAACACGCCCTCCACGGGATTACCCGAATCCATCGCGTCCGCAGCCCAGCACGCCTCTTCACTGCGCGGCAGAGCGGGCCGCAGCGCAGGGCGCAGCCTGGCAAAGGTGCTGTTCGATGAATTTGAAAGCAAGATTCGCCAAGGCCTGCTGCGCGAAGGCGACAAGCTGCCCACGGAATCGGAGCTGGTGCAGGGCTACGATGTGAGTCGCACGGTTGTGCGCGAGGCGCTGTCCAAGCTGCAGGCCGCCGGCATGGTGGAGACCCGACACGGCATCGGCACCTTCGTACTGCCACCCCGTAGCGGCGGCATGTTCTTCCTGGACCCCTCCGAGTTGGCCGAGTCCGTGGACGTGCTGGCCGTGCTGGAGCTGCGCATCAGCCTGGAGACCGAGTCGGCTGGGCTGGCCGCGCAACGCCGTACTGAGGGGCAATTGCAGGCCATGCGTGCCGCACTGGATGACTTTGCGCAGAGCACGCAACTGGGCGAAGACACGGTAGCCCACGACTTTCGCTTTCACCTGCAGATTGCCCAGGCCACCGGTAACCGCTATTTTGCGGACATCATGAACCACCTGGGCACCACGCTGATTCCGCGCACCCGCGTGGGCACCGCGCGCAGCTCCCCGCCGAATGACGGCTACCTGCAGCGCGTGAACCGAGAGCACGAAGAGATCTACATGGCGATTGCGCGCAAGGATGCTGAATCCGCCCGCGCGGCCATGCGCGTGCACCTGACCAACAGCCGCGAACGGCTGCGCCAGGCTCAGGAAGCGGCCGCCGCGGCGGCCGCCCTGCCCGCCTGAGCCCCTTTCACAAGCCATCCACTGAAAAATTTGCGCTGAAACGTTTGTTGTTCTTTTGTTGATGTTGTACGATGACGTATAACTTAACCCACACAACCACAGGAGACATCGCATGACTTTGACCCGCCGCCTTGCCCTCGCCTGCGCCGCGCTGGCCTGCAGCACCACCCTAGTTCACGCCGCAGACAACTGGCCCAGCCGTCCGCTCAAGATCGTCGTGCCCTACCCGCCGGGCGGCAGTTCGGACATCATTGCCCGCTCGATCAGCCAGCAGTTGTCCGAGTCGCTCAAGCAGCCGGTGATCGTCGAGAACAAGCCCGGTGCGAACGGCAATCTGGGCGCCGACATCGTGGCCAAGTCGTCGCCTGACGGCTACACGCTGCTGTTGTGCGATCTGGGCGCGCTGGCCATCAGTCCGTCAATCTATACCAAGCTGCCCTTCAATCCGTCCAAGGATCTGCGCGGCGCTGCCATGCTGGCGTATTCGCCCCACCTGTTGGTGGTGCACCCTTCCGTCAAGGCCAACAACCTGAAGGAACTGGTGGAGCTGTCCAAAACCAGCGACCTGAACTTCGCCGTCACGGCCACCGGCAGCGCACCGCACCTGGCGGGTGTGGAGTTGGCCCGCGCCACGGGCGCCAAGTGGGTCTACGTGCCCTACAAGGGCGGCGTGCAGTCGGTGCAGGACACGGTGGCCGGCCAGACGCAGGTGCTGATGAACGGCATGCTGGCCACCTATCCCCATGTGCAAAGCGGCAAGCTCAAGCTGCTGGGTGTGTCCAAGCGCGAGCGCATGCCGCTCATCGGCAGCTCTCCCACCATTGCCGAGCAGGGCGTGGCGGGCTTCGAAACCGGCTCGTGGCAAGGCGTGATGCTGCCCGCAGGAACACCGCCGGCCATCACCAAGCGCATTGGCGAGGCCCTGGTGGCCGCCATCCGTACGCCCGATGTGCGCTCACGCCTCACGGGCCAGGGCGCCGAAGTGGTGACCCTGTCCCCGTCGGAAGTGGACAGCTTCTTTGCCAGCGAACGCGCCCGTTGGGCCAAGGTCGTGCAGCAAGAGAAGCTGCAGCTGGACTGAATGCGCAGCGCTGACCGCGCCCCGATTTCCCTTCTTTAACCCCACGTCGCCAACCTGCCGCGCAGCGGCTTTGAAAGAAAGACTGAGATGACTCCCCAAGACCTGAAGAACGTGATGAGTTCCGGCCTGCTGTCGTTCCCCATCACCGACTTCCATGACAACGGCGACTTCAATGCCAAGGGCTATGCCGAGCGCCTGGAGTGGCTCGCTCCGTTCGGCGCCAGCGCATTGTTTGCTGCGGGCGGTACGGGCGAGTACTTCTCGCTCACGGCCAGCGAATATCCGCAGATCATCCAGACGGCGGTAAACACCTGCCGCGGCAAGGTGCCCATCATTGCCGGTGCGGGCGGCCCCACGCGCTTTGCCATCGAATGCGCGCAGGCCGCCGAGAAGGCCGGCGCGCACGGCATCCTGCTCATGCCCCACTACATGACAGAAGCCAGCCAGGAAGGCCTGGCAGCCCACGTGGAAGCCGTGTGCAAGAGCGTGAATTTCGGCGTGATCATCTACAACCGCGGCATCACCCGCTACACGCCGGAAACCGTTGCCCGCCTGTGCGAGCGCAACCCGAACCTGGTCGGCTTCAAGGATGGCGTGGGCGACATCGAGGGCATGGCCTCCATGTTCCTGGCCATGGGCGACCGCCTGGCCTACCTGGGCGGCCTGCCCACGGCCGAGGTCTATGCCGCCGCCTACAAGGCACTGGGCACGCCGGTGTATTCGTCCGCCGTGTTCAACTTCATCCCGAAGACGGCCATGCGTTTCTACGAAGCGGTGAAGAACGACGACCAGGCCACGCAACACCAGTTGCTCAAGGACTTCTTCATGCCTTACCTGAAGATCCGCAACCGCAGCGCCGGCTACGCGGTGAGCATCATCAAAGCCGGCGCCAAGATCGTCGGCCACCCCGCCGGCCCCGTGCGTGCGCCGCTGGCCGACTTGCAGGCTGAAGAGATCGAGATGCTGGCCGAACTGATCCGCAAGGTCGAGCCTGTCTGATGCCTTTTGGCCCCGCCCAGCGTTGGCGGGGCTGCTCATCCCGGCACATAAAGATCCAAGGAGCACCCCATGAAAAAAGTCCTCGTGGCCCTCGCGGCCAGCGTGGCCCTGTCTGCCGTGGCCGCCTGGCCGGAAAAGAGCGTGAACATCGTCGTACCGTTCCCGCCCGGCGGCTCCACCGACACGATTGCCCGCGCCATGGCCCAGCACATGGGCGAGAAACTGGGCCAGGCATTCGTGGTGGACAACCGCCCTGGCGCCACCGGCACCATTGGCGCCACGGCGGTCAAGCGCGCCGCGCCAGACGGCTACACGCTGCTCGTGGCCTCGCTCGGCCCCTACGTGATCGCGCCGCATCTGGTGAAGAACGTGCCCTATGACGCAGTCAAGGACTTCGACTACCTGTCCCTGCCCGTGCAAGCGCCCAATGTGCTCGTCGCATCGCCCGCGCAGAAGGCACGTACGCTGGCCGAGGTGGTGGCTGCGCTCAAGGCGCAACCAGGCAAGATCAGCTTTGCCAGCTCTGGCAATGGCTCGTCGGACCACCTCTCGGCCGAGCTGTTCTGGCAGCAAAGCGGCACCACGGGCGTGCACGTGCCCTACAAGGGTGGCGCACCGGCCATCAACGATCTGCTGGGTGGACAGGTGGATTTCTCGTTCCAGAACGTGAACGCGGTGCTGCCGCACATCCGTGCCGGTAAGTTGACGGCCATCGCCGTCACGGGCGACAAGCGCTCCCCCGTTCTGCCCGACGTGCCCACGCTGGCCGAGGCCGGTGTGAAGGGGGCCGAGATCTATTCCTGGCAAGGAATGGCCGCGCCCAAGGGCTTGCCCGCGGATGTGAAGAAGAAGCTGGCGGACGCCGCCATCCAGGCCATCAATGAGCCGACGCTGAAGAAGCGCCTAACGGACCAGGGCATGGAGATCGTTGCCAACACCCCCGAGGAGTTCACGGCCTTCCAGGCGCGCGAATATGCGCGCTGGAAGACGCTCATCGAAGCCCGCAAAATCAGCATCGACTGATTGCCACGCCCTCTCGACGTCCGCGCCGCAGTTGCCGGTGCGGGCGCCCTCTTGCCTCTGCCGCCCCCATGACACACCGCCCTCCCCGCATCCTCCAGTACGGCCGCATGCCATTGCCCGCACTGGACCACGAACTGGCCGCCCAGTTCGACGTGACCGTGCTCAGCGAGCAGCCAGACCGGGCCGGCTTCCTGGCCGCACACGGCGCAGATTTCGAATGCGTGGTGACTTCCGCCGCCATGGGGCTGCCGGGCGACGTGGTGCTCGCCCTGCCCCGCCTGCGGTTCGTCAGCAGCTTTGGCGTGGGCTTTGACGCACTGGACCAGGCTGCGCTGCTGGAGTGCGGCGCACGCGTGGGCTATACGCCCGGTGTGCTGGACGACTGCGTGGCCGACATGGCCTTCGCCCTGCTGCTGGACGCGGCGCGCAGCCTGTCCGCGGCCGACCGCTTCGTGCGCCGCGGTGACTGGAGCCGCCAGCGCTTTGGCGTGCACACGCGCGCCAGCGGCAAGCGCCTGGGCATCTTCGGCATGGGGCGCATCGGCGCTGCCGTGGCGCGCCGCGCCGCGGGCTTTGACATGCAGGTGGGTTACCACAACCGCCGGCCGGTGGAGGGCTCGCCCCATCAGTACCTGCCGTCGCTGATGGAGCTGGCGCGTTGGGCGGACTTCCTCGTCATCACCGCTGCGGGCGGAGACAGCACGCGCCACCTGGTGAATGCCGAGGTGCTGGACGCGTTGGGCCCGCAGGGGTTCCTGGTCAACGTAGCGCGCGGCAGCGTGGTGGATGAGGCCGCGCTGGCCGCCGCCCTGCAGCAGCGGCGGATTGCCGGCGCCGGTCTGGACGTGTTCGAGGACGAGCCCCACCCGCTGCCAGCACTGCTCACATTGGACAACGTTGTCCTGGCCCCCCACATCGCCAGCGGCACCCAGGAGACCCGCCGTGCCATGGCCGACCTGGTGCTGCAAAACCTGCACAGCTGCCTTGCCACGGGCGTGCCGGTGCAGGAAGTGCCCTGGTCGGCGGCTGCGGCCCGGCAGGCGCACTCCGCCTGACGTCCGGGCCGTTTTCATTTCCGTTTTTCTGCCCCCCTGAACCATGTCACAGACTCCCACCATCACCGAGATCGAAGTCATCCCCGTCGCCGGGCGCGACGGCATGTTGATGAACCTCAGCGGCGCGCACGCGCCCTTCTTCACACGCAACGTGGTGCTGATTCATGACAGCGCGGGTCGCACCGGCGTGGGGGAAGTCCCCGGTGGCGAAGGCATCCGCCGGGCGCTGGAGGACAGTCGTGGCGTGCTCATCGGCCGCTCCATTGGTGAGCGCCTGCAGTTGCTGCAGCAGGTGCAAAAGACGCTGGAAGGGCGTGACCCTGGTGGGCGCGGCCTGCAGACCTTCGACCTGCGCATTGGCGTGCACGCCGCGACGGCCATCGAATCCGCACTGCTGGACCTGCAGGGCCAGCACCTGGGCGTGCCCGTGGCGGCGCTCCTGGGTGAAGGCCAGCAGCGCGAGCGCGTGGAGATGCTGGGCTACCTGTTCTTCGTGGGGCCGTCGCACAAGACCGGTAAGCCCTACGTGCAGGCGGGAGAGGACCGTTCAGGCACCGACGATTGGCACCAGGTACGCCACATGGAGGCCATGACGCCGGACGCCATCGTGCGCCAGGCCGAAGCCGCGCACGCGCGCTACGGCTTCAACGACTTCAAGCTCAAGGGCGGCGTGCTGGCCGGCGAGCAGGAGATCGAAGCCGTCACTGCACTGGCTCAACGTTTTCCGCAGGCGCGCGTCACGCTGGACCCCAACGGCGGCTGGCTGCTCAAGGACGCCATCCGCCTGATGCGTGACATGCGCGGCGTGCTGGCCTATGCCGAAGACCCTTGCGGCGCCGAAGGGGGTTTCTCGGGCCGCGAGGTCATGGCCGAATTCCGCCGTGCCACCGGCCTGCCCACGGCCACCAACATGGTCGCCACCGACTGGCGACAGATGGTGCATGCCCTGTCGCTGCAGTCCGTGGACATCCCGCTGGCCGACCCGCACTTCTGGACCATGGCCGGCTCCGTGCGCGTGGGCCAGACCTGCCGCGACTGGGGCCTGACCTGGGGGTCGCACTCCAACAACCACTTCGACATCTCGCTGGCCATGTTCACCCACGTGGCGGCCGCCGTTCCGGGCAAGGTCACGGCCATCGACACGCACTGGATCTGGCAGGACGGGCAGTTCCTCACCCAGAACCCACTGCAGATCCGTGGCGGCTTCGTCGACGTGCCCAAGACCCCGGGCCTGGGCGTGACGGTGGACCGCGCCGCACTGCAGCGCGCGCATGCGCTGTACCAGGAACACGGCCTGGGCGCGCGCGACGACGCCATCGGCATGCAAAGCCTGATTCCGGGCTGGCAGTTCGACCCCAAGCGGCCCTGCATGGTGCGCTGAATGCCGTCATGCGCCCCTGCCTAGAATGGCCGGACGCACCGCGCGCTGGGTCGCGCGGTATTCCGCCACGACAGGAAAGGAGCGCCATGATGGAAGCACAGCAACTGCACCGCGGCCGCCTCATCGACCATATCCAGCTGGTGGTGCGCGACCTGCCCGCCAGCCTGCGGTTCTATGAGGCGGTGTTGGGCGCGCTGCAAATCCCCCTGGGGGGCCAGACCGACAGCTACTTCTGGGCCGACGAGCTGTTCGTATCCACGGCCAGCAGCCCCGCCGCCAATGGCCACCTCACGGGGCGGCACCACCTCGCCTTCCAGGCGAAAGACCGCGAGATGGTGGATGCCTTCCACCGCGCGGCGCTGGCGCATGGCGGGCGCGACAACGGCGCCCCGGGCGAGCGGTCCTACCACCCGGGCTACTACGCCGCCTTTGCGCTGGACCCGGACGGCAACAACATCGAGGCGGTATTCCATGGCGCACACCAGCGCAGCGCGTCCTCCGTCCTGATCACGTTCTGAGCACGCGGGCGGGCGACAATCGCGCTCCACGCGCGCCCTTGATTGCCTGCATGACCACATCGCTTCCCTGGCTGGAACCCGACGATCCTTTTCCACCCACCGACGGTGCCTGGGGCGCGGACTCTCCCGCGCCCGGCCTGCTGGCCGCGGGCGGCACGCTGGGGGTGCCCCGCCTGGTGCAGGCCTATGCCCAGGGTGTCTTTCCGTGGTTCAGCACCGGCCAGCCCATCCTGTGGTGGAGCCCGGACCCGCGCATGGTGCTGCATGTGCAGGAATTCCGTCTGCACCGCTCGCTGCGCCGCGTGCTGCAGCGCTTTCGCGCCACGCCCGGTCGCGAGGTGCGCATCGACAGCGACTTTTCCGCCGTGATCCACGCCTGCGCCAACAAGCCGCGGGCCGGGCAGTCCGGCACCTGGATCGTGCCCTCCATGGTTGCCGCGTATGAGGCGCTGCATGCTGCTGGCCATGCCCATAGCGTGGAAACCTGGGTGAATGGGCAACTGGTGGGGGGGCTTTATTGCGTGGCGCTAGGACGGGCCGTGTTTGGCGAATCGATGTTCGCGCACGCGACCGATGCTTCCAAGATCGCCCTGGCGGCGCTGGTATGCCTGTGCCGGCGCGAGGGGGTTCGGTTGATCGACTGCCAGCAGAACACGGGTCATCTGGCCTCGCTGGGCGCCCGGGAGATGGAACGTTCGCAGTTCCTGAATCACGTGGCGCGAGCGCGGCAAGACCCTGCCTGCACCTGGAAATTCGAGCCCGTATACTGGACCGAGCTTTTGCCCAACCCCTCAGCGGCGTGACCCAACTCAACGATCTTCCGCTGCAAAGCCTGCAGTTCTACGCCACGGCACCCTACCCGTGCAGCTACCTACCCGAGCGGCAGGCGCGCTCGCAGGTGGCGACGCCCAGTCACCTGATTCAGAACGATGTGTATTCGGGCCTCGTGGCGCGGGGCTTTCGGCGCAGCGGCATGTTCACCTACCGCCCCTACTGCGACGGCTGCCAGGCCTGCACGCCGCTGCGCGTGGTGGTTGATCCATTCAAGCCCGACCGCAGCCAGCGCCGTGCCTGGAAGCGCCACGCCGGCCTGCAGGCGCGGGTGCTGCGCCTGTGCTACCTGCCCGAGCATTACCAGCTCTACCTGCGCTACCAGAACGCACGCCACGCCGGGGGCGGCATGGACCAAGACAGCATCGACCAGTACACGCAGTTCCTGCTGCAAAGCCGGGTCAATTCGCGGCTGGTGGAGTTCCGTGAGACCGGGGCCGACGGCCAGCCGGGGACACTGAAGATGGTGTCCATCCTGGATGTGCTGGAGGACGGCCTCTCCGCCGTCTACACCTTTTACGAGCCCGAGCCGGGCGCAAGCTACGGCACCTACAACGTGCTGTGGCAGGTACAGCAGGCGCGCACGCTGGGCCTGCCGTATGTCTACCTGGGTTACTGGATCGAGCAGAGCCCGAAGATGAACTACAAGGCGCGCTTCATGCCGCATGAGCTGCGCATCGACGGCCGTTGGCAGCGTTCCAAAAGTTGATGGACCTTGCAGGTCATATCGACCTCCAAGGCCCATCCATCAAGCGCAAGCAGCTTCTTTTTTAATAGCGATCAGCGCCCGGACCGTGCGCCGTCCACGCTCCATGCCCCGGCACCGAAGGCGGCGAATGCCAGCAGGCCGCCCGTCACGGCAACGTTCTTGAAGAACAACAGCTGCTGCATCATCTGCTGGTCCGCCGGCAGAGCCCAGTAGGCGTGGAAGAAGAAACTGGCCGCCAGCGTGAACACGGCCAGCGCCAGCGCAGCGATGCGTGTTCCGAACCCGAAGAGCAGTGCCAGGCCGCCCAGTAGTTCAATCAACAGACCGACGGCAACGGCCACGGTGGGCATGGGCATGCCCACGGACGTGGCGTAGCCCACGGTGCCGGCAAAGCCGCTGATCTTGCCGAACCCCGCAGGGATGAACAACAGGGCGATGAGGATGCGGCCCACCAGGGCCAGAGGGTTTTGCAGGGTAGCAAACATGGCGGAACTCCTAGGGTTGAAGTGGATGGGCAGACTTCACGCGGCGAGATCAAAAACCAGAACTTCGGCATCGCTTCCCCCGGACAGGGTCACGCTGCTTTCGTTATCCAGCAGGGCCGCGTCGCCCCCGCTCAGATGCTGTCCGTTGACCTGCAGCGTACCGCGGATCAGGTGAACGTAGGCTTTGCGCCCTGCGGCAATGGGCAGCTCCGCCGCCTCAGCACCGTCGAACAGGCCCGCGTACAGCGTGGCGTCGGCATGGATCGTGACCGAGCCTTGCGCGCCGTCGGGCGAGGCCACGCGACGCAACTGGCCGCGCTTGTCGGCGTCGGGAAAGCGCTTTTGCTCATAGCTCGGCGCGATGCCGCGCACATTGGGCTCGATCCAGATCTGCAGAAAGTGCGTCTGCTGGCCCTCGGCGTGGTTGAACTCGCTGTGCATCACACCCGTGCCGGCGCTCATGCGCTGCACGTCGCCGGGCGGAATGCCCTTGACGTTGCCCATGCTGTCCTGGTGCGCCAGTTCGCCAGACAGCACGTAGCTGATGATCTCCATGTCGCGGTGGCCATGGGTGCCGAAGCCCGTGCCCGGCGCGATGCGGTCCTCGTTGATGACGCGCAGGTTGCCCCAGCCCATGTGGCGCGGGTCGTAGTAGCCCGCGAACGAGAAGCTGTGGTACGAATGGAGCCAGCCGTGGTCTGCGTGGCCGCGATCTTGCGATTTGCGAAGGGTCAGCATGGGGTCGCTCCTCGAAATGCGTTGCGTTGGAGAGAACTGTAGGTCGCGCAGCGCACTTGCAGGGACAGCGGGCTTGAAGGCATCATTCAAACTCATTGAACGAAGAGGCCGTCGATCATGCAAAACACCCGCGATGCCCTGACCCCTGAAAACTTGGCTATGCTGCAGAGCATTGCGGAGACGGGCAGCTTTGCCGCGGCGGCACGCCAGCTCGGCGTGGTGCCCAGCGCTCTGACCTACCGTGTGCGCCAGATCGAGGATGCGCTGGACGTGCTGCTGTTCGACCGCAGCGCCCGCCACGCACGGCCCACCGATGCCGGCATGGAGCTGCTGCGCGAAGGCAAGCGCTTGCTGGAGGACGTGGACGCCATCGCCAACCGCGTGCGCCGCGTGGCCACGGGCTGGGAGCCGCAGCTCACGCTGTCGGTGGACGGCGTCATCTCGCCCACCACCATGCTGGAGCTGGTGGAGGCGTTCTACGCCCTCGGTCCACCCACGCGCGTGAAGTGGCGCGACGGCATCCTCGGCGGCACGGCCGAAGCGCTGACGTCGGGCCAAGCAGACCTGGCCATCGGCGTGGCCGTGGGTGCCTCCAACGTCGCCGGGCTGCAATCCGCCCCGCTGGGCGAGGTGCGTTTCATCTTCGTCGTGGCGCCCCATCACCCACTGGCCAAGGTGACCGAGCCCATCAGCGACACCACGCTGCGCGAACACCGCGCGATCGCCGTGGCCGACTCGGCACGGCGCAGCAACGTGACCATGGGCATCCTCGCGGGGCAGGACGTCCTCACCGTGGACAACATGCGCGCCAAGATCCACGCACAGTTGCGCGGCCTGGGCGGGGGCTTTCTGCCCGAGCCCATGGTGCGTCCGTACCTCGAAGCCGGCCATCTGGTCGAGCGGCAGGTGGCGCGCCCCGCGCGCAACGTGCGCCTGAGCTACCAATGGGGTGGCCCCGGGCACGCTGCGCCAGGCCGCGCGCTGCAGTGGTGGCTGTCGCAACTGCAAAGTGACGCCACACGCCGTGCGCTGCTGGAAAACCACCACCAGTTCTGAATGCGTGGGCCGCGCGGCGCGTGTAGAGTCAACACTAGCGCTGCGCTAATTACCAGCACTGCACCAGCCCATTTCCGACGTCATCGAAGGCCTGCCATGACCCGCTTTTCCTCCCGCTCCAGCGATCGACTGAAACAAGGCCAGCAGGTCGCGCCCCTGGGCGCCGCGCGGCGCTTTGCCGTGGTGGGTGCCGGCATGGCCGGCGTGGCCTGCGCCCGCACCCTGGCCCAGGCGGGCCACATGGTCACCGTCTTCGAGAAGGCGCCGCAGCCCGGCGGGCGCACGGCGGCGCTGGCGTCGCCCTTTGGCAGTTTTGATTCGGGCGCGCAGTACTTCACGGTACGCGACGCACGCTTTCAGCGGGCGCTGGACACTGTTTCCGGCCTGTGCCGCGCCTGGAGCGCCACCACCATCCGCGTGCTGGACGCCGCCGGGCGCGTCGCCACCGCCGCGCCACCGCCCGGTGAAGCGCACTGGGTGGCGGCCCCCGCCATGGATGCGCTGGTCCAGGCCTGGGCGGCACCACTGGCGCGCGAAGGCCACCTGCACACGCGCACGGCCGTCACGCACATCGAGCGCGACGCGATGCGACCCACGGCCTGGCAGCTGCGCACCGAGACGCTGGATGGGGGATCGCAGGTGTATGCGGGTTTCGATGGCGTGGTACTGGCCCAGCCCGCACCGCTGTCGCGGGCGCTGCTGCAGCAGTCCGGCGTTTCCACGCCGTGGGACGATGCCCTGGCCGGCGTGGACATCGCGCCCTGCTGGACCTTGATGCTGGCCTTTGCGCAGGCCGTGCGCCCCGGGCTGACCACGCTTGGCCCGCAGTGGAACGCCGCACGCAGTACGCACCACCGCATTGCCTGGCTGGCCCGTGAGTCCAGCAAGCCCGGCCGGACACAGATCGAGCGCTGGACGGTGCAGGCCAGTCCCGCCTGGTCGCTGGAGCACCTGAACGACGAGGCCCCCCGCGTGCAGGCCAAGCTCATCAAGGCGTTTGCCGAAGTCACCGGCATACGCGCCACGCCCACGCATGCCGAGATGCGGCGCTGGCGCCACGCGCAGACGCAAAAGCCCTTGGGCCAGAGCTTTCTGTGGGACGCCTCCCTGGGCCTAGGCGTTTGCGGCGATTGGTGCCTGGGGCACCGGCTGGAAGACGCTTTCGTCTCGGGCCTGGAGCTCGCGCTCACCGCTGCATGACGGCGGCCGCGGGCTACGTCGGCCGCTTTGCCCCCTCCCCGACCGGCCCGCTGCACGCGGGCTCGCTCGTCGCCGCCCTGGCCAGCTGGCTGGACGCGCGCGCGGCCCTTGGAGGACGCGGCGGGCGCTGGTTGGTGCGCATCGAAGACGTGGACCCGCCGCGCTGCGTGCCCGGCGCCGACGAGCGCATTCTGGCGCAGCTGGCCCGCTGCGGCCTGCTGCCCGACGAGCAGCCGCTGCACCAATCCACCCGTGGCCCCCGCTACCAGCAGGCGCTGGATGGGCTGCTCCACGCCGGCCTGGCCTACCCATGCGCATGCACGCGCCGCGACATCGAAGCCGCCTTGCAGGCGCAAGGCCTAGTGCATGAACGCCATGTGGAACGCCCCTACCCTGGCACCTGCCGCGACGGCCTGGGTGGACGCACGCCGCGTGCCTGGCGCTTCCATACCCAGAGGTATCAATCAAAAATGCCTCCAGCGCCCATCCAGCAAGCGCAAACAGCTATTTATTCAATAGCAAGTTCCGGGGTCTCCTGGACCGATCGGCGCCTGGGCCCGCAGTTTCAGGATGTGGCGCGGCAAGTGGGCGACTTCGTGCTGCGGCGTGCAGATGGCCTGTGGGCCTACCAGCTTGCGGTCGTGGTCGACGACGCCGACCAGGGCGTCACCCATGTGGTACGCGGCGAAGACCTGGCCGACAACACGCCGCGCCAGATCCTGCTGCAGTCCGCATTGGGCGTGCCCACGCCGCAGTACCTGCATACGCCCCTGGTACGTGCGGCGGATGGCGAGAAGCTCTCCAAACAACATGGCGCTCCCCCCATCGACGACAGCCAGCCGCTGCAGGCTTTGACAAATGCAGCCCAGGTACTGGGACTGCCGTCACCTACAGGCATAGCAGGCATCGCCGATGCGCTCGCATTCTGGGTCAAGGCATGGCCTGGAACCTACAATTCGCCGCTGTGACTCAAACGCTTTCTTCGCAAGACCCGCAGGCCCCCGCGGCCTCCCCCATGCCCGGTGCCGCAGGCAGCGCCCCGGCGGACGTCGCCCATCCCAAGGGCATCAAAAGCTATGTGCGCCGCGCCGGCCGCACCACCACCGGCCAGGCCAAGGCGCTGGAAGAGCTGGGCCCGCGCTACGTGCTGGACTATGCGCCCGCCCTGCTGGACGCCACTGCGGCCTTCGGCCGCAGCGCGCCGCTGGTGCTGGAGATTGGCTTCGGCATGGGCGAGGCCACGGCTCACATCGCGCGCGTGCGCCCGCAAGACAACTTTCTGTGCTGCGAGGTGCATGAGCCCGGCGTGGGCGCGCTGCTCAAGCGCATCGGCGAGCAGGACATCCACAACATCCGCATCCTGCAGCACGACGCCGTCGAGGTGCTGGAGCACATGCTGGCGCCCGGATCGCTCGACGGCGTGCATATCTTCTTTCCCGACCCCTGGCACAAGAAGCGCCACAACAAGCGCCGCCTGATCCAGCCGCCGCTGGTGGCGCAGCTGGCGGCACGCCTGAAGCCGGGGGGCTACATCCACTGTGCGACCGACTGGCAGCCGTATGCGGAGCAGATGCTGGAGGTGTTGTCGGCCGAACCCTTGCTGTCCAACACCGCCGAGGGCTATGCTCCGCAGCCGGACTATCGCCCCCTGACCAAGTTCGAGAACCGCGGCATGCGGCTCGGCCATGGCGTGTGGGACCTGGTGTTCACGCGCCGCTGAGCGTCTATTCCCGTTTCCCGATGAAGCCCATCCTCCAGAACCTGGCCGAAATGACCGCCCACCGGGACCACCTGCGCCTGGAGGTCTCGGTGCTGTCCACGCTGCTCAAGCTGGGCCATATCGTGCAGGTGCGGGCGCTGGAGCTGTTCACGCAGGACGAAGTCCTGATGCTGCGCCCGCGCAGCTGGAGCCACGAAGGGCAGTTAGTCTCCAGTGAGTACGACGCTGCTTCGGATCCCCAGCGCATCCCGCTGGCGCAAGAGCCTGAACTGGCCCACTGCATCGCCACCCAGGGCGAGAGCGCCGCGCGTGCCTCCGAGCAGCGCCACACGCTCTGGCTGCCCATGTGGCTGGGCGGGCGCCCCACGGCGTGCCTGGAAATCACCCAGTCCCGCCGCTTCACGCGTCACCAGCGCGACGTGATCATGGGCGTGTTCCTGGTCTACCAAAACTACCAGAGCCTGCTGGATTACAGCGAGCGGGACGCGCTCACCGGGCTGCTGAACCGCAAGACCTTCGAGGAGCAGTTCTCACGACAGACCGGCGCACCCGCCAGCCCAGGCGAGGGCGAAGACACCGTGCGCCAATGGCTGGCGGTGATCGACATCGACCATTTCAAGTCGGTCAATGACCGCTTTGGACACCTCTATGGCGATGAGGTGCTGATCCTGGTGGCCAACCGCCTGCGCACGCAGTTCCAGAGCCAGGACAGCATCTTCCGCTTCGGCGGAGAGGAGTTCGTGGTGCTGCTGCGTTCCCTCACGCTGGCGCAGGCGCGCCAGGCGCTGGAGCGGTTGCGCGCGGCCGTGCAGACGCATGTGTTCCCGCAGATCGGACACATCACCGTGAGCATCGGCTTCGCGGCCACGCAACAGGGCTCGCCGGTGGAGATCCTGGGGCGCGCGGACCAGGCGCTCTACTATGCAAAAGAACATGGACGCAACCAGGTCTGCTTCTATGAAGATCTGGTCGACAGTGGCGCCTTGCAGATCAAGGTGGCGCACGACGAAGTGGAGCTGTTCTAGCTCATTTGCCGGCAGACGGCGCTGTGCCTGCCGTCTTTTGCCTAGCCCCCTGGGTCCGGTGTAACCGCGGCGCAGGCCACCACCGCCCACGCGGGTGCAACATGTCCGCACGTGCGCCCTGCCCCGTCTGGGGGCCCAGGCCGTCGTCAGATGCGCTCGCCCACCCAGCCCTGCACGGCTGCCAGCGCCTGCGGCAGCGCCGCCGCGTTTGTGCCGCCGGCCATGGCCATGTCGGGTTTGCCGCCCCCTTTGCCACCCACCTGGGCCGCCACGAAGTTCACCAGATCCCCGGCCTTGACACGGCCGATGCTGTCGGCCGTCACGCCAGCCGCCAGCTGCACCTTGTCGCCATCGACGGCCGCCAGCACGATGGCCGCCGTCTTGAGCTTGTCCTTGAGCTTGTCCATGGTCTCGCGCAGGGTCTTGGCGTCCGCGCCTTCCAGCCGGGCCGCCAGCACCTTGAGGCCCTTGACGTCCACGGCCTGGCCGGCCAGCTCGTCGCCCTGGCTGGAAGCCAGCTTGCCCTTGAGTGCAGCCAGTTCCTTCTCGAGCGTCTTGATTTGATCGAGCGCACCGCCAATGCGGGCGGTCAGCTCCGCGGGGGGCGCCTTCAGGGCGGCTGCAGCCTGGTCCACCGTGGACTCCAGCGACTGCAGGTAGGCCAGCGCGTTCTCGCCGGTCACCGCCTCGATGCGGCGCACGCCCGCGGCCACGCCGCCCTCAGCCACCACCTTGAACAGGCCGATGTCGCCCGTGCGGCGCACGTGCGTGCCGCCGCACAGCTCGCGGCTGGTGCCGATGTCCAGCACACGCACACTCTCGCCGTACTTCTCGCCGAACAACATCATGGCGCCCGTTTTCTGCGCGCTTTCGATGTCCATCAGGCGCGCGTTGGTGTCGGTATTGGCCAGCACTTCGGCATTCACCAGGCGTTCGATCTCGCGAATCTGCGCGGCCGTCAGCGGCGCGTTGTGCGCGAAGTCAAAGCGCGTGCGCTCGGCGTTCACCAGGCTGCCCTTTTGCTGCACGTGGTCCCCTAGCACCTCGCGCAGCGCCTTGTGCATGAGGTGGGTGACCGAGTGGTTGCGCATGGTGGCCGCGCGCAGTTGCAGGTCCACCTGCGCCTGCACCGTGTCGCCCACATTCAGCGTGCCGGCTTCCAGCGTGCCGTGGTGGCCGTAGACGTCGGCCTTGATTTTCTGCGTGTCGGCCACGGTGAAGCACGCCGAGCCAGCGCCGATGGTGCCTTGGTCGCCCACCTGGCCGCCGCTTTCGGCATAGAACGGCGTGCGGTCCAGCACCACCACGCCGCTCTGGCCCGCGTGCAGGGCTGCGGTGCTGGTGCCGTCCACGTACAGCGCGACGATCTTGGCACTTTCGGCCAGTTGCTCGTAACCCGTGAACTGGTTGGCCGCGCCGGTGTATTCCAGCGCGCGGTCCATCTTGAACTTGCCTGCGGCGCGGGCAGTGCTCTTCTGGTGTTCCATGGCGGTGGCAAAGCCCGCTTCGTCCACGTTGACGCCCCGTTCGCGGCACACGTCATTCGTCAGGTCCAGCGGGAAGCCATAGGTGTCGTGCAGCTTGAACGCCACGTCGCCCGGCAGCGTCTTGGCGCCGCCAGCCAAAGCGCTGTCCAGAATCTCCATGCCGTGCGCCAGGGTCTCGAAGAAGCGTTCCTCTTCTACCCGCAGCACATCCGTGATGCGCGCCTGTTGCTCGCGGATCTTGGGGTAGGCATCGCCCATCTGCTGCACCAGGTCTTGCACCAGCTTGTGGAAGAACGGCGTCTTGCGACCCAGCTTGTAGCCGTGGCGAATGGCGCGGCGCACGATGCGGCGCTGCACGTAGCCGCGGCCCTCGTTGCTGGGGATGACACCGTCGGCGACCAGGAAGGCGGTGGCGCGGATGTGGTCGGCGATGACCTTGAGCGACGGGTTGGTCAGGTCGCTTGTGCCTGTTTCGCGCGCCGCGGCCTTGATCAGCGCGTCGAACAGGTCGATCTCGTAGTTGCTGTGCACGTGCTGCAGGATGGCGGCCAGGCGCTCCAGGCCCATGCCGGTGTCCACGCAGGGTGCGGGCAGCGGCTTGACGTTGCCTTGCTCGTCCATGTCGAACTGCATGAACACGTTGTTCCAGATTTCGATGAAGCGGTCGCCGTCCTCATCCGGGCTGCCGGGGGGGCCGCCGGCAATGTGCTCGCCGTGGTCGTAGAAGATCTCCGAGCACGGGCCGCAGGGGCCGGTGTCGGCCATCATCCAGAAGTTGTCGCTCTTGTAGCGGCCGCCCTTGTTGTCGCCGATGCGGATCACACGCTCGGGCGGCAGGCCGATTTCTTTGGTCCAGATGTCGTAGGCCTCGTCGTCCTCGGCGTAGACCGTGGCCAGCAAGCGCTCGGGAGGCAGCTTGTAGACCTCGGTCAGCAGCTCCCAGGCCCACTTGAGCGACTCGCGCTTGAAGTAGTCGCCAAAGCTCCAGTTGCCCAGCATCTCGAAAAACGTGTGGTGGCGCGCGGTGTAGCCCACGTTCTCCAGGTCGTTGTGCTTGCCGCCGGCGCGCAGGCAGGTCTGCACCGATGTGGCGCGCACATAGGGGCGCTTGTCCGTACCCAGGAACACATCCTTGAACTGCACCATGCCCGAGTTGGTGAACATCAGCGTGGGGTCGTTGCCCGGCACCAGCGGACTGGACGCCACCACGGTATGCCCCTTGGCGGCGAAGAAGTCCAGGAAGGTCTTGCGAATGTCTGCAACGGAGAAAGTGGGTGTGCTCATGGTGTGTATGGGGTTCGTGGGCGGGTATGGCAGCGCAAGGCATCCCGTCGTGACCAACCTGCCATTATAGATTTCACCCTTGCGCACACACGGCGCTATCCTGCCCCTTTGCCCTGCCCGCCGCGGCCTTCCAGGAGCCACCCCATGGACATGAAGACATCACCCCTTTCCCTGCTCAAGGATCCGAGCCTGCTCAAGACCGACGCCCTGCTGGGAGGCCAGTGGTTCGCAGGCGGCGCACGCTTTGCCGTGCACGACCCGGCCACCGGCCTGAAGTTGGCCGATGTGGCCAACCTGGGGGCCAAGGAAGCCGAGCTGGCTATCGCCGCCGCCAACGAAGCATGGCCCGCATGGAAGGCCAAGACGGCCAAGGAGCGCAGCACCATCCTGCGCCAGTGGTTTGACCTGCTCATGCAGCACCAGGACGACCTGGGCCGGCTCATGACGGCGGAACAAGGCAAGCCCTTGCCCGAGGCCAAGGGCGAGGTGGCCTATGGCGCCAGCTTCGTCGAGTGGTTTGCCGAGGAGGCCAAGCGCGTGAACGGCGAGACCCTGCCGCAGTTCGACAACAACCGCCGCCTGTTGGTGCTCAAGCAGCCCATCGGCGTGTGCGCGGCGATCACGCCGTGGAACTTCCCCTTGGCGATGATCACGCGCAAGGTGGCGCCGGCGCTCGCGGCGGGCTGTCCGGTGGTCATCAAGCCGGCCGAGCTCACGCCCCTCACCGCCCTTGCCGCGGCCGAGCTGGCGTTGCGCGCGGGCATTCCCCCCGGCGTGCTGAGCGTGCTGACGGCCGATGCGGAGAACTCCATCGCCATCGGCAAGGTGCTGTGCGCAAGCGACGTCGTGCGCCACCTGTCGTTCACCGGCTCGACGGAGGTCGGGCGCATCCTCATGGCCCAGTGCGCGCCCACGGTGAAGAAGCTGAGCCTGGAGCTGGGCGGCAATGCGCCGTTCATCGTGTTCGACGATGCCGACCTCGATTCCGCCGTGGAAGGCGCCTTTGCCAGCAAATACCGCAATGCTGGGCAGACCTGCGTGTGCACCAACCGCTTCTATGTGCAGGCGGGGGTGTACGACGCCTTCGTCGCCAAGTTTGCCGCCCGCGTAAAAACCGCGAAGGTCGGCAATGGCTTCGAGGACGGCGTGAACCAGGGCCCGTTGATCGAACCCGCGGCGGTGGACAAGGTACAGCGCCACCTGAACGACGCCATCGCCAAGGGCGCCAGCGTCGTAACGGGCGGAAAGCACCTGGCGGAACTGGGCGCGGGCCAGTTCTTTGAGCCCACGGTGCTCGCCAACGCCACCGCTGGAATGCTGTGCGCGCGCGAGGAAACCTTCGGCCCGCTGGCGCCGGTCTTCAGGTTCGAGACCGAGCAGGAAGCCATCGCTGCCGCCAACACCACCGAGTTTGGCTTGGCCAGCTACTTCTACAGCCGCGACGTGGGCCGCATCTTCCGAGTGGGCGAGGCGCTGGAATATGGCATGGTGGGTGTGAACGTCGGCATTCTCGCGACCGAGCATGTGCCCTTCGGCGGCGTCAAGCAGTCGGGCCTGGGGCGCGAGGGCTCCCACTACGGCATGGACGACTATGTGGAGATCAAATACCTCTGCGTGGGCGATATCCAGAAGTAGAGAGCACCTTTGCTTCTTTTTTCGTAGCTGCCAGCGCTTGCTCCTATTGTCCGATGGCCAGAAATGCCCACGAACCTATGTACCGGCAGGACAGGCTGGTCGTCGGCCGGCGCAGATCGCACGGTTGCCCGGAAAGCACGCGGCAGTGCGCTAGAATCCACCGACTTTGCGGGCGTCGTTCAATGGTAGGACCTGAGCTTCCCAAGCTCAAGACGTGGGTTCGATTCCCATCGCCCGCTCCAGCATTCCGGCAAGGCGTGCTGCAACGCGGCCTTCCGGCTGCTCTCCCCTCCCCCCACTTTCCCACACGCTAATCCGTCAGCGGACGCAGTTTCAGCCGGCTGTCAAACCGCCGCGCCTCTCCGCTGAGGGGATCGGTAAAGGCAAGCGTGCGCGCCAGCAGTTGCAGCGGGTTGGAATAGTCCCCTTCCGGCGGGTCGTTCACCTCCGGGTAGAACGCATCGCCGCGCAGCGGCAGGCCCAGCGCGGCCATGTGCACGCGCAACTGGTGGCGCTTTCCAGTGATGGGCTCCAGCCGGTAGCGCGCCCAGGGTGCCGCAACCTCCAACATGTCGATGTGCGTGCGCGCGTTGGGCGTGCCGGGCACCTCGTGCATGCGAAAAAAATGGCCGCTTTCCTCCAGCCGGCTTTCATGGATGCACGGCAGCGGCAGGTCGGCACGCCACGGTGCGACGGCCTCATAGACCTTGTGCACCCGTCTGTCGCGAAAAAGGGCCTGGTAGGTGCCGCGCGTTGCCCGCTGCACGGAAAACAGCACCAGGCCTGCCGTGTCGCGGTCGATGCGGTGCACAGGGGACAACTCGCTCAGGCCCAGCCGGCGCTTCAAGCGCACCAGCAGGGTCTGCTGCAGATAGCGGCCCGCGGGCACCACGGGCAGGAAGTGGGGCTTGTCTGCCACGAGGATGTGCGCGTCCTGGTAGAGCACGGTTTCGTGGAACGGCAACTCGGGCTCGGGCGGTAGTTCGCGGTAGTAGTAGTAGCGTACGCCCGGCGTGAACGCGCTGCGCTCCGTGGCGGCCGCGCCGAACTCGTCCACCACTTCGCTCGCGCGCAGGCGGCGCAGCCAGTCCTCGCGCGACACGGCGGGCAGGCGCTGTGCGAGGAAGTCCACCAGAAGCCCCTGCCCCGCCGAGGGCAGAACCACGCAACTGGGGTTGACGCCGTCGCGCATGGGCAGGACCCGGGGATCGTGGCTGTTGTGCATGGGGCCGCGATTGTAGGGGCCCCAGGCTCCCGCTCCATGCAACAATACTATTGTTTTGATAGCTAATAGCGCTTGATGGTAAAGCGCTAGAGGCTATTTTGTCTTGGGTTGCAAACCGACGATCACGACGCGCGATCCACGCCATCCAACGCCTCGTCGATGGCTTGCTTGATCCGTGCGAGCGTGTGCAGATCGCCCTCCGATCCTTCCACGGGCGCCCACCGTATGGCGTCCATATGGGCTATCGCGTGTTGCGAGATAGCCGCCACGCTGACCTGGACCGGCGTGCCGGCAGCGGCAGGCGTGGCCTCAGGAATAGGAATGCGGATCAGGAAGCCGCGATAACCCTCTTCCAGGACCTGGGGCAGCGTAGGCGTTGCATCCATCGCGGGGGGCTCCGGTGTCATGCGACCGCGGGCTTGCTCTCGCCCGATGCGATGGCCGCCAGGCCGCGCACCGCGGCATCGCGCGAGGTCCAGTGGTCATGCGGCAGGGGCAGCGTGCGTCCATCCACCTGGGCATGGGCGTAAAAGTAGCGGCGGCCATCCGGCGCCAGGCACAGCATGCCGGAATAGGTCACGCTGTCGGCCACGCCGAAGATCGTTTCCTGGGTGAGTGCGTCGGTCGTTTGCATGAGGAGCGCCTTGGTGTAAGTGAATGCAATGGCGCCATTCTTGAAGCAACAGCTGTGGTTCAACGTAGGCCAAAGG
The DNA here is from genome assembly GCF_002214645.1 of Diaphorobacter nitroreducens. Classification (NCBI taxonomy): domain Bacteria; kingdom Pseudomonadati; phylum Pseudomonadota; class Betaproteobacteria; order Burkholderiales; family Comamonadaceae; genus Diaphorobacter; species Diaphorobacter nitroreducens. The sequence goes on from NZ_CP016278.1 coordinate 1,149,571, forward strand.
CGCATGCACGCCCCGGCGGCGTCCTATGGGTGGACTGTAGGACAAGCCCGGCAATCGCCGTACGCACGGCCCAGCGCGAGGATGTTCGCACTAGCATGGCTTCAAACACCACTCCGCGCCCTGCGGCAAGGCACACCCGTTTGGCCAGCTTGCGGCGCCTTTGCCATGCCCCCTGAGAACACGCCCACCGCCGCCTCCCTCCCCCACCGTTCCACGCGCCAGCGCGTGCTGCGCTGGACGCTGGGCACGATAGGCGCAGTGGTGGCGGCCCTGGCGCTGTTCGCCGTGGTACTGGTGAATTGGGACTGGAACCGCGCCAAACCCTGGGTGAACGACAAGGTGAGCGAGGCCACGGGGCGCACCTTCTCCATCGATGGCGATCTGTCGGCGGAGTGGCACTGGCCCCAACCGCTGGAAGAAGGCTGGCGCCGTTGGGTACCCGGTGTGACCGTGCGTGCCCAGCAGCTCTCCCTGAGCAACCCGGAGGGCTTTGAGGTACCGGAAGCGCCGGGCAAAGGCACGGACCAACTGCCCGCCCTTCCCCCGCGCCCCGAGCCAGCCGCGCCCGCAGGTGATGCCGACGCGCCCACGGCGGCAGCAGCGCCTGCATCTGCGGGTTCGGCGGCGTCCGACGTCGCCCGCGCCGTCGCGCTGGAGGTGGGGGATACCCAAGCGAATGCTCCGGCACGCCCGCCCACGGGCATGGGCACCATCGCCAGCGCCAGCGCCACATTGCGCCTGCTGCCGCTGCTGTCCCGCACGCTGCTGCTGGACACAGTCGTACTGACGGCGCCCGACATCGTGCTGGCACGCAAACAGGACGGGCGCAACAACTGGACCTTCACGCGCTCCCATTCCCGAGAGAGCACTGCCGAGGACAACCCTTGGGATCTGCGCTTGAACCAGCTCGTCGTGCGCGGCGGCTGGTTGGGCTATGCCGATGGCCTGAAGGATTTGGCGCTGCGTGCCCGCATCGACACCCTGCCCACTGGTGCACCGCAGGCCGAAGGCAAGTACGGCATGAAGATCGCGCTGCAGGGCACCTACCGCAAGGCGCGCATCACCGGAGAAGGACTGGCAGGACCGGTGCTGTCGCTGCGCCAGCAGGCCGCGCGCTATCCGCTGCGCTTTTCCGCGCGCTCGGGCAGCGTGCAGACGCGGGTGGAAGGCGTGCTCAACAATCCCGCCAAGCTTTCGGGCATGGATCTGCAGGTGTTCGTGAAGGCGCCCAGCATGGCGGACCTGTATGAACTGACCGGCCTGGTGCTGCCCAACACGCCGCCGTTCCAGGTCGAGGGGCGCCTGCTCGGCAACCTGGCACCGGCCAAAGCGGTGTGGGAATACCGCGACTTCAACGGCACCGTTGGCAGCAGCGACCTGCACGGCAGCCTGACCTACACAGGCGGCGAGCCCCGTCCCAAGCTGCAGGGCCATATGACGTCCAAGCAACTGCGCCTGGCGGATCTGGGCCCGGTCCTGGGCGCGCCCAGCGGCGTGCGCGCGCAGGAGAAAGGCACCTCGCGCCGCCCCGGCAAGGTGCTGCCCGATGCCCGCTTCGCCACCGACCGCTGGGGCGCCATGGATCTGGACCTGGCATTTGCCGGGCAGAAGGTGGTGCGCCCCGACAGCCTGCCACTGGACAACCTGAGCGTGCGCGCGGTGCTGGAAGACCGCCAGCTGCGCCTGACACCGCTGCGCTTTGGCGTGGCCCACGGCCGCATCGACTCCAACGTGCTGCTGGACAGCCGCACCGATCCGCTGCAGGTGCAGTTGCAGGGTTCGGTCCAGGGCCTGCAGCTGTCGGCTCTCTTTCCCAAGGTGGAGCGCATGCAAAAGAGCCTGGGGCGGCTGGACGGCGCTCTGGCGCTGACCGGCCAGGGGCAGTCGGTGGCGCGCATGCTGAGTACCAGCGGGGGCGAAATGCGGCTGTACATCCGCGACGGCACGCTGAGCAAGGAATTGCTGGATCTGGCGGCGCTCAACCTGGGCAGCGTCATCGTCTCCAAACTGTTCGGCGACGACAAGGAGGTCAAGCTGCGCTGCGCCGTGGCCAACCTGGACGTACAAGGTGGCGTGGCCAGCACGCGCACCGTCAAGCTCAACACCGAGGAGGCCATCGTCGAAGCCAAGGGCACGGTGGACCTCGGCGACGAACTGCTCAACCTGCGCATCACGCCCGATTCGCTGAAGTGGAAATTCTTCTCACTGCGCACGCCGTTGTATGTGCGCGGCACCTTCGCAGATCCGCAGGTGGGGGTAGAACCCGGGCCGCTGCTGCTGCGCGCGGGGGCGGCGGTGGCTGCCGCCCTCACGGCGCCCGCGGCGCTGGCGCTGCTGCCGATTACCGTGCCCGCCGCGGAGGACGACGCGCACTGCGCTGCACTTTTGGCCAAGGCCGGCGCGTCACCGGCATCTGCGCCGGCCAAGCCCGCCTCGCGCGCTCAACGTTAAAGTAGCCACAAGGCTCGCCAATACAGCGTCAACAGCTATTGTTTTAATAGTTTTCTGGGTGTGCGGCCTGGGGCACGCACTGGTCGTGCTCACTGCACGGCCGGAACCGTGAGTTGCACACACAGACCGCGGCCTTCTTGCGGCAACAGCTCCAGCCAGCCCGCCACCGCCGCCGCACGCGAGCGCATGCTGTCAATGCCGCGTCCCAGACTGTGGCACGCGGGCTCGCCGCTCGGCAGCCCTGCGCCGTTGTCTGCCACCTGCAACTGCCATGCCCTGCCCTGCAGCGTTTGCACGGAGTGCAGGCGGATCACGAGCGCCGTGGCGTCCGCATGCTGCAGCACATTGCTCACGGCTTCCTGGACGATGGCGGCTATCTCCCGCGCCACCTTGCCTCCTGGCAGGGCCAGTTCATCGTGTGGCGCAATCTCCCAGTGCAGCGCGATGCCGCGCCGGTCCAGCGCAGGCTGGATGCGGTGGCGCAGCCGCGCGAGCCGGTCCGCCAGGGAATCGTCCTCGCCGTCCATCGAATCCACCAACAGACGCAGGTCCAGCAGGCACAACTCCAGCGACTGCATCAGCGTCCCGTGTTCGGGATCCCGCTCGTCCACCAGGGCGATGGCGTTGACAAGTTGGGACCCCACCTGGTCGTGGAGGTTGCGTGCAATGCGTTCGCGCTCGCGCTTCACGTCAGGGCTGGGCCGGATGCTGCGCCGTGGGCGCCACTGCAGTGCGCGCGGCAACTGCACGATCAGCAAGATGCCCAGCACTACCAGAGCCCCCAGGCCCAGCAGCTTCCAGCGCAACTGCGCCTGCAGACTCAGTTGCTCCGCAGAGGCCAGCAGCAGGGTATCGACGGACATGGCAAGCAACCAGACAGCAACGCAGGCGATGGCAAAGGCCGGCGGACGGGTGCGAAACATGGAAATCTCCCTCATCCCTGCAGCAGGTGCGACGGACGTTTTTGCGCCCAGGCGGCTCTTCTTTCAGAACAGCCCGCGCAGTGACGCGAAGCGCACGGCCTGCGCCCGCGTGCGCACCTGCAGCTTGCGGTAGATGTTCTTGATGTGCGTGTTCACGGTCAGGCTGCTGATGAACAGCCGGTTGCCGATCTCGGCGCTGGTGTAACCGCTGGCCACCATGCGCAGCACTTCTTTCTCGCGCTGGGACAGGCGCTCGGTTTCCTGCTCCACGCGCCGCTGGGCGTGCGGGGCGGCGGCGCCGCTCGGGTCAAACCGCTGCAGCAGGCGGCGCGCAAGGTTGGGGGTGATGGAAGCACCGCCGTTGGCTACCTGCAGTACCGCCTGCGGATAGCTGCCGAACCATGAGTTCTTGACGAGATAGCCCGTGGCACCCAACTCGAAGGCGTGCAGCACCTGCTCATCGTTCTGCATGATGGAGATGACGATGGCCTCGGCCGTGGGGCGCACCGACTTCATGTAGTCGATCAGCATGAAGCCCTCGCCATCGCCGAGGTTCAGGTCCACGAGCATCACATCGAACTCATGCTGCTTGATGGCCTTGCGGCCCTCGCGCACGCTGGTGGCCTGCGCCACCAGCAGCGTACGCTGGTCGCTCATCAACTCTTGCGCGATGACGCGCCGCATGTGCGCATCGTCATCCACCAGCAAAACGCGCACAGGCTTTTCTAGCTGCCCCGCCAGAAAGTCCGGCCAGATGGAGGGCGGATTCTGGTGCATGGCGAATTGGCCTGGGGTGACAGACGTCCCCCGCGGAGCGGCCATTGCACCAGGAGGATCGTTGACGGGCAGCATAAAGAAGTCTCCAGACGGGGGCGCCTGTTGGCGGCCCCTCAGCGTTTGCACACCGTAACCACGGAAAGATCATCCCAACGCTTTGGGTGCTTTCCTCACAGGAAAACAAATTACACCGAAACATCCGGAGATATTCGTAATTTCTTCGTGAGTTACCTGACTCACATTTTGAAACTAACGCAGATAAGGGATAAACCTCGCTCAAACGCATTAATGGGAAATTTTCCCTGCGAAAGAATATGCAGGCGTGCCAGCCGTTTTTTGCAGTCCCGCCCGATCCGGCCCTGACTGGTAATAAACACATCCCATCCGCAGCGATTCGGTTGTTACCGAATGACACTACCTGAGAAACACCCCTGCGCCGGTCCTTTTCAGCGCCCCTCTTGGCCCTCTTTCCTCTCCGACGCACGCATTTCCAGTGCTGTCAGAGCGCCCCCTTCTTTGGCTACCCGCGATGGGAGATGGATGCCGGAGGCCCCCCTGCGGAAACTGGAGCCAGACAAAAAGACGGGCGGCCTCCGGCATTCCTCCTCGGGTCGGGCGCGGTCTTTCTTCTTGTCGATGTAGCCGTGACACCGGTCATAACCCAAGCCACCGGAGGGCGCGGTCTTTTTGACACGTTATAGGAGAGACAGTCATGAAAGTTCTTGCATTTTTTGCGTTGAGTGCCGTCGCGACTGCTGCCATGGCAGTGCAACCGCCCAGCACCATCACCCTGAATGGGCCGTCCGTGCAAATGACCAACTCGGTCGGCACCGCCATCTCCAATACGTCCGGCGCACACAACGAGGCATTGCAAAACATTGCCTCCAACGCCGGCCCCGTGCAGGTCTTTGCTGGGGGCTCGTCTACACAGACCGCCAATTTGGGCCTGGGTGCCGTGACCAACGAAGCCAAGGGTGACGACGCCCTTGCCCGCCAGAACCTTGCCAGCAACAACGGCAAGGTGGAAATCCGCGCTGCTTCCAACCAGACGGTGAACAGCCTGGGTGCCGTGCTGAGCAACCTGGCTGACGGCAGCGATGCACACGCCACCCAGAACGTCGCCTCCAACTACGGGCATGTGGTGGTAGCGGCAGCTTCTACCCAGACGGCCAATTTCATCGGTGGCAGCGCAGTCAACCAGGCCAAGGGCTCGCACTCGTTCGCGGTGCAGAACATCTCCTCCAATGACGCTTGCGCCGAGGATCCCTGCCCCGGCGGCAACTGCTATCGCCCCAACTGGTGAGTCCGCGAGCGCCGGGCCTACTGAAGGCCTGGCGCTTTTTGTGCAGGTTGCTTGAGGAGATTTGCCATGCTCAGTCGCGCAACACGCTTCCTGGCGCCCGCCACGGCAGCCCTGGCCTTGTGCGCCGCGGCACCCGCCTGGGCCGCGCCGGGAGAAGACCCGGTGGTGCTGGACAAGAAGGTCAATGTGCAGATGCAGCCGTTGCCTTCTGCGCCGCGCTCCGGCTACATCAACCACGACACCGGCCTGCCCGCCTGGCAGCAGGCTCGCCTGACTCGTTACGTGGCCAAAGCGTTCTCTGGCGACACCACGGGCATCGTGACCGAAAAGGACGTCGTCAACGCGGTGAACACGCAAGGCTCCAAGGTCGTGTGCTCGCAATCCGTGGGCAGCAATTTCGGCACCGCGGCCTCGGGTGGCACCGGCAAGCCCGGCGCCGACCAGGTGGTGGTGCTGCGAGGGGATCTGGTCAATATCTGCTGGTGACGGCCACCAGCGTGCGGGCGCTCCGTGCATGCGCCACGCGCCTGCACTGATGCGCCAGAGGGTTGGATAACGCGAAGACGAGAGGGCTTTGCCATGAACACCGCAACCACACTTCCCCGCGGTCCCGGCCGCAACGGCGCCCCACGCCGTGGCGCTGCCTGGCTGATGATGGCGGGCGCTCTACTGCTCAGTGCCTGCACAACGCCGCTGGACCCCCGCAAGGACGCATCGCTGCAGCAGGCGGCTTATACGACGGACCGCCCCGTCGTGCGCCCGACGCGCTCGGTCTCCAGCTTCTCGGATTCGCTGATGTGCATGGACCACATGCTGCGCGCCGCGCAGGTGCCCACCACGCTCATCACCAGCAAGCAGGTCATCGACTATTCCAGCCGCGTGCCCGTTGCTGCCAAGGACATGATCATCACCTCTCTGTCGCAGATGTCGCGGCTGTCCAACGCCTTCCGCTACGTGGACTATGAGGTGGACATCGTGCGCCAGGATACGGTGCAGAACCTCACCACCATCTTGCTCAACAACAACCTCATGCAACTGCAGCGCCCCGCGCTGTACGTGTCGGGTGCCATTGCGTTCGTGGACCAGAACGTGGCCACCAACCGCTTCGACGCCGGCACCTCCGCCAGCCGCCTGGACACAGGCTACAGCCGCAACCGCTCGGCCACCGTGATCGGCCTGGAGATGCACCTGGGGGACTTTCGCACGCGCACGCTGATTCCCGGACTGGACTCGGCCAATGAGGTGGTCATCGGCAGCGGCAGCCAGGGCCTGGACGTGGCCGGGCGCATCGGCAGCTACGGCGTCAACTTCAACGTGGGGCGCGACTACGCGCTGGGCGCCGGCGGCGCCATGCGCACGCTGATTGACCTGGCCACCATCGAGCTGGTGGGCAAATGGGCACGCGTGCCCTACTGGCAGTGCCTGACGCTGGAACAAACGCATCCCGACTTTCAGCGCCAGATGCGCGACTGGTTCGACGAAAGCGGCGGCGTAGGCCAGGCCACGCTGGTGCAGAACTCGCTGATCGCCCAGGGCTACCTGCAGGCGGGCACCGACCTGCTGGCGCTGGACTCGCCCGCGCTGCGCACCGCGCTCACGCAGTTCCAGATCGACAGCCTGCTGGTGCCCACCGGCGTGCTGGACTTCTCCACCTACGAGCGCGCGATGCGCCACTTCGTGACGTTGGCACCTGACGGCTCCCTGCAACGGGTGGGCTGGGGCCCGTCGGGCCCCACCGGCAGCATGGCCGAGAACAAAGGGGATTCCACGCCCGTGCGCACCTCGGGCCTCGTGCTCACCTCCACCACGCCCCCGCCACGGCGCATCGACATGCAGATCGAGAATGCGCTGCCTCCGGGCATGGAGCCCACTTTCGAAGTCGGCGAGCAGGTGTTCGTGTCTGCCACCGTGTCGCGCACCTCATACATGTACTGCTACTTTGCCGACCCCTCGGGCAACGTCATGCGACTCACGCCCAACCAGGTCACGCCGCATTCGCTGGTGGCGGCGAACCAGGCGCTGCGACTGCCCGACTGGCTGGTGCCCAACCCCGCCTTCATCATGGACGCGAGCCGCCCTGGCACCGAGCGCGTGGCCTGCTTTGCCGCCGAAACCGACGTGCTGCCCCGACTGCCCGCGCCACTGCAAGGCGCAGGGCTGGTCAACATTCCCGGCTACCGCACCATCGAGGACATCGACAAGGCCTTCCAGCAGGGCGTGGGCACCAGTGGCTACGTGAAGTCCGAGGTGTACTGGAAGACCCAGCCCAAGAAAGCCCAGCCCGCGGCGGCCGCACCTGCCGCCCCGCAGCCCGCCAAGCGCTGAGGGCGCGGCCCGCCCCACCTCGCCAGGACGCCGCCATGACGCCCCTGCTCCGCCCTTTCGCGCCCCGGGCCGGTGCCGCCCTGCCGCCCGGCGGCAGGCGACTGGCCCTGCCGGCCGTGCTGCTCCTGGCGTGCATGCTGCTGGCTCCGGCCCAAGCGCGCATCGAAGCGCTGCCGCAGCCCGCCATCCAGCCCAGCCAGGGCGGCGGCGACTTCACGCCGCCGGCGGTGCAGCCCGCGGCCCCGCTGATCGAGCCATCCGGCTCCTCCAGCGTGCCGCGCATCCAGCCCTCCGGCCAACCCCAGGCCGAACCGCTGCGCCTGCCCCAGCCCGAGGACGAGGCCACCCTGGCGCAGTTGCGCCGGTTGCGCGCCACCGCGCTGGCGCCAGCGCGCAAGGGCAGCGCAGCGGAAAAGGCCGCCGCGCGCAGCGCCTGGGTCCTGGGCCTGCTGTACCTGCACGGCGAGCGCGTGCCCCTGGACCGCACGCAGGCGCGGTACTGGTTCGAGCGCGCCCGCGCGCTGGGTGAGCCCCACGCCAGCGCCGGCCTGGCCTGGTGCGAAATCGATGGCTGCGTGGGCCCGCCGCAACCTGCGGCCGCGCGCCCGTGGATCGCCCAGTTGCGTGCGGTGGACGCGCCGCTGGCGCTGCTGCTGGAATGGTGGGCGCAGGAGCGCCTGGCCCCGCTGCCGCCTTCCGCCGCAGCACCGCGTGCGCCAGATGCCCCCCCGCAGGAGAACGGACACGCAGCCCTGCTGCAGCGCGCCGCCCAGGCCGGCAGTGCCCAGGCGCTCAACGAACTGGGCCTGCGCCAGATCGCCGCGGCGCGCCTGCCCGATGCGCTGGCACAGTTCCGCGCGGCGGCGCCGCGCTCGCCCGCGGCAGCCTCCAATGCCCGGCTGCTGGCCAGCCGCATGGAGCAGACCATCAGCGCACAGCCCGCCCCGCACACGGCCGACGAATGGCTGGCGCAGGCGCGCCGCTACCACCGCGGCGACGGCGTGCCGTCCAATTACACCGAAGCCATCCGCCTGTACCAGATCGCCGCCGCCAGCGGCAGCCGCCCCGCCAAGCGCATGCTGGAGCTGATCTACTCGCGCCCCGCGCCCGACGGCACGATCGATGTGGCCTGGATGCGCCAGCTCTCCACCATGGAGCTGTCGCCCGAGGGTTCGGTGCTCACCCTGCAGCCGCCGCCCACACCGCAGCTGTTCGTGCGCGACCCCACGCCGCTGTACGCGCTGATTCCACAGGAATGGCGCTCGGGCCGGCCCGTGGGGCCACGCTGACTATCGTTTTGATAGCTGTCAGCGCTTGTCACATAAGCGCCAGAGCCTTATTTCTCTTGAAACTCAATGGAAGTCGCGGCTGCCGTCCAGCGCCTGCGCCAGGCGGCCCAGCAGCGGCGTGAGGTCCTTGAACCGCTCGCCCACCAGGTGGCGCACGGCCGTGTCCGCGCCCGGTGCGCGGGCACACTGCCACACGCCCTCCACCGCCAGCAGGCGCGAGCGCAGCAGCGCGCTGCGCCAGCGCTCCAGCCGCGCGGGCCACACGATCACATTGACCGAGCCGGTCTCGTCCTCCAGCGTGACGAACATCGTGCCGTTGGCCGAGCCCGGCCGCTGGCGCACGGTGACGATGCCGCAGGCACGCACGCGCCGCCCATGGGGCGCCGATTGCAACTGCTGCGCCGTGGCCAGCCGCCAGCGCTGCAGCTTCTCGCGCAGCAGCGCCAGGGGGTGGCGCCGCAGCGTCAGGCCCGTGGCGGCGTAGTCCCACAAGATGTCTTCGCCCTCTGGTGCGGCGGGCAACTGCGGGGCGGCCTCATGCACGGGCGCGTCCTGCAGCAGCGGCGGAGCGCGCAGCTGGGCCGCGGCGTCCCACATCTGCTGGCGCCGGTGGCCCGCCAGCGCGCGCAGCGCATCAGCCGCGGCCAGAGCCTGCAGATCCTGCCGGTCCAGCCGCGCGCGCAGGGCCAGGTCTTCGGTGCTGGCGAAGGGGCCGCTGCCGCGTGCCTGCACCAGCCGCTCGGCCGCCGCCGCGCCCAGCCCCGCCACCAGTCGCAGGCCCAGGCGCACGGCCGGCTGCGCCAAGGACACGCCGGCAACGGGCGCCAGGGGCTCCTCCAGTGTGCAGTCCACGTCGCTCGTCGCCACGTCGATGGGCAGCACGCACACGCCATGGCGGCGCGCGTCCTGCACCAGTTGCGCCGGTGTGTAAAAACCCAGCGGCTGCGCATTGAGCAGCGCGGCCAAGAAGCACGCAGGCTCGTGCCGCTTGAGCCAGCTGCTGGCGTAGGCCAGCAGCGCAAAGCTGTAGGCATGGCTTTCGGGAAAGCCGTATTCGCCAAAGCCCAGGATCTGCTGGAACAGCCGGTCGGCAAATTCCGGCGGGTAGCCGTTCGCCAACAGACCGTCCTTGAAGGGCTTCTCGAAGCGGTGCACCTCGCCCTTGCGCCGCCAGGCGGCCATGGAGCGGCGCAGCTCGTCGGCCTGGCCCGCGCTGAAGCCCGCGCCGTCGATGGCGATCTGCATCACCTGTTCCTGGAAGATGGGCACGCCCAGCGTGCGCCGCAGGGCGTTGTCGAGCTCCGGGTATTCAATGGGGAACGGCTCCTCGCGCTTCGTGCGCTGCCACTGGCGCCGGCGCTCGCGCGCCTGCAGGTAGGGGTGCACCATGCCGCCCTGGATGGGCCCGGGCCGCACGATCGCCACCTGCACCACCAGGTCGTAGAACTCGCGCGGCTGCAGGCGCGGCAGCATGCTCATCTGCGCGCGGCTCTCGATCTGGAACACGCCCACGGTGTCAGCGCGGCAGACCATGTCGTAGGTGGCCGGGTCTTCGGGCGGGATGTCGGCCAGGTCCCATGATTCGCCCCGCAGCGCGGCACGCATTTCCAGGCAGCGGCGCAGCGCACTGAGCATGCCCAGCGCCAGCACGTCCACTTTCAAGAGGCCCATGGCGTCCAGGTCGTCCTTGTCCCACTGGATGATGGAGCGCCCGTCCATGGCGGCCGGCTCCACGGGCACCAGGCGCGTGAGCTTGCCCTCGGTGAGCACGAAGCCGCCCACGTGCTGGCTCAGGTGGCGCGGAAAGCCGCGCAGCTGGCGCGCCAGTTGCAGCCACAGCGCGGCCGTGTGCGCGCCCAGCGGCTCGCCCAGGCGCTCGGCCAGCGCCAGCAGGTGCTCCGTGGCCAGCACGTCGTCGAACCAGTGGTGCTCCTTGGCGAACGCATCTACCAGCGCCGCCGCCACACCCAGGGCCTTGCCCACGTCGCGCAGGGCGCTGCGCGTGCGGTAGCTGATGACCACCGCGGTGATCGCGGAGCGATCGCGCCCGTACTTGTCGTAGATGTACTGGATGACGGTCTCGCGCCGGTCGTGCTCGAAGTCCACGTCGATGTCGGGCGGCTCGCTGCGTTCGCGGCTGATGAAACGCTCGAATAGCAGGCGCGTCTTCTGCGGGTCCACCGCCGTGATGCCCAGGCAATAACACACCGCCGAGTTGGCCGCCGAGCCCCGCCCCTGGCACAGGATGTCCTGGCTGCGCGCATAGCGCACGATGTCGTGCACCGTGAGGAAGTACATCTCGTACCCGCACTCGGCGATCAGCGCCAACTCCTTCTCGACCTGCGTCACCACCGCTTCTGGCACGCCATCGGGGTAACGGACACGCGCGCCCTCCCAGGTGAGGCAGGCCAGCGTCTGGCTTGCCGTCATGCCGGGCTGCACGGTCTCCAGCGGGTAGCGGTACTTGATCTCGTTCAGGCTGAAGGTGCAGCGCGCCGCCACCTGCAGCGTGGCCGCCAGCAGCGCGGGCGGGTACAGGCCCGCCAGCCGGCTGCGCGGGCGCAGGCGCTTTTCGGCATGCGGCTGCAGCGCGAAGCCGCACGCGGCCACGCTGCGGCCCAGGCGCACGGCGGTCAGTACGTCCTGCAGCGGCTTGGCCGCGCGCGAGTGCATGTGCACGTCACCCGCGGCCACCAACGGCAGGCCCAGCTGCGCGCCGGCCTGCGTGAGCGTGCGCAGCCACAGACCGTCGTCCGGTGCGGTGTGCAGCTCTACCGCCAGCCAGCAGTTGGAGCCAAATAGGCCTCTAACGCTTTCCAGACAAGCGCTGACAGCTATTAAATCAGAAGCATCCACAAACGCCTCACGACGGAGCGCCAGCAGCACCTCGCAGCCCTGCAGCAGCGCCCAGGGGGACTGGGCATCCACGCGGTAGCCGCCCTTGCCGGCACGCTGGCGCGCGGCGGTGATGAACTCGCACAGGTCGCCCCAGCCCTGCACGTCGCGCGCCAGCGCCACGATGCGCACGTCGCCCCAGCAGAACTCGCTGCCCACGATGAGCGGCAGTCCCAGCGCCTGCGCCGCGCCATGGGCGCGCACTACGCCGGCGACGGAGCATTCGTCGGTCAGCGCCAGGGCGCTGTAGCCCAATGCGTGCGCGCGCTGTACCAGTTCCTGTGGGTGCGAGGCGCCGCGCTGAAAGCTGAAGTTGCTCAGCGCGTGCAGCTCTGCGTAGGCGGGCAGCATCATCCGTACACCCCCTGCAAGAACCAGCCGCCCGTCGCCCGGTCGCGGAAGATCCAGACGGTGCCCGCCGCTGGGTTGTGGGCAACGAAATAGTCGCGCCGCACCAGGGCCGAGCCACCATCCTGCGCGCCATTGTGTGCATTGCCTTGCACATCGCTCTCGTCGTCGTTCAGGTCCGCTACGGCCTCCCACCAGCCGGTTTCCACGCGCTGCGGTCCGTCCAGCAAGCGCAGCGGCTGGCCGTGCAGGCAAGGCCGGCTGCCGCGCAGGGCCAGCGGCCGCGCAGGCCGCACGAGCCAGGGCGGAAGCAAGGGCGCGAGGGTGCAGTCCTGTGCGGGCGCCGGCGGCGCGGCGCGGGCCGCCAAGGCCGGTTGCCACTGTTGCATGCATTCGGGACGGTGGTCTGCCTGGGACCGCGGCACCCGCAGGCTGTCCGCGCCCAGGCGGGCCGAGAGGCGCTCGACGAACTGGTGCCAGGGCTCGCCCTGCCCCGCCCCTGCGTCGCCTGGCTGGGGCGGCAGCAGGTCCGCGCTGGCCTGTGGCATGGGCGCGGTTTGCAGGCTGCGCAGCGCCAGCCGGCTCACGGGCGCGGCCAGGCGCTGGTGCGCCAGGCGCTCGGCCAGCAAGCGGCGCAGGTGCGCCATGCCCTGCAGCGGTTCGGCCGTGCGCAGCGTGAGGCTCTGCCAGGGGGGCAGGTCCACGCCGTCGATGCGGCGCAGGTCATGGCGCCAGGCCAGCTCCAGCGCCTGCACGCCCTGGTGGCGCGCGCGCAGCCAGCCCTGCAGTGCATCCAGCAGGCGCTGGCCGGCCCACAGCAGCGCGGGGGCCGATTCGGCCAGCGCGGGCAGTTCCAGCTCCAGCGCGAACTGCTCGGGCAGCGTGATCCAGTCCAGGCCATGCGGTGCGTCGCCCCAGGCACGGTCCAGCGCCGCCAGGGGTTCGGCGCCGAAGCGCCGCGCCACCCCGGCGCGCGGCAGCGCACGCACGGCGCCCCAGGTGCGGCAGCCCAGCTGCTGCAGCGCCTGGGCATGCGGGCGCAGCGCCGAGAGGGTGGCAACCGGCAGATCGTGCGGCAGCCGCCGCGGCACGGGCCGGCCCTGGCGCTGCAGGCGCAGCAGGGCCAGGGCCTGCAGCGCCGTGGGCGCACTGGCCCAGAGAGGTCCGCCCTCCAGGGTTTCGGGCCCGGGGGGCGCTTGGTCACGCAGCAGGCTTTGCAGAGCGGCGCGCCCGCCCCACAGGCGTTCGGTACCGCTCACCTCCAGCAGCAGCGCTTCGTCCACAAGGGCCACGCGCGGCGTGAAGCGCAGCGCCCACCAGCCCTGCGCGGCAGGCGGCAGGCCCATAACGGGCCCGGTGGCGGGCCCGGTCGTGGCCTCAATGGGTGGCAAGTGCCAGGCAAGCCAATGCATCCTCCACCTCCTGCGGTGTGCGGCCCCCCATGCCCCAGGCGGCCGCCTGCACCTGGCGGCGCCATTGAGCCTGTGCCTGCAGCGCCGCGGCCAGTACCGGCGTGCGTGCGGGCAGTGCCACGGGCTGCGCCAGCGGCGGGCCGCGCCGCTTGACGACATGGACGTGCAGCTCCTCGCCCTGCGGTTGCAGCCACAGGCGCAGCGGCGCGGGCGATGCCTGCGCGCGCGAGCGCTCGGGACGCATCACCCACAGCAGCTGGCGGTGCTGCGCGGCCGCCAGCTGCAGCCGCCGCAGCACGGCGGCAGGCACCTGTGGCAGCCAGGCCAGCACGGCGCGCACGTCGCGGCAACGCAGCGCCTGCTCGCAGGCCCATGCCGCGGCCATGTCCGCACGCGGGCTGGGCGGGTGAATGCAGCACAGCCGGTCGGCGGCAAGCCCCAGGGGTTGCAGCGCCGGCAGGAAGGGCTCCAGCGGCGGCGTGACCAGTACCGCGTGTCCTGGGCCTTGCGCCAGGTGCGCGGCCAGGGCCGGCATCACCAGGGCCCACTCGGGATGGGCCTGGGGAGGCAGCAGCAACTCGCTCATGCACCCCAGCGGCCACCCCCCACCGGGCAGTTGCGCATCCAGCGGCGCATGGCCCGTGGCCACCGCCGGCTGCGGCGCTTGCGCCCAGGCATCGCCCTGCCAGACGCCGGGCAGTGCGTTCAGGGAAGAGGAAAGAAAAGCCGCCATGCGAACCGCCGATGAATACTGTTCAAATATACAGTAATCATCGGCGGTTGGCGGCTCCAACCCGGCCGGCATCAGGGCCTAGCGTCTGATCCGGCGGTGCGTCAGGGAGCGAATTTCAGCGCTGCGCCAAGCGCACTGCACAGGCATCGCGCCACTGCACGACCGCACGGTCGCCCGCCTCCGTGCTGTGCTCCAGCGTGAGCCAGCGGCTGTGGGTGGCGTCCACGATGCCCTGCAGCTGCCACAGGGCTTCCCGCCCCAGCAGGGCCAGTTCGGCCAGGCCTTGTTCATCGCCCTGCAGGTACTGCAGGGCCTCGGCCTGCTGCTGGGGATGGGAGCCGGCCTCGAACAGGGTTTTTTGCAGCGCGGAAAGCCGCTGCTCCACGAAAGCGCAGGCCTCGGATTCCGCCGCCTCTGGCGACAGCCCGGCGCGGCGGGTGTCCCAGTCGCCGAAGGCCGTGGACAGCTGTTCAATGAGCCGCTCCACATCTGCCGGCGTGACCTGCACATCGGTCTGCACGGCGCGTATCTGCAGCACGGGCAGCAGACAGGCGATGAGCGCTGCGGGGAACTTGCGGTGGTTCAGGCGCAGCGTGAGCGACAGGCGCTGGGCCGCGGCCTCGTTGGCGTATTTCTCGAAGAAGGCGGCCACCACCTCGGCCACCATCAGGATCTGCCCCATGAGCGAGATCTGGTCCCCCTGCAGGCCGCGCGGATAACCGCTGCCATCCATGCATTCATGGTGTTCCAGCACGGCCTGCTCCACCACGCGCGGGAACATGTTCTGCCCCCGGATGATCAACATGGCCGTGATGGGGTGCGCCATGAGCTGCTGGCGCCCGACGGCCGTCATCTTGTTGGCCGGGTCGTGCCAGACGGGGTCCATGTGCAGCACGCCGATGTCGTGCAGCAGCGCCGCCGTCGCCAGAGGCACGCATTCGCGGTCGCTCCAGCCGCTCTTGATGCCCAGGTACACGGCCGCCAGCATCATGCGCACGCTGTGCTCGAACAGCGCCGGATGCTGCTCGCGCATGACGGTGAGCTTGAAGGCCAGCGACGGCGGCAGCAGCAAGGCGCGCACGGGTGCAAGCAGCTTCTCGGCGGTCATGCCCTCCAGCGTGTGCACCAGCAGATAGGCCAGCGTGTCGTGCTCGCACTGCGACGCGGCCAGCTGCACGATGGACTGCACGCTGACCATGTCGTCCATGGCCAGATGCTCGTCGATGCTGCCGCGCAGCTTGTGCTTGACCAAGCGGTCGTAGAGCCGGCTGTCCACGCGCGCGCCCTTGTCCACCAGCTTGATGCCCCGATCGGTGTAGAGCGCTTCCTGCGTGACCACGGTGCGGCGATCGGCCATGTCGGTGATGGCACGCAGGTAATGGCTGTCTCCGTCGGCAAAAGCCGCGGGGCTGAGGTCGGGTGCGTTCATGCGCAGACGAAATGTTAAAAAATGTCACGCGCACTATACGGCGCTTTGCCTTGCGCAAAAAGACAAAAAAGCCGGGTGATCCCACCCGGCCCGTAGTTTTGGCCCCGCGCCCCCGCCGTGCATGCGCATGGCGGCCTGGCGGGTGCCTGCCCTCAGCGCAGCAGCGGCACGCCGGTCTTGGACTGGATGTCCTCGAAGCTCACGCCCGGCGCCAACTCCACCAGTTTCAGGCCTTCGGGGGTGACGTCCATCACGCCCAGGTCGGTGATGATGCGGTCCACCACGCCCACGCCCGTCAGCGGCAGCGTGCAGGCCGGCAGGATCTTCAGGTCGGTGGTGCCGTCCTTCTTGCGCGCCACATGCTCCATGAGCACGATCACGCGCTTGACACCGGCCACCAGGTCCATGGCGCCGCCCATGCCCTTGACCATCTTGCCGGGGATCATCCAGTTGGCCAGGTCGCCCTTCTCGCTGACCTGCATGGCGCCCAGGATGGACAGGTTGATCTTGCCGCCGCGGATCATCGCGAACGACTGGTCCGAACTGAAGATGGACGAACCGGGGATGGTGGTGACGGTCTGCTTGCCGGCGTTGATGAGGTCGGCATCCACCTTGTCCTCGGTGGGAAAGGCACCGATGCCCAGCATGCCGTTCTCCGACTGCAGCCACACCTCTTTGTCGCCGGTGAAATTGGCCACCAGCGTGGGAATGCCTATCCCTAAGTTGACGTAGAAGCCGTCTTCGAGTTCTTGCGCGGCGCGGGCCGCCATCTGGTCTTGGGTCCACGGCATGGTTCAGGCTCCTGCTTTCTCGGTGATGGTGCGCTTCTCGATGCGCTTCTCGGGGTTCGGGTTGTGCACGATGCGGTGCACGTAGATGCCGGGCAGGTGGATCTGGTCGGGGTCCAGCGCGCCGGTCTCTACCACCTCCTCCACCTCGACGATGCACAGCTTGCCCGCCATGGCGGCGGCCGGGTTGAAGTTGCGTGCCGTCAGGCGGAACTGCAGATTGCCCGACTTGTCGGCCCGCTGCGCCTTGACCAGCGAAACCTGCGGCACCAGCGAGCGTTCCATCACGTAGGTCTCGCCGTCGAACTCGCGCAGCTCCTTGCCCTCGGCCACGATGGTGCCCACGCCGGTTTTGGTGAAGAAGGCCGGGATGCCCGCGCCGCCGGCGCGCAGTTTCTCGGCCAGCGTGCCCTGCGGGGTGAACTCCAGCTCCAGCTCGCCCGCGAGGTACTGGCGCTCGAACTCCTTGTTCTCGCCCACGTAGGAGCTGATCATCTTTTTGATCTGGCGCGTCTCCAGCAGCTTGCCCAGGCCGAAGCCGTCAACGCCCGCGTTGTTGGAAATCACCGTGAGGTCCTTCACGCCGCTGGCCTGCAGCGCATCGATCAAGGCCTCTGGAATGCCGCACAGGCCGAAACCGCCAACGGCCATCAGCTGGCCATCGGCCACGACGCCCTTGAGCGCTTCGGCCGCCGAGGGGTAAAGCTTGTTCACTACAGTCTCCTGGTTTGCTGGGTGGATGCGCTACGATACTACGTAGTTTTCTAAGTAGTTTTCCCTAAAGACTTGCACCACTATGAATGTTGCCGACTACCGCTTGGCCTTCGAGATGGCACCCGTGGGCCTGGTGATTTCGCGCAACCGCACCATGGTGGATTGCAACCGTCATGTGTGCGAGATGTTCGGCGCCTCGCGCGAACTGCTCATCGGCCAGTCGTTCCAGATCCTCTACCCCAGCCCGGACGAATATGAGCGGCTGGGCGCACGCATGGCGCCCATCCTGAACGCACGCGGCCACTATGCCGACAACCGCATCATGAAGCGCGCCAACGGCGAAACCTTCTGGTGCCACGTGTCCGGTCGCGCGCTGGATCGCAACGATCCGCACGCCTCGGGCATCTGGAGCTTCGAGGACCTGAGCGCGCAGCGCCCTGTGCGCGCCGAGTTGACGGCGCGCGAACGCGAGGTGGCCGCGCGGCTGCTGGACGGCATGACCTCCAAGGAGATCGGCCGCGCGCTGGACATCAGCCACCGCACGGTGGAGATCTACCGCGCGCGGCTCATGCGCAAGTACGGCGCGTCCACGGCCGCGGACCTGGTGCAGAAGCTGCTGGCGGGATAAGTCATCAAAAAAGTGAGCTGCTGGCGCTTGCCATTCAAGCAATTCAAGGCATTTATTGCCTGAAATTCAATCGCAGCAAGCGCTGCCAGCTATGGTTTTTGAAGCCTCCGTCGCGCCGGTCAGTGCAGTTTGAGCCGCCCCGACACGCGTTGCTGCAGCAGCCGCGCCAGCGCCAGCACCGCCGTCTTGCCCAGGCCCAGGATGGCGCGGTGGTGCATCAGGTGCAGCGACATGTACATCCACTTGGCGATCAGCCCTTCCACGAAGAAGTTGCGCCCCGCCAGGCCGCCCATCAGGTTGCCCACGCCCTTGTTCTCACCCAGCGACACGAGTGAGCCGAAGTCGCGATAGACGAAGGGCTCCGCCACCTCGCGCTCGCGCAGCAGCGCCAGCAGCACGCGCGCCAGGTAGTCGGCCTGCTGGTGCGCGGCCTGCGCGCGTGCCGGCACCATGCGCCCGCCCTCCCACACGCAGGCCGCGCAGTCGCCCAGGGCCAGCACGTCAGGGGCCGAGGTGCGCAGCCGCTCGTCCACCACGAACTGGTTGAGCCGGTTCACTTCCAGGCCCAGCGCGGCGTTGGCGTCCGCGGCCTTGATGCCCGCGGCCCAGACCATCATCTCGGCCGCGATCTCTCCGCCCGAGGTGATCAGCACGCCCGGGCGCAGCTCCAGCACGCGCGTGCCCGTCATCACCCGCACCTGCTTGCGGCGCAGGGCCACGGCGGCCTGGGCGGAGATGCGCTCGGGCAGGCCGCCCAGAATGCGGTCGCCCGCCTCCACCAGCGTCACGTCCAGCCGAAAACGCTGGCTGCTGCCCAGGCTCTCCAACAGCTCTGCATGGGCTTCGAGCAACTCGGCGGACAGCTCCACACCCGTGGCGCCCGCGCCCACGATGGCGATGGACAGCGCGCGCTTGTCCGTGAACGATGCCCGCGCGCAGGCGCTCAGCCAGTCGGCATGAAAGCGCTGCGCATCGCGCACGTTTTCCAGCAGATAGGCGTGTTCGATGCCCGGCGTGCCAAAGGCGTTGGAGCCGCTGCCCAGCGCCAGCACCAGGCGCGTGAAGCTCAGCGTGCGCGCGGGCACCACCTCCTCGCCATGTGCATTGCGCTGAGGGGCCAGGGCGATGGTCTTGCGCGCGGCGTCCAGCCCGGCCAGTTCGCCCATGGTGAAGCTGAAATGGTTGCGCCGCGCGAGCACGGGGTACGACAGACCCTCCTGATGGGCGTCCAGCGTCCCGGCCGCGACTTCGTGCAGCGTGGGCTTCCAGATGTGGAACGCAAAGCGGTCCACCAGCAGCACCCGCTCACGCCCCTGTCGCGGCCCCAGCGCGCGCCCCAGGCGTGCAGCCAGTTCCAGGCCGCCGGCCCCACCCCCCACGATCACGATGTCGTAATGCATGTCAAACCTTCTTCCAGGTTACCGCTCTACAGTGTAGGCAAGCCTGCGTCTATTGCCGCGTTGCGGAAATTCAATGGGTTTGGGCTTGCCGTTTAAATAGATGGAAACAATAATTCTTCAAAACAAATAGTTCACATCTATTTAACCCGCAGCAGTCCAGAAAGGAGCTCTCCCATGACCCATCGCCTCACTACCGCCGCCGGCGCACCCGTGGCCAATAACCAGGATTCGCTGACCGCGGGCCCGCGCGGCCCCATGCTCCTGCAAGACCTGTGGCACCTGGAAAAGCTCGCCCACTTCCACCGCGAGGTGATCCCCGAGCGGCGCATGCACGCCAAGGGCTCGGGCGCCTTCGGCACTTTCACGGTGACCGGCGACATCACCCGCTACACCCGCGCCAAGGTGTTCTCGGCGATCGGCAAGCAGACCGAGTTGTTCGCGCGCTTTTCCACGGTGGCCGGCGAGCGCGGCGCGGCCGACGCCGAGCGCGACATCCGCGGCTTCGCCGTGAAGATGTACACCGAGGAAGGCAACTGGGACTTGGTGGGCAACAACACGCCAGTGTTCTTCTTCCGCGACCCTCTCAAGTTCCCCGACCTGAACAAGGCCGTGAAGCGCGACCCCTACACCAACATGCGCAGCGCCGAGAGCAACTGGGACTTCTGGACCGGCCTGCCCGAGGCGCTGCACCAGATCACCATCGTGATGAGCGACCGCGGCATTCCGCGCGGCTACCGCCACATGCACGGCTTCGGCTCGCACACCTACAGCCTCATCAACCAGGCCGGCGAGCGCCACTACGTGAAGTTCCACTGGGTCTGCCAGCAGGGCATCGAGAACCTGTCCGACCAGGAGGCCGCCGCCGTGGTCGCCCATGACCGCGAGAGCAGTCAGCGCGACCTGCTGCAAGCCATCGACCGCGGCGACTTTCCGAAGTGGAAGCTGTGCGTGCAGATCATGACGGAGGAGCAGGCGCAGACCTACCGCTTCCACCCCTTCGACCTGACCAAAGTGTGGAGCAAGAAGGACTTCCCGCTGATCGAGGTCGGCGTGATGGAGCTCAACCGCAACCCCGACAACTACTACGCCGACGTGGAGCAGGCCTCGTTCGCGCCCAGCAACCTGGTGCCCGGCATCGGCCCGTCGCCCGACCGCATGCTGCAGTCGCGCCTGTTCTCGTACGCCGACGCCGCGCGCTACCGCCTGGGTGTGAACCACCACCAGATCCCGGTGAACGCCGCGCGCTGCCCGGTCAATATCTACCACCGCGACGGCGCTATGCGTGTGGACGGCAATGCCGGACGCACCATTGCGTACGAACCCAACACCCAGGGTGCGTGGCAGGAGCAGCCCGCGTACGCCGAACCGGTGGAAAAGCTCTACGGCGACGCCAGCCGCTGGAACTACCGCGAGGACGACGATGACTACTTCACCCAGCCCGGCGACCTGTTCCGCCTGATGACGCCGGAGAAGCAGCGCCTGCTGTGCGAAAACACCGCGCGCAACATCAACGGGGTGTCGCAGCACATCATTGACCGCCACATCGCGCACTGCACCCAGGCCGACCCGGCCTACGGCGCCGGCGTGAAGGCTGCCCTCGAAGCCGTGCGCGCCGGCACGCTGTAATAAGCACCGCCGCCGCCCTGCCCTGGCCCGCACCCGGGCCAAGCATCAAAATACCGCCCAGCCCTTACCTGGCAAGCGCTGGGCGCTTCTGTTTTTGACAAGCCCGATGCCCTCCTGCACCCACCTGGCCCGCCGGCCCGTATGCCCCCGCTGCCAGCGCCCCGCCGCAGCCTGCATCTGCGCCGCCGTGCGGCCCGTGGCGCACCAAGTGCAGGTACTGATCCTCATGCACCCGCTGGAGCAGCACCAGGCCAAGGGCACGGCACGGCTGCTGCACCTGTGCCTGCCGGGCAGCCGCATCGTGGTGGGCGAGACGTTCGACCACGCTGCCTTGGTGCAGGAAATAAACGCCCCCTGGGTTGATGGCGACCGGCAGGCACCGCGCCGCGCAGTGCTGTTGTACCCGTCCACGCCGCCCGACCCGCAACACCCCATGGTGCCCGCGCCGCCGCTGCCGACCGACTGGCTGGCAGTGCCCGAACGGCTGCGCCTGGTGGTGCTGGACGGTACCTGGCGCAAGAGCCGCAGGATGCTGTGGGCCAACCCTGCGTTGCAGGCCCTGCCGCGCCTGGCCCTGCAGCAGGTACCGCCCACGCGTTACGCCGTGCGCAAGGCGCACGCGCCCCACCAGCTCAGCACGCTGGAGGCCGCGCAGTGCGCACTGCAGCAACTGGAACCCGCCAACCAGCACATCGCCGCGCTGAGCCAGGCCATGGACGCATTGATGGCGCTGCTGCGCTCGCGCGATGGCGCGGCACGCTCGGCTATGCTCGGACCAGACCTTTCATAAAAAATCAGGAGACACCCATGGCCGAGCGCTATCCCTTCCCCGACCTGAACACATTGCCCGAGGACATCCGCGCCCGCATCCTGGAGGTGCAGGAAAAGGCCGGGTTCATCCCCAACGTGTTCCTGGCGTTCGCCCGCCGCCCGGCCGAATGGCGCGCGTTCTTCGCCTACCACGATGCGCTGATGCTGAAGGAAGAAGGCAGCCTCACCAAGGGCGAGCGCGAGATGATCGTCACCACCACCAGCGCCGCCAACCAGTGCCTGTACTGCGTGGTGGCACACGGGGCCATCCTGCGCATCTACGAGAAGAAGCCGCTGGTGGCCGACCAGGTAGCGGTGAACCACCGCAAGGCCGACATTCCGCCGCGCCAGAAAGCCATGCTCGACTTCGCCATGAAGGTCTGCCAGCGCGCGCACGAGATCGAGGACGCCGACTTCGAGGCGCTGTACCCCCACGGCTTTGACGATGAAGACATCTGGGACATTGCGGCCATCACCGCGTTCTTCGGCCTGTCCAACCGCATGGCCAGCTTTGCCGGCATGCAGCCCAATCCCGAGTTCTACCTGATGGGCCGCCTGCCGCGCGAGAAGAAGGCCTGAGCGCCAAGACGCTCTTAAAACAATAGCTGCTCGCGCTTGATAGATAAGCGCTGGCGGCTGTTTTTATTTGGATGCCAACATGGCGATCCGGCAGCCGCTGAAGGCATCCAGCGGGCGCTGGTAGGAAGGCGACTGCACGTCCAGCAGGCCCAGCACGGTGTGGTAGAGGTTGTCGTGCGTCAACGGCGCATCGCCGCTGGCGCGCAGGCAGTCGGCCGCCAACCCGTCACGGCGCAGGAAGGAGGTGTCCATCCACGCCACCATGGGCACGTGCTTTTGCATGTCGGGCGCCACGCCGTAGGGCATACCGTGCAGGAACAACCCGTACTCGCCCAGCGACTCGCCATGGTCGCTCAGGTACAGCAGGGCCGTGTCGTACTTGGCGCTCTGGCCACGCAGCCAGTCGATGGTCTTGCCCAGGAAAGCATCCGTCGCGGCGATGGAGTTGTCGTAGGCGTTCACCAATTCGCCGTGGGCGCAGTCGGCCAGCACTTCCGTGCGGCATTCGGGCATGAAGCGCTTGCCTGCATCGGCCGAGCGCTTGTAGTAGGCCGGCCCATGGCTGCCCATCTGGTGCAGCACCAGCAGCACGCCGCGCTCGCGCTGCGCCGCAGGCAAGGCGGCCAGGCGCGCATCCAGGTTGTGCAGCATGGCCTCGTCGCGGCATTCGCCGCCATCGCACAACTGCTTGCGCGCATCGGCATCCAGGCCTTCGGCGGCCGATGCGTGCGGCACGCGGTCGCACACGCCCTTGCAGCCGGACTGGTTGTCCAGCCACAGCACGCCCATACCCGCGGCTTGCGCCACGTCCAGCAGGTTCTCGTAGTCGTTGTCACGCGACTCGAATGCACTCTTGCCCAGTGGCGAGAACATGCAAGGCAGCGACGCCAGCGTGCTGGTGCCGCACGAGCGCACTTCACGCCAGCTCATCACGTTGCGTTTGGTCAGTTCCGGCGTGGTGTCGCGGCCATAGCCGTTGATGCCGAAATGGTCCGCACGCGCCGTCTCGCCCACCACCAGCACGAACAGCGTGGGCCGCGCCCCGGCCGCATAGCTGGCGCCCAGCGCGGCGCCCTGGGTCATCGGCACCAGCGTGCGGTTGCGTGCGAACACCGGTCGCAGGGCCGACACGGAGGTGGAGTACAGACTGGCCAAGGGGTTCATCAGGTAGCGCAGGTGCGGGTGGTTGCGCATCAGCGGCGCCAGGTCCCGCGACATGGCCGCCACCGTGCCTGCGGCCAGGCCCAGCGCCAGCACCAGCAGCGCCAGGTTGCGGCCCACCTGGCGCAGCGGCCGCATGGCGGGAATACGCACACGCAGCAACCACCAGGAGGGAAGCGCCGCGACGGCCAGCACCGCAGCCAGCATGCGCAGGCTCAGCAGGTCGGCCACCTCGCGCGCATCCGTCTGCAGCACGTTGGCGGCCATGCTGGGGTCCATGACCACGCTGTAGGTCAGCATGTAGTACTGCGACAGCGCGGCCACCATGACCACCAGCCACCACAGCAGCTTCATGCCGCGCGTCCAGGCGGTGAATGCCAGAATGGCCACCGTGCCGCACGCCGTCAGCACGGCCAAGGCAGCCGCTGAACGCAGGTACAGGCTGGGCGCGCCGCCAATGCGCGTGATTTGCAGCCACAGCGGCCAGTTGGCCGCCAGTACCAGGTACAGCGACAGGCGCACCACCACCTGCTGCGCCGACAGCGGGGTGGCCATCCAGCCATCCAGCCGGCGCAGCGCACCACGCAAGAGGCCTTCGTCGGCAGGGCTGGAAGATGACACAAGCGGCACGGAGGCCGAGGAGGGAGAGGCAATGGAGGCGCGCGAAGACATGCCGCCATCGTGGAACCTGCCACTGAAGCCAAGCTGAAGACGCCGCTCAGGCTTCGTTCAGCTTTGTATCTGCCGCAACTCCCAGGCGCACGTGCAGCTGCGCCAGACTTTCCAACGCAAGGCCCACGGTCCAGCAGGACCAGGCGGACCACAGTGTGTGGCTCATGAAATGTGCACCGCGCATCTGCTGCGCCCAGCCCAGTGCCAGCCCGGCCATCAGAGCGCCGGGCAGCCAGAGGCGCGCTACGTTCGGCGCCGCGCGGCGCAGTACGAACCAGCCCGCTACAAAGCCAAACGCGGCCGAGGCATGCCCTGCAGGGAAGCAGTGCCCCGGCCCCAGGTCGCGCACGCCCCACACCCAGTGCGAGACGTACTGCGCCACCCCGCCGAACTCGGCCAGATCCCAGGGACAGCTGGTGGTGTTCAGGCGCTTGAACACCGAAACCGCCAGCATCCCCCCGATGACGGACAGCACCAGTTGCGCGCGCTGCGCCGGCGCCATGACGCGCAGGAATCCCCAGGGCCGCCACACCCCCACCGCCAGTGCGGCCAGCAGCGCACCGCTGGCATAGCGCGGACCCTCATGCGTCAGCAGGGCAAAGGTATGGTGGTCACGCCAGGCAAAGCCCTGCGCCCCCCCAAACAGGCGGGCCAATGGCAGATCCAGGCCCGAAGCGTCCCACAAGACGAGCAACAGGAAAAGCAACAACGTCACCGCATACAGGCGGCGCAAATTCCAGAAGGGCATGGCAAGGGATGGCGGCACAACACCGCCATGGGCAGAAAACGGCACCCCGTCAGGCTACGCCCGCGGCCTGAATGCACCATGAACACCAGACCGCCCGCAGCGCCCTACACTTTCGGCCTCACCCACCTTAGAGAAATCTGCATGCGCGTGCTGCTGGTAGAAGACGACGAAGCCCTGTCCGAGGCCGTGTGCGGCTATCTGCGCGCCAAGGCCTTCGTGGTCGATGCCGTTCCCAGCCTGGCGCAGGCCGGCGCCGCCCTGCGCGCGGCCCAGTACGCCGCGGTGCTGCTGGACCTGCACCTGGCCGACGGGGATGGCCTGAGCCTGCTGCCGCAGATCCGCGCCCTCAAGGACCGGCCCATCGTCATCGTGCTGACGGCGCGCGACCAGGTCAGCGACCGCATCGCCGGTCTGGACGCGGGAGCGGACGACTACCTCGTCAAGCCCTACGACCCCGGTGAACTGCTGGCCCGCCTGCGCGCGGTGGAACGCCGCCGCAACGCCGCCTATGTACCGGTATTGGCGCTGGGCGACCTGCAGATTGACCTGTCGCGCGAGCAGGTGCGCCGCGCCGGGGTGCCGATCGCGCTCACGCAGAAGGAATGGGCGCTGCTGCGCGTGATGGCAACCCGCCCCGAGCGCATCCACACGCGCGAAAGCCTGCAGGACGCGCTGTATGGCTTTGACGACGAGGCCGACAGCAACACGCTGGAGGTGTTCATCAGCCGGCTGCGGCGCAAGCTGGGGCGCGAACACATCGAGACCCTGCGCGGGTTGGGCTACCGCCTCGTGCACCGTCCTGACGAAGGCGCAACGGCATGAGGGCGCACCTGCGCGGGCCATTGAGCACGCAGACCCTTGCGGGGCGACTGACGCGCAGCCTGATCCTCTGGGTGGGCGGCGTGTGGCTGCTGTGCGTGCTGGGCGTGGTGTGGTACACGGACCGCGAGATCAGTTACAACTTCGACAACGAATTGGTCGAGGTCTCACACCGTTTCTTCGATATTGCCCTGGACCACCTGGACGCGGCCGGCCCGCGCGACGCGGCCGAGGGGCCGCTGGTCCTGCCCTCTCCGGGATCGTTTGCCGATGCCGACCTGCTCTACCAGATCGTCGCGCCCGACACGCGCGTGCTGGCGCGGTCGGCCGAGGCCCAGCCCGAGCAGTTCGACGTACCGCTGGCGCCGGGCTTCGAGAACACGCACGGATGGCGTGTCTACACCCTGTCGCACCCCACTCGCCCCCTCTTCATGCAGGTGGCCGACCCGCTGCACGAGCGGCGCGAGGCGGTGAACCGCACCCTGGTCGGCCTGGGCATCGTCATGGTGGCCATGCTGCCCCTGCTGGCGCTGCTGCTGCGGCGCATCGCGCGGCGCGAATTGCAGGTGCTGGACGCTCTCACGCACGAGATCAGCCTGCGCGACGGGCAGCAGCTCACCCCGATCGCCCTGCCCGGCCTGCCGCGTGAACTGCGCAGCGTGGAAGACCATGTAAACCGGTTGCTGGACCGCCTGTCCCGCGCGTTGGACGTGGAACGCGCCCTGGCCGCGAACGCTGCGCACGAACTGCGCACGCCGCTCACCGCGGCCCGCCTGCGGTTACAGACCGCGCTGGAACATGGCCTGCACCGTGACGACGTGCAGGCCGCCATCGCCGCGCTGCAAACGCTGAGCCGCCGCACCGAAAAGCTGCTGCAGCTGTCGCGCGCCGAGTCCAGTGCTCCCTATACCCGGGAGCCCGTGGACCTGGCCCATCTGGCCACCACGGTGGCGCAGGAGTTTTGGCAGGATGATCGCGCCGCCGACCGGCTGGACCTGGTGACCGCTTACGAAGGGCCCGCTCCCGTAGCGCGGGGCGATTTCGACGCGCTGGCCATTGCCCTGCGCAACCTGCTGGAGAACGCACTGAGCTATGCCGGCGACAGCGCGGTAGAACTCATTGTGGGCCCCGGCTGCGCCATCGCCGTGCGCGACCACGGCCCGGGTGTGAGCAGCGACCGCCTGCAGACCCTGCAGCAGCGCCATGTGCGCCAGAGCGCCGACCGTACGGGATATGGGCTGGGTCTGTCCATCGTCGCGACCATTGCGGCCAAGCACGATGCCCAACTACAACTCACGTCACCCCTGGCTGGCGAGACTGGCGGGTTCGAGGCGCGGCTGTTGCTGACGCCCAGGTAAGCCAACCGTTGCCCTTACGCCAGCGCCAGGCCCCGGGGGCCCGCCGGGGTGGCAAGTGCGGTGGTATCCCGGATCAGGCTTGCGGTGCCGGCAATGCGACTGCCGAGGAATCAACGCGGAAGACCCCTACGGCCTGGGCCACTTGCGCCGCCTGGCCCTGCAGCGATTGCGTCGCAGCGGTGGCCTCTTCGACGAGCGCGGCATTTTGCTGCGTCGCCTGGTCCATGTGCGCCACCGCGATATTCACCTGCTCGATGCCCGAGCTCTGTTCACGGCTTGCCGCGCTGATTTCACCCACCAGCGCGCTCACCTGGTCAACGCTGCGAATGATGTCCTGGATGGATGTGCCGGCCTTCGCCACGAGTTGGTTACCCGCCTCGACGGTATTGACCGAACGTCCGATCAAGTCCTTGATTTCCTTCGCCGCTTCGGACGAACGGCCGGCCAATGAGCGCACCTCGGAGGCCACCACGGCAAACCCCCGCCCCTGCTCGCCGGCCCGTGCCGCTTCGACCGCCGCGTTGAGCGCAAGGATGTTGGTCTGGAAGGCAATGGAGTCGATCACGCCAATGATGTCCACGATCTTGCGCGACGACGCGTCGATGGCGCGCATGGTCTGCATCACATCGTCCATCACCTGGCCGCCCTGCTGGGCCTGCTCTGCCGCCGTGCGCGCCAGCTGGTTGGCTTGATGGGCGTTGTCGGCGTTCTGACGCACCGTCGACGTCAGCTCTTCCAGGGAAGCTGCCGTTTCCTCCAGCGAACTGGCTTGCTGTTCCGTGCGCCGGGACAAGTCCAGGTTGCCTGCGGCAATCTCTGCCGACGCACCCGCGATACTGTCGGCGCCCTGGCGCACTTCGCTCACGATGGTACGCAAACGGTCGGTCATGGCTTGCAGCGCTTGCAACAGCTGGGCACCTTCGTCCCGGCCGCTGGAGTGCACGGCATGCGTGAGGTCTCCTGCGGCGACCACCTGCGTTGCTTGGACAGCGCGGGCCAACGGCGCAGTGATGCTGTGGGTAAGGATCCAGGCCACACCGATGCCCGCCACCAGGACCACCAGCCCGATGCCGCCCATCAGCCAGGAGCTTGCGGTAGCGCTGCTGTCGATGTCTTGCCCGTTGCGATCGATACTGGCCCGCTGGAAGTCGCGCAGCGCCGCCAGGCTTTCCAGATAGCCACGGGAGGCAGGAACGAACTGGCGCTCGAACAAGGTGGTCACCTGCTCTGCCTGCCCGCCCTTCTTGGCGGCGATGATGGCGTCACGGGCCTGGATGTATGCCTGACGGTGTCCGCTGAGAGTGTCAAAGAGGGCTTGCTCTTCGCTGCCGGAAATGAGCTTGACGAACTGGGCCTGCCGTTCGTTGGTTTCCTTGCTCGACGCGGCGTTCTCTGCGGCGAACAACTCCGTCAGCGAGTCGTCGCTGCTGCGCGCGACAGCAGTGGCACGTTGGATGCTGGCGCGAATCACTCCGTACCAGTCGGTCACCAGCCGTTCCTTCTGGAGCGGCACAGAAAGGATTTGCCGCGTGCTCCCGGCCACCTCCTGCAACTGCCACACCCCCACTGTGAGCATGAGCACCGCAAACAGGATGAGCAGGCCAAACCCAGCCGTCAGGCGGGTGCCGATACGAAAGTTTTCCATGTGTACCTCGGAACGTGAACGGCTGACTTACCGTCCGTGAAGCAAGCACGAGCAGGAAAAACCGCCAAATGTAAATAAATGTGACTTTATTCGGAAGTGGCTGGTAACAAGCATCTCCCGCGGAATGCCCCTGCTCTAGCTAAGTGTTTACCCTAGTGTCCCGTCCAATTCCCGCCAGGTTGCCACACCACAGCTGGCCGTCGCGGTGCCAGACTCGTGTTTGCCGTGGCCTTCACTTTCACATAACGAAAGCGCTGCCAAATTACGGAATGCGGGATTCGAAAAAGCGGGCATCGCTTGCCGTTTTTCAGTTCGCTCCCGCATAAAGCGAAGGTGCCCGAACGCCCCGTTTGCGCTTGTGCACTGCACAAAATGAAGTGTCTGGACGGCATTGCGAGAAGTGAACGACCGTGCGATTCCTGTGCGACGGCCTGAATACAATCGGTCACCACACAGGGCCATCGCTCCCCAGGCCGGCACCCTGCCTTTTTCCACTATCGAAGCAGAAGAGACACCCATGACGAACGACGAAATTCTGAGCACCTACGGTCCCCGGGAAGCCATGGAATATGACGTGGTGATCGTCGGCGGCGGCCCCGGCGGGCTTGCCACCGCCATCCGCCTGAAGCAACTGGCGGCCGAGAAGGGCCAGGACGTTTCCGTCGTCGTGCTCGAAAAGGGCTCCGAGCCGGGCGCGCACATCCTGTCCGGCGCCATCATGGACCCGAAGGCATTGACCGAACTGATCCCCGACTGGAAGGCCAAGGGCGCGCCGCTGAACCAGCCCGTGACCGACGACGCCATGGTGTTCCTGGGCGAGAAGTCCTCCCTGCGCACGCCCAATTTCCTGCTGCCGCAGTGCTTTCAGAACCACGGCAATTACATCGTCAGCCTGGGCAACGTGGTGCGCTGGCTGGCTGAACAGGCGGAAGGCCTGGGCGTGGAGATTTTCCCCGGCTTTGCCGCCGCTGAAGTGCTCTACAACGAAGACGGCTCTGTCAAGGGCGTGGCCACCGGCAACATGGGGGTGGGCAAGGACGGCGAGCCCACGAGCGAATTCCAGCTGGGCATGGAATTGCATGCCAAGTACACCATCTTTGCCGAGGGTGCGCGTGGTCACCTGGGCAAGCAGGTCATCGCCCGCTACAAGCTGGACGCGGAGAGCGACCCCCAGACCTACGGCATCGGCATCAAGGAGTTGTGGGAGATCGACCCCCAGCGCCACCAGCCCGGCTTCGTGCTGCACACCGCCGGTTGGCCCATGGACAACAGCACCTACGGTGGCGCCTTCCTCTACCACCTGGAGGACAACAAGGTCACGCTGGGCTTCATCACCGGCCTGGACTACAGCAACCCCTACCTGAGTCCGTTCGAGGAATTCCAGCGCTGGAAGACCCACCCCAACATCCGCTGGTACCTGGAGGGCGACGAGGCCAAGGGCATCAAGCCCGCCAAGCGCCTGGGCTACGGCGCACGCGCCATCACGGCCGGCGGCCTGATGAGCCTGCCCAAGTTCGTCTTCCCGGGCGGCGCGCTGGTGGGCTGCGAGGCGGGCTTCCTGAACGTGAGCCGCATCAAGGGCAGCCATGCCGCCATCAAGACCGGCATGCTGGCCGCCGAGGCGGCATATGACGCCATTCAAAATGGCCGCCAGCATGATGAGCTCTCGGCCTATCCCAAGGCCTTCGAGGGCAGCTGGCTCTACACCGAACTGAACAAGGCACGTAACTTCAAGGCCTGGTTCAAGAAGGGCCTGGTCACGGCCACGGTGATGAACGGCATCGAGCAGTTCGTGCTCAAGGGCCACATTCCATGGACGCTGCACCGCGACAAGCCTGACCACGCTTACCTGAAGCCCGCGGCCGAGTGCAAGCCCATCGTGTATCCCAAGCCGGACGGCAAGCTGACCTTCGACCGCCTGTCCAGCGTGTTCATCAGCAACACCAACCACGCCGAGGACCAGCCCGCGCATCTGACGCTCAAGGACGCCAGCGTGCCGGTGAATGTGAACCTGGCCAAGTACGCCGGCCCCGAGGCGCGCTACTGCCCGGCCGGCGTGTATGAGTTCGTGCCGGACGAAGCCAAGGGCGGCAGCGCACAACGCCTGCAGATCAACGCCCAGAACTGCGTGCACTGCAAGACCTGCGACATCAAGGACCCGACGCAGAACATCGTCTGGGTCACACCGGAAGGCGGCGGCGGTCCGAACTATTCGGGCATGTAACCAAGGGGTTGCTGCGCAATGCTATATTTTTAATAGCTGTTAGCGCTTGACTGAAAAGCCGTAGAGGCACTTTTGACCCCAAAGTGCCGCAGCGCCCGTTCCGTCCATGGACGGCAGGCAAACGGTAGACTCCCCACAAGGCCGCGCGTGGTTCCTGCGCCGGCCTGGTATTACAAACACAGGAAAACACCGCACGTTCAATTGGAGAGTGAACCGTTATGAAGAGTTTGTCTTGGGCGCCCCTGGGCGCTATCGCCCTGGCCGCAGCCGCCCTCGCGCCCGTGGCGCATGCGCAGCAAAAGTCCGTTGCCGTGACCGCCATCGTGGAGCACCCCGCCCTGGACTCGATCCGCGACGGCGTGAAGGCCCAGTTGCAGGCCGCCGGCTTTGAAGAGGGCAAAAACCTCAAGTGGCAATACCAGAGCGCCCAGGGCAACACGGGCACCGCCGCGCAGATCGCGCGCAAGTTCGTGGGTGACAAGCCCGACGCCATCGTCGCCATCGCCACGCCCTCTGCCCAGGCCGTAGTGGCTGCCACCAAGACCGTGCCTGTGGTGTTCTCTGCCGTGACGGATCCCGTGGCCGCCAAGCTGGTGAAGAACTGGGAACCCTCCAAGACCAACGTGACCGGCGTGTCCGACATGCTGGCGCTGGACAAGCAGATGGACCTGGTCAAGCAGGTCGTGCCCGGCGCCAAGCGCGTGGGCATGGTCTACAACCCGGGCGAGGCCAACTCCGTCGTCGTGGTCAAGGAACTCAAGCAACTGTTGCCCAAGATGGGCATGACGCTGGTGGAGGCTTCTGCCCCGCGCTCGGTGGATGTGAGCAGCGCCGCGCGCAGCCTGGTGGGCAAAGTGGACGTGATCTACACCAACACCGACAACAACGTCGTCTCGGCCTACGAGTCGCTGGTGAAGGTCGGCCAGGAGGCCAAGGTGCCGCTGGTGGCATCCGACACGGACAGCGTCAAGCGCGGCGCCATCGCCGCCCTGGGCATCAACTACCGCGACCTGGGCGAACAGACCGGCCGCATGGTGGTGCGCCTGCTCAAGGGCGAAAAGCCCGGCGACATCAAGCCCGAAGTCAGCACGAAGATGGAACTGTTCGTGAACCCCGGCGCCGCCGAGAAGCAGGGCGTGAAGCTCTCCGACGCGCTGGTGAAATCCGCCACGCAAGTGGTCCAATAAACCTTCGCGCCAAGGCCGGGCCGCCGCGGCAGCCCGGGCCACTGGCACCCCACGCAGGAGCCATGGCGCCATGGCTCCTGCTTTGTTTTCTATCCGCCACTGTCCATGTCACTCTTTTCCCTGCTGGGTGCCGTCGAGATCGGCCTGATCTTCAGCCTGGTCGCGCTGGGCGTCTTCATCTCGTTCCGGCTGCTGCGCTTTCCCGACCTGACGGTGGACGGCAGCTTCCCGCTGGGCGGCGCGGTCTGCGCCATCCTCATTTCCACCGGCCATAACCCCTACGTGGCCACGGTGGCCGCCACCGCGGCGGGGGCTGTTGCCGGCCTGGTCACGGGCTGGCTGAACGTGCGCCTGAAGATCATGGACCTGCTGGCGTCCATTCTGATGATGATCGCGCTGTATTCCATCAACCTGCGCATCATGGGCGGCCCCAACGTGCCGCTGATCAACGACGAGACGCTGTTCACCTTGCTCCAGCCGCCGGGCCTGGACGACTACTGGTCGCGCCCGATGATCCTGCTGGTGATCGTGATCGCGGCCAAGCTGTTCATGGACTGGTTCTTCGCCACCGAGCGCGGCCTGGCCATCCGAGCCACCGGCTCCAACGCGCGCATGGCCCGCGCGCAGGGCATCAACACCGGCGCCATGGTGCTGCTGGGCATGGCCGTATCCAACGCGCTGGTGGCACTGGCGGGCGCGCTGTTCGCGCAGACGCAGGGCGGCTCGGACATTTCCATGGGCATCGGCACCATCGTCATCGGCCTGGCCGCCGTGATCGTGGGCGAGAGCATCCTGCCCTCGCGCCGCCTGGTGCTGGCCACGCTGGCCGTGATCATCGGCGCCATCGTGTACCGCTTCTTCATCGCGCTGGCGCTCAACAGCGACTTCATCGGCCTGAAGGCGCAGGACCTCAACCTGGTGACTGCCGTGCTGGTCACCATCGCACTCGTGATTCCGCAGCTCAAGCGCAAGCTGGCCGCACGCGGCCGCTGAAAGGAAGGCTCTCTCCATGCTGAGCGCACAAGACCTCTTCATCACCTTCAACCCCGGCACGCCCATCGAAACGCGCGCGCTGCGCGGCATGTCGTTGGACATCCCGGCGGGTCAGTTCGTCACCGTCATCGGCTCCAACGGGGCAGGCAAATCCACC
Organism: Diaphorobacter nitroreducens; assembly: GCF_002214645.1. Taxonomy (NCBI): domain Bacteria; kingdom Pseudomonadati; phylum Pseudomonadota; class Betaproteobacteria; order Burkholderiales; family Comamonadaceae; genus Diaphorobacter; species Diaphorobacter nitroreducens. The sequence continues at coordinate 1,182,965 of NZ_CP016278.1, forward strand.
TTCCTGAATGCCATCTCGGGCGACCTGTCGGTGGACACCGGCCGCATCGCCATCGACAACCAGGACGTGACGCGCCAGCCCGTGTGGGAGCGCGCCCGCCGCGTGGCGCGCGTGTTCCAGGACCCTATGGCCGGCACCTGCGAAGATCTCACCATCGAGGAGAACATGGCCCTGGCCCAGCAGCGCGGCACGCGTCGCGGCCTGCGCGGCGCCGTCAAGCAGTCTGAACGCGCCATGTTTCGCGAACGTCTGGCCACGCTGGGCCTGGGCCTGGAGAATCGCCTCACCGACCGCATCGGTCTGCTGTCGGGCGGCCAGCGCCAGGCCGTGAGCCTGCTCATGGCGGCATTGCAGCCCTCGCGCATCCTGCTGCTGGACGAGCACACCGCCGCGCTGGACCCACGCACGGCCGATTTCGTGCTGCAGCTCACGGCCCGCATCGTGGCCGAGAACCAGCTCACCACCATGATGGTCACGCACAGCATGCGCCAGGCGCTGGACGTAGGCCAGCGCACCGTCATGCTGCATCAGGGGCAGGTAGTGCTGGACGTCTCGGGCGACGAGCGCGCGCGTATGGACGTGCCCGACCTGCTGCAGATGTTCGAGAAGGTGCGCGGCGAGAAGCTGGCCGACGACGCGCTGCTGCTCGACTGATGCTTCTCTATTAATAGCTACTGGCGCGTTTCAGGAAAGCGCTAGAGGGCAATTTCGCTTCAAATACGGGAAGCGTGCGCCGCGCGGTAGTCAGCGCTTCGCGCGGAGATTTTTGGGCGAAAAGCCGTAGAGCCGGCGAAAGGCGGTGGAGAAATTCGCAGGGCTGCGGTAGCCCGCCAAGTCCGCCGCCTGCGCCACGGTGATGCCCTGTGCCGTGATGGCATCGGCCGCCCTGCGCAAGCGGCCTTCGCGCAAGTGTTCGAAGATGGGCTTGCCGAATGCCTGGCGGAACTGCGTTTGCAGGGTGCTGGCGTTGCAGCCCATGTGCCGCGCGATTGCGCCCATGGTGAGGGAGTCAGCGGCGCCGCTGTCGAGCCAGTCGCGCAGATGGCATGCCCGCTGGTACGCGGTTGGCCGCAATCCGGCTGCCTCGCATGCGGCGGCGGAATTGGCGGGCGCGACCCACTGCGCCAGCGCCTCGATGACCAGTTCGAGCGTCAGGCACTCCTGCTGCAACCCGCTGAGCGGCCCGTCCTGCAACTGGCCCTCTGCCAACAACTGCTCGGCAACGTACACCGCCCTGGGCGAAGGCGCCCACGCCGTCATGGACAGGTGGGGCAGCGCGTTCAGGTGGCCCAGCCCCGCCTTGTCCAGCCATTGCGGCGTCAGCGTGAGAACCAGCATGCGCTCGCGCGACGGCGCGCGGCAGCGGTGCTCGTACGGCGCCGGCCCGCGCAGTGCCACCACGGCCGCCCGGGCCCCCCGCCTGGGGGCACCGCCACCGGCAGGGCCAGGGGGCCGATGCGCAGCCTGCCGCCGCCCTGCAGCTTGAACACGATCTTGATCCCGCTCTTGGTCAGCGGGAAGCGGCTGGTCAAGCCACGCAGGTACGCGATGTCCGTGCGGTGCAGGAAGAACCCGGCGCGCAGTTCGGCCAGGGACAGCGTGCCGTTGAACACGGAACCGCCGACGGCCTGCTCGGGCCCGCTCAGAGCCCCACCGTGCGCCAGCCGGTCCAGCAGCAGGGCCGTCATTTCCCCCGCCTGGGGCTCGGCCTGCCGGCGATTCACGATCGAGGCAAAGGTTTTTGTCGCGGCAAACATATTCCCTGTCAGCGCAAAAGAAGAAGAACGGAGCTGTCCCGATACTACACGCCAGTTGATAACCATTCTCAATCTCAGCGGTCTCGCCACACCTACCAGGCGCTCCCTCTTCCATGTTCGTGAAACACCCTTGCCCCTACCCCTTGCTTCTGGCCCTGCCCGGCCTGTTCTCGGCCTCACTCGCGCTGGCGCAGGAGCCCACACTCGCCACTGTCAGCGTGCAGGAAAAACTCGTGTCCGACGTGACCACCACCGTCACCAGCGAAGCTGTGCAGACCCACGCGGCGCGCAGCCTGGGTGAGATGCTGCGCGACGAGCCCGCCGTGTCGGTGGGTGGCGGTGCGGCCATCGCACAAAAACTCTACATCCGGGGCGTGGAGGATTCCATGCTCAACACCACGCTGGACGGCGCGGCGCAGAGCGGCCGGGCGTTCCACCACCAGTCCCGCCTGCTGATCGACCCGGAACTCATCCACAGCGTGGAGATTGACCGCGGAGCCACACCCGCGAGTGCCGGGCCGGGGGCGCTGGCAGGCTCCATCCGCATGACCACCAAGGATGGCCGGCAGCTTCTGCGCGACGGCCAGACCTTTGGCGCCAGCGTGCGCGGCGGCGTGGCATCCAACGACGGGCACCGCTGGGGCGCGGCGCTGTACGGCCTGGCGGGCGAGAGCGTGGACTTTCTGGTGTCCGCCAACCGTGACGACAACGATGATTACCAGGCGGGCGACGGCACCCGGCAGACGCACAGCGGCTCCAAGCAAAGCAGCGGGCTGGGCAAGCTCAACTGGCGCATCGCCCCCGGCCACCGCCTCACGCTGGGCTATCAGGCCGTGCAGGACGAGGGTTCGCGCTACCTGCGCCCCAACTTCTGGCAGGGCCAGGGAAATTCGCTCATGCCCCAGAAGACCACGCGTGACACGCTCACCGTCACCTACCGCTATGACGGCACGCGCACCCTTCCGGCCATGGAGTTAGGACTGTTCTCCGACACGATGAAGGTCACGCGCATCACGACGGCCGCGCAGCCGCAGTTCAACAAGCCGCTGGGTCATCAGTTCGGCGAAGAGATCGCCTCCAGCGGGCTGAACCTGAAAGCCGCCACCCGCGTGGCGGACGCCACCGTGCGCTACGGACTGAACATCCATCGCTTCGAGATGAACGCCGTCCATGCCCGCCCGCCCGCCGCATCCACCAGCAACGGGCGCGAAGAAAGCAGCGTGAAGGGACTGTTCGCCGAAGGCAGCATCCCACTGGGCGACCAGTTCCTCCTGGGGGCGGGCGCGCGCTACGACTGGTACGGCTACACCGACAACCACGCGCAGCGTATCTCCAGCCGCGGCTTGAGCCCCAACATGTCTCTGACCTGGATGGCGACCGACGCGCTGAGCGTGCGCGCGTCCGCAGGCACCGCCCTGCGCGGCGCGGGACTCAAGGAGGCGTTCTATGTGGACAACACCCGCTGGCGGAACGACCCCGGACTGCAGCCAGAAAAGGCCCGCAACGTCGAGCTGGGCGTGAACTACAACGAGGGCCCGTGGAGCGCTAAAGCCACCGTGTTCCGCCAGCAGATCCGCAACTTCATCTCCACCACCACCGGCGCAACCTGGGCCGTGGCCAACGTAGGTACGATGAAGTCCTCAGGCTACGAGGTCGGTGTGGCATGGAATCGCAGCGTGTGGCGCAGCGGTCTTGCTGTGGCCAGCGCCAAGCCCCAGCTCAACGGCTACGACCTGGGCGACGAGGCCTACGGGCTGGGCGTGTCCACCGGCCGCAGTTGGAACCTGAACCTGGGCTACCGCATCCCCACGTGGAACCTGGACCTGGAATGGTTTGGGCGCTTCGTGGAATCCAAGACCTCGACCGAATATCTGATTTCCGAAAGCCGCACCGCCACCAAGCACAAGCCCGGCTTTGGCGTGCACGACGTCTACGTCAACTGGCTGCCCTACGGCAACGACCGCTTGCGCGTGACCTTCGGCGCGCGCAACCTGCTCAACAAGTTCTACTACGACCAGGGTAGCTACGCCTACTACGTGAGTACCGCTGGCGCCATCAGTGGCCGGGGCTTCGCCGAGCCGGGCCGCAACGTACGCCTGGACGTGACGTGGAAGTTCTGACGGCCAATCGCCGCGAGAAGTGTTAACCCGGGAACAGGGGCAGGTCCGCCTTCTTGAGCGTGCGCAACACGAAGCTCGAGCGGCTGTGGCGTATACCCTTGATCCTGTAAAGCTTCTCGCGCAGCAGGCGCTCGTAGTCGCGCGTGTCTTTGACCACCACGCGCAGCAGGTAATCGTAGTCGCCAGAGACCAGGTGCGCCTCCACCACTTCCGGGATACTGGCAAGCATCTCGCCGAACTTTTCCAGCGTGTTGTCCGAATGGCTGTCCAGCGTCACCTGCACCAGCACCGTGTCGCCCAGGTCCAGCGCCAGCGGGTTCAGGCGCACGGTATAGCCTTCGATCACGCCGGCCTCCTCCATCTTCTTGATGCGGCCCCAGCACGGCGAGGGGCTCAGGCCGACGGCGGCGCCGATCTCTTGCAGGCTGGCGCGTGCATTGCCTTGCAGGACGGAGAGAATTTTTCTGTCTAGGCGATCCATGTGCTGCATTATTCGTGAAACCTAGATACTGCAGAAAATTTTTCTTCAATGTAGGTTTTTATAGAGAAATTCAGCAAATTCATCCACAACCCGCGGCGCATACTTCTTCTCCATCAAGGCGCTCTTACCGGGGCGCACGACATTGACGAGACCCCGCCCGGTTACCGCTGGGCGGGGACTTGGCAAGACGGGCCAGGACTGCCCTCCTCAAGTCCCCGCGCAAACCCCTATGACCTGCGTCATGTTGCATTGCCATAATTTTTCGGCAGCACCCGCAGATTCACAGGAGACAACATGCAGCTGACCAAACTTGCGCTGGGCCTGGGCTTGGCACTGGGCATGGCCGCAACGGCCTTGGCACAAACCACAATGCGCATCAGCATCTCGACGGCGCAGAACTCCCACCAGGGCGTCGCCATCGACACGTTTGCCAAGGAGGTCGAGAAGCGCACCGGCGGGCGCTACAAGGTGCAGACCTTCTACAACGGCGCGCTGGGCGGCGAGCGCGAATCCATCGAGGCGGTGCAGCTAGGCACACAGGAGTTGGCCTTCAGCTCCACCGGTCCGGTGCCCAACTTCGTGCCCGAGACCAAGATCCTGGACGTGCCCTTCCTGTTCCGTGACAAGGCCCACGCACGCGCCGTGCTCGACGGCCCGATCGGCCAGGACCTGCTGACCAAGTTCGATGCCAAGGGCTTCAAGGCGCTGGCCTGGGCGGAGAATGGCTTTCGCCACATGACCAACAGCAAGCGCGACGTGAAGACGCCTGAGGACTTGAAGGGCCTGAAGATGCGCACCATGGAGAACCCGGTGCACATCGCCGCGTACAAGGGCTTCGGCATCATCACCACGCCCATGGCCTTCCCCGAAGTGTTCACCGCCCTGCAACAAGGCACGGTGGACGGCCAGGAAAACCCCCTGCCCGTGATCATCTCGGCCAAGTTCGACCAGGTACAAAAACACCTCTCGCTCACCGGCCACGTGTACTCCCCCTGCATCTTCGTGATGAACAAGGCGGTGTTCGACAAGCTCTCCCCTGCGGACAAGCAGGCCTTCATCGACGCCGCCAAGGAAGGCACCAAGGCTAACCGCGCCCGCGTGGACGAGGACGACGCCAAGGGCGTGGCCGACCTGCGCGCCAAGGGCATGACGGTGATCGACGATCTGGACAAGTCCAAGTTTGTCGCCGCGCTCGCGCCCGTGAACGCGCAGTTCGAGAAAGAGTTCGGCAAGGCCAACCTCGACAAGATCCGCAACTACAAGTGACGCTCACTTTTCAGTAGCTGCTACCGCCCGTGGATCATGCGCCACGGGCGTTTTTATTCATATTTTCGTGAGTGCGCATGAAAACCTTCTTCCTCTCCTGCGAGCGCTGGAGCACCGCCGTCGCCATGTGGGGCGCCTGCGCCATGCTGGCGCTGGCCTCGGCGCTCGGCATGTTCCAGATCCTGATGCGTTTCGTTTTCGAAGAGCCGGCCGAGTGGACCGAGGTGCTGATCCGCTTCAGCCTGATCTGGATGGTGTTTCTGGCGATTCCCATGGCATTCCGGCAGGGCGCCATGGTCAGCGTCGACGTGCTCTACCGCTGGAGCCCGCGCCCGCTGCGCCGCGTGCTGGACTGGGTGGTGTGCCTGGCAGCGCTGGCGCTCATCGCCGTGATCATCTGGTGGGGGTGGGACTACGCGCGCCGCGGCGGCGTGCAGTCGATGGCAGGGCTGGAGTCGGTTTCCATGTTCTGGGCCTATCTGGCCATGCCCGTGGGTGGGCTGTTCAGCATCCTCGGCATCGTGGGCAATCTGATCGACCCGCAGCGCCATGAACTGGAGACTGCCCAATGAGCACCGCGCAGAGCCACCTCAAGCAAGCGAGCGACCCCCTCGGGGGACGACGAGTACATGAAATGACGCGCGTGGAGGCCCTATGACCACGGTCATGATCTCCACCATGGTGCTGTGCTTCGCGCTCACCATCTCCGTGGCCGTCTCCATCGGGCTGGCCTCCATCCTGGGCATCCAGGTGGCGAACGCCAACATGCTGATCTCCGTGAAGGAGATGTTCGCCTCCATCAACAAGTTTCCGCTCGCAGCCATTCCGTTCTTCATCCTGGCGGGCAACCTCATGGAGACCGGCGGTATTTCGCGCCGGCTCGTGGAGTTTGCCAAGAGCATCGTGGGCGGCGTGCAGGGCGGCCTGCCCATGACCTGCGTGCTCACCTGCATGATCTTCGCGGCCGTCTCAGGGTCATCGGTGGCGACCACGTTCGCCATCGGCGCCATCCTGATTCCTGCGCTCATCAAGCATGGCTACCCCACCAGCTACGCGGCCGCGCTGCAAGCCACCAGTGCCGAGCTGGGTGTGATCATCCCGCCGTCCATCCCCATGATCCTGTACGGTGTGGCGGCCGAGGTGTCGATTGGCGAGCTGTTCATCGCCGGCTTCGGCCCCGGCATCCTCATCAGCGGTGCGCTGATGTTGTTCGTCTGGGCGTATTGCAAGTACAAGGGCTGGGGCAAGCATGACGGCGACGGGCGCATGCCCTTCGGCCGCGCGCTGCTGCAGGCGGGCTGGGCACTGCTGATGCCAGTCATCATCCTGGGCGGCATCTACGGCGGCGTGTTCACGCCCACCGAGGCCTCTGCCGTGGCCGTGTTCTACGCGCTGGTGGTGGGCATGCTGATCTACCGCGAGATCCGCGTCGCGGACCTGTTCGCCATCCTGCGCAAGTCGGCCATCTCGTCGGCGGTGATCATGTTCATCATTGCCAATGCGGGCCTGTTTGCCTTCCTCATCACGCGCGCTGGCGTGCCGGACGCCATCGGCCGCTGGCTGCAGGAGGTGCTGCAGTCGCCCGCGCTGTTCCTGCTGGGCGTGAATGCCGCGCTGTTCGTGATCGGCATGTTCATCGAGACCAGCGCCGCCATCATCGTGCTGGCGCCGATCCTGGCGCCGGTGGCCCAGCACTTCGGCGTGGACCCGGTGCACTTCGGGCTGATCATGGTGGTGAACCTGGCGCTCGGCATGATCACGCCGCCCTTTGGCGTGAACCTGTTCGCGGCATGCACGGTGGCGCGCATCTCCCTGGATCGTATCGTCGCCCACCTGTTGCCGTTCGTGGGCGTGGTCCTGCTGTGCCTCCTGGTCATCACCTACGTGCCATCGCTTTCACTGGCCCTGCGTGATCTCGTGTACGCAAAATAGATAGAATCCGTCCCGTCAGGAGAGAGTCCGCGCCCCCCAGGGCCGGGCCGCCGAAGGCGCAGGCAGCAGCCGAACGCTCAGGCAAAAGGACTGGCGACACGCCCGCAGGGATGCGGGTGTTTCCCTTGCTGGAGAGAGGCCGCAGCAGCATGCGGCCCACCGAAGGAGCAAGCCCCGTGACATGCCATGCAGGCGGGGTGAATCTCTCAGGTAAAGCGGACAGCGGGGCAAATCGGCGATCGAGAGATCGCTCCACCATTTGCCTTCGCCCATTGCCCTGTCCGCCATGTCCGACCTGCTCACCACTCCCCTCAACGCCCTGCACATCGAACTGGGCGCCCGCATGGTGCCCTTCGCCGGCTACTCCATGCCCGTGCAATACCCCATGGGCCTGATGGCCGAGCACCACCACACGCGCACGGCGGCCGGCCTGTTTGACGTGTCGCACATGGGGCAGCTCAAGCTGGTCGGCCCTGACGCCGCTGCCGCGTTCGAGACGCTGATGCCCGTGGACGTGGTCGACCTGCCCGTGGGCAAGCAGCGCTACGGCCTGCTCCTCAATGACGAGGGCGGCATCATCGACGACCTCATGTTCTTCCGCATGGCGCAGGACGAGCTCTTCGTGATCGTCAACGGCGCCTGCAAGGTGGGCGACATTGCCCACATCCAGGCGCGCATCGGCCAACGCTGCCAGGTGATTCCCATGCCCGACCAGGCCCTGCTCGCGCTGCAGGGCCCACAGGCGGCAGCGGTGCTCGCGCGTCTGGCACCAGGCGTGGACAAACTGGTGTTCATGACCGGCGGGCATTTCGACATCGCCGGGGCGCAGTGCTTCGTGACGCGCAGCGGCTACACCGGAGAGGACGGCTTCGAGATCTCGGTGCCCGCCACGCAGGCCGAGGCCCTGGCGCGCACGCTGCTGGCCCAGCCCGAGGTCAAGCCCATCGGCCTGGGCGCACGCAATTCGCTGCGCCTGGAAGCCGGCTTGTGTCTGTATGGCAACGACATCGACACCACCACCACCCCACCCGAAGCCGGCCTGAACTGGGCCATTCAGAAGGTGCGCCGTACAGGCGGCGCGCGCGCTGGCGGTTTTCCAGGTGCCGACAAGGTGCTGGCCCAGATCGACAGCCCGGCCACTCTCACGCGCAAGCGCGTGGGCCTGGTGGCGCTGGAGCGCGTGCCCGTGCGTGAGCACACCGAGTTGCAAAACGAGTCGGGCGAGCGCATCGGCGAAGTCACCAGCGGCCTGCTGGCCCCCACTGCCGACAAGCCCATCGCCCTGGCCTACGTAATGCCCGCCCATGCCGCCCCCGGCACCCGTGTGAACGCCATGGTGCGCGGCAAGGCCGTGCCCATGGAAGTGGCTGCCACGCCCTTTGTTCCCACACGCTACTACCGCGGCTGAATTCACCGCGGCGAACTGCCACCGCGCCCAGGTCAGCCCGGCTACAGTGCGGGCTGACCACTCTCAAACCTTTTCCTTCCACCTCTTCTTCCCGGAGCCCCCCATGAGCATCCAGTTTTCCAAAGACCATGAATGGATCAACGCAGCCGACCCGGCCGCGGCCGTCGTTGGCATCACCGTCCACGCGCAGGATGCGTTGGGCGATGTGGTGTTCGTGGACCTGCCCGCGGTGGGCACCACTTTTGCCCAGGGCGACGTGGCCGGCGTGGTCGAGTCCGTCAAGGCCGCTGCCGATGTCTACATGCCCGTGTCCGGCGAAATCGTCGAAGTCAACGAGGCCCTGCGCGCCGACCCGTCCCTGGCCAACTCCGACCCGCTGGGCGCGGGCTGGTTCTTCAAGGTCAAGCTCAGCGACGCCGGCCAGCTCGCCGGCCTGATGGACGAAACGGCCTATACCGCCTTCGCCCAGAACGCCTGATGCACCCGCGGCGCCGTGCACACGGCGCCGCCGCACCGCCCCATCGCTCTTGAGACTGGTCCCTCGCCATGCAGATGCCCTCCCCCCTGCCCCTGGCGGCGCTTGAAAACGCCGCTGAATTCCTGCCCCGCCACATTGGCATCGACGCCGCCGACGAAGCACACATGCTGTCGGTGATCGGCGAGGCTTCGCGCCGAGCGCTCATTGATTCCATCGTGCCGCGCTCCATCGCGCGCCAGCGCCCCATGGACCTGCCCGCGCCGGCCACCGAGGCCGCGGCGCTGGCTGAGCTCCAGGCCATTGCGTCGAAGAACCGCATCCTCAAGAGCTTCATCGGCCAGGGCTACTACGGCACGCACACGCCGGGCGTCATCCTGCGCAACGTGCTGGAAAACCCTACCTGGTACACGGCCTACACGCCCTACCAGGCCGAGATCTCCCAGGGCCGCATGGAGGCGCTGCTCAACTTCCAGACCATGGTGTGCGACCTCACGGCCATGCCCATCGCCAACGCCTCCATGCTCGACGAGGCCACCGCTGCCGCCGAGGCCATGACGCTGGCCAAGCGCTCGGTCAAGTCCAAGAGCGACGTCTTCATCGTGGCCGGCGATGCGCACCCGCAGACCATCGAAGTCATCCAGACCCGCGCCGCCCCCATCGGCATCACCGTGGTGGTGGCCAATTCCCAGGAGGAATGGCAGGCGGCCCTGGCCGGCGACTTCTTCGCCGCCCTCATCCAGTACCCTGCCAGCAGCGGCTGGGTGCAGGACTGGCAGGCCGACGTGGACGCCATCCACGCCAAACAGGCCGCAGCCATCTTCGCTACCGACCTGCTGGCGCTCACGCTGCTCAAGGCCCCCGGCGAGTGGGACGCCGACATCGTGGTGGGCTCCACCCAGCGCTTTGGCATGCCCATGGGCGCCGGCGGACCGCACGCCGCCTTCATGGCCTGCCGCGACGAATTCAAGCGCAGTCTGCCCGGCCGCCTGGTGGGCGTGAGCGTGGACGTGCACGGCAAGCCCGCCTACCGCCTGGCGCTGCAAACGCGCGAGCAGCACATCCGCCGCGAGAAGGCCACGAGCAACATCTGCACGGCCCAGGTGCTGCCGGCCGTGATCGCCAGCATGTACGCCGTGTACCACGGCCCCGAGGGCCTCACGCGCATCGCCCGCCGCGTGGCGCGCTTCACCGCCATCCTGAGCCGCGGCCTGGCACAGCTGGGGTTCACCAGCCGCCACCATGGCTCGGCCTTCGACACACTCAGCCTGCACACCAAGGATGCTACGGATTCAATAGCTGCTCGCGCAGTCCAGATGGGCGCAAACCTGCGAAAAGCCTGGAATGAATACCTGTGCATCTCGCTGGACGAGACCACCACCCGCGCCGATATCCAGCTGCTGTGGAAGATCTTTGCGCGGGACGGCCAGCAACTGCCCACCATCGAGGCGATGGACGCGGCCGGCGCACCGGCGCTGTTCCCGGATGCTCTGGCGCGCACCAGCCGCTTCATGGCACACCCGGTGTTCAACACCCACCATTCCGAAACCGGCATGCTGCGCTACATCCGCCAGCTGTCCGACAAGGACCTGGCGCTGGACCGCACCATGATCCCGCTGGGCTCATGCACCATGAAGCTCAACGCCACGAGCGAGATGATCCCCATCACCTGGCCCGAGTTCGCCAACGTGCACCCGTTCGCCCCGGCCGACCAGCTCGAAGGCTACCGCCTGCTCGACGAGCAACTGCGCGCCTGGCTGTGCCAGGCCACGGGCTACGCCGGCATCAGCCTGCAGCCCAACGCAGGCAGCCAGGGCGAATACGCCGGCCTGCTGGCCATCAAGGCCTACCACGCGGCGCAGGGGCACGCCCACCGCAACATCTGCCTGATCCCCAGTAGCGCGCACGGCACCAACCCCGCCAGCGCCCAGATGGTGGGCATGCAGGTCGTGGTGACCAAGTGCGACGAGAACGGCAACGTGGACATGGCGGACCTGCAGGCCCAATGCGAGAAGCACAGTGCCAACCTCGCCTGCGTGATGATCACCTACCCCAGCACGCATGGCGTGTTCGAGACCCAGGTGAAGGCGTTGTGCGAGCTGGTGCACAGCCACGGCGGGCGCGTGTATGTGGACGGCGCCAACATGAACGCCCTGGTCGGCGTGGCCGCGCCGGGCGAGTTCGGCGGCGACGTGAGCCACCTGAACCTGCACAAGACCTTCTGCATCCCCCACGGCGGCGGCGGCCCCGGCGTGGGTCCGGTGTGCGTGGTGGAGGACCTCGTGCCCTACCTGCCCGGCCACGCCACGGGCGGCATTGCTTCCAAAACAGGAGCTATCAGCGCAGCTCCCTTGGGCAATGCAGCCGTTTTACCCATCAGCTGGATGTACATCCGCATGATGGGTGCCGACGGTCTGCAGGCCGCGACCGAGACAGCGATCTTGAGCGCCAACTACATCAGCGCGCGCCTGAAGGACCACTATCCCACGCTGTACGCTTCCGCCAACGGCCATGTGGCGCACGAGTGCATCCTGGACCTGCGCCAGTTGAAGGACACCAGCGGCGTGATGGCCGAGGACGTGGCCAAGCGCCTGATCGACTACGGCTTTCACGCCCCCACGCTGTCGTTCCCCGTGCCCAACACGCTGATGGTGGAGCCCACCGAGAGCGAGACGCTGTTCGAGCTGGACCGCTTCATCGACGCGATGATCGCCATCCGGCGCGAGATCCGCCAGATCGAGGCCGGCACCTGGCCGCAGGACGACAACCCTCTCAAGAACGCGCCCCACACGGCCGAGTGCCTGCTGGCAGCCGACTGGCAGCACCCCTACCCGCGCGATGCGGCAGCCTATCCCGTTGCCGCCCTGCGCCAGAACAAGTACTGGAGCCCCGTGGGCCGTGTGGACAACGTCTACGGCGACCGCAACCTGTTCTGCAGCTGTGTTCCGGTGAGCGAACTGGGCTGACGGCCTTCTCCGCACAGGCATTCACAAAGGCCCTACCATCGGGCCTTTGTTGCTTCTGAACATTTGACCCATGCGCCCCCTTCTCGCACTGCTCGCATCGCTTGCCCTCGTCTCCGCAGCCCAGGCGCAGGCCCCTGCCGTCACCACCGGCAGCGGCCTGGTCTATGAATCGCTCAAGGACGGCAGCGGTGAATCACCCAAGGCCACCGACACCGTCAAGGTGCACTACCGCGGCACCTTCCCCGACGGCAAGGAGTTCGACAGCTCCTACAAGCGCGGCGAGCCGACCGAGTTCCCGCTGAACCGCGTCATCCCCTGCTGGACCGAAGGCGTGCAGCGCATGAAGCCGGGCGGTAAGGCCAAGCTGACCTGCCCGCCGGCGATTGCGTATGGCGCGCGCGGCGCGGGCGGCGTGATTCCGCCCAACGCCACGCTGAATTTCGAGATCGAGCTGCTGTCGGTGCGCCGCTGAACGAGGCAGCGGCACCGGCCTGTAGGGCACCAGGCAGACGCGTACACTGGCAGGCCTGCGGATTGCCCGATTCCCATGAGCCGCCCCGACCTGTCCCTGCTGTTTCCCGCCGCGGAGCCTGCCTCGCCCCCCCTGAGCAGCCGGAGCGCCGCGGCCCTCAACGGGCCAGCGGCGACGTGGCCGAGCTGATTGCGCAGCTGCGCGCCTCACAGGCCGAGCTGGAGGCGCAGAACCAGGTGCTGCGCTACAGCCAGGCCGCGGCCGAAAGCGCTTCCGAGCGATTCGAGGCCCTGTTTTCCAGCGTGCCGCTGTCGCTCATGGTGGTGGACGAGCATGACATGGTGGTCCAGGCCAACTCCATGGCACAGCGCTCGTTCCAACCGCGCGAGACGGACCGCCCCCTGACGGCACTGATGCCCTTCGTGAGCGACAGCCACGCGCCGCGTGTACGCGAGGCTTTCGACCAGGCGCGGGCCACGGGCACGGCCGAGGCCACGGAGGTTGTGTTCCACATCAGCGAGGGCCGCCATATCACTGGCGACCTGCACATCGCGCGCATCGAGTCGCGCTCCGAGCAGGACGCGCCGCTCACGCAGTTTCTGTGCGCCGTGATCGACCAGGGGCCGCTGCTGGCCGAACGCCAGGCCCTGCAGCGCAGCGCACAGGAGCTGCAGGAGCGCAACGTGCAACTGCACACCAGCGAGCGCCGGCTGGAAGCGGTGATCAATTCCGCGCTCGACGCGATCATCTGCGTGGACCAGCACGAGCGCATCACCGTGTTCAACCCCACGGCGGCGATGCTGTTCCAGTGCGCCACCAGCGACGCGCTGGGCAGCCCGTTGAGCCGCTTTCTGCCCGAGGCCCAGCAGGTGCTGGCGTTCGCGCAACTGACCACGCAGGCGGCGCTGGGGGAGATGACGGCGCTCACGGCATCGGGCCGCGAGCTGGCGGTGGAGATCAGCGTGTCGTTCGAGCGCCATGCGGAAGGCGAGACCACCACCGTGTTTGCCCGCGACCTCACGGCCCGCAAACGCGAAGAAGCCCGCCGCAACGCGCTGGAGGGACAGCTGCGCGAGTCGCACAAGATGCAGGCCGTCGGCACCATGGCCGGTGGCATCGCGCACGACTTCAACAACATCCTGCATGCGATCCTGGGCAACGTGGAGCTGGCCAAAGCCGATTGCCCGCCCGGCACGCCGATGTACGAAAGCCTGCTGGAAATCGACAAGGCCGGCCGGCGCGCCCGCGACCTGGTGCGGCAGATCCTCACCTTCAGCCGCAACGAGCCGCCCAAGCGTGCGGCCGTCACCCTGGCAGAGGTGGTGCACGACACCGAACGGCTGCTGAGGGTCACGCTGCCGCCCGAGATCGAGCTGACCGTGCATGTCCCCCCCGACCTGCCCCCCGTATTGGCGGATGCCACGCAGGTGGAGCAAGCGGTGCTGAACCTGTGCACCAACGCCGTGCACGCCATCGGCAGCCGCCGTGGCCGCATTCGCGTGGATGCTGCGCTGATCCAGCCCGACCAGCGCATGCGCGAAAGCCTGGGCCTGAGCGCGGGCGACTACGTGGCCGTGCGCGTGCATGACAACGGCCCGGGCATGGACGCCGCCACCCAGTCGCGCATCTTCGAACCCTTCTTCACCACCAAGCCCGTGGGCCAGGGCACCGGCCTGGGACTGGCGGTGGTGCACGGCGTGATGCGCACCCACGGTGGTGGCGTGGACGTGCACAGTGCACCCGCCGAGGGCAGCCGCTTCACGCTGTACTTTCCCGTGGCATCGGACGCCATGATGGCCGCCCTGTCGGAGGTTCCCGCGCCGGCCGCGCCCGCCAGCCCGCCCGCGGTGGCGCCGGCAACAGACCGCCTGCTGCACGTGATGTACGTGGACGACGACCAGGCGCTGGTCTTTCTGGTGCAGCGCCTGCTGCGCCGCCGCGGCTACGAGGTCAGCGGTTTCACCGACCCGCACCAAGCCACAGACGCCCTGCAGGCCCACCCCGAGCGCTACGACCTGCTGGTGACGGACTACAACATGCCGGGCTACTCGGGCCTGGATCTCGTGCGCGCGGCCCGCACCATCCGCAGCGACCTGCCAGTGGCCCTGGCCTCCGGCTATGTGACGGCGGAAATCGAACAGGCCGCGCTGGCCGAAGGCGCACGCGCGCTGATCCACAAGCCCAATGACGTGGAAGAGCTGTGCGCGACCGTGGACCGGCTGGCCCATGGCGGTTGAGTTGACAGCACCGCAGGCCGTACAGACGGCGGGGGCGCATGCACCTTTGCAGGGTATGCCGGCCGGCCCATCAGAGGGCGTCCGCAGCGTGCACGTGGACGACACGCTGCTGGTGCTGGACAAGCCCTCGGGATTGCTATGCGTGCCCGGACGGGGCCCCGACAAGCAGGATGCCTTGAGTACGCGCGCCCAGGCGCTGTGGCCCGACGCGCTCATCGTGCACCGGCTGGACCAGCCCACGTCGGGACTGGTGCTCATGGCGCGGGGCGCCGCGATGCAGCGGGCCCTCAGCCACAGCTTCGCCCAGCGGCTGGTGCACAAGCGCTACCGCGCCGTGGTGGCGGGCCGCATGCCGCCGCCCGACCCTGCGCACGCGGACGGCTGGGGCGAGATCGCGCTGCCCATCGCGGCGGACTGGGAACGCCGTCCGCTGCGCGTAGTGGATGCCACGCACGGCCAGCCCAGCCTCACGCGTTGGCGCGTGCTGGCGCACGACGCCGCCCGCGACACCACCTCCGTGGAGCTGGAACCCGTCACCGGTCGCACGCACCAACTGCGCGTGCACCTGGCGGCACTGGGCCACCCCATCCTGGGCGACCAGCTCTATGCCGATGCGTCGGTACAAGCCCGCGCACCGCGCCTGTTGCTGCACGCCTGCGTGCTGGAGTTCGCGCACCCGCTGCAGGGTGGCTGGTGCACGTTTGCCTCGGCACCGCCGTTTTGATCGCCGCGTGCGTGGCCGTTACCATGCCCGCATGACGCAACACCTCTACATCCTCACCGGCGGCTCGCGCGGCATGGGCCTGGCCATGGCACACCAGTTGCTGAAACCCGGCAACACGCTGATCAGCCTGGCGCGCAGCACCTCTGCGCCGTTGTCCACGGCCGTGCCGCAGGGCGCGACGCTGGAGCAATGGAGCGTGGACCTGGCCCAGCCTGCGCAGGCCGCTCAGCGCCTGCGCGAATGGCTGGCCACGCAGCCTGCCAGCCGGTACGCCAGCGCCACGCTGATCAACAACGCCGGCGTGATCCCGCGCATCGCGCCGCTGTCGGCATGCACCAGCCCGCAGGACATGGCCGATCTGGCCAATGCGCTGCGCGTGGGTCTGGAGGCGCCGATGCTGCTGACGGCCGCCTTCCTGGGCGCGACCGAAGGCTGGGCTGCACCGCCCCACTCCGTGGCGCGCAAGGTCCTGAACATCTCTTCGGGGCTGGGGCGTCGCGCCATGGCGTCCCAGTCCGGCTACTGCGCGGCCAAGGCCGGCATGGACCATTTCACGCGGTGCCTGGCGCTGGACGAAGCCGCCAAGCCCCACGGCGCCAAGGTATGCTCGCTGGCTCCCGGTGTGATCGACACCGACATGCAGATCCAGCTGCGCGGCGCCAACCCGGCCGACTTTCCGGATGTGCAGAACTTCGCCGCCCTCAAGACGGGCGGCATGCTCACCTCGCCAGACGCCGCGGCTGCCCGCGTGCTCGCCTGGCTGCAGCGTACAGACTTCGGCGCCAACCCCGTGGCCGACGTGCGCGAGGCCTGATGCCGTGCCCCGGCGCAGTGCAACTATTACTATGCATTTTGTAGCTGCTAGCGCTTATCCAATAAGCGCTAGAGCCTGATTTGATTCAAAACCATTACAGGAGAAAACCATGTCCCGTGACGTCGTCGTAGTCAGTGCCGTGCGCACCGCCATTGGCACCTTTGGCGGTAGCCTGAAGGACGTTCCGCCCACCGAGCTGGGCGCGCTCGTGGTGCGCGCGTCGCTGGCTCGCGCGCAAGTGGACGGCAAGGACGTCGGCCATGTGGTGTTTGGCCACGTGGTGAACACCGAACCCAAGGACATGTACCTCTCGCGCGTGGCGGCCATCCAGGGCGGCTGCGCCGAGGGCACGCCCGCGTTCAACGTGAACCGCCTGTGCGGCTCGGGCTTGCAGGCCATCGTGTCGGCCGCACAGACCATCCAGCTGGGCGATGCCGACGTGGCCATCGGCGGCGGCGCGGAGGTGATGAGCCGCGCACCCTACGCGAGCCTCGCCAGCCGCTGGGGCGCGCGCATGGGCGACTTCAAGATGATCGACATGATGATCGGCGCCCTGCACGACCCCTTCCACAACATCCACATGGGCGTGACGGCCGAGAACATCGCCGCCAAGTGGGGCATCACGCGCGAAGACCAGGACCGCCTGGCCGTGGAGAGCCACAACCGTGCCGAGCGTGCCACGGCAGCGGGCTACTTCAAGGACCAGATCGTCCCGGTCACCCTCAAGAGCAAGAAGGGCGAGGTGCAATACGCCACCGACGAGCACTTCCGCGCCGGCGCGACACTGGACGACATGGCCAAGCTCAAGCCCGTGTTTGCGAAAGACAACGGCACGGTGACGGCGGGCAATGCCTCGGGCATCAACGATGCGGCTGCCGCTGTGGTGCTGATGGATGCCAAGGCAGCGCAGGCCCGTGGCGCAAAGCCTTTGGCGCGCTTGGTGGCCTACGCCCATGCGGGCGTGGACCCGAAGTACATGGGCATCGGCCCCGTGCCTGCGACGCAGTTGGCGCTCAAGAAGGCAGGCCTCACGGTCAACGACCTGGACGTGATCGAGGCCAACGAGGCCTTTGCCGCGCAGGCCTGCGCCGTCACGCGCGACCTGGGCCTGGACCCGGCCAAGGTCAACCCCAACGGGTCGGGCATTTCGCTGGGCCATCCCATCGGCGCCACCGGTGCGCTGATCACCGTGAAGGCACTGCACGAACTGCAGCGCATCCAGGGCCGGTACGCGCTGGTGACCATGTGCATCGGCGGTGGGCAAGGCATCGCTGCCATTTTCGAGCGCCTCTGACACGCCCCGCCCCGCCATCGCCGATGGCGATGGCATGCGCGCGCTTCGGCACGGTGCGGCCCACGATGGCTGGGCCATCATCCAGGCGGGCGCGCGCCAGATGCGCCATGTTCCATACCAGGTTCTCCAGGAGACTTTTTCCCCATGCTTCGTCGACACATCCTTTCTCTTGCCACCCTCGCCTGTGCCTTGGGCGCTATGCCTGCACATGCCCAGACCAGTGCACCCGCTGCCGGCGCCTATCCCGCCAAGCCCATCCGTTTGATCGTGCCCTTCCCGCCCGGCGGCGGCACCGACATCCTGGCCCGCCTGGTCGCCGCCAAGCTGACGGAAGCCAACAAATGGACCGTGGTGGCCGACAACAAGCCGGGGGCTGGCGGCACCATCGGTATTACCGAGGCGGTGAAGGCCGCTCCCACAGGCTATGACATCGTCATGGGCCAAAAGGACAATCTGGTCATCGGCCCCTGGCTGTACAAGAACCTGCCGTGGGACCCCACCAAGGACCTGACGGCCGTGGCCCACGTGGCGTACACGCCCGTGGTCATCGCCACGAGTGTCAACTCCAAGTACAAATCTCTGGCCGATGTGGTGGCGGCCGCCAAGGCCGCGCCGGGCACCGTCACCTATGGCTCGCCCGGCAACGGCACCTCCATTCACCTGGCGGGCGACCTGTTCGAGAAAGCTGCCGGCATCAAGCTGAGCCACGTGCCCTACAAAGGCTCCAACCCGGCACTCATGGATGCGTTGGCGGGCAATGTGGAACTGCTGGTTTCGTCGCTGCCCTCGGCCATGGGTCAGATCAAGGCGGGCAAGCTGCGCCCGTTGGCGGTCACCTCGGCCAAGCGCAGTTCGTCGCTGCCCGACGTGCCCACGGTGGCCGAGTCCGGCTTCAAGGGCTTTGACGTGAGCACCTGGTACGGCGTGCTGGCGCCGGCAGGCACGCCGCCAGCCGTGGTGAACACGCTCAACGCGGAAGTCAACAAGCTGCTCGCCACCGCGGACATGAAGGCTGCCATCCAAGCGCAAGGCGCAGAGCCGCAGGCCATGTCGCCGGAACAGTTCTCGACCCTGCTCAAGAACGAATACGTGCAGTGGAAGGGTATCGTGGAAGCCTCGGGTGCACGGATTGAATAACCCGTGCTCGCAGCGCCCCGTTCCGTGACCGAGGCGCGAAAAGACAACGGCTCGCGTTGCGAGCCGTTTTCATGTGTGGCGACGTACGCCCCGGGTCAATCCCGCACGACCAGCACCGGCACGTGGGCCACGCCCAGCACGCGCTGTGTGACGCTGCCCAACACCAATTTTTCCAGCCCGCGGCGACCGTGCGATCCCATCACGATGAGGTCCGCGCCCGTGCTCTCGACGGCGCGCTGGATGCCGTCGTGGATCGCATGCCCCTCGCCTACCATGGTGTTGACGCTGGCGACGCCTGCCTGGGTGACAGCGGCCTTGGCGGCGTCCAGGGCCGTGTTCGCCTCGGCCGTCGCGGCACTGAGGTATTGCGCCTGGCCGTAGGCGAAATCGGCGCCCACCCCCGTGAAGGGATAAGGGTCGATCACGTACAGCGCCGTCACGGCGCTGCCGAAGGTCTTGGCCAGCGCTGCCGCCTTGGCCACGGCCTTCATGGACGTCTCCGAGCCATCGACGGGAATCAGAATGTGCTTGAACATGGAACCTCCTTTTGGTTAGGGTGGCAGGCCTGGAAGGCCCGCAACAACAACGAGTGTGATGCGTACGCGGCCTCCAAGGCTTGATTCGCATCAATTATTGGGACGCATCCCCTTGAAAGCCACCGCCCCGGCAGGTAACCACCAGGGTATCGCGCCAGCCGCCATCTTCGGTGGGCTGGATGGGTGTGGTTTCATGGATCATGCGCGCATCGTCCAGCAGCATGACGGACCAGGGCTCGCTCAAGGTAAACCGCTGTCCATTCGGGCCCGTGGCTTCGAAAATGCGGGTCTCTCCACCCTTGATGCCCTGGCGGCTTACCAGGAACACCGCCACCAGGTCCACGCCGTCGCGGTGCGCGCCTTCGGGTGTCGGACGGCCGATGCCGCCCTCGGTGTCAATGCGGAACTGATGTGCTTCGATGTAGCAGGGTTGAGACGGCTGCCCGCACATCGCTTGCGAGAGGCCCGCAGCCGCCTGCATGAGTTGCCGCCACACTGGTCGAGCCACCGTTTCGTCACGCATGGGCGCAAACCAGCGCTGCAGCCCTCCGTGCAGCGCGTTGTACTCCACCGGCTGCCAGTGCGCGCGGTGCGGTGCCTGGTTCACGGCGGGGCCCTCGACAATGAAGCAGGAGTGGCGCCGCCTGCGGTACCGTCCTCCGTCCTTGAGGTAGTCATCCGGGGGCAGATCCGACCAGTCGGCCGCCAGGGCCTGCAAATCGTTCAAGGCACATCCCACCCATGTCGCTGTGTCCCGGGGTTGCAGCACCGCATAACCCCGGTCACGCAACTGCGCGACGACCTGTGAGGGCGGTGTATAGGGAGGGGAGAACGTCACATTTGCCATAGGCACACAAGCTTAAGGCAACACCGCCGAGCACACGCAGTGTTGGCTCGAAAACTTCGGGAGGGAAATGCCTCCCTCGAAAAGCCTGGACCCTCATCGTGCTGCGGCCATCAGATGCCAGGCTTCACGCCTGCCTCAGCGATCACCGCGCCCGTGGCCTCGGCCGTTGCCGTTGCCTTTTCCATTCCCACGGCCGCGATGGTCATCATCCCGGTCGCGGCCGTTCCAGTGGCCGCGGCCATCGTCAAACGAACGGCCATCGAACCGGTCGCGGTCATCGCGGAATTTGCCGGGCCGGCGCGGGGGCTCCTTCACGAAATACACGGGTTGACCGCAAGCAGAGTAGCGCGCGCAGTGCTTGGACCAGTTCTTGGCATGGCCCGGCGGCACATACATATAGATGGGCGAACGGGGAACATACACCGCGGGAGGTGCGATCACCACCGGCTGCGGGTACAGCAGCGCAGGCGCGCTGTTGCCGATATCCACGCGGCCGTAGACGCCGGGAGCGATTTGCCCGCCCACCGTGGCGTTGATGTAGGTCTGGGCTGCCACGCCACCGGCGGAGGCTGCCACGGCCAAGGCCATAGCCAAACCGCGGGCCAGTTGGAGGGTTGAGGAGAGGGCGTGAGGCTCGCGGTTTTTCATGGTGATTGCTGATGCCGAAAACAAACTGGTGGAATGCACGGCCATTTGTAACTGCACAAATGGGAAAAAGGCGCAGATACTCTCTGAAAAATGTAAGCAATAGCGTATTCGCCACGGTAATGCGCCTGGTGCCCATCGGTGGAACTACGCTGCACAGGTTTTCTTATCAGCGACAATGATCCATTGAGACCGGCAATGCGCTCCTTTGGAACCATTGCAGAGAAACAAAGCTGCGCCACTGTGTGCGCAGTAAGTGGACAAGATGAACATCGTAATACTCGACGATTACCAGGACGCCGTGCGCAAGCTGCATTGCGCGGCACGGTTGGACCCCTACTCCGCAAAGGTCTACACGAACACCGTCAAGGGGTTGGGGCAGCTATCGGTGCGCTTGCGGGACGCAGATGTCATCGTGCTGATCCGCGATCGCACGCAGATCACGCGCCAACTGGTGGACAAGCTGCCGCGCCTGAAGCTGATTGCCCAGACCGGCCGCGTGGGCGCGCACATTGACCTTGCTGCCTGCACCGAGCGGGGAATCGCCGTCGCTGAAGGCGTGAGTTCCCCCGTTGCGCCAGCGGAACTCACATGGGCTCTCATCATGGCCGCCATGCGCCGTCTTCCCCAGTACATCGCCAACCTCAAGCATGGCGCATGGCAACAGTCGGGCCTGCGCGCCGCATCCATGCCGCCTAACTTCGGGGTGGGCAATGTCCTGCGTGGCAAGACGCTGGGCATCTGGGGCTACGGCAGGATCGGGCAGATCGTGGCAGGTTATGGGCGCGCTTTTGGGATGAACGTGCGTGTGTGGGGGCGGGAAGCCTCACGGGTCCAGGCACTGAGCGACGGCCTGCAGGTAGCGGCCACACGGGCAGAGTTTTTCTCCCAATGCGATGTGGTTTCACTGCATGTGCGTTTGACCGAGGAAACGCAGGGCATGATCACACTAGAGGATCTGTCGTGTATGCGGCCGACGTCCCTTCTCGTCAATACGTCACGTGCCGAGCTCATCGAGCCCGACGCCTTGATCGCCGCATTGAACAGAGGCCGCCCGGGCATGGCTGCTGTGGATGTATTTGAAAGCGAGCCCATTTTGCAAGGCCACGCGCTGTTGCGGCTTGAGAACTGTATTTGTACACCACACATCGGCTACGTCGAACAAGACAGTTACGAGCTTTATTTCGGAGCCGCCTTTGACAATGTGGTGAACTACATCAAAGGCACGCCCTCGAATATCGTCAACCCCGGCGCGCTGCAGGTTCGACGCTGAACGGTTGCTGACATCAAGAGAAAGGGCTCCCCAAGGAGCCCTTTTTTACGAGATCCGCCTCAAGGAGAGGCGGACCAGATCGATCAGTTCAACGGCGTCTTCTTGCCTTCCTTGTACGTGTACAGCGTAATGGCCGGGTTCTTCATTTCGCCATTGGGTTCAAACGCAATGTTCGCGGTCACGCCCTTGTAGTTGGACTTGAGCAACTCGGGGATATACACCTTCGGGTCCCAGGAGCCGGCGCGCTTCATAGCGTCCACCAGCAGCATGGTCGCGTCATAGGTGTACGGGCTGTAGACCTGGAACTGGTTGGGGTACTTGGCGTCGTATTTGGCCTTCCAGGCCGTGCCGCCAGGCATCTTGGCCAGGGATGCGCCACCCTCTGCGCAAATCACGTTAGCCAGCGTCTTGGCGCCTGCCGCCAGCTTGGCAATTTCCGTGGTGCATACGCCATCCCCACCGAAATACTTCGTGTTGGCCAAACCCAGTTGCTCCATCTGGCGCAACATGGGACCTGCCTGAGGATCCATGCCGCCGAAGAAGATCGCATCGGGGTTCTTGGCCTTGATGGCCGTCAGAATGGCCATGAAGTCCGTCGCCTTGTCCGTGGTGAACTGTTCGTCCACAACCTTCATGCCTTTCTCGGCTGCCACGCGCTTAAACACGTTGGCAACGCCCTGGCCATAAGCGGTGCGGTCATCCACGATGGCCACGGTCTTCAGCTTCAGGGTTTCCGCCGCGTAAGCTGCCAGTCCAGCACCCAGAGCGTTGTCGTTCGCAATGATGCGGAAGGTGGTTTTGTAGCCGGGGCGCGTCAGGTTGGGGTTGGTTGCGGCGCCAGTGACGTGAGGGATCCCGCAGTCGTTGTAGACCTTGGAAGCAGGAATCGTGGTGCCCGAGTTCAGGTGCCCGACCACCCCCGCGACCTTCGCATCGCACAACTTCTGTGCGGCCGCCGTGCCTTGCTTGGGATCAGCGGCATCGTCCTCCGCCACCAATTCCAGCTTCACCTTCTTGCCACCGATCGTGACGCCCTGGGCGTTCAGCTCTTCAATGGCCATGCGGGCGCCATTTTCGTTGTCCTTGCCGTAGTGCGCCTGGGCGCCGGAGACCGGTGCCACGTGACCAATCTTCACCACCTCTTGAGCAGCGGCCACACCGGCAACCGCTGCGATCGCAGCAGCCACGGTCATTTTCAACTTCAGTTGCATATGGATCTCCAATTAAGAAAAGCGCTGGAAATATTGTTGTGAACCAACGCGGAGAAACATATCGCAATTTATGTTCCACATCACTAGGGAACACAAGGAGGTTCTGCGAAACGACACAGGGAAATACCCTGACGCAGCATCAATGGCCGCTGCGCTCGCCTGCCAGTTCCTCGGCCACGGCTTCGTAGACGGCCTGCCGCACTACCGATTCCACTTCCTCTCGCAGGCGAGGCACCATGGACCGTGTCTGCTCCTGTACCACCACTGCGATCGCCTCGCGCAAACGTTGGTCCAGCACGACGTCCACGCGCTGCATCACGCGATGCACCACGTACTCCTCAAACCCGTAGGGCAGCCCTGCAGGCAGCGGCGCAACCGGCGCGGGAGCTGCGAGGGACGGTGGTGAATGCGGAGCCGCTGGCAAAGGCACAGAGAGCGACGCAGCGGTGGTCGCAGGCCGTGTCACCGGAGGCGACGGACGCGCCGAGCTCCCTTCGGCTTCGGGCATCTGCACCACGTCGGTGAGCGTGGGCACGAATCTGGGAGGTTTCTTGGTGGGTGTTGTCATCCCGCGCTTTCCTTGAGTACCAGATCGTGGCGAACGATGTCATACCCCAGCGCGGCATAGCCGCGCCAGCGCTCCCGCGCGCGCTTCCGATCATCCTCATCCGCCTGGCTGACCA
Organism: Diaphorobacter nitroreducens; assembly: GCF_002214645.1. Taxonomy (NCBI): domain Bacteria; kingdom Pseudomonadati; phylum Pseudomonadota; class Betaproteobacteria; order Burkholderiales; family Comamonadaceae; genus Diaphorobacter; species Diaphorobacter nitroreducens. Next base: position 1,207,243 of record NZ_CP016278.1, read on the forward strand.
CCTCCACGACCCGAGCGTACTGCGCAAATCCCTCGGGCAAGACATTTCCCAGGTTGACCAGCACGTCCCGATTCGGACTGGTACGAGGGTCTTGCACCAACACGGTGGGAGAGGCACGCAGAATTTCCTCGTCGGCGTCTCCCAGGCAATGGCCGACGAAATCCGAAGGCGCCAACGCCCAGAGCTGGCGATCCAGCCGCAGCAAGGTGTCTGCATCACCCGTGACCGTCACCCGCGCATCCTGCCGGGTGGCTTTTCGCACCAGGCGACAGACATACGCCAGTTTGTCGGGTGCATTGAAGTGGAATGCCACCTGTGTCATGCGGGCACCTTCAACGACATGGCCCTCAAGCCACCGACTTGCGGCTGCGCGTCTTTTGCTTGGGTTTCACGGTACTCACTGTCGCCTGGTCCAGTAGATAGTGCACCAGCAGTGCCACAGGCCGGCCCGTGGCGCCCTTGGCGGCCCCTCCCTTCCAAGCCGTTCCAGCGATGTCCAGGTGTGCCCACGGCGTGTCCCCGACGAAGCGCTGCAGGAACTTCGCGGCGGTGATCGAACCACCGGCCCGGCCTGCCACATTGGCCATGTCGGCAAAATTGCTCTTGAGCCCTTCTGCATACTCGTCATCCAAGGGCATACGCCAGCAGGGGTCGAGCGCGGCATCGCCTGCCGATAGGAGCTGTTCCGCCAACAGGTCATCAGAGGCAAACAGTCCGCTGCGCAGGCCACCAAGCGCCACCACACAAGCGCCTGTCAATGTGGCAATGTCCACCACGGCGGCTGGCTTGAAGCGTGCCGCGTAGGTCAGCGCGTCGCACAGGACCAAACGCCCTTCTGCGTCTGTGTTGAGGATTTCGATGGTCTGGCCGCTCATGCTCGTCACGACATCGCCGGGCTTGACCGCTTTGCCATCAGGCATGTTTTCGCACGCGGGAATGAGCCCCACCACGTTGATCGCCGGCCGGAGTTCCGCCAGCGCCCGGAACACGCCCAGGACGCTCGCCGCCCCGCCCATGTCGAACTTCATCTCGTCCATCTCCGCCGCGGGCTTCAGCGAGATCCCCCCGGTATCGAACGTGATGCCCTTGCCCACCAGCACCACGGGAGCCTGCGTGCGGGCCGCGCCGTTGTAGCGCAATTCCACCAGGCGAAGCGGCTGGTCGGACCCTTGAGCCACCGCCAGAAACGCCCCCATGCCCAGCTTGGCCACCTCGGTAGGGCCCAGCACCTGGCACTGGACGCCGGGGTATTTCGCAAGCGTCTTGGCGGCATTGGCCACCAGCGTAGGGGTCGCATGGTTGGCAGGGCGATTGGCCCACTCGCGCGCAAACTCTACACCGGCCGCCACGGCCGTGGCCGTGGCGAACTCCGGCTGCGCCGCACCCGCATCGGGCACGCCCAGGGTGACACGCAGCAAGGCACGCGGCTCAGCCTTGGTCTTGGTGGCCGTGTAGACATAGCTCCCATCGGACACCGCACGCACCGCAGCGCCGATGGCGCCCCGCTGGGCTGAGGTTCCAAACACCAGCGCCACGCGCTTGACCGACGGCAACTTGAACGAGGGGGCTAAGGCCTGCATGGCCTGGCGCACCGCATGTGCATCGGCCGCACCGCACCCCAGCAGCACAACCCGGCGCGCCGCAACACCGGCGGGGGCGTAGCACTGCAGGAGCTTGCCCGGTTTCGCCTCCAGATCGCCTTGCTTGAGCGCATGCGCCGTCAGGGTAGACAGCACGTCGCTGCCCGGCAGGAAGCCTTCAGGCACCAGCACCACCAGCAGGTCGCATTTGTGCGCAGCAGCGGCAGCCAGCGAAAGCGTCTTCAGTTCGAAGTTCATAATCAGCGTTTTCCTTCGAGCCAATGTTATTCGATTCATCCATTCGCAAGGAGCTGGCCCGCACCTTCGGCGCGACCCTGGTGGTTCTGGTCACCGTCGTGATGACCATGATGCTGATCCGTACGCTAGGCCAGGCATCCCGGGGCAGCGTGAACCCTTCCGACGTGATGCTAGTCATGGGTTTCACGGTGCTGGGACAACTGCCCACCATCCTCAGCCTGAGCCTGTTCGTCACCGTGGTGGGGGCGCTGTCGCGCATGTACCGCGACAGCGAGATGGTCATCTGGTTTTCGGCAGGGCGCGGACTGATGAGCCTGCTGGCACCGCTGTTCCGGTTTTCCTGGCCCGTCATGCTGACCATCGCCGCGCTGTCGCTCGTGGTCTGGCCCTGGGCCAACCGGCAGATCCAGGAGCTCAAGACGCAATACGAGCAGCGCAGCGACGTGGACCGTATCGCGCCCGGGGAATTCCAGGAATCCTCCAATGGCTCACGCGTGTTCTTCATTGACAAGGACGCACCGGATGCCAACTCGGCCAGCAACGTTTTCATTGCCACCAACGAACCCAACCGCGAAACCGTCACCTCCGCGCAAAGCGCTCGCCTGGAGATCCGCAACGGCGAACGCATGGCGCTGTTGAGCAACGGGCAGCGGCTGGAGACGCTGCGGGACAAGCCGGGCCTGCGCGTCAGTGAATTTGCCGAGTACGGCACGCTTGTGGGTGGCGGATCGCAGAACGACCCCGAGGCGGCCTCCATCAAGACCCGCGACACCTGGGAGCTGGTCATCGACCCGCAGCCGCGCCACCAGGCGGAACTGGGCTGGCGCATCGGCATGGCGCTGGCCGCGTTGAACTTCGTCGTCCTGGGCCTGGCGGTGGCCGTCGTCAACCCGCGGGCGGGGCGCAGCACCAGCCTGGTGTTCGCACTGTTCGCCTTTGTCGTGTACTACAACCTCATGACCGTTGGACAGACATGGATCGGCGTGGGCAGGCTGGGCTTGCTACCGTTCATGCTGATGCTGCACGGCGGTACCCTGGCCCTGGGCCTGCTGCTGCTGGCCGCGCGCCACAACCACTGGTCGCTGCGCAGCCTGCTGGGCAGGAGGACGGCATGAAAACCATCCGCCGCTTCATCTACCGCGAAGTCGTCGTGGGTGTGGCCTTCGTCACCCTCGCCTTCCTCGCGCTGTTCTTCTTCTTCGACATGGTGGACGAGCTACGCTGGGTGGGCCGCGCGGGCGCCAATGGCTACCAGCTCTCGCACGCGCTGCTGTTCGTGGCGCTGAGCTTGCCGCAGCACCTCTACGAACTGCTGCCCATCACCGTGCTGATCGGCACCATCTTCGTGATGGCACGGTTGGCGCAGAGTTCGGAGTTCACCATCATGCGCACCAGTGGGCTGGGACCCTGGCGGGCGCTGAGCACGCTGCTGATGCTCGGCTGCGCGTTCGTCATGGTCACAGTCATCGTCGGGGACTACATTGCCCCGGCGAGCGAAAAAGCGGCCTCTCTCGTGAAAGCCCGCCGGCTGGGCCAGATCAGCACTGGCGCCACGGGCGCATGGCTGAAGGAGCGCCAGGGCGACCATTCGATCGCTGTGAATGTGCGTGCCGTGGACCCCAATGGCGCCATGCGCGGCGTGCGGGTGTTCGAGTTCGATGCGCGCGGACGCGTCGCCGCCACCATCCAGGCGGAACAGGCCACCTTCGACGACGCCCGCGATGCGTGGAATCTGCAGCAGGTCCAGCGCACCCTTTTTGAGGCCGAGGCCGATGGCGGCATGCGCGTGTCGCGCCTGCAAGAGCCCACATTGCGTTGGCCCACGCGCATCAGCCCCGACATGGTGGCCGCGTCGCTGCTCAAGCCGGACAAGATGGCGACGATCGAACTGTTCCGCTTCGTACGCCACCTGGAGGCCAACGGCCAGTCGGCACAGCGCTACGAGATCGAGTTCTGGCGCAAGGTCTTCTACCCCTTGAGCTGCCTGGTGATGGTGGTGCTCTCCCTGCCCTTCGCCTACCTGCATTTCCGCTCGGGGGGCATTGCGGGCTATGTGTTCGGCGGGGTGATGGCGGGCATCAGCTTCTTCCTGCTGAACAATGTGTTCGGCTTCGCGGGCAATCTGCAGAACTGGTCGCCCTGGCTGACCGCGGCCGCGCCGGGCCTGATCTATTCCGTGCTTTCGCTGGCAGCGTTTGGATGGCTGGTATTGAGACGCTAGACCCCTTAGCAGTAGACCCATGACGAACCCTAGTACCAACGGCATCGTGCTGTTCGCACACGGCTCCCGCGACCCCCTGTGGCGCCTGCCCATGGAGGCGGTGCTCGCGCGCATGCGCGCCGAGCAACCCGCGCTGGAAGTGCGCTGCGCCTACCTGGAGCTGTGCGCGCCCGACCTGCCTTCAACGGTTGCCGCAATGGCGGCGCAGGGCATCACCCAGGTGGGCATCGTGCCCATGTTTCTCGGCACCGGGCGGCATGCGCGCGAAGATCTCCCCCGCATGGTCGAGGAACTGTCCCAGGCGTTTCCACAGATGCGCCTGCACCTCAGCCCTCCCATCGGCGAGGACGAACGCATGACGGCCCTGATGGCGCGCATTGCCGCCGAAGCATTGGTGCCGTAACGATATCTGCGCCTTTCGCGCCCGCCGTTTAGATTGATGCAGCATAATGATGCGACTTCTTAGCCGCATTTCAATATGAATCTGCACCAGTTTCGCTTCGTTCAAGAGGCGGCGCGCCGCAACCTCAACCTCACCGAGGCCGCCAAGGCACTGCACACCTCGCAGCCGGGGGTATCCAAGGCGATCATCGAGCTGGAGGACGAGTTGGGCGTGGACATCTTCGCGCGCCACGGCAAGCGGCTCAAGCGCGTGACCGAGCCCGGTCAGCACGTGCTCAAGAGCATCGAACTCATCATGCGCGAGGTGGGCAACCTCAAACGCATCGGCGAGCAGTACAGCGCCCAGGACAGCGGCACCCTCGCCATTGCCACCACCCACACCCAGGCGCGTTATGTGCTGCCCGTACCGGTGGCCAAGCTGCGCGAGGCGTATCCCAAGGTCAACATCAGCCTGCACCAGGCCACGCCGCACGAGGTGGCGCGCATGGTGATCGACGAAGTGGCCGAGATCGGCATGGCCACGGAGTCGCTGGCGGAGTATCCCGACCTCGTCACCTTGCCCTGCTACGAGTGGCAGCACGTCCTGGTGCTGCCACCCAGCCATCCGCTGGCGCAAAAGGAGCGCGTGGGGCTGGAGGACATCGCACACGAGTCGCTCATCACCTACCACCCCTCATTCACCGGGCGCGGCAAGATCGACCAGGCCTTCGCCACCCGCAAGCTGCAGCCGCGCATCGTGCTGGAGGCCATCGACTCCGACGTGATCAAGACCTACGTGCGCCTGGGGCTGGGCATCGGCATCGTGGCGGAGATGGCCATGCGCGACGACCCACTGGGCGACCTCGTCGTGCGCCCCGTCGGCCATCTGTTCGGTCAGAGCGTGGCGCGCGTGGCTTTCAAGCGCGGTGCTTACCTGCGCAACTTCGTCTACAAGTTCGCCGAGCTGCTGAGCGACCGCCTGAGCCGCGACCTGATCGCCCGCGCCATGACCGGGCACGTCAACGACTATGAGTTGTGATGCGCCCTGAGCCGCTTTAAGGCTTCCCGCATGGGGACGACGCCAGCGGCCTGGGCAAGCCCGCCCCAAGACCCGTGTTCGCAAACCATGCGGCCGTCGGAACGCCACGCGTTGCGCCAGTTTTGAATGAGTGACACCCAATGACCACGCCCCACTTTCCCAGCCGCCTGCCCAACGTGGGCACCACCATCTTCACCGTGATGTCCGCGCTGGCGGCCGAACACCAGGCCGTGAACCTCGGCCAGGGCTTTCCTGACTTCCACTGCGACCCGCAGCTGATCGACGCCGTCACGCGCGCCATGCAGGCCGGCCACAACCAGTACCCTCCCATGGCCGGCGTGCCCGCGCTGCGGCAGGCCGTTGCTTCAAAAATTGAAGCACTCCACGCTCGCCAGTATTGCCCCAACGCCGAGATCACCATCACGGCCGGGGCGACCCAAGCCATTCTCACCGCCATCCTCGCCTGCGTGCAGCCAGGCGACGAGGTGATCGTGCTGGAGCCCTGCTACGACAGTTACGTGCCCAACATCGCACTGGCCGGCGGCGTCGTGGTCCGGGTGCCGCTCACGCCGGGCAGCTTCCGCCCTGACTTTGCCAAGATCGCGGCGGCCATCACGCCGCGCACGCGTCTGTTGATCATCAACACGCCGCACAACCCCAGCGCCACCGTGTGGACGGCCGACGACATGCGCACGCTGGAGGAACTGCTGGCCCCCACGGACGTGCTCCTGATCAGCGACGAGGTGTACGAGCACATGGTCTTCGACGGCGCCGAGCACCAGAGCGCCGCGCGCTTCGCGGGCCTCGCGGAACGCGCCTTCATCGTCTCCAGCTTCGGCAAGACCTTCCACGTCACGGGTTGGAAGGTGGGCACCGTGGCTGCCCCCGCCGCCATGACGGCGGAGTTCCGCAAGGTGCACCAGTTCAATGTGTTCACCGTGAACACACCCATGCAGTACGGCCTCGCGGACTATCTGCAGAACCCCGCGCCTTACCTGCAGCTGCCGGCCTTCTACCAGGCCAAGCGCGACCTGTTCCGCCAGGGGCTGGAGGGCTCGCGACTCAAGCTGCTGCCCAGCACCGGCAGCTACTTCCAGTGCGTGGACATCTCGGCCGTGAGCGACCTGAACGAAGCGGACTTCTGCCAATGGCTCACGCGCGAGATCGGCGTGGCCGCCATTCCCCTGTCGGCTTTCTATGGCGACGGCTTCGACCAGCGCGTGGTGCGCTTTTGCTTCGCCAAGAAGGACGAAACGCTGCGTGCGGCCATCGAACGCCTGCGCAAGCTTTAAGCCAAAACAGGCCCCCGCGCTTATCCAGCAAGCGCTTGCAGCTCATCATTCAATAGCACCCAGGAGCGTTGCCTCCTGGCGCACGCAATCGACGGTGAGCGACGTGCCGCATGGCGCGGGCCTGCACCTGTGACACCCCATGTGGCACAGAGGTGCCGCGGAAAGTCGCGCCACTGCGACGCGCAGCCGAGCAAGCCGTGGAGCAGTACGGCGGATGGCACCATTGCCCGCCCGCCACCGCCGGGAGACCTGGGGAGCACGAGAGGGGCCCGCATTCACCTCGACCTTTCCGCCATCGACCGGCACGTGCGACAGACGCGGCGCGCCCTGGCTCACGACGTTGGTATGTTTTTGATAGCTGCCAGCGCCCGTCCCACAAGCGCTAGAGGCCAATTTGACCTCAACTCACAACAGCACGATGTCGTACTGCGCCTGGCCCATGGCGCTTTCGGCCTGCAGGGAGATCGGCTTGCCAATGAAGTCCGACAGGCCCGCCAGGTGCTGGCTCTCCTCGTCCAGGAACAGCTCCACCACGCGCGGGGACGCCACCACGCGAAACTCGCGTGGATTGAACTGGCGCGCCTCGCGCAGCACCTCGCGCAGGATGTCGTAACACACACTGCGCGCGGTCTTCACCTGGCCCGCGCCCTGGCACGTGGGGCACGGCTCGCACAGCATGTGCGCCAGCGATTCGCGCGTGCGCTTGCGCGTCATCTCCACCAGGCCCAGCTGCGAAAAACCGCCCACCATGGTCTTGACCCGGTCGCGCGCGAGCTGCTTGCGGAACTCCGCCAACACCGCGGCCTGGTGGTCCTCGCGCAGCATGTCAATGAAGTCGGCAATGACGATGCCGCCCAGGTTGCGCAGGCGCAGTTGCCGCGCGATGGCGCCCGCGGCCTCCAGGTTGGTCTTGAAGATGGTGTCGTCGAAGTTGCGCGCGCCCACGTAGCCGCCGGTGTTCACGTCGATGGTGGTCAGCGCCTCGGTCTGGTCCACGATGAGGTAGCCGCCCGACTTGAGCTGCACGCGCCGGCCCAGCGCCAGGGCGATCTCCTCGTCGATGGAATACAGATCGAAGATGGGGCGCTCGCCCTTGTACAGCTGCAGCTTGGCGGCGGCCGCAGGCATGAATTCATTGCCGAACGCCTTCAGTGCCACGAACTGCTCGCGCGAATCGATGCGGATGCTCTGCGTTTGCTCGCCCGCCAGGTCGCGCAGCACACGCTGCAGCAGGCTCAGGTCCTGGTACAGCAGTGAGGTGGGCGGATGCGTCAGCGCTGCCTGCCGGATGCCTGCCCAGGTCTTGCGCAGGTAGGCGATGTCTTCGGCCAGCTCTTCGTCGCTGGCGTCCTCACCATTGGTGCGCAAAATGAAGCCGCCGCCGTTGCCCGATGCCTGGTCATCCACCAGCTTCTGCAACCGCGTGCGCAAGGCGTCGCGCTCGGCCTGGGGAATCTTCTGCGACACGCCCACATGGTCGTCCTGCGGCAGGAAGACCAGCAGCCGCCCGGCGATGCTGATCTGCGTGGACAGGCGTGCGCCCTTGCTGCCGATGGGATCCTTGATGACCTGCACCATGAGCGCCTGGCCCTCGAAGACCTGCTTCTCGATGGGCACGGGCGGTTCGTTCTTGCGCGCGAACATCGGCGCCTCGCCGCCTTCCTGGCGGTGCCACACGTCCGCCACGTGCAGAAAGGCCGCACGCTCCAGCCCGATGTCGATGAAGGCCGATTGCATGCCCGGCAGCACGCGCGAGACCTTGCCCAGGTACACGTTGCCGACCAGGCCCCGCTCCAGCGTGCGCTCCACGTGCAGCTCCTGCACGGCGCCGTTTTCGACCACGGCCACGCGCGTTTCCTGCGGCGACCAGTTGATGAGGATGTCTTGTTGCATGGGCTTTTGCCAGATGAGGCGCCCATGATGCCTCAGAACCAGCGCTGCCCGCCGCCCTACCGGCGGCCGGCGCCCGTCACACCATCGTCGCCAGCATGCCCTGCATGAGTTGCGGCTGCAGCGCCACCACGTCGCCCACGATGATGAGCGCCGGCGGACGCACGCGGTGCTGCTGCGCCAGCGCGGGCAGGTCCTGCAGCGTGCCGGTGATGCAGCGCTGCCCGGGCAGCGAGGCTTGCTCCACCAGCGCTGCGGGCGTGCTGTCCGGCAGGCCGTGGCGCACCAGTTCGCGGCAGATGATCGGCAGCGTGCCCATTCCCATGTAGATCACCACGGTCTGGCGCGGGCGCGCCAGCGCCTCCCAGTCCAGCGCCACTTCGTTGTCGCCGCGCAGGTGGCCGGTGGCAAACACCAGGGTCGCAGAGTGGTCACGGTGCGTGAGCGGGATGCCGGCGCAGGCGCCCGCACCCTGCGCGGCCGTGATGCCCGGCACCACGTCGAACGCGATACCGGCCTCGGCCAGCGCCTGCACCTCTTCGCCGCCACGGCCGAAGATGAAGCCATCGCCGCCTTTCAGACGCACCAGGCTGCGCCCGCTGCGCGCCAGGCGCACCATGAGGTCGATGATCGATTCCTGCGGCAGCGTGTGGTGCGAGGACTGCTTGCCCACATAGATCAGGTCGGCATCGTCAGCCACATAGCGCAGCACCTCCTTGCCGACCAGGTGGTCGTAGAGCACCAGGCGCGCGCCGCGCAGGGCCTTGACGGCGCGCAGCGTGAGCAACTCAGGGTCGCCCGGGCCTGCGCCCACCAGCGTCACGTGTCCAGGCTTCGGGGGCTGTCCGGACTCTCCTGCTGCGGGTGCCACGGTGAACCAGCGCGCATCTTCAATGAAGCTCATATGGGCCTCTCCTTTGCGGATCATGGGGTGGCTCCATTGTTCAAAGGCTGCACCGTTTGCGTCCTTGAACCAGTTCAAGGACAGCGGCAACACCCGCTGCGACGATGCTCCCACTCGCATGAAGAGGGGATGGACAGCGACCTCGCGAGAGTGGCCGTGGCAGCCGCCAGGGCCCACCCAAGCGCTGATCCGTGACGCAGAGGACCCACAATGACAGCAAAGAGGATCGCCAGGCTGGTCGCATTAGCGGCCGCCACCCTGGTGTCTGCCACCGCTATGGCGCAGGACGCCAAGCCAGTCTCGGAGGCCGAGAAAAACTACCAGGCAGGCGGATCGCCGCTGGCGGAAGTGCCCATGTACCAGAGCACGAACCCCAAGGCACCCAAGATGACGCAGGCCGAGTTCGACCGCGCACGCCAGATTTACTTCGAGCGTTGCGCGGGCTGCCACGGCGTGCTGCGCAAGGGCGCCACGGGCAAGCCGCTCACACCGGACGTGACCCTGCCCAAGGGCACGGACTACCTCAAGGTCTTCATCGCCTACGGCTCGCCTGCCGGCATGCCCAACTGGCAGACGTCCGGCGAATTCGACGAGGCGACCGTGGACCTGATGGCCCGCTACATTCAGCAGGACCCTCCCACACCGCCCGAGTGGAGTCTGGCCGACGCCAAGAACACCTGGAAGGTCATCGTGCCGCCAGACCAGCGTCCCAAGAAGAAGATGAACAAGTACAACTTGGACAACATCTTCTCCACCACACTGCGCGACACGGGCGAAGTGGCGCTGATTGACGGCGACACCAAGCAGATCATCAACATCGTCAAGACCGGCTACGCAGTGCACATCTCGCGCATGTCGGCTTCGGGGCGTTATCTGTTCGTGATCGGCCGCGATGCCAAGATCAACATGATCGACCTGTGGATGGAAAAGCCTGACAACGTGGCTGAAATCCGCGTGGGCCTGGAAGCACGCTCGGTGGACACCTCCAAGTTCAAGGGCTATGAGGACAAGCTGGCGATCGCCGGTGCATACTGGCCTCCCCAGTACACCATCATGGACGGCAACACCCTGGAGCCCCTGAAGATCGTGTCCACCCGCGGCATGGTCGTCGGCACGCAGGAATACCACCCCGAACCGCGCGTGGCTTCCATCGTGGCATCGCACTACAAGCCCGAGTTCCTGGTGAACGTGAAGGAAACCGGCAAGACGATGATGGTGGACTACTCCAACCTGAATGCGCTGAAGACCACCGAGATCGGCTCGGCCCCCTTCCTGCATGACGGTGGCTGGGATGCATCCAAGCGCTACTTCATGGTGGCTGCCAACAACAGCAACAAGATTGCTGCGATCGACGCCAAGGACGGCAAGCTGGCCGGCCTGACCGAAGTGGGCAAGATCCCCCACCCCGGCCGCGGCGCCAACTTCACGCACCCCAAGTACGGTCCGGTGTGGGCCACGGGTCACCTGGGCGACGAGACCATCTCGCTGATCGGCACCGACCCGCAGAAGAACAAGCAATACGCCTTCAAGGAAGTGGCCAAGCTCAAGGGCCCGGGCGGCGGAGCGCTGTTCATCAAGACCCATCCCAAGTCCAAGCACCTGTGGTCCGACGCACCGCTGAATCCTGATCCCAAGGTTTCGCAAGCCGTGGTGGTGTTCGACATCAACAACCTGGACAAGGGCTACGTCACGCTGCCGATCGCCGAATGGGCAGGCTTGCCCGATGACGGTGGCGCCAAGCGCGTGACCCAGCCTGAGTACAACAAGGCAGGTGACGAAGTGTGGTTCGCCGTGTGGTCGGCCAAGGACAAGCAAAGTGCGCTGGTCGTCGTGGACGACAAGACGCTCAAGCTGAAGTCCGTGATCAAGGACCCGCGCCTGATCACGCCGACCGGCCACTTCAACGTGTACAACACCCAGCACGACGTCTATTGACGCACTTCGAAGGCCAGCCATGTCACGCACCGCGTTCCTGTCCCTGGCCCTGGCATTGGCCGCTTTTGCGGCCGGCGCACAGGGCACGCCCGACCCTGACCGAGCCGCCCAGCTCGTGCGCATGGTGCGGCAGGACTGCGGTTCGTGCCATGGCATGCGCCTGACGGGCGGCCTGGGTCCCGCGCTCACCCGCGAGGCCCTGGCCGGCAAGCCGCCCGAGTATTTGGCTGCCGTCATCACCCACGGCATCCCCGGTACACCCATGCCGCCCTGGAGCGCCATGCTGCAGGGAAGCGAGGCCCTGTGGATCGCCGAACAGCTGGCCAATGGGTTCCCCGAAGAAAACAGGAGGTCCGCCCCATGAAACGGCGTGCCCTGCTCTCCCTTACCGCCAGTGCACCCCTGATTGCCACGGGCTGTGCGGTTCCCTCTTCCACCACCTCCACCTCCGCCGCTCCTGCAGCCACGCTGCAGGGCACGGGCGATCTGGGCGTGGTCATCGAGCGCGCCAAGGGCGCACTCACCCTGATCAACACCAGCCGGCGCGAAGCCGTGGGCCGCGTTACCGGCCTGGGCGACCTGTCGCACGCCTCGGTGGTGTTCTCGCGTGACGAGCGCTTTGCCTACGTCTTCGGCCGCGACGGCGGCCTGACCCAGGTAGACCTGCTCACCCAGCACATCACGAACCGCGTGATGCAGGCTGGCAACTCCATCGGAGGCGCCATCAGCGCCGACGGCAGCCTGGTCGTGGCGCAGAACTACACGCCCGGCGGCGTCAAGGTCTTCGACGCCGCCACCCTTGAGTTGCTGGCCGACCTTCCCGCCCACACGGCCAGCGGCGAACGCTCGCGCGTCGTCGGCCTGGCCGACCTGCCGCAGCGCCGGTTCATCTACAGCCTGTTCGACGCGAACGCCATCTGCATCGCCGACTGCTCCAACCCCCGAAAGCCGCAGGTCACCACCATCCCCAACATCGGCCGCCAGCCCTACGACGCGCTGGTCTCGCCCAACGGACGCCACTACATCGCCGGCCTGTTCGGTGAAGACGGCCTGGCCATGGTGGACCTCTGGGACAACCCGCCGCGCGTGCGCCGCATCCTCGCAGGCTACGGCCGCGGCCAGCAACCGCTGCCGGTGTACAAAATGCCCCATCTGCGCGGCTGGGCCATCGCGGGAGGCCATGCCTATCTGCCGGCCATCGGCCGCCATGAGGTGCTGGTTGTCGACACCGCCACCTGGGCCGAGGTCGGCCGCATTCCGGTCGCGGGCCAGCCGGTGTTCGTGATGGCGCGGCCCGACGGACGTCAGGTGTGGGTCAACTTCTCTGTGCCAGACTACAACCGCGTGCAGGTCATCGACACTCCGAGCCAGCGCGTGGTGCAGACGCTGGAGCCCGGCAAGGCCGTGCTGCACATGGAATTCACGCCGCGCGGCGAATCGGTCTGGATCAGCTGCCGTGACGACAACCGCGTTCAGGTCTACGACACGCACACCTTGCAGTCCCAAGCCAGGCTGGACGTGGACGCCCCCAGCGGCATCTTCTTCACTGCCCGCGCACAGCGCATGGGGTTCTAAGCCATGCCGAGCAGCCAGAACGCAACCCACCTCGCGCTGCTCAACCACTGGCAGCGCGGCTTTCCCCTGTGCGCCGAACCCTTCGCGGCCATCGGCCACAGCCTGGGGATGGATGCCGAGGTCGTGCTCAGCGGCTACGCACGGTTGTGGCAGGCGGGCGCGCTCAGCCGCATCGGCGCGGTGTTCGCGCCGGGCGCGGGGGGCGCCTCCCTGCTGGCCGCCATGGCCGTGCCGCCCGAGCGGCTCGACGACGTGGCCGCCACGGTGTCGGCCCACCCGGGCGTCAACCACAACTACGAGCGCGAGCACACCACCAACCTCTGGTTCGTGGCCACCGGCCATGACGCGGACCAGGTGGAGCGCCTGCTCCAGTCCATCGAGCACACCACCGGCCTGCCCGTGCAGCGCCTGCCCATGCTGCGCCCCTACCGCATCGACACCGCCTTCGACCTGGAGAGGACGTCCGCAGGCGTGGGGGACGGCGTCGGCACCACGGGCCCCACGGGCCGCGCACGCACCCCCCTGGCTCCCGAAGACTGGCCCCTGGCCGCGCTGGCCGAGCAGGGCCTGCCGCTGACCGAGCGGCCCTATGACGTATGGGCCGACCAGCTCCACAGCAGCACGCCCGCCGTGCTGGCCACCATTGCCCGCTGGCAGGACGAAGGGCTGCTCAGCCGCTTCGGCGTGGTGGTGCGTCACCATGAACTGGGCTACACAGCGAATGCCATGGCGGTGTTCGACGTGCCGGACGACCACGTGGACACCCACGGCATGGCCCTGGCCCATGCGCACGGCGTAACGCTGGCGTACCGCCGTGCGCGCACGCCGGACTGGCGCTACAACCTGTACTGCATGGTGCATGGGCGCGACCGCGCAGCGGTGCATACCCAGCTGGCGCAGGCCGTGGCCCAGGCGGGCCTGGCCACTTGCCCCAGCGCCGTGCTGTTTTCGTTACGGCGCTTCAAACAGACGGGTGCGCGGCGGTTTGCCCACCATGCGCCCCATGCCATTCCCGAACCCATGCAGGAGGCCGTCGATGCTCTCCCCTGAAGACGCTCGGCTGATCGACCACCTGCACGGCGGCTTTCCGCTGGTGGACCACCCTTTCGCCGCCGTCGCCGCCGACATCGGCTGGACCGAAGAGCAGGTCATCGAACGCCTGCACCGCCTGCTCGCCCAGGGTGTGCTCACGCGCTTCGGCCCGCTGTTCCAGATCGAACGCGCAGGCGGCCAATTCGTCCTCGCGGCCATGGCTGTGCCCGAGGATCGTTTTGACGCCGTGTGCGCTGCCGTCAATGCCTTCACCGAGGTGGCGCACAACTACCGCCGCGAGCATGCGCTGAACATGTGGTTCGTGGTGGCGGCCGAGTCCCCCGCGCTGGCGCGCGAGACCCTGGCACGCATCGAAGCCGCGACTGGCCTGCCGGTCTACGCCTTTCCCAAGGAAGAAGAGTATTTCGTGGAGTTGCGCCTGCCGCCCCTGCCGGCGCAGTCCACCGGAGAACACCATGGCGCTTGATGCCTTCGACCGTGCGCTGATCGCCGCCACGCAGGGCGGGCTGCCGCTGGTGGCGCGCCCCTACGAAGCCGTGGGCGCCATGCTGGGCGTGCCTGGCGAGCAGGTGCGCGAGCGCCTGGCCCGGATGATCGACGAGGGCCTGGTGCGCCGCATCGGCGCGGTGCCCAACCATTACCGCCTGGGCTACACGGCCAACGGCATGAGCGTGTGGGACGTGGAGGATACCCAGGTCGCCGCGCTGGGCCGCCAAGTCGCCGCGCTGCCGGGCGTGAGCCACTGCTACCGCCGCCCGCGCCACCTGCCCCACTGGCCCTACAACCTGTTTGCCATGCTGCATGGCCCCAGCCGCGCGCATGTCGAGCAACAGGCCGAGCAGATTGCCGGCCTGCTGGGCGATGCCTGCCGCGCCCACGACATCCTGTACTCCACGGCCATCCTCAAGAAGACCGGCCTGCGCCTCAAGGAAGACTGACCATGTTTCGCATCAGCCAGTACCTGCGTGAACTCGCCCAGGCCCAAGCCACCGGAACCTACCCCACTTCGCGCGAACGGCACGCGCGCGGCCCCGTGGTCATCTGGAACCTGATCCGGCGCTGCAACCTCACCTGCAAGCACTGCTACGCGCTCTCGGCCGACCACGACTACGCTGGAGAGCTGTCGTTGCAAGAGGTATACACCGTCATGGACGACCTCAAGGCCTTCGGCGTGCCTGCGCTCATCCTCTCGGGCGGCGAGCCACTGCTGCGCCCCGACCTCTTCGAGATTGCTGCGCGCGCGCGTGACCTGGGCTTCTATACCGGCCTTTCGACCAACGGCACGCTGATCGACGCACCCATGGCCGCGCGCATCGCTGGCGCGGGCTTCGACTACGTGGGCATCAGCTTGGATGGCCTGAAGCCCACGCACGACAAGTTCCGCCGTCTGGACGGTGCGTTCGACCGCAGCCTGGCCGCCATCCGCTACCTGGCCACGCACAACGTCAAGGTGGGCCTGCGCTTCACCATGACAGCGCTGAATGCACACGATCTGCCCGCGCTGCTGCAGCTCATGAAGGATGAGGGCGCCAACAAGTTCTACTTCTCGCACCTGAACTACGCGGGGCGTGGCAACATCCACCGCGACAAGGACGCGCACCACCAGGCCACACGCCAGGCCATGGACCTGCTGTTCAACCACGCCTGGGCCGATGCCCAGGCCGGCAGCCTGGACGACTACGTGAGCGGCAACAACGATGCCGATGGTCCCTATTTGCTGCAATGGGCGCGCGAGCACCTGCCGCAATGGGAAGACGCCTTGCGCCAGCGCCTGGTGGCCTGGGGCGGCAATGCCAGCGGCCAGATGGTGGCCAATATCGACAACCTGGGCCATGTGCACCCCGACACCATGTGGTGGCACCACGACCTGGGCAGCGTGCGCGAACGCCCCTTCTCGCAGATCTGGAACGACACCAGCGACCCGCTCATGGCGGGGCTCAAGCAGCACCCGCGCCCTGTCCAAGGCCGCTGCGCCGGCTGCCAGTACCTCTCGATCTGCAATGGCAACACCCGCGTGCGCGCGCAGCAGCTCACGGGCAACCCCTGGTTCGAGGACCCCGGCTGCTACCTCAGCGATGCCGAAGTGGGCGCATCCAGCACCCCCTTCGAGCCCCCTGCCAAGCACGAGCGCCGCCGCACGATCGAGATTGCCCATGCTTAAGCTAGAAACCCATTCCCCTGAGCGGCTACGCCGCTTCCCCCTTCTCTGCGCTATCGCGAAAAAGGTGGACACCGCCGCGGCGAAGCGGCCCTTGCGCGGCGCACGCTGGTCTGGGCCGAGCCGGTATCTGGCGGCCTTGGGTCTGTTCTGGCTCACGGGCCTGCACGCCCAAACCACCGAAGCCCAGCCCAACGCCCCCGCCCTGTACCAGCAGCACTGCGCTGTATGCCACGGCGCGCAGCGCACCGGCATCATGGGCCCCGCGCTGCTGCCCGAGAGCCTGGAGCGCGTGCGCCCCGCCGAGGTGTTGCGCGTCATCCAGCAAGGGCGCCCCGCCACCCAGATGCCCGGGTTCTCCGAGCAGTTGGGCGACGCGGAGATTCGCGCCCTGGCCGCGTGGGTACGTACCCCCGTGGTGCCCGCGCCGCGCTGGGGCGAGGACGATATCCGGGCGTCGCGCACGTTCACGCCCGTGCCCGACGATGAGCCCGCCAAGCCGAAGTGGAATGCGGACCCGATGAACCTCTTCCTCGTCGTGGAAGGAGGCGACCACCATGTCTCGCTGCTCGATGGCGACCGCTTCGAGGTCATCACGCGCTTTGCCAGCCGCTATGCGCTGCATGGCGGCCCCAAATTCACGCCGGACGGGCGCTACGTGTTCTTCGGTTCGCGCGACGGCTGGATCACCAAATACGACCTGTGGCGCCTGCGCGTGGTGGCCGAGGTACGCGCGGGCCTGAACATGCGCAACGTGGCCGTGAGCGGCGACGGGCGCTGGGTGATGGCCGCCAACTACCTGCCCCACACGCTGGCGCTGTTCGATGCCGATCTGAACCTCGTGCAGACATACGCCGCAGCCACGCTCGACGGCAAGGCGAGTTCACGCGTTTCGGCCGTGTACGACGCCACGCCGCGCAAGAGCTTCGTGGTGGCGCTCAAGGACATCCCCGAGCTCTGGGAAATCTCGTACGACCGGAACGCGGCCCCCATCTACGATGGTCTGGTGCACGACTACAAGATGGGAGAGGCCATCGCCAAGCCCGGCTACCTGGGCGTGCGGCGCACCCCCCTGAGCGAGCCGCTGGACGACTTCTTCTTCGACCAGTCCTACCGCCACGTACTCGGCGCCACGCGCCCGCGCAGTGGCGCCGACGAACGCGCAAGCGCGCAGGTCGTAAACCTGGACATCCGGCGCAAGGTGGCCGATCTGCCCATCGCCGGCATGCCGCACCTGGGCTCGGGCATCACCTTCGCCTGGGGCGACACCACTGTGCTGGCCAGCCCCAACCTGGGCGGCGGGGCCGTGGACGTCATCGACATGCAGACCTGGAAGACGGTACGCACCATCGCCACGCCCGGCCCGGGTTTCTTCATGCGCAGCCATGAGGACACGCCCTACGCCTGGACCGACTCCATGATGAGCCCCACGGCCAAGGACACTCTGACCATCATCGACAAGCGCACGCTGCAGCCGGTGGCCCAGGTGCGCGAGCCCGGCAAGACGCTGGCGCACATCGAGTTCACCCGCGATGGCCGCTACGCCCTCGCCAGTGTCTGGGAAATGGACGGCGCACTGGTGGTCTACGACGCCGCCACCTTCAAGGAAGTCAAGCGCCTGCCCATGAAAAAGCCCGTGGGGAAATACAACGTCTGGAACAAGATCACCCGCAGTGAGGGCACATCGCACTGAACGATTTGAGATAGATCAAGTCAAAACCTAGGGGTCTCCCCTGTAATGCGCGCATGGACATCGCGCACTTCGACATACCGCGCTACCTTGCGGCGCTGCCCCTGTTCCAGGAAATGGCACCCCAGGAGCTGGAACGCCTGGGCACGGGTTGCCGGCTACGCCGCTATGCGCGCGGCGAGATGGTGTTCAGCGTTGGCATGCCCTGCGAGGAATTCCACGTCACCGTAATGGGGCAGGTGAAGCTGTTTGCACTGTCGCCAGCGGGGCAGGAGAAGGTGATCGAGCTTGCCGGCCCCGGCATCAGCTTCGCCGAGGCGCTGATGTTTACTGATCGTCCCTATATCGTGAACGCCCAGGCCCTGACCGATACCCTGCTGCTCTCCGTAGGCAAGGCGGCCGTGGTGCGCGAGATCGAGAGCGAGCCGCGCTTTGCCATGCGCATGCTCGCCGGCATCTCGCGCCGCCTGCACGGCCTGGTGCATGACGTGCAGACCTATACGCTGCACAACGGCGCGCAGCGCGTGATCGGCTACCTGCTGCACGCCCTGCCCGAGGACGCGCCCCATCCCCCTGCCGCGCCTGTGCCGCCACAATGCCCGGCCCGCGCGGCACTGCAGTCCGTTGCTCCCGCGCCGCCAGCCAGCGCGCGCAGCATCTCGCTGCCGGTGAGCAAGGCCACCATCGCTTCGCGGCTGTCGATCACGCCCGAGTATTTCTCTCGCGTACTGCACGACCTGGAGGCCGCCGGCCTGATCCACATCGACAAGCGCGACATCCACATCCCGGATACGGCGCGCCTGGCGAAATACCCGATGTAACCAGGCTCCGGGCCTGACAGGCTGCGCCTAGACGGCCAGCACTCCCGCCGCGCGCAACAGGCGCGCCGCCTCATACATGGGCAGGCCCATGATGCCGGAGTAACTGCCCGACAGGTGCTCCACATAGGCGGCGGCGCGCCCCTGGATCGCATAGGCGCCCGCCTTGCCCAGCGGCTCGCCCGTAGCCACGTAGTCCTCGATCTGCGCCCGCGACATGGGCGCAAAGCGCACGCGCGAGACTGACAGCGCCGTGAGGCGTCGGGGACCCACCTGCAGCGCCACGGCCGTCAATACGCGGTGTTCATGCCCCGCCAGCTCCCCCAGCATACGCACCGCGTCGTGCGCATCCTCGGGCTTGCCGTAGATGGTGCGGCCCAGGGCCACGGTGGTGTCGGAGCACAGAATGGGCCCTGGCGACAGCCCGCGCCGCGCATGGCGCACCACGGCAGCGTCCAGCTTGAGCCCCGTCACCCGCTCGACATAGGTCGTGGGCGTCTCACCAGGCAGCACGGCTTCGATGGCCTCGGCATCCTCGGCCTCGTCCCCCGCCGCGTTGGGCAGCAGCAGCTCATGGCGCACCCCCAACTGCTCCAGCAACTGGCGGCGCCGCGGGCTCTGGGAGGCCAGGTAGATGAAGCGGTGTTCTTGAGTCAAATGGGCCTCCAGCGCCCGACCAGCAAGCGCGAGCAGCTATCAAATCTGAAGTTATTCGCGATGGTACGGGTGCCCGGCATTCACCGACCAGGCGCGGTAGAGCTGCTCGATAAGCAACACGCGCACCATGGCATGCGGCAGCGTCAAGTCCGACAGGCGGATGCGCTCATGCGCGGCCTGCCGAAACGCAGGCTCCAGCCCATCGGGACCGCCGATCACCAGGGCCACATCATCCCCCCCGAGCTGCCAGTCCTTCAGCCGCTGGGCCAGGGCCTTGGTGGTGAGACTCGTGCCCCGCTCGTCCAGCACCACCACACGCGTGCCACGCGGGATGGCCGCTTCGATACGCTCGCGCTCGGCAGCATAGAGCGTCTCCAGCGTCTTGGAGCCGCGCGGCTCGGTCTTGACGGCCTTGAGCTCGACCTTCAGCTCGGGCGGGAATCGCTTGGCATAGTCGTCATAGGCCGTCTGCGCCCAGTCGGGAACCCGCTGGCCCACGGCCACGATCAGCAGCTTCATGGGTCAGCAAAGGCCTCAGGCCTTCTTGCGTGCGGGGGCCTTCTTCGCGGTGGCCTTGCCGGTAGATTTGGCGGCCGGCTTGCGTGCGGTGGTATTGGCTGCGGCCTTGACGGGCGCCTTCTTGGCCACGGGCTTGTTCACCACGACGGTTTTCACCGCGCTCTTGACGGCGGGCTTCTTCGCCGCCACGGGCTTTGCCGTGGTCTTCTTCGCTGCGGGCTTGGATGCGGCCTTGACCGGTGCCTTAGCGGGTGCCTTGCTGGCGAGCTTGGCAGCGGGCTTGGATGCGGTCTTCCCTGCGGCCTTCGCTGTCGGCTTGGCGGCCGAGGGGGTCGCTGCCTTGGCCGGCTTCTTGCCTGTGGCGGACTTCGTGGCTGGCTTGGCTGCTGCCTTCTTGGCAGCCGGCTTGCGCGCGGGCGCCTCGTCGTCGCCTTCCGAGGCCATGATCTTGCGCGGCTTGGCAGCGCCCAGCTTCAGGCGCACAGGCTTCTCGCCCCAGATCTCCTCCAGCCGGTAGTACTGGCGGATGGCGGGCTGCATGACATGCACCACGGCCTGGCCGCAGTCCACGATGATCCATTCGCCGTTGTCCTCGCCCTCGCTGCGCGGCTTGGGGAACCCGGCCTTGCGCACGGCGTCGCGCACGCTGGCCGCCAGCGCCTTGGTCTGGCGGTTGGAGCTGCCGGTGGCGACGACCACGCGCTCGAACAGCGGCGAGAGATGCTCGGTGTTGAAGACCTGGATGTCTTGCGCCTTGACGTCTTCCAGGCCATCGACGATGGCGCGCTGGAGCTTGGTGACGTCTTTCTTGGCGGCGGTTTCCGATTTGCTGGAAGTGGTCATCAGGTGGTCTTCAGTGAAGGAATGGAATCAATATAGCCTGCAAGCACCGCCACGGCCAAGGGGGGCGCGGAGCGGTTGTCAGGGCATGTTTCAGATATCAAAAACGGGTCTGGCGCTTGATGATCAAGCGCAGGCAGCTATTGAAATTATAGTTACCCGCGCTCACACACTCAGATCCAGTCGCGGCGCTGCAGAAAGCGCTCGGTCAACAGCGCCTCGGGCGAACCCGGCTGCGGCTCGCGCTGGTAGGACCAGGCCGCCAGCGGCGGCATGGACAGCAGGATGGATTCCGTGCGCCCGCCCGACTGCAGGCCGAAGTGCGTGCCGCGGTCCCACACCAGGTTGAACTCCACATAGCGGCCACGCCGGTAGAGCTGGAACTCGCGTTCGCGCTCGCCATGGCCCATGTGCATGCGCCGCTGCACGATGGGCAGGTAGGCGCCCAGGAAGGCATCGCCCACGCTCTGCGTCATGGCCAGGCTCTGCTCGAAGCCCAGCTCCGCGAAGTCGTCAAAGAAGATGCCGCCCACGCCGCGCTGCTCATTGCGGTGCTTAAGGTAGAAGTACTCGTCGCACCAGGTCTTGAAGCGCGGGTACAGGCCTTCGCCGAAGGGTGCGAGCGCATCGCGGCAGGCACGGTGAAAGTGCACCGCATCCTCGTCGAAACCGTAGTACGGCGTGAGGTCCATGCCGCCGCCGAACCAGCAGATGGGGCCCTGGCCTGCCTGACCCGTCGCACCTGTGCCGGCCGCACCTGTGCCGGCTGCGATCATGCGCACGTTCATGTGCACCGTGGGCACATAGGGGTTGCGCGGGTGAAACACCAGCGACACGCCCATGGCCTCGAACGGCGCACCCGCCAGCTCCGGCCGGTGCTGCGTGGCCGAGGGCGGCAGGCGCGGCCCGCTCACATGCGAGAAGCCGCAGCCCGCGCGCTCGAACACGCGCCCACCTTCCAGGATGCGCGTGATGCCGTCGCCCTGCAGTGCAGAGCCGCTTTCGCGCCGCCAGGCATCGGACCGAAAGCGCGCCCCGCCCTGGCTTTGCGGCCCCTCGATGTCCTCCAGCGCGCTGGTGATGCGCGCCTGCAGGCCCTCCAGATAGCCGCGCACGCGGGCCACGGTGTCCGCCGTGTTGAAGGTGGGTTTTTGTGTGGTCATCCGTTGGCCTTCACCGCGCGGTGGCCAATGTCGTGGCGGTACTGCGCGCCGTCGAAGTGAATGCCGCGCGCCACGTCATACACACGCTGCTGTGCCTGCTTGACGCTGTCGGCCAGCGCCGTCACGCACAGCACGCGCCCGCCACTGGTACGCACCACGCCATCCACGAGCTGTGTGCCGGCGTGGAAGACCATGGCGTCGTCCGCGTCCTGCGGCAGGCCGGTGATGGCATCGCCCTTGCGCGGGTTCTCGGGATAGCCCTGGGCAGCCATCACCACGCCCAGCGCCGTGCGGCGATCCCACTGCAGTTCCACCTGGTCGAGCTTGCCGTCCACGGCCGCCCCCAGCACCTCCACCAGGTCGCTTTTGAGGCGCATGAGGATGGGCTGTGTCTCGGGGTCACCCATGCGGCAGTTGAACTCCAGCGTTTTGGGATGGCCCGTCGCGTCGATCATCAGGCCGGCATACAGAAAGCCCGTGTAGGGGATGCCGTCTTTTTCCATGCCACGGATGGTGGGCAGGATCACCTCGCGCATGGCGCGCGCATGCACGTCGGCCGTGACCACCGGCGCAGGCGAATACGCGCCCATGCCACCGGTGTTGGGGCCTTGGTCGCCATCCTTCAGGCGCTTGTGGTCCTGGCTGGTGGCCAGCGCCAGGACGTTCTTGCCGTCGCACAGCACGATGAACGAGGCTTCCTCACCTTCGAGGAACTGCTCGATCACCACGCGGGCGCCGCCTTCGTTGTGGGCAACGCCGTACTTGTTGTCCACCAGCATGAAGTCCACGGCGTCGTGGGCCTCCTGCAGCGTCATGGCTACCACTACGCCCTTGCCCGCCGCCAGGCCGTCGGCCTTGATGACGATGGGTGCGCCCAGACGGTTCACGTAGGCATGCGCGGCCTGCGGGTCGGTGAAGGTCTCGTACTCGGCCGTGGGGATGCCGTGGCGCTTCATGAAAGCCTTGGAGAAGGCTTTGGAGCTTTCCAGTTGCGCGGCAGCCTGCGTGGGGCCGAAGATGCGCAGGCCGTGGGTACGGAACTCGTCCACCACGCCAGCGGCCAGAGGTGCCTCGGGGCCGACCACGGTGAGCGCGATCTTCTGCGCCTGCGCCCACTCGCGCAGGGCCGTCACGTCGCTGATGGGCACGTTCTCATACTTTGGCGACAGCGCCGTGCCGCCGTTGCCGGGCGCCACGTACACCTTGGAGGTCTTGGGGGACTGGCTCAGCTTCCAGGCCAGTGCGTGTTCCCGGCCGCCGCCGCCAATGACTAGGATTTTCATAGGGTGTCGGTGCTCAAGTTCCTAGAGCTCTGCGTTGTGGTAGACCTCTTGCACATCGTCGAGGTCTTCGATCATGTCCAGGAGCTTTTGCATGCGCGCGACATCGTCGCCCTCCAGGGCGATGGTGTTCTCGGGGCGCATGGTGACCTCGGCCACCTCCGGCTGAAGGCCCGCAGCCCCCAGCGCATCGCGCACCGCCTCGAAATCGCCGGGCGCGGTCAGCACCTCGATGGCACCCTCATCATCGGTGATCACGTCCTCGGCGCCCGCCTCCAGGGCCACTTCCATGACCTTGTCCTCGCTGGTGCCGGGGGCGAAGATGATCTGGCCCACGTTCTTGAACTGAAAGGCCACCGAGCCTTCCGTGCCCATGTTGCCGCCGTACTTGCTGAAGGCGTGGCGCACTTCGGCCACGGTGCGCACGCGGTTGTCGGTCATGGTGTCCACGATGATCGCGGCGCCGCCGATGCCGTAGCCCTCGTAGCGGATTTCCTCGTAGCTCACGCCTTCCAGCGTGCCCGAGGCCTTGTCGATGTTGTACTTGATGCGGTCGGCCGGCATGTTGGCGGCCTTGGCCTTGTCGATGGCCAGGCGCAGACGCGGGTTGGCCGAGGGGTCGCCGCCACCCGTGCGCGCCGCGACGGTGATTTCACGAATGATGCGGGTCCAGATCTTTCCGCGCTTTTCATCCTGGCGCCCCTTGCGGTGCTGGATGTTGGCCCATTTACTGTGTCCTGCCACTGCAGCGTCCTTTGATTGATTTAATCTTGCGGCCGCGATTTTACTTTTGACTCACCCCATCACTACCGCCATGTCCGAACCTCTCCTGATTGCACAGCATGATTCCACGCAATGCCACCTGCTGCCGGGCCTGGCCAACCGGCACGGCCTGATCACCGGCGCCACCGGCACCGGCAAGACCGTGACGCTGCAGACGCTGGCCGAGCAGTTCTCGCGCATCGGCGTGCCGGTGTTCATGGCCGACGTGAAGGGCGATCTCACCGGCATCAGCCAGAAGGGCAGCATTGGCGAGAAGCTGGGCAAGACGCTGGCCGACCGCGGCTTGGCCGCGCCCGAGCCCACGGCCTGCCCCACCACGCTGTGGGACGTGTTCGGCACGCAGGGCCACCCCGTGCGCGCCACCATCTCGGACATGGGGCCGCTCTTGCTGGGGCGCATGCTGAACCTGAACGAAACCCAGCTGGGCGTGCTGAACCTGGTGTTCAAGATCGCGGACGACAACGGCCTGCTGCTGCTGGACCTGAAGGACCTGCGCGCCATGCTCACCTACGTGGGCGACAACGCCAAGGACTTCACCACCGAGTACGGGAACATCTCCACGGCCAGCGTGGGCGCCATCCAGCGCGGGCTGCTGCAGATCGAGACGCAGGGCGGCGACCAGTTCTTTGGCGAGCCCATGCTCAACATCCAGGACTTCATGCAGACCGTGGACGGGCGCGGCGTGGTCAACATCCTGGCGGCCGACAAGCTGATGAATTCGCCGCGCCTGTACGCCACGTTCCTCCTGTGGATGCTGTCGGAGCTGTTCGAACAACTGCCCGAGATCGGCGACCCCGAAAAGCCCAAGCTGGTGTTCTTCTTCGACGAAGCCCACCTGCTGTTCAACGAGGCGCCCAAGGTGCTCGTGGAGCGTATCGAACTGGTGGTGCGCTTGGTGCGTTCCAAAGGGGTCGGCGTGTATTTCGTCACCCAGAACCCGCTGGACATCCCCGACAGCGTGCTGGCCCAGCTGGGCAACCGCGTGCAGCACGCGCTGCGCGCCTTCACCCCACGCGACCAGAAGGCCGTGAAGGCCACGGCCACCACCATGCGCCCCAAGGCGGGCCTGGACATCGAGGCCGCCATCACCGAGCTGGCCGTGGGCGAGGCGCTGGTGAGCTTTCTCGACGCCAAGGGCCGCCCCAGCGAGACCGAGCGCGTGTACGTGCTGCCGCCCGGCAGCCAGATCGGCCCCATCACCGACGTGCAACGCCGCGCACTCATCGGCGGATCGCTCGTCGCGGGCACCTACGAGCAGGCCGTGGACCGCGAATCTGCCTACGAGAAGCTGCGCGGCCGCGCCGAGCAGGCTGCCAGCAACGCCCCCAGCGCCCCCGGCAACGGCACGGCACAGGGCGACAGCGGCCTCATGGGCGGCCTGAACGACGTGCTGTTCGGCAGCACCGGGCCGCGCGGCGGCAAGCGCGACGGCCTGGTGCAGACCATGGCCAAGTCGGCCGTACGCACCATGGGCACCAGCCTGGGCAAGGAAATACTGCGCGGCGTGCTGGGCGGCATCTTCGGCGGTAGGAAGCGTTGAGGCATTCCAAGCCAAATTCAGCTCCAGCGCCCATCTATCAAGCGCTAACAGCTATTATTTAAGGAGCATCCGATGATCGACCTGTACTACTGGACCACGCCCAACGGCCACAAGATCACCCTCTTCCTGGAAGAAAGCGGCCTGCCCTACCGCGTGCACCCGGTGAACATCGGCCGGGGCGAGCAGTTCGCGCCGGACTTCCTGCGCATCGCGCCCAACAACCGCATCCCCGCCATCGTGGACCAGGCGCCCGCGGATGGCGGCGCGCCGCTGTCGGTGTTCGAGTCCGGCGCCATCCTGCTGTACCTGGCCGACAAGACCGGCCGGTTCATCCCGCAGGACCTGCGCGGGCGCAACGAGGCGCTGCAATGGCTGTTCTGGCAGATGGGCGGCCTGGGGCCCATGGCCGGGCAGAACCACCACTTCACGCAATACGCGCCCGAGCCAGTGCCCTACGCCATCGACCGCTACGTGAAGGAAACCGCGCGCCTGTACGGTGTGCTGGACAAGCACCTGGCCGACGGGCGCGACTACATCGCAGGGGACTATTCCATTGCCGACATGGCCTGCTACCCCTGGATCGTGCCGCATGAGAGGCAGCGCCAGGACCTGGCGGATTTCCCGCACCTGCGGGCCTGGTTCGAGCGCATCCAGGCACGACCCGCCACCGGCCGCGCCTACGCGCTGGCACAGACCATCAATACCGCGCCCACGGTGGACGAGGCGGCCAAGAAGATCCTCTTCGGCCAGGACGCCGGCACGGTGCGCCGCTAACCAAGCACCGAGGCGCCATGAAAAAAAGCCGCTGTTCAGCGGCTTTTTCGTGGGTGGACGGGGGCCTTGGCGGCACGGTACATGGCGTGCATCAGTCCACAAGCCCCACGAACACGTTCTGCACGTCGTCGTTGTTCTCGATGCCCGCCAGGAAAGCCTGCACTTCCTCCTGCGCCTCGGGCGAAAGGCTGGCCATGCTCACCGGGTTCTTGGCCTTGTAGCCCAGCTTGACCGACAGCACCTTGAAGCCGAAGCCCGGCAATGCCTTGGCCACCGCGTCCAGGTCCGAGGGGTCGGTCAGGAACAGGGTCTGACCTTCTTCCTCGCCGGGCTCGAAGTCCTGGGCACCGGCCTCAATGGCGGCCAACTCCGCGTCGGCGCCGGCTTGCTCGGGCTCGCCCTCGATCATGCCCACGTGGTCGAAGTCCCAGGCCACGGCGCTCATCTGCCCCTTGCGAAAGCACACGCGCATCTCGGGCGCCGTGCGGTTCACGTTGTCGGTCAGGCATTCCACCATCACCGGCACCTGGTGCGGGGCAAAGCCCTCGTAGATCACGCGCTCGTAGTTCACCGCGTCACCCCCCACGCCCGAACCCTTCTTGATGGCACGCTCCAGCGTGTCCTTGGGCATGGACGCCTTGCGCGCCGCCTCGATGGCCAGGCGCAGGCGCGAATTGCCGGCCGGGTCGGCCCCCGCGCGCGCGGCGACGATGATTTCCTTGACCAGCTTCCCAAAAAGCCTGCCCTTGGCATCGGCGACCAGCGCCTTGCCCTTTGCCTTCCATTGCGCGCCCATGGCTGCGATTCCTTTGCTTGGAGCCAACAAAAAATGCGGCCTGCGCCGCAGCGGCAAAGTGTATACCTCGCCGCCAGACCGGCTGGACCGCGACAGAGGGGCGCCTGCCGGTGGCGCCGCGCGAGATGGCGCTTCTTTGCTATGCATCAAATAGCTGCCTGCGCTTGCCCTACAAGCGCTGCAGGCCGATTTCGCTCTGTGCCCGATGACCGCCGCACCGTCGCGCAAGCGACGCCCCGGCCCGCCGGCCACTCCTACAGTCGTGCCATGAACACCCTCACCTGCTTCACCCTCACCGTCACCGACCACGTGGCCCACCTGGTGCTGAACCGCCCCGAGGCCATGAACACCATGCACCCGCAGTTCTGGCGCGAGCTGGACGCCGTGCTAGCCGACCTGCACCGCGGCGGCGATGCGCGCGCGCTGGTCATCAGCAGCACGGGCAAGCACTTCAGCGCGGGCATGGCGCTGGAGACCTTCGGCGGCGCGATCACGCTGGACGACCGCAGCCCCGAGGGGCGCGCCGCCGTGTTCGACCTGCTGACGGACATGCAGGCCACCTTCACGCGCATCGAAGAGCTGCGCATCCCCGTGATCGCGGCCATCCACGGCGGCTGCATCGGTGGCGCACTGGACATGGTGGCGGCCGCCTGCATCCGCTATGCCACGCGCGATGCCTTCTTCTGCATCCAGGAGATCAACATCGGCATGGTGGCCGACGTGGGCAGCCTGCAGCGCCTGCCCAAGCTCATGCCGCTGGGCCTGCTGAACGAGCTGGCCTACACCGGCCGCCGCCTGCCGGCCGAGCGCGCGCTGGAATGCGGACTGGTCACGCAGCTGTTCGACTCGCACGAAGCGCTGGTGGCCGGCGCCCTGGCCTGCGCGAACGAGATTGCCACCAAGCCGCCGGTGGCCGTCTGGGGCACCAAGCAGGCCGTGCGCTATGCGCGCGACCACGGCGTGCACGACAGCCTGCGCCAGATGGGCTGGCTGCAGGGCGCCATCTGGAGCAACCGCCACGTGGGCGAGGCCGTCTCCGCCATGCAGGCCAAGCGCGCGGGCGACTTCCCGGCGCTGGCGCCGCTCAAGCGCTTCAGCGAACTCGGCTGACGCACGCGCCGCGCGGCCCCGGTTTCAAAGTTGATAGCTGGGCGCGCTTGCTGCAAGGGCGTTGCAGGCCAATCGAGGCATATACCGCCGGGTGTCGGGCTATGATGCGGCAACCCGCCTGCGGCGCGGCACCGCGCCGCGTTTCCATTCACCAGCGTTCGCCCACAGCCATGCACCTGCCGCGCCCTCCGCTGCCCACCTACGACGACGTTGCCGAAGCGGCCCATCGCCTCAAGGGCATGGCACACCGCACGCCGGTGCTGAGTTCCAGCACGTTGGATGCGCTGCTCGGAGCGCAGGTGTTCTTCAAGTGCGAAAACCTGCAGCGCATGGGCGCGTTCAAGTTCCGCGGCGCG
The DNA here is from genome assembly GCF_002214645.1 of Diaphorobacter nitroreducens. Lineage (NCBI taxonomy): Bacteria > Pseudomonadati > Pseudomonadota > Betaproteobacteria > Burkholderiales > Comamonadaceae > Diaphorobacter > Diaphorobacter nitroreducens. The sequence continues at coordinate 1,235,855 of NZ_CP016278.1, forward strand.
TTCAACGCACTGGTGCAGTTCAGCGACGCGCAGCGCCAGCGCGGAGTGATCGCGTTCTCGTCGGGCAACCATGCGCAGGCCATCGCGCTGTCGGCGCGGCTGCTGGAGATTCCCGCAGTCATCGTCATGCCGGAGGATGCGCCGCTTGCAAAGATAGCCGCCACGCGCGGCTACGGCGCCGAGGTGGTCACCTACAACCGCTTCACCGAAGACCGCGAGGCCATCAGCCGCCGCCTGGCCACCGAGCGCGGCATGACGCTGATTCCGCCCTTCGACCACGCCCACGTGATCGCCGGCCAGGGCACGGTGGCCAAGGAGCTGTTCGAGGACGTGCCGCACCTGGACTACCTGTTCGTGCCGCTGGGCGGCGGCGGCCTGCTGTCGGGCTGCCTGCTGGCAGCGCGCGAACTGGCGCCGCAGTGCAAGGTGGTCGGCGTGGAGCCCGAGACCGGCAACGACGGACAGCAGTCCCTCAACGCAGGCCACGTGGTGCGCATCGACACACCGCAGACGATTGCCGACGGTGCACAGACGCAGGCACTGGGCGCGCTCACCTTCCCCCTCATCCACGCCGGCGTTTCTGACATCGTGACCGCCACCGATGCGCAGCTCATGAGCGCGATGCACTTCTTTGCCGAACGCATGAAGATCGTGGTCGAGCCCACGGGCGCGCTGGGACTGGCGGGCGCGTGCCATGGCGGCGTGCGGCTGCGGGGCAAGCGCGTGGGCGTCGTCATCAGCGGCGGCAACGTGGACATGACCCGCTACGCACAGCTGCTGACCGCGGCGTCGGCAGATTGACCTGAGGCGGATGGGCCGCTGGCCGGCGGTGCGTCGGCGCTGCCCGCGCGCAGGGGCTTGGCGCCAGAGTGCAAAATTCCGGTCTCGATCTTTTTTTCTACCCCAATAAGAGGCACCAGCCCATGAGCAACGTCCACGTCATCGACCACCCCCTGGTACAGCACAAGCTGACCCTGATGCGCAAGAAGGACGCCAGCACCAACAGCTTCCGCCGCCTGCTGGGCGAGCTGTCCACCCTGATGGCTTACGAAGTCACGCGCGACATGCCGCTGCAGGACATCCAGATCGAAACCCCCCTGGAGACCATGACCGGCAAGGTCATCGACGGCAAGAAGCTCGTGCTCGTGTCCATCCTGCGCGCGGGCAACGGCTTCCTGGACGGCATGCTCAACGTGGTGCCGGGCGCGCGCATCGGCCACATCGGCCTGTACCGCGACCCGGACACGCTGCAGCCGGTCGAGTATTACTTCAAGATGCCCTCCGAGATGGCCGAGCGCGACATCATCGTCGTGGACCCGATGCTCGCCACCGGCAACTCCGCCGCCGCGGCCGTCGCGCGCCTCAAGCAACTGCAGCCGCGCTCGATCAAGTTCGTGTGCCTGCTGGCTGCACCCGAGGGCGTGGCCACGCTGCAAAAGGCCCACCCCGACGTGCCCATCTACACCGCCGCCATCGACCGCGAGCTCAACGACCACGGCTACATCCTGCCCGGCCTCGGCGATGCGGGTGACCGCATCTTCGGCACCAAGTAACGCGCTGGCGACAGGGCCTGCCCCGGCCCTGGCCGCGCCGGTCGCTCCTACTTCAGACCATTTCGGACGATTTCGGACGTCGGCTACTGAGGCACCACCTGACCCACCGTGGCCGATGGCGCGGCCTGGCCCGCGGGTAGCGCCGGGCCGCCCGCGGCCTGCGCGTCGCGCCAGCCGGCCATGAGGTCATTGGCCATGGCCTGCAGCAACCGCTTTTCCCGCTCATCGAATGCGCGCGGCGCGGTGTCCATCAGGCACAGCGTACCCAGCGCATGGCCCGCCGCGTCGCGCAGCGGAACGCCCGCGTAAAAGCGCAGACCCTGCTCGCGCAGCGCCGGATTGCCGGCAAAGCGCGCATCCCGCGCAATGTCGAGCACCACCAGCGACCGCTGCCGCGCCACCACATGCCCGCACAGCGACAGGCCGCGCGGCAGGCCCTGACCCGCCGAGCAGGCCTGCCCCCCGCCGGCCGCCAACGGGCCGTGCGCACACAGCGTGACCTGCCGCTCGCGATCCACCAGCGACACCATCGCCAACGGTACGTCGAAGATGTCGGCCGCGCGCTGGGCCGTGTGCTGGCACAGCTGCTGCAGCGCGGGGCTGTCCAGCACGCCGCTGGCCTGCAGGGCGCGCAGGCGCGCCTCGTCGTCCGCGGGAATGGGCGCGGGGGTGTAAGCGCCTTCTACGCTGGCGCCCTGCAGCGGCGCCACCTGGGCCAGGGTTTCCTCCAGCGACAGCGCCAGCGCGTCGGCGCCCAGTTGGGCACTCAGCTCGTCTTGCGGCTGGGACTGCACCCCACCCCACAGCGCCAGCACGATGTGCACATGCGGCCAGCGGCGCTTGAGCCTGCGGCACAGGTGCCGCGCGGCGGCGGTGGGCTCGGGCGCGAGCCACACCACGCAGACCACGCGCACGGCGTCCAGGTCCAGGCCATCCAGATGTTCGGCGCTCATGGCGCCCTCCACGCGCGCCAGCGCCGGGCAATGCTGCAGCGACAGCGCATGCGCCAGCATGCGCGCCGCGAACAGGTCTACCTCCCACTTGCCGCCCAGGCACACCACCGGCTCTTGCGCAGCGGCGTCGGGCACCGGGTACTGCTCCTCCAGCTCGTCCAGCAGCGCGTCCATGCCTTCGACCAGGCGCAGGCGGTGCTCGGGCGTGGCCACCTGCGCATGGTCGCCCACGGCCATGCGCAGCACGGGCACGCCCACCTGGCCGTAGAAAGCGGGCACGGCGCCCTTCAGGGCCTCGATGCGGGTGGTGCTCAACTCGATGGCCTCCGCCGCGTCGCCCGCCAGCAGTCGCTGGTAGATGCGCGTGGGCTCGTCCAGCACCGGCCGGCTGCCCAGCAGCACCTCCAGGAAGGCCAACTGCGGCAGGTAGCGGCCGATCACCAGCAGGCACACGGTGAGCGGCGTGGACATGATGAGCCCCACCGGCCCCCACAGCGCCGCCCAGAAGGTGGCCGCCACGATGAGCGACAGCGCCGACAGCCCGGTGCTGGACCCATACAGCCAGGGCTCGATGACGTTGTTGCTCACCAGTTCCAGCAGCACGATGAGGCCGAGCGTCCACAGCACCAGATCCCAGCCCGGGTCCACCGCGAAAGCGAGGGTGAGCGGAAACGCCGCAGCGATGAACGGCCCCAGGTAGGGCACGAAGCGCATCACCGCGGCCAGCGACCCCCACAGCACGGCACCGGGCACGCCGATGAGCCACAGGCCCGCCGCCATGGGAATGCCGTAGGTCACGTTGACCAGCAACTGCATGGTCAGGTAGCGCGTGATGCGGTCGCCCGCCTCGTCCATGGCATCGGTGGCGCGGTGCAGATTGCCCCCCCACAGGCGCAGCAGGCGGTCGCGCAGGTCTACACGGTCCAGCAGGATGAAGATCACGAACACCAGCACCAGGCCCGCCTGGGTGAGCGGCCCACTGACCGCCGAGAGCGCGGCCATAAGCTGGTTGGCGGGCGACAGCACGGGCGGCTGCACCTGCACCTTTTGCACGGCCGGCGCGCGCGTGGCACCCGACAAGGCGGGAGCGGCCGCCTCCACCTCGCGCTGCACGATGTCGAAGGTGCGCTTGGCGCCGTCGAACATGCCGGGCGCGCGCAACTCCTGGCGCAGGCTGCGCAGCTTCTTGCGGATGGTGCTCTGGTAGGAGGGCAGCTGCGCGCTCAGCTCGCGCGCCTCGTTACCCACGAACAGCGCCCCCACGCCCAGCACCATCAGCATGGCCATCACCACCGCGATGACCGAGGGCAGGCGCGGCAGGCCCATGCGCTTGAGCTGCGCCACCAGCGGCTCCAGCACGAAGCTCAGCAGGAACGCCAATGCCAGCGGCACCAGCAGCGTACGGCCGAAGTACAGGCCCGCGACCACCAGCGCCGCGATCACCAGGCCGATCATGAATCGCAGGCTGGGCACCGTGGCGTCCATGGCCGTGGCGGTGTGCACGGTGCGCTGCGGCGGATAGCCCGAAGCGGTGGCGCCGCGCGCCGCCCCCGCATCCCTGGCCGGCCTGGAATCGGTCGGCTCCTGCGGCCCGCTGTTGCCCATGGCGTTGTCCCCTTGCATCGCTTCTCGAAGTCGTGTCCGGCGCGTATTGTCCGCTGCGCGGCCCCGCGCCCCTGTAGGCGGCAGCCGCCACAGACTGCACGCGGGCGGGCGGGCGGTTGACAGCGCACGCCGTGCACCGCGCCGCCCGTAAGGCGCTCCACACTACCGATCAATGACCTAAAATAGCCCCAGAGCGCTTGCAGCAAGCGCGACCAGCTATCAAAATAAAAGCGCCTCTGCCGCACCGCCCCGTCGGCACGCACCTACCGGTCTACCCGAACAAAACCACCGCGCCGCCGCCTTGACCGCCACCGCCACTCCCCTGATTGCCGCCGGCACCCTGCTGGGCGGCATCGGCCTGTTCCTGCTGGGCATGACCATGCTGACCGACGGGCTCAAGCTGGCGGCCGGGCGCGCGCTGGAGCGCATCCTGGCCGCCTGGACGCGCACGCCGCTGCACGGGCTGGTGACCGGGGTGGCGCTCACGGCGCTGGTGCAATCGTCCACCGCCATGACGGTGGCGGCCATCGGTTTCGTCAATGCGGGGTTGCTGGGCTTCAGCTCCGCGCTGTGGGTGGTGTTCGGCTCCAATCTGGGTTCATCGGTCACCGGCTGGCTCGTCGCGTGGCTAGGCTTTGCGGTGAAGGCCGATGCCTTCGCCCTTCCGTTCATCGGCATCGGCATGGCGCTGCAAATCACCGGCAGCGGCACGCGGCGCGGTGCGCTGGGCCAGGCGGTGGCGGGGTTCGGCGTGCTGTTCCTGGGGATCGAACTGCTGCGCAACGGCTTCACCGGGCTGGGTCCGCAGGCGCTGCCACCGCTGTCCAGCGACCTGCCGGGCCTGGCGCTGGCAGTGCTCATCGGCCTGGGCATGACGGTGGTGTTGCAGGCCTCGTCGGCCACGCTGGCGGTGGTGCTGACGGCCGTGGCGGGCGGCTCGCTGGCGGTGGAAGTGGGCGCGGGCGTGGTCATCGGCGCCAACGTGGGCACCACGCTCACGGGCATCCTGGCCGCCATCCACGCCACGTCCAACGCGCGGCGCCTGGCGGCGGCACACGTGCTGTTCAACGTGGTGACGGCCGCGGCGGCCCTGGCGCTGCTGTCGCCCCTGCTCACGGCCATCCATCATCTGGGCGTATGGCTCACGGGTGAGGGAGACGCAGTGACGCAGCTCGTGATCTTCCACACCGCGTTCAACCTGCTGGGCGTGCTGCTCATGTGGCCGCTGTCGGGGCCGCTCGCGCGCTTTCTGCTGGCACGCTTTCGCTCGGCGGACGAAGACGTGGCCCGTGCGCAGTTCCTGGACCACAACGTGGCCGCCGTGCCCGCGCTGGCCCTGCAGGCGCTGCGCCGCGAGATGGCGCGCGTAGGCCACCTGGCACTGCAGCTGGCGTCGGATGCCACCCGCATGGCGCCCGTCGCCCTGCCCTGGCAACCGGCCGGCGCACAGGCCGCGAGCCAGCTCACGCGCCAGTTGCAGGCGCTGGAGCAGCTACAGCAGCAGGTGGGCGCGTTTGTGAGCGACGTGAGCCGCCAGCCGCTATCGCGCGACGTGGCCGACCAGATGCCCGAGCTGCTGCGCATTGCGGGCTACTACGACACGCTGGCGCGTGTCATGCACCAGGTGGGCCAGCAGGCGCTGCGCGTCACGCACCCCGCAACGGTGGCGCCCACCACGCCCGAAGGCCACCCCCTGGCCGCGCTGCCCCTGGCCTTCACCGCGGCGCTGGATTTCTTTGCCGCCGCTAATCCCAAGGCCCACGACCTGGACCAGGTGAACACCGCACAAGCCGTGTTCGACGCGGCGTATGAAGCCGCCAAGGCCGCCGTGCTGCGCGCGGGTGCCCAGGGCTTGCTGGAAGTGACGGCCGTGCACGAGTGGACGGGCCTGCTGGGCGACCTGCGCCGCGCCGTGGAACAGGCCCACAAGGCCGCGCAGCATCTGGCGGCACTGCCGCGTCTCAAACCCACCCCGCCCGCCAACGGCCCGGCAAGCGTTACGCCCGGTGCCGAGTGATCTGCGGAAGCAGATCAGGCAAAAAAGCGCCTAAAGCGCCCTCGCATACTGCGCTGGCAGCTATATAAAGCATAGCAATCTGAGCACATCCGTACGGCTGCACTCCCAACGGGTGTTCCGTCATGGGCCGGCGCACTGTTGCGTTATGGCACACGGCTGCGCCGCTGCGGCACAGCCGCGGCACGCCCCACCGCCCCCTTCCCTCTGTCGCCGTGCTGGCACGGCGCTTGCACTGAGGCACTGCCGCCGCCGCATCGGTGGCATTCCTTCACAAGCATTCAGGAGACACCACATGAACATGGCCGAAATCGCCAGCCTTGGCATCGCCAACCCCTACAAGCAGCAGTACGGCAACTACATCGGCGGGCACTGGGTGGCGCCCGTGGACGGGCAGTACTTCGAGAACATCTCGCCCATCAACGGCCAGAAGTTCACGGCCGTGCCACGCTCCAACAGCAAGGACATCGACGCCGCACTGGACGCCGCCCACAAAGCCAAGGCCGCGTGGGGCCGCACCTCGACCACCGAGCGCGCCAACATCCTGAACCGGATCGCCGACCGCATGGAGGCCAACCTGCTGCAGATCGCCGTGGCCGAGACCATCGACAACGGCAAGCCGCTGCGCGAGACCATGGCGGCCGACATTCCGCTGGCCATCGACCACTTCCGCTACTTCGCCGGCGCGGTGCGCGCGCAGGAGGGCGGCATCAGCGAGATCGACGCCGACACCATCGCCTACCACTTCCATGAGCCGCTGGGCGTGGTCGGGCAGATCATTCCGTGGAACTTCCCCATCCTGATGGCGGTGTGGAAACTCGCCCCCGCGCTGGCTGCGGGCAACTGCGTGGTGCTGAAACCCGCGGAGCAGACGCCCGCCTCCATCCTGGTGCTGATGGAGATCATTGGCGACCTGCTGCCGCCGGGCGTGGTCAATGTGGTCAACGGCTTTGGCCTGGAGGCCGGCAAGCCGCTGGCCTCCAGCAACCGCATCGCAAAAATAGCCTTCACCGGCGAGACCACCACGGGCCGGCTGATCATGCAGTACGCCAGCCAGAACATCATTCCCGTGACGCTGGAGCTGGGCGGCAAGAGCCCCAACATCTTCTTTGAGGACGTGATGTCCGCCGACGACGGCTTCTTCGACAAGGCGCTGGAAGGCTTTGCGATGTTCGCGCTGAACCAGGGCGAGGTCTGCACCTGCCCCAGCCGCGCGTTGATCCAGGAATCGATCTACGAGCGCTTCATGGAGCGCGCGCTCAAGCGCGTGGCCGCCATCCAGCAGGGCCACCCGCTGGACAAGAACACCATGATCGGCGCCCAGGCCTCGCAGGAGCAACTGGAAAAGATTCTTTCTTACCTGGACCTGGGCAAGCAGGAAGGCGCCCAGTGCCTCATCGGCGGCGCGCGCAACACCGCCCTGGGCGGCGACCTGGCCGGCGGCTACTACGTGCAGCCCACGGTGTTCAAGGGACACAACAAGATGCGCATCTTCCAGGAAGAAATCTTCGGGCCCGTGGTCTCGGTGACCACCTTCAAGACCGAAGAAGAGGCGCTGGAGATCGCCAACGACACGCTCTACGGCCTGGGCGCGGGCGTGTGGAGCCGTGATGGCGCGCGCGCCTTCCGCATGGGCAAGGGCATCCAGGCCGGGCGCGTGTGGACCAACTGCTATCACCACTACCCCGCGCACGCCGCGTTTGGCGGCTACAAGCAGTCGGGCATCGGTCGTGAGAACCACAAGATGATGCTGGACCACTACCAGCAGACCAAGAACCTGCTGGTGAGCTACACCCAGCAGCCGCTGGGCTTCTTCTAAGCCCATACAGCGCCCCCACTGGCCGTCCCAGCGGGGGCGGCTGGTGCACGGGGGCTCCCCTTGCGTTCATTTGCACAGAGAAGGAGGTTTATCCCATGCCAGCCAAGACAATGAAAGCCGCCGTGGTCCGTGAATTCGGCAAGCCGCTGACGATCGAAGAGGTGCCCGTGCCCGCCCCCACCGCCGACCAGATCCTGGTGAAGATCGAGGCCTCGGGCGTGTGCCACACCGACCTACACGCCGCCGAGGGCGACTGGCCCGTCAAGCCCAATCCGCCCTTCATCCCGGGGCATGAGGGCGTGGGCTTCGTCGCCGCCGTGGGCGCCAACGTCAAGCATGTGAAGGAAGGCGACCGCGTGGGCGTGCCCTGGCTGCACTCGGCCTGCGGCTGTTGCACGCACTGCCTGGGCGGTTGGGAGACGCTGTGCGAGTCGCAGAGCAACACGGGGTATTCGGTCAACGGCGGTTTTGCCGACTACGCGCTGGCCGACCCCAACTACGTGGGCCACCTGCCGAAAGACGTGGGCTTCGTGGACATCGCCCCCGTGCTGTGCGCCGGCGTGACCGTGTACAAAGGCCTGAAGGTGACCGACACCAAGCCCGGCGACTGGGTGGCGATTTCCGGCATTGGCGGCCTGGGCCACATGGCCGTGCAGTACGCCCGCGCCATGGGGCTGAACGTGGCTGCGGTGGACGTGGACGACGACAAGCTCGCGCTGGCCCGCCAGCTGGGCGCCAGCGTGACGGTGAACGCGCGCGACACCGACCCGGCCGCCTTCCTGCAAAAGGAGATCGGCGGCGCGCACGGTGCGCTGGTCACGGCCGTGTCGCCCAAGGCCTTCGAGCAGGCGCTGGGCATGGTGCGGCGTGGCGGCACGGTGTCGCTCAACGGGTTGCCGCCGGGCAACTTCCCTCTGCCCATCTTCGACATGGTGCTGCGCGGCGTGACCGTGCGCGGCTCCATCGTCGGCACGCGTCTGGACCTGCAGGAGTCGCTGGACTTCGCCGCGCGCGGCCAGGTGAAGGCCACGGTGCGCACCGAGAAGCTGGAGAACATCAACGACGTGTTCGCGCGCATGCACAAGGGCCAGATCCAGGGCCGCGTGGTGCTGGACATGGCGGCCTGACGCCGCGGCACAGGCAACGCCATGACCACGCCAGCGCCGCCCGCCACCCGCGTGTCGGCCACGCCCGAGGCCACGGCGCTCATCAAGCGCCTGGTGGCCCAGCACGGCCCGCTGATGTTCCACCAGTCGGGCGGCTGCTGCGACGGCAGCGCGCCCATGTGCTTTGCCCGCGGGGAGTTCCTGCTGGGCGGTGCCGACGTGCTGCTGGGCGAGATCGCCGGGCAGCCGTTCTACATGAGCCGCTCGCAGTTCGCGTACTGGGAGCACACGCACCTCCTCATCGATGCGGTACCGGGCGGCGGGGGCATGTTCTCGCTCGAAGGGCCCACGGGCATGCGCTTTCTCACGCGCTCACGGCTGTACACCGACGAGGAATGGGCCGCCATCGAAGCGCTGGGGCCGCCGCCAACGGGCGGCCAGTGACGCTCTTGTTGGGCCTGTTAGCACTATGGAAGGGGATCCCCTCCCATAGTGTTAGCAGGTCCTGGTGTTGCTCTTTATTTAATAGCTGCTCGCGCTGTATCGGCGGCGTTTTTCAGGTCAATTTCGGCTGAATCTCCCGCCCGACCAGCGCAAAGCGCTCCTTTTTCAGGAGCGACACGACTGCGCGCGCAGGTAGCGGTACACCGTGTTGCGCGACACGCCCAGCGCGCGCGCGGCGGCGGAGACATTGCCCGCGTGCGCATCCAGTGCCTGCTGCAGCGCATGGGCCGCCACATCGCCCAGCGGCCGCACGCTGGCCGGGGCCGGGGCCGGGGCCGGGGCCGGGACCGCGGCACGCGCGCCGTCCGCTGGCGGCACCGCTGGCTGAGAGAACGCCTGCGCCACCACGCGGCCCTGCTGCGCCAGCGCCTCGCATTCCTCCAGGAAGTCCTCCGGCAGGTGCGCGCACGTGATCGCGTCCGCGCCCTCGGCCAACAGCGCCGCCGTGCGCAGCACGTTGGACAGCTGGCGCAGGTTGCCCGGCCAGGCGTGGGCGGCGAACAGCGCCATCACCTCGGGCGCCACCGGTATGGGGCTGTCTGCGGCGGGAGAGTCATGCTGGGCGCGCAGCAACCGCTGCACGATCACCGCCAGGTCCGTGCGCTCGCGCAGCGCAGGCAGTCGCACCACCAGGCCGTTCAGCCGGTAGTACAGGTCGTCACGGAACTGGCCGTCGGCCATCATGGCGCGCAGGTTGCGGTGCGTGGCGCAGACCACGTTCACGTCCACCTCGATCTGCCGCGTGCTGCCCAGAGGCGCCACGCTGCGCTCCTGCAGCACGCGCAGCAGCCGCGCCTGCATGGCGAGCGGCATGTCGCCAATCTCGTCCAGGAACAGCGTGCCGCCGTGTGCCTGCACGATCTTGCCCACGCTGCCCTTGCGCCGCGCGCCGGTGAAGGCGCCCTCTTCGTAGCCGAACAGCTCGGCCTCGATCAGCGACTCGGGAATGGACGCGCAGTTCACCGCCACGAAGGGCCCTCGCGCGCGCGGGCCGTCGTTATGGATGGCACGCGCCAGCAGCTCCTTGCCGGTGCCCGTCTCACCCAGGATCATCGTGGGCACGCCACGCCCCAGCAGCCGCGTGACGCGCTCGATCACCTGCGCCAGCTGGGCATCGCCCGTGTCCAGGTAGCGCAGGCTGGACAGGCCGGGGGTCGCAGCAGGCCGCGCGCGCGGCGGCGGGGCCGCGGCCGGGCCGTCCGGGCACACCGGCAGCGTGACGCCGCCGCGTGGCGCAAACTCCACCTGTGCGTGCACCGACACGCCTGCCGGCAGTTGCAGCGCCAGCAGCGTGGGCACCGAGCGGCGCGCATGCTCCAGCAGCGCGCCCATCGACAGGCCGAACAGCGAGGTGAAGGTGTGTGCCGCCAGCGCCGGTCCCGACAACCCCAGCTGGAACTGCGCGCTGCGGTTGGCCGCCAGAAAGCGCCCCTGCGGGGTAAACGCCGCCAGCCCTTCCATGAGCGTGCCCAGGAACTCCGCGCGCGCATGAAAGCGCAGGCGCACGGCATCCTCGTACACCTTGCCGAAGAGGTGGTTCTCCACCATCGCGGCGGACATGCGCACCAGCGCCAGCGTGTGGGCGCTGTGGCCGCGGCGGTCGCCGCTCACGTCCAGCGCGCCGAGGATCTGCCCCTGCGGATCCAGGATGGGAGCGCATGAACAGGTGAGGAACTGGTTGGCTTCCAGGTAATGCTGGCGCCCGTTGATCTGCACCGCATCGCCCAGGGCCAGCGCCGTACCAATGGCGTTGGTGCCCTTGCTGCGCTCCGACCAGCCCGCACCGGGCTGCAGGGCCACGCGGCCGGCGCGGTCCAGGAAGGCATCATCGCCCTCGGCATGCAGGATCACCCCCTGCGCGTCGGTCAGCATCACCATGCTCTGCGTGCCGCGCAGCTGCTGCGCCAGGGTTTCCATGACGGGGCGCGCATGGGCGCACAGGGCCTCGTTGCGTGCCACGGTCCAGGCCAGGGTCTGGCGGTCCAGCAGGTGCAGGTCGGCCTGCTCATGGGGCTGCAGCCCGAACGACTGCGAGCGGGCGTGGGCCTGGGCGACGACGCCTGCCGTGGTCAGCGCCAGCGCGGCACCCGCGGAAGGATGCGCGCCGGGCGTTGCGGTGCGGTGCATGGTGTCTCCTATGCAAGCTATGCGCTGCACGGCACGCGGCCAGGCGGCGCTTTGGGACCGCACGATAGCATCAACGGCCGCTGACGAGCCCAGCAACCGCGGCGGGCACGCAGGCATGGGGCTGCGCCCACGCGTGGGCCAACGCCTGCAGGGCAGTGCCTGCGTCCTGCTCCAGCTTGAGCGCCAGCAGCCCGTCGGCCCGTGTACGCCCCTGGTTGACCGCTGCCACGGGGAGGCCGGCATCGACCGCCGCCTGCACGAACCGAAAGCCCGAATACACCATAAGCGACGAGCCCACGACGAGCACCGCGTGCGAGCGTGCCAGCGCCGCGCGCGCGGCCTCCACACGCTCGCGCGGCACGCTCTCGCCAAAGAACACCACGTCGGGCTTGAGCAGGCCGTTGCCGCAGTGCGCGCAGGAAGGCACATCGAAGCCGCCGAAATCCAGCCCCTCCAGATCGGCGTCCCCATCGGGCGCGGCGCCGGCCTGCAGCGCCACCCATTCGGGGTTGCGCCGCTCCAGTTCGTGTTGCAACGCGGCACGCGGCGCACGCATGCCGCAGTCCATGCACAGCACGGTGTCGATGCGCCCGTGCAGGTCCAGCGTGCGCTGGCTGCCCGCTGCGCTGTGCAGGCCGTCCACGTTCTGGGTCAACAGCAGTTCGATACGGCCCGCCGCTTCCAGCGCAGCCAGCGCACGGTGCGCAGAACCGGGCTGGGCGCGGCCCATCACCCGCCAGCCCAGCAGGCTGCGCGCCCAGTAGCGCCGGCGCGTGGCTTCATCGCCCATGAAGGCCTGGAAGGTGACGGGCTGGGGGCGCTTCCATTCACCGTTGTGGTCGCGGTAGTCGGGAATGCCCACCTCCGTACTGCAGCCCGCGCCCGTGATGACGAACAACCGCGGGTGGCGGCGCACGAAGTCATACAGCGCGTCAACGTTGGCGGCAGCTTGCATCACAGCCCCTCAGTCCATGCCGGGCGCGATGCTCTCGGCGTAGTCGTACACCGCGCCCAGAATAGCCTCGGTGCGTTCGTCATCAGCCTCGGCACCCAGCGTGTCCAGGCGCTCGAACAGCGCGTCGAACGTCAGCCCGCCGCCCTCGCCCTCCACCAGCATGGCGACGCGGTGCGACTCCCAGCGCTCCTGCTCCTCGGGCGAGAGCGTGTGCGGGAAGTTGCGCGCACGGTAGCGCCAGACCAGCTCGGCCAGGCGCGCGTCGTCAAAACCCAGGCGCTCGTGCGCCAGCTCTTCGCCGGGCAATGCGCGCAGACGGTTCAGGCGGCGGCGGTCCTCATTGCCCACGAAGCCCCCGTACAGGTCCTGGTCCACATCCAGCGGCCCCTCCGCAGGGCGCTGGAACACCTGGGCCCACACGGCTGTCAGGTCGGGCAACGCGCGCGCCGCGGCGGCATGCAGCGCGGCCTGTGGCAGGTCGATGCCCCAGCGCTGCGCCATGGCCGGCGTGAGCGTATTGAGGTTACCCACCACCATCGGCGACTTGTTCAGATGCACGCTCTTGAGCGGCAGGCGCGTCACGCCCTCGGGCAGGTCGGCTGCGCGCGTGAACAGGCGCGTGCGGATCTCGTCAGCGGACAGCCGTGCCAGCTCGGAAGGGTCTTGCGCCAGGTCCCAGGCCAGCAGCTCATTCTTGTTGGTCGGATGGCTGGCCAGCGGCCACATCACGGCCAGGCAGCCGCGTTCGGCGGGGAACATGCCCGAGACGTGCAGGAACGGCCGTGCCTCCTGCGCCGTGGTGGGCAGGCGCAGCTCAGCCGCCACGCGGTCCTTCTTGTGCAGGGACAGCGCGAAGTCGAACAGCCGGGGGTTGCGTGAACGGATGAGCCGCGCCAGTGCGATGGTCGCGCGCACATCCGACAGCGCGTCATGCGCGGCCTCGTGCGCCAGGCCGTTGGCCTTGGACAGATGCTCCAGGCGGAAGCTGGGCTTGCCGTCCACCTCGGGCCACTCGATGCCCTCGGGGCGCAGCGCGTAGGTCAGGCGCACCACATCCAGTAGGTCCCAGCGGCCGCACTGGTTCTGCCACTCGCGCGCATAGGGGTCCATGAGATTGCGCCAGAACATGAAGCGCGTGATCTCGTCGTCGAAACGGATGGTGTTGTAGCCCACGCCGATGGTGCCGGGCAGCGCCATCTCGGCCTCGATGCGGGCGGCGAATTCGCGCTCGGGCAAACCCTTTTCCAGGCACAGCTGGGGCGTGATGCCGGTGATCAGGCACGACTGCGGATCCGGCAGATAGTCGTTGGCCGGGCGGCAGTAGATCATCAGCGGCTCGCCGATCTCGTTGAGCTCGGCATCGGTGCGGACGGCGGCGAACTGTGCGGGGCGGTCGCGGCGCGTGTTGGCGCCAAAGGTTTCGTAGTCGTGCCAGAGAAAAGTGTGCATGAGGAAGAAGTTGCAGCCGGAAACAGTGCCAGGGCGAAGTATGCATGGCAGGCCGGCACAATGGCCGCATGCGTTTTCTCTTCATGCCCGACACCCTCGCCCGGCGCCGCGCCGCCGCCTCCGCACTGGGCCTGACAGCACTGGCGGGGTGCGCCTCCGCTCCACCAGCGCCCCCCGCCGTAGCGGCTCCATCCGCTGCACCCAGCGCCCCTGCGCCCGCGCCGGTTATCCCCCAACTGCCGTCGCCCGCAGCGCCCACCACCCCGGCGCCTGCCCCGGCAGCATCCACCATGGAACCGGCGAGCACGCCGGTCGCGCCGGCGGCGCCCGACACCACCGCAACCACGCTGGCCGGCTTCCACGCCTGGGTGAGCGCCTTTGCACGCGAGGCGCTGGCCGCCGGTATCCGCCCGCAGACCGTGGCCGCCACCCTGGGCCAGGCGCAGTGGCAACCGCGCGTAGTGGAGTTGGACCGTGCCCAGCCCGAATTCACCCGCCCGCCCTGGGCCTACCTGGACAGCGCAGTGTCACCCCAGCGTATTGCGCAGGGACGCGAGCAGCGCCGCCAGTACGCCGACGCGCTGGACGCGGCAGCGCAGCGCTACGGCGTGCCCGCCAGCGTGGTCACGGCCATCTGGGGCATGGAGAGCAACTATGGCCGCAACTTCGGCAGCTTCCGCACCGTGGATGCGCTGGCCACCCTCGCCTACGACGGGCGCCGCAGCGCCTGGGCCCAGCGCGAGCTGCTGGCCGCGTTGCGCATCGTGGACCAGGGCGACATCGCGGCCGACGCGCTCATCGGCTCCTGGGCCGGGGCCATGGGGCACACGCAGTTTCTGCCCTCGGTGTTCCTTGCCCACGCGGTGGATGCCGACGGGGACGGCCGGCGCGACATCTGGGGCAGCGTGCCCGACGTGGTGGCGTCCACCGCCAACTTCCTGGCCCATTCGGGCTGGAAGAACGGCGAGCCGTGGGGCGCCGAAGTGCTGCTGCCGCCCGGCTTCGACTACGCACGCGCCGAACTGAGCGTGCGCCAGGCCAGCAGTGACTGGGCCGCTGAAGGGGTGCGCGGCGTGGGTGGCGCGGAGCTGCCGCCGCTGCAGGACGCCTCCGTCCTTACCCCGGCAGGCGCGCGTGGTCCCGCCATCCTGGTCGGGCCCAACTTCCGCGCGCTGCTGCGCTACAACAACTCGGTGAACTACGCCCTGGCCGTCGGCCTGCTGGCACGGCAGATCGACGGCGGCGCGGGCCTGGCATCCGCCTGGCCGCGCGAACTGCAGCCTCTGTCGCGCAGCGAAGTACGCGCGCTGCAGGAGGCGCTGAACGCACGCGGCCTGGACACCGGCACGCCCGACGGCGTGGCAGGGCCTGCCACGCGCGCCGGGGTGCGCCGCTATCAGCAAAGTGTGGGCTTGCCCGCCGACGGCTATGCCACGCGCGAACTATTGCAGCGACTGCTGACGCCCTGAGCCGGCGTCCCCCGTTGTTTTTACTCCTTTTTGATAGCTACTAGCGCTTTCTGCATGGGCGCTAGAGCCTGATTTCATCAAGATCGCCGCTTCACTCGAAGCCACGACCCTCGCCCGCCTCCTCGTGGGTCACGCCGTCGCGTATGTGGTAGATGCGCTTGAAGGTGGGGATGATCTTCTCGTCGTGCGTGACGACGATGATGGCCGTCTCCAGGCGCCGCGCCATGTCGTTCAGGATGCGGATCACCGCCATGGCACGTTGCGAATCCAGCGGCGCCGTGGGCTCGTCGGCCAGGATCACCGGCGGGCGGTTGACCAAGCCTCGGGCGATGGCCACACGCTGCTGCTCGCCGCCCGACAGTTGCGATGGCATGGCCGTGGCGCGGTGCTGCACGTCCAGGGCCGTGAGCAACTCCAGTGCGCGGCGGCGCGCCTCGTCGTTGCGCACGCCGGCCAGCATGGGCAGCAGCGCCACGTTGTCGGTGGCATCCAGAAACTGGATCAGGTACGGCGCCTGGAACACGAAGCCGATCTGGTCGCGGCGCAGCGCGCGCAGGTCGGGTACTTGCCAGCCGTCGTCATAGATCACCGTATCGCCCAGCGTCATGCGGCCCGACGTGGGGTCGATCACCGCGCCCAGGCACTTGAGCAGCGTGCTCTTGCCCGAGCCGGACGGGCCGATCAGGCCCACCACCTCACCCGGTGCAACGTGCATGTTCACGTCCTTGAGGGCGAGGAACGCCGTGTCGCCGGAGCCGTAGCGCTTGGTCAGGCGCTCGATGTGGATCCCTTTCCTGCTCATTGCTGCGTCCTCACCCTATCGCCTCGGCCGGATCGACCCGCAGCGCCATGCGGATGGCCACCACGCTGGAGAGCACGCAGATCGCCAGCACCGCGATGAACCCCGCCACCGTATCGAACGGCACCAGCAGCACATATTTGGGAAACAGCGGCGCGGCAAAGGTGGCCGTGATCTTGCCGACGACGAAGCCGATCACGCCCAGCACCAGCGCCTGCTGCAGGATCATCCAGGCGATGGTGCGGTTGCGCGTGCCGATGAGCTTGAGCACGGCAATCTCGCGGATCTTGTCCATCGTCAGCGTGTAGATGAGAAAAGCCACGATGGCCGCACTGACCAGCGCCAGGATTACCAGGAACATGCCGATCTGCTTGGCCGATGTGGCGATGAGCTTGCCCACGAGGATGCCTTCCATCTGCGCCCGGTCATACACCGTGAGCCGTTTCCAGCGGCGGATGGGCTCGGCCACTTCCTGGGATGTGAAGCCCGGCTGCATGCGCACCAGCACGGCATTCACATAGCTGTTGCTGGTTTGCGAGGCCACCACCGCATCCAGCAGGTCGGGAACGCCGGGGCGGTTGAAGGCCGGGTTGGCCTCGGTGCGGCGGCGCTGCATGAGGATGGCGTCGTTGTCCTTGAGAAACTGCGCCTCCTGCGCATCTTTCAACGGTATGAACACCATCGGGTCGCCGCTGGACGAGACCATGCGCCGCGTGAGGCCCACCACCGTGTAGTGGTTGCGCCGGATCTTCAGCACATCGCCCAGACGCACGCCGGCCGCCACGTCGGCGACGGCCTCGTAATGGCCGCGCGTGATCTGGCGCCCCGCCACCAACTGCGGTGGCCAGCCGGGCGCGCCTGGGCCGCTCGCGGTGATGCCCACCACCATGGAGCGCACATCCTTGTCGCCGTGGCCCACCTGCATGGTCAGGTAGGTGATGTTGGCGGCCTGCGCCACGCCCGGCATGGCGCGGATGCCGCGCCACAGGTCGTCGGGCACGCTGGAGGATTCCGCGTAGGGGCCCAGCGTGTCTTTCTGCACCACCCACAGGTCGGCGCCGCTGTTGTCCAGCAGCACCTTACCGTCGTCCACCATGCCGCGGTAGACGCCCGCCATGGTCAGCGTCACGCCGATCAGCAGGCCCAGGCCAATGCCTGTGAAGACGAACTTCCCCCAGGCATGCAGAATGTCGCGCCCTGCCAGGCTGATCAAGGCGCCACCCCGGCAATGCGCTCGACCACGTGCACGCGGCTGCGCGCCGTGAGCGCCCTCTCGCTGTACACCACGATGGAGTCGCCCACGGCCAGCCCGTCCAGCACCTGCACATGGCCGTCGAGGTCCGCACGGCCCAGGCGTACCTGCGCAAACTGCGGCTTGCCACCGACCAGCTTCCACACGCCGCGCTGCCCGTCCACGAAGCGGATGGCCGCATTGGGAATGGTGGGCGCTTCGGGCAGTGCCGGCAGGCGCACGGTGACCTCGGCCAGTTCACCGACGGGGGGCAGCGGTGTAACCGGTGCATCGAAGACGATCTTGGCCAGCGTCTCCTCTGTCACCGCGTCCGCCAGGGGCTCGACGCGCAGCACGCTGCCGACCAGGTTGTCCCCGCGGCGCGAGCGCAGCACCACCTCGGCCGGCAGCCGGGCCGCCAATCCTTGGGCGGTGATCTGGTCAAAGCGCGTGTCGATCCACAGGCTGGCCGGGTCGATGAGCTTCACCACCGCCTGCCCCGCCACCACGGTCGTACCAGGGTCGGCATCGCGCGCAGCCACCATCCCGGCCACGGGCGCCACCAGCCGCAGGTTGCCACGCTGCGCGCGCAATGCCTGCAAGTCAGCGCGCAGACGGCTCGCATCCTCGCGGGCAGCGGCGAGCGCGGCGTCTGCCACGGCCAGTTCCTGCTGCTTGGTGGCGTAGCTTTCCTCGCTGGTGCCGCGCACCGCCACCAGTTTCCCGTAGCGCTGGTGCTGGGTCTGCGCATAGCTCTGCCTGGCCTCTGCCTGGCGCAGCGCGGCCTCGGCGCTCTTGATGGCCGCCTGCTGTGCGCGCAGGCGGTCGTCCAGGTCCACCGGGTCCATCTCGCCCAGCACCTGCCCGGCCTCAACCCTGTCGCCCACCTGCACGTCCAGGCGCTGCACGCGCCCCGCGAAGGTGGGGCCGATCTTGTACAGATACCGCGCCTGCACCGTGCCGATGCCCGAGAGTGCCGGGGCAATGGCGCGCGATTGCACGCTGCCCAGCGTGACCGCCACGGGCGCCAGCGGCCCCGAACGCAGAGCGACATAGACGAACAGCGCCACCAGCGGCGCAATGACGGCGATCAGCGCCAGCGTGCGGCGCTGCAGACGGGGAAACTTCATAGCGCTCTTCCGATGCCGCGGCGGTAAATGGCAAACACGCCCTGCGCATCGTGGCGCATGCGCTGCACGTCGCCCGCGAGCAGCGACTGCATCACCAGCCCCTGCACGGTGCCGATGAACAGCACGGCAGCGGCCTGCGCATCCAGTTGCGGGTCCAGCTCGCCCGCGGCCTTGCCGGCCTCCAGCAGCCCGCGCAGGCGCTCGCCGTAGGCCGCGATCAGGGTCTGCACCATCTGCTTGGGCAGGGTTTGGCCGGGCCGCTGGAGCTCCCCAAAGATGAGGCGTGGCACACCAGGGCGCTCGCACACGAAATGAATGTGCGCCATGAACACAGCCTCCAGCGCCGCCAGGGGAGAGGCTGCCCCATCCGCGGCCGCGTCCACGCGCGCCATGAGACGCTGCGCCACCCACGACATCACCGCCTGCAGGATGGCGTCCTTGGACGCGAAATGCCGAAACAGTGCCCCCTGCGTCACGCCCATATGCTGGGCAATGGCGGTGGTGGTGATGTCGCTGGGGTTCTGCTGGGCCGCCAGATCGACCACGGCCTCCACCGTGGCGGTGCGCCGTTCGTCGGCGGGCAGGTACTTGGACAGCTCATTCATGCAATCACCAAAAGAAAGTAATTTATTACTATCTTATCGATAAACACGTTCGGCACAAGGCACCTACGCTTCCGGAAGCAGTCAGCACCTCAAACCGCACGCCAGCGCCCTGGCAGGTTGCTCTCGTTTCAATAGCGGCAATAGAGTCACAGTCCTTGGTGCGGTTGCAGGTATGCGTGCTCATCGCCCGCGACCGTATGGGCCAGGCACTGGACTTCGTGACGGGAGTCGGCCCGGTGACCAAGGCCCAGTTGCGCGAAGGCCTGTAGTTGGAGCTCTCCGATGATGCGCTGCTGGTCAGTGACGCCAACGCTATGTGCTACCACTTTGCCGCCGAGGCCAGCATTACGCATGAAGCCATGATCTCTCTCAGGGTGCTCACGTTAACGGGGCCGTCCACGTACAGATCGTCAGTGCTATCACAGCCGCCTGCGCCAGTGGCTGTTGCGATTTCACGGCGTGGCCACACGCTGTTTACCCCACTACCTCGGCTGGCGGCACACCCTGGGCACCCATAGCCCGCCTACCCGCAGGCCTTGTTGCAGGCGGCTATCTGCCTTTTTTTACTCAATGGAGACATAGTCATAAAAAAAGGCCGCATGGGCGTCCCCTACGGCCTTCTGAGTCATGACAACGCCGGTGCTCTGCTTAACGCGCCAATGCCATGGACACGCCCATGCCTCCACCAATGCACAGCGCGGCCAGGCCCTTCCTGGCATCGCGGCGCTGCATTTCGTGCAGCAGGGTCACCAACACGCGGCAGCCCGAGGCACCGATGGGGTGACCGATGGCGATGGCGCCGCCATTCACGTTGACCTTGGCGGGATCGATGCCGAGCTCCTTGTTCACCGCGCACGCCTGGGCAGCGAAGGCCTCGTTGAGTTCGAACAGATCCACATCGCCCACGCTCCAGCCCGCGCGCTGCAATGTCTTGCGGGATGCCGGCACCGGGCCCATGCCCATGGTGGCGGGGTCCAGTCCGCTGGTGCCGTAGGCCGCAATGCGGGCCAGCGGTTGCAGGCCCAGGGCCGCAGCCTTGGTGGCACTCATCACCACCACGGCGGCCGCACCGTCATTGATGCCCGAGGCATTGCCCGCCGTGACCGAGCCGGCCTTGTCGAAGGCGGGGCGCAGGCCAGCCAGAGCTTCGGCACTGGTTTTGCGGTTGAGATATTCGTCTGCCGCGAATATGACGGGGTCGCCCTTCTTCTGCGCAAGTGTCACAGGCACGATCTCGTCCGTGAAGCGCCCTGCGTCCTGGGCGGCGGCGGCCTTTTGCTGGCTGGCCAGGGCCAGCGCATCCTGCATCTCGCGCGTGATGCCGTGCTGCCTGGCCACGTTCTCGGCCGTGATGCCCATGTGGTACTGGTTGTACACGTCCCACAGGCCGTCGACGATCATGGTGTCGACCAGCTTCCAGTCGCCCATGCGCTGGCCTTCGCGCGAGCCATTGAGCACGTGCGGTGCCAGGCTCATGTTCTCCTGGCCGCCAGCCACGACGATCTCGCTGTCGCCCGTCGCCACGGCCTGGGCGGCCAGCATCACAGCCTTGAGACCCGAGCCGCACACGGCGTTGATGGTGAGCGCGGGCGTCTCCTGGGCCAGCCCCGCCTTCATCATGGCCTGGCGGGCCGGGTTCTGGCCGCAGCCGGCCGCAAGCACCTGGCCCATGATGACCTCGCCCACCTGCTCGGGGGCGACGCGGGCGCGTGCCAGCGCCTCGCGGATGACGATGGCGCCCAGATCGGTCGCGGGGGTCTTGGCCAGTGCGCCGCCAAACTTGCCCACGGGCGTGCGCACGGCGGAAACGATGACGATGTCTTCCATGGTGTGTCCTTTCGGGAGTGGCACCTGCCGGCTGCACGGCCGCAGGCCAGCAGCCATTGTCTGTCGGCCCGGTGTCAGGACTATTGCGTAGTCACCCCGCAGCGCGCCGCAACGCCGCTCCGGGAGCGTGCGGCGCCGGCCTCAGGCCTTTTGCTGCACGTAGCGCCCTGGCGCGGGTTCGATGGCCTTGAACTTCGGCGCCTTTCCATAGGCCTTGGGTGCGGCGATCTGCCGACCGGCGTGGCCGTGCAGCCATGCGCACCAGTCGTCCCACCAACTGCCGGGCAGTTCGGTGGCCCCAGCCAGCCATGCATCCAGCGTGGCGGGCAGTTGCCCATCCTCGCGCAGCCAGTGGCTGCGCTTTTTCTTGGCGGGCGGGTTGATGACCCCCGCGATATGGCCCGACGCGCCCATCACGAAACGCTTGTCCCCCGGCAATACTTGCGTGGAGGCGTAGGCCGCGCCGATCGGCACGATGTGATCCTCGCGCGAGCCGTAGATGTACACAGGCAGCTGGACCTGGGTCAGGTCGAGTGGCTCGCCGCACACGGTGAGCCGCCCCGGCCGGATGAGGTTGTTCTCCAGGTAGAAGTTGCGCAGGTACCAGGCGTAGTACGGCCCAGGCAGGTTGGTACTGTCGCTGTTCCAGTACAGCAGGTCGAAGGGCGGCGGCGTCTCGCCCTTGAGGTAGTTGCCTACCACGTAGTTCCACACCAGGTCGTTCGGGCGCAGAAAGCTGAAGGTGGATGCCAGGTCCTGGCCCTTCATGAGCCCGCCCTGCCCCATCTGCAGTTCGCGCATGCGCACGAAGCCTTCGTCGATGAACACGTCGAGGATCCCGGTGTCGGCAAAATCGATCAGCGTGGTCAGGAAAGTGCAGCTGGCCACAGGCTCCTCGCCACGCGCCGCCAGCACCGCGAGCGCCGTGGCCAGCATGGTGCCGCCCACGCAAAAGCCCAGGGCGTTGATCTGCTTGGCGCCAGCGATCTGCTGCACGGTGGCGATGGCCGTGAGCACGG
Source organism: Diaphorobacter nitroreducens (assembly GCF_002214645.1). Lineage (NCBI taxonomy): Bacteria > Pseudomonadati > Pseudomonadota > Betaproteobacteria > Burkholderiales > Comamonadaceae > Diaphorobacter > Diaphorobacter nitroreducens. The sequence continues at coordinate 1,258,020 of NZ_CP016278.1, forward strand.
CCTCGTCGATGTAGTCGTCCCAGGTCTTGTGCGCCAGCGACGCATCGGGGTTGCGCCAGCTCACCACGAAGGTGCGGTGGCCCTGGGCCACGGCATGGCGGATCAGCGAGTTGTCGGGCTGCAGGTCCAGGATGTAGTACTTGTTGATGCACGGAGGCACCATGAGCAGGGGCCGCTCGTACACCTTGGGGGTGAGCGGCTTGTATTCCAGCAGCTGGAACAGCTCGTTCTCGAACACCACGGCACCCTCGGTGGTCGCCACGTTGCGACCCACTTCGAAGCGGCTCTCGTCGGTCATCGAGATATGCCCCTGGCCCAAGTCGTGCAGCAGGTTGGCCACGCCCTTGGCGATGCTCTCGCCGTGCGTTTCCAGGGCTTTTTGCTGCGCGTCCGCGTTGAATACCAGGAAGTTGCTGGGCGCCATGGCGGCCAGCCATTGCTCCACGCTGAAGCGGATGCGTGCGCGGGTCTTGTCGTCGGCCTGCACCGCGTCGGCCAGGCCCATGAGCGCGTGCGCCTGCAACTGGTAGGCCGCGACAGAGAACGCCGACAACGGGTTGTGGGCCCAATTCTCGCCCGCGAACCGGCGGTCATTGCTGAGGGGTGCATCGTCGTGATGCAGCGCATGGCTCCACAGCGCCTGCACCTCTTGCAGGTACCGCTGCTGCACCGCAGCCAGCTTGTCGGGTGCGAAGCCCACCGGGCCGGCAGCTGGCATGGACAGCGCGGCGCCCATTTCTTTGGGCTGCAGGACCTGCAGCATCTGACTCCAGCCCTCGCCCACCATTTGCTGAAACTGCCGGGCGCTGTCGGCCCAGCTGGCGTCGAAATTCGTGCTCATGCAGCCTCCATCGCGGCCCAGGCGCGGGCCCTATGTGTCATTGTTGCCCAGCAGGCAGTGCCGCAGAAAACTGCAGCGCATTCGCAGGGCTTTGGGTTTCCGCCGCCGTGGCAAGCCGGCCACAATCGCCGCTTTGCCCCTTCGGAATCGATCATGTACCTGGTGGTTATCGCATGGCTGTATGTCACCGTGTTGATGGCCTTGGCCGAGGCCACGTCCGCCAACGGTACGGTGCTGGGCGCCATCGTCACCTTCGTGCTGTACGGGCTGCTGCCCATGTCCATCGTGCTCTACATCCTGGGCACGCCCGGGCGCAAGCGCGCGCTGCGCGCCCGGCAGCGGGCCGAGGTGGAAGCCGTCTCAGGCGGCCAGCCAGATGCAGGCGGCCATGCGTCCGCTGCTGCCGAGCCGGGCGGTGTCCCGCCGGTGCGAAAAGAACCGTGACGGATTGGCCACGGTGCACCAGGCGCTGGTGCTGTCGTTGCCGTACAGCGCCGTAACGCCGCAGGCGCGCAGGCGGTGGCGTGCCAGCCCGGCCAGGTCCGCCAGCCACTTGCAATCGCTGGCATGCGGGCGAAAGTACGCGGCCGCCCGCGGGTCCTGCGCACAGAAGGCCTCGCGCACCTCCGCGCCCACCTCGAAGGCCTCGGGGCCGATGCAGGGTCCCAGCCAGGCCATTACGTCATCCGCATCCGCCGTCGCTCCGTTTTCAATAGCTGCTTGCGCTTGACCTGCCTGCGCTGCGGGCCTGAAACACTCCAAAGTCGATTCCAACACTCCTGCGGCCAGACCGCGCCAGCCCGCATGCGCCGCGGCCACGCGCGTACCCGCGCGGTTGGTGAACAGTACCGGCAGGCAATCCGCCGCCATCACGATGCAGGCCACGCCTGCGGCCCGCGTGGTGCAGCCATCGGCGTCCAGCCCGTCGGGCGTGTGCGCGTCCAGCGGCTGCACTGCCGTGCCATGCACCTGGCGCAGGTACACCGCCCGTACCGCGGAACCGCCAGCACCCAGCGCATCCTGCAGCGCAGCCCAGTTGGCCTGCACGGCGGCGGGGTCGTCGCCCACGAAGCGGCCCAGGTTGAAGCTGTCCCAGGGCGGCGCGCTCACGCCACCGTTGCGCGTGGTGCACAGCGCCCGTACCCGGGCGGACACGGGCCATTCCGGAACCAGCCAGTCGTGCAGAACTGCGGAGGGAGCGGTCTGTGCCACGGGCTTCAGGCCTCGTGGTCCGGGCAGGCAGACGGCTGCGCGCGCTGGAAGGCCGGCAGCGCCATGCATGCGTCGAACGCGGACATCGTGCGCGGCAGGCCGTCCATGTCCACATGGAAGCGCCGGCCGTTGAAGATCTGCGGCACCAGGCAGCAGTCGGCCAGCGTGGGCGTATCGCCCCAGCACAGGCGCGAGGCCGCCAGCCCGGCGGCCTGCCGTTCGCCGTCCAGCAGCACCAGCTGCCGCTCGAACGCCTCCAGGCCCTTGCGCACCCAGTGGCGGTACCAGGCGTCCTTGGCGGCGTCTTCCACCTGCAGCTGGTGCTTGAGGTACTTGAGCACGCGCAGGTTGTTCAGGGGGTGGATCTCGCAGGCCACCATCTGCGCCAGCGCCCGCACGCGCGCGCGCGCCAGCGCGTCGCCCGGCAGCAGCGCGGGCTCGCGGTGGGTCTCGTCCAGATATTCGATGATCGCCATCGACTGCGTGAGCAGGTGGCCGTCATCGGTCTGCAACGCCGGCACCAGAGTGTCACCCACGCGGTCGGCATAGCCGGGCGCCAAATGCTCTGCCTTGACCAGGTGGACCGGCAGGTAGTCATAGGGCAGGCCCTTGACTTCCAGCGCGATGCGCACGCGAAACGATGCCGAGGAGCGGAAGTAGTTGTAGAGCTTCATGCGGCCGCAGCATAAGCCAAGCCGGCGCCGGGCGTAATGCGGGCCACAGCCCCTGCGCGGCGCCGCGCCGTGGCACACTGCTTCATCCCTTCACACCGCCGCTACCACCGAGAGAACCATGAGCTATGTGATCCCTCCCGCACCGCAGGCCAGCGTGCCCGTCGTGGGCACAACCCAGCGCTTTCCCGTGCACCGCATCTACTGCGTGGGCCGCAACTATGCCGAGCATGCCAAGGAAATGGGCTTCACCGGCCGCGAGCCGCCGTTCTTCTTCATGAAGCCCGCCGACGCCGTGCTGCCCGTGAACCCGGGCGAGACCGGCCAGATGCCCTACCCCACGCTGACCAAGGACCTGCACCACGAGATCGAGCTGGTGGTGGCCATCGGCAAGGGCGGCAAGCACATCGCCGTGGCCGACGCGCTGTCGCACATCTGGGGTTACGCCGTGGGCCTGGACATGACGCGCCGCGACCTGCAGGGCGAGATGAAGAAGCAGGGCCGCCCCTGGTGCATCGGCAAGGGCTTCGAGGCCAGCGCGCCCATCGGCCCGATCACGCCCGCGGCGCAGGCGGGCGACGTGCAGCAAGCAGCCATCTGGCTGCAGGTCAACGGCACGGACCGCCAGCGCAGCAGCGTGGGCCAGCTGATCTGGAACATTGCCGAGACCATCGAACACCTGTCCGCCGCGTGGGAGCTGCAGCCCGGCGATCTGATCTTCACCGGCACCCCCGAGGGGGTGGGCGCGGTGGTGCGCGGCGACGTGCTGGAAGGCGGCATCGACGGCCTGGGCACGCTGCGCGTGGCCGTGGCCTGATTCACTATCATAAAAATAGCTGCTAGCGCTTTCCCCATAAGCGCTGCAGCCGTTTTTTATTCATATAACGATGAACTTCCGCCGCCCCATCAAGCATTGCCGCGCCTGCGGAACGGCCGTGGCCTACCGCGTGCCCGACGACGGTGACACGCGCGAGCGCGCCGTCTGCCCCAGTTGCAACGTAATCCACTACGAAAACCCGCTGATGGTGGTGGGAACGGTGCCGGTACTGGGGGACCACGTGCTGCTGTGCAAGCGCAACATCGAGCCGCGCCGAGGCAAGTGGACCCTGCCGGCCGGCTTCATGGAACTGGACGAGACCACCGTCGAGGGCGCCGCGCGCGAAACCGACGAGGAAGCGGGCGCGCAAATCCAGATGGGCCCGCTGTTTTCGCTGCTGAACGTGCCGCAGGCGGGTCAGGTGCACCTTTTTTACCTGGCCACGCTGCTCAGCGACCGCTTCGACCCCGGCCACGAGACCATCGAGGCACGCCTGTTCACCGAGGACGAGATCCCCTGGGACGAGATCGCGTTTCGCACCGTCAAGCACACGCTGGAGCAGTTCTTTGCCGACCGTCGCGCGGGGCGCTTCGGCATGCACTGCATCGACATCACCTGAGCAACCGGCCAGCCCCTGCGCTGCGCCAACCGAGACCCGCAAGGCACAGCGCCGCAAACGCACCGCCGGCCCAGAACGTGGCCGCCGGCCCCACGGCATCCCACAGCAACCCGGCGATCGCGCTGGCCACCAGCATGGCCAAACCGCTGGCCAGGTGGAACACGCCATAGGCCGTGCCGCGCAGGTCGGCCGGAGTCGCATCCGCCACCATGGCCGACAGCAGGCCCTGCGTCATGCCCATGTGAATGCCCCATACGGCCACGCCGGCAATCACCAGGGTCCAGTGCTGGGCCGTTGCGAGCAGCACGTCCGACAGGATCAGCACCACCAGGCCCCAGGCCAGCAGCCGCGTGTGGCTCACGCGGTCCGACAGCTTGCCAAATGGATAGGCCGCCGCCGCATACACCAGGTTCATGGCCACCATCACCAGGGGCACGAGTGCCATGGGTATGCCGATGTTCTGGGCGCGCAGCACCAGAAAGGCTTCGCTGAAACGTGCCAGCGTGAACACCGCACCCACGGCCACCACCCCCCAATAGGCGGGCCCCAGGCGGCGGATGTTCTCGCGCCGGATGGGGTTGGTGCGGCGTACGCCCCCTTGGGACGCAGGCTCGCGCACGCCCCAGGCCAGCACGGCCACCGACAGCACGCCCGGCACCACCGCCACCCAGAACACGGCGCGAAAGTCGTTGGCCCACAGCAGCATCAGGCCCACGGCCAGCAGCGGCCCGACGAAGGCGCCCACCGTGTCCAGTGACTGGCGCAGGCCGAACGCGGCACCGCGAATCTCCGGCGGGGTCACATCGGCCACCAGCGCATCGCGCGGTGCGCCGCGGATGCCTTTGCCCACCCGATCGATCAGGCGCGCCGTCACGATCAAGCCGACGCCCGAAGCCAGCGCGAAGAGCGGCTTGGTGACCGCCCCCAGCCCATAGCCCAGCAACGCCAGCCCCTTGCGCCTGCCAAGATAGTCGCTGAGCGTGCCCGAGAACACCTTGACGATCAGCGCCGTGGCTTCTGCCAGACCTTCGATGAGGCCCACCGCGAAGGCCGACATGCCCAGCGCGCCCACCATGAACATCGGCAACAGGCTGTGGATCATCTCGGACGAGATGTCCATCAGCATGCTCACCAGGCCCAGCGCCCATACAGCGGCGGGGATGCGCGCTGGCGAGGGTTGGCGCGGCGTCTGCATGCCAAGGGGCCGTGGTCAGCGGGTTTCGACGAAAAACGGCGCGTTGTCCTGCGGCCGGGGTACGACCACGCCACGCTGCACGGGATCGACCACCACGCCGGGAACCACCTGCGGCGCGGCGGGGCCGGCACCGGGTGACGCCGGGGGCGCCGCCGGAGCAGCGGCTGGCGGACCCGGCAACGGCGCATCCGGCTCGGTCACCCACACCGGCGGCTCGGCCGGCGCGGGGCGGGGCGTGACCTCCTGCAGCGGCACAAGGGGCGCATCCGTGATCTCGGGGCGCTCTTCCGGCGGCGGGGCGCTGGCGGCCGGCGCCGGCGTCTGCGGCAGTTCGGGCTGCGGCGCCGGAGCGCCCGCCGGGCCGGCCTGCTCACCCGTGGGTCGGCCGAATAGGTCATAGACCCAGTTGCGCAGCGTGCCCGCGGCCGAGCCGATCCAGGAGCTTTCCTCCTCATCCACGAAGCGCTCGCGCGCGTCGATGACCTTGGCGCGCAGGGCCTGGCGGAACACGTCGCCCACCATGGGCAGCGCACTGTGCGCGCCCTGCCCCCAGTAGTCGCTGCGCAGGGTGATGCGCCCGTCGTTGAAGCCCGCCCAGGCCCCCGCGACGAGCTGCGGATGCATCAGGATGAACCAGCCGTCGGTGTTGTCCTGCGTGGTGCCGGTCTTGCCCGCCACGTCCGCCGTGATGCCGTAGCGGCTGCGGATGGCCGCGCCCGTGCCTTTGTCCACCACGCCCCGCAGCGCGTCGCGCAGCTGCTGCGCGGCGGTGACGTCCAGCGCGCGCTCGGGCGATGCAGGTTTGAATTCCTCCAGCAGCTTGCCGTGCTTGTCCTCGATGCGCGTGATGACCCGGGGCGCCAGGTAACGCCCGCCGTTGGCGATGGTGCCGTAGGCGGCGACCATCTCCTTGAGCGTGACCGAGCTCGTGCCCAGCGCCAGCGCGGGCACGGCCTCCAGTTCGGACTCGCGCACACCCATGGCGCGGGCCAGTTGCACCACGCGCGCCGGCCCCACCTTCTGCATGAGCTGTGCGGTGATGGTGTTCTTGGAGTACGCCAGCCCGTCGCGCAGCGTCATGGGCTCCTCGCTGGGTGGCGTGCGGCCGTCCGTGGGGCGCCAGACCCGCTTGCCACCCAGGGGGATCTCCACCGCGGTGTCCAGCAGCGTGTCGGTCGGCTGCAGTCCCATCGCAAAGGCCGCGCCGTACACGAAGGGCTTGAAGGTGGAGCCCGGCTGGCGGCGCGCGGCCTGCACGTGGTCGAACGGATCGGTCGCGTAGTCGCGGCTGCCCACCCAGGCCAGCACCGCACCGCTGCGCGGGTCCATGGCCATGAAGCCGGCCTGCACGCGGGTCTTGGACTGGCGCAGCGTGCGCAGGAAGCTGCCGTCGTCCAGCAGTTCGCGCAGTGCCTCCTCGGGTGCGGCCCCCCCGGCCACCGCCTTTTCGTACTGGGGCGACTCGCGCACCAGCTGTTGCACCAACGGGCTCTTGGGGCCCCAGGCGCTGCGCGGCGCCCACGCACCGTCAGCCACGCCCTGCAGCGCCCGGCCCTGCTGCTGCACGGCCCGGTTGGCCATCTCCTGCAGCCGCCCGTCGATGGTGGTGCGGATCACCAGCCCATCGGAATACAGGCTGTAGCCGTTGCGGTCGGCCCAGTCGATGAGCTGGCGGCGCAGTTGCTGCGCCAGGTGCGGCGCTAAACCCGCCACCTCTGCCTGCCGCTCGAAGCGGATGCGCAGCGGGCGCTTGATCAGCCGCTCGTACTCCGTCTGCGAGAGCTTGCCCCGCTTGGCCATTTGCGCCAGCACGGTGTTGCGCCGGGCCTGCGCGCGCTCGGGGTTGAGCACCGGGTTGTAGTAGGCCGTGCCCTTGAGCATGCCGATCAGCGTGGCGCTTTCCAGCACGTTGAGCTTGTCGGCCGACTTGTCGAAGTACGTGCGCGCCGCCATCTCGATGCCGTAGGCGTTGTAGAGGAAGGGCACCGTGTTCAGGTAGGTCTCCAGGATCTCGTCCTTGGAGTACAGCCACTCGATCTTCAGCGCGGTGATCGCCTCCTTGATCTTGCGCGTGAGCGTGGGCGCGCGGCCGATGTCCTCGGGGTAGAGATTGCGCGCAAGCTGCTGGGTGATGGTGGAGCCGCCCTGCTTGTCGCCGCCCACGGTGCGCACGACGGCCGACAGCGTGCGCCGCCAGTCCAGGCCGAAGTGGTCGTAGAAACGGTGGTCCTCGGTGGCGATGAGCGCATCGACCACGGGCTTGGCGATGGTTTCCAGCGGCACCCATTCGCGGTTCACCCACCGGTACTCGGCGAGCAGCCGCCCGTCGGCGGACACCAGTTGCGCAGGCTGGTCGCTCTTGGCCTTGCGGATGTCGCTGATCCCCGGCGTGAACGGGATCAGCGCCAGCACATACAGCACGCCGGCCAGCGCCAGCGCCGCCAGCAGCCACACCAGGCCATGCGCGGACAGCCAGCGCTCGGGCCGATGCAACAGTTGCGCCAGCGCGGGCCGCAGGCGGGCCCAGCGGGCTCGCAGGGTCGTGGAAAGATCCATGTAATTTATGGGCAAAAATGGCCTGTAGCGCTTTATCAGCAAGCGCTAGCAGCTATGAATTCAGAAGCAATGCGTAGACAGGGGTGCCCGGCCATACGCGGCAGGCAGAACACGCGCCGCCGCGCCGGTCGCCGCACCAGCCGCGGCGCCTGGCGACGGGCCGGGCCTGCTTTATACCGCCAATCCCGCGCAAGGCTGGGCCGCTGTACAGATGCCACTGACCGCCCGGTGGCCCGCGCCACCACCTCAGCCCATGAACTGGCGCAACTGCGGCAGGCTGGCATGGGCGGCGCGCCGGCCCTCGGCAATGGCTTCGCTGGCACGGTGAAAGTCCAGCAGGCCCAAATGCGCCAGGCGCGGGGCGATCACCACCTCGGGCGGGTCACCCGCCATGCGGCTGCGGGTGATGCGCATCTGCATGATGTTCACGCTGGTCATGATCACGTCCAGCGCCGATGGCTTGGGGGGAGGCGCCTCGCCGCTGGCGGGCGCCCAGAACTTCAGGCGGCGCATCCAGTCGGCGCTGACCAGCGGTTCGGGCACCGGCTCCGGCCCAGAGACCGGCGCCGCATCCGTGGGCACGGAGGCATCCGGCTCGCGCACCACCGCCAGCGGATGCATGTGGCGGTGCAGGATGTCGGAATTCAGGTCCACGGCGATGACGATGTCCGCACCCATGGCACGGGCCAGCGATGCGGGCACGGGGTTGACGAGTCCGCCATCCACCAGCAGCCGCCCGTCGGTGTGGTTCACGGGGGTGAACAGGCCCGGTAGCGCGATGGAAGCGCGCACCGCGTCGGCGATGGAGCCGTGGCGCAGCCAGACTTCGGCACCCGAGTGCAGGTCGGTCGCCACCGCGCCGAAGGGCAGCGGCGACGCGTCGATGTCGAAATCGGCGAAGTTGCGGCGCCAGAAGGCGATAAGCTTTTCGCCCTTGAGCATGCCGCCCGACAGATTGAAGTCCATGAAGCCGAACACATCGCGCAGGCCCAGGCCCTGCACCCAGTCGGCAACGCGCTCCAGTTCGCCCCCCGCGTAGGCCGCGCCCACCAGCGCACCGATGGAGGAGCCGCAGATCACGTCCAGCCGCACGCCCTCCTCCCGCAGCGCCTGCAGCACGCCGATGTGCGCCCAGCCGCGCGCCGAGCCGCTGCCCAGCGCAAGGCCCAGCCGTGGGGCGCGGCGGGTCAGTGCCATCTAGCCCCCACCTGCGTTGGGCGTTGTGCCCCGCAGCAACGCATGCAACCCATCCTCGTCCAGCACGGGGATGCCCAGTTCCTGCGCCTTGGCGAGCTTGCTGCCCGCGTCGGCGCCGGCCACCACGTAGTGCGTCTTCTTGCTGACCAAGCCCGCCACCTTGGCACCGGCGGACTCCAGCAGGTCCTTGGCCGCGTCGCGGCCCAGGGTGGGCAGCGTGCCGGTCAGCACCACGGTCATGCCCGCCAGGGGCAGCGTGGCGGCGGCAGCGGGCTCGCCCTCGTCCCAGGTGACGCCGCAGGCCCGCAGCTGCTCCACCACCTCGCGGTTGTGCGGTTGCGCGAAGAAGGTATGGATGGCCTCGGCCACCACGGGCCCCACGTCGTTCACCTGCAGCAACTGCTCGACGCCCGCATCCATGATGGCGTCGAGCCGGCCGAAATGGCGTGCCAAGTCCTTGGCCGTGGCCTCGCCCACATGGCGGATGCCTAGGCCGAAGAGAAAGCGCGCCAGCGTGGTGCGCTTGGATTTGTCGAGCGCATCCAGCACGTTCTGCGCGGACTTCTCGGCCATGCGGTCGAGCTGCGCAAGGCTGGACAGCCCGAGCCGGTACAGGTCGGGCAGCGTGCGGATCACGTGGCCATCCACGAGCTGGTCCACCAGCTTCTCGCCCAGGCCCTCGATGTCCATGGCGCGGCGCTGTGCGAAGTGCAGCACCGCCTGTTTGCGCTGCGCGGGGCAGAACAGCCCGCCGGAGCAGCGGTGGTTGACCTCGCCCGGCTCGCGCACCACGGCGCTGCCGCAGATGGGGCACTGGCGCGGCATGCGGAAGTTAGGCACGTAGGGTTGGCGCGGCCCCGCCAGCGGCTGCGCGGGTGCGGTGCCGTCCGCGCTGCTGGCGGCGTCCACCAGCGCGTCGGAGCCCGCCAGCACTGCCAGGCCTGCGCCCGCCGGCACCACGCCCACCACCTCGGGAATCACGTCGCCCGCGCGGCGCACGATCACCTGGTCGCCCACGCGCACTTTCTTGCGGCGCAGCTCGAACAGGTTGTGCAGCGTGGCATTGGTCACCGTGACGCCGCCCACGAACACCGGCGCGAGTCGCGCCACGGGCGTCAGCTTGCCCGTGCGGCCCACCTGCACGTCGATGCCTTCCACGCGCGTGACCATCTCCTGGGCCGGGTATTTGTGAGCCACGGCCCAGCGCGGCTCGCGCGTCACAAAGCCCAGCTGGCGCTGCAGTGCCAGGCTGTTGACCTTGTAGACCACGCCGTCGATGTCGTAGGGCAGCGCGTCCCGTTCGGCCCCCACACGCTGATGGAACACTATGAGTTCAGAAGCGCCTTGCGCAATCTGCACCTGGGCTGCAACCGGAAAGCCCCATTCCTTGAGCTGCTGCAGCATGCCGAAGTGCGTGCCGAAGTCGGGCCCGCCCTCGGCGGCCGGCGTGACCTCGCCCAGGCCGTAGGCGAAGAAGGACAGCGGCCGCTGCGCGGTGATGCCTGAGTCCAACTGGCGCACCGCGCCGGCGGCGGCGTTGCGCGGGTTGACGAAGGTCTTGTCGCCCTTCTCGCGCTGGCGCTCGTTGAGTGCGTCGAAGTCCGCGCGGCGCATGTAGACCTCCCCGCGCACCTCCAGCACCGGCGGCACGCCGGCGGGCAGGCTCAGGGGGATCTGGCGGATGGTGCGCACGTTGTGGGTCACGTCCTCGCCCACCTCGCCGTCACCGCGCGTGGCGGCCTGCACCAGGCGCCCGCCCTCGTAGCGCAGGCTCATCGCCAGGCCGTCGAACTTGGGTTCGGCCACGTATTCCACCGGCGGCGCATCGGGCGGCAGCTTCAGTTCACGGCGCACGCGCGCGTCGAAGGCTTGGGCGCCGCTGGCCTCGGTGTCGGTTTCGGTGCGGATGCTGAGCATGGGCACGCGGTGGCGCACCGGTGTCAGCCCGTCCAGCACCGCGCCCAGCACGCGCTGCGTGGGCGAGTCGGGCGTCACCAGGTCGGGGTAAGCGCCCTCCAGCGCCTGCAACTGCTGGAACGCGCGGTCATACTCGGCATCGGGCACGCTCGGCGTGTCCTGGACGTAGTACTCGTGCGCCCAGCGGTTCAGTTGCTCGCGCAGCGCTTTGATTTTTGTAGCTACCAGCGCAGACCCCTTGGGCCCAGAAGCCGGAAAAAGGTCGGATTGTTCAGTCATGCCAGGAAGGGTCAGGCCCGGTCCCATTGGGCGAGGTGCAGCAGCACGCCCGACGGGTCCCAGACGTAGGTCACGCACGCGCCGTACGGTTCCTGCTTCGGCGCGGACACGCGGGCCCCAGGAAAGCGGCCCGTGCCGATGAGCTGCGAAACGTCTGCAAAACACTGGGCCGCGTCTTGCACGGAAATGTGCAGCATGCAGTTGTCCGCCCATTCCTTCACGTAGTAGCGCTGCAGATAGAACCGCGCCCCGCCCAGGTGGAACAGGGCCAAGTCTTCGTCCGACCATTCCAGGGTGCAGCCCAGGGCCGCGTAGAACGCCTTGGACAGCGCGAAGTCCTGGGCCGGGAGGAAACACCGGACATCATGGGCGCGCAGGTCGATCATGCCGGTTCCTAGCTGAACAGGCGCCGCGCCAGCGCGGAGCCGGCCGAGAGTTCGCGGCTGTCCAGCTTGTCGTACAGCTGCTCAAGATCGGCGGCGATGGGCTCCATGGTCATGGCAGGCAGCGGCGTACCGTTCTGGTCGCACAGCACGCCGTCCATGGCCTCGCCGAGCGCGGCCGCCACCTCGCGCAGGCGCGCAAAGGGCTGCTGCGAGCGGTGGACCTGGGCCACGTCCAGGCTCAGCACGATGTCGCGCACGGCGGACTGCTCGGGGTCGTCGGACATGGCGGCCTGCGCGTCGTAGGTCAGCGTGAGCACGGGCGGCAGGCCCGGCCCCTGGGCCGGCAGCACCAGCCGGCCCGGAATGGCGCCGGCGACGAGACCCAGGCGTGCGGCGTTCTGCTGCACGTAGCCGGGGCTCCAGGCCGCGTGGCGCGCCCGCAGCACGAAGGTGAGCTGCGCGTCGTGCTCGCTGGCGAACTGGTCCAGCTCGCGCGCGCGGGCCACCTCGTGCAGCATGTCGGGAAAGTCGGGCGCGGCATTGATCGCGTCGGCGAAGCCCTGGGCCTTCATGACGAATTCGGAGAACTCGATCTCATTGAGCGCACCCAGGCGGTTGGCCAGTTGCACGCCCGCCTGGAACTGCAGGTAGCGCTGGCCGGGCTGGGGGGTTTCCCACTGCTGCGCGGCGTCGTTGAAGCCCTCCACCGCGAACGGCTTGCTGCCCGCGCGGCGCGTGGGCGGCAACGCGGCCAGGGCCGCATCGCCCGAAACCTGCTGCTCGGCCACGATGGGGGCGATGGCGTCGATCAGCGGATCCAGCCCGCCGCGGCGCTCGGCCGTGGGCACGGGCAGGTCCAGCGCATCACGCAGATCCACGGCGTGGCCGTCAAAGCCGGGCTCGGCCTCGCCTTCGGCGCCGCTCCCGACAAGCCCCGCGCCGGTGAGCCCCGCGCCGGTAAGCACCGCGCCATCAAAGGCGGGCTCATGGCGCGCCACCGGCTCCTGCGCGGGATCGGCCTCGGCCGGCCGCGGGCGTTTGGGCGCGTTGCGGTGGGTTGTCCAGGCGTTGTAGGCGACGACGACGATCAGCACGAGCGCGCCGGCGATGATGAGACCAAGTTGGAAGTTGCTCATGGTGAATACGGGGTCAGGCCTCGGCCATGGACAGCGCGGACTCCATGTCCACGGCCACGATGCGCGACACGCCCTGCTCCTGCATGGTGACGCCGATCAGTTGCTCGGCCATCTCCATGGCGATCTTGTTGTGGCTGATGAAGAGGAACTGCGTTCCCTTGGACATGCTGGACACCAGCTTGGCATACCGCTCGGTGTTGGCATCATCCAGCGGTGCGTCCACTTCGTCCAGCAGGCAGAACGGAGCGGGGTTGAGCTGGAAGATGGCGAACACCAGCGCGATCGCGGTGAGTGCTTTCTCGCCGCCCGACAGCAGGTGGATGGTCTGGTTCTTCTTGCCCGGCGGCTGGGCCATGACCTGCACGCCGGAGTCGAGGATCTCGTCACCCGTCATGATGAGCTTGGCCTGGCCGCCGCCGAACAGCTCGGGGAACATGCGGCCGAAGTGCCCGTTGACGGTCTCGAAGGTGCCCGACAGCAGGGTACGCGTCTCGCCGTCGATCTTGCGGATGGCGTCCTCCAGCGTGGTCATGGCCAGCGTCAGGTCTTCGGTCTGCGCGTCCAGGAAGCCCTTGCGCTCGCGCGCGAGCTGCAGCTCCTCCAGCGCGGCTAGGTTCACCGCGCCCAGCGCCGTGATCTCGCGGTGCAGGCGGTCGATCTCGCCCTGCAACCCCGCCATGCGCACGCCACCGTCCTGGATGGAGCGCTCCACCGCCGCCAGGTCGGCCTGCGCGTCCGCCAGCAGCGTGCTGTACTGCTCCAGGCCCAGGCGCGCGGCCTGCTCCTTGAGCTGGAACTCCGTGATGCGTGCGCGCAGGGGCTCCAGCGTGCGCTCGTTCTGCATGCGCAGTTCGTCGCTGGCGCGCAGCCGCGCCGTCAGGTCATCGTACTGGCTGCGCTGGGCGGCCAGGTCTTTTTCGCGCTCGATCTTCAGGTCCAGCGCCTGCTGCAGGCCGCCCTGGGCGGCGGCATCGGACAGGCGCGAAAGCTCGTCCTGCGCGCGCTGGCGCTCATCGTGCAACGCGCGTGCCTGCGTGGCCGCGGTGTCGATGGTGCGCGCCAGCTCGGCACGCCGGGCCTGCAGGCTGCGCTGGGAGAACTGGGCCTCCTGTGCCTGGCGCTCCAGCGCGCGCTGCTGCTCACGGCATTCGGCCAGGCGGCGCTCGGCCTCGATCACACGGTCGCCCAGCTGCGCATGGCGCTCCTGGCTGTCGGCCAGTTGCATGTCCAGTTCTTCAAAACGCGCCTCCGCGGTGACGCGGCGCTCCTGCAGGTCGCCCAACTGCGCCTCGACCTCGGACAGATCGGCGCCAATCTGCTCGCTGCGCGCCCGGGTCTGCTCGGCCAGTTGCGACAGGCGCAGGGTCTCAACCTGCAGCTCGTGCGCGCGGCCTTGGGCCTCGCTGGCCTCGCGGCGCGCGGCCACCAGGCGCTGCGCCGCGTCGGCGTACAGGCTCTCGGCACGCACCAGCGCCGTGCGCGCCTCCTCAGCGATCAATGCCTGGGCACGCAGCTCCTTCTCCAGGTGTTCGATCTCCTGCGCCCGGGCCAGCAGGCCGGACTGCTCGGAGTCCTGCGCATAAAAACTCACGCTGTGCGCGCCCACGGCATGTCCGGCTGCCACATAGATGGCCTCGCCCGGCTGCAACTGCGCACGGCGGTTCAGCGCATCGTCCAGCGTCTGCGCGGTGTAGCAGCCCTGCAGCCAGTCCACGAGCACGGCGTGTAGCCCGGCGTCGTGCACGCGCAGCAGATCTGACAAGCGCGATGAACCAGCGGGGGCTTCGGGCGCGGGCGCGGATGGCGCGCTGTAGAAAGCCAGCCGCGCCGGAGGCGCATCCTGCCCGCCCGCGCCGAGGAAACCGCGCACCATGTCCAGCCGGCCCACGGGCAGCGCGGCCAGGCGCTCGCGCAGCGCGGCCTCCAGCGCGTTCTCCCAGCCGGGTTCGATGTGGATGCGGCTCCACAGTCCCTGCAGCCCTTCCAACCCGTGCTTGGCCAGCCAGGGCTGGAGCTTGCCGTCCACCTTGACCTTTTCCTGCAAGGCCTTGAGCGCTTCCAGCCGCGCGGACAGGTCGGCCTGCCGGGCCGTTTCCTGGTTCACGACCTGCTGGCGCGCACGGCGGTCCTCGTCGAGCTGGGGCACGCTGTCCTGCAGCTCGGCCAGGCGCGCCTCGGCCATCTCGGCGCCCTCCTCGGCCTGCTGCAACTGCTGGCGCAGGTTGGCCAGGCGCGCCTCGTCGGGCGCAGCCAGGGCATTGCGGTCGGTGCGCAGGCGCTCCAGGCGCGCCTCCAACTGGCGGCTTTGCTCGTCCAGGCTGCGCTGCTCGGCCGCCAGCACCTGGATCTGCTGCTGCACCTGCGCCACGGCGGCGCGCTGCTCGTCACTGCGCTGCTGGCTCTGGCGCAGGGCGTCTTCCAGCTCGGGCAGGCGTGTCGCCTGCTCCTCGACCTGTGCGGCCAGGATCTCGGCCTGCTCCTCGGCATTCATGCCGGCGCCTTCGATGCCCTCGACTTCGGCTTCAGCCTCTTCCTTGCGCGCGGACCACTGGGCGATCTGCTCGGCCAGTTGCACCAGGCGTTGCTCCACGCGCTGACGGCCCTCGACCACGTAGCGGATCTCGGCTTCCAGCTTGCCGACCTCGGCCGTGGCCTCATAGAGGCGCCCCTGTGCCTGATTGACCTTGTCGCCCGCCTCGTAGTGCGCCTGGCGGATGGTCTCCAGGTCGGCCTCCACATGGCGCAGGTCGGCCATGCGCGACTCCAGGTCGTTCACGGCGGCCAGGCCCTCGGTGCGCACGCGGGCCTGTTCGCTTTCCGCCTCGGCGCGCTTCAGGAACCACAGCTGGTGCTGCTTGAGGGTCACGTCCTGCTGCAGCGCGTTGTAGCGCGCGGCCACCTCGGCCTGCTTTTCCAGCTTGTCGAGGTTGGCATTGAGTTCGCGCAGGATGTCCTCCACCCGCGTGAGGTTCTCCCGCGTGTCGGACAGGCGGTTCTCGGTCTCGCGCCGGCGCTCCTTGTACTTGGACACGCCCGCGGCTTCCTCGAGGAACAGGCGCAGTTCCTCGGGGCGACTTTCGATGATGCGGCTGATCGTGCCCTGGCCGATGATGGCGTAGGCGCGCGGGCCCAGGCCGGTGCCCAGGAACACGTCCTGCACGTCGCGGCGACGCACCGGCTGGTTGTTGATGAAATAGCTGCTGGTGCCGTCGCGCGTGAGTACGCGCTTGACGGCAATCTCGGTGAACTGGTTCCACTGCCCCCCCGCGCGGTGGTCGCTGTTGTCGAACGTCAGCTCCACGCTGGAACGGCTGGCCGGCTTGCGGCTGGTGGTGCCGTTGAAGATCACGTCCTGCATGCTCTCGCCGCGCAGCTCGCTGGCCTTGCTCTCGCCCAGCACCCAGCGCACGGCGTCCATGATGTTGGACTTGCCGCAACCGTTGGGGCCCACCACGCCCACGAGTTGCCCCGGCAGCATGAAGTTGGTGGGCTCGGCAAACGACTTGAAGCCGGCGAGTTTGATCGAGTTAAGACGCACGGGTCAGGCGTTGGACAGGGCGGTTCGCAGGTGCAGGAAAGACCGGAATCATACCGTGGCGCTCGTGTCGGCCCCATGCCCAGCCGGGCATCCTTCGATTGCAAGCAAAAAAGGCCTCCAGCGCTTACCCAGCAAGCGCCAGCAGCTATTCTTACGAGAGCATCCTACGGCAGCTCAGCCCCCACGCGGGGCGAAGGCAATGATGGCCATGCCGCACAGCGTGACGGCCACGCCCAGCCAGTCCCATGGGCCGGGGCGCACGCCGTCCACCGCCCACAGCCAGACCAGCGCCACGGCCACATACACGCCGCCGTAGGCCGCGTACACACGCCCTGTAGCCGCCGGATGCAGCGTGAGCAGCCAGGCAAACAGCGCCAGGCTGGCGGCCGCCGGCACCAGCAGCCAGGCGCTGCGCCCCTGGCGCAACCACAACCAGGGCAGATAGCAACCGACGATTTCCGCCACGGCAGTGAGCAGGAACAGGGCCAGGGTCTTGAAGGGCAGCATGCGTGAATGCGTGATGGAAAAGAAGGCCGCAGCGATCAGACGCCGGCCCGCTTCAGCACCAAGGCCTCGAACGCCGCGGCCTGCAGCGGTGGGCTGAGCAGATAGCCCTGCCAGGCGTGGCAGCCGTTGCGCTCCAGAAAGGCGCGCTGCGCCTCGGTCTCAACGCCCTCGGCCACCACCCGCAGGCCCAGGCTGGTGCCCAGGGCGACGATCGTGCGTGCGATCACGGCATCGTTGGGGTCGGTGAGCACGTCGCGCACGAAGCTCTTGTCGATCTTCAGTTCGTGCAGGGGCAGGCGCTTGAGGTAGGCCAGCGACGAGTAGCCCGTGCCGAAGTCGTCCAGCGAGAAGCCCACGCCGTAGCCACGCAACTGCACCATCTTGGCGATGGTGTCCTCCACGTCCTGCAGCAGCATGCCCTCGGTCAGTTCCAGCCGCAGGCGGCGCGCGTCGGCGCCCGAAGCGGCCAGCGCCTCCAGCACCTGGGGCACGAAGCTACCCTCGTGGAACTGGCGCGGGCTCACGTTCACCGCGACGGTGAGCTCACCCAGCACCGGGTGCGCGCTCCACTGCGCCAGCTGTGCGCAGGCGCTGCGCATCACCCACTCGCCCACGCGCAGGATCAGTCCGCTTTCTTCCGCCAAGGGAATGAATTCCGCTGGCGAGATGAAGCCCCTGTCCGGGTGGCGCCAGCGTACCAGCGCCTCGGCGCCCGTGATGCGGCCTTGGTCCACCTTGGGCTGGTAGAACAGTTCTAACTGTCCCGCATCCAGTCCGGCGCGCAGGTCCGCCTCCAGCGCCGCGCGTTCGGACACGGCAGCCTGCATCTGTGGATCAAAAAAGCGCAGCGTATCGCGCCCGGCGGCCTTGGCCTCGTACATGGCAAGGTCGCTGCGCTTGAGCAGCTCGTCCGCCGATTCGCGCACCCCGCGGAAGATGGCGATGCCCACGCTGAGCGCCGTGTGGTGCTGCTGACCATCGATGTCGAAGGGCGCGCGAATGGCCGCCAGGATCGTCTGGCCCATTTCCTCGGCGCGGTTGGCGGCCTCCTGCGGGTCGGCGCCCAGGTCCTTGAGCACCACGACGAACTCGTCGCCGCCGTGGCGCGCCAGGGTTTCGTCCTCGGGCACGCAGTCGCGCAGCCGCCGGGCCACCTCGCGCAGCAGGCGGTCACCCATGTCCGGACCTTGTGTCTCGTTGATGGTCTTGAAGTTGTCAAGATCCAGCATCATCACCGCGCCGCACAGCTGGTGGCGGGCGCTCATGGCCAGCGCCTGCTCCAGGCGGTCCAGCAGCAGGCGGCGGTTGGGCAGGCCGGTGAGCGGATCGTTGTAGGCCAGGTAGCGCACCTCTTCCTCGGCCGCCTTGCGCTGGCTCTGGTCCACCATGGTGACGATGTGCGAGTCGCCCAGGATCATGCCGGACAGCTCGACCGCGCGGCGCACGCCCGACTTGGCGGTGATCACGCATTCCACGGTACGGATGGCACCGTCGGGGTTCTTCAGCGCCGCCGTGCATGCGGCGTGCCATGCCTCGCGCGCATGCTCGCGTTGGTGTGCGTCGGGCATTACCAGGCGCCACCAGGTGTCCACGTCGGGCGCCTCGCGTATGTCGTAGCCGCAGATCTGGACATGCCGGTCGTTGCGGAACACGATCTTGCCGTCCTGCACCTGGTTCACGCCCACGGGCATGTGGTTCAGGATGTTGCGCAGGTGCTCCTCGCTTTGGCGCAGCACCTGCTCCATGTGCTTGCGCTTGCCGATGTCCTGCACCACCGCAAGGTGGTGCTCGGGCTGGCCTTCCAGGCGCAGCGGCGAGACCATGAGGTCCACCCACACCTCGCTGCCGTCCTTGCGGCGGTAGCGCTTTTCCATGCGGTATTCGCTCAGCTCACCGGCCAGCATCCGCTGCAATTGCTCCAGGTCCGCGGCCAGGTCGCTGGGCTCGCTGAAGTCCTGAAAGCGCATCTGCTGCAGTTCCTGCGCGCTGTAGCCCAGCAGGTCGCAGAACTTCTGGTTCATGCGCACCAGGCGGCCGGTGCGCGAGTCGGTCTGGGCGATGCCCACCGCGGCCTGGTTGAACACGGCGCGCAGGCGCGCCTCGCTTTCGCGCAAGGCCGTATCGGTCTCCTTGGCATGGTCCAGTGCCTGCGACCGCCGCAGCACCAGCATCGATACCAGCGCGGTGAGCAGTGCGGTCACCACCAGACCACCCGAGCCCAGCAGCCAGGGCAGGCGCGACTCCTGCGGCGAGAGGAACGGCACGACGGGCTGGAACTGCAGGCTCCAGCGCCTTCCGCCCACGCGCACGCTTTGCTCATATTCCATGGCAGAGGTGCCGACGCGCGTCTCCGATTCAAAGAGGGATTGCGGCGGAGCAGGCTCCTCGCTGCTGAAGGGGCCCACGTCCGCCATGCGCAGCGCCAGGCCCTGCATGTTGCCCGCGGTGCGCACGGCATGCACGATGTCGTAGATGCGCAGGCTCACGCCCACCGCCCCCAGAAAGCGCGCCGGACCCGCCTGTCCGGCCGCCGGCTCGGCAAACACCGGCATGCGGATGATGACGCCCGTGCGGTGCTCGGTTTCCTGGTGCAGCTCGAACGGCGCGGAGGCGACCAGCCCGCCGGTGTCGCGCGCACGGCGCATGGCTTCGAGGTTGGCTGGCTGGGAATGGATCTCCAACCCTTGCACGCTGCTGTTGCCCCCCTGCGGCCAGAGGTAGTCCACCACGAAATAGTCGGGCAATACGGCCTGTGGATGGATGGCGAAATCCCGCGGCAGGTCGCCGTCCAGATGCGGGTCGGAGCGCGCCTGCTCTTCGAAGGCCGCCCGCCGGGGGCCGGGCACGTACCGCGTAAAGTTGATGTTCTTCACGCCGGGGTGGTAATGCTGCAGATCCAGCTCACGCGCCACGCGCTCGAAGTCGGCGCGCCGCAGCTGCGGATTCACCGTCAGCAGGCCGCGCATGCCCTGCAGCAAATCCGCGTGGGATTCCATGCGCCGCTGCAGCGTCTCGGCGAACAGCCGGGCCTCCTGCTCGAAACGCACCCGCGCGATGGCCTGCATGGAGGACTGCTGCTGGTGGTACAGCGCGTAGCTTGCCGCGCAACCGGCCAACGCCACGGCCGCTCCGGGGAGCCAGTGCCAGGGGAACGAGCGCTGTGCGTGGGATGTCGGCATGCGGGGCAGATGGACAAGGAGGACAACGGCTGATAGGCCGCCGCCGCGCCGCAGAGCATAGCGGCATTTACCCGTGCGGGGGCAACAGACACCGCCAACGTCTGCTGCGACCGCGCAGCCGCGGCACCGCGGCGCCTGCGCAATTCCCCACGCCGGCGTCGCCAGCCGCCGGCTCGTACCATGGCCGCATCAGGAGTGTCCGCCATCGTGTTGTTTCGGTTGTTCGAAAATCGTGTCCCCCCGTACCCTGCGGCCGAGCCGACCGTGCCGCCCGCCGGGTTCCTCGCCTTCGTGTGGGCCAGCACGCGCGGCCTGCGCGGCTATGTCGGGGCCATGGCCGCCCTGTCTGCCGTGGTGGCCATCTACGAGGCGCTGCTGTTTGCCGTGCTGGGACGGGTGGTGGACTGGATCGCCGCCACTGCGCCCGAGCGCTTCTGGGCCGAGCGCGGCACGCTGCTCGCCGGGGTGGCTGCGGTGCTGGTCGCCAGCATTGGCATAGTGGCGCTGCAGACCACCGTGCGCCACCAGGTCTTGGCCATCAACTTCCCGCTGCGCCTGCGCTGGAACTTCCACCGGCTGATGCTGGGCCAAAGCATGGCGTTCTATGCGGACGAGTTCGCGGGCCGCATCACCACCAAGATCATGCAGACCGCGCTGGCCGTGCGCGACATGATCTTTACCACCTGCGACGTGGTGATCGGCATGGGCGTCTACCTGGTCACCATCCTGGCACTGGCGGGCGGCTTTGAATGGCGGCTGCTGCTGCCCTTTCTCGCGTGGGCGCTGTGCTACGCGGCCGCGTGCTGGTACTTCGTGCCACGCCTGGGCCAGGTGAGCAAGGCCCAGGCCGACGCGCGCTCCGTCATGACCGGCCGCGTGACGGATGCTTACACCAACATCGCCACGGTGAAGCTGTTCTCGCACACGCGGCGCGAGGCCGAGTTTGCCCGCGCGGCGATGGACGCGTTCAAGACCACGGGCTACGCACAGATGCGGCTGGTCAGCCGCTTCGAGATCGTGAACCACGCCCTGGTGGTGGGCATGATCCTCGGTGCCTGCGGCACGGCGCTATGGCTGTGGTCACGGGGCGAGGTAGGCGCCGGCGCGGTGGCCGCGGTGACCGCCATGGCACTGCGCGTTTCGGGCCACGCCCACTGGGTGATGTGGGAGATGACCACGCTGTTCGAGAGCGTGGGCACCATCCAGGACGGCATCAACACCCTCACCCGCCCGCGCACGGTGGTGGATGCGCCCGATGCCCGCCCGCTGCAGGTCACGCGTGGCGAGGTGCAGTTTGAGAACGTGCGCTTCGGCTACCGCGACGGCGCGGCAGTGATCGACGGGCTGAACCTCACCATCCGCCCAGGCGAGCGCATCGGGCTGATCGGCCGCTCCGGCGCGGGCAAGTCCACGCTGGTCAACCTGCTGCTGCGCTTTCATGACGTGCAGGGCGGACGCATTCTGGTGGACGGGCAGGACATCGCCCACGTCACGCAGGACAGCCTGCGCCAAGCGATCGGCATGGTCACGCAGGACACTTCGCTGCTGCACCGATCGATGCGCGACAACATCCTGTACGGCCGCCCCGATGCCTCCGAGGAAGACATGCGCCTGGCTGCCGAACGCGCCGAGGCCGCGCAATTCATCGACGAGCTGACCGACCTGCAGGGCCGCCGCGGCTACGACGCCCAGGTGGGCGAGCGCGGCGTCAAGCTTTCGGGCGGGCAGCGCCAGCGCGTGGCGATCGCGCGCGTGATGCTCAAGGACGCCCCGATCCTGCTGCTGGACGAGGCCACCAGCGCGCTGGACTCCGAGGTGGAGGCGGCCATCCAGCAGAGCCTGGACGGACTGATGCGGGGCAAGACGGTGATCGCCATCGCGCACCGCCTGTCCACCATCGCCGCCATGGACCGGCTCATCGTGCTGGACGCCGGCCGCATCGTCGAGGAAGGCACGCACGCGCAGCTGCTGGCGCAAGGGGGTGTCTATGCGCGGCTGTGGACGCACCAGAGCGGCGGCTTCATGGGACAGGACCCGGACGAAGCCTGAGCAATACAGGATCGGCCGCGCACGATCATGGCAATCGAGACAGAAATAGGCCTCCAAGGCAATACTGACAAGCGCCAACAGCTCTTATAAAAATAGCACAAGAGACTGAAGAGCCCGGTTCAGCTCTGCTCCTCGGGGCCCAGGGGATGGGGGCGCGGCGGCTCGTGCGGCGGCAACTGCAAGAACAGCGCCGTGGCCGCCAGCGTCAGCACACCCATGCAGGCAAACGTGGCGCGAAACGCGTGGAGCGTGTCCTGCGCATCTACGGCGCCAAAGTAGCCCTGGAAGCTCGCCAGCACCGCCCCGGCAGCCGCCACCCCCATGCCCATGGCCAGCATCTGCACCATGGACAGCAGGCTGTTGCCGCTGCTGGCATGACCCGTGTCCAGATCCTTGAGCGTGACCGTGTTCATGGCCGAGAACTGCATGGAGTTCACGCCGCCAAACGCCGCCAGCTGCACCATCAGCAGCCACGGGGGCTGGCCGGGCGTGATCAGGCAGAAGCTGGCGATGAGCAACGCCAGCGCGCAGGTATTGACCACCAGCACCTCGCGATAGCCCCAGCGCCGCACCATGAAGGTGACCGCAGGTTTCACGGCCATGCTGCCCAGCACCGTGGGCAGCATCATCATGCCCGCCTGCATGGGTGCGTAGCCCAGGCTGACCTGCAGCACCAGCGGGATCATGAAGGGCATGCACGAGCTGCCCAGCCGCGAAAACAGGTTGCCCAGCAGCCCCACACGCAGCGTGCGCACCGCGAACAACCCCGGCACAAACAGCGGCGCATCGCTGCGCAGCGCATGCAGCCAGTAGGCCGCCAGACTGGCCAGGCCAAAGATCATCATCACCAGCGACGACGCGCTGCGCGCACCACCGCCGGCCATGCCCTCCACCGCCAGCGACACGGCCGCCATGCCAAAGGCCAGCAGGCCATAGCCCACCGCGTCGAATCCACGCACGGCCAGCACCTCTCCCGCCGCCATGAAGCGCCGCGCGGCCATCAAGCCCACCAGCCCCACGGGCACATTGACCCAGAAGATCCAATGCCAGGAGGCGTACTCCACCATCCAGCCGCCCAGGGTCGGACCGATCAGCGGCCCCACCAGCCCGGGAATCGCGACGAAGCTCATGGCGCGGATGAACTCGTCGCGCGGAAACGCCCGCAGCACCGCCAGCCGCCCCACGGGCAGCAGCGGCGCACCGCCCAGCCCCTGGACCACGCGTGCACCCACCAGCAGCGGCAGCGTGGACGACAGCGCGCACAACACCGAGCCGAGCACGAACAACGCGATCGCCGACATGAACACCCGCCGCGTGCCGAAACGGTCCGCCAGCCAGCCCGACGCCGGAATCAGCACTGCCATGGCTAGCGAATACGCCACGATCACCGAGTGCATCTGCAGCGGGCTCTCGCCCAGGTCGCGCGCCATGGCCGGCAAGGCCGTGTTGACGATGGTGGCGTCCAGCGTCTGCATGAAAAAGCCCAGGGCGACCAGCCACAGCAGCGGCTGGCGCGAAGTGGGGGAAACAGGTCCACGCGTCATGAAATCGCCCATGTCGGGCTCAGAAAAGAAGGCCAAAGTGTGCCATTGGGGCCCGTTTGCGGACTGATGCGCTGGTCATATCCGTCAAAACGATGTTGGGCCCTGTCCACCAAACATGAACCGCTATCAAAGTAGAAGCATTTTCCCGAGATGGTGAAAGGCCGGCATGCGAAAGGCACTTCACCCCATCACCGGGCAAAACCCAGCAAGACGTTGCCTATCACCGCGGGCACGTTCATGAAAATCCATGTAAATCAACTATTTACTATCACTTGTCGGCAGATTTCCCGTCATGCTGTGGTACCCTCGCGCCCCATGTTTCGTCGGTTGTGCCTGCTGCTGCTGCTTTGCTCGAATGCCTACGCCGCTCCCTCCCCCGAGGTGGAGCGGGCAGCCGCCACCCCTGCAGCCAGCATTGACCGCAGCCTGCTCGTCCAGTTGCAGGACGTTCAGCACAACGTGGCAGACCGCACCTCCTCCCTGATTTCCACCGCCATGGGCTTCATCGGTGTGCCATACCGCCGGGGTGGCAGCAGTGCCGAGACGGGTTTTGATTGCAGCGGCTTCGTGCGCGCCATCTACGAGCAGGCCAAGGGCATGGTGCTTCCACGCCGCGCCAACGAGCAGGCCGCCGCCACCGAAGTCATCGACAAAAAAGACCTGCAGCCCGGCGACCTGGTGTTCTTCAACACCATGCGCCGCGCGTTCAGCCACGTGGGCATCTACGTGGGCGACGGCAAGTTCATCCATGCCCCGCGCTCCGGTGCGCAGGTGCGCGTGGAAGACATGGGCGCTTCCTACTGGCAGCGGCGCTTCAACGGTGCACGGCGCGTGACCACGGACGAAGACGCCGCCGCCATGGCCATTTCGGCGCGCTCTCCGGCCGCCAACTGAGACCGAGGCCGGCACCCTGTCCGGCACTGCTGTAGTAATTGCGGTAAGTAGCTACGCACCGGGCCAGCGTTTTCAGTGCCTGCACATGGGGTGACGGTGTGCAAGCCACACAGGTGTCCTGAGTCCTTCCAGCCATGACCACACCCACTACGCGCTTTTGGCTCATGAAATCGGAGCCCGACGAATGCTCCATTGACGACGCATTGGGCGCCCCGGGCGCCACCGTGCCCTGGACCGGCGTGCGCAATTACCAGGCGCGCAACTTCATGCGCGACGAGATGCAGGTGGGGGATGGCGTGCTCTTCTACCACTCAAGCTGCCCTGCACCCGGTATCGCCGGCATTGCACGCATAGCCTCGGGCGTACGCCCCGACCCCACACAGTTCGACGCTGAATCCCCTTACTACGACCCCAAGTCACCCCCTGAGAAACCCCGGTGGCTGCTGCGGGACGTGCAAGCCGTGCGCAAGACACGGCTCATTGGCCTGGCGGAACTGCGCGCCCATCCCGAGTTGGCGTCGATGCGCGTACTGCAGCGGGGCAACCGGTTGTCGATCACGCCGCTGCAGCCCCAGGAGTGGACCTTCATCACGCAGGTGCTCGCGGCAGACTAGCGGGCCGCGCGGGTGTCCCCGCCACGCATCAACAGGCTGGAGGCGGGAGGACTGGAGGCGGGAAGGCGGGAATCCCCGCCAGAAATCCAACCTTCATCAACCCGTCCCCTTGGCGCGCAGCAGCGCTACCAGCTCCGGCACCAGCGCCTGCGGCCCACCCTCGGCAACGGCGGCGGCAAAGGTGTCGTGCACGGCCTGGGCAATGCCATCGGCCGCGCCGCCGTCGTGCGCCATGGCGGTGTAGTAGCCCATGTCCTTGAGCGCGTTGGACATGAAGAAGCGCAGCCCGGAGGGGTCCTGCTGCAGCAGGTAGGGCCGCAGGCGCTCCAGCGCCACGCCGCCGCCGCCGCCCTTGGCGAGAACATCCAGGAACACCTGCGGTGCCACGTCGGCCGCCAGCGCGCAGGCGGCAGCCTCCGCGATCAGCGCCACGCTGCCCAGCGACACATAGTTGTGCAGCAGCTTCATGCGGTGGCCACTGCCCACGGCACCGGTATGCGTGATGTTCTCGGCAAAGCACTGCAGCACCGGGCGCACTTCGTCGAGCAGCGCGGCCTCGCCGCCCACCAGCAGGTTCAGCCGGCCCTCGGCGGCCTCCTTGGGGGTGCGGGTCATCGGCGCATCCAGGAACCGCCCGCCGGCCGCCGCCACGGCGCGGGCGACGGATTCTGTGGACGAGGGAATGGCCGTGGAGCAGTCGATCACCACGGTGCCGGGCTGCAGGGCGGCCAGGGCGCCCTCCTCGCCCAGCAGCACCGCCTCTACCTGGGGCGATCCCGTCACGCACAGGATGAGCACCTGCACCTGTCGCATCAGTTCATGCACCGATGCGGCGCTGGCCACGCCCTGGGCGCGCAATGCATCCAGGGGCTGGTTGCCAGGGTGCTCCAGCACCGTCAGCGCATAGCCCTTGCGGGCGATATTCATGGCAATGCCGTGGCCCATCAGGCCTACGCCGATCAGTCCGATGCGAGGGGTGTTCATGTGCTGCGTTTCAACCGGTGGGTGGGAAGCGGTGTCCACCGCATTGTGGCGCGCGGAGCCCCTTCAACCCACCGCTGCCGTATCCCGGAAAACCAGTACCTTCAGCGACCGCTCCTCGTCCACATCGGCGAACACCGCCGGGTTGGGAACGCGTTCCACGAACGCCAGCGAAGGCGCCTGGGATCGCATCTGCTCGCGCAGAAACTCCATCCCCAGCTCCGGCGCGTTCAGGCACAGCAGGGCGTGGCCGCCCGGCATCAGCAGTTCCGGCAGGCGCCGCAAGAGCCGCGCATAGTCCTTGGTCGCGACGAAGCTGCCCTTCTGGTAGGACGGCGGATCCACGATCACCAGGTCATACGGCCCGCTGCGCGTGATCTTGCCCCACGAGCTGAAGATGTCATGCGCCAGAAAGCGGGCACCGGCGCCCAACCCGTTGAGCTGGTGGTTCTGCTGCCCGGTGGCTATGGCACCCCGGCTCATGTCCACATTCACCACGTCCGCCGCGCCCGCCTGCAGCGCGGCAACCGAAAACGCACAGGTATAGGCGAACAGGTTGAGCACCCGAGCGCCGCGCCCGGTGCGTGCGCGGTGGTTCGCCACATGCGCGCGCACCCAGCGACGCCCTTCGGCCATGTCCAGGAACAACCCGTGGTTCTGCCCGCGCAGCACCTGGACGCGCAGGCGTGCGCCATCCTCGGTGACCACATGCGGCTCGGGCACCTCGCCCGCCATCAGCCGCGTATCGCTGCGGCCCTCGATGCGCAGCGCCTCACCGCGGTGCTGGAACACCCAGTTCAGCGGCTGCCCTGGCGCCACCTGCTGCCAGCGCGCGCGCAGGGCGCCGTCGATGGTGGCGAGTGCGTCGTCCGTCACCGGGGCGAAGCTGGTGAGCACCAGCACGGGTGGATAGGCATCCAGCGTCCACTGCTCGCTGCCGGGAAACCGCCCGCCACGCCCATGGAAGATGCGGCAGGCCTCAACGGGCGGAGTGAGGGTGGCGATGGCGTCGAGCAGGGCTTGCATGAGGGGTCGGGCGCAAAGAAAAGCAGGCATCAAAATGCCCTCTAACGCAGATTGTGCCAGCGCTAACAGCTATGGTTTTTACGTTATCGTCACGGTTTCATCCGCTCCGTTCAAGGCTTTTGCATGACCTTCGCTGACAACCTGCGCCAATTGCCCTCCATCGCCCACCT
Source organism: Diaphorobacter nitroreducens (assembly GCF_002214645.1). Taxonomy (NCBI): domain Bacteria; kingdom Pseudomonadati; phylum Pseudomonadota; class Betaproteobacteria; order Burkholderiales; family Comamonadaceae; genus Diaphorobacter; species Diaphorobacter nitroreducens. The sequence continues at coordinate 1,285,348 of NZ_CP016278.1, forward strand.
GACCGCCCTGCAACTGCTGGACGACGCCGGCCAGGTGGTGGTCACCATTCCCAACCAGCCGGGCAAGACGGGCTCGCTGACCGTGTACGCCGCGCTGGCCGCCAAGCACGGCGGCATCACCGTCGCCGCGGCGCAGGAAGGCCTGGAACTGTTCGCCGAACACACCGCCGATGCCCGCCAGCATCCCGGCAGCCATCCCAACATCGACCGGCTGCTGCAGGTGATCGCCACGGGCCAGGGCTACCGCGTGGCACTGGTGCAGGCCTGAACTGCCACGCACACTCGCCAACCCAGCACCTCATACTCAAAAACGCCTCCAGCCCTTGCACAGCAAGCGCCAGGCGCTATCAAAAGCATAAAAAAAGCAGCCAGAGGCTGCTTTTTTGCTACGGCCGCGGCCTTTACCTGCGCTGCGGCGGCACGTCCGTGCAACTGCCGTGGGCAATCTCCGCCGCCATGCCGATGCTCTCGCCCAGCGTGGGGTGCGGGTGGATGGTCTTGCCAATGTCCACCGCGTCGGCGCCCATCTCGATGGCCAGGGCGATCTCGCCGATCATGTCACCGGCGTGCGTGCCGACGATGCCGCCGCCCAGGATGCGGCCGTGGCCGTGCGCCTCGGGGCTGTCGTCGAACAGCAGCTTGGTAAAGCCTTCGTCGCGGCCGTTGGCGATGGCGCGGCCGCTGGCCGCCCAGGGGAACAGGCCCTTCTTGACCTTGATGCCCTGCGCCTTGGCCTGGTCCTCGGTCAGGCCCACCCAGGCCACTTCGGGGTCGGTATAGGCCACGCTCGGGATCACGCGGGCGTTGAAGGCGGCGCTTGCCAGTTCCTTGTTGCCCTGCAGTTCGCCGGCGATGACCTCGGCCGCCACGTGCGCTTCATGCACCGCCTTGTGCGCCAGCATGGGCTGGCCCACGATGTCGCCGATGGCGAAGATGTGCGGCACGTTGGTGCGCATCTGGATGTCGACGTTGATGAAGCCGCGGTCCGTCACGGCGACGCCGGCCTTCTCGGCGGCGATCTTCTTGCCGTTGGGGGTGCGGCCCACGGCCTGCAGCACCAGGTCGTACACCTGGGGCTCGGGCACCGTGACGCCGTCCTTGGCGGGCGCGAAGCTTACCTTGATGCCCTCGGGCGTGGCCTCGGCGGCCACGGTCTTGGTATTCAGCATCACGTTGTCGAAACGGTGCTGGTTCATCTTCTGCCATACCTTGACCAGGTCGCGATCAGCGCCCTGCATCAGGCCGTCCAGCATCTCCACCACGTCCAGGCGCGCGCCCAGCGTGCTGTACACCGTGCCCATTTCCAGGCCGATGATGCCGCCGCCCAGGATCAGCATGCGTTTGGGCACGTCCTTGAGCGCCAGCGCACCGGTGGAATCCACCACGCGCGGATCGTCGGGCATGAACGGCAGGCGCACGGCCTGGCTGCCGGCGGCGATGATGGCACGCTTGAACGCCACCACCTTCTTGGCGCCGGTCTTGTCCTGGCTGGTGCCGGTGGTTTCCTCCACCTCCAGGTGGTTGGCGCCGACGAAGTGGCCGTAGCCGCGCAGCACGGTCACCTTGCGCATCTTGGCCATCTGCGCCAGCCCGCCGGTCAGCTTGCCGATGACCTTTTCCTTGTGGCCGCGCAGGGTGTCGATGTTGACCTGCGGCGCGCCGAAGTCGATGCCGGCGCTCTTCAGGTGGCTCACCTCGTCCATCACCGCGGCCACGTGCAGCAGCGCCTTGGAGGGAATGCAGCCCACGTTCAGGCACACGCCGCCCAGGGTGGCGTAGCGCTCGACCAGCACCACGTTCAGGCCCAGGTCAGCGGCGCGGAAGGCGGCGCTGTAACCGCCGGGGCCGCCACCCAGCACCAGCACATCGCACTCCACGTCGGCACTGCCGCCGAAGCTGGCCGCTTCGGTTTTAGGAGCTACTGGCGCTTGAGCAGCGGGCGCTGGAGCCGGTTTTGACTCAGATGGCGGCGCGCTGGGCGTGCTCGCCGCGGCAGGGGCCGCAGCCGGCGCCGCCGCACCCTGCGCCACTTCCAGCGTCAGCAGCACGGAGCCCTCGGCCACCTTGTCGCCCAGCTTGACCTTGAGCTCCTTGACCACGCCGGCGTGGCTGGAAGGAATCTCCATGGAGGCCTTGTCGGACTCCACGGTGACCAGGCTCTGCTCGGCTCGAATGGTGTCGCCCGGCTGCACCAGCACTTCGATCACGCCCACCTCGGCGAAGTCGCCGATGTCGGGCACCTTGATGTCGATGATTGCCATATGTTGTGCTCCGTCCTTACAGCAGGATGCGGCGGTAGTCCGCCAACACCTGGCCCAGGTAGGCGTTGAAGCGCGCGGCAGAGGCGCCGTCGATCACGCGGTGGTCGTACGACAGGCTCAGCGGCAGCGTGAGGCGCGGCACGAACTGCTGGCCGTCCCACACGGGCTTCATCTGGCTCTTGGACAGGCCGAGGATGGCCACCTCGGGCGCATTGATGATGGGGGTGAAATGCGTGCCGCCAATGCCGCCCAGCGAGCTGATCGACATGCTGCCGCCCTGCATGTCGGCCGCACCCAGCTTGCCGTCGCGGGCCTTCTTGGCCAGCTCGGCCATCTCGGCGCTGATCTGCAGGATGCCCTTCTTGTCGGCATCTTTCAGCACAGGCACCACCAGGCCGTTGGGCGTGTCGGCCGCAAAGCCGATGTGGAAGTACTGCTTGTAGACCAGGGCGTCGCCGTCCAGGCTGGCGTTGAACTCGGGGAACTTCTTCAGCGCCGCGACCACGGCCTTGATGACGAAGGCCAGCATGGTGACCTTGACGCCGCTCTTCTCGTTCTCCTTGTTGGTGGAGACGCGGAAGGCTTCCAGCTCGGTGATGTCGGCCTCGTCGTTGTTGGTGACATGGGGAATCATCACCCAGTTGCGCGACAGGTTGGCGCCGCTGATCTTCTTGATGCGCGACAGCTCCTTGCGCTCGACAGGGCCGAATTTGGCAAAGTCCACCTTGGGCCACGGCAGCAGGTCCAGGCCCACCCCAGAGCCACCCGCAGCGGGCGCCTTGCTGCCCTGTGCCTGGGTCTGCAGCGCACCGCTCATCACCTGGCGCGTGAAGGCCGCCACGTCATCCTGCGTGATGCGGCCCTTGATGCCCGTGCCCTTGACCTCCGCCAGCGGCACACCCAGTTCGCGGGCGAACTTGCGCACCGAGGGGCTGGCGTGCGGCAGGCCCGGCGTGGGCGTCGAGGGCTGGTGGGCCGGCACGGGCGCCGTTGCCGTTGCCGCAGCCGGTGCGGGCGCGGAGGCCTGAGCCGCCGCGGGTGCGGCAGCGTCCGGAGCGGAAGCGGAAGCGGCCGCTGGTGTAGAAGCCTGCGCCGGGGCGGCGGCCGGTGCAGCGGCGGCACCTTCAAGCACCGCCACGAGGTCGCCCACGTTGATCTTGTCGCCGATCTTGACCTTGAGCTCCTTGAGCACGCCGGCGGCGGGCGAAGGGATCTCCATCGAGGCCTTGTCGGACTCCACGGTGAACAGCGACTGCTCCACCTTGACCGCATCGCCGGGCTGGACCAGCAACTCGATCACGGCGACGTCCTTGAAGTCACCGATGTCGGGCACACGCACCTCAACCGCGCCACCACCCGCAGCAGGGGCGGCGGGTGCAGCAGGCGCGACCGGCGCTTTCGTTTCGATAGCTGCCGGCGCTTTCGCGGCGGGCGCTGGAGCCGGTTTTTCATCAGAAGCAGCGGCTTCGCCCGCAGCCTCCAGCACGGCGATCACGCTGCCCTGCTTGACCTTGTCGCCCAGCTGGACCTTGAGTTCCTTGACCACACCCGCGTGGCTCGACGGGATTTCCATCGAGGCCTTGTCGGACTCCACGGTGATCAGCGACTGCTCCGCCTTCACCGTGTCGCCCACCTTGACCAGCAGCTCGATCACGCCGACTTCGTCGAAGTCGCCGATGTCGGGAACCTGGATGTTTACCAATGCCATGTCGTGTCTCCCGGTCTTCAGGCGTGCAGGGGGTTGATCTTCTCGGTCTGGAGACCGTACTTGGCAATCGCCTCGGCCACCTTCTCCTTGGGCAGCTTGCCCTCGTCGGCCAAGGCGCTGAGCGCGGCCACGGTGATGTAGTGGCAGTTGACCTCGAAGTGCTCACGCAGGCGGTAGCGGAAGTCGCTGCGGCCAAAGCCGTCGGTACCCAGCACGGTGTAGGAGCGCCCTGCGGGGATGAAGGCGCGGATCTGTTCGGCGTAGTTCTTCATGTAGTCGGTGGACGCCACCACGGGGCCCGGGCGGCCGCCCAGCTGCTGCGCCACGAAGGACACGCGCGGTGTCTCCAGCGGGTGCAGCAGGTTCCAGCGCGCCACGTCCTGGCCCTCGCGGGTCAGCTCGTTGAAGCTGGTGCAGCTCCACACGTCGGCCTGCACGCCCCAGTCGGCGGCGAGCAGCTTCTGCGCCTCGATCGACTCGCGCAGGATCGAGCCCGAGCCCAGCAGCTGCACGCGCTTGTCGCCGTCCGCGCCGGCCTTGCACAGGTACATGCCCTTGATGATCTGCTCTTCCGTGCCCGGCTGCAGGCCCGGCATGGCGTAGTTCTCATTGAGCAGCGTGATGTAGTAGTAGACGTTTTCCTGCTTCTCCACCATGCGCTTCAGGCCGTCCTGCATGATGACCGCCACCTCGTGCGCGAAGGTCGGGTCGTAGCTCACGCAGTTGGGAATGGTGTTGGCCAGGATGTGGCTGTGGCCGTCCTCGTGCTGCAGGCCTTCGCCGTTGAGCGTGGTGCGGCCCGACGTGCCCCCCAGGATGAAGCCGCGCGCCTGCATGTCGCCCGCGGCCCAGGCGAAGTCGCCAAAGCGCTGGAAGCCGAACATCGAGTAGTAAACATAGAACGGGATCATGATGCGGTTGTTCGTCGAATACGACGTCGCCGCAGCGATCCACGAGCACATGCCGCCCGCCTCGTTGATGCCTTCCTGAAGAATCTGACCGGCCTTGTCTTCCTTGTAGTACATCACCTGGTCGCGGTCGACCGGGGTGTAGAGCTGGCCCTTGGGGTTGTAGATGCCAATCTGGCGGAACAACCCCTCCATGCCGAAGGTACGCGCCTCATCCACCAGGATGGGCACCACGCGCGGACCCAGGGCCTTGTCGCGCAGCAGCTGCGTGAGAAAGCGCACGTAGGCCTGGGTGGTGGAGATCTCGCGGCCCTCCGCGGTGGGCTCCAGCACGGCCTTGAACGTCTCTAGCGCCGGCACGGTGAAACTCTCGTCGGCGTGCGTGCGACGCTGCGGCAGGTAGCCGCCCAGGGCCTTGCGGCGCTCGTGCAGGTACTTCATTTCCGGCGTGTCGTCGGCCGGCTTGTAGTAGGGCAGCTTGTCCAGCTCGCTGTCGGGGATCGGGATGTTGAAACGGTCGCGGATGTACTTGATGTCCTCGTCCGACAGCTTCTTGGTCTGGTGCACGGTGTTCTTGCCCTCACCGGCCTTGCCCATGCCATAGCCCTTGACGGTCTTGACCAGCAACACCGTGGGCTGGCCCTGGTGTTCATTGGCCGCATGGAAGGCGGCATACACCTTCTCGGGCTCGTGGCCGCCGCGGCGCAGCTCCCAGATTTCATCGTCGGAAAGGTGCTCGACCAATTTTGCCGTCTCGGGGTACTTGCCGAAGAAATGCTTGCGGATGTAGGCGCCGTCCATGGCGCGGTAGGTCTGGTAGTCGCCGTCCAGCGTTTCCATCATGAGCTGCTTGAGCTTGCCGCTCTTGTCGCGGCGCAGCAGCTCGTCCCAGCCCTTGCCCCACAGCAGCTTGATCACATGCCAGCCCGCGCCGCGGAAGTCGCCTTCGAGCTCCTGGATGATCTTGCCGTTGCCGCGCACCGGGCCGTCCAGGCGCTGCAGGTTGCAGTTGATGACGAAGATCAGGTTGTCCAGGTTCTCGCGCGCCGCCAGGCTGATGGCGCCCTTGCTCTCGGGCTCGTCCATCTCGCCGTCGCCGAGGAACACCCAGACCTTGCGGTTGTCCGTCTTGGCGATGCCGCGGGCATGCAGGTACTTGAGGAAGCGCGCCTGGTAGATCGCCATCATGGGCCCCAGGCCCATGCTCACCGTGGGGAACTGCCAGAAGCCCGGCATCAGCTTGGGGTGCGGGTAGCTGGACAGGCCCTTGCCACCGACCTCCTGGCGGAAGCTCTCGAGCTGCTCCTCGCTGATGCGCCCCTCCAGGTAGGCGCGCGCATAGATGCCCGGGGCGCTGTGGCCCTGGAAGTAGATGCAGTCGCCGCCGTGGTTTTCGCTCTCGGCATGCCAGAAGTGGTTGAAGCCCGCGCCCCACATGGAGGCCAGCGAAGCGAAAGAGCCGATGTGGCCGCCCAGGTCGCCGCCGTCATGCGGATGCAGGCGGTTGGCGCGCACCACCATGGCCATGGCATTCCAGCGCATGTAGGCGCGCAGGCGCTTCTCGATGGCGATATTGCCGGGGCAGCGGGCCTCCTGGTCCGGCTCGATGGTGTTCACGTATCCCGTATTGGCGGAGAACGGCAGATCAATACTGCTCTGGCGGGCCTGCTCCAGCAATTGCTCCAGCAGGAAGTGGGCACGCTCCGGCCCCTCCTTGTCGATCACTGCCGACAGCGCGTCCAGCCATTCGCGGGTTTCCTGTTGGTCGATGTCGGTAGCGGTCAGGACTTTGGTCGGATCAGACATACCTGTCTCCTTGATTCAGTGGCAATAACGGTAATACGGGCGCGAGTTTCGCACAAATTTTCATCATTTCAAATGATGCTTTTTCATCTCTTAATATGAAAAATTGCTGCGATTGCACATTATTTCTTCAGATGAAATCGCCCCCGCGAAGCCTTTAAACTCCGCGCCCATGGAGTCCCCTGTCGCACCCTCTTCCACCGTGTCTGCCGTGAAAACCCCGGCGCGCTGGTGGCGTGCCTGGTGGCGCAGCCTCTCGCCCACGCGCCAGGACCGGTTCGCGGCGCTGGCGCCCGTGGCATCGGTGCTGATGTTCCTCGCTGCCATCGTGGCCTCGTTCTGGTATTTGCGCACGGAAGAGGTGGAACGCGAGAAGGAAGCCCTCAGGCGCGACGTGGAATACGCCCAGCAGCGCGTGCGTTTGCGCTTGCTGGAGCGGCAAGAGCAGATCATGCGCATCGCGCGCGATCTATCCAACCAGGATGTGGAGCGCGCGGACTTCGGCAGCCGCGCCGAGCCGCTCATCAGCCAATACCCCGAGCTGCAGGCCATCACCTGGATCGACGAGCGCCGGCGCATCCGCGCCAGCCACGCCGCGCCCGCCGTGACCAGCAGCCAGCTGCGCGTGGGCGGCGAGGTGCTCAAGCCCGGCGAGACCACCAACCTCTTCAACGCCGTCCGCGACCTGCAGCAGCCGCTGTATTCGCAACCCACGGCCACCGAGGGCGAGAGCGCGCCCCTGCTGCAACTGCAGGTGCCCCTGTCGCCCCAGGGCAAGTTCGGCGGCGTGGTGCTGGCGGAATACTCCATCGACAGCCTGCTGCGCTATGGCACTCCCACGGAGGTGCTGGCGCGCTACGCCGTCACGTTGCTGGATGGCAATGGCCGCACCTTGGCGGGCACGCCCCTGCCCCCGCGCACCAATGCGCTGCTGCCCTGGACCACCAAGGCCAACCAGTACGAGATCCAGGTCTCCCCGGTGGGCAACGGCCTCGTGATGCGGGCGCAGGCGTACCGTACGTCGCTGGGCGTGGTGGGCAGCGGGCTGTTCTGGCTCGTGGGCACGCTCAGCGTGATGACGGCATGGATGCTCATCGCCACCTGGCGGCACACGCGCAGGCGGCTGCAGGCCCAGGAAGCACTGGTGGCAGAAACCAACTTCCGCCGGGCGATGGAGAACTCCATCCTCACCGGCATGCGCGCGCTGGACCTGGAGGGCCGCATCACATATGTGAACGCCGCGTTCTGCCAGATGACAGGCTGGACCGAGGCCGAGCTGGTCGGGCAGACCCCGCCCTACAGCTACTGGCCCGAGGGCGAATATGAGTCGCTGCACGCCAATCTGCGCGACGAACTCTCGGGCAAGACCGTGCCCGGTGGATTCCAGGTACGCGTGCGGCGCAAGAGCGGCACGCTGTTCGATGCACGCCTGTACGTCTCGCCGCTGATCGACGCACGCGGTCACCAGACAGGCTGGATGACCTCGATGACCGATATCACCGAGCCCAACCGCGTGCGCGAGCAACTCACCGCCTCGCATGAGCGCTTCACCATCGTGCTGGAGGCGCTGGACGCCTCCGTCTCCGTGGCGCCGCTGGGGAGCGAGGAGCTGCTGTTTGCCAACCGCCTGTACCGCCAATGGTTCGGCTCGCAGACCAGCGGCCACCTGCAGCTGGTGGCGCAGGCGGGCGTGCTGCCCACCTCCTACAGTTCCGGCGGCATGGACGACGAAGATGGTCTGATGGGCCTGCCCACCGACTCGCTGACCAGCGCCCGTTCGGAGAACGCCGAGATCTATCTGCCCGATCTGGGCAAGTGGCTGGAGGTGCGCTCGCGCTACCTGAACTGGGTGGATGGCCGGTTGGCGCAAATGGTCATTGCCACCGACATCACGCCGCGCCGCCAGGCCGAGGAGCAGGCCGCGCGCCAGGCCGAACGCGCCCAGTCGGTCAGCCGCCTCATCACCATGGGCGAGATGGCCTCCAGCGTGGCCCACGAACTCAACCAGCCGCTCACCGCCATCAGCAACTATTGCAGCGGCATGGTCTCGCGCATCCAAGGCGGCCAGATCAGCGAGGAGGCACTGCTCACGGCGCTGCAAAAGACCGCCCACCAGGCGCAGCGCGCCGGCCAGATCATCCAGCGCATCCGCGCCTTCGTGAAAAAAAGCGAACCCAACCGCACGCTGGCCGACGTGCACGAGATGGTGAGCGAAGCGGTGGAACTGGCCGACATCGAACTGCGGCGCCACAACGTGCACCTGACGCACTACGTCGCCGCCCGGCTGCCCCAGGTGATGGCCGACACGATCCTGATCGAGCAGGTGCTCATCAACCTGATGAAGAACGGCGCCGAGTCCATCGCCCAGGCCCACCGCCCCCCCTCCGGGCGCAGCGTGGAGCTGCGCGTGGTGCCGCGCCATGTGGATGGCCGCGGGGTGATCGAGTTTTCGGTGCAGGACACGGGCAAGGGCCTGGCCCCGGAAGTGCTGGCGCACCTGTTCGAGGCATTCTTCTCCACCAAGAGCGAAGGCATGGGTATGGGCCTGAACCTGTGCCGCAGCATCGTCGAGTCGCACCAGGGCCGGATGCACGCGGAGAACCTCTACAATGGATCGGAGGTCACCGGCTGCCGGTTCTCCTTCTGGCTTCCGCTCGCCACTGCTGCGGATGCCACTATCAATTCCGCAGCAACGTCAACCCCAAGGACTATTGCATGAGTTTGATTCCGAAAAAAGGCACCGTCTATGTCGTCGACGACGACGAAGCCGTCCGCGACTCGCTCCAGTGGCTGCTGGAGGGCAAGGACTACCGTGTACGCTGCTTTGATTCGGCGGAATCGTTCCTCGCACGCTATGACCCGCGCGAAGTCGCCTGCCTGATCGTGGACATCCGCATGGGCGGCATGACGGGCCTGGAGCTGCAGGACCGCCTGGTCGAACGCAAGTCGCCCCTGCCCATCGTCTTCATCACCGGTCACGGCGACGTCCCTATGGCCGTGAACACCATGAAGAAAGGCGCGCTGGACTTCATCCAGAAACCTTTCAACGAAGAAGAGTTGCTGGGCCTGGTTGAGCGCATGCTGGACCATGCACGCGAAGCCTTTGCCGACTACCAACAGGCCGCCAGCCGCGACGCGCTGCTGTCCAAGCTCACCAGCCGCGAGGCGCAGGTGCTGGAGCGCATCGTTGCCGGCCGCCTGAACAAGCAGATCGCCGACGACCTGGGCATCAGCATCAAGACGGTGGAGGCGCACCGCGCCAACATCATGGAAAAGCTCAACGCCAACACCGTGGCCGACCTGCTCAAGATTGCCCTGGGGCCAGGTAGCGCCAAGGCCTAATTGCTCCGTTTTTAATAGCTGCCTGCGCATACCAGACAAGCGCCAGGCAGCTTTTTCATTTGTATCGTGGATTCATCAATGACAGCCCAACTGATCGACGGCAACGCCCTCTCCCGCCAACTGCGCACTGAAGTCGCCGCGCGCACGGCCGCGCTGAAAGACCGCGGCATCACCCCTGGCCTCGCAGTGGTGCTGGTGGGCGACAACCCTGCCAGCCAGGTCTACGTGCGCAACAAGGTCAAGGCTTGCGAGGACGTGGGCTTTCACTCGGTGCTGGAAAAGTACGACGCCAGCATGACCGAAGAACAGCTGCTGGCGCGCGTGCAGGCGCTGAACAACGACCCCAGCATCCACGGCATCCTGGTGCAACTGCCGCTGCCCAAGCACATCGACGACCACAAGGTCATCGAAGCGATCTCGCCCCTCAAGGACGTGGACGGCTTTCACGTCGCCAGCGCCGGGGCACTGATGGTGGGCGAGGTGGGCTTCAAGGCCTGCACGCCTTACGGCTGCATGAAGATGCTCGAATCCATCGGTATGAAGGACCTGCGCGGCAAGCACGCCGTGGTCATCGGTCGCTCCAACATCGTGGGCAAGCCCATGGCCATGATGCTGCTGGCAGCCAACGCCACCGTCACGGTCTGCCACAGCGGCACGGCGGATCTTGCCGCCATGACGCGCCAGGCCGATGTGGTGGTGGCTGCCGTGGGCAAGCGCAACGTGCTCACGGCCGATATGGTCAAACCCGGCGCCGTGGTGATCGACGTGGGCATGAACCGCAATGACGAAGGCAAGCTCTGCGGCGACGTGGACTTCGAGGGCGTCAAGCAGGTGGCGGGCTACATCACGCCAGTGCCCGGCGGCGTGGGCCCGATGACAATTACCATGCTCTTGGTGAACACCCTGGAAGCGGCTGAGCGCCTCTGACGCGAGGCACCCCTGACCCGAGTGCCGATGCGCGCGCGTTTGCGCCAACGGCTTGAACCCACTCACGGCAACGCCATCTAAGCCAGCATGAGCAATCCCCTCCTCGACTTCTCGGGCCACATTCCCTTCGATCGCATCACCCCCGCCGACGTAGCCCCTGCGGTGGATGTGCTGCTGCAACGCGCAGACGCCGCACTGGAAACCGTCACCCAGCCGGACTTCCCGGCCCGCTGGGATGCGATTGCGCAGGTACTGGATGTCGCCACCGAGGAACTGGGCCGCGCATGGGGCGCCGTCAGCCATCTCAACAGCGTGGCGGACACGCCCGAGCTGCGCGCCGCCTACAACGAGGCGCTGCCCAAGGTCACCGAGTTCTGGACCCGCCTGGGCGCCGACGAGCGCCTGTACGCCAAATACAAGGCGATCGACTCCGCCACGCTCAACCCCGAGCAGCGGCAAGCGCACAGCAATGCGATCCGCAACTTCGTGCTGTCGGGCGCCGAGCTGCAGGGCGCAGCCAAGGAGCGCTTTGCCGCCATCCAGGAACGCCAGGCCGAGTTGCAACAAAAGTTCAGCGAGAACGCGCTGGACGCCACCGACGCCTACGCCTACTACGCCACGGCCGAGGAACTGGACGGCGTGCCGGCCGACGTGCAGAACGCCGCCCGCGCCGCGGCCCAGGCCGAGGGCAAGGACGGTTACAAGCTCACGCTGAAGATGCCGTGCTACCTGCCGGTGATGCAGTTCGCCACCAGCAGTGCCCTGCGCGAGAAGCTCTACCACGCCTACGTCACACGCGCATCGGACCAGGCCAGCGGCGACGCCGCGCGTTTCGACAACACCTCCGTGATGGCCGAGATTCTCGCGCTGCGCAAGGAAGAGGCGCAGCTACTGGGCTATGGCAACTTCGGCCAGGTGTCGCTGGTGCCCAAGATGGCGCAATCGCCCGAACAAGTCATCCACTTCCTGCGGGACCTGGCGCACCGCGCCCGGCCCTTTGCGGAGAAGGACGTAGCCGATCTTCGCACCTTTGCCGCTGAGCATTTGGGCCTGGCCAACCCCCAGTCCTGGGACTGGCCCTACATCTCCGAGAAACTCAAGGAAGCGCGCTACGCCTTCAGTGAGCAGGAGGTCAAGCAGTACTTCACGGCGCCCAAGGTGCTGGCCGGGCTGTTCAAGATTGTCGAGACGCTGTTCGAGGTGGCCATCCGCCGCGACGTTGCGCCCGTATGGAACAGCGCCGTGGAGTTCTACCGCATCGAGCGCGGCGGCGAGCTGGTGGGTCAGTTCTACCTGGACCAGCCTGCCCGCCAGGGCAAGCGCGGCGGGGCCTGGATGGACGATGCGCGCGCCCGCTGGCTGCGCCCGGACACGGGCCTGCTGCAGACACCGGTGGCGCATCTGGTGTGCAACTTCGCCGACGGGGTGGACGGCCGCCCGCCCCTGCTCACGCACGACGACGTGATCACCCTGTTCCATGAATTCGGCCATGGCCTGCACCACATGCTCACCCAGGTGAACGAGCGCGACGTGTCAGGCATCAGCGGCGTGGAATGGGACGCCGTGGAACTGCCCAGCCAGTTCATGGAGAACTTCTGCTGGGAATGGGAAGTGCTGCGCCACATGACCGCCCATGTGGACACGGGCGAGCCGCTGCCGCGCCCGCTGTACGACAAGATGATCGCGGCCAAGAACTTCCAGGCCGGCATGGCCACGCTGCGCCAGATAGAGTTTGCGTTGTTCGACATGCTGCTGCACACCGAGCACGACCCCCAAGGCGACGTGCTGGCGCTGCTGGACCGCGTGCGCGACGAAGTGGCCGTGCTCAAGCCTCCCGCCTTCAGCCGCTCGGCCCACACGTTCAGCCATATCTTCGCGGGCGGCTACGCGGCGGGGTATTACAGCTACAAATGGGCCGAAGTACTCAGCGCCGACGCGTATGCCGCGTTCGAGGAAACTGCCGGCGCGGGCGGGGAACCCAGCGCGGAGACCGGCCGGCGCTACCGCCAGGCCATCCTGGAAGCGGGCGGCAGCCGCCCCGCCATGGACTCCTTCAAGGCCTTCCGCGGGCGCGAACCCACACTGGACGCGCTGCTGCGCCACCAGGGCATGGCAGCATAAAAGTGAGCGGTTCGCGCTTGTCTACCGGGCGTTTGCGCCTGCTTTCTACTGGAAAATGGCTTGCAGCAAGCGCGACCAGCTATTATTTTTAAGAAACCAAGAGGAGAGGAACCCATGTCCATCATTCGCAACGCTGCCGTGTTGGCCACCACATGCGCCACGGCCGCCCTGCTGTCCACGGCCGCGCTGGCCCAGCAGGTGTACCGCATCGTCGGGCCGGATGGCAAGGTGACCTTCTCCGACCGCGCTCCCGCCGCAAACGCCGAGGGCACAGCGGTCGGCGCCGGACCACGCAGCGGCGGCGCCGGCGCCGAGGCCCTGCCCTACGCTCTGCGCCAGGTGGCCACGCGCTTTCCCGTGACGCTGTACACCAGCAGCGACTGCGTGCCCTGCAACAGCGCGCGCAATCTGCTGATCAACCGTGGCATTCCTTTCACCGAGCGCACCGTCAGCACCAATGAGGACATCGACGCGCTCAAGCGCATGAGCGGTGAATCCAGCCTGCCCTTCGGCACCATTGGCGCACAGCAGCTGCGGGGCTTTTCCGACACCGAGTGGACGCAGTACCTGGACGCCGCCGGCTACCCGAAGCAGTCGCAATTGCCGCCGAACTACCGCCGCCCTGCGGCAGCCCCGCTCGTTGCGGTGCCTGCGCAGCCTGCAGCACCGGCTGCGGACAAGGCGTCCGCTGCTCCCGCACGGCGCCCCTCAGCGCCACCGGCAGCGCCCACGGGGCCGTCTCCCTCCAATCCGGCCGGCATCATTTTCTAAAAGCGAGGGATGCTTGGCGCGGCATTGCCGCGCCACTGCCATCCCACCGTCTTACAGGGACAGCGTACGCACGCCCTGTGCCGTGCCCAGCAGGCAGACGTTGGCCTTCTGGAGCGCAAACACGCCCACCGTCACCACCCCGGGCCACTGATTCACTTCGGTCTCGAACGCCAGCGGATCGCTGATGGTGAGGCCGCGCACATCCAGTATGTGTTGGCCGTTGTCGGTCACGAGCGGTTGGCCATCCCTGAGACGCAGCGTCGCCTGCCCCCCCAGCGACTCGAAGCGCCGCGCGATGTGCGCGGCGGCCATCGGAATGACCTCCACCGGCAGCGGGAACGCGCCCAGCACGTTCACCAGCTTGGACTCGTCCGCTATGCACACAAAGCGCCGTGCCAGCGCGGCGACGATCTTCTCGCGCGTGAGGGCCGCCCCTCCGCCCTTGACCATGTAGCCGTTGCCGTCGATCTCGTCGGCGCCATCGATGTACACCGACAGCGAGCGCACGTCGTTGGCGTCCAGCACGGGGATGCCCAGCGCCTTCAGCCGCGCCGTACTGGCTTCGGAGCTGGAAACCGCGCCGCGGATGGTGTCCTTGATAGATGCCAGCGCGTCAATGAACTTGTTGACGGTAGAGCCGGTCCCCACGCCCACCAGTTCGCCCGGCACCACATATTGCAGTGCAGCTTGGCCGACCAGGGTCTTGAGTTCGTCTTGGGAAAGGGATGTGGGTGCAGTCATGGGGGAAAATCCGGAAAGATCATTGAATTATCCCCATGTCTCTGCTGCCCTACGCCCTCGCCCGCTCCTTTCTCTTCGGCATGGACGCCGAAGCCGCCCACGAACTCACCATGGACATGCTGGCGCGCGGCCCGCGCACGCCGCTCCAATGGGCCTGGTGCAATGAAACCGTGAGCGACCCCATCGAACTGGCAGGCCTGCGCTTTCCCAACCGCGTGGGCCTCGCGGCGGGGCTCGACAAGAACGCCCGCTGTATCGACGCGCTGGCCGCCATGGGCTTCGGCTTCGTGGAGGTGGGCACCGTCACGCCCCGTGCGCAGCCCGGCAACCCCAAGCCGCGCATGTTCCGCCTGCCCGAGGCGCGTGCGCTCATCAATCGCCTGGGCTTCAACAATGAAGGGCTGGATGCCTTTGTGGCTAACGTGCAGCGCTCGCAGGTCCGCACACAGGGCCGCGGCCAGAGCAAACTGCTGCTGGGTCTGAACATCGGCAAGAACGCCACCACGCCCATCGAAGACGCCACGCGCGACTACCTCACCTGCCTGGAAGGCGTGTACCCGCATGCCGACTACGTTACGGTGAACATCAGTTCGCCCAACACGCAGAACCTGCGCGCTCTGCAGAGCGATGCAGCGCTTGACGGCCTGCTGGGCGCCATTGCCGAGCACCGCGAACAGCTCGCCGCCGCCCAGGGCCGCCGCGTGCCCATCTTCGTGAAAATTGCGCCGGATTTGGACGAGGCCCAAGTGGCCGTGATTGCCACCACACTTCAGCGCCACGGCATGGATGGCGTGGTTGCCACCAACACCACCATCCGCCGGGACGCCGTGCAGGGCCTGCGCCATGCCGGCGAGACTGGAGGCCTGAGCGGTGCACCCGTGCTGGAAGCCAGCAACGCCGTGATCCGCCAGTTGCGTGCCGCGCTGGGCCCGACTTTCCCGATCATCGGCGTGGGCGGCATTCTGAGCGCCGAAGATGCTGTGAGCAAAATCCGCGCAGGCGCCGATGTCGTGCAGATCTACACCGGCCTGATCTATGAAGGCCCTGCCCTCGTGGGCCGTGCGGCCAAGGCGATCCGCGATCTGCATTGAAAACGGGCCAAGAAAAAGGCCGCGATGCGGCCTGATAGAGACGGTGGAACAGGGCCTTAGCCGCGCCGCATGCGCATGACCAGCGGCATCACCAGGGTGGCCCAGCGCACCAGCCGTTGAGGCCCCGCCAGCACCGCAGCGCCCGCCACCGCTGCCACCGCAACGGGATGCAGGCGCGCAAACGCCACCAGCCGTGCCGCCAGCGGCGCATCGGGTTCCACCCGAACTTCCGCGCCTGCGGCCACGGCGCGCGCCTGGCGCAGGGCCGCGCGCCGAGCACGCAGCCGCTCACGCTGCACCAGAATGCGGTCCAGCACCTTCTGCTGCTGCGGGGTGGGCACGCGCGTCGGCTGCCCAGAGTCCAGGGAAGAGGGGCTCATAACTGCTCCTTGATGGTGCGCCAGTCCTGCTGCAGCTCCCGCCGGGTAAGGGCAAAGGCATTACCCGCCTGTCGTCCGATGGACACCAGGGCCGCCGCCACTGCCACCCAGGCCAGCAACCAGCCGCCAGCCAGCAACCATGCCACCAGCACGCGCTGCGGTGAATCCCAGAACTGGACCAGCACAGCCAGTGACAATAGCAGCAGGGCGATCACGGCCACGCATCCGAAGAGAACCAGCAGCACCACCAGCTGGGCCATGCGGCGCTTCTGGTCGGCCCATTCGAGCCGTGCGAGTTCGATACGGTCTTCCGCCGCGATCGCGCCTTCGATGATGGCGGCCCGCCAGCGTGCAACCCAGCCTTCCAGGCCGAGCAGGGACAACCAGTTCATGCAAGCCCCTCCCTGGCGCTGGAGCGCGCCGCAGCGTTGACGATTCGCCCTGCCATTGCGCTACCGGTCAGCGGCGGGCCAGCATGAAGCCCACCAGCGCCCCTACGGCCAGCGCAGCGCCGGCAACGCGCCAGGGCTCATCGTGGGCATAGCGGTCGGCGGCGCGCGCGGCATCTTTGGCCTGCAGGGCTGCCTCCTGAGCAGCACGAACGGCGGAATCGCGCACCGAATGAATGCCGTCATCCAGACGCTGGCGCAGTTGCTTGATCTCGGGAATACCGTCCAGATCCTTGCTGGCCAGCAGACCGCGCAGGTCGCCCACCAGCTTTTCGAGTTCTGCCTGGGTGGAGGAAATGGTTTCGGATACGGTGGTCATACGCGAGCCTTTCATAGCAGGAAACAACGGTAATACGCCGTGCATGGCAAACCATGTAGGCGGGTATCTCATCTTAGCCCAGTGCTCGCGCCGCAGGGCATGGCCGCTATCACAAAATGACCGCGTTGCATCAAGACACGGCGTCTTGGTGCAGCAGACCGGCCACGTGCGCACCGATTGCCAACGCGCTGGTCAGCCCAGGTGATTCGATGCCAAACAGGTTGACCAGCCCCGAGACTCCGTGATCGCGCGGCCCCTGGATCAGGAAGTCTGCCGCGGGCTCATGGGGGCCGTGGATCTTCGGGCGTATGCCGGCGTAGCCCGCCGCCAGTGCACCGTCGCGCAGGCCAGGCCAGTACTTGCGCACCTCGGCGTAAAAGGCCTCGGAGCGGCTCGCATCCACCATCAGGTCCTCGGGGCCTTCCACCCATTGCACGTCGGGGCCGAACTTGGCCTGCCCCCCCAGGTCGAGCGTCAGGTGCACGCCCAGCCCCGCCGCCTCCGGGACGGGATAGATGAGATGGCTGAAGGGTGCCCGGCCGGACAACGTGAAATAGTTGCCTTTGGCATAGGCCGCCTGCGGTACATGCACCGCGGACAACCCCTCGAACTGGCGCGCGAGGACTGGCGCATGCAAACCGGCCGCGTTGACCACGGTGCGCGCACTGATGCACGTGCCATCCATTGCTTCCAAATGGATAGCTTGTGGCGTGCAATGGGCCTTGGCCAGAGGCGAATTCAATGCCAGAACACCCCCCGCGTTCTCCAGGTCGCCCAGCAACGCCAGCATGAGGGCATGGCTGTCCACGATGCCGGTACTGGGCGAGAGCAGCGCTGCCACACATTCCAGTTCGGGCTCCAGCGCGCGCGCTTCCTCCCGCGAGAGCCATTGCAGGTCATCCACGCCATTGGCCTGCGCGCGCGCCCTGATGCCCGTCAGCGCGTTCTGCTGTTCGGTCGACGTGGCGACGATGAGCTTGCCGCAGCGACTGTGAGGCACGCCGCGCGCGCTGCAGTAGTCGTACAGCATGGCCTTGCCTTGTACGCACAAGCGCGCCTTGAGCGAACCCTGCGGGTAATAGATACCGGCGTGGATCACCTCGCTGTTGCGCGAACTCGTCTCGGTGCCAACGGCATTGGCCGCTTCCAGCAGCCAGACCTCGCGCCCTTGCAGCGCCAATGCGCGCGCCACCGCCAGCCCCACCACCCCCGCGCCCACCACGACGCAATCGACCATCTCACTCATCGCTCATGCCTCCGTTGTCATGCCTGCTCGAAACCCTCGAGCACATTCACCGCATTCGTTCCCAGCGCCGCCGCTGCGTAGCCGCCTTCCAGCACCAGCACGGTGGGCAGTCCCACACCACGCAGCCGCGCACCCAGACGCAGAAAATCCGTCGTCGCCAGCCGAAAGCGCGAGATCGGATCGCCCTCATAGGTATCCAGTCCCAGCGAGACCACCAGGGCATCCGCTCCAAAAGCGGCGATGCGCGCGCAGGCCTGCTCCAGGGCCGCAAACCAAGTGGCAGCATCGGTGCCGGCCGGCAGAGGCAGGTTCAGGTTGCAGCCCGCACCGAGGCCTGCGCCGGTTTCACCGGCATGTCCCAGATAGAAGGGGTATTCGGTGCGGGGATCGCCATGGATGCTGACGAAGAGCACGTCCGCACGGTCATAGAAGATGCTCTGCGTGCCATTGCCGTGGTGGTAATCCACGTCCAACACGGCCACACGGGCCGCGCCGTGGTCGCGCAGCCATTGGGCCGCCACGGCCGCGTTATTCAAGAAGCAGTACCCGCCCATGAAATCGGGACCTGCATGGTGCCCCGGCGGGCGTGTGCTGCAGAACGCGGCGCGCTCGCCAGCCGCCAGGCGCGCCGCGGCACTGGCCGCCGCGTCAGCGCCTGCTTTGGCTGCCGTCCAGGTGCCCGCTGCAAGCGGCGAGCCGTTGTCCATGGAGTACAGCCCCAGCTTGGCAATGAAATTGTCGGGCTCTACATCCGAGCGCAATGTGCGTACCGGCCATACCGACGGAAACGGCTGCACACGGTCCTGCCCTTCACCCAGCGACAGCCACTGCTGCCACGCCGAAGCCAGAAAAGCCAAGTAGCGCGGCGCATGGATCTTCGCCAGTACCTCCGTGCAATCCACATCCGGGGGGTGCAGTACATGGCCCCGCGCAGTCAAAGCGGCTTCCACATAGGCCGCGCGCGTCGGGTTCTCGAAACACGGTACACGCTCGCCGCGGAAAAATTCGTGCTCGGGAGCGTGGGTGTGCTGCAACGGGTTATGGAAGGTGATCATCGACGGCGGCCAAGTCAATCGCGACTGCCGGATTGTCATCGACGCCGGCAGTCCCTCACGACCTCAGCGCCAAGAAAAAACCCCTTGCGGCCATACCGGCTGCAAGGGGTTCGGATTGGTGGGTGATACATGGATCGAACATGTGACCCCTGCCGTGTGAAGGCAGTGCTCTACCGCTGAGCTAATCACCCAAAGGACTGTATTTTTGCGAGTACAGGCCCTGAAAAAACTGGTGGGTGATACATGGATCGAACATGTGACCCCTGCCGTGTGAAGGCAGTGCTCTACCGCTGAGCTAATCACCCGTGTCGTTGCTGCGACAGCCCGCAATTATGGCATAGCTTTCTTACGCCTCAGACAAAGTCCGCCAAATTGTTTTACCGCTGCTGGACTTGTCGATCTGCATGAGTACTTCCTCATGCTCGGCAAGCTCCTGCGCACTGGCGGTCAGCACCGTCAGTGCAATGCGGCTCAGATCTACCGCGGCCACGGTGGTGCCTCCTGCCCCGGCGGTGGCCTCATCCATGATCAGCAGGGCATCCTGCCCGCGGGTCATGTTGATGTAGACGTCCGCCAGCAACTCCGCGTCCAGCAAAGCGCCGTGCAGCGTACGGCTGGAATTGTCCACGCCCAGCCGGTCGCACAGCGAGTCCAGCGAGTTGCGCTTGCCCGGAAACATCTCCTTGGCCATGGCCAGGGTGTCGATCACGCCCCCGACATGCGCGGACAGCGGCGCCAGGCCGACCAGCTCCAGCTCCTTGTCCAGAAAGCCCACGTCGAAGCTCGCGTTGTGGATGATGAGTTCCGCGCCCTGCAGGTATTGCAAGATGTCTTGCACCCGCTCGGCAAACTTGGGCTTGTCGCGCAGGAATTCATTGCTGATGCCGTGCACCTTCAGCGCGTCCTCATGGCTGTCGCGCTCGGGGTTCAGGTACAGATGCAGATTGTTGCCGGTGAGCTTGCGGTTGACGAGCTCCACGCAGCCCAGCTCGATGATGCGGTCGCCCCCTTCCGCCGACAGGCCGGTGGTCTCCGTGTCCAGAACAATCTGCCGGGACATCAGTGGTTCTCCTTGGCGTGGTTGATCGAGTACTTGGGAATCTCCACCGTCACATCGCTCTGCGCCAGGATGGCCTGGCACGACAGGCGCGATTGCGGCTCCAGGCCCCACGCGCGGTCCAGCAGGTCTTCCTCCTCCTCTTCCGCATCATTGAGCGATTCGAATCCTTTGCGCACGACCACATGGCAGGTCGTGCAGGCGCAGCTCATATCGCAGGCGTGCTCGATCTTGATGCCGTTATCCAGCAATGCCTCGCAAATTGAGGTGCCGGCCGGCGCGGTGATTTCCGCGCCCTCGGGACAGTATTCGTGATGAGGCAGGATCTTGATGACGGGCATGGCTGTTTGAATCAATGGATGAGGTTTGTGCGCTCAGAGGGCGCTGACGTTCTTGCCTGCCAGGGCTTGGCGGATACCGCGGTTCATGCGCTGCGCAGCAAACGCCTCGGTGCCCTTGGCCAGGGCCTGCGCTGCGGCCTCGACAGCCGCCGCGTCGGTGCTGGTCTCCAGCGTGGCGCGCAGTGCATGCATCAGGTCGTCGATCGCCGTGCGCTCCGCGGCCGTTAGTACATCGCCGTCCACGTCCAGTGCGCTCTGCGTGGCGATCAGCAGGCGGTCGGCATCCACACGGGCTTCAACCAATGCGCGCGTCTGCATGTCCTGCTGCGCGGTCGCAAAGCCCTCTTGCAGCATGCGCGCGATCTGCTCGTCGGTGAGCCCGTAGGACGGCTTGACGTCAATACGCGCCTCCACACCGCTGGCCTGCTCGCGCGCAGCCACGCTGAGCAGACCATCCGCATCGACCGTGAACGTGACGCGGATGCGCGCCGCGCCCGCTGCCATGGGGGGAATGCCCCGCAGCTCAAAGCGCGCTAGGCTGCGGCAGTCCTGCACCAGGTCGCGCTCGCCCTGCACCACGTGAATGGCAAGAGCGGTTTGGCCATCCTTGTAGGTGGTGAAGTCCTGCGCCTTGGCCGTGGGAATGGTCTCGTTGCGGCCGATGATGCGTTCGACCAGCCCACCCATGGTTTCGATGCCCAAAGACAGCGGAATCACGTCCAGCAGCAGCAGATCGCCGGCCGCATCGTTGCCGGCCAGTTGATTGGCCTGGATGGCCGCGCCGATGGCCACCACTTCGTCCGGGTTGAGGTTGGTCAACGGTTCACGGCCGAAGAATTCGGCCACCGCGGCGCGCACGACCGGCATGCGCGTGGAGCCGCCGACCAGCACCACGCCCTTGACCTCGTCGCGCTCGATCTGCGCATCGCGCAGGGTGCGGCGCACCGCCGCCAGGGAGCGCTGGGTGAGCTCCGCCGTCACTGCCGCAAAATCTTCACGCTTGACATCAAATTGCACTGTAGCGCCCGCCACATCTGCGGTAAAAGCTACATTATCAATAGCAGTCAGCGCTTCCTTGCAGGCGCGCGCGGCCAAGCGCACCGCCGTCTTGTCCTCGGGCGTACTCGCCCGAACACCTGTCTGCTGCATCACCCACTCGGCCAGGGCCGCGTCGTAATCGTCACCACCCAGGGCCGAGTCCCCGCCGGTGGCAATGACTTCGAACACCCCTTGCGCCAGGCGCAACACGGAGATATCGAACGTGCCACCGCCCAGGTCGTACACGGCATAGACGCCTTCGGCTCCGTTGTCCAGCCCGTAGGCAATCGCGGCGGCCGTCGGCTCGTTGATCAGGCGCAGCAGATTCAGACCCGCGAGATGGGCGGCATCCTTGGTCGCCTGGCGCTGCGCGTCGTCGAAATATGCGGGCACCGTGATCACGGCGCCGTAAAGGTCACTGTCAAAGCTGTCTTCGGCGCGGTAGCGCAGCGTGGCGAGGATCTCGGCACTGACTTCCACCGGCGATTTCACGCCTGCCGCGGTGGACAACGAGAGCATTCCGCCACTGTCGGCCGCTGCAATGAAGTCGTAGGGCAGCTTCTCGCGCCCCGTGATGTCGCCCAGGCCCCGGCCCATGAATCGCTTGACGGACGACACCGTGTTGGCCGGGTCCTGCATCTGCGCTGCAGCGGCCTCGTAGCCGATCTGCCGCCCGCCCCCGCCCAGGTAGCGAACGACGGAAGGCAAAAGCACCCTGCCCTGCGCATCGGGCAAGCACTCGGCGACCCCGTTGCGCACCGCCGCCACCAGCGAATGCGTGGTGCCCAGATCAATGCCGATGGCAACGCGCCGCTGGTGAGGATCGGGCGATTGCCCTGGTTCGGAAATCTGCAGAAGCGCCATGAAGTGAGTTTGGAAAAGCCGGGGCCCGCAAGCGCACGCCCAGACAGGAGTGACCGAATAAAGCGCCTATTGTCCCAGTTGCTCTCGGCGCAAATCGATGTCGTGCGCAAATCGCGCAATGAACATGAGGGCTCTGACCTCGCGGGCTGCGCCGGCATAGTCCTGCTGCTGGTCCAGCAGTTCCGCACAACGGGCCAACGCCACTTGCCGCGCCTTATGGGTGGTGTCGTCCAGCGCGTCAAGCTCCGCAGCACTGCGGGCCTCATCCAGGGCTTCGCGCCACTCCATCTGCTGCATCAGGAAGGCCGCGGGCATGGCGGTGTTGTCCTCGGCGCGGATGGGCGAGCCGCCCAGTTCGCAAAGGTAAGCGGCCCGCTTCAAAGGATCCTTCAGGCGTTGGTACGCCTCGTTGATGCGCACCGACCATTGCATCGCCACACGCTGGGCTGCGGCGCCCTGCGCCGCAAACCGGTCGGGATGGGCTTCGCGCTGCAGGTCCTTCCACCGCGCGTCGAGGGCGTCGCGGTCCTGGGCAAAGCGGCGTGGCACGCCAAAAAGTTCGAAATCGTCGGATTGGAGATTCATGGCAATAAAAAAACCGCCAGCGCGGCGGGCGATGGCGGTCCTGTGCAATAAGCGGCCTACGGCGTGCTCACACGCGGAAGCTCTCTCCACAACCACAGCGGTCGCGCTCGTTCGGGTTATTGAAGCGAAAGCCTTCATTGAGTCCCTCGCGCACAAAATCCAGCTCGGTCCCGTCGATATAAGCAAGGCTCTTGGGATCGATCAGCACCTTGACGCCGTGATTTTCAAACACAACGTCTTCGGGTGCCTGCTCATCGACATATTCAAGCTTGTAAGCCAGGCCTGAGCATCCGGTGGTCTTGACACCCAGGCGCACGCCCACGCCCTTTCCCCGCCGGGCGAGGTAGCGCGTCACATGGCGCGCGGCAGCTTCGGTCAGCGTGATCGCCATGGTCTTCAGGCGGCCTCGACAGCCGCTCCGTGCTTGGCCTTGTAATCGTTGACGGCGGCCTTGATGGCGTCTTCCGCCAGGATGGAGCAGTGGATCTTCACCGGCGGCAGCGCCAGCTCTTCGGCGATCTGGCTGTTCTTGAGCGAGGCGGCCTCATCCAGCGTCTTGCCCTTGACCCACTCCGTCACCAGCGACGAGGACGCAATGGCGGAGCCGCAGCCGTAGGTCTTGAAGCGCGCATCCTCAATCACGCCCGTATCGGGGTTCACCTTGATCTGCAGCTTCATCACGTCGCCGCAAGCCGGCGCACCGACCATGCCGGTGCCCACCGAGTCGTCACCCTTGTCGAAGGAACCCACATTGCGGGGGTTCTCGTAATGGTCAATCACTTTGTCCGAGTAAGCCATGGTGTGTTTCTCCTGTATTCCGTCGTTCCGCGTGTGGTCAGTGAGCCGCCCATTGGATGGTGCTCAGGTCCACCCCATCCTGGTACATCTCCCAGAGGGGGCTCAACTCACGCAACTTGGCGACGTTGTGCCGGATGGTGCTGATCGCGTAGTCAATTTCTTCTTCCGTCGTGAAACGGCCAATGGTCATGCGCAGGCTGCTGTGGGCCAGCTCATCGCTGCGGCCCAGGGCGCGCAGCACATAGCTGGGTTCCAGGCTCGCCGAAGTGCAGGCCGACCCGGAAGACACCGCCAGTCCCTTGATGCCCATGATCAGGGATTCGCCTTCCACGAAGTTGAAGCTCATGTTCAGGTTGTGGGGTACGCGCCGCTCCAGGTCGCCGTTGATAAAGACCTGCTCCACATCCTTCAAACCGTCGAGCAGACGCTTTTGCAGCGCTTGGACCTTGCCCAAATCCTGGGCCATTTCCAGCTTAGCCAGGCGGAAGGCCTCGCCCATGCCCACAATCTGGTGGGTGGGCAACGTGCCCGAACGCATGCCGCGCTCGTGGCCGCCACCATGCATCTGCGCTTCCAGGCGCACGCGCGGCTTGCGGCGCACGTAGAGGGCTCCGATGCCCTTGGGTCCGTAAGTCTTGTGCGAAGCCAGGCTCATCAAATCCACGGGCAATTGGGTCAGGTCGATTTCGACCTTGCCGGTGGCCTGCGCGGCATCCACGTGAAAAATGATGCCCTTCTCGCGGCAAAGCGCACCCAGCTGGGGAATGTCCTGGATCACGCCGATTTCGTTGTTCACGAACATGACACTGGCCAGGATCGTGTCAGGGCGGATGGCGGCCTTGAACTTCTCGATGTCGAGCAGGCCGTTCTCCTGCACATCGAGGTAGGTCACTTCGAAGCCTTGGCGCTCCAGTTCACGCATCACGTCAAGGACGGCCTTGTGCTCCGTCTTCACGGTGATGAGATGCTTGCCCTTGCCTTGGTAGAAATGGGCAGCGCCCTTGATGGCGAGGTTGTTGGATTCAGTGGCGCCCGAGGTCCACACGATCTCGCGCGGGTCGGCGCCGATCAGATCGGCCACATGGCCGCGGGCTTGCTCCACAGCCTCTTCGGCCTCCCAGCCCCAGGCGTGGCTGCGCGACGCCGGGTTGCCGAAGTGTTCGCGCAACCAGGGAATCATCGCGTCGACGACCCGGCCGTCCACGGGGGTCGTGGCGCCGTAGTCAAGATAGATAGGGAAATGCGGAGTCATGTCCATGGCTGGCTCAGTGAAAGGTTCTGGCTGGCATCAAAAAGCAATAGGGTCGACGTGGCGAGCCCGCCCGGCGCGCAGCCAGTGGCCGGCGCGGGTCAGCCTGCAGCTCAAGATTTGGCGAAAGCGTTGCCGAGGGCAAACACCGAATTGGGTGCGTTCACACGGATCGGTTTGACCACCGGCGTGGTGGAGATCGCGCGGCGCGTGACCGGCTTGTCTTCGATTTGCACGCCCTTGGCGAGCTGGTCGTCCACCAGTTTCTGCAACGTGACGGAATCCAGGAATTCCACCATGCGCTGGTTCAAAGAGGCCCACAGCTCGTGCGTCATGCAACGGCCCGCCTCGCCCAGGCAGTTTTCCTTGCCACCGCACTGCGTGGCATCAATGGGCTCGTCCACGGAGACGATGATGTCTGCCACGGTAATATCGCCCGCCTTGCGGGCGAGCGTATAACCGCCGCCAGGGCCGCGCGTGGATTCCACCAGTTCGTGGCGGCGCAGCTTTCCGAACAATTGTTCCAGATAGGACAGCGAAATCTGTTGGCGCTGGCTGATGGCCGCCAAGGTGACGGGCCCATTGTTCTGACGCAGGGCCAAATCGATCATGGCGGTGACCGCAAAACGGCCTTTGGTTGTGAGACGCATCGCAAGCTCCTTGTCTAGGCTTGATCGTTATAGAAACGCCGCGGCATGCGTATAGCCAACCGGGCACCGTCTCCACCCTTTCCCTGAAGCGCTACGGTTGCAGCCTCCAAGGCCCTTGTTTGTTGTGGGGCTCTTTCTTGAGTATTTGAGACAAGTATAGCACAAATCCCTATTAATTTTGTCGGGTAACTAGACTAAACAGTCGCGTTTTCTCCTGCAGGGTCGCAAAGCCTGGTCATGCGGCAGGGATTTGATCGCCGCCATGCGCTCCAAACACCCGGTCCTTGAGACGGGTCAATTGATCGCGCACCCGAGCAGCCTGCTCAAACTCCAGGTTGCGGGCGTGTTCCAGCATGAGCTTTTCCAGCCGCTTGATTTCGCGGGCAATGTCCTTTTCGGACATCTCCTCCAGTTCGGCCTGCCGCGCCGCGTCTTCGCGGAGTCGCTGGGCTTCCTGGCCTGCCTTCTCGCTGTACACGCCGTCAATCAGGTCTCGCACCTGCTTGACGATGCTGCGCGGCGTAATACCCCGGGCCTCGTTGTATGCGATCTGTTTGGCGCGGCGGCGTTCCGTTTCGCTGATCGCCTTGCGCATTGAGTCGGTGATCCGGTCGGCATACAGAATGGCCTTGCCGTGCAGGTTGCGCGCCGCCCGGCCGATGGTCTGGATCAGGCTGCGTTCGGCGCGCAGGAAACCCTCCTTGTCGGCATCCAGGATGGCCACCAGGGAGACCTCAGGAATGTCCAGCCCCTCACGCAGCAGGTTGATTCCCACCAGGACATCGAAGGCTCCCAGGCGCAGGTCGCGAATGATTTCCACGCGCTCCACGGTGTCGATATCGGAGTGCAGATAGCGCACCTTGACCCCGTTGTCGCTCAGGTAATCGGTCAGTTGCTCCGCCATGCGCTTCGTCAGCGTCGTAATGAGTACGCGTTGATTCTTTTGCGTGCAAATGCGTATTTCCTGCAGCACGTCATCCACCTGATGGGTAGCGGGACGCACCTCCACCTCCGGGTCCACCAAGCCGGTGGGCCGCACCACCTGGTCCACCACCTGGCCCGAGTGCTCTTTCTCATAATCAGCCGGAGTGGCCGAAACAAACACCACCTGCCGCATGCGCTTCTCGAATTCCTCGAACTTGAGCGGCCGGTTGTCCAATGCCGACGGCAGGCGAAAGCCGTACTCGACCAGCGTGGTCTTGCGCGCGCGGTCGCCGTTGTACATGGCGTTGAGTTGCCCGATCATCTGGTGGCTCTCATCCAGGAACATCAGCGCATCGGGCGGGAGGTAGTCGGTCAGCGTGCTCGGCGGCTCGCCAGGCGCAGAACCCGACAGGTGGCGCGTGTAGTTCTCGATGCCCTTGCAGTGCCCCACTTCGCTGAGCATTTCCAGGTCGAAGCGCGTGCGCTGCTCCAGCCGTTGCGCCTCCACCAACTTGCCCTCGGCCACGAAGAACTTGAGCCGCTCGTCCAGTTCCTGCTTGATGGTCTCCACGGCGGCCAGCACCTTGTCGCGCGGCGTCACGTAATGGCTGCTGGGGTACACCGTGAAGCGCGGGATTTTTTGCTGGATACGCCCCGTGAGCGGGTCGAACAGTTGCAGGCTTTCCACCTCGTCGTCGAACAGTTCGATGCGCACCGCCAGCTCGGAATGCTCGGCAGGGAACACATCGATGGTGTCGCCACGCACGCGGAACTTGCCCCGGCTGAAGTCCTGCTCGTTGCGCTGGTACTGCATGCGGATCAGCTGCGCGATCGCATCACGCTGGCTCAGCTGGTCGCCCACGCGCAGCGTCATGATCATGCGGTGGTAGCTCTCGGGCTCGCCAATGCCGTAGATGGCCGACACCGTAGCCACGATGACCACATCGCGCCGCTCCAGCAAGCTCTTGGTGCACGACAGGCGCATCTGCTCGATGTGCTCGTTGATGGCGCTGTCCTTCTCGATGAACAGGTCGCGCTGAGGCACATAGGCCTCGGGCTGGTAGTAGTCGTAGTAGCTCACGAAGTACTCCACGGCGTTCTTGGGAAAGAACTCGCGGAACTCGCTGTACAACTGTGCGGCCAGCGTCTTGTTGGGCGCGAAGATGATGGCCGGCCGTCCCAGGCGGGCGATCACGTTCGCCATGGTGAAGGTCTTGCCTGAGCCCGTCACCCCCAGCAGGGTCTGGAACACCTCGCCGTCCTGCACGCCCTCCACCAGCTTGGCGATGGCTTCGGGCTGATCACCGGCGGGCGGGTATGGCTGGTACAACGAAAAGGGCGAACCTGGAAACTGGACGAACTGCCCGTCCGCCGCGCCAACGGCCGGCTCAGAGGTGACTTCATGCATGGCGGAGGTAAACGGCGCGCGGGGGCGGCCGTTAAAATCAAGAGTGGACCGAAAGCCTACCGTAGGTGAGGTCCCGTCGTCAGATTTCCATCCCCTCAAGGACTTTTCATGTCTCTGTTCACCGCCGTCGAAATGGCTCCCCGCGACCCGATCCTGGGTCTCAACGAACAATACGCCGCCGACCCCAATCCAGCCAAGGTCAACCTGGGCGTGGGCGTGTACTTCGACGACGACGGCAAGCTGCCCCTGCTGCAGTGCGTGCAGGCGGCCGAAAAGGCCATGATGGACAAGCCCGCTGCGCGCGGCTATCTGCCCATCGACGGCATCGCCGCCTATGACAACGCGGTCAAGGCCCTGGTGTTCGGCGCGGAGTCCGACGTCGTCAAGGCCGGCCGCGTGGCCACGGTGCAGGCCATTGGCGGCACGGGCGGCCTGAAGATCGGCGCAGACTTCCTCAAGAAGATCAGCCCGAACGCGAAGGTGCTGATCTCCGACCCGAGCTGGGAAAACCACCGCGCCATCTTCACCAATGCCGGCTTCGAGGTGGGCAGCTACCGCTACTACGACGCCGCCAACCGCAAGGTGGACTTCGACGGCATGCTGGCGGACTTGAACGCCGCCGCGCCCGGCACCATCGTGGTGCTGCATGCCTGCTGCCACAACCCCACGGGCTACGACATCACCGCCGCGCAGTGGGAGCAGGTGATCGCCGCCGTGAAGGCCAAGGGCCTGGTGGCCTTCCTCGACATGGCCTACCAGGGCTTCGGCCACGGTATTGCCGAGGACGGCGCCGTGATCGGCAAGTTCGTCGCGGCCGGCCTGAACATCTTCGTGTCCACCTCGTTCTCCAAGAGCTTCAGCCTGTACGGCGAGCGCGTGGGCGCGCTGTCCGTGGTGGCCAACGACAAGGACGAGGCCGCGCGCGTGCTCTCGCAGCTCAAGATCGTGATCCGCACCAACTACAGCAACCCGCCCACGCACGGCGGCGCCGTGGTGGCCGCGGTGCTGAACAACCCCGAGCTGCGCGCCCTGTGGGAAAAGGAGCTGGGCGAGATGCGCGTGCGCATCAAGGAAATGCGCCAGAAGCTGGTGGACGGCCTGAAGGCCGCCGGCGTGAAGCAGGACATGGGCTTCATCACCACGCAGATCGGCATGTTCAGCTACTCCGGCCTGTCCAAAGACCAGATGGTGCGCCTGCGCAACGAGTTCGGCGTGTACGGCACCGACACCGGCCGCATGTGCGTGGCCGCGCTCAACAGCAAGAACATCGACTACGTCTGCCAGGCCATCGCCAAGGTGATCTGAGCCGCAGCGACGCCCCAAAAAAGCAACCGCCTTCGGGCGGTTTTTTCATGTGTTTTCGGGCTCTAACACCCATCCAGCAAGCGCTAGCAGCTATCAATTTAGATAGCTCAACCCCAAAGCATGGAGCGCATGGAGATCGAGGCCGACTGAAAACCCGTGTTGAAAAAGCGCGGCATCTCCTTGGGCAGCGCGGCGCCTGCGGCATACAGCAGTGGCAGGTAATGCTCATGCGTGGGATGCGCCAGCGGCGCCATCGGACCCCACTGCTGGAAGGCCACCAGCGCGTCGAGGCGGCCCGCCTTCACCAGTTCCTGCACCTTGACGTCGAATTCGTTCGCCCACTCGTAGGCTGCATTGATACCTGTGCCGCGCCGCGCGGCGCGCAGGTTGTGCACCACATTACCGCTGCCCACGATCAGCACCCCACGCTCACGCAGCGCGCGCAGCTGCTGGCCCAGGGCGTAATGCTCGGCCGCCGGGCGCGCGTAGTCCATGCTGAGCTGCAGCACCGGAATGTCCGCTGCCGGGAACATGGGCTTGAGCACCGACCATGTGCCGTGGTCCAGGCCCCACTCCCCCGCGTCCACCTCCAGGGCGCGCGCCGTCGCGGGTGAGCGCAGCTCCTGCGCTAGGCTGCGCGCCACCTGCGGTGCGCCCGGCGCCGGGTACTGCTGCTCGAACAGCTCGCGCGGGAAACCGCCAAAGTCGTGGATGGTGCGGGGCGCGGCCATGCCCGTCAGCTGCCAGCCGCCGCGCGTGAGCCAATGGGCCGACACGCACAGGATGAGCTGCGGCCGCTGCCCGCGCGCCAGCAGTTCCGCCCCCATGTCCTGCCAGGTGCGGCGCCAGGCGTTGTCTTCGATGGCGTTCATGGGGCTGCCATGGCCCACGAACAGCACCGGCATGCGCGGCGAGGGGCGCAGCGCCTCCAGCAACGGGGCGGCTTCGGACAGGGGGCTCATGAAGACTCCGGGAAGGGTGGCGAGGCCCGCCAGCGCGGCCATGGTGCGGCGGCGCTGCGGCAAGAGGAAGGCGTGAGAGGGCACGATATGATTTTGGCGGTCAGCCGGGATCGGAGCGCGCACGGGCGCCGAAGTTCCAGCCGCGGCCCTCCGTTCACCGCCTCCGCTTTCCGCCCATGCCTCTCGCGCTCGATCCCCCTGCCCCGCTGGCATGCCGCCGGCTCAGTGTCCGCGCATGTCCTGGACCACAGGCCACCACCCTGCCCCCTGATGGCCAGCCCATGGCCACACTTCCGCCGTCCAGCGCGGCGGATGTTTGAACATGCGCACACACGGCATCGTCCGGCAATGGAACGCGGACAAAGGCTTTGGCTTCATCCAGGGCGCTGCCAGCACGCAGGTGTTCTTTCATGTACGGGACTTCCGGGGCACGGCGCCGCCCGCCCACGGGATGCCGGTGGAGTATGAAGAGATCCACGTGGGCGGCAAGGGACCACGCGCGATGGATGTGCGTCCACGCAGCCAACCGAGCGGCTCCCCTTCCGCCCACCGGTCTCCGGCCCGCGCAGCATCCGCCCCGCCATCCACGCGACCCACCGCGCGGCCCACCGCCCGCCCCACGCCGGCCACCGCCAGGCACACGCGCCCGCGCTCCGCGCCGCAGGCACCCGCAGGCGCGGGCATCGCCCTGGCGCTGATGCTGCTCTGGCTGGGCCTGTGGGGCTGGGGCGCCTGGGCGCAGCGGTTCCCGCTGTGGTGGCTGGGCGCGGCGGCGGCCCTGAACCTGCTGACCTTCTTCACCTACGCGCTGGACAAGAGCGCCGCCCAACGTGGCACGTGGCGCACCCGGGAGAGCCACCTGCACCTGCTCGCCCTGCTGGGCGGCTGGCCTGCCGCATGGTGGGCCCAGCAGTGGTTGCGGCACAAATCGCGCAAACAGGACTTCCGCGCGGTGTATTGGGGCACGGTGGTGTTGAACTGCGCCGCACTGGCGGTGTGGACGCTGCGGCCGCAGACGCTGCGCGAAGTGCTTTCTTTTTTATAGCTGCTAGCGCTTTCCAGCATTGCGGCGGGGCCGGTTTTTATCGGGATCTGCGGCATGCCTTGCGGCCACGTCCGACAGCGCGGCCTTCCATCGCCCGACAGCCAGGCGATGCTGCTGCGCCTCCAATGGGTCCAGTTTTTTGCCGCATTGGAGAACGACGCCATGAAGCCTTTCGCCCTCGACCCGAGCATGACCACGGCGACCGGGACTTTCTACCCCACGGGCCATGTGTTCGCGCTGTTTGCGAACGAGGAGGCGGCGCGCTCCGCAGGCCAGGCGCTGCAGGCCCAGGGTCGCGACGACGTGGCGCACGCCACGCCGCCGATGATCCTGGAACATGTGGTGCGCACGCTGGGCAATGCCGATGCACCTCTGCCCTCGGTCGGTGCGGAGGGCGTGATCGTGCGCCGCATCGCGCAACTGGCCAGCGACGGCGCCCACGGCCTGTTGCTGCGTGCCGCGGATTCCGACGCTCCGGAGACGCTGCGCGACCTGCTGCAGCCGCTGGGCCCGCTGGCGGCGTTCTACTACCGCCGCCTGGTCATTGAGGAGCTGGTGTCCGCCCCCGCCGGTCCCGCGCGCTGACAGCCGGGTGCCGCCCCGTCAGCGCCGCCGGCCCGTACCCTTGCCCGACGCCGGGGTGCCGGCCCCGCCCTGGCGGCGCCCCGCGGCGCCCGCAGCGTTGCCGCCGGCATTGCCACGGCTGCCAGTGCGGGCACCGGTGCCGGCACGTGGCGGCAGGCCGGTGTTCTGCGTGAGCATGCGGCCCGGCTGCGGCGCACTGCTACGAAAACGCACGTCGCCCTGCGGCTCCTCCAGCTCCTGCGGGCGGCGGCGCAGCGCCACGGCCTTGCCGTCCTTGTTGATGGTGTAGCCCACGCCCGCCCCGCCACCCTTGGGCCCGGTGCTGTTTTTCTTGCGGGCGCTCTGGTAGCTGCCGTCGACCAGCGGCTGGAAGGTGGGGATCAGGTGGTGCTTGCCGTTACCGATCAGGTCGGCCCGGCCCATGCTTTTCAGCGCCTCGCGCAGCAGCGGCCAGTTGTTGGGGTCGTGGTAGCGCAGGAAGGCCTTGTGCAGGCGGCGGCGCTTTTCGCCACGCACCACGTCCACCTGCTCCTCGGCCACGTCGCGCATCTGTCGGCGCACGCGCGTGAGCGGGTTGCGGCCCGAGTGGTACATGGCCGTGGCGCTGGCCATGGGGCTGGGGTAGAAGGCCTGCACCTGGTCGGCGCGAAAGCCGTTCTTCTTGAGCCAGATGGCCAGGTTCAGCATGTCCTCGTCGGTGGTGCCGGGGTGGGCGGCGATGAAGTACGGGATCAGGAACTGTTTCTTGCCCGCCTCTTCGGTGTACTGCTCGAACATCTGCTTGAAGCGGTCATAGTTGCCGATGCCTGGCTTCATCATCTTGGACAGCGGCCCCGCCTCGGTGTGCTCGGGCGCGATCTTGAGGTACCCGCCCACGTGGTGCTGTACCAGCTCCTTCACGTATTCGGGGGACTTCACCGCCAGGTCGTAGCGCAGGCCGGAGCCGATGAGGATCTTCTTGATGCCCGGCAGCTTGCGCGCGCGGCGGTAGATATTGACCAGCGGCGCATGGTCCGTGTGCAGGTTCTGGCAGATGCCGGGAAACACGCAGCTCGGCTTGCGGCAGGCGGCCTCGATCTCTGGGCTCTTGCAGCCCAGGCGGTACATGTTGGCCGTGGGGCCGCCCAGGTCGGAGATGGTGCCGGTGAAGCCCTTGACCTTGTCCCGGATGTCCTCCACCTCGGCAATGATGGAATCTTCCGAGCGGCTCTGGATGATGCGTCCCTCGTGCTCGGTGATGGAGCAGAAGGTGCAGCCGCCAAAGCAGCCGCGCATGATGTTGATCGACGCGCGGATCATCTCCCATGCGGGGATCTTGGTGGGCCCCTCGTAGCTGCCCTGCGCGTCCAGGTACTGCGGGTGCGGGTTGCGCGCATACGGCAGGCCGAACACCCAGTCCATCTCGGCCGTGGTGAGCGGGACGGGCGGCGGGTTCAGCCACACGTCGCGCGCCGTCGCGCCCTCGCCATGCGCCTGCACCAGCGCGCGAGCGTTGCCCGGGTTGGTCTCCAGGTGCAGCACGCGGTTGGCGTGGGCGTAGAGCACCGGGTCGGCCTTCACCTGCTCATAGCTGGGCAGGCGGATCACGGTGCGCTCGCGCGGCGGCAGCGCCCGACCGCTGCGCCCCTTGGAGGGCAGCGCCGGATTGGGCACGATCTGCACGGTCTGCAAGGGTTTTTGGCCTGTAGCGCTTTGTGGGTCAGCGCTGGCAGCTATTGAATTTGCAGCATCTTCCTGCGAACACGCCTGGCCCTGGGCCGCAGCCTGCTCGCTGGTGGTCATGTAGGGATTGATCAGCTCATCCACGCGGCCGGGCTCGTCCACCTCGGTGGAGTCGATCTCGAACCAGCCGGGCTCGGACGCGCGCCGCACGAAGGCCGTGCCGCGCACGTCGGTGATGGTCTCCACCGGGTCGCGCCGCGCAATGCGGTGGGCCACTTCGACCAGGGCACGCTCGGCGTTGCCGAACAGCAGGATGTCGCACTTGCTGTCCACCACGATGGAGCGGCGCACCTTGTCGCTCCAGTAGTCATAGTGGGCAATGCGGCGCAGGGAGCCTTCGATGCCGCCCAGCACGATGGGCACGTCCTTGTACGCCTCGCGGCAGCGCTGGCTGTAGACCACGGCGGCGCGGTCGGGCCGCTTGCCACCCACGTCGCCGGGCGTGTAGGCGTCGTCGCTGCGGATCTTGCGGTCCGCCGTGTAGCGGTTGATCATCGAATCCATGTTGCCCGCGGTCACGCCCCAGAACAGGTTGGGCTTGCCCAGCACCTTGAACGCGTCGGCGCTCTGCCAGTCCGGCTGCGCAATGATCCCCACGCGAAAGCCCTGCGCCTCCAGCACCCGCCCGATCACCGCCATGCCGAAGCTCGGGTGGTCCACATAGGCATCGCCCGTCACCAGCACCACGTCGCAGCTGTCCCAGCCCAACTGCTCCATCTCGGCACGGCTCATGGGCAGGTACGGCGCCACGCCAAAGCGCTTGGCCCAGTACGGGCGGTAGCTGGTCAACGGCTTGGCGTTGCGCGGGAAGAAGGAAACATCGATCGGGGCGTTCATGGGCGGGCCTGCAGGGGGGCCGGGCATTTTAGAAGCCATGCCCCCTTTGCGCCTAACCGCCCCCGCATGGCCCTTGCCGCCGTCGGCCCATGGGGTAAGCTCGGCCGCCCCCATGCCCTACACCCTCAGCGCCCCCGTTCACAGCGAACTCATCATCAAGAAAAGCCGCTTCATCGGCTGCGTGCAGCCCATGGCCGACCGCGCGAGCGCGCAGGCCGTGGTGGATGCGCTGTGGCGCGAACACCCGGGCGCGGCCCATGTGTGCTGGGCGCTGCTGGCGGGCGGCCAGTCCGCCGCGGTGGACGACGGCGAGCCCAGCGGCACCGCCGGCCGGCCCATGCTGGATGTGCTGCGCCACCAGGACCTGGAGGGTGTGCTGGCCACTGTGGTGCGCTATTTCGGCGGGGTGAAGCTGGGCGCGGGTGGCCTGGTGCGCGCCTATACCGATACCGTGGCCCAAGCGCTGCTGCAGGCAAACAAGGTGCCGCTGCAGCGCATGCGCACCCTGGAATGCAGCGTGCCCTACGCCCTGGAAGGACTGCTGCGCCGCATGATCGACGGTGCTGGCGCGCAGTTGCTGCAGGTGCAGCATGGCACGCTGGTCACGCTGCAACTGCGCCTGCCCGAGGCCGAGGCCGAGGCCTTCGTCCACCAGGTGAACGAAGCAGGCCAGGGCCGCGTGGCCTGGGGCGAATCCACGGATTGAAGGCCGGGACCGTGGCCGCGCCCGCGCAAGCCCAACAATGCCTGCGCGCCTACATGCCGCGCCGGCGCGCGCGGCGACACTGGCGGCCCGCATTGACAAGGAGCCCCCTCCATGAGCCAGCCGCTGGACGTGATCATCCTGGGCGCCGGGTCCGCCGGACTGGCGGCGCTGCGCGAGGTGCGCAAGCGCACCGACCACTGGCGCATCGTGAACGACGGCCCCTGGGGCACCACCTGCGCGCGCGTGGGCTGCATGCCGTCCAAGATGCTCATCGAGGCCGCCAACGCCTACCATGCGCGGCGCGCACTGCACACCTTCGGCATCGAGGGCGCGGATGCGCTGCGGGTGGACCTGCCCGCCGTGCTGCGCCGCGTGCGCGCGCTGCGCGATGACTTCGTGGCCGGCACGCTGGCCGCCACCGACGCGGGCGAGCGCGCCATCAGCGGCCACGCCCGGCTGCTGGACACGCAACGTGTGGAAGTGAACGGCCAGGTGCACACCGCGCGGCGCATCATCATCGCCACGGGCTCGCGCCCCATCGTGCCGGAGGACTGGCTGGCTTTTGGCGACCGCATCCTCACCACCGACACGCTGTTCGAGCAACCCACGCTCGGCCCGCGCGTGGCCGTCATCGGGCTGGGGCCGCTGGGGGTGGAAATCGCGCAGGCGCTCGCGCGGCTGGGGGTGGAGGTGATGGCCTTCGCGACGGGCAAGACCGTGGCCGGACTGAGCGACCCCGCCATCAACGACGCGCTGCTGGCGCGGCTGAAGGACGAATTCATCGTCAACGTGGGCGACAAGGCCGAGCTGCGCGAGGTGGCCGGCGGCATACAGGTCACCAACGGCAGCGCGACCGTGGTGGTGGACCAGGTGGTGGCCGCCATGGGCCGGCGCCCCAACCTGGAACACCTGGGGCTGGACACGCTGGGCGTGACGCTGGACGACAAGGGCCGCCCGCCCATCGATCCGTGCACCCTGCAGGTGGGCGATCTGCCCGTCTTCATCGCGGGCGATGCCGATGGCGACCGCCCTCTGCTGCATGAGGCTGCGGACGAGGGCCACATTGCGGGGTTGAACGCCCTGGCGCCCACGCCGCGCGGCTTCGCCCGGCGCACGCCGCTGGCCATCACCTTCAGCCAGCCCCATGCCGCCGTGGTGGGACAGCGCCATGCCGATCTGCCCCAGGGGCAATGGGTGGGGGGCACGGTGGACTTTGCACGCCAGGGCCGCGCGCGCGTGGCGCAGTGCAACCACGGGCGCCTGAACGTGTACGCCGAGCACGGCAGCGGCCGCCTGCTGGGCGCCGAGCTGTGCGCGCCTGCGGGCGAACACATGGCCCACCTGCTGGCGCTGGCCGTCGAGCAGCGGCTGACGGTGCACGACCTGCTGCGCATGCCCTTCTACCATCCGGTGCTGGAGGAAGGCCTGCGCACGGCACTGCGCGACGCGGCCTCGCGCCTGCCCAAGGCCAGCGATTCCGACCTCGCCGCCTGCGAGGCCTACGGCGCCAGTGCGCTGGACTGATACAAAAACAATAGCTGTTCGCGCTTGCCAAGAGGGACTTTTAACACCAAAACAGCTTGAAATGCTTACCCATCAAGCGCCAACAGCTATGTTTATAGAAGCACCCTTGAGTCCGCGGTGAACTGGCCGATAACAAGAGGTACACCGGAGATCGCCATGGACGTCGCCCTCACCCAATCCATCGTCAGCACCGCCAGCGCCCTCGCCAGCCGCGAGACGGCCGATGCCGTCCAGGTCACCGTGCTGAAGAAGGCCCTGGACACGCAGGAAACGGCCGCCGCCACCCTGCTCGCCGCCCTGCCCCAGCCACCGCTGGCGACCGAGGGCCCGCTGGGCACGCAGCTCAACACCTACGCCTGACGCGCACGGCGCGCTGGCTTTTTTTCGCCGGCTCAGGCCGGCTTCAGCTCTGGCCTTGCTCAGCGCAGCCGCGCAGGCGACAGGCCTGCCACGTCCACCCCCTCGCGCGCCAACTCGGGGGCCAGCGGCTCGCCCAGTGCCAACTGCCGCGTCAGCAGCGCCGCGCCCGCCGCGCTCTGGATGCCATAGCCGCCTTGCGCGGCCAGCCAGAAGAAGCCGGGCACATGGTTGTCCCAGCCAATGACCAGGTCGCCATCGGCCACGAACGAGCGCAGCCCCGCCCAGGTGTGCGAGGGGCGGCGGATCTGTAAGCACGTCACCTGCTCGATGCGGTGGATACCCAGCGCCACGTCCAGTTCCTCAGGCACCACGTCGTGCGGCGCCACGGCATCGGCATTGGCGGGGGAGCCCAGCATCTGCCCCGCGTCAGGCTTGAAGTAATAGTCCTCGGCAATGCCGATGACAGCGGGCCAGTGGGCCGCTTGCATGCCGGCCGGCACGGGGAAGGTAAAGGCCGTGCGCCGCCGCGGCTCCAGCCCGATGGGCGGCACGCCCGCCTGGGCTGCCACCACGTCGGCCCAGGCGCCTGCGGCATTGACCACGGCGCGCGCGTGCAGCACCTCGCCATCGCCCAGGGTGATGTGCCAGCCCTCCTCGCCCCGTTGCAGGGCCGTCACCTCGGCATGGGTGCGGATCTCGCCACCACGCTGGCGCAAGCCGCGCAGGTAGCCCTGGTGCAGCGCATGCACGTCGATGTCGGCGGCGCCGGGCTCGCTCATGCCCGCGGCCACGGCCTCGGGGCGCAGGCACGGGGCCTGCTCCAGCAGCTCCTCGCGCGTCAGGCGGCGCACCTGCGGGTTGCGCGGCAGCGCCTCGGCGTACGCGGCTTCCAGCAGGTCGAGCTGGTCGGCCCCCGCCAGGTACACCACGCCGCGCGGCGTGAGGATGGGGGTGCTGCCGAACTCGGGCGGTGGTGCGTCGTAGAACGCGCGGCTGGCCCGTGTGAGTGCGCAGATGTTGGGCGTGCCGTAGGTGGCCGAGTACAGCGCAGCCGACCGGCCGGTGGTGTGGTAGCCGGGCTGGGCCTCCCGCTCCAGCAGCAGCACGCGGCGGTGCGCGGCCAGTTCCCAGCCGGCGGAGGCGCCGGCAATGCCCGCGCCGATGATCACGAAGTCATAGGGTTGCATGGGTTCCCTCGCCAATCACTGTCAGACCGCCGACGCCTGCGCCGCGGCACCGCGCGCGCCCAGGCGCGGCACGCCGCGCGCGTCATCGGGGTCCGGCGCGTGGGTGACGATGGAGGTGAGCGCGGGCTGCACCGGCCCCAGCCGGGCCAGGTCGGGCCGCGGGCGCTGCAGGCCATCGATGCGGGCAAAGGCTTGCTCCAGCCCCAGGCCGATGGACAGCAGGCGATGGTCGTCGCGAAAGCGCCCCACCACCTGCAGGCCGAACGGCATGCCGGCCGTGTCGCGCCCGCAGGGCACGCTGAGCGCGGGGTGCGTGGTCAGCGTGGTCACGTAGGTCAGCGCCAGCCAGCGGTAATAGTTGGCCTGGGGTTCCCCGTTGATATGGCTGGCGTACAGCGCGGTCCACGGGAAGGGCGAGACCGGCGTGGTGGGTGCCAGGATCACGTCGAAGTTGGCAAACGCCTCCTGGAAGCGCGCCAGGATGCGCGTCTGCTCGGCCTGTGCCCAGGCGCTGTCCAGCAGCGACATGGCCGCACCCATCTCGTAGTTGGCGCGCGTGTTGGGCCCCAGGCTGGCGGGGTCGCGCTCGTAGGCCTCGCGCATGCCGGCCACGAAGCTTTCGGCCCGCAGCACGTCGAAGCAGCGGTGCACTTCGCCCAGGTCCAGCCGGATCTCCTCGCAAGAGCGGAACAGGTGGCGCATGGCGCCGATCTTGGCGCGGAACACCGCGCGGATGCCGTCGTCCACCGCGCAGGCGCCGAAGTCTTCGGTGTAGCCCACGCGCAGGCCGCCCAGGTCGGCCGGCTCCAGGTGCAGGAAGCTGTGGGGGTCCAGCGGGTAAGTGAGCGGGTCGCCCGCCGACAGGCCGGCCGATGCGGCGAGCTGCAGGCAGGCCTCGGCCATCGTGCGGCCCATGGGGCCGACCACGGAGATCGGCGTCCAGCCCAGCAGCTTGCGCGAGCTGGGCACCACGCCAGGCGACGGCCGAAAGCCCACCACGCCGCACTTGGCCGCGGGGATACGCAGCGAGCCGCCCGTGTCCGAGCCCGTGCACACGGGCAGCATGTCGCAGGCCAGCGCCGCGGCCGACCCGCCGGACGAGCCGCCCGCGTTCAGGCGCGGATCGAACGGGTTGCCCGTGGCGCCCCAGACCACGTTGCGCGAATTGGCGCCCGCGCCCATCTCGGGAATATTGGTCTTGCCCGTGACGATGGCGCCGGCCGCGCGCAGGCGCGCCACCAGCACGTTGTCCTGCGCGGGGATGTTCTCGCGGTAGATGGGCGAGCCGTAGGTGGTCAGCAGGCCGGCGGTGGCCTCCAGATCCTTCACGCCCATGGGCAGCCCGTGCAGCAGGCCGAGGGGCTCGCCGGCGCGCACCGCCCGCTCGGCGGCCTGCGCCTCGGCGCGGGCGCGGTCGTAGCAGGTGGCGGTGACGGCGTTCACATACGGATTCACCGCCTCGATGCGGTCGATGCAGGCTTGCAGCAGCTCGACGGGCGAGATTTCGCCCGTGCCGATGCGGTGGCGCAGTTCATTGGCGGACAGTTCCACCAGCGTGGGATCAGCAGTCATGGTCGTGAAGAAGGTCCAGGGGCCATTGTGGATGAGCCGCGCCTCAGTCGGCGGTGATGCCCGCGCGCTGGGCGATGGCACGCATCAGCGGCAGCTCCCGCTCGATCAGGGCAGCCAGCTCGGCCGACGAGGCGAATGCCGGCTCAAAGCCCAGCGCGAGCAGGCGCTCGCGCGTGTCGGGGTCGGCCACCACCTCGGCCAGCGTCTTCTCCAGCCGCGTCTTTACCGCGGCAGGCAGGCCTGCGGGCGCCACCAGGGCCAGCCAGGTGTCCATGTTCAGGCCGGGGTAACCGCTCTCGGCCAGCGAGGGTACCTGGGGCAGCAGGGTCGAGCGCTTCTCGGTGGTGACGGCAATCGCCTTGACCTTGCCCTCCTTGAGCTGGGGCAGCGCGGCCGACACCGTGTCCACGGTGAACGGAATCTGCCCGCCGATCAGGTCCACCATGGCCGGCGCGCTGCCTTTGTAGGGCACGTGCTGGATCTTGAGGCCCGCGGCATGAAAGAACATCTCGCCCGCGAACTGCGAGGTCGTGCCCGCACCGAAGGAGCCATAGGAATACTTGTCGGGCGCGGCCTTCACGGCACTGACGAACTGCTTCACATCGTTGACCGACACGCTTTTGCTGGCCAGCAGGATCAGCCCTGTGCGCCCGGTGATGCCGATGGGATCGAAGCTCTTGACGGGGTCATAAGGCAGCCGGGGCCGCACCGCCGGGTTCACCGTGAAGGTGGTGCCCGAGCTCAGCAGCAGCGTGTAGCCGTCCGGCGCGGCCTTGGCCACGTAGCTCGCACCAATCACCGTACCCGCGCCAGCGCGGTTGTCGATGACCACGCTTTGCCCCAGCTTGTCGCCCAGCTTCTTGCCGATCAAGCGGCCCAGCACGTCGGTGGCTCCACCCGCGGGAAACGGAATCACCAGCGCGATGGGCCGGGAGGGAAACGCCTCCTGCGCATGCGCGGGGGCGAAAGCGGCGGCGCCCAGGGCGCAGGCCAGCATGGACAACATCGTCTTGCGGTTCATGGCGTTCTCTCCAGTCAAGCCAGTCAAAAAAAAGATCCTTTCGCGGGCCCAGGACTCGGCGAAGGCGCGTCAACCCAGGGCCCGGCCACGTTCCTCGAAGCGCGCGTAGGCCTCGGGCGGCACGTACAGCCCGCCGGTGGTCCACACCAGGTGCGTGGCCTGCGCCAGGTGGGGCCACAGCCCTTGCGCGTGCAGCCAGGTGCGGCCCGTCTCGGTGCCCGTCAGGAAACCGGGGCCGCTCAGGCCCGCCGCTGCGGACGGCTCGATGCGCTCGCCCGTGGCATCCAGCACCTGTACCAATTGGCGAAACAGGGTGTCGTCGCACACGGTGAAGCAGCCCGCCAGCAACGGCTCCATCAGCTCGGCCGCGGGCAGGGACGCGCGTGGCACGGCCAGGCCGTCGGCTTCCGTCCGGTTGGTGAGGCCCCAGTCGTACACCGAGGGGTGTGCGCCCTGTCCGGCCATCATTTGCACCATGAAACACGGCGACTGCACGGGCTCCGCGAAAAAGCAGTGCACATGCGCCCCCAGCACGTGCCGCAGGCCGAAGGTGATGCCCGCCGGCGCCCCCCCCACCCCGCAGGGCAAGTAGACGAACAGCGGGTGCTGCGCATCCACGGCGATGCCGGCATCCCGCAACTGCTGGCGCAGGTGCAGCGCCGCGGCGCTGTAGCCCAGCAGCAGCGACAGCGAGCGTTCGTCGTCCACGAAATGGCTGAATGGGTCCTGAGCCGCCTGCGCGCGGCCCGCGGCCACGGCGCCCTCGTAGTCACCCGCGTGCTCCACCACCTGCACGCCGCGTTGGCGCAGGCGTTGTTTCTTCCATTCCTTGGCATCGGCCGACATGTGCACCACGGCACGAAAGCCCAGCGCCGATGCCGCCACACCGATGCTCAGGCCCAGGTTGCCCGTGGAGCCTACGGCCACGGTGTAGCGCGCAAACACGGCGCGCGCAGCGGGGTTTGCCAGGGCGCGGTAGTCGTCGGCACCGGACCGCGGCGTCAGCAGGCCGTGCTGCAGTGCCAGGCGCTCGGCCAGCTCCAGCACTTCATGGATGCCTCCGCGTGCCTTGATGGACCCGGCCACGGGCAACCGGTGGTCCGCCTTGATCCACAGCGCGCCCTGGCCCGCGGCCAGCCCCGCCGCGGCATGCAGGCTGGATGCGGGTAACAGGGGCGACTCGATCACGCCACCCGTCGCCTGCAACTCGGGGAACACGCCCTCTAGCAGCGGCGCAAAGCGCGCGAAGCGTGCCGCTGCCTTCTCCGTATCATCCAGACTAATGTGATCACCGGCCACGGCCTGCCGTGCGGCGGGTATGGGCTGCCTGTGCGGGTTGAGCCATAGGCAGGGCTCGGCGCGGCGCAGCTGTGCGGCCGGAGTGTCGTCCTGCAAGCGGTCCTGTGGGGAAACAACGGAGGGCATGGGCTGCGGTCGGTGGAAGGTGGATATAGACGGCATTCTTGGCACGCCCCGGCACCGATACAACTCATTTATATTGACGAGTGCATTAGTTTGAATAATGAATTCACGGCTTTTTCCTTCCCTGCTCGCGTGGCTGCGCTGCTTTGAAGCGGCCGCACGCCACGGCAGCTTCACGCGCGCGGCGGCGGAGCTGTGCATCACCCAGGGCGCGGTGAGCCAGCAGGTCAAGCAGCTGGAAACCTGGCTGGGGCGCCCCCTCTTCGTGCGCACGCCCCGCACCCTCATGCCCACGCCCGAGGGCAAGTGGCTGGCCGTGGTGCTGCGTGAGAGCTTCGGCGCCATCGAGGACGCCCTGTCGCAGATGCGTGTGACCGACGATACGCCGGTGGCCACGCTGAGCTGCTCCCCCTCGTTTGCCATGCAATGGCTCACGCCGCGGCTGGGGGATTTCTTTCGTGAGCACCCGGACGTGGGCCTGCGCGTGTTTGGCGAGTTCCACCGGCTGGACCGCACCCGCATGGTGCGCGACGGGGTCGAGGCGGCAGTGCGCTTCGACCTGGGCGGCTACACCGACCTGCGCGCCAGCGTGTTCCTGGATGAGTGGCTGATTCCCGTGGCCAGCCCCGCCTTCCTGGCCGCCCATCCTGACCTGCAGTCACCCTCGCAATTGCGCGGTGAATGGCTGCTGCACGACAGCAGTGCCTGGGAGGGTGCCGACCCATTCGAGGAATGGCAACACTGGTGCGCCTGCACGGACACAGCGCCGCCCGCCTGTGGCGCCGGGCAGCAGTTCAACCTGTCGCAATTGGCGCTGAGTGCCGCCCTGGCGGGCCAAGGCATTGCCATGGGGCGCGCGGCCCTCGTGCTGGAAGACGTACAGCACGGGCGGCTGGTGCCGCTGTTCGGGTGCAGCGTGCGCTCGCGGGCGTCGTACTCTTTCGTCACCACGGCGCATCCCAGCCCGCCGATGCTGCTGGTCAAGGAATGGCTGGCGCTGCAGGCACAGCGCTTTGCGGAGTTGCGCGGGGCTCTGCTGCCGTGTCCCGCTTGAAAAAAGAAACTTACAAAGCGCTTTTTAATAAAAAAGCGTATAAAGGATGGCATGACGCATTCGTTGATCACCACATTGGCAGAGGTGCGCAAAGCCCGGCGCATCACGCAGGCCGACCTGGCCGCACAAGCCGGCCTGTCGCGCATGGCCGTGCAACGCACCGAGACGGGGGACGTGGACCCGCGCTTTTCCACCCTGGCCGAGATGGCCCGCGTGCTCGGCATGGAACTGATCGCCGTGCCGGCCGAGTTGAGCCCCGCGCTGCAGGCCTTCATCCAGTCGGGGGGCAAATTCCTGGGTCAGCCCTCGGGAGCGGACGCGCCTCCCTCGGTGGTGGAGAGCCTGGGTCGCTGATCAAGACGCACGATGAGCACCGCTATCCGCTACCTGCGCCTGTACCTGCACCGCCCTGCAGCGCAGGGGGGCGGGCGGCGCGGCATCGGCTACCTGTCCCAGTACGGCGACATCCTGCGCGTGTCCTTCGATGAGGACTACATCGCCGACCCGCAGCGCCCCACCCTGTCGCTGAGCTACCGCGGCGCGAACGAGGCGGACACGCAGCAGATCCTGCGCTCGGCGCGTGACGCCCGCTTGGTGCGCACCGACGGACGTTGGCCGGCGTACTTCCAGAACCTGCTGCCCGAGGGCCACAACCGCGACCGCCTGGCGCGCGAACGCGGCTGCGCGCCCGACGACGAATTCGAGCTGCTGGCCGCCGCCGGCCACGACCTGATGGGCGCGCTGGAGGTCGAACCCGTGCCCGCCCAGGAGGGCGTGCCCGACGTGGTGCGCTACTGGCACACCACGCAGGGCCTGGACGTGCTGGAGCCCGGGTTTGTCGAATACCCGGTGGAAGACGCCGCCTCACTGCCCGGTGTGGTCACCAAGTTCAGTGCCGTGCAGGACGGGCGCCGCTACCTTGTCAAGCGCCGCGGCGCCGCCGGCAGTGTGATCCTCAAGCTACCCACCACCGCCCACCCGGACCTGGTGGCCAACGAGTTCACCTGCTACCAGCTGGCCGGTAGCCTGGGCCTGCATTGCGCCCAGGCGCGCATCATCACCCGCGCCGAGGCGGAGCTGCCCGAGGCCGTGCCGTTCGACGACATCCTGGCCGTGCAACGCTTCGACCATCTGGCCGACGGCACCCGCGTGCACATGGAGGAGTTCAACCAGGCCCTGGGCTACGCGCCGCGCCAGAAGTACGGCAAGGGCCTGTTGCAGGACTGGGCCACCATGCTGCGCGTGGTCGATCGCCTGAGCGACCAGCCGGTGCAAGACACCCGCGAGTTCCTGGCGCGCATGGTGGCGTTCATCCTCATGGGCAACACCGACGCGCACCTGAAGAACTGGGCCCTGGTCTACCCCGACGGGCACACGCCGCGCCTGGCGCCGCTGTACGACCCGGTGTGCGTGGCTGCGTTCTTCGAGGGAGCGACCGAA
Source organism: Diaphorobacter nitroreducens (assembly GCF_002214645.1). NCBI lineage: Bacteria > Pseudomonadati > Pseudomonadota > Betaproteobacteria > Burkholderiales > Comamonadaceae > Diaphorobacter > Diaphorobacter nitroreducens. The sequence continues at coordinate 1,330,126 of NZ_CP016278.1, forward strand.
CACCAGTACGCGGTGAATCGCGCCATCGACCGCAGCATGCGCGCACTGGACTGGGACGCACTGCAGGCTCTCATCAAGACCGCCGGCCTGTTGCGCATACCGCGCCACCTGGCACTGCTGCGGGACGTGGTACGCCGCGCGCAGGCCGACTGGCCCGCACTGCTCGCTGACGCCCCCTCCACGCTGCAGCGCACCGTGCAGGCGCGGCTGGCGGGTGGCATCGCACTCACGCACCCATAACAGTCGGGCCCGGTCCAGCCGGGTGCGGCACCCACCCCCGTCGGTGAAAAGCCTGTGAGGCCACGCCCCGCACGCGCAGGAGCCGGCGCAGCAGCCCGTTGCCCGACAGCCTTTGCCACAGGGTGCTGCCTAGATGGACGTGCAAACCGGTGCCTGCCCCGAGTCTGGCCATCGTCAGTCACAGCCATGAGGCGGCGGCGACCGCGCCTTCATTGGCCAAGGGATAAGCCAAGCCCCGCCGCGGTCCCTCAGCGGCTCTGCATCCATCCAGCAGCCTCATCCATCAAATGCCCGCGAAACACTTCGGCAATAGGCGACAGCCGCTTGCCCTTGGGCCAGACCAGGTGCCACTGCGATTGGATGGGAAAACCCTGCACGTTCAGAATGGCCAAGCCATCGAGGTGCGGACCCAGCGCGTGCCGCGAAACGATGGAAACGCCCAGCTGCCCTTGCACCGACTCCTTGATGGCCTCGTTGCTGCCCAGCTCCAGTACCGCAGCGGGCGCAAAGCCCAACTGGCGCAGATGGGCGTCCGTCGCCATTCGTGTGCCTGAGCCTTTCTCGCGCAGGATGAACCGCTCGCTCTGCAACTGCGGCAAGGCCACCCGTTTCTTGGCGGCCAGCCGGTGCCCCGCGGGAGCGATGACCACCAGCGGGTTGGGCATGAGCACGTGGTCCTCCAGCGGCAAATCGCCCGGCGGCATGGACATCACGTAAAGGTCGTCCTGGTTGGCACGCAGACGGGTGATGACATGGTCGCGGTTGAGAACTTCCAGCGAAATGTCGATCTGTGGGTGCAACTTGCAAAAGCTGCCCAGCAGACGGGGAACGAAGTACTTGGCGGTGCTCACCACCGCCACCTTGAGCCGGCCGCTGGTCAGGCCCTTGGCGCCCGAAATGCCCTGCTCAAACGCATCCCACTCGCTGGCGATGGCGCGGGCGGTGCGGGCCAGGGCCTGGCCCGCCTCGGTCAGGTACACGCGGCGCGACACCACCTCGTACAGCGGCACGCCCACCGCTTGCGCTACCTCGCGCAACTGCATCGAAGCCGTGGGCTGGGTCACGTGCATGAGCTTGGCGGCGGCGCTCACGCTGCCGGTCTCGGCCAGCGCAAGAAACAGGCGCAGTTGGCGAAAAGTGATATTCATAGATTTTTATCTATATATAACCGCATTCGAATCGATTTTACTTTGCCCCCTGCCCTCTCTAGCATCGCCTCCCATCACCCATGTGGAGTTGAAGAATGCAAAGTTTGCTGGACCCTGCGGTCCTTTTTTTTGCACTGGGCGCGTTTGCGGGCCTGGTGCGGTCCAACCTGGAGATGCCTGCGGCCATCTCGAAGTTCTTGTCGATTTACCTGCTCACGGCGCTGGGCCTGAAGGGCGGCTTTGCGCTGGCGGCCTCGGGCTTCACGGCCAGCGTGGCCAGCAGCCTAGGGCTGGCGGTGCTGCTGGCCGTGGTGGTGCCCCTGGTGGGTTACGCGCTGCTGCGGCGGGTGCTGTCGGGCTTCAACGCGGCGGCCGTGGCGGCCACGTACGGATCGGTCAGCGCAGTGACATTCGTGACCGCCACGCAGTACCTGGAATCGCAATCCATCTCCTACGGCGGCTACATGGCCGCGGCCATGGCGCTGATGGAGTCGCCCGCCATCCTCCTGGCCGTGATGCTGGCCAATGCGCTGCGCCAGCGCCAGGCGGTGCCCGCAGCCCATGCTGCGCCCGTGATGGCCGTTTCTCCTTCAGGCGCCGCGGCCCTGGCCGGCCCCGGCGGGCTGGGTGCCGCGGGCCCCACCCCAGCGGGCAAGGCCGGTCCGGCCTTGTCGGTGGGGACGATCCTGCGCGAATCGTTCACCGATGGCACCCAACTGCTGTTGCTGGGCGCCATGCTCATCGGCCTCGTCACGGGCGACGCAGGCAAGGCCGCCATGCAGCCGTTTTCGGGTGACCTGTTCAAGGGCATGCTCTGCCTGTTCCTGCTGGACATGGGCCTGTCTGCCGCGCGCAATCTGCCCGCCGTGCGCAAACAGTCGCCCTGGCTGTTGGCCTATGCTGTGTGGGGTCCGCTGGTGCATGCCAGCGTGGCGGTCGGCCTGGCGTGGCTTGCCCAGGTTCCCGCGGGCGACGCCGTGCTGCTGATGGTGCTGGCCGCCAGTGCGTCGTACATCGCCGTGCCCGCCGTGGTGCGCTATGCGATACCCGAGGCAGATCCTTCGCTGTACGTCAGCCTGTCGCTGGGTGTGACGTTTCCGCTCAACATCCTGCTGGGCATCCCGCTGTATACGCAGGTGGTGTTGCAGTTGTGGGGTGGTTAACGGCTTGGGCACCAAAGCGCATTGCCCCGGCGGTGGCATCCGCTGCCGGGCATACGCCACCCATCTTGCTATCAATAAATAGCTTCAACCGCTTATCCAACCCGCGCCAGCTCGTCTTTTTACTCAAAAAATTTCGGCACCTGCCGAGCGCAGCAGGGCGGCTGCCGCGTCGGCTTTCATCGCGCGGGCGCAGCCCAAGGCGGTGTTGCCTTGCAGGTCGGCCGCGCGCGGGTTGGCGCCGCGTGACAGCAGCAGTTCCACCACGGCCGGGTGGTTGAACAGGGCGGCGAACATCAGCGGCGTACGGCCATCGGGCGAAGGCCCGTCCACGGCCGCACCACCGTCCAGCAGCAGGCGCACCATGTCCACGTCGCCCTTGAAGGCGGCGCCGGCCAGCGGCGTCTGCCCGCGGCCGTTCACCAGCCCCGCATCGGCTCCGCGCGCCAGCAACAGCCGCGCGGCCTCAGCATGGCCGTGGTAGCTGGCCAGCATCAGCAGGCTGTCGCCCTGGGCATTGCGCAGGTCGGGCGGCAGGCCGTTGTCCAGCCACAGCGCCAGACGCGCGGCGTCGCCCTGGCGCGCGGCGTCGAACACCTTCTCGGCAAAGGCCAGGGTGGCTTCGTCCAGGGCGGGGCGTTCGGGCGTGGCGGTCATGGGGTTCTCCAGCGTCGAGGTGTGAGCCATTGTAGGAACGGGCACCCTGCCCCGCCGCGCATTTGCGCTATGGCTTCGATAGCTTGACAGGCCGCACGGGTCAATGCCCCGTGACCTTGGAGAGCAGCTGGATCACCAGCACGCCGCCCACGATCATGGCCATGCCGACGACGGCCGGCAGGTCCAGCTTCTGCCCATAGAGCAGCCAGCCGACCAGCGAGATCAGCACGATGCCCAGCCCCGACCACACGGCGTACACCACGCCCGTGGCCATGTGGTTCATCACCTTGGAGACGAGGTAGAACGCCACGCAGTAGCCCAGCACCGCCAGCGCGCTGGGCCCCAGCCGCGTGAGCCCCTGCGAGGACTTGAGCGCCGAGGTGGCCACCACCTCCGCCACGATGGAGATGCCGAGCAGAAGGTACGGATGCATGGGTAAGAAAATGCGGTGCGTGCGAGATTTATCAAAATGATAGCTGCTCGCGCTTGATGGGAAAGCGCTCCAGGCATATTTGGCTTGAAATTCCCACGCTACACCCTACCCGCCCGTGCAGACCAGCCGCTGCTCGCCCAGCCCCGTCGCGCCCAGCCGCATCACGTCGCCCGCGCGCAAGAAACGCGGCGTGGGCTTCTGTCCCAGGCCCACGCCGGCGGGCGTGCCGGTGAGCACCAGATCGCCCGGCTCCAGCGTCATGAACTGGCTGATGTAGGCCAGCACCCGGGGCACGCCGAAGATGAAATTGCGCGTGTGGCCGTCCTGCATGCGCTGGCCGTTCACCTCCAGCCACAGCCCGATGGCGTGCGGGTCGGGAATCTCGTCGGTGGTCACCAGCCAGGGGCCCACGGGCGCGAAGGTGTCGCAGCCTTTGCCCTTGTCCCACTGCCCGCCACGCTCCATCTGGTAGCTGCGCTCGGACACGTCGTTGGCCAGCACGTAGCCGGCCACATGGGCCAGCGCATCGGCCTCGGCCACCTGCTGCATGCGCGTGCCGATGACGATGCCCAGCTCCACCTCCCAGTCGGTCTTGAGCGCGCCGGGCGGGATGCGCACGGCGTCCGTGGGGCCGCTGAGCGCGCTGGTCGCCTTCATGAACAGCACGGGCTCTGCCGGCGCGGGCAAGCCGGCCTCGGCCGCATGGTCGGCGTAGTTCAGGCCCACGCAGACGATCTTGCCGACACCGCCCACGGGGCAGCCCAGGCGTGTGCCGGGCTCCACCGCGGGCAGGCGCGCGGCGTCGATGGCGGCCAGCGCGGCCAACGTGCGCGGCGCCAGCTGCGTGGGGCCGATGTCCGGCAGCAGCATGGACAGGTCGCGCAGCACGCCCTGGGCGTCGATCAGGCCGGCGCGCTCCGCGCCGGGTTGTCCGTGGCGGACGAGTTTCATGGGTGTCTCCGTGGGTTTGATCGGGACGATCTTATGCACGCCATCCCGTTCATCCATCGCATCGACTGATGGCCGCATCGCGTTTGACGATGGCGAGGCCGGCACGGCCGCCGCGCGCCACGCGTACGATGCGCAGCTTCGCCGCCCCGCCATGCACCCTCACATCCCCGAATCGCCCGCCAGAACCGCCGAGGACGACCACCCACGCCCGCACAGCCTGCGGGAGCTGTTCTGGGCCTTCACCTGGCTGGCGCTGCAGGGCTTTGGCGGCGTGCTGGCCGTGGTGCAGCGCGAGCTGGTCGAACGCCGCCGCTGGATGAGCAACGAGCAGTTCGTCGAGGACTGGGCCGCCGCGCAGATCCTGCCGGGCCCGAATGTGGTGAACCTGTCCATCATGGTGGGCGACCGCTACTTCGGCCTGCGCGGCGCGCTGGTGGCCGTGGCGGGCATGCTGTTGCTGCCCATGCTGCTGGTGGTGGTGCTGGCCGTGGTCTACGCCGGCTTTGCCGACCAGCCCATGGTGGCAGGCGCTCTGCGCGGCATGGGCGCCGTGGCCGCAGGCCTGGTGGCGGGCGTGGGCTGCCGCCTGGCCGCGTCGCTGCGCAAGCATCCGCTGGGGCCCTGGGCCTGCGGCGCGATCGCGGCCGCCACCTTCGTCGCCATGAGCGTGCTGCGCCTGCCGCTGGCCTGGGTGCTGCCCGTGGTGGGCGGCGCGGCCTGCGCCCTCACCTGGCGCAAGCTCGCTTCCGCGGGGCACTGACGCAGCCATGGCCGCACCGCTGACCTTGCACCTGCAGCCGCTGGACTGGCTGAACCTGTTCCTGTACTACCTGTCGCTGTCGCTGCTGGCCGTGGGCGGCGCCATCGCCACCGCACCGGACATGCACCGCTTCCTGGTGGAGCGCCAGGGTTGGCTGACCGAGGTGCAGTTCAACACCTCCATCGTCATCGCACAGTCGGCTCCCGGGCCCAACGTACTGTTCATCGCCCTGCTGGGCTGGAACGTGGGCCTGAACGCGGCCGGCACCGGCACGCATGCGGCCTGGGCCTTCGGCGCGGTGGGCGTGGCGGTCTGCATGCTGGGGGTGCTGCTGCCCAGCAGCCTGCTGACCTGGGCCGCCACGCGCTGGGCACACCGCAACCGCGAACGCCGCTCGGTGCGCGCCTTCAAGCAAGGCATGGCACCACTGGTGATCGGTCTGCTGCTGGCCACGGCCTGGGTGCTGGGCAGCGCCCATGGCGAGCCCGCGCAAGACTGGCCACTGTGGCTGCTGAGCGCGGCCACCACCCTGCTGGTGTGGCGCACGCGCATCCACCTGTTATGGCTGCTGGGCGCGGGGGCGTTGCTGGGCGCGTTCGGCTGGGTCTAGGGCGGTGTCAGGGCTGGCGCGCGCGACGGTAGTCCGCCAGCGCCCGCACCGTGGTGCACAGCAAGCCATGCGCACGGGCAAAGCGGGCCACCTGTGCGCCGCGCGCCATGCTGCCGTCGGGGTTCATGAGCTCGCACAGCACGCCCGCAGGCGGCAGGCCGGCCAACACGGCCAGGTCCACGGCCGACTCGGTATGGCCGTCACGCTCCAGCACCCCGCCCGCGCGTGCCACCAGTGGGAACACGTGGCCCGGGCTTACGACCTCGGGCGCGCACCCCGGCGCCGGAATGCGCAGGGCGCATCGCACGGTCTGTAGGCGGTCGGCCGCCGACACGCCGGTACTCACGCCATGCGCGGCCTCGATGGACTGGGTGAACGCGGTGGAGAACGCCGAGCGGTTCACCTCCACCATGGGCCGCAACCCCAGCGCCTTGGCATGCGCGGGCGTCAGGCACAGGCAAACGATGCCGCTGCCCTCACGGATCATGAGTGCCATGGTGGCCTCGGTCATGTTGGCGGCAGCGCAGACCAGGTCGGCCTCGTTTTCGCGGTCGGCGTCATCGAGCACCAGCACCGGGCGGCCGGCCGCGATCGCGGCGATCACCGCGGGCATGGGCGCGAGCGTGACCTCCTGTGGGAGATCGCCAGGGGCGGACAAGAAAGTGGCGGGAAAAGACATGAAACGCTCCTCGGTTGAAATGAAGAAACGCCTCAAGGCATGCAAGAAGCACCCACGCGCGCCATGGGCCCGGGGGCCGGCACGCGCGAAGCACACGGCCGCGCCCAGGGCGCTGGGTCCCGGTCGCGGCACGTCTTCTTTCATCCGGACTATGACCGTCGGCCCCGGACTGGGAGTGGCCTGCGCCGCCCCGCACCGGGTCTGCTGACCCCCGATTGCACTGATGGCAACCGGGGCGCTCGCGGGCTCGCGGTGCAAGAAAACCTCCATGCGCCGCCTACCGCCGGTGGGGAATTCCACCCCGCCCTGAAGACCTGCCGATTATGGCGCCTCAACCATCGGCGGCCCGTCCAGCAGCAATGGCAGCAAACGCGCCGCCGAACCACGCAGCACGGCGTGGGCGATACCGTCCAGCTCGCTGGCCGCGGTGTTGACCACCACCACGCGCGCACCGGCATGGCGCGCCTGGTGCGCCAGCCCTGCGGCCGGGTACACGGCGCCCGCGGTGCCCACCACCAGCATCAGCTCGCAGGACTGCGCCGCCTGCTGCGCCGCGGCCAGCACCGGCAGCGGCAAGGCCTCGCCGAACCAGACCACGCCAGGGCGTACCAGGTTGCCGCAGGTGGGACAGCGCGGCGGGTGGCCGGGCGCGGCGTGGGCCAGATCGCAGCAGGCACGCGGACGGTCGAGCCAGCGGTCGGCCGTCAGGTCACCATGCAGGCACAGCACATCCGGGCTGCCGGCGCGCTGGTGCAGGCCGTCCACGTTCTGGGTGATGAGCGTCAGCCGCCCGCGCCTGTGCTGCGCAAACGCCGCCAGCGCCCTGTGGCCCGCGTTGGGCTGCACGCCCGCGAGCAAGCCGCGGCGGTGGGCGTACCAGTCCCACACCCGCGCGGGCTGGGCCCTGAAGCCGGTCTCGCTGGCCATCTCCATGGGGTTGAACTGCGCCCAATAGCCCGTCTGCGCATCCCGGAACGTGGGGACGCCCGACTCGGCGCTGATGCCTGCGCCTGTCAGCACCGCGATGCGGCGCGCATCGCGCACCCACGCCCGCACCTCGTCCAGCGGGGTGCCGGGACCGGACGTTCCGGCATCGTCCGTCATGCCGCGGCCTCGGCCAGCAGGCCCTGCTCGACCATGGCGACCAGTCGCTCGGCCAGCGCCTGGCAGCCAGCCTCGTCCAGGCCGCGCAAAGGGCCGTCCAGCATCAGCATCGCCATGCCATGCACGGCGGACCAGGCCATGAACTCGGCGCCCGGGCGGCGTGCGGGTGGCAGCAGACCGGCCTGCACCATGCCGTCGAGTGTGTGCCCCAGCAGTTCGAACGGATCCATGCCGCTGGCCCCGCGCGCCGCACCATCGTCCGGCGCGCGCTCGTCCACATCAAAGGGCCGCGCCACGAAAGCGGTGCGGAACAGGCCCGGCTCGTGCCGCGCAAAGCGCAGATAGCCCAAGCCCACGCCGCGGAACGCGGCGCGTGCACGCTGGCGCGGATCGCGCAGCCGGCGCGTGGCATGGATCTCGGCCTCGATCGCGCGCGCCAGTTCCGACAGCGCCACCGCGCGCACGGCTTCCAGCAGCGCCTGGTGGTTCTGAAAATGCCGGTACGCCGCATTGGGCACCACACCGGCACGGCGCGTGGCTTCGCGCAGCACTACCGCGGCAGGGCCGCCTTCGCGCGCCAGCGCCACACCGGCGTCCAGCAGCGCGCGCTTCAAATCCCCATGGCGGTACGTGGCACGCGCGGGGCTCAGGTCTTCATTCGGCATTTACGAGTTTTTACAGATACACCGTCCACATTTATCGACGCAGCCCGAATACACTGCAAGTGTACATTGTCCACAAAGGAGTTGCGCCATGGAACCCGACAGCTACATCGACGGCTTCGTGCTTGCCGTCCCCACTGCCAACAAGGAGACCTTTCGCCAGCACGCCAGCGAGGCCGCGCAGATCTTCAAGAAGCACGGCGCCCTGGAGATCGTGGAATGCTGGGGCGACGACGTGCCCGAGGGCAAGCTCACCTCCATGCCCCTGGCCGTGCAGCGCAAGGACGACGAGACCGTGGTCTTTTCCTGGGTCGTGTGGCCCTCGCGCGCGGTACGCGATGCCGGCATGCAGGCCGTCATGGACGACCCGCTCTGCCCCAAGGACATGCCTTTCGATGGCCAGCGTGTGATTTATGGCGGGTTTCGCGTGCTGGTACACGCGTAAACGGCGCGCACCTCTTCCCCTTCTACTCCACTTAAACCACCCCAAGGAGACACCATGCAGTTCACGCCCTACCTCAACTTCGACGGCAACTGTGCCGAGGCATTTGCCTTCTACGCCAAGCTGTTCGGCGGCACCATCGTCCACCAGAGCACCTTTGGGGAGATACCTCCCTCCGAAAACATGCCCCCGCTGCCCGAGGCAGCCAAGAGCCGCATCATGCATGCGCAGCTGCAGATCAAGGACCAGTCGTTGATGGGATCGGACGCCATGCCGGCCATTCCCGGGCAGGACCCGAATGCCTGTGGTGGCGGCTACCAACTGCCGCAGGGCCTGTGGGTGTCGATCCAGGCCGCCGACGCGGCCGAGGGGCGCCGCCTGTTCGATGCGCTCAGCGCCGGCGGCGAGACCGTCATGCCATTTGCCGCGACCTTCTGGTCACCCGGCTTCGGCATGGCGCGCGACCGCTTCGGCACGCCGTGGATGGTCAACGTGGCGGCACAGGCCTGATGCCCCACACCCAAGGAGGCCATATGTCCGACCGCACCGTTCGTCTGCACCGGGTGCTGCGCACCACGCCGCACAAGCTGTATCGCGCCTTCCTGGAGAGCGACGCCATGGCCAAATGGCTGCCACCCCACGGCTTTACCTGCAGGGTGCAAGAACTCGACGCCCGCGTGGGAGGTACCTTCCGCATGTCGTTCCACAACTTCGGCTCGGGCCAGTCGCACGCCTTCAGCGGCGAATACCTGGAGCTGGTGCCGGGGGAGCTCATCCGCTACACCGACCGGTTCGACGACCCGAACCTGCCCGGCACGCTGGAGGTCACCGTCCGGCTCACGCCCGTGAGCTGCGGCACCGAGCTGAGCATCACCCAGGCCGGCATTCCGCAGGCCATTCCGCTGGAAATGTGCTACCTGGGCTGGCAGGAATCTCTCACCCAGCTGGCCGCGCTGGTGGAGCCCGACATCCCGGGTTAAAGGCCCAGCAGTCCCGACTCAGCAGGAGCACCCCATGACGCAACCCGCCAAAAACACCGTCTGCCTGTGGTTCGACGGCACTGCCGAAGAAGCCGCGCGGTTCTACGCGAAAACCTTTCCCGACTCATCCGTGAGCGCGCTGCACCGCGCGCCGGGGGACTTTCCGTCAGGCCAAGAGGGCGATGTGCTGATGGTCGAGTTCACGGTGCTGGGCATCCCCTGCCTGGGGCTCAACGGCGGCCCGGCCTTCAAGCACAGCGAGGCTTTCTCGTTCCAGGTGGCGACCGCCGACCAGGCAGAAACCGACCGCTACTGGAATGCCATCGTGAACAACGGCGGCCAGGAAAGCGACTGCGGCTGGTGCAAGGACCGATGGGGCCTGTCCTGGCAGATCACGCCCGTGGCCCTGACCCGCGCGGTGACCGACCCCGACCGCGCCGCCGCCAAGCGCGCTTTCGACGCGATGATGCAGATGCGCAAGATCGACATTGCCGCCATCGAGGCGGCGCGCCGCGGCTAGGGGCCGGGCGCCTTCCGCGTTCAGGCGCGCTGGCGCAGCGCCTCGTACAGGCACACCGCGCTGGCCACCGACACGTTCAGGCTCTCGACAGCGCCCTGCATGGGGATGCCCACCAGTTCGTCGCAGGTCTTGCGCGTGAGTTGGCGCATGCCCGGGCCCTCGGCGCCCAGCACCAGGGCGACCGGGCCTTTCAGGTCCACCTGGTACAGCGTCTTGTCGGCATCGCCACTGGTGCCGATGACCCAGATGTTGCGCTCCTTGAGCTCGTTCAGCGTGCGCGCCAGGTTCGTGACCATGAAGTACGGCACCGTCTCGGCCGCGCCGCTGGCCACCTTGGCCACGGTGGCGTTGATGCCCACCGCATGGTCCTTGGGGGCGATCACCGCATGCGCGCCCGCGCCATCGGCCACGCGCAAGCAGGCGCCCAGGTTGTGCGGGTCGGTCACGCCGTCCAGCACCAGCAGCAGCGGATTTTTCACGCCACGGGCCTCCAGCTCGTCCAGCAGCTCGTCCAGCGTGCGCACCTGCGCCACGGCCTCGACCCGCGCAGCCACGCCCTGGTGGCCATGGCTGCCGGCCAGCTTGGCCAGGCGCAGGCCGTCGGCTTCGATCAGGCGCGCCCCCGCCTCGCGTGCGCGCTCCAGGAACTGGCGCATGCGCGCGTCGCGGCGCGTGGGCTCGTAATAGATCTCGATGATGCTTTGCGGCGCGGTCTTCAGGCGCACGCCCACGGCGTGAAAGCCGAAGAGGACTTTGGGGGAGGACATGGGTGGCGATTATCCCGCCAGCGACCCCACTGGCACCGTGGCGCGGCGCAGGCCACCGCCGGGCAGCCGCTAAAATCCGCGTTTCTTCCCTTGACAAACGGGCCGCTGCCACAAGCGGCGCCGCTTGCCTGACCGCCTTCATGGCCGTCCCTGTGGCGGCCGCGCCTGCCACAAGGCGCCGCGCTGCGCGGCCTGCGCAGCGGCTCAGGCCCTCCTTCTGTTCAGATCATGATCCTCTCTCCCCTGTTGCGCTGGGTGCAGCGCACGAGCCTGGTCACCCAGATCGCCATCGCCGTGGTCATCGGCATTGTGCTGGCGGCTGTATGGCCCGCCGCAACGCCCCACTTGGCCATACTTGGCTCGTTGTTCATCTCGGCCCTGAAGGCGGTGGCGCCGGTGCTGGTGTTCGTGCTGGTGATGGCCGCCATCAGCAACCACACACCGGGCGAGACCACGCACATCCGCCCGGTGCTGGTGCTGTACGCGGTGGGCACGCTGGCCGCGGCCACCGTGGGTGTGGTGGCCAGCATGTGGTTTCCCAGCACGCTCACGCTGCAGGCGCCCGCACAGGCCGCCGCGGGGCCGGGGTCGGTGTCCGAGGTGCTGATGAACGTGCTCAAGAGCGTGGTCGAAAACCCGGTCAAGGCGCTGCTGGAGGCCAACTACATCGGCATCCTGGCCTGGGCCATTGCGCTGGGCCTGGCGCTGCGCCACGCCAGCGCGGGCACGCGCGCCATGCTGCAGGACGGCGCCGCGGCCGTGACGCAGGTGATCCAGTTGGTGATCCGCCTGGCGCCCCTGGGTATCCTGGGCCTGGTTGCCAGCACCTTTGCGGAAGCCGGCGCGCAGGCGCTGTGGGGTTATGCCCAACTGCTGGCCGTGCTGCTGGGCTGCATGCTGTTCGTGGCGCTGGTGGTCAACCCGCTGATCGTGTACGTGGCGATCCGCCGCAACCCCTATCCGCTGGTGCTGATGTGCCTGCGCGAGAGCGGCGTAACGGCGTTCTTCACGCGCAGCTCTGCCGCCAACATCCCGATCAACCTGGCCCTGGCCAAGCGCCTGCACCTGAACGAGGACACCTACAGCATCGCCATTCCGCTGGGCGCCACCATCAACATGGCCGGCGCGGCCATCACCATCAGCGTGCTGTCGCTGGCCGCGGCCAACACCCTGGGCGTCCAGGTAGACCTGCCGACCGCGCTGCTGCTGTGCGTGGTTGCGTCGCTGTGCGCCTGCGGCGCATCGGGCGTGGCCGGCGGCTCGCTGCTCTTGATTCCGCTGGCGTGCAGCCTGTTCGGCATCGGCAACGACGTGGCGATGCAGGTGGTGGCCATCGGCTTCATCATTGGCATCCTGCAGGATTCGGCCGAGACGGCGCTGAATTCCTCCACCGACGTGATCTTCACCGCCGCCGCCTGCCTGGCACAGGAGCGCAAGGCACAGGTCTGATTCACCACCAGCCCGCTATCGATACGAGAGCTGACAGCGCTTGCTGCGCATCGATTTCAAGATGGAATTCATTGAAAACCAGCTAGCATCAAGCGCTGGCAGCTATTCTTTCAGGAGTTATCGACCAGCCGTCCGGCCTCAATGGTGATGCGCCGGTCGCAGCGCGCGGCAATGCCGCGGTCGTGCGTGACCAGCACCAGCGTGGTGCCCTGCTCGCGGTTGAGGGCCAGCATCAGTTCCATGATGGTCTCTCCCGTGGCGAAGTCCAGGCTGCCCGTGGGCTCGTCGGCCAGCAGCACGGCGGGCTCCACCACGAAGGCGCGTGCCAGCGCCACGCGCTGCTGCTCGCCGCCCGACAGCACCTTGGGATAGTGCGTCAGGCGCTGGCCCAGGCCGACGCGCTCCAGCATGTCGGTCGCGCGGCGGCGTGCATCGCGAATGCCCGCCAACTCCAGCGGCAGCATCACGTTCTCCAGCGCCGTGAGGTTACCCATGAGCTGAAAGCTCTGGAACACGAAGCCCACCTGCCGCGCGCGCAGTGCGGCGCGGTCGTCCTCGTCCAGTGCGAACAGGTCCTGCCCACCCAGCCGCACCGTGCCGCGCGTGGGTGTGTCCAGCCCGGCGATGATGGACAGCAGCGTGCTCTTGCCGGAGCCCGAGGCGCCCACGATGGCCGCAGTCTCCCGCGGCGCCAGGCGGAAATCGATATCCCGCAAAATCTCCAGCGTACCCGTGGAGTCCGTGACGGACTTGGACACATGCTCCACCGCGATGATGGATTCGGGCGGCATGCGTTCGTTGGAGGCGGCAGGGGCCGCGGCGGCGGAGGTTTCGGACATGAAAGGTTCTCGGCAGTGAAGCATATGGTTCGGCGTGACTTTATCGTGGCGGGCGCACTGGCCCTGTGGGGCGCGGCGCCCGCCCTTGCGCAGTCCGGTGGCAAGAAGCCCACCCGCGCGCCCGTGATCCTGGTGGTGGGCGACTCGCTCAGCGCCGAATACGGCCTGCCGCGCGGCACCGGCTGGGTGGCGCTGCTGGACAAGCGGCTAGCGCAGGAGAAGATCCCCGCCACGGTGGTCAACGCCAGCGTGAGCGGCGACACCACCGCCGGCGGCCGTGCGCGGCTGGCCGCACTGCTCCAGCAGCACCGGCCCACGCATGTGGTGATCGAACTCGGCGGCAACGACGCCTTGCGCGGCCTGCCGCTGGCCAGCACCCAGGGCAACCTGGCGTGGATGACCGAACAGGCCCAGGCCGCGGGCGCGCGCGTGCTGCTGGTGGGTGTGCAGGTGCCGCCTAACTACGGCGCCAACTACACCCGGCAGTTCGCCGAGGTCTTCGAGAACGTGGCCCAGGAGCGCAAGGCAGCGCTCGTGCCCTTATTGCTCAAGGGCGTGGCCGATGGGCCCGATCCCACGGCGCTGTTCCAGCCCGACCGCATCCACCCCACGGCCCAGGCGCACCCGCGCATGCTGGACAACGTGTGGCCCGCGCTGCGCGCGTTGCTGTAAACCACCGTCAGAGAATCAGCCGGCGCTTTGCGGCGCCTGCGCGGGCGCAAGGGGCGCAGTGGGCGCCGCCACCGCCGCGCGGTAGGCATGCCAACTGGCATGCCCCAGCACCGGCCCCACCACCAGCAAGCCCGCGCCCCAGGCGAACAGCGACAACGCCACCAGCGCCGTGATGAGCAGGCCCCACATCAGCATCACGCCGGGGTTTTCCACCACCACCCGCATGCTCGCAATGCCGGCCGTGAGCGCATCGGTGTCGCGGTCCAAAATCATCGGAATGGACACCACCATGCTGGAGAACACCAGGGCCGCGAACACACTGCCTACCAGCAGGTACACGGCGACGAACTGCCAGTTGCCTGGGTTGAACACCGCCTGCACCACCCCCGTGGTGGACGGCATGCCGGTGTTGAAGAACACGGCAAACACCACGAGCGACGCGCGGCCCCACAGCAGCTCCAGCACCACAAGTACGAGTACCAGCATGCCCATGCTGCCCAGGTGGCGGTCCCAACAGGTCAGCGATTCGCCCAGATCGGGTGCCAATCCCTGTTCGCGCCGGCGGCTGGTGTCGTACAGCCCCATGGCCAGGAAGGGGCCCACCAGCAGGCAGCCGCTGGCAAACGACATGGTGTATTCCGGCCGCGCCTGGAACACCCAGCCCAGCAGGAGTGCCATGCCCCAGAACCACGTACCGTAGAACAGCGCCACGCCGGGTGCGGCCATCATGTCGCGCGCCCCCAGCACGAGCCAACGCAGCGGGTCCGGCCAACGCAAGGGGTTGAGAGTCACCGGTGCGGACACCGGCGTGGAGGTGACTGGCGCGGAAGAATCAGACATGGCGGTCGGCATCGCTGCGGCAGTGGCGTTGCTGCCACCTTAACCACCTGACTGCCTGACCACCATCAAGGAAACTACCACCCTCGCCGCGCCAGCCGCCAACGCGTCAGGCAGCTCCAAAAGCCTGGTGCATCGCCTGCGCCAGGTCGGCACGCAGGTCGTCCACGGCCTCCAGCCCCACGGAGAAGCGCACCACGGTGCCGGGCCGCAGATGCGCGGTGGCGCCCGTGCGCATGCTGGGCAGGTCGTAGGGCACCACGAGGCTCATCGGCCCGCCCCAGCTGTAGCCCAGCTTGAACAGGCGCAGGTCGTCGCAAAAGGCATCCACTTGCGCCTGGCTATGGCGTGCGTCAATGACCACGCTGAACAGGCCGGCGGCAGCGCCCTGCCCGCCATTGGCTGCGCCGCACAGCGCCTTCCACTGCGCATGGCCGGGCGATCCAGGCAGCGCCGGGTGCAGCACCTGGGCCACCGCGGGCTGCAAGCCCATCCATCGGGCCAGGTCGCGCGCGGCCGCATCGTGCGCGTGGTAGCGCAGCGCCATGCTGGGCAGCGCCCGCAGGACCGCTTCCACATCGTTCGCCCCCACCCCGAGCCCGAGCCGCATGTGCGTGAGCTTGATGCGCAGGTGCAGCCCCTCGTCGCGGGTGGTGATGCTGCCCATCAGCACATCGCCGCCGCCGCTGGGGTACTTGGTGAGCGCATGAAGGGATACGTCCACGCCCAGCGCGCCCTCGGCACCTGCGCCATGGCCCAGCAGGTCGAAGGGTGCGAAAGCCAGGCCCGCGCCCCAGGTGTTGTCCAGCACCGTAGCCACGCCGCGTGCGCGGCAGATGCGCACCTGCTCCACCAGGTCGGGGAACTCCAACGTGACGGAGCCCGGCGCCTCCAGCCACACCAGCCGCGTGGCGTCGGTGATCTTGGATGCGAGGTCCGCCGGGTCCAAGGGGTCATAGATACGGTGGCGGATGCCGTAGTGGCGCAGCTCTACCTCGGCCAGTGCCTTGTTGGGACCATAGGCGTTGTCCGGGATCAGCACCTCGTCGCCCTGGCGCAGCAGCGCCAGCGATACGGTGGAAATGGCCGCCAGGCCGCTGGGCACCAGCAGGCACTGCAGCCCGCCTTCCAGCGTGGCCAGGCGCTCTTCCAGCTGGTAGGTCGTGGGCGTGCCGTGCAGCCCGTAGGTGTAGCTGCTCTTGTCCTTCCACTCGCGCGCGCGCATCGCGGCGACGTTGGGGAAGATGACGGTGGACGCCTTGTGCACCGCTGGCTGCGGGGCATGGAAACCCTGCGGCGGTGTGTACTCGTGGTGAATGAGGCGGGTGGACAGGTCGGGTGTTGAGGGCTGCTTCATGCGCCGATGGTAGAGCCTGTCCCCCGCCCAGGCTCAGCCGCCGCTGGAGATGGTGAGGTTGTTGACCACCGAGGTCACGCCCGGTACGGCCTGCGCGATCTGGCTGGCGCGGTCACGGGCCTGCTCGCTTTTCACGGGGCCATTGAGCGTGACGACGCCCGCGCGGGTGTCCACGTCGATCTTGATGGCGCTGAGGTCCGGGTCTTGCGCCAGGCCCGCGTTCACCTTGGCGGTGATGCCGGCATCGTCCATTAGGGCAGCTGCGTCGGCCGTGGCGTTGCGTGAAGCCTGCCCGGCTTCCTGCGCCGCGGATTCCATTTTTTGCTTGGCATCCTGGGCCGCCTGTTCGGTCTTGTTGATGGCGGAATCCAGGCGTTGCCCGGCCGTGGGTTCCTCGGCCTTGTTGCAAGCACTCAGCCCGGCGGCCAGGGCAGCGGCAGCGGCGAAAACGGTCCAGCGCGACGCTCGAAAAAGAGGGGGTGTCATGGGCATATCTCCTTCCAGTGGGTACGCGGTCCACTGTAGAAAGCACTGGCTGCCGAGCCGGTCGGAGAGGACCGAAACCGCAGTAGGACAACAGCGGCTTTCAGGCACGTGCCGACGCAAGCCTGGACAATCGGCCCATGTCCTCATTCTTGCTGCATCGCTGGTTTCCCTTTCTCTCCTGGCCCCGCCCGACATCCGCGCTGCTGCAGGGCGAGTTCTGGGCCGGCATGACCGTCGGGCTGATGCTGGTGCCGCAGGGCGTGGCGTACGCCGCGCTGGCCGGCATGCCGCTAGTGACGGGGATCTACGCATCGCTGGTGCCGGCACTGGTAGCCGTGCTGTGGAGCTCATCCACCCGCCTGGGCGTCGGGCCCACGGCGCTCACCAGCCTGCTCATCGGCGCGTCGATCACCGGGCTGGCCGAGCCCGGCAGTGCCCATTGGGTCACGCTGGCGGTGTGGATGGCCCTGCTGTCGGGCCTGCTGCAGCTGCTGCTGGGCGTGGTGCGTTTCGGCTGGCTGCTCAACCTGGTAACTTCACCGGTGCTGGGCGGCTTCACGCAGGCTGCGGCGTTGCTGATCCTAGCCTCGCAACTGCCCGACCTGTTGGGCCTTCGCACCAGCTGGAGCGCACTGGCGGTCAGCCCGTCGCTGCACCACTTCGATCTGCGCGCGCTGGCGTTCGGCCTGGGCAGCCTGGGCTGCCTGGTGCTGGCGCGGCGCTGGCGCTCCAGCTTCCCGGCCGCCATCGTGGTGATCGCGCTGGCGGCGCTCATCAGCTGGGCCATGGGCTATGCCGATGCCGACGGCGCCGTGATCGGCCACTTGCCCTCTGGCCTGCCGACGCTGTACTGGCCGGGATGGCTCTCGTGGGAAGAAATGGGCGCGCTGGTGATGCCGGTGATGGTCGTCACGCTGGTCAGCTTCCTGGAGACCGCCTCCAGCGCCAAGGTAGAGCACCACCAGGGCGGCACCCGCTGGAACGAGAACCAGGACCTGATCGCCCATGGCATGGCCAAGATCAGTTCGGGCCTCTGCGGCAGCTTTGCCACCAGCGCGTCGTTCTCGCGCTCCGCCATCAACCTGTATGCGGGCGCCAAGAGCGGCTGGGCGACGCTGTTCGCGCTGGTGCTGGTGCTGGCAACGCTGCTGTGGCTCACGCCGGCCCTGTACCACGTACCACAGCCGGTGCTGGCCGCCGTGGTGGTGACGGCGGTCACCAGCCTCATCAAGCCCGTCGGCATGTTCCGCCTGTGGCGCGTCTCGCGCGTGGAGACGGCCATCGGCCTGGTTACCTTCGGCCTCACGCTGGCCACGGCACCGCGTATGTACTGGGGCGTGCTGGTGGGTCTGCTGATGAACCTGAGCCACTTTCTCTACCAGCGGCTGCACCCGCGCATCATCGAGGTGGGCCTGCACCCCGACGGCAGCCTGCGCGACCGCCACCTGTGGCAGCTGCCCCCGCTGGCGCCAGAGCTGCTGGCCCTGCGCATGGATGCCGAGCTGGACTTCGCCTCCGCCAATGCGCTGGAGCGCCGCGTGACCGACGAGCTGGCCCAGCGCCCGTCCATCCGCCACCTGTGCCTGTTCGCGCTGCCCATCAACCGCATCGACGTGACGGGGGTGGAGGCCTTCATCCGCCTGCGCGCGCTGCTGCAAAGCCACGGCGGCACGCTGCATGTGACCGGCATCAAGCTGCCGGTACAGCACACGCTGGACAATGCAGGCGCGCTGGCGCCGGGACCCAACTTCGCGCTGTACCGCACCGACGCCGAGGCCATCGCGGCACTGCAGAGGCTGGCTCCTCCCGACGCCGGGAACCCTGTCTCGACGCCGCAGTCCGACACAAGTGGCCCAGCTCAGTCGCTACCGAAGCTATAGCTGCTACACTGCCGATAGATATTTGTTTCTGGTTGTGACAAACACCGCGTCCCCCGCTTCCGTCTCTCTGCGCGACCTGCGTCTGGCCACGGCCCATGCCCTGGTGGCGCAGTCGTTGGGTTCCGAAGTGTCCCTGCAGGGCCAGACGCCGCTGCTGTACCTGCAGAACCTCATTGACGGCCTGTGCGAACTCTCGTTGAAGGACCCCCTCACCGGGCTGGCCAACCGCCGCCACGTGCGTGCGGTGCTGGAGCGCGAGATCGACCGGGTCGCGCGCTCGGGCGAAGCCGCGCTGCTGCTGATGCTGGACATCGACCATTTCAAGCAGGTCAACGACCGCCATGGCCACCTGGCCGGCGACATCGTGCTGCAGTCCGTCGCGCGCACGCTGGAGAGCTGCGTACGCCCCATGGACACCGTGGCCCGCTACGGCGGCGAGGAATTCGCCATCGTGCTGCCCGCCTGCCAGTTCGGCTTTGGCCGGGTGATCGCCGAACGCGTGCGCCGCGCGGTCGAAGCCACGCCCGTGCGCATCTCGCCATCGCTCACGTTGAACGTCACCGTGAGCATCGGCGGCGCCTTCGCGCTGCAATGGATCCGCAGCACCACCGCCCTGTGGGCCGACCGGGCCGATGCCGAGCTGTACAAGGCCAAGCTCGGCGGCCGCAACTGCATCAGCATCGAAGAACAACCCGACAGCACGGTCACTGCGGAAGAAAAGAGTTTGCTGTTCGGCCCGCTATACACTCCGTCGGGATGGGGCGACCTGCCCCCGCCTTTGGATCCATCCACAGGCAGCGCCTATTGAAAGCCCAGTGATGAACGACGCGCTGTCCCCCAACCCGACGACTCCACCGGCCGGCGCCGCTGCGCCGGCTTCTGCTTCCGTGCCCTCCGCCACACCCGCCAACGCACGCATCATCGCCATCACCAGCGGCAAGGGCGGCGTGGGCAAGACCTTCGTGTCCGCCAACCTGGCGGCCGCCCTCACCCGCCGCGGGCACCGCGTGCTGGTGCTGGACGCCGACCTGGGCCTGGCCAACCTGGACGTGGTGCTGAACCTGCACCCCAAGGTCACGCTGCACGACGTCTTTACCGGCAAGGCCCAATTGGAAGACGCCGTGATCAAGGCGCCCGGCGGCTTTTCGGTCCTGCTGGCCGGCTCCGGCATGGTCGAGTACTCGCGCCTCACGCCCGAGGTGCGCAACGAATTCCTCAACGTCATCCACACGCTGGCACCCCGCTTTGACGTGGTGCTGCTGGACACCGGCGCGGGCATCTCCGACGTGGTGCTGTTTTCCGTCTCGCTGGCGCACGAGGTGCTCATCGTCGCGACACCCGAGCCCACGTCGCTCACCGACGCCTACGCCGCCATCAAGGTGCTGGCCACCCAGCAAAAGCGCCAGCACGTGCGCCTGGTGGTGAACCAGGCCGCACGTCCGGGGGACGGACGCGCCATCACCGGGCAGTTGCAGCAGGTGCTGGACCGCTTCGTGACCACCGACACCGGCCGTCCCATGCGGCTGATCCACGTAGGGGACATTCCCGCCGACACCTCGGTGCGCGACGCGGTGATGCGCCGCCAGTTGCTGATGCTGCAGATGCCCGGCTGCCCGGCCGCGCTGGCCGTGGCCCAGTTGGCGAACAAGGTGGAGTCCACGATGCTCACGCCATCCCCCGAAGGACCGGGCGCAAATCGCTCCTGAAAAAATAGCTGCTAGCGCTTGCCCAACAAGCGTTACAGCCACTTTTGCCTTCAACAACTTACCCCAGGAACCTCCGCGGCGGCAGGGGAATGCGTTCGCTCTCGCCCGGGATGTGGCCCATGGCGTCGCGCTCCCAGTCATCGGCGGCCTGCACGATGCGCTCCTTGCGGCTGGAAACGAAGTTCCACCAGATATGGCGCGGGCCGTCCAGGGCGGCGCCGCCGATCACCACACACCGCGCCCCCGCCTTACCCGCGCGCACGCTGGTGGAGCGGCCGGGCTCCAGCAGCGCCAGCGTCTGCGCGGGCAACGCCTCGGCGTCCAGCCACAGCCCCTCGCTCACGGTGTAGAGCGCCATCTCGTCGGCCAGCGCGGGCAGGTCCAGCGCAGAACCCGGCTCCAGCTGCACATCCAGCAGCAGCGTGGGCGCAAACGTGGCCACGGGCGACTGGCAGCCGAAGGCCGCGCCAATCAGCACCCGCACCGCTGCGCCGCCATGGTGGTAGGCCGGGATCTGGTCCGCAGGGGTATGGGCGAAATGCGGCGCCGCTTCCTCATGCGCCTGCGGCAGCGCCGCCCAGAGCTGGATGCCGTGGTTCACATAAGTGCTGTGCGCCAGCGCGGGCGGGCGCCGCTCGGAATGCACGATGCCGCGCCCCGCCGTCATCCAGTTGATGGCGCCGGGCTCGATCTGCTGGAGCGAACCCAAACTGTCGCGGTGCAGGATCGCGCCCTCGAACAGGTAGGTGACCGTGGCCAGCCCGATGTGCGGGTGGGGCCGTACGTCATAGGCGGATGCAGGCGCCACCGTCGCGGGGCCGAAGTGGTCGAAGAACACGAAGGGCCCCACCGACCGGCGCTGCAGCGCCGGCAGCAGGCGGCGCACGGTGAAGCCGCCGCCCAGGTCCTTGAAGTGCCCGCTCAGGCGCAGAGGGCCCTGCGCAGGAATGGCGTCGGCGCTCATGCGCGCTCCACCACGGTGGTGATCTCGGTGGTCACCTGGGTCATGAGCTTGTGCACGGGGCACTTGCCGATCGCGGCCTGCAGCTCGGTGATCTGCGCATCGCTCAAGTCGCCCTGCACTTGCAGCCGTGTGGCCAGGCGATAGGTACCGCTACGCTCCTGCGAGGCATCACGCTCCACCACGGTGCGCACGTCCTGCACGTCCCAGCCCTTGCGCCGCGCGTACCACAGCAGCGTGAGCGCCTTGCAGCCGCCCAGCGCGGCGTCGTACAGGTCGTGCGGGTTGGGGCCGGTGTCGTCGCCGCCTTCGGCGGCCGTGCCGTCCACCACCCATTCGTGGCTGCGGATGGCGAGGCGCTGGGCCATGGGGGTGCCCTCGATGCGCTGCAACTGGATGGTCATGGACGGCTCTCCTTCAGGGTTGTCCGTGCCACTGTAATGCGACAGGCGTGACAAGCACTGCGGCGTGCGCCCGCCCGGTGTCTAGGGGCGCAGCTGCAACTGGTGCACGTAGCGGCGCGGCTGGCGCTGCAGGGGGCGGTAGCCGCCGCCGGCCCAGGCCTGGGCCATGTCGGCGTAGCGCGGCGAGAACACCAGCCCGCTCTGACCCGTCTGGTAAATGAACAGCGAACGCTCCGGGTCCTGCAGGTCGTACAGCGCGCGCAGCGAGGGCGCGTGCCGGCTGGCGAAGGGCTCCACGGGCTGCGCAGCGTTGTACTGGCCCACGTTGACGCTGTACGCATCGCCCCCCGAGGGCACGCCCACGTTGAACCAGCGCGACAGCACGGGCACGCTGCCCAGCGGCTTGTGCACGGAAAGCGCCGGATGCGCCGCGCCCCACGCCCAGCGCTCGGGCTGGTTGCCATAGCGCGCGGCCAGGCGCTGCACGGTGCGCTCCAGCGCCGCGCCGGCATGGGCGGCGCAGCCGTGGGGCGCGCACCACCAGGTGTCGCCGCGCTCCAGCATGCCTTCCAGGCCCGCACGGAAGTCCCGCCGGCCGTAGGTGGCGGCAAAGCGCTCCTCACCCACGCGGGGCACGACCAGTGCGCGCGTGAGCTCGTCGGCCCACACCGACAGGATGAGCGGCGCCGCGCGGTCGGCGCGCATGTCGCCGTCAAAGCCGCGCAGCAGCGCCTGGGCCTGCCGCGCCAGCGGCTGCGAGACCGGAGCCGCCAGCAGATGAGGCAGCAGGCGCAGCGCGGCGGGGGACACCGTGTCGCCCTGTAGTGCGCGCAGGGACGGCAGGTCGTGCAGGCGCCGTGCCTCCAGCTGCTGCTCTATGCGCTGGTAGCGGTAGGGCAAGGCCCAGTAGTGATGAACGACGCGCTGTCCCCCAACCCGACGACTCCACCGGCCGGCGCCGCTGCGCCGGCTTCTGCTTCCGTGCCCTCCACCACACCTGCCAACGCACGCATCATCGCCATCACCAGCGGCAAGGGCGGCGTGGGCAAGACCTTCGTGTCCGCCAACCTGGCGGCCGCCCTCACCCGCCGCGGGCACCGCGTGCTGGTGCTGGACGCCGACCTGGGCCTGGCCAACCTGGACGTGGTGCTGAACCTGCACCCCAAGGTCACGCTGCACGACGTCTTTACCGGCAAGGCCCAATTGGAAGACGCCGTGATCAAGGCACCCGGCGGCTTTTCGGTCCTGCTGGCCGGCTCCGGCATGGTCGAGTACTCGCGCCTCACGCCCGAGGTGCGCAACGAATTCCTCAACGTCATCCACACGCTGGCACCCCGCTTTGACGTGGTGCTGCTGGACACCGGCGCGGGCATCTCGGACGTGGTGCTGTTTTCCGTCTCGCTGGCGCACGAGGTGCTCATCGTCGCGACGCCCGAGCCCACGTCGCTCACCGACGCCTACGCCGCCATCAAGGTGCTGGCCACCCAGCAAAAGCGCCAGCACGTGCGCCTGGTGATCAACCAGGCCGCGCGCCCGGGCGATGGCCGCGCCATCACCGGCCAGCTGCAGCAGGTGCTGGACCGCTTCGTCACCACCGACTCCGGCCGGCCCATGCGGCTGGTGCACATGGGCGACATCCCTGCCGACCTGTCGGTGCGCGACGCGGTCATGCGCCGCCAGCTGCTCACCCTGCACATGCCCGGGTGCCCGGCGGCGCTGGCCATCGCCCAGCTGGCCAGCAAGGTGGACGCGACGCTGCTGTCGATCAGGAACACCTGAGCTTTCTTAGCTCCTGAAAAGATAGCTGCCAGCGCTTGCCGCGCAAGCGCTGGAGCCAATTTTCATATCAATTTTCTGATGATGAGGCCGTGCTACGCCAGCCGCAGGGTGCGGCTGTCGCCCCCGGCCACGCGGAAGCGGTCCACCGTGCCGGCCAGCACCTGGGCCTGCTGGCTCAGCGACTGGGCGGCGGCGTAGGCCTCTTCCACCAGTGCGGCGTTTTGCTGCGTGCCCTGGTCCATCTGGGCCATGGCCTGATTGATCTGGGCGATGCCGGCGCTTTGCTGGGCACTGGCCGTGCTGATCTCGGCCATCATGGCCGTCACGCGCTGCACGCCCTCGACGATCTCGTCCATGGTGGTGCCGGCATTGCGCACCAGGGCCGTGCCCTCGCCCACCTTGGCCACCGAATCATCGATCAGGGCCTTGATCTCCTTGGCGGCGCCGGCGCTGCGCTGCGCCAGGGTGCGCACCTCGGCGGCCACCACGGCAAAGCCGCGACCCTGCTCGCCGGCGCGCGCCGCCTCCACGGCCGCGTTCAGCGCCAGGATGTTGGTCTGGAAGGCGATGGAGTCGATCACGCCGATGATGTCGACGATCTTGCGCGAGGAGGCGTCGATGCCGCCCATGGTCTCCACCACCTGCTGCACCACGGTGCCGCCGCGCTGGGCCACCTGCGAGGCCGCCTGGCCCAGCTCGTTGGCGCGGCGGGCGTTCTCGGCGTTTTGCTGCACCGTGGAGGTAAGCTGCTCCATCGACGCCGCCGTTTCCTGCAGCGCGCTGGCCTGCGCTTCAGTGCGCGAAGACAGGTCGCTGTTGCCCGCGGCGATCTCGGCCGAAGCCGTGGTGATGGAGTTGGTGCTGTCGCGCACCTGGCCGACCAGGGAGGCCAGGCTGTCGCGCATCATGCGCACGGCGTGCAGCAGGCTGGTCTGGTCGCCGGGCCGGGTCTGCACGTCGATGGTGAGGTTGCCCCCCGCGATCTGCTGCACCACCTCGGCCGTGTACTGCGGCTCGCCGCCCAGCTGGCGCGTGAGGGTGCGCAGCATGCCCCAGGCCAGCGCGCACACGGCCAGCAGCAGCGCGGCGCCGATGGACAGCAGCACGGCGGTGTTGCGCCAGAAGGCGCTTTCGATGTCGTCTACGTAGTCGCCGTAGCCGATGATCCAGTCCCAGGGCTGGAAGTGGATGATGGCGTAGAGCTTGTCCACCTCCTGCTTCACGCCCGGGCGCGTGCCCTTGGCCATGACGGTGGCGACTGGCTGCTGCTCGCGCAGCGCCGCGCGGTAGCGCTCGCCGGCGGCGCGGCCGACATTGGCGTCCACGATGCCCACGCGCTTGGGGTTGGGGTGCACGTAGTTCACGTCGTCGCCGTAGCCGCGCACGAAGAAATACTTGTCGTCCTTGTGGAAGCTGGCGATGGCGGCCTTGGCCTGGCGCAGGGCCTCCTCGTGCGACAGCTCGCCGGTTTTCTCGCGGTCATGGGCCTTTTGTGCAGCCGCATGGGCCAGCAGCACCAGGTTGGACAGTTCAGTGGTGCGCTCCTTGAGCAGGGTCTGGCGGAGCGTGGTCACCGCTACCAGGGACAGCACCACCAGGCCCAGCAAGGTGGTGCCGCACAGCAGCAGGATTCGGGTACGGAGCTTCATGGGTTTCTTAGTTCGCATACAGCGATGACGGGAAACCCATTATGTACAAAAATTGTAAAAATGTGTATGGAGTGGAAAATTCCCGTACGCCCTCCACTACCCTGCCTCACGCCGCGCAAGGGCGCCACCGTGCCAGGTCAGTGCGCGTGGCCCCAGTAGATGAGCGCGTCGCGCCCTTCCACCGACAGCGAAACCTGCGCGCCCACGGGCAGCAGCACCTTGGTGGGCACATGGCCGAACGGCAGGTTGGTGAGCACGGGCGCCTTGATCTGCGTGCGCAGCCAGTCCACCAAGCTCTGCAGCTTGAAGCCCTTGTCGTGCGGCGTGAGCTTGTATTCATTGAACTGGCCCAGCACCACGGCCTTTTGCTGGGCCAGCACGCCGGCGTGCAGCAGCTGGGTGAGCAGGCGTTCGACGCGGTAAGGGTGCTCGCCCACGTCCTCCAGGAACAGCACGCCCCCCTTGACCTGCGGGAAGTACGGCGTGCCCACCAACGAGCACAGCACGGCCAGGTTGCCGCCCCACAGGGTGGCCTTCTTCACGTAGATGTCGCGCACGGCGGGCTGGCCGTCGGCGCGGGGTTTCTCGGCGTTCATGCGCCAGCCGCTGCCCTCGCCGTGGCCGGTGAGCAGATCGTCCAGGCAGGCCAGCATGATGTCGTCGGGCTCGCCCGGCACGCCCAGGTCTCCCACCAGCGCCGGGCCGGCCCAGGTGGTGGCACCGGTCTTGGCCAGCAGCGCGGACTGGAAGGCCGTGAAGTCGCTCACGCCCACGAACTGGGTTCCGCGCTCCACCGCCTTGGCCACGGCCTTGTACTGGATGCCCGGCAGGATGCGCGTGAGGCCGTAGCCGCCGCGGCTGATCAGCGCCACGTCGGCGCCGCTGGCGGCCGCGCGGTGGATGGCGGCCAGGCGCGTGGCATCGTCGCCGGCAAACCGCGTGTGGGACGCAAGCGCGTCGGGATCCACCTCCACCTCGTGGCCCATGGCCTGCAGGCGGGCAATGCCGCGCTTGAACGCGGCCTTGTCGCGCACCGCGCCCGAGGGGGAGTAGATGTAGATGTGCCGGGGGCCGTGAGGGTGATCGCAGTGATCGTGGCCGCAGTCGTGGGGGTGGTTAGGCATAGCGGGTGAAGTATTCCATAGCGCGCAGCGCCGAGGCGGCGCTGGCGTCCGGCACGGTGAGGAGCGGCGCGGCATCGGCATCGGCAAAACGGGCAAAGGCGCGCGGCCCGGCGCGATGGCCGGCATCAGGGAACGGCGCGGCGTCGCAGGGCGCGCCACGCCGCACATGCAGCACGCGCACCAGGGGCGCCGACGCCGCATCGGGCAGCAGCGGCGCACCGGGCTGCGCCACCTGCACCACGCCGCGCAAGGCCAGGCGCTGCACCAGCTCGGCCAGCACCTGTCGATGCCAGTCGAGGCGGTGGGCGGCTTCTTTCTTGGGTTTGTCGCTGCGGCCGAAGCCGATCAGGTCCGGCGCTACCACGCGGTGGCCGGCCTGCGCGAAGGCCGCCAACATGGGCTGCCAGCCATGGCTCCAGCCAGGGCTGGCATGCAGCAGCAGCCAGGTGCGGGCGGCGTCGCGTGGGCCTTCGTCCAGGTAGTGCAGGCGCAGGCCGGCCAGCGCGGGCAGATCGCTCACGTAATGCGGCGCGGGGCCGTCCAGATGGGCGAACGCGGCATCGGGCGTGCGCAGCGCGTCCTGGCGCAGCGGGTGGGCGGCCAGTTGCTGCGCCCGCTGGGCGCGGCGGCGGTCGCGGAAGAAGTCGCTGAGCAGCGCACCGCATTCATCGGCCAGCACGCCGCCTTGCACCGCGGTCTGGTGGTTGAGACGCGGCTCGGCGAACAGATTGACCACCGAGCCCGCCGCGCCGGTCTTGGCATCCGCCGCGCCGTAGACCACGCGCGGCAGGCGCGCGTGCAGCATGGCGCCGCTGCACATGGCGCACGGCTCCAGCGTGACGTAGAGCGTGCAGCCGTCGAGCCGGTAGTTGGAGAGCTGCGCCGCGCCGGCGCGCAGCGCGGCCATCTCGGCATGCGCCGTGGGGTCGTGCCCGGCGATGGGGGCATTGCGCCCGGTGGCGATCACCTGCCCATCGCGCACCAGCACGGCGCCCACGGGCACCTCGCCCGCCTGCTGCGCGGCGCGCGCCTGGGCGATGGCCTCGCGCATCCAGTGGGCGTCGTCGGATTCGCTCATCTTTCAATAGCTGCTCGCGCTTGATGGATAAGCGCTAGAGGCCATTTTTGCCATCAATCTTCGGGCAGGGTGCGTGGCTGCTGCATCAGTGCGTCCATCTGCTGCTTCACCTGCTGCTGCACCTGCTGGCTTTGCGCGCGCACCGTGGAGGCAGCGCCCTCCGCCGGCGCCGGCAGCCCCTGCACGGCGGGCGGCACGGCGACGCGCGTGGCGCCCATCTGCTTCTTGACCAGCACGGCCACGAGGGCCAGGGCCAGCAGCAGCCCGATCAGTCCGAATCCTGTACGCACCGCCTGCCCTCCGCGCCGTGGTGGGCGCTTAGCCGAACACGTTGATGAAGACCTGGATGGCCACGGCATTGACCAGGTCGATGAAGAACGCGCCCACCATGGGCACGATCAGGAAAGCCTTGTGCGACGCGCCGTACTGGTTGGTAATGGCCTGCATGTTGGCCACCGCCGTGGGCGTGGCGCCCATGCCGAAGCCGCAATGCCCCGCACAGAGAACGGCCGCATCGTAGTTGCTTCCCATCAGGCGGAAGGTGACGAAGCCCGCGTAGGCCGCCATGACCAGCGTCTGCACGCCCAGGATGATGACCAGCGGACCCGCCAGCCCGGCCAGCTCCCACAGCTTGAGTGACAGCAGCGCGATCGCCAGGTAGACGGACAGCCCGGTGTTGCCGAACACGTCGATGGCGCGGTCGAACACCTCGAAGTTGAAGACGTAGTCCAGCACGTTGCGGATCAGCACGCCCCCGCCCAGCGCCCACACGAAGGTGGGCAGTTGCAGCGCCGTGCCCTTCGTCAACTGGCTCATGAACTCGGCAAAAGCCAGGCAGCCGGCAAACAGGGCCATGGTCTCGATGGCCGCGTCCGCGGTGATCAGGCGCGTCTTGTGCGGGAACTCGAAGTTGGGCGTGCCCGCCTCCAGCGCGCCGGCATCGCCCGTGCCCTGCGGGTGCTTCAGCCCGTGGCGCTGGATCAGCCATTTGGCCAGCGGCCCGCCGATCAGCCCGCCGATGACCAGGCCGAAGGTGGCACAGGCAATGCCCAAGGTGATGGCGCCAGGGATGCCGTGGTCGTTTTCCAGCACCGAGCCCCAGGCCCCGGCCGTGCCGTGTCCGCCCACCAGAGTGATGGAGCCCGCGATCAGGCCGATCAGCGGGTCCAGCCCCAGCGCGGTGGCCAGCGCCACGCCCACGCTGTTCTGCACGCCGATGAACACCACCACGACCAGCAGGAAGACGATCAGCCCCATGCCGCCCTCGCGCAGCTTGAGGAAGTTGGCGCTCAGCCCGATGGAGGAGAAGAACACCAGCATGAAAGCGGTCTGCAGGCCGGTGTCGAACGACGCACGCACGTCGAACGCGGCGTTCAGCCCCAGGAGATGAGCGCCGCCACCAGGCCGCCCGCCACGGGTTCCGGAATGTTGAATTCGCGCAGCCAGCGGATGCGCTGCACGAGGAACTTGCCCACCAGCAGCACGATGGCCGCGAAGATCAGTGTGTAGTAGGTGCTGAACTGTATATCCATGTGATCTCAAAGGAAGAACCACGCCGGCGGACGCAACCCGGCCGTGCCGCTGGCGGTGGAAGCGGCAGGCGCACAAACCACACGCGCGCTAAGCGCCCTGTCCATGAACCATCCGGGAAAACCCGCAATTTTGCCAGACGCGAACCTGCCGCCGGGTACCCCCGCCCCGGCACGGCCGGGCGCAGACCGGGATAATTCACGCCCTATGTCCCTCCTGCCCCACCAGCTCGAACTGCTCTCCCCCGCGCGCGACGCCGACATCGGCATCGAAGCCGTGAACCACGGCGCCGACGCCGTCTACATCGGCGGCCCCGCCTTTGGCGCGCGGGCCACGGCGGGCAACGACATCCGCGACCTGGAGCGGCTCATCCAGCATGCGCACCGTTTCAACAGCCGCATCTTCATCACGCTGAACACCATTCTGCGCGACGACGAGCTGGAGGGCGCCCGCCAGATGGCCTGGCAGGTGTACGAGGCCGGCGCCGACGCGCTCATCATCCAGGACATGGGCCTGCTGGAGCTGGACCTGCCGCCCATCCAGCTGCACGCCAGCACGCAGACCGATATCCGCACGCCCGAGAAGGCGCGCTTTCTGCAGGACGCAGGCCTGTCGCAGATCGTGATTGCGCGCGAGCTGGATCTGCAGCAGATCCAGGCCATTCGCGAAGCCACCGACCCCAGCCGTACCACCATTGAATTCTTCGTGCACGGCGCGCTGTGCGTGGCGTACTCGGGCCAGTGTTTCATCAGCCATGCCCACACCGGGCGCAGCGCCAACCGGGGCGACTGCAACCAGGCCTGCCGCCTGCCCTACGAGGTGCTGGACGGCGCCGGCCGCATCATCGCGCACGAGAAGCACGTGCTGTCGATGAAGGACAACAACCAGAGCGACAACCTGCGCGCGCTGATCGACGCCGGCGTGCGCAGCTTCAAGATCGAGGGCCGCTACAAGGACATGGGTTACGTGAAGAACATCACCGCCCACTACCGCAAGCTGCTGGACGAAATCATCGAGGAGCGCGAGTTCACGGGCGAGCCGCTGGCGCGCTCGTCCAGCGGCCGCACCACCTTCACGTTCGAGCCCGATCCCGACCAGAACTTCAACCGCGAGTTCACCGACTACTTCGTCAACGGCCGCAAGGAGGACATCGGCGCCTTCGACACCCCGAAGACGCCGGGCCGCGCCATCGGCTGGGTGACGCAGATCGGCGACAACTGGTTCGAGCTGGAGGTGAGCGACAAAGCCACCGCACTGCACAACGGCGACGGCCTGTGCTACTACGACCTGCAAAAGGAACTGGTGGGCGTGCACATCAACCGCGCCGAATGCGTGGCGCCCAAGAAGGGCATCTGGCGCGTGTTCCCCAAGAACGAGATCACCGAGTTCAAGGACCTGCGCAAGGGCCTGGAGATCAACCGCAACCGCGACATGGACTGGGTGCGCACGCTGGAGAAGAAATCCAGCGACCGTCGCATCGGCCTGTGGGCCCATCTGGCCGAGACCGCCGACGGCTTTGCGCTCACGCTCACCGACGAAGACGGCTTCGTGGGCAATGCGTCGGTCATCCAGCCCCACCAGCCAGCCACCGATGCGGTCAAGGCCGAGGCCACGCTGCGCGATCAACTCGGGCGCTTTGGCGCCACCCGCTTCGCCGTGCACGCCATGGCGCTGCAGCTCTCGCAGCCGTGGTTCGTGCCCGCATCGGCACTGAACCAGTTGCGCCGTGACGCCGTGGTCGCGCTGGAGGACGCACGCACCGCCGGCTTCGTGCGCCTGCCGCGCGCCGTGCCGGTGCAGCCACCCGTGCCCTTCCCCGAAGACACGCTGACCTACCTGGCCAATGTGTTCAACCACAAGGCGCACGACTTCTACGTGAAGCATGGCGTGAAGGTGATCGACGCCGCGTACGAATCGAAAGAGGAAGAAGGTGAAGTCAGCCTGATGATCACCAAGCACTGCGTGCGCTTCTCCATGAGCCTGTGCCCCAAGCAGGCCAAGGGTGTGATCGGCGTAAAGGGCACCATCAAGGCCGAGCCGCTGCAGCTCATCAACGGCAAGGAAAAGCTCACCCTGCGCTTTGACTGCAAGCCCTGCGAGATGCACGTGGTGGGCAAGATGAAGAAGTCGGTGATGAACCAGCATCTCAAGGACATGCAGGCCCAGCCGCTGCAGTTCTACCGCACGCGACCGGCGCCCACCTCCGCCTGATCCTGGCCTGCTGCCCAAAACATGGGCATCGCGTGCCAGGCCATGACTGGCGCGGCTTCGCGCAGTTGCCCACGGGGTTTTCCACAGCACAGCCCACAGGCTGCGGGGATAACGCAACGCCCGCCCGGCGCCGCGCGGGCGCATATCGACATTGCCAATGCATCGTTGGCCTGTGGAGGGTGGGCCGCCATAATCGCGCGGCTATCTCCGCCCCAGGGCGCCCAGGGGCTCGCACTAGGAAGCGCCCCAGGACGCCGGGCCCCGCCCTCCCCTTCACCCGTAAAGGAAGCACATGCGCATCGAGACATTGGCCGTCCACGCCGGCTATTCGCCCGACCCCACCACCAAGTCCGTGGCCGTGCCCATCTACCAGACGGTGGCCTACGCCTTCGACAGCGCCCAGCACGGCGCGGACCTGTTCGACCTGAAGGTGCCCGGCAACATCTACACGCGCATCATGAACCCCACCACCGACGTGCTGGAAAAGCGCGTCGCGGCGCTGGAGGGCGGCATTGCCGCCGTGGCCGTGGCCTCGGGCATGGCGGCCATCACCTACGCCATCCAGGCCATCGCCGAGGCGGGCGACAACATCGTCAGCGCCAGCACGCTCTATGGCGGCACCTACAACCTGTTTGCCCACACCTTTCCCCAGCAGGGCATCGAGGTGCGTTTTGCCGACGCACGCGATCCCGCCAGCTTCGGCCAGCTGATCGACGCGCGCACCAAGGCCATCTTTGTCGAATCGATCGGCAACCCGCTGGGCAACGTGACCGACATCCGCGCCCTCGCCGACGTGGCCCATGCGCATGGCGTGCCGCTGATCGTGGACAACACCGTGCCCAGCCCCTACCTGCTGCGCCCCATCGAGCACGGCGCCGACATCGTGGTGCACGCCCTGACCAAATACCTGGCCGGCCACGGCAACAGCATGGGTGGCGCCATCGTGGACAGCGGCAAGTTCCCTTGGGCTGAGCACAAGGCACGCTTCAAGCGCCTGAACGAGCCCGACGTGAGCTACCACGGCGTGGTCTACACCGAGGCCCTGGGCCCGGCCGCCTATATCGGCCGCGTACGCGTGGTGCCGCTGCGCAACACGGGCGCTGCCATCTCGCCGCACAACGCCTTCCTGATCCTGCAGGGCATCGAGACGCTGGCGCTGCGCATGGACCGCATTTGCGAGAACACGCAGAAGATCGCCGAGGCGCTGCAGGGCCACCCCAAGGTGGAGTGGGTGCGCTACGCGGGCCTGCCGGACCACCCGGACCATGCCCTGGTGCAGCGCCAGATGAAGGGCCGCGCCTCGGGCATCCTGTCGTTCAGCCTGAAGGCCAGCGGCGACCCGCGCGCCGCCGGTGCGCGCTTCCTGGACGCGCTGCAGCTGTTCACGCGCCTGGTGAACATCGGCGACGCCAAGTCGCTGGCCACGCACCCGGCCTCCACCACGCACCGCCAGCTCAATCCCGAAGAACTGGCCCAGGCGGGCGTGACCGAGGGCATGGTGCGCCTGTCCATCGGCATCGAGCATATCGACGACCTGCTGGCCGACCTGCACCAGGCGCTGGACGCGGTTTAAGCGATTTTCGGCTCTAGCGCTTTCCTGGCAAGCGCTAGTAGCTCCTGATTCAGGAGCATACCCACTGCTCAGCGGGCATCGCGTGCCAGCCGCAGGCCCGTGAACTGCCAGCGCGCCGTGGCGGGAAAGAAGTTGCGGTAGCTGGCACGCACATGGCCGGGCGGCGTGGCGCAGGAGCCGCCGCGCAGCACGTACTGGTTCACCATGAACTTGCCGTTGTACTCGCCCACGGCACCGGGCGCGGGCGCGAAGCCGGGGTACGGGGCGTAGCTGGACTGCGTCCATTCCCAGACCTCGCCGCCCATCGGCTGGAAGGGATCGGCGCCGACCGCCGGTGCCGCGGGGCGGGGATGCAGCCGGCTGCCGTCGTCCAAGACATCGGCATCTGCGGGATGGTCCACGCAGCCCGCGGGCCCGGCACAGGCCGCCGCGGCGGCCACCTCCCACTCGGCTTCCGTGGGCAGGCGCGCGCCGGCCCAGCGGGCAAAGGCATCGGCCTCGTAGTAGGACAGGTGCACCACCGGTTGCGCAGGATGCAGCGGGCGCTCGCCTGATAGCGTGAATTCGCTCCACCCGCCTGGCCCGCCACCTTGGCCGCACTCCCCATCACTGCGCCAGTAGATGGGGTACTCCAGCCCTTGAGCACGCCGCCAGTCCCAGCCCTCGGCCAACCAGTGGGCCGGCTCGCGGTAGCCGCCGGCCTGCACGAAAGCCAGGTACTGCGCGTTGGTCACCGGTCGGGTGGCGATCTCGAAGGGTTGCAGGAAGACGGTGTGGCGCGGCGTCTCGTTGTCGAAGGCGAAGCCCTCGCCATCGTGGCCGATCTGCGCCAGGCCGCCTTCCAGGCGCCGCCACGCGGTGTCTTGTGCCGCAATGGCGTCCGCCACCACGGCCGCGGCTGTGCCCTGGTAGGCCGGCCACAGCGGGTTGCACCAGAGCAGGTGCTTGACGTCGGTGAGGATCAGCTCCTGGTGCTGCTGCTCATGCTGCAGGCCCAGTTCCACCAGCGCCAGCACGTCACCCGGAACTTCGGGCTGCGACAGGAGCTGCTGCATGCGCGCATCCACGTCGGCGCGGTAGGCCCGCACAGTGGCCAGGTCGGGCCGCGTGATCAACCCACGCTGCGGGCGCGGGTGCTGCCGCCCCACGCCGTGGTAGTACGAGTTGAACAGCACGCGGAACGCCGGATCGAATGCTCGGAAGCCGCTCTCGTGCGCCTCCAGGACGAAGGTCTCGAAGAACCAGCTCGTGTGCGCCAGGTGCCATTTGACGGGGCTGGCGTCGGGCATGGACTGGGCGCAGCAGTCCTCGGCCGAGAGGGGCCGCGCCAGCGCCTCGGTGGCCGCGCGCACCGCGGCGTAGCGCAGCGCCATCGAGGGCTGCGACTGCTGCGGCGACGACGGCAGCGTGGGAGTCGAGGGTGGCAAGCGCATGTGGTATCCCCTGGCGGCATCACGCCTGGGCATGCACCAAGGCGAACCAGCCGCGATCGTCCGTCCAGGCCTGCGTGCGCGTGAAACCCGCTTCGTGCAGCAACGCGGTGAAATCCGGCAGCGGGTACTTGTAGCTGTTCTCGGTATGGATGCGCTCGTCCGCCGCAAAGTCGCGCCCGCCGCCCGGCCAGCGCACACGCTGCGGCCCCGCGGCCTCCAGGTGCATCTCGATGCGCGAGGCATGGGGGTTGAAGAAGGCGCGGTGGCGCCACTGCGCGGGCACGAAGTCGCTGCCGACCAGGCGGTTCACGTGGGCCAGCGCGTTGCGGTTGAAGGCCGCGGTCACGCCGGCGGCGTCGTCGTACGCGGCCTCCAGCACGGCCACGTCCTTGGGCAGGTCGAAGCCGATCAGCAGGCCGCCATCGTCCAGCGCCAGTTCGCGCATGTGCCGCAGCAGGGCCAGTGCCTGGGGCGGGTCGAAGTTGCCGATGGACGAGCCAGGGTAGAAGACGAGGCGGCGCGCACCGGGAACGTCCGGCGGCAGGTGCACACCCCGGGTGATGTCCGCGCCCACGGCGCGGGCATGCAGGCCCGGCAGTGCCACACGCAGGCGCGCGATGGCATCCCGCAGGTAGTCGGCGGAGATGTCCACCCCCACGAAGTGCGTGGCCCGTACCAGCGCGCAGAGCTCGCGCGCCTTGTCGCAATTGCCCGCCCCGGGCTCGATCACCACACGCTCCGGGCCTACGGCCTGGGCAATGGCGTGCCCGTGGCGCCGCAGCAAGGCACGCTCGGTACGCGTGGGGTAGTACTCGGGCAGGCGGGTGATGGCCTCGAAGAGTTCCGAGCCCCGCTGGTCGTAGAAATACTTGGGTGAGAGCGCCGCCTGCGGCTGCAACAGGCCGGCCAGGATCTCGCCGCGTTCGGCGGCCGAGGCCACACCCGCGGGCGGCTGCGGCGTTGCCAGGCCGAGGTGGTGAAGGACGCCGTCAAGCCGAGCAAGGGGAGAAACTGCAGACATAGCGCTGCAGCGTAGGCCACCTGCCAACGCGCCCCTGCAGTCCAACGACACCTCTTCAGGTAGGACGTACGCGCGATCTGCAGGGCAATCCACAGTGCACCTCTTGTGCCGGATTGCCCGCTGTGGTTGGCTTTTTCGCCGCCCAGCCAATAAAGGATCAAATCAGGCGGAAGCGCTTGCCCACCAAGCGCAAATAGCTCCTTCAATGAGAGCATCAATTTACCGTCCGCCGAGGATAAAAAAAAGGGCCGGCGCATGCGCCGGCCCACCCCACCATGAAGAACGGAACTTGCGTGCTTAGAAGCGGTAGCCCACGCCCACGCCGAACAGCACCGGGTCAACCTTGAAAGTGCCCACGCCGCGCACGTCGGTGTCGATGTACACCTTCTTCACGTCCACGTTCAGGGACCAGTTCTTGTCCAGCGCATAGTCGAAGCCCACTTGCAGGGCACCGCCCCAGCTGTTGCGCTTCACGTCCAGGCCTGCGGGCAGCTTCACGCTGGAAAAGCGCGTGTAGTTGACACCAGCGCCCACGTACGGCTTGAACGCGCCGAAGTTCGTGAAGTGGTACTGCAGCAGCAGCGAGGGCGGCAGGTGCTTGAGCGAGCCGATCTTGTCGCCGTTCAGGCGCACGTCGTGCTTTTGCGGGTAGGTCAGGACCAGTTCGGCAGCGAGGTTGGGCGTGAAGAAGTACGAGACGTCGACTTCAGGAATCCACTTGTCGTTGATGCTCACACCCGCGTCGCCGGCGGCACCGTTGTTGGCGCTGTCCAGATGCACCGCGCGTGCACGCACCAGCCAGGAACCTTCCGCAACCTGCTGCGCGAAGGCAGCGCCGGAGGTCATCGCACACAGAACGGCCAGGGCCAGAAGATTCTTTTTCATGTTGACTCGATACGTTGGGTTGACCGGGGACGACCCCCGTGCACGTATTAAGCCCACGAGTAATATGGTCAATATTGCTACAGATCAAACCCAGAATCTGTGTGTCTATTCGTATGTGTCTATTTCGTCACAAACGGCGGCATATGGCCTCACTCAATGCGTGCCATTGGCAGCCGCCTTGCCGCGCAGCCGCCCCACCAGCGTCCACACCGCCAGCACCACGGCGCCCGCCACCAAGCCCACCACGGCATTGAGCAGGTTGGTCACCAGCACCGACCACAGTCCGCCCAGCGGCCAACCCTGCACCGCCGCGCCCACGCCCTCGACGGCATGGTGCAGCGCCGGCACGCCATGCACCAGGATGCCCCCGCCGACGAGGAACATGGCTGCGGTGCCGACCACCGACAGCGTCTTCATGAGCCAGGGAGCGGCCGCGACGATGCCGCGGCCCAGGGCCTGTGCCGCGTTGCTGGCCTGGCGGCTGAGCCACAGGCCCAGGTCGTCCAGCTTCACGATGCCCGCCACGAGGCCATAGACCCCCACCGTCATCAGGACGGCGATGCCCGCCAGTACCGCCACTTGCTGCGCAAAAGGCGCGCCCGCGACGGCGCCCAGGGTGATGGCGATGATTTCAGCAGAGAGGATGAAGTCGGTACGCACGGCCGCCTTGATCTTGTCCTTCTCCACCCGCGCCAGGTCCACATTGGGATTGGCGTTGGCCTGCGCATGGATCGCGTGTTGCACGGCATCTTCCTCGGGCGTGTGCAAAAGCTTGTGCGCGAGCTTTTCGCAGCCTTCGAAGCACAGGAAGGCCCCGCCCACCATGAGCAGCGGCGTCACGGCACACGGCGCGAACGCGCTGATGAGCAGCGCCGCCGGCACGAGGATGGCCTTGTTCACCAGGGACCCGCGGGCGACGCCCCACACGACGGGGATCTCGCGCTCTGCCCGCACGCCAGTGACCTGCTGGGCATTGAGCGCCAGGTCGTCGCCCAGCACCCCTGCGGTCTTTTGCGCCGCCACCTTGGTCATGACGGACACGTCGTCGGCCATGGCGGCGCTTTTCTTGGCGGCCACCTTGGTCATGAGGGCCACGTCGTCCAGGATGGTGGCGATGTCGTCAAGCAGGGTCAGAAGGCTGGCGCCGGCCATGGGTGAGTTCCTTTCAAGAAGCCGCCATTCTGAATGAAAACACCCCTAACGCATGTGGGACAAGCGCTGACAGCTATTGTTTTTGTAATAGGCGGGCAGGCGTACCATGGCGGCATGCCCTCTCGCACTGCGTCCTCGCGCCCCGTGCGCACCGCCGCCGCGCTGGCCGCGCTGGTGCTGTCCGCCTGCGCCGGCCCGTCGGCGCGCCTGGGCGTGGGCGTGCCGGTGGGGCCGTTCAGCGTGGGCGTCGGCGTGGGTTCGGGCGGCGTATCAGCCGGGGTGGGCACCGGCGTGGGGCCGGTGGGCGTCGGAGTGGGAGTGCACCCAAGCGGCCAGGTGACTGGCGGCGTGGGCGTGGGCGTCTCGGTTCCCATGGGCGGCGCACACGTCGGAGCCGGCGTGGGCTCATCCACCGTGCTGCACGATCCGTACCGGCCGCCGCAGCCACCCGCGCCGGCGGCGCCGTCTTCCGACGGCCCGCCGATGCAGTGGCGCGATGCGCACGGGCGCATCGTGCCCGAGTGCCAGGTGCGCGGCGGCTGCTAGCCGCGCGCCGCGGCGCCAATCACACCCGCGTCACCCCACCCACTTTCGCGCGTTGCGCCACACGCGCATCCAGGGGCTGAACGCGTCCTTGCCCCCCGTGGCGGCCAGATCGGTCCAGCTCATCTGGATGTTGCGGAACACACGCTCGGGGTGCGGCATCATGGCCGTGAAGCGGCCATCCGCCGTGGTCACGGCCGTGAGCCCGCCGGCGCTGCCATTGGGGTTGAACGGGTAGCGCTCGGTCGGCTGGCCATGGTTGTCCACGAAGCGCATGGCACGCACCACCTTGTCGGCATTGCCACGGTACTGGAAGTTGGCATAGCCCTCGCCGTGCGCGACGGCGATCGGCAGGCGGCTGCCGGCCATGCCCTGAAGGAAGATGCTGGGCGATTCCAGCACTTCGACCATCGACAGGCGCGCCTCGAAGCGGTGGCTCTGGTTGGTGGTGAAGCGCGGCCAGTCCTGCGCGCCAGGGATGATGTCAGCCAGTTCGGCAAACATCTGGCAGCCGTTGCACACGCCCAGGGCGAAGGTGTCGCCACGCGCGAAGAACTGCTGGAACTGGGCCGACAGGCGCTCGTTGAACGTGATGGAGCGCGCCCAGCCGATGCCCGCGCCCAGCGTGTCGCCGTAGCTGAAGCCGCCGCAGGCCACCACGCCAGCAAACTGCGCCAGGTCGGCACGGCCGGTCTGCAGGTCGGTCATGTGCACGTCGAACGCCTCGAAGCCCGCCTCGGTGAAGGTGTAGGCCATTTCCACGTGCGAATTCACGCCCTGCTCGCGCAGCACCGCCACACGCGGGCGCGCGCCAGTGGCGATGTACGGCGCGGCCACGTTGTCCAATGGGTCGAACGTGAGCTGCACGTGCATGCCGGGGTCTGCGGGATCGCCGGCCGCGGCGTGCTCACTGTCAGCGCAGGCGGGGTTGTCGCGCTGCTGGCAGATCTTCCAGCTCACCGCGTCCCACACCTGGTGCAGGTCCGGCAGGCTGGCGCTGAACACGGCCTTGGCATCGCGCCACACCTGCAACTCGCCCTTGCCCGCATCGATGGGCGAGGACAGCGGGCGCGTCTTGCCCACGAAGTGGCTGCAAGTGGACAGTCCGTGCGCGCGCAGCGTCTGCATGACCTCGTTGCGCTCGCTGGTCCTCACCTGCAGCACCACGCCCAGTTCCTCGTTGAACAGCGCGCGCAGCGTGCGCTCCTCGCGCCGGCCGCTGATCTGGGCGCCCCAGTTCTTGCCCTCGCCGCTGTCCATGCGGCTGTCGGTGATGCCGTCGCCCTCGGTGATGAGCATGTCCACGTTCAGCGCCACGCCCACCTGACCGGCAAAGGCCATCTCGGCCACGGTAGCCAGCAGGCCGCCGTCGCCCCGGTCGTGGTAGGCCAGGATCGCACCTTTAGCCCGCAGCGCGTTCACGGCATCCACCAGGGCGATCAGATCCTTGGCGTCGTCCAGGTCGGGCGTCTCGTCGCCGGTCTGGTTCAGCACCTGCCCGAGGATGGAGCCGCCCATGCGCATCTTGCCGCGGCCCAGGTCGATCAGCACGAGGGTCGTGTCCTCTTCCTTGGCGTCGAGCTGCGGCGTGAGCGTGCCGCGCACGTCGGCCAGCGTGGCGAACGCGGTGATGATGAGGCTGACGGGCGAGGTGACCTTCTTGGTCTCGCCGCCCTCGCTCCACTGGGTGCGCATGGACAGGCTGTCCTTGCCCACGGGGATGGAGATGCCCAGCTGCGGGCACAGCTCCATGCCCACGGCCTTCACGGTCTCGTACAGCGCGGCGTCTTCTCCGGGCTCGCCGCAGGCCGCCATCCAGTTGGCCGACAGCTTCACGCGCGGCAGTTCGATGGGTGCCGCCAACAGGTTGGTGATGCTCTCCGCCACCGCCATGCGGCCCGACGCGGGCGCATTGAGCGCCGCCAGCGGCGTGCGTTCGCCCATGGCCATGGCCTCGCCGGCAAAGCCACGGAAGTCGGCCAGCGTCACGGCCGCGTCGGCCACGGGCACCTGCCAGGGGCCCACCATCTGGTCGCGGTGGGTCAGGCCGCCCACGGCGCGGTCGCCGATGGTGATGAGAAAGCGCTTGGACGCCACCGTGGGGTGGGCCAGCACCTCGATCACAGCCTTCTCCAGCGGCAGGCCGTCCACGTTCAGCGGCGCGAAGCTGCGCTGCACGCTGGTCACGTCGCGGTGCATCTTGGGCGGCTTGCCCAGCAGCACATCCATGGGCATGTCCACGGGGTACTTCTGCTCGCCGGATGCGACGGCCGTGTCTTCCAGCACGAGTTGGCGCTCCTCGGTGGCCGTGCCGATGACGGCGAAGGGGCAGCGCTCGCGCTCGCAGAAGGCCGTGAACTGCGCCAGCGACTCGGGCGCGATGGCCAGTACATAGCGCTCCTGGCTCTCGTTGGACCAGATTTCCTTGGGCGCCAGGCCGGACTCCTCCAGCGGCACGGCGCGCAGGTCGAAGCGCGCGCCGCGGCCCGCGTCATTCGTCAGCTCGGGGAAGGCGTTCGACAGGCCGCCCGCGCCCACGTCATGGATGGCCAGGATGG
Source organism: Diaphorobacter nitroreducens (assembly GCF_002214645.1). Taxonomy (NCBI): domain Bacteria; kingdom Pseudomonadati; phylum Pseudomonadota; class Betaproteobacteria; order Burkholderiales; family Comamonadaceae; genus Diaphorobacter; species Diaphorobacter nitroreducens. The sequence continues at coordinate 1,370,366 of NZ_CP016278.1, forward strand.
GGTTATCCGCCCCCTGCGCCCAGCAGTGGTTGATGACCTCCTGCGCGCGGCGCTCGATCTCGGGGTTGCCGCGCTGCACGGAGTCGAAGTCCAGCTCCGCCGCGTTGGTGCCCGTGGCCATGGAGCTGGCGGCGCCGCCGCCCATGCCGATGCGCATGCCGGGGCCGCCCAGCTGGATCAGCAGCGTGCCGGCGGGGAACAGGATTTTTTGGGTGAGCCGCGCGTCGATCGTGCCCAGGCCGCCCGCGATCATGATGGGCTTGTGGTAGCCGCGGATGATGGCGCCCTCGCCCGTTCCGACCACCTGCTCGTATTCGCGGAAGTAGCCCGTCAGGTTGGGCCGGCCGAACTCGTTGTTGAACGCGGCGCCGCCCAGCGGCCCCTCGGTCATGATCTGCAGTGGGCTGGCGATGTGCTCGGGCTTGCCCACCTCGCTGCCCCAGAGCTTGGACACGGTGAAGCCCGTCAGGCCCGCCTTGGGCTTGGAGCCGCGGCCGGTAGCGCCCTCGTCGCGGATCTCGCCCCCCGCACCGGTGGCGGCACCGGGGAACGGCGAGATGGCCGTCGGGTGGTTGTGCGTTTCCACCTTCATCAGAACATGGTGGGTTGCACTACGCTTTTGATAGCTTGGAGCGCTTACCTGTTGGGCGAAAGACTCGAATTTGGCGATGAATTGCTCGACCTCACTGCCTTCCATGATGGAGGCGTTGTCGGCATAGGCCACCACGGTATGCTGGGGCGACACGGCTTCGGTGTTGCGGATCATGCCGAACAGGCTCTTGTCCTGCGCCACGCCGTCGATGGTGAACTGGGCGTTGAAGATCTTGTGGCGGCAGTGCTCGCTGTTGGCCTGGGCGAACATCATCAACTCCACGTCGGTGGGGTTGCGCGCCAGGCCTGTGAAGGCGTTGACCAGGTAGTCGATCTCGTCGTCGGCCAGGGCCAGGCCCCAAGCCTTGTTCGCAGCCTCCAGCGCCGCACGCCCGCCCTGCAGCACATCCACGAAGGCCATGGGCTCGGCCTGCAGCTCGGTGAACAGGCGCTGCGCCTCGTCCAGCGTGGTGACCACCGATTCCGTCATGCGGTCGTGCAAGAGCGCCGCAACCTGCTGCAGCTGCTCGGTGCTCAACTCGGGCTTGCCACCCAGCAGGCCGCCCTTGAGGCTGATGCGGTATTCGGTGATGCGCTCGATGCGGCGCACCGCCAGGCCGCAGTTGTGGGCGATGTCCGTGGCCTTGGACGCCCAGGGCGACACCGTGCCCAGGCGCGGAGTGACATACAGCACCATGCCGTCCCGCGGGCCGGCGTATGGGTCGCCGTAGGTCAGCAGCGCGGCCAGGCGCTCGCGCGCGGCGGCATCGGGTGCGGCGTCGCCGGCCACCAGGTGCACGAAGCGCGCCGCAATGCCGTCGATCTTGGGATGAATGGCCGCCAGGGCGGGTTGCAGTTGCTGGGCGCGGAAGGTGCTGAGGGCATTGCCGCCCTCCAGCGGGGTGATGTGCAAGGTCACGGTAGCGGCCTGTGTGGTGGCAGAAAGAGGCGTTTCGCCCGCTGGTTGAGGCAGCCGCTGAATGGGGCCGCCGCGCCGGCAGCGCGTGTTGGTGAGAGCCCGCTATTTTAGCCGGCGGCACCCGCCCTTGCCCGCCCCGCGCCCACAGGGGGCAAAGGCCGATGGGATAATTTGCGCCATGAGCATCACCATCAAAGACGCGCAGGGCATCGCCGGCATGCGCGAGGCCTGCCGCCTGGCGTCCGAAGTGCTGGACTACATTGCCCCACACATCAAGCCCGGCATCACCACCGCAGAGATCGACCGCCTGGGCGCGGAATGCATGGCCGCCCAGGGCACCGTGTCCGCCACCATCGGCTACCAGCCTCCGGGCTACCCGCCCTACCCCGGCCACCTGTGCACCTCGGTCAACCATGTGGTCTGCCACGGCATTCCCAACGACAAGCCGCTCAAGAAGGGCGACATCGTCAATGTGGACGTCACCGTGATCACCAAGGACGGTTGGTATGGCGACAACAGCCGCATGTACCTCATCGGCGAATGCTCCATTGCCGCCAAGCGGCTGTCGCAGCTCACGTTCGAATCCATGTGGCTGGGCATCCAGCAGGTCAAGCCGGGCGCGCGCCTGGGCGACATCGGCCACGCCATCCAGAAGTTCGCCGAGGGCCACGGCCTGTCGGTGGTGCGCGAGTTTTGCGGCCACGGCATCGGCCAGAAATTCCATGAGGACCCGCAGGTGCTGCACTATGGCCGCCCCGGCACGGGCGAGGAGCTGGTGCCCGGCATGACGTTCACCATCGAGCCCATGCTCAACCTGGGCAAGCGCGACATCAAGGAGCTGGGCAAGGACGGCTGGACCATCATCACCAAAGACCACAGTCTGTCGGCGCAGTGGGAACACACCGTGCTCGTGACCGAGACCGGCTACGACGTGCTGACCCTCTCCGCCGGCTCCCCCGCGCTGCCGGCCTTCGTCACCGCCACCACGACCTGAGCCAGGCCGCCGCGCCCAGAGCGCCGCAAGGCATGCACGGTTCTTGCTAAATGTCCTCCATGCCTTCCATCCCCCCCTGCCCCCCGCCACTGCACCGGATCTCGCGCAGCTGCATGCGCTGCGCGACGCCTACCGCCAGGACAAGGCCGCCCTGCTGGCGACCCTGCGCGCGCCCGGAGCGTCCACGCGCGGCGTGCGCAGCCTGCTGCATCGCCTCTCGTCGCTGACCGACGGCCTGCTGTGCCGGCTGTGGGACCGCGCGCAGTTGCCTGAAGGCATGGCGCTGGTCGCCGTGGGGGGCTACGGACGCGCACAGCTGTTCCCTTATTCCGACGTGGACGTGCTGCTGCTGCTGCCGGACGGCATGAGCGTGGCCGCGGGCCATGCAGGTGCGGCGCCCTGCACACCGATCGAGACCTTCATCGGCAGCTGCTGGGACGCGGGGCTGGAGGTTGGGTCCAGCGTGCGCAGCGTGGCCGAATGCCTGAGCGAGGCCGCCGCCGATGTGACGGTGCAGACATCGCTGCTGGAAGCGCGCCTGCTGTGCGGCAACGCCGCGCTGTTCGATGCGTTCCGCCAGCGCTACGACGCGCAGATGGACCCGCGCGCCTTTCTGGTCGCCAAGACGCTGGAGATGCGCCAGCGCCATACGAAGTACGAAAACACCCCCTACGCGCTGGAGCCCAACTGCAAGGAGTCGCCCGGCGGCCTGCGCGACCTGCAGCTCATCCAGTGGGTGGCGCGCGCCGCGGGCCTGGGGCGCAATTGGCGCGAGCTGGCGGCCAGTGGCCTGGCCACACCGTTCGAGGTGCAGCAGATCGAGCGCAACGAGGCGTTGCTGTTCCTGATCCGCGCACGCCTGCATGCGCTGGCCGGCCGGCGCGAAGACCGCCTGGTGTTCGATCTGCAGACCGCCGTGGCCGAGACCTTCGGCTACCGCTCCACCGCACCGGACGGCCAGCGCCTGGCGATGCGTGCCAGCGAGACGCTGATGCGCCGCTACTACTGGGCCGCCAAGGCCGTGTCGCAGCTGTGCCAGATCCTGCTGCTGGGCATCGAGGAGCGACTGAACCCCTCCACGCATGAACTGCGTCCGATCAACCCGCGCTTCTTCGAGAAGGCCGGCATGATCGAAGTGGCCAGCGACGACCTGTACGAAAGAGAACCCCACGCCGTCCTGGAAACCTTCCTGCTCTACGAGACCACCGTAGGGCTCAAGGATCTGTCGGCACGCACGCTGCGAGCGCTCTACAACGCGCGTGGCGTAATGGACAGTGAATTCCGGCGCGACCCCGCGAACCGCGCGCTGTTCATGCAGATCCTGCAGCAGCCCGCAGGCATCACGCACGCCATGCGGCTCATGAACCAGACCTCCGTGCTGGGCCGCTACCTGTGGCCCTTCCGGCGCATCGTGGGGCAGATGCAGCACGACTTGTTCCATGTCTACACGGTGGACCAGCACATCCTGATGGTGCTGCGCAACGTGCGGCGCTTTTTCATGGCAGAGCACGCACATGAATACCCGTCGTGTTCACAGCTCGCCGCAGGCTGGGACAAACCGTGGATTCTCTACATCGCTGCGCTGTTCCACGACATCGGCAAGGGGCGCGGCGGCGACCATTCACAGATCGGCGCGCAGGAAGTGCGGCGCTTTTGCCGCCAGCACGCGGCGCACGGCATCACGCGCGAGGACGCGCGGCTCATTGAATTCCTCGTGGCCGAGCACCTCACCATGAGCCAGGTGGCGCAAAAGCAGGATCTGTCCGACCCCGACGTGATCGCCGCCTTCGCTCGCCGCGTGGGCAACGAGCGCTACCTCACCGCCCTGTACCTGCTCACCGTGGCCGACATCCGCGGCACCAGCCCCAAGGTGTGGAACGCCTGGAAGGGCAAGCTGCTGGAAGACCTGTACCACGCGACGCTGCGCACCCTGGGCGGGCGCGCACCCGACGCCGCCGCCGAGATCGAGGCGCGCAAACGCGAGGCGCTGGTGCTGCTGGCATTGGCCTCTCAGCCCCACGAGGCGCACAAGAAGCTGTGGGATACGCTGGACGTGAGCTATTTCATGCGCCACGAGGCGGCGGACATCGCCTGGCACACCCGCCACCTCTCGCGCCACGTGGGCGCCGGCAAGCCGGTGGTGCGCGCACGCCAGTCGCTGGCGGGTGAAGGCCTGCAGGTGCTGGTGTATGCGCCCGACCGAAGCGACCTGTTCATGCGCATCTGCGGCTACTTCGACCGTGCGGGCTTTTCCATCCTGGATGCGCGCGTGCACACCGCCAACAACGGCCATGCGCTGGACACCTTCCAGGTCGTTGCCTCCAGCCAGCCAGGCGCCTACCGCGAGCTCATTCACATGGTCGAGAACGACCTGCTGCGCGCCATCGAAGACCCGCGGCCCCTGCCCGAGCCTACGCGCAAGCGCGTGTCGCGTCGCGTCAAGAGCTTCCCCATCGCGCCGCGCGTCACGCTGCGCCCTGACGAAAAGGCCCAGCGCTGGCTCATCAGCATTTCCGCCAGCGACCGTGCCGGCCTGCTGTACCTGGTGGCGCGTGTACTCTCGCGCCACGGCCTCAGCGTGCAGTTGGCCAAGGTGAGCACGCTGGGCGAACGGGTGGAGGACGTGTTCCTGGTGCAGGGCCCGGAGATGCAGAACAACGCGCGACAGATCCAGATCGAGACCGAGCTACTGCAGGCGCTGGCCGATCAATGACTATGATTTCGATAGCTGCTTGCGCTTTCCACAAGGGCGCTACAGCCTGATTGAGCGCTCAATCGTCTTCTACCGCACCAATCTCCGGAAACAACACCTCCGTGTAACCGAACTGCGTGAAATCGCGCACGCGCATTGGGTAGAGCTTGCCGATCAGGTGGTCGCACTCGTGCTGCACTACCCGCGCGTGGAAACCTTCCGCCACACGGTCGATGGGCGCGCCCAGCAGGTCGACGCCGCGGTAGTGGATGCGCGCAAAGCGCGGCACCTTGCCGCGCAGGCCCGGCACGGACAGGCAGCCTTCCCAGTCGTCCTCCTCTTCGGCGCCCAGCGGCGTGATCACGGGATTGATGAGCACCGTGGGCGGCACGATGGGGCGGTCGGGGTAGCGCGGGTTGCGCTCGCCGGAGCCGAAGATCACCACCTGCCAATCCTCCCCGATCTGCGGTGCTGCCAGGCCCGCACCGTTCACGGCCTGCATCGTCTCGCGCATGTCGTTCACCAGTTGGTGCAGCGCGGGCGTATCGAATGCGGTAACGGGTTGGGCGACCCGCAACAGTCGCGGGTCGCCCATCTTCAGGATGGTGCGGATGGTCATGGTGGGTCTGCGGGCTGCAGCCGCCAAGCGCAGGGCATGGCGAAAGGCATGGCGGCGTCCCTGCCTTGGAGCATAACGCCCGGCAACACCTGCACAATGGCGGGCATGTCCCCGCCGCCCGAGCCACTGCCGCCCGTCCCTGAGCAAGCGCCCCTGCCAGCGCTGGCGCGCTGGCTCTTGCTGGTGTTTGCCGCACTCTGCCTGGCGCTGGGGGTGATCGGCATCGTCGTGCCGGGCCTGCCCAGTACGGTGTTCATCCTCATGGCGGGCTGGGCGGCCGCGCGCAGTTCGCCGCGCCTGTACCGCTGGCTGTGGTTCCACCCGCTGTTCGGCTCCATGCTGCGCAACTGGGCCAACGGCGGGCGCGTGAGCCGCCATGCGAAGTGGAGCGCCACCTTCCTGATGGCCCTGTGCGCGCTGGTGCTGTGGGTGGTGCATATCCCGCGCTGGGCGTCCATCAGCGCGGTGGTCAGCATGGCCTGCGTACTGGTGTGGCTGTGGCTTCGCCCTGAGCCGCAGCGCTGACATTGCCCTTCGCATCCCTTGCACAGCACAGCGTCAAGGCAGCACTTTTTTATGTATATAATCTAAGTCTTGTTCCTCGATAGCTCAGTCGGTAGAGCGACGGACTGTTAATCCGCAGGTCCCTGGTTCGAGCCCAGGTCGAGGAGCCAAATTCCAAGCCTTGCAATTGCACAAGGCCTGCCAAAAACAAACACCGATCATTCCTCAATAGCTCAGTCGGTAGAGCGCCGGACTGTTAATCCGTAGGTCCCTGGTTCGAGCCCAGGTTGAGGAGCCATTCAAGGCCATTCCAGCATCTGTTGGGATGGCCTTTTTGCTGGGCGCTGACCTTGCGCTAGGGCAAAAAAAACCCGCCGACCAGCGGCGGGCCCAGTCACGCACCCGTGGTTGCCGGGGCGCTTACATGTGGTCGATCATCACCTGCCCGAAGCCCGAGCAGCTCACCTGCGTGGCCCCGTCCATGAGGCGCGCAAAGTCATAGGTCACCTTCTTGCTCTGGATGGCCTTCTCCATGGAACTGATGATCAGGTCGGCCGCCTCGGTCCAGCCCATGTGGCGCAGCATCATCTCGGCCGAGAGGATCTCGGAGCCCGGGTTGACATAGTCCTTTCCCGCGTACTTGGGGGCCGTGCCATGGGTGGCCTCGAACATCGCCACGCTGTCGGACAGGTTGGCACCCGGGGCGATGCCGATGCCGCCCACCTGCGCCGCCAATGCGTCGGAGATGTAGTCGCCATTCAGGTTCAGCGTGGCGATCACGCTGTACTCGGCCGGGCGCAGCAGGATCTGCTGCAGGAAGGCGTCGGCGATGCTGTCCTTGATGGTGATGTCCTTGCCGGTGCGGGGATTCTTGATGCGCATCCACGGGCCGCCGTCGATCAGCTGCGCGCCAAATTCCTGGGCTGCCAGTTCATAGCCCCAGTCACGGAAGCCCCCTTCGGTGAACTTCATGATGTTGCCCTTGTGCACCAGGGTCACGCTGGGCCGGTCGTTGTCGATGGCGTACTGGATGGCCTTGCGCACCAGGCGCTGCGTGCCCTCGCGCGACACCGGCTTGACCCCGATGCCCGACGTTTCAGGAAAGCGGATCTTCTTGACGCCGAACTCCTCCTGCAAGAACTTGATGAGCTTCTTGGCCTTGTCCGACTCGGCCTCGAACTCGATGCCGGCATAGATGTCCTCGGAGTTCTCGCGGAAGATGACCATGTTGGTCTTCTCGGGCTCACGCACCGGCGAAGGCACGCCCTTGAAGTAGCGCACCGGGCGCAGGCAGACGTACAGGTCCAGCTCCTGGCGCAGCGCCACGTTCAGCGAACGGATGCCGCCGCCCACGGGCGTGGTGAGCGGCCCCTTGATGGAAACCACGTAGTCGCGCACGGCATACAGCGTCTCTTCGGGCAGCCACACGTCGGGGCCATAGACCTTGGTGGCCTTCTCGCCGGCATACACCTCCATCCAGTGGATCTTGCGCTGCCCGCCATAAGACTTTGCCACAGCCGCATCCACCACCTTGAGCATCACGGGCGTGATGTCCATGCCCGTGCCGTCGCCCTCGATGAACGGGATGATGGGCTGGTGGGGCACGTTCAGCGACATGTCGGCGTTGACGGTGATCTTCTGGCCCTGGGGCGGAATCTGGATGTGCTGGTAGCTGGTCATGAAGAAGGTCTCCTGTAGGTGCGTGCGCAAGGCGGCCGGTTGCTCGCGCCGGAATGGGGCCCAAAGATTCTAGGGCAAGGCTGCAGGGTGGCCCGCCCCGCAGCGCATGTCGGCCCGGCATGGTGACCCGCGAAGGGTCGCTGTCAACGCGCGCTCCGGGAAGCCGTTGAGACAGGGCGTGCAACAGGCTCCGCGGCCGACGCACGCATCCGTGCCATGCGGCCTGGCCGCCTGGCGTATACCGGTATACCGACCCTTCCAAGGAATTGGCACATATGAAAAAACACCTCGCTATCCTGGCCGGCGGTCTGCTCGCAACGGGGGCCTTCGCGCAAGCGACCCCTGCCACGCCCGCAGTTCCCGCCACCCCGGCCGTTGTGGCCGCCCCCGACACGGCCGCTCCTGCGGCCGCCGCACCGGCTCCGGCCGCCGCCACCAAACCCGCCAAGCTGCGCAACCACCACGCCAAGGCGCCCGCCAAGCACAAGAGCGCCAAGGTCGCCAAGAAGACCGCCAAGCGAAGCAAGACGGCCGCCTGATCGCCGCGGCCACTGCTGAACAGCCCGCTTCGGCGGGCTTTTTGTTGCCTGCTACGCTCCGGGGTTCCGCATTGCCCCTGCCAACCCATGTCTTCCATGCCCATGTTTTCGCTCACCGCACCTGCCATGCCCATCGCGCGCGTGCTGCGCAGCTTTCTGTCTCCCCTGCTGCCATACGGCGTGGCCTTAGGCCTGTGCGCAGCCGCGGCGGCGCAGGGTGTTCCGCAAATGAACCTGCCGCGCGTGGAGTTGCAGGCCGGCATGCACCGCATCGACGCCCAGGTCGCCACCGCGCCGCAGGAGCGCCAAGTCGGCCTGATGCACCGCCGCGACATGCCCATGCACGAGGGCATGCTGTTCGTCTTCGAGCAGCCGGCCACGCAATGCTTCTGGATGCGCAATACGCCGCTGCCGCTCACCGCGGCCTTCGTGGCCGACGACGGCACCATCGTGAACCTGGTGGACATGCAGCCGCTGTCCGAAGAATCGCACTGCTCCAAGCGGCCGGTGCGCTTCGTGCTGGAGATGAACCAGGGCTGGTTCGCCAAGCGCGGGCTGAAGGCGGGCAGCAGGCTCAGCGGAAGACCGTTTGCGCAGCGGTAGCGCGCTATTTATTCAGGAGCTGGCAGCGCTTTCCCCGCAAGGATTTCATGAAATATTTACCTTGAAACCATTGCGTATCAAGCGCGAACAGCTTCATTTTTCATAGCAACCCTGTCCGCGATTGCGAGGGTCCACCCCACCCAAAGGCCGGACAAAAAGAAACCGGCCTCCCCTTGCGGGAAGGCCGGTCACGGCCGGGTGCCAACGGCCGGGATGACACCCAGCCGGTGCTCCGTCAGGCGAGCGCTGCGATGGCCGCGTTGAACGTGGCGCTGGGGCGCATCACGGCGTCCAGCTTGGACACATCGGGCAGGTAGTAGCCACCGATGTCGGCGGGCTTGCCCTGCACCACACGCAGTTCCTCGACGATCTTGGCCTCGTTATCGGCCAGGGTCTTGGCCAACGGAGCGAACTTGGCGGCCAGCGCGGCGTCCTCGGACTGCGCGGCCAGGGCCTGGGCCCAGTACAGCGACAGATAGAACTGGCTGCCGCGGTTGTCGATCTCGCCCACCTTGCGCGAGGGCGACTTGTTCTCGTCCAGCAGCTTGCCGGTGGCCTGGTCCAGCGTCTTGGCCAGCAGCTTGGCGCGGGGGTTGTTTTCCTTCAGGCCCAGGTCTTCCAGCGACACGGCCAGCGCCAGGAATTCCCCCAGCGAGTCCCAGCGCAGGTAGTTCTCTTCGACCAGCTGCTGCACGTGCTTGGGAGCGGAGCCGCCCGCGCCCGTCTCGTACATGCCGCCGCCGGCCATCAGGGGCACGATGGACAGCATCTTGGCGGAGGTGCCCAGTTCCATGATCGGGAACAGGTCGGTCAGGTAGTCGCGCAGGATGTTGCCGGTCACCGAGATGGTGTCCAGGCCACGCGCCACGCGCTCCAGCGTGAAGCGCATTGCACGCACCTGGCTCATGATCTGGATGTTCAGGCCGGTAGTGTCGTGGTCCTTCAGGTACTTCTCGACCTTCTTGATCAGCTCGTTCTCGTGCGGGCGATAGGGGTCCAGCCAGAACACGGCGGGCATGCCGGAGTTGCGCGCGCGGGTCACGGCCAGCTTCACCCAGTCGCGGATCGGAGCGTCCTTGACCTGGCACATACGCCAGATGTCGCCGGTTTCCACGTTCTGCGACAGCAGCACTTCACCCGTGGCGATGTCCACGATGTTGGCCACGCCGTCTTCGGCGATCTCGAAGGTCTTGTCGTGCGAGCCGTATTCCTCGGCCTTCTGCGCCATCAGGCCCACGTTGGGCACGGTGCCCATGGTGCGGGGGTCGAAGTTGCCGTGCCACTTGCAGAAGTTGATCATCTCCTGGTAGATACGGGCGAAGGTCGACTCGGGCATCACGGCCTTGCAGTCGTAAGGCTTGCCGTCGGCGCCCCACATCTTGCCGCCCTGGCGGATCATGGCGGGCATGGAGGCGTCCACGATGATGTCGTTGGGCGAGTGGAAGTTGGTGATGCCCTTGGCGGAGTCCACCATGGCCAGCGCCGGACGGTGCTCCTGGCAGGCGTGCAGGTCGCGGATGATCTCTTCACGCTTGGAAGCCGGCAGCGTCTCGATCTTCTCGTACAACGTGGCCATGCCGTTGTTGACGTTGATGCCCAGCTCGTCAAACAGCGCGCCGTGCTTCTCGAAGGCTTCCTTGTAGTAGATCTTCACGCAGTGACCGAACACGATCGGGTGCGAGACCTTCATCATCGTGGCCTTCACGTGCAGCGAGAACAGGATGCCGGCTTCCTTGCAGTCGGCCAGTTCCTTCTCGTAGAAGGCGCACAGGGCCTTCTTGCTCATGAACATGGAATCGATGATCTCGCCGTCCTTGAGCGCGACCTTTTCCTTCAGCACCACGGTCTTGCCGGACTTCGTCTCCAGCACCATCTTTACGTCGCGGGCCTTGTCCAGGGTCATCGACTTTTCGCCGTGGTAGAAGTCGCCCTCGTGCATGTGGGACACATGCGTCTGGGACCACTGCTTCCACTCGCCCATGGAGTGCGGGTGCTTCTTGGCGTAGTTCTTCACCGCGGCAGGCGCGCGGCGGTCGGAGTTGCCCTCGCGCAGCACCGGGTTCACGGACGAGCCCAGGCATTTGCCATAGCGGGCCTTGATGGCCTTTTCCTCTTCGGTGGTGGGGTTCTCGGGGTAGTCGGGCAGGTTGTAGCCCTTGCCTTGCAGTTCCTTGATGGCGGCGATCAACTGCGCCACGGACGCGCTGATGTTGGGCAGCTTGATGATGTTGACGTCGGGCTCGAGCGTCTTCTTGCCCAGTTCAGCCAGCGTATTGGGTACGCGCTGCTCGGGCGTCAAGAAGTCGGGGAACTCACCCAGGACGCGCGCCGCCACGGAGATGTCGCTCTCGGCCACTTCGATACCGGCCACCGACGCGAAGCTGCGCACGATGGGCAGGAAGGAGGCCGTGGCCAGGCGGGGAGCCTCGTCGGTCAGGGTATAGATGATGGTGGGTTTCTGGGTGCTCATCTCGTCTCTCAGGTAAACAAAACAGAGGTCTTGCGCCGCCGATCCGCGGCCTCGCGCGCAGTCATCCGATGTGACAGCCCGGATTGTGCGCGAGTCGTTGCGCGGAAATCGTGTAATTTGCAATCGAATATCGCATTGCAAAAAATTGACAGAGGAACTGGCACTTTTTTTTGCAAGTCTTCTACAAGACTGTCGTCCCGCTGCCAAATTACCCAGTGAGGCCGTACCCAGTGAGGCCGTACCCAGTGAGGCCGCCACCCGGCCCGTCAAGCCAGACAAAAAAACGGCCCGCAGATTCCTCTGCGGGCCGTTTGTCTTTGGGTCGCTCAACGCCGCAGGGCGCGGCGTTCGCTTTCGGCTCAGGCGAAGTTGGCTTCGGCGAACTTCCAGTTCACCAGCTTGTCCAGGAAGGTCTCGACGAACTTGGGACGCAGGTTGCGGTAGTCGATGTAATAGGCGTGTTCCCATACGTCCACCGTCAGCAGCGCCTTGTCGGCCGTGGTCAGCGGCGTGCCGGCGGCGCCGGTGTTCACGATGTCCACCGTACCGTCGGCCTTCTTGACCAGCCAGGTCCAGCCGGAGCCGAAGTTGCCCACGGCGCTCTTCACGAACGCTTCCTTGAACGCGGCGTAGCTGCCCCACTTGGCATGGATCGCCTGGGCCAGCGCGCCGCTGGGCTCGCCACCGCCGTTGGGGGCCATGCAGTTCCAGAAGAAGGTGTGGTTCCAGATCTGCGCGGCGTTGTTGTAGATACCGCCGGACGACTTCTTGACGATCTCCTCCAGCGTCATGTTCTCGAACTCGGTGCCCTTTTGCAGGTTGTTCAGATTCACCACGTAGGCGTTGTGGTGCTTGCCGTGGTGGTATTCCAGCGTTTCCTGGCTGTAGTGCGGGGCCAGGGCATCAATCGCGTAAGGCAGCGGAGGCAGGGTATGTTCCATGGTCAAGTCCTTCGTGGGTTGGGATGGGGGAGATCGCGGCCACCAGGGCGCGGCGAAGCAACGGGCATTGTAGGAAAGTAATAGCACTCGCCGCTGTAGGCGGGCGGCGACTCCTGCCCTCTGGTACGGGATTGACCCGCGCCGCGTTCACAGCAAGCGGCGCTGCGATACCGTCAGGTCCAGTTCACCCTCGGCCAACTGGGCATGCACGGCGTCGCCCAGGCGCACCTGGGCGGGGCGCGTCACGGGTTGCCCCTGCGCATCGGTCAGCAAGGCATAGCCGCGCTGCAGCACCAGGCGCGGATCCAGCAGTTGCAGCCGCAGCGCCGCGCGCTCCAGGCGCTCTCTGCGCTGCACCAGGCTGCGCTGCACGATTTGAGGAAAATGACTCTGCAGCGCTTGCCCCGCATGCGCAAGCCGCTGCGTTTTCAATAGCAATCCGTGGCGCAGGCGCTGTTCCAGACCGCTCAGCCGCAGTTGCTGCCGCCCCACGAAACCCGAGGGCCGGCCCAGCCGCTGCGCCGCCTGGTCCAGCCGTTGGTGCCGCAGGTCCACCTGGCGCTGTACGCCGTCGGCCAACCGTTGCGCCAGCAGGTCGAGTGCCCCCTGCCACACGGCACGCGGCTGTGCCACCAACTCGGCGGCGGCCGTGGGCGTGGGCGCGCGCAGGTCGGCGCAGAAGTCGGCGATGGTGAAGTCGGTCTCATGCCCCACACCGCTGACCAGCGGCACCGGGCTCTGCACGATGGCGCGGGCCACGCGCTCGTCATTGAACGCCCACAGGTCTTCGATGGAGCCCCCGCCGCGCACCAGCAGGATCACGTCGATGGCTGGCGGCGCCCCGGCATTCAGAGTCAAATCACCGTCCAGCGCCCGCCCCTCCTGCGCAAGCAGATACATTTTTGATAGCGCTTCGGCAATCGATGCCGGCGCCTGCGCCCCCTGCACGAGGGCCGGCACCAGCACCACGGGAATGTGCGGCACGCGCCGGCGCAGTGCCGTCACCACGTCATGCAGTGCTGCAGCGCCCGGCGACGTGACCACGCCGATGCCACGCGGCATGGCCGGCAGCGCGCGCTTGCGCGCCGCGTCGAACAGGCCTTCGGCCTCCAGTTGCGCCTTGAGGCGCATGAACTGCTCGAAGAGCGCCCCCTGCCCCGCGCGCTGCAGGCTGTCGACGATGAGTTGCAGGTCGCCGCGTGCCTCGTACACGCCCAGCCGGCCGCGCACTTCGACCAGTTCGCCGTCGCGCGGGGTGAAATCCAGCACGCCCGCCGCACGGCGGAACATGGCGCAGCGGATCTGACCATTCCCATCCTTCAGCGTGAAGTAGCAGTGCCCGCTGGACGCGCGCGAGAAGCCCGTGATCTCCCCGCGCACCGCGACAGGATTGAACCGCGCCTCCAGCGCATCAGCAATGGCGCGGCATAACGCGCCAACCTCCCAGATTCGCGGCGCCACGCCTGTATCTGCATGCTCAAACACAGGCCGCTCCACGCTTGTAGGCGCACCGGGCCGGTGCACTAGTCCACAGATCCGGGCATCCGGCGCCACGGCGGAGGGCCATGCGCCAACCCGGCCCCATACCACAAGAGTACGTGCAACCCGTTGATTTCAAAGGTTTTTTTGATGCGCAGTTTTTCATCAAACTAAGCAAACCACGTAACGGCGCCGCTTCGCGACGGGTATGCACGTGGTTTCCCACAAAGTTATCCACAGAAAATGTGAGTCTCCCGGGCGACTCTACGTGCCCCGGCCCTGTGCTCCGAACGGGGGTGGCGTAAAGCAGACGATGCGCCCAAAGGCCGGGTTGGAAGCTGCGCCATAATCCCCGCTGCTTTTTACGTGAGCGGAGTGAGAATTGCTGTCGATCATACAAGCCGCGGGCTGGCCGATCTGGCCCCTGATTGCCTGTTCCATCCTGGCGCTGGCGCTGGTTTTTGAGCGCTTCGTCGCACTGAAAACCGCCCGTGTGGCCCCCCCGAAGCTGCTGGACGAGGCCATCTCGGTCTCCTCCAAGTCCATTCCCTCGCCCGACGTGGTGAACCAGCTGGCGCAGAACTCGGCCCTGGGCGAAGTGCTGGCCAGCGGCCTGCGCACGCTCAACAGCAACCCGCAGAGCACCGAGGCCGACGTGCGCGCCGCCATGGAGGGCGCGGGCCGCGCCGTCGCCCACCGGCTGGAGAAGTACCTCAACGCCCTGGCCACCATCGCCTCGGCCGCACCCCTGCTGGGTCTGCTGGGCACGGTGATCGGCATGATCGAGATCTTCGGCTCCCAGGCCGGCACGGGCGCCGTGGGCGCGACGGGCGGCGGCAACCCCGCGCAATTGGCGCACGGCATCTCCATTGCGCTGTACAACACCGCCTTCGGCCTGATCGTGGCCATACCGGCGCTGATCTTCTGGCGCTACTTCCGCAGCCGCGTGGACGCCTACCTGCTGACGCTGGAACTGGCGTCCGAACAATTCGTGCGGCACATCAACCGCCTGCGCAAGTGAGCGGCGCCAGCGCACAGAGGCACGTTTCGCCATGAACTTTCGCCCCCGTCAAAAGGAAGAGCCGGAGATCAACCTGATCCCCTTCATCGACGTGCTGTTGGTGATCCTCATCTTCCTGATGCTGACCACCACCTACAGCAAGTTCACCGAGCTGCAGCTCACCCTGCCCGTAGCGGACGCTCAGCAGTTGCGCGACCACCCCAAGGAAGTCATCGTGGCCGTGGCCGCCGACGGACGCTACGCCATCAACAAGACCACGCTGGAGGGCCGGCAGGTCGACCAGGTGGCGCGTGCGCTGGCCGATGCCGCCACTGCGGGGCCGAACAGCGTGGTCATCATCAGCGCCGACGCATCGGCCCCCCACCAGTCCGTGGTCACGGTGATGGAGGCCGCGCGCCGCGTGGGTCTGTCGCAGATCACCTTTGCCACCCAGTCGTCGGCCACGGCCGGCAAGTAAGCCTGCGCCGATGGCCGCGCCCGGCCGCCCGTCCCCCCTGGCCGAGCGGCTGCGCGGCGCCTGGCAGCACCGTGGCGCGCTGGCCCTGGCGCTGTGGCCGCTGTCGCTGCTGTACGGCGTGCTCACGGCGCTGCGCCGCGCGCTCTATCGCACGGGTCTGCTGCGCAGCGAGCGGCTGCCCGTGCCCGTCATCGTGGTCGGCAACGTGATCGCCGGCGGCGCCGGCAAAACGCCCGTGACCCTGGCCGTGGTGCGCCACCTGCAGGCCCGCGGCTGGCGGCCGGGCGTCATCTCGCGGGGATACGGCCGCGCCACCGTTGACTGCCGCGAAGTGCTGCCCGCCAGCAGCGCGGCCGAGGTGGGCGACGAGCCGCTGCTCATCGCCCGCGCCAGCGGCGCCCCGGTCTTCGTGGCGCGCAGGCGTGCCCAGGCAGGGCGCGCGCTGTTGGCCGCCCACCCCGCCACCAACATCCTGGTTTGCGACGACGGCCTGCAGCACCTGGCCCTGGCGCGCGACCTGGAAGTCTGCGTCTTCAACGACGAAGGCGCCGGCAACGGCTGGCTGCTGCCCGCCGGCCCGCTGCGCGAGCCCTGGCCGCGCGCGGTGGACCTGGTGCTCCACGCCGGCTCCTCGCCCGGTGGGGGCGCGCCGCAATTCGCGCTGTCACGTGAACTCGCCACCCATGCCGTGAATGCCAGCGGGCACCAGCTGCCGCTGGAGCAATTGCAGGGCGAACCCTCGCACGCACTCGCGGCGATCGCGCGGCCGCACGACTTTTTTGCGATGCTGCACGCTAGGGGCATTCAGCCCGAGAGCGAGGAAGCACTGCCCGATCACTATGATTTTTCTAGCTGGAAGCGCCCGTCGAATAAGCGCTTACGGCTGATTTGCACCGAAAAAGACGCCGTCAAGCTCTGGCCCGCGCACCCGGACGCGCTGGCCGTGCCGCTGGCCGTGCGGATCCCGCCGGCCTTCTTCGACGCGCTCGACGCCCGCCTGGCGTCGCTATCATCGTCCGGCCATTGAGGAACACCATGGATCCCAAACTGCTTGAACTGCTGGTCTGCCCCGTCACCAAGGGCCCGCTGACCTACGACCGCGAACGCCAGGAACTCATCTCGCGCAGCGCACGGCTGGCCTATCCCGTGCGCGACGGCATTCCCGTGCTGTTGGAAAACGAGGCCCGCCCCTTGAGCGACGAGGAGCTGGAACAGTGAGTCGCGCCGCACCGTTCACGGTGCTGATACCGGCGCGCCTGGCCTCCACCCGCCTGCCCAACAAGCCCCTGGCCGATATCGCCGGGCTGCCCATGGTGGTGCATGTGGCCCGCCGCGCCAGCCAGAGCGGCGCCCTGCGCTGCGTGGTCGCCGCGGACGACGCGCGCATCGTCCAGGCCTGCCAGGCGCACGGGGTGCAGGCTCTGCTGACGCGGGCCGACCACGCCAGCGGCAGCGATCGCCTGGCCGAGGCCTGCGAGCTGCTGGGCCTAGCGGGCGAAGACATTGTGGTGAACGTACAGGGTGACGAGCCCCTCATCGACCCACGGCTGATCGACGCCGTGGCCGCACTGCTGCATGCGCGCGGCGATGCCAGCATGGGCACCGCCGCGCACGCCATCGACAGCGCGGAGGACTTTGCGAACCCCAACGTGGTGAAGGTGGTGCTGGACGCGCAGGGCCTCGCGCATTACTTCAGCCGCGCCCCCATCCCCCACGCACGCGACCACGCGCCGGGCAGCCTCTGGTGGCAGCCGGGCCAAGCGGGGGTGCCCGTGGGTTTCGCACCGCTGCGGCACATCGGCATCTACAGCTACCGGGCAGGCTTTCTGCGCCGGTTTCCACAGCTGCCAGCGGCGCCGACCGAGCAACTGGAAGCGCTGGAGCAGCTGCGCGCCCTCTGGCACGGCCACCGCATCGCCGTGCACGTGACCGGCAGCGCACCCGGTGCGGGCGTGGACACGCCAGCCGACCTGGAGCGCGTGCGCACCCTCCTGGGCGGCTAGCGCGGCCGTCAGCTTGGCGCATGGCCCGCGTGCTATCCTTGTTCGCAACAAGAGCACCTGTCCCGCGCTGGCGCGCCGACGGCAAGCGTGCCCGCTGATTTCAAAACACTTGAGGACATCCATGAGACTGATTCTGCTCGGCGCTCCCGGCGCCGGAAAGGGTACGCAGGCCGCGTTCATCTGCCAGAAATTCGGCATCCCCCAGATCTCCACCGGCGACATGCTGCGCGCCGCCGTCAAGGCCGGCACGCCGCTGGGCCTGCAGGCCAAGGCCGTCATGGATGCGGGCCAGCTCGTCAGCGACGACCTGATCATCAACCTGGTGAAGGAGCGTATCGCCGAGCCCGACTGTGCCCAGGGTTTCCTGTTCGACGGCTTCCCACGCACCATCCCCCAGGCAGACGCTATGAAAGCCGCGGGCGTGAAGCTCGACTATGTGCTGGAGATCGACGTGCCGTTCGACGCCATCATCGAACGCATGAGCGGCCGCCGCTCCCACCCGGCTTCGGGCCGCACCTATCACGTGAAGTTCAACCCGCCCAAGGTCGAAGGCAAGGACGACGTGACGGGCGAGCCCCTGGTGCAGCGCGAGGACGACAAGGAAGAAACCGTCAAGAAGCGCCTGCAGGTCTACAGCGACCAGACCCGCCCGCTGGTGGACTATTACTCCAGCTGGGCCAAGACCGATCCCGCCAACGCGCCCAAGTACCGTGCCATTCAAGGCACCGGCAGCGTGGAGGAAATCACCCAGCGCGCCCTGACGGCACTGTCAAGCTGACGAACCCGCCGCCGGCGCCCGCCAACGCCCCGCAACGCGGGGCGTTGTGCTGTGTGCCCAGGCAAGCGCCTCGGCCCATGACGGTGCTTATGAATTAGCGGACTGCATCAACTCCAGCAGCAGGCTGACCCGTGCCTTCACAGGGCTCAGCCCATCCGCATCGCGCCAGGACGTACCCGTCAGGTCCATCATCCGCCCCTGCGGGCAGCGCGAAGCCACGCGCACCTGCACCCCGGCCGCCACGGCACGCGCGAGCGCGGCCTCCAGCGCATGGTGCAGCGTGCCATTGCCGGTGGCGGCCACCACGATGCCGCGCACGCCCTTCTCCACCAGCCAGTCCACCAACGCGCCATCCGCGCCGGCGTGGCTGAGGACGATCTCCACGCGTGGCCAGGCTGCATCTGGCAGGATCGGCACCAGCGCGCCATGCGCGGGCTGTTCCACCTGCGGCGCAAGGCCGCGGGCCCAGCGCACGCGCCCCGCTTCCATCCAGCCCAGAGGCCCGGCATCGCCGGAGTCGAACGCGTCCAGCCGCAGCGGGTGCACCTTGCTCACCTCGCGTGCCCCGTGCACCACGCCAGCGGCCGCCATCAGAACCCCCCGCGCTGAGGGATCGGCCGCCAGCGTGACGGCATCCAGCAGGTTCTGCGGCCCGTCCGGCGCGAGCGCCGTGGCCGGACGCATGGCACAGGTCAGTACCACCGGCTTGGCGGTGGTATCGAGCAGGTTGTGCAGCAGCCAGGCGGTTTCCTCGAGCGTATCCGTGCCGTGGGTGATGACGACGCCGGCCACGGCCGGGTCGGCCAGGTGTGCGGCGCAGCGACCGGCCAGGCGCGCCCACACGTCAAAGCCCATGTCCTTGCTGTCCAGCTGCACCACCTGTTCAGCCACCAGCGCGCCGCCCGCGGCCTGCACCAGCCCGGGCACCGCGGCCAGCAATTGCTCCACGCCGATCTGCCCGGCCGTGTAGCCCACGTTCGCGCCTTGCACCGCGGAAGAGCCCGCAATCGTGCCGCCGGTGCCCACAACGACGATTTTTCTTGCAGCTGCCACTTGCATCCCTCCAAAAACTGTTCAAAAATACAGATACTGGATTAAAAAACAGTAACCCACTCAACCACCGACCGCATTGGATCGCACCATGCTCGACAGTCCCAAGCTCACCGCCCGCCAACAGCAGATCCTGGACCTGATCCAGACCGCCATCGCGCGCACCGGCGCCCCGCCCACCCGCGCCGAGATCGCGGCAGAGCTGGGTTTCAAGTCCGCCAACGCGGCCGAGGAGCACCTGCAGGCGCTGGCCCGCAAGGGCGTGATCGAACTGGTCAGCGGCACCTCGCGCGGCATCCGCCTGCGCGGCGAAACCGTGCGCAACATCAATGCGGCGCGCGGCGCCCAGTTCAACCTGCCGATACCCGGCCTGTCGCAGCTCACGCTGCCGCTGGTGGGCCGCGTGGCGGCTGGCTCGCCCATTCTCGCCCAGGAGCATGTGGACCAGACCTATACGGTGGAAGGCAGCCTGTTTGCGCACAAGCCCGACTACCTGCTCAAGGTGCGCGGCATGTCCATGCGCGACGCGGGCATCATGGACGGCGACCTGCTCGCCGTACAGGCAACGCGCGAGGCGCGCAACGGGCAAATCATCGTGGCGCGCCTGGGCGATGACGTCACGGTCAAGCGCCTGCGCCGCACAGGCAGCGCCATCGAACTGCTGCCCGAGAACCCCGACTACCCGGTGATCCGCGTCGAGCCGGGCGAACCTTTCGAGATCGAAGGGCTGGCCGTGGGCCTGATACGCAACACCATGCTCATGTAGTCCGTTGAATGCAGCGCCACCGCAGGTGGCGGGCGTCTGGCAGGCGGTAGCCCGGGCATGCCCCGTAGCTGCGGCATGCCAACCCTGCGGATGCGCGCTTGACGTCCTTGGCAATCCTGCCTGTGTTCCACCTTCATGCCCTGGCATGCCGGAGTCTTCACATGGGATTTGCCCTCTTTGCCTTTGCCACCCTTTCCCGCCCCTTGCGCCGCCTGCGCCGATGGGGACTGGCCGCACGCCATATGTCGCGCGGCGCGGCACCCTCTGCCTGCACCACGCACGGACGCACCGATGCACTCCATGGAGCGACGCCCAACGCCGGCCCTCCCGATAGCCCCGCCGTGGCAGGCATGGCGCAAGAAATTCCGGCCCGCCACCGCGCCTTTGCCATGCCTGCCGCGGATGCGGCCACGCAGCACACAGGTCTGCGGCCTGCGATCTCCACCCGTTCGCTCCCCCTGCGCGTGATCCTGCGCCATGACACCGACGACGCCTGCAAGCTCGTGATTTCCGGCCGCATGGCCGATGTGTGCGCGGAACTGGAGCGCCTGGCCCTGCGCTGACCGCGGGGCACTGCTGCGACCACTTCTGACACTTTTCGAAGGCGTCACGGCCGCAGCGCGTTCATCGCAGGTCCGTTTCTACAATGCACGGCACTTGCAACTGCCCGCCCCCAAGCACGCCATGACCCACGAGTCCCGCCTGGACCGCTTGCTGCGGCAACTGCTGTGGGGCCGGCGCACGGCCGCGCTGGCAACGCTGCGAACCCTGCCCGGCGCGGAATCGGTGCCATTCACAACGCCGGCGGTGTCGTTCGTTCCGTATGCCATCGACTCCACGGCCCAGGTGCTGGTATTGCATGTCAGCGCCCTCGCCGCCCATACCCGCAACCTGCGGCAATCGCCCGCGGTTTCTCTCCTGATCACGGCGCCCGAGGACGCGGCCCAGCCCGTGCATGCGCTGGAGCGCGTTGCCATCCAAGGACAAGCCGTACTGCTTGCGCCCGAGGCAGCCGCCAGCGCGCGCGCCGCCTACCTGCGGCGCTTCCCTGACGCAGCGCCCATGACGGCGCTGGGCGACTTCCAGTTCGTGCAAATCATCCCTTCGGTGGGCCGCCACGTGGCAGGGTTTGGCGCGGCGCGGGATTTATCTGCCGAGGAGCTGAAGGCGCTGCTCACGTCTTGACGCTGGGGCGATCGGCGCCGCCAGCAGTTGGATGGCAAGGGCCGTTCCGCCCAGGCGAGCGCTGGCGGCCGCTAGCCCGGTGCCCGGGAAGGCCACACACAGGTCGCGGCCAGGGCCGGCTGGGTGACGGGTTGGCGGACGCTCGCGGTGCGCGCCAAAGCATGAACGGCCCCGCCCACGGCAGCCGGTGGCGGCACATCTGCCCCGAAGGCCTGTCCCCGCGCGAGAGCCCCTCAAGACACCAGTTGCGACCAGACCTTGTCCAGCCGCTTGCCGCTGACCGGATACGGCGTGCGCAACTCCTGCGCGAAGAAGCTCACGCGCAGTTCCTCCAGCATCCAGCGGTACTCCTGCATGCGGGCGTCCACCTGGCCCTTGCGCTCGGCGACCAGGCGCCAGTACCGCTGCTCCAGCGGCTGCAGTTCCTTGAGCTTGGCGGCATCGCGTGCCGGGTCGGCGCGGTACTTGTCCAGACGCGTGGTGATGGCCTTGAGGTAGCGCGCGTAGTGCTGCAGCTGCGCCCAGGGCGCGGCGGCGATGAAGTGCTTGGGCATCAGGCGCTGCAGCTGCTGTAACGCGTCGGCCGTGGCCTCGGGAGCGTTCTTGGTGTCTTTGATCTTGCGCTGCGTGGCGGCGTATTCGATGAGGATGGCCGCCGCCATGCGCGCCACCTCGTTGGCGATCAGCGTGAGGCGCCCGCGCCCGTCCTGCACACGCTGCTTGAACTGTGCCTCGTTGCTGGGCAGCGGCTCTTGCAGGAAGGCGCGGTCGATGGCCACGTCGATGATTTGTGCGCGCAGCTCCTCCTGCGTGCCCAGCGGCATGAAGGCCACAGCCATCTTCTGCAGATCGGGGATGTTCTTTTCCAGGTACTTGAGCGCGTCCTTGATCTGCAGCGCAAACAGCCGGCGCAGGCCCACGCGGTGGCGCGCGGCGGCGACTTCGGGTTCGTCGAACACCTCGATGCCCACCGCATCGCCGTGGTCGATGAGCGCGGGGAAACCGATCAGCGTCTGGCTACCCTTTGCGATTTCCATCAGCTCGGGCAGTTCGCCAAAGCTCCAATCCTCGTAGCGGGCATCGGCCTTGCGGGCCGCGGGCGCGCCGACGAGTGGTTCTTTTTTTATAGCTGCTGGCGCCCGGTTTTCCTTGGTTTCAGATGGTTTTCCACCGGAATCTGGCTTCTGGTGAGCGCCACCAGCTATCTTTAATGAAGCAAGCGCCTGGAACGCCCCCCGTGCCTTGCTCCCCCACTCCGCCTTGAGCGCGCCCAGGTTGCGTCCCTGGCCGAGCTGGCGGCCGTGCTCATCCGTCACGCGAAAGTTCATGAACAGGTGCGGGCTGAGCATGTCCAGCTTGAAGTCCGCGCGCTTCACGTCGAGCGAGGTTTCATCGCGCACTTGCTTGAGCAGCGTGTCGATCAAGCTGCCCTGGGCCCAACGCTCTTCCTCGGTGAACAGCGACGCCAGCCGCGCAGCACTTTCCGGCAGCGGCACGAAGCGGCTGCGCGGGCGCTGCGGCAGGCTCTTGAGCAGCGCCTGGATCTTGTCCTTGAGCATGCCGGGCACCAGCCATTCCGCACGCTCCTCGCTCACCTGATTCAGCACGAACAGCGGCACAGTGACGGTGACCCCGTCGCGCGCGTCACCAGGGCTGTGCAGGTAGCTGGCCGTGCAGTCCACGCCGCCCAGCTTCACCGTCTTGGGAAAGTTGTCGGTGGTGATGCCCGCGGCCTCATGGCGCATCAGCTCGTCGCGCTTGAGAAGCAGCAGGCCGACGTTCTCCTTGCCGGCACTGCGGAACCACTTGTCGAACGTGGCACCGCTGAACACGTCTTTGGGAATCTGCTGGTCGTAGAAGGCGAAGATCAGCTCGTCGTCCACCAGCACGTCCTGGCGGCGGCTCTTGTGCTCCAGCTCCTGCACCTTGCGCACCAGCTTGAGGTTGGCGCCCAGGAACGGCCAATGCGTCTCCCACTCGCCCTCGACCAGCGCCTGGCGGATGAACAGGTTGCGCGCCTCGTACGGATCCACGCGGCCATAGCTCACGCGGCGGCCGTTGTAGACCACCAGGCCGTAGAGCGTGGCGCGCTCGAGCGCCACCACGTCGGCCTGTTTCTTGGACCAATGCGGGTCCAGCAGCTGCTTCTTGAGCAGATGGCCGCCCACCTCTTCCAGCCATTGCGGTTCGATCGCCGCGATACCGCGGCCGTACAGGCGCGAGGTCTCGACCTGCTCGGCCGCGACGATCCAGCGGCCGGGCTTCTTGGACAGGTGCGCGCCCGGGTGCGGGTGGAACTTGATGCCGTGCGCGCCCAGGTAGGCCTCGCTCTCCTCGGCCTTGTAACCAATGTTGCCCAGCAGGCCCGACAGCATGGACAGGTGCACGGCCTCGTAGCCCGCGGGCTCGGTGTTCACCTGCCACTGGTGCTCCCGCACCACGGTGAGCAGCTGCGAATGGATGTCGCGCCACTCGCGCACGCGGCGGATGTTGATGTAGTTCTGGCGCAGCAACTGCTCCCACTGCCGGTTGCTGAGCTTGTGGGTGGCCTCCTCCGCATCGGCGGGGTGGAACTGCGCCAGGCGCTCCTCGCCTGCGGCCTCCGCTTGCGCGCCGCTGCTGCGCTGGCTCACGGGCAGGAAGGCCGTGTTGCGCGCTTGGGCCGCGGGGGCGGTCTGGGCCGCCATCTCCTTGCGCGTCTTGGCGACGATCTTGCCGCCGCGCGCATCCTGCAGCCACTTCCACAGGCGCAGGTAGCCGGTGAACTCGCTTTTCTCGTCGTCGAACTTGGCATGCTGCTGGTCGGCCTGCTGCTGCGCCTCCAGCGGCCGGTCGCGCACGTCCTGCACGCTGAGGGCCGAGGCAATGACCAGCACCTCGGCCACGGCGCCGCGGGTGCGGGCCTCCAGAATCATGCGGCCCACGCGCGGGTCCAAGGGCAGGCGCGACAGTTCGCGGCCCATGGGCAGCAAATTGCCGCGCTCGTCCACGGCGCCCAACTCCTGCAGCAGTTGATAGCCGTCGGCGATCGCACGGCCCGAGGGCGCCTCGAGGAACGGGAAGTTCACCACGTCGCCCAGGCCCAGCGACTTCATGCGCAGGATGACGCCCGCCAGGGACGAGCGCAGGATTTCGGGGTCGGTGAAGCGGTCGCGCTGGTGGAAGTCCGCCTCGTCGTACAGGCGGATGCAGATGCCGTTGGCCACGCGGCCGCAGCGCCCGGCGCGCTGATTGGCCGCCGCCTGGCTGATGGGCTCCACCAGCAACTGCTCCACCTTGCTACGGAAGGAATAGCGCTTCACGCGCGCCGTACCTGCGTCGATGACGTAACGGATGCCCGGCACAGTGAGCGAGGTCTCGGCCACGTTGGTGGCCAGCACGATGCGCCGGCCGGTGTGGCCGTCGAAGATGCGGTCCTGCTCGGCCTGCGACAGGCGCGAGAACAGAGGGAGTACCTCGGCGTTCCGCAGCACTGGCGAGTGCTGCAGGTGCTTGCGCAGGTGGTCCGCCGCCTCGCGGATCTCGCGCTCGCCGGGCAGGAAGACGAGGATGTCTCCGCCCTTGCCGCCCGCCCACAACTCGTCCACGCCGTCGGCAATGGCATCGTTGAGGTCGAAGTCCTTCTTTTCTTCAAAGGGCTTGTAGCGCATCTCCACGGGATAGGTGCGCCCCGACACCATGATGACCGGCGCCGGACCGGCCTTGCCCTCGAAGTGCTTGGCGAAGCGCTCCGCGTCGATGGTGGCCGATGTCACGACCACCTTCAAATCGGGCCGCTGCGGCAGGATCTGCTTGAGGTAGCCCAGCAGGAAGTCGATATTCAGGCTGCGCTCGTGCGCCTCGTCGATGATGAGCGTGTCGTAGGCCTTGAGCAGCGGATCGGTCTGCGTCTCGGCCAGCAGGATGCCGTCGGTCATCAGCTTGACCGAAGCGCCCTTTTGCAGCGTGTCCTGAAAGCGCACCTTGTAACCCACCACCTCGCCCAAGGGGGTGTTCAGCTCCTCGGCAATGCGCTTGGCCACGCTGCTGGCGGCAATGCGCCGCGGCTGGGTGTGGCCGATCAGGCGCCCGCGCGTGCCCTCGGGCGCATTGCACTTGCCGCGTCCCAGGGCCAGCGCTATTTTTGGCAGTTGCGTGGTCTTGCCCGAGCCCGTCTCGCCGCAGACGATGATGACCTGGTGCTCGGCCATGGCCGCCATGATCTCGTCGCGGCGGCTGGAGACGGGGAGTTGCTCGGGAAAGGTGATCGTGAGGGGCATAGGGGCGGGAATTATCCCAGCCCCCAGGCACCCGTGCCGCACCAGGGTCAGGCGGGGAACATGGCCTCCATCTCCCGGCGCACCCGATAGGCGTGGGTGGTGGTGTCCATCTCCACATCGTCCCAGGACAATGCCTGGCCTTTTGCCACCGGGCGCACCACGCGCGCGCTGTGCGCCAGGCCCAGCGGCAGGCCCCTGAGGCTGCGCGACGTCGCAGCCGGCAGCAGCTTGCCCCAGACGGTGTAGCCGCCCTCGCCATCCAGCAGGTCGCCCGGGCGCAGGTCACGCTTGGCCGTGGCCACCACATCGGCGTTCCAGCCCTGGGGCACGCCGGTGGGCTCGCCGCGCAGCGCCACGCTGGCCACCGACATGCCCACCTCCAGCCCGATGAGGTGCCAGCGCTTGTACAGCGTGAAGTAGCGGCCCGTGGGGTCGGTGTGGGCGTTGTATTCCTCGAAACAGTGGCGGATGTAGTCAGTCTCGCCCTCCACCGTGACCCACACGCCCATGCGGATGTGGTAGGGGATCCGGCGGCCGTCCTTCTCCAGCGACGAGATCACTTCCACCATGCCTTTTTTCTCTAGCACTCCGCCCTCGCCCACCGGGCGCGTGACGTAGGGAATGTCCTCCACACTGGCGGGCGGGTACTGCAGGCCGTTGCTCGGCACGGCCAGGCCCGTGGCGTTGGAGACGGCCGTGCTCTCGATGCTGGGCTTGGACCCGTCCAGGAAGCTGTTGAACATCTTGGGGTTCAGGCCGCCACGCTGCGCCTGCTCGGGCGTCAGGCCGTAGTAGCCCCACACCGTCTCGGGCGTGGATTCGCAGAAATGCGGCAGCCACTTGTGCCCGCGCCCGGCCGCCACCACCGGAAAGCCGCAGGTGCGGGCCCAGTCCACCAGCTCGCAGATCATGGCGGGCTGGTCGCCGTAGGCCAGCGAATAGACCACGCCCGCGGCCTGGGCCTTGCGCGCCAGCAGCGGGCCGCAGAAAGCGTCGGCCTCCACGGTCACGTTCACCACATGCTTGCCGTGGGCGAAGGCGTCGAGAATGTGGTCCACCGCCGCCAGCGGGTTGCCGGTGCATTCGACGATCAGCTCGATCTGCGGGTGGCGCACCAGGGCCTGCCAGTCCTCGGTGATCCAGGTCGTACCGTGCTCCAGCGCCTGCTGGGCAGAGGCGGCCTCCGACTGCTCGGGCGCCCATCCCACGCGCGCCAGGCTGGCGCGGGCGTTGGCCGGCGACAGATCGGCAATGCCCACCAGGTGCACGCCCGGCATGCGCGGCACCTGCGCCAGGTACATGGCGCCGAACTTGCCCGCGCCGATCAGCCCAATGCGGATGGGACGCCCTTGCCGGGCACGCTGCAGCAGTTTCTGGTGAAGGTTCATGGGTATGGCAAACGATGGAAGTGCGCCGCTGCGGCGCGAAACCCCGGCGCCTGCTGGCGCGCGGGCCGGTGGGAATCCCACGGCCACCGTAGCGCAGGGTACGCCCCACGTCTCTTGGGATACGCCCTAGGCCGGGACACCGCCCAGTACCCCACCGCCTGCAAGGCATTGAAAAGGACCGTTATCCTGCGCACGCTCTCGGCCGGCGGGGCGCAACCCCTGTCGCCGCGACCACCCCCACGCCGGCCCCGTACGCCGGTGCTGCTTTCTTCTTTGCATCTCCGGCTTTCCATGGTGTCTCTTGCTGCGTTGGTGATTCCGCTGCTGGCGGTCTGGCTCTGGGGGGCCGTGCGCGGCATGTCGCGCCGGGCGCGCCTGGTGGCCATTGCGCTGACCGCCCTGCTGGGCGTGACACCGGCCCTGCTGCTCAAGCTCTTGCAGACCGGCGCGATGGATTACGCCACGCTGGCCTATCTGCAGGTGCCCGGCGGCTGGGTGTTGGGCACGTTGGTGCTGATCATTGCTTTTCTTCTGGCGCGTGATGGCGCGTGGCTCGCGGCGCGGGCCGCCGCGCTCATGGGCCGGGGCGACACATGGCACCTGCGGCTGCGCGGCAGGCGGTTGACCGGCACCGCCGTGGCACTGGCGCTGGGCGCGGCGGGCTTTGGCACGGCGCAGGGTCTGCAGCCACCCACGGTGCGTGAACAGGTGGTGCACCTGCCGCAATTGCCCGAGGCCCTGGATGGCCTGCGTGTGGCCGTGCTGGCGGATATCCACGCGAGCCCCATCAACCATACCGCCTACGTGCAGAGCGTGGTGGAGCGCACCCACGCGGCGCGGCCCGACCTGATCGTCCTGCCCGGTGACCTGGTGGATGGCGGCGTAGGCAGCAGCGCCGCCTTCGTGGCTCCACTGGCGCAACTGCGCGCACCGCACGGCGTATGGGCCGCGCCCGGCAACCATGAGTACTACGGCGGCTACAACGCCTGGATGGCGGAATTTCGCCGCCTGGGCCTGGGCGTCTTGGCCAACCAGACCCAGGTGCTGCAGGTGAATGGCGCGCGTCTGGCACTGTCCGGCGTGGGCGACCCGGTCTACGGCCGCACCTCTCACCACAATGCCGACCCGCGCGTGCCCGAGGGCGTGCCCCCCGATGTACCCGCGGTGGCCCGGCAGGCGCGCGCGGCGCAGGCCGACTTCCACCTGCTGCTGGCGCACCAGCCCAAGCTCGCACGCGACAACGCCGCGCACGGCGTGGACCTGCAGGTCTCGGGCCACACGCACGGCGGGCTGATCAGCGGCATGGACCGCTGGCTGGTCGCTCCGTTCAACAACGGTTTCGTGCGCGGGCAATACGACGTGGACGGCATGCGCCTGTTCGTGAGCGCGGGCGCGGGCCTGTGGGCCGGCTTCGCAGTGCGGCTGGGCGTGCAGCCCCATATCGACCTGTTGGTGCTGCGCCGTGGCACAGCGTCGTAAGACCGCGCGACGGCCCGGCGCCGTCAAATACTGAATAAGTCGGCACGAGGGTACGCCCTGCGCTGCGAGGGGACGCACCTCGCACGCAAAGCCCCGCCATCACCATCGCGACCGTTATGCAACGCAGCAGGCCGCAGAAAAGGTGGGGCTCACGACACGCGAGGGAACGTGTTCCGCATTGCCTCAGCGCAGCACGGTGAAGTAGCGCTCCAGCGCCTCGCGCTCGGTGCGCGTGCGGTTGACGGGTGCGCCCGCGTCTTCCCAGCCCAGCGCCATGCCGCAGACGACCACCTCGCTGGCAGGCAGGCCCAGCGCGTCGCGCACGACCTGCGGGTAGCTCGCCAGCGCACCAATGGCACAGCTGGCCAGCCCCTGGGACTGCGCGGCCAGCATCAGTCCGTGCAGACACATGCCCAGGTCCATGAAGCCACCTGCGCCGAAACCGCGGTCGATGGTGACGATCAGCGCCACGGGTGCATCAAAGAAGCGGTAGTTGCGCTCGAACTGCGTGGCCCGACCCGCGCCGTCGCCGCGCGCCACACCCAGCGCCCCGTACAGCGCCTGCGCGGCTGCCACCTGGCGTTTGCGCAATGCCAGCGGCATGGGGCGGGGGAAATAGCCATAGTCCTCGGCCTCAGGCACCTGATCGCGCCACGCCTGGCACAGCGCGGCACTCAGGCGTTCGCGCACCGCGCCCTCCACGGCCCAGAAGCGGCCCGGCTGCAGATTGGCCCCGCTGGGCGCCAGCCGCGCCGCAGCCAGCAACCGCTCCAGCAGCACGAGGGGCACGGGCCGCGGCAGGAAGGCGCGCACGGAATGGCGCGCCTGCGCCAGCGTCTCGAAGGCGTCCTGCGCCACAGGCATCGTCAGGGGTTCGGTCATTCTCACTCCGGCATTTCCACCCAGGTGGCCGCACCCAGGCCACCCGCACCCGCAATGCACGCCATGCCGCGCAGCGTGCGGTCGGTGCGGTCGGCACCCTGCCGCTGCGCCATCTGCGCCAGCACGCGCACCAGCGCAATGGCGCCCGATGCACCGATGGGGTGCCCGCGCGCCAGGCCACCCCCGCCCCGGTTGATGGCACCGAGCGGCAAGCCCAGCGCATTGCAGAACGCCAGGCCTTGCGCCGCAAAGGCGTCGTGCAGTTCCAGCGCCTCCAGCGCCGCCCAATCCCAGCCACAGCGTTGCTGCGCGGCGCGTGCCACGTCGACGGCGCAGAGCATGGGCGACTCTGGCGCGCCACCCACGCTGACGCTGCCGCGCCACTGCGCACGCGGCCGCACGCCCCAGCGCGCGCAGGCCGAGGGCGTGGCCAACAGCAGCAGGGCCGCGCCGTCCGCCTTGGGCGACACGGCGACGGTGCTGAGGCTGCAATCCTGGCCGTCCACCGACTGACCGCAGGCCACCGCAGGCATGCGCGCCACACGCGCAGCGCTCAACAGGCGCGGATAGGCGTCGTGCGCCAACCCCCACAGCGGCACGATTTCGTGGGCCATGGCAGCGCGCGCCGCCACGCTGCGCGCGTGGCTGGCCATGGCGTACGCATCCTGGGCGTGGCGCGTGAGCCCCAGGCGCCGCGCGCCGTCCAGCGCGGCCAGCAGCATGTCGGGGTCGCGCGCGGGCCAGGGCGTGAAGGGTGGCCGGTCATAGGGCACGGGTGCCTCCTCCGCCTGCCGAGGCCGGTGCATGCGCAGGGGTGCGCGGCTCCACGCCTCGGCCCCGCCGGCAACCACGACATCGGCCTGGCCCAGCGCCAGCAGACCGCAGGCATGGGTGACGGCATCCAGCCCCGCGCAGCACTGGCTGTCCAGCGTCACGGCGGGAATGCCCTCGGGGAGGCTGGCCGCCAGCGCCAGCATGCGGGCGGGGTTGCCTCCGGCGCCCAGGGCGTTGCCCAGCACCACGGCATCGACGGCCTCGGCCGGCAATCCGGCATCTGCCAGCATGCGCGCCACCAACGGCGCCGCCAGATCGTGCGGCTGGCAGGCCGCGAGCGCCCCGCCGACCGGCGCCACGGGCGTGCGCGCCCAGGCCAATATGGGAATAGCGTTCACCGCCAGCGCTCCAGCGAGGGCGACGGCGCCTGCAGCGCGCGGGCGATGGCTGTGTGGTCGGTCTTGCCGCTGGCCGTCTGCGGCCAGTCGCCCACCCACACCCACCAGTGGCGCGGCGCCTTGTAAGGCTCCAACACCGCGCGGCACCAGGCCGCCAGCTCCAGCGCTCCGGGTGGCGGCGCGTCGCCCTGCCACTGCAGCACCGCCTGCACACGCAGGCCGCGCAGGCCGTCGGCCACACCCTGCAGGCTGGCCTGCGCCACCTGTGGGTGGGCCAGCAGGCGCGCCTCCACTTCCTCAGGGAACAGGTTTTTGCCTTGGGTGACGAGCATGCGGTTCTCGCGACCGCACAGGTGCAGCAAACCGCTGTCGTCCACGTAACCCATGTCGCGCACCGAGAGCCAGTCGCCCTCGCGCAGGGCGGCGGTGCCGTCGGCGGCGTTCACGTAATCCATGAACAGCATGGGACTGCGCACCCAGATCAGCCCCGGCACGCCCTGCGGCAGCGCGGCGCTGCGGGGATCGGGGCCGATGTGCAGGTCCACGTTGCTGAACGGCCGGCCCACGGCCTGGGCCGGTGCGCCCGGCTCTGCATCCATCCACGCGACGTAGCTGGCCTCGGATGCACCGTAGAACTCCACGATGCGTGCGCGCGGGAACAACCGGCGCAGCGCGGGTGTGCGCTCGCGCAGCCAGCGCGCGCCGCTGATCAGCACCAGTTCCACCCCCTCGATAGGTGCCAGTTGCCGCCGCTCGGCCCACTGCAGCATCAGTACAAGCTGGCTGGGCACCGCCACCAGCAAGGGCGCGCCGCCCGCGCGCAGGGTGTCCAGCGCGCGCGGCGCGGAAAAGCGCTCCTGCAGCACCGCGCCAGCGCCCGTCCACAGGCCCAGCAGCGCGCCGAACAGGAACAACGAATGCGACATGCGGCCCGGCGCCAGCACACGCGTGGCCGCCGCGACACCAAAGTCCTGCAGGCTGACGCGAAAGCTCTCCACCCAGGAGCGGTGGTGGCGCATGAAGCCCTTGGGCAGGCCCGTGCTGCCCGAGGTGAAGCCCACGTAGAACGGCGACTGCGGCGTGGCCGCTGCCGGGCCGCCGGAGCCCAGAGGCAGCCGCCCGGCAACCGCCCGGGCCACACCCGCCGGCCACTGGGGATCTCCCATCGCCGCGCAGCGCCCGCTGGCGATCACGCCCAGAAATTCCACCACCCCCTCCAGCGTGCCGGCATCACCGGGCAGCAGCACGGTGGCCGGCGCGCCTTGCGCAACCCAGTAGCGCGCCCGCGCCTGCACACGGTCGTGCAGCGTCGCAAAGTCCCACTGGGTGGTTTCATTGGCCAGCGCCAGGGAGTGCGGCCGCGTGCGGGCCCAGTGCGCCAGGGGGCCATGTACCCACTCGAACAGATCGGGCAGCGCATCGCCCGTCAGCAGTTGCGGCAGGGGCGCCAGCGCCTGCCGCTTGCAAGGGTGGGTGTTCAACGTTCGCGCCCACCAAATGGCCAGTCTGGCAGCGCCTTGGCCACGGTATGCACCACCACCGCGCAGAGCGCGCACTTGACCAGGTCACCGGGCACGAAGACCAGGTCCGCCAGAAAGGCCTTGTCCAGCGGCATCTGCGCCAGCAGCACGAGGCCGGCAATGCCCATGGCGTGCAGGAAGACCAGCCCGCCGAGCACGGAAGCGATGAACGCGCTCGTGGCCGTGCGCAGCGGCGTGCTCTGCGGCAGCACACGCATCAGCGCGCCTGTCACCCCCGCCGCCAGCGCGTAGCCCACCAGGTAGCCGGCCGACGGCGCCATGAACACCCCCAGCCCGCCCCGCCCGCCCGACAGCAGCGGCAGGCCGGCCGCCACGGCCGCCAGGAACAGCAGCATGGACTGAAAGCCCCGGCGCGCGCCCAGCAGGCAGCCGGCCAGCATCACGCCCAGCGACTGCAGTGTGATCGGCACGCCCAGCGGTAGGTCGATCTTGGGAATGAGCCCCATCACGGCCATGAGCGCGGCGAACAGCGCCACCAGCGCCATGGAGTGAGAGGCTTTGCGGGATATGGCAGCAGTCATACAACTCCTTGGGTCGACAAGAAAAAACAGGAATAGTCAGCCGCCCAAACGGGCGTAGAGGGCATCGGCCACACGCTGCGCCCCCTGCAGCATCTGCACGGTGAGCGGCGCGATCAGCCGCAGGCCGCCGGCGCGGCCGGTGCGCAGGCGGTGGGCTTCGTCCAGCTTCTTCCACTGCACGAAAAAATGTTCGGTGAACCGCAGCATCAGCGCCAGTTGCAACGACACGCGCTCCGGCCGCAGGCCAAGGTGCGCCAGGGGCCGCAGCAGCGCATCCAGCACCTGCAGCAAGTCCGTGGGACGCGTGCTCACGGTGAGCGCCACCCCCAGTGTGGAGGCGCAGGCCAGGCGCAGCGCGCTCACCACCGCCACCTCGGGCCGGCCCATCCACAGGTGAAAGCCCGCCACCAGCCCCGCTGCGACGAGCACCGACACGATGAGCCGGCGCGCCACGCGCGTGGCCGGCCCCAGGCTCCACCACAACAGTGCGCACGCCACGCCCGCCGCCGCCAACGCCCCCGGCGCCGACAGCACGAACAGCAACGTGCCCAGCACCGCCATGCCGGCCAGCTTGCACCCCGCGGGCCAGCGGTGCAGCCAGGTGAGGTGTTCGCTGTAGAGGCTACCCATGACGGTGCATCCTTCGCTCAGGCCGCGGCGCGCATATGGGCATGTGGCATGCCCGCCGCGGCGCGGGCCCGCGCCACCTGTTGGGCAACGGCGGCTTCATACGCCGCGCACACATCGTGGCCGCGGCCGTCCGCCTGCACCCGGCCTTCATGCAGCCAGACCACGCGCGGGTAGTCGCGCACATGCTCCAGCACATGGGTGGACACCACCACCTGCCGCCCGCAGGCGGCAATGTCATCGGCCAGCCGTGCCTGCCCCGGCAGGTCCAGGCTGGCGAAGGGTTCGTCCAGCAACAGCGTTCGCGGCCCGGCGAGCAGCAATGCAAGCCAACAAACGTGCTGGCGCTGGCCCTGGCTCAACGCCCCGACCGCGCGCGCGGCCCAGTCGGCAAGGCCCCGTTCGGCCAGGAAGGCGCGGGCGCGCGCCAGCGCATCACGCCGGGACAGGCCCTGTGGTTGCAGGCCCAGGGCGAGTTCCTCTTCCACCGTGGGAAAGATGATTTGATCGTCGGGGTTCTGGAACATCATGCCCACGCGCTGGGCCCGCAATTGCCCTTGCGGCAGTGCCTGCAAATCCTGCCCGTGCGACAGCACCTGGCCGTCGTCGGGCACCTCCAGCGCGCACAACAGCCGCAGCAGGCTGGTCTTGCCTGCGCCGTTGTGGCCGATCAGTCCAATGCGCGGCTCGGCCAGCATGAGATCAAGCCCGTCAAAGACCTGCGTGACACCGCGGCGCAGGCGCACCTGCCGCACTTGCAGCACTGGAGCGTCAGGGGGGTGAGAGGAACAGGAGGGGAGCATGCCAAGAAAGCCAAGCAAATTCGCCGCGGATTCTACGCCCCTTAAAAATCCTTTTCTTTCAGCAAAAAGTATCTATTGCCAATCAATTTCCGCCAATAAGCAGAAAAATCACATCCGCAACCTTCAGCAAAAGAGCACAAAAATTCGGCCCTTTCAACGCAGTTACCTTCAACTGGGCTCATTTGCGACAACCCACCTTCTTCATGCCACCATCTGCATCCTTTATCGCGTCATCTACCGCGAAAAATGATGCATGGTCTATCCCGGAACCGTACATCCAGCGAAGACAATAGGTGTCCTGTTCGCCGCCTCCCGCCCATGAAGACCTCTTCCACCGCTCTTGAACGCCGCAATCTTGGCCTGCTGGTCGCCGCCCAGTCATTGGGTGGCGCCTCGCCCCCCATCATCATTTCGCTCGGGGGCTTGGTGGGCCAGATGCTGTCGAGCACGCCTACCGCCAGCACGCTGCCCGTGAGCCTGTACCAGCTGGGCCTGGCCCTCTCTACCCTGCCCGCGGCATGGCTCATGCACCGCGCGGGCCGCCGCACGGCCTATCTGCTGGGCGCGGTGCTGGGCGTGCTGTCGGGCTTGATCGCGGCCTGGGGCATCAGCCAGTCGGACTTCCTGCTGTTCTGCCTGGGCACGACGCTGGCGGGCTTCTACGGCGCCTGCGTGCAGAGCTACCGCTTCGCCGCGATCGACGCGGTGGGCGACACCACGCGGCACGCCAGCGCCATATCGCGGGTCATGGTGGGCGGGCTGATCGCGGCCATCATTGGCCCGCAGGTGGTGATCTGGACGCGCGACAGCCTGCCCGCCACGCCGTTCGCCGGCAGTTTCTACAGCCAGGCCGCGCTTGCGCTGCTGGCGTTGCCCCTGCTGCTGGCCCTGCGCCTGCCGCCCGCACCGCCGCGTGCCGAGTCGCATGGCGCGCGGCCGCTGTCGCAGATCGCGCGCACGCCGCAGTTCATCGTGGCGGCCATCGCGGGCGTGGTGAGCTATGGGCTGATGGCCTTTCTGATGACGGCCGCTCCCATGGCCATGGTGGGCTGCGGCCACAGCGTGGGCGAAGCCGCTCTGGGCATCCAGTGGCATGTGCTCGCCATGTTCGCACCCAGCTTCTTCACCGGCCGTCTGATCGCCCGTTGGGGCAAGCGCGCCGTAACGGGCCTGGGGCTGGTGCTGATTGCCGCGTCGGGCCTGCTGGCGCTGATGGGACTGGCGCTCACCCATTTCTGGGGTGCTCTGGTGCTGCTGGGCGTGGGCTGGAACTTCGGCTTCATCGGCGCCACGGCCCTGCTGGCCGACTGCCACCGCCCGCCCGAGCGCGCCAAGGTGCAGGCGCTGAACGACTTCCTGGTCTTTGGCACCGTGGCCGTTGCGTCCTTCGGCTCGGGCCAGTTGCTGCACAGCGTCGGCTGGGGCGGCATCAACGCCGGCATGCTGCCCATGGTGGCGGTGGTGCTGGCGCTGCTGGGCTGGCAGAGCCTGCGCCAGCGCTGAGGGGCCGCTACCCGAGGCTGATTACTCCTTTTTTTATAGCTGCCAGCGATTTATCAGTAAGCGCTACAGCACAAAAAATGCCTTGACGCTACGCCCCGTGCGCTACAACGGCAGCCAGCGCCGCCACGCTGCCACGCGCCTGGGCGACGGCACGTCGCGCGCACCCCGGCTGCGCAGCAGTGCGGCCAGCTCACCGCGGCCATGGCGCAGCGCAGCCTGCAGCGGCGTGAGCCCGTCGAACTCCGACAGCAGGTGCGGATCCGCCCCGTGCTCCAGCAGGTAGCGCGCCACCGCATCGTGGCCCTGCACCAGGCTGGCGACGAGCGGCGTGCACAGCACCTCGGGGTGCTGGTAGTTGGGATCCACGCCCGCGCTGATGTGATAGCGCACCCGGGCCAAATCCCCCGCGGAGGCGGCGGCGTACAGGTCTTTCCAGTCTCCGGCGGACATGGGCGCTCCTTTCATCGGGTTCTCATACGGCACTGCCGCGCAATATAGACGCCGCAGTACGCGCGGCACACCGGGGAGCCCCCATGGCAACCGCCCGCCATCGCGATGGACTGGTCCATACTCCCGGCGAGCGGTACCAGCCCGGCGCCGCCTTCTTCAGGAGCATGCGTGCAATCGGCGAGTGAGCAGTGGTTTGACGAGGCGTACTACCAGCGCTACTACTTCGACAAAAAAACCAGCGTGGTGGACCCCGGCCATGCGCAGCGGCTGGGCAGCTTCGTCTGCAGCTATCTGCACTACCTGCGCGTGCCCGTGGCACGGGTGCTGGACGTGGGCTGCGGCATCGGCCTGTGGCGGGACATGGTGCAGCACCACCTGCCCGGCGCGCTCTACCAGGGCGTGGAGTACAGCCCCTACCTGTGCGAGCGTTTCGGGTGGGAGCGCGGCTCGGTGGTGGACTACACGGCGCGCGAGCCTTTCGACTTCGTCATCTGCCAGGGCGTGCTGCCTTACCTGGGCACGCAGGACCTGGCGCGGGCGCTGGACAACCTGGGGCGCCTGTGCCGCGGCGCGCTGTACCTGGAGGCCGTCACGCGCGAGGACTACGAGCGCGACATCATCGACGAAGACCTGACCGACCCGCGCCTGTACCGTCACCGCGCGTCGCTGTACCGCCGCGGCCTTGCGCGGCACTTCATCGACATGGGCGGGGGCCTGTGGCTCAGCCGCCAGGCGCAGGTGCCGCTGTTCGCCCTGGAGGCTCCGGGACAGTAGCAGCACTCATTGATTGATAGCTGCCCGCGC
Source organism: Diaphorobacter nitroreducens (assembly GCF_002214645.1). NCBI lineage: Bacteria > Pseudomonadati > Pseudomonadota > Betaproteobacteria > Burkholderiales > Comamonadaceae > Diaphorobacter > Diaphorobacter nitroreducens. The sequence continues at coordinate 1,407,086 of NZ_CP016278.1, forward strand.
TTGACCGGTGGGCGTCAGACGCAAAAAAGGCCGTGAATCCTCACGGCCTTTTTTGTCACCTATTGCATGCGTTTAGTCCGCCGTAGCGCCCGATGCCTTGACCGCAGCACCCCACTTCTGAATGTCGGCGGCGATCAGCTTGGCAAAGTCGGCCGTGCTCAGGCCATAGGCCTCGGCGCCCAGATCGGAGATCTTCTGCTTCACGTTCTCCTGGGCCAGGATCTCACGCACGTATTTGTTCATGCGCTCGGCCAGGTCCTTGGGCAGGCCCTTGGAGCCGATCATGCCGTACCAGGGCTCGGCCTCGAAGCCAGGGAAGCCCTGCTCCGCCAGCGGCTTCACGCCCGGGAACTTGGGCGAGGCGGTCTTGCTGGTGATGGCCAGCGCCTTGATCTTGCCGGCCTCGATCTGCGGCTTGAGCGGCACGGGGTTGTCGATGGCGTACTGCACTTCGTTGGACATCACGGCCAGCACCAGCGGCGCGGAGCCCTTGTACGGCACGTGCATGGTCTTGGCCTTGGCCTGCATGTGGAACATCTCCACGATCATGTGCTGGGGCGAGCCCGCGCCGGCCGAGCCGAAGTTGATCTTGTCGGCCTTGATGAGCTTGAGCAGCTCGTCCACCGAGTTGATGCCCGAGTTGGCGCCCGTGACCAGCAGGAACGGCGCCTTGGCCAGCGGGGTGATGGGCGTGAGGTCCTTCACCGGGTCGTAGGGCACGTTCTTGTACAGCGTGGGCGAGATCACCACCGGGCTGCTGGAGCCCACCAGGAAGGTGCCGCCGTCGGGCTTGGCGCGGCTCACGTAGGCGGTGGCGATGTTGCCGTTGGCACCGGCCTTGCTTTCCACGATCACGCTGGCAGTGATGCGCTTTTCCAGCTCGTTGGCGATGATGCGCGCCAGCATGTCGCTGGTGCCGCCGGGTGCGTAGGGCTGCACCAGCGTGATGGTCTTGACCGGCCAGGCATCCTTGGCCAGCGCCATCGTGGGTGCGCCTGCGGCCAGGGCCAGGACTGCGCCAGCGGCAAGAACGGTTCTGCGGAACATAAGCTCTCCTTCATTGAAGGCCCTTGTGGGGCCGGTGTACGAGGCCCGCGAAGGGCCGCTTGCAGAAAAGAAAAAGCGTCCGCTGGGGCGAACGCATCATCAGGGTTAACCCTTTGATGGTAACCGGAAAGACAATTTCACCGTCTCCGCCATGGGCCCCGCGTGCCCGCGGTCACGCCACGGTTGCTTGCAGCGGAACTTCGCACTCACCCGAAAGTCATCACCCTGAATTGGTAGCGACATTTGGTAACCCGCCCCCTGTGGACGGCCCCTAGAATCCGACGGCCGGGCGCAGATCCGGCGCGGCACGCAGCGCGTGCCCACGACCGCAGGACCGCTTTCACGGCCTGCCTTACCGACACAGGAGCGAAGGGTGCCGCGCCGTCCTCAGGGACGGCTGGCAGTGTCGACCACTCCCAGCCAGCGCAATGCGGCCAGGCACGGCCTGGGCAGCGCATTGGACTGGTGACAAGCCCATTCTGGGTCGGGATGTGATTGGTGATGAACACAGCGGGCGCCAGGCCTGCCCAGCAATGGAGGTGCCGCGTTTTGGCAGACAAAATGGACAACCCCCGGGTGAACCCCCTCAGCCATGACGGCCGCGCGCCGAGCCTGGCCTACAACAGCGCACTGGACGGACTGCGCGGCGTGGCGATCCTGCTGGTGATCCTGTCGCACGCCCATGCGCCGCTGTTCGACGGCGCGTTCTACGGGGTGGACCTGTTCTTCGTGCTCAGCGGTTTCCTGATCACCTCGTTGCTGCTGCAGGAACTGCAAAGCAACGGCCGGCTGGACTACTGGCGTTTTTACCGCCGCCGCTTCTTCCGCCTGATGCCCGCGCTGGCGCTGTTCCTGGGGGCGTACTGCGTGTTTGCGCCGCTGCTGTGGCCGGACCTCACGGACGTGTATTCCGACGCGCTGGTGTCCCTGTTGTACCTGGCCGACTACGGCATCGCCTTCTTCGACAGCCCCGACACACTGCTGCACATGTGGTCGCTGTCGGTGGAAGAGCACTTCTATCTGGTCTGGCCACCGCTCCTGGTGGTGTTGGCGCGCTTCACGCCGCGCGGCGCGCTGTGGCGCCCGGTGCTGGGCCTGCTGGTGCTGGCGTGGGCCTGGCGCGTGCTGTGGGTGGCGCAGGGCCAGCAGTTCTACGAGATTTTCTTCCGCTTCGACACCCGCGCCACGGGCCTGCTGGCCGGCAGCCTGCTGGCCACGCTGCTGCACGAGCAACCCGCTTGGTTCCAGGCGCTGCGCCAGCGGCTGCACCATTTCATGTGGGTGGTGCTGGCCGTGCCGCTGCTGATGGCCCAGTCCTGGGACGACATGAACGCCATGCTCTGGGGCATGACGGTGGTGGAATGCGCCGCCCTGGTGGTACTGCTGGCGGTGCAGCAGCACCGCGGCGCGCTGCACCAGATGCTGAGTGCACCGGCTCTGATGCTGGTGGGCAAGCTGTCGTACGGCATCTACCTGTGGCACTACCCCGTGGTGCGCTACCTGCGCGCCGACCTGCCGTGGCCGGCCGTGGTGGTGCTGGGCTTCCTGATCTCGGCGGTGCTGGCGGCGCTGTCGTACTACACCGTGGAACGCTGGGCCATGCGCTGGCGCGATGCTCGCCCCGCCCAGCGCAAGCCGGCCCCCGTGCGGACGGCGCGGCCGGCTACCGCACGCGGTTCGCTGGCGCTGTCGGCGCGCGGCGAGCGCTGATGGCTGGGTCGGCGCTATTATTTAAATAGCTGCCCACGCTTTTCCCGCGGTGGATTTCAGAAGAAAACCCTTCGGAAACCATCACAATCAAGCGCGGGCAGCTATTATTTGAGGAGCATTCCTCCTCCCTCCCCGCGCTGCCCGCGGCACGGCGCGCAGCCCGCTACACTGCGGCCTGCGCTTGCTGGCGCCCCTGCCCTGGTACAGGCGCACGGGAAGCCGCGAGCGCTTTTCGTCTCCGCCCCTCTTTTCACCGCTCCACCGCCAACCCTTTGACGCACCGCCCATGTCCACGGTCTTCAACTTCACCTTCGTTCCTTGGTTCCGGTCCGTGGCGCCGTACATCCACAAGTTCCGGCACCAGACCTTCGTGGTGGGCCTGACGGGTGAGGCCATCGCCGCGGGCAAGCTGCAGAGCATCGTGCAGGACCTGGCGATGATCCAGGCCATGGGCGTGAAGATCGTGTTGGTGCATGGCTTTCGCCCGCAGGTCAACGAACAGCTGCACGCCAAGGGGCACGCCCCGCGCTACTCGCACGGCATGCGCGTGACCGATTCCGTGGCGCTGGACTGCGCCCAGGAGGCCGCGGGCCAGCTGCGCTATGAGATCGAGGCCGCCTTCAGCCAGGGCCTGCCCAACACGCCCATGGCGGGCTCGCGCGTGCGCGTGATCTCCGGCAACTTCCTCACGGCGCGGCCCGTGGGCATCGTGGACGGCGTGGACTTCAAGCACTCGGGCCTGGTGCGCAAGGTGGACGTGGAAGGCATCCGCCGCACGCTGGAGTCCGACGCCATGGTGCTCATCTCGCCCTTCGGCTTCTCGCCCACGGGCGAGGCTTTCAACCTGGCCATGGAGGAAGTCGCCACACGCGTGGCCACCGAGCTCAAGGCAGACAAGCTGCTGTTCCTGACCGAAGTGCCGGGCATCCGCATCCAGCCGCTGGAACCCGACGCCGAGGACAACCCCATCGACACCGAACTGCCCCTGGCCGCAGCGCGCCAGCTGCTGGCCCAGTTGCCGCCCGCGCAGCAGCCGACCGATGTGGGTTTTTACCTGCAGCATTGCGTGAGGGCCTGCGAGCACGGCGTGGAGCGCAGCCACATCCTGCCGTTCGCGGTGGACGGCGCGCTGCTGCTGGAGATCTACGTGCACGACGGCATCGGCACCATGGTCATCGACGAAAAGCTGGAAGAGCTGCGCGAAGCCACCATCGACGATGTGGGCGGCATCATCCAGCTCATCGAGCCGTTCGAGCGCGACGGCACGCTGGTCAAGCGCGACCGCACCGAGATCGAGCGCGACATCGCCGCCTACACCGTGATCGAGCACGACGGCGTGATCTTCGGCTGCGCCGCGCTCTACCCCTACCCGGAGGCCGGCACGGCCGAGATGGCCGCCGTCACCGTGTCCCCGCAAAGCCAGGGCACGGGCGACGGCGAGAAGCTGCTCAAGCGCATCGAGCAGCGCGCGCGCATGCTGGGCCTGTCCAGCATCTTCGTGCTGACCACGCGCACCATGCACTGGTTCATCAAGCGGGGCTTTTCGCCCGTGGACCCCGACTGGCTGCCCGACGCACGCAAGCGCAAGTACAACTGGGACCGCAAGAGCCAGGTGCTGGTCAAGAAACTCTGAGCCTCACCCCGCGGCCGCCAGCCATGCGGCCGCCAGCGACCCCACCTCGGCAATCGCCGCGTCGCGCTGCGCGGGCGCAGCGGGGCACTGCGTGAGATAGCACGCCACCACGGCCGGCGCCCCGCCCTCCGGCCACACCACGCCCACGTCGTTGCTGGTGCCGTTGGCGGTGCCGGTCTTCTCGCCGATGCGCCAGCCCGCCGGCATGCCCGCGCGCAGCCGCTTGTCGCCCGTGAGGTTGCCCAGCAACCAGCCCTGCAACCGCGCCCGCGCCTCGCCAGACAGCGCATCGCCCAGCACCAGTTTCTGCACGGTGTGCACCATGGCGCGCGGCGTGGTGGTGTCGCGCAGTTCGCCCGCAGGCACATCGTTGAGCGCGGGCTCGATGCGGTCCAGCCGTGTGTGCGCATCGCCCAGCGTGCGCAGCCAGGCCGTCAGGCCGGCGGGCCCGCCCTGGCGGCGCAGCAGCAGGTTGGCGGCGCTGTTGTCGCTGAGCACCATGGTGGCTTCGCACAACTCGGCCACGGTCATGCCGGCGCCGCCCGCGTGCGGCTCGGTGCGCGGGGAATATTCCACCAGATCCTCCCGGCCATAACGCACGCGTGCATCCAGCCGCTCCAGCCCCTGGTCCGCACGCTGCAGCACCTGGCCGGCCAGCAGCAGCTTGAAAGTGCTGCACAGCGCAAAGCGCTCGTCGCCGCGGTAGGTCGCAAGGGCGTCGGAGCCGGTATCCAGCACGGCCACGCCCAGCCGCCCGCCCACGCGCTGCTCCACCCGGCCCAGCGCGGCCCGCAACTGCTGCGCGACCTGAGCCCTGTTTTCTCGACCCCGGTTTGGGCACACCCCATCACGGGCAGCAGCGCGGCGCCCAGCAACCAGCTTCTTCGGTCCATTGGTTTACCTCGTCATGTGTGGAAAGAAGGCGCCACGATAAGGCGGCACAGGGGGCTTGACCATCGACAATAATCGCCACCAGCCCTTAGAAAAACTTCACCCATGCACCTGCCCCTGAATGCGCTGCGGGCCTTCGAGGCGGCGGCCCGCCACCTGAACCTGACACGCGCCGCGGAGGAACTGCACGTCACCCAGACCGCGGTGAGCCAGCACATCCGCAACCTGGAGGAACGCGTGGGCAAGCCGCTGTTTCGCCGCCTGCCGCGCGGCCTGGCATTGACCGATGAGGGCCGCCAGTTGGTGCCCGTGCTGTCCGACAGCTTTGCGCGCATCGGCCAGGCCCTGCAGCGCCTGGCCGACACCCGCCCGCGCGAGGTGCTGACCGTGGGCGTGGTGGGTACGTTCGCCGTGGGGTGGCTGCTGCCGCGCCTGCGCGCCTTCCATGAAAGCCACCCCTTCGTCGACCTGCGCCTGCTCACGCACAACAACCGCGTGGACCTTGCGGGCGAAGGGCTGGACTGCGCCATCCGCTTCGGCGACGGCGCCTGGCACGGCACCGACGCCGAGCGGCTCATGCCCGCGCCGCTGGCGCCCCTGTGCGCACCAGAAGTGGCTGCGCGCCTGCACGAACCCCTCGACCTGGGCGCCGAGGCCCTGCTGCGCAGCTACCGCACCGACGAGTGGCCCGCATGGTTCGCCGCTGCCCATGCACCCTGCCCCGTGCTGCGCGGCGCGGTGTTCGACTCGTCGCTGACCCTGGCCGAGGCCGCAGCCCAAGGCGCGGGCGTGGCGTTGCTGCCCGTGCGCATGTTAGAGCGCGAACTGCGCCAGGGGCGGTTGGTCCAGCCATTCGCGTGCACGGCAGCGCTGGGCGACTACTGGCTGTGTCGCCTCAAGTCACGCGCCCCGACCGATGCCCTGCAGGCGTTCCGCAACTGGCTGCTGCGCGAGTCCGCGCCGCCGCAGTGATGCCACCCCGCCAGCAAAACCGCATCAAAAAAGCCTTTCAGGCTTATAGGTCAAGCGCCGGCAGCTATAAAACTGGAAGCACCCTGGTTGAAAAAATGCCTGCGCGGCGCAGCCCCGCAATGGGCATAATCGCCGCCATGAACTGGCCCCGCCTCTCGCTCACACTGCGCACCTGGGTGCTGGGCTGGTTCATGGCTTCACTGGGCGTGGCCGTGGCCTCGCCGCTGGTGCACCCACAGTCCCTGCAGCTGGTGTGCTCGGCTTCGGGCGCGGTGATGCTGATGGTCCAAGCGGACGACGGCAGTGTGGGCGCCATGGGCGCGTCCGGTATGGACTGCCCCTTGTGCGCGCCCGCAGGCGCACCGCCCGCCCCCGAAACCGCGGTGGTCGAGCCGCCTCCACCTTTGGCCCATGCGCTGCAGCCCATCGAGGCGGCGCGCATTGCCGCGGCCACCGCCGCGCCGCTGCCGGCGCGCGGCCCTCCCTCGACTCTCTGACCCTGCCGGGCCGCAAGGAGCCTGCTGGCTCCCCAAGCGGCCCTTGCCACGCCCACGCACTGGGTGTGCCTTGCCGCACGAGACAGCACCACCCCCCCGCGCACCACGGGGCGGCGCGCTGCACTCGTCGGCCGTTCTTCCGCAGAGACCGAGAGAGTTTTCACGCATGTTCCGTATCGACATACGCCAGAGCGCCGGCGCGTTCACCTTGGCCGCGCTGGCCGGTGCCGCCTCCGCCCAATCCGCCGACCCGCTGACGCCCACTTTGCCCACCGTGGAGGTAAGCGACGCCACCCAGGCCCCCGGCCTGCTGCCGCTGGACACGCCGGTGGAGACCGGCAGCCGCCTGGGCCTGACCCCGCGCGAGACGCCCGCCAGCGTCACCGTGGTGGACCGCAGCACCATCGAAGCGCGCGGCGCCCAGGACACGCAAGAGGCCCTGCGCGCCATCGCCGGCGTGACGGCCCATGACGCGCCGGGCAGCATCGGCGTGAGCTACCGGGGCTTCAGCAGCGGCTCCATCGCCCAGCTGTTCAACGGCATCAACGTGCAGTACTCGATCGCCGCACGGCCTGTGGACAGCTGGATCTACGACCGTGTGGAGGCCATCGGCGGGCCGTCGAGCTTCCTGTTCGGCTCCGGTGCGGTCGGCGGGTCGATCAACTACCTCACCAAGACACCCGAGCGCTCGGACTTTGCCGAAGGGCAGGTGCGCGTGGGTGCCTACGGCCTCAAGGAGGTCTCACTGGGACTGAACCGGCGCCTGGGCGCCAGCGATGGCACGCCCGCGCGCCACCATGCGCGCCTGGACTTCAACCACCGCGACGCCGGCAGCTGGGTGCGCGGCACCGAGACGCGCGCCACCCAGCTGGCGGCTTCGCTGCTGTCCGATCTGGGCGGCGGCGCGACACATCTGCTGGCCTACGAATGGCAGCATGAGCATGTGGACCGCCCCTACTGGGGCACGCCGCTGCGCACGCCTGCGGTAGGCCGGCTGGGTGTGGACCCTGGCACGCGCTTTCAGAACTACAACAGCACGGACGGCCTGTACGCCCAGCGCGTGCAGTGGCTGCGCTCGGTCACCCAATGGCAGGCCACGCCCACGCTGCAGCTCACCAACACGCTGTACGCCTACAACGCGCTGCGCGACTACCGCAACGTGGAAACCTACCGCTTCAATGCCGCCAATACGCAGGTGGCGCGCAGCGGCGTCCTCCTGCAACGCCACGACCACCAGGTGGTCGGCGAACGCCTGGAGGGCCGCAAACAGGGCACGCTGCTGGGCCGGCGCAGCGACTGGGCCTTCGGCCTGGACGTGAATGTGAACCGGCAAACGCGCTTTCCCAACAGCCTGTCCGGCACGGTGAACACCACCGATCCGTATGACCCGGTGGTGGAGCGCTTCTTCGACATTCCCGGCATGGCTTCGGGCTTCCACGCCGATCGCACCAACAAGGCGACCACCGCCGCCGTGTACCTGGAGAACCGCACAGCCCTCGTGCCCAGGCTGCACCTGGTGACGGCGCTGCGGCACGAGCGCATCTCGCTGGACCTGACCAACCGCCGCGCCGTGACGGCCGCCCTGCCCGCCGCGTTCAGCCGCAGCTACCAGCCGACGACGGGGCGCATGGGCCTGGTGTGGGACATCGTGCCCGGTGCCAACCTCTACGCCCAGTACGCGACGGCGGCCGACCCGCCGTCGGGCGTCCTGTCCACCGCCTCGTTCGCGGACGTGATCAACAACAGCCGCCTCACCAGCGGCCGCCAGGCCGAGGTGGGCGGCAAGCTCGACTTCTGGGACGGCAAGGGCACCACCACGCTGGCGCTCTACAAGATCACACGCAGCAACATCGCCACGCAGGACCCCGATCGCCCCGGGGTGACCGTGCTCGTGGGCGAGCAGTCGGCGCGCGGCGCCGAGATCGCCGTGGGCCTGCGCCCGTCGCCGCGCTGGCAGGTGCAGGCCAACCTCACGCATGTGGATGCGCAGTACGAGCAGTTCGTGCAGGGCGGCGTGTCGCTGGCGGGCAAGACCCCCACGAACACCCCGGCGACGGTGGCCAACCTCTGGCTGGCGTACGCGCTCACGCCCACGCTGCAGGCCAGCGCGGGCGTGCGCCACGTGGGCAAGGTATATGCCGACGCCACCAACACCCAATGGTGTCCTTCCTACACGCTGCTGGACCTGGGCCTGGCGTGGAAGCTGAACCCCACGACCACCCTCACGGGCCGCGTGCGCAATGCCACCGACCGCGTATATGCGGCCAACGTGGGCAGCCAGGCCTATCTGGGCGCGCCGCGCACGCTGGACGTAGCGCTGCACGTGGCTTTCTGAAGCACGGGGTACGCAAGCCATGTCGCACCTCAAACGCTGGATGTTCCTCGCCCACCGCTGGCTGGGTGTGGCGCTGTGCGTGCTGTTCGCGCTGTGGTTCGTCTCCGGCGTGGTGATGATGTACGTGGGCTATCCCAAGCTCACGCCCGCCGAGCGGCTGATGCACCTGCCGCCGCTGCGCGGCGCCGCCGTGGCGCTGGAGCCCGACCAGGCCCTGGCCGCCGCCGGGCTGCAGGGCCCGCTGCGCGACCTGCGGCTGGCCGTGGCCAGCGGCGGGCGGGCGGTGTACCTGGCCACGCCCCAGCCGTTCAAGGCCGCCCCGCCCGGCAACGCACGCCCGCGCGGCGCCCCGGTGGTGATCGACGCCCGCACCGGCGCCGTGCTCACGGCCGTCGACGCGCCACGGGCATTGGCCAGCGCTGCAGCCTACGCGCAGGGTCCGGCCCATGCCGTTCACGAAGGCACGCTGCAGGAAGACGCCTTCACCCACTCCCGCGCGCTGGACATGCACCGGCCCCTGCACCGCGTGCGCCTGGGCGATGCACACGACACGGTGCTTTACATCTCCGGCACGACCGGCGAGGTGGTGCGCGATGCCACACGCACCGAGCGCCAATGGAACTACGCGGGCGCGTGGCTGCACTGGCTGTACCCGCTGCGCGGCGGCCTGGTGGACCGCTACTGGGCGGACATCGTCAATGCGCTGTCGCTGCTGGGTATCGCCGCAGTGGTCACAGGCGGCGTGATCGGCATCCTTCGCTGGCGCTTCGCGGGCACCTACCGCAGCGGCCGGCGTACGCCGTTCCCGTCCGCATGGGCGCGCTGGCATCACGTGGCGGGCCTGCTGTTCATGGTCGTCACGCTCGCGTGGATCTTCAGCGGCCTGATGTCCATGAACCCCTGGCGCATCTTCGACAGCGGCGCACCCGCTCTGCGCACCAACGCCATGCACGGCGGGCCCCTGCAGCTGCCGCACGCAGGCGCACCCGTGGCCGCCCTGCTACAGGCTGCGTCCACCGACACGCGCGAACTACGCTGGACACGCACCGCCGGCCATACGCTGGTGCAGGCGTTGCCCGCCTCTGGCCCGCCCACGGTGCTGGACGCGCATACCGCCCTGCCCCACGCATGGCAGCCGGGCGAGCTGGAAGCCGCCGCAGCCCGGCTGGTCGATGCGCCGCTGCAGCGCGTCGAGACCCTGCGCGCGTACGACGCCTACTACTACACGCGGGACGCCCACACCATGACCGGCGGCACCGACAAACCGCTGCCCGTGCTGCGGCTGGTGTTCGGCGACCCGCACGCCAGCTGGGTGCACCTGGACCCACACACGGGCGCAGTGCTGGGTCGGCTGGACCGGCACCGCCGCACCTCGCGCTGGCTGTTCGGCCTGCTGCACAGCTGGGACTGGCTGCCGCTGCTGCAGCGCCGGCCGTTGTGGGACGTGCTGCTGGTGGCGCTGAGTGTGGGCGGCACGGTGATCAGCCTGAGCGGCGTCGTGCTGGGCTGGCGGCGCGTACGGCGCAAGCTGGGCTGGCGTACACCTGCCGCACCCCAGGCCCCGATGCGGTGATGGACAGCGCTGCATACTCGGGCGCATGCCCGCCACGTCTGCCCTGCCCGTTCTGTATTCGTTTCGCCGCTGCCCCTATGCCATCCGCGCGCGCATGGCGCTGGCGGTGAGCGGCCAGCGCTGCGAACTGCGCGAAGTGGTGCTGCGCGACAAGCCCGCGGCGCTGCTGGCCGTATCGCCCCAAGCCACGGTGCCCGTGCTGGTGCTGCCGGGGCAGGTGCTGGAGCACAGCCTGGACATCATGCGATGGGCCTTGGCGGCCCATGACCCGCACGGCTGGCTCATCCCCGGCCGGGGCGACCTGGGCGCCATGCTGGAGCTCATCGCGCAGTGCGATGGTCCGTTCAAGCGGGCGCTGGACCGTTGCAAGTACCCCAACCGCTACCCCGACGCCAGCCCGGCGGACGAACGGGCCGCCGCCCATGCCTGGCTGCGGGTGCTGGAACAGCGCCTGGCCTTGGAGCCGGGCGGGCACCTCTTCGGCCCACGCGCCGCCTTGGCCGACATGGCCATCGCGCCCTTCGTGCGCCAGTTCGCCGGCATCGACGACGCGCAGTGGCAGGCCGCACCCTGGCCGCACCTGCGCGCATGGCTGGTGCGCTGGCAGCAGTCGCCGCTGTTCCTGGGCGTCATGCACAAGTACGAGACCTGGAAGCCCGGCGCGCCGCCCGTGGTCTTCCCACCCACAACCGCGTGAGATGGGTTGGAGACGGGGTGAAGACGAGGTGAAGCGCCGCGGGGCGCCCGAAGGCGCCCCGCGAGAGGTCAAAAAAGACGCGTAGTTATGCCCGGGCCAGCGTGTCCGGCGCGCCGCGCCCGCCGCGCACCAACAGCACCAGCAGCAGCACGGCAAACACCAAGAACCAGACAAACGACCAGTTGGCGATGGAGCCGCCGAGGAACGTCCAGTCCACCGCCGTGCAGTCGCCCGAGCCGCGGAAGATCATGGGGATGGCGCGGCTGATGGGGTAGTTCTCGATCATTCCGTAGAAGTCGCGCCCGCAAGTGGCGATCTCTGGCGGGTACCACTGCAGCCAGCTCTGGCGCGCGGCCGTGAAGCCGCCAAAACCCGCTGCTGCCAGCGCCAGCACCGTCCAACCCATCCACCAGCCTTTTGTGCCTCTAGCGCTTGCCAGTCCTGCGAAGACCGCTACACCTATGAGAGCATAGCGCTGCACGATGCACATCGGGCAAGGCTCCAGTCCCACCACATGCTGCAGGTACATGCCGAAGGCCAGCATGGCCACGCAGGCGGCACTGATCAGCGCCAGGATGCGGCGCGGGGCGGTATCAATCCAGTTCAACAACACTTTTTGTTTTCCTTGCAGGGAGCGGCGTCCGCATCCGCTCCCTTGGCAGGCAGCGGCGCTCAGATGCCGGCGGCTTCGTCCAGAAACACCTTGGCGCGCCGCGGTGTCACCACCAGCGTCTCGCCCTCACGCAGCCCCATCTCGTGGAATTGCTGCGCCGGAATCTGCGCTTCGATCAACGCGTCCGAGGGCGCATTGTCCGCCGATTGGGTATCGCCCTCGGGGATTAGTTCCAGCCGCGCGATCGGCCCCACCACGATGGCGCGCGCCAACTGCACCACGATGCCGCGCGGGCGCCCGTGCGCGTCCAGCGCCTGGCCGGGGGAATAGCGCTCCACGTCCAGGTCGTGCGGGCGCACGTAGGCGAACGCGCGCGCATCGTCGGCATGCTGGGCCTCGGGGCTTTCCAGCTGCATACCGTCGTCCAGGTACACCCGGCCGTCGTTGGCGCGGCCCTTGAACAGGTTCACGTCGCCCAAAAAGCCATAGACGAAGGGGCTGGCAGGGTTGTCCCACACCTGCTGGGGCGTGCCCTGCTGCTCGATGCGTCCCTGGTTGATGACGACCACGCGGTCGGCCACTTCCAGCGCCTCCTCCTGGTCGTGCGTGACGAAGATGCTGGTCACGTGCAGCTCGTCATGCAAACGGCGCAGCCAGCGGCGAAGCTCCTTGCGCACCTTGGCATCCAGCGCGCCGAAGGGCTCGTCCAGCAGCAGCACCTTGGGCTCCACGGCCAGCGCGCGCGCCAGGGCGATACGCTGGCGCTGCCCGCCCGAAAGCTGGGAGGGATAGCGGTCGGCGATCCAGTCCAGCTGCACGAGCTTGAGCAGGCTCATCACCTTCTCCTTGATCTGCGCTTCGGACGGCCGCTCCTTGCGCGGCTTCATGCGCAGGCCGAAGGCCACGTTGTCGAACACCGTCATGTGCCGAAACAGCGCGTAGTGCTGGAACACGAAGCCTACGCCGCGCTCGCGCACGTGCACGTCGGTCGTGTCCTCGCCGCTGAAGTGGATGCTGCCCACGTCGGGGGTCTCCAGCCCCGCGATGATGCGCAAGAGCGTGGTCTTGCCGCAGCCCGAGGGGCCCAGGAGCGCGATGAGTTCGCCCGACTGGATGTCCAGGCTGACGTCGCGCAGCGCCTGGAAGTCGCCGAACTGCTTGCTGACGTTGCGGATTTCAATGCTCATGTGTTCGTCCTTCAGCGCGGCGCGCCGGGCGCGGGCGCAGGCCGCTCGGGCGGCAGCGCGGCCGCGGCCTTCATTTCCTGTTCGCTCTTCCATTCGGCCACCGACTTGATGACCAGCGTGACCAATGCCAGCAGCGCCAGCAGCGAGGCGGCTGCGAACGCGGCCACCGATTGGTATTCGTTGTAGAGGATCTCCACGTGCAGCGGGATGGTGTTGGTCTGGCCGCGGATGTGGCCCGACACCACCGACACCGCGCCGAACTCGCCCATCGCCCGGGCATTGCACAGGATCACGCCGTACAGCAGGCCCCACTTGATGTTGGGCAGCGTCACGTGCCAGAAGGTCTGCCAGCCGCTCGCGCCCAGCACCACCGCCGCCTGCTCCTCGTCGTTGCCCTGCGCCTGCATCAGCGGGATCAGTTCACGCGCGATGAACGGGAACGTGACGAACACGGTGGCCAGCACGATGCCCGGCACGGCGAAGATGATCTTGATGTCGTGCGCCGCCAGCCAGGGCCCCAGCCAGCCGTTGGCGCCGAACACCAGCACGTACATCAGGCCCGCCACCACGGGCGAGATGGAGAACGGCAGATCGATCAGCGTGGTCAAGAAGGCCTTGCCCTTGAACTCGTACTTGGCGATGCACCACGCCGCGGCGATGCCGAACACCAGGTTCAGCGGCACGGCGATCACGGCCGTGAGCAGCGTGAGCTGGATGGCGGACCAGGCGTCGGGCTCGCGCAGGCCCTCCAGGTAGGCATTCACACCCTTGCGCAGCGCCTCGGTGAACACGGCGGCCAGCGGCAACACCAGGAACAGCAGCAGGAACACCATGGCAAGGCCAATCAGCGCCCACTGGATCCAGCGCGCCTCGGTCGTTCCGGCCTGCGCGCGCCGCACGGTATGGGTGTTCGCGGCGCTCATGCGGGTGCTCCTGCGTGGCGGCGCTGCCAGGCCTGCAAGGCGTTGATGACCAGCAGAAGGACGAAAGAGATCACCAGCATCACCACCGCCACGGCAGTGGCGCCTGCGTAGTCGTACTGCTCCAGCTTGCCGATGATGATCAGCGGCGTGATTTCAGACACCATGGGCATGTTGCCGGCGATGAAGATGACGGAGCCGTACTCGCCCACGGCACGCGCGAACGCCATGGCAAAGCCGGTGAGCAGCGCGGGCATGATGGCCGGCAGGATCACATGGCGAAAGATCTGCCAACGCGTGGCGCCCAGGCTGGTGGCCGCTTCTTCCAACTCTTTCTCGCTGTCTTCCAGCACCGGCTGCACCGTGCGCACCACGAACGGCAGGCCGATGAAAATCAGCGCAATCACAATGCCGTTGGGGTTGAATGCGAGCTGGATGCCCAGCGGCTCCAGGTACTGCCCCACCCAGCCATTGCCCGCGAGCAGTGCGGTGAGCGAAATACCGGCAACCGCCGTGGGCAGCGCGAACGGCAGGTCCACCAGCGCATCCACGATCTTCTTGCCCGGGAACTTGTAGCGCACCAGCACCCAGGCGATGAGCAAGCCGAACACCAAGTTCACGCAGGCGGCGATGAACGAGGCACCGAACGTGAGGCGGTACGACGCCAGCACGCGCGGCGACGCCACCGCTTCCCAGAACTGCGGCCAGGTCATGGTGAACGTCTTGAGCAGCAGCGCCAGCAGCGGGATCAGCACGATGATGCTCAGGTAAAACAGCGTGTAGCCCAGCGTGAGGCCAAAGCCGGGCAATACCCTCTTGGCTCGCCTGGGGGCGCTTTTCTTGCCACTCATATGGAGTTATCCGTTATTCGCCGCCGGTCAAAAGCCGGTGCGGCCCACGCCCGCAGGCACCGCGCTTGCATGCGCGGGCACCGCCACCCAACCCGGGCAGTCATGGCGGGGTGAAGGCGCCAGGCGGCTCAGGGGCGTGTTCACTGCTTACTTGCCAGGCGTGTAGAGCTTGTCGAACTGACCGCCGTCGTTGAAGTGCACCTTCTGCGCCTCGGTCAGCGAGCCAAAGTACTTGGCCACCGTGAACTGCTGGATGGGCTTGAACAGGTCGGCATGCTTCTTGAGCACCGCCTCGGAGCGCGGGCGGATCGCGTGCTTGGCGGCGATTTCCTGCGCTTCATCCGAGTACAGGTAGTCGAGGTAGGCCTTGGCCAGCTCGCCCGTGCCCTTCTTGGCGACCGTGCGCTCCACGATGGCCACGGGGTTCTCGGCCGTCACGCTCACCGAGGGATAGACCGCGTCCACCTTGCCCTTGCCGAACTCACGCTCCACCGACACCACCTCCGACTCGAACGTGATCAGCACGTCCCCAATGTTGCGCTGCAGGAAGGTGGCCGTGGCATCACGCCCACCCTTGGCCAGCACGGGCACGTTCTTGTAGAGCTTGCCCACGAACTCCGCCGCCTGGGCGTCGCTGCCGCCCTTCTCGCGCACCGAGCCCCAGGCGCCCAGGTAGGCGTAACGGCCGTTGCCACCGGTCTTGGGGTTCACCACCACCACCTTCACATCGGGGCGGATCAGGTCGTTCCAGTCCTTGATGTTCTTGGGATTGCCGTGGCGCACCAGGAACAGCATGGTGGAGGTGGTGGGCGATGCGTCATGCGGGAATTTCTTGGCCCAGTCCTTGGCCACCACGCCGTTGTCCGCGAGGAACTGCACGTCGGTGGTGGTGTTGAAGGTGACCACGTCGGCGGCCAGGCCATCGTTCACGGCGCGCGCCTGGGCGCTGGAGCCTCCATGGGCCTGGTCCACCTTGATGTCCACGCCCTTGGTTTTCTTGTAGTAGGCAATGAAGGCCTGGTTGTAGTCCTTGTAGAACTCGCGCGCCACGTCATAGGAGACGTTCAGCAGCGCATTGGCCTGGGCCGAGGCCAGCCCGCTGGCCGCCAGGGCCAGCGTGGCGAGAAGGGTCTTGAGCTTGGTTGCCGGGGTCATGGGAGCGCCTCCACGTTGCAGGAAATCATGCATTGTGGAGAGCGCAGGTTAAAACTCAAAAGAATATATTTTTGTAAATTTATCCACAGATGAGCATATGTAATGCCATCTGGCACACAGGCTCCCGGCACCGCCATGGAAAGTCAAATTGGTCTCTAGCCCTTATGCGATAAGCGCTACCAGCTATCAAAAGCAAAGCGCCCTTACATCGATCCCCCACTGGGGATCAAGCCGCACCGCCCATGCATCCCGCGCTCTTGCGTACAGCACGCACCGCCGCATCAGCGGGGCAGTGCCGCGCCGGCCGTGGCCGTGTCGCCCCGCTCGCAGACCGCGGCGGAATGGCCGGGCACGGTTTCACCCAGGAAGTCCAGAAAGCTGCGCACCGCCGGCGATAAGCCGCGCCGCGACGCAAACACCGCATGCACCACGCTGCGCGGCTGCGTCCACTGGGGCAGCAGGTGCACCAGCCGGCCCTCCTGCAATTCCGACATGCACATGTAGTCCGGCATCCAGCACAGGCCCGTGCCCGCCAACGCGGCGAATTTGAGCGTCAGCAGGTCGTCGGCCACGTAGCGCGGCGTGAAGTGCACGGTTTCCTCGCGCCCCTCGGGGCCGATCAGGCGCAGGCTGGCGCGCCCGTCGGCCGCGGACATGGCCAGCGTGTCCAGCAGCGCCAGGTCGCGCAGCGAGGTGGGCGTGCCCTGGCGCCGCAGTTGCTCGGGGCTGGCCACCAGCAGCAGGCGCACCTCGTCCAGGCGCTTGACCACCATGCTGCCGCTGTCCTCCAGCGTGGGGCGCACGCGCAGCGCCACGTCCACGCCCTCTTCCACCACGTTCACCACGCGGTTGGTGACCTGCATCTCCAGGCGCACCTGGGGATGGCGCTGCAGGAACTGCGGCATCAGCTCGGCCACCACCGTCTGCGCCAGCGTCACCGGGCAGGTCACGCGCACGGTGCCGCGCGGTTCGGTCTGTACCTGGTCCACCGTGTCCTGCGCTGCCTGGGCCGAATCACGCATGGCCTGGCAATGGCGCAGGTAGGCCTCGCCCACCTCGGTGAGCGACAGCGTGCGCGTGGTGCGCTGCAGCAGGCGCACGCCCAGGCGCGCTTCCAGCTCGGCCACGCGGCGCGACAGGCGCGACTTCGGGATCCCCAGCGCCCGGCCCGCCGCGGCAAAGCCGCCGCGCTCGGCCACCTCGGCGAAATAAAGCATGTCGTTCAGATCCTGCATCGCGCGCCTTTCGTTCCAAATTCAGAACAATCTATCGCATCACCGCCTGCTTATCAAACATTCGGTCCAAAACGACAATCTATCCATCGCCCCATTGCGGGTTTGTCCCTATCCCCAGGAGATTTCCATGCAACTGCTGCACATCGATTCCGCCATCACCGGTGACCAGTCCGTCTCGCGCCAGCTCACGGCGCAGATCGTCGAGGCCTGGAAGGCCAGCCATCCCGCCACCCAGGTGAGCTACCTGGACCTGGTGGCCGACGCGCCTGCGCACTTCACAATGGATGCGATGGCACCGCGCACCGGCCAGACCGACGGCCTGAGCGAGGCGCAGCAGCGCGAGAACGCCGTGTCCGAGCGGCTGGTGAGCCAGTTCCTGGCGGCCGACGTGGTGGTGATCGGCGCACCGTTCTACAACTTCGCCATCCCCACGCAGCTCAAGGCCTGGATCGACCGCATCGCCCAGCCCGGCCGCACCTTCCAGTACACCGCCAACGGCCCCGAGGGCCTGGCCAAGGGCAAGACGGTGATCGTGGCGTCGAGCCGCGGCGGCGTGTATTCCACCAGCGAAGGCGGCCGCGCCATGGAGCACCAGGAAAGCTACCTGCAGACCGTGCTGGGCTTCTTCGGTGTGACCGACGTGCGCTTCGTGCGCGCCGAGGGCGTGGCCATGGGTGGCGATGCCAAGGCCCAGGCCCTGGCCGCCGCCGCCCAGGCGATCGAGGCCCACGTAAAGGCCCATGCCGCCAACCAGGACCGCGTCAGCCAGGCCGCCTGATCGGCCCCGGCGCCTCGCCAAACAAAACCCGCCTCCGGCCATGCCGGGGCGGGTTTTTTCATATCAAAATGGGCTCTAACCCTTGATAGTCAAGCGCAAACAGCTATCTATCGATAGCAACTGTCAGCCGTTGTGGCGCTTGACCCAGGCGATGTACCGGTCCATCCAGCGCTGCAAGAAGTCCTTGCTGCCCTCGCCGATGGTGCCGTCTTCGTTGAACAGGCCGTCCTTGGCATGGATGAATGCCTCGGGCTGGCCCAGTGTGGGCATGTCCAGGTAGGCCAGCACATTGCGCAGATGCTGCTGCGCCATCGCCGTGCCCATGGCGCCGATGGAAACGCCGATCACACCCGCGGGCTTGCCCGCCCAGGCGCTCTGGCCATAGGGGCGCGATGCGTTGTCGAGGGCGTTCTTGAGCACGCCGGGGATGGAGCGGTTGTATTCCGCCGTGACGAACAGCACGCCCTGCGACCCGGCGATCTCCTTCTTGAGTCGTTGCACGGACTCGGCCTGCTGGCCGTCGTCATCCTGGTTGTACAGCGGCAGGTCGTCGATGCGCACCTGGTGGAATTCGCAGTCCGCGGGCGCCATGCGCGCCAGCGCATGGGCCAGCTTGCGGTTGAACGAATCCTTGCGAAGGCTGCCGACGACGACGGCAATGCGGTAGTGGCTCATACGGACCCTTTCTGGCAGAGGTAGGCGCCGCGCAGCGCCATCGCCGTGGCGGGCGGCCGGACCATCTTACGGGCCGTCGCGGAACGCTGCTGTCAGACAAGCGGCGGTCACGGCACCGGGGCCGGGGCCCGTCGAGGCCCACCGCCGCGCGCCATCACCAGCCTGCCAGCACCGAGCCCTTGAATTGCGTTTCGATGAAGCGGCGGATCTCCTCGCTCTGGTAGGCCTTGACCAGTTGCGCCACCCAGGGCTTGTTCTTGTCGGCCTCACGCACCACGAGCAGGTTGACGTAGGGGCCGTCCGGGCTTTCCTGCGCGATGGAATCGGTCTTGGGGTTCAGGCCGGCGGAGATGGCGAAGTTGGTGTTGATGGCCGAGGCGTCCAGGTCGTCCAGCGAGCGCGGCAGCTGCGCGGCGTCCAGCTCCACGAACTTGAGCTTCTTCGGGTTGCCCACCACGTCCAGCGGCGTGGCCTTCAGGCCTGCGCCGTCCTTGAGCTTGATGAGGCCCTGCGCCTGCAGCAGCAGCAGCACGCGGCCGCCGTTGGTGGGGTCGTTGGGAATGCCGAAGCGCGCGCCTTCCTTCAGGTCGGCCAGCTTCTTGACCTTCTTGGAATACAGGCCGATGGGGAAGTTGACGGTGCTGGCCGCCACGGCGAACTTGTAGCCACGGTCCTTGATCTGCGCATCCAGGTAGGGCTTGTGCTGGTAGCTGTTGGCGTCCAGGTCGCCGGCGGCCAGGGCCGCGTTGGGCTGCACATAGTCGCTGAACTCCACCACCTGGATCTTCAGGCCCTGCTGTTCGGCCACTTTTTTGACCTGCTCGAAGATCTGCGCGTGCGGGCCCGCCGTCACGCCGATCTTCAGCGGCTTGTCCTGCGCCAGGGCGTGGCCCGAGAGGCCGGCGGCCATTGCCAGGGCCAGGGTCGATTGGAGCAGGGAGCGCTTGGAAATCACGGGAAACCTTTCATACCGTTACAGGGAGAGCCGGCATCGTAGCCCCTGCGGCGCGCCCTCCGAACGATTACTTTTCCATATCCAAAGAACCCGCACACATGAAGAGCACCCGGACAGCAGAGCACGTGCGAAGGTGAAAGGCCGCGCATTCTCCACCGCCCCGGGAAGGCCGCGGCGGCGCCCCGTCAGCCCTTGAGCGCCACGTTGTTGAGCTTGTCCAACCGCGCGGGCCAGCCGCCCTCCTCGGCCGACTGCAGCAGGATGCGCGTCCAGGCGATCCAGGCGTCCCACTGCACGCGCTTGTCCCAGGCATTGCCCCAGGCGCTGAAGGCCTGCAGCGCCCCGCGTGCGGCGCACGCCGCGTCGTGCGCGCGGCCGGCCGACAGGTACAGCTGTGCCAGCACCATCTGCGGCTCGCCCACCCAGGGGTTCAGGCGCACGGCCTGCTCCAGCGTGGCCGTGGCGCCGTCCAGGTCCACCAGCGGCTGCGCCAACTGGATCACCGACCAATACAGGGCCGTGGCGGCCGCCTCGTCCTGCGCTGTCAGGCCCTGGCTGCAGTGGTCGAACACGGGCGGCAGCGGCAACTGCCCGCGCAGCCCGGGGTGCTGCAACGCCAGGCCCAGCGCCGCGATCTGGCTGACCATGCGGGACGTGGGGCGCATGGGTCCGGGCCACAGCGACGCTGCCCAGTGCACGGCCTGTGGGCGCGAAGGATCGACGGCGGGAAAGCGCGAGTAGATGTCGTCCTGCCAGCTGAACCACTGCTCGATCGTGTCGGCCATGCTGACGATGGTGAAAGCCGCCACCTCGTAGGGTGCGAGGTGCACGGTCTGGCGCGGTGCGGGGCCATTCTTCTCCACGACCAGCGAGCCGTCGGCCTGCAGCTCGCCGGCCAGCACCTTTTGCACGAACTGCGCGCGGCTCATGGTGCAGAACAGGTACACCAGGTGCTCGGCGCTCTCGCCCACCAGCGCCTGCAGGCGGCCGCGCTCGCTGGCTGCGTCGAACTTCACCAGGTCGACGAAGGCATTGCCGTACACGCTGTGCAGCAGCCCGAGCAGACGCACGTCCCGGGGCTGGCCCCACAGCGCCAGCGACCGGGCCACGCCCACCAGGTGATGGCGGAAGGTTCCGGCCTTGTGCCAGTCTTGCCCCACACCGCGCGCCAGCACCATGGGCAGCACGGGAGCCAGATCGGCATCGTGGGCCAGCCATTCATCGTCCAGCAGGGACTGGGCGCGCTGGAACAGCGCGTCATCCGGTGGCGCAAAGGCGGGCAGTGCGGACATGGCGGGGTCTCCTTCGTGGTAGTGGCTTTGCCATCGAGTATCGGCCAAGCCGCCCGCACACGCAGGTCTTCTGTCAAAACAGCCCGCAGCGCCCGCTGCACAAGCGCCAAAAGCTATCAAATCAGGAGCTTACACATCCCGTGTGTGCGCCCCTGTCCTGCATCAGCGGTGCGACAGGCGGCGCACGGCCCAGTCACCCAGGCTCTGGATGGCCTGCACGAAGAAGATCAGGATGACCACCACGGCCAGCATGATGTCGGGCAGGAAGCGCTGGTAGCCGTAGCGGATGCCCAGGTCGCCCAGCCCGCCGCCGCCGATGGCCCCGGCCATGGCCGAGTAGCCCGTGAGGCTCACGAAGCTGATGGTCAGGCCCGCCACGATGCCCGGCAGGGCCTCGGGCAGCAGCACCTTCCACACGATCTGGCCGGTGGTGGCGCCCATGGACTGCGCGGCCTCCACCAGGCCGTTGTCGACCTCGCGCAGCGCCGTCTCCACCAGCCGCGCCACGAACGGCGCCGCGGCGATGGTCAGCGGCACCACGGCCGCCCAGGTGCCGATGGACGATCCGGTGATGAAGCGCGTGAACGGGATGATGGCCACCAGCAGGATGATGAACGGCGTGGAGCGCACGGCATTCACGATCCAGCCCACGATCTTGTTGGCGGGGCCGTTCTCCAGCACGCCGCCCGCATCCGTGAGGCGCAAGAACACACCCAGCGGTATGCCCACCAAGCCGCCAACGATGCCGGACACGCCGACCATGATGATCGTCTCCCACAGCGAGGTGACGAACAGCTCCAGCATCATTTCAGAAAAGTTCTCGAACATCGCCCGCCCCTCAGCCTGTCACTTCCACGGTGCGCACCACCACGCCGTTGGCACGCAGATAGTCGATGGCCGCGCCGATGCGCGCCATGTTGCCGCTGGCGTACACCGCCAGCGAACCGAAGGTCTGGTCCTGGATCTCGTCGATCTGGCCATGCAGGATGGACAGGTCCAGTCCCAGCTCGCGGATCAGGTGCGACAGGATCGGCTCGTAGGCATGCTCGCCCGCATACGACAGGCGCAACAGCTGGCCGCTCGCGCCCGGCTCCAGCCGCGCGGCCAGGCTGCGCACGCGCGCCAGCACCCCGGCGGGCAGCTCCTGGGGCACGATCTCGTCGATCAGGCTCTTGGTGATGTCCTGCTGCGGGCGGGTGAACACGTCGACCACCGGGCCCATCTCCACGATGCGGCCCGCGTCGATCACGGCCACACGGTCGGCAATCTGCTTGATGACCTGCATCTGGTGCGTGATCAGCACCACCGTCACGCCCATTTCGCGGTTCACCTGGCGCAGCAGGTCCAGGATGGAACGGGTTGTCTCGGGGTCCAGCGCGCTGGTGGCCTCGTCGGACAGCAGCACCTTCGGGTTGCTGGCCAGCGCGCGCGCAATACCCACGCGCTGCTTTTGCCCGCCCGAGATCTGGGCCGGGTAGCGGTCGGCCAGGTGCGCCAGGCCTACCAGGTCCAGCAGCGGGTCGATGCGCTTCTTGATCTCGGCCCGCGGCATGCCCGCCAGCTCCAGCGGCAGCGCGGCGTTGTCGAACACCGTGCGCGACGACAGCAGGTTGAAGTGCTGGAACACCATGCCGATCTCGCGGCGCGCGGCGCGCAGGTCGGCGTCGGACAGTTGGGTCATGTCGCGCCCCGCCACCATCACCTGTCCCGACGTGGGGCGGTTGAGCAGGTTGATGACGCGGACCAGCGAACTCTTGCCCGCGCCCGAACGGCCGATGATGCCGAACACCTCGCCCGGCGTGACATGCAGGTCGATGCCGCGCAGGGCTTCGACGGGGCCCTGCGGGCCCGGGTAGATCTGGGTGATACCCCGAAGGTCAATCATGAAATGCAATGCAAAGCGCGCGCAGGCTGCCCTCTCAGGGATGGCCAGCCGCGGCGGGTGAAGATCAGAACAGCGGGTGAATGTAATTGTTCGTTATGAAAAACCCAACGAACAAAAAGTAGGCACATAAGACGGCCCCGTTATGAGGCGTGCTTCAGCGAGCCGGGCGCTGCCCCTGTCGGGCGGCAGTGCCACGCAGTAGCGGAGCACAGGGGCGATTTTAGGTGACGGGGCAAATCCCCGGCCGGCGTGCGCCTGCGCCTGGGGAAGGAGCACGCGCAACTGCAGCCGTCCGGCCAGGGCGAATGGCAACCGGTGCCAGCCCGCCCAGCGATGCGCAAGACTCGCCTACCACCGACAGCACAAGCGTATGGCGCGCCACCTATCCACGGCTGCGTGGCGCGTGGGGTCTAGCGCCGGCGGCCTGCATGGGGCCCCTCGCCCACCGTACCATTCACCGTTCCCGACACGCCCCGCTGCCGGCTCCCCGTCGCCGCCGCGCCGCACCGCGCGGGCTTTCTCCCTCCACCTATGCAAGAACGCTCCTGGTCTCCCGTTGTTTGGATTGGCTATGCCATGTGCGTCGGCGTCATGGGCACGGCGCTGGCCAGCCCGCTGTACCCGCTCTACCAGCAGGCCTGGGGGCTCAAGCCCAGCGACATCACGCATCTCTTCGTGGTGTACATGTTCGGCGCGCTCACCAGCCTGCTGTTTCTGGGGCGGCTCACGCAGCGCCACGGCTTCCTGGCCATCCTGCGCACGGGCCTCGCGCTGATGACCGCGGGCGTGGTCCTGTCAGCCCTGGCGTGGAATGTGCCCGTCTTCATGCTGGCGCGGCTCATGATCGGGCTGGCGTCGGGAATGATCACCACCTCGGCCTCCATCGGCATGGTGCAGGCCCGCCCCGGGCGTGATCCACGGCGCACGGCCGCACTGACCACCGTGGCGATGACGCTGGGCTTCGGCCTGGGGCCGCTCGTGGGCGGCTTGATGGCCCAGTGGGTGCCCCACCCGCTGGTCACCGCCTACGTGCCCACGGCGGCCATGGGCCTGCTGGCGGTGTATGCGCTGCACCAACTGCGCGGGCTGCCCACAGGGGGAACGCGGGACGATGCCCTGCCGCCCGGCACCTGGCGCGGCGTGATCGCGCAGTGGATGCCGCGGCTCACACCGCCGCCACGCCTGCGCCGGCGCCAGTTCTGGCTGGCGAGCATGGGCGCCTTCAGCGCCTTCGGCATGTTCAGCCTGTACTCATCGCTCGCGCCCAGCTTCATGCAGGAGATCGTGCCCTGGCATGGGCCGGCCGTGAGCGGACTGTCGATCGCGATGATCCTGTTCCTGTCGTCCGCGTTCCAGTTCATGGTGCGCAACTGGCGCACCAAGCGCGTGGCCCTGGCCAGCGGCTGCGCGCTGGTGCTGTGCAACCTGCTGCTCATGGCGACCACGCTCACCGGCGCCACGCTCACCGGCGCCACGCTGGTGTTTGGCGCGGCGGTGATCGCCACGGCCTTCGGCCATGGGCTGGCCAATGTGGCGGGCATGGGCGTGGTGGCCAAGCTCACCACGCCCGAAGAGCGCGGCGGCCTGCTGTCGTCCTACCTGATCGTGGGATACCTGGGCACCATCGTGCCCATCCTGGGCATGGGCTGGCTATCGGACCACGTGGGTCTGAACCGCGGCTTGCTGGTGTTCTGCGGCGCCATGGCCCTGCTGAGCGCCGTGGTCACCGCGCTGGGCATGCGCACCGCGGAGATCCCCGTGCCGCAGCAGCACCTTTAACCGCTGGTGTCAGCGCCAGCCGATCAGCAGGATGGCGATGTTGACCAGCAGTCCCGCGCCCCACACGAGGCTGCGCGCCGTGGGCATGTCGCCCACGTACATGGTGATGTAGGACACGCGCAGCATCACGAACAGGAAGGCCAGCAGGTCCAGCATCATCTGCGGCGCGCCCAACTGGTGCGCGATGATGACCGCGCCGATGAAGAACGGCAGCGCCTCGAAGCTGTTGGCCTGCGCCGCATTGGCACGGGCGCGCCAGCCGGTCTGGCGCGCCAGCCACGCACGCGGGTCGTGGTTGTCGCTGCCGCGAAAGCCCCCCCGCTTGGCCAGCAGCGCGCAAGCCATGGGCAGCAGCGCCGCAATCAGCACGCACCAGTAGGCCACGGTGAAGCGGGCCACATGCATTGTTGTGTTCATTTTTGCAGTGTTTTTGGCCTCCAGCGCTTATCCAACAAGCGCTAGCAGCTATTGTTTTTGATATTCAGCGCCGATCCGCCAGCGCATGAGCGATGGTGCCCAGGTCCACGTATTCCAGCTCGCTGCCCACGGGCACGCCCCGCGCCAGGCGCGTGACGTGCACGCCGCGGCGCTTGAGCGCCTCGCCGATCGCGTGGGCCGTGGCCTCTCCCTCGGCCGTGAAGCTGGTGGCCAGGATCACCTCCTGCACCACGCCGTCGCTGGCGCGCTCCAGCAGGTTGTGCACACCGATGTCGCGCGGCCCCACCCCATCCAGCGGCGACAGCCGCCCCATGAGCACGAAGTACAGCCCCTTGAACGCCGCGGTGCGCTCCATCGCGGCCTGGTCGGCGGGCGTCTCCACCACGCACAGGCGGGTGGCGTCGCGCGCCGGGTCCAGGCAGGTCTCGCACACCGCGCCCTCGGTGAAGGTGTGGCAGCGCTCGCAATGGCGTACCTGCGTTGCCGCCTGCGCCAGCGCCTGCGACAGCATCTGCGCTCCGGCGCGGTCATGCTGCAGCAGATGGAACGCCATGCGCTGCGCCGACTTCACGCCCACACCGGGCAGGCGCCGCAGGGCCTGGATCAGTGCGTCAAGGGAGCTGGTGTCGGACATGAAGAATGGATTTCGGAGTGCACACGCCGCCCCCAAGGGCGTAGCGAGCGCCTGCCAGGCGAGGCGGACGGAGCACAGCAACCGGAACGTACTTGCCTAGTACGTGAGGATTGCGAGCACCGCCCCACGACGCATGGCCGGCGCGCAGTAGCCTGCCCTCAGAAGGGGAATTTCATGCCGCCGGGAAGGCCTGGCATGCCGGCCGTGATCTTGGCCATCTTCTCCGCCGAGGTTTCCTCGGCCTTGCGCACCGCGGCGTTGAAAGCGGCGGCCACCAGGTCTTCCAGCATGTCCTTGTCGTCGGCCAGCAGGCTGGGGTCGATG
The DNA here is from genome assembly GCF_002214645.1 of Diaphorobacter nitroreducens. NCBI lineage: Bacteria > Pseudomonadati > Pseudomonadota > Betaproteobacteria > Burkholderiales > Comamonadaceae > Diaphorobacter > Diaphorobacter nitroreducens. The sequence continues at coordinate 1,433,162 of NZ_CP016278.1, forward strand.
GTCACGCGCTTGACGTCGTGCTTGCAGGTCATCAGCACCTTCACCAGGCCGGCGCCGGATTCGCCTTCGACCTCGATGTTGGCCAGATCGTCCTGGGCCTTCTTCAGGTTGTCCTGCATGGCCTGGGCCTGCTTCATGAGGCCGGCGAGCTGTCCCTTGTTGAACATGGATGGTTTCCTTTGCGTTTCAAAAATGGTTATGCAGGCTTGATGCTGCCCGGCACGATTTTCGCCCCGAAATCACGCATCAGTTGCTGCACGTAGGGGTCGTTGTGGACGATCTCCTCGGCAACGCGCTGGCGTTCGGCCGCGGCGTGCGCGTTGCGGCGCGCGGGGCTGTCGATCACCACACCCACCTCCACGCTGATCTGGCGCGCATGGCCCGCGGCCTCCAGCGCTGCGCGCAGGCGCTCGCGCGCCGTGGGCTGGTTGAGCGACTCCCGCTCCACGCGCAGCAGCCAATGGTCCGGGTCACGCGCCACCAGTTGCGACTGCAGCGCCAGTTCGCGCACCAGGGCGGTGATGGCCTCCTGGGCAATGAGCTGCTGCACGGTGGCATGCCAGACATCGCCCTCCTCCGTGCGCACCAGCCGCGCGGGTGCCGGGGCCGCCGATGGCAGGGGCTGCAGGCGCGCGCCGGGTTCCGGCGCGGTACGCACGGGTATTGCTACCGTTTCAGGAGCTGCTTGCGCTGTATGGGCGGGCGCTAGAGGTGTTTTTTGCCTTAGATCCTCAGGGGAGCGTACGGGCAGACGCACAGGCGCTGCGGCCCGTACGGGCGCCTGGGCCGCGTCGCCGGCTTCCCACGGGGGCGATTCGCGGTCGCCCGCGTCCAACGCGTCCTGCACGGCCTGGTTCACATCGTCCGGCGTGGCTTGCGCCCGCGTGGGCGCTGCCGATGCGGCGGGCCGGGTGGGCGCGGCAGTCGCGCAGTCCATCGCGGGCGCCGCGATAGGAGCCGGGTGCACCGACACCGGCGGCGGTGCAGGAGCCCGGTCCGCGGCGGCCGACACAGCCTGCGGTGCCTGGACTACCGGGGTATCGGCCGGCGCATGGGCCGACGGCGCTGCGGCTTCAGGCCGCGTCAGAGTTTTTTTTTCCGCCGAGGCAGCCGCGCCGCCTTCCGAAGCCGCCGGCTTGAACGCCAACAGGCGCAGCAGCACCATGGTCAGCGCGGCATATTCATCGGGCGCCAGACCCAGATCGGCGCGGCCGTGCAGGCAGATGCTGTACAGCAGCTGCGTCTCGTCGGCCGGCAGGGCGGCAGACAGGCGCGCAACCTCTGCCGCCTCAGGGTCGCTGGCGTCCGCGGCCGCAGCCATCTGCGGAACGGCCTGCAGCACGGCCATGCGCTGCAGCACGGCGCTCATGTCCTCCAGCGTGGAGGCGGCGGACAGGCCGTTGATGCGCAGGGTGTCCGCCGTCTCGACCACCGTGCGGCCATCGCCCTGCGCCAGCGCGTCGATCAGACGGAACACATGGCTGCGGTCCACGCTGCCCAGCATCTGGCGCACAGCGGCTTCCTGCAATTGGCCGCTGCCGAAGGCAATCGCCTGGTCGGTCAGGCTGAGCGCGTCGCGCATGGAACCGCGCGCTGCGCGGGCCAGCAGCCGCAGGGCCTGCGGCTCGGCGGGCACGTTCTCGGCGGCGAGCACGCGGGTGAGGTGCTCCAGCACCGTCTCGGGCGCCATGGGCCGCAGGTTGAACTGCAGGCAGCGCGAGAGCACCGTGACCGGCACCTTCTGTGGATCGGTGGTGGCCAGCACGAACTTGAGGTATTCCGGCGGCTCCTCCAGCGTCTTGAGCATGGCGTTGAACGCCGTGTTCGTGAGCATGTGCACTTCGTCGATCATGAAGACCTTGAAGCGCCCTTGCACCGGCTTGTAGACGGCCTGCTCCAGCAGCCCCTGCACCTCGTCCACGCCGCGGTTGGAGGCGGCATCCAGCTCGGTGTAGTCAGGAAACCGGCCGCTGTCGATGTCGGTACAGGCCGGGCACACGCCGCAGGGCGTGGCAGTGATGCCGCCTTGGCCGTCCGGACCCTGGCAATTGAGCGACTTGGCCAGGATGCGCGAGACCGTGGTTTTGCCCACGCCGCGCGTGCCGGTGAACAGGTAGGCGTGGTGCAGCCGCTGCTGCGTGAGCGCGTTGGAGAGCGCCTGCACCACGTGCTCCTGCCCCACCATCTCAGAGAAGGTCTTGGGACGGTATTTGCGGGCGAGCACAAGATAGGACATGGGGCGTGATTCTATGTGCGGGCCAGACACGCAGCGCCTAAGCCGCTTGCTACTGTGTCTATGCCTGCAGCCACCAACGCAAGCACAGGAGGGTTCCCAAGACACCGCCGCTGCCGATCCGCCGACGCAGCAGCAAGCCCTACCTGCGGCCCTGGATCTGCGTGCGCGTGACTACCCCGAGCCAGACGGTTACTCGCTGCCCAGCACGCCCGAGTTTGGCGCCATCGGCGTGCAACTGGAGGGCGACTCACGCTTGCTGCTGCGCGTCCGGCGCGGCGGCCCCATGCTGTACTACCGGGCAAAGTTCTGACGGGCCACGGGCAGAGCGTGGTTCGTCGTACAATCACAGGCGACGGGCCTCCCCGCATGGTGAAGCGGCCAACCGGGTCAGGTGGGGAACCAAGCAGCCCTAACTGTGGAGCCAGTGCCGGGGGTAAGGCTCGTCACCTTCTTCTTTCCTTTCCCCTTCTTTTTTTTGCGTCGCCTGAGCGCTTTGCGTTTCATCGGGCGGTTGCGGCGTTGCCTGCACATGAACGGCATGCGTCAGCTCCGTCCTACAGCGACACAAGCACGGCGATCGCGACAAGCATGTGCCCGCGGTCCATACTGCGCACCAGGAGTTCTCGCCACCGATCCACTTTCTTGCTGTCCCGTGCCGCCATGCTGTCTGCCATGTCCGCGCTGCTTGCAAGTCATCTGCTCCGGCCGCTGCCACGGCCGGCCATGGATTGGGGCATTGTGTGCCTGCTGTGCCTGTGCGCGGCATTTCCCGCCCGGGGCGATGAGAGCCTGGCAGACGGCGCTGCGGCCGCATTGCGAGAGGCTCAGGATGAGCCTTCTTCCGCCGCCTTCACGCAGAACACCGCCACCTACCCCGACCTGAACGGCAGCGATCTTCCGCGCACAGCATTCGGCAACAGCGTTCAGTACACGGACATCACCCGTTGGCTCACGCCGCTGCAAGCTTCCCGCCTGGGGCTGACGCTGGGCGTGGTGGTTCCGTCGGACGGCGCGGCCCGCGCAGGATCCGTCAGCCCTGCCTACCCGCCAGGCACCCCGCTGGCTTACGACCTGGGTCTGCGCTGGCGATCACAGTTGCAGCCGCGCGTACGGCTGGACCTGCAGGCCTGGGCCCGCACCCACCCGCACACGGGCCTGCACGACGCCATGGGCATGATCTGGGGTCGCGACCAGGGCAGCAACTTTGGCACCCGTCTGGAGGTGCAATGGTCCGCATCGCGCACGCGCGGTCTGGTCCCCGAGCTGGGCGCCATCGGCGTGCAGTTGCAAGGCGATGCGCGGCTGGTGCTGCGCGCCCGCCGCGGCGGGCCCATGGTGTATTACCGCGCGAAGTTTTGACCGCGCGCTCATGCAACGCTCTGGGTTGACGCCGACCTTCTTGCAATGATCGCAGAGCATGCCCTAAAGCGGCGCCCCTGCTGTACTACGCCTGCGTTGCCAGCCAGTGCGCGGCACCCGCCCCTGCCGCACGCCCGGTGGCATAGCACGCAGTCAACAGATAACCCCCGGTGGGCGCCTCCCAGTCCAGCATCTCGCCCGCGCAGAAAACCCCGGGCATGGTGCGCAGCATGAGGCGCGTATCCAGCGCTTCGAAGGCCACGCCGCCGGCCGTGCTGATGGCCTCATCCAATGGGCGTGCTGCCACCACGGTGATGGGCAAGGCCTTGATGGCATGGGCCAGCGCCATCGGGTCGGACATACCATCCTTGCCCAGTTGTTCGTAGAGGACGGCGGTTTTGATGCCGTCCAGGCCCAGCCGGCTCTTGAGGTGGGTGGAAAGGCTGCGCGAGCCGCGCGGGTGGCGGACCTCGGCCAGCACGCGCTCGGGCGTGTGGTCTGGCAGCAAGTCCAGGTGGAAGGTGGCGTGACCGTGTGCCACGATCTCGTCGCGCAGCAGGCTGGAGACCGCATAAACCAGGCTGCCTTCCACGCCCGTGGCCGTGGCCACGAATTCCCCGCGCCGCTCAAAGCGCCGGCCCTGGCTGTCGGTGAAGGACAGCACCACCGACTTGAAGGGCTGGCCCGCGAAGCGCTCGACGAAATGCGGCGTCCAGCCGACGGCGGGCGCGCCCCGGCCGATGAGCTCCAGAAAGAACTCTCGCCGCGTCTCGCCCACGGGCGCATCCACGCGCGGTACGTCGAAACCGCAGTTGGACGGCGCCAGCGGCGCTACAGGCACGCCGCGCTGCGCCAGCAGCGGCGCCCAGGTACCGTCCGAGCCCAGACGGCCCCAGCTGCCGCCGCCCAGGGCCAGCACGACGGCGCGCGCCCTTACCCGCACCTCTCCCGCCGGCGCGGCAAAGCGCAGCACAGGCGGCGTGATGCCATTCAATGCGTCGGCCCAGCCCATCCAACGATGGCGCATGTGCAGCTGCACCCCCTGCCCGCGCAAGCGGTGCAGCCAGGCACGCAGAAGCGGCGCGGCTTTCATGTCCTTGGGGAACACCCGGCCCGACGTACCGACGAAGGTCTGCGCGCCCAAGGCATCAGCCCACGCGCGCAAGTCCTCGGGGCCAAAGTCTCGCAGCCAGGGCGTCAGCGCCTGCTGGCGATCGCCATAGCGCGCCATGAAGGCCGCCAGCGGTTCGGAATGCGTGAGGTTCAGCCCACCCCTGCCCGCCAGCAGGAACTTGCGTCCCACCGAAGGCATGGCGTCGAACACCTGCACGCTCAGGCCCGCCGCTGCTGCGGTCTCGGCGGCCATCAGGCCAGCCGGCCCCGCGCCAATCACGGCGATCTCGCAAGATCGCAGATCCGTATCCATCATGGTGTTGCTTTCATCAACCCACACGCCGCAGCAGGCGCACGTGCATGGGCCGCACGAAGTGCGCTCCCTCCATCGTGCAATGCGGCGCGAAGGCCGCCGCCACGCGCTCGCGCAAGCGCGCGTCGATGCGGTGGTCGGCAAAGGTGGGGTTCATCATCCGCCGCTCAAACTGGGCGAAGTCCTCGAAATGCACAGGCATGTCGAATCGCCGTTGCGCCACCTGCTCCCAGGTGCCGCGGACAGCCAGCGCGCGGTCCAGCGCCGCCTGCGCAGCGGCGCGCACGATGCCTTCGTCGTTGTACAGGCGCACGATCTCGTTGAGCGCGCCTTCGTAGACCGGCTCCGAAACGTACAGATGCCCGCCGGGACGCAGCACGCGCGCCACTTCGGTCAGCGCCTGGTCCATCGCATCCAGCGGCACGTGGTGCAGGGACTTGAGCATCAGCGCCAGGTCGAACTGCGCGTCATCGCATGCAATGGCCTGCGCACCACCCACGGCAAAGCGCATGCGCGGCGGCGTGTCCTGCAGGTTGAGTGCGTGCTGCCGGAGGTCCACTTCCAGTCCCAGATACCGCATGTCCGGCCAACGCTGCAGCATCTGCCGCGCCATGCGCGCACCGCCGCATCCGAGTTCGATGACGCGCGTGCCGGGGGTTGGCAGCAACTCGACCAGGACATCCAGTTCATCAGGGACGAGGGTGTGGTTCATGGGTCATCGATCAATCGGCAGAATCAACCGATGGTACCTACCCCTGCGCACGACGCGGGGTATTCCCGTACGCCGGCCACAGGCCCGGCGCCTGCCCACCCGGTCAGAACAGCACGCCCTGCCCTGGCGCGTCCACGACCACCAGCCTCCCATCGCCCGTCAAGAAAGCCGCGCCCACCCGCTCGCCCGGAAACTGCGCTCCCACCGCTTCGCGGTACAGGCGCAGCTGGGCCATCAGCTGCGGCTGGCGCTCGGGCGCGGTGGCACTTTTGTAGTCCAGCACCCACCAGCGCGCACCCTCACGCGGCTGGCGCAGCCGCACCAGGCGGTCCAGACGCAGACCCTGGCCCTGGTACACCAGCGGCGCTTCGTTGAGGGCCTGCTCCACGTGATCGGGGTTCCACGCCCAGGCACCCTCGCCCTGCAGAATGCTCCGCGCCATCGCTGCGGCCTGTGCGGCAGCCTCCGCCGTGATGTCGAAGTCGCGCGCCAGCTGCGCCAGCCGCCGCGCGGGCCACACGCCGCCCGCCCGCAAGGCGCCGACCACGCCCGCCTGCTCCAGCAACTGGTGCATGGCCTCGCCCTGGCGCGACTGCGGGGTGGAGACGGGAGCACCCGCCGCAGCGGCTTGTGCCCCCGGCGCAGCCCCCGCATACGGCGGAAGCTGCGGCAACGCGACGGCGGCATCGTCAGCCACATCGCCCAATGGCGCGGCGGGCGGCACTGGCGCGTCCTGCAGGGACTCGGCCAGCCGGTTCCACCAACTGCCGGGCGCGGCCGTGCTGGACTGCACTGCCGACAAGGCCAGGCAATGCTTGGCGCGTGTCATGGCCACATAGAGGGTGTTGAGCTCCTCGCGCTGGCGCTCCGCCAGTTCCGCCGCCAGCAGGTCCACCGCACTGGGCGGCGGGTTGGATTCGCTGGCCAGAAAGACAAAGCGCAGCGGGGCGGCCTGCTCGCCCGGCCAGTCGACCAGCGCGCCCATGGTCTCGGCCTTCTGCGCGCGCGCATCGGTGTCCAGCAGCAGCACGCTGTGCGCCTCCAGCCCTTTGGCGCCGTGGATGGTGAGCAGGCGCACGGCCTGCGCCTCCACGCGGCCGGGTGCGCGCATGCCCGGGCGCTTCATGGCGCGCACGAAGGCATAGGCCGTGAGGTACCGTCCCCCGCCCTGCTGCAGCGCCGCGGCCAGCAAAGCGCGCAGGTTGGCCAGCACGCCCGCACGCTGCGAGGCGGGAGCCGCGGCGGCAAAGCGCGCGGGCACGTCGCCGTGTTCGTAGATGGCATGCAGTGCATCGTGGGGGGGCGTGTTTCCACCCATCGCTTGTATTGAGCCAAAACAGGCGCCAGCGCTTGCAAGTCGGGCGGTAGCAGCTCACTTTTTTGAAGTACGTCGAACCAGCTGCACGGGGATCCTTCTGCGGCCGTCTGGCGTACCCGCAGCGCAATCTGCACCAGCGCGTCATCCGTCAGGCCGAACAGCGGCGAGCGCAGCGCACGCGCCAGCGAAAGGTCATGCCCCGGTGAGACCAGCGCATCCAGCAGCGCGACGATGTCCTGCACCTCGGGCGCCTCGCCCAGCTCGGCCTTCTCGGGCTGCACGCAGGGCACGTGCAGCGCGCGCAGGGCCTCCTGCAGGGAGGCCAGCCGGTCGCGCTTGCGCGCGAGCACCATGATCTCCTGCGGCTGCACGCCCGCGGCGATCTGCGCCGCCACCCATTGCGCAGCCTGCGCGCATTCGCGCATGCGCAGGGTTTCCTCGGCTTCATGGCGCGGCTGGGTCAGAGTGTCGCGCCACTCGGGGGCAGTGGCCGCGACGGCATCACCCCCGTCAGGCGCCGTGATCGGGGGCAGGCGCAGCAGTTGCCCCGGGTCGCGCGATTCGGTGGTGTGGTCGCGAAAGCCCGCGTACTCACCCTGCGCCTGCGCCGCCTGCATGGCCTGGTTCACCGCTGCGATCACGCCGATGGCGTTGCGCCGCGTGTGGTCGCAGGCCAGCAGGTCGCCCCCCAGCCCCTCGCGTACGAAGGCCTGGGCGGCCTTGAAGACCTGCGGCTCGGCGCGGCGAAAGCGGTAGATGCTCTGCTTGGGGTCACCGACGATGAACACGCTGGGCGGCTGCTGGCCGCCGCCCGCGCCCGCGTAACCGGCCAGCCAGGCATGCAGCGCCTGCCACTGCAGTGGGTTGGTGTCCTGGAACTCATCCACCAGCAGGTGGCGCACGCGCGCGTCCAGCCGCTCCTGCACCCAGCCCGAGAGGATGGGGTCGGACAGCATGACCAGCGCCGTGCGCTCCACGTCGTTCATGTCCACCCAGCCGCGCTCGCGCTTGAGCTGGGCGAACTGCGCGATGAGCGCACGCGCTAGCCGCGCCATGCGCTGCTGGTGCAGCCAGGCCTCGTGCTGGCGGAGCGCGGCGCACAGGCGCTGCAGTTCGCCCTCGGCCTCCTGCGCGGCGGCGAACTTCTCCAGATTCTTGGACAGGCGATCCTCGCTGGCCACGAAGAAGGCCTTGCGCAGCGTGTCCAGACGCTGGCCCAGGTCGTCGCACAGCCAGGCGTCGATCACCGCGTTGGCGGCCTTCTGCGGCGTCTTGTTCGCCTGCGCCCCCAGCACCTGGGCCCAGGCATGCCAGCGCTGGCGCGCTGCGTCGCTGGCCAGCGCATCGGCCGGATGGTGCAAGCCGGCAAGGTCCGCGAACTGCGTGCCGAAATGCGGGATCGATGCGTCCACCACGCCCGCCTCGTCGGCCAGCGCGAACTCCACGCGCTTGGCCAGCGCGCCTTCGAGCGCCTTGTGCGTCTGCGAGCGGCCGTGATGTGCTACGCAGGCTTCGTAATCCGCGCGCAGCGCGGCGTCCTGCGCCACGGCGGCGAGGTAGGGGCGCCAGACCTCGCGCACTGCCTCGGCGTCATCCTCCAGCAAGTCGTAATGGGCGGGCAGGCCCTGCTGCTCCAGCACCGCCAGCGGCGCCGTGCCCAGCAGCGCCGCAAACCAGCTGTGAAAGGTGCGTATCTGCACGGGGCGGCCCGCGTCCAGCGTCTGACGGTATAGTTTTTGTAGCTGCTCGCGCTTGTCCAGAGCGCGCTGCGGCCCGATTCCTCTTGCAATCAGCTCCTTTTCCAGATCAGGCAGCGGCTTGGCCGCAAACTCCTGCAGCCATTCCTGCAGGCGCTGGCGCATTTCGCCCGCGGCCTTCTTGGTGAAGGTGATGGCCAGGATCTCGTGCGGCGCACAGCCGTCCAGCAGCGCGCGCAGCATGCGCGAGACCAGCATCCAGGTCTTGCCGGCGCCGGCGCAGGCCTCCACGGCCACGCTGCGCTGCGGGTCACAGGCAATGGCGTAGAAGGCCTCCCGCGTGACCGGTTGGCCGTTGTGTTCGTAGGCGGCTTGCGCGGCAGCTTCACTCATTCCAGAAATCCTTGCGGCACAGACCGCGCGCGGCGCACCATTCGCACACGCTGCCCTCGCCCAACGCGGGCAGCGGCGCGCCGGCGGCAATGCGCTGCATGTCGTGCGTGATGCCGTCCAGCAGCAGGTCGCGCAGGTGCACCACGTCGTCCTGCTCGTGCAGCCGGGTTTCGCCGCGCTCACCCACATTCACGTACGCGGCCCGCAAGGTGTCGTCCTGCAGCAATGCGGCATAGAAGGCGAGCTGCGTGTCCTCGGACCCGGCCTTGATGCGCCCGCGCGTGAGGGCGTCGCTCTCGGTCTTGTAGTCGATCACCAGCGCCAGGGGTTCGCCGCCGCCCTGCGGACGCACGGCGTCCACACGGTCCAGTGTGCCGACCAGTTCCAGCGCGCCCAGCGGCTGGCGCGCGCGCAGCTCGGCCTGGCGAAAACAGGCGCCAGCGGCTTCGTGCTTGCCCAGCCATTCCAGATAGCCGGCGCGCAGCGCGGGCCAGCCCGAGGCGTAGGGCAGGAAGTCGCCCTCCTGCAGCCCCAGCTCGCGCGTAGCGCGCGCAGCCGCCTCGTCCATGAGCGCCGTGCGCGCCGCGGCGTCGCCCGTGGGCGCGTCCTGCAACGCCTCATGGAAGTGCTGCAGCACGGCATGCAGCCAGGTGCCGAAGTCACGTTTGTCCAGCCCGGCGTCCAGTTCGTCGTCTTCCTGCAGCTGCAGTTGGCGCAGCGCGAAGAAGCGGTAGGGACAGTGGCGCAGGTCGGAATATGCCGAGGACGACAGCCGCTGCACCGGCAGCTGCGCGCCCACCGGCAGCGGACGCGCCGTGGGTGCCACGGGCACGCTGCGCGTCACCCGGGGATCGGCACCGTCCGTGCCGGTTCCGTCCAGCCGAAGCGCCTGGACCAGCGGACTCGGCAGGAGGGGTTCGCCCCCCTCGTCACCCACGCGCCACAGGAGGTCGACACGCGCAATACGCAGGGCCTGCCGCCAGGCGGCGCGCTGCGCGGCGGCCAACAGGTCGCGCGTGGGCAGCCCCAGTCCCTCGCGCTGTGCCTGCGTCCAGGGGCCGGGCGGTTCAGGCGCGGCCTGCAGGCGTTTTTCATCGCAGCCGGGCAGCACCAGCGCAGCGAACGGGCGCGCCAGCAGCTGCGGCAGGGGCAGAACCACCACGGGTGCATCGTCCACATAGGCCGGTCGATAGCGCGCGCATTCCAGCACCTCCCCTACCCAGCGCGTGAAGTCCGCCAGCGCCATGCGCGCACCGGCCCCGTCCATGTCCTGCAGATCGTCCTGCAGGCCCTCGGGCAGGCGCAGCTCGGCCAGCACGCGCGCACCGGCCTCGTCCTGCTGCAGCCCGTCCCACAGGCCGCAGTCCTGCAGCAGCACGCGCAGCGACTGCAACCACTGGGCCAGCGGCCGCGCGGCCCGCAGCTGCGCGCGCCAGGCCTGTACCTGGTCCGCCAACGCGGCCTCGGCCGGGCGCCGCTCAGCCAACGCCTGCAGTTGCGTCGCCGCGCCGCTCCAATGCCGGGCGCCCGCACGGCGCAGCCAGTGCTCCAGCGCGCGCAGTGCGGCCCCATCCACCGCGGGCGACTGCTTGAGCCAGTCGAGCACGGCATCGGCGGTGGCATCCCAGGCACAGGCCTGCAGCACCGCCATCAGTCGCGCCGCGGCGTGGGTGGTGGAGAGCAGCCAGCCGTTTTCGTCGTGCACTGCCACGCCTGCGCCGCCGAGCAAGGCACTGATGCGGCGGGTGAGCGCGCGGTCGTTGGCCACCAGTGCCACGGGCGCCTGTCCCTGCGCCAGGTGCTGCAGCACACAGGCGGCGGCACGCTGGGCCTCGTCCTCGGCATCGGGCACGGCATGCAAGGTTGGCACGCCGGCCTTCCTGCCGTCCATCACCTGCGGCAGGTCCACGACAAGGCCCGCCTCCCCCCAGTGCCGTGCCAGCGTGCGGGCCAGGGGGTCGGGTTGGAAGCCCTGCACCACCACCAGCAGCGGCACGGCCGCACGCACGCCAGACTCGAACAGCACATCCCCCACGTGGCGCGAGGCCAGCACCCATTCCAGGGCGATGCGCGCTGCGGCGGCCTCCAGCCGGAGCGCGCCACCGTCGCCCGCCGCCGGCAGCAGGGCGCGCGCCGACTCGCCCCAGTCAGGGCGCCGGTCAGGAGCCACGGCCGCTGCCACCACCGCCAACTGCGCGGCCATCTCCAGCAGCGGACCGCTGAGGACTTCGCGGTGCGCGGCAAGACCGGCGCGGTCGAGCAATGCACGTGCAGTGACCGCATCGCGCGCCATATCGCCCGCGTACTCGCTGCCCTCCGCCAGAGGCGCGCCCAGCTGGGCAGCCCAGTTGCGCGTGGTCTCGAAGCGCGGCGCGAAACCCTGCGGGTAGGCGCGCTGCCATTGCCGGCGCGCCTCGCCCATGAGCTGGGCGTACGGCACCAGCACCACGGTGGCCGCCAGGTGCGCGCCGCGCTGCGCGGCCGCTGAGCGCACCTGCTCGAAAACCGCGCACCACCCCGCGCTGCACGCCGCGGCGTGATCGTCTTTTGCTATGGGTGTCATAGCGTTACAAGCACCGGCCATATGAGGATGCGGGGATTCGGTTTCTGTCACAATGACTGGACTTTATACGTACCGGCATCGCCCACTGCTCACACAAGGAACCAAGGAACGCGCCATGGCCAGCGAACTCATCAAACATCTCTCCGACGCCAGCTTTGAAGCCGACGTGCTGAAAGCCGGCACTCCGGTGCTGGTGGACTACTGGGCCGAGTGGTGCGGCCCCTGCAAGATGATCGCCCCCATCCTGGACGAGGTGGCTGGCGCCTACCAGGGCAAGCTCACCATCGCCAAGATGAACGTGGACGAGAACCGCGAGATTCCCGCCAAGTTCGGCATCCGCGGCATTCCCACGCTGATGCTGTTCAAGAACGGTGAACTCGCCGCCACCAAGGTAGGCGCCATGAGCAAGGCCCAGCTCACCGCCTTCATCGACCAGCAATTGGCCTGATTCCCTTCTTGCCGGCCGCCCTGCGCGGCCGGCAGTCTTCCGAGGTGCGCAGCACCCGGGCAACCTGCGAATAGCGCAGAACTTTTCCTGTCATAATTCGCGCTGATCGCCTCGCCGCACGTGCACCCAGCGGCCGGCTCCGGATCACAGGCTCGCCAAGTCCGCCATCACCCATGGCCCGCACGAAACGCAGCCCTTCCCCTCACACAGACATTTCCACTCCGTCCAGGAGTCACTCCATGCACCTTAACGAACTCAAGGCACTGCACGTGTCTGAAGTCCTCAAGCAGGCCGAAGACCTGGAAATCGAAAACGGCGGCCGCATGCGCAAGCAGGAGCTGATGTTCGCCATCATCAAGAAGCGTGCAAAAGCCGGCGAGCAGATTTTTGCCGACGGCGTGCTTGAGATCTTGCCCGACGGCTTCGGCTTCCTGCGCAGCCCCGACACCAGCTACACCGCGAGCACCGACGACATCTATATCAGTCCGAGCCAGGTGCGCCGCTTCAACCTGCACACCGGCGACATGATCGAAGGCGAGGTGCGCACGCCCAAGGACGGCGAGCGTTACTTCGCGCTGACCAAGCTTGACTCCGTCAACGGCGGCCCGCCGGAGCAGAACAAGCACAAGGTGATGTTCGAGAACCTCACGCCGCTGTTCCCCAAGGAGCAGATGCGGCTGGAGCGCGAGATCAAGGGCGAGGAGAACATCACCGGCCGCATCATCGACATCATCGCCCCCATCGGCCGCGGCCAGCGCGCGCTGATCGTCGCGCCTCCGAAGAGCGGCAAGACGGTGATGATGCAGCACATCGCCCATGCCATCACGGCCAACAACCCCGATGTGCACCTGATGGTGCTGCTGGTGGACGAGCGCCCCGAGGAAGTGACCGAGATGCAGCGCTCGGTCAAGGGCGAAATCATTGCATCGACCTTCGACGAGCCCGCCGCACGCCACGTGCATGTGGCCGAGATGGTGATCGAGCGCGCCAAGCGCCTCGTGGAACTGAAAAAGGACGTGGTGATCCTGCTGGACTCCATCACCCGCCTGGCCCGCGCCTACAACAACGTGGTGCCCTCCAGCGGGAAGGTGCTCTCCGGCGGCGTGGACTCCAACGCTCTGCAACGCCCCAAGCGCTTCTTCGGCGCGGCGCGCAAGGTCGAGGAAGGTGGCTCGCTGACCATCATTGCGACGGCGCTGGTCGATACCGGCAGCCGCATGGACGAAGTGATCTTTGAAGAATTCAAGGGCACGGGCAACTGCGAAATCCACCTGAGCCGCCGCCTCTACGAAAAGCGCGTGTTCCCGGCCATCGAGCTCAACAAGAGCGGCACGCGCCGAGAGGAACTGCTGCTGGCACCCGAGATCCTGCAGAAGACGCGCATCCTGCGCCAGTTCATGTACAACATGGACGAGATCGAGTCCATGGAACTCATGATCAAGAAGATGAAGGAAACCAAGACCAACGTGGAGTTCTTCGAGGCCATGCGCCGCGGCGGCTGACCTGGTCTGCTCCACCGCTTTGCCCAGCCCCGCCTTCGTGCGGGGCTTTTTCATGGCCGCCCATTGCCCCTCGCTGCGTGCAGGCGTGACTCCCCGCCCACCGCTCACTTGATTCGCCTCAAGACACTGCGCGACGCGCCGGCCCATACTGGCTGTCATCTCATTTCGATAGCATGGTGGCCCGCAATGGGGCGCCCAACGGACCGGGCGCTGCGAACGAAATTGCGGATTACCATCGCCGGCCTGCGTATGCCCTTCGCCCTCCCCGCCCTCGTATCGCCCCTTGACAGCCCAGCGCTGCGCACGGGTCTGCTCGGGATCTGCGTCACAGTCGCCGGATGCATGGCAGGGGTGCGAACGGACGTGCCCTCCCCTGCGCTGCTGCCCGCCGCATGGCCCGCGCCACCCGTCGCCTTCGATGACGGCACCGTCAGCGGTGACGACCAGGCCGAGTGGGGCATGTTCTACCGCGACCCCACACTGCAAGGCCTGGTGCGCCAGGCGCTCGAGAACAACCGCGACCTGCGCCTGGCAATGCTGCGCGTGGACGAGGCGCGCGCCGCCCTGGGCCTGCAGTCCGCCGATCGCTGGCCGACCCTGGCCGTGGGCAGCAGCCACACCCGCGCCCGCGTGCCGGGGGACCTGAACGTGGCCGGCCGCGCCGTCACCACCGGCGAGCACCGCGTGGGCCTCGCCATCAGCAACTGGGAGCTGGATCTGTGGGGCCGCGTGCGCAGCCTGGAGGCGGCAGCGCAGCAGGCCTACTTCGCCTCCGCCGAAGGCAGCCGCGCCGCCCAAGCCGCATTGGTGAACCAGGTGGCACGCAACTACCTCGCATGGCGCGAAACGCAGGAACGCATCGCGCTGACAGAAGACACCATCGCCACGCGCCGCGAGAGCCTGCGCATCTTCGGGCGCCGCCACGCGGCCGGCGCCATCTCGCGCCTGGCGCTGACGCAGGTGGAATCTCTGCTGTACCAGGCCGAATCCATCGGCACCCAGCTCGCGCAGCAGCAGGCACTGCAGGCCCATGCGCTGGCGCAGCTCGTGGGCGTACCGTGGGATGCGCTGGCCCTGGCGCCGCCCCAGGCTGCCGTCGCCCTTCCCACCGTGCCCGCGGGATTGCCCTCCGACCTGCTGCTGCGCCGCCCCGACATTGCCGCCGCCGAGCACACCCTGCACGCCGCCAACGCCCGCGTACAAGCCGCGCGCGCAGCGTTCTTTCCGCGCATCGCCCTGACCACGAGTGCGGGCACCGCCAGCGCGCACCTGGACGGCCTGTTCGACAGCGGCAGCCGCGCCTGGACGTTCGCTCCCAGCGTCTCTCTGCCGCTCTTCGACGGCGGGCGCCTGCAGTCCAACCTGGATCTGAGCGCCGCACGCCAGAACATCGCCGTGGCCGACTACGAAAAGACCGTGCAGACGGCCTTCCGCGAAGTGTCAGATGCGTTGGCCACGCGCGCCACGGCAGCGCGCCAGATCACGCTGCAGCAGGCCCAGCGCGACGCCTTGCATGAACGCGCACGTTTGGCGCAACTGCGCTACGACCACGGCGCCACGCCCTACTTCGAAGTGCTGGATGCCCAGCGCGACCTGCTGGCCGCCGAGCAGCAACTCGTGCAAGCACGCTATGCGCTACAGGCAGCACACATCTCCGTCTATGCCGCGCTGGGCGGCGGCGCGCCCGCGCGCTGACAACCCAACGGGACCCTCGCATGACCATTCCCAAGAAAATCCTCATCGCCGCAGCCGCAATCGCTGCCATCGCCGCACTGGGCGGCTACGCCTGGCTGCAGTGGAAGGACACGCAGCAGAACGCCGGCCTTGTGGGCGGCAACGGGCGCATCGAGGCCACCGAGGTGGACGTGGCCACCAAGTACGCCGGCCGCGTAGCCGAGATCCTGGTGCAGGAAGGCGACTTCGTGCAGGCCGGCCAGCCACTGGCACGCATGCAGGTGGACAGCCTGCTGGCCCAGCAGCGCGAGGCCGAGGCCAGCCGCGACCGCGCCCTGCAGGCCGTGGCCTCCGCGCGCGCCCAGGTGGCACTGCGCGAGAGCGAGCACACGGCCGCCCAGGCCCTGATCGCCCAGCGCGAGGCCGACCTGGACGCCGCTCAGCGCCGCGCGGCACGGTCGGAGACGCTGGCGCGCGAGGGCGCATCCTCCGAGCAGGAACTGGACGACGACCGGGCCCGCGTGCGCAGCGCACAGGCCGCGCTGAAGGCCACGCAGGCACAGGCGCAGGCCGCGGGCGCGGCCATCGTTGCCGCGCGCACCCAGGTGGCCGGCGCCGAATCGGCGGTAAAAGCCGCCGATGCGACCGTGCAGCGCATCAACGCCGACCTGGCCGACAGCGAACTCGCCGCCCCGCGCGATGGCCGCGTGCAGCTGCGCCTGGCCCAGCCCGGTGAAGTGCTGGGCGGCGGCGGCAAGCTGCTGAACCTGGTGGATCTGACCGACGTGTACATGAGCTTCTTCCTGCCCGAGACCGTGGCCGGCCGCGTGGCGCTGGGAACCGAGGTGCGCATCGTGCTCGACGCCGCACCGCAGTATGTGATCCCGGCCAAGGTGTCGTTCGTCGCCAGCACGGCGCAGTTCACGCCCAAGACCGTGGAGACGGCCAGCGAGCGGCAAAAGCTCATGTTCCGCGTGCGCGCGCGCATCGCACCCGAGCTGCTGCGCAAGCACATCACGCAGGTGAAGACCGGCCTGCCCGGCCAGGCCTGGATCAAGCTGGACGAGGGCCGCGACTGGCCGGCGCACCTGCACAACGTCGTGGCCCCCTGACGGACCGTGACGCCCGGCTGCTCCATGCCCCAGCACCTTGAGACCGTCACCCCCGTGGCCCGGCTGCGGGACGTGCAAATGCGCTACGGCGCGGCCCAGGCCCTGCGCGGCATCACGCTGGACATACCGACCGGCCGCATGGTGGGCCTGATCGGGCCGGACGGCGTGGGCAAATCCAGCCTGCTGGCGTTGATGGCCGGCGCGCGCGCACTGCAGCAGGGCAGCGTGCAGGTGCTGGGCGGCGACATGGCGCGCAAGGCGCACCGCGACGCGATCTGCCCGCGCATCGCCTACATGCCGCAGGGCCTGGGCAAGAACCTCTACCCCACGCTGTCGGTCGAGGAGAACCTGCAGTTCTTCGCGCGCCTGTTCGGCCACGGCGCGGCCGAACGGCGCAGGCGCATTGACGACCTCACGCGCAGTACAGGCCTGTACCCCTTCCTCGCGCGGCCCGCGGGCAAGCTCTCGGGCGGCATGAAGCAAAAGCTGGGGCTGTGCTGCGCGCTGATCCATGACCCTGACCTGCTGATCCTGGACGAGCCCACCACCGGCGTCGACCCGCTCGCACGCGCGCAGTTCTGGGAACTGATCGCCCGCATCCGCACCGAGCGCGCGCACATGAGCGTGATCGTCGCCACCGCCTACATGGACGAGGCGCAGCGCTTCGACTGGCTGGTGGCCATGGACGATGGCGCCGTTCTTGCCACGGGCACACCGCAAGAGCTGCTGCAGCGTGCTGGCGTCGACACCCTGGAGGAAGCCTTCATCGCCCTGCTGCCCGAAGCCAGGAAGCGCGGCCACAGCCCGGTCGTGATTCCACCGCTGCCGACCAACGGCGAGGACGACATTGCCATCGAGGCGCAGGGCCTGACCATGCGCTTTGGCGACTTCGTGGCCGTGGACCAGGTGAGCTTTCGCATCCGACGCGGCGAGATCTTCGGCTTTCTGGGCTCCAACGGCTGCGGCAAGTCCACCACCATGAAGATGCTCACCGGATTGCTGCCTGCGTCGGAGGGCCGTGCCTGGCTGTTCGGGCAGGCGGTGGACCCACACGACATGGCCACGCGCCGGCGCGTGGGCTACATGTCGCAGGCGTTCTCGTTGTATGGCGAGCTGACGGTGGAGCAGAACCTGGTGCTGCACGCGCGCCTGTTCCATGTGCCGGAAGAACAGGTGACAGCGCGCGTGGACGAGATGCTGCAGCGCTTTGCCCTGCAGGACGAGCGTGCCACCCTGCCCGCCAACCTGCCGCTGGGCATGCGCCAGCGCCTGTCGCTGGCCGTGGCCATGGTGCACCGGCCCGAGTTGCTGATCCTGGACGAGCCCACCTCCGGCGTGGACCCGGTGGCGCGCGACGCCTTCTGGCGCCTGCTGGTCGAACTGTCGCGCCGCGACCGTGTGACGATCTTCATCTCCACCCACTTCATGAACGAGGCCGAGCGCTGCGACCGCATGTCCATGATGCACGCGGGCCGGGTGCTGGACAGCGACACGCCGGCCGCGCTGATGGCGCGGCGCGGCGCCCAGACGCTGGAGCAGGCGTTCATCGGCTACCTGCTGGAGGCCGCCGGCGAGCCCGCGGTCGATGACAGCGCTATAAAAACAGGAGCTTCCAGCGCTGAATCGACGGTCGTATCAAAGGCAAAAGAGTTTGAAACACCCGCAAATCAAGCGGCAGCAGCTCCTGAAATAGAAGCACCCCGGCACCGCGCCTTCAGCCTGCAGCGCATGCTGAGCTACATGTGGCGCGAGTCGCTGGAGCTGCGCCGCGACCCGGTGCGCGCCACGCTGGCACTGGCGGGCTCGCTGATCCTGATGTTCGTGATCGGCTACGGCATCAACATGGATGTGGAGAACCTGCGCTACGCCCTGCTCGACCGCGACCAGACCACGCTGAGCCAGAGCTATGCCAACGCGCTCTCGGGATCGCGCTATTTCATCGAGCAACCGCCGCTGTCGGACCATGCCGAGCTGGACCGGCGCATGCGAAGCGGCGAGCTGTCGCTGGCCATCGAGATCCCCAGCGGCTTTGCCCGCGACGTGCTGCGCGGCAAGAACGTGGAGATCGGCGCCTGGGTGGACGGCGCCATGCCCATGCGCGCGGAGACCGTGCGCGGCTATGTGCAAGGCATGCACCAGCATTGGCTGGCCGCGCAACTGCACGAGCGCACGGGGCAGCGCCTGGCCAGCAGCGTGACCGTGCAATCGCGCTACCGCTACAACCCCGACGTGCGCAGCCTGCCCGCCATGGTGCCGGCGGTGATTCCGCTCTTGATGCTCATGCTGCCGGCGATGCTCACGGCGCTGGCCGTGGTGCGCGAGAAGGAGATGGGCTCCATCCTCAACCTGTACGTGACACCCGTCACACGCACCGAATTCCTGCTGGGCAAGCAACTGCCCTACGTTTTGCTGGCCATGCTGAACTTCCTGCTCATGTGCCTGCTGGCGGTGACCGTGTTCGGCGTGCCCATCACCGGCAGCTTTGCCACGCTGGCGCTGGCAGCGCTGGTGTTCTCCGTCACCTCCACCGGCATGGGCCTGCTGGCCAGCAGCGTCACGCGCAGCCAGATCGCAGCCATGTTCTTCGCACTCATCGGCACGCTGATACCGGCGGTGCAGTTCTCGGGCCTGATCGATCCCGTCTCGTCGCTGGAGGGCAGCGGCCGCCTCATCGGCTCGGTCTACCCGGCCACGTACATGTTCATGATCAGCCGTGGTGTCTTCAGCAAGGGACTGGGCCTGGCCGACCTGCAGGGAGCGCTGCTGCCGCTGCTGGCGTCGGTGCCCGTGGTCATGCTGGGCGCGATTGCGCTGCTGAAGAAGCAGGAGCGCTGACCAATGCCCGGCTCCTCCTCATCCGTGCGCCTGCACCTGCTCAACATCTACCGCCTGGGCGTGAAGGAGTTGTGGAGCCTGCTGCGCGACCCGACCATGCTGGTGCTGATCGTGTATGTGTTCACGCTGTCGGTGTACGCCGCCGCCACGGCCATGCCCGAAATCCTGCACAAGGCGCCGATCGCGATCGTGGACGAGGACCAGTCGCAACTGTCGCAGCGCATCGTTTCGGCCTTTTACCCGCCGCAGTTCAACACGCCGGCGCTCATCACCGCGCGCGAGATGGATGCGGGCATGGACGCGGGGCACTACACCTTCGTGCTCAACATCCCGCCCGACTTCCAGCGCGACGTGCTCGCGGGCCGGGCAGCGGAAGTACAGCTGAACGTGGACGCCACGCGCATGAGCCAGGCCTTCAGCGGCAATGCCTACGTGCAGCAGATCGTACTGAGCGAGGTCAGCGAGTTCGTGCAACGCTACCGCGGCACCGCAGCCCCACCCGTGGATCTGGCGCTGCGCATGCGCTTCAACCCCGCGCTGGACAAGGCATGGTTCGGCAGCCTGATGGAAATCATCAACAGCGTGACCATGCTGTCCATCATCCTCACGGGCGCGGCGCTGATCCGCGAGCGCGAGCACGGCACCATCGAGCACCTGCTGGTCATGCCCGTCACGCCCACCGAGATCATGCTGGCCAAGGTCTGGTCCATGGCGCTGGTGGTGCTGCTGGCGGCCACGACGTCGCTGGTCCTGGTGGTGCAGGGGCTGCTGCGCGTGCCCATTGGCGGCTCACTGGGGCTCTTCCTGGCCGGGGCGGCGTTGCACCTGTTCGCCACCACCTCCATGGGCATCTTCATGGCCACGGTGGCGCGCAGCATGCCGCAGTTCGGGCTGCTCATGGTGCTCACGCTCATCCCGCTGGAGATGCTGTCGGGCGGCACCACGCCGCGCGAGAGCATGCCGGCGCTGGTGCAGGACCTGATGCTGGCGGCCCCCACCACGCACTTCGTGGAGCTGGGCCAGGCCATCTTGTACCGCGGCGCAGGCATGGACGTGGTGTGGCCGCAGTTCCTGGCATTGGCGGGCATCGGCTCGGTCCTGTTCGCCCTGTCGCTGGCGCGCTTTCGCCGCACCATCAGCAGCATGGCCTAGCACCGCTGAATCAGCTTGTGCGATAATTGCGGGCTTTTTTGCGGAAAGTACACTGGAATAGGCTGGTGCGGCTCCCGCTGACTTGAGGAAGAAGATCATGAAAGAAGGCATCCACCCCAATTACCGCGAAGTGCTGTTCGTTGACCTGTCCAACGGCTTCAAGTTCGTGACCCGTTCCTGCGTGAACACGAAGGAAACCGAAACCTTCGAAGGCAAGGAATACCCCCTGTACAAGCTGGACACGTCCTCCGAATCGCACCCCTTCTACACCGGCACGCAAAAGTCGGTGGACAACATGGGCGGCCGCGTGGAGCGTTTCCGCAACCGCTTCGGCAAGACCGCAGCGAAGTAAGCAGCAAGGCCTGCCCCGTGCAGGCCCGTGCAGGCAGGTGGCGAACCCATTCGCCGCACCTGCACACACTAGGCAGCCCGGCTTCTCCGCGCTGCCTTTTTTATTGCGCACTCCGCTATCCTCGGCCCAACGCCATTTCCCCCCGTCCGCGTGATACACCCGACCCCCGCCATCGTTGCCCAGAGCGCCGTGCGCCCGCTGCCGCGTTGGGCCTTGCTGCTGCTGTGCCTGGCCTATGCCGTTCCCGGCTTCGTGGGGCGCGACCCGTGGCGCAATGCGGACATCGCCTCGTTCGGCTACATGCGCGAACTGGCCCTCGGGCGCACCTCCTGGATGGACCCGCTGCTGGTGGGCGCGCCGCCGGATGGCGACGGACTGCTGCCCTACTGGCTGGGCGCGTGGGCCATCCAGGCGCTGGACGGCTGGCTGCCGGCGGAGCTTGCCGCGCGCCTGCCGTTCGTCGCGCTGCTGCTGCTGACCCTGGCGGCCACCTGGTACAGCGTGTACTACCTGGCGCGCAGCCCCGGCGCACAGCCCGTGGCCTTTGCCTTCGGCGGCGAGGCGCAGCCCGCCGACTATGCCCGCGCCATGGCCGATGCCGGCCTGCTGGCCTTCATCGCCTGCCTGGGACTGGCCCAGCTGTCGCATGAAACCACGAGCTACCTCACCCAGCTGTGCTGCACCGCGCTGCTGTTTTACGCTGGCTCCGCAATGCCTTGGCGCACGGCGTGGCCCACCTTCACCGCCATTGCCGGTCTGCTGGGGCTGGTGCTCAGCGGCGCCCCCACGCTCGCAGTGCTGCTGGGCCTGGGCTGTGCCTGGCTAGTGGCCTGCACGCGCGGCGCGACACTGCGCAACCGCGCAGTGGCAGCGGGCGTGCTGCTGGCCGCCACAGTGGCCGCTGCCGCGCTGGCGCTGCAGTTGGACCTATGGCGCTGGCGCATCGTGCGCTTTGAAGATCTGAAACAGTGGCAAAGCCTGGTGCGCCTGTTCATCTGGTTCAGCTGGCCCGCCTGGCCCCTCACGCTGTGGACGCTGTGGCGCTGGCGGCAGCAGATCCTCAGCCGCGAATGGCACCGGCACCTGTTACTGCCGCTGTGGTTTGCCCTCGTGGCCGTGACAGCCACACTGACCACCCAGCCGGCCGACCGCGCACTGCTGCTGGGCCTGCCCGCCCTGGCGGCGCTGGCCGCCTTTGCGCTGCCGACGCTGCGGCGCAGCATCGCAGCGCTGATCGACTGGTTCACCCTGCTGTTCTTCAGCGCCTCGGCCATCGGTATCTGGGTGGTGTGGCTGGCGGTGCAGACGGGGGTGCCGGCCAAGCCCGCGGCCAACGTGGCCAAGCTGGCGCCCGGCTACGTGCCGTCGTTCTCGCTGTTGGCCTTCGGCGTGGCGCTGGCCGCCACGGCTGCGTGGTGTCTGCTGGTGGTCTGGCGCGCGGCACGCAACCGCCCCGCCATCTGGCGCAGCCTGGTGTTGCCCGCGGGTGGCGCCACGCTGGGCTGGCTGCTCATGATGACCTTGTGGCTGCCGCTGCTGAACTATGGCCGCAGCTTCGCACCCCAGGTGGCGGGTGTTGCCGCAGCCATCACCGACCGCGACAGCTGCGTGGTCGGCTACGGGCTGAACCGTGCGCAGTTGGCCGCGCTGCTGCACCATGGGCAGCTGCACATGGTGCCCACCGAACAGCTGGCGCAGTGCGACTGGGTCATCGCAGACGCCTCCGCCGCACCGCTGGTGAGCGCGTTGCTGCCCCCGGCGCAGTGGCAGGAGATGGCGAGCGTCAGCCGCCCCACGGACCGCGGCGACCGCATGCTGGTGCTGCGCCGCACGGCCCGCAAGCGCTGATGTCCGAGCTGTCCACCATTGCACGGCACGCACTCACCGTGCTGGCCGGGCAGCTTGCGGTGATGGCCTTCGGGGTCACCGACACCATCGTTGCCGGACGCCATTCGCAGGAGTCCCTGGCCGCCCTCTCCATCGGCTCAGCCGTGTTCGTGAGCGTGTACGTGGCGCTCATGGGTGTGTTGCAGGCCTTGCTGCCCATCTGGGCCGAGCAGCGCGGCGCAAACGCACAGGCCGGCATGGGCGCCAGCGTGCGCCAGTCGCTGTACCTGTGGGCGGGTGCCGCGGTGCTGGGCATGGCCGTGCTGCTGTCGCCAGGCCCGCTCCTGCAATGGACCGAGGTGCCGCCGGCGCTGCGCGGCGAGGTGCAGGCCTACCTGGCCATCCTCGCGTTCGGCCTGCCGCCTGCATTGCTGTTTCGCATCTACAGTACCCTCAACCAGGCTTTGGGGCACCCGCAGCTCGTCACCTGGCTGCAGGTCGGCTCGCTGGCGGTCAAAGTGCCGCTCTCGGTCTGGTTCACCTTCGGCGGTGCCGGGCTGGCGCCGCAGGGTGCCGCAGGCTGCGCGTGGGCCACGGTGGCCGTGAACTACGGCCTGATGCTGCTGGGCTGGTGGATGCTGCGTCACCACACGATGTACGGCCCGCTGCGGCTGTGGCGCCCGTTGGAGCGGCCCGACCCCGCGCAGATCGCGCGCTTTCTGCGGCTGGGCCTGCCAGCGGGTTTGTCCATCCTGGTGGAGGTGACCTCCTTCACGCTGATGGCGCTGTTCATCGCACGCCAGGGGACTTTGGCCTCGGCTGCGCACCAGATCGCTTCCAACCTCGCCGCCGTGCTCTACATGGTGCCTTTGTCGCTGGCCATTGCCGCAAGCGCCCGCGTGAGCTTCTGGCGTGGCGCGGGGAACGAGCACCAGGCCGCTGCCGTCGCCTTGAAGGGTTTTTGGCTTGCAGCGCTTATGGGATGTGCGCTAGCAGCTATATTATTAATAGCAAAAGATACGATCACGGCCTTGTACTCCACCAGCGCGGAAGTCGTCGCCATGGCAGGCGCGCTGGCAGTATGGGTGGCCGCCTACCATGTGG
This sequence comes from Diaphorobacter nitroreducens, assembly GCF_002214645.1. Taxonomy (NCBI): domain Bacteria; kingdom Pseudomonadati; phylum Pseudomonadota; class Betaproteobacteria; order Burkholderiales; family Comamonadaceae; genus Diaphorobacter; species Diaphorobacter nitroreducens. The sequence goes on from NZ_CP016278.1 coordinate 1,456,872, forward strand.
CGGATGCCCTGCAGACGCTGTGCATCTTCGTGCTGCGCAGCTACCGCATCACGCTGGCGCCATTGGCGGTCTATTGCGTGTTGCTGTGGGGCGTGGGACTGTATGGAGGCTACGTGTTGGCCTACCGCGGCCTGGCGGGTTGGGGGCCGATGCATTCCCCTTCGCCTTTTTGGGCCGCCAGCGCTGCCGCTCTAGGCGCGACGGCGTTGATTTTCACGGCCCTGCTGCTGGGCGTGCTCAGACTGCAGACACGCCGGGCGGCTCCGCCGCTACCGCAGGAACCCCACCGCTGAGGCTGCGCGGCGGCGTCCGCAGGCGCGACGGCGGAAACACCACCGTGAACGTCGAGCCCTGCCCCACCACGCTGGCCACCTGCAGCGCTGCGCCATGGCGCTGCACCACATGCTTCACGATGGCAAGTCCGAGGCCCGTGCCGCCCGTATCGCGCGAGCGGCTGCGGTCCACGCGGTAAAAACGCTCGGTGATGCGCGGCAGGTGTTCCGGCTCAATGCCAGGCCCTGAGTCGCGCACCATGAAACGGGCGCTGCCATCAGGCTCTACGTCCCACGCCACGGTGATGCTGCCTCCGGGTGGCGTGTAGCGCACGGCGTTGTTGACCAGGTTGGCCAGGGCGCTTTGCAGCTCGGCCGCATTGCCGGCCACCTGCCCGGCCGCCTGCGCTGCTTCGGCCGTGGGGAACGTGATCTGGTGGGCCTTGCCGGGCTGGTTCTGCGTCAGCAGGGCGGAGAGCGCGCGCCCCTCGTCCTCGCAGCGGCGCAGCAACGTCGAGACCGCGACCCATTCGTGCATGCTGGGCGGAGGGCTTCCCTCCAGGCGCGACAGCGTCAGCAGGTCTTGCACCAGGTTCTGCATGCGCACGGCCTGCTGCGACATCATGCGCAGGTAGCGCGCACGCTCCTCGTTGCTGAGCTGCAGGGTCTGCAGGGTTTCGACAAAGCCCATCAGTACGGTGAGCGGGGTGCGGATCTCATGCGACACGTTGGCGACGAAGTCGCGCCGCATGGCCTCGGCCTGCTCCAGCGCCGTCACGTCGCGTGACAGCAGCAGCTTGCGGCCATCGCCATACGGGTGCAGGTGCACCGATACGCGCACCGGCCGCGAGGGCGTGCTGGCGCGTCCTGGCAGCACCACGTCGCGCGTGTAGTCCTTGGACGCGTAGTAGGTACTGAAGTCCGGGTCCCGCACGAGGTTGCCGATGGATTGCTGCGCATCACGCTCCGCATCCAGGCCAAAGTGCTCCTCGGCCATCTGGTTGCACCATTCGATATGGCCTTCGGCATCCAGCAGCATCACGCCATTGGGCGATGCCTGCAGCGCCTGGAGGATTTCCTGCAGGCGCGCATCGCCAGCCTGCGCCTTCAACTGGCCCTGGCGCACCAGGCGCCTCGCGCGGTCTGCTGCCTCCCCCCACAGGCCGCTCAGGCGTGGCGTTTGCGTGGGGTCTCCCTGGCGCAACCAGTTCAGCACGCGCGCGCCGCGCCACAGATCCCAGGCAAACCACAACCATGCGGCGAAACAGGCGCCGATGCCTGCACCCCAGGGGCCCGCCTGCCACCAGCCCAGCGCACCGCCGATCAGTTGGCACAGCAGAAAGAAAAAGAAGCGCAGGAGCATGGCCGCAGGGCTCAGGTCAACAACAAAAAAGCGCCCGCATCATCTCCGGGCGCCTGAAAAAACACGGGGGCGTCGGGCACCCGCCATCACGCCCGCATGAGTGTCTGCGGCTGCGCGGTGAGCCGGTATCCCGCTCCACGCACGGTCTCCACCATGGCGCCGCCTACCCCCAGCGCTTCACGCAAGCGTTTCACGTGCACGTCCACCGTACGCTCCTCGATGAAGACGTGGTCCCCCCAAATCTTGTCGAGCAGTTGCGCGCGGCTGTGCACGCGCTCCGGGTGCTTCATCAGGTAGTGCAGCAGCTTGAACTCTGTCGGCCCGACCTTGAGCTGCTGGCCCTGGTAGCTGACGCGATGCGTGGCCGCATCCAGCACCAGTTCACCAATAGAGACGCTGTCGCTGACTTGCTCGGGCGCACGCCGGCGCAGCACGGCGCGGATGCGCGCCAGCAGTTCCTGCGTGGAAAACGGCTTGGTGATGTAGTCGTCGGCGCCGGCATCCAGCCCTGCCACCTTGTCGGGCTCGTCACCACGCGCCGTCAGCATGAGGATCGGGATCTGCTTGGTGCGGCTGTCGGCACGCCACTTGCGTGCCAGTTGCAGGCCACTTTGGCCCGGCAGCATCCAGTCCAGCAAGATGACATCGGGCAGCACCGCGTCCAGCTCGCGCTGCGCCGACTCGCCGTCTTCCGCCCAGATGGGCTGAAAGCCATTGTGGCGCAGGTTCACGGCCACCAATTCTGCGATGGGGGACTCGTCCTCGACGATGAGTACCCGGGGAAGCTTCTTCATCGGTTCACCGCCTTTCTCAGGCCACGGCCGACTCGATCTCGTCCAGCGCAGTGTGGCGCACGTCCTTGCCCTTGACGAGATAGATGATCAGCTCGGCCACGTTCTTGGAATGGTCGCCGATGCGCTCGATGGCCTTGGCCAGGAACAGCAGGTCCAGGCTGGCGGAGATGGTGCGCGGGTCTTCCACCATGTAGGTGATGAGCTTGCGCACGAAACCGTCGAACTCCCGGTCGATGAGATCGTCTTCCTTCAGGATGGCAACAGCGGCCTTGGTGTCCAGGCGGGCAAACGCATCCAGCGCCTTGCGCAGGAGCCCCGAAGCCAGGTCGGCCGCGACGCGCAGGTCGCTGGACGGTAGCGAACGGGCGGCCCCGCTTTCGATGATGGACTTGACCATGCGCGCCATGCGCGTGGCCTCGTCACCCATGCGCTCCAGATTGGCGATGGCCTTGGAGAACGCCATCAGCAGGCGCAGGTCGCGTGCGGTGGGCTGGCGGCGCGCGATGACGGAGGCCAACTCGTGGTCGATCTCGACCTCCATGACGTTCACGCGGCGCTCCAACTGCTCCACCTGCTCCACGGCTTCCAGGTTGAAGTGGGAAAGCGCATAGATAGCCTGGCGGATCTGCGACTCCACCAAGCCGCCCAGTTCCATAACGCGGGAGGAAATGTTGTTCAGTTCGCTGTCGAACTGTGAAGAAAGATGTTTGTCTGCCATGTCCCGTACCTCCATCAGCCGAAGCGGCCCGTGATGTAGTCCTCTGTCTCCTTGCGCTGCGGCTTGAAGAACATCTGCTCGGTGTCGCCGAACTCCACCAGATCGCCCAGATACATATAGGCGGTGTAGTCACTGCAGCGCGCCGCCTGCTGCATGTTGTGCGTGACGATGACCACGGTGTAGTCGTCTTTCAGTTCAGCGATCAATTCCTCAATCTTGGCGGTCGAGATGGGGTCCAGCGCCGAGCAGGGCTCGTCGAGCAACAACACTTCCGGCTTGATGGCGATGCCGCGTGCGATGCACAGGCGCTGCTGCTGGCCGCCGGACAGGCCCGCGCCGCTCTGGTCCAGCTTGTCCTTGACCTCATTCCACAAGGCCGCCTTGCGCAGCGCCCATTCCACGCGGTCGTCCATGTCGCTCGCGCTCAGGCTCTCGAAAAGCTTCACGCCAAAGGCGATGTTGTCGTAGATTGACATGGGAAACGGCGTGGGCTTCTGGAACACCATGCCCACCTTGGCGCGGATCAGCGCCACGTCCTGCTTGCTGGTGAGCAGGTTCTCGCCGTCGAGGATGATCTGCCCCTCGGCGCGCTGTTCGGGATACAACTCGAACATGCGGTTGAAGGTGCGCAGCAGCGTGGATTTGCCGCAGCCCGACGGTCCGATGAAGGCGGTGACCTTCTTCTCGGGAATGTCGAGGTTGATGCTCTTGAGGGCATGGAACTTCCCGTAATAGAAGTTCAGGTCACGGACCGTGATCTTGGATTGCACGGGCGCGGAGGTCTTGGTGGAGGGCATGAATGTCTTCCGGAAGCAATTGTTACTTTTGGCGCGTGACCACGCGGGCCAGGATGTTCAGGCCCAGCACCGCAAGGGTGATGAGGAACACGCCAGCCCAGGCGAGTTGCTGCCAGTTCTCATAGGGGCTCATGGCGAACTTGAAGATGGTCACCGGCAAGCTGGCCATGGGCTTGGACAGGTCGCCATTCCAGAACTGGTTGTTCAGTGCAGTGAACAGCAGGGGCGCCGTCTCGCCTGCGATGCGTGCCACCGCCAGCAATATGCCGGTGATCACGCCGGCGCGGGCCGCCCGCAGCGTCACCATGGTGATGACCTTCCATTTGGGCGTGCCCAGGGCGTAGGCCGCCTCGCGCAGACTGGCCGGAACGAGGATCAGCATGTTTTCGGTGGTGCGGATCACCACGGGGATGACGATGAGCGCCAAGGCCATGATCCCGGCGTAGGCCGAGAAGCTCTTGAACTGGGCGACCACCACGGCATAGACGAACAAGCCGATCACGATGCTGGGTGCGGACAGGAGGATGTCGTTCACAAAGCGCGTCGTGGATGCCAGCCAGCCGCGTGCGTCGTATTCCGCAAGGTAGACGCCCGCCATGATGCCGATGGGCGTGCCCACGAACGTCGCCAGCAGCACCATGACGAAGGAACCGAAGATCGCGTTCGCGATACCACCGGCTTCGTTGGGCGGGGGAGTCATCTGCGTGAACAGCGCCACGCTCAGCCCGCCCACGCCCAGCCGGATGGTTTCCCACAGGATCCAGACCAGCCAGAACACGCCAAACGCCATGGCCAGAAGCGACAGCGTCAATGCGATCTGGTTCAGGCGCTTGCGCGACGCATAGCGCGCCTGGCGCACCTGGGCCAGCTCGGCCGCGGAGATGAGTTTTTGCGACGTGCTCATGCGCGCGCCCCTTCGTTTTTCTTGAGGCGCGCCAGCAGCAGCTTGGACAAGGCCAGCACCACGAAAGTGATGAAGAAGAGCACCAGTCCCAGATAGATCAACGACGCCTGGTGCAGGCCCTCGCCGGCTTCGGCAAATTCGTTGGCCAGCGCGGAGGTGATGCTGTTGGCCGCCTCGAACACGGACAGTGAATTGAGCTGGTTCATATTGCCGATCACGAAGGTGACGGCCATGGTCTCGCCCAGCGCACGGCCCAGCCCCAGCATGATGCCGCCCAGGACACCGGACTTGGTATAGGGCAGCACCACCTTCCACACCACCTCCCAAGTAGTGGAGCCCAGGCCGTAGGCGGACTCCTTGAGCAGCGCGGGAGTGACTTCAAACACATCGCGCATGACCGACGCGATGAAGGGGATGATCATGATGGCCAGGATGATGCCGGCCGACAGAATGCCGATACCCACGGGCGGCCCCGACACCAGCGCGCCAAGGTAAGGCACGCCGTGGAACAGCGACTGCAGCGGCTGCTGCACATAAGTGGCAAGAATGGGGCCAAACACCATCAGGCCCCACATGCCGTAGACGATCGAAGGCACAGCCGCCAGCAGTTCGATGGCAGTTCCCAGCGGACGCTTGAGCCATGCAGGGGAAAGCTCCGTCAGAAACAGCGCAATGCCGAAACTGACCGGTACGGCGATCAGCAGCGCGATGATGGAGGTCGTCAGGGTGCCGTAGACCATCACCAGGCCGCCGTACTCGTTCTGCACGGGATCCCAGACGCTGCTCGTCAGGAAGCCCAGACCGTACTGCTGGATCGATGGCCAGGCACCGTGCACGAGCGACGCCATGATGCCCAGCAAAAGCGCCAGGGTCAGCACGGCCGCGCCGCGCGCCAACCAGCCGAAGATGCGATCGGCAATCACGCCGGAAAACAGGGTGGTACGGGGCGGGGGTGAACCCCTGGATGCGCCAACAGCCGCATCAAGCGGCGGGGCCTCGTGGACGGGCATGGTACTGGACACGTCTGATTGCCTTGTAAAACAGGGGAACCGGTGGCCCACCCGGGAGGGCGGACCACCGTCTCAGCTTACTTCAGGGCGATGGATTTGCCCGAAGTGTCCTTGATCTCGCCCCACGACTTCATGATCACGGCCTTCACATTTTCCGGCATGGCCACATAGTCCAGGTCAGAGGCGGTCTTGTCGCCCGACTTGTATGCCCACTCGAAGAACTTCAGTGCCGTAGCAGCCTGCACCGGCTTGTCCTGCGACTTCTGCATCAAGATGAAGGTGGCCGAGGTGAGCGGCCATGCATCCTTGCCGGGCTGGTTCGTCAGGATCTGGTAGAAGCTCTTGGTCCACTCCGCACCCGCGGCGGCGGCCTTGAAGGTGGCCTCATCAGGCGACACGAAGTTGCCAGCGCTGTTCTGCATCTGCGCGAACGTCAGCTTGTTTTGCTTCACGTAGGCGTACTCCACGTAGCCGATGGAGTTGGGCAGGCGTCCCACGAACGCGGCCACGCCTTCGTTGCCCTTGCCGCCCGCGCCGGTGGGCCAGTTCACGGCAGTGCCTTCGCCCACCTTGGCCTTCCACTCGGCGTTCACCTTGCTCAGGTAGTTGGTAAAACCGAAGGTGGTGCCGGAGCCATCGGCACGGCGCACCGGGGCGATGGCGGCATCAGGCAGGTTCAGGCCCGGGTTCAAGGCCTTGATGGCTTCGTCGTTCCACTTGGTGATCTTGCCCAGATAGATGTCGCCGAGCAGTTGGCCGTTGAGCTTGAGTTGGCCGGGCTGAATACCCTTGATGTTCACCACGGGAACGATACCGCCGATCACGGTAGGGAACTGCACGAGCCCCTTCTTGGCCAATTCTTCGTCTTTCAGGGGCGCATCGGAAGCGCCGAAATCAACCGTCTTGGCCTCGATCTGACGCAGACCGGCGCCCGAGCCGACGGACTGGTAGTTGATCTTGACGCCCGTGGCCTTGTTGTAGTCGGCCGCCCACTTGGAATACAGGGGTGCAGGGAAGCTGGCGCCAGCGCCCGTTGCTTCCTGCTGTGCCCAGGCGCCAGAAAACGCGCCCATTGCCACAACACCAGACACCAGAACGCGAATCGCGGAGAGTTTCATGGAAGAGACCTCTTGGTTGAAAAAACTCAATGCCGCGACTCTAGAAGCCGTTTGTGACATCACCGTGACATTCATTCTTGACCGTCATACACCGTCCGCAGCGCTGCCCCACTTCCTTGTCACGGAACTGTCGCACGGGGAACGTACGCTCCCGCCACCGACAACAGTCGGTAACAAACACACCTCTACGGGAGAACCACATGTTCCGTCGCCTGACTCTTCAAACCACCCTGGTCCTCGCGATCGTCGCGACCCTGGGCGCCTGCTCTACCCCCGCGTCTGCCCCTAACACGGTGGGCGGCGTGGTTGCCAAGACCAAGAACCTCAGCACCTTCAACCAATTGGTCGCCGACGCAGGCATGGCAGCCACGCTGAACGGCTCCGGCCCCTACACGGTTTTCGCCCCCAGCGATGCAGCCTTCCAGGCGCTTCCTGCGAAGACGCGCGACGCCCTCAAGAACGACAAGGAACAGCTGAAGGCCGTGCTGAGCTACCACATCGTGCCGGCCCACGTCACCGCAAGCGCCAAGGCCGGCAAGCTGAAGACCCTGCAGGGCTCGGACATTGCTCTGGCACGCGCCGCAGACTTTGTGACCGTGGAGGACGCCCTGGTGGAACAGGCCGACCTGAAGGCGGGCAACGGTGTCGTGCACGTGATTGATCGCGTGCTGGTGCCTCCCCGCAAGAAGTAAGCCGCTCCACGCCAACCTGTCCTTCCAGACCATGCATCCTCCCCTTTCTTGCAGCCTGCGATTGCAGCGGCGCGCCCTGTTGAAGGCGGCGGGCGCTGCCTGCGCCATCGGCGCAGCGGCATATGCGCCCGTCACGCGGGCGCAGGAGCAACGCGCTCTCGCAGTCACACAGATCGTGGATCTGTCGCCACAGAACCAGGACGTCAGCCGCGACTTCCTGATCGGGTCCCGGGCTGCATGGACGGACCTGAACGCTCGTGGCGGCGGCATTCGCGGCCGCTCCGTCCAGCATGTGGTGGTGGAGACCGACGGGTCGGCTGCCGCGGTTCGCACGGCCTGGAAGGCGGCACACGACAACGCCGCGTGTGTGGCATTGTCCGGGTGCGTGGGGGACAGCACGGCGGCCGCCATCGCCACCCTTCAGACGGGCGAGGCCGCACTGGCCCACCTGGCACCGTGGCTCTTGCGGCAATGGAAGGACGACAGCGACACCGTCTTTCCCATCTTTCCCAATTACCGGGCCCAGATGACCCATGCCATTCGCTCTCTCGCGGTCATGGGAGTGCAACAGGCAGGTGCGGTCTACGCCAATGCGACACTCCAGCAGCAGTTGCAGGGTCTGGTCACCGAAGTGGGCAAGGCCATGGGGTTGCGCATCCAGCCCCTCTCGCCCCAGGAGCAACGCGGAATTCCCCCCGCCATCGTGCTGTTCATCGGGGGCACTCCGGAGCTTCACGAATATGTAAGACATCTGACCCTGCCCCAGGGCCGGCAATGCTATGTAGTGGCCCTTGCCGATGCGAATCTGCAGGTGCTGGCACAGTTGGGTGGCATTCCGCGCGGCATTTCCGTCATCGCCACGCAACCGGTTCCCTTGGTGTCGCACGGCATGTCCATCGTACGCAACTACCGCGAGGTCATGGCCAAGCTCTACGACGAGCCCCCCTCGCCCCAGGGGCTGGCGGGCTTCATCGCCGCACGGTATACCGCAGAGGTGCTGCAGTCGGTGGCCGGGCCAGTCACACGCGCCAGCGTTCTCGCCGCGTTGCGTAAACGTGTGGAAATCCAGGTCGGCGGCTACCTGGTGGCCTACGAAGACAGACGCCTGGCCAATACCCACGTCACACAAAGCATGCTCACGGCCGACGGACGCATCGTGGGCTGAGACGTGGCCGCCCTGCAGTCGTTTTCTCCCCGGCGCCGATGCTATGCTGCACCGCTGGAAAACCTGCGCACAGCGTGCATCCCCATGCAAGATGGAATACTGCTGGCAGCCGTGGATCTGGGCTCCAATAGCTTTCGCCTGGAAATCGGCCGCCTCGAACACGGGCAGATCCGCCGTGTCGAATACCTGAAAGAAACCGTTCGCCAGGGCGGCGGCCTCGATGAGGACCGCAACCTCACGCAGGACGCCATGCAGCGTGGCTGGGATTGCCTTGCCCGGTTTGCAGAGCGGCTTGCGGGTTTTCCAGCCGCTCATGTCCGTGCGGTGGCGACGCAAACCTTGCGCGAGGCACGCAACCGGGAAGAATTCATTACCCGAGGAAGCCGGATTCTGGGCTTTCCCATCGACGTCGTATCCGGGCCTGAAGAGGCGCGGCTCATCTACCAGGGCGTGGCAAGACTGCTGCCGCAATCCGACGAAAAGCGCCTGGTCGTGGACATCGGCGGTCGCTCGACGGAATTGATTCTGGGGCAGCAGTTCACGCCAGGTACCGTGGCGTCCTACCGCGTGGGCAGCGTGGCTTGGTCTGCCCGCTACTTCGCTGACGGTTCCTTCACGCGCCACGCTTTCGAAGCCGCTGAAATCGCCGCCAAGGCCGTGCTGGACGAGGCGATGGACAGTTACCGGCGCCAGACGTGGGATGTGGCTTATGGCTCATCAGGCACCGTCGGGGCCGTTGGCTCCATCCTTGCTGCCGCTGGCGGTGAGGAGGGTGTGATCCGCCGGGAGGGCCTCGACTGGCTGCAGGACCAGCTGATGCGTGCACGCCATGTAGACCGCCTGCGATTGGACGGCCTCAAGGACGACCGCAAGGCGGTGATTGGAGGGGGCGTCAGCATCGTGCGTGCGATCTTTGATCTGCTGGATATCGAACGCATGACCGTGGCGCAAGGCGCTCTGCGCCAAGGTGCCCTCTACGATCTTCTGGACCGCGACCAGCCCGAAACGGATTTGCGCTCAGCTACCGTGCGCTCGCTCATGCATCGTTTTACGGTGGACCACGCCCATGCCGAGCGCGTTGCCGAACTGGCCTGCCGCCTGTTCCGCGAGGCTTCCCCGCAAGGCAGCGAACGTGCCGCCCGCAAGCTCGGCTGGGCCGCCTGCCTGCACGAGATCGGATGCCGCATTTCACACAGCGACTACCACCATCACGGCGCCTACATCCTGGACCATACGGATGCAGCCGGCTTTGCCTTGCCCGAACTGCACCATCTGGGGCTCCTGGTGCTGGGCCACCGGGGGAAGGTGCGCAAGCTGGAAGCCGCGAATCTCGCCGATCCGGTCTTTGCCTTGCAGCTCATGTGCCTGCGCGCAGCAGTGGCCCTCTGCCACGCGCGGCGCCCTCCAGACGTAGAAGGTATCCATCTGCAGGTGGAAGGCCGCCGCTGTACCGTGCAGTCGCGCACCGGCTGGGCAGCGGCCTATCCGCAGTCTGCACACCTGCTGCGGGAAGAATCCGATGCCTGGCAAAAAACGCCATGGGAATTCGTGACCGAGCTTTCTTGATGTGATGGCGCCGCAACATAAAACGATATAAACTGTTTATATCGTTTTTCAATCAGGCAAGATATATGGCACGAACTCCCGCTACCGACACAGCGGCCCCGGCCGCGCAGGCCCCGGCTCCAGCTCCGGCAAAAGATCTGGCAACAGAAGCGCCAGCGGCTTCGCCGAAGAGGTCGCCGGCAAAGCCTTCCAAGGCACACGTAAAAGCGCCCCTCAAAGCGGCCACCAAGGCGGCGCCATCTGTGGCCGACAAAGAAAAAGACATGAAGGCCAAGAAGCCCAAGCTGGTGCGCGATAGCTTCACCATCCCGAAGGACGAGTACGCCGTCATCGAAACGCTGAAGGAACGCACGGCCCGCTTGTCGACACCTGCCAAGAAGAGCGAGTTACTGCGGGCCGGCCTCAAGGTATTGTCGCAACTGGACGATGCCACCCTGCAAAAGGCAATGCAGTCCATACCCGCAATCAAGACCGGGCGCCCTAAGTCGGACAAGAAATAGTCTGCTTTGCAAGGCAGGTTGGAAGATCGCCTGCCCTGTCCTGCGCTCCAGCTACAGGAATTCGGGCGATTGCACCGCAAGCAGGATGGTCTCGCTGGCATCCTGTCGTTGCCGATGGCGCAGCCACCACACAGCTCCCTTGCGGATGGAACATTCATCGGCACGCAATCCCAGGAGCCGCGCCACCGTTTGCCCCAGCATTGGCTGATGGCCCACTACCAGCACTGCCCCCCGCGAACGCGGCCACTGGGCCAGTTCCAGTAGCTCATCCGGTTGTCCGCCGGGCAACAGTTCTGCACGCAGCTTGTATTTGCGGCCCAGTGCTTTTGCGGTCTGCTCAGTACGCCGTGCGGGGCTGGCAAGCACGCGCAATCCGTCGGGCAGTTGGCGATCGAGCCACACCGCCATGCGCGCCGCCTGTTTTTCGCCACGCTGCGTCAGCGGCCGGTCCAGGTCGTCTTCGTTCTCACCGGCATTTTCCGCCTCGGCATGGCGCCAAAGTATGAGATCCGTCATGCGCTTTCTTTCCGGGGCACGGGCGCAGCTACGGGGGCGTAGCGCGCCATCAGGGCATTTTGGGCTCCCGCGCCATCCAGCACATGCGGCGCGCGGGAATAACTGCCATCGCTCTCCAGGCTCCACGCATCACGGTTGTCGTGCAGGTAGGCCACAAGGCATTCGTCAATGATGCGCTGGCGCAGCTTTTTGTCCGTCACCGGCCACGCCAGTTCCACGCGGCGCAGCATGTTGCGGTTCATCCAATCAGCGCTGGACAGGTAAAGGTCTTCCCGCGTACCGCTGCGGAAGTAAAACACGCGCGTGTGCTCCAGGAAGCGACCGATGACGGAACGCACCCGGATGTTCTCCGTGGCGCCCGCCACCTGTGCGGGGAGGATGCATGCGCCGCGCACGATGAGGTCCACGCTTGCGCCACGCTGGCCCGCACGGATGAGCGCCTGCACCAATGCCTCATCGGTCAGCGCGTTCATCTTGGCGACGATGCGGCCGCCCTCGCCGCGCTCAGCCGCCAGCCCTGCCTGCTCGATTTGCTCCAACAGGAACGGGTGCAGGTCGAAGGGCGCCATGACCAACTGCTTCAACGGTGGCAGCCGGTTCTGATTGGCCAGATGGTCAAAGACGAGATCCATGTCCGCCGTCAGGTCCGCATCCGCCGTCAGATAGCTTAGATCGGTGTAGAGCCGGGCCGTGCGTGGGTTGTAATTGCCAGTGGACAGGTGCCCGTAGCGCCGCAGGCGCCCTCCTTCGCGGCGCGTCACCAAGAGCATCTTGGCATGGGTCTTCAAGCCCACGACGCCATACACCACCTGCGCGCCGATGGACTCCAGCGCTTCGGCCCAGTTGATGTTGGCCTCCTCGTCAAAGCGTGCCTTCAGTTCCACGACTGCCGTCACCTCCTTGCCGCGACGCACCGCCTCACGCAGGAGCTCCATGAGTTCCGAATCCGAGCCCGTGCGATAGATAGTTTGCTTGATGGCCAGCACCTGCGGATCGTTGACCGCTTCGCGCAGGAATGCCAGCACTCCGTCAAAACTCTCGAAAGGCTGGTGGATGAGCAGGTCTCTGCGGCGCAGCTCCGCCATGATGGAGCTGGAGCGCGGCAATTGCACTGGCCATGCCGCGCGCCACGCAGGGAACAGCAAGGCTGGCACATTAATCAGTTCCACCATCTGCACCAACCGCACCAAGTTGACGGGGCCATGCACCCGATACAGCGCCGCGGCAGGCAGAGCGAACTGGGATTGCAGGAATTCGGCCAGAAATCGCGAGCAACCGGAAGAAACCTCCAGGCGCACCGCTTGACCGAAGTGCCGCTGCTGCAGTCCCTGCCGCAGGGCGGTGCGCAGGTTGCGCACGTCTTCCTCATCCACAGCGAGGTCCGAGTGACGGGTGACGCGGAACTGCGAAAATTCGTACACCTCGCGGCCCGGAAACAGGTCCGCCAGGTGCGTGCGGATGATACTGGAGAGGCTGACGAACTGCATGCCCGTGGGCGCCACATGTGCGGGCAGGCGCATGATGCGCGGCAATACGCGCGGCACTTTGACAATGGCGATCTCGTTTTCACGCCCGAAGGCATCGCTGCCGCGCAGGCGCACGATGAAGTTCAGGGATTTGTTCGCCACTTGGGGAAATGGGTGCGCCGGATCCAACCCCACCGGAATGAGCAGCGGGCGCACATCGCGCTGGAAATACTCACGCACCCACCGCCGCTGCGCCGCCGTGCGCTCGCCATGCGAGACCATGCGTATGCCCTGCGCGGCAAACGCGGGAATCAGCGAATGGTTGTACAGGGCGTATTGCCGCTCGACCAGATCGTGGGCTTTGCGTGCCAGCGCCTCAAACGAATGCAGGCTGTAGCCTTGCTTGGCTTCACCACCGTCCGCCGCGGCAAGATGGGCAGCGGCACGTACTTCGAAGAACTCATCAAGGTTGGAAGAAACGATGCACAGGTAGCGCAACCGCTCCAGCAGCGGCACGTCTTCCCGCATCGCCCAGTCCAGCACCCGTTCATTGAAAGCGAGAATGCTGTGGTCACGGTCCAGCAACGGCACGGCACGCACCGGAGCGGGCAGAGCGGCGGTGCCCTCCTCCCTTTCCACTTCAACATCCGGCTTCTCCTCAATCTGACGAGAAACAGCGGACGAGGTCACAGGAGAGGACATGGGAGTACACAGAAGAAAGAGTGACCACCAGTATTTGCGATGCCAATGACAAATTCATGACACTGACTTGTTTCTGTCACGCGTATACGGAATCCCCTTCATTCAAGGGGTGTCCGTCAATGCCCCAGGAAGTGCTTGCGATAACGGGGCGGGAGATCCGTCAGGCGCATCAGCATGGGCAGATCGGCCGTGTTGAAATCCGGGTCCCAGGCAGGCGCTCCCAGAATCTTGGCACCCAGGCGCAAATAGCCCTTGATCAACGCTGGCGGCTCCACATCCTTGCTGCTGTCCAGGTGCTCGACAGGCAGCGGCAAGCGGGGCAAGACATGGTATTCGATGGGCGCGAGATGCGTCTGGCGCAACTGGTGCCAGATGCTCGCGGCCACGTCGCCCGTGACAATGCCGCCGTGCAGCATCGGGATGCTGGCGCAGCCGATCATCGTGTCCAGCCGGTTGCGGGCCATGAAGTCCGCCAGTGCGCCCCACAGCGCAAGAATGACGCCGCCATGGCGATGGTCGGGGTGAACGCAACTGCGGCCCAGTTCCACCATGCGCTCACGCAGGCCGCGCAGGCGTGTCAGGTCGAACTCGGTATCGCTATACGTGCTGCCCACGCGCTGGGCCTGCGCAGGCGTCAAGACCCGGTAGGTGCCGATCACTTGCCGCGACTGCGTGTCGCGCACCAGCAGATGCTCACAGTAGTCGTCAAAGAGGTCCACATCATGGCCGGGCAGCGCGGTCTGCAGACGTGCGCCCATTTCCGAGGCAAATACATCGAATCTCAACCGCTGCGCTTCACGGACTTCATCGAGATGCCGCGCCCAGGCCACCTCCACACCGCCGTGCGGCGCTGCACCGTGGCCCACACCTTCCGTGCTGCGTGGGCGGTGAAGTGACCCCCTGGGAAGGGTCCCGGGGCTCAAGGGCATGGTGGGGTTCGGCAAGTCGCTCATTGGGCACTCCTGATGTCGCAAGGACCACGCGTGCCTGCCCGAAGATGCCGGAGCACCGCATTCCTTGGACATGACTGTGCATACGGCCCGTGACGGCGCGGTGTCGCCTTCGTGGCGACTTTGTGTCATGGGACTAACCCTGCCAAAAGAGATGGCCGAAAACGCCCCGCCGCGATACAATTTGCTACAAATCAGGATTTCCAACGTCACCATCTTCGGACTGCTGTCCATGTCGCATCCGTCCACCGCCCTGGCGCAGGACCCAGGGCAGGTTTCTCCCGGGGCGATGCAGCGCGTCCTGCGCGAACAGCAGACCTTGCTGGACAGCGCGGGTGTCGGGATCGTGTTCATTCGCAACCGCGCTTTGGTGCGGTGCAACCAGCGCTGCGCCGAGATCTTCGGGTTACCCTCGCCCGAAGACGCGATTGGCCGAAGCAGCGAAGCCCTGCACCCAAGCCGGGGAGCGTTCCGCGAACTCGGCCGCGCCGCTTATCCGACCCTCGCGCGTGGTCAGGCGTATCGCACGGAGCGCCAGCTGAAACGCTGCGACGGCCAACTGTTCTGGGCGCACCTCACCGGGCGATTGATCAACTCCCGGGACAGCCGCGAAGGGTCCATCTGGATCATCGACGACATCGATGAGCAAAAGCGTGCTCAGGCGCAGTTGCAGGCGGCCTTGTGGGAAAAGCAGGTGCTGTTCGACAGTGCCATGGTGGGCATCGTCTTCCTGCAAGAGCGGCGCATGACACGGTGCAACCGCCATTTCGAGCAGATCCTGGGGTACGGCCCGGGCGAACTGGCAGGGTCCTCGTCGCGGCGGTGGTATTTGAGCGATGAAGACTGGCACGAAGCCGGGGTGCGCTGCTATGCGCCGCTGGTGCAGGGACAGGCCTTCGAAGGCCAGATGGTCTTGCGCACCCGCGATGGGCGCGCCATTGAATGTGAGGTACGCAGCAAGGCCGTCGATCCGTCAAATGTCGCGCAGGGCTCCATCTGGATCGTGATGGATGTGAGCGAGCGATTGCGCATTCAGAGGCAGCTCGCGGACATGCATGGCGAGTTGGAGCAGCAAGTGCGCGACCGCACGCGCGAGTTGCAGGAGACAGTGGGCAACCTGCACCGCGAGATCCAGGACCGTCAACGCGACCAGGAACGTATCTACTGGATGGCGCACTACGACGCCCTCACCGAACTGCCCAACCGCGTCCTTCTGGCCGAGCGCGGTCAGGACGCGATCCGCCACGCGCAAGAGTCCGGTGCGCCCCTGGCCGTGATGTTCCTGGACTTGGACAACTTCAAGCACGTGAACGACTCGCTGGGCCATCGCATCGGCGATGCACTGTTGGTGGAAATCGCACAGCGCCTGCGCACCACGGTGCGGCAAAGGGACACCGTGGCGCGCCTAGGGGGTGACGAGTTCGTGCTCCTGCTACCCGGCGCCAACGCGCAAGGCGCCGCGCGGGTGGCGGCCAAGATGCAGGAAGCAGCCCTGCAGCCCGTGCACATCCAGCACCATGAATTGTCGCTGGCCCTGTCCATGGGGATTGCGCTCTTTCCTGAGCATGGGAGCGATTTCGAGACCCTGATCCAGTCGGCCGATACCGCGATGTACCGCGCCAAGGCGGACGGACGCAACAGCTTCCGGTTCTTCACGCCCACGATGCAGGCGCAGTCGGCCCGAGCGCTGCAGTTGACCAACGCGCTGCGGCGGGCTTTGGAGCGCAACCAGTTGTCGCTGCATTACCAACCCCAGGTGTCCATAGCGACGGGCAGGGTCTGCGGCGTGGAGGCGCTGCTGCGCTGGCATCACCCAGAATTGGGCGCGGTATCGCCGGCAGAATTCATTCCGGTGGCAGAAGACACTGGGCAAATCCTGCCCATTGGCGAGTGGGTGCTGCGCACGGCGCTGGCGCAGTTGCGCACCTGGCATAGCCAGGGACTTCCGGCCCTGACGATGGCAGTGAATCTGTCCGCCGTGCAGTTCCGCCAGCCGCAGTTGCTGGAGCTGGTGGACCGGCTCCTCGCCGAGTACGGAGTGCAGCCCCACCTGCTGGAGCTGGAGCTGACCGAGAACGTGGCCGTCGCGGACCCCCACGCCGCGATCGCGACGATGGACCAGCTCCACGCCAAAGGCGTGCGCCTGTCGATGGATGACTTTGGTACCGGCTATTCGTCGCTGAGCCATCTCAAGCGATTCCAGATCTACCGGCTGAAGATCGACCAGTCCTTCGTGCGCGACCTGGACCATGACGGCAACGACCGCGCCATCGTCAGCGCCATCATCCGCATGGCGCAGGCGCTGGGCATGCGCACCACGGCCGAGGGGGTAGAAACCGCCCATCAACTGACGTTCCTGCGCGAACAGGGCTGTGATGAAGCCCAGGGTTTCTATTTCAGCCGGCCCCTGGGGGCCCCGCATCTGCAGCAGTATCTGCTGCAGCGCCCTGCCTGAATGAACACTCAAAAGTGCCTGTAGCGCCCGTCTATCAAGCGCAAGCAGCTACAGCAACAATAGCAAATCAGCCCGCACGCGCCGCGTCTGCCATGCGTTGTGCGCAGCGGTTCGCCTGCTCGGCCTCACGTGCCTCCACCATCACGCGCAACAGTGGCTCCGTGCCGCTGGCGCGTACCAGCACGCGGCCATGGGCGCCCAGTTCAGCCTCTGCGTCGCGGATGGCATCCGCGAGCACAGGGTTGGTTTTCCAGTCCTGTCCCGGGTTCAAGCGTACGTTGAGCAACACCTGGGGAAACAACGGCACGTCCGCGAGCAGCTGTGCCAGCGTTTTGCCGCTGCGCACGCACGCCTGCAACACCTGCAACGCGCTGATCAGGCCATCGCCCGTGGTGTGCCGGTCCAGCGCGAGCAGGTGGCCCGAGCCCTCCCCGCCCAACAGCCAATGCTGGCGCTGGAGTTCTTCCAGCACATAGCGGTCCCCTACCTTGGCGCGCATGAATTTCACGCCGCGCCGCTGCAGAGCCTCTTCCACGGCCATGTTGGTCATCAAGGTGCCGACCACGCCGGGCACATGCTCGTCGCGCGCCAGCCGGGCGGCGACCATCACGTAGAGCAGTTCGTCACCGTTGAAAAGCCGCCCCGCCGCATCCACCATTTGCACGCGGTCCGCGTCGCCGTCCAGCGCAATGCCGTAGTCAGCATGGTTGGCACGCACGGCTCGCACCAGCGCGTCCGGATGCGTGGCGCCCACCTGATCGTTGATGTTGAGCCCATCGGGCGCGCACCCGATCGCCAGCACCTCGGCCCCCAGTTCATGGAACACCTTGGGCGCGATGTGATAAGCCGCGCCATGTGCGGCATCCACGACGATCTTCAGGCCCCGCAGCGTGAGGTCGTTGGCAAAAGTGCTCTTGCAGAATTCGATGTAACGGCCGGCGGCGTCATCCAGCCGTCGCGTCTTGCCCAGCGATGCGGAATCGGCCCACACGGGCGGTTGCTCCAGGGCGGCTTCCACCTCTTCTTCCCATGCGTCGGGCAGCTTGGTGCCTTGCGCACTGAAGAACTTGATGCCGTTGTCGGGGTAGGGATTGTGGCTGGCGCTGATGACCACGCCCAGGCTCGCACGCTGGGCACGCGTGAGGTAGGCCACGCCCGGCGTGGGCAGCGGCCCCAGCAGCACGACATCCACACCCGCCGAGTTGAAGCCCGATTCCAGCGCGCTTTCCAGCATGTAGCCGGAGATGCGCGTGTCCTTGCCGATGAGCACCGTGGGACGCTCCTGCGTGCGGCGCAGCACACGCCCTACCGCATGTGCCAAGCGCAGCGCGAAGTCGGGGTGATGGGCGACTGCCCCACCGTGCCGCGGATGCCATCGGTGCCGAAATACTTGCGGGTCATGAAATTCCTTGGTTACTGGGAAATGGCGGCGCCGGTGTCCTGCTGCCGCATCGCGCTCCACACCGCCAGCGCCGCCACGGTCTCGCGTACGTCATGCACACGCACCACCCGCGCACCGCGCTCCACGGCAAGCACGGCCGCGGCAACGCTTGGTGCCATGCGTTCGTGCACAGGTAGGCCAGTGACGGAACCGATGGACGATTTGCGCGACCAGCCGGCCAGCAACGGGTAGCCTAAGGCCAGGAGCTCGGGCTGGCGGGCCAGCAGGGCGAAATTTTGCTCGACTGTCTTGCCGAACCCAATGCCATAGTCGAGTACGATGCGGGCCTTTTCCACGCCCAGCGCTCGCAGTTCCTGCGCTGAGCGCTCCAAAAAATAGAGCACTGACGGCACCACATCTTCCTCCATGGGCGTGGCCTGCATGGTCTGCGGGTCCCGGTGCATATGCATCAGGCACACGCCGCAGCGCGGATGGGCGGCGACGATCCCGGCCGCACCTGGCTGGCGCAACGCCCAGATGTCGTTGACGATGTCCGCCCCCAGGTCCAGCACCGCCTGCATGACCTGGGGCTTGTAGGTGTCGACCGAGACCGGCACCCCCAGGCGCACCGCCTCCGCCACCAGCGGCACGACGCGCGCCAGCTCTTGCTCCAGCGGCACCGCCGGGCTACCCGGGCGCGTGGATTCGCCGCCGATGTCCAGGATATCCGCGCCATCCTTGATCAGCTGCTCGCAGTGCCGCAACGCTCCCCGCGTATCAACATGCCGGCCGCCGTCTGAGAAGGAATCTGGGGTGACGTTTACGATCCCCATGACCTGGGGACGCGTGAGGTCCACGTCGAAACGTGTGGTTTGCCAGCGCATGCGTGAGTGAGTGAGAGCCGTGAAATACAGAAAACGGGGCGCGAGGCCCCGTTCTTCATGCCAAACCGCTGTCAGGCGGCGGAGGGCGCCGGGTCCGGCTTGACGGCCGGAGTGCCGCCGCTGGAACCATCACCACCCGAAGGAGGGGTGCGCGGCGTCCAGTCCTTGGGCGGGCGAGGCGCCCGGCCGGCCATGATGTCGTCCAGCTGTTCGGCATCGATGGTTTCCCACTCCAGCATGGCCTTCGCCATGGCGTGCATCTTGTCCTGGTTCTCTTCGATCAGGCGGCGTGCCAATCCGTACTGCTCGTCGATGATGCGACGCACCTCGGCATCCACCTTCTGCATGGTTTCTTCGGAGATATTGGTGGTCTTGGTCACCGAACGGCCCAGGAACACTTCGCCTTCGTTCTCCGCGTACACCATGGGCCCCAGGGCCTCGCTCATGCCGTAGCGCATCACCATGTCGCGCGCGATGGACGTGGCGCGTTCGAAGTCATTGCTGGCGCCCGTGGTCATCTGGTTCATGAACACTTCTTCGGCGATGCGCCCGCCGAACAGCATGGCGATCTGGTTCAGCATGTACTCCTTGTCGTAGGAGTAGCGGTCCTTCTCGGGCAGGCTCATGGTCACGCCCAGCGCGCGGCCGCGCGGAATGATGGTGACCTTGTGCACCGGGTCGCACTTCGGCAGCAACTTGCCGATCAGCGCATGGCCTGCTTCGTGGTAGGCCGTGTTGCGGCGCTCTTCCTCGGGCATGACCATGGTCTTGCGCTCGGGGCCCATGATGATCTTGTCCTTGGCCTTCTCGAAGTCCTGCATCTCCACGGTGCGCGCATTGCGCCGTGCAGCCATCAACGCTGCTTCGTTGCACAGGTTGGCCAAGTCTGCGCCGGACATGCCGGGCGTTCCGCGCGCGATGATGGCGGGGTTCACGTCCTGACCCACCGGGATCTTGCGCATGTGCACGCCCAGGATCTGCTCACGCCCACGGATATCAGGCAGCGTCACATAGACCTGGCGGTCGAAACGGCCGGGGCGCAGCAAGGCGGCGTCCAGGATGTCAGGACGGTTGGTGGCGGCCACCACAATCACGCCCAGGTTCGTCTCGAAGCCGTCCATCTCGACGAGCATCTGGTTCAGTGTCTGCTCGCGCTCGTCATTGCCACCGCCCAGGCCAGCGCCACGCTGACGACCCACAGCGTCGATCTCATCGATGAAGATGATGCAGGGGGCGTTTTTCTTGGCGTTCTCGAACATGTCGCGTACACGCGCCGCACCCACGCCAACGAACATTTCCACGAAGTCGGAGCCCGAGATGCTGAAGAACGGTACCTTGGCCTCGCCCGCAATGGACTTGGCCAGCAGCGTCTTGCCGGTGCCGGGTGGGCCGACCAGCAGCAAACCGCGCGGAATGCGGCCGCCCAATTTCTGGAATTTCTGCGGGTCCTTCAGGAAGTCGACCACTTCCTTCACCTCTTCCTTGGCCTCGTCGCAGCCCGCCACGTCCGCGAAGGTGACAGTGTTGTTGTTCTCGTCCAGCATGCGCGCCTTCGATTTGCCGAAGCTGAAGGCACCACCCTTGCCGCCGCCCTGCATCTGGCGCATGAAGTACACCCACACGCCGATCAGCAGAAGCATCGGGCCCCAGCTGACCAGCAGGGTCATGAGCAGCGAGCCTTCTTCGCGCGGCTTGACGTCGAACTTGACGTTGTTGTTGATCAGATCGCCCACGAGGCCGCGGTCGAGGTAGGTGGCCGTGGTGCGGATGCGGCGGTCATCATTGGTGACCGCCACGATCTCGGTGCCGCCCTGCGCTTCCTGAATGGTCGCGCTCTTGATGCGGTTGCTGCGCACCTCTTCCAGGAATTCCGAATAGCCGATGGTTCCGGCGCCCGCGCCCGCACGGGTGTCAAATTGTTTGAACACCGTAAAGAGCACCATGGCAATGACCAGCCAGACGGCGACTTTTGAAAACCACTGATTGTTCAAGCGGAACTCCAGATTCAGAAGTGGGAGGCCGGCCACGACACTGTCATGGAAACGTCCTAACGCAATTGGGGTTCATTTTAGGCGTTTCAACCCGCCAGCACCGCCCATTAACCCCGGCACAGGCCATGGTCAAGGCGCTGCGGTCAACCTTGACGCTTGAGCCCCATGCCCACCAGAAAGGTCTCCGATGATTTGTCGCGCGAGGCCTTGGGCTTCATCGGCTTGACCACGCGAAAGGTGTCCTTGAAGAGTTGCACCAGCTGGGAGTAACCGCTGCCGTGGAACAGCTTCACAACCAGTGCCCCCTCAGGCTTCAGATGGTGCACGGCAAAGTCCACCGCCAGCTCGATCAGGTGCGCGATACGCACGGCATCCACCGACTCCACGCCCGACAGATTGGGCGCCATATCCGACACCACCACATCCACGGGCCGCCCTTGCACGGCCTCCTGCAAGCGTGCCAGCACCTCATCCTCCCGAAAATCCCCCTGTAAAAAGGTGACGCCTTCAATCGGCTCCATCGGCAGAATGTCCAGCGCGATGATGACGCCGTTGAGTTGCCCCACGGCAGCCCCGTCCGGCGACAACCGCCGGCGCACATACTGGCTCCAGGCCCCCGGAGACGACCCGAGATCCACCACCACATGGCCGGGCTTGATCAGCCCGAGCTGCTCGTCGATCTCTTTGAGCTTGTAGGCGGCGCGTGCGCGGTAGCCCTCCTTCTGGGCGAGCTTGACGTAGGTGTCGTTGACATGGTCGTGGAGCCACGCCTTGTTCACCTTCTTGCTTTTGGTCTGGGCTTTCATGGATAGATCGGTGCGCCGCCCCGGATCGGGGGACAGCAGTATGCCGGCCATTGCCGGGGCGTTGAGATAATACGGGTATGCCTCAAATTCAACTGACTCCCGCCGAGCGCCGGGAACACCGCGCCAATGCCCACCATCTGGACCCCGTGGTCCTGATCGGTGGCGACGGACTTACGGCCGCCGTTCAAAAGGAGATCGATGCCGCACTCAAGGCCCATGGCCTCATCAAGGTGCGCGTCTTCAACGACGACCGCGCCGCACGCGAGGAGATGTATCAGCAACTGGCCGATGCGCTGAACGCCGCACCCATCCAGCATATCGGCAAGCTGCTGGTGCTGTGGCGGCCCATTCCTGCGAAAGAGAAAGCCATCGACGAAGACCGCATGCCCGGTCCCCGCGACGTGAAGGTACTCAAGTTCAGCAAGCGCGGCGGCCAGCGCCCCGAGGTCAAGCAACTGCGTGTGCTGGGTAACCAGCGTCTGACGCCTGGCGGGCAGATCAAGCGTGCCAAGCCCAAGCAGAAGTCGGTGAAAAAACGCCAGGCCGATTGACCCTAGATCCCATGAACGCACCGCAGCCGCAGCAGCACCAGCGCCACATCCTTTGCATGAAGTGGGGCACGAAATATGGCCCCGAGTACGTCAACCGTCTTTACGCCATGGTGCGCCGCCACCTGAGTGGCGAGTTCAACTTCGTCTGCCTCACGGACGACGATGCAGGCATACGCCCCGAGGTGCAGTGCCTGCCCATCCCGCCGCTGAATCTGCAACTGGCCCCCGGCCAGCGGGACGGCGCCTGGAAAAAGCTCACGACCTTCGAGGCCGACCTGCACGGCCTGCGCGGCACAGCGCTGTTCCTCGACCTCGACGTGGTGATCGTGGGCGGGCTGGATCCCTTCTTCGAGCAGCCGGGTGAATTTCTCATCATCCACGACTACCCCCGTTTCTGGCGCTTTGGCCAGCGGATCACGGGCAACTCCTCGGTCTACCGCTTTGAACTGGGCGCGCATGCCGATGTGCTGGCGTACTTCCGCACGCACATCGACGAGGTGCAGGCCAGCTATCGCAACGAGCAGGCCTTTCTGTCACGCTTCCTGCATGCCCAGGGCAAGCTGTCGTACTGGCCTGAAGGCTGGTGCCCGAGCTTCAAGTACGACGGCATTCCCGTGTGGCCGAGCAACTACTGGCGCGAGCCCTTCGTGCCCGAAGGCGCACGCATCATGATCTTCCACGGCGAATGCAATCCGCCGGATGCGCTGGAGGGACGGCGCAACAAGCGCTTTCACCACATCCAGCCCGCACGCTGGGTGGCGCGCCACTGGCACGAATGACGGACGAGGTAGCCCCGCCATGAAGCGGGGCGGACAGGAACCGTCAGCGCCAAGGCGCCGGTTAGGCCGTCGGAACGCCGTGCAACTGCCGGCCCGTCAATCGCGTGAGGATCGCCAAGGGGCTCGCTTCCCGGTCATACGCATGCGACGCGGGCAGGTGCAATGTCTGCTCCAGCATGTATTGGCCGGACATGACCGCATGCGTGGCTTGGTCCGAAAAGCACACCCATACCGAACCCGCAGGAAACGGCACCGTTTCCTGCGGACTGGTGCGCTGGTACTCCAGGTCGCCCTTCATGCCGTCGTGCAGTTGCAGCATCAGGTGGTCGTACTCGCTGCGAAAGGACTTGGTCACACGCAGCGCCTGCAGCACCTTGGCCTGCCACGCCGAATACGGCTTGGCGCGTGGCAGGAACTTACGCGCCATGGCTTCGAAGGGCTCACCCACGCGCCACACACGGGGCGCCCCGTCGGGGTTGACGTTGGCAAACACGCGCAGGATGCGTTCGCCATAGTTGGGACGCGAGGGAAACGCATCCACGTGCAGCCGCCGGTCGTCGGCCCGCCAGGATTGCTGGCGGCTTTCCACCTGCATCGGCCGGTAGCTGGTGGGGGCCAGTCGCAGCGCAGAGGTGTAATGCGGCAGCAGCGCCTCGATCAAGCCCAGCGCCTGCGCCCGAAAGCGCGTGATCATGGCCGTCAACTGCGCCTGGGTGGCAGCGTCGCCCACCGCGCCCTTCAGGCTGCCGTCGACATTCAGGCTGATGTTGCGCGCACCAGGGTCGCGGATGTCAGGCCGCAGCAGGGCGCGCTCTTCAGGCTGCACCTCGAAGGCGAGGTTGGGAAAGAACAGCACCTTGCCGCCCTCCAGCGCAGCGCGCCAGGCGTCGGTCCCCGGTACCGACCAATCACGGGATTCGATGCGTACGACCTGGGATTCCATGCTCGCTCACCCTCCTTGCCTGGCAGTTTTCCACAACGTGATGCCCGCGCAGAGCCATTGCACCAGATACATGGCACTGCCCACGCTGTGCCACAGCCGCAGGTTCTGGCGCGCCACGATGCGCGGCGCCACGCCATATTGCACCAGCAAGGCCAGCAGCAGGCCGAGGATCACAAAAACCATAGCTGCTCGCGCCCACTGTTCCTCGTTTCCGCGTGTTTTCTTTTGGAAAGTACCAACAGACAAGCGCAACACGCTATCGAAATATAAGTCTGCGCCTCGAACAAACGGGCTGCCATCTGCCCCGCCATACTCGGCGTGGGCAGGTAGACGAACAGCATCGGCACGGCCACGAAGCCCATGGCCGTGAGGCTACCCCACCACAGGGCCGCAGCCAGCACGGGCAGGCGTTCGCGCATGGCGTGCACCCTCAGATGTAGCTGACGGCCACCACTTCGTAGCGCCGCACGCCCCCAGGCGCCTGCACCTCGGCCGTGTCGCCCTCTTCCTTGCCGATGAGCGCGCGCGCGATCGGGCTGGAAACATTGATCAGGCCGTGCTTCAAGTCGGCTTCGTCCTCGCCCACGATCTGGTACTTCACGGCGTCGCCCGTGTCCTCGTCCTCCAGCTCCACCGTGGCGCCGAAGACCACGCGACCGCCAGCGTCCAGCGCCGAGGGGTCGATGATCTGGGCCGCCGACAGCTTGCCTTCGATCTCCATGATGCGGCCTTCGATGAAGCCCTGGCGGTCCTTGGCGGCTTCGTACTCGGCGTTCTCGCTCAGATCGCCCTGCGCGCGCGCCTCCGCAATGGCGCTGATTACGGCGGGCCGCTCGACGGTCTTGAGGCGGTGCAGTTCCTCCTTGAGTTTCTCTGCGCCGCGCTTGGTGATGGGAATGGTGGCCATGGGTCAGTCTCCAGATTCCAGATGCAAAAAGCAAACCGCCGCGCGTTGCCGCGCGGCGGTCTCACAAATCAAGGGCGATTATGCCGCGTTTGCCGCGGCGGTCATCCCCTAAAACCCGGTGCCGCGCTCAGGCTGCAGCCGCCAGGCGGGCGTGCAGTTCCTGCACCGAATACACGTCCAGGTTGTCGAGGTGCTTCATGCCTTCCACGGCCGCCTCGGCGCCGAAAATGGTCGTGAAGGTGGTCACGCGCGCCAGCAGCGAGCTGGTGCGGATCGCGCGCGAATCGGCAATCGCGTTGCGGCGCTCCTCCACCGTGTTGATGACCATGGCGATCTCGTCGTTCTTGATCATGTCCACGATGTGCGGGCGGCCTTCGGTCACTTTGTTAACCACCTGTACCGGCACGCCGGCGGCCTCGATGGCCGCGGCCGTTCCCTTGGTGGCCAGCAGCTCGAAGCCCATGGCCTCCAGGTCGCGGGCAATCGCCACCGCGCGCTGCTTGTCGGCGTTCTTCACGGTGAGGAACACCTTGCCCGAGCGCGGCAGGCGCGTACCCGCACCCAGTTGGCTCTTGACGAAGGCCTCGCCAAAGGTCTTGCCCACGCCCATGACTTCGCCGGTGGACTTCATCTCGGGGCCCAGAATGGTGTCCACGCCCGGGAACTTGACGAAGGGGAACACGGCCTCTTTCACGCTGAAGTACGGCGGCGTGACTTCCTTGGTGATGCCCTGGCTGGCCAGAGTCTGGCCGGCCATGCAGCGCGCCGCCACCTTGGCCAACTGGATGCCCGTGGCCTTGCTGACGAACGGCACCGTGCGCGAGGCGCGCGGGTTCACTTCCAGCACGTAGATCACATCACCGTCGTCGGTTTCCTGAATTGCGAACTGCACGTTCATCAGGCCCACCACGTTCAGGCCATGGGCCATGGCCGTGGTCTGGCGCTTGATCTCGGCCACCGTCTCGGCCTTCAGGTAGTACGGCGGCAGCGAACAGGCGGAGTCGCCCGAGTGCACGCCAGCCTGTTCGATGTGCTCCATCACGCCGCCGATGAACACGGCACCGGAGGCATCGCGCACACAATCCACATCGCACTCGATGGCATTGGAGAGGAAGCGATCCAGCAGCACGGGCGAATCGTTGCTTACCTTGACGGCTTCGCGCATGTAGCGTTCCAAGTCGCGCTGCTCATGCACGATCTCCATGGCACGGCCGCCCAGCACGTAGCTGGGGCGCACCACCAGCGGGTAGCCCAGGGCAGCGGCCTTCTCCAGCGCCTCGGGTTCGGTACGCGCAGTGGCATTGGGCGGCTGGCGCAGGCCCAGGTCGCCCAGCAGCTTCTGGAAACGCTCGCGGTCCTCGGCGGCGTCGATCATGTCGGGGGTGGTGCCAATGATCGGCACGCCAGCGGCCTCCAGGCCCAGCGCCAGCTTCAGTGGCGTCTGGCCGCCGTACTGCACGATCACGCCCTCGGGCTTTTCCTTGTCCACGATCTCCAGCACGTCTTCCAGCGTCAGCGGTTCGAAGTACAGGCGATCCGACGTGTCGTAGTCGGTCGAGACAGTCTCGGGGTTGCAGTTGACCATGATGGTCTCGTACCCGTCCTCACGCATGGCGAGGGCCGCATGCACGCAGCAGTAGTCGAACTCGATGCCCTGGCCGATGCGGTTGGGGCCGCCACCCAGCACCATGATCTTCTTCTTGTTGGTGGGCTCGGCTTCGCATTCGTCCTCATAGGTCGAATACATGTAGGCGGTATTGGTGGCGAATTCGGCGGCGCAGGTATCCACGCGCTTGTACACCGGGCGCACATTCAGCGCATGGCGCGCTTCGCGCACAGCCTTCTCGTTGGTTTTGAGCAGCTTGGCCAGGCGGCGGTCGGAGAAGCCCTTCTTCTTGAGAGCGCGCAACGTGTCCGCATCCAGCGAGGCCAGCGCGCCCTCGCCCTTCTCGGCCGTGAGTTGGTCCAGGTCGAGTTCGATCTTCACGATCTCCTCGATCTGCACGAGGAACCACTTGTCGATTTTGGTGAGGTCATGCACCTCGTCCACCGACAGGCCCATGGCGAACGCGTCACCCACGTACCAGATGCGCTCAGGTCCCGGCTCGCCCAGCTCCTTCTCGAGCAGTTCGCGGTCCTGGGTCTTCTCATTCATGCCATCCACACCCACCTCCAGGCCGCGCAACGCCTTCTGGAAGGACTCCTGGAAAGTGCGGCCCATGGCCATCACCTCGCCTACGGACTTCATCTGCGTGGTCAGGCGGCTGTCGGCCGCTGGGAATTTCTCGAACGCAAAACGCGGGATCTTGGTGACGACGTAGTCGATGGAGGGCTCGAACGACGCAGGTGTGGCGCCGCCGGTGATCTCGTTCTTCAGTTCATCGAGCGTATAGCCCACGGCCAGCTTGGCAGCGACCTTGGCGATCGGGAAGCCCGTGGCCTTGGAGGCCAGCGCCGACGAACGCGACACGCGAGGGTTCATCTCGATCACGATCATGCGGCCGTCCTTCGGGTTCACCGAGAACTGCACGTTGGAGCCGCCCGTGTCTACACCGATCTCGCGCAGCACTGCCAGGCTGGCGTTGCGCATGATCTGGTATTCCTTGTCGGTCAGCGTCTGCGCGGGTGCCACGGTGATCGAGTCGCCCGTGTGCACGCCCATCGGGTCCAGGTTCTCGATCGAGCACACGATGATGCAGTTGTCCGCCTTGTCACGCACGACCTCCATCTCGTACTCCTTCCAGCCGAGCAGCGACTCTTCGATCAGCAGCTCGTTGGTGGGCGAGGCTTCCAGGCCGCGCTTGCAGATGGTTTCGAATTCTTCCGGGTTGTAGGCGATCCCGCCGCCCGTGCCGCCCAGCGTAAAGCTGGGCCGGATCACGGTGGGGAAGCCCACGTTCTTCTGCACGGCCCAGGCCTCGTCCATGCTGTGGGCGATGCCGGAGCGCGCCGACCCAAGGCCGATGCGGGTCATCGCATCCTTGAACTTCAGGCGGTCTTCGGCCTTGTCGATGGCCTCGGGCGTCGCGCCGATCAGTTCGACCTTGTACTTGTGCAGCACGCCGTTGCGCCACAGGTCCAGCGCGCAGTTCAGCGCGGTCTGGCCGCCCATGGTCGGCAGGATGGCGTCGGGGCGCTCCTTGGCGATGATCTTCTCGACCGTCTGCCAGGTGATGGGCTCGATGTAGGTGACGTCGGCCGTGGCCGGGTCGGTCATGATCGTCGCGGGGTTGCTGTTGATCAGGATGACCTTGTAGCCCTCCTCGCGCAGCGCCTTGCAGGCCTGCACGCCCGAGTAGTCGAACTCGCAGGCCTGGCCGATGATGATCGGGCCGGCGCCGATGATGAGGATGCTTTTGATGTCTGTGCGTTTTGGCATGGTATGTCTGTCAATCGGTCGCTGGGGCGGAGGCTGGGGCGGCAGACACCGCTGCGGGGCGCCGCGTATTCAGCCTGTCCAGCAGCGCCTGGGCCCGCTCGGCGGGGAGGTTCTTTTGCATCAGCTGCAGCAGGCCGTCGCCCTGAACCAGGGGTCGCAACACTTCGGCCTCTGCCTCGTAGAACGTCACGTCCCACTCCTGCATGGCCTCTGCGAAGGTCGCATCGTCCCAGGTCTTGCCCTTGGCGATCAGCGTGACCAGGGGCATGGCCTTGTTCTCGACGAAAGACTTCTTGTAGGGCTTTTGCTGCCAGCGTTCGGTGAACCACTCGCGGTGCATTGGAGGCAATGTCAGCACGCGCTTGTGAATGGCTTTCTCAAGCGCTGCAGCCGGGAAGCTGAAGAGTTTCATGGCGCCGGTTTCCTTTTGGGCTTACTGGGCCTTGGCGGCCTGCATCAGAGTGGTGAAGCGGTCGAACAGGTAGGCAATGTCGTGCGGACCGGGTGACGCCTCGGGGTGCCCCTGGAAGCAGAAGGCCGGCTTGTCCTTGTGCTCCAGGCCCTGCAGCGTGCCGTCGAACAGGCTGATGTGCGTGGCGCGCAAGGTGGCCGGCAGCGATGCCATGTCCACCGCGAAACCGTGATTCTGGCTGGTGATGCTTACCCGGCCGCTGTCCAAGTCCTTCACAGGGTGGTTTGCGCCATGGTGGCTGTTGTCCATCTTGAAAGTCCTGGCGCCACTGGCCAGCGCCATGATCTGGTGGCCCAGGCAGATGCCGAAGGTAGGTACGCCGCTGTCGATGATCTGCTTGACTGCCGTGATCGCGTAGTCGCAGGCCGCCGGGTCGCCCGGGCCGTTGGACAGGAACACGCCATCGGGATTCATGGCCAGCACCTCTGCCGCCGAGGTCTGCGCGGGCACCACGGTGAGCCTGCAGCCGCGTTCGGCCAGCATGCGCAGGATGTTCAGCTTCACGCCATAGTCATAGGCCACGACGTGAAAGCGCGGGGCCGTCTGCGTGCCGTAGCCTTCGCCCAGCTTCCACTCAGTCTGGTCCCAGGCGTACGCGGCACGCGTGGTCACGACCTTGGCCAGATCCAGCCCGTTCATGTTGGGCGCCGCCTTCGCCGCGGCCACGGCTTCGTCGATGCGCGCCTGGGTCACAGCCTCGCCAGCCGCCAATCCGACGATGGCGCCATTTTGCGCGCCCTGAGTGCGCAGCAGGCGGGTCAGTTTGCGGGTGTCGATGTTGGCGATGGCTACCGTCTTGGCACGCACGAGGTACTCGGGCAGCGTCTCGGTCATGCGGAAGTTGCTGGCCAGCAGCGGCAGGTCCTTGATGATGAGGCCTGCGGCGTGGACTTTTTCAGCCTCGATATCCTCTGCGTTGACGCCGTAGTTGCCGATGTGCGGATACGTCAGGGTGACGATCTGCTGGCAGTAGCTGGGGTCCGTGAGAATTTCCTGGTAGCCGGTGATGGCGGTATTGAAGACCACTTCGCCGACCGTGGTGCCGGCGGCACCGATCGAGTTACCGATAAAGACCGTGCCGTCTGCGAGCGCCAGGATGGCGGGCGGGAAGGTTCCCTTGAGAGACAAAAGCACTGGGTTCTCCGATGGTTTACGGGTCGCCCGGGAGCCGCAGGAACGGCGATGTTCCTGAAGGCTACTGCTTGTTGAAAATTGCTTTGGATGCGGCCGGGCGACTTGTTTGCGGGAAAGCCTCTCATTGTAGCGCGAGAGGCGCATGCCCACTGCGCACAGGACATTGGTCCCGCCAAGGATCCAAACGCGCCAAAGAAGAAAGGGACCACCGTTTTCACAGTGGTCCCTTTGACATAAATGGTCGGCGTGGCGGGATTCGAACTCGCGACCCCTTGCACCCCATGCAAGTGCGCTACCAGGCTGCGCTACACGCCGACAAGACTTGGATTCTATACCGAAAAATCAGGCCGTAAGAAGAAGTGCGCGAATTTCTTCCAATTCTTTTCGCAGGGTCGCCGCATTCAAGGGAATCGCCTGCGCGACGCTCATCTCCTCGTTCGCACCCTGCGCGGGTACAGCCGTTTCCAGGCCGTCCGCATGCGG
Organism: Diaphorobacter nitroreducens; assembly: GCF_002214645.1. Taxonomy (NCBI): domain Bacteria; kingdom Pseudomonadati; phylum Pseudomonadota; class Betaproteobacteria; order Burkholderiales; family Comamonadaceae; genus Diaphorobacter; species Diaphorobacter nitroreducens. The sequence continues at coordinate 1,487,570 of NZ_CP016278.1, forward strand.
CGCACCACCATCGCGCAGGGCCTTGTCCGCATGGGCCAGCTCCTGCAGCCGGTTGCGCGCACCGCTGATGGTGAAGCCTTGGTCATACAGCAGGTCGCGAATGCGGCGGATCATCAGCACCTCATGGTGCTGGTAATAGCGCCGGTTGCCGCGCCGCTTCATGGGGCGCAACTGCGTGAATTCCTGTTCCCAGTAGCGCAGGACATGGGGTTTGACGCCACAGAGCTCCGCCACTTCACCAATCGTGAAATAGCGTTTGGCCGGAATGGGTGGCAGCAAGGTGCTCATGGGAATGGCGCAAAAAACGGGCAGGACTGTGGAGCGTACTGCAGCCCCTTACCGGCGGCCAGGATCTCTGGGCCAAAAACACCGGTTCGGGTCAACTACTTCAAGCTTTGTCCTGCCCCTGGATCTGCTCCTTGAGTTTGGTGCTGGCATGAAAGGTCACCACGCGTCGCGCCTTGATGGGGATGGCTTCGCCGGTGCGCGGGTTACGCCCCGGGCGCGGCGCCTTGGTGCGGATCTGGAAATTGCCAAACCCTGACAGCTTCACGTCCTGGCCGTCGACCAGGCTTTGCACGATCAGGTCGAAGAAGGCGTCCACCATGTCCTTGGACTCGCGCTTGTTCAGGCCGATGTGCTCGAACAGCAGATCCGCCAGCTGCGCTTTGGTCAGCGCAGGCGATTCCAGACTTTCCACGGCGAACTCCACCGGTCCTGGCTCCATCCCCAGAGTCATCGCAACCTCGCTCCTGTGTGGGTACCCAGCGCCTGCAGCACCGATTGCACTGCGGCTTCGATCTCAGCGTCCGTCAACGCGGCGGCGTCGCTGCCCAGCGTCAGGCGAATGGCCAGGCTCTTCTCGCCCTGCGCCAGAGCGCCCGCCGGCACGGCCTCGCCCGCACGCTGCGGCTGGGGCCGGAAGACATCGAACAGCACCGCGGAGCGCAGCAGATCGCCCGCCAGTGCACCGCCAATGGCGCGCATCACCTCATCGTGCGAGACCCGCTCGGCCACAACCACGGCAATGTCCCGCTCCACCAACTGGCGCTTGGCCACGGGGCGAAAGCCCGGCACCTTGCGCTGTAGCACGGCGTCCAGCTCCAGTTCAAACATCATCGGCGCAGCCGGCAGGTCCCAGGACTGGCGCCATTGCGGATGCAATTCGCCCACAAAGCCGATGGGGTGACCCTCCAGCAGCACGCGCGCGCAGCGGCCCGGGTGCAGTGCCGGATGCGCTGCTGGCTCGAACGTGGGGCGCAGCGGCGCGAGCAGCGCTTCCACATCACCCTTGGCATCGTAGAAGTCCACCGCCTTGTCCTTGCGGCCCCACTGCAGCGCATCGGCCGCACCATAGGCCAGGCCCGCGACCCGCATCGGCTGCGCGAAGCCTTCCACCGTGCGGTCGGTGTTCTGCACGCTCGCATCACGCAGGAACACCCGCCCCAGCTCGAACACGCGCACGCGGCCGGCCTTGCGGTCCAGGTTGAACTTGAGCACCTGCAGCAAAGAGCCCAGCAGCGACGAGCGCATGACGCTCAGGTGGCTGGCGATGGGGTTGAGCAGCTTGATCGGCGCGGCGTTGCCGGCCAGTTCCTTTTCCCAATGCTCTTCGACAAAGCTGAAGTTGATGGTCTCCTGGTAGCCCAATGCCGCCAGTTCACGGCGCACCGCGAAGCTGCTGCGGCGCGATTCTGCGCGCAGCTTGGGCGTGATCGGCGCCAGCGGCGGGGTGGTGGGCAGGTTGTTGTAGCCCACCACGCGCGCCACTTCCTCGATCAGGTCTTCCTCCAGGCGCAGGTCGAAGCGGAATGACGGTGGCGTGACCGTCACGGCACCCTCTTCCTCCTGCAGCGGCAGGCCCAGGCGCCTCAGCGCATCCACGCACTGCGCCTGCGTGAGCGGCATGCCGATCACCTTGGCCGCACGCGCGATGCGCATGCGCACCGGTGTTTGCGCGGGCATGTTGACGCGCTGATCATCAATGGGAGCGCATGCCGTCTCTGGCGTACCGCAAATATCGACGATCAGCTGCGTGATGCGCTCGATGTGCTCCACGGTCAGCTCGGGATCCACGCCGCGCTCGAAGCGATGGCCGGCGTCGGTGGAGAAGTTGTAGCGGCGCGAACGCCCTGCCACGGCCTCTGGCCACCAGAAGGCCGCCTCGACGTAGATGTTGCGCGTGTCATCCGACACAGCCGTGGCGTCACCACCCATGATGCCGGCAAGCGACTCCACCTCGCGCTCGTCGGCGATCACGCCCACCTTCTCATCGACGGTGACGGTGTTGCCGTTGAGCAGCTTGAGTTGTTCGCCGGCCTTGCCCCAGCGCACTTCCAGGCCGCCATGGATCTTGTCCAGGTCGAAGATGTGCGACGGGCGGCCGAACTCGAACATCACGTAGTTGGAGATGTCCACCAGCGGCGAGACACTGCGCTGGCCGCAGCGCGCCAGGCGGTCCACCATCCACTGCGGTGTGGCGGCCTGGGTATTGACGTTGCGCACGACGCGGCCGGAGAAGCGCCCGCACAGGTCAGGCGCGCTCACGCGCACGGGCAAGCGGTCATCGATCGCGGTGGTCATGGCGGGGAACTGCGGCGCCTTCAGCGGCGCGCCCGTCAGCGCGGACACCTCGCGCGCGATGCCGTAGACACTCAGGCAATGCGCCAGGTTGGGTGTGAGCTTGAGCGTGAACAGCGTGTCGTCCAGGTTCAGGTACTGGCGGATGTTCTGGCCCAGCGGCGCGTCGGCCGGTAGTTCCAGCAGGCCGCCATGGTCCTCCGACAGTTTCAGCTCGCGCGCCGAGCACAGCATGCCAAAGCTCTCCACACCGCGCAGCTTGCCCACCTTGATGAGGAACGGCTTGCCATCCTCGCCGGGCGGCAGCTCCGCGCCCACCATGGCGCATGGCACCTTGATGCCCACGCGGGCATTGGGCGCGCCACAGACGATGGTCAGCGGCTCGCCCTGCCCCACATCCACCTGGCACACGCGCAGGCGGTCGGCATTGGGGTGCTGCTGGGCATCCTTGATCTCGCCGACGACGATCTTCGTGAACGGCGGCGCCACGGGCTGCAGCTCTTCGACCTCCAGCCCTGCCATCGTCAGGGTGTCGGCCAGTTCTTGGGTGGTGAGCGGAGGGTTGCAGAACTCGCGCAACCAGGATTCGGGGAATTGCATAGTCAGACTTCTTTGGCGTGCTCTTGAAAAGAGAGCTGCTAGCGCTTGCTACCTATTGTTTTCCATATGAAAACATATTGAAAGTTAGGCTTAACAAGCGCTGGCAGCTCACTTTTTTGCATTACTGGAACTGCGACAGGAAACGGATGTCGCCGTCGAAGAACAGGCGCAGGTCGTTCACGCCGTAGCGCAGCATGGTCAGCCGGTCCGGCCCCATGCCGAAGGCAAAGCCGATGAAGCGTTCGGGGTCCAGCCCCATGTTGCGCACCACGTTGGGGTGCACCTGGCCGGAGCCCGCCACCTCCAGCCACTTGCCGGCCAACGGGCCCGACTGGAACTGGATATCGATCTCGGCGCTGGGCTCGGTGAAAGGGAAGAAGCTGGGGCGAAAGCGCAGCACCAGGTCGTCGCTTTCAAAGAAGGTCTTGCAGAAGTCCGTGAACACGACCTTCAGGTCCTTGAAGCTCACGTTCTCGCCGATCCACAGGCCTTCACATTGGTGGAACATGGGCGAGTGCGTGGCGTCGGAGTCTACGCGGTAGGTGCGGCCCGGAGCGATCACGCGGATCTCGGGCATGGCCTGGCCGGCGTCGATCAGGCCACGGTGTTTCTTCACATGCTGCACGGCGTAGCGCACCTGCATCGGGCTGGTGTGCGTGCGCAGCAGGTTGGGGGCTTCGGGTGTGCCGCCTTCCACGTAGAAGGTGTCGTGCATGGACCGGGCGGGGTGGTCCTCGGGCGTGTTCAGCGCCGTGAAGTTGAACCAGTCGGTCTCGATCTCGGGGCCGTCCGCCACCTCGAAGCCCATCGAACCGAAGATCCGCTCGATGCGCTCCAGCGTCAGCGACACGGGATGCAGGCCGCCGCGGCCGCGCTGGCGGCCCGGCAGCGTCACATCCAGCGCCTCGGCCTTGAGCTGTGCCTGCAGCTCGGCGTCCGCCAGCTCCTGGCGGCGTGCGGCGAGCGCTGCCTCCACGGCCTGCTTGGCCACGTTGATGGCGGCGCCGCGGGTTTTCTTCTCCTCGGGCGAGAGCTGCGCCATGCCCTTCATGAGCTCTGTCAGGCGGCCTGACTTGCCCAGGAACTGCGCCTTGGCGTTCTCCAGTTCGGCAGGGGTTGCGGAACGCGCGAACGACTCGCGCGCGCTCGTCACCAAGGAATCCAACTCGTTCATATCGACTCTTGAAAAAGAAACAAGGGCTAGTGCCTTTTCAAGCCCTAGCCCTTGTTGTTTGCGCGCTAGTAGCTATAAAATTTATAGCTACCAATCGTGAACTCAAGCAGCCAGCTTGGCCTTGACTTGCTCCACGATGCTGCCAAAGGCAGCCTTGTCATGCACCGCGAGGTCGGCCAGCATCTTGCGGTCGATCTCGATGGATGCCTTCTTCAGGCCGTTGGCGAACTGGCTGTAGGTCAGGCCCAGTTCACGGGCAGCGGCGTTGATACGGGCGATCCACAACTGGCGGAACACGCGCTTCTTGGTGCGGCGGTCACGGTAGGCATATTGCCCCGCCTTCATCACCGCCTGCTTGGCGATGCGGAAGACGTTACCGCGGCGACCACGGAAGCCCTTGGCAAGGGCGAGGACCTTCTTGTGACGGGCGCGGGCCGTTACACCACGTTTGACGCGAGGCATGTGTTTTCTCCTTGTTCGTCAGTTGATTACAGGCCAGCGGAGGGCAGCATCTTTGCGATGGAACCCATATCGCCTTCATGCACGTTCACAATGCCACGCAGGTGGCGCTTGTTCTTCGTGGTCTTCTTGGTCAGGATGTGGCGCTTGAAAGCTTGGCCACGCTTGACCGTACCGCCTGGACGAACGCGAAAACGCTTCTTCGCGCTGCTCTTGGTCTTCATCTTGGGCATGTGAATGCTCCTGTTGGTTGTGCTCGTGAGGCGTTTGCACACCGCTGTGCAACCTTGTTGGCCCCGAGCCACTTTTTCAAACGACGCGCCTTGCGGCGCGCCGTGCGGCGGCACTTGCATGCCGCCTATCGGCCGGCACCCTTTCTTAGGGGGCGCCCGCCAAATCTCCTTGCTTACGCAGCGTTGTCGCCAGCGGCGGGAGCGCTTTCGGCGGCAGATTTACCTGCCGGCTTCTTGCGGGCCGGCGCGATCATCATGATCATCTGGCGGCCTTCCAGCTTGGGAAACTGCTCCACCAAAATGGTGTCGCCCAGGTCATCCCTCAAGCGGTTGAGCAATGCCAGGCCCAGCTCCTGGTGCGTGATCTCGCGGCCACGGAAGCGCAGCGTGATCTTGCACTTATCGCCCTCCGCCAGAAAACGGCGGATGTTGCGCAGCTTGATGTTGTAGTCGCCATCGTCCGTACCAGGGCGAAACTTGACTTCCTTGATCTCGATGACCGTTTGCTTGGCCTTGGCCTCGGCCGCCTTCTTCTGCTCCTGATACTTGAACTTGCCGTAGTCCATCAGGCGGCAGACCGGGGGATTAGCCGTGGCTGCAATTTCAACCAAGTCCACATCCAGCTCGCCCGCCATGCGCAGGGCCTCTTGCAGGCTGACGATGCCCAGGGGCTCGTTGTCCGGACCGGACAGGCGCACTTCAGGCGCCATGATTTCACGGTTCAGTCGATGCTTGCGCTCCTCGCGCTGGCGACGGTCACGAAATTCGGTAGCGATGGCTCTCACCTTCAATTAAAAAGCTACGAAAAGCGTAGCAGCTTACGCACCAGGGATGCGCTTCAAGCGATGATTCAGACTTTGGAGGCAATGTCCTGCGCGATCAGATCGACGAATGCGTCGAGGGACATCACGCCGAGGTCTTTGTTACCCCGGGCACGCACTGCCACAGCCCCTGCAGCCTTTTCCTTGTCGCCGGCGACGAGGATGTAGGGCAGCTTTTGCAGCGAATGCTCCCGTATTTTATACGTAATCTTCTCGTTACGCAGATCAGTCACCACCCTAAGGCCTTGATTCGGCAACGCTTTTTGCAGCTTTGCGGCGATTTCACGACAGTAATCGGACTGTGCATCGGTGATATTGAGCACCGCCACCTGTACGGGCGCAAGCCATACGGGCAAGGCCCCGGCGTGTTCTTCGATCAGGATGCCGATGAAGCGCTCCAGGCTGCCCACGATGGCGCGGTGCAGCATCACCGGCCGATGGCGCCCGCCATCCTCGCCCACGTACTCTGCATCCAGCCGCTCGGGCATCGAGAAGTCCACCTGCATGGTGCCGCACTGCCACTGCCGTCCGATCGCGTCCTTGAGCGTGTACTCGATCTTCGGGCCATAGAAGGCGCCATCGCCGGGAGCGATCTCGAATTCGCAACCCGACGCGCGCAGGCTTTCCATCAGCGCATGCTCGGCCTTGTCCCAGCTCTCGTCGGAACCGATGCGTGCCTCGGGGCGCGTGGCCACCTTGTAGATGATGTTGTGGAAGCCGAAGTCCTTGTAGACCTTTTGCAGCAACGCTGTGTAAGCTGTGCATTCGGCCAGGATGTGGTCTTCCGTGCAGAAGATGTGACCATCGTCCTGCGTGAAACCGCGCACGCGCATGATGCCGTGCAGGCCACCCGTGGGCTCGTTGCGGTGGCACTGGCCGAACTCGCCGTAGCGCAGCGGCAGGTCGCGGTAGCTCTTGATGCCCTGCTTGAAGATCAGGATATGGCCCGGGCAGTTCATCGGCTTGAGAGCGTAGTCGCGCTTCTCGCTCTCAGTGGTGAACATGTTGTCGCGGTACTTGTCCCAGTGTCCCGTTTTCTCCCACAGCGTCTTGTCCAGGATCTGCGGGCCCTTGACCTCCTGGTAGCCGTTGTCGCGGTACACGCGGCGCATGTACTGCTCCACCTCCTGCCACAGCGTCCAGCCCTTGGGGTGCCAGAACACGGTACCAGGCGAATGCTCGTCGATGTGGAACAGGTCAAGCTCACGGCCCAGCTTGCGGTGGTCGCGCTTCTCGGCCTCTTCCAGCATGTGCAGGTACTGCTGCAGTTCTTCCTTCGTGGCCCATGCCGTGCCATAGACGCGCTGGAGCATCTCGTTGCGGTGGTCGCCGCGCCAATAGGCTCCCGCCACCTTCATGAGCTTGAAGAACTTGAGCTTGCCGGTGCTGGGCACGTGTGGGCCACGGCACAGGTCTTCAAAGCCGCCCTCGCGGTACAGGCTCACGTCCTCATTCGTCGGGATGCTGGCAATGATCTCGGCCTTGTAGTGTTCGCCCAGGCCCTTGAAGTACTTCACCGCTTCGTCCCGAGGCAATACACGGCGCACCACTGGTTCATCCTTCGCAGCCAGTTCCGCCATGCGCTTTTCAATGGCGGCCAAGTCTTCCGGCGTAAACGGACGCTTGTACGAGAAGTCGTAATAGAAGCCGTTTTCGATCACCGGCCCGATGGTCACCTGCGCATCGGGAAACAGTTCCTTGACCGCATAGGCCAGCAAGTGGGCCGTGGAGTGGCGGATCACCTCCAGGCCGTCGGCATCCTTGGCCGTCACGATGGACAGCGGGCTGTCTTGCGTGATCCGGTAGCTGGTATCCACCACCTTGTCCCCGATCTTGCCGGCGAGCGCTGCTTTGGCCAGGCCCGAACCGATGGAGGCAGCCACCTCCGCCACAGTCACGGGACCAGCAAACTCTCGCTGGGAACCGTCGGGAAGCGTAATGTGAATCATGGAAATCCTTATCGAGTCTTTTTCGGTAGGTGAGCTGCGCTTGACTTGGGTTCAGAAAGCAAAAAGCGCGGTACAGGTCCGCGCTTTTATGGGGGCGAGAGAAATCTCGTGCAGGCGCGAACGGCCAGCCTCAGCGGCTGGAACAGATCTCCGTCGTAGTTCGCGGTGTCATAACCAGATTGCCTTTCTCGCCCTTGTTGGTGAACAGATATGGCATTTTACCCTGCAGCAATAGAAAAGCCCGAGGCGGGGGCCCCGGGCTTCTCGCATCAACCAAGAAGATCAGTGGAACTGCTCTTCTTCAGTGGAGCCGGTCAGCGCCTTCACGCTCGAAGAACCACCCTGGATCACGGTGGTCACGTCGTCGAAATAGCCTGCGCCCACCTCCTGCTGGTGCGACACGAAGGTGTAGCCCTGCTCACGTGCGGCGAACTCGGGCTCCTGCACCATGTTCACGTAGTGCTTCATGCCTTCGCCTCGGGCATAAGCATGGGCGAACTGGAACGTGTTGTACCAGTTGATGTGGATGCCGGCCAGTGTGATGAACTGGTACTTGTAGCCGAGTGCGGACAGCTCGTCCTGGAACTTGGCGATGGTCTTCTCGTCCAGGTTTTTCTTCCAGTTGAAGGACGGCGAGCAGTTGTACGACAGCAGCTTGCCGGGGCACTTCGCATGCACGGCCTGGGCGAACTCGCGGGCAAAACCCAGGTCGGGCGTGCCGGTCTCGCACCACACCAGGTCGGCGTAGGGGGCGTAGGCCACACCGCGGCTGATGGCTTGCTCCAGACCATTCTTCACGCGATAGAAGCCTTCCTGCGTACGCTCGCCCGTCAAGAACGGCTTGTCGTTGGCGTCGTGGTCGCTGGTGATCAGGTTGGCGGCCTCGGCATCGGTGCGGGCCAGCACGATGGTGGGCACGCCCATCACGTCGGCAGCGAAGCGGGCAGCGATCAGCTTTTCGATGGCTTCTTGTGTGGGCACGAGGACCTTGCCACCCATGTGCCCGCACTTCTTCACAGCAGCCAGTTGGTCTTCGAAGTGCACGCCGGCCGCGCCAGCGGCAATCATGTTCTTCATCAGTTCGAAGGCGTTCAGCACACCGCCGAAGCCGGCTTCGGCGTCGGCCACGATGGGCAGGAAGTAGTCGATGAATTCCTTGTCGCCGGGATTGATACCGCGGCCCCACTGGATCTCGTCGGCACGCTTGAAGGTGTTGTTGATGCGGCGCACCATCGTGGGCACCGAGTCATAGGCATACAGCGACTGGTCGGGGTACATGGTCTCGCTGGTGTTGCCGTCAGCGGCCACCTGCCAGCCCGACAGGTACACGGCTTCCAGGCCCGCCTTGGCTTGCTGCATGGCTTGGCCGGCGCTGATGGCACCGAAGGCATTCACATAGCCCTTCTTGGCGCCGCCATTGATCTTGTCCCACAGCTTCTCTGCGCCACGCTTGGCCAGCGTGTATTCGGGCTGGAGGCTGCCGCGCAGACGCACCACATCGGCGGCTGTGTAGCCGCGCTTCACGCTCTTCCAGCGGGGATTCTGGGCCCAGTCCTTTTCCAGGGCTGCGATTTGCTGCTCACGGCTCAGTTGTGCGTTCAGGGAATCTGGCATGTTGCTCTCCAAGAGATGAAGGAATGGGCGGGTACCGCTCCCGGGACCCTTGGACACAACTTTAAGTCTTCTATAAGACCACATCAATCTCTTATGTCTTATATAAGAGATAAATTTAAGTCATAAAAATCAATGGCTTATGCGCTCTATATCTCTATATGAAAATTCATTTCTCGTATCGAGAAATTTTTCCGCAACGCAACAAACAAAATTTTCGCAATGAGAAATTAGACTTTCTCCATGCGAAATAGGAAGTCTGGTGAGTTCCTTTCCATGAGTGCCCCGCGCTCATGCATGATGGAGCCTCCGTTCGGAATCTTCATCAGATGCCAAACCGCCCCACCGCGTACCTTTGCCTGGCGCTCAGCATGATGCTGGTGGGTGCCTACGTGGCGCTCTCCAAGCCGCTGGCCGCGGCGTTCCCCGTGCTTTTGCTGGCGTGGTTGCGTTTCGGTATCGGCGCAATGGCCATGCTCGGATGGTTGAAGAAGCCGCACCAGGAGCCACCTCTGACGCGGCAGACCCAAGGCCTGCTTTTTCTGCAGTCGCTGCTGGGCAACTTTCTGTTCACCGTTTGCATGATCTACGGCGTGAGCCTCACCAGCGCGACCTCTGCCGGGGTGATCATGGCGACCATCCCCGCATGTGTGGCGGTCATGAGCTGGCTGTTCCTGCGTGAACAGGTGGAGACCCGCACCTGGGTGGCGGTGGCCTGCGCAGTGGCGGGTATTGTGCTGTTTGCGCTATCCAAACCAGAGCACTCTGCACACGCCAGCAATGCCCTACAGCCCGAAAATGCCCAAAACTTGCAATGGCTGGGCTATGCCCTGCTGTTGGCCGCATCGCTGTGCGAGGCCGCCTATTCCGTCATCGGCAAGAAGCTCACCGGCGCGCTGGGGCCACGGCGCATCACGGCGCTGATCAACCTGTGGGGCTTCATGCTCTCGATGCCTTTCGGGCTGTATTTCGCCCTGTACTTCGACTTCACGGCCGTACGCTGGCCCACTTGGTTGCTGCTGGTGTTCTACGCCATGGCAGCATGCATGTGGAGCGTGTGGCTGTGGATGACCGGCCTGAAGACCGTCCCCGCCGCGCAGAGTGGCGTATTCACCGTGCTGCTGCCGGTGAGCGCAGCGCTGGTGGGTGTGCTGGCGCTGGGCGAGCGCTTCACGACCATGCAGTTCATGGCCTTTGGCATCGCACTGGCCAGCGTCGTACTGGCCACGATGCCCGCACGGCTGCCGTGGCGCACGGGCCGCGACATGCGCGCCTGACAGGCGACGTTACAGCGCGCGGTCGCTGATCACAATGCCGTCGGCATCCGCATACAGCCAGTCGCCCGGCCGCACCCACACGCCCTGTACCTGCACCGCCACGTCAGAAAGCCCTTCGCCCCGCTTTTCGGTGGGCAACGGCATGAGTGCGAGTGCGCGGATACCCACTCGCTCGGCATTCAGTTCTGCCACGTCGCGCACGCAACCATTCACGACGATACCGGCCCAGCCATTGCGCGCCGCGCTGGCTGCCAGATTGCCCCCCACCAGCGCGCGACGCAGCGAAGCTCCACCGTCCACCACCAACACGCGCCCGTTGCCCGGCGAATCCACGGCCGCCTTGACGAGCGTGTTGTCCTCGAAGCACTTCACCGTGCTCACGGGGCCGCTGAAAGCGGGCAGCGCTCCGTAGCTCTGGAACACGGGCGGCAGCACGCGGAACGCGCCACTGTCGTCACCCTTGTGGGCGTCGCAGAGATCGCAGGTGCTGATGGCCGGGGTCGGGTGTGCGGACATGGAAGGGAAGCCTTTCTGTGCATAAAGAAGATGGTGCGCCGCAGCAAGCTGCGGTGGCGCATTCTCGAGCGTGCCGGCGGTTGGCCGCCAGAGCAACAAATCGAGGCAAAAAAGAGGCAGCTCGCCTTGGAAACCGGTTTTTTTCCCAGTAGCATCACCGCTGCCAGTGGAGCTGCGGCGTTCGCTGGTGACATATTTCATTTCCAACAAGGAACAACCCAACATGGCAACTGCAAAGACCGCGTCCGCAGCACCCGCAAAGAAGCGCACCCCCAACGCCGCTTTCATGAAGCCCCTGACCCCCAGCCCCGCTCTGGCGGCCGTGGTCGGCGCCACCCCGCTGCCGCGCACGGAGATCATCAGCAAGCTGTGGGTATACATCAAGGCGCACAACCTGCAGGACGCCTCCAACAAGCGCATGATCAACGCGGATGCCAAGCTCAAGGAAGTGTTTGGCAAGCCCCAGGTCTCGATGTTCGAGATGGCCGGCCTGATTGGCAAGCACGTCAAGTAATCTGCCCTGCCAGGCACTCTTCGAGAGCCAGGCGAACAAAAACCGGCATGCGCATGCCGGTTTTTTTTCGCCTGCAAGGCACTCGGCAATGGTTTCTTACACGGCAGTGGGGCCAAGGACTGCAAATGCGATGAATTCGCATTTATAATCAATTCATCGTCCATAGCCAGCCACGACTGCCTGCACCATGATCGTCTGTGTTTGCCACCGCGTTTCCGACCGGGAGATTGCACGCCATGCGCGCGCAGGTATGAGCTTCGATGAGATTCAGTTCGAGTTGGGCGTCGCCACCCAGTGCGGCCGCTGCGAAGACTGTGCCCGCGACGTCGTGGCGCAGTGCTGCGCATCGCAGCCGGTGGCCGCCCTGTACAAGGACACCGATCCCACAGCCGTCCAGCTTGCCACCCTCATCCCGGAAGGCAAGGCATGCAACTGTTCTACGCGCTCGCAGGAAGTCTGATCATCGTCATATGCTCGGTCTGGTGGATCCTGCATAAATAGACCGCCTATTCAAGGCTTTTTTGGCCTTCCGAACAAGCTGGACAAGCGCCAGCAGCTATCATTTTTATGTCCTCTGACCGATACGGCTCCCCCGGGGGCTTGAGCCGCAATGCCGTGATCGCAGGCTCCGTGGTGGTGCTGCACGTGGCCGGCCTGTGGGCCCTGCAATCGGGTCTGGTGCGCAAGGCGGCGGAGATCGTCATCCCTGCTGAGGTGTTGAGCGAATTCATCGCGCCTCCGGCCCCACCGGCCCCACCGGCCCCTCCCGCTCCGCCGCCGCCCAAACCAGCCCCGGCGCCGCCCAAACCCGTGGCGCCCAAGCCGCGCCCCGCTCCCATGCCCGTGGCGGTCCCCGACCCGACACCCGCCCCCGCCGCGCCCACGGGCGTCGTTGAGCCTCAGCCCCCGGCCCCGCCGGTTGCGGCCGCGCCCGTCGCCGCACCGGCGGCCCCCGCGGCTCCACTGGCGCCGGCCGCACCCAGCATCGAGTTGCCCTCCAGCGACGCGAGCTACCTGAACAACCCCAAGCCCGTCTACCCCGCCGTGAGCAAGCGGCTGGGAGAACAAGGCAAAGTGATGCTGCGCGTGCTCATCGGCACCGACGGACTGCCGCAGAAAGTAGAAGTCAAGCAGTCCAGCGGTTTCGAGCGCCTGGACCGCCAGGCCATCGACGCCGTCATGCGCTGGCGCTTCGTACCCGGCAAGCGCAACGGCGTGCCAGAAGCCATGTGGAATCTGGTCCCGATCAATTTCGTTCTCCAACAATAAGTCTCGCAGGAGTTTTCATGGAATCGCATTTCGGCATTGCCAATGTCTGGGTACAGGGCGACTTCGTCACCCGTGCCGTCGCTGTGCTGCTCATCGGCATGTCGCTGGCATCGTGGATCGTCATCATCATCAAGGCGCTGGACATCCTGAAGTTCAAGAAACACGCCCGCCAGGCACGCGACTTCTGGCACAGCGAAGACTTCGCCGCCGGCCTGACCAAGCTGGGGGCCGACCCGAGCAACCCCTTCCGCCACCTCGCCTTGGAAGGCCGCGAAGCCACGCAGCACCACCGCAACACGCAGGCCCATCTGCATGACAGCCTGGACGTGAGCGACTGGGTCACGCGCTGCCTGCGCAACTGCATCGACGAGTTCACGGCGCGCGTGCAGTCGGGCCTGGCCATCCTGGCCTCCGTGGGCTCCACGGCGCCATTCATCGGCCTCTTCGGCACCGTGTGGGGTATCTACCATGCGCTGGTGGCCATCGGCGCCTCGGGCCAGTCGACCATCGACAAGGTGGCCGGCCCGATCGGCGAGGCGCTGATCATGACCGCGCTGGGCCTGGCCGTGGCCATTCCCGCCGTGCTGGGATACAACGCCCTGGTGCGGGGCAACAAATCCATCCTGCACAGCCTCAACAGCTTTGCGCACGATCTGCACGCCTACTTCGTCACCGGCGCGCGCGTTTCGGTACACGGCGAGGCAGCCAAGGTGCTGCCCATCAAGAAAGGCTGATGCGCCATGGCTTTCGGAACCCAGGACGATGCCGACGAGGTGATGAACGAAATCAACATGACGCCGCTGGTGGACGTCATGCTGGTGCTGCTCATCATCTTCATCATCACCGTGCCGGTGATGAAGCACGCGGTGCCGGTGGACCTGCCGCGTGCGTCCAACGAGCGCGAAATCATCAAGCCCGAAACCATCCGCCTGTCGGTGACGGCCGACGGCAAGTACCACTGGAACGAGACCACGATCGGCGACGACGAGCTGGAGCCGCGCCTGCAGGCCGAGGCCCGCAAGGACCCGCAGCCGGACCTGCACATCCGCGGCGACAAGGACGTGCGCTACGAGCGCGTGGCGCAGGCGATGTCGGCGGCCCAACGCGCGGGCGTGCGCAAGATCGGCTTCGTGACCGACCCGGCACCCTGACGTATCACGGCCGCGCCGGCGCGCCGGCCTTCACAGCTGCCGCCCCACGGGCGGCACAGCGGCGTCGCCAGCGCCACCTCCGGGGGCTGCCTCTTGCATCTGGATACGAATCGACAGGAAATTTTCAGCCCGGATGCTTGATCTTTAATTGAGAATGGTTATCATTTGATCACCGTAACGCACCGAGACTTCACCATGCATGCCAGCCTGACCGCACCGTCCGCACTGACCGCGCCCCGCATGTTCGCAGTGCCCGCCGATTCCAGCCCGGCGTCCCACGCCGAAGGCCGCGCCGTCGACAGCAGCACTCTGCTGCGCGGCCAGAAGGCCGTGGCCATCGTGCACAACGGCGCCGTCTACCGGCTGCAGGCCACCAAACTCGGCAAGCTGATCCTGACCAAGTAAGTTTCATCGTGGGGCGACTCCAGGACCTCGGTCCGAAGGGTCGTATTGGCCAGCCAACGGGCATGCCCGCGTAGCCAGGCTTTTTTTCCCTGCACACCCATGAAAAAACCGGCCCACGCGCCGGTTTTTCTGTTGGAACCCAATATGTTTTTGGTCCCTAGCGCCCTTCCAACAAGCGCTAGCAGCTATCAAAACAATAGCAATCCAGTCCCGATGAGTGCTTACAGCCCGATCGCCGCAATCCCCGCGCGCGCAATCTGCGCGTCCTCATGGGACTTCACGCCGCTCACGCCCACGGCGCCCAGGCACTGGCCGTTCTTCATGATGGGTACGCCGCCTTCCAGCATGCCCTGCAGCGCAGGCACGCTCAGGAAGGCCGTGCGGCCGCCGTTGATCACGTCTTCATAGCCCTTGCTCTCGCGGCGGCCCAAGGCGGCCGTGTGGGCCTTGGCCGGCGCGATGTGCGCGGACACCGCTGCCGCCCCGTCCAGGCGCTGCAGCCACAGCAGATGCCCGCCGTCGTCCACGATGGCGATGGTCACGGCCCACTGGTTCTTCAGGGCCTCGGCCTCGGCGGCGGCGGCGATCAGCTTGACGTCGGAGAGTTCAAGTTCGGGTTTGGTCTTCATGAGGCAGTCCTGCAGGAGGTGGGTGGATGCGCCCGGCCAGCCGGCAGGGCGCGCAACGGGAAAACGAAAAGCATAGTGCCAGCGGACCCGCCCAGTGCCCCGCCGCAGGGCAAAAGAATGCAACCCATAAAGTACGGGATGGTGCGCGGGTATTGCATTCGGCGCCAAAAGCCACCACCTAGAATCATTCGGGTCTGCGCTGTGCAGGCCAATCAGGAGAGAAACCAGATGAACCCAGAAATCACCAGTGTCGGCTCCGCGGGCTATGGCATCTCGCAGGAGCAGCGCCACCGCGTGCTGCGCAACACGTACTGGCTGCTGGCGCTCAGCCTGCTGCCCACCGTGCTGGGCGCCTGGATCGGCGTGGCCACGGGCATCACGCAGTCGCTGCGCGGCGGCCTGGGGCTGATCGTGTTCCTCGGCGGCGCCTTCGGCTTCATGTTCGCCATCGAGAAGACCAAGCGCTCGGCCGCGGGCGTGCCGGTGCTGCTGGCCTTCACCTTCTTCATGGGCCTGATGCTGTCGCGCCTGATCGGCATGGTGCTGGGCTTCAAGAACGGCACCGACCTCATCATGACGGCCTTCGCCGGCACGGCGGGCGTGTTCTTCGTCATGGCCAGCCTGGCCAGCGTCATCAAGCGCGACCTGTCGGGCATGGGCAAGTGGCTGTTCGTGGGCGCGCTGGTGCTCATGGTGGGCGCCATCATCAACGTGTTCGTGGGCTCGTCGGCCGGCATGATGGCCATCTCGGTGGCGGCGATCGGCATCTTCAGCGCCTACATGCTGTACGACCTGAAGCAGATCCTGGACGGCGGCGAGACCAACTACATCAGCGCCACACTGGCGCTGTACCTGGACATCTTCAATGTGTTCCAGAGCCTGCTGGCCCTGCTGGGCATCATGGGCGGCGAGCGCGACTGAACGGCCTTCCCACCGCACATGCGTCGCAAGGCCCCGATTTCCGGGGCCTTTTTCACGTCCGCCCTTGGCTGACAGCCTCAACTTGACGGCACGCCTGCCGATAACCCCTGTACATGCTGCCTCGCCACCACCCCCTCCTTGCCGCCGGCGCTCGCGCCGCCCTGATCGCTGCCGCGCTGCTGCCGCTGGCGGGTTGTGAGATTCCCGGCATGGGGCCGGACCCGCGCGTGGCCCAGCGTGAGGCCGAGGCCAAGGCCATCGGTGGCGCCTGCCGGCATGCGCTGCGCGGGCTGGAAGACTGCTTCACGCTGAACCCCAAGGCCCCGAAGGCACAGGTGTTCGCGGGCTGGAAAGACATGGATCTGTACATGCGCGAGAACAAGATCGAGGGCACGGCCTCGGTGCTCACGCAGTTGGAGAAAAAGCCCGCCAGTCGCCGCGCAAGCGACGAAGAGGCGGACCTGCAGACCGAGGGCCGCACCTCCCGCAACCGCAGCTGATGCTATCCAAACGATAGCTGCTGGCGCTTGCTAGACAAGCGCCTCTGGCCAAAAACGACTTAAGCCACCGCGGGCGTCAGCCCCGCTCGAACACTGCCATGCTCTCCACATGGGCCGTGTGCGGAAACATGTTGACCACCCCCGCCGCCACGCAGCGGTAGCCCGCCTGGTGCACCAGCAGGCCCGCGTCCCGCGCCAGCGTGGCGGGGTTGCAGCTCACGTAGACGATGCGCTGGGGGGGCTGCCAGCCTTCGTGCCCAGCGGGCAGCGGCGGCGCGTCCTCGGCACCGATGCGCGCCTGGTGAATGTCCGCCAGCGCCTTGGACAGGGCGAACGCCCCCTCGCGCGGCGGGTCCACCAGCCATTTGTCGGAGGCGCCATCGGCAATGAGCATCTCGGGCGTCATCTCGAACAGGTTACGCGCTACAAAGCTGGTAGCTGCCAGCGCAGATCCATCCTGCCTTTGGGCCTGATTTGACTGGTAATTTTCGCGCGAACGCGCCACCAGCGCCTCACTGCCCTCGATGCCCAGCACCTCGCGCGCCTGGGTGGCGATGGGCAGCGTGAAGTTGCCCAGGCCGCAGAACCAGTCGATCACGCGCTCGTCCTTGCGCGCGTCCAGCAGGCGCAGCGCGCGCGTGACCAGCACGCGGTTGATGTGCGGGTTGACCTGCGTGAAGTCGGTGGGTTTGAAGGGCATGGTGATGCCGAAGTCGGGCAGCCCATAGGCAAGCGGCTCGCCGCCCTCGTCCAGCAGATGCACCGTGTCCGGCCCCTTGGGCTGCAGCCACCATTGCACGCCATGCACGGCGGCAAAGGCGCGCAACTTGTCTTTGTCCTCCGGGGACAGCGGCTCCAGGTGGCGCAGCACCAGCGCCGTGACCGTATCGCCGCAGGCCAGCTCGATCTGCGGGCAGGTGTCGCGTGCGGCCATGCTGCCGATCAGGGCGCGCAGCGGCATCAGCATGGCGTCCACATGCGGCGGCAGGATCTTGCAGGTCTCCATGTCGGCGATGTAGCGGCTCTTGCGCTCGTGAAAGCCCACGAGCACCTTGTCCTTCTTGGGCACGTAGCGCACGGACAGGCGCGCGCGGTAGCGGTAGCCCCAGGCAGGGCCTTCAATGGGGCGCAGGATGGTCTCGGCCTTCACTTTCCCCAGGTGCCAGAGGTTGTCTTCCAGCACGCGCTGTTTCACGGCCACCTGGGCCGCCACGTGCAGATGCTGCATCTTGCAGCCGCCGCAGGCGCCCGCGTGCAGGCCGAAGTGCGGGCAGCCGGGCTGTACGCGCTGGCTGGACTGGCGGTGGACTTCCGTGAGGCTGGCCTGCTCCCAGTTGTTCTTCTTGCGGTGGGTGTTGGCGCTGACCAGCTCGGTGGGCAGTGCGCCGTCGATGAACACCACCTTGCCATCGGGCTTGCGCGCGACGCCTTGGGCGTCCATGTCCATGGCGGTGACTTCGAGCCAGCCGGGGGGAAGATCCGTGGAGGTGGGCGGTGGTGGGCTGAATTCTGTGGGGTCGCTCATGCCCCGATTGTCTCAGGCCGGCCCACCCCTGCCGCCGCGCGGGCGGCTTTCAGCTGCGGCTGGCGCGCGGCGCACGGGGCGCGGTGGGGGCGCCTGCAGCGGCATCCTTGCGGACCGCAGCCACATTGGAAGGCAGGCGGTTGACTTCCACCTCGCAGCCATAGTTGTTCAAGGAAAACACCAGCGTGCCGCCGGGCGCGACCTGGGGCAAGGTTTCGTGCAGGTTGCGCGACAGGTCCACAGGGGGGGTCTGCGAGCGGTAGATGACCTGCTGGTCTGCGCCATAGATCACGTAGCAAGTAGCCCACGCGCCCGGTGCAAACAGTCCGGCAATCATGGCGGCGGCGGAGGCCGTGGCAAAGCGAATGGCTCGCATGAGGGTTCCCTTCCTTCTTGTGCTGTGAATGCGGCGCATTATTGCGGAGTTTGCGCCCGCCCCGGTAAGCGGCTGTTCCCGGCCCCGTGTTGACGGTTTCATGGAACTTTTGCTGCGGCCCTGCGTTGAAAGAGGCAATGCGCCCCCTGAGCCACCTTGAAGAGAGCGACTGCATCGCCCGCGCCCAGCGCGGCGAGGTCGCGGCGTTCTCCGAACTGGTGGCCCGCTACCAGGACCGCATCTACCGTTTTTTGTTCCGCATGACGCGCTCGCAGGAGGATGCGCGCGAACTCGCCCAGGAGACTTTCTTGAACGCCTACCAGGCACTGCCCCGCTGGCGGCCGGACGCACAACTGTCCACCTGGCTGTTTCGCATCGCGCGCAACCAGGCGTTGGACCTGTTGCGCCGCGCGCAGCGTGTCGCGTTCGTGGAACTGGACGAGACCCTGTCCGAGCAGATGCCGGCGGACACGCCCACGCCCGAGGCTGCACTGCAGGCCCGCCAGCGCATCGAAGCGCTGGAAGGCGCGCTGCAGCGGCTCTCGGTGGAGCACCGCGAGATCCTGCTGCTGCGCGACATCGAAGACATGGCCTACGAGGACATCGCCGAGGTGCTGGGCATCAGCCTGGGCACCGTCAAATCCCGCATTGCCCGCGCACGCGCCGGGCTGCTGCAACTCATGCCACGCTGAACGCAAGGAGCCGCCATGAACTGCCCTCGCACCGAAGACCTTTCCGCTTTGATCGACCATGCGCTGCCCGCGCATGTGCAGGTCGCGCTGCAGCAGCACCTGCACGCCTGCCCCCTGTGCAGCCAGCACCTTGCCGCATTGCAGGCGCAGCGCCAGCAATTGCTGGCCCTGCCCTCGCCCGCACTGGGCTTCGACCTGGCGGCGCAACTGCAGGACCGCCTGGCGCAGGACCTGGCGCAACGACCCACCCGGTCCCGGCGCACCGGCTGGAACCTGCTGGGCTGGATGCCCACGGGCCTCGCCGCGGGGGCCGCGCTGGTGTCCGGCGTCTGGCTGGGGGGGCTGCTGCTGGGCACGGGCGCGGCCCTTCCGGCTGCCAGCCCTGCCATGGCGCGCGTGTTCGACCCTGTGCCACCAGGCGGGCTGTGCGCCGCCGCCGAAATCTGCCGTTTGCCGAGAACCCTGCCATGAAAAACCCTGCCTGGATTCGCACCCTGCTGGCGATCTCGCTGGCGCTCAACCTGGGCGTGGTTGCCGCACTGGTGCTGCGCCCTGCGCCGGACACGGTGCCCGAGGGCGGCGCGCCTCCCGTGGTCCACCTGCCCGAGTATCTGAAGCTCACCCCCGAACAGCGCGCGCGCTGGGAAGGCATGGAAACCCCCTTCCTCCATGACCTGTCGTCCAACTGGAGTGACATACGCCGCCACCGCGAAGCCCTGGTGCGCCACATCTTTGCTGATGCACCAGAGCGCACCGCCATTGACGCCGAGCAGGCCGCCATCGCCCGCCTGCAGGCCGCGCAGCAACAGCGCGTGATTGACCAACTCTTGGCCGAGCGCGCCATGCTGGACGACGCCCAGCGCACGCGGCTGCTGCAATTGCTGCTGACCCGCTATGCAGAAGAAGCCACCGAGGAGGAAATGCTGCACCGCAAGTGAACGCCGAGATGAGAGAAGGAAAAGGTGCAAATGAGATGGAACATTGAGGCGCCCCCTTCGTTGAAGTAGGCAAGGCAGCCATACATTCCCTTGAGCGGCTGCCTTGATGGTTCAACTTTTCAACGGAGCATTCTCATGAACACCTTCACCGCACTGCTGCTGTCCGCCGCCCTGACTTCCCCGCTGGCCGTTTACGCCGCCGACGCACACAACCATGGCGGCAGTGCCGAAACCCACCAACTGCAGCTCAACGCCGGCAAGAAGTGGGAAACCGACGCGCCGCTGCGCAAGGCCATGACGGCCGTGCGCGGATCGGTCACGCAGATCCTGCCCACCGCCCACTCGGGCAAGGCCACTCCGGCCGATTACGACGCCTTCGCCAACACCGTCAACCAGCAGGTCGCCTACATGGTGGAGAACTGCAAGCTGCCGCCCGCCGCCGATGCACAGCTGCACATCATCGTGGCCGACCTGATGACCGGTGCCGAGGCCGCGCAAGGCAAGCACGGCGAGGACAAGCGCGCCGAGGGCGTGGTCAAGGTGGCCCAGGCCTCCAATACCTACGGCAAGTACTTCAGCCACAGCGGCTGGAAGGCCATCCCGCTGTCCCACTAAGGGGCACACCGCAAGTACCGGAGGGGCGGCTGCACACCCCGGTGCATGCCAGCCCCCTTCCAAGCATTCATCTGCTATGAGCGCCCCTTTGCGCCCCCCTGCGCAAGGGCGGGATATGCACGCTCCGGCAAACCAACACAGGATATTGAACATGACGGGTCGCCGACTTCCCCTTTTCTCCGTGATCGCAAGCGTGGCTGCCGTCGCAGCACTCGGTCTGCCAACGATGGCATCTGCCGGCTACTGGCACTCTGCCAACAACGAAGCGGGCGTGGTCGTTCACCCCGAGCACTTCAAGAGTGATCGGACCCGTGAGCAAGTCGGGGCAGAAACCGAGACCGCAGTGCGACAGGACCGCCTGTCCTATGGGGAAAGCAGCTTTCCGGAACCGGCACCCTCAACGGCTTCGACCAGGACCCGCCAGCAGGTGATCGATGCGATGCGCAACGAAACTTCGGCACAACACAGGGAACGCCAATCGCTGTACCCGGCGGGCTGATGGAAAACACAACGCCCGCACGACGCGGGCGTTGCGTCTTCCGTACCGAGGGGCTTCAACCCAGGTACAGGTGGTTGGAGTGCTTGACCTCTTCCATCACCGCGTAGGTGCGCGTCTCGCGCACGCCGGGCAACTGCCACAACACGGCGCCGGCGAACTGGCGGTAGGCATTCATATCGGCGCAGCGCGTCTTGAGCAGGTAGTCGAAACCGCCGGCCACCATGTGGCATTCCATAACCTCGGGATGCACCTGCACCGCGGCCTTGAACTGGTCGAACACGTTGGGCGTAGTGCGGTCCAGCAGCACCTCCACGAACACCAGCATGCCCGCGCCCAGCTTGAGGGGATTGAGCCGCGCCTCATACCCCAGGATGTAGCCTTCGCGCGTGAGCCGCTGCACGCGCGCGAGCACGGCAGTGGGCGACAGCGCCACGGTCTCTGCCAGCTTGAGGTTGGAGATGCGCCCATCGTCTTGCAGGATCTTCAATATCCTGCGATCGATGCGATCCAGATCAGTGGGAAATTGGCCGGTCATTGAGCAAAGATTCGGTGGTGCTTGCCGATTTTAGTGATTCATTCGCCATTCACCCAAGGATGATGCGACCCCATGTCAAACGCCGCCCCCCACGCCGCCCCTTTCTCCCCTCGCCCTCGCGACACCGACCCGCTGCGCCTGGCGGTCACCCAGGCTTGCCGCCCGCCCGAGCCTGAGGCACTGGCGCCGCTGCTGGCGCAGGCGCGCCTGCCCGCTGCCATGGCGCAGGACATCCAGGCGCGTGCGCTGCGCCTGGCACAAGGGCTGCGCCAGCGCGAACATGCCAGCGGCCGGTCCGGCCTGGTACAGGGGCTGCTGCAGCAGTTCGCGCTGTCCTCGCAAGAAGGCGTGGCGCTGATGTGCCTGGCCGAAGCGCTGCTGCGCATTCCCGACGCGGCCACGCGCGACGCGCTGATCCGCGACAAGATCGGTACGGGCGACTGGGCCGCGCACCTGGGCAAGAGCCCGTCGCTGTTCGTCAATGCGGCCACCTGGGGCCTGCTGCTCACCGGACGGCTGGTGACCACGCACAGCGAAGGGGGCTTGAAGGATGCGCTACGCCGCATCACCGCACGCGGCGGAGAGCCGCTGATCCGCAAGGGCGTGGACGTCGCCATGCGCATGATGGGCGAGCAGTTCGTCACCGGCGAGACCATCGAACAGGCGCTGGGCAAGGCGCGCACCCTGGAGGCACGCGGCTTCCGTTATTCCTACGACATGCTGGGCGAGGCCGCGCTCACGGGGCACGACGCCGACCGCTACATGCAGTCCTATGTGGATGCCATCCACGCCATCGGCCGCGCCAGCGCGGGCCGCGGCGTGTACGAAGGGCCCGGCATTTCCATCAAGCTCAGCGCGCTGCACCCGCGCTACGCCCGCGCGCAGTGGCAGCGCGTGATGGACGAGCTGTACCCGCGCGTGCTGCAACTGGCGGAACTGGCGCGCGGCTATGACATCGGCCTGAACATCGACGCCGAAGAGGCCGACCGGCTGGAACTGTCGCTGGACCTGCTGGAACGCCTGTGCCATGCGCCGTCCCTCGCGGGCTTCAAGGGCATCGGCTTCGTGATCCAGGCCTACCAAAAGCGCTGCCCGCGCGTGATCGACTACTGCATCGATCTGGCGCGCCGCAGCGGCCACCGCCTGATGATCCGGCTGGTCAAGGGCGCGTACTGGGACAGCGAGATCAAGCGCGCCCAGGTCGATGGCCTGGCGGACTACCCCGTGTACACGCGCAAGGCGCACACCGATATTTCCTACATCGCCTGCGCACGCAAGCTGCTGGCCGCGCCCGACGCGGTGTACCCCCAGTTCGCCACGCACAACGCGCAGACGCTGGCCACCATCTATGAGCTGGCGGGCCCCGCGGACTATCGCCCCGGCCAGTACGAGTTCCAGTGCCTGCACGGCATGGGCGAGCCGCTGTACGAGCAGGTGGTGCCCGAGCGCCCCTGCCGCATCTACGCCCCGGTGGGTACGCATGAAACGCTGCTGGCGTACCTGGTGCGCCGCCTGCTAGAAAACGGCGCCAACACCTCGTTCGTGAACCGCGTGGCCGACGCCACGCTGCCGCTGGAGGCGCTGATCGACAACCCCGTGGATACGGTGGATGCCGAGGCCCGCGCGGAAGGCGGCGCCGGCCTGCCGCACCCGCGCATCGCGCTGCCCCCGCAGCTCTACGGCCCGGCGCGTGCCAATTCGCAGGGCCTGGACCTGGCGGCCGAGCCCACGCTGCAGTGCGTGGCCGACGCGCTGGCCGCCAGCGCCGCCACGCCGCTGGAAGCCACACCCCTCATCGCCGCCGGCGCTCCCGCCGGCCCGCGCGCCCCGGTGCGCAACCCTGCCGATGCCACCGATGTAGTCGGGCAGGTGCAAGAAGCCACCACCGCCGATGTGGACGCCGCGCTGCGGGCTGCCGCCGCGGCGCAGCCCGCCTGGGCTGCCACGCCACCCGCAGAACGTGCACGGCTGCTGCGCGCCGCGGCCGATGGGCTGGAACGCGATATGCCCGCCCTGCTGGCCCTGCTGATGCGCGAAGCCGGCAAGACCTGCACCAACGCCGTGGCCGAAGTGCGCGAGGCGGTGGACTTCCTGCGCTACTACGCGGCGCAGGTGGATGGGCATTTCGACAACGCCACCCACCCACCGCTGGGGCCGGTCACCTGCATCAGCCCCTGGAACTTCCCGCTGGCCATCTTCATGGGCCAGGTGGCCGCCGCACTGGCCGCGGGCAACGTGGTGCTGGCCAAGCCGGCAGAGCAGACGCCCCTCATTGCCTGCCAGGCCGTGCGCCTGCTGCACCAGGCCGGCGTGCCCGCCGCCGCCGTGCAGCTGCTGCCCGGCCGCGGCGAGACGGTGGGCGCAGCGCTGGTGGGCGACGCGCGGGTGATGGGCGTGATGTTCACCGGCTCCACCGAGGTGGCGCGGCTGCTGCAGCGCAGCCTGGCCGCACGGCTGGACGCCAGCGGCCGGCCCATTCCGCTGATCGCAGAGACCGGTGGACAGAACGCATTGATCGTGGACTCCTCCGCCCTGCTGGAGCAGGTGGTCGCGGACGTGCTCACCTCGGCCTTCGACAGCGCGGGCCAGCGCTGCTCCGCCCTGCGCGTGCTGTGCGTGCAGCGCGACTGCGCGGACCGCCTGCTGGAGATGCTGCGCGGCGCCATGCAGGAACTGCGCATGGGCAACCCCACGCAACTGGCGGTGGACGTAGGCCCGGTGATCGACGAGGAGGCGCGCGCCACGATCGCGCGCCACATCGAGCGCCTGCGCGCCAGCGGCCGGCCGGTGTTCCAAAGCCATGCCGGTGGGCAGGGCACGGCGCATGGCACCTTCGTGCCGCCCACGCTGATCGAGCTGAACAGCATCACCGAGTTGGAGCGCGAGGTCTTCGGCCCCGTGCTGCACGTAGTGCGCTACGAGCGCGGCGAGCTGGACGCGCTGCTCGCGCAGATCAGCGCCACGGGCTACGGCCTCACCCAGGGTCTGCACACCCGCATCGACGAAACCGTGGCCCAGGTGCTGGCCCACAGCACGGCCGGCAACGTCTATGTGAACCGCAACATGGTGGGCGCCGTGGTCGGCGTGCAGCCTTTCGGCGGCGAGGGCCTGTCGGGCACGGGCCCCAAGGCAGGCGGCCCGCTGTATCTGTTGCGTCTGCTGTCGCGCCACCCGGCCAACGCCACGCACGGCGCGCTGGCGGCGACGGCCGTGCAGGTGCCCGACGCCAGCGCACAGCCCGCGCTGCTCGCCCCGCTGTCGGCGCTGGAGCACTGGGCCCAGGCGCAAGGCAACGCAGCGCTGGCACAGGCCTGCGCGGCCCAGGCGCAGGCCAGTTGCGCGGGCCTGGCCTGCACCCTGCCCGGCCCCACCGGCGAGCGCAACACCTATCGGCTGCTGCCGCGCGAACGCGTGCTGTGCCTGGCCGACACGGACGAGGCGCTGCTGCTGCAGTTGAGCGCGGTGCTGGCCGCGGGCGCGCTTGCGCTCTGGCCGCAGGACGCGCAGGCCCTGTGCGCCACGCTGCCGCGCGAGGTGCAGGCGCGCATCGCCCTGGTGTCCGACTGGCGCGGCGATGGCCTGGGCTACGACGCCGTGCTGCACAGCGGCAGCCCGGAAACGCGCCGCGTGGAATGCCAGCGCGTGGCCCTGCGTCCCGGTCCCATCGTGGGCGTGACGGCGGTGGACGGCCCCGCCGATGCGCTGCAGGCGCCCTTGCGCCTGTTGCTGGAGCGCGCGGTCAGCATCAACACCACGGCGGCAGGCGGCAATGCCAGCCTGATGACCATGGCGTGACGTCAGGGATAATCGGCCTCTAGCGCTTATCCATCAAGCGTCAACAGCTATATAAACAATAGCAATCAATCCGCCAGCGGCCATTCGCCCAGCGCCTCGTAAGGGCCGGGCGAGCCGCGCAGGTTGTGCAGCAGCACGAAGCGGCGCACCGTCCATTCCAGCGGCGGCACGGGTTGCTCGGGCACGGCCTGGCGGCTGTAGCACAGCGTCATGTGCGGGGTGATGTGCGGCGCAGGGGGCACGCCGTCCAGCCCCCGCACCTGCGACCACAGCGCCGCGTGCAGCGCCTCGTACAACGCGATGAAGCCCTGCTGCCCGTCGGCGGGGCCGCAGAGCACGCAGGGCCGCTTGGCCTGCGGCGCGCGGCGAAAGCTCAACACCCGATCGAACCGCAACGAGAACGCCCTCGCCCGCACCTGCTGCGCCGCGTCGCGCGCCCACTGCAGATGCCGGGGCGACAACGCATGCTCCCACCCCAGCGACAGCAGC
The DNA here is from genome assembly GCF_002214645.1 of Diaphorobacter nitroreducens. Taxonomy (NCBI): domain Bacteria; kingdom Pseudomonadati; phylum Pseudomonadota; class Betaproteobacteria; order Burkholderiales; family Comamonadaceae; genus Diaphorobacter; species Diaphorobacter nitroreducens. The sequence continues at coordinate 1,513,643 of NZ_CP016278.1, forward strand.
GTGGCGTGCAGGCGCTGCGCGCGTACCTGCGCCTGCAGGTCGTGCCGCGCAATCAGCGTCTGCGCCAGATCGGCCGCAGCCTGCGCCGCCCCGGGCTCGGGCAGCACGGCAAAAAAAAGATGGTGGTTGGGGCGTGGCGCATCGGGCTCCACGCCGGCGAGCGGCAGTTGGTGAGCGTCCATGCGCCCCACTGTAGCGCCGCCCCTTGCCTTTGTGGGTAACAGGCACTCCGCCGGCGCGGGCAATAACCGATATTTTTAATCGGAATGGCGGCAATTGAGGCACGTCGCCTCACCGCCCATTCATCGGCAATTTTCGGATTTTGGTACCCAGGATGGCATTCGTATCCCCAAGCCCAGAAGGCTGACTTCCCGCGGGGCCCGGAACCCGCACGCATGGCCGTTTTGCGGCCGCTCCACATTCCATACGCAATTGCTCGGGATTATTTAATATTTCATTAATTTTCAATTAATAAAATAAAAAAGTTTAGCCAAAATAATCCAATAAGAATATCAACAAATTCATTTGACGTTAATCAAATAGATAATCGAGATGCGGGGAGAATAATGCATCTACGCAGTAAATATTCAAAGTATTTATGTCAAAAAGTACCCCCTCCCCCACCGCCTGCGCCGCGCCGCAACCCGGCAAGCGCACCTTCCTGCAAGAACTCGTCGGCCTGGCCACCGCCTTTGGCCTGGCCGGCGCCAGCCAGGCCGCCACACCCTTCGCGCCGGGCCAGCCGCCGCGCCGCCCCGGCATGGAGGGCAAGCGCTTCGGCATGCTGGTGGACCTGCGCAAGTGCATCGGCTGCCAGGCCTGCACGGTGAGCTGCTCGGTGGAAAACCAGCCGCCCATCGGCCAGTTCCGCACTACGGTGCTGCAGTACGAGATCAACAAGGACGACGGCAGCGCGCCCGCCATGGTCAGCCTGCCGCGCCTGTGCAACCACTGCGAGGAGCCGCCCTGCGTGCCCGTGTGCCCGGTGCAGGCCACCTTCCAGCGCACCGACGGCATCGTGCTGGTGGACAACGAGCGCTGCGTGGGCTGCGGCTACTGCGTGCAGGCCTGCCCGTACGACGCGCGCTTCATCAACCACGAGACGCAGACGGCCGACAAGTGCACCTTTTGCGAGCACCGCCTGGAGGCCGGCCTGCTGCCCGCCTGCGTGGAGAGCTGCGTGGGCGGCGCGCGCGTGATCGGCGACCTGAACGACCAGGGCAGCGAGATCAACCGCCGCATGGCCGAGCACAAGGAAGAGATCAAGGTGCTCAAGCCCGGCATGAACACTGCGCCGCGCGTGTTCTACATCGGCCTGCCCGATGCGTTCGTCAACGGCGTGGACGGCCAGGCCAGCGTGCGCCTGCTGTCCGACCACTGAACCCCAAGGAGCGCACCATGCAAATCATCGAACTCCTGACCCCGCACTACGAGGCGGCCTGGCTGCCCTGGGCCGTGCAGTACTTCTTTCTGGTCGGCGTGGCCACCGGCGCCGCCATCCTGGCCGCGCTGTGCGCCTGGGGCAAAGACGGCGGCACGCTGCAGCGCCTGCTGCCCGCGGCCGTGCTGACGCTGGCCGTCAGCGCCATCGCCGCCCCCGTGTCGCTGTTGGCCGACCTGCACCAGCCCGCGCGCTTCTGGCACTTCTATGCGCATTTCACGCCCTGGTCGTGGATGTCGGTCGGCGCGCTGCTGCTGCCGGTGTTCGTCACGCTCAGCGTGGCCATGTGCGCCGCCTGGTGGCTGGGCAAGACCGGCTGGATGCGCCTGCTGGCGCCCCTGCTCGTGCTCTCTGCGCTCACCATTTCGGTCTATACCGGCGCCGAGATGATGGTGGTGCGCTCGCGCCCGCTGTGGAACACGCTGTGGGTGCCCGTCAACCTGGCACTGACCGGCTGGCTGGCCACCGTGGGCGCGGCCTTCGTGCTGGAGCGCTTCCTGCCCGCCGCGCTGCGCCCCGGTACTGAAGCGCTGCAGACGCTGCGCGGCATGGGCCTGGCGCTGGCCGGCGCGCTGCTGGTGGTGGCGCTGGCCTGGGCCGCGAGCGGCTTGGGCGGCGACAGCCCCTCGTTCAACGCCGCGCTGCGCCTGTGGAACGACTTCCCCGTGTGGCGCCTGACGATGATCAGCTCGGCCATCGGCGGTGCCACCGTGCTGGGCGCGCTGCTGCGCGGGCGCCACCGCCTGCATGCCAAGGGCTACACGCTGGTGCTGGGCCTGGGGCTGGCGGCAGCCGCCTGGGCCTTCCGCTGGGCGCTGTTCATGGGTGTGCAGGGCGTGCCCAAGTTCGGCGCCGGCCTGTACCTGTACCACATGCCCCTGGGCGGCGACGGGCTGCTGGGCATGGTGGGTGTGGCAGGCCTGTGCGTGGCACTGGTCGGGCTGGCGAGCTGGGCGCTGGAGCTGTTCCCGGCCCGCAGCGCGCCCGCAGCCCGCGCTGCTTGAAATTCATAGGCAAATAGGCTTCTAACCCAATACCAGCAAGCGCTAGCAGCTATCAAACTTGGGTTGATACGTGCTGGCGCTGCACGTGAAAGTGCAGACCATGACGGACAAGAAATCGCTTCCTTCCCCCGACACCGAGAACACCCCTGACACCAACCGCCGCCGCATGCTGCTGCGCGGTGGTGCCGTGGCCGGTGGCCTGGCCGCTTTTGCGGCGGGCTATGGTGAGACCGTGGCCAAAGGCGCCAAAGGCCTGATCCATGGCACCTCGGGCACGGCGACCAAGAGCGCCACGCGTGGCAATTCGCTCACGCCCGAGTTCCGCATCGACCCCGTGACCGGCCAGCTCACCACCCAGCCGGGCCAGGTGGTCAGCCCCAGCAGCTGCCTGGGCTGCTGGACGCAGTGCGGCGTGCGTGTGCGCGTGGATACCGAGCACAACAAAATCATCCGCATCGCCGGCAACCCCTACCACCCGCTGGCCACCACGCACCACGCACCCATGGAAACGCCCGTGCGCGAGGTGTACGCCCTGCTGGGCGGCGACAACGGCCTGGAAGGCCGCGCCACCAGCTGCGCGCGCGGCTCGGCCATGCTGGAGCACCAGACCGCGGCCCACCGCGTGCTCACCCCGCTCAAGCGCGTGGGCCCGCGCGGCTCCGGCCAGTGGAAGAGCATCTCGCTGGAACAACTGGTCAAGGAAATCTGCGAGGGCGGCGACCTGTTCGGCGAAGGCCACGTGGACGGCCTGGCCGCCATCCGCGACGTGCAGACGCTGATCGACCCCGAGAACCCCGAGTACGGCCCCAAGGCCAACCAGCTGCTGGTGACCGACGCCTCCAACGAAGGCCGCACCCCGCTCATCAACCGCTTTGCGCGCCAGTCCTTCGGCACGGTGAACGTGTCCAACCACGGCGCCTACTGCGGCCAGACCTACCGCGTGGGCACGGCGGCGGCCCTGGGCAATATCCCCGGCATGCCGCACGGCAAGCCGGACTGGAAGAACTCGCGCTTCGGCCTGTTCCTGGGCACGGCGCCGGCGCAGTCCGGCAACCCGTTCCAGCGCATGGGGCGCGAGCTGGCAGAGGCCCGCTCGCGCGACGACAACACCTACCGCTACGTGGTGGTGTCGCCCGTGCTGCCCATGTCGTCCAGCCACGCGGCCGGCGACAACAACCGCTGGCTGCCCATCAAGCCCGCCACCGACCTGGCGCTGGCCATGGCGCTGATCCGCTGGATCATCGACAACGAGCGCTACGACGCCAAGTACCTCACCCAGCCCGGCCCGGCCGCCATGGCCGCCGCCGGTGAGGCCAGCTGGAGCAACGCCACCCACCTGCTCATCAACGACCCCAAGCACCCGCGCTACGGCCAGTTCCTGCGCGGCGCCGACCTGGGCCTGCCCATGCCCGAGCCGGTGGACGAGAAGACCCCGGCCGAAGACGTGTACGTGGTGCAGGTGGCCGACGGCCAGGGTGGCTTCAAGCTGGTGCCCCACACCGTGGCCCAGCCGGCCGAGCTGGTGGTAGAGCGCGAATTCACGCCCCTGAAGGCCGCGGGCGCCACCGAGGAGTCCGCGCCGATCGCCGTGTGCACCTCGTTCGTCAAGCTGCGCGAGGAAGCGCGCCGCAAGACGCTGCAGGAATACTCCGACCTGTGCGGCGTGCCGGTGAAAGACATCGAAGACCTGGCGCGCGAATTCACCAGCCATGGCAAGCAGGCCGTGGCCAACTCGCACGGCGGCACCATGAGCGGCGCGGGCTTCTACACCGCCTACGCCATCGCCATGCTGAACAACCTGATCGGCAACCTGAACGTCAAGGGCGGCTGGGTGCTGGACGCTGGCCCGTTCGGCCCCTTCGGCCCCGGCCCGCGCTACAACTTTGCGCAGTTCGAGGGCGCGGTCAAAGCCACGGGCGTGGCGCTGTCGCGCACGCGCTTTCCGTATGAAAAGACCAGCGAGTTCAAGCGCAAGAAAGAAGCCGGCCAGAACCCCTACCCCGCCAAGGCACCGTGGTACCCGGCGCCCGGGGGCCTCTCCAGCGAAATGCTGGCCGCGGGCCTGCTGGGCTACCCCTACCCGGTGAAGGCGTGGATCAACCACATGAGCAACCCGGTGTACGCCATCTGCGGCTTTGAGAACACGCTGGTCAGCGCCATCAAGGACCCGAAGAAGCTGCCGCTGTTCATCTCGGTCGATCCGTTCATCAACGAGACCTCGGCCCTGGCCGACTACATCGTGCCCGACACCGTCACGTACGAAAGCTGGGGCATCGGCGCCCCCTGGGCCGACGTGATCGCCAAGAGCAGCACCGTGCGCTGGCCCACCGTGGAGGCCGCCACCGCCAAGACGGCCGACGGCAAGCCGGTGAGCTTTGAGAGCTTCGTCTTTGCCGTGGCCAAGCAGCTGCAGCTGCCCGGCTTTGGCAAGGGCGCGATGAGCACCAAGGACGGCGAGCCGCTCGACCTGGAAAGCGCCGAAGACTTCTACCTGCGCGGCATGTGCAACATCGCCTACCAGGCCGGCAAGCCCGTGCCCGAAGCCAGCGACGACGACATCGCCCTCACCGGCGTAACCCGCTGGATGCCCGAGGTGGAAAAGCGCCTCAAGCCCGAGGAAGTGCGCCGCGTGGCCATGGTGATGAGCCGTGGCGGGCGCTTCGACAAGATCGAAGACGCCTGGAAGGGCGAGCAGATCAAGGCCGCCTACAAGTTCCCCGTGCAGCTGTGGCACGAAGGCCTGGCCAAGATGCGCCACTCCATGACCGGCGAGCGCTACGTGGGCTGCCCCACCTGGTTCCCCACCCGCTTTGCCGACGGCAGCAGCATGCGCGAGCGCTTCACCGAGCAGGACTGGCCGCTGACCATGAGCAGCTACAAGTCCAACCTGATGAGCAGCATGTCGATCGCCGCCTCACGCCTGCGCCAGGTGCACCCGCACAACCCCATCAGCCTGAACAAGGACGATGCGGCCAAGCTGGGCATCGCCAACGGCGACCGCATCGAGGTCAGCACCCCGGGCGCCAAGCTGCAGGGCGTGGCCCTGGTGCGCAGCGGCATCGCCCAGGGCGCCCTGGCCATCGAATACGGCTACGGCCACAAGCAGCTGGGCGCCGCCGTCCATACCGTGGACGGCAAGCCCATGGCCCACAACCCGCAGCACGGCAACGGCGTGAACCTGAACGCGCTGGGCTTTGCCGACCCCACCCGTCCCGCCAAGGACAACGTGTGGATCGACTGGGTGTCGGGGGCTGTGGTGCGGCAGGGGTTGCCGGTGAAGGTGCGGAAGGTGTGATGCCTGGCGGGTGCTGAGCACCGGGCGCTTGCGGGCGCGGGTGCACTGAATGGAAAAGCCCATCGCAACTGCGATGGGCTTTTTTTATCAGCGGCGGCTTTCGACCCTGAGCCGCCATCCAGCTAGAAGCTTCAAAGCCGTCATTCAGCCATGCTGCATGTTCAACGCCAAGGAGTCCAACGGGCTGGAGGTGCCTCCGGCTGCGACTTTAAGGACATGGGTATAGATCATCGTCGTGCTCACGTCCGAGTGCCCCAGCAACTCCTGCACCGTGCGAATGTCGGTGCCCGACTGCAACAAGTGTGTGGCGAAGCTGTGGCGCAAGGTGTGCACCGAAACGGGTTTGCAAATGCCCGCCTGTGCAACGGCCTTCTTCAGTGCGCGCTGTAATCGCTCCTCGTAGAGGTGATGGCGTTGCCACACACCTGTGCGCGGGTCCACAGACAGGGATGAAGCGGGGAACACCCAGAACCATCCCCAACGTTGTCCCATGCCGGGATATTTTGTCTCCAGTGCATGCGGAACGTCCACGCCACCGCGCTGCGCTTGCCGGTCTTGCTCCCACAGCGCGCGCGCAGCAAGCACCTGTTGGTGCAGCTCGGCTGCCAAGCTGCGCGGCAGCATTACGACCCGATCCTTGTCGCCCTTGGCTTGGCGTACCACGACCACCCCACGATCAAAATCCAGGTCCTTGACCCTCAAGCGCAGGCCTTCCATCAGCCGCATGCCGGTGCCGTACAGCAGGCGGGCCAGCAAGGCCATATCGGCCGGCAACGCCGATAGCAGAGCCGCCACCTCGGCCACCGTCAAAACCGAGGGAATGCGCTTGGGCGTGCGCGGGCGCTGCACGCCATCGAGCCATGGCAGGTCCGTGCCCAACACCTCGCGGTAGAGGAATAGCAGTGCGCTCAACGCCTGGTTGTGCGTGGCAGCCGCCACCCGCCGCTCGTTGGCCAACATGGCGAGAAAACCTTCGATTTCCAGCTGCCCCATGTCTCGCGGATGCCGCAAGCCGTGCCATTTCACGAACATGCGCACCCACTGCACGTAAGCCTGCTCGGTGCGCAGGCTATAGTGTTTGTAACGAATTCGCTCACGGACCTGATCCAGCAACCGTGTGGCGCGCAACACAGGAGGGGATGCGGGTTTCATGGCTGAATTTAGTACTGTATTTTCATACAGCATACGCGCCGTCAAGCTAGGCTACAAGCCCCTTTCTGCGTTCATTTCGTGCCAATTTAGACCGCAAGCGCCAGATATGGCCTGCGGCTTGGTGCGGTCTACATTACGTTAGTCCCATCACCCGCTTTATGCGCGCAGCTACTTGTTCCAGCGCTCGGCCCTGTTCCAAGTGCTTTCAAGCCTTTTTGGCCTTTAGCGCTTGTGCAGCAAGCGCCACTAGCTATCATTCTTGCAGCGCTGCGCCGCTTTCGTGGCCCAGCGCTTTTTCGTGGGCTGCGTGCGTCTTCAAGTCCAGGCGCTCCCTTTTGGCCTTCGGGTCTAACTCTGCAGTCAAGCGGACTGGCCTACGGCCAGCCGCTTACTTTGGCCGTTAGGCCTCTTCAAATGAGCAATCGCAGTTGGGCCATTAGTTTATTGGGTGTAGGTATTTTTGCTTCGGCGGCGAGCCTGTACTTTGCATACCAAGCGGGATGTGCCGGCGACCTAAAAGGCGGAACATTAGGCGATCCGCAGCAAGCGCTTCACTACGAAGGTCTGTCTACAGAATCGATGCTCCTAACGCTATTCTGTTTTGCTGCGTTACCTATCCTTGCACCGTTCAAAGGCACAGCCAAGCGGGCTCTAGCATCCACTGCCATTTTTCTAATTGCCCTGGTTGTGCTTATCCTCGGTGGCATACAAGCAGAAATCACAGGAGTTCAGCAATGCTTCTAAGGTCAGTGTTCGGCCAGAGCTTCGCATCTGCTAGCAGCCTAACCAGTTGGTCAAGCCGACGCCCACAAGCTCCGCTTGCGGGTGCCCTCCGCACTTCGTGCTCCGGCGCGGCTTACCGCGAGCGTTGGGTGTCTTTATGACTACAGTGGTTCTTTATGGCGGAACGGGCAAATACACCGGAGCCAGCGCGTTCGAGTGGCATAGCCCCGAAGTCGGAAGCGTGCACAAGTTCATCCTCTTCATGGCCCACGTGGGAGACGAGGCCCAGCACGAGGAAGCAGTCCGCGAACTGGAGAAGTTCGGGTTCACGGACTTGGAAGTCGGGCAAGGCAAACCAATCGCCGTTGAGGTCCTGAACGAACCTCAAATGCAGGTCTTTCAGAAGCACTACGAAGGCGCTCTCGCTAAGGGTTCGTCAATCGTCTGGTATCCGTAGGCAGGGTGGACATGTCGCCGCCCAACCCATCATTCCAGCGGACCGCCGCCGGCGGCCGCTGAACTCAAACGTTAGGCGTCTCACCAAAGGCGTAGCGAATGTCTCTAGCAATATCTCTAAACGACTCGATTGGCGAAGCGGAGGTTCTGTCTCTGTACGAGGCAAACGCTTGGTCCTCTGCGGAGAAGCCGCAGCAGCTCCTTGCGGCGCTTCGAAACTCGCACGCTCTTGTGACTGCGCGAGTAGAGGGTCGATTGGTCGGTCTCGGGAATGCGATTTCAGACGGGCACTTGGTCGTTTACTTTCCGCACATGCTGGTGCATCCGAAGTATCAGCGGCGAGGTGTTGGTCGAGCGATGATGGGCGCTCTCATGGAGAGGTATGCGGGCTTTCATCAACAGATGCTCACCGCCGATGGAGATGCTGTTGAGTTCTACAAGTCGATGGGGTTCGAGCGCGCTGGCAGAACCGAGCCCATGTGGGTGTACGCGGGCAATGAGCACTGAGCCGCATTCGCCTAACCATTCCATCGAGCGGATGTCCAACCGGCTGCGCCGGTCGGCCACCGCTCATGTCAAACGTTAGGCCTCTTCAAATGAGCAATCGCAGTTGGGCCATTAGTTTATTGGGTGTAGGTATTTTTGCTTCGGCGGCGAGCCTGTACTTTGCATACCAAGCGGGATGTGCCGGCGACCTAAAAGGCGGAACATTAGGCGATCCGCAGCAAGCGCTTCACTACGAAGGTCTGTCTACAGAATCGATGCTCCTAACGCTATTCTGTTTTGCTGCGTTACCTATCCTTGCACCGTTCAAAGGCACAGCCAAGCGGGCTCTAGCATCCACTGCCATTTTTCTAATTGCCTTGGTTGTGCTTATCCTCGGTGGCATACAAGCAGAAATCACAGGAGTTCAGCAATGCTTCTAAGGTCAGTGTTCGGCCAGAGCTTCGCATCTGCTAGCAGCCTAACCAGTTGGTCAAGCCGACGCCCACAAGCTCCGCTTGCGGGTGCCCTCCGCACTTCGTGCTCCGGCGCGGCTTACCGCGAGCGTTAGCGATCATGGTTGCCTATTTGCGAGTTGCATCTTTGCTGTCCGGAATCGCTGTGGCCGGGGCTTGGCCTTTCATGCTTTTCGCCCTCGCCGCGAGCAGCGGAGACTTGGAAGGACTGCCAGTTTCCACGTTCACTGATCCGCTTGCCTACACTATCCCTATGGCTGCTGGAAATCTCATCATTGGGCTGCCCAAATTGGTGTCCGGTGAAAAGACCCCGGGCTTCCGCGTTGTTGGAGGGGTACTGCTTATTGTCACTACCGCGTCACTCATAGTGATTGCAGCCGTTATGACGCCAAAAGCCACCTTCTCCTGGCCGGTTTTGTTGTGGGCTGCATTTCAGATTGTCTTGTTTGCTTTTTTCGTTTGGCCGGCGCGCCGGTTCAAGATCGCTAACCCGCCGCTCCAGAGGGACGCGCCGCAAGCGGCGCGCCCCTGAGCTAGCACGTTAGGCTGCACAAATTGAGTTCGTGGCCATTCGGCAGTCGTCAGTCAAAGAACGTATGAATATTCGCTCAGTGCTTATCGTCGTCGCTATCGTTGTCGGCCTGGCTCTCGGGCCAAGTGCACTTAGCTCCGCAGCCGCAGCACAGCCACCAGTTCGCTGGAACGATCTCGCGTTCATCCTTGTGGGTAGTGCTATCGCCGTGTTTCTCGTCCTGGCCTTCCAAGTGCTCCTTCGCAACTACAAGGCCTTCACCTATGGCTGGTCAGCCTTCGCACTCCTCGCCATTAACGTAGTGGCAACCGGCATTTCCGCCCTCGCCACCTCAGTTCTCACGGGCGGCATCCAGCCCCACTCGCTTATGTTCTTGGTCGTAGGCGCTGGCATGTCCCTGGCAGTCGTGCTGCTACGGGCCGCATTCAGAGGCAGGCTGCAAGGTGCCGTCTAACCCTTCCATCGAGAGGACGTCACAAGGGCTGCGCCCTTGCGCCGCCTCTCATGTCAAACGTTAGAGCTCATGAAAAACATCCAAGTCATCGACGGCGCTGACAACTGCGTGTACGACATCTTCGCGGCGACAGAAGAGGAGTTCCATCTCATCTTTCCGGCGGGGCAGGATGTAGCGTTCATTGACGAAGTCATGAAGAGCGGCCCTGCAGAGGTGCTAGACGCTGCGTTCTCAAGAATTTGGCAGCGTCGCGTGAGAAAGTCCGAAGCCTTGGGCATCCATGGACTCCTCTTCTACGAGCTTGAACACAAGAAGCAGTACTACGCCACTCGTCGAGATGAGGAGGCATCGAACCCCAATGGTTCTAAGCTTCGGGCGTAGACGCCCTAACCCATCATTCCAGCGGACCGCCTTCGGCGGCCGCTGAACTCAAACGTTAGGTGCGCATGAGATATCTGCTGTTCCTGTTTGCCCTTCCCCTCGCAGCACACGCGGAGGTGATGGATAAGGAACCTTCACTGCTGTCCATAGTGCTTAGCGCGCTGATGGCCACCGCCATCGCATACTTGTGCGCTCGCTGGAAGCCGTGGTTACTTGTCTTGGTGCTTCCCGCGGCGGGCCTTTGGCTTGGCGCAACTGCAGTCGAAACGCTGGATCCGTTTGTCGGCCCCGCGATCACCCGGGAGGCGGGTCGCTGGTACCTTGCCGCACCATGGGCCGGGCTGGTCAGTGTTCTGGCAGGCACGGCGCTGGGCTTGTGGCGGCGTCGCTGCTCACCTAACAGTTCGTCCAAACCGACGCCGCTTCGCGGCGCGGCTTAACTCAGGTGTTAGGCATTGCATATGGCGACATCTCAAGCCACGATGGATTTTCTGCTAGACCAGCTTGCAGGTTTAGCCAATGTGAGCACGAAGAAAATGTTTGGCGAGTATTGCCTTTACTTAGCTGGCAAACCCGTTGCTTTGGTCTGCGATGACCAGTTGTATCTCAAACCAACGAGTGCAGGCCGAGGCATGGTGGAACAAGTAATCGAAGGTGCCCCATATCCTGGTGCAAAACCTCATCTGCTCATCACCGCCGACCTCTGGGAAGATCGAGACTGGCTCAATCAATTAATTCAGGCTACAGGCAATGAACTTCCGCTACTGAAGCCAAAAAAGAAAAATGCCTAACATCCCGTTCCAGAGGGACGCTACGCCGGCAAGCCGGCTCCGCGCCCCTGAACTTTCACGTTAGCGCTCATGAAGCAGCGATCCATAGCCACCGTAGAAGAAGCGATTGCGCTTGAGCATGCCGTTGCTAGCTCTGCGGAGCGGGCGCTTGCCCAAGTCATTGAGCTTCATGATCCAGCCGACGCGCTCCGCACGCTTTGGGAAATGAAATTCCGCCCCATTGGCTGCGATCCTCTCAATTCCGAAACTCCGCTCAATCTCATCGAGCAGCTAAATCAAACATTTACGTACATCGCATCAGCGCGCGCTGTAGTCACGCTGTTCGAACTTCATCCGCATCTGGCGCCTTTCACGCTCAATCTGGGCAACATCGGCGGGTCGGACATAGAGTCCGGTTTGGCCGGGGAGCTGGCATGCGAAGTATTCGCCGCTGTCAGTACGTCAAACAATCAGAAGCTCAACAAGGACTTGGCTAAAGTCGCTGCAACCGGCGCAGAACATAAGTACGTGTTCTTTATGTGCCCCGGGTTCAACGCCGGGCGTCAACCTAAGCTGGAGCGGGTTCCGGGCGTGCAGGTTTGGGCGGTCGGTGAGCGGCATGAGCGCTAACAATTCGTCCAAGCCGACGCCGCTTCGCGGCTCGGCTTAACTCAGGTGTTGGGCGTCATGAACTCGGGGCCACAAGTCACCTTCACCACGGATTTCTTCAAACCCATCGCGGGTGAGGAGGAAGAAACCAATCCTGGCCGCTACGGCAAAGCACTGGCGCAGTGGCTTGCCCAGCAACTCAAAGAGCGAGGCGTATCTGCTGAGGGTGTCATCCCAGAGGATTTCGGGTGGGTCGTTATGGTCTCGCGCAAACCGTTCTTGCTCTGGCTTGGTTGCGGCAATACTGACGGGAGCACAACAGAGTGGTCAGTGTTTCCTGTCGCTGAAATGTCAGCGCTTCAGCGCATATTCAAACGCACAAACCCCGCGCCTGAAATTGAAAAACTGAAGGCGCACCTTTCAGCGCTTGTGCTGTCAATTCCGGGAGTAACCAATGTCGTTTGGGAATAAACGCCCAACAAGGCGCTCAACAGGGACGCCCTACAGCATGCTTTGCTTGCTTCCGGGCGCCCGTTAGCTTTGACGTTAGCCATTACCCACCATGCGCTTCGTTGTCATCGCTCTTGCCCTGATTGCAATTCCGTGTGGACTTGGTTTTGCGTACAAACATACGCTTTACTGGACACAATCGGGTAATTGTTCCCCCTGTAACCCGGAGCTTTTCCATCAATCGCTAATGCTGGGAGGTTCCTTTGCCGTCTGCAATCTCCTTATTTGGCTAGGAATTTCCTCGGATTTTGCGGATGGAGAAGGCCTCTTCGGCAAGCTTCGCAGCATTGCTCAACGTACTCTCGTTTGGGCTGTTGGTGCCCTTGTTGCTTGCTTCGCGCTTATTGGCCTCGCCGTTCTACCTGTTGTCACGGTCATCGCAGCTTTGTTCTACTCGGTTGCTCTAACGCGGCACCTCCTGGAGCGCCAAGGTGGCTAACCCGGCGGTCAAGCCGCCCCGCCTACGGCGGGCGGCTTACCTTGTTCGTTGAGCGACCGCTTCCCCCTGCCGTCGCTGGCAGCTTATGGCCGCAAGCTATCCCCCACAGCCTTTGATGCGGAGTATTTGCTCCGCGTTTCCTGCGCATTTCACTGAAAAATCAGCTCTACCTTCAAGCTGGTTCGGAGAATCAAACCCTCCGGATTTATCAGCCAAATTAGCCGCTACGGCGCTGTAGATAGGCGCTAATAGCTACTACATTCATAGCACCCAGCGCCGTTCGGTATCACGGGCACGCATGCTGGCCCACATCCGAACCAAGCCCCTCACCCCACCCGCCACCACCGTGGCAACAACGCGCGCACCTCGCCACGCTGAAACCGGTCGTCCATCAGCACCACCACGCCCCGGTCATGTTCGGTGCGAATCACCCGGCCGGCGGCCTGCACCACCTTGCGCAGGCCGGGGTACAGGTAGGTGCAGGCGTAGCCCTGGCCGGGGCCCATCACCTCGTCCAGCGCATATTGCATGGCGTCGTTCACCGCGTTCACTTGCGGCAGGCCCAGCGTGGCGATGAAAGCGCCGATGAGGCGGGTGCCGGGCAGGTCCACGCCTTCGGCAAAGGCGCCGCCCAGCACGGCCAGGCCCACGCCCTGGCCGCCCTCGGTAAAGCGGGCGAGGAAGGCGGCGCGGCTGGCGTCGTCCATCTCGCGCGTTTGCTGCCATTGGGGCACCTGTGGGTGGCGCTGGGCCAGGGTGGCGGCCACGCGCTGCAGATAGTCGAAGCTGCTGGCAAAGCACAGGTAGTTGCCGGGCTGGTGCGCGTACTGCGCGGCCACCAGGTCGGCGATGGGGGCGAGCGAGGCCTCGCGGTCGCGCCAGCGGGTGGAGATGTGCGGGGCCACGCGCACCTGCAACTGGTGGGCGGCAAAGGGGGCGGCCACGTCCAGCCAGACGGTGTCGGGCGGCAGGCCCAGCAGGTCGCGGTAGAACTGCGGCGGGCTGAGCGTGCCCGAGAACAGCACCGTAGCCTGCGCCGCGGCGTGGCGCGCGGCCAGGTGCGGCGCGGGCATGACGTTGCGGATGCACAGCGTGGTGGCGGGTGTACGGGCCCGGCCGCTGCGGCTGCGCGGTGGCGTGGCGGTGCGCTGCAGGTCGAACAGCGCATGCGGGCCGAACTGCTCGGCCAGGGCCTGGAAGTGCAGCAGCGACCAGTAGAACACCAGCACCGCGTCGCCCGGCGGCAGGGGTTGGTCGGCCTGGGCCTCGGCCATGGCGCCCACGGCACGCTGCACCGCGCCCAGCAGCGCGGGCGGTACGGTGGCGTGGGCCTGGTAGGTGGGCGTGGCGGCGAGGGGGTGCGCGGGTGCGGTGGCGCCGGTGTGCAGTGCGCCGGGTGCGCCCGGCGTGTCAGCGTCTTCTACGCTCTGGCCCAGGGTCTTGCCCAGCGCATTCCACTGGCGGTGCAGGGCGTCGAGCGCCTTCTTCACGGGGCCGGTGGCGGCCTGGCGTGCGGCGGCCAGCTCGAAGGGCGAGAGCGGCGCGGTGTACATGCTGCGTGCGCGCTCCAGCAGGTTGTGGGCCTCGTCCACCAGCACGGCCACGCGCCAGCCCTGCTGCTGCGTGAGGGCGTACAGCATGGCGGCGCTGTCGTAGTAGTAGTGGTAGTCGGCCACCACCACGTCGGCCCAGCGCACCAGCTCTTGCGACAGGTAGTAGGGGCAGATGCCGTGCTGCAGCGCCACGCCGCGCACGGCGGGCGCATCCCACGGCGCGGGTTGCTGCACGGCGGCGGCGCGGGCGGCGGGCAGCCGGTCAAAGAAGCCGCGCGCCAGCGGGCAGGCATCGCCATGGCAGGCGCTGCCGGGGTGTTCGCAGGTCTTGTCGCGCGCGTGCAGGTCCAGCACGCGCAGCGGCGTGCCGGGCGCGTGGGGTGCCAGCGCGCCCTGCAATTGGGTCAGCGCGTGCAGCGCCAGGCCGTGGCCCGTGCCCTTGGCGGTGAGGAAAAACAGCTTGTCCAGCCCGCTGGGTGCGCGGGGCGCGCTCTCTTTTTTGACGGTTTCCGTATCCCCGTTGGGCACCGCATCGGTGGCGGCGCCGGATGCGGCAGCGGCCGGCGCCGGCCCGCCCTGCCCTGGCGCGGCTATCGCCGGGGGCACCATCGCCGGGGGCGCCATAGCCGGGGGCGCCATCGCCGGGGGCGCCATAGCCGGGGGCGCCATAGCCTTGAGCAGCGGGAACAGCGTGCCCAGGGTCTTACCGATGCCGGTGGGCGCCTGGGCCAGCAGGCAGCGCCCGGCGGGGGCGCTGGCGCCCTCTGCGTTGGGGTGTGCGGTGCGGTACACGGCCACGGCCAGCTCGCGCTGCCCGGCGCGGAATGCGGGCAGCGGAAAGCGCAGCCGCGCCAGGGCGGCGTTGCGCTGCTGGCGGTGCGCGGCCTCGCTGTGCGCCCAGGCCAGGTAGCGCTGGCACTGCGTGGCAAAGAACGCCTGCAGCGCGGCGGCGGTGTGTTCCTGCACCAGCACGGTCTCGGCATGGGTGGTGGCGTGCACGTAGACCAGCGCAAGCTTGAGCCCCGCCAACCCGCGCGCCTGGCACAGCAGGTGGCCGTACACCTGGGCCTGGGCCCAGTGCAGCGCGCGGTGGTGGGGGCGCACGCTGTCCAGCGTGCCGCGGTAGGTCTTGATTTCTTCGAGCTGGCCCAGCGCCGCGTTCCAGCCATCGGCACGGCCGCGCACCGTCAGGTGGTCGTACGTGCCGGTCAGCGGCACCTCGGCCTCGTAGCCTGCGCCGCGGCGCTGCTGCACCGCGCGGTGGCCTTCCATGCCTTCGAGTGCGCTGGGGGCGGGGGTGAAGCGCAGGTCCAGGTCGCCCGTGCGGGCCGTGAACTCGCACAGCGCGCGCACGGCCACGACGTGGGAGCGCGGGGCGGGCGTCATGCCGGGCCGCACCACTGCACGTGGCACACCTGCACCGGAATGCCCTGCGCCACGCAGTACGCCAACCAGCGGATCTGGTTGTCCTGCAGCTTGTCGCCGGGGGCCTTCACCTCCACCAGCGCATAGCGCTCGGCCCCGGGCGGGCGGCCGGGCCAGAAGCGCACCAGGTCGGGCAGGCCGGTGCGGTTGGCCTGCACGTCGCACAGCAGCCGGGCAAACAGCCGCTCCAGGTGCGCGGGCGGAATGCAGTCCAGCGCCAGCGCCAGCAGCTCGGCGCTCAACGCACCCCAGGCCACGAAGGGCGACTGGGTGCCGTGCTTCTCTTCAAAGCGCTGCACGATGGTGGCGCGGTAGCGGCCGTCGTGCAGCTCGGCCAGGCAGGCGTTGAACAGGGCCTGGCGGCGCGCCACGAAGTCGGGCGCGGCCAAGTCGGCCGGCCCGCTCTGGAAGGGGTGGAAGAACGCGCCGGGCAGCGGCGCAAAGATGGCCGGCCAGCACAGCAGGCCGAACAGCGCGTTGACGAGCGTGTTCTCCACATAAAACACCGGCGCCTCCGCGCAGTGCCAGTGCGCGCGCAGCGCGTGCTCCACCGACTGGGGCGGCGTGGGCGCGGGCAGTTCCACGTCCATGCGCAGCGCGGCCACGGCCGGGGCCAGCGCGGGCCGGCGCGGCCCGCCGCCCTGCCCCAGGCTGCGGCGCAGGCGCGGCAGCATGCGCGCCACGCGCTGGTGTTCTTCTTCACTTTCAGGAGCAGCCAGCGCTTGATGGGCAAGGGCTAGAGCCTGATCGGAGCATTGCATGCGCTCCAGCACGCGGATCTGGCGGTGGCGCGCACCAGGGGCGCGGCTGGCGGCGTAGGCCTGTGCGGCCAGCGGCCAGTCGTGCGCACGCTCGCAGGCCTGGCCCACGCGCAGCAGGACCCGCGCGCGGCGCTGCTCCAGCCACGGCGTAGCGCTGTGCGCGGCGGCCAGGGCCTGCAGCAGCGCAGCGGCATCGGCGCCCTCCGCGTCCAGCGCCTGGCGGCAGGCGCTGAGGGCGAGGTAGGTGTCCACATCGGCTGGGCTCTGGAACGGGCGCGAGGCAGCGTCCAGCGGCACGGCCTCGTAGCGGAACACGCCCAGGTCGGCCAGCACGAACTCCGCCCAGCTCTGGTGCAGGTTGCCGAAGAACATGAGCCGCAAGCGCTCGCAGCGCGCGCCCACCGTCACCTGCCACACGGGCTCGTCGGCATGCGGGTGCCAGGCGGCGTAGGGCTGCCGCAGGTCAGCGCGGTCGGCCAGGGCCTGCAGCATCTCGGCCTTGCGCATGGTGGGGTGCAGCGCAGTGCCCTGCAAAATCTGTAGCAGCTCGCGCTTGGTGTGCAAGGCAAACAGCTCCAAAAGACCCAGGGGCGCATCGGCGCAAAGCCAGCCCCGCGACAGCAGCGGCGCGGCGGCGTCGCGCGTGTCGGGAATCTCGTCATAGGCCAGCTTGCTCGCGCGAAACCACGGCCCGCGCCGCATCACCATGCGCACCAGCAGGGCCTGTGCGGCCTGGGGCAGTTGCCGAAAGTCGGTGAGGAACTGCAGGTCGTCCACACCGAGCAGGTCGCCATAGCGCGTGTGCAGCCAGTCCAGCGCACGCTGGAAGTTGTGCAGGTAGTAAAAGCGGTGCGGTGCGGGCGCAGGGCCGGGCTGCGGCATACAAAAGACTGTGCGTTTATACAGTCAATGATACCGGCGCAGCGGGTGCGCCGTTAATGTGGGGATAACGCGCCGTTCCTAGAATGCGGGCTTTTGCCAAGCGGGCCGCATGCACATCCTGATCGTCGAAGACAACGCGCTTGTGGCCAGCGGCATCCAGGCCGGGCTGGAGCTGCACGGCTTCACCAGCGACACCGCGGGCAGCGTGGCGCAGGCGCAGGCCCACATGACCAGCCGCCAGTTCGATGCCTGCGTGCTGGACTTAGGCCTGCCCGATGGCGACGGCATCAGCCTGCTGCGCCAGTGGCGCGCCAAGGGGTTGGCGCTGCCGGTGCTGATCCTTACCGCGCGCAGCACCATCGAGGACAAGGTGGCCGGCTTTCAGACCGGCACCGACGACTACCTGACCAAACCCTTCGACCTGCAGGAGCTGGTGCTGCGCCTGCGCGCCCTGCTGCGCCGCGCGGGCGGGCGCACCAGCGACCTGCTGGCGCTGGGCGACTGCCAGGTCAACATGGCCACCGGCGAAGTCACGCGCAACGGCGTGGCGATAGACATCTCGCGCCGCGAATGGGCGCTGCTGCAGGCCCTGCTGCAGGCGCACGGGCGCGTGCTGAGCGCGGCGCAGCTGCATGACAGCCTGTACGGCCTGGACCAGGACGTGGGCAGCAACACCGTGAACGTACACGTGCACCATCTGCGCAAGAAGCTGGGCGCCGATGTGATCGACACCGTGCGCGGCCTGGGCTTTCGGCTGGGCACTCGGTACTGCGGCGGTGCGGCATGACGGCACGACCTATGCAAAGCCTGCGGGTTCGGCTGGTGCTGGGCCTGAGCCTGACCATTTGCCTGGTCTGGAGCGGCGTGGCGATCTGGCAGTTCATCAACATGCAGCGCGAGCTGCGCACGCTGCTGGACGACCGCCTCATCGCATCGGCCCGGATGGTGGTGGGCATCGTGCAGCAGTTCCAGCAGGCCGAGCTGGCGGCAGCGCCGCGCGCCAGCAACGATGCGCTGCTGTCGGTCATTGGCCGCGATGGCGTGGCCTGCGAGGTGAGCCTGGTGCGCAGCGAAGTGGACATCCTGCCCATCGCGCGCACCAACAACATCCCGGACATGGCCTCTGCCGGCAGCGCGGGCTTTGGCCAGATCACCAAGGGCGGCAAGCAGTGGCGCACCTATGTGCTGGAGGACAAGGGGGTGCGCGTGGCCACCGCCGACCGGCTGGATGTGCGCGACCAATTGGTGCAGACCTTCGTGCGCACGCTGGTGCTGCCCTTCGTGCTGGCACTTGCCGTCATCCTGCTGCTGACCTGGTGGATGGGCACGCGCAGCCTGCGCCCGCTGCAGCGCCTGCGCGAGGAGCTGGTGCAGCGCCCACCCCACGACCCCACGCCCGTGCAGTCGGGCCGCGACGTCAAGGAACTGGCCCCGCTGGTGGACAGCCTGAACCAGTTGCTGGCGCGCATGGACGCCAGCATGGAACACGAGCGCCGCTGGACCGCCGACGCGGCGCATGAGCTGCGCACGCCGCTCACCGCCATCAAGACCCATGTGCAGGTGGCGCAGCTGACACTTGCCGCGGGCAACAACAACGCCAGCCCCGACAAGGCCGCCAACGCACTGCGCCAGGCCGGCGAAGGCATCGACCACATGCACGCCACGCTGGAGCAACTGCTGCAGCTTGCACGCGTGGAAAGCGCCAGCGCGGGAGAGTCGCGCGCCACCGTGGGCACCGGCATCGCGCAGGCCTTCCGCCTGGCCTGCAGCCAGTCCCTGCAGCGTGCCGAGAACGAGGGCATTCAGTTGCCCTCCCCACCGCTGGACGCGGCAGAAATACCCGCCGACCCGGCAGCCTGGCAGGCAATACAGCTACCGCTGCCCCCCGCGCTGCTGGCCTGCGCCATCACCAACCTGATCGACAACGCGCTGCGCCATCACCAGGGCCCCGCCCCTGTGAGTGCCACGCTGCGCTGGCAATCCGATGCTGCCGGCCCGGGCACGGTGGAAGTCTGTGTGCGCGACGAAGGCCCCGGCCTGACCCCTGCGGAGTGCGAGCAAGCGCTGCGGCGTTTCTGGCGCAAGTCCAGCTCCTCGCCCGGCAGCGGCCTGGGCCTGACGATCGTGCGCCGCATCGCCGAAAGCGCCCATGGCACGCTGACGCTGGAGCCGGCCGAGCCCGGCCTGGGGGCGCGGCTGTGCCTTCCGGCGCTGGCGGTGACCTCTTCGGCGGCAAAGGACTGAGGCCGCCGTGGACCGCGTGCTGCACCTGGGCCCACTGGTCCTGCCGTGGATGTTGCTGGTGCTCCTGGGCGCCTGGCAGTTGGGCACGATGGTGCATGAGCGACTGGCCGCACGGCGTGGCCTGACGGCCGGCCCGGATGGCTGGCGGCTGCCCCTGGTCGCACTGATCGCGGCGCGGCTGGGCTTCGTGGCGGGCTACGCGGACCTGTATGCCGGCACCCCTACCGCGGTGCTCGACATCCGCGACGGCGGGTGGTCGCCCTGGGCGGGCCTGGGCGCCGCGCTGCTCTATGTCGCGCTGCTGTGGCTGCGCCGCAGCCCATGGCGGCAGAGCGCCACGGCAGGGCTGGCCACATTCGCCGGCGTATGGCTGCTGGGTTGGGGCGTGCTGCAGGCTACGGCACCGCGCGAGCAGGCCACCCTGCCCTCATGGCAAGGCGTGGCGCTGGATGCGCGCACGGTCGCCCTGCCAGAGCTGAAGGGGCAGCCCGTGGTGGTGAACCTGTGGGCCAGTTGGTGCCCGCCCTGCCGGCGCGAGATGCCCGTCATGCTGCAGGCGCGCGAGGCGCAGTCGCCCCAGTCGCAGGTGCGTTTTCTGTGGGTGAACCAGGGGGAGCCGCCCGAGACAGTCGCCCGGTTTGCGGCGCAGCAGCGCCTGCCGGCCGCCGATGTGCTGCTGGACTCAGCGGGCCAGCTGGGTAGCGCGCTAGGCCACAAAGCCCTGCCCACCACCCTGTTCTATGACCGCCAGGGCCGCCTGGCCGCAGTGCGCGTGGGCGAGCTGTCGGCTGCCACGCTGGCCCAACACCTCGCGCTCATCAGCGGCCACTCCGCTCCTTAGCAACCCGGCCCAGTGGCGCAAAGAGGTGCGCCGCCGGCATCACGACACGCCCTGCGGCGCGCCAGCCCCTTTCAGGAACGCATTGATGGGCAGCTGGATATAGGTACGCCCATCGTCCTGCGCGGGCGGCAGCTTGCCGGCGCGCACATTGACCTGCACCGAAGGCAGGATGAGCGTGGGCATCGCCAGTGTGGCGTCCCGCGCGGTGCGCATCTGCACGAACGCGGCCTCGGTCACGCCCTCGTGCACATGGATGTTGCCGCTGCGTTGCTCTGCCACGGTGCTGACCCAGGCAGGTGCGCGGTTCTCGGGCGGATAGTCGTGGCACATGTGCAGTCGGGTGTGTGCGGGCAGCGCCAGCAGGCGCTGGATGGAGCGGTACAGCGTGGCGGCGTCACCGCCCGGGAAGTCCGCGCGGGCCGTACCCACGTCGGGCATGAACAGCGTGTCGCCCACGAACACGTCGTCACCCACGCGGTAGGCCATGTCGGCAGGCGTGTGGCCGGGCACATGCAGCGCCGTCAGCTCCAGGCCGCCAACATGGAAAGTCTCGCCGTCCTCGAACAGGTGGTCGAACTGGCTGCCGTCGGGCAGGAAGCTGCGCTCGAAATGGAACACGCTGCGAAAGAGCTGCTGTACCGCGCGGATGTGCGCGCCGATGGCGACCTTGCCGCCGAGGTGGTGGCGTATGTGCTGCGCGCCCGAGAGATGGTCGGCGTGTGCGTGGGTTTCCAGGATCCACTGCACCTGCCAGCCCTGGAGGCGCACGTATTCAATGATGCGATCCGATGAGGCGCTGGTCAGCGTGCCGGACTTCGGCTCGAAATCCAGCACGGGGTCGATCACTGCCGCTTGGCCGGCGTCGGTGTCTGCGAGCACATAGCTCACGGTGCCCGTCACGGGGTCGAAGAAGGGCTCGATATGCATGGAGGCGTGGGGCATGAAGGTCCTTTCGCAATGAAGACGGAAGTGCCGAAGCAGCACCACCAACCAACAACAGTTTATTTTTTGATATATTATATGAAAACATATTGTTTTGCACCTCCATCATGATTAACGACGCCACGACCCTGGACCTGCCCGCCATGCGCGCCCATGCGGGCGAAGCCGTGACCATGCTCAAGCTGCTGGGCAACGAAGACCGGCTCATGCTGCTGTGCCAGCTGACCGAAGGCGAGCGCACCGTGGGTGAGCTGGAGCAGCTCACCGGCATCGGCCAGCCCACGCTGTCGCAGCAGTTGGGCGTATTGCGCCGCGACGGGCTGGTGCAAACCCGCCGTGAAGGCAAATTCATCTGGTACCAACTGGCGGACGACCGCGCACTGCAGCTGATGCAGGCCATCCATCGCCTTTTCTGCAAGCAAGGAGCTTGATCCCATGACCATCCTCTGGAATTCGTTCACCCCCTGGTCATCGCTGGCCGGCGGCATGCTGATCGGCCTGGCCGCGGCGCTGCTGATCGTGCTGCTGGGGCGCATCGCCGGCATCAGCGGCATCGTGGGCGCACTGCTGCAGCGCAGCAGCTGGGCCAGCGTTGCCAACTGGGGCTGGCGTGCGGCCTTCGTGATCGGCATGGTGGCGGCGCCATTGGTCTGGCAGCTCATCGCCCCCCTGCCACCCATGGAGATGCCCAGCAACCCGCTGGTCATCGTGCTGGCCGGCCTGCTGGTCGGTTTTGGCACCCGGCTGGGATCGGGCTGTACCAGCGGCCATGGCGTGTGCGGGCTGTCGCGCCTGTCGCTGCGCTCCCTGGCCGCCACCCTGACCTTCATCGGTGCCGGCGCCGCCACGGTGTTCGTGGTGCGTCACGTGCTGGCCTGACCCCATCTCAAGGAGAAACAACATGGCTTCTGCCATCGCATCACTGCTCGCCGGTCTCGTCTTCGGGCTGGGCCTGATCCTGTCGGGCATGGGCAATCCCGCAAAAGTACAGAACTTCCTGGACTTCTTCGGCGCCTGGGACCCTTCGCTCGCATTCGTCATGGGGGGCGCCATTCTTGTGGGCCTGGTGGCGTTCACCTGGGCCCGCAAGCGCAAGACCTCGCTGCTGGGAGACCCCATGCAGCTGCCCTCCTCCACCGCGGTGGACAAACGCCTGCTGACCGGCGCGGCGCTGTTCGGCATCGGCTGGGGCCTGGCGGGGTTCTGCCCCGGCCCGGCCGTGATGAACCTGGGGACGCTGCGCGGCGAGGTCTGGCTGTTCGTGGCCGCCATGCTGGCGGGGATGCAGCTGCAACACTTCTGGGATCGCCGCACGCGCTCCTGAAAAAATAGCTGGCAGCGCTTGTCATTGGCTGAATTCATTGCAATAACGCATTGAAAACCAATACCAGCAAGCGCTATAAGCTCCTTAATTCATAGCGATGCACATGGACTCCCTGTTGTTTCTCCTCACCGCAGCGCTGCCGTTGCTGTACCTTGTGCGGCACTGGGCGTGGGCACCTTCCGCCACACGCGCCCATACACGGTTGCGGCAGGAATGGTTTACCGCCATTGCGCAGCACAAGGGCACCGAAGTGCTGGGGGTCCAGACGCTACGCAACTCGCTCATGTCCTGCACCATGACGGCGACCACCGCCACCCTGGCCTTCATGGGCGGGCTCACGCTCACCCAGGGCCACTGGCCGTCGCAGTGGTGGCACCACGGTTTTCCACCGTTGGGCACCGACCAGGGGTTGGCCTTCTGGAACGCGTTCGCCGTGCTGGTGCTGCTGGCACTGGCATTTCTGACCTCGATGCTGGCGGCGCGCAACTACCACCACGCTGGCTTCGTGGCGGGCATGCCCGTGGAGTCCGCGGCGCGCCGGTCATGGCAGTCCCTGGGCGAGCGCAGTCTGATGCGCGCGGGCCTGTACTACAGCCAGTCACTGCGCCTCATGATCTGGGCGGTGCCGCTGGCGCTGTTCTACATCCACAGCCTGCTGGGCGCCGCCGTTGCGGTGGCGCTGTTCGTGTCTATGTGGGGCTGGCTGGACGTGGACCGCTGATGCCCTATTTGCCGCCGCCCAGCCGGTCCATCAAGCCGCCGCGAGAGCTGTCGGGGTTTGCCACCTGGCCGCTGGCGGACTCCACGGCAGTGACAAAGTAGCTCATCGCCTCGACGGCCTTGCTGCGCTCTTCACCGCTGTTGAGCGTCTCATCCACGCTGCGCCCATCCGCCGTATAGACCCGCACCCAGCTGCGCGGCGTGTAGGCGATCTGGTCCACCAGCCGCAAGGGCACATCGAACGCCGTGGCGGGGTAGCCCAGCGCAGCGGCCTCGGCGCGCGAACGCGACCGCACGCGCACCGCCTGCCCGCCCCCCAAATGGAAGTCCGCGCCCGTGACCTCCGCCGCCTGATGGGGCAGGCCCACGGTGAGCACCGCCTGCGCCGGCTTCGCAGCGCTCCACGCCGCCGCCAGCACTGGGCACTGGGGCCGGGAGCACGCGGCACTCGCGGGCGCCACCGTCACGGTCTTTTTCCCTTCGGATTCGCCTTGCTGAATCTGCGGCACCAGCGTTTGCTGGCTGGCACAGCCCGCCAACACCAACGCTCCAAACGCACCCGCCCGCCAGAATTTCATGGATTCACTCCCGCATAGAAAACCGCATGGTGCCATGCCCGCGGGCGAGATGCGGCAACCCTCGGGATCCTTCATGGGCCCGCTCCCGGAACAAGGCATCCGTGCCTACCGGCTCCGGCGTCGCTATTGCACGCTCTGCGCCAACGCGACGGCACGCGATGCGGCGCGCGGCTTTCACCGAGGCGCGCAGGAGGCGATTCGCCACCACACTGCCGGGCATTACCGCCCCCAGCAGGTCCGCCGACGGATTGCATGGCAGCCACCATGGCCGGGCTTACCACCAGTGCCCACCTTGCTAGGTCAGGGCCTGGATCGTTTGCTGGCCCGCGCATCACCTGGCAGGCAACGCACTGAGGCCCGCCACCCCGCTTCGCGCATGGCCGCAAGCCGGCCGGCCAAGGAGTTGCGGGTCACGATGTGGGGGACGTCGCCTCCCTCATGGCTTTGGCGAGCCCATGGTTGCCGCGGGACTCCAGTCCTTGAATCGCGCCCTCGCGGTCTTGCTCGCCGTGGTGCTGGTTCAGCTTGCGCTTTCCTTCCAGTCGCCCGAGACGGATCTCAATGCCCACGATATGCCGCAGTTGCTCATCCAGGTAGTCTGTGGGCGCATCGCCCATCTTCCACGGCTGTGCCTGCCCCGCCTCATGCTGGCGCGTTAGCAAGGCGACCACCCTGCGAACGAATTTCACATCGTCGCGGACATGAATCGTTCCGTGGGCATGGACAACCTCGTAGTTCCAGGTAGGCACGCGCCGATGCGTCTCCTGTTTACCGGGATACCAGTTGGGAGAGATATAACCTTCGACGCCGCGGAAGACGACAAGCACTTGATTGCCGTCGCGTACCTCCCGCCAGATGGGATTGGCACGCGCCACATGCGCCAGCAGCATGTCGCCATCCAGAAAAAATGGAAGGTGGTTGGCCTCCAAACCGGCGGAAGTGTGTGTCACCAGCATGCCCAGCGCGTTCTCGCGGACGATGCGGTGAAGCTCCCCGAGCCGGGACTCGGCGAATTGTGCAGGTAGGTACATAAAGCGCGTGGTGGAAAAAGTTGCCGGAAGCCTTTCAAGCCAGGCGTCCGTTTGGCGCCTATCCAAACCCGCTGCGCAAAGGATGGACAGGCCCCATAAGGCTAGCAGCCTCATCGTCAACACTAACGTGATGGGCGCTTCAAATGTGCGAGCGCCTGTCCAAATCCAGCGACTATGGGGCTAGCTGCTCCCGCAAGGTTGCCAATATTTCTTCAGACAGCGCCGGGTCGCCTGCCGCCGTGGCGCGGGCGAGAACCAATGCCCCAACCATGCTGCTGAGAGTCGCGATAGTCCGGGCACGCTTGGCCCCGTCATTACCCGGGAGCACGCTCATAAAGCGCTGGATGTTGCGCTCCACCCCCTGCGCAAAAACCTTTGACATCTCAGGCCCCGCTCTTGCAGCATCCGCTGCCAATGCCGCAGCAGGGCAACCCTCTCCAGGGTGATCGCGGTGGTTCACAGAAAGGTAGCCATGCACCAGCGCACGGAGTCTGGTTTCAGGCGCACCTTCCGCCTCCCGAGGCTCCCATCCGTCTAGCGGCGTGATCGTCCACTCAAATGCACGCAGGCACGCCTCGCGCGCGAGCGCATCCTTGGACTCAAAGTGTCGGTACAGCCCGCCGTGCGTCAAGCCTGCATCGCGTGTGATCTCGGCCACGCCCACGCCATCCAGGCCCTTTTCCCGATAAAGGCGCGCAGCGGCATCCACGATTCCTTCGCGATTCTCGGCGGCCTGTGCTTTGCTCACTTTCATGCATTAGATGATACCCATCATCAAAACTCACTTATGATGATAAAGATCATCAATAAATCACGCTCAACGCTTCGCAGGAGCTGGATTTCACAGTGGAAGGTGCAGCATGGATCGTCGGGTCGTCATCACTGGCTTGGGCTTGGTATCTCCTTTGGGGTGCAATGTGGAGGTGGCCTGGCAACGACTGCTGGCTGGCCAGTCTGGGATCCGCACCCTGGATGCAGCCGTGGGTGAAGGCACGGGTGTCTCCATCGCTGGACGGGTGCCAAGCCAGGAAGAGGATCCGCAAGCCGGGTGGAACGCAGAAGCTGTCGTCTCGGCGAAGGAGCTACGTCGCATGGACCGCTTCATCGCCTTTGCGTTGGGCGCGGCAGACCAAGCTCTGGCACACGCACGGTGGACCCATCCAAGCGTTGAGCAGCAAGAGCGCGCTGCGACCATCATCGGCTCCGGCGTGGGCGGCTTTAGCACCATCGCAGAAGCGGTGCGCACGACGGATGGCAAGGGGCCGCAGCGCTTGTCGCCTTTCACCGTACCCGCTTTCCTGGCCAATTTGGCGGCCGGACAGGTGTCGATCCGGCACCGGCTCAAGGGTCCGTTGGGTGCTCCGGTGACGGCCTGTGCGGCCAGCATTCAAGCCATTGGCGATGCAGCACGGCTGATCCGCAATGACGAAGCGGATATGGCGCTCTGCGGCGGCAGCGAAGCCACCATTGACCGGGTTGCGCTGGGCAGCTTTGCCGCCGCGAAAGCAGTAACGACCTACAGTGACGGCGATCCCGCAAAGGCTTCGCGCCCCTTTGACCTGGCTCGGAACGGCTTTGTCATGGCCGAGGGTGCGGGCCTATTGGTGCTGGAGGTCCTGGATCATGCATTGGCGCGTGGTGCCACGCCGCTGGCCGAGATCGTGGGCTACGGCACCTCCGCCGATGCATACCATGTCACCTCCGGGCCGGAGGATGGCTCTGGCGCCGCACGATCAATGCGCGCCGCGTTGCGCCAGGCACAGCTGCAGCCTTGGGATATTCAACACCTGAATGCGCACGCGACCTCCACTCTCGTGGGCGACCGAGGCGAGTTGGCAGCCATTCGACAAGTGTTTGGAGCCGGCTCTGGCCCATCCATTACAGCCACCAAATCCGCCGTGGGTCACATGCTGGGAGCCGCTGGCGGGGCCGCTGCGATCTTTACTGTATTGGCATTGCGCGACCAAATGGCGCCACCTGTGCTCAATCTAGAACATCCAGATCCATTGGCCGACGGCCTGGATCTGATCGCTGCGAGTGCGCGTGCCCATGCCATAGAGCACGCCATGCTCAACGGATTTGGTTTTGGCGGTGTGAATGCGTCTCTGGTTCTGAAGAGATTTACAGCCTTACCCATATCTTGACCAGAAGCCTCAATAGACAACATCACACATGCCACGTCAATGAGGTTTTGCAGCACGTTGGGTAAGTGCCTCTCCGTCCCCGCAAGCAACGATTGCACTGAATCACCAAAGCCTGGGATGGCGCGCTGAACCCCGTGGCTTGAAGCGTTACCGGGCCGCTCTTCGCGGCCTTTTTGCGCTTGCAGCGCGACAAGCGATCTGATGCACAGCCTGAGGTCTCAAGGGCACGTCCCAAAGACTTCCCGCACATTGCGCAAAAAAAGCCCGCGAGCATGCGCTCGCGGGCGTATCCATTTACGCGAAAACAATCCACAAATCCACAAGGTAGCCACGTAGCCACCTCGTGCGGAACTTCTTCCAAGGTTCCTAGCACAAATTTTGCATAAAGCAAAATTTGGCCAAACGTCAAATAAACCATAACGTGGCCAGATGGCCACTTTATGCCTTACGCCACAGGTTCTCCAGAGTGTGGCGGTGTCTTGAGTGGTGGAGCTGGCGGGAATTGAACCCGCGTCCGCAAGCCTTCTTCGGGCAGATCTACATGTTTAGTGCTCTGTTTTCATTCTTGCATCTCACGTCGCGCAGGCACACGCTACGCAAGATGCCAGCACCCTTGAATCTCGTGCCACGCCAAGGTGCCCGGCATGCCACCAGCTGATGTAAATTCCCTTGCAGCCGGGAGGCCTTGCGGCCCCCTTGCCCAGCCCATCAGCGTGCTGTTGCAAGGCTCACCGGTATTTAAGCGGCGAGTGCGAAACGTTCGTCGTTTGCAGTTAGTTTAGTGAATGGAGATTTACGAGCGTCACTCAAGCTCGACATGCACCGCTCCGATTCCGAACCCACGTCGAAACCGGGACAGCCCCTTGGATGACTATTTTAGTCCAGGCCCATCAATTTCAAGAGGTCAAGGGGGGAATAAATCTCTGCATCCGCGCCCCAACTCTTCGGGGAGGCGCCCGAGCCAAGATAGCCGTACATGGCCACCACGGTTTTCATGCCTGCAGCTTGCCCTGCCTGAATATCTCTTTCGTCGTCACCGACGTAAATGCACTCGTGCGGCTCCAGCCCCAGGCGCCGTGCAGCCTCCCACAAAGGCTCTGGGTGAGGCTTGGAATACGCAGTGGTGTCTCCGCTGACGATGGCCCTCGCATTGGCGAAAAGCGCCACGCGCTGGGCGATGAGCGAGGTAAAACGCTCCACTTTATTGGTCACCACACCCCATTTCAACGGACGATGCTCAAGAGTAGCCACCAATTCCTGGATGCCAGGAAACAATGCCGTTTGGTCGTGGATGCATTGCTCGTAGTTGGTGAAAAACTCTTCCCTCAAGCCGGGAAAGTCCGGATGGTCCGGCGTGATACCGAATGCCACCGACAACATACCCCTCGCGCCCGCGCCGGCCAGGGGGCGATAGGCCTCCAGCGGCAGCGAAGGGAGCCCGCGGACGGACCGCAACTGGTCCGCAGCAAAGCCCAGGTCAGGCGCACTGTCGATCAAGGTGCCATCCAGGTCGAACAACACCCCTCGCACAGCCGTGAAAGACACCTCGCTCATGCAGTTGGCCGCCTGGTAGCGAACAGGTAATTCACATCGGTATCCCCGCTCAGCCAATAGCGGCCGGTTACGGGGTTGTACTGCATGCCGCGCGTATGCAACACATCAAGGCCCGCCTGGCGGCATGCGGATGCCAGCTCACTAGGGCGGATGAATTTGGCGTACTCATGCGTTCCCTGGGGCAGCATCTTGAGCAGGTATTCCGCCCCCACGATCGCCAACGCAAAGGCCTTCGCATTCCGGTTGATCGTAGAGAAGAACACCCATCCGCCTGGCTTGACGAGGCGCGCGCATGCGGCCACGACCGACTGGGGATCGGGCACATGCTCCAGCATCTCCATGCAGGTGACCGTGTCGAACGACCCAGGACACTCGTTTGCCAACTCCTCGACGCTGATCTCCCGGTACTGTACGCGCGGCGTTTCCGCCTCCAGGGCATGGAGCCGCGCCACGCGCAATGCCTTGGACGCCAGGTCGATCCCCGTGACTTCTGCCCCCTTGCGGGCCATGGAGTCCGACAGAATTCCCCCGCCGCACCCCACGTCGAGAACCTTGCGCCCTTCCAGAGGCGAGAGTTGATTGATCCAATCCAGCCGCAACGGATTGATTTGGTGCAGCGGACGGAATTCGCTGTCGGGGTCCCACCAGCGATGGGCCAGTTCCGAAAACTTGGCCAATTCAGCGGGATCGGCGTTTACAGAAACAGTCATGTTTTCATTGTCCCATCTGCAACGAGCAAGGCATAAAAAAAGCCCCGTTGCCGGGGCTTTTTTGTGACCGATGGATCGATCAGTTGGCGCGGGTACCAACCACTTCGATTTCCACACGGCGGTTCTTGGCGCGACCTTCCTTGGTCTTGTTGTCCGCCACGGGCTGCTTTTCGCCCTTGCCTTCGGTGTAGACGCGGTTCTTTTCGATGCCCTTGGACACCAAGTAAGCCTTCACGGCTTCAGCGCGACGCACGGACAGCTTCTGGTTGTATGCGTCGGTACCGATGGAGTCGGTGTGACCCACGGCAATGATCACTTCCAGGTTGATGCCCTTGACCTTGGAAACCAGGTCGTCCAACTTGGCCTTGCCTTCGGGCTTGAGGACGGACTTGTCGAAGTCGAAGAAAGCGTCGGCTGCATAGGTCACCTTGCTAGCGATAGCAGGTGCGGGGGCAGGAGCGGCAGGAGCTGCGGCTGCAGGAGCGGGTGCAGCTGCGGGAGCAGGAGCAGCAGCCTTCACCAGAGCGCCGTCGCAACCTTCGGCAGCGGTTGCGGGGGTCCAGTTGGCGTCGCGCCAGCACAGTTCATTCGTGCCGTTCTTCCAGACCAGCTCACCCGAGCCGTTTTGCCAGTTATCGATGACCTTACCGCCGTCTGCCGCCTTCACTTGAGCAACAGCCGAGGTAGCAAGCACAGCAGAGGCCAACAACATCGCCACTTTGTTCAGTTTCTTCATGGTTCTCCTCTTGGGGAAAAAGCCGCAGCCGCGCTGCGAATCAGGGACGTCGTCAGTGACCATCACCAAAAACGTTGAATTGATTGTGCCATACGTAACAAGGCCGGGGCTGCTTTGACGAGGTGCAAACCGTAGGACAAAAGCGCAATCCCGGGGATGTGTTGCTCAGCTACTACAGGGCGTTGCACCTAAAATGGCCGCTTCCTGCCGCCACCCCTCCGTCGACATGACCCAGTTTGCCAAAGAAACCCTGCCCATCAGTCTCGAAGAGGAGATGCGGCGCAGTTACCTGGATTACGCGATGAGCGTGATCGTCGGGCGCGCCCTGCCCGACGCGCGGGATGGCCTGAAGCCTGTGCACCGGCGCGTGCTGTTTGCCATGCACGAGCTCAACAACGATTGGAACCGGCCTTATAAGAAGTCCGCCCGTATCGTCGGTGACGTGATCGGTAAGTACCACCCCCACGGCGACATCGCGGTATACGACACGATCGTGCGCATGGCGCAAGACTTCTCTCTGCGCCACATGCTGGTGGACGGCCAGGGCAACTTCGGCTCGGTGGACGGCGACAGCGCCGCGGCAATGCGCTATACCGAAATCCGCCTGTCAAAAATAGCGCACGAGATGCTGGCGGACATCGACAAGGAAACGGTCGATTTCGGTCCGAACTACGACGGCAGCGAGAAGGAACCGCTGGTGCTGCCGAGTAAGCTGCCCAACCTGCTGGTCAACGGATCGGCCGGCATCGCGGTGGGCATGGCAACCAACATCCCGCCGCACAACCTCAATGAGGTGGTGGATGCCTGTTTGCACCTGCTGCGCCAGCCTGACGCGACGGTGGATGAACTCATGGAGATCATCCCCGCGCCCGACTTCCCCACGGCCGGCATCATCTACGGCATCAACGGGGTCAAGGAAGGCTACCGCACGGGCCGCGGCAAGGTGGTGATGCGCGCCAAGTGCCACTTCGAGGACATCGACAAGGGCCAGCGCCAGGCCATCATCGTTGACGAGCTGCCCTACCAGGTCAACAAGAAGACGCTACAGGAACGCATGGCCGAGCTGGTGCACGAGAAGAAGCTCGAAGGCATCAGCCACATCCAGGACGAGTCGGACAAGTCCGGCATGCGCCTGGTGATCGAACTCAAGCGCGGCGAAGTACCCGAGGTGGTGCTCAACAACCTGTACAAGCAGACCCAGTTGCAAGACACCTTTGGCATGAACATGGTGGCGCTGGTGGACGGCCAGCCCAAGCTGTGCAACCTCAAGGACCTGATCGAGGTCTTCCTGCAGCACCGCCGTGAAGTGGTCACGCGCCGTACGGTGTTCGAGCTGCGCAAGGCCCGCGAGCGCGGCCACGTGCTGGAAGGCCTGGCCGTGGCGCTGGCCAACATCGACGAGTTCATCCGCATCATCCGTGAGTCGCCCACGCCGCCCGTGGCCAAGGCCGAACTGATGGCGCGTTCCTGGGACAGCCAGCTGGTGCGCGAGATGCTCACGCGCACGCGCGCCGATGGCGGCGTGGTCAACGCGGACGACTACCGCCCCGAAGGGCTGGAACGCGAGTTCGGCATGCAGGATGGCGGCCTGTACCGCCTGTCGGACACGCAGGCCCAGGAAATCCTGCAGATGCGCCTGCAGCGCCTGACGGGCCTGGAGCAGGACAAGATCGTGGCCGAGTACAAGGACGTCATGTCGGTCATCGAGGACCTGCTGGACATTCTGGCCAAGCCCGCGCGCGTGTCCACGATCATCGGCGAAGAGCTTTCCACGCTGCGCCAGGAGTTCGGCCAGTCCAAGGTGGGTGCGCGCCGCAGCACCATCGAGCACAGCGCCCAGGACCTGTCCACCGAGGACCTGATCACGCCCACCGACATGGTGGTCACGCTGTCGCACACCGGCTATATCAAGAGCCAGCCACTGTCCGAGTACCGCGCGCAAAAGCGCGGCGGGCGCGGCAAGCAGGCGGCGGCGACCAAGGAAGACGACTGGATCGACCAGCTCTTCATTGCCAATACGCACGACTACATCTTGTGCTTTTCCAACCGCGGCCGGCTGTATTGGCTCAAGGTGTGGGAAGTGCCCTCCGGCTCGCGCAACTCGCGCGGGCGCCCCATCGTCAACATGTTCCCGCTGGCCGAGGGCGAAAAAATCAACGTCGTGCTGCCCCTGACGGGTGGCATGCGCACCTTCCCCGCCGACCACTATGTGTTCATGGCGACCAGCATGGGCACGGTGAAGAAGACCGCACTGGATGAGTTCAGCAACCCCCGCAAGGGCGGCATCATCGCGGTGAATCTGGATGATGGCGACTACCTCATCGGCGCGGCGCTGACCGACGGTCAGCACGACGTGATGCTGTTCTCCGACGGCGGCAAGGCCGTGCGCTTCGACGAGAACGACGTGCGGCCGCTGGGCCGCCAGGCGCGCGGCGTGCGCGGCATGATGCTGGAGGACGGCCAGAGCGTGATCGCCATGCTGGTGGCTGAGGATGAGAACCAGAGCGTGCTCACCGCCACCGAGAACGGCTACGGCAAGCGCACGAGCATCGTCGAGTACACCCGCCATGGGCGCGGCACCAAGGGCATGATCGCCATCCAGCAAAGCGAGCGCAACGGCAAGGTCGTGGCCGCCACGCTGGTGCATGCCGACGACGAGATCATGCTGATCACCGATACCGGCGTGCTGGTGCGCACCCGCGTGTCCGAGATCCGCGAACTGGGCCGCGCCACGCAGGGCGTGACGCTGATCTCGCTGGACGAAGGCGCCAAGCTCAGCGGACTGCAGCGCATCGTGGAGAACGACGCGAACGCCGCCGATCTCGATGCAGCCGACGCCCCACCGCCCGCTGACGCCTGAAACCGCTTCCGAAACGATAGCTGCCAGCGCTTGACTGACAAGCGCTGGCAGCACATTTGACCCATGACCATGAATCGCCCTTACAACTTCTCGGCCGGTCCGGCCGCCATCCCTGAGGAAGTGCTGCAGCAGGCCGCCGCCGAGATGCTGGACTGGCACGGCAGCGGCATGGGCGTGATGGAGATGAGTCACCGCGGCAAGGAGTTCATCGCGATCTACGAGCAGGCCGAAGCCGACCTGCGCGAGCTGCTGGCGGTGCCGCCGGAGTTCAAGATCCTGTTCATGCAGGGCGGTGGCTTGGCGGAGAACGCCATCGTGCCGCTGAACCTCTCGCGCGCAGCCACCGTGGACTTCGTGGTCACCGGCAGCTGGAGCCAGAAGTCGCGCAAGGAGGCAGCCAAATACGCCGCCGAGGTGCGCACCGCGGCCTCCGGCGAAGAGAGCCACTTCACCACCCTGCCCGACCCGGCCGGCTGGCAGCTGAGCCGCGGCGCCAGCTACGTGCACATCTGCAGCAACGAGACCATCCACGGCGTGGAATTCCAGGAGCTGCCCGACCTGCGCGCCCTGGGCAGCGATGCGCCACTGGTGATCGATTTCTCCTCTCACGTGGCGTCGCGCCCCGTCGACTGGAGCCGCGTGGGCCTGGCCTTCGGCGGCGCGCAGAAGAATCTGGGCCCGGCAGGCCTGACGCTGGTGGTGGTGCGCGAGGATCTGCTGGGCCACGCCCTGCCCGCCTGCCCCAGCGCCTTCGATTACAAGATCGTGGCCGAGAACCACTCCATGTTCAACACGCCCCCCACCTGGGGCATCTACATGGCCGGCCTCACCTTCCAGTGGCTCAAGCGCCAGCGCGAGGGCGCGGCCAGCGGCGTGGCCGCGATGGAGCAGCGCAACATCGCCAAGGCGCGGCTGCTGTACGACTTCATCGACCAGTCGCAGTTCTACGTGAACAAGGTGGCGGCCAACTGCCGCTCGCGCATGAACATCCCCTTCTTCCTGCGCGATGAGTCGCGCAACGACGCCTTCCTGGCCGGCGCCAAGGAGCGCGGCCTGCTGCAGCTCAAGGGCCACAAGTCCGTGGGCGGCATGCGCGCCAGCATCTACAACGCCATGCCTCTGGCGGGCGTGGAGGCGCTGGTGGACTATCTGCAGGACTTCGAACGCACCGCTGCCTGAAGCCACGGCACGGCCCTTTCATAAAAATGTGAGCTGTTCGCGCTTGATGTATTTGGGTTTGAGATAGTTTCTCCACTCAAACACAGAACAGACAAGCGCGGACAGCTATCAAATCCATGGCAGACAACGCTTCAAGCCCCACACCCCAGGCCAGCCCCGCGCTGGCCGATCTGCGCGTGCAGATCGATTCGCTGGACCACCAGCTGCTGCAGCTTCTCAACCAGCGCGCCCGCGTGGCCGAGCAGGTGGGCGAGCTGAAGAAGCGCGAGGGCACGCCCTACTTCCGCCCCGACCGCGTCGCCCAGGTGATCGAGAAGATCACCAACGCCAACCCCGGACCGCTCAAGAGCGCACACGTGTCCGCCATCTGGCGCGAGATCATGTCGGCCTGCCTGGCGCTGGAATCGCCCCAGCGCGTGGCCGTGCTGGGCCCCGAGGGCACGTTCTGCGAGCAGGCAGCCATCGAGTACTTCGGCGGCGCGGCCGACCTGATGTACTGCAACAGCTTCGACGAGGTGTTTCACGCCACGGCCGCGGGCAGCGCGCAGTACGGCGTGGTGGGCGTGGAGAATTCCAACGAGGGCGTGGTCACGCGCTCGCTGGACATGTTCCTGCACACCCCCTGCCATGTGGTTGGAGAGGTCAGCCTGCTGGTGCGCCACAACCTGCTGCGCTCCACCAACAGCGCCGAGAACATCGAGGCCGTGTTGGCCCATCCCCAGGCGCTGGCACAGTGCCAGGGCTGGCTGTCCAAGCACCTGCCCCACGCAGAGCGCCGGCCCGTGTCCAGCAATGCCGAAGGCGCACGCCTGGCCGCCACCAACCCGGCGTGGGCCGGCATCTCCAGCGAGCGCGCCGCGCAGCAGTTCGGCCTGCATGTGGTGGCCCACGCCATCCAGGACGACGCCTACAACCGCACGCGCTTTGCCGTGATCTGCCTGCCGCACACGCTGGCCACGCCCGCGCCCACGGGGCGGGACTGCACCAGCCTCATCATCTCGGTGCCCAACCGTCCCGGCGCGGTGCACGACCTGCTGGTACCCCTGAAGAAGCACGGCGTGTCCATGACGCGCTTTGAATCCCGCCCCGCGCGCACCGGACAGTGGGAGTACTACTTCTACATCGACATCGAAGGCCACCCCGCCCAGCCCAACGTGGCTGCCGCGCTGGCCGAGCTGCAGCAGCTGTGCGCCTTCTACAAGGTGCTGGGCACCTACCCCGTTCCGGCGTGAGGGGGCAGCATGTTTGAACAACTGGGACTGATCGGCTGCGGCCTCATGGGCGGCTCCTTCGCCCTGGCATTGAAGAAGGCGGGGCTGGTCAAGCGCGTCGTGGGCTACAGCAAGTCGCCCTCCACCACCGATCGGGCGCGCCAGCTCGGCGTGATCGACGTTGAGGCGCCCTCCGCGCTGCTGGCCGCCGCGGGTGCCGACATCGTGCTGCTGGCCGTTCCCGTGGCCGCGACCGAATCCACCTTGAAGGCCATCAAGCATCTGGTCACGCCGCAGATGCTGCTCATGGACGTGGGCTCCACCAAGGCCGACGTGGTGCAGGCCGCGCGCCGCGCGCTGCGTGACCAGATCGGCTCGTTCGTGCCGGCGCACCCGATCACAGGGCGCGAGGTGTCGGGCGTGGAACATGCCGACGTCGACCTGTATACCGGCCGCCAGGTGATCCTGACCCCCACCGAACGCACCCTCACCGCCCAGCTGCACCGCGCGGAGGACGTGTGGCGCGCCCTGGGCTGCCACGTGAGCAGCATGTCGCCCGAGGCGCACGACGCCAGCTTCGCGGCCGTGAGCCATCTGCCGCACATGCTCGCGTTCGCCATGATCTCGGGCATCACCGCGCAGCCCAACGCGGACGAACTGCTCGCACTGGCCGGACCCGGCTTTCGCGACTTCACCCGCATCGCCGCCAGCGACCCCAAGATGTGGCGTGACATCCTGCGCGCCAACCGCGACGAGGTGCTGGCCCAGTCGCGCGTGTTCAAGCAGGCACTGCAGACGCTAGAGGAGGCCATGCAGGCCGACAACGACCAGGCGCTGGAAGACCTCATCACGCTCGCCAGTCACACCCGCGCGCACTGGCGCATGGGCGCGCCCCGCAAGCACAAGGACCACTGATGTTCTCCACCGCGTTCATCGACCTGCCGCCCCTGGCCAGCGTGCAGGGCAGCGTGCAGCTGCCGGGCTCCAAGAGCATCTCCAACCGCGTGCTGCTGCTGGCCGCGTTGAGCCAGGGCACGACCGAGGTGCGCG
Organism: Diaphorobacter nitroreducens; assembly: GCF_002214645.1. Lineage (NCBI taxonomy): Bacteria > Pseudomonadati > Pseudomonadota > Betaproteobacteria > Burkholderiales > Comamonadaceae > Diaphorobacter > Diaphorobacter nitroreducens. Next base: position 1,550,113 of record NZ_CP016278.1, read on the forward strand.
ACCTGCTGGCCTCCGACGACACGCGCGTGATGCTGGATGCGCTGCGCCAGCTCGGCTGCACGGTCGACGAAGCCGGTGGCGGCACCGTGCGCATCACGGGTTTGGGGTCTTCCACGCCGCCCTCGCCCACGCAGCTCTTCATGGGCAACGCCGGCACGGCCATGCGCCCGCTCACCGCGGCACTCGCGCTGCTGGGCGGCGAGTACGAACTGTCGGGCGTGCCGCGCATGCACGAGCGTCCCATTGGCGACCTGGTGGACGCCCTGCGCCAGCTCGGCTGCCGCATCGACTACCTGGGCAACCAAGGCTTTCCGCCGCTGCGCATCGCCCACGCGGGCGGCCTGCCGCCGCTGCAGTTGCAGGCGCCGATCCGCGTGCGCGGCGACGTGTCCAGCCAGTTCCTCACCGCGCTGCTGATGGCGCTGCCGCTGGTGGCCCGGCAGCAGGACGTGGTGATCGAAGTCGTGGGTGAGCTGATCTCCAAGCCCTACATCCACATCACGCTGGAGTTGCTGGCGCGCTTTGGCATCGCCGTGCGGCATGAGCAGTGGCAGCGCTTCACCATTCCCGCGGGCAGCCGCTACCAATCGCCGGGGCTGATCCATGTGGAGGCGGATGCATCATCTGCTAGCTATTTCATAGCTGCTGGCGCAATCGCTGCGGGCGCTAACGGCCAAAAAGGCATCAAGATCCTGGGCGTCGGACTGGACTCGATCCAGGGCGACATCCGCTTCGTCGAGGCGGCGCAGGCCATGGGCGCACGCGTCACCGGCGGCCCCAATTGGCTGGAGGTGGCCTGCGACACCTGGCCGCTCAAGGCGATCGACCTGGACTGCAACCACATCCCCGATGCAGCGATGACCCTCGCCGTCATGGCGCTGTATGCGCGGGGCACGACCGTATTGCGCAACATCGCAAGCTGGCGCGTCAAGGAAACCGACCGCATTGCCGCCATGACCTGCGAGCTGCGCAAGCTGGGCGCCACGGTGGAGGAAGGCGCGGACTACCTGCGCGTGACGCCACCCGCCCAGTCCGGCGACTGGCGCGCCGCCAGCATCCACACCTACGACGACCACCGCGTGGCCATGTGCTTTTCGCTGGCGGCCTTCAACCCGGCCGGACTGCCCGTGCGCATCGAAGACCCCAAGTGCGTCGCCAAGACCTTCCCGGATTACTTCGAGGCCCTGTTCCAGGTGGCGCAGACCGACGCGGACCGCATCCCCGTGATCTGCATCGACGGCCCCACGGCCTCGGGCAAGGGCACGGTGGCCGCTGCCGTGGCGCGTGCGCTGGGCTACCACTTCCTGGATTCGGGGGCGCTGTACCGCGTCACCGCCCTCGCGGCGACCCGTGCGGGCCTGGAGATCAGCCCCGACAACGAGCCGCGCATCGCCGAACTGGCGCGGCAACTGCCCGTGCGCTTCGCGGGCAACCGCATCTGGCTGGGCGAGGAAGACGTTACCGACGCCATCCGCACCGAGCAGGCCGGCATGAACGCCTCGCGCGTGTCGGCGCTGCCGGCGGTGCGCGGCGCCCTGGTCGCGCTGCAGCATGGCTTTCGCCGCCTGCCGGGCCTGGTGGCCGACGGGCGCGACATGGGCACGGTGATCTTCCCGCAGGCACCGCTCAAGGTCTTCCTCACGGCCAGCGCCGCCTGCCGGGCCGAGCGCCGCTATAAGCAGTTGATTTCCAAGGGAATTTCGGCTAATATCGCCGACCTTCGCGCAGACTTGGAAGCGCGGGACGCGCGGGACGCAAACCGCAGTGCCTCGCCCCTGAAGCCCGCGCAGGACGCCCTGGTACTGGACAACTCCGAGCACACGATCGACGAGGCCGTGATGCAGGTGATTGACTGGTGGCAGGCTCGCCAGCCGTTCGGCGCGTAAGTGCTGACGGCCGGTACATGGCCCACACGGCTCCCGCCGCGCCCTGACTGCGCACTGGCCGTGTGGTTCTTACAACCTCAACCCCGCGGTGTGATGCCGCACAACCTCCGCAGGCAGTCTTAGAAACGAAGGCAATGGTGCCCTCGGAAACCTGCATGCGGGCAAGGAACTACATGTCTGAATCTTTTGCCGCCCTTTTTGAAGAGTCGTTGACACGCACCGAAATGCGTCCCGGCGAAGTCATCACCGCTGAAGTCGTGCGCGTGGAGCACAACTTCGTCGTGGTGAACGCTGGCCTGAAGTCGGAAGCCTATGTGCCGATCGACGAATTCAAGAACGACCAGGGCGAGATCGAAGTCCAAGTGGGCGACTTCGTGTCCGTGGCCATCGGCTCCATCGAAAACGGCTACGGCGACACCATCCTGTCGCGCGACACCGCCAAGCGTCTGGCCTCCTGGCTGTCGCTGGAGAAGGCGCTGGAATCCGGCGAATTCGTGACCGGCACGACCTCCGGCAAGGTCAAGGGCGGCCTGACGGTGCTGGTCAACGGCATCCGCGCCTTCCTGCCCGGATCGCTGATCGACACCCGTCCCGTCAAGGACCTGACTCCGTACGAAAACAAGACCCTGGAGTTCAAGGTCATCAAGCTGGACCGCAAGCGCAACAACGTGGTGCTGAGCCGCCGCGCCGTGGTGGAAGCCTCCATGGGCGAAGAGCGCGCCAAGCTGATGGAAACGCTGAAGGAAGGCGCCATCGTCAACGGCGTGGTCAAGAACATCACCGAATACGGTGCGTTCGTGGACCTGGGCGGCATCGATGGCCTGCTGCACATCACCGACATGGCATGGCGCCGCGTGCGCCACCCCTCCGAGGTAGTCACCGCCGGCCAGGAAATCACGGCCAAGATCCTCAAGTTCGACACCGAGAAGAACCGCGTCTCGCTGGGCCTCAAGCAAATGGGCGACGACCCGTGGCTGGGCGTATCGCGCCGCTACCCCTCGGGCACGCGCCTGTTCGGCAAGGTCACGAACATCGCCGACTACGGCGCGTTCGTCGAGCTGGAGCCCGGCATCGAAGGCCTGGTGCACGTCTCCGAAATGGACTGGACCAATAAGAACGTGGCTCCTTCCAAGCTCGTGTCGCTGGGTGACGAAGTCGAAGTCATGGTCCTGGAGATCGACGAAGACAAGCGCCGCATCAGCCTGGGCATGAAGCAGTGCAAGGCCAACCCCTGGCAAGAATTCGCGCAGGACACCAAGCGCGGCGACCGCGTCAAGGGCCCGATCAAGTCGATCACCGACTTCGGCGTGTTCGTGGGCCTGGCTGCCGGCATCGACGGCCTGGTGCACCTGTCCGACCTGTCGTGGAACGAACCCGGCGAAGCCGCTGTTCGCAACTACAAGAAGGGCCAGGAAGTCGAAGCCATCGTGCTGGCTGTGGACGTGGACCGCGAGCGCATCTCCCTGGGCATCAAGCAGCTCGATGGCGACCCGTTCACCACCTTCGTGACGGTGAACGACAAGGGCCAGACGGTGACCGGCAAGGTCAAGACCGTGGACGCCCGTGGCGCCGAGATCGATCTGGGCGAAGACATCGTGGGCTACCTGCGCGCCTCGGAAATCTCCCGCGACCGCGTGGAAGATGCCCGCAACGTGCTGAAGGAAGGCGACGAAGTCACGGCCGTGGTGGTGAACGTGGATCGCAAGACCCGCAACATCCAGCTGTCCATCAAGCAAAAGGACATGGTTGACCAGCAGGAAGCCATGGCGCACCTGTCGGCCCAGTCCGCGAAGGAAAACGCCGGTACCACCAGCCTGGGCGCCCTGCTGCGCGCCAAGCTGGACAACTCCGACAAGTAATCCGTCGCGGCCTGCCCTGCAGGCGCCGGTGTGCCTCCACCTGCGGGTGGCGGCACACCACACACAGCGGGCGCTCTGGTAGCGCCCGCTGTCACATCAACCTCCGCCCGAATGCCGTCCCATGACCCGATCTGACCTCGTCGAAGAACTGGCTGCCCGCTTTGGGCAGCTCACCCAGCGCGACGCCGAATACGCCGTCAAGACCATTCTGGACGCCGTGAGCGATGCACTGGTGCGCGGGCACCGCATCGAGATCCGCGGCTTTGGCAGCTTCTCGGTCAACCGCCGCCCCCCGCGCATGGGCCGCAATCCGCGCAGCGGCGAGGCGGTGCATATCCCCGAAAAGCGCGTTCCCCACTTCAAGCCCGGCAAGGCACTGCGCGAAACCGTGGACCAGCGCACCGCTGAACTGCAGGGCGTACAGGCGCAATAAAACCATAGCTGTTCACGCTTGCTGGGCAGGCGCTAGAGCCGTTTTTGGCTTGAGGCCAACGGATGGCCTGCCGCCTACCGCTCAGGCCGCTACGCTGCCCGTAGAATCTCGCCACCACTGGGGAGATGCATGAAATACCTCCTGTGGCTGCTCAAGGCAGCCATTTTTTTTACCCTGTTCGCGTTCGCGCTGAACAACCAGCAGGACGCCACGGTGTACTTTTTCTTCGGCACGCAGTGGACGGCACCGGCCGTGCTGATCGTGCTGACGGCCTTCGCGCTTGGCGTGGCCGTGGGCGTGCTGGGCATGGTGCCGCGCTGGTGGCGCCACCGCAGCGCTGCGCGCCGCGCGCACCAGGCCTTGCCGCACCCCGCCGCACCCGCCGCCGCATCCTCTGCCGCATCTCCGGCGGCGGCCGACCCCGCCCTGCCGCAGCCACCCATCCATGGAATTTGACCTGAGCTGGATCTTCCTGGGGCTGCCGCTGGCCTTCGGGCTGGGGTGGTTCGCCTCGCGTTTCGACCTGCGGCAGATGCGCGAGGAGAACCGCCGCGCACCCAAGGCTTACTTCAAGGGCCTGAACTACCTTCTCAACGAGCAGCAAGACCAGGCCATCGACGCCTTCATCGAGGCGGTGCAGAACGACCCTGACACCACCGAACTGCACTTCGCCCTGGGCAACCTGTTTCGCCGCCGCGGCGAGTACAACCGCGCCGTGCGGGTGCACGAGCACCTGCTGTCGCGCGGCGACCTGAGCCGCGCCGACCGCGAGCGCGCACAGCATGCACTGGCGCTGGACTTCCTCAAGGCAGGCCTGCTCGACCGCGCGGAAGACGCACTGCGCCGCCTGGAGGGCAGCGCCTTCGAGGGCCAGGCACGCATGGCCCTGCTGGCCATCTACGAGCGTTCGCGCGACTGGCCACAGGCGTCGGACATTGCACGGCGCATGCACGATGCGCAGCAGGGCGACTTCAGCACCCGGCTGGCGCACTACCTGTGCGAGCAGGCGCTGGCGCTGGCAGCCCATGGCGAACTGCCCGCCGCCCAGGCGCTGCTGGAGCAGGCCCTGGCCACGGCGCCCCAGGCGCCGCGCGCGCGCATCGAGCTGGCGCGGCTGCAGCAGCGCCAGGGCCAGCCCGAAGCGGCCTTCGACACCCTGCAAGCGCTCGCCCAGGCCGCACCCGCCGCGCTGCCGCTGGCCGCACCGCTGCTGGTGGAGACCGCCACCGCCACGGGACAAGCGCCGCAGGCCCAGGCGCTGCTGCAGCACCACTACGAGGACATGCCATCCCTGGATCTGCTGGAAGCCGTGGTGGCGCTGGAGGCTGCCAACGCGGACACTGCGGCCGTCGGGCGCGAATGGTACGTGCGCCACCTGGAGCGCGAGCCCTCCCTGGTCGCCGCGACGAAGTGGCTGGCAGGCGAGACGCTGACCCATGAGCAGTTCCACCCGCAAATCCAGCGCGCGCTGGAGCAAGCGGCAAAGCCGCTCACGCGCTACCGCTGCGCAGCCTGCGGGTTCGAGGCACGCCAGCACTTCTGGCAATGCCCGGGCTGCCAGACCTGGGACAGTTATCCGGCACGGCGCGTCGAGGAGCTGTAGCCGTGCGCATGCCTGCGGCCCTGCGGCATGCGAGCGTAGCGCTTGTGCTGCTGCATGCTGCCGTCGCGCTGGCCGGCGTGGACGTGAACCACGCACGCGAAGCGGACCTGGATGGCGTCAGGGGCATCGGGCCGGCGATGTCGTCGCGCATCCTGGCAGAGCGGGCACGCGGGCCCTTCCAGGACTGGAGCGACCTGATCGCACGCGTGAAGGGCATCGGCCCCGCGGCCGCCGCTCGGCTGTCGGCGCAGGGGCTCACCGTCAATGGCGCCGCCTATCCAGCCGTAGCAACGCCCGCGGGCGCGCCTGCAGCCTCCGGCGCGGGGGTCGGCGACAGCCCCTCCTCACGCTGACACACACCGGTAGCCGCGCGCCATAACGCGCTGGACAGCAGCGTATTCGCCGCCACTTGCTCGGGTTTTCATAGCACGCGGGAAAGGGCGACGCCCTAGAATCAGACGCTGATGCCTCTGACCCTCCTCATTCTTCTTCCCTTTGTGGGCAGCTTGCTGGCGGCCGTGCTGCCCGCGAATGCGCGCAATACCGAGTCCACGCTCGCGGGCCTGGTCGCGCTGTTTTGCACGGTGCAAACGGCGCTGTACTTCCCCCAGATCGCCGAAGCGGGCGTGTTGCGCGAGGAGATCACCTGGTTGCCTGCGCTGGGCCTGAACCTGGTCATCCGCATGGACGGGTTCGCCTGGATGTTCAGCATGCTGGTGTTCGGCATCGGCACGCTGGTGGTGCTGTATGCGCGCTACTACATGTCGCCGGCGGACCCGGTGCCGCGCTTTTTCTCGTTCTTTCTGGCTTTCATGGGCGCCATGGCCGGCGTGGTGCTGTCTGGCAACATCATCCAACTGGTGTTCTTCTGGGAGCTCACCAGCCTGTTCTCGTTCCTGCTCATCGGCTACTGGCACCACCGTGAAGACGCCCGTCGGGGCGCGCGCATGGCCCTCACCGTGACGGGCGCGGGCGGACTGTGCCTGCTGGCCGGCATGCTGGTGCTGGGCCACATCGTGGGCAGCTATGACCTGGACCGCGTGCTGGGCGCAGCCGAGCTGGTGCGCGACCACCCCATGTACCTCACGGCGCTGGTACTGGTGCTGCTGGGGGCGTTCACCAAGAGTGCGCAGTTTCCGTTCCACTTCTGGCTGCCCAACGCCATGGCTGCGCCCACGCCCGTGTCGTCGTACCTGCACTCGGCCACCATGGTGAAGGCGGGCGTCTTCCTGCTGGCACGGCTGTGGCCCGTCATGGGCGGCACCGAGCCGTGGTTCTGGCTGGTGGGCGGCGCGGGCCTGGCCACGCTGCTCATCGGCGGCTACGCGGCCATGTTTCAGAACGACCTCAAGGGCCTGCTGGCGTATTCCACGATCTCGCACCTGGGCCTGATCACGCTGCTGCTGGGCCTCAACAGCTCGCTGGCCGCCGTGGCCGCCGTGTTCCACATCATGAACCACGCCACGTTCAAGGCGTCGCTGTTCATGGCCGCGGGCATCATCGACCACGAAAGCGGCACGCGGGACATACGGCGCCTCTCGGGCCTGCGGCGCATGATGCCCGTCACCGCCACGCTGGCCACGGTCGCCAGCGCCGCCATGGCGGGCGTGCCGCTGCTCAACGGCTTCCTGTCCAAGGAGATGTTCTTCGCGGAGACGGTGTTCTTCGACGCTGCGCCGGCCGTGGCCCAGATACTGCCGATCGCGGCCACCGTCGCGGGCATGTTCAGCGTGGCCTATTCGCTGCGCTTCATCGTCGATGTGTTCTGGGGCCCCCCCGCCACCGATCTGCCGCATGAGCCCCATGAGCCGCCGCACTGGATGCGCGTGCCGGTGGAGTTGCTGGTCTGCGCCTGCCTGGTGGTGGGCGTGCTGCCCGCGTGGTCGATCGGCCAGTACCTGAATGCCGCGGCGCTGCCGGTGGTGGGGGGCGAACTGCCGGCCTTCAGCCTGGCGGTCTGGCACGGCTTCAACACGCCCTTCATGATGAGCCTGGTGGCGCTGGTCGGCGGCACCGCCCTGTACATGGTGTTGCGCTGGGAGCGCAAGCAAGGCCGCATCAACGCCGCCCCACTGATGCACCGCGTCAGCGGACGCGGCGTGTTCGAGGCAGTGCTGGTGCAGATCACGCGCTGGGGGCACAGCGGGCGGCGCCTGCTGTCCACGCGCCGCCTGCAGTGGCAGATGCTGTGGCTGGTGCTCGTCACGCTCGTGGGCGCCGCCATGCCGCTGTACACACGCGGCTTGCAGTTGGGAGATCGGGGCACGCTGCCGCTGTCGCCCGCTTTCGTGCTGATCTGGGCGTTGGGCATGGTCTGCGCCGTGGCCTCGGCCTGGCAGGCCAAGTACCACCGCCTGGCCGCGCTGACCCTCATGGGCGGTGCAGGGCTGTGCGTCTGCATCACCTTCCTGTGGTTCTCCGCGCCGGACCTCGCACTCACCCAGCTGGCCGTGGAACTGGTCACCACCATCCTGATCCTGCTGGGCCTGCGCTGGCTGCCCAAGCGCGACGAAAGCCTGCCCGCCTCGCCCGCCAGCGCCGCGCTGGCGCGCACGCGGCGCGTGCGCGACCTGTTGCTGGCCGTCGCCGCGGGCGGCGGCATGGCGTGGCTGGCATTTGCCATGATGAGCCGCCCCTTCGCGCAGAGCACCTCCACGTTCTTCCTGGAGCGCGCCCTCACCGAGGGCGGCGGCACCAACGTGGTCAACGTCATGCTGGTGGACTTCCGCGGGTTCGACACGTTCGGCGAGATCGTGGTGCTGGGCATCGTGGCGCTCACGGTGTATGCGCTGTTGCGGCGCTTTCGCCCCGCGGTGGAGACCATGGACCTGCCCGAGCAGCAGCGCTACCTGCCGGCCGATCTACAGACCGACCTGCTGAACCCGCGCAACGCCACCGACACGGCCGTCGGTTACCTGATGGTGCCCGCGGTGCTGGTGCGGCTGCTGCTGCCGTTCTCGGCCCTGGTGGCCTTCTACCTCTTCATGCGCGGGCACAACCAGCCGGGCGGCGGCTTCGTGGCAGGCCTGGTGTTCTCGGTGGGGCTGGTGCTGCAGTACATCATTTCGGGCACATCGTGGGTCGAGGCGCACCTGCCCCTGTATCCGCGGCGCTGGATTGCCTCCGGCCTGCTGCTGGCGCTGGGCACCGGACTGGGCGCCGTGGCGCTGGGCTATCCGTTCCTTACCAGCCACACCGCGCACCTGCACCTGCCGCTGATCGGGGACCTCCACGTGGCCAGCGCCATGTTCTTCGACATGGGCGTCTTCGCGCTCGTCGTCGGCTCCACGCTGCTCATCCTTACGGCCATCGCCCACCAGTCGGTGCGCAGCCACCGTTACCACGCCCGTCTCATGGAAGAAGAACAACAAGCGGCCAGCGAGCAAGCAGCCGTCCCGGCCACACAAGGAGCCGTCTGATGGAAATCGTGCTGGCTCTGTCCATCGGCGTGCTCACGGGCTCGGGCGTCTGGCTGCTACTGCGCCCCCGCACCTTCCAGGTCATCATGGGCCTGTCGCTGCTGTCGTATGCCGTGAATCTGTTCATCTTCAGCATGGGTCGCCTGGGCCTGGCCGTGGACAAGGAGCCCGTGCTCGTGCCCGGCGTGCCGCAGGATCTGCAGCATTACGCGGACCCCATGCCCCAGGCGCTGGTGCTCACCGCCATCGTGATCGGCTTTGCCATGACCGCACTGTTCCTCGTCGTGCTGCTGGCTTCGCGGGGCATGTCGGGCACCGACCACGTGGACGGCTCGCACTCGCGTGAAACGCAGGAGATGCCATGAGCCGCATCGCGGAGCTGACCTCCCTGCTCATGCCGCACCTGATGCTGGCGCCCATCGGGCTGCCGATGCTCACGGCCGCTTTGCTGCTCACCATGAAGGAAGAGCAGCAGCGCCTGAAGCTGGGCCTGAACATCCTGTCCACCCTGCTCGGGCTGCTGGTGGCCGTGGCGCTGCTGCTGTGGTCGCACGAATCTGGAGCGCCCGCGACCATGGGTGTGTACCTGCCGGGCAACTGGCCGGCGCCGTTCGGCATCGTGCTGGTGCTGGACCGGCTCTCGGCCATGATGCTGCTGCTGACGGGCTTCGTGGCGCTGTGCTCCATCGTGTTCGCCGGTGCGCGCTGGCACCGCGCCGGCGTGCACTACCACACGCTGTTCCAGTTACAGCTCATGGGGCTGGGGGGCGCCTTCCTCACGGGCGACCTGTTCAACCTGTTCGTTTTCTTCGAGATCCTGCTGGCAGCCTCGTACGGCCTGCTGCTGCACGGCGCCGGCCGCACGCGCGTGCAGGCCGGCCTGCACTACATCGCCATCAACCTGGCGGCGTCCTCGCTGTTCCTGATCGGCGCGTCCATGCTGTACGGCATCACGGGCACGCTCAACATGGCCGACCTGGCGCAGGCCATCCCGCAGGTGTCGGCCGCCGACCGGGGATTGTTGCACTCAGCGGCCGCCATCCTGGCCACGGCGTTTCTCATCAAGGCGGCTGTGTGGCCCCTGAACTTCTGGCTGGTGCCGGCCTACAGCGCGGCCACGGCGCCCGTGGGTGCGCTGTTCGCCCTGATGACCAAGGTGGGCATCTACACGCTGCTGCGCCTGTGGACGCTGATGTTCAGCAGCGAGGCCGGTCCCTCCTCCCTGTTCGGCAGCCTGTGGCTGATCGGCGGCGGCATGGTCACCATGGCCTTCGGCGCCATCGGCATGATGGCCTCGCAGCGCCTCACCCACCTGGCCGGTCATGCGGCCGTGCTGTCGTCGGGCACGCTGCTGGCGGCAGCAGGCTTCGGGCAGAACGCGCTCACTGCCGGGCTGCTGTACTACCTGCCCAGCTCCACGCTGGCCGTGAGCGCGCTGTTCCTGCTGGCCGACCTCATCGACCGCTGGCGCAACGATGGCGCGTCGCTGGCGCCTTACGAACTGGACGACGTGGCCCCCTTCCTCACCCCCGAGCTAATGCCCACCACCGGCCTGAACCTGGACGAGGACGAGGAAGTGCTGGTCGGCCGCGTCATCCCCGCCGCGGCCGCGTTTCTGGGTCTGGCCTACATGGCCTGTACGCTGGTGATTGCGGGCCTACCGCCGCTGTCCGGCTTCATCGGCAAGTTCGCGATGCTGACGGCGCTGATAAACCCGCTGGGGCTCGGCTCCTCGGCCGGCACCCAGCCCGGCCTGCCGGGCTGGACGTTGATCGCGCTGATGATCGCCACCGGCCTGCTGGCGCTGCTGGCGCTCACGCGCTCGGGCATACGCCACTTCTGGGCCGCGCACGACCGCCCCACGCCCCAGTTGCGCGTGATGGAGGGGCTGCCCATCGCCATACTGCTCGGGGCCTGCGTGGCGCTCACCCTGCAGGCCAACGGCGTGATGCGTTTCACCGAAGCAACGGCCAACGGGCTGCATGCGCCGGGCACGTATGTACGCGCCGTGATGACGGCCGCGCCCATTCCCGGCCCCACCACGACGCCGACGCCTGAGCGCGCGGAAAGCTCTGCCACCACGAAGGCCGCGCCATGATGAAGAAGCTTCTGCCCGCCCCGCTGGTCTCCCTGGGTTTGTTCGTGATGTGGCTGCTGCTCAACCACACCACCAGCATCGGCCACGTCCTGCTGGCACTGGTACTTGCGTGGGGCCTGCCGGTGCTGTTCAGCGAACTGCGCCCGCAGAAGGTGCGCGTGCGCCACCTCGGCACGATCATCCGGCTGTGCTTCACGGTGATGGTGGACACCACGCGGTCCAACCTTGCCGTGCTGCGCTTTCTGCTGCTGCCGTCGCAGCGCCGCCACCCGCCGGACTTCGTCAAGATTCCGCTGGAACTGCGCGACCCCAACGCCCTCGCCGTACTGGCCATGATCGTGTGCATCACCCCTGGCACCTCCTGGGCCGAGCTGTCGCTGGACCGCAGCCTGCTGATGCTGCATGTGCTGGAGGTGGACGATGCGCAGGCCATCATCGACCACGTCAAGGCGAGCTACGAGCGCCCGCTGATGGAGATTTTCGAATGACCGGTTCCGTACTGTCCTGGGCGCTGCCCATCGCCATGTTCCTGCTGGCCGCGGCCATGGTGCTGTGCCTGGTGCGCCTGCTCAAGGGCCCCGCCGCGCAGGACCGCGTGCTGGCGCTGGACTGCATGTACCTCAACGGCATGCTGCTCATGCTGGTACTGGGCATCTACTACGGCAGCACCAACTACTTCGAGGCCGCCATGTTGATCGCACTGCTGGGCTTCGTCAGCTCCACGGCCATGGCCAAGTTCCTGCTGCGCGGGGAGGTGATCGAATGAGCGACGCACTGCCGCTGTGGCTGGACATCGTGCTGTCCGCGCTGGTGCTGTGCGGCGCGGCCATCGCGTTCATGGGGTCACTGGGGCTGCTGCGCCTGGCCACCTACTTCGAGCGCGTGCACGCACCCTCCATCATCGCCACCATGGGCTGCTGGTGCATCATGCATGCCACGCTGGTGTACTTCTCCGTGACGGGCAACGGCCTGGCGCTGCATGCGCTGCTGATTGCCCTGTTCATCGCCATCACCGTGCCCGTGACCAACATCTTCCTGATGCGCGCCGCGCTGTTTCGCGCGCGCCGCGCGGGCGAGAAGGTGCCGCCCAGCCTCAGCCGCGTGGCGGACAGCAGCACGCTCGATTCGTGATTTGCTACTGAAAATATAGCTAATAGCACTTGACCAGCAAGCGCTAGAGCCGTATTTCGTTCAAAACCACTCAGCGGCCACCAAAGCCACCACCGCCCGGCGTGTGGATCTCGAACACATCCCCCGCTTCCATTTGCGCCTGCCCGATGTGCTGCAGCGGCTCCGCCCGGCCGTCCGCACGCACGACGCGGTTGACGCCGGGCATGCCCGGCTGCCCGCCCGCCATGCCGAAGGCGCCGTGCACCCGGCCGTTGGACAGAATGCTCGCGGTCATGGGCTCCAGGAAGCGGATGCGGCGCACGCCGCCGTCGCCGCCCTTCCAGCGGCCGCCGCCGCCCGAACCGGCGCGGATGGCGTAACTCTCCAGCCGCACGGGGAAGCGGAACTCCAGCACCTCCGGATCGGTCAGGCGTGAATTGGTCATGTGCGTCTGCACCACGCTCGTGCCATCAAAGCCCCCCACCATCGCGCCCGCGTCGTCGAACTGGCCGCCCGCCCCGCTGCCGCCCGAGATGGTCTCGTAATACTGGTAGCGCGCGTTGCCGAAGGTGAAGTTGTTCATCGTGCACTGGCTGGCCGCCGACACGCCCAAGGCGCCCAGCAGCGCGTTGGTGATGCAGCTGGAGGTCTCCACGTTGCCCGCCACCACCGATGCCGGCGGGTTGGGGTTGAGCATGGAGCCCGGCGGAATGATGACCTGCAGGGGCTTGAGACACCCGGCGTTGAGCGGAATGTCGTCCTCCACCAGCGAGCGGAAGACGTAGAGCACCGCGGCCATGCACACCGCCGTGGGCGCATTGAAGTTGTTGGACTGCTGCGAGCTGGTGCCGGTGAAGTCGATCACCGCACTGCGCGTGGCCGCGTCAATGCGCACGGCCACGGTGATCTGCGCGCCGTTGTCCAGCGGCAAGGTGAAATGCCCGTCCTGCACGCGCGCGGCCAACCGCGTGATGGCGCGGCGCACGGACTCCTCGGCGTTGTCCTGCACATGCTGCATATAGGCCTGCACCACGCTCAGGCCGAAGTGCTCCACCATGCGGCGCAGCTCCTGCACGCCCTTCTCGTTGGCGGCGATCTGCGCCTTCAGGTCGGCCAGGTTCTGCTGCGGGTTGCGGCTGGGGTACTCGCCACTCTCCAGCAGCGCAATCATCTCGGCCTCGCGCAGCACGCCGGCATCCACCAGCTTCACGTTGTCGATCTGCACGCCCTCTTCCTCGATGCGTGTGGAAAACGGCGGCATCGACCCCGGCGTGGTGCCCCCCACGTCCGCATGGTGGCCGCGGCTGCCCACGTAGAAGGTGGGCACGGCCGCTTCACCGTGGTCGTCGCCGATGTAGACCGGCGTGATCACGGTGATGTCCGGCAGGTGCGTGCCGCCATGGTAGGGGTCGTTCAGCACGAACACGTCGCCGCGCCGCATGTGGCCGCGGTTGCGTGCGATCACGGTACGGATGCTCTCGCCCATGGATCCCAGGTGCACCGGCATGTGGGGCGCGTTGGCAATCAGTTGGCCCTCGGCGTCGAACAGCGCGCAGCTGAAGTCCAGCCGCTCCTTGATGTTCACCGAGTACGCGGTGTTCTGCAGCTGCAGCCCCATCTGCTCGGCAATGTTCATGAACAGGTTGTTGAACACCTCCAGCAGCACCGGATCCACCTGCGTGCCCGCGGCATGGCGCTGGGTGCGCGGCAGGTGGCGGCGCAGCACCAGATGGTCCAGGGACGTGAGCCGTGCCTGCCAGCCCGGCTCTACCACCGTGGTAGCGTTCTTCTCGGCAATGATGGCCGGGCCCTGCAGCAGGTCGCCGGGGCGCATGTCTTCGCGCACCACCAGCGCGGCGTCGTGCCAGGCCGGTGTACCGTCCGTGCCCACGGTGAACATGCGCACGGTGTCGCGCCGCGGCACTTCGCGCTCGGGCTGCAGATCCTGCGCATGCTCGACCGGCGCATCGCCCGCCACCACGGCTTCCACCGACACCGCCTCCACCATCAGTGCCTTGCCCTGCATGAGGAAGGCAAACCGCTGGCGGTACGCGGCCTCGAAGCCCCGAGTGATGGCCTGGAGGTCGCCAAAGGGCACGGCCAGCGCTGAATCGGTACCCTCGTAACGCACATGCACGCGCCGTCGCACGACGATGTCGCCGCCCGAGAGGCGCTCTTGCGCCATCTCGGCCTCGGCGGCCTCGGCCAGTGCATCCAGCGTGGCGGTGATGCCGGGCAGCGCCTCGGGTGTGAGGCGTGCCTCTACCGCCTTCTCACGCATCACGTTCTGGTCGGCCAGCCCCATGCCGTAGGCCGACAGCACGCCCGCCAGCGGATGCACCAGCACCTGCTGCATGCCCAGCGCATCGGCCACCAGGCAGGCGTGCTGGCCGCCCGCGCCGCCAAAGCACTGCAGCGTGTAGCGCGTGACGTCGTAGCCGCGCGCCACGGAGATCTTCTTGATGGCGTTGGCCATCTGCTGCACCGCGATCTGGATGAAGCCATGCGCGCAGGCCTCGGGCGTCAGCGCGGCTGCGCCATCCGCCGCGCCTGCGGTCTGGCCCGCCAGCGCCGCAAAACGCTCGCGCACCACGGCCGCGTCCAGCGGCTCGTCGGCACCATGGCCGAACACACGCGGGAAGTACGCGGGCTGGATCTTGCCCACCATCACGTTGGCATCGGTCACGGCCAGCGGGCCGCCGCGGCGGTAACTGGCGGGACCGGGGTTGGCGCCGGCGCTTTGGGGACCTACGCGGAAACGGGCGCCGTCGAACTCCAGGATGGAACCGCCGCCCGCGGCCACCGTGTGAATGCTCATCATGGGCGCACGCATGCGCACGCCCGCCACCTGGGTCTCGAACTCGCGCTCGAACTCACCCGCAAAATGGCTCACGTCGGTGGACGTGCCGCCCATGTCGAAACCGATCACGCGCACCGGCGGCTGCGTGGCGGCCGCACCGCCCCTTGGCGCTGCCTCGGCCTGCGCCGCAATCTGCGCCGTGCGCGCCATGCCCACGATGCCGCCGGCCGGCCCGGAGAGGATGGCGTCCTTGCCCTGGAAGCGGTGCGCATCCGTGAGCCCCCCCGAGGACTGCATGAAATACAGCGGCACGCCCGGCATCTCGGCCTCCACTTGCTGCACGTAGCGCCGCAGGATGGGCGACAGGTACGCGTCCACCACGGTGGTGTCGCCCCGGCTCACGAACTTCATCAGCGGGCTGGTGCCGTGCGAAGTGCTGACCTGCGTGAACCCGGCAGCCAGCGCCAGGCGGGCGGCTGCTTCCTCATGCGCGGGATAGCGGTAGCCGTGCATGAACACGATGGCCACGCTGCGCAGGCCCGCGTCATAAGCGGCCCACAAACGCTCCTTCAGGTGGTCTTCCTCCAGCGGCTGTACCACCTCGCCGTGCGCGCCCATGCGCTCCTGCGCCTCGATGACGCGGCTGTACAGCAGTTGCGGCAGCACGATGTGCCGGTCGAAGATGCGCGGGCGGTTCTGGTAGGCGATGCGCAGCGCGTCCTTGAAGCCACGCGTGGTAACCAGCAGCGTGGGTTCCCCCTTGCGCTCCAACAGCGCGTTGGTGGCCACGGTGGTGCCCATCTTCACGCACTCCACCAATTCAGGCGTCACGGCCTCGCCCGGCGCCAGCCCCAGCAGGTGGCGGATGCCCGCCACCGCCGCATCGCGGTACTGCTCGGGGTTCTCGGAGAGCAGCTTGTGCGTCACCAGGCTGCCGTCGGGGCGCCGGCCCACGATATCGGTGAACGTACCCCCCCGATCCACCCAGAACTGCCAGAGTTTCTTTGCCATACCCGTTTCCTTTGTGTGCCGCGTGTGAAACATTGCGGAGAAAGAACCCACAATTTACCGATAATTTATCTGCAAGCCTGCATGATCCATACCGGATATTCACCACCCCGCCCACGCATATGACCCAACCGCCCGCCGCCACAGGTTCCCGGCTGCTTGACCTGCCACTGGAGCGCACGCTGCACGCCTGGGTACAGCGCTTTGGCGAGCCGCGCTGGCGCGGATGTCACGTGGAAGGCTGGGTGTTCGAAAGCCAGGCCGCGCGCCTTGCTGCGGCGCAGCAGCTGGCAGCCGCAGGCGTGCATGCCCGCTTTCACAGTGCCTACAAGCCGCTGGTACAGCATTTCATGGACCACGTGGATTGCACCCAAGTGGTGCAGGCCCGCGTGCGCTACCCGCTGGCGGCGCACGGGCCTGCACAGCGCTTTCGGTTGGAGGCCTATCCGCTCGCCGCCCTGCTGGGGGGCAGCATCTTGCACATGGAGCCCCACGACGACGCCAGTGGCGGCTACCACGTGGAACTGGAACTGCGCGACGGCACCCGCACCGTGCAGCACGTGCACGCACCCAACCGCGTACACACCGACATGACGGGCGCCACGGTGCTCTCGCCCACCGGCTGGCTGCGCGTGGGCACACAGGAAGGCGCTGCCGACCTGATCGACACCGCCGTATGCACCGACTACGAGCAGGCCTTCGCCGCGGCGGTGCAGGCGGTGCGCGGTCACGCGTGGCCGGACCATGAGCCGTACTTCGACCGCCTACTGCTGCGCGTGGACCTGCCGGGCTACGAGCAGCCCGTGGGCGCCACCGGCGAGACCATAAGCACCCTGGAGGCGCTGCACGAGGACCTGTACTTCACGCTGCTGGAGTTCTTCCAACAGCACAGCGGCCGCCCCGTGGGCGACCGCCGGTTGCAGCCCGGGCAGATCGTGCCCGACGTGCGCGCGGGCGACGGCGCTCCGCACGTGCAGGTGGACCTGCTGCCCTTCGCGGCGTGCGCCGACGACCTGCCAGCCCACCCAACGGCCCACGCCCCGGACAGTTTGGCGACGCTGGCCGAGTCCCCTGCCCCTGATCGCATCACCCAGACCCTGCACGCCTGGCCCGCGCAACGTTTCAGTGTCCGGTCACGCCAGGGACGCACCGTATGGGGGCAGTACCACGCGGGCACGCAGGCACCGGTGTTCATCAGCGCGGGCCAGCATGCCAACGAGACATCGGGCATCGTGGGCGCGCTGCGCGCCGCCGAAGTGCTGCAGGCGCAACCCGGCGCGCACTTCGCGCTGATCGCGCTGGAGAACCCCGACGGCTACGCTCTGCACCGCGCGCTGTGCGCCCGCCACCCAGGCCACATGCACCATGCCGCGCGCTACACGGCGCTGGGCGACGATGTGGAATACCGTGACCGCGCGCCGCTCTACGAGCGCGAGGCCCGCCAGACCGCGCTGGCGCTGTCGGGCGCGCAACTGCATGTGAACCTGCATGGCTACCCCGCGCATGAGTGGACGCGACCGCTGTCGGGCTATGTGCCGCGTGGATTCGAGCAGTGGATGCTGCCCAAGGGGTTCTTCCTCATCCTGCGCTACCACGCCGGGTGGCAGTTGCCCGCGCGTGCGCTGCTGGAGGCCGTGTGCGCGCGCCTGCGGCAGGTGCCGGGCCTGGCGGATTTCAACGCACGCCAGCGGGCCCTCTACGAGCACCACGCGGGCCCGCTACCCTTCGAGGTGCTGGATGGCATCGCCTGTATGCAGTCGCAGACGTCGCACGATGCGCCGGTGACGCTGATCACCGAGTTCCCCGACGAGACGGTGCACGGCGACGCCTTCCGCTTTGCGCACACGGTGCAGATGCACACCGCCCTGGCCGCCGTGCAGGCCTGGCAGGACATTGCCACACACCTGCCATCGCCCGTCGGAACTTCAAGGCCAACAGGCCTCTAGCGCTTTACCGACAAGCGCTAACAGCTATCAAATAAATAGCGTTTTTCACATGGACGCCGCGGCACGGGCCGCCTGGTCGTACATGCCGGACAGCACGCGCAGCAGGCGCGCCAGCTCGCCAATGTCGCGGTTCAGGCCGTCGTCGGCATTCAGCGCATCGATCAGGCAGCTCTCGCGGATCTCACGGTAGCGCTGCACATGGGCGCGGCCCGCCTCGGTGGCGGCGTAGGTCACGTCCTTGCCGTTCTTGCTGGAGGCCACCACGCCCAGCGCCAGCAGCTTCTTGAGCGAGTAGTTCACCACGTGCGTGTCTTCCACGTTCATGATGAAGCAGATGTCGGCCAGCCGCTTGTCGCGCGCGCGGTGCGTCACATGGTGCAGCACCACCACGTCCAGCGGCGTGAGGTCGCGCAGACCGGCCGCGGCCATGCAGTGCACCACCCAGCGGTGGAACGCATTGCCCGCGACGATGAGGCCGAACTCGAACTCGCTCATCTCCGCACTGCGGTCCGACACCAGGTGCGCGGACGACACGATGGGCCCGCGCGCCTTGGCGGCCTTGCCCACCTTGGCAGTGGCAGCGGGGGCCGGGGACTTGGGTCTGGCGGCTGCGGTCATGGTTTCACTCCGAGGACTGCGCCAAAAGCGACAGACGGCATTGGCATGGGATGTGCATGTCGATTGATTGTAGGGAGCAGCCCGATGATTTGCCGGCAATTTATCGACATTCAGGTGAATCACCTAGGCCGTTTCCCTGTGGCCCCCGCTACAGTGAACGCGCTGAGCCCCCTCTCTTCTCAACCCTTGCGGAGACCCCCGAGATGAAGCGTCGAAACCTTGCCGCCGTTGCACTGGCTGCCCTCACCGGCCTGTGCGCCCCCGCCCTGCATGCCCAGACCAAGTGGGACCTGGCCGCCGCCTACCCGGCCACCAATTTCCACACGGAGAACCTGGCGCAGTTCATCAGCGACGTGGACAAGGGGTCAGGAGGCAAGCTCAAGATCACGCTGCATGCCAACGCCGCACTGTTCAAGGCGCCCGAGATCAAGCGCGCCGTGCAGGGCGCGCAGGCGCAGCTCGGCGAGATCCTGCTCGCCAACTTCCAGAACGAATGGCAGATCTTCGGCGTGGACGGCCTGCCCTTCCTGGCCGACAGCTACGACGCGTCGATGAAGCTGTACAAGGCGCAAAAGCCGTTCCTGGAGAAGAAGCTGGCCGAGCAAGGCATGGTGCTGCTGTACGCCGTGGCCTGGCCGCCACAGGGCATCTACACCAAGAAGCCCGTGAACAACGCCGCCGACCTGAAGGGCATCAAGTGGCGCGCCTACAGCCCCGCCACCGCGCGCATCGCCGAGCTGGTGGGCGCGCAGCCGGTGACGGTGCAGGCCGCCGAGTTCTCGCAAGCGCTCGCCACCGGCGTGGTGGAGTCCACCATGACCTCGGGCGCGACGGGCGTGGACAGCAAGCTCTACGAGCACCTCAAGTATTACTACGACACCCAGGCCTGGCTACCCAAGAACGCGCTCATCATGAACAAGAAGGCGTTCGATGCGCTGGACAAGCCCGTGCAGGAAGCCGTGCTCAAGGCCGCCGCCGACGCGGAGACCCGCGGCTGGGCCGCCAGCCGCCGCGTGAACGAGGACACGTTGGCCAAGCTCAAGGCCGAGGGCATGCAGGTAGTGCCGCCCAGCAGCCAGCTGAAGGCCGACATGGCCAAGGTGGGCGACACCATGCTCAAGGAATGGCTGGACAAGGCCGGGCCCGACGGCAAGGCGCTGATCGACGCCTACCGCAAGTAACACCTCCCCGCCCAGAGAGCCTCCACGCGCCAGACCACGATGCGACGCCTGTTGAACTTCCTCTATGACGGCGCCGCCGCGCTGGCGGCGCTGTGCATGGTGGCGCTTCTGTGCGCCGTGCTGCTGTCCATCGTGAGCCGGCAGCTCAGCTTCCATGTACCGGGCATCGACGCCTATGCGGGCTACCTCATGGCGGCTGCGGGCTTTCTGGCGCTGGCGCATACCCTCAAGCGCGGCGAGCACATCCGCGTGACGCTGGTGCTGAGCGCCCTCAAGGGGCGCGCGCACCAGGCGCTGGAGCTGTTCGCGCTGGCCCTGGGCACGCTGCTGGCCGTGCTGTTCGCGTACTACAGCGTGCGGCTGGCCTGGCAGTCGCATGCGTTCAACGACATCTCCACCAGCAGCGACGCCACGCCGCTGTGGCTGCCGCAGCTGTCCATGGGCGTAGGCGCGATGGTGATGGCGATTGCCTTCGTGGACGAACTGGTGCTGCAGCTCCTGGGCCGGCGGGCGGGCGCCACGCCGGGCGAAGCCCTGCGCAACGAATGACCGGAAGACGCCTTCATGAGTGACCTTGCCATCACCGGCCTGTTGATCCTGTCGCTGTTCCTGATCCTGGGCAGCGGCGTGTGGATCGGGCTCACGCTCTCGGGCGTGGCCTGGATCGGCATGCAATTGTTTTCCTCGCGCCCCGCGGGCGACGCCATGGCGGTGACCATCTGGGGCTCCTCGTCGAGCTGGACGCTCACCGCCCTGCCCCTCTTCATCTGGATGGGCGAGATCCTGTTTCGCACGCGGCTGTCGCAAGACATGTTCAAGGGCCTGGCCCCGTGGGTGCAGGGCCTGCCCGGGCGGCTGCTGCACACCAACGTGGTGGGCTGCACCATCTTTGCCGCCGTGTCGGGGTCCAGCGCCGCCACCTGCGCCACCATCGGCAAGATGACGCTGCCCGAGCTCACGCGCCGCGGCTACCCCGAGAAGATGGTCATCGGCACGCTGGCCGGCGCCAGCACGCTGGGCCTGCTGATCCCGCCCTCGATCATCATGATCGTCTACGGCGTGACGGCCGAGGTATCGATCTCCAAGCTGTTCATTGCCGGCGTGCTGCCCGGGGTGCTGCTGGCCGCGCTGTTCTCGGGCTACATCATGTTCTGGGCATTGCGCCACCCCGACCAGGTCCCAGCGGCCGATCGGCAGATGGGCCTGCTGGACAAGCTGCGCGAATCGCGCGCGCTGATTCCCGTGGTGCTGCTCATCGCCGCGGTGCTGGGCTCCATCTACACGGGCATCGCCACCGCCACCGAGGCCGCCGCCGTGGGGGTGGTGGGCTCGCTGGTGCTGTCCGCGGCGCAGGGGTCGCTGAACTGGGCGAGCTTTCGCGACGCGCTCATGGGCGCCACGCGGCTGTACTGCATGATCGCGCTGATCCTCGCGGGCGCGGCCTTCCTCACGCTGGCCATGGGCTACATCGGCCTGCCGCGGCACCTGGCGGAATGGATCTCTTCGCTGGGGCTGAGCCAGGCGCAACTGGTGGTTGCGCTGGCCGTGTTCTACATCGTGCTGGGCTGCTTCCTGGACGGCATCTCCATGGTGGTGCTCACCATGGGCGTGCTGATGCCCACGGTGAACGCAGCGGGCATCGACCCCATCTGGTTCGGCATCTTCGTCGTGCTGGTGGTGGAGATGGCGCAGATCACCCCACCCGTGGGCTTCAACCTGTTCGTGCTGCAGGGCATGACGGGCAAGCAGCTACCGTGGATCGCCCGCGTGGCCGCTCCCATGTTCCTGCTGATGTGCGCGGCCGTCACGCTGATCTATGTGTTTCCGGGCATCGTGACCTGGCTCCCGCAGCAAATGACGGCGCGCTGACGAGGCCGCCGCCGCTCGGCAGCGCCTCCCTACAATGCGCCGATGTTCCACGTTCTTGCCATCTGCGCCGGTGCCTGCGCCGGCGCGCTCGCGCGCTGGCGGCTGGGCCTGTGGCTCAACACGCAGGGCGCGCTGCTGCCCTGGGGCACGCTCGCGGCCAACCTCATCGGCGGCTACCTCATCGGCCTGTGCCTGGCGCTGTTCCAGGCACTGCCGCAGTTGGACCCGGTCTGGCGCGCGCTGCTCATCACGGGCTTTTTGGGGGCGCTGACCACCTTCTCCACCTTCTCGGCCGAAGTGGTCGGGCTGCTGCAGCAGCAGCGCCTGGCGCAGGCCCTGGGCCTGTGTGCGCTGCATGTGGCCGGCTCGCTGTGCATGACCTGGGCCGGGCTGCACAGCCTGCCCTGGCTGTGGGCGGGCGCGCGGCAAGGCGTTTGATCACTATTAATTTAATAGCTGCTAGCGCTTGATACATAAGCGCTACAGGCCATTTTCATTAGAATCCCCTCGCTACACTGCGCACCCCGGCGACTGCCCCACAGACAGCCGCCTCCACTGAAAAATCATCCATGCAAGCCAATACCGACCTCCAAGACAGCCGCCTGGCGCATGCCTGGGCCGAGCTGCACAACTACGCCGTTGCCGGCAATCCGCTGCACGCCGAGGCCTACCGCCTCGCCTTCGCCGACCCCGAGTTCATGTTGCGCCGCGAGACGCGCGGCATCCGCTTTCAACTGGAACTGCTGAAGCCCGACCTGGGCCAGACGGCGCAGGGCATCGAGCACACCGTCGTGGTGTACGGCAGCGCACGCTTCATCTCGCCCGAAGCGGCCGAGCAGCAACTGGCCGATGCACGCGCCAGCGGCGATACCGAGCGCATTGCGCGCGCCGAGCGTGCGGTGAAGAACGCCTATTACTACGACCAGGCCCGCCAGTTCGCGCGCCTGGTGGCCGAGTACAGCGAGAGCCGCCCGCCCGCCGAGCGTCTGTACATCTGCACCGGCGGCGGGCCGGGCATCATGGAGGCGGCCAACCGCGGCGCACACGACGCAGGGGCGCTCAACGTGGGCCTCAACATCTCGTTGCCGCACGAGCAAAGCGGCAACCGTTTCATCTCGCCCTCGCTGTCGTTCAAGTTCCACTATTTCGCGCTGCGCAAAATGCACTTCATGATGCGCGCCAAGGCCCTGGTGCTGTTCCCTGGCGGCTTCGGCACGCTGGACGAACTGTTCGAGGTGCTCACGCTGGTGCAGACGGGCAAGGCCAAGCCCGTGCCCATCGTGCTGTTCGGCGTGGCCTTCTGGAAGAAGCTGATCAACTTCGAGGCGCTCGTGGAGCAAGGCACGATCTCGCCCGAGGACCTCCAGCTGTTCCACTACACCGACGACCCAGCCGAGGCCTGGAGCATCATCCGCACGTTCTACGAACTCTGACCGCGCACCAGCGGCGCGGCGCCCCGTGCGGACCGCCTTGACAGTCCAGGCCTGTCAGGGATGCGGCGGAGGGGCTGGCGCCTCGCCGCGCAGCCGCCAGGCCACGCGCGCACCCAGCCCCACAGTGGCGCCCACGGCCCAGAACAGGCCACTCAGCCCTACCAGCGCGCTCGCGGTGCCAAACAGCAGCGGCATCACCACGCTGGAGCCGTTGATCGCCATCAGCCGCAGACCCAGCGCCTCGCCATGGCGGTGCGCGGGCGTGAGTTGGTGCAGCATGCTCATGATCATGGGCTGCACCGAGCCCAGCGCGAACCCCAGCAGCACCGAGCACGCTCCCAGCGTCACGGCCGTCGGCAGCAGCGGATAGACCGCGAACAGCAGTGCCGTCGCCACCATGGCGCCGGTGACCACGGTGGATTCGCGCAGCCGGTCGGCCACCAGCGGCATGAGCACGCGGATCACCGCGGCGGCAATCGCAAACGCGCCGAGGATGGAGCCGATCACCGAGGCCGACAGCCCCCGCTCATGCCCCAGCAGCGGCACTACGAAGGTGTGTACGTCCCAGCACGACGACAGCAGCCAGTTCACGATGAGCAGCCGCCGAAAGCCGGGCTCGGCCAGCAGGTCCCAGGCCCGCGCGCGCGTGCCGTCCTCCGCGGCCACCACTGGCGGCATCTCCTGCGTGCCGCGCACCCAGAACCAGGTGGCCAGCGGCAATACGGCCATGAGCGCGAAGGCCGCGCGAAAGCCCATGGTCGCGCCCGCCTGCGCACCCGCGTGATCGATCAGCAGCCCCGCGCAGAACGGGCCCACGAAGTTGGACACCGCCGGCCCGATGGCCAGCCAGCTGAAGACCTGACGCAGTTGCGTGCCGCCGTGCGCGGCGCGGCCCACGTGGCGTTGCAAGGCGATCGTGGCAGCCCCCGTGGCGCCACCGGTGAGCAGTGCCGCAACGCACAGCACCGCAAACGTCGGCCACACCAGCGCCGCGCCGGCACCCAGGACGGCCGCGACGACCGCGTGGCGCACCGGGCGCTTGAGCCCATGGCGGTCGGCATAGCGCCCCGCGGGCAGCGCCAGGAACACCTGCGTGAGCGCGAACAGCGCCAGCAGCACGCCCACGGCCGCCGCGCTGTAGCCCTCGCGCAGCGCCAGCAGCGGCGCGGCCATGCGCATGCCCGCCATGCTGGCGTGGATGCAGATCTGGCCGGCGATCAGCCGCGCAAGCGCCAGATTCAAGTCACTCGCCTTCGTCTTCGATCAGCAGGTCCGGCAAGGGTGCGCCCGCTGCATCGCCCTGCCCCGCCGCCGGCTCCGGCGCGGGCAGCTCCTGCACGCCGCGCAGCTTGCGCTGGATGGCACGTGTGCGCACATCCACCTGCTCGAACTTCTTGGCCGCCGCGTCGATGGACTTGCGCGTAGCCTCCACCACGTCGCCGAACTTGGCGAACTCGGTCTTCACCTGGCCCAGCACGCTCCACACCTCGGACGAGCGCTTCTCGATGGCCAGCGTCTTGAAGCCCATCTGCAGGCTGCTGAGCATGGCCGCCAGATTGGCAGGCCCGGTGATCATCACGCGGCAATCGTTCTGCACCGCCTCGACCAGCCCGGGACGGCGCATGACTTCGGCAAATAGCCCTTCGGTGGGCAGGTAGAGCACCGCGAAGTCGGTGGTGTATGGCGGCGCCACGTATTTGCTGAAGATCTTCTTGGCCTCCAGGCGGATGGAGGATTCGAAGGCGTTGCCCGCCGCTGCGATGGCCCCCTTGTCCGCCGTGTCCTGCGCGTCCAGCAGGCGCTGGTAGTGCTCCACGGGGTACTTGGAGTCGATGGGCAGCCACACGGGCTGCTCGTCGCTCTTGCCCGGCAGGCGGATGGCAAACTCCACCAGGTCGTCGCTGCCCGGCATGGTCTTGACGTTGCGGGCGAACTGCTCGGGCGTGAGCACGTTGTCGATGATCGCGCCCAGCTGCATTTCGCCCCAGGTGCCGCGCGTCTTCACGTTGGTCATCACGCGCTTCAGGTCTCCCACGCTGCCGGCCAGCGTCTGCATCTCGCCCAGGCCCTTGTGCACCTGCTCCAGCCGGTCGCTCACCAGCTTGAAGGACTCGCCCAGGCGCTGCTCCAGCGTGGCGTGCAGCTTTTCGTCCACGGTGCGGCGCATCTCCTCCAGCTTGGCGGCGTTATCGCCCTGGATGGCGGCCAGGCGCTCGTTGAGCGCGCCGCGCAGCGCCTCGGCATTGTTCTGGCTGCTGGCGACCAGGCCGGACAGCTGCTGCCCCATGGACTCCTGCAGGGCGGAGAACTGGCTGCGCAACTGGTGCGTGGTGCCTTCCAGCTGGTCGCGCAGCGCGCCCGACATGGTGCCCAACTGGCCCTGGATGTCGCCCTTGAGCGAGTCCAGCGTGCCGCGCGTCGTGCCGCTCAGCGCCTCAAAGCGCTCCTGGATGCGCTGGCCGAAGAGCTGCGTGCTCTCGGCCATGGCGTCGCGCGACTTCAGGCTGTCGGCCGCCAGCGCCTGCGCTGTCTGGCTCAGCTCGGCACGAAAGGCGGCCAGCGCATCCGCCTGCTCCTTGCGGGCTACGGCCGCATCGGCGCGCGCCTGCGCCAGGTGTTGCTCCAGACGCGACTGCAGCGCGGCAAAGGACGCCTGCAGCTCGCCGCGGCTGGTGCGCGACTCCTGCGCCGCCAGCGCCAGCCGCTCGTCCAGCAGGGCCTGCGTGGTCTGGGTGAACCCGCGCAGTTGCTGGGCCATGGCATCCAGCGCTCCGTCATTCTTGGCCACGGCCAGCTGCGTGGCCTGCACCGCAGATTCCAGCGACTGCAGGCGCGCCAGCCATTCGGGCGGCAGGTCCACGCGCGGGCGGCGCAACAGCAGCACCGCCAGCAACGCCACGGTGAGCACCAGCAACGCCAGTGCGGCGGTCATTTCGAATGTCATTCTTGAACTATCAAAACAATAGCTGCTAGCGCTTGCCCATCAAGCGCCAGAGGCCAATTTCATTCACACCTTGGCGGGCGTGTTCACGGGAGTGAGGGCGCCGCGCCCGTCGAAGAACGCCACCAGGTTGTCCGCCGCCAGTTGCGCCATGGCGAGCCGCGTGGGCACGGTGGCGCTGGCGATGTGCGGGGTGAGCACCACGTTGGGCACCTCCAGCAACGCGGGGTGCACCACGGGCTCACCTTCAAATACGTCCAGTCCCGCGGCAGCGATGCGGCGCTCCTTGAGCGCCTGGGCCAGCGCCGCGTCATCCACGATGCCGCCGCGCGCGATGTTGATCAGCGTGGCCGTGGGCTTCATGCGCGCGATCTCGGCCGCGCCGATGGCGTGGTGCGACTCGGGCGTGTAGGGCAGCACCAGCACCAGGTGGTCGGCCTGGGCCAGCAACTCGTCCTTGCCCACGTAACGCGCCTTGCATTCGGCCTCCAGCGCGGGCGACAGGCGCGAGCGGTTGTGGTAGATCACGTTCATGCCAAAGCCATGCGCCCCACGCTTGGCAATGCCCTGTCCGATGCGGCCCATCCCAAGGATGCCCAAGGTGCTGCCATGCACCTCGCAGCCGGCGAACATGTCGTAGCTCCAGCGCGTCCACTGGCCGGCGCGCAGGTAATGCTCGCTCTCCGTGATGCGCCGCGCCGTGGCCATGAGCAGCGCAAAGCCGAAATCGGCCGTGGTCTCGGTCAGCACGTCGGGCGTGTTGGTGCCCTGCACGCCGGCGGCGGTCATCGCGGCGATGTCGAAGTTGTTGTAGCCCACCGTCATGTTGGCCGCGATGCGCAACTGCGGGCAGGCGGCCAGCAGCTCGGCGTTCACCGGCTGGGTGCCGGTGAGCAACGCGCCGTCCTTGCCCTGCAGCCGCTCGATGAGCTCGGCCTGCGTCCACAGGTTGTCGTCCTGGTTGGCATACACCTCGAAATGCTGCGTCAGGCGCTCAATGACCTCGGGGAAGATCTTGCGCGCGACGAGGATGTGGGGCTTGGACATGGGAAGTGCTCCTTTCGGTCAGGTGTCGGCAGCCTGAACGCGCGGCCGTGCCGAGGCACCCCGCGGTTCAGGCCCGGGCTCATTGCAACCAGATGAAGGTCATCACGACGAACAGCGGCACCAGGATGCCGCACGACCACAGCATGTAGCCGAAGAAGCTGGGCATCTTCACGCCGCGATCCTCCGCAATCGCCTTGACCATGAGGTTGGGCGCGTTGCCGATGTAGGTGTTGGCGCCCATGAACACGGCGCCCGCCGAGATGGCGGCCAGCGTGGCGGCATGCGTGGTCATCAGCGTGGCCGCTTCGCCGCCGGCCGTGTTGAAGAACACCAGGTAGGTGGGCGCGTTGTCCAGGAACGAGCTGAGCAGGCCGGTGGCCCAGAAGTACATCGCAGGATCGGGCGAACCGTCGAGCCGCGTGACGGCGGAGACGATGGCGCCGAAAGGCCCGTTCACGCCGGCCTTGAGCATGGCAATGACGGGAATGATGGTCAGGAAGATGCCCGCGAACAGCTTGGCCACCTCCTGCATCGGGCCCCAGCCGAACTGGTTGTCTGCATGCACTTGCCGCGGCGTCAGCGCCAGCGATGCCACGGTCACCGCGATCAGCCCCGCATCGCGCACCAGGCCGGGCAGGCCCAGCGGCGTGCCGGCGATCACCCATTCCACGGGCGACTTCCAAATGCCGCTGAGCAGCACCAGCCCCACCACGGCCAGCAGCAGCACGAAATTGATCTTGCCGTCAAAACCCAGCGCGGCCGGTGCCGAATCGGGGGTGGGATCGGCCGCGCCCAACTCGCCCGCCTGTCGGTAGTACCAGCTGTCCAGTACATAGAACAGCACCAGCAGCACGCCGATGAGGAACAGCGTTTCCGGAAACACGTGCGCGGCCGTCCAAAAGAAGTCCACGCCCTTGAGGAAGCCCAGGAACAGCGGCGGATCGCCCAGCGGCGTGAGCGAGCCGCCGGCGTTGGAGACGATGAAGATGAAGAACACCACCACGTGCGCCACATGCTTGCGGTTGTCGTTTGCGCGGATCAGCGGACGGATCAGCAGCATGGACGCGCCCGTGGTGCCCATGAAGCTGGCCAGCACCGCGCCCACGGCGAGAAAGCCGGCATTCAGGGCCGGGCTGCCGTGCAGGTTGCCCCGGATATAGATACCACCGGCCACGGTGAACAGCGCCGTGAGAAGGATCACGAAGGGCAGGTATTCCGCGACCAGCGCATGCGCGAAGCCCGCCGCCGCCACGCCGGGGCCAAAGACCACGGCAAACGGCACCAGAAACGCCAGCGCCCACGCGGCGGTGACCTTGCCGAAGTGGTGGTGCCAGAACAGCGGCGCCAGCAACGGCAGCAGCGCAATGCTCAACAGCACGCCTGCAAACGGAACACCCCACAGCACCGACAGCTGGCTGCCGTCGATCTCCGCCGCCCCCGCCAGCGCGGGTGCCAGGCACAGCAGCCCAAGGGCCAGGGTGCGGATCGGGTTCATGGACAGGTCTCCTCGGGTCGTTCTTGGGAAAGTTGAAATGCCGCCGGCGGCGCCAGGCGCGCGCTCACTGCGGCGAGGGAATCTCGAACACCTGGCGCAGGTAAGCCAGGTATTTCTCGTCGTTGCACATGTTCTTGCCGGGTGCGTCCGACAGCTTGGCCACGGGCTGGCCGTTGCAGCGCGTCATCTTGATCACGATCTGCAGTGGCTCGTAGCCCAGATCGTTGGTCAGGTTGGTGCCGATGCCGAACGCCAGCTGGCAGCGGCCATTGAAGCGCTGGTACAGCTCGATGATGCGAGGCACGGTCAGCGCGTCGCTGAAGATCAGCGTCTTGGTCAATGGGTCCACGCGGTTGTCGCGGTAGTGCTGCAGCAGCCGCTCGCCCCATGCGAAGGGGTCGCCGCTGTCGTGGCGCGCGCCATCGAACAGCTTGCAGAAGTACAGGTCGAAGTCGCGCAGGAAGGCGCTCATGCCGTACACGTCGGACAGCGCGATCCCCAGGTCGCCGCGGTATTCCTTGGCCCACATCTCGAAGCCGAACACCTGGCTGTCGCGCAGCCGCGGGCCGAGGGACTGGCAGGCCTGCAGGTATTCGTGTGCCATGGTGCCCAGCGGCGTCACGCCCAGCTTCATTGCGTACAACACGTTGCTCGTGCCCGCAAACTGCCCCGGCGCGCAGCGCCGGTCGTCAGAGCCCAGGCGCACGCACAGCACGCGCAGCACCTCCTCGTGCCAGGCGCGCGAAAAGCGCCGGCGCGTGCCGTAGTCGGCAATCTTGAGGCTGTCCAGTCCCGGCTGCTGCAGCTGGCCGATCTTGGCTTCGAGCCGGCGGCGCCCCTCGGGAAAGTCGGGCACCTTCTGCGTGTTGCGGAAGTACACCTCGTTCACGATCGCCAGCACCGGGATCTCGAACAGGATGGTGTGCAGCCAGGGCCCGGTGATGGTGATGTCGATCTCGCCCGAGGGCAGCGCGCTCACGCGGATGTACTTCTCGTTGAGGCGAAACAGCCCCAGGAAGTCGACGAAGTCGCTCTTGATGAAGCGCAGCGAGCGCAGGTAGGCCAGCTCCGCGTCCTGGAACTGCAGGCTGCACAACGCGCGGATCTCGTCGCGGATCTCGCTGACGAAGGGCGCCAGCTCCACACCCGGGTTGCGGCACTTGAAGCGGTACTCCACCTGCGCACCCGGAAACTGGTGCAGCACCACCTGCATCATGGTGAACTTGTACAGGTCGGTGTCGAGCAGGCTGGTGATGATCATGGATGCGCGCGGGGCAGACTGTCCCGCTACTGGACATGGCGATGGGGATCCGCCGCGCCGCCACACACGCGTGGCCGGGCCGGCGAGCCCCTGATTCTGGCATCAACCCACCCGGGCCGCCGCAAACCGGCGCGCCGCCCCGGCAGCCCTCAGGGAAAGCCGGCGCGCCACGCCCGCGATCAACGCGCCACGCACAAGGGCTGCAGTGCCTGGCGCAGCCGATCGGGCAGCGCACGCGGACGGCGGTCGTCCCGTCCCACGTACACATGCACGAAGTGGCCGCAAGCCGCACTCATGGCCTCGCCCTGGGCGAACAGGCCGACCTCGTAGCGCACGCTCGTGTCACCCAGCCGCGCCACACGGATGCCGGCGTCGATGGTTTGCGGGAACGCCAGCGACGCGAAATAGTTGCACTGCGTCTCGATGACCAGCCCGATGGTGTCGCCGTGATGGATGTCCAGCGCGCCCTGCTCGATCAGGTAGGCGTTCACCGCGGTGTCGAACCAGCTGTAGTACACGACGTTGTTCACATGGCCATAGACGTCGTTGTCCATCCAGCGTGTACCAATGGAGCGAAACACCGCGTAGGCCTCGCGCGGCTGCGGCCGGGGCCGCTGGGCCGTGCCTGCAGCGCCTGCCGCACCTGAGGGAGAGAGGGACGTGTTCATGAGGCGCTGATTCTGCCAGCGGCCAGCGGCGGCCTCCCCTTGTCCCCTGTCTTCGTAATAGGCAGCGCGCAGTCCACCGCCGGTCCAGATGTAACCAACAGAACTTTGGGAGTTGCCCCTAAAAATGCTGCATTGCAACAAAAATGCTTGCGCCTATCGACAGGATCCCTAAAATTCGGTTCATGCTGCACTGCAACATGACGCACAGGTCAGTCAGGGCAGATGTCTCAACCCGCCCATCCCGGGCATTCAATGGAGATATGACATGTCGCTGACCCCTGAGCAAATCCTCGCTTCCCACAAGGCCAACCTGGAGACCCTGTTCGGCCTGACGAACAAGGCCTTCGAGGGCGTGGAGAAGCTCGTCGAACTGAACGTGACCGCCTCGCGCGCCGCCCTGGCCGAAGCCGCCAGCCACACCCAGGCCGTGCTGTCCACCAAGGACGCACAAGAGCTGCTCGCACTGCAAGCCAGCCTGTTCCAACCCCTGGCGGAAAAGGCCGTGGCTTACAGCCGCCACCTGTACGACATCGCTTCCGGCACGGGCGCCGAGTTCGGCAAGACCTTCGAAGCCCAGGCCGCAGAAGTGCAGCGCAACTTCACCAACCTGGTGGACAGCGCCGCCAAGAACGCCCCCGCTGGTTCCGAGACCACCGTCGCCGTCTTCAAGAGCGCTGTGTCTGCCGCCAACAACGCCTTCGAGTCGGTGCAAAAGGCCGTGAAGCAGGCCAGCGATGTGGCCGAAGCCAACTTCAACGCCGTGGCCAGCTCTGCCGCCACCGCGGCCAAGACGGCGACCGCCGCAACCGCGGCTCCCCGCAAGCGTTGAGTGAATCGCTGCCACGTCGCTGGCAGATTTCAGGGTTTACCCCTATAATTCACTCACTGGCCCGGCGATGGGAATGAATGTCGCAGGGCCCTCCAGTTGTCTCCTTGGATCCTCTCGAAACTCTGGTTTCCTGGATCCCTTCAAGCCCAGTCCCTGACTGGGCTTTTTTTTGGGCGGATGACCGCCGCGGCCTACCGGCGCCTTCGGCAGCAGCCGAGGCCCCGGCAGCGCCCGTCAATCAGCGGCCTGGATGGCGCCCGCCTGCGTGAGGCGCTCGGCCACCAGCAGCTTGTGCATCTCGGCCTGGGTCATGATGCCCAGGTCCTCGGCCACCACGGCAATCGGCTTGCCCGTGGCAATGGCCGACTTGGCGATGGCGGCCGCCTTCTCGTAGCCGATCAGCGGGTTGAGCGCGGTCACCAGCGTCACCGACGCGGCGATGCGTTCCGTCAGCAGCCCCTGGTTGGCCACGATGCCCTCCACGCAGTTCACCTGCAGGGTGTGGCAGGCCCTGGCCAGGTGGTGCAGGCTCTTGTGCAGCGCCCAGCCCATCAGCGGCTCGAAGGCGTTGAGCTGCAGTTGGCCCGCTTCGGCAGCCATGGTGATGGCGGCGTCGTTGCCGATCACTTCGAAGCACACCTGGTTCATCACCTCGGGGATGACGGGGTTGACCTTGCCGGGCATGATGGACGAGCCCGCCTGGCGCGCGGGCAGCTGGATATCGCCCACGCCGGCCTGCGGGCCCGAGGACAGCAGGCGCAGGTCGTTGCTGATCTTGGAGAGCTTGGCGGCGATGCGCTTGAGGACGCCAGAGATGTCAACGAAGGCCCCTGTGTCCGACGTGGCGGCGATCAGGTTGGCCGCAGCCTTGACCGGCACGCCCGACAGCCGCGCCAGCTCAGGGATGACCACGTCCACGTAGCCGACGGGCGCGTTGATGCCGGTGCCGATGGCGGTGCCGCCCATGTTCACCTCGGTCATCAGGTAGGCGGACTCGCGCAGGCGGCGCTCATCGTCGGCAATCATGGCGGCGAAGGCGGCGAACTCCTGGCCCAGCGTCATGGGCACGGCATCCTGCAACTGGGTGCGGCCGATCTTCAGGATGCCCTTGAATTCCTCGGCCTTGGCCTCGAACGCGCCGCGCAGGGCCGACAGGGCCTTGAGCAGCGTCTCGATACCGAAATAGGTGGCGATCTTCAGCGCCGTGGGGTAGGCATCGTTGGTGCTTTGCGATGCGTTGACGTGATCGTTCGGGTGGATCGTGTCATAGCGGCCTTTGGGCAATCCCAGGTGCTCCAGGGCACGGTTGGCGATCACCTCATTGGCGTTCATGTTCGTGGAGGTGCCGGCCCCACCCTGGATCACGTCCACGACGAACTGGTCGTGCAACTGTCCGGCGATCAGGTCGTCGCAGGCTTGGGCAATGGCGTGGGCTTGGGTTGCGTTGATCGCGCCCAGCTGCAGATTGGCGTGGGCGGCGGCCTTCTTGACGAAGGCAAAGGCCCGGATCAACTCGGGCATGTGGGCCACGGTGTGGCCGGTGATGGGAAAGTTTTCTACGGCACGAGCGGTGTGGACGCCCCAATACGCGTCCGGGGGAATGGTCTTGATACCGATGAAGTCATGTTCTTGACGCATGGTCGATCTGCTTTCTAGCGAAATGGAATAAATAAAAGGGGAACAAAGCCAGGCCCCAAGTGAAAACACCGCCTGAGGTGCAGGCGGTGCTTGGTGGGTGCAGCCGTGGAGCGCCCTGGAGCCGGGCGCGCACCTTGTGGGCGCAAGTGCCGGGCCAGACGTGGCAATGCCCCGGGCACCATGGCGCCCAGGGCATTGGGTGCGGATTATGGACCACTACCACGCGCGCGCATGAGAACCTTAGCTTTGCGCATAACCATGCCCACGCGGCGGGCAGGCGGCGGCCAGGAGCGCTCTACACTGCGGCCGTGCCATTCCCTTGCGACCCCACTTTTCCGCCCCTTTCCCCCTCAGGCGCACGGCGCCGCACGCTGCTGCAGGCGCTGGGCCTCGCCCTGGCGCCCGGCATGCCCGCGCTGGTCCGGGCGGGCACCGCCCAGCAATGGCCGCAGGCCCTGGCCGTGCCCGGGGGCGTGGCCCGGCTGTCGCTGGGCCCCGCGGCCGAGCGGCCGGTGGTGCACGCGGGCGACATCCCGGTGCTGGTGCTGGGCGATGCGATCGAGTGGACGGCCATCGTCGGCATCCCGCTTGCCGCGCCCGTGGGCGAGGCCGAGGTGACGGTACAGGCCACGCCGACCGCACCGGCGCGGCGCGTGGCTTACCGCGTGGCAGCCAAGCAGTACCGCGAGCAGCGCCTGACCGTGGCACCGCGCACGGTGGACCTGGCACCCGAAGACCTGGCCCGCCACGAGCGTGAGCGCGCGCACCAGCAGCACGTCATGGCCACCTTTTCAACGCCCCTGCCAGAGGGGCTGCAGATGCGCCAGCCCGTGCCGGGACGGCGCTCCAGCAGCTTCGGCCTGCGGCGCGTGTTCAACGGTCAGGCGCGCAATCCGCACAGCGGCATGGACATTGCCGCCGCCACGGGCACCCCTGTCGCCGCGCCGCTGGCGGGCCGGGTGATCGATGTGGGCGACTATTTCTTCAACGGCGGCACCGTGTGGCTGGACCATGGCGGCGGCCTGCTCAGCATGTACTGCCACCTCAGCCGTATGGACTGCCAGGTGGGTGACGTACTGCGCACGGGCGATGCGTTCTGCAGGGTAGGGGCCACCGGCCGCGTGACCGGCCCGCACCTGCACTGGGGCGTGATGCTCAACCGCACCATGGTGGACCCGGCCCTGTTCCTGCCCGCATGAGCACGCCCCCCGCCCCACGCCCACGCCCGCGCCTGGCGCTGCGCCGCCCCGCGGCCGCGCCAGCACCCGCCCCCCAGCGCGCGGCGCGGCTGCTGCGCTTCAACAAGCCCTATGGCGTGCTGAGCCAGTTCACGCCCGAGGGGCGCTGGCGCGGGCTCCAGGACTTCATCGACGTGCCCGGCGTCTATGTGGCGGGGCGGCTCGATGCCGACAGCGAGGGGCTGCTGCTACTCACCGACGACGGAGCGCTGCAGGCACGCATCAGCGATCCGCGCCACAAGATGGAGAAGACCTACTGGGTGCAGGTGGAGGGCATTCCTGACGAGGCCGCGCTGCAGGCCCTGCGCCATGGCGTGCAGCTCGGCGACGGCCCTACCCTGCCCGCACGCGTGCGCCGGCTGGAGCCGCCCCCCGCCCTCTGGGAGCGCGATCCGCCCATCCGCGTGCGCCAGAACATTCCCGACTGCTGGATCGAACTCATCATCCGCGAAGGCCGCAACCGCCAAGTGCGCCGCATGACCGCCGCCGTGGGCCACCCCACGCTGCGGTTGGTGCGCGCGGCCATCGGCCCCTACGCCCTGGACGGGCTGGAGCCGGGCTGCTGGCAGCCCGCCAGCCCGCCCTCGCCGGTGCCGCACCACCGCAAAAAGTAGAGCTGCTGGCGCTTTCCTGCATTGGCTTTGCGCCGGGTTCTTCACCTACGCTCAGCACCCTCCACCCAGCAGCGACAATCGCGGCGGGAGGAACTGAACACCATGACCACAAACCCTGGCGACGGCCTGTCCCTCGCCCCGCTCGACCCCGCGCCCACGCAACCCGCGCCTGCTGCGGCCTCATCGCACGTCGCACGCACCTGCCCACGCTGCCACTACACGCGCCAGGCCAGCGACACCGCCCCCGCCTGGCAATGCCCGCGCTGCGCGGTGGTCTACGACAAGGCCACGCCGCGCCCACGCGCACGCGCGGGCCACGATGAAGAGGACGATACCCAGCCCGTCCCGCTGGACCCGCGCCGCGCCCGGGCCAGCGCGGGTCTGCCCTGGGCCTGGATCGCCCTGGGCAGCGCCGTGCTGGCCGGGGCTGCGCTGCTGGGCTGGAAGTGGAACGGCGAGCGCCAGCGCAGCGCCCAGCAGGAGCAACGCGCCGCCAGCGACAGCCGCGCCGCCGATGTCAGCCAGGCCCGCGCCGTGCAGGACGGGCGGGCGCGCATCGATGCACTGGAACACCAGTGGCGCATGGGCGAAGGCGCCCAGGCGCTGCCTGCCGTGCGCGCGCTGGCCGATGAGGGCGAGCCGCGGGCCATGGTGCTGCTGGGCTCCATGCTGCTGGGTGGCAGCAGCTACCGCAACGCCATCGGCCAGCCGCTGGACCCGGCCGAGGCGCTGCAATGGCTGGAGCGCGCCGCCCGCGCGGGCGATGCCACCGCCGCCGTGCGCCTGGGGGGGCTGTATGAGCGCGGTGAACATGTGCCGCGCCAGCCCTCACTGGCCGAGAACTGGTACCTGCGTGCGGCGCGCCAGGGCGACGGCGCGGGCCTGTACAGCCTGGGCATGCTCTACGCGCGGGGTGCCGATCCCGTAAGCCAACGTCCCGTCCCCGCGTGGATGCTGCTCACGCTGGCCGAACGCGCCTCGCGCGCCGCGCCGGTGCGCGACGCGCTGCTGACCGAGCAGCACTACCCGTCCAGCGCCCGTGCAGGCCTGGTCCGCCTCAAGGACAAGCTGCATCCCAGCGACATTGCCGAGGCCGAGCGCCTGGCCGACGCCTGGAAGCCCGGCCAGCCGCTGGGCTTCTAGCGCGGCACGCGCCCGCCAGCGCCACGGGCGGCCTGCACGGTGTGCAGTGCGCCGCGCGGCGCTAGCGCTTGCGCCACCAGACGACCAGCGCGAGGAACACCACACCCGTGAGGAGCGGCACGGCGGACATGAGCAGCTCGACAAACGAGCTGCGCCGCATGCCGGACCACACCTCCACGCGCACGCCGTCCAGCCGCAGGTTGCTCGCGCCTGCGAACTCCAGCGCCGGCGCCACCTTGCGGTCCTCCTTGAAGCTCACCGGCCCGGCCGTGCCCGCCAGCTGCAGCACCTGGCCCGCGCGCGTGCCCGTCCCGAACGAAGCGCCCTGCACCATCGACAGGCGCGTGCCGTTGTCCGTGTCCCAGCCGGCCATCCAGCGCGTGAGGCCTTCGCCGTCGGCCTGGGCCACGCCGGCCACGTGCACCACCAGCGTGTAGGGGTTGCCGCTGGCGGGCAGGTCCAGCGCGCGCGGCGCCTTCCAGGCCACCGTTTCGGAGAAAAAGCCCGCGGGCTTGCTGCCGGCCGTCTTGTCCTGGTGGCGCGCCAGTCGCGCCAGGTCTTCGGGCGTCAATTCGAACGACTCCACCAGGCGCTTGCCCCAGGCGGTAGACGCGTCGCGCGCGCCCGCGGGCGTGGCGGGCAGCGCCAGCAGGCCAGCGGTGGCCAGGGCGAAGCACACGCCCGCCGCAGAAAAGACGCGCAAACGCTGGCGCGGACAGGACACGGTGGCGTGCATGTGGGGGCTCCCTCGGGTGGCTGTGCGGTGCTGCGAATGGCACCGTTTGCATCGATTTTAATAGCTGCCAGCGCTTGATGGACGGGCGCTAGAGCGGTTTTTTGTCTTGAACCTGCACGGCTGGACGGCGCAGGCGCAGTGCGCCGTCCAGCACCAGCAGAGCCACGGCGGCGAAAATGGGGCCGTAGGTGGGCCACTGCGCCGCGCCGATGCTCTCGCCCAGCGCCAGCGCCACCAGTGCCAGCAGCACCGGCTCCACATAGCTCAAGAGACCAAACAACCCCAGCGGCAGCAGGCGGCTGGCGGCCATGTACAACGCCAGCGCCACGGCACTGAGCACGCCCAGGACGGGCACCATCGCCCATAGGTGCGCATGCTCCAGCACCAGCGGCAGGGACGACGGCGCACGCACCACGAACCACAGCGCCGCGGGCACCAGCAGCAGCATGTCCAGCCAATGGCCACCCAGGTGGTCGGTGGCCAGGCGCCGGCGCAGCACGAAATACGCGGTGTAGCCCAGCGCGACCAGCCATGTCTCCCACGACATGCCGCCGGCGCGCAGCACCTCGTGCAGCACACCCGCGCCCGCCAGTGCCGTGGCCAGCCCCTGCAGGTGCGACAGACGCTCGCGGTACAGCACCCGCCCGGCCAGCACCATCACCAACGGCAGCAGGAAGTAGCCCAGCGACACCGGCAGCGCCCGCCCGTGCAGCGGCGCCCATAAAAACAGCCACAACTGCACGCCCAGCATGGCGGCGCTGGCCAGCAGCCCCAGCGCCAGCAGCGGCTGCCGCCACGCGCGTGCAGCCAGCAGGCGCACGCGCGGCCACTGCCCGCGCGCCAGCAGCAGCGCCGTGGTGAACGGCAGCGTGCACAGCACGCGCCAGCCGAAGATCTGCTCGCCATCCAGCGGCGCCAGCGCCGGTGCCAGGTAATACATGGCGCCGAACAGAACGGACGCGACGATGGACGCAACAAGACCTTGGATCACAACGGCAGCAGGTGGACAAGAAACGATGCGGGAAACCCGGCGACGACACAGCGTCGCCGCCGCGGGCAAGACACGAGAGGCACGCATCCGGACGAGGACAGCAGGCAGGCGCCCGAACGAGGAAAGGGGTGTTCGCCCGCGTGCGACCCGCGATTGTCGGCCATTGGCGCATGCCCCGCCGCCGCACCTACTTATGCCCACCGCCTGTGGGCGGCCCTGTGGACAACCGCCGGGACAACCGCGCGCAGGCCGCGCCGGCATTGGGCTGCAGCGCATCGCTCATTTTTTAGGCAATCGGTACGGGCAAGGCCGCGATGCCGCGCGGACCGGTAAGCGTGCACCCCACGCGGTTATAGTGCGCGCCCTTGCGGCGTCACCGTGCGACACCGGCGCGGCCGCAGCGGCCGCATGCCGACGCGCCACCGCCACCGCGCCGCGCTTTTATCCGCTCTTCACCTTTGCCCCACCCGTGCCCGCTGCCGCCCTCCTCTGCCTTGTGATTGCCATCAGCGATGGCGACACGCTCACCGTGCGTTGCGGCACGGCGGGGGCCTGGCGCCCGCAGCGCGTGCGCGTGGTAGCGATCGACGCGCCCGAGAGCCGCCAGGCCTTCGGCCAGCGCGCGCGCCAGAACCTGGCGCGCCTGTGCTTTCGCCAGCAGGCCGCCCTGCGCACGCTGGGCCACGACGACTACGGCCGCACGCTGGCGCATGTGCGCTGCCAGGGGCAGGACGTGGGCACGGCCCAGGTGCGCGCCGGCCTGGCCTGGGTTTATGCACCGCAGGCCAAGCGCTATCCGCACCTGGTGGCGCTGCAGCGCCAGGCACGCGCCACCCAGACCGGGCTGTGGTCGCAGCCGCGCCCGCAGGCGCCCTGGGACTACCGGCGCCGGCAGCGCTAGGCGACTATCATTTCAATAGCTGTTCGCGCTTTTCCATCAAGCGCTACAGGCCATTTCGGCTAACAATTCACACCGTTCCATCGGCCTGGAACACGCCTGACAGCAACTGCGCCAGCCGCTCGCCAGGCAGGCGAAAGCCGCAGGCCTGGGCATGGCCGCCGCCGCCCATGCTCACGGCCAGGGGCGAGCAGTCATAGCCGCGCTGCGAGCGCAGGCCCACCTTGACCTGCCCGTCCTTGCCCACCACCCACATCAGCGCGAAGGTGCCGCTCTGGCGCGACAGCAACTCGCCCACCAGGCTGTGGAAGGCGCCGGGCGCATTCACCATCAGCCCGGCCTCGCCGTTGAACACCAGCGGCTGCGCACCGCCCGCCACGTCCTGCGCCAGGTGGCGGAACTTCTCGTCCATGGCCTGCCCGCGCGCGACGAAGGCCGCCGTCTCGGCGGGCGTGAAGTCGGCGATCTGCTGCCAACGGGCGAAGTCGAACGGCTCCATGTCCAGCGCCGCCACGTAGCCCGCGGTGTCGGGGTACTGCCAGGCCCACAGGTCGCGGTCTTCCACGTGGCGCACCAAGGCGGGCAGTGGTGCGTCACGGTGGAAAAACTCCCACGCCAGGCGCGCGCCAGACTTGCCCATGTCGAAGTGCAGGCCCCCGCAGCGGCAGGCAAAGCCCTCCAACTGCTCGGCCGCGCTCTTGTGGTGGTCCAGCAGTACCAGCCGGGCGGCACGCGCGTCGATGGCGGCGAGCAGGTCGGGCGCAAACGCAAAGTCCAGCACGTACACGGCCCGCCCCTGCAGCGGCGGCAGGTCGTCCACGGTGGCCACCTGCCCGTGGGTCAGCCCCAGGCATTCGACCTGACCGCCATAAAAACGCCAGGCGGCCAGCGCGGCGGCAAAACCGTCGGCGCAGCGGCCGTGGTACAGCACCAGCGGGTGCGGGTCGTCCCGCTGCGGCGCGGCCAGCAGCGACAGGGGCAGGAAGGTGGAGCGCGAAGACACAGTCATGGCGGGATTGTCGGTCAGCGCACGGCAACGAACTGCCTACTTGAGAACGGGGCCTTTGTTGTACCGGCCTCGCCCCAGGGGCCACAATAACCCCGTCCGCCGCACCGTTTGCGCGGCGCAGCACCGGGAGCCAGTCACATGCCCATGGAACTTCTCCGTCAACTTGCGCAGCGGGACCAGTTTCCCGCCCCCGTCGTCGGTGAGGCAGAGGTGGACAAGCTGCGTGTCCTGCGCGCCGCGGGCATGGTGCAGGCTGAACTGCCCGGCGAAGGCGAATCCGTGCGCTCGGCACGCGTCATCACCATCACCGGGCTGGGCCGGGCCACCCTGCGCGCCCAGGCGGCCCGCGAATTCATCGCCCGGCGCGACCGGCTCCCCGGCTCCCCCCTCTCCACCGCCAAGGCGTAGCGCGCCCGCGTCGCCTGCGGGAGTTCCTGGCCGCTGCAGCCCCCGCCACTGTTATCATGGCTGTACAAACATCCAGTTAACACCCTATCGCCACGCAACGGCCACATCACCATGGGACTTGACCAGATTGCCATCGCCCTGCTGGGTGCCACCGCCGCCTGGCTGTCGCAGGCGCGCAGAACGGCGCTGCGCCGCTGGGCCTGCATCTTCGGGCTGCTGGGGCAGCCGTTCTGGTTCTACGCCTCGTGGAAGGCCGAGCAGTGGGGCATCTTTACCGTGTCCATCATCTACATGGGCGCGTGGCTGCGCGGCCTGTGGGTGTACTGGCTCACCTCGCAGCAGGACCCGCCCCATTCGGGCCTGAGCACCATCCAGCTCACCCCGGGGCGCAACCCCTGACGCCCGCGCACCCTCCGCTGCGCCTGCTGTGGCAGGACGCGCACATGGTGGCCGTTTTCAAGCCGGCGGGCTGGCTGGTGCACCGCACAGGTCTGGACGCAGGCGAAACGCGCTTCGTGATGCAGGCGCTGCGCGACCAGATCGGCCAGCACGTCTACCCCGTGCACCGGCTGGACAAGGGCACCTGCGGCGTGCTCGTCATGGCCCTGCACCCCGCCGCCGCGCGGGCCCTGGCCGACGCCTTCGCCCGGCATGCCGTGCGCAAGCAATACCTGGCGTTGGTACGCGGCTGGGCACCGGCGCAGGCCGAAGTGGACCACCCGCTGCGCCCCGACGACGCGCCGCCCGACGCCCCCACCCAGCCTGCCCACACGCGCCTCATGCGCCTGGCGCGGCTGGAGCTACCCGAATGCAGCGACCCCCGCTTTGCCACGACGCGCGCATCGCTGGTGCTGGCCGAGCCGACCACGGGGCGCCGCCACCAGATCCGCCGCCACCTCAAGCATCTGGCCCACCCCATCCTGGGTGACGCCACCCACGGCAAGGGGCCGCTCAACCGTTGGTGGGCAGAGCGCCTCGGCCTGCACCGCCTGTGGCTGCATGCGTGGCAGCTCAGCCTGCCCCACCCCGCAGACGGCCGCCTGGTCACGCTGCACAGTGGATTGCAGTGGCCCGCTGCCAGAACATCCACCACCGACAGCGCACCCCCGCAGCCAAACGCGGACGCAGCGCCGGATTGGCAGCAACACATCTGGACCCTGCCCTGGCAGCAGGACATCGAAGATTCGCTACCAAAAGAGTAGCTTTTAGCGCTTACCTAGCAAGCGCTACCGGCCAATTTTTATCTAACGCCCTGCAGCTTTTCGGAGCATCCCGCCACCCGGCCGTGTCCTACCCACAGGAGCGGCGGCCGCCGCTGCCCACCCCTGTCTGCGCGCTTCACACTGGCGGCCATGCACCGTGCAGCGCCCCAAGCTTTCCTCCCCGCTTTGCCCCTTTGTCGCCTGGTCTTCAGGCGTGGCACGCCATGACCGGCTGGTGGGCTGACGCCCTGGCCGTGGCCGCCCACGAGTTCTCGGACATTGGCGACCCCCAACAAACCACGCGGGTGGTCTTGCGCATGGGCGTGGCCGCGTTGCTGGGCGGCCTGCTGGGGTGGGAGCGCGAGCAGGCCGGCAAGGCCGCAGGCATGCGCACCCACATGCTGGTGGCCATGGGCGCCGCGTTGTTCGTGCTCGTCGCGCAGCAGGCGGGCATTGCCCCGGCGGACAACAGCCGTGTGCTGCAAGGGGTGATCGCCGGCATCGGCTTCCTGGGCGCGGGCACCATCCTGAAGGGCGACGCGGAAAGTCAGGTCAAGGGCCTGACCACCGCAGCCGGCATCTGGCTCACGGCCGCCATCGGCGTGGCTGCGGGCCTGGGGCGTGAGAGCACGGCCATCCTGGCCACGCTGCTCGCAGTGGTGGTGCTGTGGGTGATTCCGCTGGTACAGCGCGCCGCCCCGACGGGCCCGGGCCAGCCCGCGGCTCGACGCAAACGCCTGCGGCGCAAAACGCGCGCTGGTCTGACAGCCGACACCCCGCAGGATGGCCTGTAATGCGGTAGGGGGCACCCTTCCCCCTTTTGACCGCAACGACCCAGGAGCACGCACATGCCCCAGCAAGCCACCATCCAAGGCCACGTCACCTACCGGGAAGGAGACGGCATGCCCATTGCCATTCCGGAAGGACCGGTGGAACTCACCTTCGCCACCGACAGCGTCACGCTGAGCTGGCGCGACGACAACAACACCGCAGGCCTCACCGCCCTGCCGCGCGACCAATACGAGCTGTATGTCGCCGACGGCAAGATCGTGCTGTAGTCCGTCCCGCGTGCGGGCCCCGGTCGGCAAGGCCCCGCGCTGCCCGCCGCAGCGGCAGAACCCAGGCCAAGCCATGGCCGACGCCCCGCTACCCAAGGCCTGTAGGGGCCCACGGGCCGCACATTGATGGCGCAGCGGTGTCGGCGCTACCATGCGCCACACAACCGTGCGCCTTTGCCATGTCCAGCCCCTCTTCATTCGTGCCTCCGCCTGCCAGCGCGGTCAAGCCGGCTGTGTCCGAAGAGCCCGGGCTGCCGGTGGACGACGGATTGTGCGCAGGCGATGCAATGGACGCGGCGCAACTGCGGCGGCTGCTCCAGGCCGCCCTGCCCGACAAGAGCCAGCACAAGGCAGCCGGCTGGTTCGGGCAGACGGACTTTCTGCTCACGCGCAGCCACGTGGATGAAGACCAGGACGCCTACCACGACGCCCTGTTCATCACTCTCTGGAAGCGCTGGGACTTCTGGCTCGCCCTGCCCCCGGCCGAGAGCGCACCTACCCACGCGCTGGCGCAGGCCTGGGCGCGGTTGCGCTC
The DNA here is from genome assembly GCF_002214645.1 of Diaphorobacter nitroreducens. Lineage (NCBI taxonomy): Bacteria > Pseudomonadati > Pseudomonadota > Betaproteobacteria > Burkholderiales > Comamonadaceae > Diaphorobacter > Diaphorobacter nitroreducens. The sequence continues at coordinate 1,593,087 of NZ_CP016278.1, forward strand.
TGGCATCCCGCCTCCGCCCCCCGGCGCGGACGGCCTGGTGCGCCAATACCGCGCCTACGACAGCGCCGGCCAGCCCGGCGCATGGCAACCGCTCCCCGCACAGGCCGGGGCGGGCGACGCGGCAGCCGGCGCGCTGGTCGCCTGCGGAGAGGGCTGGCGCGAGGTGCTGGCCTACTGGCGCCTGGCCGAGGGCCAGCGCCGCGCCGGCCGGCCGCTGCGCGAGCGGCTGCATGCCACGCTCACCCCCGCACGCATCGAGGCGCTGACGCTGCTGCCCGTATTCACCACCCGTTACAACACATGGAGCGACCCCGAGCGCAACGGCTGGTGGGAGGGCGACGTGTGGATCGGCGCGCGCCAGCCCGGCCAGCAGGGGGGCATTCATGGGGGCGGGCGCTCAAGTTCAGCTGGCGCAACGGCAGCGAGCGCGCCGGCGACCCCGAGGACGACGCACATGCCTGCTACCAGATCGACCTGACGCCCGGCGATGCCCTGCCGGAGGGCACGGCCCACCCGAACGGCCTGCGCATCAGCTACAGCCAGCGCCAGAGCGATCCGCGCACGCCGCTGCCCAACCACGCCGTGCAGCACATGCAGCACCTGCTGGAGCTGTTCACCACGCTGGAGCAGCGCCTGCACGCCGCCCATGCACAAGAGCAACAGGCGCTGCACTCCAGCGGCTTGTCCGGCGATGCCCCGCCCCTGCCCCGCCTGCCGCCCTTCGCGCCGCACGAGGCCGACGCCGAGGTGTTCGGGCCCGTCCTCATGGCGCTGTCGCACGACTGGCAGGCCCACGGCCGGGCCCACGCCGCCCGCGTGCGGGAGCACTGGCTGAAGCAGGCCGTCGCCGCTGAGGCCGCGGCGGCCCTGGAGCACGGCACGGAACCCGCGGCGTCATCCGCTGAGGCGGCGGCCGCTGCCGTGGCGGCCGCTGCGGTAGGCGATGCTGTACCCGCCCATGGTGTGGCGCCCGGTGCCGCGGCAGCCGGCACGCCCCCGGTGACCGTACCGCCGCCCGCCCCTGTGCACTTCATGCCTGCGCAGCCCACCGACCCGCGCGGCCCCCAGGCTGGCGCCGTGCTGCAACTGGCACGCGCTGTACACGCGCTGGCCGACGGCGACCTGTCCGCACGCTTTCACCGCCGCTTTGCCTTCGCGCCCCATGTCTATGCCCACCACGCCGCACGCACCGGCCACGCCGTGGATGCCCTGCAGTGGCTGGAAGATGGCCGTCTGCTGGCCCGCACGGAGCCCGTGCATCCCACGCAAGCACCCGCGTGGTGGCGGGTCAGTGCCGATGCGTGGGCGCTGAGCCCCACGGCCGCACCGGCAAACCTGCCTGCATCGTGCCCCGCCGCCACCGTCCATGGCCTGCGTGTGGAGGGCGACGCACAGGGCGATCTGCACGGCCTGGCCGAGGACGGCACGGCCCTCTGGCGCCACCACATCGGCGGCGCCATCCTGGCGATCGCCGCAGCGCCCGACGGCCACACCCTGGCCGTGGGCAGCGCCAGCGGCTACCTGGTGCTGCTGCGCAAGGGCAGCGGCACCGACCCGGCCCTGCTCAGCACGTCGCGCTATGCGGAGCTGCGGCGCTTCATCTTCTGGGCGGATGCATCCAGCCCCCTGGCCTGGTAGGGGCAGCGCGTGCATTGCTTCAATATCCATAGCTGCTCGCGCTTGACAGGCGGTCGCTAGAGGCATTTTTCATTCAAACACCACCATGGCCATTTACCACGCCGAAATCACCTGGACGCGCGACGCCACGCCGCAGGACTTCCTCAAGAACCGCTACAGCCGCCGCCACCTGCTGCGTTTTGACGGTGGCGCGCAGTTGGCCGGCTCCTCGTCGCCCCATGTCGTGCCGCTGCCCTGGTCCGACGCGGCCGCCGTGGACCCGGAGGAAGCCTTCGTCGCCGCACTGTCGAGCTGCCACATGCTGTGGTTCCTCTCCATCGCCGCGCGGCAGGGTTTTTGCGTGGACGACTACCGCGACGCAGCCGAGGGCGTGATGGCCCGCAACGCCCAGGGCCGCATGGCCATGACCGTGGTCACGCTGCGCCCGGCGGTGCGCTTTGGCGGCGACCCGCAGCCCACGCACGAACAGCTGCACGCCCTGCACCATGAGGCGCATGAACAGTGCTTCATCGCCAACTCGGTCACCACCGAGGTGCGCTGCGATCCGGTGCTGGCCTAGGGCCTGTGAACTGCGCAGATCCTGCGAGCGGACCTGGCCCCGATCAGTCCTCGTCCCGCGGGGCGTTGCGCGCGCGGCGCTCGTTGCGGCGCAGCTGCTCGGCCTTGCGCGCGGCGCGTTCCTTTTCCTGCACCTCGGCGGCGGCCAGCCAGGCCTCGAACTCGGCCGGCGTCTCCAGCGTCACACGGCCCAGCGCTGCGCTGCGCAGGTCGGTGAGCACGATCTCGGCAGCCTTTTGCAGGTTGAGGCGCCCGCCGCTCATCACCGCGCCGCGCTTCCTGGCAATCAGCTCCAGCAGCTCGTCGTCGTGCTTGGCGGCGATGGCCGCCGCGTCCAGCCCCAGCTTGTAGCGCGCATCCAGCAGCGGCGCGTAGTGCTGCTTGAGGTAGGCCAACAGTTCCAGCGCCACTTCTTCCTCGTCGTACGCATTGCGGCCCACGGCGCCGCTGGCGGCGAGCTTGTAGCCGCTTTCGGGCACGGTGATGCGCGGCCACAGCATGCCGGGCGTGTCCCACAGGTAAAAGTCATCGTCCAGCACGATGCGCTGCTCCTGCTTGGTCACGCCGGCCTCGTCGCCCGTCTTGGCTTCGCGCTTGGCGGACAGAGTGTTGATCAGCGTGGACTTGCCCACGTTGGGAATGCCGCAGATCAGTACTCGCATGGGCTTGGAGAGGCCGCGCCGGTTGGGCGCAAGCTGCCGGCACGCGTCGATGAGCCGGCGCGCGGGCGCGGCGTCGGACGCATCCAGCGCAATCGCGCTCGTGCCGGGCCGCGCGTTGTACCAGGCCAGCCACGCCGGCGTGCGCGCCGGGTCGGCCACGTCCTGCTTGTTGAGCACCTTCAGCGCGGGCTTATGGCCCGTCAGCTCGGCCAGCAGCGGATTGCTGCTGGAGCCGGGCAAGCGCGCATCCAGCAGCTCGATCACCACATCGATGTCCTTGATGCGCTCGCCGATCGCCTTGCGCGTCAGGTGCATGTGACCGGGAAACCACTGGATGGCCATGGACTGTGTACTTTCACGAATGGGGCTTGCGAAGCCGCCAAGGATAATCGCCGCCATGCCCTCTTTCTCCCAGCGCAAACAAGATTCCGAGCTGCTGCTCAAGGGCGCGGTGTGCGCGCTCATTGGCGTGATCATCCTGCTGGCCCCCTACATTGCCCGCTCGCCCGACGTGCGCGAGATGATGGCCCAGGGCCACGTCGTGGGGTGGTTCGCGCTGGTGCTGGGCTGCGCCTTCCTGGCGCGCTACGGCCTGATCCGTTGGCGCGGGCGCCGGTAAGGCCCCGTCACCTTCATGCTGCAAGCCACCCGCCAGCGCTTCGCCGCCCTGCAGGCGCAGGCCGCCCACGCCGGTGTAGCGCTGCGCCCACCGCCGCCTGAGCCCACCACCTGCTGCGGACGCGGGTGCAACGGGTGCGTGTGGGAGGGCTTTTATGCGGCGGCGCAGTGGTGGTGCGAAGATGCGCAGGGCGCGCTGGCGCAGCCCGGCGGGGGCCCCTCCTGACGCTGCACCGGGGCTGAACGTGTACCGCGGCCCGCGAGGCTCTTGCATGCCAGGAAGAGCCGCCTCTGCAGGTCAAGGCTCCAGCAGAGCCCCCAGCGCCTTTGCGCCCACGGGCGGGGTCGCCGCCCAGGGAATCAGATAGAACCGGCCTTGTGCCAATGCTTGAACCCGCTCCATCTGCCGCCTCTCGCTGTTCAACCGGGCCTGAAGAAGGGGATCGCGGGTGTTGCTGGCCAACAGTGACTTGTTGACCACCCAGGCGAAGGTGCCGATCCGGGCCCGCTGCAGGTCCTCCTTCAGCGCGGCGGCCTGCGACACCGGAGTGGCCTCGGGCAACGTCACCAGAATGATCTTGGTGTAGTCAGGGTCCTGCAGCCGCATCAGGGGCGTGGTGATGCGCCCGGACGCCTTGCCTTCAAACTCCCGCACCATCTGGCGGTGGTAGGCGCCCGTGGCATCCATGAGCAGCAGCGAGTGGCCCGTGGGCGCGGTGTCGAGCACCACGAACGCACTGCGGGCCTGAGACACCACATGCGAGAACGCATGGAAGACCGCCACTTCCTCCGTGCATGGAGAACGCAGATCTTCCATCAACAGGTCCTTCTCCGCCGGCGTCATGCCGGCCGACTTGGCGGCAACGACCTTGTCCACGTATTTCTGGGTCTCTGCTTTGGGGTCAATGCGCCCGACGGTCAGGCCCGGGATCTCGCCGTCCAGCGTCACCGCCAGGTGGGCGGCGGGGTCCGTGGTGCTCAGGTGTACGGACTTGCCAAGCTTGACCAATCCCAGGGCGATCGCCGCGGCAATCGTGGTCTTGCCCACGCCACCCTTGCCCATCACCATGATCAATCCACGCTCGCCCCGCGCCAGCTCCGCCACCAGCGCGGACAGTTTCTGGTGCGCGAAGTCGGGTGCTTCCAGGGCGGCCGCAGGCACCTCGGTCGGTGATGGCGACAGCAGCGCCCGCAGCGCTTGCAGCCCCACGGAATCGACGGGCCGCATGGGAATCATGTCGGCCGCCAGACGTTTCAGCGCCTGCGGCATCTCCCGCATGGCCTCCTGTCCCAGAGCCTCGATGGCCAGGGCGACGGCATCGCGAGGGTCTTGCGCCTTGAAAACCGCGTTGATCACCAGGCGCTGGTGGGAAAGGCCCAACTCACGCAGTTCGTTTGAAGACCTGGCGGCTTCGTTGAGCGCTCCCGCCTCAGGCCTCGCCACCAGAACAATGGTGGTGAGCGAAGCGTCGTTCAGGGATGCCAGCGCCCGGTTGAAAAGCTGCTCCTGCATCTTCAACCCCGAATGCGGCCCCAGGCAGGATGCTCCGCGGTCATTGCCCTTGAGGAACCCGCTCCATGCCTTGGGCAGGCTGAGAAGCCTCAAGGTATGGCCCGTGGGGGCGGTATCGAACACGACATGGTCGAAACCCCGCCCTCCCTCCGACAGAAGTTGAGAGAACTCATCGAAGGTGGCGATCTCGGTGGTACAGGCACCCGAGAGTTGCTCGCGCACGAGGTCCACCTCCTCAGCCGTAGCCTGCGTGCCCATCTGTTCAATGACACGGGCACGGTAGTTCTGCGACGCGGCTTCCGGATCGATGTTCAGGACCATCAGGCCCGGAACCCCTGGCACAGGAACCGGATGGTTGCGCAGCGCAATGCCGAGCATTTCATCAAGGTTCGATGCCGCGTCGGTACTGACCAATAGAACCTTCTTGCCCGCGTCTGCCAAGGCGATGGAAACCGCTGTGGATACCGAGGTCTTGCCGACACCACCCTTGCCGGTGAAGAACAAGTACCTGGTGGGCGCGTCCAGAAGGGTGAAGTGAGATGGCATAAGCGTTCGTGGTCAATGCACCGAATGGGCGGGGATAAGGGATTGCCTCAGGCATGCGTAATGTTGCACCGAAGAAATTTACAATAATTCCAATATCGTTGTATAGTTGTTTTATGCAAGAAATCGATGTCATCCGCTCCCTCGCAGCGTTGGCCCAAGAAGTACGCCTGCGGGTGTTTCGCGCACTGGTCGTGGCTGGCGCAGAGGGACTCACACCGGGCTCGTTGTGCGAGCAACTGGCGGTAGCACCCAACACCTTGTCCTTTCACCTCAAGGAGCTGGTGCACTCCGGCCTCGTCAGCCAGGAGCGTCAGGGGCGCAACCTGATCTACCGGGCCTCCTTCGACACGATGGACGATCTGCTCGGCTACCTCACGGAGAACTGCTGCCAGGGCGCGTCCTGCCTGGCGGAGGCAGCAAAGAGCTGCGACTGTTGACCCACTTTTGAAGGAGAACCCCCATGAAGCGATTCCATGTCCACCTGCATGTAGAAGACCTGGCCCAGAGCATCCGTTTTTACTCCCAGCTTTTCGCGGCTGAGCCCGCTCGCGTGGAGGCCGATTACGCGAAGTGGATGCTCGACGATCCGCGGGTCAACTTCGCGATCTCCACGCGGGGCAGCCAACCGGGCCTTGACCACCTGGGCTTTCAGGTGGACGACGCGGCCGAACTGTCAGAACTGAAGGCCAGGGCCGCATCAGCCGACATGGCCCTGCTCGACGAAGGCGCCACGACCTGCTGCTATGCGCGCAGCGAGAAGCACTGGGTTACCGACCCGCAGGGCATCGCGTGGGAGCACTTTCACACGCTCGGCGACATTCCCATGTTCAACGAATCCAGCCCAACGGGTGCCGCCGGCGCGTGCTGCGCGCCAAAGGGGTCTGCGGCCACGGCATCCAAGGCGCCCTGCTGCGGGCCCGCCACTTCCTCATCCACCTGCTGCTGATCCGCTGAAGGTTCTTCATGACAACGCCCTTGAACGTTCTTTTTCTCTGCACGCACAACTCCGCGCGCAGCATCCTGGCCGAGGCCTTGCTCAACGCCATGGCGGGCGGCCGCTTCAAGGCCTGGTCTGCCGGTAGCAGCCCGCGCGACAACCAGCAGCCGCATCCCCTGGGCCTGCAGGTCCTGCAAAAGGCAGGCGTCTCCACCGAGGGCTTGCGCAGCAAGAGCTGGGATGAGTTTGCCGCCCCAGGCGCGCCCACGATGGACCTGATCATCACCGTGTGCGACAACGCGGCGGGAGAGGTCTGCCCGATCTGGCCGGGGCACCCCGCAACGGCGCACTGGGGCTTTGCCGACCCGTCCGAAGGCGACGCGCCTGATTCAGAAAAGCTGGAAGCCTTCCGCCAGACGCTGCACCTGATCAAGCGCCGCCTGGACCTGCTGATCAACCTGCCCTCCGACAAGCTGGAGAAAGCGGTATTGCAGACCAGCGCCCGCGAACTCGCAGGGAAATGACATGAGTGCCCAGTGCGAAACGACCGCCCAACGCGCGGCAGGCGCTCCCATGAGCGTGTTCGAGCGCTATCTCACCGTGTGGGTGCTGCTGTGCATCGTGGTGGGCATCGGGTTGGGCCAGGCGTTTCCCGGTGCAGCGCGGACCATTGGGTCGTGGGAAGTGGCCCGCGTGAACCTGCCGGTGGGGCTGCTCATCTGGGTGATGATCATCCCGATGCTGCTCAAGGTGGACTTCTCCGCCCTGGGCGAGGTGCGGCACCACGTGCGCGGCATCGGGGTCACGCTGTTCGTGAACTGGCTGGTCAAGCCGTTTTCCATGGCCTTTCTCGGCTGGCTGTTCATCCGCCAGTGGTTTGCCCCCTACCTGCCAGCGGACCAACTGGACAGCTACATCGCCGGCCTGATCCTGCTGGCCGCCGCCCCCTGCACGGCCATGGTGTTCGTATGGAGCCGCCTGACCGGCGGCGACCCCCTGTTCACGCTGTCCCAGGTCGCGTTGAACGACAGCATCATGATCGTGGCGTTCGCGCCGCTGGTGGCCTTCCTGCTCGGCCTGTCGGCCATCACGGTGCCATGGGACACCCTGCTCACCTCGGTGGTGCTGTACATCGTCATTCCGGTGGTGCTGGCCCAGTGGTGGCGGCGCGCCTTGCTGGCACGGGGGCAGGCCGCGTTCGATGCGGCACTCCAGCGCATCGGGCCATGGTCCATTGCGGCGCTGCTGCTCACGCTGGTGCTGCTGTTCGCCTTCCAGGGCGAGGCCATCCTGCGCCAGCCCCTGGTCATCGCACTGCTGGCCGTGCCCATCCTGATCCAGGTGTTCTTCAACTCGGCGCTGGCCTACTGGCTCAACCGCGCGGCGGGCGAGAAGCACGCGGTCGCCTGCCCGTCCGCCCTGATTGGCGCATCCAACTTCTTTGAGCTGGCCGTGGCCACCGCCATCAGCCTGTTTGGCTTCGAGTCGGGCGCGGCACTGGCCACGGTGGTGGGCGTGCTCATCGAAGTGCCGGTGATGCTGCTGGTCGTCAAAGTCGTGAATTCATCCAAGGGCTGGTACGACGCGGGTGCAAAGCGTGCAGCGTAGAACCACCACCACGCTGATGCTGGGCGTAGCCCAGACACTGGCGTGGGCGTCGTCGTACTACCTGCCGGCCGTGGTGGCCGCGCCGATGGGGCGAGACGTCGGCATGTCCTCGTCGGCGGTGTTTGGGGCGTTCTCGATGGCGCTGCTGTTTGCCGCAGCAACCGGCCCCTGGGCGGGGCGCGCCATTGACCGGGCTGGTGGGCGGCCGGTACTGGTCGTCAGCAACCTGGTGTTTGCCGCAGGGCTCGCGGCGCTCAGCCTGGCCTCACAGCCCGCCCATGTCTTTGCTGCCTGGGCCCTGATGGGCCTGGCCATGGGCAGCGGCCTCTACGAAGCCGCGTTCGCCACCGTGGTCCGCCTGCATGGCCAGGACGCCCGGCGGGCGATCACCGGCATCACCTTGCTGGCAGGCTTTGCAAGCACGATCGGCTGGCCATTGACGGCCTCCCTGGAGTCGGCGTTCGGCTGGCGGCAGGCCTGCCTGACATGGGCGGCGCTGCATCTGCTCATCGGCCTGCCGCTGAACGCGATGCTGCCCACGGCCGCGCCGGCCGCTTCGGCCGATGCGCAGGCCGCTGCGGCAGGGAGTCCTCATCCACAGGCAGCGGCAAGCCTGGCACCGGCCCGGCGGCGTGCGGCCGTGCTCATGGCCTGCGTGTTTGCCATTGCGTGGTTCAACAGCACCGCGATGGCGGCGCATCTGCCGCAGGTCCTGCAGGCTTCGGGCGTGGCCTTGGCTGGCGCGATCGGCATTGCGGCGCTGGTGGGGCCGGCCCAGGTCGCGGGGCGATTGGTCGAATTCACCGTGCTCAAGCGGTCGCATCCGCTGTTGTCGGCGCGGCTGGCTACGCTGGTGCATCCGCTGGGCGTCGTACTGCTGATGCTGCTGGGCAGCTACGCGGCGCCCGCGTTCGCCGTGCTGCACGGGCTCGGCAACGGCATCCTGACCATTGCCATCGGCACCCTGCCGCTGCTGATCTTCGGCGCACAAGGCTATGGGCAGCGGCAGGGGTTCCTGATGGTGCCCGCGCGCATCGTGCAGGCCGGGGCGCCATTCCTGTTCGGGCTGGCCGTGGAGCGCTGGGGCGGCGCGGCGCTCTGGCTCTCCGCCACACTGGCGGTCCTGGCGTTCTTGGCACTGGCCGCCCTGGCCGCAGGCATGAAACGGTCCGGCGACGCTTGACCACTATTGCCAGGGAAGGTGCCCGCCCACAATGCGCACCATGCGCTCATCCGCCAACGCGGCCCAGCTCCCGCTGGCCCGCCACCTCCCGCAGCCACGCCCTGAAGGCCTTCACCCCCGCCGACTCTGCCCGCGCCAGCGGCACCACGAGGTAGTACGCATCGCTGCTGGTCAGCACGCCACCGGGCAGCTCCACCAGCGCGCCGCTCGCCAATTCCTCCTCCATCAGAAACCGCGGCAGCAGGGCCACGCCCAGGCCGGAGATGGCGGCCTGGGCGATCATGGCGAACTGCTCGAAGCGCGGGCCGCGCAGGGCCTGGGGCGCGGGCACGCCCTCCTGCTCGAACCAGTCGGCCCACAGCATGGGGCGCGTGGTCTGGTGCAGCAGGATCAGGCCGGCCACGTCGGCAGGGGTCTCGATGCGGTGGCGGGTGCGCAGCGCGGGGCTGCACACCGGCACCACTTCTTCGTGCATCAGGTAGTCGCACACGGCGCCGGCCCAGTGGGGCGCACCGTAGTGGATAGCGGCATCGAACGGTTCCTGGGCGAAGTCAAAAGGCTCGCCACGGGCAGAAAGATTCACTGTCAGCTCCGGGTGCAGCGCGGCGAACGCAGGCAGGCGCGGCACCAGCCAGCGCGCGCCCAACGTGGGCAGCACCGCCAGGTGCAGGAGTCCGCCGCCATCGGCCAGGGCCATGGCCTTCTGCGTGGCGGCACCGAGCTGCTGCAGCACGGCGCGTACGTCGGCGGCGTACAGGCGCCCCGCATCCGTCAACACCACGCGCTGGCGCACCCGGGTGAACAGGGCCTGACCGAGCTGTGCCTCCAGTTGGCGCACCTGGCGCGAGACGGCGCTTTGCGTGAGGTGCAGCTCCTCCGCCGCACGTGAGATGCTGGCGTGGCGCGCGGCGGCCTCAAAGGCGAGCAGGTCGGCCATGGGCGGCAGGAAGAGTTTGCGAAACATGGCGTTAATTCATGCAATCAGAGAATGAACCCTACCAAGGCTTGTGCTAACACATAAGGCGCCAGCGCTTGATCCATAAGCGCTGGCGGCAGGCAGGGTTGAGACGGGATATTGCCACTTGATGCGATTTAAGCAACAAGTCGTTCCGCTTTTTTGCTATGCAAGCGCGCATGGCTGGGCGATATTTGCAGCTTCGCCTTCTCTTTGACCTCCATGCCGCACACCGCTACCTCCACCGCCGCATCCCGCACGGGCGGGCAGATCCTCGTCCAGCAGCTCATCGTGCACGGCGTGCAGCAGCTCTTTTGCGTGCCGGGCGAGAGCTACCTGGCCGTGCTGGACGCCCTGCACGACGCCAACATCGCCGTCACCGTGTGCCGCCAGGAGGGCGGCGCGGCCATGATGGCCGAGGCGCAGGGCAAGCTGACCGGCCGGCCGGGTATCTGCTTCGTGACGCGCGGGCCGGGGGTCACCAACGCATCGGCGGGCATCCACATCGCGCACCAGGATTCGACGCCGTTGATCGTCTTCGTAGGCCAGGTGGCGCGCGGTGCGCTGGGGCGCGAGGCGTTCCAGGAGCTGGACTACGGCGCCGTGTTCGGCACCATGGCCAAGTGGGTGGTGCAGATCGACGATGCGCGGCGCGTGCCGGAGCTGGTCTCGCGCGCATTCCACGTCGCCACCTCGGGCCGCCCCGGCCCCGTGGTGGTGGCCCTGCCCGAGGACATGCTGACCGATGCCGTGCAGGTGGCCGATGCCCTGCCCTACTCCGTGCCCGAGACCTACCCCGGTGCGCCCGCACTGCAGGCACTGGCGGCGCGGCTGCAGGCGGCCGAGCGGCCGGTGGTCATCGTGGGCGGCAGCCGCTGGTCCGACCAGGCGGTGCGCGACATGCAGGCCTTTGCCAGCGCCTGGCGGCTGCCGGTGTATTGCTCGTTCCGCCGGCAGATGCTGTTCCCGGCCAGCCACGCCAGCTACGCGGGCGACCTAGGCCTGGGCGTCAATCCCCAGCTGCTGGCGCGCATCCGCGCGAGCGACCTGGTGCTGGTGCTGGGCGGGCGGCTGTCGGAGATCCCCTCGCAGGGCTACGAGCTGTTCGACATTCCCGTGCCGGCGCAGCCGCTGGTGCATGTGCATGCCGACGCCGACGAGCTCGGCCGGCTCTACCGCCCGGTGCAGGCCATCCACGCCACGCCGCAGGCCATGGCCGCCGCCCTGGCCAGCCTGCGCCCCGCGGCCGAGCCGCGCTGGACCGCGCACACCGAGGCTGCGCGCGCCGAGTACCTGGCCTGGAGCGACCCGGCGCCCATCCGCATCCCCGGCAAGCTGCAGATGGGCGAGGTGATGCAGCACCTGCGCGAAGTGCTGCCCGCCGACACCATCTTCTGCAACGGTGCGGGCAACTTCGCCACCTGGGTGCATCGCTTCTGGCCGTTCACCACCTATGCGAGCCAACTGGCCCCCACCAGCGGCTCGATGGGCTACGGCCTGCCGGCCGGCGTGGGCGCCAAGCGCCTGTGGCGCGAGCGCGAGGTGGTGGTGTTTGCGGGCGACGGCGACTTTCTGATGCACGGCCAGGAGTTCGCCACCGCCGTGCAGTACGGCCTGCCGTTGATAGTGGTGCTGCTGGACAACGCCATGTACGGCACCATCCGCATGCACCAGGAGCGCGAGTACCCCGGACGCATCAGCGCCACACAGCTCAAGAACCCCGATTTCAAGGCCTATGCCCAGGCCTTCGGCGGGCACGGCGAGCGCGTGGAGCGCACCGAAGACTTCGCCCCGGCACTGGCACGCGCACGGGCGAGCGGGCTGCCCAGCGTGCTGCACTGCCTGATCGATCCGCAGGCGATCACACCCACGGGAACGCTGGATGGCATCCGGTCGGCGGCGATGGCGCGCAAGGGGTGATCTGAAGGGCTAAATGGGGCTCTGCGCTTGTGGGGCAAGCGCGGACAGCTATCGTTTTTGAGTTTTTTGCTGCCGAATGCTTGGGTGCCGACCGGGTTATGCGCCCCCGCGCAGCAACATCAAAAAGAATAGCTGGCTGCGCTTACGCCATAAGCGCCGCCCTCAAAAAACTACCCCAACTGCTCGACCGCCATGAACCGCTCGCGCCACGCCTCGAACGGCAGGTCATCTGCCACTTCAATGGCCCGCTGCTCCTCCAGCGACCGCTCGGCCAGCGCCTGGTAGCGCGCCTGCTGCGACTCGCTCCAGGGCTGCCCCATCAGGATGTCCCGCGCCGACTGGGAATGCGCAAGTGCGAAGGCGGTGAAGTCGTTGTCATGCTGCTGTTGCAGCTCGGCCAGCACACGCGCGGACGGTGTGGAGTGCGGGGCCGCCAGTGTCGCCTGGGCCGCCGTCAGCGCGTGTGCGTAAGCCTCGCCGCCGTGGGCGGCATCCAGCGTGGCGGCGATGGGCGCGCATTCGGCCAGCACCTCGGCGGCCCAATCGGTCAGCAGCACACGCTGGCCGCGGCGCATGAGCTGTAGGCCGGCCTCGCGCCCGCGCTCGGCCGCCAAGTGCTGGTTGTTCTTGAGTTCGGCGATCTCGGCCGGCGTGTCGGGCGGGCTGTCCGACAGCAGGCAGTGCAGCAGGAACACGTCCAGCAGGCGCATGGTGTCGGCGGTGATGCCCACGGGCACGAACGGGTCCAGGTCCATCAGGCGCACCTCGACATACTCCACGCCGCGCTCGCGCAGCGCGTGCAGCGGGCGCTCGCCGCTGTGGACGGTGCGCTTGGGCCGGATGGTGCCGTAGAACTCGTTCTCGATCTGCAGCAGGCTGGTGCCCATCTGGTTGTAGTCGCCGCCGGGGTTGCGCACGCCAATCGCCTCGTAGGCCGGGTAAGGCCGCGTGAGCGCCTCATGCAGCGAATCGGCATAGCCCTGCAAGCCGTTGTAGCTGACGGCCAGCGTGGCCTGGGCGTCGCTCTGGTAGCCCAGGCGCCCCATGCGCAGCGAAGTGGCATGCGGCAGGTACAGCGCGCGCTTGCCGTCGCCCAGCGGCTGCAGGCTGTGTTGTCGCCCTTCGACGAAGCACGGGCACAGCGCAGGCGATGCGCCAAACAGGTACAGGAGCACGAACGCGTGCCGGCGGAAGTTGCGGATCAGCGCAAAGTACTCGTCGCTGCCCACGCCGGGCAGCGACCAGTTGTAGTGAATGCCCGAGATGGTCTGCATGCGCCGGCCGTAGCGGTGGCCCAGGCCCATGCGGTACACGCTCTTGGCACGTCCCGGGTTGGACGAGCCGTAGCGCGCCAACGGAATGGTCTCGTCCGTAGGCAACATGCAGGGCATGCTGGACACCCAGAGCATCTCGCCGCCCGGCTGCTGCTGCAGCACGCGGTGCACGAACTGGTGGATCTCGGTCAGTTCATCCTGGCATTCCTGCACCGTGCGGTGGGCACCGGTGATGAGCTCGATCTGCGATTCGCTGTAGTCCGTGGTGATGCAGGGGTGCGTGAGGGCCGAGCCCAGCGCCACCGGATGGGGTGTGAGCGCCAGGGCGCCCGTGGGCAGCACGCGCAGCCCCTCCTTCTCGATGCCGCGGCGCATGCCTGCCAGCCGGTCGGCGGACAGGGCTGCGATTCGCTGTGGGAGTGTGCTCATGGTGGTGGTTGATCCATCTTTTTTGAGGTGGGGCCGGAACTTAGCACGCCGCGCTGCGGCCTGCCCGCGCCCACATCAAGCGCCGGCCTGACACCGGGGAACTGCCGCCGGCCTCTGCACGGTCGCTCTTGGTACGGTAGCAGCGGGGCAGCACCGCCCCGGACAGGCCGTGTCAGCGGTGCGCAGCCAGGGCCTGCGCCACCTCGTTCGTCCCCTGTGCGGCGCCGCTTTGCGGTACCTGCTCACCCGCTCCGCGGGCCGTCACCTCGGCCAGGCGCGCGGCCAGTTGCTCCGGCACATCGGCACCTTGTCCCAGGTGGATGCCCTGGGTGAGCGTAATGTGCGCGGCCTCGAATGTGCCCGCGCCTGCACACAGAATGGTGCGCGTGGGCGCGCTCTCATGCGCCAACACCAGCATGGCGGGCACCACCGCCTCGGGCTGGAGGGCAGCCAGCACGTCCTCGGGCATCAGGCCCTCGGTCATGCGGGTGGCGGCCGTGGGTGCCAAGGCGTTCACATGGATGCCGTACTTGGCCCCTTCGATCGCCAGCGTCTGCATCAACCCCACCTGTGCCAGCTTGGCCGCGCCGTAGTTGGCCTGGCCGAAGTTGCCGTACAGGCCCGTGGAGGACGTCGTCATCACGATGCGCCCATAGTTCTGCGCCTGCATGTGCGGCCACACCGCCTTGCAGCAATGGGCCGCGCCCATGAGGTGGACCTGGACCACGAGGGCGAAGTCCGCCATGTCCATCTTGGCAAACGACTTGTCGCGCAGGATGCCGGCGTTGTTCACCAGGATGTCCACGCGACCCCACGCGTCCATGGCCTGCTGCACCATGGCCTGCACGGCCGCGAAATCGGTCACCGACGCACCGTTGGCCAGCGCCTCGCCGCCTGCGGTGCAGATCTCGTCCACCACGGCCTGCGCGGCGGACACAGAGCCGCCGCTGCCGTCCACGGCACCGCCCAGATCATTGACCAGCACCTTGGCGCCACGCGCTGCCAGCGCCAAAGCATGCTGACGGCCCAGGCCGCCACCCGCACCCGTCACGATGGCCACACGGCCGTGGAAATCAAGGGACATGTTGAAGTCTTTGAACGAAGGATTGCCGCCAGACACGCAGGCCCGCGGCCACCGGTGGCCGGGCACACGCGCAGCGAAAAGAAATGGCCCCGGCCGATGACCGGGGCGATTCAAAGGATACAGGAAGCAACCAGGTTCAATCAGCGGCTGCCTAGACCGCTTGTATGCCTTCGCCCCACCATGATTGCATGCAAGGCCACCAGGGCTATAGGTGGCGTTTTTCCCCAAGCGCCTTGATCGCCGGCCCGATGGACACGGCAGCCTCGTCATAGCCCGACCAAGGGCCATTGCCCGTCTTCAAGCGCCGGTCCACGGTCTGCACCGTCCAGTGGGCGCCACCCGTGAGCGCGTCCAGTTCCTGCCAGGCGACGGGCACGGACACGCCCATGCCCGGCCGCGCGCGCGCCGTCCACGCACAGGCCGTGGTGGCTCCAAAGCCATTGCGCAGGTAGTCCACAAAGATCTTTCCCACGCGGTTGCGGGGCCCGCTCTTGGCCACGAAACGCTGCGGCAGGGTGCGCGCCAGATGCTGCACCACGGCTTGGCTGAAGTCTTTCACGGCATCCCAGCCGTGCAGTCGCTTGATGGGCACCACCACATGCAGCCCCTTGCCGCCGCTGGTCTTAAGGAACGATGGCAGGCCCAGCTCGGTGAGCATCAAGCGCACGAGCGCTGCGCCCTCTTGCACGTGCGCCCACGGCACGCCCTCGCCCGGATCCAAGTCGAAGGTGATGCGGTTGGGCCGCTCAATCCGGTCCTTGCGAGCATTCCAGGTGTGAAACTCCACGGTGTTCATTTGCGCGGCCGACAGCAGGCCCTGCGCCGTGGCCACTTCCAGCAGCGGCGGGTGGCCAGGATCCAGGTCGGGTGACAGCGCACTCACCCCGTCCAATGCCCCCGTGTCCAGGTGCTTTTGAAAGAAGAGCTCGCCCTCCAGACCTTGCGGCGCCCGCAGCAGGGACACCGGCCGCCCCTGCAGGTGGGGCAACATGAGGGGCGCTACCGTGGCGTAGTACCGCACCAGATCAAGCTTGGTGAACCCGGTGGAGGGATCCACCACGCGCGCCGGGCTTGTCACCTGCAGCCCCCCCACGCGCGCGGCGCGGCTGGGCGCAGCCCCCTGCAGGTGCGCAGGCTCCTCGTGGACGATGGCGGCGGCGGGCTTGTCGTCGCGCAACCCGCGGAACACGGCGTGGCGCACCTTGCCCTCTTTCGTCCATTCGGCGAAGGAAACCTCCGCCACCAGCGTGGGCCTCACCCAATGCACCTTGCGGGGGATGGAGCGCGGCTGGGCAAACGGGCTGTCCTGGGTGCGCAAAGTGCCTAGCCGCCGGGCCAGGTCCGCGAGGACGCGCTCGCTGAAACCCGTGCCCACATTGCCGGCATAGCGCAGGGCGCCGCCCTCGTCATGCACGCCCAGCAGCAGTGAACCGATCCCTGTGCGTGAGCCCTGCGGGTCGGTGTATCCGCCGATGACGAACTCTTGCCGATGGCTGCACTTGAGCTTGATCCAGTCCGTGCTGCGGCGCGAGGCATACACGCTGTCCTTGCGCTTGCCGATCACCCCTTCAAATCCCAGCCGGCAGGCCGAGGCCACCAGGTCCGCCGGCCGGGCTTCGAACGCTTCGCTGAACCGCACACGGTCTGAGGAGGCTGGCTGCAGCACGCTGCGCAGCAGCGCACGCCGTTCAGTGAGGGGCATCTGCGTCAGATCACGCCCGTGCGCAAAAGGCAAGTCGAAGGCGTAAAAGACCAGCGCGTCGGTCGATCGCCCGTCAAACGCATTCTGCAGCGCCTGGAAGTCGGGGACACCCTGGGCGTCCAGCACCAGCACCTCGCCGTCGATCCATGCAGAGGACAGCGGCAAGGCGGCCAGCGCTTGCGCCAGGGCGGGCATCCTGGCGGTCCAGTCGTTGCCGTTACGGGTGTACAGCCGTGCCTTGCCGCGCTGAACCCGGGCCAGCATGCGATAGCCGTCGAACTTGAGCTCCCACAGCCACTGCGTAAGGTCGGCCGGCGGTCCGTCCACCAGCGTGGCAAGTTGCGGGGATAGCTGGTCAGGCAGCGGTGCCGTGGGCGCGGATGTCCACGTCACCGCCGCTGCCGTGGGCTGCATCTGCGCGGGCCCGGCCCGCTGAGCGAATGCGCGCGCTGGTGGCGCAACCGGCGGCTGGTCTGCCACGCTGTCGGGCATTTCGTCGACCACGTTGAACTCCTCGGCCGCACGCTCCAGCCCGTCGCGCTCCTTGATCAGCAGCCAGGGGGGCTGCTTATCGTCGTCCCGGCCATGCATACGCACCAGGGTCCAGTGGCCGTGCAATTTGTGTCCGTGGATCTCGAACTTGAGCTTCCCCTTGCGGTAGTCTTCGCGCGGATTGCCCTGCGGTACCCAATAGCCGCGGTCCCAGATGATGACCCGCCCCGCGCCGTATTGGCGCGGCGGGATCTGCCCTTCGAATTGGTTGTAGGAAATCGGGTGGTCTTCCACCTGCACGGCCATGCGTTTGTCCGCGGGATCGTAACTGGGGCCCTTGGGTACGGCCCAGCTCTTCATGGTGCCGTCCAGCTCCAGGCGCAGGTCATAGTGCAGGCGGCTGGCCCAGTGCTTCTGGATTACGTACTGCAGCGCCTGCGACTGCGCTCCGCCGTCCGCGGGCTCTGGCGTCACGGCAAAGTTGCGCTTTTGCTTGTACACCGCCAGCGGGTCTTTGCGGGGCATGGTCCGTCGCCTTATCCGGTGTACGCAAGGCTATCCGTGCGCGCGGCGAGGCTTCTTGGCCGCAGTGGGCTTGGCAGGCGCCGCCTTGGCCGCCGTCTTGCGGGCCGGTGACTTTTTGGCGGCGGTCGATTTGGCCGCTGCCTTACCCGACGGTGCAAGGCGGGTCACGGAGGCGGGTTTGTCCTTGCGCGGCGGGGTGGCCGAGGCGCCCTCCAGGCTGCGCTTGAGCAACGCGGTGAGGTCCAGCACCTCCGCCCCCGCAGCCACCGCCGGTCCTTCATCCGGCTGAGCGACATGGGCAATCTCTCCCGCAGAGGCCTTGGCCTCGACCAGCCTGTGGATCTCCTCAGAGAAGGAATTGCGGAAGCGGTCCGCGTTCCACTCCTGCGTCATGTCCTCGATGAGCTGCATGGCCATGGCCAACTCCGCGTCCTTGATACCCGCGGCTTTCGCATCCAGCGGCGGCAGGGCCAGCTGCTCGAATGAGCGGATCTCCCCTCCCCAGCGCAGCAGGTTGAGGATCAGCGCTCGGCCGCACGGAATGAGCACGGCCAGGTGCTGCTTGGACTGGATCACCACTTTGGCCACGCCCACGCGGTTGCTCTGGCGCAGGGCCTCGCGCAGCAGTGCGTACACCTTTTCGCCACGCTTGAGGGGTGCCGTGTAATAGGGACGCTCCAGGTAGACAAAGGGGATCTCGTCGGCGTCAAGAAACGCCTCGATCTCGATCGTCTGCGTGACCTTAGGAAAGGCGGCCGCGATTTCCTCGGGCGTCAGAATGACGTAGCGGCCTTCTTCATACTCCACACCCTTGACGATATCGGCCGTGGCGATTTCCTTGCCCGTGATTTTGTTCACACGCTTGTACCCCACCAGCTCCATCGACCGGCGGTCCAGCCAGTCAAAGTCGATGCCCGAGCTGACAGTCGCCGAGTACAACCCCACGGGAATATGGACGAGGCCAAAGCTGATCGCCCCCTTCCAGAGGGTGCGTGTCGAGGTGGGGGCCTTGCCCTGCCCCTGCTTCGCGCCAGATGGGAGAGCGTCGCTCGCGGTGGGTTGCTTAGATCGCATGTGCAAACGCTATCCATGGCGCAGGGGCGCAGATGTAGGACAGCGGTTGCTTCTATCGTGGTGGAATCTCCGGTCATCCTGGGTCTTGGACGATGTGCGGAGGCTTCTTGCCGTCGGCCTGATGTGCGGACGCTGCCGCATCCCCATCGCCGCGCCCCCGGTGCATCGCCCTGCACCGACAACTGCACTGCCCGCACACGGACCAGCGGCTCGCTCTGCTTGTTCAGGCAGCCTGGCAGGCACCAGCACTAAGCCACACGTTCATAGGCAGCCCCTTGTGCGCCCCATTCGGCGCAATCCACGCCCTCTTCCCCAATGCAATCCATACTCACACAAAAAGGCTGCAACTCCTACCTAGCAAGCGCCAATAGCTCCTATTTTTAGAGCAAAAAAACAACGCCCGGCGTTCAGACCGGGCGTTGTGCGGAAGTTGACGGGGGTCACAGGTGCAGCACCTACTGCCTCCTAGACGCCGGTAAGCGTCACTCCCACTCCATCATCAACAGGTCTCGCAAGCCCGCGTGGTTAAAGGGATTTGCGATGATCGACATGGGCCATTACCGTCGCTTTTACCGTCATCCGACAAGAGCTTTGTCTGGCGCGGAGGATGGAGGGATTTAAGGGGCGACGACTCTAGCAACACCATCGTCAATCGCCCTCTAGGATATCGCAGAGCGCAGCGATTCTCCTCCAATCCTCACTTCGTTGCGACCTTTGGGATCGCCTGCCCTCCCCTCTTAAACCCACGATCACCCGACATGAAGGCTTCCAGCATGTGCGGTATCAGGGTCATGGCATCGACTGCCTCGCCATACGTCTGCGCGTGCATCGCCGCGTAGCGGTCGAGGTCGGCTTTCAGGCAGGCCGGGCACGCGAAGGTCAGCTTGATGTTCTCGGTCTTAGGCAGCGGCCCGAGCCGCAGCTTCTTGGTCGTGCTCATTGCGAGACTCCCCGGCCCCGGTTGAAGAACAGCGGCTGGTACGGCCGCAATACCAGATCCCGGTTCACGATGATGCGTACCGGCAGGCCCGGCCGGCTGGTCAGCGTCGGCTGGATGTTCATGTTGCGCCGGGTGATTTCCTGCCCGACCTGATTGATGCCGTCCTGTGCGCTATCGCGCCCGGCGATGACGATGCGGTTGCCGTCCTGGCGATTCTCCGGCGCGGCCAGTTCGGCACCCACGCCCAGCAGCGTGGTCAGCACCGCGCCCGCGACGATGCGATTCCAATGCCAGTCCACGTCGTCCTCCAGGCCGGCATAACCGGCCGGATCGGTGCCGACAAGGTTGTCGAGCGTCAGCGAGGCCGTGTCGGGCAGGATGACGCGGTTCCATACCACCTGTACGCGGCTCATCGCGCAAGCCATTGAGTTGCTGGGCCAGCGGCACCTCGAACAGGCGAACCTCGGTCTCCGGGTCTTCCTCGCGGCAGCGCGCCAGCAGCGCCGGCAGGCGTGAAGGTGTGATGCCATCGGACAGGGCGATGCGCAACTGGCCGTGAAAGCCATTGGCCCCAGCCTTCACGCTCTCGCGCGCCTGCTCCAGCGCCAGGAACACGCGGGGCGCGCTCTCCATCAGCAGCTTTCCCGCCAGCGTCAGCCGCGTGCTTCGGCTGGTGCGCACGAACAGTTGTGCGCCCAATTCCACCTCCAGTTCCTTGATGGCTCGCGACAGCGGCGATTGCTCGATGTGCAACCGCTCAGCCGCGCGCGCGAAATGGAGTTCTTCTGCCACGGCTAGGAAGTAGCGCAGATGTCGTAATTCCATGATATCTACTCCATAGTTTGTGTACGGCGCGCTGCTTTTCTGCAACGCGCCGTCACACATGGCGCTGAAGGCAGCAAAAGCGCGACAGCACCGTCAGCCGAGCCGTGATCTGGCCAGTCGCGGAGCGCGCACTACCAGCCGGAGACGAGACTTGGCAGAGCCACTACACTCATTTCAGTTTTCCATGGCGCTGCGCGCCACCCGCAGGGCATGAAACATAAGAGGAGTCCGCAGGCCGCGGAGCCGGCCAAGTCAGCGAACGCCGTGGCCGGATCTGCGCCGGCCACCGGCGTTGTCCCCCCTCACGCAGGAGAGGGGGGATGGTGCGAAGCGACTCAGGGGGTGTTTCACTTCAGCGTGAAGCGGGCGGTCGCCGCCTTGCCATTGACCGTGACGACCGCCACGGCCTTGGTGCCAGGGCCCACCTTGAAGCTGCCGGTGGCCTGCAGCCTATCGCCAGCCGGTTGGAGCTCGACCTCCTGCTTTTCGGCGCCGGTCAACAGTGTGACTTTCGCGCTGGCCTTCGAGACATCGGCAGGCTTGCCGTGGTCGCGCACATGGAGCTGGATCGCTTCGGGCTTGGCGACGAGTTCGTAGTCCATGTCCCTGACCTCGACCACGACGCCGCCGTGCATCGGCTGGTGCTCGTGGGCGTGGTCATGCTTGCCGCCAGCGGCGAAGGCCGCGCTGGCGAAGGTTAGGCTGATGGCAGCGATGGTGGCATGCGTTTTCATGGGTTTCCTTTCGGGCAAGTGAAGAAAATTGGATGGTTTGGGTGTCACAGCGCCTCGGCATCCTTGTCGTTTTCCAGCCGCTCTGCATCCTTGCGGCCGAATAGCCAGAACAAGACGGGTGTGAGGAAGGTGTCGAGCAGCGTCGAGCTGATCAGGCCGGAGAAGATGACCACGGCTACCGGATGCAGCACCTCGGTACCAGGCTGCTCGGCCTCGAACAGCAGCGGCGCCAGCGCGAAAGCCGTGACCAGCGCAGTCATCAGCACCGGGCTCAACCGTTCGAGCGAGCCGCGCACGATCATCTTCTTGTCGAAGCTCTCGCCCTCGAAGCGCATCAGGTTGATGTAGTGACTGACCTTCAGGATGCCGTTGCGCACCGAGATGCCGGCCAGCGTGATGAAGCCGACGAGCGCGGCCACCGACAGGGGCTGGCCCGACAGCCACAACCCGATCACCGCGCCGACCAATGCCAGCGGGATGTTGACCATGATCAGTGCCGAAAGCGTGCTCGACTTGTAGCGGCTGTACAGCACCACGAACATCAGCACCAGCGACACGATGGACAGCAGGCCGACGAGGCGCGAGGCCTCCTCCTGCGCCTGGAACTGTCCGCCCAGCGTGATGAAGTACCCCTCGGGCAACTTGGTTTCAGCCACGACCTTGCGAATGTCCGCCACGATCTCCGACAGCGCACGGCCTGACGCATTGGCCGACAGCACGATGCGGCGCTTGCCATCGTCGCGGCTGATCTGGTTGGGGCCGTCGCCGTCCTCGATCGTCGCGATCTTTGACAGGGGTATGCGTCCCGTCGGCGTCTCGATCAGGATCTGGTTCAGCCCATCAATTGACCGCGCGGTCTCGGGTAGCTTCACCACCAGCGCAAAGCGCCGACCGCCCTCGACGATCTGCGTGATCTTCTCGCCCTCGACCAACGATTGCAGCGTGGTCAGTACCTGCGGTGCCGGCACGCCATACTGCGCGGCGGCGGCGTAGTCGATATGCACCTTGATCTGCGGCGCGAGCACCTGCTTTTCGATCTGCAGGTCGGCGATGCCGGGAATGGCCGCCAGCTGTTGCCGCAGGGCCTCAGCTTGCCCGCGCAACGCATCCAGGTCCTCGCCGAAGATCTTGATCGCGATCTGCGAGCGCACACCCGAGAGCATGTGATCGATGCGGTGCGAAATAGGTTGCCCGATCTCGATGGCAGCCGGCAGGTTGGACAGGCGCGCGCGAATGTCGGCCCGAACCTCGTCCATGCTTCGCGTCAGCTCGGCGGTCGATTTCAGGCCGACATCGAGTTCGCTCACATGCACGCCCTCGGCATGTTCGTCCAGTTCGGCGCGGCCACTACGCCGCCCGACGTGCGTGACCTCGGGCACCTGGCTCACCAGCACCTCGGCCTGGCGCGCCACCGCGGAGCTTTCGGATAGGGTGACGCCGGGGTTCAGTCGCAGGCCGATCAGCAGCGTGCCTTCGTTGAAGGGCGGCAGAAAGGTCGTCGGGAAGAAAGGCACCGCAGCCGTGGCCGCCACGACCGCGATACCCGCCGCGACGATCGCGGCTTTGGGCCGTTCCAGCACGGTCTCCAGGCCGTTGCGGTAGCGCGCCTTCAGCCAGGCGAGCACCTTGGTGTCGCCGTGGTCGAGGTTCTTCATACGTGGCAGCAGGAAGAAGCTCAGCACCGGCGTGATCGTCACCGACACCACCAGCGAGGCCAGCGTCGAGACGATGAAGGCGATGCCCAGCGGCACGAACAGCTTGCCTTCCAGCCCCGGCAGCGCGAACAGAGGGATGAAGACCAGCACGATGATCACCGTGGCATAGAGGATGGCCGAGCGCACTTCCATCGTCGCGCGGCTCACAACTTCGAGCGGGTGTAGCCGCTTGTCGGGGTGTTTCGCGCGGTCTTCCTTCAGCCGGCGCAGCACGTTCTCCACACCGACCACGGCATCGTCCACCAGCCCGCCGATCGCGATGGCCAGGCCACCGAGCGTCATCGTGTTGATCGATAGGCCGAAATAGCGGAAGACCAGGGCGGTGATGAAGATCGAAACGGGGATCGCGGTCAGCGCGATGACCGTCGGTCGCAGTGTGCCAAGGAAGAAGAACAGGATAGCCGCGACGAAGACCGACGCGCCGATCAGCTTGCCTTGAAGCGTGGTGATCGATGCTTCGATGAAGCTTGCCTGGCGAAAGGTAACGCGAGGCGCTTCCATGCCTGCGGGCAGCGAGGCCTTCAACCCGGTCAGCGCGTCCTCGATGGCGTTGGTCAGGGCGATCGTGTCGGCGGTGGGCTGCTTCTGGATGCCCAAAATCACGGCCGGCTTGCCCTCGAAGCCGGCATCGCCACGCTTGATGGCAGCGGCAAAGGTCACCTCGGCGATCTGGCGCAACAGGATGGGCTGACCCTGGCTGGCGGTGAGCGCAAGGTTCTTTAGATCATCCAGGCGTGAGGTGCGCCCGAGGTTGCGGATCAGGTACTCCCGGCCGTTCAACTCCAGAAATCCACCCGAGGTGTTGGCAGAAAAGCCCTTGAGCGCCGCTTCGAGCTGATCGTGCGTGATGCCGAGCTCGGCCATGCGGGCCGTGTTCGGCTGTACCTGGAACTGCCGTACCTCGCCGCCGATCGGGATCACCTGCGCCACGCCCGGCACCGACAGCAGTCGGGGACGCAGTACCCAGTCGGCGTACTCGCGCACCGCCATCGGGCTGATCTTCTGCGGATCGACGGGAATCGCGATCTGCATGATCTCGCCCATGACCGAGCTGATCGGACCCATGCGCGGCACGACGCCTTCGGCGAGGCCTTCCTCCATGGCCGACAGTCGCTCTGAGACGAGCTGCCGCGCGCGGAAGATGTCCGTGCTCCAGTTGAACGTGACGTAGAGGAAAGACAGGCCAGCCGACGAGGTCGAACGCACCGACTCGACGCCGGGCAGCCCGTTCATCGTCGTCTCCAGCGGGAAGGTGATGAGCTGCTCCACCTCCTCGGCGGCCATGCCGCCGGCCTCGGTCATGATCGTGACCGTGGGCTTGTTGAGGTCCGGGAACACGTCCACCGGCGTTTGGGACAGCGTGAAGGCGCCATAGGCCATCAGCACGACGCTGGCGATGATCACCAGCATCCGGTTGGCCAGGCTGTTGTCGAGAAGCCACTTGAACATGCGGACTCCTCAGCGCACCTGGTTGATCAGTGTGGCCCCCTGCGTGGCCACGCGGTCGCCGGCCTTCAGGCCCGACGTGATCGCCACGTTCACACCGTCCAGCGGCTCGGCCGTGACGGTGCGGGGCTCGAATCGCTCAGGCGCGGTCTTCACCCAGACAATGCTCTGATTCGCCGGGTTCTTCATCAGCGAGGCCAACGGCACGGCGATGCCTTTTACCTTGCTCTTGCTCTGCACGAAGACGCGCACCGGTTGGCCTACCGCCAGCGCCGACAGCGCGGCAGCTTCAGCGCGGAAGGCCAACGGCAATGCCTGTTCGCGCAGACTGTGCGCCGCACCGACGAAAGTCAACGGCACGCGCTCCTTGCCGACGGCGAGCGTGGCGCTACCGACATCCGAGCTGATCGCCGCATCGAAGGCGAGCGCCTCGATGCGCAGCCGCGCCGGATCGATGACTTCGAAGATGAGTTCGCGGGAATCGACTACTTGGCCCGCCACCGCGTTGGCGGAGGCAATCACGCCCGAGACGGGCGCAATCAGCACCTCGCGGGTCGCAAGTCCCCCACCCACAGCAGCGATGCGCTCGGTCAGGCTGCGTGCCTCGCTCTCGGCCGCCTCGATGTCCTTGCGCGGCACGGTGTCGGCCAGCTCCTGCAAGCGCGCGACGCGCTTGTCCGCCAGGCTCTTGGCTGCGCGCAGCTCGGCCAGTTGCGCGGCCTGGTTCGATCGCTCGATCGGCGCGGCCGAGGGCACGACATAGGCCAGCACTTCCCCTTTGCGCACCGCCTGTCCGGGATTTGGCAGACCTCGTGGCCCCGGTTCGATGCGGCCGGCATTCAGTGGCTGTACCTTGCCCCCTGCGTTGGGGTCCATCACCACCTTGCCATTCAGCTCGAACGAGCGCGGCAACTCGGCCTCTTCGGTGAGCAAGGTGCGCACGCCGAGTTGCCGCTGCGCGGGCTTGGGCAGAAACACGCTGCCATCAGGTAAGCGTTGTGGGCCATTGGCGTTCGGCGCGGCGGCTGCGTCGCCATGATCATGGCCTTCGCCGGCGAAAGCTGGAGTGGCTGCACCCAGCGACAGAGCGATGGCTATGGCAAGAAAAATGCGTTTCGAGGTCATGCGGCATCTCCAGCATGGCGTTGACGGGAGGACACCATGCGGCGGCCAATGGTGAACAGGGCCGCAAGCGCGGCCACTATGCCAATGGCCCAGGCCGCATAAGGTGTCCAAGGCTTGGAAGGCCCGGCAGCATCGGTATGCGCTTCTTCGTGGTGATCGAGTTCGCCGGCGAGCAAGTCCACCTCATTGCCTGCGGCGACCGTTGCGGTGATCGGCAGTACCCCAGGCCCAGGCTCAGCCGTCAGAACGACCTCGTAAACATCTTCGTGCTTCTCGGCCTTGAACTTTTCACCGGCAACTTCGAGTTCGATCTGGGCGTCTGTCACCGGGGTGTTGTCAGCGGTACGGTCAAGATAGAGGGTGATGTGCTTGCCGTTGAGCACGCCGACAAGTTCGAAGATGTCGGAGACGGCGATGAACCGTGGGAGCGCGGGGCCAGTAGTGGCCGGGGTCGCGTCGCCGTGGTCATGGCCTTCGCTAGCGCGCGCCAGCGGAGACAGGAGAAGGGCCGTGGCGATGCTGAGCACCGCCAGTAGGGGAGAAAGTTTCATGGTGAAGGTTCCAGATGGGATTCCAGATGGATGTGCTGCGTTATTAATAGCTGTTTACGATTGATGGATAAGCTCTGGGTGCCAATTTCACTCATATCCTGCCGTTCACTGCGGCAGCAGGCCCAGTGCCTGGCGCCATGTGGAAATCGCCGAGGCCAGCTCTATGCGGCTGCGCGCCGCCTGCCGTTCGGCCTCGGTGGCTTCGGCTTCGATGCGCAGCCGTGTCGGAAGATCGGTCTCGCCCAGGCGGAAGGATTTGTCGAAGAATCCGCGCGTCTCACGAGCCAAGGTGGCGCGGCGTTCCGCGGCTGCAAGCTGCGTGCGTGCCGCATTGACCCGGACCTCTGCGGCCTCCCTCTCCGACTGCAACCGCGCACGATCCAGCGCGAATTGGGCCTGTGCTTCCACAGCATCGGCCCGAGCAGCCGCCACGCGGCTGTCGTGGCGAGGGCCTGCGCCGAACGGAATTCGAATGCCCACCGTGATGGCTTGGTCGTAGCGCTCGCCGAATGCCCCACGTTCCCGCGTGGTGGACAGTGTCAACTCCGGGTTCGCCCGCGACTGCTTGGCGGCCAGGGCCGCGGTGCGCTCGGCCACGGCGGCACGGTCTTGCAACTCGTTGAGTGCAGGGTGTATTGGCATGTCTGACGAGGTGGGTTCAACCTCGGCAGGCGATGTACCCGTAGGCGCAGCGAGGGCAACACTGCCGGTCAGCGCCTTCAATTGCTGCTGCGCCGTCGTCGCTCCTGCCTCGGCCTGCGCCACGGCCGCTTCGGCTGCGGCCACAGCACCGTCGGCCTGGTGTTGGTCGGCCTGCGCCAGGTCGCCGGCCTTGGCGCGCCGCGCAACGTCGGTGGCGATGCGGCGAGCATTGTCCAGTTGCCCACGTGCGATGTCGGCGTCGATGCGCGTGCGTTCCCAATTCCACCAGGCCTCACGTACCGTGGCGGCGAGTCGCAGTCGCGCCGCTTCCACACGGCTCTCCACGGCCGCAGTCTGCGCATCTGCCAGTGCACCGCTGTTGCTTCGCTCACCTGGCAGCCACAGAGGGATGGCGATGCCGGCCTCTAGCTCACGGGCACCGTCGTTGCGCGTAAGCCGGTCCGTCTTGTTACTGATTTCGAGCGCGGGTGGCTCGGGCGTCCATGCCGCCGCCGCACGCCGCTGCGCTTGGACGGCATCACGGCGCATCAGCAGCGCCTGCGATTCGGGCTGCCGCGCCCAGGCTGCGTCGAAGACGTCCTTCAGGTTGGCTGGGAGCGCTTCCGGTTGGGCATATACGCCGGCGTTCACGCCGGCCAAGAAAGCGGCAAGTACGGCTTGCCGCAGACGGATTGATGTTTTTGTCTTCGGATACATCCGATGCTCCAGTGTTGAGGGGGATACACGGGAGACCGGCGAATAGCGACCATACGGCCGCGCCACATCTGAACGCCCACGTCAGCAGGCGTTCGGACGCGAACGGGAATCAGAAAAGGAAGACCCCGCCTCGCCGATCAGGCAAGGTGAGACCACTTGGGGCGCTCGGGTCTAAGGGAGTGGTACGCAGTACATGGCTCATCGTTGACCGCGATGGATGGACTGGGTATTTGTTCGAATCGCAGTGACTCGACACGGAGCAGCATGCCAGCGTATTGCCCGTGGCAGTGCCCGCAGTCATGACTCACGCCGAGCGTGGCATCGCTGCTGGAAACCGTCGTATCCGATTCATCGAGGAGCGTGGAAGCATGGCCGTGCGCAGCATGGTCATGGTGTCCGAGATGGCTCACCGCGGAGCCTAGCTTGTGCACGCAATAGCCAGCCACCGCCGCCCAGGTTGCCTGGGTAGGCAGTAGTACGAGCAGAAGTATGGCGAGCCAGCGGCGCATGGAGAAAGTGTAGCAGTAGCAATGTCAGTCCAGGAGCAACGATGAGGGGGTGTCTCTCCGGCCACCTCAATGCCCAGCGAGGTGCTGCTCGCTTTGATGAGGCGAGGCGGCATGGAAACAAACTCTGGCAGAGTGCGCGGGTGTCAGCAGTGTCAACCGCCGGAATACAGTTCCAGTCGCGCACGCTGTGCTTCCGGTGCTTCGCTACGCATCTCATCGACAACCTGCTGGCGCGTCTTCGGTGCTGCGGAACTCTTGATCGGCACCGACCGTCCACGCTGCATCAACGCGAGCGTACCGTCCTTGCGGGCTGCATCGACCTCGGCCATCAGCTGGGCGCGTGTCTTGGTGCTCTTGAAGTGATCGGAGTGATACGTAAAGCCTTGCTCCGTAGGCGCCGGATGCCAGAGCGAATCGGCCTGGGCCGTCATGGGCAGCGCCGTAGCCAGGACGATGGCCTTCAGGGCGATAAGATGGGTCAGTTTCATTGCATGGTCCTTTCCAGCGTGATTTGCAAAAAATCGATATGCCCGAAGGCATGAGCACAATGTAAGAACCGACACCGAACGGGAGTAGAACGTACAGATGACAATTTGGACAGGTTGCGAGCGACCGTGGAAGGAACGGCACGCATGAAGCTGCTAATCGTGGAAGACGAAGCCAAGCTCGCGGACTATCTTCGCAAGGGGCTCTCTGAAGAAGGCTACGCGATCGATGTGGCTGCCAACGGAATCGATGGCCTCCACATGGCCTCGCACGGCAGTTACGACCTGATCGTGCTCGACACCATGTTGCCGGGCATCGATGGCTTCGGCTTGCTGGCCGCGCTGCGGCAGAGCAAGCAGACGCCGGTGATCATGTTGACGGCCCGCCATCGCATCGAGGACCGCGTGCGCGGACTGAAGGCGGGAGCGGATGACTACCTCGTCAAGCCGTTCGCCTTTTCCGAGCTGGTGGCCCGCATCGAAGTGCTGCTGCGCCGCGTTGCTGGCACTGCGCCCGCACCCGATGCGCTGGTGCTGTGCCTGGGGGACTTGCAGGTGGACCTGGCGCGGCGGCGCGCTACTCGGGCCGGCCAGCGCATCGACCTGTCGGCAAAGGAGTTCCAACTGCTGACGCTACTCTTGCGCCGCAAGGGTGAGGTACTGTCGCGCACAGAGATCGCCGAGCAGGTGTGGGACGTGAACTTCGACTACGGCACGAACGTGATCGATGTTGCTGTGCGTCGGCTGCGGAACAAGCTCGACCTGCCCTTCGAGCGTCCGCTGCTGCACACAGTCCGTGGCATGGGCTACATGCTCGAAGATCGTCAGCCGTGAGACTGCGGCCTGCCGGATCACTAGGACGGCGGCTTGCCCGCTGGCTCGCCTTTCTTACGCTGGCCGGACTCGCCTTGATCTGCTTGGGCGTCTACACCGTCACCGCACTGAGTTTCAAGGAGCGGCAGATGGACACGCTGCGGCAGAAGCAGCTCCAAGTGAGCCATCTCATTGCCGAGGCGGGAGAGTTGGACAACGACACGCTTACGCACAAGCTCAATGACGCCATGGTCGGCCAGCAGGACGTGATGGTGATCCTGAGCGGTGCCGACGGCAGTGTTCTTTATGCCAGTTCAGCCGTTCCAATGGATCACCGCACGATCGACATGCGGTTCGAGGCCACGAACGGCACCACCTCCATCCAGGCGGTGCTGATCCTGGACGCCAGCGAGGACGATCGCGTGCTTGAGCGCTTAGCCCGCACGCTGGTCACGGCGGCGCTTGCTGGGACAGTGGTGATTGCCGTCGGTGGATTCACGCTGGTGCAAATCGGGCTGCGTCCAGTACACGATCTTTCGGCACAAATCCAAGCACTGGAGGCCGATACCCTGCACCAGCCTCTGGATGGCTCCGCTCAACCCGACGAACTGGTTCCGCTGGTGGCCCATGTCAATGAGTTGCTGAAGCGTCTGCACAAGGCCTATGAACAATTGGAAGCATTCAATGCCGATGTTGCCCATGAACTGTTCACGCCGTTAGCAACCTTGATGGGAGGCACCGAGATCGCTTTGCGCAAGGCACGCGACGCCGACGCGCTTCGGGATGTACTGGGTTCGCATCTCGAAGACCTCCAGCGCATGTCGATGATCGTGCAGGACATGCTCTTCCTGTCGCAGGCCGACCGCGGAGCCGAGGCCCGCCGCGAACACGTCGACAGCCTGGCCGATGTTGCGGGCGCGGTGGTGGACTTGCACGAGGCGGCCATCGAGGAAGCCGGTCTTCAAGTCCGTATCGACGGCGATGCCACATGCACGGCCGACGTGCGCCTGCTGCAGCGCGCGCTATCCAACCTGATCGGCAACGCAACCCGGCACGCGCATCAGCGCAGCACCATCTTGGTGCAGATCGACCGGCTGGACGACGAGGTGGCCCTACGGGTGGTGAACCAAGGTCACACCATTCCGACTGAACATCTACCCTACCTGTTCCACCGCTTCTACCGGGCGGATGCAGCGCGGTCGAACGCCGCCCGCAATCACGGACTGGGCTTGGCCATCGTGGCCGCCATCGCTCGCATGCACGGAGGGCGGACCGTGGCGGAATCAAACGGTGGCGTCACGTCCATCGGACTCACGGTGCCTGACCCTTTCAAGCCTTCTGCACCGCACCCAGAAGCCGCAACCCGTTGAGCACAACCAGCAGGCTGGCTCCCATATCGGCGAAGACGGCCATCCACATCGTTGCTCCGCCAAAAAGGGCAAGCACGAGGAAGACGGCCTTGATACCAAGCGCCAGCGTGATGTTCTGCCACAACACCGCGTGCGTCGATCGCGAGAGCTTCACTGTCTCGGCAATGCGTCGCAGGTCGTCGTTCATCACGACCACGTCGGCTGCTTCCATTGCTGTGTCGGTTCCGGCCGCACCCATCGCCACGCCGATGTCGGCCTGGGCCAGCGCGGGCGCGTCGTTGATGCCGTCGCCGGTCATCGCGGTCGGCCCCAGGTCTCGCTGCAAGGCCCTGATGGCTTCCAGCTTGTCCTCGGGCAGTAGATTGCCGCGTGCCTGCTCGATGCCGGCTTCGTGTGCTACAGCCGTGGCCGTGGCTTGGTTGTCGCCTGTCAGCATGACGGGAGTGATGCCCAGCGCTTGCAGCGATGCGACCGCCTCACGAGACGAAGGCTTGATGGTGTCAGCGACGGCAAACAACGCGATGACCCGCTCCGGACTGGCCAACAGCGTGACGGTTCGGCCTGCCTCTTCGTGCTGCTTCAGCCGTTCCTCCAGCGCCGGTGAGCACTGTCCGCGCTCTTCGATCAAACGGTGGTTGCCGAGCACATAGCTCACGCCGCTGACCTCTGCTTGTGCACCGCGCCCCGCCAGCGCCGTGAAATTCTTCGCTTCGACGCCATTCGGCTTCAGTCCGGCCGCGATCGCGCGCGAGACTGGATGGTCGGAATGGCTGGCCAACACCACGGCGACGTGTTCCGCGTCCGCCGACTCCGTCTGCGAATCGACGACGGCCCAGTCCACCAGCCTCGGCTTGCCCTCGGTGATCGTGCCGGTCTTGTCCAGCGCAATCGCCTTGAGCTTGCGCGCCTCTTCAAGGTAAATACCTCCTTTGATGAGAATGCCGCGGCGGGCGGCTGCCGCGAGCCCACTGACAATAGTCACCGGTGTCGAGATCACCAACGCACACGGACAGGCAATGACCAGCAGCACGAGCGCCTTGTAGATGGCCTGCATCCAGGTCCAGTCCAGCAGCCATGGTCCGAGCAACGCGACCGCCAGCGCGAGCACGAAGATGGCTGGCGTATAGACAGCCGCGAACCGGTCGACGAAGCCCTGCGTAGGCGCGCGCGTCGA
This sequence comes from Diaphorobacter nitroreducens, assembly GCF_002214645.1. Classification (NCBI taxonomy): domain Bacteria; kingdom Pseudomonadati; phylum Pseudomonadota; class Betaproteobacteria; order Burkholderiales; family Comamonadaceae; genus Diaphorobacter; species Diaphorobacter nitroreducens. Next base: position 1,624,851 of record NZ_CP016278.1, read on the forward strand.
TTGCGCTACTTCGACAGCGTGGATGATGCGCGCAAGCGTTGATTCCGATGCGAGGGCCGTGACTTCGAACTCGAAAGTGCCCGACTCGTTGATCGTGCCTGCAAAGACGGTATCGCCAGCCGTCTTGTCGACAGGAATACTCTCGCCGGTGACAGGGGCCTGGTTAATGCTCGTCTGACCGGAGCGCACCACACCATCCATTGGCACGCGCTCACCGGGTTTCACGCGCAGCACTGCACTGACGGCGATCTCGGCCACCGGCAGGGTAGTCCAACTGCCATCGACTTGCCTCACCGATGCCTGCTCAGGCGCCATCTCCAACAGGCCCTTGATCGCATTGCGCGCGCGATCGACTGCCCGCGCCTCGATCGCCTCAGCGATGGCATACAGCGCCATCACCATCGCAGCCTCGGGCCACTGGCCGATCGCAAACGCGCCTGTCACCGCGACAGTCATCAGCGCATTGATGTTCAGGCGACCATGCCGCAGGGCCGTCAGTCCCTTCTTGTAGACATCAAAGCCGGCTAGCCAGATCGCTACCGCCGCCACGGCGAGGCCAGCGGCGCGCCAGATTGCGGTCTCCGGTGCGAAATACCCGATCAACTCGGCAGCGATGGCCATGATCAGCGCGGCAGCCAGCTTGGGCAATTGGCCTCGGACGCCTTCGTGATCGTGGCCGCCTTCCTCCGAATGCACCTGTCCTGCGCCTGCCGCAACGACCGGCTGGGGGTCAAACCCCACCTTGCGAATGGCCTCCAGCGCTGGCGCAATGGACGGTTCGTCAGCATCGACGGTCAGCATCCGCTGGCCGAGTTGAAAGCGCAGCCCACGGATACCTGGAACTCCGTCGAGAGCTCGGCGGATTTCCGACTCTTCCGCCGCGCAATCCATCGTGGCGATACGAAAACTGCGGCCGCGCGTGGCGGTCGGAACACGGGAAATAGGTGCCGTGTCGATGGAGCAGGCGCCGCAGCAATCGTTGCTGCGAGCGTCCGCATAATCTTGGTCAGTGTGAGTGTTTTTCATGGACGATCCTTTAACCTTTCCCATATTGCAAACCCTGTAGTCGGTGTAGAGTCAAGCCCATACTGCCTTGAAGACAGGCGGAAAGGGGCTGCTGATGAAGATTGGAATCTTGGCCGAAGCCACGGGAACGCCCGTTGAAACCATCCGCTTCTACGAGCGCGAAGGTCTGCTGCCGCCTCCGGCGCGTGCCGAAAACAACTACCGTATGTACTTGCCGGTCCATGTCGAGCGGCTGGCATTTGTCCGGCAGTGCCGCAACCTCGACATGACCCTCGACGAAATCCGCGCGCTGCTCGCGCTGCGGGAATCACCCGCGCAGGATTGTGGCGACATCAACACGTTGCTCGACGAACACATCGGCCACGTCGCGCAGCGCATCCGGGAACTTCGCGCGCTTGAGGCAGACCTCAAGGCGTTGCGCGCGCGCTGCATCGCACCGCATGCGGTCACCGAATGCGGCATCCTCAGTGGCCTCGACACCGCGGCTGCGGCGGGGCCGGAGCTAGCTAGGCGACGTCATGTGCATGGCGCGCACTGAGGGGTACAGCGGCGCATAGACTGTCGCCATCTGGGCCAGTCATCGCGGTTCGGCCAAGGGCTAGAGTCGGTTGCAGCACATCTGCTTGACATTGCGTTGACTTCAGGGTTTGAAATGGCACCGTCAAAACTCGACGTTGATTTTGTCAAGCCATGCCCGGCATACCGGCCTCACTGCTGCGGCTGGATGCAATGCGCGCAGCGCCTACCAGTCCCAGGGCCAGCCCTACGGAAACCAGTGTCATCATGACATCGAATGTCGCCACCCGGTGCGCGATCAACGGTTCCAGCGCGGTCTGTTGGCGCTGGAAGTGATCCACTTGGCGCGCGTACCCTTCGCAGTTTGCCGGGTCACCCAATGCCAATGGGAAGCGCAGAACTTCATCCAACGGAATGCGCCTATAGGCCAATAGCCGTGGAAAGCACCGGCGCCGACATCGATGCCAAGACCCTGCCCCGGCTGTTCAACCGCTTCTACCGCGCCGATGCTTCCAGGGCCCATCCGGATTCCGACGGCTCCGGGCTGGGTGTGCCCATCACGCGGGCCATCGCCGAGGCCCATGCCGGCCAGGTCACGGCGACCTCGGGCCAGGGGGCGAACCTGCTTCGCTCTGGTGTTTCCGCATCGCGTTGCCAAGCCCCGAAGCTGACAACAATGTCATCGGGTTGTCTGGGTTCTGTTGGGTAGGGGTTTCTACCATGAACACATCTCCTCAACGCCCGCCCAAGGCATTAGAGATGCAAGTTTCATCCAACCTCGTCAGGAGCTTTGACCATGACCCAACAACGCCTCTCCCTCTCCTCCATGATCGCCGCCGCGGCCGCAGTGGCCGCCCTGGGCCTTCCGGGGATGGCTTCGGCCGCATACGAGCACCCTGCCAACAACGAAACCGGAGTCATCGTTCACCCGGAGCACTTCAAGAGCGAGAAGACACGAGCACAGGTGATTGCAGAAACCAAGGCTGCCATGCAACAAGGCCGCCTTTCCTACGGTGAAAGTAATTACCCGATCGGCACGCCCACACCCGATGCAGGCTCTGGCAAGACGCGAGCACAGGTGATTGCGGAAACCAAGGCTGCCATGCAGCAAGGCCGCCTTTCCTACGGTGAAAGTAATTACCCGATCGGCACACCCACACCCGACGCAGGCTCTGGCAAGACGCGAGCACAGGTGATCAACGAATTGCAGAACGAATCGCCTGCCGAACGCAATGCTCGCCTGCGTTTCTACTCCCGGGGTTGATGGCCCCCCAGTTGGGATTGCAGTGGACTGCGTTGAATCCATTTTATGGGATCGTTGGGGTCGGCCTGACTAGCCTCGGGACAGCCCAGGCCGCCGCCCAATTTCCCATGAAACCCCACCGCTGCGCACCGTCGCGGCGATCTGCCGCCCCAGCCGCTGTTCAATCACCGACCGCCACGGCACCAAGCTAAATCCCATGCCGTCATCGAGTACGGCGTAGCGTCCGCTGGCGAGCATGACCGAGCGCCGGTAGATGCCGGCCACACGCTGCCCGTCTGCCGTGGGGCGGTGCGCCAGGCCGGTTTCGGCGGCAATGTCCTGGGCAACCTGCGCCAGTTCCCGGTTGCGCAACGTGCCCAGCAGGTTGCGTGCCAGGATCACCCGCTGCCCCCGCCGCTCGGCCAGCCCCTGTTCGGCCAGGAAGTCGGCGCGTTGCTGCATCGCCTGCTTGGCCTCGCCGCCAAAGCCCAGGTCGCCTAGGCCCTTGCCGCCGCCGATCAGTTGCTGGTCGAGCCAGGTGGCGCCGATCACGCGGGCCTGCCGCTCGATGGGTATGTGCGATTTCAGCTCCACGGCCACGCCGCCCAGGCGCTGCGCGTCGTACTGGCGGCCACGCTCGGGCAGGTCGTCCGGCACCTTCCATAGCCCCTCGGCCACGCGCTCCACGATGCCCGCTCGGCGCAGGGCTTCCAGGCGCCGGACGTGGACCGCCACGACTTCGTGCGGGTCGCGGTCGGGCGTGGCCTGACCTTGCGCGATGGCGAAGTGATGATCGGTGCGGTACAGGCCATCGCTTGCCAGTGCGGCGATGTTCTTGTCGGCCGCCCGTACTTCGGCGGAACCGCGCACCTCAACCACGGCTCCGGTGGGATAGTTCGCCAGCTCATCGCGGGCATTGAGCGCGACGTAGTGGGCCTTGCCGTCCACGCCGTCGATGACCAGATAGCCCCGGTCGCGCAGCTCGTCGGCCAGCCCCTTGGCGGCCACGCGGCCGACGATGGTTCGGCCACTTTCATTGTCATCTTGGCCCGGCTCGAACACCGCCAGCTCGCGCGGCTGGCCGCTCATGGCGCGCTGCATGGTGCGGATGATGTCGCCGCGCTCGCCCAGGGCGCGCAAGGTTTTCTCCGCGTCGGCATGGACAGCCCATGTGCCCGGCTGCGTCTCGTCGGCTAGGCCCAGGCGCTGCAAGCGTTGCAGCCGGCCGATCAGCAGCAGGCGCTGGCGTTGCAGCGCCGGTGCGTTGAACTGTTCGATCTGCACCCTGCCATCGTCGCCGGCTTCGCGTTGCAGCGTCCGGTCGAGACTCGTCCACCGCTCCTGTTCCACCTCGCGCCCCAAGGTCTGCTGGATCTCCAGTTCGGTGCGCGGCCCCAGCCATTCCGTCGCCAGCTCGGCGGCCCGGTGGCGGAAGCCATCGGCGATGTAGTCGCCCGCGATGATGAGGTCTTTGCTTGTGTCGTCGCGCCCGCGCACGACGATGTGCGTGTGTGGGTTGTCGGTATTCCAGTGGTTGACGGCCACCCAATCGAGGCTCGTGCCAAGGTCGGCTTCCATGCGGCCCATCAGGTGCCGGGTGTAGGTGCGCAGGTCTTCCAGCTCGGCGCCATCCTCGGGCGAGAGGATGAAGCGGAAATGGTGCCGGTCGTCCTGGCAGCGTTCTTTGAACGCATCGAGGTCGGCTTCGTCGGTCTGCGACCCGTAGGCCCGGCCCGGCTCGCCATCGCGGCCCACGCCGTCGCGCTCGATGTAGCGCAGGTGCTTGGCGAGCGACTGCGGGCTGGCCTGGCGTTGATTGACCAGCAGCGTCTTGATGGTCACGCGCCGCGACATGGGCGTCAGCTTTGCGCCCGCGAAGCGCGCGGCCGTGTGGCCGCGCCCCAGGCGCGAGCCGGGCCGCTGGCCGGTTCCGGCACCCTTGCCGGCTCCTCCGGGACGGCGCACCGAAGACTTGCCGCTGCTGGCCTTGCCGGTCTGCTTGAGCACCTTGGAGACGAAGCCTTGGCCCCGATTCTTCGGGGCGCTGGGGCGGATGCGGAAATCATCGTCGCGGCGGTCGGTCATGGCCGCGCTCCCTGCAAGCCCCGGCGTGTCCGGTCGTGCGAAGCACGCGGACATGCCTGCATTGGTGCGGGCCACGCGCCCCACGCGGCACGGCGGCGAAGCCGCCCCGTGCCGCGCCACCCCCACGTGCAGACTGGCTTTGCGGGCGGCCAGGTGTCGCCCCCTTTTGTCTTGCCTTCCGCCTTTGCCCTTCGCTGTCGCTCCGGGTGTCGGCGGTCCGGCGGCGCTGTGCTGCTTGCAACCCGCCCGCCGGCGAACGCGCCAATGGCCGCAGGCCGGGCGCGTTCGAGGCAAGACGCCTGCACGTTGGACGGCTGCGCCGGATGTTGCGCGAGGCGCGGCGCGGATGCGTTCGCGCTGCACGCGCGACGACACGGCGGCAGCCACCGGAACGACATGCCCGATGGCACGATGAGATGCACGGCAACGTGCAGCGAATCGGCGGCCATCATGGGCGTGTCTCCAGCCAGACCGGATACGCGACGCCGATCACGGCGGATGCGCTGACTGGCCCGAAATAGCGGCTGTCGAACGACGCTGGATTGGTCACGCTCAACAGGAACAGCTCGCCCGATTCGAGGCGGCGGCAAAGCTGCAAGGATGGCAGCGGCCGGCCCAGCCGATCAGCAGGCAGCGCGGCGGCCGTAGGCACGCCGTCGATGCGTACCTGACCGGCGACGATGCAGACGTGTTGCGGCGCGACCGCGCCCACACGTTTGAGCAGCGGAACGTGTGCCGGCAGGTAGCCGCGCTGCGCAGCGAGCGCGGCAGCGTCGGCAGGCAATAGGGTCAAGACGATGCTGCCCACGGACAAGGAACGTGGCAGCGAGGTGGCCCGATGGTCGAGCGGCTTCACGCGATACCAGCCGACCGGCACGCTGTCGGACGGGTTGTAGATCAGGCGCGGCAGCGGCTGCACGAACGCCGCCCAGGCCAGCGCAGCGAGGCCGCAGGCGGACAGGCCAGCCAGCACGATGCGAGCGCGCAGGCGCGAGCGAGGATGCGGCGCGGCTTCGGGCGTGCGTGCGACAGTGGAATGGACCGTCATGGCAGCGCCCTCCCGGTCAGCCAAGCGGCGTGCCGCTCGGCGGTGTATTCGGGCAGCGGCAGACGGGCCGCCAGACGGTTGCCCAGCGTGCGCCAGTACGCGGGCGAAACGTCGATGGCGGCGATGCCCTGCGCGCCGATGCCGTCGATGCGTTCGAGCACGGCACGCACCGCGTTCTCGCCTTCGGCGTGCAGCAGCAGGCGTGCGCCGGGCCGCACGCCGGGGATGCGCTGCACGTCGTCCAGCGGCGTGCCAGCCTGCATCACCATGAGCTGCCAGCGGATCGTTCCGTAGTCGTTGGCCTGCCAGCGAATGCGGCAGAACATAGCGCCCGGCAGGAACACCGCGCAGCGCCGCCAGCGGTCGAGCCGCAGCATGCGTGCCGGTTCGCCGAAGCGCAGGTAGAGCTTGAACTGCGGTTCGATGTAGGCCAGCGAAACGCGCGTCAGCGGCACGCTGCCGACGAGGCCAGCGAGTACCGAAGGCGCGCGCAGCGGCGCAGCCGTGGCCGCGTGCGCCGCAGGTAAAGCGGATGCGTTCATGGCATCTTCTCCGGGGGAAACTCCCGCTCCAGCAGGCCGCGCAGCAAGTCGGCCACGGTCACGCCCTGCGTGAAGGCCGACACCTTGATACGCGCCCGCAGCGCGGGCGTGATGTCGAGGGTCAGGCGGGCTGTGTAGAGGTCGCCCTTGTTCAGCGCATCGGCATCGCCCTGGCGAATCCACGCCTCGGCGTGTGGATTCGTGGGCGGACGCGCGCCAATGCCGACGCGCTTGGCGCGTGGTGACGGTTGCGCTGTCATGTCGGCCACCGCAGCAGTTCATCCACCAGGGCGGTGATTTCGCGTGCGGCGGCGCTGTCAGGTGCCGTTTCGCGGGCGAGTCGGCCAGCGGCCACGCTGTCGGCGAACACAATGCGCTGATGCACTTCCGCGCGCAGCGCAGGTAGCGGCTGGTCGGCGAGCGCCTGGCGTGCCTCGCGCCCGATCACGGTGGTGCTGACGCGCCGATTGATGACAAAGGCCGCGCGCAGCGCAGGCCGAAAGACTTGCGCCTCTCGGATCAGCGCCACCATCTCGGCGCTGGCCCACAGGTCATAGGGGCTGGGCTGCACCGGGATCAGCACGCGCTCGGCCGCCAGCAGCGCGGAACGCGCCAAGGCGGCGATGCGCGGCGGCCCGTCGATGACGACGTGATCGGCCCGACTGGCGAGTTCTGGCGCTTCCTGATGCAGCGTTTCGCGTGCCAGGCCCACGGCGCTGAACAGCCGTGGCAAGCCTTGCTGACTTCTGCGCTGCGCCCAGTCGAGCGATGAACCCTGCGGGTCGGCATCCAGCAGGATGACGTGCTGGCCACGCATTGCCAGTTCGCCGGCGATGTGTGTGGCGAGCGTGGTCTTGCCGACGCCGCCCTTCTGGTTGAGCAGAGCGACGATCATGGCGTGGCCCTCCATGCTGGAAAGCCTTGCTTTGATCGGTCTGCAAAACCTGTCGGCTGGTGGCTGGTATTACCTGCCGTTTCTGGCCGCGTGGTGGTTGTCCACCGCAGCGGCGTTGCCCTACTAAAAGTTAGAGAAATTAAGTTAGGGAAGTTAGAGGGCGCGCAAACCCAATGCTGGCGCGGGTTTGCGGCCGATCGGCACGCCTGATAGCACGATAGTCCCACGCCTGATAGCACGATACCCCGCACGCCTGATAGCACGACACCATTCACAGGCTCTCCCGGAGTTATCCCCGTGCCGTATGCGGCACTGGCCGGAACGTCAGCAGCTCCATGCCGTTGTCCGGCATCCGCTCGATGCCCAGGACGTAGCCGGGCAGCGACTGCCGCGCGACCAGGGCGCGCAGGTCGCAGGCGAAGTCGTAGGGCTTGGCGGTGCTGCCGGATTTCTGGTGCAGGTAGCGGAAGTCGAACTGCCAGCCGTATGCCTGCTTGCCGCCGTGCTTGCGGACGAGCCGGTACAGCCACCGCTCGATGCCGCCGGTCAGCCGGAAGTACGCCGGGTCGATGGTCAGCACCAGGGCGGCGTCGAGCACGCCGGCATAGAACCAGTCCGGCAGGATCAGTTCGATGCCCAGCGGCGTGCCGCTGGCATCGGCCAGTTCCTTCCATTCGTTGATCCACGAAAACCGATGCAGACGCCGCCCGGTTGTCTCGCGGATGGACGTGGCCACCGTGGTCGATTGCAGCCGGTCGAGTGCGGCCTTGAGGCGCTGGTAGTCGCGCAGCGACTTGCCGCGCCCGATGAAGCGCAGGATCTCGTAGGGCGTGACCCGCATCAGCCGCGACGGGCGCAGGCCCGCGTCCTTCGCTTCCACGATCTGCGAGGCCGCCCAAATGAGGATGTCCGCATCCCAAATCGTGGCGATGCCGTGCTCGGCGGTGCCTTCCACGCGGATCGTCACGTTGCCCGCGCGGAAGTCGATGGGTTTGACCCGCTTGGACTTGGCGAGCGAGAAGAAGGGATAGGCCATCAAGTCCTGACTGTCGCGCGGCGCCATGTCGCCCGGCAAGGCGCGGAACAGGTCGAGCTGTTCGCGCTCTTGCAACGGCCGCTGCCGGGACGGCAGCGCAGGGCTGGACATGGCGATGGCCTGCCGCGCGCCGCCGATCAGCGCGCACGGCTGTCGGCCGAGTGGTGCTCGGCGTATTCGGGATCGGAGGTCGTCTCGAAGCTGCGGTCGGCAGCCCAGGCATCGAGGTCGGCCACGGCGTACATGACGCGCCTGCCGAACTTGCGAAAGCGCGGGCCGCCACCGATCACGCGCTGCTTTTCCAGCGTGCGCGGCGACAGGCGCAGGTACTCGGCGGCTTCGTCGTTGGTGAGATAACGCTGGGGCTGCGCGGCAGCGGTCGAGACAGTGGCGGCAGGCCGCAAGGGAGCGGGACGCATGGTGTGAACCTCCATCGGTTGAAAGCGCCCGGCCACACAGCGCGACCGGATGGAGGCAGTCTCAGAAAACGCGGCCTTCCTGCTCAGGGTCGTTTTGCGTCGTCTTCAGAACGACCCTTCTCAAGCGGCGGAAGCTGTGCTAATTGGCGGTAGCCGCCGCGCATCAGCGCATCGCCGCGACGCGCCAGGCGGCGCACCTTGGAGCGCAGCCCGCCATCGCTGTACCAGTCGGCCACGGCTTCCACGCCAAACAACCCTTCGCCCACCTCGCGCAAGGACGCACCCGCCAGGGTCGCGTCAAGCGCCTGCAAGGTGTGCAACTCCAGCAGCGCGGCAGGTGTTGGCCTGGGCTTGGCGGCAGCCAGTGCCGCGTCGGGCGCATGGCCGCGCGCAGGCACGGCAGCGCCGCCGCGGCGGGCATAGACCACGGCCTTGCCATCTTCCAGGCCGGGTGCCAGTGCGTAGCGCTGGCAATGGTCTGGGCTGCGCGCGATCAGCGTCAGCCCCTTGCCGTCGTGGAGCAGTTGCTTATGACCCGGAAGGCTCCAGAACGCGAAAGCCGTGGCATCGGGCGGTGGGTCGGCATCGGGATAGAGCTGCACCACGGCGGCATGGCCGGGCAGCCAGACCGGATGCGCGTCGCGCGCATCCAAGGTCGGGTCTTCCAGCAGGCGCAAGCCCCAGCGATGCGCTGCCTGCTGTGCCACCTGTGGCCGGCGATGACGGCGCAGCCAGTCGAGCCGGTAGTCGGGATGTCTGCGCAGGTACTCCCAGGCCAGCGCGAGCGCATCCAGCCATAGGACATACAGGTACGCAGCGGTCGGATAGGCGTACCGTTGCGAGCGGCTTTCGTGCGGCGCGTCCGCGAAGATGGACGGGGCCACGCGATGAATCTGGTCATCGGACAGCGGGTAATCGCTGCGCAGTACCGGGGAATGGGAAGCGAAACGGGATGCGAGTTGCATGATCTTTCTCCTGACAAAAAGGTTTGCTGTTCACACCGCACACCGGATTCCTAGATTCGGAGCCCAGCCTTTCGGCTGTTCGGTGCGGTTGGCACGAAGAACCCGGTTGGCCTCGTTGCCACCGTCTTTCCTGAGTTCATCGCCCGCGACGGTCAGGAGCCCACGGACGTGGGCCGTCAAGGAGGAAAGCGGCAGGTTGGTGCGGCCCGCAGGCGCAGCCGAGGACACGGCCTGGCGCGCCTTGACGGCACGCGGCCACGGGCTACAGTCGCGAGCAAGGTGATGAAATCAGGGGAGACGGCTGGACATGGCAACGGCCGCCTCGATGTGCAGCCCGCACGCAAGCGCAAGCGCGCAGGCCCGGATCTGGAAGCCGGGCCGTAGGCGTCAGCCGAGCAGCGCGAGGGAACGATGAAAGCCCGAAGGGGCGAAACCCCGCAGGGGGTTCGATGCGCAGCACGACAGCGCGACCGGCCATGCTGCTTGGCCGGGGACGCCCGGACTTCAAGGCTCGATGCACAACCTCATACTCCTGGCATCGGGAAGCAGGGTTGATTGCGCTTGTGGCTGCTGTCGTCTGGCCGAGCCGGCGCAGCCGGTTCGGCGGTTTTTGAGGGGCGCCAAGCTCTGCGCGGCGGGGATAGCCCGCAGGGCTTTCCCCTGGAGGCAAGCGAAGCGCGCAGCGCCCCATCGGGGCGCGAAGGCATCAGGACGACTCGTCAGGACGCAGGCTGGATTCCGACACCGGCATCCAAGGCGAAGACGAGTTCAGCAGATAGCGCGCACCGCGCGCGTACAGGCCCGAAGGCCCGGCAGGCTGGTAGAACCCGGTGACGCGGCGCCGGAACTGCAAGCCGGCGTCGTTCGTGTAGATCACCGCGTCGCCAATCTTGAAGCGCAGGGGCTGGCCGTTCTCCGGCGCGAACGGCTTGAGCGCATCGTGCTGCGCAGTGACTTCGATGATCCAATCGTGATGGCTGCTCATGGCATTGATCTCCTTCGACAGTTGAGAAAGGAGCGCCTTGCGGCGCTCTAGGGCCGGGTCAGACGACGATCCGCCCGGCCAGCCGCGCATCGCGCGCGTAGGCGCTCAACCGCTTCTCGGCGCGGAACGACAGGTCGCGCTCGATCGGCAGGCCCAGCCCGCCGCGCACGTTCGCCAGCTCGTTCAAGCTGACCCAGCCGATTTCCGGCATCCCCAAGCCCAGGTCGCAAAGACCAAAGGCGTGGTCGTGGTCATCGGGATCAATCTCGGTCAGCAGCCAGGTCGCGCCGGCATCCGGCGTGAACAGCTTGATCACGGGCGCCGGATCGAAGTCCGGGTTCTCCAAGGATTCGCGGCCGTTGGCCAGCAACACGATGCGTTGCTCGTCGGTGATGAATGCGTTGTTCATGGTGAACTCCTGAAAGGTTGCCGGGCGGAATTGCCCGACCCTTCCGGGGCACGGCGCAGCGCAAGCAGTCAGGGGTCAACGACGGCCGCCAGGACGCAAGCGCCATCGGCGCGCAGCCCTTGACGGCGAGAACGCCGTGGCACGATGAAGGGAACAGCAAGACCGCCCCCTCGCACCTCCACACACTCCGGCTGTCGGCAAGTGCGCAGCACGCGCAGGCCCGCGCGGGCCGGAGTGCGATACAGGGCGCAGCAAAAAGGGGGCCGAAGCCCCCTCGATCAGATCAGGCCGCGTTCGGCAAAGGACGTGGTGGTGCCACCCGCCACGATGATGTGATCCAGCGTGCGGACATCCACCAGCGCCAGCGCCTCCTTGAGCCGCTGGGTCAGCATCTTGTCGGCACTGCTCGGCTCGGGATTCCCGCTCGGATGATTGTGCGAAATGATGACTGCCGCCGCGTTTTGCCGCAGGGCCGCCTTGACCACTTCGCGCGGATGCACTTCGGCTGAGTCGATGGTGCCGCGGAACATCTCAGCGTACTCGATCAGGCGATGCTGCGTATCGAGGAACAGCACCGCGAACACCTCATGCTCGAAGCCGGCCAGCTTGGCGCGCAGGTACTCCTTGACCGCCGCCGGCGAACTGAACGACGCACCGCGTTGCATCTTGTGCTCGATGGCCTGGCGCGCGGCCTCCAGAATCTGGTCGGCTGTCGCCAGCAGGTAGTGACCCTGTGCATCGCGCACCATCAGCGAGGCATCGAACGAGGAAAAGGACAGTTGCGACATGATCGTGCTCCGGTTGCTCGGGCGGAATTGCCCGGAACCGTGGTCAGCACGGCGCAGCGCAAACAGTCAGGGGGCGCAGCCGGACGCCAGGACGCCAGCGCGCATGGCGCGCGCCGCCCTTGACGGCGAGAACGCCGTGATACGGTGAAGGGAACAGCAAGACCGCCCACACCCCGCCCACTGCACACACCCGATTTTCGGCAAGCGGAGCGCGCAGGCTCGGATCAACAAGCCGGGCCGGAGGCGTCAGCCGAGCAAAGCGAGGAAACGATGGAAGCCCGACAGGGGCGAGACGCCGCAGGCGGCTTGATGCGCAGCACGACAGCGCGACGGCGGCACGCCGGGACGCACGAGCATTTGGCAATCCGCACTGCATATGCGCCCATGAACGCACGGAGTTCGCCCTTCTACGCCGCAGCAAGTTGTTCCGATAGGTATTGAACTTCACCATGTCTCCATGCAGCAAGTTCATGGAGTCCGAGGTGGAACAGCTATCGCAAGCATCCAACACCGCCGGCATCGACGCCGACCAGCCCCTTCCCTTGCCGGGCACGGAAGCCTACGAGACACTGCCGCAATTTCCGAAGCGCGGCCCCCTTCCCTTCCGTCGCACCATCCGCCGGCACGAGTTACACCAGATCGTCCCCCTGGCAGAGACAACGGTCTACGAAATGGAGCAGCGCGGCGAATTCCCCAGGCGCTTCCGGCTCACGCCCCGTTGCGTTGTCTGGGATCTGGAAGAGGTCGAAGCATGGATCGAAGAACGCAAACAGGCCTCGCGCTCAGCGAAGTCCGCCCCGCCCACCGGGCCCGATGTCAGACTGCGCCAGTACCGGCAGGTTCGGTGAGCAGTCTCAGCAACGCGGCCAACGTCAGGGCGAGCCGGCCTCCACCCGAACCAGTGACGCGCCCGTCAGGATCTGCGCTATCTGGGCGACAGCCTGAGCCACCGCCGCATCGTGGTCGAACGCCTCTCGGCTGAAGGCCAGCGCGACATACCCAGGTCGGCCCCAGCCCACCGTGACATCGGCACAGTCGCTGGCGGCCAGCCGGTGCAGTACTTCATCCAACGAATCCACCTCCGGATTCAGCGTGCAGACCAGTGTGAAATCGTGAACCATCGCCATCGCTCCATCTGCTTTTCTTCCCACCGCATCAGCGCGCCATGATGCGCGCCAGGGCGTCCGCCAACTGATCACGATCCGCGGCGCGCTTGGCCGCCGTGCGCTGCGCCAGGTTGTGCAGCTTGCGCCGCACGCCGGGCAGATCGGCCGCATGGGCAAGCCCGATCAAGCTGAAATCTGGCCGCTCATCCTCGACCGATTGCAGAAAGGCCAGCGACGGCTCATCCAGCCACGCTGCCACGCGCGACAACAGGCGCTCGCGGCTCTCCAGCAAGGCCCCTACTTCGATGGGATCGGTCGTCATGCCCTTGAAATGGGCCTCGAAGGTGGCCGCGAAATCCGCGGGCACTCGTGGCGCCAGCATCTCCCAGGCCGGCTTGGGACTGCACGTCAGGTACACGAGGAAGGTGCGCCAGAGCGCTGCGTCCGCACGCTCGTCCTGAAGTAGCAAGCCCACGTCGAAAAGATCGCGCGGATGCTGCCGCGACAGCGCTGCTGCCAGCTTGCCGGCGTACAGGTCGGCGAAGTCCAGCACCCGCACCTCGGCGAAGCCGAACGCCTCTTCTACCCTTGGTCGCACGACCATAGTGCGCACCGGATGCACTGTGCCGCGCATGACCGGCGTGGTCTCGATCTGCACGCGCGCACGGCCACGGCTGGCTACCAGCCGCGTGACCGTTCCTGTGCCCTCGCCTGCCGAGGTCTGTACCTGCAGTTGCAACGGGCGGGCACGCAGCACATCGGCCAATCGCCCAAGGGCTTCCTCGATCAGCTTCGCATCCTCGGCATAGTCATGTACCGGCAGCCAGGCCAGATCAATGTCCACCGACAACCGCGGCAGGTCATGCTCGAACAGGTTGATGGCCGTGCCGCCCTTGAGCGCGAAGCGCGGCTCCTGCGCCAGCACCGGCAGGATTTCGACCAGCAGCCGCACCCTGTCTGTATAGCGCCGGTCCCAATGGTTAAGCAAGGTGCTCATCGAGGTCTCCCGGCAAGGTGATCTGGTAGGTCGGATGCAAGCGCCCGCCAGGCACCAGCGCGCGCTTGCCCCGGCCCAGATCGACGCCATCCAGCGGTACATGCGATCGCCACGCATGTCGATGGCGATCGGCCAACGCGAGGAACAACCGCTTGGCCTTGATGCTGCCGCAGTGGCGCAGCAGCAGGCCGACCCGCTGCGGCCGCAGCGTGGTCATGGCCTGCATCAGCGCATCGGCCTCGTAGACCCCTGCCGCATCCGATACGCCGTCGCACAGTTCCAGCATGGCCCGCTCAGGCGTCGAGCAAACCAGGGCATCGATCCCAGGCGCCGCGGAATGCCAAGCCAGGCCCGCTTCCGACAGCGCCTTCTCGGAGACTTCCGCAGTGACGGACACGGCCGGCAGATCGAGCGGCCCCTTGCCCAGGAACGCGAAGCGTTGCTCCAATGACAGCTTGCCCAACCAGCCCGGCGGCTGCTGTGGCCCATACAGCGTGATCGTCCCGGCATCGCCCAGGCGCAGGTAGTGCTCATGTCCCTGCAGGGCCAGCGCAAAACGCCCCCCGACATGCAGCGGCACCCCCTCCCCAACCTGCAAGCTGCGCACCACGCCTTCCCATTGCAGGCGCCCGCCCTTGCGCATGTAAACGCCGCGCGCTGGCGACACCAGCCAGCCGCTGCCCACATAGCGCGCGACAAGGCTGTTGGAGTAGCCGTGCGCGCGCAGCCAGCGGCTGGACACCAGGCGCGTATCGCCCAGTTCGGCCAGCAGGCGGTTCAGTTTTCCTGAATTTTGAGCATTCACAGTGCTCAAAATAACATATTTATAAACTATCGCCAAGGCTGAATAGTTTGACAAGAGCTTGAAAGGATCATCCAGAGTGATCTTTCCTCGATGAATGCAAACCTCGCGCTGTCCACCGACAGCATGCCCTGATGAAGTCATCATGCGGCCCTCCCTCACAAAGCCGCACTGAGCACTGGGACCGGCACGTTCTCCGGCAGCAGCTTCGGCACGTGGGTACGCCCGTCGATCCAGGCATCGACCATGTCCGCCCACTCCTGCAGCATGTGGCGCCGCTGCTCGGCGTACTCGGCCTTGTTGTACACCGAACGCGAGGAGCGCCCTTCCTCGTGCGCCAGGCACTTCTCGATCCAGTCACCGTTGAAGCCCACCTCGTTGAGCAGCGTCGCGCCGGTACGGCGCAGGTCATGCACTGTGAAAGGCTCCAGAGGCAGGCCCGCAGCCTTGGCCCGCTCGGCAATGAGCTGGGTGACGCGGTTCAGGGTCGCATGCGACATGCAACAGCTTGGCTCGTAGCGCGAGGGCAGCACGAACTTCGAGCCCGCAGCGCAGGTATGCAACGCCACGAGAATGTCCAGGGCCTGCCGCGACAGATAGACCACGTGCGGATTGCGCCCCTTCATGCGCTGCTTCGGAATCGTCCAGGTGGCGTTCTCGAAATCGACCTCATCCCAGGTGGCCTCAATCAATTCGCTCTTGCGCACCAGGGTCAGCAGGACCATGCGCAGGGCCAGGCGGATCGTCGGATAGGTCGCGATGGATTCCAACTGGTGGAACGCCAGCCGGATCTCTGTTGGTGAGAGCGCCCGGTCCTTCGGCACAAAGGTCGCGATCGAGGCGGCCGCCACATCGCTCGCCGGGTTGTCCACCTTCTCGCCGTGCAGGGTGGCGAAGGCATAGACCTGCTTCACGATGTCGCGGACATGCACCGCCGTGGCGGGCGCCCCGCGTGCCTTCACCTTGTTGCACAAGGCCCGCAGGTCATCCGCGGTGATTTCGTTGAGCAGCCGGTTCTGGAACGCCGGCAGGATGTCGCGATCGACGACGTGTTTGCGCATCGCGCGCGTGCTGTCGGCCATCCGGGCGTCCGCCAGCCATTTGACGGCGATATCGCCGAAATTCTTGGCAGCGGTCAGCCGGCGCTTATCACGCTGCTTTTCCAGTGCCGGGGAACGGCCGTCGGCGACGGCCTTCTTGGCGTCGAGCAGCTTTTCACGGGCTAGCGCCAGCGAGATACCGCCAGGGCCATAGCGGCCAATCGTCAGGGTCTCACGGCGCCCGTTGAGACGGTAATCGTAGCGGAAGGTGACGGTACCGGCGGCCGATACCGTCACGTACATCCCATCCCGGTCAGAAACCTTATAAGTCAATGACTTAGGTTTCAGATTGCGCAGTGCTGTGTCAGTAAGCATCGAGGTTTTTCCTCCTGTTCGCGACGGCTTTTTACCGTCAGGGGTCAGGAGACCTGCTGATGCCTGGAAAGCCGCATGAAACAAGCTTTCCAGAAGAGTGATTTACCGTCAAAGACCGATTTGGTCTCAATAGTAAACGGGAGGGTCTTAATCCGACCCCCGGTTCTTACCGTCAGTTCTACCGTCAACCCGTTTTGCTGGCCGGCGATAGCCACCGATAACTGCCATGACGTATTTCCTTCTAAATCAACACGTTACAGCGGTTTTTCGATACCTGGCGATAGTCCCCGAAGGACCTGATTTCACTCCCACTCGATGGTGGCAGGCGGCTTGCTCGAAACGTCGTAGGTCACGCGGTTGATGCCGCGCACCTCATTGATGATGCGGCTGGAGACCTTCTTCAACAGCGCGTAGGGCAACTCCGCCCAGTCGGCTGTCATGAAGTCGCTGGTCTGCACCGCGCGCAGTGCCACCACATAGTCGTAGGTGCGGCCATCGCCCATCACGCCCACGCTCTTGACGGGCAGGAACACGGTGAAGGCCTGGCTGGTGAGGTCGTACCAGGTCTTGCCCGTGGCTTCGTCGGTGAAGTTGCGCAGCTCTTCGATGAAGATGGCATCGGCGCGGCGCAGCAGGTCGGCGTATTCCTTCTTCACCGCGCCCAGAATGCGCACGCCCAGGCCCGGGCCGGGGAACGGATGGCGGTAGACCATTTCGCGCGGCAGTCCCAGGGCCACGCCGAGCTCGCGCACCTCGTCCTTGAACAGGTCGCGCAGCGGCTCCAGCAGTTTGAGGCCGAGTTGCTCGGGCAGCCCACCCACGTTGTGGTGGCTCTTGATGGTGACGGCCTTCTTGCTCTTGGCACCGCCGGACTCGATCACGTCGGGGTAGATGGTGCCTTGCGCCAGGAAGGTCGCGCCCTTGTGGCCCTGGCCGCTGGCCTTGAGCTTTTCGGCTTCGGCCTTGAACACGTCCACGAACAATCGGCCGATGATCTTGCGCTTTTGCTCGGGCTCCGACACACCGGCCAGCTCACCCAGGAACAGGTCCGAGGCATCCACGCGCACCACCTTCGCGTGCAGCTTGCCTGCGAACATGTCCATGACCATGTCGCCTTCGTTGAGTCGCAGCAGGCCGTGGTCCACGAACACGCAGGTGAGCTGGTCGCCAATCGCGCGGTGAATCAGAGCCGCAGCCACCGACGAATCCACGCCGCCAGACAGGCCCAGGATCACTTCCTCATCGCCCACCTGTTCGCGGATCTTCTGCACGGCTTCCTCGATGTGGTCGCGCATGACCCAGTCCGCCTGGGCACCGCAGATCTCGCGCACGAAGCGGTTGAGCAGCGCGGCGCCCTGCACCGTGTGCGTGACCTCGGGGTGGAATTGCACGGCGTAGAAGCGCCGCGTTTCGTCCGCCATGCCGGCGATGGGGCAGCTGCCGGTGGAGCACATCAGCTTGAAACCGGGAGGCAGCTCGGTGACCTTGTCGCCGTGGCTCATCCACACCTTCAGCATGCCGTGGCCCTCGGGCGTGGAGAAATCCTCGATGCCCTTGAGCAGCGCGGTATGGCCATGGGCGCGGACTTCGGCATAGCCGAACTCGCGGCTGTGCGAGCCCTCGACCTTGCCGCCCAGTTGCGCGGCCATGGTCTGCATGCCGTAGCAGATGCCCAGCACGGGCACGCCCAACTCGAACACGGCGTCAGGGGCTCGGTCGTCCACTTCGTAGACGCTGGCGTGGCTGCCCGACAGGATCACACCCTTGAGCTTGCCGTCTGCGGCGAACTGGCGCACCCAGTCGCTGCTCACGTCGCAGGGGTGGACCTCGCAGTAGACATGCGTCTCGCGCACGCGGCGCGCGATGAGTTGGGTGACCTGGGAGCCGAAGTCGAGGATGAGGATCTTGTCGTGTTGCATGGAGAGCGACAGGGTCGGTAAAAGACAAAAGGCCCGAACACCTGGAGACGGGTTCGGGCCTGCGGAATGGCGAAGACTCAGTCCGCCCGGTAGTTGGGGGCTTCCTTGGTGATCTGCACGTCGTGCACGTGCGACTCGCGGATGCCAGCCGCCGTGATCTCCACGAATTCGGCCTTGTTGTTCATCTCTTCGATGGTTGCGCAACCACAGTAGCCCATGGCCGCACGCACGCCGCCGGCCATCTGGAACACGATGGACACCATGGAGCCCTTGTAGGGCACGCGGCCTTCGATGCCCTCGGGCACCAGCTTGTCAGCGTTGGGATTGCCCGTGGTGGCTTCCTGGAAGTAGCGGTCGGCCGAGCCCTGCTGCATGGCGCCGATCGAGCCCATGCCACGGTAGCTTTTGTAGGAGCGGCCCTGGTACAGGATGACTTCGCCGGGCGCTTCTTCGGTGCCAGCAAACATGCCGCCCATCATGATGGTCGACGCGCCCGCGGCCAGCGCCTTGGCAATATCCCCCGAGAAGCGGATGCCGCCATCGGCGATCAGCGGCACACCTGTGCCCTGAAGCGCGGTGGCGACGCTGTCGATGGCCATGATCTGGGGCACACCCACGCCAGCCACGATGCGTGTGGTGCAGATGGAGCCGGGACCGATGCCGACCTTGACCGCATCGGCGCCTGCCTCGGCCAGGGCCAGCGCGGCAGCGCCGGTGGCGATGTTGCCGCCGATCACATCCACCTGCGGGTAGTTCTGTTTGACCCAGCGCACGCGATCGATCACACCTTTGCTGTGGCCGTGGGCTGTATCCACCACGATGGCATCCACACCGGCCTTGACCAGCAACGCCACGCGCTCTTCGGTGCCCGCGCCGACGCCCACGGCAGCGGCCACGCGCAGGCGGCCTGCCGCATCGCGCGCGGCGTTGGGGAACGTGGTCTGCTTGTTGATGTCCTTGACCGTGATGAGGCCCTTGAGCTCAAAGGCGTCGTTCACCACCAGCAGGCGCTCCAGCTTGTGGCGGTTGAGCAGTGCCTTGGCCTGGGCCGGAGTGGTGCCGTCTTTTTCGTTGACGGTAATCAGCTTCTCGCGCGGCGTCATGATCTCACGCACCTTGACGTCGTAGCGCGTCTCGAAGCGCACGTCGCGGCTGGTGACGATGCCCACCACCTTGCCACCATCACAGACCGGGAAGCCCGAGATGCCCAGGTTCTCGGACAGTTCCAGCACCTGCAGCACCGTGTGTTCGGGTGTGATGACCACGGGATCGTGCACCACGCCGGATTCATGCCGCTTGACCTTTGACACCTCGGCCGCCTGCTGCTCGGCCGTCATGTTCTTGTGGATGACGCCAATCCCCCCTTCTTGCGCGATGGCGATGGCCAGACGCGCTTCGGTCACGGTGTCCATGGCGGCGGACACGAGCGGGAGGTTCAGGGTGATGTTGCGCGTGAAGCGCGTGACGAGGGAGGTGTCCTTGGGCAGGACCTGGGAGTACGCCGGCACCAACAACACATCGTCGAAGGTGAGCGCTTTTCCAAGAAGGCGCATGTGAAAGCTCCAAAAAAAGGATTGTACCCGCCGCGCGACAAATCGCACACACCCCGCGTGAACGCCCCTTGGTGGGTGCAGCCGCTCACCGCTACACTCGCTCGCATGAAACCGCACAAGCTTCTTCTGCTGACGCTGGGCTGCTCCTGGGCCATGGGCGCATCGGCTCAATGGCAATGGGTGGACAAGGATGGGCGCAAGGTGTTCAGCGACCGCCCGCCGCCACAGGACATTCCTGACAAGAGCATCCTCAAGCAACCGCAGCGCGCCCTGCCGCGTACCGCGACGGCGGCGCCCGCATCGCCAGCGTCGGCCCCCGCATCCGAAGCCGCCCCGCCTGCCAGCGGCAAGGACAAACAGCTGGAGGAGAACAAGGCCAAGGCTGACGCCGCCGAAGCCGCCAAGAAGAAAGCGGAGGAGGACCGCGTGGCCAAGGCCCGTGCCGATAACTGCGCGCGCGCCAAACGCGCAAAGGAGCAGTTGGCGCCCGGCCAGTTGGTGAGCAATGTCAATGCCAAGGGGGAGCGGGGCTTCATGGACGATGCAACCCGCGCAGCAGAATTACGCCGAGCGGAAGCAACCATCGCTTCCGACTGCAAGTAGCAGCTACCCCATAACCGTCGCCACCGGCCGCCCTTCCGCATGGATGAGGCGGCCGTTTTGTTTTCAGCGCATGCTGGGAAGCACTCTCAATAACCGGACTTGGCCCCCGGCCGGCGTTTGGCGAACAATCCCGCCGCACGAGCGCCCTGGCGCGCAAAGCGCTGGCGGCGCGCCAGCTTCGGGTCAACCCGCAAGGGGCGGCAGCCTTCCACGCGGTCACCATCGTGCAGCAGGTCGTCGAGTCCGCCTTCCCTGCCCCAAATGCCCCAGACAAGCCTCTCAGCCTGTGCATCCAGTCCGCAGGCGCTCAGAGCATCGGCCACCGTAGCGCCAGCGGGAAGTAGCACCTCCCACTCCTGCACATCGGCAGGTTGCCGCGAGATGGCCACCGTGATGCGCAGCCGCCCCGGCGGGGGCGAGGTTTCAGCCATAAACCTGCTCGGCCCGTTTGATGAAGGCATCGATGAACGTGGCGGCGATGCGGTCAAACACGGGGCCCACCAACGCCGCCAACGCCCGGTTGTCAAAGCCGTAGCTCAGCTGCAGTTCGACCTTGCATGCGCGCTGCGTGCCGTCTCCCACAGGATGAAAGTGCCAGTCGCCGTCGAGCTGTGAAAAAGGGCCCTCCACCAGTTCCATCTTGACGCGGCGTCCTGGCTCATGCGTATTGCGCGTGACAAACGACTTGCGTATGCCGCCCAACGCAATGCCCACTTCCGCCTTCATGCCGTTTGCATGGGTTTCCAGGACGGTGGCGTGGTCGCACCACGGCAGGAACTGCGGATACTTGGCCACGTCCGTCACGAGGGCGAACATTTCTTCGGGGCTGTACCAGATGAGGACGGACTTGTTGACAGTTTTCATGCAGGCGAAGGCTGGATGGGCCTGGTGGCACAGCCGGCCTAGAATCGATGGTGCGAGACGACAACAATTGTAGGGAGACCCTTGATCTCCCGGTTTGCGCCGCATCTATTCACCATGGCCAAGAAACCTGACACATCGTCCCGCATCGCCGACAATAAGAAGGCGGCATACAACTATTTCTTTGAAGAGCGCTACGAGGCGGGGCTGGTGCTGCACGGCTGGGAGGTCAAGGCACTGCGCGAGGGCAAGGTGCAGCTTACCGACGGCTACGTGATCATCAAAGATGGCGAACTGTTTCTCATCGGCTGCCAGATCAACCCGCTCAAGACCGCGTCCACGCACGTCAGCCCCGACGCGGCGCGCATCAAAAAGCTGCTGATGCACAAGGACGAAATCCGGCGCCTGATCGGCAAGGTCGAGCAAAAAGGCTACACCCTGGTGCCGCTGAATCTCCACTGGAAAGACGGCCGCGCCAAGTGCGAGATTGCGTTGGCCAAGGGCAAGGCCGAGCACGACAAGCGCGACACCATCAAGGAGCGCGAAGGCAAGCGCGAGGTGGAACGCGTCATGAAGAGCCGCCACCGCTGATCTTTTTTTGGCGGAGGGTGGAATAAACGCAGCGCCCCCGGTGTTCATGCCAGCGTCCGGCCACAATTCCTGTGGCCGGCACCCTTCCGGAGAACACCATGACCAAGCTCAGTTCCCTGCTCGCCGCGCTGGCACTCGCCGGCTGTTATTCCCTCGCGCCCGCGCAAGTCAGCACCCAGGACGGCGTGCTCGTCGGCCCGAACGGCATGACGCTCTACACCTTTGACAAAGACGTAGCGGGCGATGGCCAGTCGGCCTGCAACGGCGCCTGCGCCACCAACTGGCCACCCCTGAACGCCACCAGCGCCCCCGCGGGTGAAGGCTACAGTCTGATCCAGCGCGCCGACGGCAGCAAGCAGGTGGCCTACAAGGGCAAGCCGCTGTACTACTGGATCAAGGACGGCAAGCCCGGCGACAAGACGGGGGACGGCGTGAACAACCTGTGGCGCACCGCCAAGCCATGAGCCCCACAATGCGTCCATGAACCGCGTCCAGATCGTGGAGCAACTGCCGGGGTTGCGCCGCTATGCGCGCGCGCTCACCGGCGACGCATGGGCAGCCGACGATCTGGTGCAGGACACGCTGGAGCGCGCCTGCCGCAAGTGGCTGCTGTGGCGCGGCGGCAGCAATCTGCGCGCCTGGCTTTTCACGCTGATGCACAACCTGTACCTCAACCAGCGCCGCGGCCTGGTGCCCGTGCAGGCGATGGATGTGGAGGCCCTGGCGGCCATCGCGGACGCGCCTGACGCCTCCCACGAAACAGCCCTGGACCTGGACCGCTGCCTGCAACGCCTGCCCGCCGATCAACGGGCCGTGCTGCTCCTGGTGACACTGGAAGACATGGCCTATGCCGACGTGGCGCGTGTGCTGGGTATACCGGAAGGCACGGTGATGTCGCGGTTGTCCCGCGCTCGCGCACGCATGCGCGAGTTGATGGAGCCCTCAGCCCCCGCCCAGCCGTCATCCACCCCGACTGCCTTGCGCCGCATGAAATGAAGCGCCCTTTCCGCCCGTAGTGAGCCCGACATGAAGCCCGACCCTTTCAGCCCTTCGGACGAGACGCATCTGCATGCTCTGGCGGACGACCGGCTGCCGCGCGCCCAGGCAGAGTCGCTGCACTCTCGCATGGACTCCTCGCAGAGGCAGCTTGCCGAAGCGTGGGCGCAACAGCGTGCGCAGCTGCAGACCCTGCACGCTGACTGGTTGCGGCAGCCTGTGCCCAATGTGCTGGTACAGGCGGCAGAGCGCCTGCAAGACGCACACGCCACGCAACAGCACTGGGCCCGTTGGGGCGGCTTTGCCGCGGGCTGGGTGCTGGCGTTCGGGCTGGGCTGGAGCCTGCATGCGACGGACGGCAAACAAACCACACTGGCCACGGCCCCCCCGCAACGGTTCGTGCAGCAGGCGGCCGTGGCGCACGCGGTCTACCAACCCGAACAGCGCCATCCTGTGGAAGTGGCGGCCGCGCAGCAGGACCACCTGGTGCAGTGGCTGTCCAAGCGGCTGGAGCGCCCGCTCACCGTGCCGCGGCTGCAGGCCGAGGGGTTCGAATTGATGGGCGGGCGCCTGCTGCCCGGCGGCAGCGGGGCGCGCGCGCAATTCATGTACCAGAACGCCGCGGGCGCGCGAATCACGCTGTACCTGGGCGCACTCGACGGCCTACAGGCTGCGGCGGCACCGACCACCGCGTTCCAGTTCCACGACGAAGGGACCGTGTCCAGTTTCTACTGGGTGGACCAGGGTTTTGGCTACGCCCTCAGCGGCGAACTGCCGCGGCCCACGCTGCAGGCGCTGGCCACGGCGGTGTACCAGCAGATCAGCGCAGCGCCGCCAGCGGGTGCGCGTGCGCCGGCCAAGGGCTCTTGAAGAACGCTTGCACCAGCGCGGGCTCCACATCCTCCACGCGCGCGGGGTTCCAGCGCGGGCTGTGGTCCTTGTCCACCGCCAGGGCGCGAATGCCCTCCACCGTCTCGCTCTGGCCGGGACGCAGGTAGAAGCAGTGCCGAACCATGTCGCGCTCCATGCGCAAGTCGTCGGCCAGACCCATGCTGCGCGCACGGCGGACCTGCTCCAGCACGACATGCAGCATCAGTGGAGAGCGCTTGCGCAACGTGGCAGCCGTGGCGCGTGCCCACTCGTCGTCAGACTGCTCCAGCGCAGCCACGATGGCCGCCGCATCATCCAACGCGAAGTAGTGATCAATTTGGCCTCTAGCGCTTACAGCGCAAGCGCCAGCAGCTACAAATTTTGATGCAACCCACTGCTGAACGGCAGCGCCGTCGGCAAACGTCTGCAACGCCAGACCGTCCCACACCGCCGCTTGCTGGTCCGCCGGCAGGAAGCCGTCCGCCAGGCCGAAGTCAATGGCATCGGCTGCGCCGATGGCGTCGCCCGTCAGTGCCAGCCACTCGCCCACGCGGCCAGGACAGCGCGAGAGGAAGTAGCCGCCGCCCACATCGGGGAACAGGCCGATCGCCGTCTCCGGCATGGCCATCTTGGTGCGCTCGGTCACGATGCGCAGCGTGCCGCCCTGGCTGATGCCCATGCCGCCCCCCATGACGATGCCGTCCATGAAGGCGATGTAGGGCTTGCCGAAGGTGTGGATCAGGTGGTTGAGGGCGTATTCCTCGGTGAAGAAGTCCTCCAACTGCGGATTGCCCGTGCTGCCCGCGGCGTGCAAGAAGCGGATGTCGCCGCCTGCGCAGAAGGCGCCGAAGGGCCCTTCGCGGCCGTTGCCGCGGATCGCCACGGCCAGTACCTTGTCGTCATGCTGCCAGGCCAGCAGCGCCGCCATCAGGTCGCGCACCATGCCCAGCGACAAGGCATTCAGCGCCTTCGGGCGGTTCAGCGTGATGCAGCCCACCTGGCCGCACACCTCGGTCACGACTTCCGCCGTCATCTCCGTCATTGTTGTTCCTTCCATCCAAGCAGTTCATTGAAAACGAGCGCGCCGATCACCAGCGCGCCTCCCATCAGCACGGCCGGGGCTGGGCGCTCTCCAGCGCCCACCCAGGCCAGCAGAATGCCAAAGATCACTTCCAGCAGGCCCAGCAGCGCAATCTCAGGCGCCTTGAGCACGCGCGCGCAGTACACCACCAGCACGCAGGGGATCGCCAATTGGACCAGACCCAGCAGGGCCAGAAGGGACAAATCACGCGCCGTGGCCTGGAACGGCCACGCAAGCGGCAGCGTGGCCAGGGCGGACAGCGCCGCCCCCAGCAGCACGGCGGGCACCAGGTCCACCGCATGGCCCTGGCGCTGCGAGTGCTGCACCACCACCCAGTTCACGGCCGCCGCGACCGGCACGCACAAGGCAACAAGCACGCCCACCACGGACAGGCCGGAGATGCCCGAGCCATACATCCACCCGATGCCTGCGCCCGCCAATGCAATCG
Organism: Diaphorobacter nitroreducens; assembly: GCF_002214645.1. Classification (NCBI taxonomy): domain Bacteria; kingdom Pseudomonadati; phylum Pseudomonadota; class Betaproteobacteria; order Burkholderiales; family Comamonadaceae; genus Diaphorobacter; species Diaphorobacter nitroreducens. Next base: position 1,650,050 of record NZ_CP016278.1, read on the forward strand.
CGCACCAGGTGCGCGGCGCGATGTGGTGGCCAATGAAGGCGCGCGCCAGCAATGCCGTGAGCAGCGGTCCGATGGCCATGGTGACCAATACGCTGGCCACTGGGATGAGCAATATGGCGATCATGAAGGCCGTGAACATCACGCTCCAGCACACGCCAGAGATCCACACCGCCCGCCCCCCGCGCCGCAGATTGGCCAGCAACGCCCTGCCCTGCAGCACCGGCAGGATCACGCACAGCGACAGCAGCATGAAGAAGCTGCGCCAGAAGGTCACTTCAAAGCTGCGCGCCTGGTCCAGATGGCGCGTGACGACGCCCGCGATGGACCACATGAAGGTGACGGCCACCATCAGCCAGACCGCCCGCGCGTGGCCGGGCAAGGCATTCGCGGTCATCGCTGTCTCCTCCCTGTGGATTTCTTGTGTCGTCGGCATGTGCTACCCACGCATGCCGTGAGCCCCGCATGGTAGCGGCTGGCGCCATACCGCGCTGCCTCAGATGCGCGAAGGGCGAACCCTCCTTGCGGATGGGCTCACCCTTCGTCGGCTCGCAGCGCCTTGGCTGCCGCAGCAAGCCGGTTCAGGCAGAGCAGTCCTTGCCGATCACGCGCCTTCGCGGCTGGCGCGCTTGCGCTCGTGCTCCTTGAGGTGGCGCTTGCGCAGGCGAATGCTCTTGGGCGTGATCTCCACCAGTTCATCGTCCTCGATGAACTCCACGCCGTACTCCAGCGTGAGGTCGATCGGGGGCGTGATCTTGATCGCGTCTTCCTTGCCGCTCACGCGGAAGTTGGTGAGCTGCTTGGTACGCGTGGCGTTCACCACCAGGTCGTTGTCGCGGTTGTGCACGCCGACGATCATGCCTTCGTACACCGGGTCGCCTGCCTTCACGAACATGCGACCACGGTCGTCGAGCTTGCCCAGGGCGTAGGTAAAAATTTCACCATCGTCCATGGAAATCAGCACGCCGTTCTTGCGGCCGCCAATGTCGCCCTTATGCGGCTCATAGCTGTCGAAGATATTGCTGATGAGGCCCGAGCCGCGCGTCAGGTTCAGGAATTCGTTGGTGAAACCGATCAGGCCACGGGCCGGGATGCGGTACTCCAGGCGCACGCGGCCACGGCCGTCGGGCTCCATGTTCACCAGTTCACCCTTGCGCTCGCCGAGGGCCTGCATCACACCGCCTTGGTGGCCTTCCTCGATATCAGCAGTCACCAGTTCGATAGGCTCGCAGCGCTCGCCGTCGATGTCGCGGTACACCACGCGCGGCTTGGATACGGCCAGCTCGTAGCCTTCACGGCGCATTTCTTCCAGCAGGATGGTCAGGTGCAATTCGCCGCGGCCGGACACCTCGAAGATGCCGTCCTCGTCGGTTTCCTTGACGCGCAGGGCCACGTTGGAACGCAGCTCCTTCTGCAGGCGGTCCCAGATCTGGCGGCTGGTCACGAACTTGCCTTCACGGCCCGCCAGCGGCGAGGTGTTCACGCAGAAGTTCATCGTCAGCGTGGGCTCGTCGATCTTCAGCATGGGCAGCGGCTGGGGGTTGGCGGGGTCGGTGAGGGTCTCGCCGATACCCACGTTCTCGATGCCGTTGATGAGCACGATCTCGCTGGGGCCGGCTTCGCTCACCTGCACGCGGTCCAGGCCCTGGAACTGGTGGATCTGGTTCACGCGGCCCTTGTAGCTGGCGCCGTCCGGCCCGGCCATGACCAGCACATCCTGCCCGGCCTTGAGTGTGCCCTGGGTGATACGGCCCACGCCGATACGGCCGACGAACGTGGAATAGTCCAGCGCCGAAACCTGCATCTGCAGCGGCGCCGTGGCGTCGCCCTTCACGGACGGCACGTGCTTGAGGATGGTCTCGAACAGCGCCGACATGTCGGGGCCCCACTGCTCACCGGGGTTGCCCTGCTCCAGCGCGCTCCAGCCGTTGATGCCCGAGGCATAGACCACGGGAAAGTCCAATTGCTCGTCGGTGGCGCCCAGCTTGTCGAACAGGTCGAAAGCGGCGTTCACCACGTAGTCGGGGCGCGCGCCGGGCTTGTCCACCTTGTTGACCACCACGATGGGCTTGAGGCCCAGCGCCAACGCCTTCTTGGTCACGAAGCGCGTCTGGGGCATGGGGCCTTCCTGCGCGTCGATCAGCAGCACCACGCCGTCCACCATCGACAGGGCACGCTCCACCTCGCCGCCGAAGTCCGCGTGGCCGGGCGTGTCCAGGATGTTGATGTGCGTGCCGTTCCAGCTCACGGCGCAGTTCTTCGCCAGGATGGTGATGCCGCGCTCGCGCTCGATGGCGTTGCTGTCCATCACGGTGTCCACGACCTTCTCGTGCTCGGCGAAGGTGCCGGACTGGCGCAGCAGTTGGTCCACCATCGTGGTCTTGCCATGGTCGACGTGAGCGATGATGGCGATGTTGCGGATTGTTTGCTCATAGCGTAGTTGCTTCCAATGTGCCGCGTTCAGCCCGCGGCGAGCTCTCCAGAATCTGTTGAATTTCAAGGGGGCTGAGCAGCCGGTCTGGAATCAGCTCTCCTCCCCGCACATGCCCGACCCCCAGCAGCACGCGCGGGCACGCCCCGAACACGGCCACGGCGGGCGCGTCGGGCCAGGCGCCGCGCCGGCGCATGCCCGAGAGGAAACGCCCGGCATTGTCATCGTCCAGCGTGACAGCCGTGTGCTGCGCCAGCAAGGTCTCCACCGGGTGCACGCAGGCCATGCGCGCATCCTCGTCCATGGCCTGCAGCGCCTCCAGCGTCACGCAGCGCTCCACGCCGATACCGCCCGTGTCGGTACGGCGCAGGAACGTGAGATGCGCGCCGCAGCCCAGCGCCTGGCCGATGTCTTCACCCAGGGTACGGATGTAGGTACCTTTGCTGCAGGTCACTACCATTTTAATAGCTGGTTGCGCTTTCTCCGTGTGCGTTAGCGCCAATTTCAATGCATGGATCGTGACATCACGCGCCTCGCGCTCCACGGCAATGCCGGCACGCGCGTACTCATACAGCGCCTTGCCGTCTTTCTTGAGCGCGCTGTGCATGGGCGGCACCTGGCGGATGGGGCCGGTGAACTGCGCCTGTACCGCCGCCAACCGCTCGGGCGTGAGCATGGCCGGATCGACCGCGCACCGAGCCAGCACCTGACCCTCGGCGTCACCGGTGGTTGTGGTGGTACCCAACAATGCGACGGCTTCATAGGTCTTGGGCGCTTCCAGCTGCAACTGGCTGAACTTGGTGGCGGCACCAAAGCACAGCGGCAGCACGCCACTGGCCAGCGGGTCCAGCGTGCCCGTGTGGCCGGCCTTCTCGGCGCGCAGCAGCCACTTCACCTTCTGCAAGGCGTCATTGCTGGATAGGCCCAGGGGTTTGTCGAGCAGCAGCACTCCGTGCACCGGGCGCCGCTGCACCCGGATGCGGGGAGCGCGTTCGGTCATGCTGCGTCGTCGTCTTTGGAACGAGAGGCTACCGCGCGCGCGATCAGCGCATTCATGTCGGCCGCCTTCTCGGTGGTGCGGTCGTACACGAAGTGCAGCGTGGGCACGGTGTGGATGTGCAGGCGCTTGAACAGGCCGTTGCGTAGAAAGCCAGCCGCCTGGTTCAAGGCCTCCTCGGAGGCCTCACCATCACCGATGAGCACACTGAAGAACACCTTGGCGTGCGCATAGTCCGGCGTCACCTCGACCCCTTGCAGCGTCACCATGCCGATCCGCGGATCCTTGAGATCGCGGATCAGCTCGGTGAGGTCGCGCTGGATCTGATCCGCGACCTTGAAGCCGCGGTTGGGGGACGAGGATTTCTTGGCAGCCATGTCGTGCGGACCTTACAGCGTGCGTGCGATTTCCTTGATCTCGAAGAACTCCAGCTGATCACCTTCCTTGATGTCGTTGTAGTTCTTGAGCTTGATACCGCACTCGAAGCCTTCCTTGACTTCCTTGACGTCGTCCTTCATGCGGCGCACCGATTCCACATCGCCCGTGTAGATGACGATGTTGTCGCGCAGCAGGCGGAACTTGCAGTTGCGCGTGACCTGGCCCGACGTGATGTACGAACCCGCCACGGTACCGATCTTGGAGGCCACGAACACGGTACGGATCTCGGCCGTGCCGATGGCTTCCTCACGCTGTTCGGGCGCCAGCATGCCGGACATCGCTGCCTTCACTTCATCCACGGCGTCGTAGATGATGTTGTAGTAGCGGATGTCCACGTCGTTGCCTTCGGCCGTTTTACGGGCCTGCGCATCGGCGCGCACGTTGAAGCCAATGACGATGGCCTTGGAGGCAATCGCCAGGTTGACGTCCGACTCGCTGATGCCGCCCACGCCGGAGTACACGATCTGCACGCGGATCTCTTCGGTGGAGAGCTTGAGCAGCGAAGCCGCCAGCGCCTCCTGGGAGCCCTGCACGTCCGCCTTGATGATCAGCGGCAGGGTCTGCACCTCGCCCGCCCCCATCTCGGCAAACATGTTCTCCAGCTTGGCCGCTTGCTGCTTGGCCAGCTTGGTGTTGCGGAACTTGCCAGCGCGGTACGTCGCAATCTCGCGGGCGCGGCGTTCGTCCTGCAGCACCATGAAGTCGTCGCCCGCCTGGGGCACTTCGTTCAGGCCCTGGATCTCCACCGGGATCGACGGGCCGGCTTCCTTGGTCTGCTTGCCGTCTTCGTCCAGCATGGCGCGCACGCGGCCGAAAGTCTGGCCTGCCAGCACCACATCGCCCACCTTGAGCGTACCGGACTGCACCAGCACGGTAGCCACGGACCCGCGGCCCTTGTCCAGTTGGGCCTCGATGACGATACCCTTGGCAGCCGCATCGACGGGAGCCTTGAGTTCCAGCACCTCGGCCTGGAGCAGCACCTGCTCCAGCAGAGCATCGATGCCCATGCCCGTCTTGGACGACACGGCCACGAACGGCGAATCGCCGCCGTATTCCTCAGGCACCACCTGCTCGCCCACCAGTTCCTGCTTGACGCGCTCGATGTTGGCCTCGGGCTTGTCTGCCTTGGTAAGCGCCACCACGATGGGAACACCAGCCGCCTTCGCGTGCTTGATGGCTTCCTTGGTCTGGGGCATCACGCCGTCGTCTGCCGCACACACCAGAATCACGATGTCGGTGGCCTGGGCGCCGCGCGCACGCATGGCCGTGAAGGCCTCGTGGCCCGGCGTGTCCAGGAACGTGACGATGCCGCGTGGCGTCTCCACATGGTAGGCGCCGATGTGCTGGGTAATGCCGCCAGCTTCGCCAGAGGCTACCTTGCTGCGCCGGATGTAGTCCAGCAGCGAGGTCTTGCCGTGGTCCACGTGGCCCATCACCGTCACCACGGGGGCGCGGGACAGTTGTTCGGCATCCTGGCTGGACACTTCCTCGGCGGTGAAGGCTTCCGGATCATCCAGAGCGGCCACCTTCGCGGTGTGGCCCATTTCCTCCACCACGATCATGGCGGTGTCCTGGTCCAGCGGCTGGTTGATGGTGACCATCTGGCCCATCTTCATGAGCGACTTGATCACTTCGGAAGCCTTGATGGCCATCTTGTGCGCCAACTCGGCCACCGTGATGGTCTCGGGCACATAGACCTCGAGCACGCGGAACTCTGTGGCTGCCTGCTGCTGGCGCTGGTCGTCGCGGTCATTGCCGCGGCGGCCGCGGGGGCCGCCACGCCAGTTGTTGCGACCCACGCCGCCACTGCTGTCGCCGCGGGTCTTGATTTCCTTCTTCTTGGTCGTGTCGTTGGCCCAGCTGGACGACAGCTTGGCCGACTTGACCTCCTTGCCCGCCCCGCCTGGCGCCGATGGCGCAGCGGCGCGCGCGCCCGTGCCGGAACCGGTGGCGGGTTTGTGCAGCGTACCCTTCTTGGCATCCCCGGAAGCTCCCGCTTTAGCGGCAGGCTTGGGTTCCTCGGGCTTCTTCGCCACGAGCACCTTCTTGGGGGCAGCCATCATTGCGCGAATGGCCTCGGCCTCGGCAAGCGCCTTGCGGCGGCGCTCGTCCAGGTCGGCCGCACGCGCAGTTTCTTCCGCCGCACGTGCCTTGGATTCTTCATCGGCCTTTGCCCGGGCATCGGCCTGCGCCTTCGCACGTTCTTCGGCCTCCACGGCAGCTTCGCGCTGCGCCTCGGCACGCTCCGCAGACTCCTGCGCCTTCTTTTCCGCCTGCTGGGCGGCATAGGCGGCAGCGCGTTCTTCGGCTTCGCGCTCGCGGCGCTCGCGCTCTTCACGCTCGCGGCGTGTCAAGGCCAACTCTTCCTCCTGGCGGCGAATCAGCTCTGCCTGACGGCGCGCCTCTTCCTCGCGGCGCACGAGCTCGAGATCCTCCGCCGAAGGAGCAGATTCAGCCGCATCGGAAGGCGCGTCGACACTGTCGTCACGCTTGATGAAAGTACGCTTCTTACGCACTTCGACCTGGATCGTGCGTGCCTTGCCAGAAGCGTCGGCCTGCTTGATCTCGCTGGTGGACTTCTTGACCAGGGTGATCTTTTTGCGGTCACCCCCCGCAGTGCCATGACTGGCCTGCAGGTGGGCCAGCAGCTTTTGCTTGTCGGCTTCGTTTAGAACGTCCGACGGCGACGCCTTGACCACACCGGCGGACTTCAGTTGGTCCAGCAAGGTTTCAGGCGATTTCTTGAGCTCTGCAGCGAACTCAGCAACAGTGTTACTCGACATATTGTGTTCGAACCTCCCTGACCCTTACTCTTGCCCCGTGAACCAGTGCTCGCGCGCCTTCATGATCAAGGCGGTCGCATCTTCGGCAGACTGGCCGGTCAGCTCGGTCAGTTCGTCAATGGCCAAATCGGCCAGGTCGTCACGCGTATGCACGCCACCTTCCGCCAACTTGGCGATCAGTTCGGGCGTCAGACCTTCGAGGTCACGCAGGTCTTGCGATACGCTTTCCACGCTTTCTTCACGAACGATTTCCATGGTGAGCAGCGCATCCTTGGCGCGTGCGCGCAGCTCGTTCACCGTGTCCTCGTCGAAGCTCTCGATCTCCAGCATTTCCTGCAGCGGCACATAGGCCACTTCCTCGAGGCTGGCGAAACCCTCCTCGATCAGGATGTTGGCGATCTCCTCATCCACATCCAGCTTCTCCATGAACAGGCGACGTGCGGCATCGGTTTCATTGGCCTGCTTCTGCGCGGATTCAGCCGCATCCATGATGTTGATCTTCCAGCCCGTGAGGTCGGACGCCAGGCGCACGTTCTGGCCGCCGCGCCCGATGGCGATGGCGAGGTTTTCCTCGTCCACCACGACGTCCATGGCGTGCTTCTCTTCGTCGACCACGATGGAAGTCACGTTGGCCGGAGCAAGCGCGCCGATCACGAACTGCGCAGGGTCGTCGGACCACAGCACGATGTCCACGCGCTCTCCCGCCAGTTCGTTGGTCACGGCGTTCACACGCGTTCCGCGCACGCCCACGCAGGTGCCGATGGGGTCCACGCGCTTGTCATGGCTGAGCACAGCGATCTTCGCGCGGCTGCCGGGGTCACGGGCACAGCTTTTGATCTCCAGCAGACCCTGTTCGATCTCGGGCACCTCGTTGCGGAACAACTCGATCATGAACTCCGGCGCGGAGCGCGAGAGGATGATGGGCGCTCCGCGCAGCGTGAGGTCCACCTCCATGATCATGGCGCGCACACGGTCCCCATTGCGCAGGTTTTCCTTCGGGATCATCTCGCCGCGACGCAGGCGCCCTTCCACCCGGCCGCTCTCGACGATGATGTCGCCCTTGTCCATGCGTTTCACCGTGCCGGTGAAAATTTTGTCGCCGCGTGACATGAAATCGTTGAGCAGCATCTCGCGTTCGGCATCGCGGATCTTCTGCAGGATCACCTGCTTGGCCGCCATGGCCCCAATGCGGCCGATCGGTACCGACTCGACGGCTTCCTCGATGTACTCCCCCACCTCGATATCGGCCACCCGTTCGCGGGCATCCATCAGCAGCTCTTCTGCGTCGGGGTTCTGCAATCCGGCATCGTCGGGCACCACCAGCCAACGACGGAAAGTCTCGTATTCGCCGCTGTCGCGATCAATCGACACGCGGATGTCCACTTCACCCTGGTAGAGCTTCTTCGTGGCCTGTGCCAGAGCAGACTCCACAGCGCCCAGGACCACATCGCGCTCCACGTTCTTTTCGCGCGAAATGGCTTCTACCAACATCAACAACTCGCGATTCATGCGACGGCTCTCCTGTTTCTCAATTCCTGACGAACTGCCCGTTCAGAGGACAGTCCGGTTATGCAACCTTCAGCCCGGCTCCCCAGGCTTGGTCCCTCGTCCTTTGAAATCCACGATCGGCGCAAGCCGCGCCTCGCGCAACTCATCCAAAGTGAAACCAAGGGCCTGCAAAGGCGCTGGCACGCGCTTCTTGCTGATGCGCTGCCCCGGCTTCACGGGCGGCTCATCGCTCCAGACAATCTGCCAACCGCCCGAATCGGCACGCTCGAGCGTTCCCCGGAATTTCTTGCGGTTGGCATGCACTTGCCCTCCCGCCGCAGCGCCCATGGGCTGCTTGAGGGTGATGTCGATCACCTCGCCCTCGAAACGCTTGAAGTCCGCCTCGTTGCGCAACAAGCGGTCGATCCCAGGAGATGAGACTTCCAACCGCGTGTAGTCCACCCCCTCCACCTCCAGCGCGAACTGCAACTGACGGGTGACCTTTTCACAATCCTCTACGGTAATGAATTGCTCGACGCCTACGGCAGCGGACACCTCATCCCTGGGCGGCACCCAAACCAGGTCAATGGTAATGCGCAGCAACCCTCCGGCGGAGCGCTCAATCTCCACCAGGTCATAGCCCAACCCGGCCACGGTTTGTTCAACGATTTGCTGCAATGCCACGTGCGTGTGCTCTATCCAATTCCAAGTGAAGGCCCCGCCGGGGCCGGCAAGGCTGCAAAAACCAAAATCAAACGCCCAAAAAAAAGGGCGGTAAGTACCCGCCCGTTTTGGTCGTGAAGCCAGTATTGTAGCCAATATGCGAGGCACCTGCAAAGATCAAAGGCACGTATCTTGCATTCGGGCGGGAATCAACCCTGGCGGCTTGACCGTATTCTCTCAAAAAGGTCCTGCGCTGCGCTGTCCATCATGGCTACTTGGGAAGCCTGCTGCATGCTTTGAAGCATGCGCCCCAACACTGTGGCCTGAGGCAATAGGGGTCCCAGAAACCGTGCAGCCCTACCATCGGCAATCAAGACAGTAGGAAAAGTCTCTACATCCAGGTCGCCGACCACTTCTTCCTCATCCTCCACATCCACCCATTCAAAGCGCATTTGCGGCCAAGCGCGCGCAGTTTGCTCGAAGGCTTGACGGTATTCACGGCATACACCGCACCATTGTGCGCACAGGCACACAACCCACCACTGCGGCGTTGCGCTGGCATGTGAAGCAGCATCCGGCAAAAAGGCTTCGGAGCCCATGAGAAGTTCCTTAAGAATCACGCCCCTCACGGGCCCGATGGACATCGATCGTATCGACCCTGGAAGCCGCATTACCCCAGGCGTTGCGAATATATGAAAGCACATCCGCCACTTCTGCGTCACTCAAACGCTGCAGGAATGGCGGCATGCCATGGGGTTGCGGATTACCGCCGGTGGCTGGCAGATACCCGCCCCGCAGCACCATATGCACCAGATTGACAGGATTTTCCAGCATCACCGCCCGGTTGCCTGCCAGCGGAGGAAAGGCCTCAGGATCGCCCTGGCCCTCGCCTCCATGGCACTGCGCGCATTGACGCTCGTACGTGGCCCGCCCACGCTGCATCGACGCAGGTGAAGGGGGCCGCCGAGACGCGGCGACCTTGTCCGTTGGCGGCAGCGCTTGCAGGTAGTCCGCCATCGCTTGCAGATCGGCATCGCTCAAATACTGAAGGCTGTGGTAGACCACCTCCGCCATGGGGCCGGATACCGCGGCCCGGGGAGAGCGCCCCGCCCCCAGGAGCATGACCACATCCTGTCTCGGCCATTCCGCCACACCTCCTTCATTCGAGGTGTTGAGCGCTGGGGCGTACCAGCCTGCCGCCATCCCCCCGCTCAAACGCCCGTCTGAAGATACCGCCCCCATAGCGTTGCGCGGCGAATGGCATGCAGCACAGTGCCCGAGCCCCTGCACGAGATAGGCGCCTCGATTCCATTCCGCAGAGCGGGACGGTACGGGCTCGAATACACCAGGCCGAAAATACAACGCTCGCCACACTGCCAATGCCGCTTGGGTATTGAACGGGAAGCGCATGCGCGACGGCACGCTGGGTTGCACCACCGGCGGCAAGCTTTGCAAGAAGGCAAAGATGGCATCCGAGTCTTCACGGGTGACGCGCGTATAGCTGGGATAAGGAAAGGCCGGCGAAAGCAGCCTGCCATCGCGCGAACGGCCATTGTGCAGGGCACGCCAGAATTCCGATGCAGACCACGCTCCGATACCCGTTTCCCGGTCGGGTGTCAGGTTGGGGGCGTAAATCACGCCAAAAGGCGTCTCTATCCCACGGCCCCCTGCGAATGCCACGCCCCCCTGCCGGGTGTGGCAGGCGAGGCAGTTACCAGCACGTGCCAAGTACCGGCCTCTGGCAATGTCGAGAGAGGCCGTGGTGGTCACGCGTTCGGCGTGCGGCAGCGGAGCCTCATCCACCCGGTTCAATACCCAGATCCCTCCCGCAACCAGCGCCACGCAAAGCCCCGCCGTCGCAAGCCTTTTGCGCCAAGCACTCATTGCACCTGCTCCGCGCCAGCCTGCAACGCCGGAGAACCCATGCCGCCACAAGGTATTGGCAGCGGCGCCTTGAATGCCGGCGCCGGTGTGAACCTTGAGGGAACAGGACGGGAGGACAGCCACGCCGCGATGGAACTTACATCGTCAGCGGTCAGTTTGCCGGCGATGCGCGCCATGCAATCTGGCGCATGGGCGCGCCGCAGACCGGTCTGCCAGGCCCCCAACTGGGCGCTCACATAATCGCGAGACAGCCCCAGCAACCCTGGAATGAAAGGCGCGACGCCCGCCAGAGCATCGCCATGGCACTGCACGCAGGCCGGCAATTGGCGGCTCGCATCCCCCCACCGCACAAGCGTCTCTCCCTGCGCCAGTGTGGCTGCTGATACAGCTGCAGCTACCGGTGGCGCATAGGGCAGGTCCAGTCTTGCGAAGTAGTCCGCCATCTCCCGTAGATAGTCGTCCGTCAGATGCTGCAGCAAGTACGCCATCTGCGGATAGCTGCGCCGGCCATCACGGAAATTGAGCAGTTGGTTGTGCAGATATCCCGCCGGTTTTCCCGCGATGCGAGGGAAATAACCGTCAGGAGTGGCACGCCCCTGTTTGCCATGGCACGCGGTGCAGGCCTGCACACGCGGCGCCATATCCACGGCCGGCGCGGCGGCCACCGAGGCAGCGAGCAGCATGCACAGCGCCCCTGCCGCGTGCAGCAAGGGGCGTACGAGTTTCTCAGCCACGCCCGACAAAAGGCATTTTGGTCGCCATGACGGTATGGAACAACACATTGGCCTCCAGCGGAAGATTGGCCATGTAGAGCACGGACTGCCCCACGATGTCCACGTCCATCAGAGGTTCCGCCGCAATCTGGCCATTGGCCTGTTGCACGCCCTGCGTCATGCGCTGGGCCAGGTCGGTCTGGGCGTTCCCGACATCGATTTGTCCCACCGCAATATCGTACTTGCGCCCATCGAGAGCCGCTGTCTTTGTCAGGCCCATCACCGCATGCTTGGTGGCGGTGTAGGCGATGGAGTTGGGCCGCGGGGCGTGCGCTGAAATCGAGCCGTTATTGATGATGCGCCCGCCCCGTGGCGACTGCGTCTTCATGACCCGAAAAGCGTTCTGCATGCAAAAAAACATGCCATTGAGGTTGACGTCAACCACCTGCCGCCACTGCTCCACCGCCAGATCCTCCAGCGGCACGGCGGGAGCACTCACGCCCGCATTGTTAAACAACAGATCCACCCGCCCGAACTGAAGCACAGCCCGGTCAAACAGCGTGCGCACCGCAGCGGGGTCGGACACATCGGTGGGAACGGCGAACGCACGCACCCCACCCTCTGATTCGCCCACGACCTCCTGCAATAGCGACTCACGCCGCCCAGCGAGAACAACGCTCCATCCATCGCGCAGCAGCGCCAAAGCCGCCGCCTTGCCAATCCCTGACCCAGCCCCCGTAACGATGGCCACCTTCGATGCTTTAACCATATGCGACGCTTGTCTCCTGTCCTTCTTACCCATCAATCTACTCAACCGCGGGATTTGCGGCCCTTAGAAGGGTTCTTGCCACCTGCCGCTTTTTTGCCGGCCAAGGCCTGCTTATGCGGGCGTCGCCGGCTCCCCTCCTCTCTGCTTTCCCGGGCCGTGGGCACCGAGGCGGATCGACCATCCAAGGCCGCTGCCGAGGAACCGCGTTTCGCGCCATCCCTGGACTTGGGGCCTTTGGTGGAGAAACCGTCGCCGGCTTCGTGCACCAGCCGGAAGTCGATCTTGCGGCCATCGAGGTCGACGCGGCTGACCTGAACACGCACGCGTGCACCAATCGCATAGCGGATACCCGTGCGCTCCCCCCGCAGTTCTTGCCGCGCCTCATCGAACTTGAAGTACTCCCCACCCAGTTCTGTGATGTGCACCAGCCCTTCCACATAGAGGGCATCAAGCGTCACGAAGATGCCGAAGCTCGTCACCGCGCTGACGACACCGCTGTACTCCTCACCCAGATGCTCACGCATGTACTGGCACTTGAGCCATGCTTCCACGTCACGACTGGCCTCGTCCGCACGGCGTTCGTTCGCACTGCAGTGCAGTCCCGCGGCCTCCCACGCCTGCGTCTCCCGGACGCTGATAACGCCACCCGTCTTGGAAGGGCGTGCAGAGGATTCCCCCCCCTTGGAAGCCAGACGCTTGGCCAGCTTGAACTGAGCCTCCCCCGGCGTCGGCAGCGCGGGCAGCACATATTTTGTGCCGCTCAAGATGGACTTGATCACGCGATGCACCAGCAGATCCGGGTAGCGGCGAATAGGACTGGTGAAGTGTGTATAGGCTTCGAATGCCAAACCGAAGTGACCGCTGTTGACAGGCGTGTAGATCGCCTGCTGCATCGAACGCAGCAGCATGGTGTGGATTTGCTGCGCATCCACTCGGTCCTTGGTGGCCTCGGCAATCGCCTGGAATTCTGCCGGCCGCGGGTCGTCCCCGATCGACATGCCAACACCCATGGCTTTGAGATATGCACGCAGGATCTCTTGCTTCTCCGGCGTAGGCCCCTCATGAACGCGATACAGCCCCGCCCGGCCGGCATGACCGATGAAATCGGCGCTGCAGACGTTGGCGGCGAGCATCGCCTCCTCAATCAGGCGGTGCGCCTCGGTGCGTACACGCGGGACGATTTTCTCGATACGGCCATTGTCATCACAGACGATTTGCGTCTCGGTCGTCTCGAAGTCCACGGCGCCGCGCGCCTGGCGCGCGGCCAGCAATGCGCGGTAGACCTCGTAGAGGTTGAGCAGGTTGCCCACGCGCTCTTGATGCTTCAGCGCTTCCGGGCCGCGCGTATTGGCCAGCACCGCAGCCACCTCGGTATAGGTAAGCCGCGCGTGGCTGAGCATGACCGCAGGATAGAACTGATAGGCGTGAATTTCACCCTTGGCGGTAACCATCATGTCGCACACCATGCACAGGCGCTCGACATGGGGGTTCAGCGAGCACAGCCCGTTGGAGAGCTTCTCCGGCAGCATGGGGATAACGCGCCGCGGGAAATAAACGCTGGTCGCGCGGTCGTAGGCGTCAATATCGATGGCATTGCCCGTCTCCACATAGTGGCTCACGTCCGCGATGGCCACGAGCAGGCGCCACCCCTTGGCGCGCCCGATCTTGGCGGGCTCGCAATACACCGCGTCGTCGAAGTCGCGCGCGTCTTCACCATCGATGGTGACCAGGGGGACATCTGTCAGATCAACGCGTCGACGCTTGTCCTGAGCGCGCACCTTGTCCGGCAGCGCCTTCGCCTGGTCAAGGCACGCTTCGGAGAATTCGTGCGGAACCCCGTATTTGCGCACGGCAATTTCCACCTCCATCCCGGGGTCGTCTACCTCCCCCAGCACTTCGACCACCCGCCCCACGGGTTGCCCAAACAAAGCCGGCGGCTCGGTCAGTTCCACCACCACGACCTGTCCCGTCGCAGCAGCCCCCGTAGCACCCTTGGGAATCAGCACGTCCTGGCCGTACCGTTTGTCCTCAGGGGCGACCAGCCAGACACCGCTCTCCTGAAGAAGGCGCCCGATGATGGGTTGGGGCGGGCGCTCCAGAATCTCGACCACGCGGCCTTCAGGCCGGCCGCGCCGGTCCTGGCGCGCGATGCGCACGCGCACCCGGTCCTTGTGCAATACCGCCCGCATCTCATTGGCAGGAAGGTAAATGTCAGGCTGGCCGTCATCGCGCAGGACGAAGCCATGCCCGTCGCGGTGTCCCTGGACGGTGCCTTCGATCTCGTCCAGTGAAACTTTGGCGACGGATGATTCAGAGTGATTTTTTTTGCTATACAATCTATGTCTTTCCTGAAATGCCCAGGTGGCGGAATTGGTAGACGCACTAGTTTCAGGTACTAGCGAGTAACATCGTGGAGGTTCGAGTCCTCTCCTGGGCACCAAGTTTAACGAGAACCCGCCAGGGTTCTGACAGCAAAGGCCGCTTCATTTGAAGTGGCCTTTTTTGTTACCTGGGTCTCAACAATGTGGGCGTGTTGGAGCACCGCGAGGGACACATAAAATTTTTGGAAATGTCGTTCAGGCGATCAAAAAGGCTCCTATAATCTGAGCTTCCCTGAAATGCCCAGGTGGCGGAATTGGTAGACGCACTAGTTTCAGGTACTAGCGAGTAACATCGTGGAGGTTCGAGTCCTCTCCTGGGCACCAAAGACAAGCAAAAGCCGCTGATTTTTTCAGCGGCTTTTTTGTTTGTAACGCCCCTGCAGGCCCGAGATTCACTGCTGGCGCAGCGAGCCACACAATAAATACTACCGGAGGAAAATCATGAAGCGACCCACTTTCGCCCTGCTGGGACTGATGCTCACACTGAGCGCCCCGCATGCCCTGGCCCAAGATGCCGTAATCGGCCGGTATGGCCATCATGTGTATGTGATGGTACCGACCGACAAGGCGGGCAACCGCGCCTATGTGCAGCGCGCCGCGGCGAATGCCTGCGAAGGCAAGAGCCTGTGCCATGCCTCCGTGTGGGCCGAGAGCCTGGACCGCCCCGAAGGCGCGCCGCCCCATCCGCGCTACGAAGAGAACAAGCTGGCGGCATTTCAACGCAACCGCAACGCCGGCGTGGAAGCAAGCCACTCAATCAATTGCCGGCTGTTCGCGCGCGACATCAATGTGCCCTGTCTCGCGGGCACTGAGTAGGCTCTCCAACCGATTCGCCCTACCGCCGGCGGACGCGCGGCCAGGTCCGTGAACGCCTCAGCCAGCCGAGTCGCGCGCCGCAGCGCTGGCATGGAGGCAGATGGCCGCGGCGGCCCCCACGTTGAGCGACTCCTCGCCCCCAGGCTGGGCAATGCGGATGTGGCGCCGCGCACGCTGCTGCAGGGCGGGCGAGACGCCCTGCCCTTCGTGGCCCATGATCCAGCCACACGGCCAGGGCAAGGCTGCGCGATGGAGGAAGTCGCCCTCGTGCGAGCTGGTTGCCAGCAACGGGACCTCCAGCCGGTCGATGTCTGCGGGCGCCAACCCCTCGACCAGCCGCAGGGCGAAATGGGCGCCCATGCCCGCGCGCAGCACCTTGCCACTCCAGAGCGCAGCGGTGCCTTTCAGCGCCGCCACTTGCGTGAACCCGAATGCTGATGCGCTGCGCAGGATGGAGCCCACGTTACCCGCATCCTGCAGGCGGTCGAGCACGACAGTCGGCATCCTGCCGTCCAACCCCTCCGCTTCAGGCAGCGGCAACACAAAACCCATGGGCGCCGGAGATTCCAGAGCACTGATGTCACTCCAGAGCACATCAGCGATCACTACATTTTTTATAGCTGCTCGCGCATATTCCGCGGGCGCTTTGGGCCAAAATGACTCCGAGAACACCGCTATCGCTGGCTTTTGTCCACGCGCCAGCGCGGCGCTGCACAGATGATCTCCCTCCAGCCACACACGGCCCTGTTTGCGGTATGCGGAACTGTCCTGCGACAGGCGGCGCAACTCCTTGAGCAGTGCGTTGTCGCGCGATTGGATGAAAGCAGGCGTGGCGTGCATAGGAAACGCAAAGGGGGATAGCGATCTGACTCAGGCGGCGACGGGCGCCTGCAAGGCGCGCGCCACCGGCGCGAACGAGCGCCGGTGCTGGGGACAGGCCCCATGCACTTCCAGCGCGGCCAGGTGCTCTGCCGTGCCGTAGCCCTTATGGCCGGCAAAGCCATACACCGGGTATTGCTGGTGCAATTGCGCGCACCAGCGGTCGCGCGTGACCTTTGCAAGAATGGAGGCGGCTGAGATCGACGCGACCAGCGCATCGCCCTTGACGATGGCCTCCGCCGGAACGTCCAGCGGCGGCAAGCGATTGCCATCCACCAACACCCGCACCGGCTTCAGCCGCAGCCCCAGCACCGCACGGCGCATGGCCAGCATCGTGGCTTGCAGGATATTGTGTTGATCGATCTCCTCCACCGATGCTTCCGCAATGCTGCAGCACAGCGCCTTGGCGCGGATCTCGTCGTAGAGCTTCTCGCGCCGTGCGGCCGTTAGCACCTTGGAGTCGGCCAGGCCAGCGATGGGCTGCAGGTCGTCCAGGATCACCGCAGCCGCCACCACGGGGCCGGCCAAGGGCCCGCGCCCGGCCTCATCCACGCCAGCGACGAGGCCGGGCGGATGCCAGTCCAGGGCGGCCTGTTCAAGCAAGGAGGTTCTGGATCGCATGGGCAGCCAGTCGCGGGGTATCGCGCTGCAGATCGTCGTGCAATGCCGTGAAGCGCTGTTCCAGCCGTTGGATACGGGCCGGATCCTGCAACCGCGCGTCCAGCCAGCCCTCGACCGCGGTGGCCAGTGCGTCGGGCGTGGCGGCGTCCTGCAACAGCTCGGGCACCACGAACTCCCTGCACAGGATGTTGGGCAAGCCCACCCAGGGCTGCAACTGCTTGCGGCGCATGAGGCGCCAACTGATCGGATGCATGTGGTAGGAGATGACCATCGGCCGCTTGAACAGCGCGGCCTCCAGCGTGGCAGTGCCACTGGCGATCAGCGTCACGTCGCAGGCCGCGAGCACCAAGTGCGATTGGCCCGTGACGATGGTCAGCGCATCCAGCACCCCGCATTCGCGCGCGATCTGCTCGATACGAGCCCTCAGGGCAGGCACCGCGGGTACTACTATTTTTATAGCTGGTCGCGCTTTTTTGATAAGCGCTGCAGCCTGAAAGAACGGCTTGGCAATGTAGGCCACCTCCGCCGAGCGACTGCCCGGCAGGATGGCCAGCACTTCATCGTGTACCGCCAGGCCCAGCTGTGCGCGCGCAGCCGCCTTGTCGGGCACCCGGGGGATGACACTGGCCAATGGGTGGCCGACATAGGTGGCGGCGATGCCCTGGCGCGCGAGCAGTTCCGGTTCAAACGGAAAGATGCACAGGACATGGTCCGCGCTGGCACGAATCTTCTCGACCCGATCGGCGCGCCACGCCCAGATCGAAGGGCAGACGAAGTGCACCGTCTTTATGCCGGCGGCACGCAGGTCCGCCTCCAACCCCAGGTTGAAATCGGGCGCATCCACGCCGATGAAGACGTCGGGCTTGTCCGCCAGCAATCTGGCACGCAGCTGCCGGCGGATCCGCAGAATGCCCAGCAGGCGCCGCACCAGCTCGACGCTGTAGCCGTGCACGGCCAGCCGTTCGCTGGGCCACCAGGCCTGAAAGCCCCGCTCCTGCATGCGCGGCCCGCCGATGCCCATACTGGCCACGGCGGGCCACCGCGCACGCAGGCCGTCCAGCAGCAGGCCGGCCAGCAGGTCGCCAGAGGTTTCGCCAGCCACCATTGCGACGCGGGGAGACTCAGCCACCATGGCGCCAGCGGCGTCTCAGCGCGCGATACCGCGCTGAGACGCGATCACGAAATCACGCAGCAGGGCGATATCGCCTTCCGCCTCGGGATGCGAATGCGGCACGTCGGCCATGGCCGACAGCGCGGCCTCCAGCGTGAGGCCCTGGCGGTACAGCAGGCGGTAGGCCTGCTTGATGCCCGCCATGCGCTGCGCGGAAAAACCCCTCCGGCGCAGCCCTTCCAGGTTCAGCCCGCGCACGGCCAGCGGATTGCCGTCCACCATCATGAAGGGCGGAACATCTTGCGAGATGCGGCTGGCAAAGCCCGCCATGACGTGGGCGCCGATGCGTGAAAACTGGTGCACGCCGGTCAAGCCGCCGATGATGGCCTGGTCACCCACCTGCACATGTCCGGCCAGCGTGGCGTTGTTGGCCAGGATGGTCTGGTTGCCCACCACGCAGTCGTGCGCGATGTGCACATAGGCCATGATCCAGTTGTCGTCCCCGATGGTGGTGACGCCCCGGTCCTGCACGGTGCCGACGTTGAAGGTGCAGAACTCGCGGATGGTGTTGCGGTGGCCGATCTCCAAACGCGTGGGCTCGCCCGCGTATTTCTTGTCCTGCGGAGCTGCTCCCAGCGAACTGAACTGGAAGATGCGGTTGTCTTCGCCAATGCGTGTATGGCCCTCGATCACGCAGTGCGCGCCAATCGACGTGTGCGCGCCGATTTGCACGTGGGGGCCGATAACCGCATACGGCCCCACCGTAACAGTAGGGTCCAACTGCGCGGCCGCATCAACGAGGGCCGTGGAATGGATGTTGGGCGCCAAGCGAAATCCTCGGCCCGTCAGGCCACCGTGCGCATGGTGCACATGATCTCGGCCTCGCACGCGACGCTGTCGCCCACGCGCGCGACGCCCTTGAACTTGTAGATGCCGCCCTTGATGCGGTCCAGTTCCACGTCGAGGATGAGCTGATCGCCTGGCTCCACGGGGCGCTTGAAGCGCGCACCATCGATACCGACGAAGTAAAAAACCTTGTCGTCGCCCGGCGCCTCACCCATCATGTCGAACGACAGCAAGCCCGCCGCCTGCGCGAGTGCTTCGAGAATCAACACCCCCGGCATTACCGGGCGTGCGGGGAAGTGCCCCGTGAAAAACGGCTCGTTGATGGTCACGTTCTTGATGGCCAGGATGCGCTTGCCGCGTTCGAGCTCATTCACCCGATCCACCAGCAGGAACGGATAGCGGTGGGGCAGGAGTTTGAGAATTTGGTGGATATCCATCATTTTTCTGTGAGCGGCCTAGCCGTCTTTTCGTGTTTGTTCGAGAGCCTTGATGCGTTCACGCAGCCGGTACAGCTGCCGCAGCGTGGCCGCGTTCTTTTCCCACTTCGCATTGTCGTCCATGGGAAACACCCCGGTGTACTGCCCCGGTTGCGTGATCGAGTGCGTCACCACCGTGTTGGTGGAGATGTGCACATTGTCCGCCAACTGCAGGTGCCCCACGATGGACGCGGCCCCTGCAATCGTGCAGTGCGCGCCGATGCGGGTGCTGCCCGCCACCGCGGAACAGCCCGCCATGGCGGTGTGGCGGCCGATGTGCACGTTGTGAGCGATCTGGATCAGGTTGTCGAGCTTGACGCCGTCTTCGATGACCGTGTCGTCGAGCGCACCGCGGTCGATGCAGGTGTTCGCACCGATCTCCACATCGTTGCCAATGCGCACCGCGCCCAGTTGCTCAATCTTGATCCATTCGCCGCGCTGCTGCGCAAAGCCGAAGCCGTCGGCCCCGATGACCACGCCAGGGTGCAGGATGCAGCGCTCGCCAACCGTGCAACGCTCGCCGACCGTCACCCGCGACTTGAGCACCGTGTGCGCTCCAATCACTGCGCCGCGCTCGACCACGCACAGGGGACCGATCGAGGCTGTCGAGGCCACCCGGGCTTGCGGATCAACCACGGCGCTGGGGTGGATGCCCGCAGGCGCACCTTGGCCATGCGCACGCACCCACAGCTGCGTCACGTGTGCAAAGTATGTGTAGGGCTGCTCCACAACGATGCACGCGCCGCGCTCCAAGGCTGCATTGCGCATCGCGGGGGCCACAATGACACAGGCCGCCTGGGAGGCGGCCAGTTGTGACTGGTAGCGCGGATTGCTCAGGAAGGACAGGTCACCCGGGCCGGAGGATTCCAGCGGGGCTATGCGGAGGATTTCGGTATCCCTCTCCCCTCCTTCCAGGCTGCCCCCAAGTGCATCGACGATCTGCCCGAGTCGCAAGCTCACGCGCTACTGTCCCGTGCCGGTGCTTTACTTGCCGCCGTTGGCAGCGTTCATCGCCTTGATCACCTTGTCGGTGATGTCGTGCTTGGGATTGATGTAGACGGCCTCCTGCAGGATCACGTCGTACTTCTCCTGCTCGGCCACCTGCTTGACGACGCGGTTCGCGCGCTCGAGCACCTGGCCCAGTTCCTCGTTCTTGCGCGCGCCCAGGTCCTCCTGGAATTCGCGGCGCTTGCGCTGGAATTCGCGGTCCTGGTCCACCAACTGGCGTTGCCGTGCGGTGCGCTGGCTCTCGGCCATCGTGGGCGCCTCACGCTCGAACTTCTCGGTGGCGGACTTGAGCGAATTGCCCATGTCCACCAGTTCTTTCTCCCGGCGGGAGAACTCCTGCTCCAGCTTGGCCTGCGCCGCCTTGGCGGTGTTGGCTTCGCGGAAGATGCGGTCGGTATTCACAAAGCCGGCCCTGAACTCCTGTGCCTGTGCAGGCACGGCGGCAGCCAGGGAGCCCAACAGGACGACCAGGGGAATGTGGCGGGAAAGGGATTTCATTAGAAAGACGTTCCGATCTGGAATTGCAGTTTCTGGATTTTATCGCCGGCGAACTTGCGCACCGGTTGTGCAATGGCGATACGTAGCGGGCCCAGCGGGGAAATCCAGCTCAGGCCCAGACCAGCCGAGACGCGCATGTCGCCCAGCTCCCAGCTCTCATCCTCGCCGTACACGTTGCCCGCGTCCACGAAAGTGAACCAGCGCAGCGTGCGGTCGTTGCCGGCGCCGGGGAACGGCGCGATGAGTTCGGCATTCAGCGTGATCTTCTTGGGGCCGCCCAGCGACGCACCGGTCACGTCCCGCGGACCCAGTGTGCCCTGGTCGAAGCCGCGCACCGAGCCCAGGCCGCCGGAGTAGAAATTCTTGAACACCGGGAAGGGACGGCCATTCATGCCCTTGCCTAAGCCCAACTCACCGTTGAAGGCGATGGTGAACTGCTTGTTCAAGGGAATGTACTGCTGGTATTGGTAGTTGGCTCGCACATAGCGCGCATCGCCGGCCACGGACCATTCGGAGTTCAGGCGCTGGTACCGCCCGGAGTTCGGTGCCAACGCACTGTCACGGTCATCGCGCGACCAGCCAATGGTGAGCGGCACTGATAGGCTGGTTTCACCAAACTGCTGCGCATAGGCGAGGTAGGCGGCGGGGATATTGGTACCGGCCTTGATGCGCGTCTGCTCCACTCCCCCCCCGAAGAACACGGTGTCGGTCTCGCTGAAGGGTACGCCCAAGCGCACACTGGTGCCCGCGGTGACCAGCTCATAGTTGCCGCCCTGGTCTTCGTAGGGCTTGGCCGTGCGGTAGTACACGTCGAAGGTACGGGAGATGCCATCCTGCGTGAAGTACGGATCGGTGGTGGAGAACACCAGCGTGCGGCGGTACTTGCTGGTGTTGACGTCCACGCCAAGGTAGTTGCCTGAACCGAAGACGTTCTCCTGCTTGATGGCAAACGACACCGAGACCTTCTCGGCGCTGGAAAAGCCCGCCCCCAGTTGCAGCGATCCCGTAGGCTTCTCGGCCACGTTCACCACCAGGTCCACCTGGTCGGGCGCGCCCGGCACCTCCTGGGTTTCCACATTCACCTCAGTGAAATAGCCCAGGCGGTCCACGCGGTCGCGCGACAGCTTGATCTTGTCGCCGTCGTACCAGGAGGCTTCAAACTGGCGGAATTCGCGGCGGATGACTTCGTCGCGGGTGCGGTTGTTGCCGCTCACGTTGATCCGGCGCACATAGGCGCGGCGCGAGGGCTCTGCACGCAGCACCAGGGCCACGCGGTTGTTCTCGCGGTCGATCTCGGGCACGGCCTCCACACGCGCGAAGGCGAAGCCGAAGTTCCCGAAGTGGTCAGTGAAAGCCTTGGTGGTTTCGGCCACCTTGTCGGCGTTGTAGGGCTCGCCAGGGCGGATGGTGATGAGCGACTTGAACTCGTCATCGCGGTCCAGGTAGTTGCCTTCCAACTTCACTCCTGAAACCACATAGCTCTGGCCTTCGTTCACGTTGACGGTGATCGAGATGTCCTGCTTGTCGGGCGAGATTGCCACCTGCGTGGACTCGATGCGGAACTCCAGGAAGCCGCGCGCCAGATAGTACGAGCGCAGCGTCTCCAGGTCTGCATTGAGCTTGGCGCGCGAATAGCGGTTGGATTTGGTGTACCAGCTCATCCAGCCGCCCGTGTCCTGGTCGAACAGCCCCTTGAGCGTGGATTCGCTGAAGGCCTTGTTGCCGACGATGCGGATTTCCTTGATCTTGGCGGGCTCGCCCTCGGTGACGGTGAAGGTGAGGTTGACGCGGTTGCGCTCGATCGGCGTGACGGTGGTCACCACCTCCGCGCCGTACAGGCTGCGGTTGATGTACTGGCGCTTGAGCTCCTGCTCGGCGCGGTCGGCCAGGGCCTTGTCGAAGGGGCGCCCCTCGGTCAAACCCACGTCGCGCATGGCCTTCTTGAGGGTGTCCTTGTCGAACTCCTTGGTGCCGGCGAAATCCACGTCGGCGATGGTCGGGCGCTCTTCCACCACCACCACCAGCACGTTGCCGGAAGCCTCCAGGCGCACGTCCTTGAACAGCCCAAGGGCAAACAGCGCGCGGATGGCTGCTGCACCCTTGTCGTCGTTGTACTCGTCACCCACGCGCAGCGGCAACGACGCGAAGATGGTGCCCGGCTCCACACGTTGCAGGCCTTCCACACGGATGTCCTGCACCTTGAACGGCGCCAGCGCCCATGCGGCTTGGGAGGCAAAAACCATGGCTGCGAGGGCGGATGCCGTACGCACGCCCAGGCGATTGATATGTTTTCTCATGGATGAAGCTGGAGCCGACAGTGCAGCGCAACAGCGGCGAAAAGGTTAGCCAAAAAGCCGGGTGAGGTCGTTGAACAGGGCGATGGACATCATGAGGAGAAGCACCGCGACGCCTGTGCGCTGCAGCCGCTCCATCCAGGCTTCGGACACGCCCCGTCCCGTCACCCCCTCCCAAAGATAATACATCAGGTGCCCCCCATCCAATACGGGCAGCGGAAGCAGGTTCAGCACTCCCAGGCTCACGCTGATGAGTGCGAGGAAGCTGAGGTACTGGGTCAGCCCCATGCTGGCGGAACGGCCTGCGTAATCGGCGATGGTCAGCGGCCCGCTGAGGTTCTTGAGCGAAGCCTCACCGATCACCATGCGGCCCATCATGCGCAGCGTGAGGACCGACACCTCCCATGTGCGCACCGTGCCTTTCCAGAGCCCTTCCAAGGGGCCGTAATGCACGTTCACCATCTCGGGCGGCGCGCCCACATAGGCGCCGACGCGTCCCACGGCGCCGCCCGCCTCCTGCGCCACTTCGGGCGTGACTTCCAGGTCGCGCGGCTGACCGTCGCGCTCGATGCGCCAGACCTGCGTGAGCGGCCGGCCTGCCTGCACGGACGCGCGTATCAGCTCGCGCAGTTGCACGCCATCCACCACCGCCGCATTGCCCAGGCGCAGAACCACATCGCCAGCGCGCAGCCCCGCACGCGCAGCCGCGCCGCCTAGCACGACCTCGCCCAGCACGGGACGCGTCCAGGGCGCGGTGATGCCGATGCGGCGATACAGCTGCACATCGGCCTCGCGCACGTCCAGCTGATCTATGCGCAACAGCACCTCGCGCGGCGTCGTTCCGCGCTCTGGCTGCAGCAGCAGCCGCACGTTCTGCCCGTCCAGCGCGCCGCGCGTGAGCGTCCAGCGCAGGTCTTCGAACGAGCGCACGGGCTCGAAATCGCCCTCACCCAGCCCGGCGGACACCACCAGTTCGCCGCCGCGCAGGCCCGCCTGCTCGGCCACCGACCCCGCTACAGGGCTGGCCAGGTAGGCCTTGGGCTCGTCCACGCCGCTCCAGTTGACGGCGGCGTACAACAACACCGCCAGCAGTAGATTGGCCAGCGGCCCCGCGGCAACGATGGCGGCGCGCGAACGCAGGGGCTGGGTATTGAAGGCCAGGTGGCGTTCATGCGGCTCGACGGGCGCTTCGCGCTCGTCCAGCATGCGCACGTACCCTCCCAGCGGAAAGGCGCCGATGACGAATTCCGTGGGTGAGCCCTTGGGCTGCCAACGCAGCAAAGGCTTGCCAAAGCCGACCGAGAAGCGGAGGACCTTGACACCGCAGGCCACCGCTACGCGGTAATGGCCGTACTCGTGCACGGCGATCAGCACGCCCAACGCGACGATGAAGGCAACGACAGTCAGCAGCATGCCTGGGGTTTCCTACAAAAATCAGAGCGCCTTGCGCTTATCCAGCAATGGTTTGAATATAAAAGTCACCTGTAACCCTTGTATGACAAGCGCAAAACGCTCACCTTTTAAGAGCATCCCTCACAGGCGCGCCATCAGCTCCGCGGACCGCGCACGCGTGCGCGCATCCAGCGCCAGCAGTGCGTCCAGCGAGTCCGGGTTGGACGGTTCGACGGCTTCCAAAGTTGCAAGGTTGAGCGCATGGATCTGGTCGAAACGTATGCGCTGCTCCAGGAAAGCCGCCACTGCCACCTCGTTGGCGGCATTGAGCACGGCCGTGGTGCCGGGCGCCGCGCGCAACGCCTGCCAGGACAGGTGCAGGCCGGGAAAGCGCGTGGCATCCGCTTCTTCGAAGGTCAGCGCCGCCAGTTGCGTGAAATCCAGGGGTGCCGCGCCGCTTTCCACCCGCTCGGGCCAGGCCAGGCCACAGGCGATGGGCACGCGCATATCGGGCGTGCCCAACTGGGCAATGATGGACGCGTCCACAAACTGCACCATGGAGTGGATGATCTGCTGCGGGTGGATGACCACCTTGATCTGCTCGGGCGCCAGGTTGAACAGCCAGCGCGCCTCGATCACCTCCAGCGCCTTGTTCATCATCGTGGCCGAGTCGATGGAAATCTTGCGGCCCATCGAGAAGTTGGGATGCGCGCAGGCCTGCGCCGGCGTCACGTCGCGCAGCGTGGCCGGGTCGCGCGTGCGAAACGGCCCGCCCGACGCGGTGAGCAGCACGTGGTCCACGCGCCGCGGCCAGGTGGCGGGGTCTTCGGGCAGGCTCTGGAAGATGGCGGAATGCTCGCTGTCGATGGGCAGCAGCGTGGCGCCGCCTTCGCGCACCGCGGCCATGAACACCTCGCCCCCGACGACCAGCGCCTCCTTGTTGGCCAGCAGCAGGCGCTTGCCCGCACGCGCGGCCGCCAGGCACGGCGCCAGTCCCGCCGCGCCCACGATGGCCGCCATGACCGCGTCCACCTCTTCGTGGGAGGCAATGGCTTGCAGCGCATCGGGTGTCTGCAGCACCTCGGTGGGCAAGCCGCGCTGCTGCAGTTTGTCTGCCAGCTGCCTCGCGTGTGCACTGCTGGCCATCACCGCATAGCGCGGGCGGAACTGCGCGCATTGCGTCAGCATCAGGTCCACCTGCGTGGCCGCGCTCAGCGCAAAGACTTCGTAGCGATCGGGGTGGCGTGCCACCACGTCGAGGGTGCTGGTGCCGATGGATCCCGTAGAACCCAGCACCGTGAGACGTTGTTTCATGCGGATGCGAAATGAGAAAGCATCATGGCCAGGGGCAGCGTGGGCAGCAGCGCATCGATGCGGTCCAGTACGCCGCCGTGGCCGGGCAGCAGGCCGCTGCTGTCCTTGACACCGGCGCTGCGCTTGATGAGCGACTCCACCAGGTCGCCTACCACGCTCATGGCGGCCATGAACAATGCGCCAACGACCAGCAGCCATACGCCCTGGGCTGCCAGGCGTGAGTACAGGCTGGGCACGCTGGCCTGCCAGGCCCCATCGGCCGCGGTCCAGGCCGCGGCCAGCACCAGCACACCCAGCATGCCACCCCACACCCCTTCCCAGCTCTTGCCGGGGCTGATAGAGGGAGCCAGCTTGTTGCGCGTGAAGCGCAGGCCAAAAGCGCGGCCGGCAAAGTAGGCAAAGATATCGGCCGCCCACACCAGGGTCAGAACCGACAGAAGGAAATTGACCCCCACCACGCGCGCCTGGGCCACGGCCAGCCAGGCCATCCACAGCGCCAGCACGCCCCCAGCCACGCGCAGCCCGCGCGGCAGCTGCGGCCAGCCGGCCACGCCCACGCGCAGCAAGGCGGCCCCGCCCAGCACCCAGGCAGCGCCGCCCACCAGCCACAGCCAGGGCAGCGGCTGGTGCAGCCAGCCCGCAGCCCACCCGAGGCCGCACAGCACTACACACGCGGCCCCCAGGCCGATGCTGCCGCCACCGCCGAGGCCGTTGAGCCGACCCCATTCCCACGCCGCCGCAGCCATCATGACCAGCGTCACCACGGCAAAGGGCACGAACGAGGGATAGAACAATGCCGGCAACAGAATGGCCAGCAGGACCAACGCGGTGATGACACGTTGCTTGAGCATCCAGGCCCCTTCAGCGATGTGCGGTGGACGGAATCAGGCACGCAGCGAACCGGGCTGCTGCGCTTGTACCTGGTCGGAGGTTTGGCCAAAGCGGCGCTCGCGCGCCGCGAAGTCCGCGATGGCTTCATCCAGTGCGGCCTCGTCGAAATCGGGCCACAGGCGGTCACTGAAATACAGTTCGGTATAGGCGGCCTGCCACAGCAGGAAGTTGCTGATGCGCCGCTCGCCACCGGTTCGGATCAGCAGATCCGGATCGGGCACATGGGCCATGCCCATGGCGGCATGCAGGCTGGCCTCGGTGATGGGCTCGCCCCGCGCTGCAAGCGCAGCTGCGGCCTGCGTGATGTCCCAGCGGCCGCCGTAGTTGAAGCAGACATTGAGCACCAGGCGCTGATTGCCTGCGGTGGCCGCCTCGGCACGCTGAAGCCCTTCGCGCACCTGCGCCGAAATGCCCGATTTTTCCCCCACGAAGTGCACCTGCACGCCATCCCGGGCCAGTTGCGGCACCTCACGTGTCAGCGCCTTGGCAAGCAGATCCATGAGACCGGACACCTCGTCCGCCGGACGGTTCCAGTTCTCGGAGGAAAACGCGAACACGGTAAGCACGCCCACGCCGCGTTGGACGCAGGCATGCACGCAGCGCCGCAGCGATTCCACGCCCTGCCGATGCCCCGCCAGGCGCGGCAGGAAGCGGCGCGTCGCCCAGCGGCCGTTGCCATCCATGACGATGGCAATGTGGTGGGGAATGGCTCCCTGCACGGTGGGCATGAATCCAGGATCGATCCGCAAAACCGGATCAGATCGCCATGATTTCCTGCTCCTTGGCCGCCACCAAGGCATCGATCTCTGCAATGTGCTTGTCGGTGGTTTTCTGCACATCGGCCTCGGCGCGCTTTTGGTCGTCCTCGGAGGCGAGCTTGTCTTTGACCAGCTTCTTGACGCCCTCATTGGCATCGCGGCGCAGGTTGCGGATGGCCACCTTGGCGCCCTCGCCTTCGCTGCGCGCCAGCTTGGTCATCTCCTTGCGGCGCTCTTCACTCATCGGCGGCATGGGCACGCGGATCAGGTCGCCCATGGAGGCCGGGTTCAGCCCCAGATCGCTTTCACGGATCGCCTTCTCGATCTTGGCACCCATGTTCTTTTCCCAGGGCTGCACACTGATGGTGCGCGCGTCGAGCAAGGCCACGTTGGCCACCTGGGACAACGGCACCATGGATCCGTAGTACTCGACATGGATCGTGTCGAGCAGCTGCGGGTTGGCGCGGCCGGTGCGGATCTTGGCCAGGTTGTTCTTGAAGGCGGCGATGGACTGATCCATCTTCGCCTCGGTCGTCTTCTTGATGTCGGCAATCGTCATGTGTGGTTCCTCTGCAAGCGGGCAATCAGGCCAGGCGCGGCAAAGCCATCAAGCGTACACCAACGTGCCTTCGTCTTCGCCCATCACCACGCGCTTCAGCGCGCCATGTTTCACGATGGAGAACACGCGGATCGGCAGCTTCTGGTCGCGGCACAGGGCAAAGGCCGTCGCATCCAGGATGCCCAGGTTGCGGCTCATGGCCTCGTCGAACGTGAGCTTGGCATAGCGGGTGGCCGACGGGTCCTTCATCGGATCGGCCGTGTACACGCCGTCGACCTTGGTCGCCTTGAGCACCACCTCGGCGCCGATCTCGGCGCCACGCAGCGCGGCGGCCGTGTCGGTGGTGAAGAAGGGGTTGCCGGTTCCGGCGGCGAACACCACCACTTTGCCCTCTTCGAGGTACTGCAGTGCCTTGGGACGCACGTAGGGCTCCACCACCTGCTCGATGCCGATGGCGGACATCACGCGGGCCGTCAGCCCCTGCTTGTCCATGGCGTCCGCCAGGGCCAGCGCGTTCATCACGGTGGCCAGCATGCCCATGTAGTCGGCCGTGGCGCGGTCCATGCCCACGGACCCACCCGCCACACCGCGGAAGATGTTGCCCCCGCCGATCACCACCGCCACTTGCACGCCCAGGCGAGTGACCTCGGCGATCTCCTCGACCATGCGCACGATCGTGGCACGGTTGATGCCGAATGCGTCATCGCCCATGAGCGCCTCACCAGACAACTTGAGCAGGATGCGCTTGTGGGCTGGCGTGGCGAGGGTCATGGGCAATTCTCCGTAAGGCTGGACTGGGGGGATGAAGGGCGGCGTGGGCGGCAGGCGCTATCAGGCGCCCGACTTGGCGGCAGCGACTTGCGCAGCCACCTCGGCGGCGAAATCGTCCACCTTCTTCTCGATGCCCTCGCCCACCACGTACAGGGTGAAGCCCTTCACCGTGGTGTTGGCGGCCTTGAGCATCTGGGCCACGGTCTGCTTGCCATCGGCGGCCTTCACGAAGACCTGGTCGGCCAGCGAGACTTCCTTGAGGTACTTCTGCACCGAGCCTTCGACCATCTTGGCGGCGATATCGGCCGGCTTGCCGGACTCGGCGGCCTTGCCCTCGGCCACGGCACGCTCCTTGGCGATCAGGTCGGCAGGCACGTCGGCGCTGGTCAGCGCCACGGGCTTCATGGCGGCCACATGCATGGCCACGTCCTTGGCGGCCACGGCATCGCCGTCGAACTCCACCACCACGCCGATGCGCGAGCCGTGCAGGTAGGCGGCCAGGTTGGAGCCGCTGAAACGCTTGAAACGACGGAAAGACATGTTCTCGCCGATCTTGCCGATCAGGCCCTTGCGCACATCTTCCAGGGTGGGGCCGAAGCCGTCCTGCTCATAGGCCAATTGGCCCAGGGCTTCGATATCGGCGGGGTTGTGTTCCGCGACCAGCTTGGCGGCGGCGTTGGCCATGGCGATGAAGCTGTCGTTCTTGGACACGAAATCGGTTTCGCTGTTCACTTCGATCAGCGCACCCACGTTGCCGTTGATGAACGATGCCACCACGCCTTCGGCCGTTACGCGGGAAGCAGCCTTGCCGGCCTTGGTGCCCAGCTTGACGCGCAGAAGCTCTTCGGCCTTGGCCATGTCGCCGTCGGCCTCGGTCAGGGCCTTCTTGCATTCCATCATGGGGGCATCGGTCTTGCCACGCAGTTCGGCAACCATGCTTGCGGTAATTGCAGCCATCGTGTTTCTCCAGTTCTTGAGTTCAGTTCGTTACAGGATCAGAAGCTAAAAAAAGGGGGCTCACCAGGGGCCCCGCTTTTTTTGCGACGCATCGCGCGGCCCTTGACTTAGGCGGCGTTCTCGTCCACTTCCACGAATTCGTCGGAGCCTTCAGCAGCCACAGCCTTGGCCACTTCCGTCACGGCGTTGGCACGGCCGTCAAGGATAGCGTCGGCGATGCCGCGAGCGTACAGAGCCACGGCCTTGGCCGAGTCGTCGTTACCCGGGATCACGTAGTCAATACCCTCGGGCGAGTGGTTGGAGTCCACCACACCGATCAGCGGGATGCCCAGCTTCTTGGCTTCGGACACGGCGATCTTGTGGTAGCCCACGTCGATCACGAAGATGGCGTCGGGCAGCGCAGCCATGTCCTGAATGCCCCCGATGTCCTTCTCGAGCTTTTCCAGCTCGCGCGAGAACATCAGCTGCTCCTTCTTGCTCATGGACTCCAGGCCGGCTTCCTGCTGTGCCTTCATGTCCTTCAGGCGCTTGATGGAGGTCTTGACGGTCTTGAAGTTGGTCAGCATGCCGCCCAGCCAGCGCTGGTCGACATAGGGCACGCCAGCGCGCTGGGCCTGCTCGGCCACCAGTTCGCGGGCCTGGCGCTTGGTGCCGACCATCAGGATCGTGCCGCGGTTGGCAGCCAACTGCTTGGCGAACTTCTGCGCCTCCTGGAACATCGGCAGCGACTTTTCCAGGTTGATGATGTGAATCTTGTTGCGATGGCCGAAGATGAAGGGGGCCATCTTGGGGTTCCAGAAGCGCGTTTGGTGACCAAAGTGGACACCGGCTTCCAGCATTTCACGCATGGTGACGGACATGAGGTTTCTCCGAAGGTTGGGTCTAAAATCCAGCCTCAATACTTGCCAACTGAATCGCTCTTGCGTGGAACTTGCAGTCCCACGAGAGGGCAGAGGGCAACACCTTGAGAGGGCTGGTTTGCGATTAAGTTCTGCATGGTGTCTGGCAGCACGGCGGCGGCGCAGCTCTCAGCAAAACCCAAAGATTCTAGCATATCCCCATGTTGGCTGACCTCTTCTCCACCCGCAGCCACGTAGCTGCCGGGCATAGCAGCGCACGCGATGAAATCGAGCGCTGCATCGCCGTCGCCGAAGGGCCCACCTGCGCCCATGTGTTCCGCCAGACCAGCTACGACCAGGCCCGCGCAGCAGCCGCCGTGCCCGGCGTGGAGCGTCTGCCGCTGGCAGGCCTGGCCGTGTCGGTCAAGGATCTGTTCGACATCCAGGGCATGACCACCGCCGCAGGCTCCACCGTGTTGCAGGATGCGCCGCCCGCGCCGGCCGACAGCCCGGCCGTGGCGCGCCTGCGCCGCGCGGGCGCAGCGTTCATCGGCCGCACGCACATGGTGGAGTTCGCCTTCTCCGGCGTGGGTGTGAATCCGCACTTCGGCACGCCCGCCGCATTCGACGCCCGCCACGGCGCGCTGCCCGGCCCTGCGCGGGTGTGCGGGGGCTCGTCGTCGGGCGCCGGGGTGTCGGTGGCCACGGGCGCGGCCTTCATTGGCCTGGGCTCCGATACGGGCGGCTCGATCCGTATCCCGGCCGCGCTGAACGGCATCGTGGGTTTCAAGAACACCGCGCGCCTCGTGCCCACAGAAGGCGCTGTCCCCTTGTCCACCACGCTGGACACGGCCTGCGCACTCACCCGCACGGTGCGCGATGCCGTGGTGGCGCACGAGATCCTGGCGGCACGGCGCGTCACGCGCAGCCCCGCACCGCTGTCGGCCTGGCGGCTGGCCGTACCCGCCACACTGTTCCTGGACGGACTGGACGCCACCGTGGCACGCGCCTTCGACCGCACACTGTCACGCCTGCGCGCGGCCGGCGCGCAGATCACCGAGATTGACCTGGCAGAAACCGCCCAGTTGGCCGATGTGAACGCCACCGGCGGGTTTTCCGCCGCCGAAAGCTACGCCTGGCACCGCACGCTGCTGGCGCAGCACGGCAACGCCTACGATCCGCGCGTGAAGAGCCGCATCGAGCGCGGTGCTGGCATGTCCGCGGCCGACTACATCGATCTGCTACACGCGCGGCGCGCCTGGATCGCACGCATGCAGACCGCCATGGCCGACTTCGACGCCCTGCTCTCGCCCACCGTCCCCATCGTGGCGCCCCCCATCGCATCGGTCGCGCCGGGCAGCGAGCGCGACGCGGAGTTCTTTCGCGTCAACGGATTGCTGCTGCGCAACACCAGCGTGGTCAACATGCTGGACGGCTGCGCCCTGTCCCTGCCCTGCCACGAAGCGGGCGAACTGCCCGTGGGCCTGATGGTGTGGCACGGCGCACTGCGCGACGACCCGGTGCTGAACATCGGCCTGCTGATCGAACAAGAACTACAAAAACAATAGCTACCAGCGCTTATCCTACGAGCGCTAGAGGCATATTTCGCTTCAATTCTCATGCACATCATCATCGTGGGCGCCGGCATCGTCGGCGCGGCCACTGCTTATGAACTGGCCGCGGACGGCCATCAGGTCACCGTGGTCGAGCAGCGCGGCGCCGCGGCAGAGGAGGCGAGCTTCGGCAGCTCCGGCCTGCTGGCGCCCTCGCTACTCATGCCGTGGGCGGCGCCGGGCCTGGGTGGGCCGATCGGCCGCTGGCCTTGGAGCCGCGATGCCACGCTGCGCCTGGTACGCGGCGCCGGCATGGCAGGCCGGCGCTGGCGCTGGCGCTGGTCCCAGGCGGGTCGCCGGCCCGAGACGGCGGCGCGGCTGGCCGCGCTGGAAGGTCTGGGCCGCTACAGCCTGGCACGCACGCGCGAACTGATCCACCAATTGGACGTGGACCTGGAAACCAGCCGCGGCACTCTGGTGCTGCTGCGCCGTCCTGAAGATGTGGAGCGCCTGCAGCCCGCGCTGAAGGTGCTGCGCGACGCTGGCGTGGGTCTGCGCGATGTGGATGCCGACACGGCGCAGCTCATCGAGCCCGGCCTGTCCACCGACGTGCCGCTGGCGGGCGCCGTGCATGTACCGGATGGCGAATCCGGCAACTGCCGGCTGTTTGCGCAGATCCTGCGCCACGCGGCGCAGGAGCGCGGCGCACAGTTCGTGTTCGGCGCGCATGTCCGCGCTCTCAGCGCATCGCCGCCCGGCGTCCACGTCGTAGGCGAAGCCGCCCCGCGTCAGGCCGACGCCGTGGTGCTGTGCGCCGGCGTGGCCAGCGCCGCGCTGCTGCGCCCGCTGGGGCGCCACCTGCCCCTGGAGGCCGTCCATGGCTACACCGTCAGCGCGCCGGTGCGCGAGGACAGCCATGCACCCCAGGGCTCGGTGATCGATCCGCTGCACCGCATCACCATCACCCGCCAGGGTCAGCGCGTGCGTGTGTCCGGCGGCGCCGAGATCGGGCACAGCAACGGCAGCCACCACGCGCCCACGCTGCAGACGCTCTACCTCGCGCTGTCGGGCTGGTTCCCGGGCGGCGCGCTCACCTCGTCCCCGCAAGTGCAGGTCTGGCGCGGCGCGCGCCCCACGCTGACCGATGGCGCCCCCGCCATCGGCGCGAGCGGTGTGTCCGGCCTGTGGATCAACACCGGCCACGGCGCTTGCGGCTGGGCCCAGGCCTGTGGCAGTGCCCGCGCCCTGGCGGACCTGATCGCCCAGCGCACCCCCGCGATTGACCTGCAGCCCTTTGCGCCGCAGCGCTTCTAGCGCGCTTTGCACGGCCCCCACCCGGCGCCACAATGCCGGGCATGCAGCGCATCGCACCTGACCGGCCCCATCCCCTGTTCGACACTGCGGCCACGCGCCGCCTGGAGGCCAGCGCCGCCGCTGCCCTCGCGCCCCACATGCTGATGCAGCGCGCCGGCCAGGCCACTGCCCGGTTGGCGCTCGCGCTGGCTCCACATGCGCGCACCTTCTGGTTCGCCTGCGGCGGCGGCAACAACGGCGGCGATGGGCTGGAGGCCGCCCTGCTGCTGCACCGCGGCGGCCACCCGGTCGTGGTGACCTGGCTGGGAACGCCCGAGACGGCGCCTGCCGACGCGCGCCAGTCCTGGCAGCGCGCACAAGAGGCCGGCGTGCCGTTCGCGGCTGAGCCGCCCTTTCTCGGTCCGCAGGACCTGTGCGTGGATGCGCTGCTGGGCATCGGCCTGAGCGCCGATCCGCGCCCCCGCAGGCCCGACGCGCGGCTGCTGCAATGGCTGGCCCGCATGCACGCCTGCGCGGCACCCACGCTGTGCGTGGACCTGCCCTCCGGCCTGGTAGCGGAATCAGGCCAGTACATCCCGGGGCTGGCGCCGGCCCAACCAGGTGCCACGGCGGCGCGCCACACGCTGAGCCTGCTCACGCTCAAGCCAGGCCTGTTCACCGGCCAGGGCCGCGACGCAGCGGGCAGCGTGTGGTTTGATGACCTGGGCGTGCCGGCATCAACCGAAACCCCTTGCGCCTGGCTCGCCGGCCCCCCCGCCTCGGCCGTGCGCGCCCATGCCAGCCACAAGGGCAGCTACGGCGACGTGGCCGTCATCGGCGGCGAAAGCCTGCAGGCGCGCGGCATGGGCATGACCGGTGCAGCCCTTTTAGCCGCCAGCGCGGCGTTGCACGCCGGCGCAGGCCGCGTAATGGTGGCGCTGCTGGACGCCGGCGCACTCCCCGCCCTGCCGCAGCAGCCCGAACTGATGCTGCGCCGTTGTGACGCGCTGGCGCTGGACCAGGCCACCGTGGTGTGCGGCTGCGGCGGCGGCGCGGCCGTGGCGGCCGTGCTGCCAGACGTCCTGCAGCAATCGACACGCCTGGTGCTGGACGCGGACGCGCTGAACGCCGTGGCCGCCGACCCCCATCTGCAGCACCTGCTGCGCGAGCGTGGCCGGCAGGGCCGCCCCACCGTGCTGACTCCGCACCCCCTGGAGGCCGCGCGGCTGCTGGCCGGCACCACGGCCGCCGTGCAGGCCGACCGCCTGGCCGCGGCGCGCACGCTGGCCGATCAGTACGGCTGCACCGTGCTGCTCAAGGGCTCGGGCAGCGTGATTGCCGCACCGGGGCACACGCCCCTCATCAACCCCACGGGCAATGCGCGTCTGGCCACGGGAGGCACCGGTGACGTGCTGGCCGGTCTGGTGGGGGCGCGCTTGGCCGCGGAGCCTGCACAGGCCGGTGCGGCATTTGCGGCGGCGGGCCGCGCCTGCTGGGAGCACGGCGTTGCCGCCGACCGCTGGCCCGCCGGGCGCTCCCTCACCGCGGGAGCGCTCGCACACTCCCTGAACGCAGGCTGACCACGCAGCGCGCCGCGCGGCCCAGTCGCCGGAGGGATTGCATCCAACGGTAACGGTGGTTTCCAAGCTGCGCATATCTACCTTGTCTTACAGACGGTATGCGGACTGAAGCGCTTTAATCGCTCCATGTCTTGGTATGCATGCATACCGTGTGTTCCACCCACCTGAGGTACTGCCATGAAACGCCATTTCCGCCCCGGATCGCGCGCCTACGCGGCCTTTGTGGTCACCGTGGTCCTGGCCTTCGCGGCCAGCGTCATGACCCTGGTGCCCCACCAGACGACCCAGGTGGCCGACTCGCAGGTGCACAGCCAGCTGGAGCAACTCGTTCCCGCTGGCGTCTTCGACTGAGCTCCCTCTCACTCCTCCCCTCCAGCCGCCTTCGGGCGGCTTTTTTGCGGGCCGCCCGGGCCGGGCTTCAGGGCACGGCGCTGGCGGGTGCGCCGCCGCTTTCCACCACAGCGACGCGCCGCCGCAGCGCGGCCTCCAACGCGGTATCGCCCGCCGCACCCGCCCGTTCGGCGCGCAGCAGCAGCCAGGCCATCAACGGGCGGCGCCAGCCCTGCGCCGAGGCGGTGTCGGTGGCCACCACCATGACTTCCGGCGTAGCGCGCCCGGCGCGCACGGCCGCACCCGCTGCCACCAGGCGCGCCAAGGGGTCGGCAATGCCGGCAATGGACTGGGGGCTGGCTGCTGCGGCGCGTTGTGCCTCGGGCAGCAGCGCCGCCTGCGCGGGCGTGGCGCGGCCTGCCAGGTAGTCGGCATAGGCCTGCTCCGGCGGCGCCGCATCGGCGCGCAGCGGCTCGAAAGCCGTGCAGGGCTGCAGTTGCAGGCTGGCCACCTGCGCGGCGCAGCGCATCAGCTCCACGCGCGCCAGCAACTCGGGCCGGCCGGTGCGTGCCACCTCGGCGCGTGCGCGGGTCCATTCCTGGTCGGCCACGCGGGTGTTGCCGGACAGGTAGGCCTCGGTCGCCCGCTCGGCCGCGCCGTGGGCATTCATCTGCCAGTCGGGCACCGGCGCCTTGCCGGCGCAGGCCGACAGCAACACGGCCAGCGCGGGTGCCAAGCCCCGCCACAAGAGAAGCTGCAGGGAGGTCATGGCAGTTTCAGCTCCGTTTCGCGGGCAAAGGGCCACTTGCGGTTGATCTCGTTCACCAGCGCATCCACCTTGCGCAGGCTGCCTTCCACCTCGGCGCGCAATGCGCCCAGGTCGGTCGTGGCCTCGCGCGCGTTGGCGCCCACGGCCTGGGCCTCGGCCAGCACGGCGTCCACCTTGGTGAGGCTCTGGCGCGCGTCGGCCAGCAAACCGTTGAGCTGCACCACGGCGGCCCGCACCTCGGGCACCAGCCCGGGGTCGCTCCCCGCACCGAAGACCTGTCTGTCCGCCTTGGCGGCCATGCCGTCGATGCGTGCGAGCAACTGGTTGGTGCGCTCCAGCGTGGTGAGGATCTTCTTCGCGTCCGCCTCGTTGCCCATGAGCACGCCCAGGGCGCCGCCAGGCGCGTTGAGCCGCTCGGTGAGCGTACGCATCTGGGCCATGGCGCCGCCCAGGGCGGACTCTGCGCCGGTCATGGCGTTCAGGTTGTCCAGCAGCTGGCGTGCCGATGACATGAGCTGCGGAATCTCCGCCGTGGCGTCGCCGCGCAGCACGGGTCGCTCGGCGCCGTCCTCCAGCGGCGGGTCGGCCAGCATGCCGCTGTAGGCCTTGATGGTGGTGCCGCCCACCAGCCCGCTGACCAGGGTGAACACGCTGGAGGTGCGCAGCCAGTGCGCGTCGCGCTGGGCCACGTCGATGAGGATGCGCACGTTGCCGGTCTCGGCCAGTTCGATGCGCCGCACCCGGCCGATGGGAAAGCCCGAGAACGTCATGTCCATGCCCACGACCACGCCCTCGGAATCTTCGGCCGTGAGCACCAGCCGCTGCGTGGGCTCGAACGCGCCGCGCGCGTACAGCAGGTACAGGCCGGCACCCAGCACGAGCACCAGCGTGAACAGCAGCAGCGCCGCGGCCTTGCGCTCCAGATGGGCCACGGGCCGCAGCAGCTCGACGGGCGCGTTCGCGGGCGGTTCGGACAGCGGGGGTTGGGGACGTTGCGGATCGGTCATCGCGTGGCCATGAAATCAGTAGTAATTGCCCATCAGCGAGATCACCTCGATGAGCAGCAGCACGGCGAACATGCGCGCCAAGCCGCCCAGCTCCGAGTCGGGCTGCTGGGCCTGGCGTGCGTCGCCGCTCTCGTAGAGCCCCGAAGCCATGGGAATCAGCGCCACGGCCAGGCTGAAGAACACGGTCTTGAGCACGAACACCAGCGTGATCTGCGGCGCGAACACATGGCCGAACATGCGCGTGTACACCGGCAGCCCCGCCGTGTTGAGCCCGTACACGCCCAGGTAGGCCATCACCAGCGCCACCACGCACGACAGCGCCGCCAGCGTGATGCTGGCATACACGCCGGCCACCACGCGCGGCAGCAGCTCCATGCGCACGGGGTCGGCGCCGCGCTGGCGCAAGGCCTGAAGGTGGCCCGACTGGCGCATCAGCGCCAACTGCGTGCCGTTGGGGATGGTGGCGCGCATCGCCACGAACAGCGCGGCGGTCAGTGGGATCAGCTCCAGCACCAGTACGCGGATCACCATCTCCAGCGCATAGCGCGACAGGCCGTAGCTGAGCGCCGTCACGACCACGATGCGCGTGATGACCAGACTGATGAGTGCCGCCAGCACCGTGAAGCCCAGCAGGATGGGCGCGGTGTCCTGGTACATGTGGCGCGCCAGCCGCCAGCGCGTGGCGCGGCCGTAGCTGGACGGCGAGAGCATCAGCACCATGACCACGGCGCCCAGGTAGATGATGCGCCACCACGCCACGGCCCAACGCCGCGCCTGGGCCCACAGGCGCCGGGGCACGATGGAAGGGTGCAGGCTGGCGTTCATGCGCGGATCATAGGCGAAGGCTGCATTCGATAAGTAACAAATTGGCCGCTAGCGCTTGTGCAGCAAGCGCTAGCAGCTATTAACACCATAGCAACCTGTGCCATGGGCCTCATACATGCCTGCGGGCCGCCGGCCCTGCGGGCGGCACGGGATCGGCATCGGCGCGTGCGTGCAACGCCTCGATCACGTGGCACTGCCTTCCCGTGCCGTCGCAACGGCTGCGCAGCGACAGCAGTTCCTGCTCCAGCGTCGCCAGCTCGGCCATGCGCGTGCGCACGTGCGCCAGGTGCTCGTCCAGCGTGACGCAGGCGGCATGGCCGTCGGTGGTACTGCAGGCGTCCAATGCCAGCAGGCCGCGCACCTCCTGCAGCGACATGTCCATGGCGCGGCACAGCCGCACGAAGCGCATGCGGTGAACCTCCTCGTCGCTGTAGAGGCGGTAGCGGTTGTCCGCGCGGGTCTGCGCGGGCAGCAGGCCTTCCTTTTCGTAATAGCGGATGTTGGCCGGTGGCACGCCCGAGAGCCGGGCGGCATCACCGATACGGTGGCGGGGGCTTTGTCGCAGCATGGCTTGACCTTGGAGTGGCTTCAAGGTTTCCAATCATGGCATGAGCCAAAGCCATTCCTCCCATTCCGCGTCCCATTCCCATGGCCCGGGCGCGGCAAACCTGCCTCCTTCGCCTGCATCCGCATGCAGCGGCTGCGCCTGCAGCACATCGGCGGGCGACGGCCACGACCACGGCACCCTGCCCGGTTGGCCGCGCATCGCCGCGGCGCTGGCCCTGGCCACGGGCGCCGAGGTGGCGCACTGGATGCAGCAGGACTACGCCGGCATGGCCCTGGCCGTGGTGGCGATTGCACTGTCGGGCCTGGGCGTGTACCGGGTGGGCCTCAAAGACCTTGCGCGCCTGCGCCTGGGCATCCACGCGCTCATGGCCGTGGCGGTGACGGGCGCCTTCCTCATCGGCCAGTGGCCCGAGGCAGCGATGGTCATGGCGCTGTACGTGGCGGCCGAGCGCATCGAGGACGGCGCCATGGACCGCGCGCGCCATGCCATACGCCAGCTGCTGCAACTGGCGCCCGCCACGGCCGACGTGCTGCAGCCGAATGGCAGCACCCTGAGCCTGCCTGTGGACCAGGTGCCGCTGGGTGCCACCGTGCGCATCGCCCCGGGCGCGCATGTGCCGCTGGACGGCACCGTCACCCACGGCAGCAGCAGCGTGAACCAGGCCCCCATCACCGGCGAGAGCCAACTGGCCGACAAGGCCGCCGGCGACCCGCTGTACGCGGGCAGCGTGAACCAGCAGGGCGAGCTGCTGATGCAGGTGAACACCCCGCCCGGCGACACGCTGATTGCGCGCATCGTGCGCGCGGTGGAGCAGGCGCAGGCCAGCAAGGCCCCCATCCAGCGCTTCGTGGACCGCTTTGCCGCCATCTACACACCCGTCGTGTTTGCACTGGCCGTGCTGCTGGCGCTGCTGGCCCCCCCGCTGATGGGCTGGACCTGGACGCAGTCCACCTACCAGGCGCTGGCGCTGCTGGTCATCGCCTGCCCCTGCGCGCTGGTCATCTCCACGCCGGTCACGGTGGTCAGCGCGCTCACGGCCGCCGCGCGGCGCGGCATCCTCATCAAGGGCGGCAGCGCGCTGGAGGCCGCGCGCGGCCTGCGCGTGGTGGCGCTGGACAAGACCGGCACGCTGACCACCGGCAGCCCCGCCCTGGTGCAGTGGCGTGCCCTGAACGGCGCCGATGCCGACGCCGTGGCAGATGTGGCTTGGCAGCTGGCCAGCCGGTCTGAGCACCCCGTCTCGCGCGCCATCGCCGCCGGCCTGCCCGCGGCCCCCCACAACGGCGTGCAGAACTTGCAGGCCCTGCCCGGTCGCGGCGTGCAGGCCGAGGTGGGCGGCCAGCGCTGGTGGCTTGGCAACCTGCGCCTGATGCGCGAACAAGGCCTGGCCGACGCTGCGCTCGAAGACGCCCTGGCCCAACAGGAGCAGCAGGGCCGCACCGTCACCTTGCAGGCCGACGCGCAAGCCGTGCGCGCGCTGTTCGCCGTGGCCGACCCGCTGCGCGGCCACGCGCGCCAGGCCATCGCCGAACTGCGCGCGCTGGGCGTGCACCCGGTGGTGTTGAGCGGCGACAACCCGGCCACCGCACAGGCCATCGCGGCCGAGGCGGGCATTACCGACGCGCAGGACGCGCTCGGCGGCCTGCTGCCGCAGGACAAGCTCGACACCCTGGCCGCGCTGCAGCGCACGCGCGGCCCCACCGCCATGGCGGGCGACGGCATCAACGATGCGCCCGCGCTGGCCCAGGCCGACGTGGGCTTCGCCATGGGCGGCGCACACAGCACCGGCATGGCCATGGAGACGGCCGACGTGGTGCTCATGAACGACGACCTGCGCCGCATTCCCGACACCGTGCGGCTGGCACGCCGCGCACACGCCGTGCTGTGGCAGAACATCACCCTGGCACTGGGCATCAAGGCCGCGTTCTTCACCCTGGCGCTGCTGGGCATGGCCAGCATGTGGATGGCCGTGGCAGCCGACATGGGCGTGAGCCTGCTGGTGGTGGCCAACGGGCTGCGCCTGCGCCGCGGCGCCTCTATCGCGGCGAAGGAGGCCGCATGACCATGACCCAATCACCACAAAGCCGCCAGCGCGCCGCCTACGACTACCTGCTGCAGCGCTGGCGCACCAGCGTGGACGCGCCCGCGGAACAGCGTTGGCGCTACCTGGAGGCCGCCCATGTGGTGGGCCAGAACCGCCTGGGCCTGCACTGGCGCGCGCACTGGCAGATGCTGCGCTTTGCGCGCCAGTTGGGCGACGCGCCGGAGGCTCGGGGCCAATGGGCGCGGCTGGGCCTCACGCTGGTGGGCCACCTGGTGCGCCGGCTGCCGCAGGGCAACATCGGCCGTGCCAGCGTGCCCGCGCTGCGGCCCATGGTGCCCAGCGTGGCCGTGCGCGCATGCATCACCGAAGCCATGCAGGCCACCCAGCCCCCCGGCACGCCGGGTGCGCAAGAGATGAGTCCAATCGACCTCTAGCGCCCGCCTGACAAGCGCACACAGCTCATCTTTTAGGAGCATTACACCACCCAGACCCGGAAATTTGACCCAGCGCAAGACACACCGACCGATGCCGTGGTGCAATCGCGCCCCCGCCGGTCACCACGGCGACTGCCGATCCCGCCCATGTCCACCACCACCGCCAACGCCGCTCCCGCCATGGTCCCGCACACCCGCACCGAAGACGCCGTGGCGATTGGCGTGGGCGTGACGCTGATCTCCGTGGGCGTGGCCTTCCTCGCCAGCGCCGGGCTGCTCACCGGCGGCATGGCGGGGCTGGCCTTCGTGCTGCACTACGCCACGGGCATCGGCTTCGGCAAGCTGTTCTTCGCGCTCAACCTGCCGTTCTACTGGCTGGCGTTGCGCAAGCTGGGCCTGGCCTTCACGCTCAAGACCTTCGCGGCCGTGGCGCTGCTGTCGGTGCTGTCGGAGCTGCAGTCGCAGTTCCTGCAGATCAGCGAACTGCAGCCGCTGTATGCGGCCATCACCGGCGGGCTGATCATGGGTATGGGCTTTTTGGTGCTGTTCCGCCACCGCTGCAGCCTGGGGGGCGTGGGCATCATGGCGCTGTACCTGCAGGACCGCTTCGGCTGGCGCGCCGGCAAGGTGCAGATGGCCGTGGACTGCTGCATCGTGCTGGCGGCGCTGGTCACAGTGGAGCCGCTGCGCGTGCTGTGGTCGGTCATCGGCGCCGTGGCGCTCAACCTGGTGCTGGCCATGAACCACCGGCCAGGGCGCTACATGGCGGTCTGACGGCACGCGGCCGGGCCATCGCCGCGCGCTCGCTCTGGCGGGAACTTCCTGCACCGCGCCGGTATCATTCGCTGCATGCGCCACGCCGTTGCCATGATCCTGGGTCTGCTGCTGGTCCTGCGGGGCCTGCTGGGCGACGCCATGGCCATGGGCGTTGCACCGGCCACGCCCGCGCAGCCAACCATCGCGGCAGCTGCTACCCACCACGCTATGGCAAGCGACACGCATGACCACGGTGGTCATGACGGCGACCATGCCAGCGCATCAGCACAGCCGCACTGCTGCGATACCGGCGGGGCGGTCCACGCGGAACACCCAGCCGGCTGTTCGGCCTGCGGCGCCTGCCATTCGGCCTTCTACGCGCCGGTCTGGGCGCCCCCCTTCCATGGACGGCACGACAGCACGTTGCAACCGCACCATGGCACCCACTTTGCCAGCGCCACGGCTGCGCAAGCCATCAAGCCACCCATCTCCTGAGCACTGACGCCCGAAGTGCGTCCGCAATCGGCTGCATGTCCCCCAACGGGGCCGCAGCCGAGTGTCGCGGACGCGGTTGTGTCATGTTTGACGGGAGACTCCCATGCGCTTCGCGCACCCCACCAGCCCTGCGGCCATGATGGCCCTGGCGGCCCTGGCCGGCATCGCACCGCCGACCTGGGCGCAGGTTGACAATGTTCCTGCCGCCCCATCGCAGACCGCCACCGCCGACTCGGCACAGGCCCCCAGTCTGCCCTTGCACCACCAGCCCCTGCCCCCCAGCGGCGACGTGCCCGAGGCCGACATCGGCTGGAAGGCCGCCAACACCGCCGTGGGCGCCTTTCCCGGTGGCCACTCCGACATCGTGCGCTGGGAAGCCGAGCAGGCACGCGCCGCGCCGCCCAGCCATGCCATGCCCACCCCGAAACACCACCACGGAGGCCGGCCATGAGGCGCCCTCCGCTCGCCCTGGCTGCGCTGGCCGCTGCACTGGTGTTGGCCGGCTGCGCCAGCGTCGCCCCCGATGGGCTGCGCGGCGACGTGCAAAGCCATGTCCGGCCCCGCCTGCCCGACGGCGCGCAACTGCCCGCGCCCGATGCGCAAAGCCGCAGCGACGCGCAGGCCCAGATCACCGAATGGCTGCGCCTTCCCGTGGATGCGGACACCGCCGTGCGCGTGGCGCTCTTGAACAGCCCCGCGCTGCAGGCCCGCCTGGCCAATCTGGCCGCGCAGGATGCGCAGCGCGCACAGGCGCTGACCCTGTTCAACCCCACGCTGACGCTGGGGCGATTCACCAGCGGGCATGAGCGCGAGATCGAGCGCCAGCTCGGCTTCAGCCTGGTCAACGTGATCACCCTGCCCTGGCGCACGCGTTGGCAAGGCTGGCAGATGGAGCAGGCCACGCTGGCCGCCGCACAGGACGTGCTGCGCCTGGCCGCGGACACACGCCGCGCCTGGCTGCGCGCCGTGGCCGCCCGGCAGGTGCTGGCGGCGCGCGAACGCATGCACGAGGCGGCCGAGGCCGGCGGCGAGCTGGCGCGGCGCATGGCGCGCGTGGGCAACTTCAGCCGGCTGCAACAGGCACGCGAAATCGCCATCACACAGGACGCGGCAGCACAGCTGGCCCGCGCGCGGCTGAATGCCGCGCTGGAGCGCGAGCAGCTGGCGCGGCTGATGGGGCTGTGGGGTGCGCAGGCCGACTTCACGCTGCCCGATGCGCTACCCGCCTTGCCCGCGGCGGATGCACTGCGCAGCGGCGACGACGCCGAAGCCACGGCCCTGCGCGAGCGGCTGGACCTGCGCGCGCTGCGC
The DNA here is from genome assembly GCF_002214645.1 of Diaphorobacter nitroreducens. Classification (NCBI taxonomy): domain Bacteria; kingdom Pseudomonadati; phylum Pseudomonadota; class Betaproteobacteria; order Burkholderiales; family Comamonadaceae; genus Diaphorobacter; species Diaphorobacter nitroreducens. The sequence continues at coordinate 1,693,589 of NZ_CP016278.1, forward strand.
CGCGACCTGGACACCACCGCCGACCGCAGCGGCTGGGCCGGTGTTGGATCCGTGTTCGGCGACATCGGCCTGAGCTACAGCCGCAACACTGCGACCGAGCGCGCCTCCGGCCACCGCGAGACCACACGCGGCTGGGAGGTAGAGCTGCCTCTGCCGCTGTTCGACTGGGGCGGAGCTGCCACGGGCCGCGCGCGGGCCGAGTTGCAGCACAGCGCCGCGCAACTGCAGGATGCCGCCATCCGCGCGCGCAGCGAGGCACGCAGCCACTGGCTGCGCTACCGCACCGCCTGGGACCTGGCGCACCAGCAGCAGGCCGAGGCGCTACCACTGGCGCGCTTCATGCAGGACGAGGCCGTGCTGCGCTACAACGGCATGTTCATCAGCGTGTGGGAGCTGCTGGCCGAGGCGCGCCGCGCCAGCCAGGCCGTGGCCGCCGCCACCGAGGCGCAGCGCGACTTCTGGCTCGCCCAGACCGACCTGCAACTGGCTCTCACGGGCACATCGCCCGGCGCGCCCACCGGCCTGCCGTCCGCTCCCACCACCCCCAACGCCCCTTCGGAAGGCCACTGACATGCAGCGCCGCCATTTCTTCTCCGGCGCCGCCACGGCCGTGGTCGCCGCCTCCGCCGCATCGGTGAGCCGCGTGGCCTTGGCCGCACTGCCCGAGGCGCCCTCGCAATCCTCTGCCGACACGGCCGCGCCGCTAACCCCGTCCAGCGGCCGGCCCTACCAGCCCGTGGTCACGCTCAACGGCTGGACGCTGCCATGGCGCATGAACGCCGGCGTCAAAGAATTCCACCTGGTGGCCGAGCCGGTAGTGCGCGAGGTAGCGCCCGGCTTCATGGTCAACATGTGGGGCTACAACGGCCAGAGCCCGGGCCCGACCATCGAGGTGGTGGAAGGCGACCGCGTGCGCATCTTCGTCACCAACCGCCTTCCCGAGCACACCAGCGTGCACTGGCACGGCCAGCGCTTGCCGAGCGGCATGGACGGCGTGGCCGGGCTTACCCAGCCGCACATCCCCGCGGGCAAGACCTTTGTGTACGAGTTCACGGCGCGCCGCCCCGGCACCTTCATGTACCACCCGCATGCGGACGAAATGGTGCAGCTGGCCATGGGCATGATGGGCCTGTGGATCACGCACCCGAAGGCGCGCCACCCCCTGATCGCGGAGGTGCAACGTGACTACGCCTTCCTGCTCAGCGCTTACGACGTGGAGCCGGGCAGCCTCACGCCCAAGGTCAACACCATGACCGACTTCAACATCTGGACCTTCAACAGCCGGGTGTTCCCCGCCATCGACCCGCTGGTGGCACGACAGGGCGACCGCGTGCGCATCCGCGTGGGCAACCTGACCATGACCAACCACCCCATCCACATCCATGGGCATGAGTTCGAGATCACGGGCACCGACGGCGGGCCGACCCCGAAGGCCGCGCGCTGGCCCGAGGTGACCACCGACGTGGCCGTGGGCCAGATGCGGCAGCTGGAGTTCATCGCCGACGAGCCCGGCGACTGGGCGCTGCATTGCCACAAGAGCCACCACACCATGGGCGCCATGGGCCACGGCGTGCCCACCATGATCGGCGTGGACCATCGCGGCCTGGTCGGGAAGATCCAGAAGATCATTCCCGACTACATGGTCATGGGCGAGCGCGGCATGGCCGACATGGGCGCGATGGAAATGCCGCTGCCCGACAACACCTATCCCATGATGACCGGCACCGGCCCCTTCGGCCCGCTGGAGATGGGCGGCATGTTCACGACCTTGAAGGTCCGCCAGGGCCTGGCCGCCCAGGACTGGCGCGACCCGGGCTGGTACCAGCACCCGGCGGGCACGGTGGCGCACGAATGGGCCGGTGCGCCCTTGGACGCCACAGCCCCGCGCCAGACCCCGCCCGGCCGGGTCCCCGGCGCCCCCAGCGTGCGCAAACCGGGCGCTAGCCACGAACACCATTGAACTCTCGGAGAAACCCATGAAATCTATCAAATTCATAGCTGCTTGCGCTTTATTGGCGGGCGCTACAGCCAGTTTTGGTCATGAGAACATGCACAACAGCCACCCTGCCGTCGCCCCGCAGCAGCAGGAATGGGGGATTGCGGGAGAGGCCAAGGGCGCAAAGCGCACCATCACCTTGCACATGACGGACGACATGCGCTTTACCCCGTCGCACTTCACCGTCAAACAGGGCGAGACCGTGCGCCTGCGCGTGGAGAACCAGGGCCAGGTCATGCATGAGGTGGTGCTGGGCACACAGGGCACGCTGGACCAGCATGCGGCCATGATGCGCCAGTACCCCGACATGGAGCATGCCGAACCCCACATGGCCCACGTGGCCCCGCGCGCCAAGGAAGATCTGGTCTGGCACTTCAACCGGCCCGGCCGCTTCGACTTCGCCTGCCTGATCCCCGGCCACTACGAAGCAGGCATGCGCGGCACCTTCACCGTCACGCCCTGAACAACACCACCACCCGCATCATCAGGAGTCCACCATGCGAATCACGCAACCCACCCGCCGCCAATGGATGACGGCCCTCGCCGCCGGCTTGGCCGGCGCTGCCCTGCCCGCCCTGGCCCGTGCCGCCGCCCCGCAGACTGCCGTGGAGGTCTGGAAAGACCCCAACTGCGGCTGCTGCAAGGATTGGGTGACCCACATGCAGGCCAACGGCTTCACGGTCACCGTGCACGAAACGGGCAACGCCGCCGTACGCGCCAAGCTCGGCCTGCCCACGCGCCTGGGCTCATGCCACACCGCGCTGGTGGGCGGCTACCTGCTCGAAGGCCATGTGCCCGCTGCCGACGTGCGCAAGCTGCTCAAGGACAAACCCAAGGCCCTGGGCCTCACCGTCCCGGGTATGCCGGTGGGCAGCCCCGGCATGGACGGGCCCGAGTACAACGGCCGCAAGGACCCGTACGACGTGCTGCTGGTCACCAAGAACCTGATGAACAGCGACGTCTCCACGCGCGTATTCACCAGCTACCGTTGATGCACACCATGAAAGGCCACGCCATGCCATCGCACACCCTGCCTGCGCGCGCGCCGCGCATCGCCCTCGCACCCGTGGCCGCTCTGGCACTGCTGGGCCTGCCCGGCAGCTGGGTACATGCCCAGGGCTCGGACCACGACGCCCATCACACCGAAACGCCCGCCGCGTCCGGCGACAGCACGCAGGATCTCAGCGAGGGTGAAGTCACGCGTTGGGATGCACGCAGCGGCAAGATCACGCTGCGCCACGGCGAGCTCAAGAACCTTGCCATGCCGCCCATGACCATGGTGTTCACGTTGCGCGACCCGGCACAGGCGGCCACCTTCAAGCCCGGCGACAAGGTGCGCTTTCGGGCCGAACGGGTGAAGGGCGTATTCGTCGTCACCCATATCGAACCATTGCGCTGACGCCCCACGGACCGGGCGGCAGTTGCCCGGCCCCTTGCCGCACCAAGGAGCCCTCATGCATTCCCACAGCACGCCGCCCGCAGCTGCCCCACACGGGCAGCACCTACACCACAGCCCCCACGTGCCCCGGCCATCGGCCGCTCCACCCGCCCCACCAACCGCCGACACGGTCTACACCTGCCCCATGCACCCGCAGGTGCGACAGAGCGGCCCCGGCCACTGCCCCAAGTGCGGCATGGCGCTGGAGCCGGTACTGCCCAGCCTGGACGCAGCCGATGACAACCCCGAACTGCGCGACTTCTCGCGCCGCTTCTGGTGGACGCTGCCGCTCACCATGGTCGTCACCACGCTGGCCATGGCCGGGCACCGGCTGGGTTGGGTCGGCATGGCCACGCAAAGCGGGGTAGAGCTGGTGCTGACGCTGCCCATCGTGCTGTGGGCCGGCGCACCGTTCTTCGTGCGCGGTTGGCAATCCGTGGTGCAGCGCAGCCCCAACATGTGGACTCTGATCAGTCTGGGCACGGGCGCGGCCTTCCTCTACAGCGTGGTGGCCACCGTGGCGCCGGGCGTGTTCCCGGCCTCATTCCAGTCCATGGGCCGCGTGGGCGTGTACTTCGAGGCGGCCGCGGTCATCATTTCGCTGACGTTGCTGGGCCAGATGCTGGAGCTCAAGGCGCGCTCGCAGACCTCGGCCGCCATCCAGTCGCTGCTGGGCCTGGCACCAAAGACCGCGCGCCGCATCGCCGCCGATGGCGGCGAGGAAGACGTGCCGCTAGCCCACGTGCATGTGGGCGACCTGCTGCGCGTGCGTCCCGGCGAGAAGGTGCCGGTGGACGGCGTGGTCGTCGAAGGCAGCAGCGCCGTGGACGAGTCCATGCTCACGGGCGAGCCGCTGCCAGTGAGCAAGCGCACGGGCGACAAGCTGATCGGCGCCACGCTCAACACCAGCGGGGCGCTGGTCATGCGCTCCGAACTCGTGGGTGCGGCCACGATGCTGTCGCAGATCGTGCAACTGGTGGCGCAGGCCCAGCGGTCGCGCGCGCCCATGCAGCGCATGGCCGACCGCGTTGCGGGCTGGTTCGTACTGGCCGTGGTCGGCGTGTCTGTGCTCACGCTGCTGGGCTGGGGACTGTTCGGGCCCGAGCCCAGGTGGGTCTACGGCCTGATCAACGCTGTGGCGGTTCTCATCATCGCCTGCCCCTGCGCGCTGGGCCTGGCTACGCCGATGTCCATCATGGTGGCCACGGGGCGCGGCGCCACGCAGGGCGTGCTGTTCCGCGATGCGGCCGCCATCGAGCATATGTGCCGCCTGGACACGTTGATCGTCGACAAGACCGGCACCCTGACCGAGGGCCGGCCACGCTTTGAGCGCACCGTGGCCGCGCCCGGCTGGCGCGAGGCAGAGGTGCTGCGCCTGGCCGCCAGCCTGGACCAGGGCAGCGAGCATCCGCTAGCGGCGGCCATCGTCGCTGCGGCACGCCAGCAGGGGCTGGCGCTGGACGCGGCCGAGCAGTTCGACTCGGCCTCGGGCATCGGCGTGCGCGGCCGGATCGCGGGCCGCACCTTGGCGCTGGGTAACACGGTGCTGATGCAGCAGTCCAACGTGAATACGGGACCGCTGGCGCAGACCGCCGAGGCATTGCGCGGCGAAGGCGCCAGTGTGATGTTCCTGGCCGTGGATGGGCAACTGGCGGGCCTGCTGGCTGTCTCCGACCCCATCAAGGCCAGCACGCCCGACGCGCTGGCCGCCCTGCATGCGGCCGGCCTGCGCATCATCATGGCCACCGGCGACGGGCTGACCACGGCAGGTGCCGTGGGACGGCGCCTGGGCATCGACGAGGTGCACGGCGAGGTATTGCCCGCCGATAAGCTGGCCCTGGTCGAACGCCTGCAGGCCGAGGGACGCACCGTGGCCATGGCCGGCGACGGCATCAACGACGCACCGGCACTGGCGCGCGCCGACGTGGGCATCGCCATGGGAACCGGGACGGACGTGGCCATGAACAGCGCCCAGCTCACCCTGGTCAAGGGCGACCTGCGCGGCATCGCCACGGCGCGCGCGCTGTCGCAGGCCACGGTGACCAACATGCGCCAAAACCTGGGCTTTGCCTTCGTCTACAACGCGCTGGGCGTGCCGCTGGCCGCCGGGCTGCTCTACCCATTCACGGGCTGGCTGCTGTCGCCGATGATCGCGGCGCTGGCCATGAGCCTGAGCTCGGCCTCGGTGATCACGAATGCCCTGCGGCTGCGCCGCGCACGGCTTTGAGAGCACCCCGCAAGACGCGGGGACAGGTGCCGGCGCGGCACCATAATCGGCGCCCATGCAAGCTTGCTCCCTGCACAGCGCCTGCGGCGCCATCACCGACGTTGCCGGCATCGAGGTCGGCCACTTCACCGACCCACGCCGCCCCACCGGCTGCAGCGTGGTGATTGCGCGCGAGGGTGCCGTGGCAGGCGTGGATGTGCGCGGCGCCGCCCCCGGCACGCGCGAGACCGACCTGCTGGCCCCGGGCAACCTGGTGGAGCAGGTGCACGCCATCATGCTGGCGGGTGGCAGCGCCTGGGGGCTGGAGGCCGCCACGGGGGCCGTGCGCTGGCTGGAGGAGCACGGCGTAGGGCTGGACGTGGGCGTGGGGCGCCTGCCACTGGTGCCAGCGGCCGTGCTGTTCGACCTGCACGTGGGCGACATGAAGGTGCGTCCCGATGCGGCGGCCGGCTATGCGGCCTGCGCCGCCGCCACACACAAGCCGCCAGCCGAGGGCAACGTAGGCGCCGGCGCTGGCGCCGTGGTGGGCAAGATGTTCGGCCTGCAGCACGCCATGAAGGGCGGCGTAGGCACAGCCTCGGTCACCGTCGCGGGCGTCACGGTGGGTGCGCTCATTGCCTGCAACGCCGTGGGCGACGTGGTCGACCCGGACACCGGGCGCCCACTGGCAGGCGCCCGCGCTGCCGACGGACTGACGCTGCGCGATACACGGCACGCGCTGCTGCGCGGCGAGCCCCCTCATCCCCTGCTGGCCGGCAGCAACACCACGATCGGCGTGATTGCCACCGACGCGCGGCTGACCAAGGTTCAGGCTCAGCGACTGGCCGTCGCCGGCCATGACGGCCTGGCCCGCAGCATCAACCCCGTGCACACCATGAGCGACGGAGACACGCTGTTCACGCTGTCGACGGGTCACGTGCCGCACCACCCCGGCATGATGGTGTTGGCCACGATGGCGGCCGAGGCGGTGGCCCGCGCCACCGTGCGCGCCGTGCTCGCCGCGCGCACCCTGCGCACGGCCGATGGCCTGGCACTTCCGTGCCATGCCGATCTGGCTGCCGGGAGCTAACCATGGGACAGATGTCACGCCGCCTGCGCACGGCGCTGCTGTCGCTGCGCGACCTGTTGGTGTCTGCCGGGCCGCTGGCGCTACTGGGCGCGGGCCTGGTGCTCCTGGCCTATTGGTGGCTCAACCCCACGCCGCCGCGCACGGTGACGCTGGCCACCGGCCCCGCGCAGAGCGCCTACGAGGCCTTCGGCCAGCGCTATCGCGACGCACTGGCGGCAAGCGGGATCAACGTGGTCTTGCTGCCCAGCGATGGCTCGTCATCCAACCTGCAGCTGCTGCGCGATGGCCACGCCGACCTCGCCTTCGTGCAAGGTGGCACGGGTGAGTTGCGTCCCGAGGACAGTGATGAGCTGGTCTCGCTGGGTAGCCTCTTCGTGGAGCCCATTTGGCTGTTCTACCGCGGCGATGTGGCGCGCCGCATCCACCGATCGGCCCGGCTGGAGGGGCTGCATCAGCTGCGCGGGCTGCGCGTGAACGTCGGCTCGCCCGGCAGCGGCGTACCAACGCTCATGGAGCGCCTGCTGGACGCCAACCACATTCCGCTGGATGCCCTGACGCTCACGCGTCTGGAGCAGACGCCCGCCACGGTGGCGTTCCTGGCGGGGCGGCTGGACGCCCTGGTGTTCGCCTCCGCCCCCGAGTCATTGATGGTGCAGATGCTGCTGCAAACGCCCGGCGTGCAGCTCATGCACTTCCCGCAGAACGAGGCCTACAGCCGCCGTTTTCCGTTCCTCACGCCGGTAGTGCTGCCACGCGGCGTGGTGGACCTGGCGGCCAACGTACCTCCGCGCGATGTACGGTTGGTGGCATCCACCACATCCCTGCTGGCGCGTGAAGGTACCCACCCTGCCCTGCTGCAATTATTTGCCCAGAGCGCGCAGGGCATCCATGGCAATGCGGGCTGGTTCAACCGTGCGCGCGAATTCCCCAGCACCCGGCACGCGGAACTGCCCATTGCCAAGGAGGGCGAGCGCGCCATCAACGAGCCGGCGCCGCTGATGCAGCGCTATCTGCCATTCTGGATCGCCAACCTCATCGAGCGCATGTGGCTGGTATTGGGTATCTTGATTGCGGTCATGCTGCCGCTGTCGCGCGTGGTGCCGCCGCTGTACCAGTTCCGCGTGCGCTCGCGCGTGTTCCGCTGGTATGGGCATCTGCGCGACATCGAAGACGACATGGAACGAGGAGAGGCCACCCCCGACGCGCTGCGCGAACGGCTGGACCGCATGGAGGCGCAGGTGGAAAAAGTGAGCGTGCCACTGTCCTATGCCGACGAGCTCTACGCCCTGCGCAACCACATCCAACTGGTGCGCCGGCGCCTGCCACGCGCGGCAGGCTGAACGGCAGTCCCCGCGACCGGCGGAGCGCCCTAACGCAGCTTGGCCGGCTTGGTGCGCACGGCGCGCAAAGCGCGGTCCACCACCGGCTGGTCGGAAATCAGGCGGAATGCCCCGTCAGAGGACAGTTTGTCGATCATGCGCCGCGTCATGGACTGCGTGCTCGCGTCGGCTCCGGTGAACAAAAACAGCGTGTTGTGCGGGCTGCACCAGGTGAGCTGGGTTCGCACCGCACGCTGGTTGGTGATGATTTCCACCCACTGGCCGATGCGCAATGCGGGCTGAGCCACTGCTCCGGCCATCGACGGGTCCGCCGCGGCGGCCGTATCGGAAGACAGCACATCGTCAGCGCGGGTTTCAGGGCTGACCTCTTCCGCCGGCGTGTCGCCGAAGACGCTCGCCGCTGCGTAGTTCAGCGCTTCACCCTGAAGCTGCGCCAAGCGCTGCGTCACTTCGGCAATACGCTCGATCGGGTGGTCAATGCTCTCCAGCCCACGCACCAACACCGGCACCATGTCAGCAATGGCCTGCCCCAGGCGCTCCGGGTCCGAGCGCAACTGCTCGGGCTGCGCGCAGCACAGCAGCAGCGGCACCAACGCCAAATAGCCTCCGGGGTCTCCGCCGGTTTCTTGGGGCTGGCTGCTTTGCGCCTGCGCCACCACGTCCGCCCACGGGCCGGTCACGAAGGCCAGCAGGTCGGCCGGTACCTTGTCCGCATCGGGCAGGCGGCGGAAGTCGGCGGCAATCTTCTCGGCCAGCAATTCCCGCTGCTCCCGCTGGAGCAGTTCGCGCTGCTGCGCTTCATGGCGCTCAAGCTGGCGACGCTCCTGCGCGGTCCAGGCCTTTTCCAGCGCCTTGAGCACTTGGGCGAACGGTGCGGCATCCCGGATCTCAATGGAAGCCAGGTGGCCTACGGCTTCGTTCACCAGCCGCATGAAGCGGCTGAAGGCGGGCCCATCCTCGGCGTTGAATGCCAGGCTGCGCTGGGTCAACTCGTCCAGCAGGCGCCGGGCGGGGTGCTGCTCATCCGTGAAGAACCGCGTGTCGTGCTGCACCAACTCCTTCAGCGCGGGCTCCAGGCTTTGCACGGCACGCTGCATGGGGGGCAGCAGCCGCGAATCCTGCGCAATGTTGTCCATCATGCGGCTCACGACCTCATGCGCCGTCCGCGTGGGGGATGCCGCCACCGGCGCATGTGCAGAGGTGCCGTTCCAGCCCGTCACCGGGACCGCGGCCCCTCCCGACAGACGGCCCACGATGCGTTCCAGCTGCGCAATGTCTTCCATTGCTTCCGCCGCGGCCGGCGTGACGTACGCGTTGGCCGGAGCAGCTGCCGTATAGCCGCCGCGTGCATCGTAGGCGAAAGGATCCCCACCACCGGCCAGCATCTGGCGCAGGATACCCACCGTCAGCAGCGCTTCTTCGGCCTGCGGCGCCAAGGCCACGTTGCCCGATGCGCCTCCCCAGCCTGCCCCGTAACCTTGGCCATAGGCGCTCGCGGCACCATATTCGCTAGCCGGCGCACCATAGGCCGAGGGCGGCGCGTAGCCCACGCCCATCTGGGAACTGTGGGCATATCCACCACCATGCCCGCTGCGCACACCCGGGGCTCCCGCCACCGCATAGCCCACGGGCTCGACGCCATGCTCGCGCAGGCTCTGGGCGGCGCGCTTATAGGCGCTTACCAGTTGCATGCCCAGCAGTTCGCGCATCTGGCTCATCCATAGCTGCCGCACTTCCCCGCTTACACCGGTATCGCTCACCACTTGCTGCAGCGCGCGGATGTAGTTCTCGGGGCGAAAAGGGTTGCTTTCGGGTTGCACGCTGTGCAGGCCCTGCGCCGAACTGACGAGCGTGTTGAGTTCCGCCAGCGTTGCCTCTGTCGCCAGAGCGGCGATCTGCTGCGCCCGCGACAACTCCACCTGGACCAGCACGTCGGCATCGTCCATGAGGGCGAGCTCGCCCAGGTCCATTCCGCCGGGCTGCCCGGCCCTCGTCTTCGCGGCCGAGGGGCCTTCGGCAAAAATCTCCAGCAAGGCCATGGGGTAGGCCTTGGGCAACGACGCCTCGTGCTGCTTGAGCAGGCGCAAGGCATCGCTGATCTGGGTGCGCTTGTGAAGGTCGCGGGTGGAGGATTCCTGCGCCGTGAGCGCTTCGCGCGTACCAGTCACCAGCGCCTCCATCAGGGCCTCGCTGTCCCTGACGGCGTTGACAACGCAGGCGCGAAAAACCGTACGGGCGCGGGACGCGGAAAGGGACATGGTGGGGACGGACGAAGAATGGGCGGCGGTCCGCCCGATGCTACTACCTGTAAGTGCTTATTTGAGGGCCTTGTAGCGCATACGCTTCGGTTTCGCACCCTCTTCACCCAATCGTTTTTTCTTATCAGCTTCGTATTCTTGGTAATTGCCGTCAAAGAATACCCATTGGCTGTCGCCCTCGGCTGCCAGGATGTGCGTCGCGATACGGTCGAGGAACCAACGATCGTGGCTGATGACCAGCACGGTACCAGCGTATTCCAGCAACGCGTCTTCCAGCGCACGCAGGGTTTCCACGTCCAGGTCGTTGGACGGTTCGTCCAGCAGCAGCACGTTGCCGCCCTGGATCAGCGTCTTGGCCAGGTGCAGGCGGCCGCGCTCGCCCCCGGACAGGTTGCCCACCTTCTTCTGCTGGTCCTGGCCGTTGAAGTTGAAGCGCCCGGCATAGGCGCGCGACGCCATTTGGAACTTGCCCACGTTGATGATGTCCAGCCCGCCGGAGATGTCCTCCCACACGGTCTTGTCATCGGCCAGTGCGTCGCGGTGCTGATCGACAAAGGCCATCTTCACGGTCTGACCGATTTCCACGGTACCGGAATCAGGTTGCTCCTTGCCCGCGATCAGCTTGAACAGGGTCGACTTGCCGGCACCGTTCGGGCCGATGATGCCGACGATGGCGCCGGCAGGGATGTTCATGCTCAGGTTGTCGATCAGCAGGCGGTCACCAAAGGCCTTGGAGACATTCTTGAATTCGATGACCTTAGAGCCCAGGCGATCCGCTACAGGAATGAAGATCTCCTGCGTTTCGTTGCGGCGCTGGTATTCGTAATCGCTCAGCTCTTCGAAGCGGGCAATACGCGCCTTGGACTTCGCCTGGCGGCCCTTGGCGTTCTGGCGCACCCACTCCAGTTCCTTCTTCAAAGCCTTGGCGCGAGCCTCCTCGCCTTTTTGCTCGGCTTCCAGACGGTTGCCCTTCTGGATCAGCCAGTCAGAGTAGTTGCCCTTGTAGGGGATGCCGTGGCCTCGGTCCAGTTCCAGAATCCACTCAGCGGCGTTGTCCAGGAAGTAGCGGTCGTGGGTGATCGCCACCACGGTACCGCTGAAGCGGTGCAGGAATTGCTCCAGCCAGTCCACGGATTCGGCGTCCAAGTGGTTGGTGGGTTCGTCCAGCAGCAGCATGTCGGGCTTGGACAGCAGCAGCTTGCACAGGGCCACGCGACGCTTTTCGCCACCCGATAGCTTGCCGATCACCGCATCCCACGCCGGCAGACGCAGCGCGTCGGCCGCAATTTCCAACTGGTGTTCGGAATCGGTACCGGCCGCGGCGATGATGGCCTCCAATTCACCCTGCTCTTTGGCCAGCGCGTCAAAGTCGGCATTCTCTTCCGCGTAGGCAGCGTATACCTCTTCCAGGCGGGCTTTGGCGTTGTTCACCTCGGCCATGGCTTCTTCCACGGCCTGGCGCACGGTGTGCTCGGGATTGAGTTGGGGCTCCTGGGGCAGGTAGCCGATCGACAGCCCGGGCATGGGCAGTGCCTCGCCTTCGAATTCCTTGTCCACGCCCGCCATGATCTTGAGCAGAGAGGACTTGCCGGAGCCGTTCAGGCCCAGCACGCCGATCTTGGCGCCCGGAAAGAAGCTAAGGGAAATGTCCTTCAAGATCTGCCGCTTGGGCGGCACGGTCTTGGTGACGTGGTTCATCGAGAAAACGTATTGGGCCATGGATTTATTCAGGAAACGGGCAGAAGAAGGCGCCAAAATTTTTTGCGCACAAACGCGGATTATCGGCGCATGCGACAATAGACCCCGTCTTGGGCTCCAGTTGCCCACGGCATCAGCCTAGACAAGCTGGGGACGAAGGAAGAATTTTCCGGGCTCCCACCCTTGCAATCATCTGCCTAACAAACTGGCTCGGCGGCCCGTAAAGTCGCCTGCGACAGGCCGATACCCAGCGCCCCGGATGGGCGCATCCAATTACATGACATTTGAAGAACTGAAGCTGGCGCCGACCATTTTGCGGGCCGTGCAAGAACAAGGCTACGACAACCCGACCCCTATCCAGGCCCAGGCCATCCCAGCCGTCCTCGCTGGACACGACCTTCTCGCCGGCGCACAGACCGGCACCGGCAAGACCGCCGCGTTCACGCTGCCTATGCTGCACCGCCTGGCCGAAGGCCAAGCCCCACGCAGCCAGTTTGGCGGCAAGGGGGTGCGCGCCCTGGTGCTCACGCCCACGCGGGAGCTGGCAGCGCAGGTCGAAGAATCCGTGCGCGGCTACGGCAAATACCTGGATCTGAACTCCACCGTGATCTTCGGCGGCGTCGGTATGAACCCGCAGATCGAACGCATCAAGCGCGGCGTGGACGTGCTGGTGGCCACCCCTGGCCGCCTGCTGGACCTGCAGCAGCAAGGCTTCATGGACCTGTCCACCGTCGAGATCCTGGTGCTGGACGAAGCCGACCGCATGCTCGACATGGGCTTCATCCACGACGTGAAGAAGGTGCTGGCGCTGCTGCCCCAGTCCAAGCAAAGCCTGCTGTTCTCGGCCACGTTCAGCGACGACATCCGTGAACTGGCCAACTCACTGCTCAAGAACCCGCAGAGCATCCAGGTCACCCCGCGCAACACCACGGTGCAACGCATCAGCCAGGTGATCCACCCCGTGGGGCGCGGCAAGAAGAAGCAGGTGCTGCTGCACATCATCCAGGAGCACGACTGGAGCCAGGTGCTGGTGTTCACGCGCACCAAGTTCGGCGCCAACAACGTGGCCGAGTACCTGACCAAGAACGGCGTTTCGGCCATGGCGCTGCATGGCAACAAGAGCCAGAGCGCCCGCACCCAGGCGCTGGAGGGCTTCAAGACGGGCCAGATCCGCGCCCTGGTGGCTACCGACATCGCGGCACGCGGCATCGACATCGACGACCTGCCGCACGTCGTGAACTACGAAATCCCCAACGTGCCCGAGGACTACGTGCACCGCATCGGCCGCACGGGCCGCGCCGGCCGCGAGGGCCATGCCGTAAGCCTCGTCTGCATGGACGAGGAAGGTTTCATGATGGAGATCGAGCGCTTCACCAAGCAGGAAATCCCCGTTCAGGTGATCGACGGCTTTGGCCCGGACGAGGGAGAGAAGGCCGAGCCCATCGCCATGGGCCGCCAGACCATCTGGGGCGGCGCGGGCAAGCCGCCCAGCCGCGAAGTCATGCAGGCAGCGGCCAAGGCGGCACGCCAGGAGATGATGGAGCGCATCCGCACCAACAAGGCGGCCACTGGCGGCCAGCGCGGTTCGCGCCAAGGCGGTGGCCAGGGCGAAGGCCAGCAGCGCGCCGGGGGTCAGAACGGCAGCGGGGGCCGCGGCGGCAACGCAGGCAATGCAGGCCGTACTGCCGGTCCACGTGATCAGCAACGTCCGCAGAACACGGCCGGTGGCCGCCGCCGCGGCGGTCCCGCTGGTGCAGGCAATGGCGGGGGTAATGGCGGAAATCGCCGTTTCGACGACAGCCAGCCTCGCAGCGAGAACGCCCACCTGGGCACGCAGCTCGGCAACATTGGCATCGGCCCACGTCATGGCAGCGGCCGTGCCAGCCAGCCGGACCCCATGCGCACCAGCGTGGACAGCATGGCGGACCGCGGGCGTCGGGGCGGCTTCGGCCGTGGCAACGGCGGCGGCGGTGGTGGCCGCGGCCCACGCGGCGGCGGCTTCGGCCGCTGAGACCTTCACGACAACAGAAAGCCCGGCACAGCCGGGCTTTTTCCATGGCCCCTGAGCCGACCACCCCGCCGCACGCGCAGGTCATCAAAGCTGCCGGGTAACATCCGCCCCAGCACCACTTCCGCCACGCCCACCATGACGCCGAAGAATCTGCTCTCCCACACTTACGCGCTGCCAATCGCCGCAATCGCTGCACGGCACCGCGCTACCGCACTGCTGGGCGCATTCCTGCTGTCCGCCTGCTCCAGCACGCCCCTGCCTCCGTGGCCCGCGCAGTCCTCCCCCCCGCGCCCACTGGTCCGCAAACGTCCCGCGCCGTACCGCCGCCGCTGGGAACAGTGCAGCGTGGCGAAGTCGTGCCCAGCCCAGTCACGGTAACGCCCGTCGCCCCGGCCACCGAGCCGGCCTCCACCGCGCTCCCCTACAGCGCGGCTGTCGCGGCACGCTTTCCCGCGCCTTCCGTGCGGTACGAAACGCCGGGGCTCGCCGAGGGGCGCCAGGCTTTCACCACCAACGCAGAACTCACCCAATGGCTGCGTAATCTGGCCACGGCGCAGCGCGGCACGACCCGTGTGCAAATGCTGGACCTGGGGGTATCGCAGCGCGGCACACCCTTGCACGGCCTGGTGCTGACCCGCGCGGCTGGCACCAACGTGGCCGCGCTGGACGCCAGCCGCCGCCCCACGGTGCTGCTGCTTGGGCAGCAACATGGCGACGAGCCCGCCGGCAGCGAGGCATTGCTCGTACTGGCGCGCGAACTGGCACAGGGTCTGCTGGAGCCCATGCTGGAGCGCATCAACGTGATCGTCGTTCCCCGCGCGAATCCCGACGGAGCCGAGGCCGGCACGCGGGCCACGTCCAACGGCATCGACATGAACCGGGACCACCTGCTTTTGCAGACTCCGGAGGCCCAGGCACTCGCCAAACTGGTGCGCAACTATCGCCCGATCGCCATTTTCGATGCGCATGAATACACCGTCACCGGACGGTTCCTCGAGAAATTCCATGCCATTCAACGCTACGACGTGCTGCTGCAGCACGCAACGACGGCCAACCTGCCGGAATTCATGACCAAGGCAGCTCTGGAATGGTTCCACCACCCCATGATCAGGGCCCTGGAAGCGGAAGGCCTGAGCCAGGAGTGGTACTACACCACCTCGACCCGCGCCGAAGACCTTCGCCTGTCCATGGGAGGGACGCAACCCGATACCGGCCGCAACGTGAATGGTCTGAAGAATGCCGTCAGCATGCTCGTGGAAACGCGCGGCGTGGGCATTGGCCGCACCCACATCCAGCGGCGCGTGCACTCGCAGGTGACGGCCCTCACCAGTGCACTGCGCAGCACCGTGGACCGCGCCGCCGACTTGGAGCAGGTGCGCTCCTATGAAGCGCGGGATATTGCCTCCCAGGCATGCCGTGGCGAGATCGTGGTGGAAGCCACGCAAACCCCTGGCCAGCGCGACCTGGTCATGCTGGACCCACAGACCGGCGCAGACCGGACCCTGCGCGTGGATTGGAATTCCTCGCTGCAACTCAAGCCGGTCAAAAAACGCCACCGTCCCTGCGGCTATTGGTTGGCAAGCGGCGCAACGGATGCAGTGGAGCGCCTGAAGCTGCTGGGCATCCAGGTGATGCACGTCGCCGAGGCGGGCTCCGTACTGGCGGACATCTATGAGGAAACCAGCCGGGAGAGCTCCGAGCGAGAGGACGTGCGCGGAGCCATCCCTGGCGCCCGCCCGATCATCCGCGCCACCGTGACCCCCATGCGCAGCGCCATCGACGTGCCGGGGGGCAGCTATTACGTGTCTCTCAACCAGCCCTTGGCCAATCTGGCCGTGGCAGCGCTGGAGCCCGATACGCAGAACAGCTATTTCGCCAACCATGTCATCGGCCAGCTCGGCGATGTGGCACGGGTCATGGCACCTCCATCGCTGGTGTTTGAGGAGATGGACTGAAGAGCACGCCAGACTGCGGCCACTCTTTAAATGATAGCTGCTTGCGCTTGCTGGATAAGCGCTAAAGGCATATTTGGCATCATACACAGCACCCGCATGCCGTCTTCTATTTCATGGGCTGCGCAGGCTGGTGCGGGAGCGCTCCGGGCGCCTGTATGATCCTGCACTCCGAGCGCGCACATCACCGCTCGCACCGCATACCTGCATCATCTGCCCGTAGCTCAACCGGATAGAGCAATTGCCTTCTAAGCAATAGGTCGGGGGTTCGAGTCCCTCCGGGCAGGCCAAAATAGACCTCCACACAATCTCACGGCCTCTTAGAACCCGCATGCTTCCTAGCGTTGCGGGTTTTTTGTTGTCTCAAGCCGTCTCACCGCGTACCGTGACATACCAACAAAAAAGTTGGTACTTTTGCCGGCATCTCCACATACTGTATTGACCCAGCAGAAACTGCACAGGTCATGGGTCATGCCGCTAATGCGAATGCCTCAGCGGGGGTTCTCATGTTCAGCGCCTGGTGCGGGCACCGGTGGTTGTAGAAATGGATCCAGTCCCCGATCAGGCGATTGGCATGCTGCAGCGAGTCGAAGCGATGCCGATGCACGCACTTGAGCGTGCGGATCACCCGCTCGACCAGACCGTTCTGCTCAGGGCTGTGCGGCGTGATGAATTCTTGACGCAGTCCGTAGCTTCCCAGGGCCGTGAAGCTGCGGCTGGTGAAGACCAACCCATTGTCCGAACGCAGCAGGAACGGCTCGGGTACTCGGCCCAGCGTGGCGAAGCGCGCGATCAGGGCCTGCTCCAGCGCTGACTCGGCCGTCTTCGATTTCCCGCTGCGCGACAGGTGCGCAAGCTCTACTGGCCAGCCTGATCGAGAGGCTCTGCCGCAGGCGTTGCGGCCTGGGACGCAGTGACGGTGTCTGGCCGCGCCAACAAACCCTGCCCACCATGCCACATAGCCTGACGCCACGGCGAATCGTGCTGGGGAGGTGGGTTCACCAGATCGGTGGGATACCAACTGCCCGGCGTGCGCTGCAGCAGTTCCGGCACCATCGCTTGGCCTTCTTGCAGGCGCACCAGGTCAGGCGCCCTCAACTCCTTGCCCACCACCAGCACACCCGCCTGCTGCGCCACATGCACCACGGCCGCCAGGTTTTCCACACAGGGGGCATGGCCCATGGTCCATCCATCGGCCAACAGCCAGTAACGCGACCGCTCCATGCCGTCCAGCCCTGCGATGGTTTCCTCATAGACAAGACACAGTGGACCATCCGCACCCGGCCCTACCGGGGTCCCGTAGGCTTTCCAGACGGACAAATAGCGTTGCACGTCCGGCGCTTCCGCCTTGCGCGCCTGCAGCCAAGGTCCGTATCGGGAGGGGTGCTTGTAATGGTCTACAACCAAGTGCGGCGGCACATCCTCCCTGCCGTCCAACCAATCCCTGCGCAGATTCAAATAACCTGCCGCCCAATCCAGCAATGCCGGAGTCAGCTTGGGTTTGAGTTGTTCAGGCGACGAGCAATCGGCCATACCCAGCCCAGGCTTGGCCTGGGCGATAGCGGCGGGCACTAGGCGAATGATCTGCTGCCGAGCCACGCCATGCGCCTCAAAGGCACGGATCAGGCGCTGAGCCGCACGACGGGCCGGGTCGCGCCTGCCCCGCCACCAGTCCCAGCCCTTGCTGAGCACACCCCACAGGCCCGTGGCTTCGCCTACCCAAGACATGGTCAGGCGACCTCTTGCACCAGCGCCTCGGCCAGACGGGCCTGCACGGACTGGCGTTCGGCCAGGCGCTGGCGCAGGTCGGCGCACAGGCGGCGCAAGGCGGTGACGCGGGTGACGATGCGGGATTGTTCGGGGAGGGGAGGCAATCCAAACTCTGCGTGGGTAACGTCTTCGCGACCAATTCCAGGAATAGCGATGCCAATCGACTTCGCTTGGAAGTAAAGAGACATCGTCTGCAAAAAGATCATCAGAAATTCCGGATTCAAAAGAATCGGTCGAATAGCCATCAACTGCCGACTGATAGCCATTTCATCGTGTTTCACCACGTTCAGCTTCCCAACTCCTGATCCTTTCACCGTGATCAGAATGTCATCGCAGATTGCTACCGCACGTCGTTCGTGCGTTGATCGTGTCGGGTCAGGTGATAGCGCACCAAACTCTGCTGGACCTGTCAAATAAGGCAAGCTCGCAGTAAGACCGTCTACGTATTCACTTGGCCCTAGATGCTGACCGGATACCAACTCAATTAAGGCGCCCATCCGTACGCATTCCCACCCCACCGGCAACTCAAATGGCTTTTCCTCGTCGGTGATGGGTGGCAGGGGTTTGTCGCGCTTGATCTGGCCGGTGGCGATGAGGCGGTCTTTTTCGGCGCGGATTTTTTGCAGCAGGGCGCTGGCGGGTTCGTCGGTGGGGTCTTGGGGCACGAGCAGGCCGCGCACGGCCAGTTGCAGCAGGGTTTGCTCCAGGGCGTCGATGGCCTCGGGGCGGTCGAGCAGCAGGTCGAAGTGCTGGGCCACGCGCTGCCAGTTGGCGGCCAGCTCGTCGGGCGTGGTGCTGGCGGTGAGCGTGCCCAGTAGGGTGCTGACCAGTTGGGCGTGCTGCGCGGCCTCCAGCTGGCCCTTGGCCTCCAGCGCATCACACAGGCGCATGAGGGCTTCGACGCGGGTGACGATGCGGGATTGTTCGGCAAGGGGTGGGAGCGCCAACAACGCACTGAGCAAGATGCGCTGGTTCAAGTTGGTCATCGTTGTGCCAACAGACTCACCCTGCAAATGCTGGCGAAAACGCACGTCGCTAAAGATCAGGCCCAAGTATTCGCGATTGCATTGCGAATACAGCCGTACAAAGAAGCTTCCGGTGCCACATAGCCAGCCGTGCTCTTGCTCCGTAACGTACGCGTAGCGTCCGACTTCGCCACGACGCGCAAGCACCATGTCCCCAGCGCTGAGGGCATAAGCGGATAACCGCTCTGCATCGGCGACCTTGATCGTCACGCGTGGGTCATGAATGATGCGCCCACCGATCATGTGGGAAGGATTTATCAACGGAACGCCATCGTGAACGTAGTCCTCTTGATGAATCATCGAACCAAAGGGGCCAGTGCAGAGTTCGAGGAAATAGTCGTCGCAGCGAACCCACTCCCACCCCTGCGGCAACTCAAACGGCTTTTCCTCCTCCGCAATCCCCGCCACCGGCTTGTCCCGCTTGATCTTGCCTTCAGCGATCAGCCGATCCTTCTCCGCCCGAATCTTCTGCAGCAGCACACCCGCCGGTTCATCGGCCGGGTCCTGCGGCACCAGTTTGCCTTGCACGGCCAGGGTGAGGATGAGTTCGCGCAGTTTGGCGACGCCACCGGGGGCGGTGGCGAGTAGCTCCATATTTGATAGCAGCATGCGCTTATTCCTCAAGCGCTAGCGGCTGTTTTGGCTGATAAAGACTGGGCGAGGATGCCCTTGAGCTCATCGCGCAGGGCCTGGGCCTCGGCCTGCAGGCGGGCGTAGTCGGCCAGCAGCGCGTCGGGGTCGTGGCTTGGCTGTTCGCCAATGTGGGGGTTCTTTTGGTCCAGGTTGTAGCCTGCGGCCTTGATCTGGTCGATGCTGACCTTCCAGGCCCGTTCGTTTTCCACGCGGGCGGCAAACCCATCGGCCTCGGTGCCCCACCAGGCTTTTTCGGCGTCGAATTCGTCGATGCGGATGGGCTTGGTCTTGTTGTAGGTTTTGACGCCCTGGGGGTAGGGGTGCTCGTAGTACCAGATGTGCTGGGTGGGCTGGCCTTTGGTGAAGAACAGCAGGTTGGTTTTGATGCCGGTGTAGGGCGCAAACACGCCGTTGGGCAGGCGCACGATGGTGTGCAGGTTGCAGTGCTGCAGCAGTTGTTCTTTGATGCGGGCCTTGACGCCTTCGCCAAACAAAAAGCCGTCGGGCAGCACCACGGCGGCGCGGCCGCCGGGTTTGAGCAGGTGCTGGATGAGCACCAGGAACAGGTCGGCGGTTTCCTTGGTGCGCACGTCGGCGGGAAAGCCCTGCTCGATGCCCGGCTCCTCGATGCCGCCAAAGGGCGGGTTGGTGAGGATGACGTTGACGCGGTCTGTAGCGGTGTAGTCGCGCAGCGGGCGGGCCAGGGTGTTGTCGTGCACGATCTGGCTGGGCACTTCAATGCCGTGCAGCAGCAGGTTGGTAACGCACAGCATGTGCGGAAGCTGCTTTTTCTCCACGCCCCGAATGCTGTTTTGCAGCACGGCCTCTTGTTCTGCGTTGTGCACCTGTTTGCGCAGGTGCTCGATGGCGCAGACGAGGAAGCCGCCGGTGCCGGTGGCGGGGTCCATCACGCTTTCGCCCAACTGGGGGTTGGTCATGTCCACCATGAATTGGGTGACGGCGCGGGGGGTGTAGAACTCGCCCGCGTTGCCCGCGCTTTGCAGGTCGCGCAGGATCTTTTCGTACAGGTCGTTGAACTGGTGGCGTTCGGCCTGGCGGTTGAAGTCGATGGCGTTGAGTTTGTTGACCACCTGGCGCAGCAGGTGGCCACTTTTCATGTAGTTGTAGGCGTCTTCAAACACGCCACGCACCACGTAGCCGCGCGGGTTGCGTTGTGGGTCGGCGCTCAGGCCCTTGAGGGCGGGGAAGAGTTGCTTGTCCACAAAGTCGAGCAGGGCGTCGCCGGTCATGCCCTCGGCATCGGCCGCCCAATTGCGCCAGCGCAGGTGCTCGGCGATGGGGCTTTGGTAGTCGTCGCGGGTGTGTTCGAGTTCTTCTTCCAGCGCGTCGAACACCTTGAGGAATAGCAGCCAGGTGAGCTGGCTGATGCGCTGCGCGTCGCCATCCACGCCAGAGTCTTGGCGCATGATGTCTTGGATGGATTTGATGACGGGGGTGAGATTGGACATGGAACGCGGGCTTTACGCAAAAACAGGCTCTAGCGCTTATCCATCAAGCGCTAGCAGCTATCAAATCAGGAGTATTTGGCGGTACTCAGCGGCACACAGCTAGTGGGCCGGGTGCGTAGCGTACAGCGCTTGCTCCAGCGCCTGCAGTGCGCTGAGGTATTGGGGGCGGCCACCAAAGCTGCGCACCAGCTCCACCGGGCTGCCCAGGTCGGTGAAGGGCTGGAGCTTGAAGACTTCGTTGCTCTCAATGGTGGCGATGCCTTCGTCGGCGTATTTGTCGAGCAGGGCGTCGAGCACCTTGCGGGCCACGGGGCCGTATTGGGTGAAGACGTTGCGCTTTTGCACGCGGCGGGCGCGTTCGCGGCGGGTGAGCGGGGGCTGGTCATAGGCCACATGCAGCAGCAGATCAAATGGGTCGAGGTCTTTGCCTACCTCGTCGGCCAAGGCCTCCAGCGGCACGCCCTGCCCTTCGAGCTCTTGCAGGAGCACGGCCTTGCGGTCGGCCTGCTGCCAGGCCTGCAGGAACTGGTCGAGCGAGTCGTATTGCTTGCGCAGGTTGATGCGGGTGTAGTCGCGCAGGCTTTCGGTGATGAGCTTGCCCTGGGCGTTGAGGTACTGCACGCGCTCGCGGGCCACGGACACGGTGACGTTGTTGCCGAGGACATATTTCTTGGGGCCGGCACCCGCACCACCGCCGCCCGCGAAGGGGCCAAGAGGGTTCAGGGGGTCAAGAGGGTTCAGAGGGTTTGACGCACCGCCGGGCGTGCCTGCGTCGCCCGGAATGTCGCCTGGCATTGCCGGTTCGGGCGGCGCCACGGGCTGCCCGCTGCCCGGCTCGTAGATTTGCACGGGCTCGCCATCAAAGTCCTTGTCAGCAAACAGTTCAGTGGCGCGCTTGAAGTCGAGGATGGTGAACCAGGTCTTGCCCAGGTCTTCGCGCAGGCGGGTGCCACGGCCGATGATCTGCTTGAACAGCGTCATGGACTTGATGGTCTGGTCCAGCACGATGAGCTTGCAGGTCTGGGCATCCACCCCGGTGCTCATGAGCTTGGAGGTGGTGGCGATCACCGGGTAGGTTTTCTCGGGGTCGATGAAGTTGTCGAGTTCCAGCTTGCCCTCGGTGTTGTCGCCGGTGATCTGCACCACATATTTGGGCTGGGTGGCGCACAGGTCGGCGTTGGCGTTGCTCAGCGCTTGGCGCATGCGCGCGGCGTGGTCGATGTCTTCGCAAAAGACGATGGTTTTGGCATAGCGGTCGGTGGCCTTGAGGTATTCGGTGATCTTGGCGGCCACCACGGCGTCGCGCTGCTCCAGCACGAGCTTGCGGTTCATGTCGGCGCCGGTGTAGATGCGGTCTTCGATGGCGTGGCCGTGTTTGTCGGTCATGCCCGCCGTGGGGCGCCAGCCAAAGGTGTCTTTGTCCAGATCGACGCGGATGACCTTGTACGGCGCCAGGTAGCCGTCTTCGATGCCTTGCTTGAGGCTGTAGGTGTAGACGGGCTCGCCGAAGTAGTCGGTGTTGGAAACGTCCTTGGTTTCTTTGGGCGTGGCGGTGAGGCCGATCTGCGTGGCGCCGGCAAAGTAGGTGAGGATGTCGCGCCAGGCGGAGTCTTCAGCCGCGCTGCCCCGGTGGCATTCGTCCACCACGATCAGGTCGAAGAAGTCGGGGCTGAACTGCTTGTAGATGTTGCGCTCTTCCTCGGTGCCGGTGACGGCCTGGTACAGCGACAAGTAAATCTCGTAGCTCTTGTCCACCAGCTTGGTGGTTTTGTTGACAGCCAAGTCCACGTCTTCGACCGACACCGTGCCCTGCGCATCGACGCGCTCCACGCCCTTTGCGTTGGGGCTGAGCTTGGCCATGGCACCCTTGAAGGGGCGAAAGTCGTTGACCATGGTCTGGTCGATGAGGATGTTGCGGTCGGCCAGGAACAAGATGCGCTTCTTGGCGCCGCTCTTCCACAGGCGCCAGATGATCTGGAAGGCGGTGTAGGTCTTGCCGGTGCCCGTGGCCATGACCAGCAGCACGCGGTCTTGCCCTGCGGCGATGGCCTCGACGGCGCGGTTCACGGCGTTCAGCTGGTAGTAGCGCGGGGTCTTGTTGGGGGCATAGTCAAAGCCGGCGATGCGGCTTTCTTCGGCGGACCAGCCCTTCCAGGCGGAGTAGCGACTCCACAGCTCGGCAGGTGACGGAAATTCCTCCAGAGTCAGGTTGCGCTCCAGCACACCATCGGCCAGCGTGGCATCACGGAACACGAAACCATCGCCATTGCTGGCGAAACTGAACGGCACGCCCAGCAGCTCGGCATATTGGATGGCCTGCCCCATGCCTGCGCCCACGGCATGCTGGTTGTCCTTGGCCTCCACCACGGCCAGGGGGATGTTGGCCTTGAAGAACAGGGCGTAGTCGGCACGCAGCACGGTGCTTTTGTCGCGCTGGGCCTGCTTGCCGCGCACCACCACACGGCCCGCGCGCAACGGGTACTCCCGGTAGATCTGGTCCATGCCGTCCCAGCCCGCCTGCTCCATGGCCGGCCGGATGAACTTTTCGCAAATGTCGCTTTCGGAGAGTTTGGTTTTATCCATTCGGCAGTTCGCACCATCCCAGTGCATGCAAAGGCGGCGTGTGGTTGTTACCGGATACTACCGCCCCTGCCCGAGACCACCGAAAGAATCACTACCATTAAAGCCGTCTCATAGCGTGTCCTAAGCGCCACAAAGGAGACGCACCGAAAATGATGGTACTTTTCAAAATCGAAAGTACGAAACGTAGCACCTGTGCGGCTTTCGAGGCGTTATGTGAACTCCTCCGGGCTTCGAGTGTGCCTGGGCATCCTGGAGAAGACGTCTCTCTGCGGCCGAAGTGCCACTGTCGGGCGGAAATGCGGGACGCCGTCCGACACTCTACAGCGCGTTGCGCGCTCTATGGTCTTGCTACCCCTTCACAGGAGAAGACCATGCTCAAGCGCCTCTTTGATCCCGCTGCCATGTATGCCCGCCGTCTCGAGACCAGCCTGAATGAAGCGCGAATGGCGGCATTCGAACACGAAAACGCTGCCGAACACCATGCTGCACTGGCACGGATGTACCGGCAGCGCATTGCACGGCTGGAAGCCGAGCTGGCTCCCGCAACTGCGGGTATACCTTCGCGGTTGATCCTCGACCCTGCGGGGCCCATTCCACGTGTGACACCGCTCAAGAAGCCTCGGGAGCCCCACCAACGCATGCCAGCTTATCTGCCTCAAGGGGCGGGAGGATAGTGTGCGGTGCGACTGTGCAGAGCAACCTTTGGTACCCCCGCCCCTTCCCAGGATTCACGCCATGACGCCCCACGACCCGACAGAACACCCGCTGCACACTGTGCCAGACGACTTACCGCGCCCGCCCGGTGATCTGCCACCGGCCCCACCACCGACCTCGCCACCGCGGCAGCCCAACGAGGAAATACCAGCCAACTTACCGGGTTAAACCACCTGCAGGCTCCACTAGCTTGGTTCTTGCATAGGGTCACCGGGCAGTTCGATGGGCGGCGTATTGTCGGGCGGATCAATAGGAATGGGTCGCGGCGACACCTCACCGGGATTCGGCGGGACGGGCGGGACCGGTTGAGGGGCGGGGGTTGCTGGCATGGGGCATCCTTTGTGCTGGTTGTAGTGCCTTTGCACTTGGCACTCCCGTCGGACAAAACCGTATGCAGGCGAACGGCTTCCAGCACGATGAGTCTGCTGTTCGGGAGTGCCTCTTCAGTCAGGCCACCGGTCACACCAACCTTGTTGAATGCAAAAGGCCCCCGCAGCTTGCGCTGCGGGGGCCTTTGTTATTTGGGGTGGCTGATGGGACTCGAACCCACGACGACAGGAATCACAATCCTGGACTCTACCAACTGAGCTACAGCCACCGTAGCCTTGAATTATAGCCTGATAAATCTACCCTCTGAGGTAACCGGCTTAGTTTTGTAGCTCTGCCTGGGCCACCGGTCGGGGGGCCTTGATCTGGACCTTGAAACGCTGCTTGAGCAAATCGTAATACGCTAGCGCCTCGGCCGACGCCCACGATTGCAAGTATTGCTCTCGCTCCATACGCGCACGAGCGTCGTCCACACCGTCCCGGGGAACGACGCGGTTGATTTTCACCACGGCATAGCCCTGCGCACCAAGGTCCACACCTGTCCAGGCCGGGAGTTGGTCCACATTGGCACGCAAGGCGGCATCCACCACGGAACGAGGCTGATCCTGCAGCCGGTCCCGCGACACCGTCAACGCAGCAGTCAACCCGGAGGCTGCATCCGGCGCGGCCTTCCAAGCGGTCAGTTTGGCTTGGCCTTCCTGCCGCGCAAGTTCAGCGGACTTCTCGGCGATATAGATCGCGCGCACCTGGTCGCGCGCCTTGTCCAGCGGCAGCGTCATGGCGGGCTGGTATGCCGTAACGCGGCCGGCTGCCAGCACACTTGTACCGATCTCGATGGCCTCGGTATTGCGCTTGTTCTGCAGCGAGTCCGACTGGAACAGCGCCTCCAGGAAGCGTGCGTTGGCAAGCGGCCCCGCGCCGCCGGCAGCCGGAGTACGGGTAACCCCGTCGGCCGTCTGAATCTTGAGCTTGAGCTTGTCGGCAACGGGCTGCAGGCTGTCCGCCTGTTCATACACACCATTGGCAAACGCCTCGGCCACTTCTGCGAACTTGCGTTGAGCCTGCTGCTGCTTGAGTTCTGCCTCGAGCGAGGGGCGCAGCTCCTCGAAACTGGGCTGGCGCGGAGTCTTGATATCGGAAAGCAGGATGATGTGGAAGCCGAAGTCGGTTTCCACTACGTCGCTAATCTCCCCCTTCTTCATGGAAAAAACGGCGTCTTCAAAGGGTTTGACCATGGCTCCCCGGCCAAAAAAACCGAGGTCACCGCCGGACGGTGCTGAGCCCGGGTCCTGCGACTCCTTTTTGGCAATCTCCGCGAAGCTGCCCGGCGCTTTGCGTACCTGCGCGAGCAGTTCCTCCGCCTTGGCCTTGGCCTGGGTGCGCGCATCCGCAGGGGCGTCCTTGCTGGCGTTGATCAGTATGTGACTTGCGCGGCGCTCCTCCTTGCCCGCGAGGCGATTCAGGTTTTCCTTGTAATAGGTGCGCAGGTCATCTTCGCTGAGCGTGATTCCCGCTTTCACGGCATCAAGGTCAAGCACCACATACTCCACTGACGCTTGTTCAGCCTGCTGGAATTTCGCAGGATGGGCGGTGTAATAGGCCTCCAGGTCGGCATCCGTCACCACGACCTTGGACACAAACGCCGAAGCATTGAAACGAGCGATTTGGATTTCACGGCGCTGGAACAGTGCATCCAGTGCCAAACGTGCTTCCGCCGGGCCGCTGAATGCCGAACCCATTACACCGCCCATGACCTGGTTGACCGACAAGTCCTGCCGGATGCGTGCTTCAAGCCCCTCAGGGGTGAGTCCCTGCGCACCAGCCAGGGCGCGATAGGCTTCGGCATCCAGCGTGCCGTCAGCTCGTTTCAACGCCGCTATCTGCGGAATGCTCTGCAGCTCGCGTGCCAACCGCGCATCGCTGGTCAGCATGTGCATGTCCTGCGCCGCGACTTGCAGCACGCGGTCACGCACCAGCCGCTCCAACGTGGCATAGCGTGCCTGCGGTGAATCCAGCAGCTTGGCGTCGATACCTGGCGACTGAGCGCGGATTCGATCACTCTCCATACGGTGAGCGTTGTCCCAGTCGGCTTGGGTGATGTCCTTGCCATCGACCCGCGCTACCACCGGGCTTCCTCCGCTGAAATAGTTGCTGTCGATACCCACGAGGATGAACGACGGGATGATCAGCAAGAACAACAAGAACATGACGATCTTGGAGTGCTTGCGGATGGATTCGAACATGGTCAATCTTTCAACAGCTGCAAAAGAAAAGGCGAACTTGCGTTCGCCTTTGAATGGGGTGGTGGGTGCTAACGGGGTCGAACCGCTGACCTACGCCTTGTAAGGGCGCCGCTCTACCAACTGAGCTAAGCACCCCCCATATTTCACAATCAGTTCAAAGCATCTTTCAGTGCTTTGCCTGGACGGAACTTTGGAACTTTAGCAGCCTTGATTTTAATCGTAGCGCCCGTGCGGGGATTACGACCAGTGCGCGCAGCGCGCTTGCCGACGGCGAATGTGCCGAAACCGACGAGCGACACCGTGCCGCCCTTCTTGAGAGTCTTCTTAACCGCTTCGATCGTGGACTCCAGTGCGCGCGCAGCTGCAGCCTTGGAGATATCAGCGTTGTTGGCGATGTGCTCAATCAATTCGGTTTTATTCACAAGAAGCCTCTCGGGAAAAGAGTGGATGAATGTCTTTATGCAAATCTGGCCTCCGCGCCCCCTGCAACGGAAGCGGTCCGAAAGGCAGAGGCGGAGGGAACTGAAGCAGCGTCAGAAATTGCTGTGTCAGATTAAAGCCATCGCACTGTAGGGTGTCAATAAGACGTACCGCGTGGGCGACAGCATGGGAGCGAATTCTAGTCGTATTTGATCCCCGTCCCGGATTCGAGCACCGCTTTTGTTTCGACCTTGCGCGCTAGGCGCATTCCGTATTGACAAGCACTTTCGCCCTGCGGTGCCGAGTTGCCGCCACCAGCCTTCTCCATGTGGGCGCGGATTGCCTTGCTATACCATATATAGCAATGAACCCTTTTGGCACAAGACTCTCCCAGCAGTAGCAAGAAACTTAACGGACTCTCGCTCGAATTTCTGGCAGTGCTTTTTGCAGGTAATAAACCATGGACCACACCGTCAGCACTGCGGCGACCCAGATCAGCCAGGTACCCCATACACCCGTGTCAATGACGCCAAACAACTGCCCGTCATACAACAGGAAAGGAATGGCAATCATCTGCACCGTGGTCTTGAGCTTGCCGATCATGTGCACGGCCACACTCTTGCTCGCCCCGATCTGCGCCATCCATTCCCGCAAGGCACTGATAGCGATTTCGCGGCCGATGATGATGAGTGCCACGAACACATCGGCACGTTGCATATGCACGAGTACCAATAGCGACGCACATACCAAGAACTTGTCAGCCACGGGATCCAGAAACGCCCCGAACGCGGAGGTCTGGTTGAGCTTGCGTGCAAGAAACCCATCGAGCCAATCGGTGGCCGCAAAAACGATGAACATCACCGTGGCGATGAGGTTGCGCATCGCCGGGTCCAGCGGCGCATAGAACACTCCCACGATCAAGGGTATCGCGACAATGCGCGTCCAAGTCATGATGGTGGGAATAGTGAAAAACATGGGTGCCAATTGTGGCACGCGCGGCAATGCCCCGGGCCGTCAACCGGGTCAGCGCAGCGCGCGATAGATCTCTTCCGCCAAGTCGTGAGATATGCCCTCGACCGTGGCGAGGTCGTCCACGCTGGCATCTGCCACGCCGCGCACGCCGCCAAAGCGCTGAAGCAGCCTTGCCCGTTTTTTAGGCCCCACACCGGGTATATCTTCCAATCGGCTGCCGCCTACGCGTACTTTTGCACGAGCGGCGCGCATTCCGGTGATGGCGAAGCGGTGGGCCTCGTCACGGATCTGCGCCACGAGCATCAGCGCAGCCGAGTCTCGCCCCAGATAGACTTTGTCGCGTCCATCCGCAAAGACCAGTTCTTCCAGCCCCACCTTGCGGCCCTCCCCCTTTTCGACACCAACGATGCGTGAGATATCCAGGCCCAGTTCCTGGAACACATCGCGCGCCATGCTTACTTGCCCCTTGCCACCGTCCACCAGCACCAGGTCCGGCAAGCGCGGGGCATTTGTCACCTCCGCTCCCCCTGCCTCACGCTGTGCTTCGGCAACCTTGCTGTAGCGACGCATGAGTACCTGACGCATAGCTGCATAGTCATCGGCCGGGGTAATGCCCTCGATTTTGAAACGGCGGTACTCGCCACTTTGCATTTTGTGGTGATGAAAAATCACGCAAGAAGCCTGGGTCGCCTCCCCTGCAGTGTGCGAAATGTCGAAACACTCGATGGTGAGTTCATCCAAGCTCTCTGCCTCCAGATCCAGCGCTTCCGCCAGGGCACGCGTGCGCGCCCGCTGGGAACCCTCCTCCGCCAGCAACCGTGCCAACTGGATCTGTGCGTTCTGCTCCGCCATTTCCAGCCAGATTCGCCGTTGTTCACGCGGCTGGTGGACGACTGTCGCTCGCACCCCCGTCTGCTGTGCCAGCACCCAAAGCAATGCGGGGTCGACTGGCTCGCTCGTAATCAGTGTCGGTGGCAAGGGTACCCCAAGGTAGTGCTGCGCAATGAACGCAGCAAGGATCTGCGCCGGCACCGACTGCTCGAGTCCGCCAGCCTCCTCTACCATTAGGTTATCCGGGGCATCCTCGCGCGTTTCCAGTTGGAAGACACCTGTCGCTTCCTCTACGTGAACCGGAAAGTAAGGCCTGTCGCCAAGGTGCCGGCCACCGCGCACCATCGCCAGGTTGACGCAGGCACGGCCGCCAGCCACTTTAACGGCGAGTATGTCCACGTCCTTGTCCGATGCCGTCTCCACCGCTTGTTGATGCAACACACGTGCGAGTGCCGTGATCTGGTTGCGGACCTCAGCCGCCTGTTCAAACTCCAGCTTCTCGGCGTACGCGAGCATGCGCTCTTCCAGCTTTTGAAGCAGTTCCTGGGTTTCACCCAGCAGCAGCGCCTCCGCACTGCGGACATCTGCTGCATAGGCCGTTGGGGAAATCAAACCCACACACGGAGCGGAGCAGCGTTTGATCTGGTACAGCAAGCAGGGACGCGTGCGATTCGCAAACACCGTGTCTTCACAAGTACGCAACCGAAAAACCTTCTGCAGTAGCTGAATGCTTTCTTTGACGGCCCATGCGCCAGGGTAAGGACCGAAGTATCGGTGACGTTTATCCACTGCCCCCCGGTAATACGCCATGCGCGGGTAGCACTGTCCCGGAGCATCCCCCGTACCGTCCTTTGCCGAGACACCGGTGATCTTGAGATAAGGGTAGCTCTTGTCGTCCCGAAAAAGAATGTTGTACTTCGGGCCCAGGGACTTGATGAGATTATTTTCCAGCAGGAGCGCTTCGGCCTCGGAGCGCACCACCGTCGTTTCCAGCCGCGCAATTCTGCCCACCATATGGCCAATGCGCGTGCCTCCGTGCTGCTTGCTGAAGTAGCTGCTGACCCGCTTTTTCAGGTTGCGCGCCTTGCCGACATATAGCAAGACATTCTGTGCATCGAAGTAGCGGTACACCCCGGGCAAAGGTGGCAGCGCCGCCACCTGTGCCAGAAGCTCATCCGAATAGGTTGTGGTCATGACGCTATTGTGGGCACGCGTCGAAAGCCTCTTCTATACCGTGCGGGGGGAGCACTGCAACTCACGCCATGGTGCTCGACACAGAGATTTGTCGAGCACGTTAGTGAAGGTGACGCGGCCGGCGTCCGCCGCCATGCCCGCTGCCACCCGGACCTCGTGGCGGTTTACCAATTTCAAGCGAACTCACCAGCGCATCAAAACGTTGAGAGAAGAGCTTGTCAATCTCTGAGACAACGCCACCTAGCTCGGAGCCGTCGAAGTGCCGCTCCATCAGATTGACCACATCTTGCACAAGAAGGTCACGTTGTACTTGCATGATGGCGGCGGGAGTGGGCCCCACAAACAGCATCACGAAATCATCACGCGCCTCTTCGTCCTCGGGTGCCTCATCCTCATCGAACTCGGCATCGTAGAACGTCACCTCGATGGCTGCGCCCTGCTCAGCCAATTCATTGAGACTCATGCACATTTCATCCAGAGACTGGCGGAAGTCTTCGTCGCCACGCACCGTCCAGCACATCTGCAGGATGTGCTCCTTGGCATCGAACTGTATGCCCGGCTCCTCCTCATAGGCGCTCGAAGCTCCATCCGCGAGAGAACGCGCACCAGCGTACTTCCACAATGGCTTGAGTGCTTCCTGAAGCTGACTGAAGTCCACATCAGCACGCAATTGCACTTGACCATGGACGTGGATTTCAAAGGGAGCGTTGTAATGTGACATAGCGAATCCAGATGGTGCCCCGAGCCGGGGTCGAACCGGCACGCCCCTTCTCAGGAAGCGGCGGATTTTAAGTCCGCAGTGTCTACCAATTTCACCATCGGGGCGCCGGTCGGTATGCAAGCCATGAAGACAGAGTAGCGGGGCCGGCATTGTTGCGCAACACCACAGACGAACCGACTTCTTGCACCAGCACTTCGACCAATAAAAAAGGGAAGCCGTAGCTTCCCTTTCAAATTTTGGAGCGGGAAATCGGTCTCGAACCGACGACCTCAACCTTGGCAAGGTTGCGCTCTACCAACTGAGCTATTCCCGCATTTTTCCGCCACCAACTGGCACCGGAAAGATTTTGATTGTAGCATCAATTTTCCACCATTAGGCTTCCAATTGACCCTTTGAAGAAGCTTGCGCCTCCTCTACATACCACCATCTGGAGGCGCGGCCCGGAGTCGAACCGGGCTAAACGGATTTGCAATCCGGTGCATAACCGCTTTGCTACCGCGCCAAGTCTTGCGCCTTGATGAAAAGCGGAAGCATTGCCTCCTCTTTTCCTGGATATGGAGCGGGAAATCGGTCTCGAACCGACGACCTCAACCTTGGCAAGGTTGCGCTCTACCAACTGAGCTATTCCCGCATTTACCTAAGCCTCACACTGTAGCATGTTTAGCGTCGATAAGTGAAATTATAGAGTACTTTTCGCGTGCTCCAAGAATAGTGCAAAGTTTTTTCCATCAATGTTTCACGGAGCCCCGTGACACATCGGCGGATGCAGGCACAGCAACGGTTTGGGCACCGTCGTCCTCTGCCAATGCAACAGGCTTGCGCTCGAGTGCTATCTCCAGCACCTTGTCGATCCACTTCACGGCAATGATCTCCAGACCACTCTTGACGTTGTCTGGAATTTCCTGGAGGTCTTTTACGTTTTCTTCAGGAATCAACACCGTCTTGATCCCTCCCCGCAATGCCGCCAAAAGTTTCTCCTTGAGCCCACCAATTGCTGTGACCTCTCCGCGCAATGTGATCTCCCCCGTCATCGCAACATCTGCGCGGACCGGTATTCCGGTCAGCGCAGAAACGATCGCCGTCGTCATCGCAATGCCGGCGCTAGGACCGTCTTTAGGGGTCGCACCATCGGGCACGTGGATATGAAGATCTCGCTTCTCGAACGCCTCATCGCGAATACCAAGTAAGCGCGCACGGCTACGTACTACTGTGCGGGCCGCTTCGACCGACTCCTTCATGACATCGCCCAGCGATCCTGTGCGAAGGATGTTGCCTTTGCCGGGCATGGTCGCGACCTCGATCGTGAGCAGATCCCCGCCGACTTCGGTCCATGCCAGGCCAACCACTTGTCCCACTTGGTTCTGCTGTTCCGCGCGACCGTAGGTGTACTTGCGCACTCCCAAGTATTCAGGCAAGTTGTCCGCCGACACCTCCACGGGAGCCGTCAGCTTCTTGAGCTGGATTGCCTTGACCACTTTTCGGCAGATTTTGGAGAGTTCGCGCTCTAGGGAGCGGACGCCCGCTTCACGCGTGTAGTAGCGCACGATGTCCCGTACGGCGGATTCCATGACCTGCAACTCGGCGTCTTTCACGCCATTGTTTTGCATCTGCTTGGGGAGCAAATACTTGATGGCAATGTTGGTTTTTTCGTCCTCGGTATATCCGGAAAGACGTATCACCTCCATGCGATCAAGTAGCGCCGGCGGTATGTTCATCGAATTCGAAGTCGCGACAAACATGACATCGGAAAGGTCGAAGTCGACCTCCACATAGTGGTCGCCGAACTTATGGTTCTGCTCAGGATCGAGGACTTCCAATAACGCGCTCGAGGGGTCACCTCGAAAGTCCATGCCTAGTTTGTCAATTTCATCGAGCAGGAACAACGGATTGCGCGCCCCCACCTTGCCCAGACTCTGCAACACCTTGCCTGGCATCGCCCCAATGTAGGTACGACGGTGACCCCGGATCTCTGCTTCGTCACGCATCCCCCCCAGCGCCATACGCACGTACTTGCGCCCCGTTGCCTTTGCAATGGACTGCCCGAGCGAAGTCTTGCCCACACCCGGTGGGCCGACCAAGCACAGGATGGGCGCCTTCACCTTGTCCACCCGCTGCTGCACGGCGAGATATTCCAGGATTCGGTCTTTCACCTTTTCCAGGCCATAGTGGTCCTCGTTTAACACAACCTCTGCATGGGCAAGATCGTGCTTGACCTTGGACTTCTTGCTCCAGGGCAGTCCCGTGAGCACATCAATGTAGTTGCGAACCACAGTGGCTTCGGCAGACATAGGAGACATGAGCTTGAGCTTTTTCAGCTCGCCTTCCGCCTTCTTGCGCGCTTCGACCGGCATGCGCGCGGCCTTGATCTTTTTCTCGATCTCCTCAAGATCCGCGCCTTCTTCGCCTTCGCCCAGTTCCTTCTGGATCGCCTTGACCTGTTCGTTGAGATAGAAGTCCCGCTGGTTTTTCTCCATCTGGCGCTTCACGCGACCGCGAATGCGCTTATCCACATTGAGGATATCCACTTCGCGGTCCAACTGCTCGAACAGATTCTCCAGACGCTGCTTGACGCCTGCCAAGTCGAGAACAACCTGCTTGTTCTCCAGCTTGAGCGGCAAGTGCGCGGCAATGGTGTCAGCCAGCCGCCCCGGATCGTCGATGGCCGAAATGGAAGTCAGAATCTCAGGGGGAATCTTCTTGTTCAGTTTGACGTACTGATCAAACTGCTGCATTACCGCCCGGCGTAGCGCTTCAATTTCACTCGAAGCGGCGTCCTCAGCGGATGCCTGCATGGGCTCAACCGTCGCCGTGAAGTGAACGTCCGATTCATGCACCATGCGAACGTGGGCGCGCTGCTGCCCCTCCACCAGCACCTTCACCGTGCCATCGGGAAGCTTCAGCATCTGCAGGATGGTGGATATGCAACCGACTTCGAACATATCCGAAACCTGCGGTTCATCCTTGGCGGCTGCTTTTTGCGCAACCAGCATGATTCGCCGATCCGCATCCATAGCGGCTTCCAGCGCCTTGATGCTCTTGGGACGCCCCACAAACAGGGGAATCACCATGTGAGGAAAAACCACCACATCCCGCAAAGGCAACAGTGGTAGATCCAGGGGCGTATCGGGCAGGGGTGTGTGTCCGGACATGGGGCAATCCTCTAGTAGTTCCATGGAATATGGTCCATGGACCACATTTTTCAACCCGGCAGCATCTGCGCCCAGGTGTTAGCAACATGGCTCGCCGGGTGCATCATTCACGTGCTCTGCTCCCGGCGGCTCACGGCTTCAGGCGGTCTTGGCGGCCTCGCGATAAACCAGCAAGGGGGCCTTGTTCTCTTCGATGGTGGCCTCGTCCACCACCACCTTTTCCACGTTGGAGACGTTGGGCAAATCAAACATGGTGCCAATCAACGCTTGCTCAAGAATGGAGCGCAAGCCGCGGGCACCCGTCTTGCGTGCGATGGCTTTTCGCGCGATGGACTTCAACGCAGCGGGACGAATTTCCAGCTCAACGCCTTCCATCCCCAGCAACTTGCTGTACTGCTTGACCAAGGCGTTTTTGGGCTCGGTGAGGATTTGCACCAGCGCGTCCTCGCTCAGTTCGGCCAGGGCTGTGACCACGGGCATGCGACCCACCAACTCTGGAATCAGGCCGAATTTGATGAGGTCCTCAGGCTCGATATCCTGAAACACCTCGGTCAAAGAACGCTGCTTTTTGCTACGCACTGCCGCGCCAAAGCCAATACCGGAAGCTTCAGTACGGTTCTCAATGACCTTTTCCAGCCCAGCAAACGCACCACCACAAATGAACAGAATGTTGGTGGTATCGATCTGCAGAAAATCCTGATTGGGATGCTTGCGTCCACCTTGTGGAGGCACGCTCGCCATGGTCCCCTCGATGAGCTTGAGCAGCGCTTGCTGCACACCTTCACCTGAGACATCCCGCGTAATACTGGGGTTGTCGGATTTGCGCGAAATTTTGTCGATTTCGTCGATGTAGACAATGCCCCGCTGGGCACGTTCCACATCGTAGTTGCAGCTTTGCAGGAGTTTCTGGACGATGTTCTCCACGTCCTCTCCAACATAGCCGGCTTCCGTCAGCGTGGTGGCGTCAGCCATCACGAAAGGCACATCGAGCTGCCGCGCCAAGGTCTGCGCAAGCAACGTCTTGCCCGACCCCGTAGGGCCGATCAACAGGATGTTGCTCTTGGACAGTTCCACCTCGTCCTTACCGGCCTTGTCCTTGTGGCGCAGGCGCTTGTAGTGGTTATACACGGCGACGGCCAGCGTACGTTTGGCCTTTTCCTGGCCAATCACGTAATGATCGAGGTTTGTCTTGATTTCCGCAGGCGTAGGCAGATCTCCGCGGCCTTCGCGTCCGGCATCGCCGGTGGGCAGCTCATCACGGATGATCTCGTTGCACAGGTCAATGCACTCGTCGCAGATAAAGACCGACGGACCGGCGATCAGCTTCTTTACTTCGTGCTGGCTTTTACCGCAGAAAGAGCAGTAAAGGGTTTTTTCGCTGGAGGAGCCTTTTTTCTCGGCCATGGGGGCAATGCCTTATGACTGGGGATGTTGTCAAGATGATAACGAAATAAAAACGGCGTTTCCCACAGGGGGAAACGCCGCGCGCGCCGGCCCAAACTCAGGGGCGCTTGGCGATGACCTGGTCAACGATGCCGTAATCCTTGGCTTCGTCCGCGGTCATGAAATAGTCCCGCTCGGTATCCGCCTTCACCTTCTCGATGGGCTGTCCCGTGCGCTCCGCCAGGATGCGGTTCATCTGATCCTTGGTACGCAGAATGTCGCGGGCGTGGATCTCGATATCCGTCGCCTGTCCGCGGGCGCCGCCCAGCACCTGGTGGATCATGATTTTGGAGTTGGGCAGCGAATAGCGCTTGCCCTTGGCACCTGCAGCCAGCAGGAAAGCCCCCATGCTCGCCGCAAAGCCGCAGCACAGCGTGGACACATCCGGCTTGATGAATTGCATGGTGTCATAGATGGCCATGCCCGCCGTCACGCTGCCCCCCGGGGAGTTGATGTAGAACGAAATATCCTTGTCCGGGTTCTCGCTCTCAAGGAACAGCAGCTGCGCAACCACCAGGTTGGCAGTCTGGTCATTGACCTCACCCACCAGGAAGATCACGCGCTCCTTCAACAGGCGCGAATAAATGTCGTAGGACCGCTCGCCGCGGCCGGACTGCTCAATGACCATGGGGATCATGCCCAGGGCTTGCGTTTCCAATGCGCTCATACGTTTCTCCAGTCAGGCGGATACTGTACCCAGAAATGAATTGGGGCTTGTGCCGCAAAGCACAAGCCCCGCCGGGTTTCGTCCTCACCCCTGGGTCAAAGCCCGGGGCAAGGGCCAGCTACTCAGGCCTGGCCCATCAGTTCATCGAAGGACACGGCCTTGTCGTTCACCTTGGCCTGGCCCAGCACGAAGTCGGTCACATTGTTCTCGATGACCACGGCTTCCACCTCAGCCAGGCGATTGCGGTCGCTGAAGTACCAGCGCACCACGTCCTCAGGCTTCTCGTAGCTGGCGGCCAGCTCGTCCACGTGGGCCTTCAGCTGCTCCGGCTTGGCCTGCAGGTTATTGGCACGCACGAGTTCGGCGACCACCAGGCCCAGGCGCACGCGGCGCTCGGCCTGAGGGCGGAACACGTCCTCGGGGATTTCGGCCTTGTCGGCGTCCTTGATGCCGCGCTGCTTGAGGTCGGCGCGTGCAGCTTCCAGCAGGCGGGCAATTTCAGCCTGCACGCTGGCGTTAGGCAGATCCAATTCCGCTTTGGACACCAGAGCGTCCATCACGGCTTGCTTGTTGCGGGCCAGCAGGCGGAATTTGACTTCGCGCTCCAGGTTCTTCTTGATGTCGGCGCGCAAGCCTTCCACCGTGCCGTCGGCAATGCCGAGCGACTTGGCCAGTTGCTCATTCACTTCGGGCAGGTGGGCCGCTTCGATCTTCTTGACGGTGACCATGAAGTCGGCCGTCTTGCCAGCCACGTCCTTGCCGTGGTAGTCCTCGGGGAAGGCCAGGGGGAAGGTCTTGCTCTCGCCCGACTTCATGCCGCGCACTGCGTCTTCGAATTCCTTGAGCATCTGGCCTTCGCCCACCAGGAATTGGAAGTCCTCGGCCTTGCCGCCCTGGAAGGGCTCGCCGTCGATCTTGCCCTCGAAATCCACCGTCACGCGATCGCCGTCTTCAGCAGCAGCGGCCAGGGCACGCTGCGCGAAGGTACGGCGCTGCTTGCGCAGGATGTCCACGGTCTTGTCGATGGCGCTGTCGGTCACTTCGGCGGAGAGCTTCTCGACTTCCGCGGTGGACAGATCGCCGATCTTGACCTCTGGGAACACCTCGAACACGGCGTCGAAAGTCACTTCGCCTTCAGGCGCGCCATCCTTCTCCGTGATGCGCGGCTGGCCTGCCACGCGCAGGTTGGCTTCATTGGCGGCCTGTGCAAACGCCTCGCCCACCTTGTCGTTCAGCACTTCGTATTGCACCGAATAGCCGTAACGCTGAGCCACTACGCTCATGGGGACCTTGCCGGGACGGAAACCATCCATCTTCACCGTACGGGCCAGGCGCTTGAGGCGCGCGTCCACTTCGGTCTGGATCGTGGTCAGGGGCAAGCTCAGCGTGATCTTGCGCTCAAGCTTTTCAAGGGTTTCAACAGTTACGGCCATGGTTGTTCCTAGTGTCTGGATGTGGACCGTGCCGACTTGCAGTGCAAGCCTGCACCACGTTCCGCCAAAGTCTCACGTTGGTGCGCGGGGGGCGGCTCGTCACTTGAATAAAATCAACAACTTAGCCCCTCTGCGCGGGAATTGCGCGGGATGCACACGTGTGCACCGCTCCCGGCAAAACACGCGATTATATCGAGCGGCCCAGCGACGATTCCATGGCCTATGTCCCGAGAACTGGCATGGCCCTCAGTAATTCGGGCGAAATCGCCAACATAAAGTCCAGCGACTTCTCGGGCGGCGCATCCAGCCAAGCGTCATAGCTCGCCTCAGGCAGCACGACGATCATTCGCTTTTCCTTGCCCGGCTGGTGGTACTGGTTGAGCAGCGGGTGATCGTCGGCGTTGATCGTGAGCATCGTGTAGCTCACGATCTCCTGGCCATCCGACCCCGTGAACACATCCCACAGGCCCGCGACCCCCATCACACCGCCGTCAGCTCGCGTGAAGCGGGTTGCGACGGCCTTGCCCGTGCGCCAATCTGGTTCGTAGAACGCCTCAGCGGGGATGATGCAGTGCTGCCCCATGCGCCACGCGTGTGCAAACGTGTGCTTCGTGCGGGCCGTCTCGCTGCGGGCGTTGAACGTGGACAGCTTGAGCGCGATCGACAGGTCGGTGGTCTTTGCCGACACCAGGCCCCAACGCCCCACCACCAGCTCCACGGGGCGCACACCCATATCGCCCGGCGTGGGCTTCCACCCCAGCGGCCGGCGCGCGAAGACGCCAGACTTGCGCGGCCACATGTCCTGCAGCACCTCGGGTGGCAGCGCCGTAATGCCCGGCATGAACTTGAGGCGTTCTCGCGCGGGGATCTGGTAGTGGCTGCACATGGGCGCAGGATAGTCCCGGCGCGCAATCGGTGCCAGTCAGCCGGGTTCCTGATTTATACTGGATAAATGCACAGTATTACCGCGCGCCCTGCCCTCGCCCAGCCGCCAGCCTTGCTGCCGCTGGCCGACGCCAGTGTGCGTGCAGGCTTCCCATCCCCTGCGGCCGACTTTGGCGAGACGCGCATCGACCTGATGGCCGAGCTGATCACCCACCCGCAGGCCACCTTTCTGCTGCGCGTGCGAGGTCTGTCGATGGTGGACGCGGGCCTGGGCGATGGCGACACGATCATCGTGGACCGCGCGATCAAGCCTGCCAACGGGCATATCGTGGTGGCCGTGGTGGATGGCGAGTTCACCGTGAAGCACCTGCAGATGCGCGCCGGCCGCGTGAAGCTGAAAGCCGCCAACCCCACCTTTCCCGACATCGTGCCCAAGGATGGGCAGACGATCGAGGTGTGGGGCGTGGTGACGGCCTGCATCAAACAATTCCGCTGAGGGCACGCGCCAGTGCACACGTATGTACGCCCTCGTCGATGGCAACAACTTCTATGTGAGCTGTGAGCGGGTCTTTCGGCCGTCGCTGAACGGGCGGCCGGTTGTGGTGCTGAGCAACAACGACGGCTGCGCCGTGGCCCGCAGCAACGAGGCCAAGGCCCTGGGCATCGCCATGGGGGCGCCGTGGTTTCAGATCCGCCACCTGGAGGAAACCGCCGGCCTGGTCGGACTATCAGCCAACTTCGTGCTGTACGGCGACATGAGCGACCGCATGATGAGTCTGGCCGCAGGCCTGGGCCCTACGCAAGAGATCTACAGCATCGACGAGAGCTTCATTGGCCTGCACGGCGTGCGGGGCGACCTTACCCGGCGGGCCCATGCCATCCGCGCGCGCATCCTGCGCTGGACGGGCATTCCCTGCGGCGTGGGAATTGGTCCGACAAAGACCCTGGCCAAGCTGGCCAACCACATCGCCAAGACCGCCGAGCGCAAGCCCGGCAGCTACCCCGCCGACCTGGCCCAGGTGTGCAATCTGGCCGCCCTGCCCGCCCAGGACCTGGACGACGTGCTGCGCGCCACCGCGGTGGGCGAGGTGTGGGGCGTGGGCCGCCGCATCGGCGCGCAGCTGGTGGAGGCCGGCATCTGCAACGTATTGGACCTGGCACGCATGGACCCGGCCACGGTGCGCCGGCGCTGGAATGTGACGCTGGAGCGCACTGTGCGCGAGCTGCAGGGCATGCCCTGCGTGCAGCTGGAGGACGCGCCCGCGCCCAAGAAAGAGATCGCGTGCACCCGATCTTTCGGCCGCCCGGTGACAGACCTGGCGCCGCTACTGGAGGCCGTGAGCGAGTTCGCCAGCCGCGCAGCCGAGAAGCTACGCGACCAGGGAAGCCTCTGCGCCAGGCTGCTGGTGTTCGCCCACACATCACCCCACCGGCCGGGGCCACGCTTCAACCGCTCCACGGTGGTGCCGCTGCGCCGCCCCACGGCCGACACCAACCAGCTGGTGCAGGCGGCAGTGAATGGCATGCGCTACATCTACCTGCCCGGCTACCAGCTCATCAAGGCCGGCGTGATGCTGCTGGAGCTGCAGGGCAACGATGTGCACCAGGGCGAGCTGGATCTGGAGCCCGAGGCAGGCCGCGATCGCTCCCAACTGATGACCGCGCTGGACGCGATCAATGGGCGCTACGGCAAGGGGACGCTACACGTGGGAGCGACTGGCGCCACCGAGCAGGAGCGGACCTGGGGGATGCGGCAAGAGCGGAGGACGCCGCGTTACACGACGCGTTGGGAGGAGGTGCCGGTGGCGAAGGCCTAGCGCTTTCTCTTTGGAAGCGTGAGATACCAAACCCCTTCAACGAAAGCGGTGCGACGACATCAAGTTGCTGCATTGCAACCGCGCGTAAACACACCTTGCGTACCGAAAAATGCGGACAGCAACGACCAAATTCAGCGCCCATTGCGCCCCACCCAAGGGGCGCAACCCAGCCTCCAGCGCAGCGCAGGCCAAGGCCGTTCTGCGGTCGTACACCACCAGCGTACCGCTGTCGCGGCGCTGGCCAGCGAGCAAGTTGGCGTACGTGCTGCGATTCACACCCAGGGCCGCGGCCCCGGTGTCATACGTGTAGCCCATGCGCTCATGCCACAGCAATGCACTAGCGCAAGCATTATTTTTTGAGCGATGCCCCTAATTTCTTTGACCTCTTTTCCGCCCGCTATCAACTACAAAAACTTAGTGTGATTCATCGCGCCAAGGCGCGGCAAAAAAGAACCCATCCGCATCCGCTATCCTCGCCGGCACCATGCCCCCTCTACTTGGCTCAATACGCAACGTTTTCTGGCGCCTCTCCATGCTCGGGCTGGCGCGCGGACCGCACATCACGCGGTACTCGATGTACCGCACGCTGGCGGGCGTCCCGCTGCCCGCGCGTCGCGGGTCCGTGTTGTCTATCAGTGGATCTGATCGGCTGTGCGACGTGATGGGCATCGAGCCCACGGCCATCACGAAAGCAGACTACCCCGAGCACAACATGCTTGATCTGCAATTCGCACACGAGTCTTTTGACTTCGTGCTGTCAGATCAAGTACTGGAACACGTAGCTGGCGACCCGCAGCGCGCGATCGATGAATGCCACCGCGTGCTCAAGCCGGGCGGCATAGCGATTCACACGACGTGCTTCATCAACCCCGTTCACGGCGCGCCGAGCGACTACTGGCGCTTCACGCCTGCGGCGCTGGAGCTGCTGGCCAGCAAGCACAGGCGCATTCTGAGCGTGGGCGGCTGGGGCAATTTCGAGGCGTGGCTACACATGCGCGACGGCCTGCGCTGGATCGGCATTCCACACGCGACGTGGCACCCGCTGCACCGCGCGGCGACGCGCAATGACCCGGAGTGGCCCATCGTCACGTGGGTCGTTGCAGAAAAATAAGCGCCCACGCGGTGGGGCGCGATGCTCAGTCGATACGCGGCGGCGGCACTGAGTCGTCGCGCGGCATGGACTCACGCACAGCCCTGTCTCGCAGTGCCTGCTCCAGCTCGCGCTGCTCTCGCCGCAGGCGCTCGGCGAGTTGCTTCACAGCTTTACGGCTGGCCGTCCTCAGCGGCTTTAGCTCTCGCATCCTCGATGTCCAGGATCTGATTGAGCTGCCCGCTCACGGCCGCGTAGCGGGCGCGGCAGAGTGCGATGTGCTCGGCTGCGTCGCGCTCGCTGGCGTAGCCTGCAGCCGCGTCGTCGGCAGGTCCGGCAGCGGCTGGGGGCGCACTCGCAGCGTCGCCGGCAGCGGCTCGCACGTCCACACCTGAGGCGGGTTTGCCAATGGCGTTGAGCATGCCGACAGTGCCAGCATCGAGGCAGCGGCGATCAGAGAGTTTTGCAATGCGCGCACGGGCGTCTCCCAGTTGAGTGTTGAGTGCGGCCAATGCGGCCGCATGTTCGCCGGCCGCGCGGTCTGCGGTGGCGCGCTGCTCGCGCGCTTGCGCGTCGCGGCGCTCGCGGGCCTGGGCTTCGGCCTGCTGGCGCTGCTGGTCGGCGGCCGCGGTGTTGGCCTGCCAGCGCCATTCCTGCACGCGCCAGGCGCCGGCGCCGGCGATCGCGGCGGCCACCAGGGCGGTGGCGGCATAGGTGTAAAGACGATCGATCATCGGCCTGCCTCCCCAATCAAACCCGCGCTGAAATGCCCGTCCCTACCCCACTGCGCACACAGCTCGCGCGTGGCATCGCGGCGATCCACCAGGCCCGGTAGGCGCGTGCGTTGGCCCGCCACCGTGCCGTACACCCAGCGCTGCATCTGCTCGCACGCGCCGGCCAGGTCGCCAGCGTTGGCCCTGGCCAGCAGCGTGCTGCCTTCCACCGCAGGGGCGCCCACGTTGTAGAGCATGTCGAGAATCGACGCCTTCACCCAGGCGTTGTAGTCGCCCCAGTGCGTGAACATGCGCGCCGCATCTTTGCGCGCCGCACGGTAGCGCGACAGCTCCATGCGCTTGCAGTCGTCTGGCGTGTAGTAGCGGCCCGGCACCACGTCGGGCCCAGTGACACCGTTGCACACCGTCCAGGGCTGGCCGCGGCCGATCTTGTCAACGTACGGCGTGCCGATGTGCCTGCC
Organism: Diaphorobacter nitroreducens; assembly: GCF_002214645.1. Lineage (NCBI taxonomy): Bacteria > Pseudomonadati > Pseudomonadota > Betaproteobacteria > Burkholderiales > Comamonadaceae > Diaphorobacter > Diaphorobacter nitroreducens. The sequence continues at coordinate 1,736,159 of NZ_CP016278.1, forward strand.
GCCGCTCTCGAAGTGCGCGCCCAGCTCCCACGCCAGCATGACCTCTGGCGGGTCTTGTCCAGCGTAGTGCGTGGCCGCTGCGCCGGCGGCGGCCGTGGTGATGGCCAGCGCTGCATTGATGAGGCGCTTGCGAAGTAGAGCTTTCATTTCGGGCTCACCCCCGCTTTGACAGCCGACCACAGACCCAGTAGCGCGATGCCCAGGCTGATGATCGTCACCAGCGGTTTTGCAATGCGCGCGATCCAGTTCAGCACTTTGATGGCCCCCTGCGCGGCGTGGTATGCGGCCACCAGTTCGCTGGTGCTCTCCGCCACCGCCTTCGTTGCTGCCGTGTTGTCCTGCAGGTCCGCGCGCAGGGCAGACACATCGCCCTCGATGCGCTGCATGCGGGCATCTCCATCGTCCAGGCGAGCGCTGATGCTGCGCACGACGTGCGGTCCGATTGCGTTGCCGAAGTCGTCTTGCATGTGTTTCCCTCCCTTGGTTTTCGATCAGCGGGCGCTATCCTTTGCGGACGACGAGCTGATCCATGTAGCCCGCGTACTGCCGCCCCGTGGTAGACGGATCAACTCCGATGCGCAGCGCGTTCGTGCTGTCGGCAATCGCGGATGCGAGAACCGCGGAGCTAGCTACAACCGCGTCATTAATCAACAGCTGGAACTGGCCGGACACCCGTCGGTACTCGACCCGCTGCCACGCATTGAGCATCAGCGTGCCGCCGGTGATGTCGCTCATCGTTGTGCCTGCCGCAGGGCCCCATGAGAGCCCGCGCAGCGCGGTGCCGGACAACAGGAAAAAGATGCCTGCGTCCGATCCGGAGCTCGCGCGGTTGGTCACGAGAATGCGCAGCCCAGACAGTGCCGTGGGGTACACCGCGGCTTTGACGGAGAAGTCCCCCGCGCCGAAGTTGAAGTCCGCACTCGCCGGGGTAGTCAGGTAGTCTGATGTTCCGCCCGGAAAGTACCCCGACGATGCGCCGCTGTACGCCTGCGCCGTGGACAGCACCACCGCACCGGAGCGCGAAATGGGCTTGCCGTACGTGTCCACGATGGTCGTGGACCCATCGGCCCCGTCGAACTCCAGCCGCAACACTTCTCCGCTGGCCGACGCCGCGGGCCTGGGCACTGCGCCCAGCGATGCAGGAAGGGCCATCATGCTGCGGTGTCTCCGCACAGCACATACTCCGCCGCCGTGCCGCCAGCGTTGGTGCGCACGTGCAGCGTGGCCATCGCCCACTGCCCCGCCAGCTTGGCGTGGCCCTGGCGGTTGCGCAACGTGGCGCCTACAGCAGCGCTGCATGTCACCTGGCCGGCGCCGGCCTGCACCAGCGTACAGCACCAGCCCACGGGCAGGTTGTTGGGCAACGTGAGCGTGATGGCGGAGGCATTCGACAGATCGATCACCTTGCCGGCGTCACCGGCCTGCGCGGCGTATGCCGTGCCGGTCTGAGCGTTGCGGTGCGCGCGGTAGCCGCTGATTTCGTCAACGTCGGACACCAACACGCCGCTGCCCTGCAGCGTCTTGCCGCCCGCGCCGTCGAATCGCGGCAGCGCGTTGTCCGTAGACGCAGCGGGCCCCGTCACATCACCAGTTCCCGATCCGCCCACGCCGGCGATGGATTGCCGGTGGTCTTCGTATCCCGTGACCGCTGCGGTTCCCGTGGTCACTTTGTACAAGCGCACGTTCTCGGGCGCGTCCCAGTCCGCCAATAACGTGCTGGCGCTCACCACGCCCGTGGTGCGGCTGGCCACCACGTAGTTTGTGGTGCTGGGTGTGAGCACCACCGTGCCGTTGGCGATCAACGCATTGCCAAATCGCCCGCCCACGTAGCCCCAGGTAAGCAGCGTGGTGGTGCGCGCGTCCCGGCCGTACAGCATCGCCGGGCTGGCCGCGTCGAAGTTCTCGTTAATGAGGTCCACGGCGTTGCTGCCCGCCGCGATCTGTTGAAGTGGGGATGCCTGGTCTGCCATCAGATACTCGCCGGTTGACCGCGCCCGACGGACGCGGAGAGTTGATAGATGCGCGCCGCCACGGTGGTGACTGGCGCGCCGAAGTCCGCCACCTGGTCGGCCTGCGTGTAGTTCACCGCCGGTGTGCTGGCGGTCAGCGTGCGCACCACCACCGCGCCGTTGAGAATGTCCACTTCGTAGGCCTCAACGGCCTCCGCCAGCGGCAGCACGCCCAGCAGCACGTTGCTCACGTACCTGCTGCGCCGGCCCCAGGTGATGGCAATGTCTCCGCTGGCCTGCAGCAGCTGGCGCGCACCCACGGGCGACAGCGGCCGCAGGCCCTGCCATGTGGGCGTGATGGTCACCACGGTGCCGCTGTCGGCCCGCGCGCCCAGCGTGGTGCCGGTGTACGTGCGCGGCAGGCCGATCTCGGCCAGGTTGCCCACGTCGCGCTGCATGCCGTTGCCGTCCAGCGCGACGAAGCGGTCGCCCGCGGCGTGCGTGCCGCGCAGGTGCTCAGTGCCCAGCCGCCCTCGCGCCAGTCCGCTCACGCGGTAGACGCCATCGGCGAGCAGCTGGGCGCGCTGGTACTGCACGATCTCCCATCGCCCAGGTGCGCCGATGGCGGCATAGTTCAGCGTGCTGCCGGCCATTTCCGCATGCGTGATGCTCACCAGCTGGTCGCCCGGGTTGACAGTCACCGTGAGTGCGTTGCTCTCATCGATGAGCAGGCTCTGCCAGTCCGTCATGGCTTCAGCCACGACACCCATGGCCGCACCGGTTGTCACGGCGCCCAACTGCACGCCGTCGCGCGCCAGCAGGTAGCCGGGCCAGCGCCCGCGCAGGCCGTCGCCGGCGACGTAGACACCGGGGTTATCGTCGCGGTCGCGCAGCAGCGGTATGTCGAGCACTGCAAGGTCCGTGGCTGCCAGCGGCACCACGGTGTAGTCGCCGTCGTAGTCATCGCCGGTGATGCCCAGCTCGCGCAGCACGCGTGCGTCATCTGTCACCAGGTCCAGCGATCGCACGCCGGCGGAGTCGCCCACTTTGATGACCCGCGCGCGGTGTCCCAGTCCTGCGCTGTCGTTGATCACCACCACGTCGGTGGGCTCCAGCGCGGCATAGCGCGCATCCAGCGCCGTGCGCAGCGTGCGCGCGGCCAGGGTCTGGTCCAGCACCGCGGTGTCGGCAATAGCCTTGGCCGCTGCGGGCGTGAGGCCCATGGCCAGCTGCACATTGCTGACGGCCGTGGAGTCCGTCGTGAGTCGGTCGCTTACCTCGTTGCCCTGCTGATACGCGTTGGACAGATTGAGATACGTGACGTTGACCTGGCTCGGCAGCTCCAGATCGTTGGCCTCTTCCACTGACAGCAGCGCTTCTGCGCCCGTGTGCGCGTACGGAATGGTGGCCACCGGCGCGCCGCCGCGGCGGCGGAAGTACAGCTTGTCGCTCTCCACACACTCGAAGTAGTACGCCGTGGCCAGCTGCTGGAGGACTGACGCGATGCTGGCTGGCTGGATCGCCATGGCATGCACCCACTGGGCCTGCAGCGCCGCAGCATCGATCAGCGATGCATCAATGCCGCTGCGCACGCACAGCGCTCGCACTACGTCGTCCAGTCGCTCAGGCTCTTGCAGCGCACGCGCGCGGGAACCGACCTCGATGTCGGCATAGATGACTTCGGAGGTCTCGGAGAAGATCGCCGTCTCGTCCACGGTGTAAGAGATCGCATCGACAGAAAACGCTGGCGTAGCCACCGTCCCCGAAGCCACCACGGTGGCACCGCTGCTGATGGTCCATTCGGCAATCTCCGCCGCGCCGTCCACAGCAGCCTCCACGCGGTACCACACGCCCATCTCCAGCGTGGCCGCCGCAATGGATGCGCGGCCAGGACCCACTGCGATGGTGGAGCGGCCCGCCGCATCCACCGACAGCTCACGCCGCGCATTGAACGAGAACACCCGCGTGGCGCCGCTGTACAGCTCCAGGATGCCCGCATCATCGTTGCGCGGGTTCGTCACACACACGTCGAACGCAATGCGCGCGGCAGCGGTGATGGGGATGGCCTTGCGGATGCGGCCCACCTGCGTGTTGTACCGTGAGCGGCACAACAGGCCCGTGCCCGTGGGGATGGATGCAAGCTCAAAGTCCGCCAGCGAGCCGCTTTGCAACACGTAGCCGAAGCTCTCGATGTCCGTGGCCTGGCTGTAGTCCTCGCGGTACGCATCGGAGCTGCCTGCGACGCCGCGCGTAAAAATCTCGAACGTCAGGTTGGGTAGCTGCCCGCCGTTGCCAAGCTGCAGTCCCTCCAGCATCAGCGTGCCGCGCCCGCGGTATGCCGGCGCATTGCCGGCGCCCACGGCGGCCTCATACGTGGGGTCTGGCAGCTGGTCTTGTGCACCCGTGTGCACACGCATGGCGCGCCAGCTCGTGGCGTCTTCACTCGCCGAGATCGTGTCATCGTCGGACTCGTCCGCAGAGGACCACACCAGCGCGCCGCTGGACCAGATGCGGCGCACACCCACGATGGGGTTGTCGCTCAGCATGATGAGCAGATCGATCTCGTACGAGTACGTTGTCATCTCCGCGCCGCCGCCCTTGCCCTGGCGCGTTGTGGTGGCGATCTCGCGCTTGTCGCTGGCCCACACCACCGTGCCCGCGACACGTGGGTGCGCCACGATGTAGGGAATGGGCGCGCCGTATTCGCTGGCCGTCACCTTAAGGTCCGTGAGGCGCGGGCCGCTGCTTTTTTGCGTGGGGGCGAACATGCCGCCAATGGCTGCACCGATGGCCCAGCCGAGCTGCGGCGCGCCGAACATGCCGCCCACCACCGCGCCGGCAACCCCCAGAACTAGCTGCGCCATGCGCCCTCCTCGGGCAGCGCGTAGGCCGCCACAAATTGCATGTTGTTGTCCAGCAGCAGGCGTGTCTCCACGACGCCGCGCCCCACCATTGCGTGGATGATGGAAAGCCCGCCGTGCAGGTAGTCGCCCACGATGCCGATGTGCTGCGGATGCCGGCCGAAGCGCACCACCACGCAGCTACCCGGGGCCATCTGCGCACGCGCAATGCGGCGCATATACTGGTCGCTCCAGGCCAAGAAAGACCACCCGTCGGGCTGTCGCGCATAGCCTTCGATGTCGAAGCCTGGCGCCACGCGATCCAGCTCGCGCGCCACGCCGATCACCAGCCCGGCGCAGTCCACGCCCACGCCTTTGGCACGCGCCTGGTGGTGGTAGGGGGTGCCCAGCCAGGTGCGCGCGCAGGCCACCACGGCGCTCATGCGCCGCTGCCCGCCGCGGGGTACGCGGTGAGCGCATCAATGCCGGGGATGTGTGGCTCGCCTCCAAAATTCAGCACGTTGGCGAACGTGTCGCGGCAGTCCTGCAGGCGCTTGCGACACCCCGCAATGGCGGTGAACGCATCGCCCACCGCGGCAGGGAACGGCAGCGGCGTGGCCAGCGTGAAGGTGTTGCCCGCGAACGCGCGCACCTTGCGCGAAACGCCGGCATTGAGACCGCTGGTGAAGGCGATCACGCCATCGGTGTAGTAGTCGTCCACCGCAGCCAGGCCGGTGATGGTGTAGCGGTCGGGCGCCGTGGCCACCACGCCCAGGTGCGTGAGCGGCGCCAGGTCTACGGTGCAGCGCGCGTCCCCCAGGCGCCACCGGCATGTCTGCGTGGTGTAGCTGCCCACCTGCTGCTGCAGCGCCTGGCGCAGACTGCGCAGCTCCACGGTGACGGCCTCTGCGCGCAAGCGCGACTCACCCAGCCAGCCACGCTTGAGCACGTTGCGGCCCATGGCCACGTCGGCCCAGTTGTACTCGAACAGCTCGAAGCGGCCACCCTGCCACAGGCCCGCGATGAACGAGTCGCGCGTGAGCAGCGTGTCGTCGGGGAACACAGTCAGCTCCAAGTTGTCCACCGCAAAGCCCGCGGCAGAGGACACGTTGGAGATCTCCAGGCCGGGCGCGGCGAGGTAGCGCACACCATCGATCACCGCGTCCCGGTCGGCCGAGGTGAACGCGAAGACGGCGCCATCCTTGCGATCGATGCGCAGCGCCGTGGCCACGGTGGTGCTGCCGCTCTGGTAGTGCGCGAGCAGCGGCGCGGAAAGGGCCTTCATGGAATGCGAATCTCCGTGAGCTGCAGCGAGGCCCATGACAGGAACAGGCCCTTGCTGCTGGACTTGTTGACCACTTCCACGTCCATCAGGTCTTCAGCGAACTCGACCGGCACGTCGAACTCGCCCACCCACGCGGTGGGCGCGCCCCCGGTGACGATGCCGGTGGTGTAGTCAAGCACCCCGCCACCCGTCAGGGTGACCGTGCCGGGCACCGGCTTGGCTATGGGCCGCGTGAACGTGCGCACGCCGTACGTGTAGGCGCGCGCGAGCTGCTTGAGGCCGTCGTCGCGCGTGATGATCACGCCCTTGCCAGCGGTCACGCGGTAGTCGCTCCAGTCTTTGAAGCGAAAGCCGTCATAGCCGCCGTACACGTTGTAGAAGAACGCGCGCACGGCCTCGAAGTCGGCTTCGCTCTGCACCGCCTGCGCTGCCTGGTAGGACTGCAGCGGGTACTGCCAGTTGCGCTGCTTGGCACCGAAGCCGTTTTGCGCCGTGGTGCGCGTGGTGCTGAAGCGCGGCCCGCCCGTGACGCCGAAGCGAATGCACTCCGGGAAGCGCTCTTCAAAGAATGCCATGAGGCATCTCCCTTTCTTTACGCCGTGCCGCGCGCGATGGCGCGGTTGGTGGCCGCGTACACGGTGGCTGCGATCTGGCTTTGCGTGCGGGCATCCACCTGCCCCTGCAGGTGGATGTTGACGGTCTGCGCCATGCTCGCGCCGCCGGCGTTTGGCGTGATGCGCCCACCACGGCCGCCAGCCATCAAATAGGTCTTGCCGCCCTGGCTGTACAGCTCGGGGCCCTGCTCGTTCACTTCGTAGAACTTGCCGGGGCTCACCGCGCCGCCCACCGCCTTGCCACCGCCGAACAGGCTGGCGAAGAAGCCACCGATGCCGCCCCCGCCACCGCTGCCACCGAAGAGGCCGCTGAACAGCGAGGTGGCCAGGTCGTTGGCAACCATGCGCGAGATCTGCTGCACCACGGAGTCGGCGAAGCTCTGCATCGCTTCCTTCGCGGACTTCGTTCCGCTGATGAAGTCCGCGAACGCATCGCCGAAGCTGCCCGACACGATGGTGTCGAACTTCTGCGCCACCAGGTCCGATTCAGCGCGCAGCTTTTCCCACGCGGCGCGGGCCTGCTCGGCCTGCAGAACAAGGCGCGGGTTGTCGCTGGCGCGGGCGATGGCTTCGAGCGCAAGCACCTCTGCCTCTTGCTGCGCCACGGCCGCGCGGCGGGCCTCGGTGATCTGCTGCAGCGCTGTCAGCTCGCCGATCGCACCCAGGTTGCGCGCGGTGTTGACGCGCTCTTCCTGGATCTGCAGGCGTGCAACGATGTCGCTGCTGTCCTGCTGGCGCTGGTTGTAGTCGGCCTGCGCCACGGTGAGCTGCCGCAGGCGATCGAGCTGGGCCAGGCCCTGCGTGTCGCCCTGCGCCGTGAGGCGGTCGCGCAGGTCAGCATTGCTGGCGTCAAAGCGCATCTGCGCGGCCTGGCCGCTCAAACCGATCATCTCCAAAATAGATGCGTTGACGCCCTCCATGCTGCGCTTGAGGCCGTCGTAGGCCTTGGCCTCGTCAGCCGCAAGGGTGATGGCTTCGGTAGCGGCGTCGCGCTGCAGCTTGGCCTTGCGCTGCAGCAGGTCGTTGATCTTGCCCTGCGCGGACTCGCGTTCGCTGGCCTTTGCGGCCGTGGACTGGTAAGCCTGCAGCTTGGCGATCTCGGCATCCAGCACGCGGGTTTGTTCATCCAGCGCTTCTTGCGCAGCGGCGCGGCGCGCGCTGTAGTAGTCGGCGAACGAGATGAGGTTCTGGCCGTTGACCAGGTCCAGCATCTTGTTGCGATCGCGCAGCAGCTCTTCCTCGGTCTTGTACGCGTTCTCCAGCAGCTTGAGATCGTTGTCCAGCTGGCGCTTGAGCGGGTCATCGCCGCCGCCTGCGGACTTGCCCGATGGCGAGGTGTAGCGCAGCGGCTTGGGCGCTGCGCCGGGCGTGGTGGCACCAGAGGTGCCAGGGGCATTCAGACGGTCCTGCAGACGCTTGGAGAACAGCGGCGAATTGAGCAGTCCATCCATGTCGCTCATCCACTCGCGGCCGATGCGCATGGCGCCCTTGAGGTCGCCTTGTGCGACGGCTGCGGCCTGCGCTGCGGCGGCGCCGATGGTCTTGCCGATGCCGGAGAACACACGCGCCACGCCATCGCCTGCATCCACGATGAAGCCCAGGGCCTCGACCGCATTGCGCGAGAAATCTTTGATGGCCGTGCTGTTCTTGAGGTTCTGCGTTTTCTCGTCCAGACCCAGCGTCTCTTTGATCGCATCCGTCAGCGCTCCCGTGAAGGCGCCCACGGCGGGCACGCTCTCTGCAACGATGATCTGGCCCAGGGCCGACAGCTCGCTTCTCTGGCGCGCGATGCGCTTGCTGAATTCGTCGGCCGCGGCGATCTGGTCTTCAGTCAGACGCACGTTCAGGCCCTGTTGCTCGGCCTGGTCTTTCAAGAACGGAATCAGCTCTGCGCCAGACTTGCCGAACAGCGCCACGGCCACGGCGGTCTTGCTCGCGCCGTCTTCGTACTCTGCCAGCGAGCGCGCGATCTCATCCAGTTGCGCCACGGGCGAGAGCTTGCGGAAGTTCTCGCTCTCGATGCCGATGGCCTTCAGCGCGGCCACGGTGCCCTTGGCTTCATCGTCGGTCTTGGAGAGTGACGCTGTGAGCTTGACCGATGCGCCGGCGACGGTCTCCATGGCCGTGCCAGACAGGTCGGCAGCGAGCTGCAGCGCGGACACGTTGGATGCCGTGTCGCCGATTTTGTCGGCGAGGTCCTGGAAGCCCGCGATGGAATCCACCTGGTTGCTGATGAGCGCCAACGCTCCTGCGCCGGTGAGGCCCAGCGCCGCCAGGCCGGCGGTGGCCAGGCCCGCAGCTTTGACTATGCCGCCGCCCAGGGCCTCGCCAAAGCGGCGCGCACGCAGCTCGGACTTGTTCAGGCCGCTGTCGAACTCAGCGGCATCCAGGCCGAGGAAGACGGTGAGGTTTCCAAGTCCGCCGGTTGCCATGTGTCATTCCTCTCGTTTTCTGCCTTGGCCCAGGCGCCGCAGGCCGGTGCCGGCAATCGATGCCACGGCCTCTGCGGCCTCGTTCAACGTGGCGCGCTGGTCGGCGCGTGGGTCGAACAGATCGAAGTCCTGTGCGGTGTGCTTGTTGCCGTTGACTTGTGCCAGCACGCTGGTGAGCTGCGCCAGCAGTAGCTCCAGCCGGCGCGGCCACAACGGCTTGCCGCGGGCCAGCCACATGCGGAACTCGGCCTCGGGCATGGCGCCGATGGAGGCTAGGGGGAGCCCCAAGGCCTCGGCCAGGTCCAGCTTGGCCAGCTCGCGCGGCGTCAGCCGTTTCCCGCTTCGTCCTGGCCTATTGCGCCGCTGGAATTACGCTCGGCGGCGGCCAGCACCTGGCGCAGCTCGGACCACGGCAGCGTGGCGATGGCGGCCACGTCGCTCTTCGACTCGGGATCGAAGATCAGCGTGCCGGATGCATCGCACAGCACGCGGGCCGCACCGCGTGCGATGCGCTGCTTGTCGCTGGGGTCGGCCTTGGCTTCGTCCACCTCGGCCACGGTGAGCACGCGCACCCACACGCGCCCCCACGACGGCGTGTCCACCGGAACGGGCTTCGGCGAAGCGCTTGCGAGGATGCGCGCGCGCAGATCGGCAGCGGTATCGGTCTTGCTCATGCGGCATCCAGTACGAAGATTTCACCCGTCAGGCGCAGCGTGGCGGAGCCCGTCCACAGGGCGCCGTTGGAGCCCTGGAAGCTGGTCTGCTGCACGCGCCCGATCATCACGATCGTGCCGCCGTCCTTGGGCAGCGTGAGGCGCACCACCACTTCCTCGCCCGACACCTTGGCGGCACGCATGGCGGCTTGCACGAGCGTGTGGGGCGCGAAGTTGTAGTCCAGCGTGATGGTGCCGCTGTCGCCCAGGCCCTGCTCGAATTCCTTGGCAGTGGAGCAGATGGAGGTGGCATCGATCTCATCGGCCGTGCCGTCCTGCTGATTGGCGCCAGTCAGCTCGCAGAATGCGCTGTACGTGAGGGGCGCCAGCGTGCCACCGCTGGTGTACGCGGTGTAGCCCGCGGAGTTGATGTTGGCCGCCTCGAACGTGTCCGCGATGGGATTGTCCACCACCACCAGCTGGTCGTTAATTTCCGTCATGCCGACGACGGCCGCGACGCGTGCAACTGCGCCGAGCGTGAGGCCATGGCCCACCGCTGTGAAGACGGCAGGGTCGGCCTGCGTGATGCCCGTGATGGGCTTGGTGACGGCATCCACGCCGGTGGATACCTGCAGGGTAGAGCCCTGGAACTTGTAGCGCTTGCCAGCAGACATGGCGACGTCCTTTCAGGAAAAGAAAAAGCCGCCTCGGTGGGCGGCTGGTGGTGGGTGATGAGTGCGATCAGTTGGACTGGTACACGAGGTAGTCCAGCGAGCAGCGGAGCGTTTTGGTATCCGCGTCGAATTCGTCGCGCTGGCCGTCCAGCACGAAGGTGGCGCCCAACGCCTGCATGGCGGCGAGTAGCTGTGCGCGCAGGGCGAGGAATGCGGCCTCGCCCTTGCCGTAGGCATCTGCGAGATCGATCTGCACGCGGTAGTCGGCCGCGTCATCGCCGCCGTCGCCGCAGATGCTGGGCGCGGTGGTGAGCGAGGCGAACACAAAGCGCGCCGCGGGCCAGGGCGGCAGCGCGCCGTCGGGCTGCAGGAAGGTGCGCGCATAGCAACGCCCGCCGACCAGCGGGCCGACGGCCTGCACGATCTGCTGGGATACGCTGAGCTGGCTCATTTACCGGTCCTCTGTGCGCGCTCGATGCGCTTGCGCAGGCGCTCTGTGATGGCCTGCAGGGCTTCACCCTTGCCCTCGTCAAACGCGGGCCGCACGAAGGGCTGCGGCTGCCGCTTGACGGTGCCGAACTCCTGCAGCGCGCCCACGCGGCTGGCGTAACCGTGCTTGCGCTTGCCGCGCACGGCGACTACGTGTTCGCTGGTGAGCCTGCGCTGCGACTTGGGCACCTGCTTGGCCACGATCTGCTTGGGCAGGTTGCCGCGCGGCACGTGCTGTCCCTCGACTTCGTAGTCTTCGTCTGCGATGGGCGCGTTCTGCTGCGCCCGCTTGCGGATGACGCGCGCGCCGGCGCCGGTGGCGGCCACGGCCACTTTCTTGGAAATGTCGGAGCCCAAGGAACGCATGGCGGCGCCGAGCTGGCGCAGGCCATCTACACGCACGGTTGTCTTAGCCATCGTTCGCCCCCGAGTTGCACGTGATCTCCACCTCGCGATGGCGGGATTTGAGGTCTGCCGGCGGGCGGACGATGTTGTAGATGACGGCGCCGTGGATGATGCGGTCCTTCGCGGTGATGGCCGCGATATCAGTAGTCCAGCGCGTGGTAATGCGCGTGTCCATGTCGGCCACCAGCTGGTTGGCGCGCATGGCTTCGCGGCCGCCTATGGGCTCGACGTAGGCCCAGAACTCCACCAGCGTTACCCACTGCGACACGACGCCGCCAGCGCCGTCTGGCACCTGCTGCACGCGCTGGGCGATAACCCAGTTTCGGTATTTGCCAGCAGCCACGGCCTACCCTCCCCAGCCCACGCGATCGGGCAGCAAAAAGAACTCTGCGCCTAGCGGAACTTCGACCATCGATACGCCGCGCGCTACGCTCTCGCGGTTCTCATCAAGATGGTTCAGCAGCAATCGCAATGCGGTCTTGATGTTCTCATTGATGACGATGCCACGCTGCACGTAGCCAGCGTCCGACAAGGCCTGCCGATATTGCTCATACGCAGTGCAGCGCAGCCATTCGGCCACATCAGGATCGGTGGCTGCATCTGCGGCAGCAAGGCCAACTGCTTTGGCATCAGCGGCCGCCTCAAGTGCAGCCGGAACCCCCGCCAGCGCAGACTGCAGTGCGGTGGCGCTTTCATAAATATTCCGGTTGAGGAACTTCACCGCAATAGCTTCAGCGCCGCGCAGGTAGGGCTCAATTTGTTCGGCTGGGTAAGTGGGGCCCACCTTCAGGTGGGCGCGCGCCTCATCAAGGGTGAGCAGGCTCATGGCGGAGGCCTCAGGGCGTGGGATTGATGTCAGCGTTGCCGGAGCCCTGACCGTCTTGGCTTGCGGCGGCTGGATCGGCAGCAGGCGCGGCGGCCAAGGCGCCTGCGGACGGGGCGGCAGGATCAGCCAGCGCCACCGCCGCGGTATTGCCGCCCGGAGCGGCGACATAAGAGGCTGCGGGCGCCGGTGCGTGGGCCGGTGCTTTGGGCGCGCGCGGCGCCTTCGGCTCGCGCTTTGCCTGCTCCGATTTGAGCGTCTTGGCCTGGCCGCCGGGTTTGCCGCCATCGTTCGACTGGCTACCGACTATGACGCAGAGCCGCTTCTTCTGCAGTTGCTCGGCATGCTGCGGGCTGACCTCGAAGAACTCACCCGGGCGGCGGGTGCCGTTGTGCTCGAAACTGGTGAGCGCTTCGACTCTGACTTGGGACATGGAGTACTCCAGTGGAAGGGATAAACGGGAAATGAAACAGGGCAGTGCATACGTATGCACTGCCCCGCCCTGGCGTTCTGCCGCGGATTACGGCGTGACCAGCAGGCCCTTCACGAACGCTTCGGGACGGAACACGGTGAGGGCGATGCGCTCTTCGCAGAGGATCGTCACCATGTTCTTCACGAAGTTGTCGCGGTCCTGGTTGCTCACGGCGATGTTGGCGTCTTCGCGGTCCCACCCCATAGCCCCCATGCGGAAGGAACCAGTCAGGAAGTTGTTAACCGCGATCGCCGTGGTGGCCACTACCGGCCGGCCCCACAAAATGGGACTGGACACGCCTTGGGGGTTAGCGAACAGGTAGCCGCCCGTGGACTCCTTGAGCAGTTCGATCTCGGCCCAGTCAATGGGGTTCAGCACGATGCCATCGGCGGCGTACTCGGCCAGCTGCACCTGCAGCATGGCGATGCGCAGGCGGTCCACCGGTGTCTCACCGACCACCGTGACGCCCGGGTTTGCATACGCAGTGGCCTGGGTGTTGATGCCGTTGAGGTTGAGGCCGACGCCGGAGCCATTCAGCAGCTGGGCTTCTTCCTTCACCTTCAGGCCGTAAAGCAGCCGACCGTCGATGTAGGCCTGCAGCTGGGTCACATCGTCCAGGATCTGCTTGGACGCGCGGATGTAGTGCGCAATGGTGCGCACAGGCGCGCTGTCTTCCTCGAAAGTGATGTCGCTCTCGGGCTTGGGGTCGGCCGGGTTCTCATCCACAGGGCCGGCGTTGTTGGTGAAACCCAGCTCGCGCACGTACTCGATGGCATTGCTGGCGGCACGACCCCAGAACAGCAGATCACGCACGAACAGTCGTTGGTCCGGCGGGGCGATCACACCCGGCATGCGCTGCGGCACCACAAGGTTGCCGGCGGTGCCATTGCCAGCCAGGGCCGCGTGGATGCTCCCCACCTTCGTGGTGAAGCTGTTCGGGTTGGTGAAGTTGGTGTTCTTCAGTCCCTCGGCGTTGGCGAACTTCTCACCGAGTGACTGGGGTGCACCAGCTGCGCCGAGTGCGCCATCTTTGATCTTGGCGAGGATCTGTTCAGCCGCACGCTGCGCTGCCTGAAGCTCGCCCTGAGTTACCAGCAGCTCGTCCACCTTTTCTTTGGTTTCCTTGCTCATCTGGACGGCCTTGGCCGTCTCGGACTTGGCCTGCTCGGCGAAGGCTTTGAGCTGGTCGCCCACCTTCTCCAGGTCTGCGCTGACTTTCTTCAGATCGGCAGCGACGACTTCAGTATTGCCGAGCATCGCCAGGGCCGAGAGGCCGGCGAACACATCGGGATGGGCGCCGATGAACCCGGCGATATCAACGCCTACCGCTTGGGCGGCAATGGCGGCAACAGCCAGGGCGCAGATGCCCAGGGAGAACAGGGTACGGGAGATACGCATGGTGATGGTCTTTCAGAATGTAAGGATGTTTGTCAGCCGCGACGAAGCCGAGGACATGACACCTGGGACGTAGTCGGCCAGCTGGCCGCGCTCGGCGGGATCACCCTCGCCGCTGCCAGCGGGATCACCCGCGCCGGCCTTGAACTCGCTGATGAGGCGCATGGCCTCGGTCTTGGGCATGCCGGAGGCGCGCAGCGCGGCCTCGATGCGGCGGGCCGCGTGTGCATTGGCCTTGCCGTCACCCTTGCCGACCTGGTCGCTGGGCAGCAACTCGTCGGCCAGGCCGCGTTCGATAGCGTCGCTCCCACCGATCCAGGACTCGGCGTCCATCAGGCGTGCTGCTTCCTTTTCGCTCATGCCAGAGCGCGCCACGTAGATGTCGGCCATGGAGCGGTCGAACGGCTCCAACCAGTCGGCAATCTCGCGGAAGTCGAGGCGGTTGCCAGCGGCCACAACCCAGGCGTTATGCACCATGAAGAAAGCGGCCCGCGCGATCTGCACTTTGTCGCCCGCCATGGCAATGATGGATGCGGCCGAGGCAGCCAGGCCCACCACCTTGAGAGTCACTTCGCCCTCATGCTCGCGCAGCAGGTTGTAGATGGCCAGGCCCTCGAACATATCGCCGCCCGGGGAGTTGACGTTGACTGTGACGGGTCCTTTGCCAAGCGTACGCAGCGCCGAGGCTATGCGCTTGGCTGTGACACCTTCACCGGTCCAGTAGTCGTAACCGATCACGTCATAGACGCTGATGCTGCGGTCTTCCTCGTTCTCGGTAAGAGCGGCCCGCACCTCACGGTTCCAGCGATCGAACGCGCGGGGCGATATCTCGCTGCGCACGCTGGCACTGGGCCTGCCTGCGAGGGCGGCTGGTAGGGTTCGCAAACTCATGGTCTAGCCTTTCTGTGGCTCGTTGTCGTCCAAGCCGAGCAGCGCGCGGAGCGATGCCCGCACTTGCTGCGCGTCTGTGTTGGCGCCGATGGCGTCAAGCAGCGTCATCGCCGACTGGACGGTGAGCTGCGCGGCGTTACCGCCCATCGGTGGAAGGTCTTCCAGCTCGCGCACTTCGTCACGGGTCATGATCCCGCGGTCCACCAGCGCGCCGTAGAACGAGGCCCGAGCAGCGCTGTCTGCGCGCAGCAGGCCTTCCACGCTGAATTTGGCGTAGTACTTTGTGCGCTCGGCCGGCGTGAGAAGATCCTTGTTGATGGCCTGCTCGATGCGCTTGAGCCAAGTGCCCAGGGTGAAGGTCAGGAAGCCGATCATTTCCTGCTCCATCCCACTGCCCCACTTGGTGGCGCCCTGGGCAGAGTGACCGACCATCCAGGGCGGCACGCGGAACCATCGGCAGATTTCTTCCACGCTCCAGGACCGGGACTCCAGCAGCTGAACATCCTTCGGATTGATGCTGACCGTCTTAGCCTCGATCTCGCCCTCCAGCAGAGGAGCCTTGCCCTGTGCCAGAAGCCCGCCCACGTTTCTGTGAAACTCCTCGCGCTGCTCTGGCGTGAGCCACTTCTTGATGGTGTAGTAGAGGTTCTGGAGCGCGCCGTTGTTGAATGTCCGTCCGGCGGCGTTATCGGCCGCCAATGCGTTGCCGAACACTTTCGAGCCGTACTCAATCACGCTGATGCCGTTGCGCCCATCGAGCGAAAAGCCGGGGATGGTCCACACCTCGCTGTCGGGCAGGATGAGCAGGCTGCCGTCGTCGTCGCGGTACTGCCATTCCACTACGCGGCGGCCGATGCGCCGCCGAGGAGACAAGCATTCCGGGTCTAGGAACTGCAGTCCGACCAGTCGGCCGTTGAACATCAGGCGGCGAGCCCGACCGGCGCCGCGCGTGAGCATGGCGGCCACCATGCTTTCCCAGAAGACGCTGGCCGTGCTGTCATCGTTGGGAACGTCGTGCACGATGCCGTGCAAGGCATGTTCGGGCGCCAGGCGTTTGCCGCTGGGTGACCGGATATAGATACCCAGGGGCAGCGTGGAGATCGTCTCCGAGATCAGCCGCACGCAGGCCATGGCGGCCGACAGCTGCATCATGGACCGGTGCGAAATCGAATGGACTCCACCCAGCGCAACACCGAACACATGGGAGCTTCCAGCGGAATCGCTCAAACTCGCCGAGCGCCCAGTGAGCGCTCCAACTGCAGCCCGCACTCGGCCCACCAGACTGGGTTTCATTGCATATGTCATCCGTAGTCCTTACGCCACAGCTGGCGATGCAAAGAAGCCATCGGCGTCGCCTTCGTCACCGTGATGAGCGAGCGCGCGGCCCAGCGCCATGAGCATGGCGATGGGGCCGTCGATCTTGTTCTCGGGCCGCTCCTTCGTGGGCGACATGAGCTCGTTGAACTTGCTGACCTTCACCACCAGGTTGCTGACCATCCAGGCCATGACGGGGTTGCCGTCGTGCACCAGGTTGCCCTCGCGCACCATGTTCTCGACCTGGATCAGCGCGGGCGTGAAGAACACGCTGCGCTGCGCGATCTCGACCAGCGGCAGGCCTTCCTCGATCAGCTTGCCGGCAAAGTACATGGACAGCGCCGGGTCGAAGGCGATCTCCTGCACGTCCCACTGGCGGCAGTAGCGGCGCAGGTCATCGGCCACGCGGTCGAAGTCGGTGAGGTCGCCGTCGGTGACCTCCACGTAGCCTTGGCGTGCCCAGCCGCTGAGGTGGGCATTGCCGCTTTCCTGCACGGCCAGCTCGTTCAGGTACAGACGTGTGCACAGGCCCCACACGCGCGTCGGGACATAAACACCGTCCGCGCCAGGGCGCAGCAACTCGTGCTCCCAGGCAATGGCAAGGGCGGCGAAGTCCTTTTTCTGCGCCAGGTCTAGGCCCATGTACACCTTGGCGCCGGGCGGGATGCTGTCAACGGTGACGGGCTCTTTGCCGCAGCGCTCCCAGGCGCGCATGTCCATCCACGGGCTTTCGCCGGATACCCAGACGTTGAGGCGCTTGGTCAGGAAGTTGTTGAGGGCCGATGGCATGGCCTCGGCCTTGCGGGCCTGGGCGGCCATCTCATCGGCCTGCACTGACTTGCCAAAGTTGGGGTTGGCCTTGGGCCACACGGCCGGGTCGAAGGGGTCATCACCATCGTCGATGGTGTAGATGATCCCGAACACCCGCGCGTCATCAATCACCCGGCCCAGGATCTTGGTGATGTGCGTGCGGCGTTCGTAGCAGATGCCCGAGCGGTCCGTGCCTGCGGTGGTGATGGTCCACAGCAGCGATTGCTCGCGGGCGCCGCGGGCGGTGTCGATCACGTCGTACACGGCGCGCGTCTTGTGCGCGTGCAGTTCGTCCAGCAGCGCGAAGTGCACGTTCAGGCCGTCCAGCGTACTGCCCTCGGCGGCCAGCGGCGCGGCCTTGCTGCTGGTGTGCGCCACCGTCAGGCTGTGCTGCATGATGGCCACGCCCAGGTAGGTGCGCAGATCGGGCGTGCGCTCGGCCATGGCGCGGGCGTCATCGAACACGATGCGCGCCTGGTCGCGCGTGGTGGCGGCGGTGTAGCACTCGGCGCCGTGTTCGCCATCGGCGGCCAGCATGTACAGCAGCAGGCCCGAGCCCTTGGCGCTCTTGCCGTTCTTGCGGGCGACCTCTTCGTACACCTCCAGGAAGCGGCGCAGGCGGGTCTCGCGGTGCACCCATCCGAAGACGGTGGTGATGATGAAGCACTGCCAATGCTCCAGCTCAAGCAGGCGCCCTTCGCGTGCCCACTTGCCCTTGATGTGCGGCAGCAGTTCGATGAAGGCGCATGGCCGCTCGGCCGCTGCCTCGTCAAACACCCATGGCCATTCCTCAGATGGCTCGCGCGCCAGGTCGTCTGCCTGGCGCTGCACGGCCAGCTTCACCCATTTGCAGGCCGCAACTTCCCCATCCAGCACGTCGCGCATGTATTGCTGCGCCTGCTGGATGTAGGAGTGGGTCATCGTGCTGGGTTAACGAACATCGAGAAACTGGGTTTGGCCTCTGGCTTGGGCTCAATGCCGGGCAGCGTGGGCTGCACGTAGTTGCTGGCCTGCACGCGGCCGCGGGCGGCTGGGCTCAGGCCGAAGTGCATCAGGTAGCGGTTGAGCTGCTCGCGGTGCTTGCCGATGAGCTGCACGATCACGCTCTGCTGGGCGTAGCCGCTGGGGGTGGTGGAGTAGCTCATCTCATAGACGGCGTCGGCGTAGTCCATACCTTCAGCCACCTTGGCGGCCACCTTGCAGTTGAAAGCAGTCTCCAGCTCGGCCAGCCGCCCTGCAGCCTGGCAGTACAGCGCCAGGGCCGCACGGTCCAGGCCGCTGATCAGGCCCAGCTCCTCCAGCAGCGGCGTGATGCGCTTCCACTCCTTGCGCGCCTCGGTGCCCAGATGCTTCGGCGGGCTGGGCACCTCGATGCGCGGGTTTACGCCTGCGGCGAGATCCAGCGAGCGCTTGCCGGCGTTGCCTTCCAGCAGTTTCAGGGCCGCAGGCTTCGGCAGCGGCCCACGCGTTCCACTCATGATCAATCCTTTCGGGGTACCCCCCCTCCAAAACCTGCGCGCACAAAAATTTGGGGAGGCGGTCGGTTTCCAGTGGGTGGTTTCTGGACTTTTGCCCCACCCCTCCCCCAATGGGAAACAACGGGTCAGGGTTCGCGGTAGTGACCCCATGCGCGCTGCACGCCGCGTGCACGCTCGGCCTTGCTCTTGGCGTCGTGGCAGTCGGCGCACAGGCCCTGCACGTTGGACTCAATGTCCTCGCCGCCCTCTTCCAGCGGGATGATGTGATCGCGCTGGGTTGCCAGCGTCACGCGCCCATGGCGCTTGCACTCGGCGCACAGCGGATCGCGCTCAAACAACTGGGCGCGCAGGCGCTGCAGCTTGCGGCCGGTGACACGCTTGGCTGCCGTGGGCTTCTTTGCCCATGCCGCCTTGGGGTGCTTCGCGCACCGGCCCGTGCCGTCACGAACCAGCACACCGCAGCCGGGATGACTGCAAGGGCGAGGGGCGGCAACAGGCATGGGGTGGGCTCCAAAGAACAAAACCCCGACAAGCTCAACGCCTGCCGGGGTTTCTCCCCTGTGGGTGCGGGTGGGGCGCACCAATCACAAGATGCCTGGAATCTACCAGAAAGGTCTATGGTGTAAAACTCCCCGCGTGTCTATAGCTGGCCGCGCCGCATCTTGTCTATTGACACTGCGCGCTTACGCTCACGCTCGATAGCCTTGGCATCCAGCCAGGCCGCGATGGCATGGTCCGCCTGCTCCAGCTGCGCCTTGATCGTGGACTCCGCGCGCTGCATGCGCTGCGCGGTCTGCTTCACCCCCAGGTCCTTCAGATAGATGCAGTCCAGCGTGACGAACAGGTGCCCCTTGCCCAGCTTCAGCGCATTGACCGCCTCATCGGTCTCCACCGCTTCATCCTCGAAGTGCGGGATGCTGGCGCCGTTGTAGCTCCCGCGCATCCACACATCCACTGCCAGGATGCTGCGGCTGTGAAACCCCAGGCCGCTGTCATTCATGCGCGCTTTCCACAGCGCCCAGTTATCTAGCCGACGCTTGATGTGCTCAAGCCGCGCCATTGCCCGCCCCCTTGCCCTCGCCCGCCGGCAGTTCACCCCACATGCACACGTGTGCACAGCCGAACTGCACCAGCTGCTGCGCCACCGCCGCCTGCACCGGATGGCCATCGAAGGGCGTGCCGACTACATGCCCGCGCTCCATCGCCCAAAAGCACAGCGGCTCACCGCGCAGGCCTCGCCGCACCAGGCCGTAGGCGCCCTGCCCTATCTCTGCCGCCTTCGCCTGGATCGCCGCATACACACCGGGCATGGCCGTCTTGATGGTCTGCAGGTCCCGCTGAACTGCTGCTGCCTGGGCTTCGGTCATGACTGCTGCCCCTTGCCGGGCCTGTTGAGGTGGCCGAGTGTCCATACTGTCCATCCTTTTCTATAGAGATCAACGGGTGAGTGGGATTACGCCTGCGCGTACGCGAACGCAGGTGCGCCTGCCTGCGCCCGCCCGCACCGTAAGAGGCGCGGGGCCCATGCCG
The DNA here is from genome assembly GCF_002214645.1 of Diaphorobacter nitroreducens. Classification (NCBI taxonomy): domain Bacteria; kingdom Pseudomonadati; phylum Pseudomonadota; class Betaproteobacteria; order Burkholderiales; family Comamonadaceae; genus Diaphorobacter; species Diaphorobacter nitroreducens. Next base: position 1,756,213 of record NZ_CP016278.1, read on the forward strand.
CAGGCCTTGGGCAATGCAGCGGCCTCAACTCCAGAAACAAGGGAATTGGGGTAGCTGGTGGTGTCCATGCAAACGCGTGGACACCGTGGACACTTGGACACTCAACTCATGGGCGAAGGCAGCGCCATCCCCGCCACTGCACCGCAGGCCGGGCGCGTGGCGCTCCGGGCTGGCACCGTGGCGCGAATCACGCCTCCCCCACGGTGTGCGGTGCAGCGCGTTTCAAGCGCTGCGTGTGTGATGCGAGGCATGGCCTCAGAAAGGCGCATCGTCATCCTCCTGCGCGGCCAGGTAGGCCCCGGCGGGCGATGCGGGTGGCGGCGGCTCATGTGGCGCTGCAGATGCTGGCGGCACGTCGTCCAGTTCATCGCCTGGTGCGCCACCATCCTGGTCCAGGCCCGTGGCACGGTCCTTTGGGGGCCACACGGCAGGGCGCTGGAAACCCCAAGCCCGCACGCCGTTCACCTGCTTTTTCACGCGCTCCCAGCCTTCGTGCTTCAGCCAGGCCGTGATCTGCCCCTGTAGCCCCGGCGGCGCCTTGGCCGCATCCACGCCCAGCGCTTGCACCAGCTGCGCAATCGTGACGAACGCCGCCTCGCAATGCACGAACGACAGTGGCCCGTTGGCATTGGGATTGGGCTTGCGCGTCAACACGGCAAGCAGCTCGCTCTCCACTGCCGTCTCCACAAGGCGGCTTTCCTGCATAGGGTGGAACAGACGTGCCTCTTCATCGGCCGTGGGTGTGTAGCGCTCACCCTGCAGGTACAGCGCATAGGCCTCTGCGAGCAGCTGCTCACGGTACTTCGCCACCCAGTCGGTATTGATGATCTTGCGCACCGGGATGGGCCAGAACCGCCGGTTACCCGTGCGGTCGCGCAGGTAGGTATCCTCATTCGTGGTGCCCACCAGCACGCACTGGCGCGGGAAGGCCTCCACCGTGCTGCCGTAGGCCACCCGGTAGCGGTCCACCTTCGAGCTGATGAACGCCTTGATCGCGCCCACCTCGGCCTTGCTGAAATGCGTCAGCTCCGCAATCTCATACAGCCAGCAGCCCTGCACCTGCTCCGGGCCTTCCTTGCCCTGGCCCACCTGGAACGGCGTGTCGCTGTAATACTCGCTGCCCGCCAGCACCTCTACCAGCGTGGACTTGCGCAGGCCGCCCGTGCCCTCCAGTACCGGGCAGTAGTCGAACTTGCAGCCCGGCTCCATCACCCGGAACACCATGCCCAGCAGCCAATAGCGGCCCACCAGGCACAGGTACTCGGCCAGCGCCGGGCGCACGCTCTCAGGCGTTTCCCCCAGCGCGTGCATCAGCCACTTGTCCAGACGGCGTTTGCCGTCCCACTGCAGGCCGCCCAGCCACTCGCGCACCGGGTGGTAGCGGCAGGCATGCGCCACGGTCTGAATGCCCTCCTCCAAGCTCGCTTTGCTGATGCTGGGCAGGCCCCACTCGTCGCTCATCCACTTGCCCAGGGCCAGCGCATCCGCACCGCGGATCTCGCCCGGCTTGCTGTAGGCCCAGGGGAAAGCCTTGCGGCACACCACGCTGTTGCGCAACTCGTCGTAGGCCAACACATCCTGCAACGCGGACGCATGCTCCAACGCCGCGATCACCGTCTTGCGGCTCACGTTCCAGCGCTTTTTCTCTCGGTCGTAGTACCAGCTCAGCCACTCAGGCACCAGCCGCGCGCCGCACTTGACCAGGTCTTCGCCATGCTCATCCGGCGAGGCCGCGCCCTCGGTGCCAACGGGGTCATCGATTTTTTTTCCAGCCGGTGCCGCAGCAGCCGGGCCCACCTCGGGTTCAGGCGTGTCCACCAACGCGATCGCCTCACCAAAGAACGCCAGCACGCGCTCGCCCGTCCACCCGTCTACCTCAATGGCATCCTTGGCGTCCCAGCCATCGGCCAGCTCACCCGGCTGCTTGATGGGCAGCAGGCTCACCGTGCAGCCGTGCGTGTCGCGCAGCAGCGTCCCAATGGCCCGCTGAGCCTTCATGCCCGGCTGGTCCAGATACGGCAGGTACGGCTTACTGTCCTTCAGCGCCTGCAGCGCCTGGGCATCCCCCTCGGGCAGCGCCTTGCGCTCGGCCACCGTGGGCTGCTCGCGCTTGCTGTCACAGTCAGGCCACAGCAGCACCGTGCAGCCGGCCAGCCAGCTCCAGTCCGCTTTCTGCCAGGCCTTGCACCCGCCGGGCCAGCCCACCACGCAATACACGCCGGGCGCATGCGCGTCCAGCAGCTGCTGCAGCACATCGCCCTTGCGTTCACCCTCCACCAGCACCACCGTGCGGCCCTTGGGCAGCGTGCGGCCGGGCAGGTACAGCGGGCGCGGCTCCTCCCACTGCTTCCAGTGCCAGCGCGCGCCGCCCTTGGTCACGCTCTCGCACCACGTGCGGGCAATGTCATCCTTGCCGCCGTCGCTGGTCTTGAAGCGCACCACGTAGCCGTACAGCTCGCCCTCGCACCAGTATTCGGACACATGCACGATGTCATCCGCCGTACGGTGCTGGTGCTGGTAGTTCACCGGAGGCGCGTACGCCGGCACCGGCGCAATGGCGCGCCACTGCTCGCGCGACTGTTGGGCGGGCTTGGGCTCAGGCGCGGGCCGTGGCGGGCGCGGCGCATGTGCAGCGCCATCGGCGCCCTTCACCACGCCGGCCACGCTCTCCAGCCCTTCGGCGCGGGCCAGCTCCACGCAGGCCTTCGCCATGGTCAATCCATGGATGGCCGCGTACAGGCTCAGCAGATCGCCGCCGCGCTCCTCGCTCGAAAAATCCGCCCACGCACCCGTCGTCAGATTGACCGAGCAGCTGCTGCCCTTGCCCCCGGCCAGCGAGCCGCAGACGAACTCATGTCCCCGGCGCACGCCACCCGGCAGCCAAGCAGGCACCAGCGTTTCGGCGTTCTTCAGCAGCTCCGCAGCCAGCGCCGCAAACTGCAGCGGCGGAAGGTCTTTCTTGTTGCCGTCAGCCATGGCGCGACCCCCGCGCCACCGGGGCAAGGGCTACACAAGCCAGCGTCCCACCGCCGGCAGGCTTGTCGTGAAAGTGCATGCGCCCTACCCCACCCAGGCCGTCATCACGCTGGCCAAGCCGCGCGCGACTGGTGCACAGCGCTTCGTACGCTGCACGGGCACGTACTCATTGACGGGCTTGTTGCGGTAGGCCACGCGTCGCGTGCGCGGCACGTCCAGCACGCCCGCGCGGCGCATGTTGCGCACCGTGTCCCGCGCCGATTTCATGCCCACACGCGCGTGGTGCGCCATCTCGCGCAGTGTCGGCGCCCGGTCGGGCCGCTGCAGATCCTTGCATGCCTGCAGCAGCGCCTGGTGCACTTCGCCGGGCTGCTTCATCGGGCAGCCTCCACGGCAGCGCGGTGCTGCTGCACCTCGGATTCCAGGCGTGCCTGCAGGTTGCGCATCATCAGCTGGCCTGCGGCCACGACATCGGCCCACTGCTGGCCCAGCTCACGCAGCTCGCGTTCAGTCACGCGGCCGTCAGCATCGGCATCGGCCACAGCGGCGACTACCTCGGCGCACTCGCGCATCAGCGTGGCCACATCCCGGGTCGTGGCGGTATGGCCCCCATCCATGCGCGGCAGCACCACCAGCATGGCACCCACCGCTTGCGCCACGGCGTTCGGGAACTCCAGCGCATGCTCTGCCCCACCTCCACGGCCATGGCCGCAATCTCTGCGGCATCCACCGCGCCCAGCTTGTAGCCCGGCGCACCCCGCAGCTCACGCTCCAGCGTGCCCAGCTGCTTGTGCAGGCGCAGGGCCACAGCCTCTAGGCCCCCAGGGTAGTGGCGCGCAGTGCGCCGTGCGGCATCCAGCAAATTCATAGCTCAAACCCCCACATAGCAGCTATAGATCGACAAGTGCCCCAGCCGCACACTGCGGCTATGAGGCGAGGAAGACAAAGCACCCAACCACGCAGCCATGCGAAGCGCCGCGCACCTGCCCGCGCGCAGCACACCCAATGGGGGAGGAGTTGCGCCCCGGCGGCATGGCCGTGGGCATGGCGGGTGGGAAACAGGCAACGGGCGCCCGCCCCGCCCTGGCATACGATGGAAGTTCCTACACAACCATCGCCAGAGGGGACGAGCAATATGGATTGGTCTGCAATAGCAAGCATCGCGACCTCAATCACTACTGCGCACGACATCGCAAAGGGCATTGCCGCTGGCCGGGACACCGCGCTCATCAACGAGAAAACGGCCGCGCTCATGGACCAACTGCTCAAGGCGCAACAAGGACTGCTCACCCACAATGCCTCTTTGCTGCAGCTCCAGGCGGATCTCGCCGAGGCACAGCAAAAAGTGCGAGAACTGCAAACACGCATCGAAGAGCGCGCCAACTATTCGCTGTTCGAAGTTAAGGAGGGGCACTTCGCGCTTCGCTACACACCCATCAACAGCAGCAACGGGGCCAGCGACCCAAGCAGCGGAGAGCCGCCCCATTACATCTGCCAGCCATGCTTCTCCCTGGGGAAGAAGTTCGTCCTCCAGCGCACCTATGTAGCGGGGTACGACAACGGACTCATCTGCCCCAGCTGCAAAACACAGGTTTTCGACGAGTGACATCACACCACCGCCTGCTGGGCGCAAGGGATAGCCGCAAGGGTTGCGTGAGTGGGCGCGGGAGTCTGGGCTGGCTCAGCAACGGCCAGCTCGGGCCAGATGTCTTGCCAATCATCGGGCCTCAGTTCGCGACGGGTGATAGCGCCGCACGTGGCTCGTTCGATGGATACGCAGTGAGCAGCATCAATCTTGGTGCCGCGCGCACGCCAGTTACTTATGGTGGACTGAGCGACACCCAGAACCAAAGCGAGCTTGCTAACGCCACCTACGCGGGAGATGGCAACTTCGAGTGGATGTGCGGGGGTTAGGTGTTTCACGAACGTGATATTAAGTTCATCACCATCGTGAGTCAACCTCGTGGGAAGATCACAAGCGTGAACACCATTGCGGAAAGACTCAAAGCTGCTCGAGAAAAAGCCGGGCTCACTCAGCCAGAACTGGCGGCCAAAGCACGCGTCTCTCAGGGAACCATCGGAAACATCGAATCCGGTCTGCGCAAACGACCTCGCGAGTTGCTTTCCATTGCGCACGCTTTGAAGGTAAATCCTGTTTGGCTCGAATCAGGGAAAGGTTCTATGAGCCTTGATCCATTCGAGGACTATCTGCTCAGATCATTGGCGTCAGAGGGCATTGAAGCTGTTCCATTAAAAAGGGACGCAACAACAAAAAATAGTCTCCCCAAATGGCTCTTGCATGCATGTGGTGACGATCAGTTGTTCATTCCGGATTTCGCAGCTACGAGACCGGATTCATCAATGGTTTACGTCACCGTCTGTTCCCGCCATAACCAGGCCCATGCACAGCTGAAAGCAGTGGAGGAGAAGCATCCACACGATTTCGTACTCCTGGACGGTGATGGGCAAGTACATATGGGCGCGCGCGTCGCAACGGCCATAGCAAGAGGCGGTACCACAAATCGCGTCAATACAGAGCCCGGCCCCGACCTGCGCGGCAAAGTTCCGTTGATTTCCTGGGTGCGTGCCGGCGAATGGTGTGAGGCCGCAGACCCCTTTCAGCCCGGTGATGCTGAGCGCTGGATGGATTGCCCCGTCAGCCACAGCAGCAGCACCTTTGCATTGCGCGTGCGCGGTGACTCCATGACCGCTCCCCACGGCAATAGCCGCACCTATCCCGAGGGGTGCTTCATCTTCGTGGACCCCGAGCGAAAGACGCCCGTGAACGGCGACCGCATCGTGGCCTGCATGGAGGGCTCACACGAGGTGACCTTCAAGGTCTACAAGAACGAAGATGGTCGCCAGTGGCTGCAGCCATTGAACCCATCCCATGAACCCATCCGCGAGCCTTTCAAGGTGTTGGGCACCGTGCTGGGCAAGTGGGAAGATGGCTAAAGTCCTGCAGCAGTCAAATAAAAAACCGCCCTGAGGCGGTTCTTATTTCAGTCCTGCTTTTGGTCCGCAGGCGGGCTCAGTGCCTCGAAAACCTCTTGCACCTTAGCCATCCATTCGGCACCGCCTTGCTGCAAGGCCGACTTGTTTTGCGCCATATTTCGCAAGATCCCCTGGGCGATCTCAAGCATTGCAGCTGTTGGCATCACTAACTCGCATGCCAATGAGTGAACAACCTCCTGACCCTCACCGTTGTCAGCGTGCTCAATCATGCTAGAAAGGCGCAGGCGGCTATTGGGAAAGCCCACGACCATCTGGCTGACACCCTCCACATAAATAGTAGGTACTGCGGCGCTACGGATGATCCGTGTATTGATGACTGTTGGCTGCTGGGGATTGGCTGTGGTCATGGTGTGACCTCACAAATTTGGTCTTCTAGAATTTCAGGGAAGCTGAAGCTTGGCAAGGTAAACGTCGTGCGGCGCATACCTAAAGATGGTTGCATCTTGATGTGCACCACGCTCCTGGGAGTGATGTTGCTCGCGACAAGCGTCGTCGCCCTACTCGCCTCGTAGAAACTGACAAACGGAGCTTCTTCTTCAAACGAAGGCACTTCGCGAAGATCAGCTCTGGGCTTGAAGGTTTCATGCAGCATGGTGATCAGAGACACGAACTGCACGCGCAGTCCTGTATCGAACACGCGGCTCAAGTCCAGCAGGGTCTTGATGGACAGGCGTCCGTAGCTTGGATCCTCCAAGCGCGAAACCGCAGCTTGGGTCGTGCCCATCTTTTTTGCCAGATCTGCCTGAGACCAATTGCGTTGCATACGGATGGCGCGAATCTGGTGCGCAAGGGCAGTTACGACCTCGGCCTGGACGTAAGCATCACGCGCTGCCGGGCTCTTCGTCATGCGCAGGAAAGTCTTCTCCATCGATTTGGAGAGGTACTGTCGATGCGCTTCCGTTCTCAATTTGCCTGATGCGACGGTGGGCGATTTCAAAGGCGTCTGCCGGGGTGTAGATCCTGCCTTTATGGAAGCAACAGAGAACGATGACAAAGGTGCTTCCGTCGGGCGCAAAGTACCCAAGCGCCCGCGTTGCACGGTTGTTGGCTTTGTACCTGATTTCATATAAGGGATCCTCGTTCTTCAGCTTTTTGCCGTGTGGCTCATTCCACTGAACTTTTGGCGTGATGGCTAGATGCTCGACTGCGCGGGAGAAGGCTTCACGGGCGTAGTCGTCATAGCTATCAATCTCCGCTTGAACATCGCAGCGCCCAGTTGGACCTACGTAAATACTGAAGTTCCACGGGAGCATACCAAATTTGTGATAATTATGTGTTGTTTGTTCCGATTTGGCTCTATTGCCCAGGGTCGCGGCCGGCAGCCAGATGCACGGCTGCATCACTCAGATCGGCCAACATCAGCGAAAGCTCTTTGCCCACCTTCGCTACCAATGCGACCAGAGCCGCAATTCCCCACCCCACCAACAGCACCCAAGTCGATCCATTCGCGCTGAAAAAGACCGATACAGCCAAGACTGCCGCAACGATGTATCCCAAAATGGCAAAGAAACCGACGACCTTCCGCCACGCAGGATACAGAGTTTGCTCCCGCATGCGTTCGGCAAACGAGTGAACCTCTATTTCTGCGGAACTGCGCCGCGGCTTTGAGTTCCGCTGTGACGCGAAGTAACCGGATGCAGTGTCTTGAATCTTGCTGGTTGGACCGCTTGCGCTTAGCGCCTGCGCCGCCTCCACCTTTGTGTAAATGGCACCGCATGACGGGCAGGCCTGGGGTGGCTCTGTTTCGTAAGACGCGGCGTGACCGCACTTGAGGCACTTCTTCGTATTCATCGCTTCCTCCCTGGAACGTTGAATAGGCCCGGACGCTGTGGGCCGCTGTGAGTTGTAAATAGAGTCTACAAGACGCCTGAATCTGCATGTCCGCCCGCTGGCCGTGTCTTGAGACGGCATTGCTTGCCTGCTGGAAAGCGTTTCTGAATTTGCGTGATAGAAATATCACGAACGTGTTGACATTTAAATTCACGTTCGTGATACTCCGTGTGCCAGATCAAGCCAACGGAGTACGTCATGCAAGTCACAGCCCTACGCAGTTACCGCTGCTACCACTATCCCAAGACTCCTTACGGCCGTCCCGTGGCCAGCGAAACGGGCGTGCTGCCCTTCGTGCAGGTGCGCGCCTCCAGCGCCACCCGCGCCATGGAGAAGGCGGCGGCCGTCACCGGTTGCGTGATTGACCGGGCCGAGCGGCTGGAAGGCGGTGTGGCATGACCACCACCCAGCAGGCACGCTCAGTGCACAACCTTGTGCCCGGCCAGACGCTCCAGACGCTCGGCATAGGTCTTCCAGTGCGCCGCGCTTTCGGTGGGGATGCACCCGTCGTTGTAGAGGTATATGCGCTCGGGGTTGGCGTCACCCTTGTAGGAGAGGGCGGCAACCTGCGCGGCACTAAGGGCACGCTTGAACTTGAAGCGAACGGGAAACGCCTCGTAATCGACCCACTCCACTGTCGAAAGACCGACAGGCTTGTAGCGGGCGGTTCCCTCTCTGTTGCAAGGACGGCCATTCTCAGCCTGCCTGCGGGGTGGGGCAAGACGGCCATGGCGCGGCCCATCGCTGAATTCCTGGGTTGCACCTTCATCGTTGAAGAATGGCTTCCTGGCAAGCCCATCCTTCCCGGTGCCCTGCACCTGACAAATGAGGTGGTGGAAGGCGGTGCAGCATGAGCAACTCCCCTCAGCCCAGTGCACACGCGTGCACATCACCATCGGCTGGTATACGCCAGGCACTCGCCCACGGCGGCCTTGATAGCCTCTGTGTCCCCATAGAACGCGCCGCCCGCAGTATCTCGCTGCAGGGCTTGTGCGCGGGCCTCCTGCTGGCGCTGCCATGCAGCCAGAAAGCCCTTGCGGCGCCAGAAGTGCATGCGCTGCACCAGACGGTCAATCTCCACCACGTCGGGCGCACTGCTTCGCCAGCTGGGGGCGCGCTGCTCGCGCAGCAGCCAGGCACGGACTGGATCAGCCGCGTCGTTGAATTCCTTGCGCAAGTCCCGCCACAGTGCCGTGCGGTGGCCAACCAGCAGCCCGATCAGGAATGTCAAAAGCGAAAGAAGGGGGTTCTGGAGCAGCTCAAGCATGACCATCCTGTGTTGTTCAAACTGGCGGTGGCAGCAGCCACCTTCGCGCTGGGGTTTTACATCACGGGCGGCTTCACGGGGGGTGGCAAATGACCTCAATCACGTTTGAGATCAACAGCGACCGTCTGGACGGCTACACCGACGAGTACCTCGTCCAGCTGTGGCACATCAGCCAGGCCAACCCGGCGCCGTTCGGTGACCGGCAGGCATGCGAGCTGACGGAGCGCGTCGGCCGCGAGATCATCCGCCGCTTCGTCAGCAACCAGCCTCCCGCGCTGTGGAATCACCAGGGACGGCACGTACTCACGCAAGTGCGCATCGCCACCGCATACGCCGCCCCGTCCGTCGAGGACATCATCGAGCGCCTGCAGGCCCAAGTGCAGCCTGGCGAAGTCATCACACTCGACGACGCCACCAGCCTTCTGAATCTGCCCGACGAGCCGGGCATGCAAGGCCGGTTGACCACTGCCCTGCGCTGCGCCGGCTTTACGCGTGATCGTTTCGGGGATCTTCGCCTGTGGGCATGGAAGGCTCCCGCCGGGCCGCATCGTCCTGGATCTCCAGGCGAGCTTCCCGCAGCGCCGAGTACGCATCAACAACAGCCTGGCGCATGTGATCAATGCTCACATCCGAGCGCTGTGCCCACCCCTGGAGCACAGCAGCAGCCAGATAGCTCGCTTGCGCAAAAAGTGCCTCATCAATCTGCTTGGCCATCTCTTTCTCCTTTGGAAGTCGGCGGCAGTGTATCCAGCACGCAAGGCGGTGACGCATGACCGCCCCCAACTGGCTCACCGCCATCGCGCTCACCCTGGTCGTCGGCTGGTTTGCCGCCTGGGCCGACTCCACCGCCGACCGCCCCAGCGCCGCCAGCCAGGCCGCGCAGGAAGAGGCCGCAGCCCTGGCCAGCCGCGACTGGGTAGCTGCCCAGGTGTGCGCTGGCCGCCCGTTTGAGTGGCTGGACGACAAGACCCTTGTATGCCACCGCGAGGTGCGCCCATGAGGCTCGCCGCCATCGCCGCCCTATCGGTCCTGACCTGGCTGCTGGTGCTGGTCGCCGCAGTCGTTCTCACCGCGTGCATCGCCGTGGCAATGCCCGGCACGCACTGACCACCACCACCCGCACAGGAGGCCGCCATGCACACGTGTGCACTGCACCCCGACGCATCCGCCGATCTGTTCGGCGACATGCCAGAGCCGCAGCCGCCGCAGCTGGAGTTCACCGGCACGCTGGCCGCGCAGCCCGTCATCCGCACCCGCAGCGACCACGGCCGCCCGGTGCCCGTGCTGTGCGTGGAGCTGCAGGGCGTTGGGCCCCATGGCCACACGCTGCACGCCGAAGTGCCGTTCACCGAAGACCAGCGCAAGGCCGCAGAGGCCCAGGCCAACGCCCTGCGCGCCGGCCAGCGCGTGGCTGTCACCACCCCTATCACGACCCTGCGGCTGTCGCTGCCGCAGGCCACATCCGTAGCCCTCGCGGCCGATTGACCACCACCATGCAAGCCAAGACCATCACCATCCACATCACCGACACCGCCGGCGGCGGCGTCACCGTGCTCACCACCGCCGGCACGCCCCTGCCCGGCCTGCGCCTGACCCCCGCCGAGGCCCTGGCCACCGACCTGATCAACACCTGCACCCACCGCGCCAGCGACGTGCACTACTGGCAGGGCAAAGACCGCGCCCTGGAGCTGCTGCAGGACCTCGTCAGCCCCGACGAACTGGGCTACGACGTCAGCGAAACCGTACGCCGCCGCGCCTGCGCGGTGCTGGGGCGCGTGGGAGGGACGGCAGCATGACTGATATGCAAAACCCAAAGCAGGCAGCGCGTGCCGCTGTGGCGGTGCCAGTCATGACACGCCATCGGACGAAGGACGGCATTCTGCATTTCCTGACTAAAGAACAGATGGCCGAAGAGATCATCCGCCTTGATGCTGCCCTCGCCGCCGCGCCCGCCGCCCAGTCAGCGCCCCAGCAGGAGCCAGTGGCGTGGCGTCACAGCAAAACACTGCGCTTGTACGAAGCCAAAGCCGACGTCCCGCTCGCAGACGGTGACGAGTGGGCAGAGCCGCTATATCTAGCAGCGCCTCAGCCAGCGCCAGTAGCGCAGGGGGATGCGGAGCAGCGCGCAATGGACACACGCCACGCCGCAATATACCGGTGGATCATCCAGCACACAGACGAGGCGGCCGGCATCATCGACGCATGGCGCGAGGACGGCGAGGCCGACACGGACGAGCTGCATGACGCACTTGCCGCCCGCTCCCAGGCCAAGGAAGGCGGTGCACCATGAGCCGCCGCCCATCCACATCCTCCGCGCACATCCACGTGGTTCCCGTCGCAGTCCCGCGCGCCCCTGGCCTGCACGCCGTTGCGCGCCCCGGCCGCAAGACACCACCGGCACGGTTCCTAGCGGACATGCCCATCAGCAACGCCAGCAGCCGCGCCATCTACGACGGCGCCGAGCTGCGCGCCCACGTGCGACCCGGCTCGCAAGTGGCATTCAGCCTGCCCAGCCGCGTTGGTAGCCGACTGCACTTCCCTGATGGCCGCGTGACGGATCTGCAGGGCAACTACATCGACCGTAGCGCATGAGCGAACAGGCCACCACGCCCGACTGGTACGGCGCAGACAAGGCCTACCAACTGCACCACTGCAGTTGCGGCACCTGCCGCGCCGCAGGCGCACGGCCCGGCGCTGCCCAGCGCTCCCCCACCGGGGCGCAGCTGTGGGCCACGTACGAACAGGCGGGCAACCCGCCGCACTTCAACTGGCTGAAGAGCACCACCCCTTCCCCGTGAGGCAACACCATGGCAACCGACTTTCACGACACCGTAACCACCCCCCTGCCCCAGCCCGGCGCAGGCCCGCAGATGCGCATGGTGGAGGTGGCCCTCATCGAAGAGAGCACCACCAACCCCCGCAAGCACTTTGACGCCACCAAGCTGCAGGAGCTGGCCGACAGCATCGCCGCCACCGGCGTGCACCAGCCCATCTTGCTGCGGCCGCTGCCCGGCCACCGCGTGCCCGACACGTGGGGATTCCGCCGCAAGGACGCGCCCCTGCCCGCCTACGAGCTGGTGGCCGGCGCCCGCCGCCTGCGCGCATGCCGCCTGGCCAAGGTGGCCGAGATCCCAGCCATGATCCGCGAGCTGACGGACGAGCAGGCGCTGGAGATCCAGGTCATCGAGAACCTGCAGCGCGAGGACGTGACCGAACTGGAAGAGGCAGAGGGCTACGAAGTGCTGATGCGCACCGGCAATATCAACGCCGACCAGGTGGCTGCCAAGATCGGCAAAAGCCGCAGCTACGTGTACGCGCGGCTCAAGATCCTGGACCTGCACACCAATGCCCGCGAGGCCCTGCGCTCGGGCGACATCGACTTCAGCAAGGCCTTGCTGATCGCCCGCATCCCTGACGAGGCTCTGCAGCTGAAGGCCTTGCGCTACTGCAGCGAGAGGAACTACCTGGGAGAGCCGCGCGGCCAACGCGACTGCGCGCAGCATGTGCAGCAAAACTACATGCTCAAGCTGAGCGGCGCCCCCTTCAAGATCACCGATGCCGGCCTGGTACCCAAGGCTGGCAGCTGCAAGGAATGCCCCAAGCGCACGGGCGCCAATCCCGACCTGTTCCAGGATGTTGGCAGTGCAGACGTGTGCACCGACCCCCCGTGCTTCCACGCCAAAGAAGAGGCCCACGCCACGGCGATGAAGCGCGAGGCCTTGGCACGCGGCCAGCAGATCATCGAGGGGCGCGAGGCCAAGACCCTCATGCCCAACAGTTGGAGCACCGAGGTCAAGGGCTACCTGCGCCTGGACGACAAGGCCGACAGCCCGACCGACAAGCCGCTGCGCAAGCTCATTGGAAAGGTCATGGAGCAGCATGGCATTCAGCCAACACTGGTGGCCAACCCACACAAGGGTGGCCAACTGGTGGCCGTTCTCACCCCCGACCAGGTGGAAGGCCTGCTGAAAGCAGCCGACAACACCGAGGCCGCCGCCAAGATCGAGGAGCAGGCCCAGCAGGACGCCCGCTACGCCAAGCAACGCTCCGATGCCGATGCTAAGCAGGCCTATGAAACGCAATGGCGCTGGGATGTGCTGACAGCCGCGTGGAAGGAAATCACCAGCCCGGAGTTTTCCGGTGCCGTGCCCACCGACGAAGTGCTGCGCCTGCTGGCCACCAACATGGCCCGGGCCTACAACCAGGACCGCGCCAAGCGCCTGTGCAAGCTGCTGGACCTCGGAAAGGTTGCCCCACAGGCCGGTTTGCTGCAATACATAGCCGACACCGAGACCCCCAGCGATGTGCTGCAACTGCTGGTGATGTTCAACGACGTGGAGTATCGCCACTGGCTTGGCAAGGATGACAACGAGGGCCTGATGCTGGTTGCCAGCCAGTACGGCGTTCACATCGATGCCGTGAAAGCCAAAACAAAGGCCAACCAACGCGCCGCAGCCAAAGCCCAGGCTACGCCCGCGAAATCTGAGGCCCCGAAGGGCTCCTCCCCCCATGACCCCGCTGCGCAGGCCAGCGCAGTGCGTGGTGGTGGCAAAGCCAAGAAGAAAGGCCCCGCTGCGCCCGCCGGCGGCGAAGCGCCCAAGACCTCCGCTGCGCATGCCAGCGCGCAGATTGCCGAAGCCCTGGCTGCGCTGAAAGAGGACCATGACCAGGCGCCTGCGGCGCAAGGCAACGAAGCGCCGCCTGTCCCTGATGGGCAGGCGGCGGGTGGCGTTGCGCCCAGCAACAACGGCAGCGCCCAATCCACGTCGGTCGCTTTGCCCATGGTGGCCGATGCCTCCCAAGCAGGAGCGACCGACTCCCGTCTCGCGCCCGGTGGTAATGGCAGTGCAGACGTGAGCGATGGGGCGGCAGCGAAGCCCGTGGCCATCGGAGTGGGCGTGCGCGTGCGCATCAACAGCACGGCCACCGGTAAGACGCAGAAGCCCTGGATCGACTACGAGGGCGTGGTGGCTGCAAAGGCAGGCGACCGCGCCTGGGAGGTGGACATCGAGCGCAGCAAGCGATCGGCACCCAAGCGCGTCATGTTCGACGTGAGCGAGCTGGAGGTGCTGGCGTGAACGGCTTGACCATCCCCACCCTGCAGGCCCAGGAGCGCGCGCAGGCCCGTCAGATCGCGCTGGAACGTGCCGAGCGAATCGCCATCACGGCCGCCGAGGAACTGATCATGACCGAGGGCGAGCGCCTGGCCGAGGACGACACCTACGGCTTCGCCGCCGGCCAGCTCGACGACCACACGCGCGAGTGCATAGAGCACCTTCGCTTCCACGGCCGCGCCGCGGCGCATGAGACGTCCGACGGCTACATGCTGGTGCAGCTACTTGATGACGATGCGGGGGTGTCTGCATGAGGTACGTTCAACACCCCTCCAACAACAGGGTACTTGGCGCCCCATCCGGCTGGGATCAACAGCAGATGCCCGTGGGAGCACTGCCCGTCACAGATGTGGTTGAGGACGGTCTGCCCTGCGTGCTCTCATTCTGGAAGCCCGACGCGGCTGAGATGGCCGCCATCAATGGCGGCGGCCTGGTCATGCTCAGCATTGTTGGCCGCACCATGCCACCCGTGGCGGTGCACGTCACAAAACCGGAGGCCCGATGACCCACGGCCGCAAACCCCGCAAGCCGCGCGTGATCAACGTGAATGCGTTCGGCACCGCCCTGTACCGCGCCGCCCGGCTGACCGACGCCGAGGTGCGCGAGACCATCGCCCCAGCCCAGGCGTGTCTGGACCGCCTGCGCGAAGGCGTAGCCACAGAGGACCAGCACACGGTGCTGGCCACATGCCTGCAGATCGCTTTGGAGATTGAGCGCAGTGGCATCGTGCGCGGGCTGCGCGAGCACATCGCCGCCGCCCAGGCCGCCATGGATTCCATCCGGGCACGAGCCCTCGCCTCAGGCGCCTGGCGCCCAACGGCGCTGTATTTCCACGAGCTGGACGCCCTGCGCGATGCCGTGGAGTTCCATGAGTTCCAACTGCGCCAGGTCAGCTCCGGCGAGCTGACCGCCATGGCACGCAAGCTGATCGCCCGCACCCAAAGCACTGGCGGCACAGCAGTGCGCACAGACATGACCAGCCTGGGCCGGCAGGCCGCCTGAGAAGACCATGACGACCACGATTCAAAGCACCTCTGCACGCGTTGACACCGCCGGCATTGCCGCGCTTTTGGGCTGCACGCGTGCGCACGTCACAGACCGTTTGACCAAGCGTCCCGACTTTCCCAAGCCGTTCATCAACGTGTCGCAGAAGATGCGTTACTGGCGCCTGGCCGACGTGCAGGCGTTCATGCAGGGCAAACGCCAACCGAGGTCTTGATGCCAATCCTAGAACGCATGACATTGCGCGATGCCAGGGTTGAAGCCTCTCGAAGAGGCCAAGCGGAAGGGTGGCCGCGCTGCTACTACTGGAACGCGATATGGTGGAGGCTGTACGCGCGCGAGTCCGCAGTGCCGCATGAGCAACTGCGCTACAGCCGCAACCAAATGGCCCTTTATCGGGACATCAAACTACGCCCCGAACATTACGCCAACCCACGGCGCCCGCACGGCATGAGCGACTGGCTATGGAGCGGGCTAGCTTCAAACGGTTAGCCAGCTAGAGCCGCGCCGCAATGTCCTGCGCGCTCTCGCGGTAGTACGTGTGGAACAACTCGTTGATGTCCACGTGCCCGCTGATCTTGGCCAGCGTCATCACGTCGTAGCGTTTGGCCAGCCAGGTCAGCGCGGCCGCGCGGCTGTCGTGAAAGCGAAGGCCCTCGATCATCACGCGATCGCGCACTTTGCGCCAAAGCACGTCGCGGCTTTGGTCACTGATCGTGAAGTATTCATCCCGCCCGGCGGCCGCCGCCGCCGCATCCAGTACCTGCAGCAGCCGCGCAGCACGGCGCGTGAATGGCACCAGGCGCTCGCCCACGGCGCCGTCCGTCTTGTGCCTGGGCAGGCGGTAAACGCGCTTGGCCAGGTCCACCGTGCTGCGCGACATGCGCAGCACCTCGGCGCTACGCAGCGCGGTATGTAGCGCCACCATGTACGACCACACCGCCTCCTGCTGGGGTGACTGGGGCGGCAGTGCACGCGTGTAGCCTGCCGAGCGCACCAGGCGGCGCACCTCAGGCCACATCGTTGACCGCCGCCGCGCATGGCCCTTGCGCGGCAAGCGCAGGCCCTTCCAGGGGCTCTTACCCGCCCACTTCCATTCGTCAATAGCCAGCGCCCAGATGGGGCGAAACTGCTGCAGCTCGCGCAACACGCTGGACTCTGACACCTCCTGCAGCCGCTTATCGCGCCACCTGGCCAAGTCCTCCGTGGTGATCTCGTGGAACACCTTGGCCGCGAGATCCGGGAAGTCACGCAGCCAGGCATCAAACCGCAGGTTGTCCGCCCTGGCCACGCCCGGCCGGGCTTTGGCCTTCTTGTCCGTCACCTCGCGCCGGTAGCGCTCCACGGCATCGGCCAGGGTCTTGCGCGGGTATTCGCCCCGCGCGCCGGCCAGGATTGCAGCCTCTTCCGCCACTGCCCAGGCCTGGGCCTCGGCCTTTGTCGCACGCGTGGCCGACACACGCACGCCGGCGCGCTCAACCTCGGCCCGCCAGCCGTTCCTTACCTTCCGCAGGTATGCCATGGTCCAGCGCCCTCCACCGCGCGGGATGCAGCGCGGGATTCGCGCGGGAAGGCATTGTAGTTTTTGGATGGGAGCGGCTGGAAACGGCAGGACGACAAGACAAGAAAAAAGGCCCGTTTCCAGAGGGAAAACGGGCCTTTTGCAGGAAACAGCCGGAACTGGCAGTTTTCTATCGTGGTGCGCGGGGGGGGACTCGAACCCCCACACCATTGCTGGCGTCAGGACCTAAACCTGGTGCGTCTACCAATTTCGCCACCCGCGCAGTTCTGAAAGCCACCCGGATGGCAGGCACAGCAGGCCACCCCGGTGAAATAGGTCAAACGGCAGATTTTACCCTGTTGCGGCCCGCCTTTAAATGGAATCGTTTATTGGCGCTCCGGGATCGGGCCGCCGCACACGAAACCACGCTGCGTACATCGCGGGCAGTGCCAGCAGCGTGAGCACCGTGGCCACGACCAGTCCACCCATGATGGCCACGGCCATAGGCCCCCAGAACACGCTGCGCGACAGCGGGATCATGGCGAGCACCGCCGCCGCCGCCGTCAGCACGATGGGCCGCAGGCGCCACACCGCCGCCGCCACGATCGCGTCCCACGCGGGCACGCCGGCCGCACGGTTGAGCTCGATCTGGTCGATCAGGATCACCGAATTGCGCTGGATCATGCCCATGAGAGCGATAACCCCCAACAGCGCCACAAAGCCGAAGGGCCGGTTCAGCAGCAGCAGCGCCGCCGCCACTCCCGCAATCCCCAACGGGCCGGTGAGGAACACCAGCACGGAGCGGCTGAAGCTGTGCAGCTGCAGCATCAGCAGCGTGAACACGATGAACAGCATGACGGGCACGCCCGCCACGATGGAGGCCGAGCCCTTGCTGCTCTCTTCCACCGCACCCGCGACCTCGATGCGCACGCCGTTCTCACCGGCCGCCTGCCAGCGGGCCTCCAGCGCGCGCAGCTCGGGCAGCAGTTGCGCCGTGACGGTGGCGCCCTGCAGCCCCTCCACCAGGTCGCCCTGCACGGTGATGGCGTAGTTGCGGTTCCAACGCCACATCACCCCCGGCTCCCAGGTGAACACGGGCCTGGCGATCTGCGTGAGCGGAATGGAGCGGCCCGAAGCCGTGGGCAGGTAGGCGTTGCCGATGTCGGAGATCGCCTCGCGCTCGTCCTGCGCCTGGCGCAGCACGATCTCAATGAGCTTGTCGCCCTCGCGGTACTGCCCCACCGTGGAGCCGCTGAACATGATGCGCGAAGCCTGGGCGATGGACTGGCTGGTCACTCCCAGCGCGCGCGCCTTGTCCTGGTCCACCTCCAGGCGAACCACCTTGACCGACTCGTTCCAGTTGTCGTTCACGCCGATCAGGTTGGCGTTGCCGCGCATCAGCGCCTTCACCTCGTCGGCGCGCTCGCGCAGCACGGCCGGGTCGCTGCCCACCACGCGGAACTGCACCGGGTAGGGCACGGGCGGGCCGTTGGGCAGCAGCTTCACGCGGCCGCGTGCCTCGGGGACCTCCTCGGCCAACAACCGGGGCAGGCGCAGGCGCAGCGACTCGCGCTCGGGCAGGCTCTTGGCCAGCACGATGAACTGCGATACGTTGGGCTGGGGGAACACCTGGTCCAGCGGCAGGTAAAAACGCGGGGTGCCCGAACCCACCCACGCGGCCACGCTGGCCACGCCTTCCTGCTCCATCAGCCGCTGCTCTACACGGCGCACCACGGCCTCGTTGGCTGCGAAGGATGTGCCCTCGGGGAACCACAGGTCCACCATGATTTCCGGCCGGCTGGAGTCGGGAAAGAACTGCTGCTGCACGCGCCCCATGCCCACCAGCCCCAGCGCAAAGATGCCGATGGTGGCGGCGATGGTGATCCACCGGTGCGCCACGCACCAGTCCACCATGTGGCGGAAGCGGTGGTAGAAAGGCGTGTCGAACACCTCGGGCGGCGGCGCATCGGGCGCATGCGGCTTCACCTTCAGCAGCAGCGTGCCCAGGTAGGGCACGAAATAGACCGACACGATCCACGACAGCACCAGCGAAATCACCGTCACCGCGAAGATCGCGAAGGTGTATTCGCCCGTGACCGACTTGGCGATGCCGATGGGCAAGAAACCCGCGGCCGTGATGAGCGTGCCGGTGAGCATGGGCTTGGCCGTCACGTCATACGCAAACGTGGCCGCGCGCACCTTGTCGTAGCCCTCCTCCATCTTGCGCACCATCATCTCCACGGCAATGATGGCGTCGTCCACCAGCAGCCCCAGCGCGATGATGAGGGACCCCAGCGACACCTTGTGCAGCCCTATTCCCAAATAGTGCATGGCCAGGAAGGTCACGGCCAGCACCAGCGGGATGGTGATCGCCACCACCAGGCCCGGCCGGTAGTCCACGTGCCAGCCAAAACGCCCGCCCTTGTGCAGCCCCAGCGAGATGAAGCTCACCGCCAGCACGATCACCACGGCCTCGATCAGCACCTTGATGAACTCGCCCACCGACTCGGCCACGGCCGCCGGCTGATCCTGCACCTGGTGCAATTGCACGCCGGCCGGCAGCCGCGCCTGGATGTCGGCCGCTGCAGCGCGCAGCGCCTTGCCCAGCCGGATGATGTCGCCACCCTTGGCCATGGAGATGCCCAGGCCGATGACCTCGTGCCCCTGGAAGCGCACCTTCACCCCCGGCGGATCGACATAGCCCCTTCGCACTTCGGCGATGTCGCCCAGGCGCAGCTGGGCTCCAGAGCCGCCGCGGATCGGCATGTCGCGCAGCTGCTCCACGCTGGTGAACTGCCCGCCCACGCGCACCTGCACCACGTCCTGCGGCGACTGGATCGCGCCCGCGCTCTCCACCGCATTCTGCGCACCCAGCTGCTGCAACACCGCGTTGAAGTCCAGCCCCAGCTGCGCCAGACGCTTTTGCGAGACCTCGACCCAGACGCGCTCGTCCTGCACGCCGAACTGCTCGACCTTGGCCACATCCTTCACGCGCAGCAACTGCTGGCGCACGTCGTCGGCGAAGTCCTTCAGCTCGGCATAGCTGAAGCCCTCACCCTGCAGGGCGTAGATCACGCCGTACACGTCGCCGAACTCGTCGTTGAAGAACGGCCCCTGGATATTGCCCGGCAGCTGGTAGCGCATGTCACCCACCTTCTTGCGCACCTGGTACCAGATGTTGGCCACCTCCGCCGGCTTGGACGAGTCCTTGAGCTCGAAGATGATCTGCGACTCGCCCGGCTTGCTGTAGCTGCGGATCTTGTCGGCGTAGGGCACCTCCTGCAGGGTGCGCTCGATCTTGTCCGTCACCTGCTCGGCCACCTGCTGCGCCGTGGCGCCGGGCCAGTAGGTACGCACGACCATGGCGCGGAAGGTGAAGGGCGGGTCTTCGTCCTGCCCCAGCTGAAAGTACGCGGCGATGCCCAGCACCATCAGCACCACCATCAGGTAGCGCGTGAGCGCGGCATGTTCCAGCGCCCAGCGCGACAGGTTAAAGCCCTGCTTGGGCTGCGTCTGCTGCATGGGGCGGCTCCTCAGCGAGCGGCAGCGGAGGCCGCTGGCGCTTCATTATTAATAGCTGGTAGCGCTTGTCCTTCGGGCGTTGGAGCCGTTTTTGGCTTGTACACCGTCACCACCTGTCCCGGCGCCAGCACATGCACGCCCGTGGCCACCACCTGCATGCCGGGGGTGAGGCCGGCGGCGATCACGGCCTCGTTGCCGTCGGCCGTGGCGATCTGCACCGGCTGCAGGCGCACGGTGCCAGTGACACTGCCGTCCTTGGCCTCATAGACCCACACCACCGTCTGACCGCCCTCCTGGCGCAGGGCGCTGGTGGGCAGCTTGATCGCCTGCACGCCGCCCCGCGCCAGCACCTGCGGCGCCACATACACGGTGGCGCCCAGCGGCGGCACGTCCGCGCCCTCCACCGCCACTTTCACGAGGAAGGTGCGCGTCACCGGATCGGCGCTGGCCGCCACCTCGCGCACCCGGCCCTGCAGCAGCGCGTCGCCCGACCAGGCGCGCACCTGCACGGCCTGCCCTACGCGCAACTGGCCCACCTTGTCCTCCGGCACCGAGAACACCGCGTCGCGCGGGCCGTCGCGAGCAATGCGCACCACCGGCGTGCCCGCAGACACCACCTGGCCGGGCTCGGCGTCAACCGACGTCACCACCCCCGGCGCATCCGCCACCATGCGCGTGTACTCGGTCTGGTTGCCCTGGGAAGCGAGCTGCGCGCGCGCCTGGTCCAGCGAAGCCTGCGCGGCCTTCAGCTGAGCCTGGCGGCGGTCCAGCTCCGCCCCGCTGATGAAGTTCTGCGCGCGCAGCTTGGAAAAGCGCTCGAAATCCGCCGCGGCCAAATCACGCTGCGTGGTGGCGGACGCCACCTGGGCGCGCGCCGCCTGCGCAGCCAGCTCATAGTCGCGCGGATCCAACTGCGCCAACACCTGGCCGGCCTGCACGCGCTGGCCCAGCTCGGCCTGGCGCTGCACGATCTTGCCGGCCACGCGAAAACCCAGGCGCGATTCCACGCGCGCGCGCACTTCGCCCGCGTATTCCAGGTGCATCTGCAGGGGCGCCACGCCGACGGTGAGCAGTTTCACCGCGCGCACCGGCTCTGGCGCCGGCTCGCGGCGCGAACATCCCGCCAGCGCCAAGGCAGCCACGGCCAGCACCAGTGCAGCACCCGCCACGCCGCCACGCGGCGGCCACAAAAAAACCCCGCGGCGGGGTTGCAATGAAGACGGGCCCGGCAGGCCCGCGGCGCGCTGTGCGACAGGGTGGGTCATGGAAACATCCGGTATGCCAAATTACTGACTGACTGGTTAGTAATCTATGAGAGGCCGGTCGCTCTTGTCAAGCACGACAATGGCCGCGTGAAGCATCCCGAGTCCCCCGCCCCCCTGCGCGATCCGCGCACCGCGCCCGCCGAGGCGCCGCCGGTCACGCACTACGAGAACTTTCCCGTGGCTTCGCTGCTGTGCCCGCCACGGCTGCGCCCGCCGATCGCCGCGATCTACGCGTTTGCGCGCACGGCCGACGACATTGCCGACGAGGGCACGGCCTGCGCAGCCGAGCGCCTGGCGGACCTGCGTGCCTACCGCGCCGAGCTTCAATCCGTGGCGGCCGGGCACCCCCCCCAGACGCGCTGGGCCGCCGTGTTTGGGCCGCTGCAGGCGATGTTGCGCAGCCACCAGCTGCCCGTGGCACTGCTGGACGACCTGCTGGACGCCTTCATTCAGGACGTCACCCTGACCGAGGCCGGCGCCACCTACCCCGACCGCGCCGCGCTGCTGGACTACTGCCGCCGCTCGGCCAATCCCGTGGGGCGTCTGCTGCTGCACCTGTATGGCGAGCACGGGCAGGACGCACTGCGCGAGAGCGACGCCATCTGCACCGCGCTGCAACTCATCAACTTCTGGCAGGACCTGAGCGTGGACCTGCCCCGCGGGCGCCACTACCTCACCGATGCCGACTGCGCCGCCCATGGCGTGGCGCGCGCGGACCTCGCGGCGCAGCGCCGCTCCGCCGCCAGCGACCGGCTGGTGCTGGACTGCGCGGACTGGGCCCGCGCTCTCATGCTCGAAGGCAGCCCCCTGGTACACCGGCTGCCCGGCCGTGTGGGGTGGGAGCTGCGCTTGGTCGTGCAGGGCGGTCTGCGCATTCTGGACAAGGTGCAGGCGCTGGATGGCGCCAGCCTGCTCGCGCGACCGCGGCTGGGCACGCTCGACTGGCCCCGCATGCTGGCACGCGCCGCGCGCATGTAAGGGCCGCCCCACCCGCTGCAGCAGCGCGAGCACGCGGGGGTCAATGGCCCCCCATCACCGCATCGCGCGGCGCGCGTGCAACCCTCAGGCTACCCAGCGCCCGGCCCATTCGGCGCGGGCCTGCGCATGGCGCAGGATCTGCGCCAGCGCCTGCGGCACTTCGGCCGCCGCACGGTTGTGCAGGCGCCGCGTCGCGGCCTGGTAGCGCGGCAGGTCGGACAGCAGGGCCTGCACGCCCGAAGCGATGGATCGAAAGCTCGGCAACACCAGTCCCAGGCCCTGCTCACCCACCCATTCCGTGCAGTAACGCTCCTGCGGCATGGTCCACGCATTGCGCGTGAC
Organism: Diaphorobacter nitroreducens; assembly: GCF_002214645.1. NCBI lineage: Bacteria > Pseudomonadati > Pseudomonadota > Betaproteobacteria > Burkholderiales > Comamonadaceae > Diaphorobacter > Diaphorobacter nitroreducens. Next base: position 1,779,025 of record NZ_CP016278.1, read on the forward strand.
GAGGGGCGGCAGCCCCATGTGCACGGCCTCGCTCAGGCTGCCGCTGCCCGGCTTGCCGATGAAGAAGTCCGCCAGCTGCATGACGCGCGCCATCTCGCGCGTGTATTCGAGCACCACGGTAGGCGCGTTGCGGCGCAGCGCGCGCAGAGCCTGCGCCAGGGCCGCGTTGCGCCCGCAGGCCAGGATCAGCGGGGTGTCCGTCAAGCGGCGGGCTATCGTCACCATCTCCCTAGAACCCTCGGAGCCGAACAGCACCAGCCCCACGGGGCGCTCGTCCAGCCCCAGCCGCGCCCGCTCGGCGGCACGATCCTGGCCCACCGGCGCATGGAACTGCGCACTCAGCACCATGCCCGAGGTCTCCCAGATGCGGTGGGGCGGAAAGCCCGCAGCGCGCGCCTGGTCCACGGCATAAGGCGAGCCACAGACCACGATCTGCTGGGTTTGCGGCTCCATCCAGAAGCTGGGCGGGCAGTCGGCCAGATCGGTCATCACCGTGACGTAGGGCACGCCTGGCAGGGCCTGCTCCAGCGCGTCGGCCATGGCGCGGTTGAAGTTGGGCACCAGCGACACCACCATCGCCGGCCGGCGTGCCGCCCAGTGCCGGCGCAGCGACTGCATGAGCCGCTGGTGGTTCCAGCGGATCATGCCCTGCAGCAGGCGCAACTCGTGCGTCAGCCCCAGCGTCCAGCCCCGGGCCAGGCGCTTGTTGTAGACGTCTTCCGGTTCCATGCCCGTCCACTGGCGAAAACGCGCGTTCGGGTCCAGCACCTCGAAGAGATTGGTGCGGCACACCTGCCACGGCAGCCCGGCGCGGGCGATGGCCGCTTCCAGCGCCAGCGCGGAGGTGCGGTGTCCGCCCCCGGCATTGAAATAGATCAGCTCGACCAACGGGGCAGCTTCAGGCGCCATGGACTTCAATCGGTAGTGACAGGAATGGGTTGCGGTAGTTCTGCGCCGCTCTTGCGCTGCACGGGCATGTGCTGCGCCCAGTGCAGGATCTCCAGGCGCCCATCGGCGTGCTCGGCCAGCGCGCTGAGGCTTTCCACCCAGTCGCCATCGTTGGCATACAGGATGCCGTCGATGTCTCGCAGCTCCGCATGGTGGATGTGCCCGCACACCACGCCGTGCAGGCCTCGCTTGCGCGCTTCGCGAGCCACCGCGTTCTCGAAGTCGCCCACGTAGCTCACGGCGCGCTTGACCTTGAGCTTGAGATATTTGGACAGCGACCAGTACGGCAGCCCCAGGCGCGCGCGCAGGGTGTTCAGGTGCCGGTTGAGCTTGAGCGTGAATTCGTAGAGCGAGTCGCCCACATGGGCCAGCCACTTGGCGCACTGGATCACGCCATCGAACAGGTCGCCATGGATCACCCACAGCGCGCGGCCGTCGGCCGTCTCGTGCACCCAGTCCTCCGCGACGGCAACGCCGCCGAAGTTGAGCTGCACATAACGGCGCGCAAACTCGTCATGGTTGCCGGGGATGAAGATCACGCGCGTGCCCTTGCGGGCCTTGCGCAACAGCTTCTGCACCACGTCGTTGTGCGCCTGCGGCCAGTACCACTGGCGGCGCAGTTGCCAGCCGTCGATGATGTCACCCACCAGAAACAGCGTCTCGCACTCGGTGTGCTTGAGAAAGTCCAGCAGCGCCTGCGCCTGGCAGCCGGGCGTGCCCAGGTGCAGATCGGAAATCCAGAGCGTGCGGTAGCGCAGCGGGGGGCGCGCCGGGTCGCATGCATCATCCGCTGGGTCGTCCGGCGGCCGGGCCGCGGAGGATTTCCAGGCGTTCAGGAAGGCATCGTCGCGCATCATGAACAGGCATGGTGGGCCGGCGCCACGACAGCGGCATGACATTTCCACGTCTGGCCAGTGACGTTGCGGCGGCGCAGCGCTCCGGCCCTGCGCTGCGCATGTTTCCCCCGCGAGCCCCGCCCAGGGCCATGGGAGAATCACGCCCCCATGAGTCCTGAACAGTACGTCCAGCAAAAGGCCGCCGCCTCCGGCAGCAGCTTCTACTACGCTTTCCTCTTCCTGCCGCGCGAGCGGCGTACGGCCATCACGGCCTTCTACGCCTTTTGCCGCGAGGTGGACGACGTGGTGGACGAAGTCTCCGAAGCCAGCGTGGCCCAGGCCAAGCTGGCCTGGTGGCAGGGCGAGGTGGCCAAGGCCTTTGCCGGGCAACCCAGCCACCCGGTGATGCAGGCGCTGATGCCGCATGCGGCCGCCTACGGCATCGAACAGCGCCACCTGCTGGCCGTGATCGAGGGCTGCCAGATGGACCTGGAGCAGACGCGCTACCTGGACTTCGCGGGCCTGGCGCGCTACTGCCACCTGGTGGCCGGCGTGGTGGGCGAGGTGGCGGCGCGCATCTTCGGCCAGCAAGATGAGCGCACCACGCAGTACGCGCACAAGCTGGGCCTGGCGTTCCAGCTCACCAACATCATCCGCGACGTGGGCGAGGACGCCATGCGTGGGCGCATCTACCTGCCCATTTCCGAGCTGCAGCAGTTCGATGTGAAGGCGCACGAGATCACCAAACGCGAGTATTCGGAGCGCTTCACCGCGCTGATGCGCTTTCAGGCCGAGCGCGCGCACCTCTTCTACGACCAGGCGCTGGCGCTGCTGCCCGACGTGGATCGGCGCGCGCAGAAGCCCGGCCTGATGATGGCCAGCATCTACCGCACGCTGCTGCGCGAGATCGAGGCCGACAACTTCCAGGTACTGCACCAGCGCACCAGCCTCACGCCGCTGCGCAAGTTCTGGCTGGCCTGGAAGGTGCAGGCGCTGGGGATGATGTGAAGGTTGCCATCGTCGGCGCCGGCTGGGCCGGCATGGCCGCGGCCGTGCATGCGGCCCAGGCGGGCCACGCGGTCAGCGTGTTCGAGGCCAGCCGCACCCTGGGCGGGCGCGCGCGCGCCGTGGCCGGCCAGCGCGCGGACGGCTCGCCCCTGGTGCTGGACAACGGCCAGCACATCCTCATCGGCGCCTATGCCGAATGCCTGCGCCTGATGCGCGCCGTGGGCGTCACGCCCGACTCCGCCCTGCTGCGCCTACCCCTGGCGCTAGTGTTCCCCGACGGCAGCGGCCTGGCCCTGCCCGATGCCCCGCCGCCCTGGGATGCGCTGGCCGGCATCGCCCGCGCACGTGGCTGGAGCCTGCGCGAGCGTGCGGCCCTGCTGGCGCGCGCCGCACGCTGGCGGCTGGCGGGGTTCCGGTGTGCACCGGGCACCAGCGTGTCGGACTTGTGCGCAGGCCTGCCACAGCGGCTGGTGGACGAGTTCATCGCGCCGCTGTGCGTGTCGGCGTTGAACACGCCCGTGCAAGATTCCTGCGGCCAGGTGTTCCTGCGCGTGCTGCACGACAGCCTGTTCGCCGGTCGGGGCGGCTCCCACTTGCTGCTGCCGCGCACCGACCTGGGCGCGCTGTTCCCCGAGCCCGCGGCGCACTGGCTGCAGCAGCGCGGCCACGCGGTGCACCGCGGCCAACGCGTGCAGGCACTCGCACGCGACGAGGCCGGCTGGCGCGTGGACGGCTGCGCGTTCGACGCCGTGCTGCTGGCCACCAGCAGCACCGAGTCCGCCCGCCTGGTGGCCGAAGCCGCCGTGCCCGCGCCCCAGCGTCCCGCCCTGCAGACCTGGGCCGCCGGTGCGCAGGCACTGCGCTTTGGCGCCATCGCCACCGTGTATGCCGAACTGCCGGGAGCGCGCACCCCGCTGCTGCCCCGCCCCATGCTGGCGCTGCGCGCGCGGGCACAACGGCCCGCGCAGTTCGTCTTCGACCGCGCGCTGCTGGGCGGCCCGGCCGGGCTGCTGGCGTTCGTGGTCAGCGCCTTCGAGGGCGAGCGCGCCGCGCTGGAGCGCGACGTGCTGGCCCAGGCGGCCGAGGACCTGGCCTTGCCCGGTCTGCGCGTGGTGCAGACGGTGGTGGAAAAGCGCGCCACCTTTGCCTGCACGCCCGCCCTGGCGCGCCCGCCGCGCGTGATTGCGCACGGCCTGCAGGCCTGCGGCGACTACGTGGCAGGGCCCTACCCCGCCACGTTGGAGGGCGCGGTACTGCACGGCGCGGCGGCCGCGCAGGATTTAGGCCAAAACAGCCTCTAGCGCTTACCCATCAAGCGCTAACAGCTATCGTTTAAGGAGCATCTCAGATGGCCGCTGCACGGACTCGCGCGGCAGCACGTCGGCCAGCGTGAGCACCTCCAGCCCCGTGTGCGCCCACAGGCGCTCCAGCGGCGGGGTGCGCGCCAGCAGCAGGCGTTGCACCAGCGGCTCCATGTGCGTGGTGGCCGGCTCGGCCAGCAGCACGTAGCGTGCGTCGGCTGCGTCGGACCCGTCGGCGGCCGTCTCGTCCACCCGCACCACCCAATCCAGCGCCGCCAGCACCGGCAGCACGGACCCCACCTGCAGCACATCCACGCGCAGCCGCTGGGCCAGCTCCAGCACGCTCAGCCCGTGGGGCGGTTGCTGGCGCGCGCGGTGCAGCTGCTGCAGCACCTCCACGGCCAGCAAGAAGGCCCAGCCCTCGCCCGTGGCGCAGCGCGCCACGCCGGCGAGCAGGCTCGGTAGATAGGCGGCCACCACCGCACCCAGCAGCACGATGACCCAGGCCACGTACACCCACAGCAGCAAGATGGGCAGCGTGGCGAACGTGCCGTACAGCACCGAATAGGTGGGTACCGACGCCAGGTACAGCGACAGCACTTTCTTGGCCAGCTCGATGCCCACGGCGACGAACACCCCGCCCGCCCAGGCGTGGCGCCAGTGCACCTGGGTGTTGGGCACATAGCGGTACAGCGCCGCCATGCCGGCGGCCAGCACGAAGAACTCGATCGCATCGAACAGCAGGCGCGCTCCGCCCGGTAGCGTGTCGCCGATACCGCGCGACGCGGCGCTGGCGACCGAGGTGGTCAACGCCAGGCTGGCCGCCAGCACCAGCGGACCGAGCGTGAGCGCGGCCCAGTAGATCAGCACACGCTGGCCCAGCGGGCGCAGGCGCTGCACGCGCCAGATGTTGTTGAGCGTGCGATCGATGGTGAGGATCAGCGCCAGCGCGGTCACCATGAGGATGGACAAGCCCGCCGCGCCCAGGCCATGCGCCTTGGCGGCGAACTGCGTGAGGTAGCCCAGCACCGGGCGCGAGATGCTGTCGGGCACCAGGCTGTCCACCAGCCAGCGCTGCAGCACGAGCTGCATCTCGGCAAACATGGGGAACACGGTGAACATGGCCAGCGCCACCGTCACGAACGGCACCAGCGACAGCAGCGTGGTGAAGGTGAGGCTGCTGGCCGTCAGCCCCAGGCGGTCCTCGCGAAAGCGCTCGCGCAGCGTCTGCGCGGTGGTGCGCCAGGGGAAGTGGGAAAGCTCCACCAGCCACTCCTCGGCACGCACTGCAATGGACTGTAGGGACAACGACATGACCGATATGATGCCAGCCCCATGCATCGCGAAACCCTGCCCCCCGCCCCCGCCCTGCACATCGCCACCGACGTGGCGGCCACGCGCTGGCTGGCCGTGGGCAGCCTGGCGGCGCTGATCGTGCTGAGCCTGGCCTGGGAGCTGTGGCTGGCGCCGGTGCGCCCGGGCGGCTCGTGGCTGGCGCTCAAGGCCCTGCCGCTGGCGGTGCCGCTGGCCGGGTTGCTCAAGCGGCGCATGTACACCTACCGCTGGGTCAGCCTGCTGGTGTGGCTGTATTTCACCGAAGGGGTGGTGCGCGCCTGGAGTGACCCGACGCCCGGCAACTGGCTGGCGGGCCTGGAGATCGTGCTGTGCCTGCTGCTGTTCACCGCCTGCGCGCTGCATGTGCGGCTGCGCCAGCGTGCCGCCAAGGCGGCACGCGCCGCCGCGCCTGCATGAGCGTGCTGAGCCTTTGCCTGACATCGACTGGATTGACCGCCATGACCACTGCCCTGCTCGACACCCTGCGCCAGATCGTTGGCGCCGCCCATGTACTGACCGAGGGCGACCTTGCCGCCTATGAACAGGACTGGCGCAAGCGCTCCCATGGCAAGTCCCTGGCCGTGGTGCGCCCGGGCTCCACGGCCGAGGTGGCAGCAGTGGTCCGCGCCTGTGCCGATGCCGGCGCGGCGATCGTGCCGCAGGGCGGCAACACCGGCCTGTCGGTGGGCAGCACGCCCGACGGCAGCGGCACACAGGTGGTGCTGAGCCTCACGCGCATGAATGCGGTGCGCGCCATCGACCGCGACAACCTCACCATGACGGTGGAGGCCGGCTGCATATTGCAGGCCCTGCAGGAGACGGCCGAGAAAGCCGAACTGCTGTTCCCGCTGTCGCTTGCCGCAGAAGGCAGTTGCACCATCGGCGGCAACCTGTCCACCAATGCCGGCGGCACGCAGGTGGTGCGCTACGGCAACACGCGCGAGCTGTGCCTTGGGCTGGAGGTGGTCACGCCCCAGGGCGAGGTGTGGAACGGCCTCTCGGGCCTGCGCAAGGACAACACCGGCTACGACCTGCGCGACCTGTACATCGGCAGCGAAGGCACGCTCGGCATCATCACCGCGGCCACCATGAAGCTCTTCCCCCAGCCCGCCGCGCAGCTCACCGCCTGGGCCGCCGTGCCGTCGATGGGGGCGGCCGTGCGCCTGCTGGGCCTGTCGCACCAGCACCTGGGGGCCGGGCTCACGGGTTTCGAGGTGATGGGGCAGTTCGCGCTGTCGCTGGTAATCAAGCACATGCCGCAGCTGCGCGTGCCGTTCGCCGGGCTGGACGGCGCGCCACCCTACTACGTGCTGCTGGAAAACAGCGACAGCGAATCCGAAGAACACGCGCGCCAGCGCTTCGAGGCGCTGCTGGAACTGGCCTTCGAGGACGGCTGCGTGCTGGACGCGGTGGTCGCCGAGAGCCTGTCGCAAGCGCATGAGCTGTGGCATATCCGCGAGAGCATTCCGCTGGCCCAGGCCGAAGAAGGCCTGAACATCAAGCACGACATCTCGATCGCCGCGTCGCGCATCCCCGCGTTCGTGGAGCACACCGATGCGCTGCTGCAGCGCGAGATTCCCGGCGTGCGCCTGGTCAACTTCGGCCACCTGGGCGACGGCAATCTGCACTACAACGTACAGGCGCCGGCGGGCGGCGATGCGCGGGAGTTCCTGCGCACGCAGGAGGACCGCGTCAACGCCCTGGTGTACGACGCGGTGGCGCAGTTCGACGGCTCGTTCTCGGCCGAGCACGGCGTGGGCGTGCTCAAGGCCGACAAGCTGGCGCAGTACAAGTCGCCCGTGGCCCTGGGGCTGATGCGCGCCATCAAGCAGGCCCTGGACCCGCAGGGCCTCATGAACCCGGGCTGCATTCTTCAAAAATGAGAGCTGTTGGCGCTTGTCTAGCAAGCGCTGGAGCCACTTTTCATTCAAGACCATGACCCCACGCCCCATCCGCCACCAATACGAAGACCTGATGCGCCACGTGTTCGAGCACGGCACGGCCAAGGGCGACCGCACGGGCACGGGCACCAGGAGCGTGTTCGGCCACCAGATGCGCTTTGACCTGGCCGAAGGCTTTCCCCTGGTGACCACCAAGAAGGTGCACCTCAAGTCCATCATCCTGGAGCTGCTCTGGTTCCTGCGCGGCGACAGCAACGTGCGCTGGCTGCAGGAGCGCGGCTGCACCATCTGGGACGAGTGGGCGCGCGACGACGGCAGCCTGGGCCCCGTGTACGGCGTGCAGTGGCGCAGCTGGCCTACGCCGGACGGCGGCCACATCGACCAGATCCAGCAGGTGATCGACACGCTCAAGACCCACCCCGACAGCCGCCGCATCATCGTGAGCGCCTGGAACGTGGCCGAGCTGGACCGGATGGCGCTCATGCCCTGCCACGCGTTCTTCCAGTTCTACGTGGCGCCATCGCAGGTGGCCGGTGAGCCGGGCAAACTGAGCTGCCAGCTCTACCAGCGCAGCGCAGACATCTTCCTGGGCGTGCCGTTCAACATCGCGTCGTACGCGCTGCTCACGCACATGGTGGCGCAGCAGTGCGACCTGCAGGTGGGCGACTTCATCTGGACCGGCGGCGACTGCCATATCTACAGCAACCATTTCGAGCAGGTGCAGACCCAACTGGCGCGCCAGCCCTACGCCTACCCAACGCTGCAGATCAAGCGCCGGCCCGCATCCATCTTTGACTACGCCTACGAAGACTTCGAAGTGGTGGGCTACGAACACCACCCCGCCATCAAGGCGCCGGTGGCGGTCTGAGGCGGGACGAACAGCCATGCAAGTGAACCTGATCTACGCACGCGCCGCCAACGGCGTGATCGGCAAGGACGGCACCATGCCCTGGCACCTGCCCGAAGACCTGGCGCATTTCAAGGCGCTCACCCAGGGCCACCCGGTGATCATGGGCCGCAAGACCTGGGACTCGCTGCCCCCGCGCTTTCGGCCGCTGCCGGGCCGCGCCAACATCGTCGTGACGCGCCAGGCCGACTGGCAGGAAAGCGGCGCCCAGCGCGCATCCAGCCTGCCTGAGGCACTCGCCTTGGCCCAGCAGTCCGGCAGCACCACGGCATGGGTCATCGGCGGCGCGCAGATCTACGCCCAGGCCCTGCCCCTGGCCACGCGCGTCGAGGTGACCGAGATCGCGCAGGACTACGAGGGCGATGCCTACGCCCCGGCTCTGGGACCGGAATGGGTGGAAACGGCCCGTAGCAGCCATGTGGGCGCGGGCGGCCTGCCCTACGCCTTCGTGACCTTCGAGCGCCGCGGCTGACGCCCGCGCACTTCTCACTCTATTTTTGATAGCTGCTTGCGCTTGCTGTAAAAGCGTTGGAGGCCAAAAACATGCAAATCGCCACCTGCAATGCCTACTGCAACATCAACACGTGTCAAGACGTTCCACTCCACACGTAGATAAGGCATTGTCACCAAATAGTTTTCTCCCACTTCATGCCCTACCGTGCCAGAGCATATCGGGCTTGATTTGTAGCTGGCTTCGTAGCTAGAATTTGTAGCCAGAGACGTAGCTAAGAAGTTGATGTTGCGCCTCCGTTCGAAGTGGACAAGCTGTCGTAGACATAACCTCTGTCAATCGTCACCAGGGGTTCTGTATGGAGGACTTCAAGGTGGCAAAGAGGGGCAAGAACCTACTGACACCCGTGCAAATCCAGCACTGGATTCGCGCGCGCCAACCCGTCGCCCGAACTGACGGCGACGGGCTCACCTTCACGCTTTCGGCCGCTGGCACCGCCACCTGGGTTCTTCGATATCAGTACGGCGGGCGCGCCCGCGAACTCACGCTCGGCAACTATCCCGACATCAGTCTTCCAGCTGCGCGTCAGTTGGCGCGAGAGAAACGCGTCGAGATCGACAAGGGGGGAGACCCCGCGATCACGAAAAAGCAGGATAAGGTCCGCGTTCGGACCACCTGGAGTGTTCGCGAGTTGGCCGAGGACTACCGCGAGAAGATCGTTGCGGCACTGGCAGAGAGCACGCAGGAAGCCCGTAACGCGGACCTCGACCAAGTCATCATCCCGAAGCTTGGCGCGATGCTCGTCACCGGCGTGACGTCAGCAGACATCGTGGGCATGATCGCCGACTCGGGGCGCACCTGGACGATGTGCAAGCGCCTCCGCTCGACCTGCAACCGGCTGTTCGCGCATGCGCTTGGCAAGCGGTTGATCCATGTTAACCCGACCATCGGGATTGATCTGGTATCGGTCATTGGCCCTCGCCCGCCCGTGCGCCGCAGACTGATGCTGTCCGAAACCGAGTTGCGAACCCTGCTGCCCGACATCGAATCGATCGGTGCCGAGAACGCCCTGGCCTTCAGAATCATGCTCGCAACTTGCGTGCGGACCATCGAGCTCGTCAAGGCACAGTGGATCAACGTAGACTTGGACAAGGGCATCTGGATTGTCACCGAAGACACCGTGAAGACTCGGCGCGGGTACGTGGTGCCCCTCTGTCCGACGGTGGTCTCGTGGTTCCGGGAGTTGAAGAAGTGCGCTGGAGACTCGCGCTGGGTTCTGCCCGCTCGCCGGGGTCACCGGCGAGCCAGGCTCGGTGGCGACACGCACGTTGGCAACAGCACTCTCTGGGCGGCCTTGACCCGCAGGTTCGAGAGAGGCGGCCTGGACATCCGGAAGTTCACTCCGCACGACACCCGGAGCACCGCGAAATCACACATGAAAGCGATGGGAGTTACCAACGAGGTCTCAGAACGAGCGTTGAACCATATCTTGAAAGGCATGGAGGAAATCTACGACCAGTACGACTATCTCCCAGAACGGCATGCTGCGCTCGAACTATGGGCCGCATTTCTTGTGGCCTGCGAACAGGGTATGCCCTGGACGGTTGTTCCTCTTCGTCGTGTCGCTTGATCGAAGCACAAACGCTGCCCAAGACCGCAAGCCCACCTGATTCCCGCCGACCTCCATGACACCGCCAGCATGATCAACCACTACCGCTCCCCCTATCCCAACTACATCCATCAGCTTTTCATCACACCATCCAAGCATCTCTACGCGCTGAAGGATCGGCGGCTGAAGTGGCAAGACAAAGCGATGGAGGTGAAGCTCGACAAGATTGAGGAGGCGGACAAGGAACACGCTGTCCACTACATCGTGGCCGACCACACATCTGCAGCGTTTTATGCCGAATTGCGAACCAGCAAGACGCTGATGACCCCCTCTGAGTTTCTGACTCGGGCTTGGAGGGAGAAACCCGATTTTTTCTTCCACGGCATACCCGAGTACATGATCGTGCCAACCGCCGTGTCGAACAAGTACCCGGAGATCGTTGGCTGGCTGGAACAGTTGGACGTCGGCCTCGTTCCGCCGTCCAGCGGCTTCCAAGCGGGCATTCACCAAGTCAGGAACTGGGAAAAGGACGTGGCGAACAGCATCAGCTTCCACAGCTACTTTGAGAAAACGCCGTGCACGCTGGACAACATCTCCGTCAATATCGCCAAAGCGCTAAAAATGGCCAATGACAGCGAGATCAACCGGCCAGGCATTCGCATGACGCGCAAGCAGTTGTGGGCGATGCCGGTTGAAGGTCGGCCCGCCATTCGGGTCTTGGCTTGATGGCTTTACAGCATGAGGGCCCGGTCGACCATGCGGCAGAGACGCACGGGGGCCCCTGATCACGCCGAATGATCATCATTGGACACTGCACGGCACTTCCAGCACAGCAGCATTGGCGCGCTTGGCGAGCCCCCCCCCGGCCAGAGCCCACAATGTCAGCACATCGTCAAAGGCCCGAACATGCCGCGGGCACTGGGCGAGCCATTCGACAAGATCCTTCGCCGTTGCGTTGGAAGGGGCGTCATGCATCGCCATGAAAAGACGCCACGCGGCATCGAACTCCGGATCGAAAGACTTGCGAGCAATGTCTGGCATGTCTGTGTCCAATCTTGTAATCGTCATCCGTTCTTGACGTACTCCCCACTCACCATGACGATTCAGGGTGCCCGGTGTTTAACGTACGATTACCTTTTGAGCGAATTTCCGTGCATTTTTTCTCGAACTCACATTGACGGCACAGGTTTGGCGAGCAGGTGCGCTGAGGCCGGATGAGCCCTTTCAGGATCGCTTCCCGGCGATTGATCAGGGCATCGACCTCTGCAGCACTCAGCAGATCAACCCTGTGGAAGGTACGGTGACCGTCCTCGGTTTGCACGACCACGTACCCGTGCCGCGCAACCTGCTCTCCTGTCTGCCGCATGATGGCGACCCGCTGCGCCGACAGCTCGATCACGTCCGAATGGTAGGGGTGATTGGAACGGCGGGTTTTCAGTTCAACCAGGACGAGCGCCCTGCCCTCGACGCGGTAGGCCCGGTCAACCTTAGCTGTCAGAGCAACCGAACCGGGATCGCGAAACAACTTCTCGGCGTAGGCAAGCGTAGCGCACTGGAGCTCCATGGGCACCCCTGCCTTCGATCCCCGACGCCTCCGTAGCAGCAGCCAACCCAAGAAGGCCGCCAGGGCCAGAGCAAATTCAATCACCGCTCCGCCCTCCCCGGCTTGCGAGCACCTTTGCTGCCATCCACACCACCGACCTGAGCAGCGCCCGCGTGAACCGCACCAGACGCGGGTGCCCCTCAAGCAATCGACACGCACCAGGCGCCGTTCGGTAGTAGAAGAAGATGACCGCACGGCCGATGGGCGTGGAGCGCAGCACCCGATCTCGGAACGACCTGAGTACAGCCACCTCTACCCCTTCCCCGAAGACAGAGGTGGCAATGAAGCAACGCTCCCTGCGTTCCGCCTGTCCCTCCAGAAAGAAGCGACGATGCTCGCGGCCACCTCGCACCATGTCTGCACGCTGCTGCGCGGAGCGGTGCTGGCCGTAGCTGTGCTCGAACAGCACCAATTGTTCACAGACGCCCATCTGGGCGAGTTCTGACGCACTGACGCTGGAACGTCCGCCGCGATCTACCCGGGAGCGCCCGCGAGTCACCGCGCTGCCTCTTGGCGATAGAGACCAGCGCGCCAGCGGCAGTACTCGCGGTCGATCAGGTAATCGACCAGTTCGGCTGCCCGATGGCGCCGCGTTTGCGGCAGCTTGGCGACGACCAGCCAGAACAGCAGCGCGAACGCCAGCGTGGCGGGCACGGCGCCCCACCCGAGCGCGACCGCAAACGAGCCTGCCGTTGCCGCGATGATGAGGACATCCGATTCGGCCGGCCAGCGACGTTCTTGCCGACGCAGATAGTTCGTGCCCTCGCCCGTGGTGTGATCCATGAGGGCCAGCGCAAGGCCAGGACGCTCACGCTCGACCACAACACTGACTTCGTCGCCAAGCCTGACCGGGTTTTCTATCCGCCTAATGGAAAGATCGGCGATTCGCCCATCGGCCAACCTCACTCGAATGCGATGAGCCTCCTGGACAGTGGCATCCCTCATGACGTCATCCACCCAACCGTGGATGAAGATGTAGCTCGCTTCGGTCATTGACCTTCTCCCGCCCAGGTTTAGTTCTCAAGGGGTTCACCAAAGACGTCTGCCGCCGCTGGCATCTCGAAGACAGCTCCGGACGGCCCGCCTGCAGCAGCACTCACGATGGGCTGCACGGGCGCCGGCCGTGCGACTGCAACACCCGTCGCCGCGCTGAACTGCCCAAGCACCGCCTCGTGCGCCAGCAGGCGCAGGCGGTTGATGCGTTTGGTGCCCTTCTTGAAGCGGATCAGGTCGTCGTAGAGCCGCGGATCGTCTTCCCGATCCAGCTCGAACAGCATCCGGATCGTCTCCAGCTTGGGGGGCACGGCATCATCCATCACGCACCTCCTTGTGCGGTCGTGGCGGCAGCGCCGAAGAGCTTGGGCGCGTGGTTCATGCCGGCGATCTGGAATCCGCGAACGTTGGCATGCAAGGGATCCTTGACCTCGAGGATCTTGTGCTTCGGGAACGCCTCCTTCACCGCCTTCTTGAACAGGTACGCGCCACCGCCAACCAAAATGATGTTCTGGAAGCTGTAGCTCGCATCGATCCAGCGCATCATCGATGCCACGGCCTGCTGGGCGATCGAGTGCGCCATGGGCATGGCCCGAGAGATGTCGTAGGGCTTCTGGTAGATCACCGGGTTCTTGCCCGTGCGCAGCGCCAGGTCGATGGCTTCGATGTCGTTGTATGGCGTCCCGATGTCGTGGCTGATCTCGGCCGCAATCGCCTGCAGGATGTCGAAGACACCGCGGTTCACCGAATGGCTCTTCGCCTGCACCAGGCGCATGCCCCTGGCGACCAGCCAATCGAAGGTCCGGGAGCCTGGGTCAAGAATCAGACTCTGCTCCCGTTCGATGGAACCGCTTTTGCCGTGCTGGACGGCAAAGTCCACCAGGGCGCCTTGGGGCTGGGCAATGGCCAGGGCCTTGCGGACCACCACGGTCTTCCCGTTGCCGATGTCGTGGGTTCCCGTCACGGCCTTCTCGAGCGCGGCCTTCTTCGTGGCGAGCGCCGCCACCGGCAGCCCCACGACCAGCAAATCGATCGACGGTTGCTTCATCAGCGCGAGCGCGCCGCGCAGCAGGGCCATGTATTCCGGCGTCTCGGTATAGCGATCGTGCATCTGGGTTGCGCGAAAGGTGTCCGCCGCCAGTTCGACCTCGGGACCGACCTCGTAGAACAGGCCATTGATCGGGATCGCCACCGTTTTGCGCCGCTCGTAGCCTGGTTGTCCAGACGATTCCCGCATGCTTGGATAGGCGATCGATGGGAAGCTGGTGCAACGAATTTCGCTGCCGGACGCGCTGGTGACGTACTTGGTGTTTCCGAAGCCGACGTCGACGGCTCTGACGAGAAAGTCCATGGATGACTCCTATGTGGGTTTGAAAAGGGTCAGCATCGGTTCGGCGATGCGACCGTTCCACACAGAAATCGCGGGGGATAGCCTCGTTCTCGCAATCAGCTCGGACTGTGTTCCCAGCCAATACGAGTCGAGGCCGTGTACAGATCGAGTACTTTCGACCACGCCGCCCCACGTCTTCCGTGTCGGACTACGGTCTCACTGGATCAGGCGTCGTCAAGACCACACTTTCAGCGCCGAGGGCGTTCCAAAGGGCTCAAGGGCATTGAAACCCTCACGATAAAAACCAGAGGCAGGCCAAGGCAATGTCAACCCCAGGCGGCAGCTCGTTCAGGCGGGCTTTTGAAAAATAAGCGCCCCTCGCATTGCAATTTCAAGGGCCACCCGCAAACGCCGCTGTTCTGGCAGCAAGGGGGTGGTGCAGCGGTGCTGGCCATTGACCTGAGCGCGGCCTGGGTGTGAACTACAGTCTCCCGAGGCCTCCTGGCCTGCTCCATCACGGAGCGAAAGGCGTTGCGGTCGTGACCCGCCTCTTCAAGCCCCGACCTCCGAGTCGGGCTCGGCATGGCCCATTGAGCCCACGCCCGAAGCAGTTCAACCCGTAGAGCAACGCAAGGCACTGCTGGCAGTCGTCTGTCAGACGCTCCCCGAGAGCGAGCCCTGCGTTCGAGCAGTTCCACTGGCCGGCACTCGATGCCGCGCCACTGTTCCCGTCACCCTTTCGAGCACGCGCACTTCGCGCAGCACACGGCTGTGTTGGCCCCATGTTGGGCTCCCCGTGTGCCCCCGCTCGTGAACCTCGCACTGCCCCGGACTTTCGGTCAAGGGGCGGACCCATGCAGGTGGATGGCGCTACGTACTGAGGACTGATCCCCCATGGCGCGCAAGGCAAGACCTTCGCGCTGATGTTGCTCCCTGCCCTTGAGGCGGGACGGCATCCCAACGCTCGGCGAACGCAGAAATGCGGAAGCGAGACGGATCACCGTGTTCATTTTTAAGAACGACCGAGCTGGTCATCGCGCCCCACGCGATGCCGGCAAACCCTGGGTAGGCATGGCGCGCTCGTGACCGCACGCCTTGCTGAAACACCTGACCACGCATTGCCCGCGCATCGGAATCCGCGCCGGCGATGACCCGATGGATTCCACCCCATTCCCGCTGTGCGCCGCCGGGACGGCACACGGCACTGCTGTCGGAGATTTGCCATGTCCAGATTCAACACACAACACGCCCCCCGCCGTGTCCAGGGCTCCCTGGGCGCGTGGCGCGACACCCACCATCACCAGCCGCGCCGCGATCAGGAGCGTGCCACCCTGTCGCCGGAGCAAGCCCTCGAACGGCTGCGGCCCGGCCATGCCGATCCCATGCGCGTGCTTGACCTCCTGATCACGCTGTACAACGCCCAGCACACCGCACGGGAAAAGACCGTCTCCCACAAGACCCGTCAGGAGCGGGCCGATTTCCTGCGGCGCTTCTTCCGCGACCTGCACCGGAAGGCCGGCTTCAAGATGGTGCCCGATCCGCGCAACCTGGGTGATCGTCACATCCGGGCCATGGTCGCCGTGTGGCAGAAAGAGCAACTCGCGCCGGCCACGATCCAGACCTACCTGAGCTTCCTGCGCGGGCTGGCGCTGTGGCTGGGCAAGCCCGGCTTCATTCGCAAGCCGGATCACTACGGCCTGACGCCCGCCGAATACCAGCGCCACGAAAACGCGCAGCGCGACAAAAGCTGGACGGCGGCCGGCATCGACATCGACGCAGTGATCGAACAGGTATGCCTCTTCGACCGCTACATCGGCGCCTCCCTGAAGCTGATGCGGGCGTTTGGCCTGCGGCGCAAGGAATCGGTCATGTTTCGGCCGCACCGGTGCGTGGTGCCGTTCGAAGCCACCGGCTTGCCGTCCGAAGAGCGGCAGGCGGACAGCTACGTGCGGATCAAGGAGGGAGCGAAAGGGGGGCGACTGCGCTTCGTCCCGCTGGACTCAGCGGAGCGCATGGCGGCGCTGCGCTTCGCACAGGTGCTCGCCAAGGATGAAGACGCACACATGGGCGATCCCCACCACAGCCTTGACCGCAACCTGCGGCGCTTCGACTACGTGATGGGGCGCTTTCAGCTCACCAAGGAAGGACTGGGGGCCACGTCGCACGGCCTGCGCCATGAGGCACTGATCGACCACTACAGCGAGAAAGCGGGGGTTGCGCCCCCGGTGCGCGGCGGCGGAGACGTAGCCCCTGATGTGGATGCGGAGGCCAGACTGTCGGCGGCCCGTTTGGCCGGGCATAACCGCCCGCGCGCCTCCGGCGCTTATCTGGGCGGGTTGCTGGCGCGGCAGGCGCAGCGCAATGAGCCGCCGCCCAACACGGGGCCTAACCTGCCGGGTGATGAAGGGATGACCGAGGATCGCTGAACCGTAACAGCGCAGCCCTGCCGCAAAGAGAATGGGGGCATCGCTGCCCCCATTCCTGCATTCCGCAAGGATCACCCCGCCTTGTCGCCCATGCGCCGACGCAATCCTTCCCGGTAGAGGATGGCCCCGATGCGGCAAAGTAAGGCCGAATCATCGTCGGAGAGTTCGAGGCCGTCCATCCAGGTGGCCAGTTGAACGATGGCCTCGTCAATCGCTTCGGCGCTGCCGGTGATGTCCAGCACTTCGGCCTGCGCTTCGAACTGCTTGATGATGGGATGATCCCGGCTCATCGGGCCACCCGCTTGGATTCCGGTACTCCCGCGCCCATCGGAGACGGCCAGCAGATGGCGTTTTCGAACCAGTGATTCAGATGATCCATGCGCAATCCTTCAAGCGGAAATGAGGCGGTTCACGCCAGCATACGCCCGAACGGGTGACGAATGAAACGTCATGGATCGCTGCCCTCTGGCGGGATAGCCTCAAGCGGCGGTCTAGGCGAGCAGTTCCTCGGCGGTCTTGCCACCCGCCAGCGCCTCGACAAACCATTTGGGTTTGCGGCCATACCCCGACCATGCGTTGCCGGCTTCGTCCTTGTACTTGACGCGGCTCGGGGCACTCCCAGCGCCCTTGACCGACTTCGGCTTGGCCTTGGCGTCGGGCTTCTGCCCTTTCTTGCCGCCGCGAGACAAGCCGAGGTCGGCAGCGGTAAAGCCGTAGAAGGCAATGGCGTCCTTGATCTTGGCCGCCACTTCCGCTTTCTCGGATTCGCGGATGGCATCCGCTTCCTGTTTCAGCTTGGCGATTTCCTGGTCGATCTCTTGCAGGGTGCGTTTACGTGCCATGAGCGCCTTCTTTGCAGCAGGTCCATCCGATACCGGTCCGGCAAAGCCGCGTCCGGGGCTGCCCCAAGTCTATCGAAGGATCAAGCATCGCTGCGGCGAGCCCGGATTCAGACAGGCGACACCCAGAAGTCGCCCTCGGGAAGAATGGCGGACGCCGTGAACGGGGCTTCACCCGAATCCAATTCATCCTCGGTGACCGCGAAGCGCGACAACGCCGCGCATCGGGCCAGCGGCTCGTCCTGTTCGGACACCGTGCCGATCACCACGCTACGCCCGCCTCGGCAGACCCACACGTTCCAGTCCTTCATTCCAAAGCCTCCTCGCTTGCTGCATCGGCCTCGGCATCGGTGTGCCGGAAGCCGAAGCGCGCCCAAGTTCGAGGATCGACCTCAATGGGGCCAACGCGCTTGCTGTCGAGGTTGATGACCACCCCGTGCTGGCGCAGCCCGCCACGGGAAAACAACTCGTAAAGCAATTGCGCCGCAAAGCGCACGGCCACGTCGTTGACGAACAGCCCCTGAGAGGCCAGCGACATGCGTACGGAGCAGGACGGCTGGTTGTCCTCCACGACGGCCTCGTCGAGCAGTTCCGGGAAAAGCTCGGTGACGCAAGGCAGTCTCGGGACATCACCCGCCGTGCGCAGCACCGTGCGGTTGTCCGGCTGACCCAGCACCACTTGGGCGGTGGTTTCCGTGTTGCCCAGGTCGAGCCAGTACCGGCACGCGTCGTGATCGCGGAACAGGATCTGGTGCAGGTGGCGACGGGCCGAACGGCTGTCCACGCAACTGATCAGGATGTCGGCACCGCCGGAAATCCGCCGCCCCGCCATGTAGTCCTCGTAGTGCATCGGATAAGCGTCCCAATCGAGTCCGTAGAACTGGTTGAGCCGGTGCACCGTCACCAGCGCCTTGTGCTTGCCGAGGTCGGCAACGCTATACAACTGCCGTCCGACATTGGCCTCGCTCACCCGGTCGGCGTCGAAGGCTTCCACATACAGCCCGTATGGATGCCCGAGGGCGCGCGTCGCAATGTCCAGCCGAGCCAGGCATGCGGCCATTTGCGCACCGTTTCCCCCCACCCCGACCAGATGGCAACGCACCCGGTGCTCCAGCAGCCGAGGATCAATTCGATGTTCCATGCACAGCCTCCATGACGTGTTGCACTCAGTGTCCGGCGCCGGGAGGCGCTTTCAAGCGTGGGTCCAGCGGCGGATCACGCTGCGCATCCAGCGGTTCGGCCAGGGGGCTGGTTCCTCGCCGTCCATCCTGTCCGCGAGCGCATCCGGTCCCGGCCACGGGTGGCGCGGCAAGTCCTGGTAGAGGCCGTTGATCACCAGCCGGAAGCGCGCCATCGGCCTGGGCTGGTGGAGCAGACCAAACACGCCTGCTACCTTGATGCCCTGGTCGTCCCGGTCATCGTCGGCAGACCAGAACGCCGGCGCCCGCCCATGCGTGTGCAGGTCCACGGCCACGGTTTCGTCGTCGGCCATCGGTGGCCTGCGGTAGTCGATGCGCACGGGCGAGGTCCACTCTGCCTCACAGAATGCCAGTCGCAGCCGCCCGGTGCGGCGCGAGAAGATCAGCACGCCAGCGGCTTCGTCGGGCAGGCGCTCACGTCCGTAGGCCACGAACGCTTCGATCAGCGGGATCGGCAAGGGGCCGAAGCTGAAACGCAGGTGCTCGCGCACCTCGCCGTAGGGCAAGCGCATGGCCGGGGCCTCCAGACTCAGCGCGGTGATGCTGTCGAGCCAGTCCAGCCGGGTCTGGACGAACCAGCCATTGCTCGCCACGATGATGCGCTGGCCGTTGTCCATGTCGGGCAGCGGGCTGAAGCACGGCGCGGCCACCACCGGGCAGGACGCCAGCAAGGCTTGATCGCGCACGTCCATCATGCGGCCTCCTTGCGGTCTTTGCCGCCGAGCAGGCCGCCCAGCGTCGTCTTGACATCGACCAGTACGCGCTCCGGGAATCGGGTAAAACGTTGGTCGAGCATGTCGCGCCAGAAGGCATAGGCACCGCCCCGGTAGCGCAGCAGCTTGCCGGTCACGTTGGGATGCGTGAAGTAGGAGCGGAAAAAGGCATCGTTCCAGGCCTCGATCTTCTCCACCGTGGTGCCTTCGGGCACCGGCACGTTGCCTTGGCAGATGCCGCCCTGCCCATTGACGTTGAAGTAAGGGGCCTGATACAGCGGGGTCTGCGGCGTCGGACGGCGATTTCCCTTGACCGCCCACACGCCCCACGTCCGGCTGGATGCCGCGAAGACCAGCCCCGGCTGCGGCACCGTCTCTCCACGCTCGCCGCCACCGAAGGCTTCGGCGTGGTCGCCGTCCACCCGAAAGGCGATGTGGCGGCGCGTGGGCGGCACCCACCACAGGATCAGGTCGCCATGCACGTAGAGCACCGTCTCGGGCAGGAAGCCGCCGTGGGCCACCCGCTGGAGCAAGGCTGCGGCCAGTTCGCGCGCCGCCTGGGCGGTCATGGCGCGGCCCGCGCCGATCACCGGCGAGCCATCCACGGTCATCACCTCGTGAACGGTGGCCAGCGCGCCGCCATTGCGGCCGTGGTAAAGCAGCACCGCCTGATCGAGCGTGAGCACGTTCTCGGTCGGCGTGTGGATGGAAAACTCGGCTTCGTTCATCTTGGGATGACCTCCTGAGAACAGTGTCAGCCGCTCAGGGCGTGAATCAAGCGGTCGATCAGCGCGATGGCCTGAAAGCGCAGGTCCAGGCGGGCGAAGCAAGCAGCCAGTGCACCGGGATCATCCAGCGGGATCACCGCCTCGCCCATGCGGTCGCAGAACTCCGACTGATGCGCGAGGTTGAGCAGGTCGTCGTAGATGCGCGTCGTGATGTCGGCTTCGTCCCAGGACAGCACGGCCCCGAAGCCGATGTACTCGCCGTCGATGTCGGGACGAAAGCTGTCGTCCAACGGCAGCTTGGACAGCGCCAGCGCGTCGGCGACGATGGCGCGCATCGTCGGATTACTCAGGGTCTTGGCGGCACGGCGCAGATCGCAGGGCCGCTGGCAAGCATCGCCCTTGCGCCGACGCCGCCCCTTCTCCTGGCGCACCAGCCAGCGCCGCGCCCACTCGGGATAGGCGGCATCGAGCATCGCACGGGTGACCATCTCGTCGCGCATGGCCTCGCGGTCGGCTTCGTTGTCGTCCTCGCACATCATGTCCAGCGCGGCTTCCTCGTCCGACTCGCCCTGCCAGTACAGATAGGACGACACGTCGTCGGCAATGTCGGGGGTGAAGACGGGATAGACGTAGCGGCTCTGCTCGCGCAGCACCTGCAACACCGTCGCACCAAGGCCCGGCATCGCCGCATTCAGGGCTTCCAGTTGACGGCCCACCGGCCATTCGCTCTCGTGGTACTCGCACCAGTACAGGTCGAGGTAGGCATAGGCCCCGAGCTTTCCATCACGGCTGGCCGGCTGGTGCTGGTGCTCGTCGAGCACGTTGATCGCCACGCGGGGCTGCAGACAGTGGAGCGGTCCGATCAGCCGCTTGATCCAGGCGTCGATGGCCTGCTGGCAGGCCTTGAGCGGGTCGGCTTCGTTCTCCGGCAGCGCATCCTCATGCACGATGCCCGCCGCGATCAGGCAGCGGCACAGTCCCGCGGTCGCCGCCGCCTGCGAACGCGAGGCCACCGACAGCGGCACCACGGTGCTCAGTTGGGGAAGCGCCAGGACAGGCATCGCGGTGACACCCCGCCTGTCAGTGCCGGGAAGCAGGCTCGGGTTCATGCCACAGGCGCCAGCATGTCACTGGTCGCCGCCGAGCGGTGCGGACGCGCCTCATGGCGCGTTTGCGCCAAGGCGGCATGGGCAAACCGGCTCATCGCCGCCGAGCGGTCCTGCACGGTGCGGCGCGACAACGCGGCGGACAACCTGGACTGCGCACCGCTCGTCCCTGCCTCGTCGGCTTGAATCGTCGCCAACAAGGCGGCAAGGCGTGGGCCGGCCTCGCGGTCTTCGACCTCTGCCTCGGCAGACCCAATGCCTGCGCCCTTGGTGCCGACCGCCTTGCGGAAACTGAACTCCTGGATGCCGTCGCGCACCTCGCCGGGTTCGATTTCGGCGCTCACCAGTTCGGGGTACTGCGCGCTGTAGAGGTCGCGCACTTCGCGGGGTTCGAGCCCCGGCACGTCCGGCAGCAGGATGCCGTTGTAGCGGAAGGCCCGCCGGATTTCGAGAACTGCAATCGACATGGTGGTATCGCTCCTAGGTTCGGTGAGATGGCGGTCGCCTTCGACCGCCCTGAAATCCAGTCTCTCAACCAAAGGGGCGGATGCAAGCCCATGTCGTTGTGCTGCTGCGGCACTCAGCCGAAGAGGTCGTAAGACTCGGCACCCGCCGTGGGCGTTGCGGATGGCGCGGCGCTCGTGCAGGCGGTTTCTGCGTCTTCGTCTTCATCCTCAGCGGTCGCTGGCTGGGCAGGCGCGCTCGCGGCACTTGCCGACTTGCCAGCCGCACCCGCAGCGCCCCCCACAGCAGCACCGGGCCTGACGGCCTTGCTCGCCGCCTCGCTGGCCTTCTTCACCGAAGCGGCCTTCGCGGCCTCGATCACTTCCTTGGTGGCTTCCGCCTGCTGCGCGAGGCTTTGGCGAACCTCACGGTAGCCGGTCAAGGTGGCGATGAAGCCTTCGTCGAATTCCTGCGGGGTCGCCGTCAGGCTCAGGGGCTGCGTCAGCGCCGGCTCGCTCACGTCCTTGCGCGGCTTGGGAATCACGTTCACGGTCAGCCGGCCCGACTTCTCGTCGGCGCTCACCGTCAGGGTGAGCGTCGCAGTCAGGGCCAGCGCATAGAGTTCTTCAAACAGGGTCATGTCATGCTCCTTCAAGAAAGAAATGCCTTCGAAGACCATGCTACGAAGGCATTTCCGGGTTTCCAGTGGCTCTTTCCGGTGGCTTCCCGGCTCACGCGGCCAGCGCGGCTTCTTCGTCGGCGTCCTGTGCTGCCTCGGGCGGCCTGCCCGTCGCCCTCGCGCTCCCCCCATCGAGCGGTCCGGCTTCCGGCTGCGCTTCCTTGCGCGGATAGCGCATGGCGGACGGCACCGAGCCGTCGTAGGCAAAGCCCGGCACGGTGAGCAGCGCCTTGATGAAGTCGGCCTTCTTCTTGGCTCGGGCGAGCTTGTAGAGGCTGGCGCCCATCTTGGTTTTGAGCCCCACTTCACCGGCCAGTGCATCCAGTTCGCTCATCGTGAACAGGTCAAGGAAGGCCGCATCCCACTTGAAGTGCTTGCCCTCATCGACCTGGAGGTAGTTCAGAAGCGCCTCCAGGTCATGCGTGGTCACGCCGAACGCCGCCGCAGCCGTCACCGCCAGCGTCAACCGCTCCAGGTGCTGCGCGTCGATGGCATCCACTTCGTCCAAAAGGCCGCGAAAGCCTGCGCCCCTGATCGCTTCCGCCCCGGCGATCTTGCTCGCCGCCTGTCCGTATTCACTGCTGCGCACGTCGCTGGTCCGGCCCGATCCTGCCAGTGCGACCATCACGCGCCGGTTGCGCTCGGGCTGCACCATGAGTTCCTTCGCGGCCCACTTCCGCCACTGCATGAGGCGATGGTCGATGACCCGCTGGGGCGTCTTGTTGCTCGGGACGGTGGCCGGTTTGGCGGTTGGCTTCGACGCGGGCTGGCGCTTTCCGCCTTGGCCGCTGGCCTTGTCCGAGTAGGCCTCTTGCTTGGCGCTCTCACGCTGCGCCTTCATCCATGCCGCCACCTTGTGGCTGTTGCACTCGGCGTCGAAGCACAGCGAGGCCGTCACTTCACCTTGCGTGCCGGGCGTGGCCGAAACCGCGCAGCCGAACGAGGCGCACCCCTTGCAAGCGCCGTACTGCACCGGCCCGACACCGAGCGCGCCGTCTTCGGCCACCGGCAACGGTGAAAACCCGTCCGTAGCCCTGACGATGCGGACAACGGGGTACTGCTCTCCCAGGCTGGCAGCCTTCGCCTCGACGGCCTGCATCGTCAGTTCGTCGTAGTGGGTCGGGTGCTGGCAGAAGCCGTCTCCCAGGCTGGCATCGAACAGCCCGGACTGGCGGGAAGAGTTGTGCGGGCAGGCCGCACACTGCGCGGTGTCGAAGATGGCATCGGCCAAGCGGCGGGCAAAGCGACCCAACTGCTCCTTCAAGACGCCCACCGGCACCTTGTGCGCGATCACGCCGGTCAGCACGCTGTCCTGCTTCTGCGGTGGCACACCAGCCAGCAGTTCGGCGTGTCCAAGCTGAATCTGGCGTTGCGTCAGCGCCTTCAACACGGCGGGCGTGCAGGTCAGCAACGCCAGCCGGCGCTCCAGCACGTCCGGCTTCCAGCCCAGGCTCGCGGCGGCTTCCGCCTTGTCGCCCTTGTAGCGCATCAACTGACGGCGGGCCGCTTGCGCTTCCTCGGCATGCGACATGGCGGCACGGTGATGGTTTTCGATGGTGGCGAATGCCTCTGCCTGTTCGTCGCTCAAGGCCTCGATGACGACGGGCATGCCGTAGTCGTCGCCAAAGACGGTCTTGGCTGCACGCCAGCGACGTTCACCGGCCACGATTTCATACAGGTCAGCGTTGGGAATCGGGCGAACGATGATGGGCTGGATAACCCGCCCGGCAGCGCGCAGGCCGTCTTCCAGTTCGGCCATTTCGGCGGGATCGAAGTATTCGCGGGGGTTCTTGCCCTGCACGATGCGGTGCAGCGGTAAGGTGGGGTGGTTCGGTATGTCCATGAGAGCCTCCTGACGGGATGCCTTCATGCTCTCGCGGGGCGGCTCGCTTTCAAGGGCAGGCGCGCCTCAGTGGGGCACCTGCCCTGCTCCTTGGACTGCCACAATCAACTCGTCCACCGCCTGCTGCGCACGGCGCAGGCAAAGTGCGAGCGATCCTTCTTCATGGTGCATGGCGTTGAGTTCAGCCTGCTTGCCGCGCTCGATCCGATTCCATGCACCTTCAGTCCTGCGCAACAGGTGCGCGACATCATGCAAGGCATCTCGATCTTCCGCCGTGATCCGGTCAAGCAGTTGCTGTTCGAGCATCATGGTCAGGCCTTCGTTGAATGCGCGCAGCCCGTCATGCGTTGCAGGCGCGCCGCCAGTTGTCGATGGTGGTCAGGAAATCGGGTGAGGTTCGGGTCGGCCATCGCCTGCTTCCACCAGATGCTGGCGTAGTCCTGAACCACGGCGTTGTAGCCGCAGTCCGGCCCGTCCTCGTCGAACTCTGCACACAGGCGCCGGATGGCCTCGCAGTGGCTGAGCCGGCGCAGCGACACCAGCGCGCCCGGCGTCCAGATCACCCACACGTTGCCACCGAAGGCGCGAACCGCATCCATGCCGGAGCGCTCGAAGAACTCGTCCCAGGCATCCTTGCCGTTGCCCGTGCCATCGAAGCGATCCGTCCAGCGCGCCGTCGGCGCAAGCCGGGCCTCCAGCACGCAACCGCCCGTTTCGTACATGCCGTACTCGTAGGCCACCGTCAGCGATTCACTCAGGCAAATGCCGGTGCCCGTGTAGTTGCGTGAGTGAGAACGCCGGAAGCCGGCGCGCAGGATGCGGCGCGCGGAAGCATCGCGGGTGCCGTGGTAGAGCGGCGGAATCTGTGGTGTGGTCTCGGTATCCATGTGTGCCAGCGTCTCACCCCGCCCTTCGGCATCCAGGGCCGAGGGGACAGGGGGCTGATCGGCAAGTCACGCCTGCCGTCGGTGCCTCTGCTGCTGGATCAGCGCCGCGTAGCGGGCGCCAACCGCCTCGCCATCCAGGCAGTCGGCGGCTATGCCCACGGCTTCGACGACGCGCTGGCGCACGGACGCGAGGTGCCGCGCCTCGGCCGGTGTCGGCATGCACACCGGCCAGCCGGCTTCGTAGAGAAGGTGAGCGGGAATCTCCGCTTCGGCGGCCTGCCGCTGCATGGCCCGCTCCTTGGCTTCGGCGAGCGCGGCAAGCGTTGGCGCGTCGAGCAGGCTGGGCGCGACATCGCCCAGCCAACGCTTGCTCTGGAACGAGAACGTCGAACGGATTTCCAACTCCACGATCTCGCGGTAGATCGCCGCGTTGTCGTCACAACGGGTCGCTGCCAACAGGTCTGCCTGCGATGCCAGCACGCAAAACGCGCAGGACACCCGGCTGCTGCCGTAGATACGGTAGGCCGCATGCAGAATGTCCCCCCGAGAGCGGATGTAGTCGAGCACGTCACTGCGCGGCCAGTGGATCAACGGGTTCCAGGTCAGCCCGATGCCACGCGCGCGGGTCAATCGCTCGTCACGCTTGGCCGCTGGCGTGCGGGCGCGCGCCGTGCTTTCCTCGCGCCGGATGCCCACTGCCGAAATCACCGCCCCGGTCGGGTGGCGTGCCCGGATGGCGCGAGCGATCACAGACGATTTCAACTCACTGGTGCAGAAGCGTTGGGAGGCTGAACTCCAGGGCATGATGAGCTTCACGCACGACAAGGCGGCGTAGCGTCCGACGTTGGCCTCCCAACGCGCCAGCCAGCGATCCATCATGTCGCCCGCTGCGCGACGCACGACCATCAACTCCCAGCCCAGGCGTTCGGCAAGCCGCTCGCAGACCGCGAGGGAATCGCGCCACTCGATGCGCCCCAGGTCGCTGTGGATCAGCGCCCGGCTCCCCGCGTGGCCGTTGGTGTCGAGGTGGGCCTGAATCCTGTAGGCCAATGCCTGACTGTCCTTGCCGCCGCTGATACCGACATAGACCGGTGCATGGCCCATCAGGGCGATGTCGATCTGCGGATCGTGTGCGACGGCAAAGCGCTCGCATGCTGCCGTGCTGACGGTCAATGACGCCGGGGACACCGCTGGCGCGAGCCAGGGCAGTTCGATCTGTTCCACGATGGACCTCCTGTCCATCAAGGCTACGGACGCCATCGTGGAATCAAGGTCAGCCCCTTGGCGTCCCGACCCGGCCTTGCCGCCTTCAACTTCTCCTGGGACACCCTCCGTTCGAATCATGCGAGGGGCTGATACGGGGGCGCGGACGCCAAGGCGATGTCGTCAGCGCGCGTCGCGTGGCACACTTTCCGGAACGAATCACTCTGGGAGGCGCGACAACGGCATGAGCAAAGGCATCAAGATGCGTGCGGCGCAGGATCGCCACGGGCACCGCTACACGGTCGAGGAACTGCAACGCACGACGGACGGGGGCGGTACCGCACCGGAACTTCGTTGCGACGATCCGTCATGTGGCTGTGATGTCCGGTTTGTCCCTCGCTACCAACAGAACAGAGCCAATCGCATCGAGCCTGTCGATGTCCCAGCTTACATTGGTCTGACCCGTGGATCCGAACATTCCGCCGGATGCCGATACGACGCATCGGGCCGCCTGAAGATCATCGCTGCCCAGTCCGACCCCGAATTCGTCCGTGCGCTTGAGGATGGCAAGCGGGAGCTGCGGCTGCTCGCGCTGCACAACGGACTGCGCAAGTCCGGTCTGTCCGGCCATGCGCCGGAAACCGACCCCGTCGCCTCAAGCGCGAGCCAGCCGAAAACGTCCACCGAGGTGGCGCTCTCGGATAAGAAGCTCGACAGCTATCTGCGCACCACGGCCGACCTCGTGGCCCTGCGGGCGATGTGCGAAACCGATACGCTACTCGCCTCGGAACTGGTACTGCGCCTGGGCACCCAGCGCATCCCATGGAAGCAGTTCTTCTTCGAGCATGAGCGCTTCGATGAGGCCTGGGAGACGGTCGCCAAAGGCGGCGACAACCCCTATCCCATCGCCTTGAGCGTTACCGTGCGTTCCATCCATCGCCCCCCTGTTGGCGCCAAGTACAAAAGTAGCTTTCTCAATGGTCACGCGCTCTATCGGAAGACGGATGATCCCCTCCGGATCCAGTCGTTCGAGATCAGCGTCGCGCACGTCGACGGCGCCTGGCTGAACAGCTTCGCGCCCGAGACAGAGCTCGTCCTGTTCGGTCTCTGGAAAGCCGACGGCCCCATCGAGCGAACGGCTCCTGACAAGCGCGAGCGCACGCGGACCATCACCTACGTGACCTACAAGCTCACGCTCATGCCGAAGTTCAAGAAGCAGGCGGTGAGCGTCTCCTGACGCGCACGCACTTCTATCCAGGAAAAGACTCTGCCATGGCACCCGCCCCACCCGCCGCTGTCTCAACGGCTTGCGCCATGCTATGGCAACTTGCTTCTCCGGCACCGGGGGATCTGTTCAAGGCACCGGCGTTCGCCCAATTGCGGCATGCGTGCGAGAGCCACTACGACAACGCCGGATGGGATCAGTCCCTGAACTTCGCGCTCTACTACGCCCTGCGCTCCCTCGGTCTGCCCTGCCTCGGCGACGCCTCGCTTGCTGCCCCCTCCTCGGAAGCAGCAGCCCAGTCGATTCATCAAGCCTTCCAAGCCAAGACCATCACCTGGATCCATCTCTGTCCGTTGAACCTGGCCAGCCCTCTGCCGCCACTGAAGTTCGGACCAGCCGAGCTTCGCAAGTTCAGCAAGGAAGAGCTCGGCCCGTTGTTCGGCTGGGACCGGCTACTGCGCCACTACCCGTCCACGCTCCCCAGCCTGGGCGACCTTGCGCAGTTTCAGTGGCTGGTCGTCCATGAAACCCGCACGGCCGAACCAACTGCCGCAGCCCGTGCTTTACCTGCCCTGGAACACCTTCTGTCCGCCCCCGATCCCGCGCGCATCGACCCCCACGCCAGCCGACTGCCAGCCGCCGTGGAGCGCGCCTTGTTCTTCCTGCTTATCGCCCCTTGGGAGGATTGGTCGGACATGCCGGGCATCGACTGGCGCGGCTTCACAGTCCCATGGGTCTACTCGCGCTGCGATGATCTCTTCGTTCAGCCGCCTCTTCCCCCATCGGCCCGAAGCCTGAGTTGGGAGCCCAAGTTCGCCGTCGACCGGTATGGCGAGGAAGTCGAATGGGAGGCCCCTGTGGAACTGCCTTTGCGCGACGAAGCATCAGACCTGCCCAGCATCCTGTCTGATACCGCATGGGCATTGCTGCAGCAAGCCCTGCCTTCGCCGCTATTCGAAACGCCGGTCGTGCACTTTCTGGTGCGCGCCTATCTCAGTGATGGTATCGATGAATTCTTGGCACACCTCACGCTGCTCGAGGCGGCGCTGGGAACGGTACGGGATCACCAGCCGAAGCCCAAGACCGATCCGCACAAGTCGCTCAAGGCGACATCACGGATGGCCGCGCGCGTAAGCGCTCTACTCGGGTCATCCAGCGATGGCGCGACCTATCGCCATCTGTTCGACCTGCGCAGCGCCTTCATTCACGGCCGGCCACTGCAACCCATCTCCGTGGAAGAACGAATCGCAGCACGAAAGCTCGCACGCCGCGTCGTTCAGGAACTGGTTTTCGCGACCACCTCTTCACAGCCGATCAGTTCGCGGGATGCCTTTCTGGATTCCCTTCTCGACAAGGGAATTGCCATCATTTGAGGGTGACCCAATATCGCGGAAACTTGCGATTTCAGGAATTGCCTGAGAGAGACACCTCCGGCGCGCCTACCGCCACCCGCAGACCGTCTTGCCGCATGTCAATGACGAAGAAAATGACCGTGGTATCGACCCCGTTTCTGCGATAGGCGGCCCTGACTGCACCGGGCCTGGCACCATCTGCACGTATCGCCGATTGGCCCAGATAGGTTGTGCCAGGTGGTGGCAGCTTTGCCACCTCTTCGACTGCGGTACGCATTTCAGAGGCGTCCTTGCGATTGCTGTAGGTGACATGGAAGAGGATGTCGGCCCAAGAGTAGCCAAAAAGCTTGTGGAGATGTTCCGCAAGCCGTTCGTCATTCGGCCTCGACGCTTTCAGCGCCTCGAAAACGGTGATGTCTACGCCTCGGCGACGGATCACGAAGTCACGCCGTCCGGCATTGCCCTTCTCCGTGTAGCCGCCCGGTGACTGCTCGTGCGCCTGCCAACCCAAACTTCCTCCGAGTCGCGCCTCGACCAACTCGGCGACGATGCCATTGAAGTCGTCTTCATCGAATTCCGTATGCCTGTCGAGCTTGAGGAATGACAGCGTTCGCTGAAAAGCGGCGAGCGCGTCCTGAAAGGCTGCCGTCAGCAGCTTCTCCAATGCCAGGGGTGGCCCCATCAGAACTTCTGCCTGCTCCGAAGCGGGGAGCTCCATGAATGAACGCATGGCTGCGCGCAACTGGACCGCCGTCTCCTGTTTGGAAAGCACGAGAGGAGGCGCGCCAAAGCCGGCCGAATGATCGATGTGGCTCTCGGCCCCGACGAGCAGCGATGCGTCGCCGTAGCGCTCCCTGCCTGACCGAATCAGCGCACGGGCACGATCCGGCTCGCCAAGCCTCGCGCTGGCCACCGCCTCGAATGCCGTGCTCTCGGCGGTGCGCTCCGCAGGCGCAAGTTCCTTGAGGCGATTCATGGCCTCCCTGGGGCGCCCAACGGCCAGCAGCATGGCTGCGCAATTTGGCACATGGATGGCGCGGGACATGTCGCTGAGTCCCTGGACGGAAGGAATGGCCCGGTCAGCCCCATCGATTGCGAGGCGGGCCATCTCAGCATCCTCCCCGACCACGATACGAAACAGGTTCTCCCCAAGGAGTTTGGCCATACGCGCGGCGAGCAGGTTGATCGCGTATGCAGGCAACGGGTGCTGCCGATACAGGCTGTGAAAAATCCCTGCAGCTTTCAAGGCTTCGGGTGGCTCGTTCTTGAGGCACACCAGCGCTCGGAAGAAATCGAGTGTTCTCTGCGCCTCGGCCTGGTGTTCCGGCCGCAAACCGTCTGGAATCTTGGCTGATGCAACCGCATCAAACGTGCCGCTCAGGTAGTGGATCTGCAATTGCTGATTCAGGGTCTGCACGGCCAACGCGGGAAGATTTCTTCCACGTTGCGTTTCTTCAGCCTCTCGCAGGTACGCACTGGCAAGCTCAGGAAGCCCTGCATCCAGAAGCGCCTGCCCCCGCTCCGACGCTTGTGTGACGAACGCGGCACGGCTGGCTTCGTCGGGGGTCAACACCTGCAACCGGGCAACAATGCGCTCGCGGTACACCGCCGGCACACGGGGCAGCAACAAGGCCAGTATCAGAGGATCCTCGACCAGCAGGAGCGCCTTTACGAGGCGCTCTTGTTGAGCAGGGACCTCCAGCCGATTCACGGCCTCGATCAAATCTGACTCCAGGCGCGGCCCTTGCCGACCTCGGACCTGGTTGTCCAGTTGGAATGTGAAGGCGTCGACCCGGTCCTTGTCCGGGCGATTACTCGCCCCAGCCTGGATCGCCAAAGCCAATGCCTCGACGAGTTCGCCAGGTACGCTTTCGGGGTAGCCCACCACCGCACGGCTCAGCATCCGGATCTGCTCACGCATGGACAAACCCAGACCTACGACATCGTCCGGTTGACACGCCAGTTCGGCTTGCAAGTCGAGGGGATAGAAGATACTGGGTTGGAGATGGCCGTGATCCATTGCCAGCCGGGCCAGCACGGCCGCGCCCGTGACGTCTACCCATCGCGTGTCGGCCCGTTCCTTCGCCTGGAATGCCTGTCGGTAGGCAGAAGCTACCATTTCCGCTTCTGTAGGAGGCAACGACTCACCCACCACGGCAACAGCCTTCAGCATGATTGCAAACTCCTGGGAGGTGGCCTTGGGACTTGCCATTTCTATGAGTGACTGGCGAACCTGCCGCTTGATGTCCACGGGCAGTCCACGCAGGTGGTCTAGGCCAATGGGTAGCAAAGGCACGCCATCATTCCCCCCGCAATCGTGCTCCTGCATCACGATCAGCAAGCGCGCGGATTCAGCCGGAGCTACGTCGCCCTGAACAAGGTGATACCGGAGAACCTCCAGGCAGTCCGCCAACAATGACGCTTGCACCGAGTCGGCAGCCTCATTGCGATAGTCCCGGTCGATCTGGAACTGCACATGCCATGTAGCGACCAGGTGGCAGACCAGGCCCGCTGCAGGTGGACAGAAAATGAGGTCGGAAAGTACCTGCGGCGCTTGCAAGCAACAGTCGATCAGCACGTCGCAAAGTTCAGGGTGGCAGGTCGCCAGCGCGACCAGTTCCTGCGCCATCTTGGAAGGGACCGGTCCAGCCTCGACATGCGCCAGCTCAAGCACCAGTACCCTCATGAGTGCACAGAGCGCATGCGCCTCATAGAGGTCGGTTCCGTAGTGAGAGCGCGTACGAGCGAGGACGCGCCCCAGCAGGTCAGGCTTCACTTTGATAGGTGCCAGATCTCGCATGTCCCCGGAGGCCCGCAGGCTTTCGGCAACGGACACATGGTCCCATGTGGGGAGATTGGCATTGCGTAGGGCTTGAAGTGATGCCTCCCTGAACCGCTGTGCATCCTGCTCAGACCAAACGGCAGAAGGAATCAGGGGGACCCAATCGAGCACTTCCCAACGCATCGCCCACGTTGCGAGATCGACTGGTGGCAGGTCATCCCAAAGTCGCGCCGCAATCCAGGCCGGCGTCTGGACGGGCGGCTTATGCGCCGATTCGGCCCCAGCAACAAGATAGTCTTCGAAGGATCCAGCACTGGCATGCGTCCCTGGCTGTGCGATGTGATATCTCACTTCGCTTAGCCAGTAGACAAAGGAGCGCAACGCCTCTGCATAGGACACATCGTGCAGATGGTAGTAGTCGCGCAACGCACCCGCGGGAACCACGCTCCCCTCAATGGTTCGAAACCATCCCCTCGCCAGCGCTTCGTCGTAGTCCGGCAATTCGGCACCCGCCCCAGGCTCTGACCGGATGCGCATGTACTCCTGCCGAGCCAGCGTTTCCTCAGCGTTTCTGGTCAACGAGGTATCCTGCAATAGCTGCAGCAAATCTGCATCACGGGGCGCTTCCAGATCTGATGACACCAAGCCGACGTGAGCGCGACGCCACGAAGGCAATGCGGCGAAGCGTGCGCGAAGCACGGCTCTTGCATGGAAGAACGAGTGGCGCAGGCTTGGGATTCGATTCATCTCATTTCTCACTGGCTTTGATATCTAGGCATCGCTCGAAAGCGTCGGAGGAAAGACTACCTCATTGGCATCGTGGTGGCGCACAACTGGGCAAGACACGATGTCAAGACTTCAGTTCTCGGCTCATGGCAGCGCCATGACCGCGATGCGATACGCAATGATCGTGTGGCGCGATGGTTGCGCCTGGCTGCACGTGGCGAGTCCTTGAGTCCATGCGCGAGTCGTTGGATGCTGTCAATACGCCTGCATCCAATCGATGGATGCTCTGGCTCTGGCCAGCGTCGCAGTCCGATACCTGCCTATTCGGGCACGCCCCGCGTGCCTGCCCATTCCTCTCGGGAACACCGTCCCCGAGGGGGCGCGTGTTCCCCTTTTTCATGGAGAACACCATGCCACGTGCTTGCAACACAGCATCCGCTGGGGCGTCCGGCCGGAAGCCCAACACCATCGACCTCGAAGCCCTGCTCGGCGACAACGATGCCCAACTCGTCTATGAGGGCCTGCATCGTCTGCGCGAACTCAAGATTGACGCGCTCAACGTGGTTCGAACCGAAGGCGTGCGCCCGAATGGGCGCGACTTCGAAGCCTGGGACTTCGGCATCCCCCAGATCGACCGGCTGCTGGCGCGCTTGGGCGCGGAGCCGGTGGACGAAGATGCCGATCACCCGGAGGGGGCCTGACATGCCTCACCCCGTCTTTCAGCACCTGCCCCTGTGGGCCAGGGTCGCTATTGAGCGCCTCGACGCCTGCAGCGAGTTCCGTACACAGCGCCAGCTCGACGAATTTCTGGACGCCTACGCGAAGACCTACGGCACCGAGGTCGATGAGACCACGCGCACGGCCGCCAGGCACATCTGCCAGCAGCGGTTCGGCGACACGTTCAAGGAACGGCCCCTCCCCGAGGACATTCCGCCCGGCACGCTTCGCCTGGTCAGACTCGCCCGCGAAGGCGCCTTGAGTTCCGGTGACCGGGTGGCGACGCGGCGGCTCGGCGAATGCGAGGTCGTGCGTATCCACACGCCCCATTCCATCGAAGTTCGCGCTGTCGTCTCGGGCGAACACTACCTGCTCAGTGGCCTGTCGTTCGGGGCTGACGCCCGCGTCATTTCGACAATGGACGCGCTCGGCCCCAGGATTCAGGACGCAACACCGGGAGAAGGCTCATGAACATGCTGCAATACGAGCGATGGAAAGCACTCAGCATTGGAGTGGCTCGCAGCTACGGGGCACTGACGCCGCGACGGCACAAGCTGCTGCTGGAGGAGGTGGAGAACTGCATCGACTGGGTGGTCTGCAACGGCCTCGATACCGTCGACGACTGGGACAGCTCGGTTCGCATCAACGAACGCCTCTACTACGAGTCCGCTGGCACCCGTGTCGACGACTACCTCTGGCAGCACCGCTACGAGTTCGAGCGGGAATACCGCAATGGCGAGGTCGAACTGATGCGGGGCCGCTTCGGTGACATGCTCAGCGCGTGCGTGCGCGCCGGCTTCGACATGGCGGTTGCGCCCAGCGCCGGCGTCATCGGCTTCACGGTGGGCAACCTGCGCGATGTGTTCGACGGGAACATCCCGGACTGGATCGCCGAGCGCTTCGCCGAAAACAGGGATGCACTGCTGGCAGCAGGGCGGGACGAAGGCGTGTGGCTGTGAGCACCGCCAACGCCATCGGTTGTTGCGGCTGGCGATGCGGACTCCGGTGTCGTTGAGTGTTAAGGTGGGAGGCTTTTGCCTCTCGCCTTCTTTCTCCGATGTCCGCGCAGTTCTACACCGTCCTCAATCTCTTCGCGTCGCCACGCGGGCACCTCGCCGAGATTTCCCGGACGCTGCGGCACGCTCCCGAGACCTGGGTCACCGAGTGGCTCTGGATCGAGCAGCGCCACGTCATGACCTTGCAGCCCCTCGCTGGCCATGCAGTGGGAGCCTTCGAAGAAGGCCTGCTGCTCCTCAATGAGGAAAACGCAGGAGAACTGCGCTGGTCGACCGGCCGGATCGATGAACTCGCCCGCGTCAGCGAATTGCCGCAAACCACCCGCAGCTTCCTCGAACTGCACCTCTCCTGATTCCGCCCTCCACGGGAAGCATCGGAGCCCCCGCCCCCACCCGATGTGACTACCCCCAGGCCATCCCCTGGCCGCGTCCCCACGCCATGCGCTTGCCCTTCGGTCCGACGGACTTCAGGACAGAAGCCCTGCCGACAGCGCCCGGACTACTGCCGAGATGCGGTTGCTGCACCCGAGTTTGAGCACGGCGTTGCGGGTGTGGAACTTCACCGTGTCCTCGCTGATGGCCAGGATCGACGCGATGTCCTCGGTCGTCTTGCCTTCGGCGGCCCATTTCAACACCTCGATTTCCCGGCGCGTCAGGGGCACCTTGGCCCGTTCCGTGTTCGCCACGTTGAGCACGCGGGTGAAGGCCTCGTGGGTCGCGGAAACGAGCCAGTTCAACTGCAACGCCTTGCTCTCGAGTCCCTTGCGACCCAGGACTTCACCAGAGCGCGCCAAGGTCAGGAGACTGCCGGCCCCGGTTCCGTCGAAGCGCGACTGTGCCCATCCCACGCGCAAACCCATGGCTTGGGCCTCGTCCCACAGGCAGGGGACATCCGCGAACAGTTCGTTGTCCCACAGCATGGGCAGTTGGGATCGGATGCCCCTCTTGATGGTCGGATCGCAGGCGAGATAGCCGGCCTCCTGGTAGCGCATGCGCCACTGCACGGGGTAGTTGTTGAGCAACTGGAAGTCGGGGCGGGTCAAGCTGCTCGGCGAGCGCAGCCCGAACGCGCACCACTCGAAGCCCAGGTCCTTTGCAGCGGCCTCCACGACCCCGAACACGGCGTCAGCGTCCATGGAACACCCCAGCGCGGTGGAAAGGTCGTGAGCCCATCGCTGCATGTCAGGTTTCCCCTTTCAGCCGAACCCGAACGATGCTCGGCAGCAGGTTTCGCAACCCCGGCATGCGCGAGAAAACGGGCAGCAGTTTGCCGGCCAGGCCGCGATAGAACCCGTACGGCAGGATGTCGATGTGCTCGACATGCGGCATCCACCGTCCCAACGTCGCCGCGATGTCCCGATGGCGGATTCCCCACGGCATGGGCGGCGCACGGTAATGCGCCGTCTTCTGGAAGCCGGCCAGCGTCTTGCGCGAGAACCACGGCGGAATCGTATCGAACATCAACTCGGCTCCGGGAAAGCGGGCATCAATGGCCGCCAGCAAGGTCTGAACCTGACGCTCCTCGAAGTACATCAACAAACCCTGGGCCGTCAGGAAGACGCCCTTCGTCGCATCCACCTCGTCCAGCCAGGATAGATCCAGTGCGCTGCACGCCACGTGCCGGCACCGCTCGCTTGGTGGCAGCAGGCGCTCCCGGACGGCGATCGTCTCCGGCACATCGACGCACAACCACTTTACCCGACCATCGTCGCAACGCTGAAACTGGGTTTCGAGACCGCACGCCAACTCGACGACCGTGCCGCCGGGATGGCCCGCGAGCCACGGCCGCAGCGCCGCGTCGAACATCCGTGAACGCAGGGCGTGAGAACCATCGGGCTTGCCGAAGCTGCGGGCGTAGTCGTAGTCGATGGCCCGATAGAGCCGCACCGCCTCGGGGTCACGCAACAAGGCATCTGGACGCATGGCCTCCTGGGCGCGGTTGTGCAAGGTCCACAGCAAGGTCTCCGGCACCCCGCTCAAACGAACGGCGGCCGGGACGGCAGGTTCTGCGGCCGGCAAGGTCGGCGTCATTTCAGACCGCCTCCTGGGCAGAGTCCAGGCGGACGGGCTCATCCTCTGCATGGCCACTGGCACGCGTCGTGGCGTAGGCTGCGAACCCCAGCGCCCGGAAGTACGCCGCTGGCGCCGAGAAGCCGCTGCGGGCCAGCACGGCCTTCAGTTCGGTTTCGTCGAGTGAGTGGAAATCGCTCTCGAACCCCTTGAGAACGGCATCGGCGGCCTCTTCGCTCAGCCCCAGCGTCATGCAGGCATGTTTGTGCGCCGGCCGCTCCCACCCATCGGCGGCGGCCATCAGGTCCGCCAACAACAACGGGGCACCCGGCTTCAATCGATGGGCGATGGCCTCGAAGAGGGCTTGCTTGCGGCCATCGTGCGGCACGAAGTGCGCGACCAGGATCATCAGCGCCGCGTCGTAGCCCTGCCCCACATCCAGCGCGTCCAGCGCCCCGACGTGCATCCGAACGCGCGCAGCGATCCCCGCCTCGACGAAGTTCTGCCGGGCCAGCGCAAGCATGTCGGCAGAAACATCCGTCGCGGTGAAGCGCCAATCGGGTCGTGCCTGCGCCAGGCGCAAAACCTCCTGGCCGGTACCGGCACCGACCACCAGCACGTTGGCAGGTCCAGGCAAGCGCTGAACCATCTGTGCCATCGTCAGCAGATGCAGCAACTCGTAGCCCGGCACGCGCCGAGGCATACGGGCACTTCTAGAAACCTCTCTCATCCGGAAGGCGCCTGAGACGGCATGATGGAGCGCATGATCACCCCACGCATCAAGCCCTCGGCCTTCTGGCGTCGCCAGCCCGGTGGCGACCTGTTTGTGCAGGACCAGCGCCAGGCCAAGCTGGGCGGCTTCATCGCCAATCTGGCGGCGATGGATGAGCTGATTGACTTCAGCGCCATTGCCGCCCAGGTCGATGTGGCGTGCCCGCGCGCTGATCGAAGCAAGGGCGGTCGCCCGCCGTACCCCACCGAAGTCATGGTGCGCCTGCTGTTCATCCAGTCGCTGTACAACCTCAGTGACGAAGACTGCGAGTACCAGGTGCTTGATCGCATGAGCTTCCAGCACTTTTGCCGTCTGGACGGTGCCCTGCACATCCCTGATGCACGCACGTTGTGGAGCTTCAAGCAGCGCTTGGCCCAAGGTAGCCTGGGCGGACGCGCCATCTTTGACGCAGTCAGCCTGCAGTTGCAGCAGCACGGCTACATCCCCCGCGGCGGACAGATCGTGGATGCCAGCATCGTGCAGGCCCCCGTCACCCAGACGAACAAGGACGAGCGCGAAGCGCTCAACGAAGGCCGCAAGCCTGAGGGCTGGAGTGCCAAGCGAATGCGGCACACCGACGGCGACGCGCGCTGGACCAAGAAGCACGGCAAGAGCTTCTACGGCTACAAGGTACATGCCAACGCCGATGCGCGCTACAAGCTAATTCGCCAGGCCAAGATCACTGCGGCCAATGTGGACGACGGGCAGACATTGAAGGATGTGCTGGACTGCGGCAACACGGGCGCGCGGGTGCTGGCCGACCGAGGCTACGACGCGCAGGCCAATCGCGAGTTGCTGCACACCAGCAAGTTGCGCGACGGCATTGCGCGGCGCGCCAAGCCGGGACAAGACAGGCGAGCCCGGCTGGACGGGCGCAACAAGGCGATCAACCGCATCCGAGCCCGGGGCGAGCATGTGTTCGCTGGGCTGGAGCAGCTTGGCGGCAAGTGCGTGCGGGCGCTGACACTGGCGCGCAATGAGCTGGCCATTCTGCTCAAGTGTGCGACGTACAACGCCAAGCGTCTTGTCTGGCTGGTCAGCCATGACCCCATGCCGAGAGCGCCATGAGGGCCGAGGTGCGCCCGCAGAGTCCCCAAATGGGGTTTTGCAGGGCGCCTGCGGCCACTGCGGGCCTTGTCACGTCCTGCCTGCGTCCTCAAAACCCTCTGACTTGGCACTTGTGGGTCACTTCGCGCCGGATCGCCGCGAAGAACGGGTTACGCGAAGTGCCCATACGGGCATCGTAGTCGGCCACGCCCGCGCCGTGGAAACGGGGATTGGTTGTTTCCGAAATCACGCAAGCCTCCTTTTTTCTGCCCGCGCGACAACGCTGCAGAAACGAGATCGCAAGCGCAGGCCGAACGGGGAATCAAGCTACCGACAATTCCTCAAGATAGGAATGATTACTATTTCATAATCAAGTCAGCATAATCAACGCTGCCCCGCATCCGTTGCCGGATCAGCGCTTCGCGTATCCAGACACAGGCCCCATCACGGCGGCGCGCGACTGCTTACCGAGGCGCGATCTTTCCCAGAGCGCCGTCGGGGTCGTATACGCGCAATTGATCGACAGGCCGGGACGAACTCCGATAGACCACCAGATTGAGGCCGCCGGGGCGGGCCTGCGAGGGGAACAGGATGCCGTCCAGCCCCTCGGCGGCGACATCGTCGGCCATGTACCAGGTGGGCGGCTCGACGGACTTGCCGAACCACTCCGCCCGCCAGTCCACTGAAAAATCGGCCCACAGCGGCGGCCAGTTCGCCGGGTCGAAACCGGCGCTGAGGTCAGCGACCCGCAAGCCGCGAACGAAGAAAGTGCAGATCGTGCCCGGCCGCAGCCAGGGGTTGTCCTGCTTGTACTCGGCCAGGGCGGTGGTTTCGTCCAGCGACAGGTAGAGCGCCTCCTGCCCCGGTCGGTTGAAGCGGCCGCCCTGGCGCGCAGCGCCCATGCCGGACAGCGGCACGCCGGCGTAGGCTGGCGAGATGACGCGGTAGCAGGCCTCGTCCTTGCCCTCGCCGAGCGTGACGGCCAGGATCATCCCTCAGCGCCGCCCGCCAGCGATTCCAGGTAGGCGATGAGCGTATCGGCCCGCCCGTCCTGGATCAGGGCATCCGCCGTCTTGTAGCCGAAGGCGCGCAGCGGCTCGTTGCGCAGCAGGAATGCTGCGCGCTTTTCATCGCCGGTCATCTCGGTCGCCACGGCCAGCACCCGCACCATGTCCTGCAGATACTTTTGCAACTGAGGGGCCTGGGGCCTGGCGGTCGGGGTGTTTCGATGGACGTGGGCACGCTCGGCCAGTTCCTGGACCTTGAAGCCGAAGAAATCCCCGATCCGGGCCGGCGACAGGTAGGGCGTGTCCGGTTCGCGGAACTGCTCGGCGAAGGGTTGTTGCAGCACGGTGCTCATGGCGCCAACTCCACGCAATAGATATGCACTTATTTTGCACTCAATACGCTCCCCGCGCAACCTGCCTCCTATCTTGCCTCCGGCAGCAAGACCGCTCGGGAGCGGTCAGTGGCTCTCGGCGTGAAGCCAGGACGGGTTACCCGCTACTCTCCGACTCCATGCGTTCGCGCATCTCACCCGGCGTTGGGCGCGGCAAATCAATCGGCGTCGATACCCGCGCGCACCGCTGCCGCCAGCACGGCGTCGCGCAGTGTCGGGTTGCGTGCTAAAGGCGCGCCGACGCGTGTACCGCTCAGCACGCCGGCAAGCCGGTCGCCGAACAGCAGCAGTGCGTGATCGCGGTCGCGCTGGCGCGACATCCACAGCAGGCCGTCGACATCACCACACTGTCGGTGCAGCGCCTCGGCCCAGCGGGCCGTGAGCGGGTAGTTCCGGGATGGACTCGTGATCAGTTCGTGCTTGGGCACCTTCAGGCGGTGCAGCCCTTCGCTGGTCAGGTCCACGAGCTTCAGGTCGCGGTTCGGCACGAGCTCACCGTGGCCCCGTTGAGCGAAGTCGTCAAGATCCACGAACTTGTCGGCCGCATCAACCGGCACCTCATGAAAGACCGTTTCGAAGATGGCGCAGTCCAGGGTCGAGCCACCGTACAGGTAGGGCACCACTTGCCCCGCGGCATCGCGGATCGGCGCGAACCGAGTCGGCTTGCGTAGCCGCCCTGCCCCATCCTCCCCAGGATTGAAACTGTCGGGCGGGAAGGCCGTATCGTGGATGACGTGGATCACTCGTCCAACTGGCCAGCGATCGAACAGCGGATCAAGCGGCGGGACAGGGGCACGGCAGGTCAAGCCGCGCTCCCCTCGGCGTCCCGCCGTGCGGCCTCGACGACACCCTGCGGATCACTGGTCAGCAGATCAACGGGCCGTGCGCTGTCCGGCAGCCAGCCGTTGTTCGACGTGAACCACAGCGCCAGCTTCCAGGGCGACTTGCGGCCGGCGAAGGCTTCGAGCACGCCCTGAACCGCCTTGATCGGCTTGCCGTCGTCGAACTGGAAGGCGGGATAGACGTCGCGCTCGCGCGCGCCCTTGTCCGGATGCGGCACCGCGAAGACCTGGTGGCGCTTGCGCCAGTTGTCGGCCAGCGCCGAGCGGTTACCCGCCTTGGAGCCGTTCGCATCGGCCAGTTGTTCGGCGGTGAAGGAGCCGAACTCGTTGAGCACGCGAGCATGCCGCACGGCTAGGCGCTGGGCCATCTCGAGTTCGGCCTGGCTGGGCTGCACCATGCGGGCCGCCATGAAGTCAACCATCTCTTCCATGTTCCGCTGGCGCACGGCGACGATCTTCTCGGTGAGCAGCCTGTCCAGCAGGGGCAACGAGGCCAACAAGGTGTTCAATGCCGCCTCGGTGGCCACTTCGAGCACGAAAGCACGGCCTCCGCGCTGGCGTGGTCCGCCTGCGTCGGGGTACGGCTGCACGGTCAGGACATCGCCCTGCAGCGTCAGGGTTGCGGCTTTGCCCATGATGAAAGCTCCTTTGCTCTAGTTGATGTAATATTACATCATTGGTTCAAAACGATCAAACCTCAGTCGCCGCAGGCCCAAGGCGGGCGCTATGCCAGCACCTCATTGCCGACCGAATACGCAACGCCATCCGTCGCCAAGTCATCAAACAGCTCACCCTGCCGCTCGAAGCGCACGGCCAGACGGGCCTGCAGGGACGCCAGATCTTGCTGACCGTGTAGCCCGTGGCGCTGACGCCATTGGGAGCGCCTTAGGATGCCGTCGATCAGGTGCGACTGACCCTTGCGCGGCTGGACCAACCCGAAGCGCAGGTACGTGCGGTAGCCGGCCGTCCAGTCCCATTCGAAACTCGCCCGGGCGTCGAGCATGCGGTCTGCCTCGAAGTCGAGGAACATCCAGGCCCCCTCTTCCTCGATGTCGCTCAATCCCTCGATGTCCATCACGGTGCGGCCGTTGCGCAGCGTCCGCAGGTCCAGCCCACAGCTTTCGGCGAACATCTCCCAGCCCGGGTCCCGCAGTCCGGTGACCACCAGGCCCGACTGGACATCGTCGTCCCAGTCGTCCCCCACATGGATCAGCCCATAGCGCGGCACCTCGGTCTTGGGTACGGGCGCAACCGCCGGGGGCGTCCAGCGACCGCCTCGCTCTACCTCCCGCCAGATGCGCAGCGCCGTAAATGGCTCGGCCAGCGCGTACAGGGACCAGCGGGCATCGATGGCGATGAGTTGGGCGGCGCTCACCAGTTCGATGCCAACCAGCTTTTGGATCGACAGCAGGTAGCGCAGCAGCTCGGCGAGCATGGCCGGCGCGTAGGCATCCGCGCCGATCGCGATGAAGCCTTTGCGGATGGTGCGGCCGATGAACTGGCGGCGCGCCCAGTCGTACTGGGTATTGGAAATGAAGTCGCGAAGCGCGGCCAACGGCTGCATGTAGGCGTAGCGCGCTGGATCGCTGGCGATCATCTGGCGCAGCGAGCGATCCTCGCGCACGGCGGTGCACGCCCAGCAGCCGAAACGGCTGGAACAGGGCTTGGCGTGCTTCTCCATCTCGGCGTCGGCGACCACCACGCAACTGCTGCCGCCGGCGTCCTGGTAGATGCGCAGCGTCTCGTCAAAGTCGCTGTAGCCCGGGATTACGCCCTGCCGGCACAGCCCCAGGTAGGCCCAGATGTCGTCGCTGGTCCACTCCAGCAGCGGACTCAGGCGCAGCCGCCCTTCGCTATCAGTCCAGGTCTGCGCGGCCCGCTCGCCGCGGGCGAGGATCGCGCCGGCGCGTACGGTCGACTCGTCGCGCCGCACGCCCGTCATCAGGACCGGCTCCGCCCAGCCCTGGCGGCGCAGTTCGACAGCGAGGATGCGCAGGGCCTTTTCGTTCGGCTCGCGCTTCCAGCTGCTGGTGCAATCGCGCCGGGAATCGGGAAACACCGGCAGCCCCCGACCGCCGACGACGCGAACGGCGAACGTCTCGGACAGCGGTGGCCGGGCGATGCGCACGATCAGCGCGATACCCTGCGCCTTGGCAAAGGTCGCCATCTTGTCGAGCTCGCTCACCACCAAGGCGCGGATCTCCGGGTTCTCGACCGAGCCGACGTCGGAGTGGATGACCACCAGCGGCGGCAGCCGTTCCGTGTCCTGGCGTGCCGCCAGCCACGCGTTCAAAGCGAGGTTGGCGAGCGTGCTACTGTCCTTGCCGCCCGAGAACGCCACCACCAAAGGGTGCCCGGCCCGCAGCAGGCGGCTCATCGCGCCCAGCGCCGCCGCCTCCGGCGTGGCCCGCCGCATCTGTACCAACTGTTCTGTCATGCTGAATGCCTCCAATGGCATCCAGCGTCCTCCCGTAGCGGGCGGTTTCAAGGGCAGCCGCAACCACAACGCTTACAACGCGATGCGGCAAGCTGACAGCATTGTCCAGCCAGCCCTACCCGGAGAGCAGCGTTGGTTGTCGATCAAACACGCAGCCGGGGAGCCGCATCAATGCCCCCAGAATCCGTGGCGTACGCTTCAAGAATGACGCGCCGGAAGTCAAAGGTAGTGGCGGCCTCGTCTTGCCGCAAGGCGCGCTCGAAGCCTTCCGGATCGAATCGGCGGCAGACCTCCAGATAATCCAGAAACCGCTGATCCGCACAGTGTTGATCCCATTCTTCTTGATACCGAGCGACCATAATCCCGCTCCTCCATGGAAGCATTGAAAGACCGACCCGGCCCTGCATCACCAGGGCTGTTCTCCTTTCTCAACGAATAGGATCGGCAACCAGTTACTGCCCTGCAGCGCCCCAGCATCGGATTTATTGAGACGCCTAGTCGTCATCGAGACAGCAAGAGATGACAGGATATTTCGAAAACCATGCCCAAGATAGGCATTCGGAATATTTTGTGGATTATATTCCGTGGATTAATGGTCCCGCCAGCCCCATCCTGCCGGCGTGGAAGATAAGAACTTCGATACGCTGTGCCGTAACCTGTCAAAACAGGTCAAAGCTGCCCGACAACAGGCCGATCTTTCACAGGAGGCGCTGGCTCTGGCGGCCGAAGTCGATCGGTCCTACGTTTCGCAGTTGGAGCGCGGACTTGCAAACCCTTCCCTGCAAATTCTCCACAGGCTCGCCCAAGCTCTCGGTCACGATCTGCGTATCACGTTCGTACCGCCCGCCAAAAACCCTTCAGCCGACAACAAGGACTCGAAGACTCAACAATAACCATAGGGAATCGGCCCTTGACAGGGTCGTCGAGTGGATCATGGCGGATCGCCCTCACCTAAAGGTGATTCCACCCGAACACGCACCTGTGCTGGAGCACAGAACTGATGGCCTTCATGAAGCGCTCATCAACATACCACTCGTTGACGCTGGCTTCCCAGTTGACCAGGAGCGTGGCCCGCCTGGTGTCCTGGTCGGCCCGGTCGCGCTCTTCCGGGGTCTGCGTCGATGTGACGATCCACCAGCCCAGCATGGTCAACTCGCCCTGATGCGTTCGAGGATTTGCCGGGGCTCAGTGACCACGAACGGTTCGCCAAGAGACTCCACCATCCCCTCGGGCAAATGCTGGATGCTCTCGATCTGCCCGACGACAAGAGAGTTGTTGCCTGGCCAGAACAGCGCGGAGTGCGTGGTTTGCAGAAGCCGTAGCAGCGCTGCATGGAAGTCGGGATGGGAGGCTGGCCCCTTCACCATGAAACCATCGGTTGTGGGGCACGAATCAGTGCCTGACTGGACGGTGATGTAGACCTCTGAGCCGTCACTTACCACTACCGGGTACATCCGCCCGTTGATCTCCATGACGGGCGGTACGTCTGGTGGATTCAAGACTGGATATTCCAGCCGCCAAAAGAATCCGTTGCGGCTGGGCTCGCGATGCACGATGGCCGCTTGAAACGCTGACTCGACCTCGGACAGCGGGAAGGTGCCAGGTTGACCGCGCTCGTAGCTGTGAAAGAATATCTCGAAACTCATTACAAGGCCGAAAAACGTGGAAGCAAGTCTTGATCGACCAGCCGAATCTCGATGGCGTTGGCGATCTTGACGTGCTCGGGGTTCTCGTCCGAGAACGGTTCATCGGTGACACTGACGATGATCGTCCCGAGCTGCTTGTCTTT
This sequence comes from Diaphorobacter nitroreducens, assembly GCF_002214645.1. Lineage (NCBI taxonomy): Bacteria > Pseudomonadati > Pseudomonadota > Betaproteobacteria > Burkholderiales > Comamonadaceae > Diaphorobacter > Diaphorobacter nitroreducens. Next base: position 1,823,428 of record NZ_CP016278.1, read on the forward strand.
GCCCTTTGCGTCCTTGCCCATGACGGGCACCAGCGCGCGAGCCTCGGGGACTTGCTGGACAGTCAGCACTCGGGGCAGGTAAAGCATCCATCCCACGCTGGGGCGATCCTTGAAAACTGATTCGTAGAAAACCGGTTCGACAGAAGAAAATAGCGGGTTCCATAGTTCGACGATCTTCCTCGTGGCACTCAGCACCTTAGAGTATTCGAGGAATTCTGCGATCTCCGTCTCAAAGTGAATCAGGCTCGGCTCTTTAACTTGCCTATATAGCTGCCCCATGGTTGCGCCCTCAAGGCCTTCTTCGCCATTCCAAAGGCCAATTGGACGAGAGATGATGCCCCCCTTCTTTCTGCGGTATTTTTCTCGCAGAACGGCTGCAATCGCAGTGGTAGGGCCGCTCTCATCAAAGGCAGAGTACAGAAAGGCCTCGTCCTTTGTGTCTCCCCCCAGGAACCACTCCGCCAGCTTCGGCGACAACTGACGCAAATGCTGTCGAAGCTCAAACAACTTGGCTAAATCGTCTTCAAGACTTGGTGGATTTGTCAGGTCGATTTTGAACTGCGCTCTAAACGCAATGCTAAGGGGCGGTGTGTTTTTCATGGGAAGTAGTGGTGCGGTACGTCGGGGGCGATGGCAACGAGGATTTTTGAGAAATAGCGATAGCTAAGCGGTTCCTGCCAAAACCACTCCAATCGGGTGGGCGGCCTTGGCATCGCAGCCAAGCTCTGGCGGCTCATTTGATCCATCATCTCGTCTACTTGGTAAGCCCACCACTTCTTGGGTCGTCCCCACTCATCAAAGAATCTGTCGTAGCCACCCTTGGCTTCTTTGAGTAAACATTCGGCAGATACGAATCCGTCAAACTCTCGCCCGTTGAATTCCCACTCAATGATGAAAGTCGGGCCATTCGGCATCCCACCTACACGAGCTTGATAGTCAACCCAATCCTGGCGAACAGGGAATGTCCGCTCTTTGGTTCTCCCCTTATCTGGTGGGCATTCTTTGCACTTCGTGCGCTCCTTCGTCGTGGCGTCGGTGCGAGCGATGGGCGTAGACTTCGCCTTGTCGGCTTCCTCCTGACGCTTGCGTGCCTGTTCCTTCGCGGCCTCACCCGCCGCGCCGGCGACGACGCCTACCCCGAGTGCTGCCAGCACCCGCACCACAACGGCCTCAATGGCCGGAATTGCTATGGCGGCCATCAGGTGTTGCCTCCCTTGAGCTTGTTGTTCATGACGGCATCGAGGTCGTCGAGCCGTTGTTCCGGCGTCGCGCCGGGCTTGCGCAGGTAGTGATCGACCAACGGGTCGTCATGGATGCGCGGCGCGTCCGCCGACAGGACCATCAGCCGCACGATGTGCGGCGTGCAGGTGAAGCCTGCGCGGGCGGCGTAGTCATAGGCGGCCTGCATCCGTTCCAACACTACCTCGCTGCCAGGGTGTTCTCGCATCTCTGGCCGATTGACCAGGAACTCGTCGCACACGGCCGCCACGAACTGGCGGGCTTCCCCTTGTTGCAGGGCTTGCCACTGCGCCTCAGTGAGCGTCAGCATGTTGTCTCCCGATCCAAACGCGCTGCCCCTCGTGCAGCAGGTGCCATTCATGAATGTGGCCGAAGAATTCCTCGCGCTGTGGGCCGTCGAGCGTGCGCGCCAGGTTGACCAGGACGCGCGGGTCCCAGAAGCGAAGCAGGGCGCTGCGACCGTCCGGCAGGCTCACGTCGAGCCTCAGTTGCAGCAGTTGCCCGAGGCCTTCGAGGTCTTGCGGCGCGATGATCCATGACAGCGATGGTGCATCGCGTTCGAGCGTGGCCAGCTCGGCGACCATCACTTCTCCAGCTACGGCCGCATCCACCAGCCAAGGGCCTGCATGGGCCAGTACCGCGTCCTGCGTGCCAGCGAACAGCGGGAACAGTCCGCTGGCAGGCTGGAACCGCTTGCAGAGCTGGGTCTGGTACTGCACGCCATCGACCAGGGCATACAGCCGCAGTTCGGGCATGGTGTTGTGTAGCTGCGCCCACCGGGATTGCACGTCGAGCATCGTCACTCCCGGATCACGGTGGGACTGCCGAAGTGGGCGGCCTTGCGCAGGCAGTCCAGGCAGATGCCCGAGTCGGTGGCGGCCGCGACCTGAGATGCGGCATCCAGCGCCTCGGCCTTGGCGTCGGCCGCAGCGTCACCCATCGACGACGTGTTCGACCAGGTGGTCGTGGCCTGGCTGGAGATCAGTCTTGCGCCGCACTCGGTGGTGTCCATGTGGCGGGCGTAGCCACGTCCCTCGCCGTCCACCATGTCTTCCGCACCCGAGTTGATGCGGAACACGCCTTTGCACTTCGGGCACACCACCATGTCGCCCACGCGGGCCATCGCCTTACCGTGGATATCGCTGGTGAAGTCGGCGCTGATGACCGTGCCGCCGTGGCTGGTCTTGTCGCCCATGACGATGAATGGCCGGCTCATGCTGGCCTCCCCGGCGGCAGGTAGTGCGGATCGAGCAAGCCCTCGATCGGAGCTTCGTCGGCGTACTGCACGATCACCATGCCCTCGTGCATCGGACCGTTGATCGTGTCGCCGTTTTCGAGCGCACTGCCAACCAGCGCCACCGATCGGCCTTGGTGCCCGAGGACCGCACCCGCACCACTGACGATGCGGGTCTGGCTGCCGTCGGCATAGCGCACGATGTCACCGACCAGGGCAACCCGTCCCCCGGTGGTTGTGTAGGGGCTGGTCGCGATGACGTGCCCGCCGCGCTCGGTGGTCGAACTCTCCGTGGCCACCGGATAGCGCGCCTTGACCGGGCGGGCCGCGAGCTTCGCCATGAACTCAGCGACCTGACGCAGCCCATCCTCCACTGTGTTTTCCATCGTGTCTCCCCCCGTCTGCAGCGCCAGTTGCCGCCCTAGCGCCGCCGTGATCCCGACCAAGACATCCAACGAAAAGCGTCCGGTGTTGCCACGCAACAGATCGCTGATCCTCGGCTGCGTGACACCGCAGATGTCGGCGGCTTGCTGCTGCGTCCAACCACCCGCCTTGAGCTGCCCCCGGATCGCCTCGATCACATCGGCACGGATGCGTGCCGTCATCGGATCGGCAGCTTGGCGCCCCGACCTCTTTGGCGGCGCGGAGGAGTCGTTTGCAGTTGTCATAGCCGAATTATGCCATTTAAGGCATAAATTAGACAGCCGCCACGCACTCCTCGACCTCCGTTCGTCTTTCCCTGTCCGGTGCGCGGTCGCCGACGACAATCCGGAACGGCGGCAACCCGCGCAGCAGCAACCGCCCCCAGTGCGTGTTGCCCAGGCGTGGATCGAGCACGGTCACGGTGCCGGCATCCTCGTGCGTGCGCAGCAGCCGGCCGACGGCCTGGGCGAGACGGATGCCAACTTCCGGGACGCTCAGCAGCATGAAGGCCGACTTGCCCTGGCGCTCCACCCACTCCCGCCGGGCCTGTTCCATCGGGCTGCTGGGCACCGCGAACGGCAGCTTGGCGACGACGACGTGCGTGCAGTAGTCGCCCGGCAGGTCCACGCCTTCAGCGAGGCTCGCCAAGCCGAACAGCACGGACGGCTCGCCATGATCGACACGCCCCTTGTGGCAGGTGATCAGTTCCTGGCGCGAGACCTGCCCTTGCATCAGTACTCGGCTGCGAAAGTTCTCGGGCAGGCCGTCGTAGACCTGCCGCATCTGCCAGCCGGAAGCAAACAGCACCAGGGCGCCCGGCTCGTACGCCAGCACCGCCGGCAGGCGTTCGAGCACTTCCTGGGTGTGCGCCTCGGCATCCCGCGGATGAGCCTTCACGCGCGGAATGTTCAGCACGGCGCGGCGGGCGTAGTCGAAGGGTGACGGCACGTCCAGCCGGTGCAGTGCTGGATAGCCGGACAGCCCGCTTTCTTCCAGGAAGGGCTCGAACCGTCCGCACGCCCGTAGCGTCGCCGAGGTCAGCACCGCCGCGCCGGCGCGCTCCCAGAGCAGCGCGCGCAGTTTTTCGCCGCCACCGATCGGCGCTGCGCAGACCAGGTAGTCCTGCATGTGCGTGGCGCCCGTGTGGCGTTCGACCCAGCGCGCAGTCGGCAAGGCCTGCGGGGCGTCCTCGCGCAGCATCCAGGCCCAGGTCTGTTCGATGTGCGCCAGCCTGCCGAGGCAGAAGCCCAGCCCGGACAGATGCGTCTGCAACTGCGCCGGACGGTCGCCGGCCGCGGCCACCAACGCCTCTCGCACGGCCTGCAGTGCCTGGATCATTGCCGTGGCCGCCTGCGCGAGCCCCGTACCGATCTCGCACCAGCGATCCGGCAGGATGCCGTGCTGGCAGCGCCAGACAGTCGCCTCGCCCTCGAAGCGGCAGTGCTCGCCGATCACGGCGTGCAGCGCGTCCATCCGTTCGTCGAGCACCAGCGAAGCCGCCGCCACCGCCTCGGAAAGGCTCCGATCGAGGCGCAGCGCCACGGCTGCGTCCTCGGCCAGCACCGCCGCCCGTTCGATCCAAACCTGCGCGCCCTTGAGCGAATGGCGCGAGGCGCAGTGCTCGACCACCTTGGCCGGGAGGCCGTGCGCCTCGTCCAGCACCAGCATCGTCTCGGCCAGGTCGGGCAGCACCGAACCCGGCTCCATGTCGGCAGCCGCCAGCAGCAGGTCGTGATTGGCGACGATCAGGTCGGCGTCCTTCATCTCCTGGCGTGCGAGATAGAACGGGCAGCGCTTGAATTGGGGGCACCTGCCGCCGATGCAGCCCTGCCGGTCGGTGCTCACCGCCCGCCAGTCCGCGTCGGGGATCGCGCTGGGCCAGCTATCCCGGTCGCCCGACCAGGTGCCCTTGGCGAAGGCGTCAGCCAGCCGGCCGAGCAGCCGAACGCCGATGGGCCGGCCGGACTGGGCTTTGTCCTGCACGCTCGCATCGGGATCGTCCGGCAGGTCGGCGCAGGCCTGCTCGCGCATCTCCAGCCGCACCGGGCAGACGTAGCGCGCGCGGCCCTTGGCCACCACGCAATGCACGTCGAACGGCAAGCACTGGCGCAGCGCCGGCACGTCCTTGTGCAGCAGCTGTTCCTGCAGTGCCACGGTGGACGAGGCCACCACCAAGTGCTTGCCGCGCAGGTGGGCCAGCGCCAGCGCCGGCAGCAAGTAGCCCAAGGTCTTGCCCGTCCCGGTGCCCGCCTCGATCACCGCGAGGTGCCCGCCCTCCTCGCGTGCGCCTGGATTGCCAATGGCGGCGAGTGCGTGCGCCGCGGTCGCCATCATCCGCAATTGCGGCTGGCGCGACGTGAAGCCCGGCATCCCCTGACGCACGGCGTCGAGGCTGCGGCGCATCAGATCCTTTTCTTCCTCGGTGAGCATGGGACCAGCATCCGCTGGTCCGAGGGGTTTTCAAGGGCGCACCGGACCGTGCGCTTGGATCATCTACTCGGTACCATGGCTGTTGTAGTCCTCGATCCTAGGCACCATGGCCCTGGTCACTCTGGGCTGGCCAACCTGACAAGGCATGTCGCCAAGGGGCAAAGATGAATTTCAACCGTTCACTCTGGCTGTCCTATGCTCGCTCAGATTCTGGAACACATGGCGGAGACCCTGCCATTCCACTCCTACACCGACGATGAACAGCGCTGGGCCAGCGTCACCGCCGAGTTCGCCGAACAGATCCATACGCTCGCGGGCGAACTCCTGTCTTCGCTGCCTTCCGATCTCACGCGCCGCGTCCTGAACGAGTCCAAGCAGGAGCTTCTTTGTCGAGACAAGCCCACCGTCTCGATCGCTGAGTTCCGCCTGCGGCCCGCCAACAGCTACTACACCCGGTCGGGTCGCCCTCTGCCCCGCCCCGAGAACCCGCAGGGCTTCGACGCCACGGGTCTGGCCGTATCTCTTTCGCTGTGCCGAGGTTTCGCCGAAACGGAGAGCGCCACGCCTCCGTTCATCGCCTTGGACTTCGAGGTCTGGGGGGCGCATGAACGTGCCGGCTTCGCCAGTTTGCTGCGCGATCACCGCCATCTCGTCGAGATGCTCGTCACGCGCTCCGGGGCCTCCCTCTTCACCTCGTGCCCCTTCAAGAACATCGAGGCGGCCGATTACGTGTCGCCCTTCGAGGCGCTTGAGCTCTATTTCGAGAACGAGACCGACCCGGAGAACCAGTTCGCGCTGCAATGCAAGTTCGGCCGCACGGCCAGGGAGACCGATATCGGACAATCGCTGCAGATCGCGCTCGCCCTGTACGACGCCACAATGGGTTACTGCCTTGTCCAACCCCAGCGGGAGCGGCTTCTAGAGCACGTGCGCCTCGGCACCCTGCCACTCGGAAACAAAGCCTGACGGATCTGTTTTCATAGGACTGCGGCTCTCTTCCTTTGCGGTCCCGACATGGATCATCGCGACGATCCGCTCGGTGGGCCCGAACCCCATCAAAGCCCGCAGCGGCCCTTCGGGGCCACCCGGCGGCGACTTCCAGAATCCTCCATACCCCATCATGTGCAGCGCATTGAGGATGTTCATCGTTGCCGCGCCAGCGGACAACAACTGTTCGTGCTCGGGAATCTTGCTTTGCACATCCAGCCTGGCCGCCACGGCGATGACCATGGGTGACGCCAGTGCCTTGGTGCGGGCGCGCTCCGGGTCGACATCCTGTCTCATCGTCAGGGCAACCTTGGCGTAGGCATCCCCCAGCGCAGCGAGCGCATTCTCGCGCACCAGTGCAAAGCGCCAGGGCTGCAGGCGACCGTGATCGGCAGCGCGGAGCGCTGCGGCAAACACCACAGCCAGTTCCTCGTCGCTGGGTACCGGTCCTGCCAACGGCCACGGCGAATGGCGAGACAGCAGGAGTTCCAGCGCGCGGTGGCGTCCAGGGTTGATGCTGTAGGGGATTTTCATGAGTCACACCTCGGACAAGTACAGAAACTGGAGGCTTATCGCCAAGGCCGTCGCTTCGCAAGACCTGCCGATCACAGGCTGTGCACCGGACAGGCCTGGACCACGACGCCTTCGCCCTGGCGCATGGCATGGATGGCCTGGTGCTCATCGATGAGGATGCAGGCCTTGCCGGTGCGGCGGCATTGATCCCGAATCCGCCAGTAATCCCCATGGCTGATGCAGCCGGTACGGCAGATCAGCAATTCGGTTTCCTGCTGACCTTGCATGACAGCATCGCTGTGCCCATCGACGCCGTTTGAGTGCGCGCACGGGACGGCCTCCGTGCAGCACGCCGTCTCCTGTGGCAGCAGAAACGAAACGGCCGCAGAAGTCGCGCACTGAGCACGGTCGTCGGCGAGCGGAGGCTGCGGGGACACCCCTCGGCGCTCGCCACCCCACCGCCAATGCGTACGCTCCCGCAGCAGTGCCTCAAGGCGGAGCCTGAGTTGCTCGACCTGGCGCGCCAGGATGACGCGACGCGGCAACCCCGGCACCAAGGCCTCCACACGAGCCCGGTCCTCCCGCTCGAACTGCAAGGCGGTCGTGCGAATCACCAGTTGGGCACGCAGGCGCATCTGGTCAGCCTGCAGAGCCTCGATCAATGCTGCCTGCTCGGCGATCAGCCGGCTGCAACGCGTTTGCGCCTTGCCGTATTGCGAGACGAGCACAGCCATTTCCGATCGGCTCGGATGAAGTCCGATTTCCCTTTCCGGGCTGGCCATGTCCTACCCTCCGCCTGCGAACACACAATCCCGCCCAAATCCGGCGGGGGCTTGTGGACAAGACGGTTCAGGGGACGAAATGTTTAGCGTGGCAGAGGCAAGCCCTGGCACCGAATTCGACCTGTTCGACGTGGAATTTGTGCTCGCCCGGAAACCCGGGGGGACCTACGGTGACGACTCGTTCGTCCTCATCGCCAGGTCGTGTTGCCCCCTCTCTTCCGTCGCCGCCGTCGCGCCAAACTGACCAGCCGCATCGTCGAGCTGCAGTTGGCGCTCGCCCAGGCCGAACGGGCACTGCATCAGGACGACTTGACGGCACTGCTCAACCGGCGAGGTTTCCGGCGGGCCTGTGACGGGCATCCGGAGCAGGCCCCCGTGGTGCTCTCCTGCGTGATGATCGACCTGGATGATTTCAAGGGGATCAACGACCGCCATGGTCACCCTGCTGGCGATGCGGCCTTGCTGCATTTCGCCGCTGCCCTCAGGCGCGGCCTGCGGCCCGAAGACACCGTCGCACGCCTGGGCGGCGATGAGTTCGCCCTGTTGCTGGCAGGCGCCGCCGGTCGGGAAGTCGAGGGCATCCTGCTGAGAATTCAGCACGACTTACAGCAAAACTCTTGCACAATGCTGACTGAAACGCTCAGGTTTTCCGCCGGAGTTGCCGAAAGAAGCCCTCGTGAATCCTTGGCACAGACGTTGTCCAGAGCCGACAGTGCTTTGCTGGATGCCAAGCGACGCGGGAAAAGTTGCATCGTGCGCGCCGCCGATCCAACGCCGTGACGCAATATTCCGAAGGGTCAGCCCACGTCGTCGCCTGCGTCGTCCGGGTCTGTCGAGAACTCCAACAGCCTCGCTGGCGGAAACTGGAGCGTTTCGGCAAGAACACAGATGTTCATGAGTGACACGTTGCGCAGTCCGCGTTCGATCCCGCTCAAGTAGCTGCGTGCCAGGCCGCTTTCAAGGGCCAGGCGCTCCTGCGAAACGCCTTTGGCGCGGCGCAGCGCGGCCAGGTGACGGCCGAAGCGATTGAGGGGATCGTAGTTCAGTTCCATAGCATTTTCGCCTAGGAATGAACACTAACGGGACACGCGCCATGAAGCCACGCTTTATAGATGCACGCACTATGAGTACCATCGCAATGCACGCACACATTTTCTGGTCCAGCAAACGAACATGACGGCCCCAGCTTCCGCTCCCAAGACTCCTTATCTCTGTCCGAATCCTCCGACTTTTCGCGTTCTTGATCGCCTCCGGAAAACCGAACTGGGCTCACCTGAAAACCGGCTGTGCATCGGCTGCTTCAAACTGGCCTACTACGACGGCGTGCTCCTCATCGAAAACGGCTCGATCACGCACAACATGGCGAACCTCGAGCCCGACGCCCTGCGTGTGGTTCTGGGCGACCGGCAGATCGTCATCGACGTCTGGGTTCAGTCCTCCTGCAGCGTGACGCTCACCGCCTCGGCCACAGAGATGGAGAGCGCTCGCGCCTACTTCGTCGACCGGGGCATCGCTGTCTGCACCGCGTAGGGGTGGCCCGCCATCGTCATGGCACAAAGTTATCCACAAATTCTGTGAGCAACCTTGGGGATAAGTGTGCCCCGCGTCAGTGCCGCGCTCGTCGGCATGGGGTCCGGAAGGAGACGTCGGTTGTTTGCCAAAACTTCGAGCAGGTCATTGAGTCTGCCCTCGCCGACAAGCTGGCCGACCGCGGCCCTCCTCAACAGGATCGCTCACGATGCGCTCGCATCGTTGCGGAGTGATTTACCTGTCAGGTGCGACGCAAGCGCGGCAGGCTGCATGGACCGGGTCGTACGCGGCACACCGCCAAAGATGTCGATGGCCCCATCGTCCATTTGGACCGGTTTGAGCAAGTCCTCGAGGGCTCGATAGGCGGCCTGTGCGTAGGGCTTGAGCGGATCACGGGCATCCCAGGCCAGGAGTTGCTGGTCTCTCGCCCAGAACGCATGGCCATTGCCCACTTGCGTCGAAATGCGCTCATGGCGATAGGCCTCGGCGGCCGTATGGATCGATATCGGCGCCAGGAAAGAGAACACCTGCGAAGTCAGCCCCGTGACCATCGGTTCGATCACCAGGTACAAGTCGGCACGCGGCGTCGCCAGGACGTAGCGGGCCAGGCGTTCAGCTTCCCACGGGACATTCGGATAGCCGAAGCGGCGAAAGAGATAGGCGAACAGGGCACCGTATTCGATTTCACTACCGACCACCGGACCACGCACGGGATCGATCGAACGGGTGACCTGCCCACGGTCATCATGGCATTGCGCCAGGAACTGCAGTGCTTCGCGCATCGCCGCATCGGCGGGAAGCAAAGTGAGTTTCATACGAAAGGACATAGTCGGTACCTCCAAGACAATGATCGTCTCTGTACCGACGTCTGCAACCGACGCATCACCGCCAGGCGACCCAGGGCGCTACGCCTGGTGCAGGCAACCGTGACGCTACGGCGCGAGAACGTCCAACGCAAGTGACGACATTGGGTAGCACGCCAGAGAATCGGGAAAAGCCTCGAGGTAGGTTTCCAGGTCCGCCGACGTTGCTGGCACGAACACAATATCAGTCACGCCCAGAGCTGCGACGATTCGAAGCAGCAATGTGGGTGCAATCCCGGCGGCCAGAACCGGACCGTTCAATCGCCGGACCTGGATTTTCTCCGTCAGCAGTTGGATGACCGTCCCGCGCAATTCACTGCGGTTGTCCCGGTCCAGAAGCCGCGTCACCTGGTCGCCATACACCGAATGGATCACGTCCCCCAGGCTCGCCTTGGAAGGCACCGCAAGACCCATCATGGACAGACCGCGCGAACGCATCAACCCATTGCAGAACCGGTGAGCGGCCTGCAATGATGCTTCATCGACGCCAGCAGCACGCGCATGAAAGTAGCGTATCGGTGCAGCCGGCTCGGCGGTGGACTTCACCTGCGGAAGTGGCGACAAGCCTACGATCGTCATGAGGGCATCGTCCTCTTGGCAATCGGTTCGTTGATATCAACAAGCAGCGGAAACCTCCTGCGGGATCAAGATGAATTCCTTATTGGCCAAACGTACGATTTTAGTGCTCCGGCTACAGCGTGCTCAAGCAGCTTGATGCACCGCCACGCCCAGGCAACGAAGGCGATGAGGCAGGCATCGAAGTGATCGGACTGAGTGGCCACGACCCACGATACGTCCAACACCATCGGTCCGGGCCGCACCTCCAGGATGCGAAGACACGCAACAGTCCCCGTCGCAAAACCTTTGCGAATGGCGGTGCTGTGGCGCAAGCCTCCCGGCCATTGATGACGCCCATGCGCTGACCCATACTGGAATTGCTTCCTGCAGACATCGTGTCTGCGCAGCCTTCATCACTGCCCATCGCGGGTGGCCTGAAGTCCAGCTTCCGCTGGCGTCGCGGTCGTTACCCGCCTCTTGGTACCAGGTTCTCCTGGCTGGCCGTTCGCTTCGGCGACCGGCTCCGTAGCGGGTTTCCCACCCAGCATCCGGCCTGCCGGATGCCGTCATCCAGATCGGTTCATCCGATCAGCGCCCCTGCCTCACGGCATGAGCTGGCCCGGGTTCGCAAGAACCACAGGCCATTCACCTGGCGCACCGCAAGGTGCCGCCACCGAGCCGCTTCGCCTCACCTGGCGAGGCACACCCGAACGGGAACACTGTTTCCCGTCTGGGGATGGGTGTTCCCTTTACCCGAAGGAGAACACCATGTTCGCATCGATCGCAACCCGATCCGTCGCACGCACCTGCGTGCTGTTGGGCGGTTCCGGCCACAGCCGGCCGCTCACCGTGCAGTCGCGCCCCGTGGCCGCACTGCTGCGTCCCCTGCCGTCTTCTTCGGATGCGGCCGGTGGCGCTGTCTCATCGCGCACCGAAAGGAGCTGAGCATGCTCGGTTCCTACCGCAAGCGCATTGCCGCCATGGCGATCCAACTCGCCAAGGATGACCCTCAGTTGGTCAAGGAAGTCATCGCCCGTCTCCGCGAGTCGGGTGACATCGAAGCCGACGATCTGGTTTACCTGGACCGGATTGCCGACCGCTGGATCAGGATTGCTCAGGAGAATCTGGTTCGGGGCCAACGACCTTGAGTCGTGGGGGTGGCAACACCCCTTTGGCCCTGGCCATTTCCAAGGCGATCTTCTCCAGCAGATCCGGCCGTTCTTCGCCGAGCACGTTGGTCCATTGGGTCAACGCCGCCTCGACGTCGGCCTGCGTTCGCACGCCGTCGAAGTCGATCCCGAGTTCTCGGAATTCCTCGACTTCGGCGGGTGTGAACCGGAGTGATTCGCCTGTGCGCAGCATGTCGTCGCTCTCCTGAAAAGGGGTCAGCGATCAGCATAGCCCCGCCGCACATCCAAGCAACCCCAGGGAGATCCAGTCGTCTCCCGGTCGGGGACGGGTGCCTCCCATTTTCTTGAAAAGGAGCGTGCCATGTCCCCTGAGAAACGTCCCCGCCCGAAGCGTTCGGGCATCGAAACCGAGGAAGAACGCACCTGGGTCGAGTTCTACCGGCGCGTGCGCAGCGATGCTGTGCTGGCTGCGGAAGTGCTTGCCCAGCTCGACAAGGATGCCGAGATGAAGCGCTCGCACCTCGCGCTGTTCCTGACCTGCAAGGAAACCATCCGGCGGGAAAAGGCGCGCGAGACCCGCAACAAGCGCATCGGCTTCTTCGTTCGCTGGTTGGCCCACACCTTGTTCGTCGTGCCGTGGCAAGTCCTTCGCCAATTTGGCGGAGAGGGCCGCGACATCGCGATCGAGATGTTGCCCGAACCCGAGCGTTCCACCCGGCAGGCTCCCCTGCCCCCTTCCTCACCCGGCGTTGCCACGCCGCCCCGCCGCAGCCGCAAGGCCCGGCTCGATGCCCCTGCCCCCGCAGAGGCTGGCACGGAGAAAGCCGACCCGGCTTCCTCCTGAGCCGCGATGTGCCCACGTGACCTGGCGTCCTCCGACGCCGGTCCGTGCGGCCTCGCCCCGCTGCTCCGCGCCCACCCCCGATTTCCCTGCCCCGGTCTCTCGCCGCGGGCGCTTCACCCCAGCCGCCTTGCATGTGCACGGCGGCTTCCCCTGACTTTTCGCTCACTCGAAAGGAGCCCAACCATCATGAGTACCGTTTCCGACATCCTGCGCTCGATCGAGCACCGTGCTGAACGCGCCATCGCCCAGGAACTGCACCTGATGATGGAGCAGGTCTTGAAGATGCGCACCAGCCTCGTCCTTGAGGACAGGAACCATGCGGACGCCCTGCTGCTGAAGCTCGATCGCCTGCACAGCGATCAGGTCGTACGGCCGATCAACGCCTCCGAAGCGCCACCGCTGCCGCCCTTCCCGCCGCTGCCGCTGCTCGACGAGCTGCTGCCGCGCGCTCCGAGCGACTACGAGGTGCGCTTCTTCGCTCGCGAATACGGCGACCTCGAGGACGTGGCCGTCGTCGAGAGCTTCACGCTCGCCGTGCAACTGGCCGTGGATCGGCACAAGGCGGATCCGACCGATCTGACCGAAGCCGACTGGACCGAAGGTCGCGGCACGCTCACGGTGCGCTCGCGCCAGGGCGAGGTGCTGGTTCGCGTCGAAGCGATCGAGATACCGATGCCGACCGTGGATCTGCATGTCGCGCGGGCCTGCATGGCACTCGAAAACGGAGACCACGGCCCGGCGCAGCAGCTCTTCACGGCCTTGCGCCAAGCCGCTTGAGATTGACCCTCGGCAACCGGCCATCGCGCTCTTTCGGGAGCGCGCCTGGCCCGGCCGCGCCGACCGGCCACTGACCACCCAGGCCACACGGCCTCATTCATCCACCCGACGGGGATCCTTGCCCCGTCGGGCAAGGACATCCCGCGTCTTCATCAGGAGTCGAGCATGTCCTTCACCCCTTGGGCCGACGAGCCCACCCCGATCCTTGCGACCGAGCAGTTTCCCCGCATCCTGGCCGCTGTGATCGCGGCCGATCCACACGACCGCAGCGTCCTGCGGATATTCGGTCTCCCCGCATCCGTCGAAGCCAACCAGACCGCTGGAAGCCGACCGCAGATCGCCCTGAAGCTCTATGAAGGGCTGATCCAGGCGGTGCTGGACAGCGGCGTGGTCTATTCGCTGCGCAACGTCCGGGTGGCCGACGACTTCTACGTCGAGTACCGCCGGGAGCAACGCACCCTGTGGCTGAAATACCAGCAGATCCTCGGTTCGCGCCTGCTGATCCGGATGACGGATGAGCAGGTCGAAACGTTCGAGAAGACGGCCCTGCAATTGCAGGCGCCCGAGCCGGTGAAAGACGCAGAGGCGGAGCCCGCATCGCTGCACGGTGAAATGGCCCTGTTGCGGGCAAAGGGGCAGCGCATCGAGCTGCCCACCCGGCGTCTGCGGCACTACGCGCGCATCAAGACGCTGGTCCTGAATGCCGGCGGCGTCTACAGCCGCAACGGCTTTCAGTTTGGCGCGGCGATCGACGTCGCACAGGTTCTGAACCGCTTGCGGGGCGGCGAAAAGCCCAACCCCAAGAAAGAGCGGCAGGCCTTCTTCACCCCGGAGAATGTGGCCACCGAAACAGTGGCCTGGGCCATGGAATGCCTGGGCGATCTGACCGGCACGCGGGTGCTCGAACCCTCTGCAGGAGAAGGCGCCCTGGCCGAACCGGCCCGCGCCGCCGACGCCAAGGTGATCGCCGTGGAGATCGACGGGCCGAGCTCCCAGATCCTCCGAGACAAGGGTTTCGAGGTGGTCGAGCGGGATTTCCTGTCCCTGAGCCTCGCCGACATCGGGCTCTTCGATGCGGTCATTGCCAACCCGCCCTTCAGCAAGGATCAGGACATCACCCATGTGATCCACATGTGGCGTTTCCTGCGTCCGGGGGGCGTGCTGGTCAGCCTCACCTCGCCGGGCTGGCGGACCGGGCGCACCAAAGCCCAACGCAACTTCCGCGCCTTCGTGGAGAACATCGGCGCCGAGGTCGAAGCCTTGCCGCCCGGTGCCTTCAAGGCGTCGGGCACGAATATCTCGGTACTGCGCCTGCGCGCCATCAAACAGGTCGAGGGCGCGCCGCAAGGCAGCCTTCGGAAAGGGTGAGACGTCCCATGACGAACATCACCCTCAACACCGAGCGGCAGTTGTACGTGCTCGATCACGGCCATGGCTACACGTGCTTCGGCTTCGCCAACGCGCGGGATCACGCCAACCAGATCGCCGAGCGCCTGGGGCGGCCAGAACTCGCGTTCGGCGCCGATGACTTCGGCGCACTCGGCGGCTACCAGAAGTATCTGTCGAGCATCCAGGCCTGGGGCGCATCGCCGCTGAGCCGCAAGACCTACTTCGACCCCGGCACGGACCCCAAGGTCGCCCGGGTTCTGGAACGTTGCCGCAACGCCGGCAACAAGGTCAGGCTGATCCAGGGCGACACCGCGACGGGCCGCGCCTGGCTCGACGAGCACGATGTCGTCGGAAAAATCGGCCGCTCGACGGGAACCCTCAAGGTCCCGCTGCTGATCGAGCCGGGAGAAAACGGCGGTGGCACCATCCTCACGGCCAGCCTGCTAGGCATCGTGGATTGGGAGAGCGGCAAGTTCCTCTTCCGCCACCCGGCCTACCGCGCACCGGATCTCGCCATCCGGCACGGGGACGCCGCAGACCTTCCTTGGGAAGTCCATGACGCCCATGGCGTCATCGCGCGCTTCTCCGAAATCGGCAAGGCCGGCGCCTACGTCGCGTTCATGTGCGGCGAGACCGTCGAGCCGCGCATTTTCCAGTAATCCCGGTCCGTCCCCTGGACAAGGCCGTTCTCGCGCAGCACCCCGAGTGGGCGCTGCGCTCAGGAGAATCTTCATGCCCCCGACCAACACGGCGGACGTCGCCTCGCGTCGTCCTGCCGAGATGTATTTCGAGACCATCAAAACACATGCCGGGCGGATCTTCTCCGCCGCGGTCGATGCCGAGGCGGTCTATCGAGGCGTTCACCACGACGGCGACAGCCCGAGCTATCGGGCCTTGCTGCCCTTCATCCGCATGGTCGCCGCCGAACGCGACGCGCTGCGGTCCTTCACGCTGTCGCTTCCGCCGCCGCACCCATCGGACTGGCTGGCGCAGCAGGCCCGCTGGCAGGCCGAGCACGGCCGGTACCACTGGTCGCAACTGCTCCTGCAGGTGCGCGAGGCCGGCCTGCGCCGGATCGACGACTGGGACGTTCGCTGTCTCTGCAGCCTGATCGAACTGTTCCCCGACTGCGTGCCCAGGTCGTGGCGCCACGCCACGCTCTACAGCGACATCGCGGAGCCGTCCGGCGAGTGGCGCGTCAGCGTACTGCCCGCTTCCCCGCGTTCTTCCCGCGGCACAGGCCCTTCGCGGTCTTGATCGCCGCATTTCCACCGTCCGCCTAACCGCCGGACATCGTGTCACCCCGAGGGGCGTTCCGCCCCTTGCGGGTCGGTTCGTCCCTCGCTTCTTTTCAATGAGGAAACGATGAACCCTGATTCCCCCCTTCCGGAAGCGGCACTGCCGCTTTCCGAACCCGAGCGCCTGGCGCGCAACAAGACCCAACTGCTCGACGCGCTCAAGCGCGCGGGTGCCGTCCGCGCTACCGTGAGCTATCACGGCGGCGGCGACGAGGGATGCGCTGACGGCGCAGGAGCCTTTTCTGGCGATGGCGCGTCCGTCGACCTGGCAGGCACCGTCCTGGTGTTCCGCGAACGCTACGACCACGCCAACGGGCAATGGACAACCTCGATCGTCCAGCAGGAGGAACCGCTCGACGCAGCACTCTGCGACTACGCGATGGAGGCCGTAGCGCGGCATCACGGCGGCTGGGAAAACAACGAAGGCGGCTACGGTGAAGTCGTGTTCGATTGCGAGGCCGGCACGGTTCGCCTCGAACACAACGACTACATCATCGAGACCGACTACACGGAGACCGCGCTATGAAGGCCCACGTCTCCCTGGCCTGCTGGCCCGGCCTGCGCCATGAGGACGCGGCGCGGCACCTCGCCACGCCGCCGATCGAACCCTGCTTCGGCCGCCTGTCGACCGAGCACGTGCAACTCGTGCCGCAAAGCATGGGGCGGCTGGATGAGGCCATCGTCGATCTGTTGCGGAAGGCCTTCCCGGTCACGCGCTTCAGGCTCCATGCCAACGTGCGTGTGCTGGCCCGACACGTGATGGCGGACCTGTCCAACTTCGCGATGCACTCCGGATGGTTCTCCCAGGCAGCGCGCATCAGCCAACGCCTGGATGCCCCGGCCTACACCGTGCACGCGGGTCGGCGCAGCCAGGCGCGCCTGGACGAGATGCTCGACAACGCCCGCCGCTGCGCAGACCTCTTTGGCTGCCCGGTGGGTGTCGAGGGCCACTACCCAACGCCCCAGGACACCTGGCTGGTCTCAAGCTGGGAGGAGTACCGGATGGTCTTCGAGTCGGGCGTCCCGTACGCACTCGACCTGTCGCACCTGCACATCGTGGCCACGCACAGCGGCCGGCGCGAGGAAGCACTGGTCGCGGAGATGCTCGCTTGCGAGCGGTGCCTGGAGATCCATGTCAGCGCCAACGATGGGCGTGGTGACCGACACGAGGTATGCGGCGAACCGCCCTGGTGGTTCTCGCTGCTGGACGGTGCCCACCCGGCGGCCGTGCTTTTCTCCGAAGGCAATCACCGGCGCGAAGGGAGTGCAGCATGACAGCCCAGTCCCAGGAAGCCTCCCCCGCCTATTCGGTCACGCCGGACGGTACGGTGCGGATCAACGCGGCAGGCGCGGCGTTGGAGGTGCAGTACGCCGACATCTCGGCCCAGTTCGGGAAGCTGCAGCACAACTGGACGCAAGCGGAAATCGCGGCACTCTTTGTGCGGCATCCCTCGGTGCGCTCGTTCGATCTGCGGCTGTCTTCAAGCTGGGAGTACGACGATAGCGGAGGTTGCTACCTGAGCGGTTCCTGCACGATTGACAATGTCTGCCTGGATCCGGCAAGCGCACAGATCGGTGAATTCCTGGAAGGCCAAGCGCCGGACACCGGACTGGCCGCGGAGGTGCTCGAAAGAGAGCTCGATGACACGGGCCATGATCTCGCCCTGGTCTTGCTGCGCGAGGAAGGATCCGATGCGCTTTGCCTGGGCTGCCAGCGCGAAGAAACGCTGGCCACGCTCGGCTGGAGCGCGACGGATTCGTCACCCGAGCCCGAGCCCGAGGTGATGGCTGAATCCAAACCGCCTCGATAACGGCGTCAACGGTCCCGACCACCCCAACAGGTGGCCAGGACCGTTTTTCTTTTGAACGCGAACCTGATGAGCAGGGCGCAATCCGCAAACCACGCCATCCACAGCCCCTGCGCGTTGCGCCGCGGCCTGGACCAGCCCTGCGGGCGGCGGTGAACGAGAGAATTCCACAAACCTTGTGCTCCCTCATGGAGCCTTCCGGCCGAAGCCGGCGCCGCAGACGTCAACTGCCTCATCGCACCGGCCGCGCAAGCGGCCTGCACCCCTGTCACGTGGGACACCAGTCCCGCCAGAGGGGTGGTGTTCCCACTTCAAAAGGAGAACATCATGACCCTCTCGCCCACGGCCTACTGGCCTGACCTGACCCAGAGCATCGCCCGGGTTCTCGCTGCCGTGTTCGCACATCGGTGGTTCCAGCCCCAAAGTGCCCCGCACGCAACGGAGATGCCCCCGGCACCGCTGCACCGCGCCGAACTCGACCCGCAGCACCTCGACCGTGCAGCACTGCTGGCCGAGTTGCTGGCGCCCGCTCCGAACGCATCCACCCACCCGCCGTTGCCCACAGCGGTCGAATGCGTCATCGCCCGCAAGCTCTTGGCCGCACGCGAGTTGATCCAGCGCGACCTGTTGGCACAGATGCAAGGCCATCCGGTATTCGACAAACCCGGGCCGATTGGGGAATGGCTGCGACTGCACTGCGCAGGACTCGACCACGAGGTGTTCCTCGTGATGTACCTCGACGCCCAGCAGCGGCTGATCACCATCGAGCAACTCTTTCGGGGAACGCTGACCCAGACCAGCGTTTATCCCCGGGAGGTGGTCAAGGCGACGCTGAGGCACAACGCTGCGGTGGTGGCTTTCGCGCACAACCACCCCAGCGGCGTGCCCGATCCCAGCAGGGCGGACCAACGCCTCACGGAAACCCTGAAATCCGCGCTGAGCCTGGTGGACGTCCGGGTCATCGACCACTTCATCGTCGCCGGCGCGCAGCACTACTCCTTCGCCGAGCACGGGCTGATCTGATCATGAACGCGAGAAGGCCCCCGACTTGCCCGTTGTGCCAAGGGCCAGGCATTGCCCTGGGCAGTCTTGGCCGCCTGCACTGGTACCGCTGTCGCCATTGCGGCATGGATTTCAGCCGGGCCGCACGCCCCAGGAAGCCGCGCACGCCCACCGTTCAACCGGAAAACCCGAACATTCAGGAGCATCAAGCATGAGCCGACACCTCACCCGATCGCGCCACGGTGACCAGCCCGTCCTGGTGGTCGCCGGCTACGATCGACCGCTGCACGAGCTGTTTCTCCACGTCATCCGCGAAGGCACGAAAGCCTCCCCAAGGGATGCGGCCGAGGCCTTCATCTACGACAGTCTGGATGAGCCGGAGAAGGACTGGACCGACATCAACACCCTGACCGAGACGCTGGTGCGCCTGAGCATCAAAGTGCCTCAAAGCCTGATCGAGCAGATCTACCTCGATCAGACCTTCAACGTCGGCAATCGGTACGTCGAGCACCCCGCCGACGAGATGGGCGATATACCACCCTGCTGACCCGGATCGGATCGCGCATGGCAATTCATTGTTCATAATCAACAGGCTGCCTCGACGGGCCATTTCCTCCCTGTGGCCCTGCAGCCCTTTCACCGCCTCGGTTCACTCCGAGGCGGTTTTCTTTTGTCTGGCCGACGAACGCCATTCGCAAGTGCCCCTCGAATATGGCTGTTGGGCTTGGCGCTGCTGCATTCCATGCGCACACAACACGTTACCGGTGCAGCATGGCATCGCCATCGCTTCCCGTGCGGGAAGTATCCCGGCCCAGCCCGGGCGTTGCACACGTTAAGTGCCTGAGCGGTTTCGTACCGCACCTTCATTCACCCACCGGGGATGTCGCGCCCCGGTCCGGGGCGCGGTGTCTCCTTGCATTTCAGGAGGTACCCCATGAACCAAGTTCCCCCCATAGTATCCGCCTCGGTTTTGTCGCCGGTGCAGAGTACCGGCGACACCGATGCACAGCTCGCTTCACTGCGTCGCAGCATATTGGCCTGTGCCGAGCCCATGGTCGCGCTGTCGACGGAGCACCTGCACCCGGACACTCGCCTACGGCTTGCCAAGGGTGCGCTTTCCGTCGTGACCTATCCCAACGAATACGGCGGATTCGTCTATGTCGGAACAGAGGGGGGAAACACCCCCTCCGAGCCGGAGCTCGCCGCCATCTTCGAGGTCGTACGCGACGCCGACATCGTGTGGATCAAGTTCGACAGAGACACCCCGGTGGTCGAAGGTCTCCCGACCTTCGAAGACCCGCCGTGGGTGTGAAGCGCGCCCACTCGCGCCAACGTCACCGCGCCAGCCGTTGAGTCAAGGACTCCAGCGCTCGGCCCCAAGTCTTTCCTCAGGGCACTCCGTCATCGGCGAGCGACCACCGGCCCACTGCGGGCCGGTGGCATCCCTTCCTCACCCCATTGACAGGACAGAATTTAGCCAATATTCTGTCCTTCCGGGATTTCCCAGGAGTCCACCCATGTCCCTCGCAGAACAAATCAGGCCCATCACCTACTTGAAGTCCAGTGCGGCGGAGCTCGTCAAGGAGTTCGCCACCAATCCCGAGCCCGTCATCATCACCCAGAATGGCGAAGCCAAGATGGTGGTGATGGATATCGTTGAGTACGAGAAGCAGCAGGAAACCATGGCGCTTCTCAAGCTCCTCGCATTGGGAAAGAAGGAATTCAACGAAGGCAAATTCAGTGATGCCGAGGCCTTCCTTGATGAAATGGACGATTGATCGTGTCTCGCAGGATCGTCATCCTTGATAGCGCCAAGGAAGAATTCAAGGACATCAAGAAATATGTCAAACGGGATTTTGGAGATTCCGTCTGGAACACGGTCAATGCCGAATACAAAGATGCCTTCAAGCGCATCAAGGAAAATCCAAAAATCGGCAGCTACGTCGATGAACTCAAAGAACTTGGCATTACCCACGTCAAGTACGTTCTGGTCAGGCAAACCAGGGTCGTCTATGAATTCGACGACAACCTGATCATCATCCACATGTTCATTGGAACAAGACGGGATTTCAGGGCACATCTGCTCAAGAGGTTGTTCAGCCAGTAATCCCACATGAACCGCGCTGCGGCGCGTCCCGGTAACGACCGGCGTCATGCTGTACCGGCGGTTCACTCGGTGACTTTGGCGGCCCATGGCACGGCGGCTGTTGCGATACCGTCCAGGTCGATCACCGCATCGGCCAGCGCCGTCAGCTCAGGGGTCTGGGAGATGAAAATCTCCCGCACATAGCCCCCCAACCGCAGCACTTCCCGCTTCATCCCCATGAACATCCGCTTGCGCGCCGGATCCAGCGCACCATCGGCCTCGTCGCTGAACAAGGTGCCGTAGCAGCGCCCGCTGTTCTGGGCCAGGTACAAGGCCACGGCCCGCACCAGGCATTCATTCACCCAGACCCGCTC
Organism: Diaphorobacter nitroreducens; assembly: GCF_002214645.1. Classification (NCBI taxonomy): domain Bacteria; kingdom Pseudomonadati; phylum Pseudomonadota; class Betaproteobacteria; order Burkholderiales; family Comamonadaceae; genus Diaphorobacter; species Diaphorobacter nitroreducens. The sequence continues at coordinate 1,844,695 of NZ_CP016278.1, forward strand.
ACCGCCGCTCATCTGCTCCACCCGTTTGCTCTGTCCCGATTCGCCGTCGTGGACTTCGATGGCAAAGCCCTCCCGCTGCTCGCCCTTGCGCGTCTCGAGCTGGGTCAGCAACGACACCGTGAACCGCGGCCCATAACACGCCAGCAGCAGGTCGTTGGCCAGACCCGCCAACGCGGGGCCTGCGTCATCGATGGCCAGGGCGATCACACCGTCGTTGCTCAGGCACTTGGCCAGCAGATTCCAGCTTCCCAGTTGCGCCTCCACCCGGGCAGTGTGCGCAGCCAACTGCTGACGCTCGCACCGGCGCTCGCGCAGCTGACGATCCAGGGCCGACCTGGCCTCCACGTCGCGGACCGCCTGCAGATGCGCACGCTCGGCCTCGGCGGCGGTCGCCTGGGCATCCACCACGGCACGCTGTGCCGCTTCGAGCCGCTGTTCGTCGAAGGCCGGCGGCAGGGCCGCCAGCGCAATGTCGAGCCGGTCGAGCGACTGCCGGTAATGCTTGGCTTGTTGCGTCTGCTGGGCCGCGAGCGCTTCCAGGATCTGGGCGATGTCGCTGCGCTCGGCAATCTCCTCCGGCGTTTCGTCCTTCGCGCTTTCGCCGCCCACCTGCAAGCCGGCCAGCTCGCCCTCGATCTCCTCGCGGCGCAGACGGGCCTGTCGAAGCTCTCCGGCCCGTTCAGCCAAACGACCGTACTGCTCCGTCCGACCGCGAGCCACCGATTCCCGCCATTCGGCCCAGGCCAGGGCCTGCGGTCCGTGCTCAAGGGCACGCCGCTGGGCCGTCAGCGCCTCCTCTTGCCGCCGTGTGGCCGCCCGGTCGTCCGCCAGACGCCGGATCGCCCCTTGCGCACTCGGCATCAGCGCCTGCGCCTCCCTGGCGTCACCCAACAGCTTGCATTGCCCTTGCAGACCGGTCCCGGCGCAAGGCACCTCGCGCGTCAGACCGAATCGGCGTGCCAGGTCTTCGGCCCGCAAGGCGGCCTGCCCTGCCTCCCGTTCGATCGTCTGGGCGCGGACACCAGCCGCCTCCAATGCGTTGTCGCAACGGGCCAAGGCCTGGACCTGCTCACGGGCTGCCCGCACCCGTTCGCCATGTGCTGCCGCCACGGCTTCGGCAACTGCTAGGCGGTGGATGGACCGCGAGACCCCCACCTCGTGCGCCAGGACCGCATCGCACTGCTGCCGCTGGCGCGCCAGGGCCTGCATTCTCGATGCGCGCTGCGTCCGGCGGGTCGCGACGCGTTGTTCAAGCCGTTCCAGCCGCTGCTGCTGGCTTTTCTTCTGGGTGGCGATGGCTTCGATGGCCTCCTTTCCGCTGCGGATCAGCACCGCACGTTCGCTGCTCATCCGGCCACGCACGGTCTCCGTGCCACGTGCCTGCTCCCGTGCCGCGCGCTGTTGTGCCAGACGTTCGCGTGCGGCCTCCAGGGTCGACTGCGCCGCCTTCAGGATGCCGGCGAGTTCGGCCATCCGCATCGGCGCCTCTTCCAGACGCTGCCACTCGCCATCCAGGCGACCGATCTGCTCATCAAGGGTTGCCTGTTGCTGGCGGACGGAGGCCAAGCCGGCTTTCAGCAGATCGGCCACCTGCCCGGCCTTCTTGCCTTCGTTGCGAATCTCTTCCTGCCCGAGCAGATCAGCCAGCAGGGTCTTGATCTCGCCGTTCTGGTAGCTGCTCAGTTGCCGTTTTCCCTGGGCGCTGAACGCCGACGTGAAGAAGGTCTCCGCGCTTCCCAACAAATGCTCGACGCACCGCACATAGGTGCCGGTCTTACCGTCGGAGACCGTTCCGTCCGGCAACTGCACGGGCCGCCAACGCCCTTCATCGGCGGCCTCGAACAGGAAAGCATCGGTCGCCCGCCGCCCATTGCTGCGGATCACGACCTGCGAGCGGTAACGCCGCCCCGCATGCAGCCAGAGCAGATCCTTCTCGGCTTCGGGCAGGCAGACATGGTCGTAGTAGGAAAACCCGCCGGCGCCAGCCGCCGACGCCCGTGAAGGCATGGTCAGGAAGGGGTGGAGGTTGTCGAGGAGGGTGCTCTTGCCCCGGCCATTGGCGCCGGCCAGCGCCACGAGCTCGGCATCGCCGGCGAGTCGTTCCAGGTCAAGGGTCAATACATCCATGCCAAGGCCATCGCGGATACCGCGAAAACCTTTGAGGGTCAGGGAAAGGGGATACATCGCGTCAGGCTCCAAGGATCGGAGCCTTCAGCTTGCCGCGCGTCAAACCGACTTCAAGAGCTTCGCCTGGCGACGGAGCACCCTCTGCGCGCGCAGTTCGCCTTGGCCGTCACCCGCAAAGCTCGCTCACGCATACCAATGGGTGTCATGCATGCATGAGCCCCATTGCCCAGCGACTCAGCCGCCGCCAGACTGATCGGCACCTACCACGGCCTGAGGCCGTACCTCCCTTCCGTCAGGATCGGAGGACTCCGGCACTCCGCCGGCGGCGCAACCCGTTACCTGCCTTCCACACGCGCCATGCGCGCCCCGCAACTCCGGGAACACGTTCCCGCCGCGGGGAGGTGTTCCCGTTTTCATTGGAGACACCTCGATGTCCAGCCAGATCATGAACATCGGCCCCGTGCCGTGCGAAGAGAACGCGGCCCAGGTGGGCCGTACCGACTACGACGAGCAATCCCTGCGCGAATGCAAGGTGTTCAAGCGAATGCTCGAGCGCCTGCACCCTGTGCCGGCCGATGCCCTGGCCAGCTTGATCGTGAAGTCCTTCCCCCACGATTTCGGCAGCTACCGCGAAGTCTGCGTGCGCTACGAGGACACCGACCCGTTGGCCACCGCCTACGCCTTCGACCTGGAGCGCGACACGCCCGAGCAATGAGACGCCATCGCGCGCTACGAGCTGATCTGGCTCGAGCGCCTTGATGTGTTGAACCGCGCCGTACGCAAGGGCGAGATGGCGCAGGACGAAGTCCCGGCGCCTTACCGCGCCCAGCAACTGCCGGCCCTGCCCGCCGAGCACACGTTCAGCCAGTTGCTCGCAGCCTTCCCGCTCTGACTTTTCCGCCTGGGCGCGGCTTGCCGCCCTAGGTCGAGCCGCGCCTGGGCTCCTTCTTCCTTTTCAGGAGATCAAGCCCATGAACCGCGAATTCCTCCGTGCGAATCTGTCCACGCTTGTCGCACATGCCCTTCCCAAGAACGCCCGCCAGTTCCAGTGCAGCGTCTTCGATGATCAGCCGCAGCGCAACACCTTCGGCTTGAGGATCGATCCCCAGCCCGCTGAGGGGCCGGTGGTCGCACTCACCGAAGAAGCCTTCGTCATCAAGACCGGCCGCACACGCTTTGTCGCGGTGGACCGGGTGCTTGCCACCCTTTGCCCCGCCGTCGGCGACAAGGTCCGGGCCACCCCGTACATCCGCCGCGACTTCGCCGGCGAACGGCTCGATGCGCCCAAGGAGGTGAGCCGCCAGAACAGCGATGGCCAGAACTACACGATGATGACCGTCACCCTGGGTGGCAACACGCTGCGCATTCCCCTCCCGGCTACGCCTCGCTGCCCCTACCTGGCGGATCTGGTGGAGCAGTTGGAGATCATGCCCACCCCGGACGGCCAGCGCACCGTGGCCAACCTGCTGGTGGATGCCAGGGCCCGGCAGATCGAAATCGTCGATCCGGACGATGAGCACCTCTTCGCGACGCCGCCGGAGATCAGTTTTGCCATTGAAACCGGCAAGTTCAGCGGCCGCATCGCGGTGCTCTACGACCGAGGTTACGACCTCTACGTCGTGGAACTGCGCGCGAACGACAGCGTCGTCATGCGCATCGAGGAAGTGGATGTCACCAGCTTGGCCGAAGTCATGGCCGACCTCATCGACGATGGCGAGTGGCGTCGCATTCGCGTCGAGATCCTCGGCTCCGGCCGGGGCGTCAAACGGGACACGGCGAAATGAGCGCGCGCTGCATGACTTCGCCCGCGAGCCTGGAACAGGCCGAGCACATCATCCGCCTGCTCCTGGCTCAGCGAGAGTCCTTGCTCCACGCCTTGTGCACCGCCCTTCCCTTCGTGGAGGATGCCGAAGATGACCCGTGCTTCAAAGCCGGGCACGTCCAGAAAACCGTGCGGGACCTCCGCCAGGTCATCGCATCGACGGACCTCGCCATGGTTCCAGACACCGCACAGGAAGTCACTGGCGCACTCGGTCTGGATAAAGACGTCCCTATCGACGAACGAAAGGAGCGAGCGTGATTCATCCCCTTCCTCCACAAGGCGTGGCCCCCGAGGTGACTGAGCGCAACCTCTTGGGCCTGATCATCGGATGTCTGGTCGCACGCTGCTGGACCACGGATCGGATCGTGAAGAACACCGTCACCAAGATGTTCATGACGGTGGTCGGACCCAAGCAAGCCGACATCTGGGTCGCGCGCAGCCGCGAATCCGACCGCTACCTGCTCACGGGGCAGTACCAGAGCCAGGGCAACAATGCCCTGTAGACGTACTGGGCCTGGATTCCCTTCACGGCCGGTGAGCGGGAGGTTACCCACGCGGTGGATGACTATCTGGCCAGGGTGGAGCATGCCATCGGCGAAACGTATGCCGTAAGGCTCCTGAAGCACCGCGCACCTCAACCTGGCGCCTGAACAAACGACCGTTACCCGGCCCGTATTGCCTACCCGTGCAGCGCGGACAACGTCCCGCTTCGCTTCCCCAGCCCCGCATCGTCAAGATCGCGGGGCTTTCTTTCGCCCGCACGAACCCGCTTCATGAGTAGGCTGGGCGCAACGCATCACCGGCCATACAGAATGTGCCATATTGCGAAACAGACAATGCGACCCTTTCTCGCCCATTTCCGCCTATGGATGCCATCCCCCGCTCCCTGCTCCACGGTTCCCGCCACAAAGCCCTTGAGCGGTTTGATCCTTTTCATGGAGACGAGGACTGGCCCTTTGGTCCCGCCCTGTACCTGACGGAAGACCCGGCCGTAGCAAACTGCTACGACCGCGGAGCCGGTGCCATCTATGCCATCGAACTGACGGGTAACAGCCAACTGACCATTCCGATGAATGCCTCCTGGAAGGATCTATCGGTCGATGCGAGGCTTGCCATCAAGAAGCTATTCAATGCGGCGAACCAGCCCCTACCAAGCGGCATCAACAATGCCCGAGCGATTCTGGACAGCATCGAACCCGCGATGAACAAGCGCCAGCGCAACGAATTTCTGGCGGCCGAAGGAATATGGATGCTCTTTGGGCACATTGACGCCATGGAGGACAGCGGCCTGTGCGATCGAGGCATTCAGTATGCGCTGCTCAGCGACGCCGCCATCACCGCTCAGCGGCCATGGGAAGGCCCACGACACACCCTGTAGATGGCGCCCCGTCTGTCAAACCCTGACGAAGTCGACATCACCGTAGTGCTCAAACGCACTCGACTTCCAATGCCGGCACTTCGCCCTGTCCCTCTGGGTCGAGAAGCGCCGGCTCATTCGTTACGGCGGACCCTGACAGCACGTGCTCGGCGATCTCCGTCGGCGCGCGTTCCGCCAGCGCATCCAGGCATTCGAGAACACAAGCCGGGTCGACTGCGGCCAACTCCGCCCAGCGCCGCACCTTGTCGGCCAACGAGGCCAACTGGCTGATGCCCGGCGCCCGCGCGCACACGATCGGCACGATCCGCCCTTCGAGTTTCGTCTGTGCCGCGCCCGCGAGCAGCCTGGCAATGGCCGCACGATCAACCGCATGGCGGTCTTCATCCGCCACCGTCCAGCGCACGCGCACATGCGCCCCTTCGATGCCATGGCTGGCCGCGGCTTCGCGCAGGGCCTCCAGGTCGGGCCGCCCCTCGAAAACGATGTCGATGGTGCGGCGCGCCGGCGTTGGTATCAACGCGCACACCGCGTCTTCGGGCGCCACCTCCCACAGCAGGAAACCCTTATCGCCCGGCTCGCCATAGTGGAACCGGCCGATGGAGCCCGCGTAGGCGATGCACTGGCGGCCGGCCCCACTGTCCTGTTCCCAGCATTGGTGCCGGTGGATATGGCCCAGCATCACGGCCTGGGTCTCGGCGCTGAACAGCACGCCAGTGGTGAACTCGTGGTCGAAGCCCGCCATCGGCACGCCATGTTCGCTCATGCTGCCGAACACCGTGCCGTGGGACACGGCGATCGTCGGCACACCGCGCGCCCTCGCCAGCCGGTTGGTCGGCGCGAAGCCCCGCAGCAGCAGGGCCAGGTGTTCGCCGATGGCCTGCGCCGCTTCGGCGGCACCGACGGTCGCGGCCACCACGGCCTTGTTGATGGTCGGCACGCAAGTCAGCAGTGCCCGAGCACCGGGCGGCACGGCCTCGAAACGCCAGCCGGCAGAGGGTAGCCATTCGCCGCCCGCCGTCAACGCCACCTGTTCGATCCGGTCGGCCACATGGACCGGATGGCGTGCCCCCAGCAAAGCGAACACGGCGAGCGTACCGGGCGGCTCGTGCGAGAAAGTCCCTTGCAGCATCAGCACGGGGCAATGGTCGGCCAGGCGGCGCACCTGGGCGCACAGCCGCCGCGTGGCGGGTTCGTGCAGGTCCAGGCCATGGTCGGTAGCGTCCCCCGAGATGACGGCAGCCTCGACGTCCTCGGCAATCGCGCGATCGATGGCCGCGCCGAAGCAACGGTCGGCTTCTTCCAACGTCTCCGCGCCGTAGTGCAGATCGGAAAAATGAGCGATGCGCATGGTCAAACCCTCCCGGCCACGGCGCCTAAGGCGCAGTCGATCTTGTCGGCGTAGCCTTCCGGATCGTTGGCGAAGCGCTCCATTTCGTCCCAGGCACGGCCGCGACCGTGGAGGTTGATTTTCCAGCCACGCCCCCAGCGCCGATCGGCGTACTGCTGGAAGCGCCGCGCATCCAGGCCCATGGCCTCGGCCCGCCCCAGCAACTGCTCGAGCGTGGGATTGCCTGGCCGCATGGGTGTTTCGACGGCCTCGGCCGCGGCCTTCGCAGCGCCTGCGACGGGCTTGTCGGGCTCCTCGACGGGATGGGTGGCCACCACACCTTCCAACACCTGCTCGGCCCGGCTCGCCTGCATGATGGCCGCCTCCGTATCCTCACCATCGCGCAAAAGTGCGGTCACATCGATCGGCGCCTCCAACTCGATGATCCACTGCGGCACGCGCACGGCGCGCCCGCTCTCGTCGATATGCGGCACATCGCGCAGCACCTTGGTGATGTGGAAAGTCTCGCGCGAGCGGCCAAGAAACCCCGAGATCCGGCCGCCCCGCATGTGGCCGATGGCCTGGAAGCGCTGGATCGCGTTGCTCATCGCGTAGAAGCTCGTCGTCGGCAGTTCCAGCGCGCTGATGGTGCGGATGCCTGGGATGAAGAAAAGGAAGCGGCCGGTCAGATTGCACTGGCGCGCCTGGTACTCGGGGCAGGATTCCGGATTGCAGATACCGCCGTTGTCTTCGCGCAGCATCGTCTTGCGCCCACCGAAGATGCGGATCGTGCGCCGCCCGGTCTGGTCCAAAGGGATCGGCGCATGGCGCATGCAGTGGCGCATCTGGCCGTCGGCCGAATACTGCGACCAGAAACGCTTCTCATGGGTGCCCCAGGCAGCCAACTCGTGGGGCATGACGCTCTGCCAGTGGTCGGCTGGAAAGACGACGGGAAAGCGGTACAGGCGCCTTCCTTGGCCGCGGTCCTCGCCGTAGGCATCGATGATTTGCCGGGCCAGCTCCGGGTTCGGGAAATCCTGCGCCCGGACGGTGAACCAGGGCACATTGCGCGGCACCAGCGGTGACTTGAGTTGCGGCAGCGCTTCCTTCAGGGCACGTTCGATCTGCTCGAACGAGTGCCCTTCGGCCACGCCCTGTTTGTAGATCTCCCTGGCCCCGGGCACCTCGGCGGCCTTCCTGGTGAGGACCATGATGCCGGGACGGATCTTGCCGCCGGTCGGGATGCGGGCAGCGCCCTGCCCGAGCAGGGTCGGCAGCGCGGCGGGGCCGCCCTGCACCGTGACGACTACGTTCGTCATGAGTTCGCTCCTTTAAGAATTTCGGCATGTGCCGACGATTCATGCTCTCAAGGAGCGGGTACATTTCAAGCCCGCGAAACGGCCTCAAGACTCGAGGGAGCAGTTGACTGACTCTCACGTCGTGTACACGACCCCCTGGGCATGAAGGTAGCCCTGCAGCGCGCGTGTGATGTCCTCCTCCAACGATGCTTGGGCAACACCGGCCGGAGGGGAGAGCACAGCCGCGTGGACGAGGCTTTCACCCATCGTGAGCAAAGTGCTCGACACGAGCATCGCACGGTCGTCGGCCAACGTGGTGTTGACGGTCTGCAGCCAAACGGTCACCGCACGCGCCAGCCGGGTCGTGGCGTCGCTTTCCGAGCGCGGATAGGCGAGCTGGGGCAGTTGTTCGTGCAACAAGCGCTGCAGCCGACGGTTCTCGCCGTGCAATCGCACGCAACTACGCACCACGGCGGCCAAGGTCGAACCGCTGCGCCGATCCGTTGCGCTCTGTGCGCACATTGCTTCCAGCATCGCGGATGCCACCGTCTCGATGTGGCGTTCATGCAGCGCCGTCAGCAGCGCGGCCTTGTCCGGAAAGTACTGGTACAGCGAGCCGACGCTCACGCCCGCCAACTCGGCGACTTCGTTGGTGGTCGCCCGCAGGTAACCACGGCTTTCGAAAACGCGAGTTGACGCTTCCAGAATCGCGTCCACCGTGGCAACGGAGCGAGGTTGCCGCGGCTGGCGGCGCGGTGCCCGAGGGCCCAACAGCACGCCATCGGCATGCGAGTTGGCGGCAGCGCAGGCGCTGCCTAAAGTGTCGATACCTTCCCTTGAATTGCCGACCGTCCGACGCCCACCCATGAAGAAGCTCCTTCCACCCGTACTGTTCGCGCTATTTTCCTGCGCCATTTTCGCCTTGGACTCGCTGTGGGCTGGGGACTGGGTCCGGCCTCTGATTGCACCCTACCATCATGCGGGCTGGTTGCCTCTGTTGCTGGGCGCGGTGTTACTGGCCTGCGCGCGCATGCAGTTCGCCAGGGCTCGAACCAATATCTACACCTTTGACGAGCCGGGCAGCCTGGTGACCAGCGGCGTTTTCGCGATCAGCCGCCATCCGATGTATCTCGGTTTCACGTCCGTGCTCTTCGGACTCGCGCTGCTGCTAGGCTCGGGGTTGGGACTGCTGCTGGCGGGGTGCTTTGCCTTCATCGTCGACCACTGGTACATCGCCTTCGAGGAACAGTGGCTGCGCTCGAAGTTTGGTGCAGCGTACGAGGCCTACGTCAGACGCACTCGACGTTGGTTCTGAGCCGGGTGCCGATTGCGCCGCTGACGAGATCAGGCACATGCCATGGGCTAGGAGTCTGTCGGGCTTGAGCCTGAGCGCAGTTGATTGAGGCAGGCGCTGCGTTTTTTGAGCCGGCAAGGCGGTGTTCGAGTGGCATCGGCGGCAGCCGAGGTTCCTGGAGGATCCAAGTCCCGGGCCTGGCGCGCATTGATGAGGCGATGTGGCCGCACTTTGCCTGCCCTCATGCCCCGCGCAGCACGTGCATGCATGCGTTTGATGTTCCACGCCATGGTCACCAGATTCCACTCGCCTTGGGCCTTGTGCAGCCCGCGCATGCTCATCTGGCGCCAGCCCATGACGTGTTTGATGATGCCAAACACCGGCTCGACCGTCTGCTTGCGCAGTTTGTACAGCGCTCGCCCAGCCTGCGTGCCCAGTTGATGGGCCATGCGCGTGAGCGGGTCTGTCGTCTCGGGCGTGGGCGCATCCGGGGCGAAGCGCTCCATCACCGGCAGGTGATGACTCTCGCGCTTGATCGCCAGCAGCGGCGCGATGCCCGCGTCTTGGCAGGCCTGCACATTGGCCTGACTGCAGTAGCCGTTGTCCGCCATCAGCGACTGCACCTGCCCCAGCACCTCGGGCAGGGCCTGAACGGCTTCGATCGTGGGCTGCACTTCACGCTTGTCATTGCAGGCCTGGCTGACATGGGCGGTGACCACCAGCATCGTGTCGGTGTCCACGCCAGCCTGGGCGTTGTAGCTTTGCTCGAAGCCCCCGCCCGAGACCGGCATGATGCGCGACTGCTCGTCCGTCAGGTTGACCTGATCGCTGTCCTTGGGGCCGGCCTGCGGCGGTTCAGGATCCTTGCCTCGTGGCTTCTTGCCCGCCTCGCGCTGGGCCTGGCGCTTGGCCACTTTGGCATCAAACTCCTGCTGCTCGCGCTGGTGGCGCTCGGCCGCTCGCTGCTCGATCTTGGCCTTGGCCTGCGCCAGGGCGCTCAGGCGGTCTTCGCGCCGGGCGATCTCGGCCGGCACGTCCATGCCGTCGGGCGTCGCCTGGGTGTCGCTGCGCTCGGCCAGCGCCAGCAAGGTCTGTACTTCCTGGCGCAGTTGCGCTTCGATCCTGTTGGCATGCGCCCACGACAAGGCCTTGTGCTTGCTGGCGTTGGCCTCGATCTTGGTGCCGTCCAGCGCGATGTGCCCGAGCTTGAGCAGCTTCATCTCGCGCGCCAGCACCAGCACCTGCACGAACAGCGCCTCGATCTGCTTGAGAAAGCGCCGCCGGAACGTCGCCAGCGTGTCGTGATCCGGGTGCGTGTTGGCCGCAACGAACCGGAAGGCCACCGAATCGTAGGTCGCGCGCTCAATCTTGCGGCTCGAATGCACGCCGCTGGCGTAGCCGTAGACCAGCAAGCCCAGCAGCACTGCCGGGTGGTGCGCTGCAGAACCGCGCCCGCCGTACTGCCGGGTCAGCGCGCTCAGATCCAACTGCTCGATGACCTCCACCACGAAGCGCGCCAGGTGGTTGGCAGGCAACCATTCGTTCACCGACGGTGGCAGCAGGTACGCGGTGTCTCGGTCAACGGCAACGAAGCGGCTCATCGGTGGCGATCAACATCAGTGGGTGCTGCTGATTGTCCGATCCTCATCGTCCCGGCGGAAGGCTGGAAAGCCCGACAGACTCCTAGACGACACCCGCCCCTCACTCCAATCGGACTCGACAGATCATCTCTCCACTGAAGCGACAGACCGAATCCGCCAGGCCTTCACCCGTTGCTGCGCCGCCCACATCGCCCGGTAGCGCCCCTCCCGCGCCAGGAGTTCATCGTGAGTGCCTTGCTGCACGAGCCTGCCGCCATCGATGACCAGAATCCGGTCAGCCGCCGCGATGGTCGAAAGCCGATGGGCGATGACGATGACCGTGCGGCTCGCTACCAGCGTGTCGATGGCCTGCTGGACGGCCAGCTCGCTCTCGGTGTCGAGCGCCGCCGTGGGCTCATCGAGGATGACGATGGGCGCGTCCTTGAGCAGGGCGCGGGCGATGGAGATGCGCTGGCGTTCGCCGCCCGAGAGGCGTGCTCCGATGTCGCCCAGGCGCGTGTCCCAACCCTGCGGCAGGTGTTCGATGAAGTCCAGGCACTGCGCGGCGCGGGCGGCCTCGCGCACCGCCTCGTCGCTGGCATCGGGGCGGGCCATGCGGATGTTGGCGGCGACCGTGTCGTCGAACAGGTAGACGTCCTGGAACACGGTGGAGACGAGGCCATTGAGCACGTCGGGCTTTATCTCGCGCAGATCGACGCCGCCGATCAGGATGCGGCCGGCCTGCGGGTCGGCGTGGCGCATCAGGAGACGCGTGACGGTGGTCTTGCCCGAGCCGGAGGGGCCCACCAGTGCGGTCATGCCGCGCGCCGGGAGGTCGGCGCTGAAGTCGCTGAGCACAGGTGCGTCGCGCGCCGGGTCCTGGCCGGCGTAGTGGAAATGCACGCCTTCGAAGCGCACGCCGAAGCTTGTCGGCATGCGCACCGGTTCGCGCTGCGGCAGCGGCGGCACGGCCAGCAGCGCTTCGATCCGGTCGAGCGCCACCTCGACCAGTTCGACGATGTTGGTGTAGCTGAGGAAGTTGGCGAGCGGCTCGGAAAACCGTACGAGCACGACCAGCCACGCGGCAAGCAGGGCCGGCTCCAGCGTGCCCGCGGCCACCCAGCTCGCGCCCGCTGCGGCCGTGGCAAGCAGGCCCAGCTCGACCACACTGGCGAAGATCATCTTCGGCCCGGCGGACTTGCGCTGACCGATGGTCTGCACGCGCTCGACATGCGCGAACGAGACCTGCAGCGCGACGGCCTTTTCGCCCTCGCAGCGCGCGGCGCGCAGCACCGGCAGGCCCTGCGCGTATTCGACGATGTCGGCGTTGGCGCGCCGGTGCGCGTCTTCCAGCGCACGCATGCCGCGCGCCTGGTACGGGCGGCGCCAGCGGTACAGCGCGACGACGGGCGGATAGACCAGCAGCAGCGCAAGCCCGAGCCGCCAATCCACTGCCATCAGCGCCAGCGCCAGCACCGGCGGCATCACCACCACCTGCGCGATCAGGTTGGCCACGGTCAGGGTGTAGTTGAAGTTCTCGTCCACGTTGCCCAGCAGCGCGGCATTGAGTTCGCCGGCGCGCTTGTCCTGGATGGCTTCCAGCGGCATGCGGCGCAACTGCTCACCCAGCCGCGTGCGCAGCGCGTGGGTGGCGCGCGCCATGTGGCCATGGAAGTCGAAGCCCTGGGCGCGCCAGCGCAACGCCGAGGTGATCAGCGCCAGCGCCGCGAACGCGAGCAGCCAGCGCGATGCGGCGGCGCCATCGGGCGCGCGGTTTGCGCCGCCCAGCAGCGCTGCGAGCATCGGAAAGACGCAGGCCAGCGCCAAGCCCTGCACCGCGGCGGCGGCGGCCAGGCCCGCGAGACTGGCGCGCAGCGCGCCCGCCTCGCCTCCGGTGCTGCGCAGCAGGCGATGCAGCAGCTCACTCCAGGTGGCGAGCGGCGCAGCGGTGGTGACGGTCGCGACATTCATGGCAGGGCGCGCGCAGGCGCGGCGGTGAACGGTTGGGTTTCGCGATCATCCGCGCCGTGGACGTCCACGCGCGGCAGCGCACGCCACGCCCAGGCGATGTAGACGGCATAGGCCGCGCCGGTGAGGGCGAAATGTGCCGCGTAACCCAGGCGCGCTGCCGAAGCGCCGGCCAGCGCGCCGAGCACCAGGCCGCCCAGGCTCTCCGCGCACATCACGAGGGTGAGATCGGTGCCTGGCTGCCGGCCGACCACGGCGCGCGTGAAGATGGTGAAAAAGCCCATCGACGCCACACCGTCGGCCACCGCCTGCAACGCCGGCAGCAGCACATAGACCCAGTCCCATTCGATGCCGGGCATGGGCAGCCAGGTGATGCCGAAGCCGCTGCGGATGCACGCGGCCAGCAGGCCCAGCAGCAGCGCCACGACGAGGCCCGCTCCAGCCGCCACGCCGCGCGCGGACAGCCCCTTGCGGCCGAGCAGCCACGCGCCCAGCGGCGCGCCCACCAGTCCCCACAGCCCCAGGTTCACGGCGGTCATGAGGCCCACCTGTTCCAGCGTGACCCCGTGATCCACCCAAAAGCTCTTGACCATGGACTCGCTGGCGGCGCTGGCGCTCTTGAACAACAGCGCCAGCGCAAGCAGCGTCCACGGATGCGTGCGCTCGAAGAAACCGCGCAGGCGCACGCGCGCCGCGTCGCGACGGGCTTGCGGTTCGTGTGCGCCGTCGGCCGTCCGCGCCGCCGGCGGCGTCATCCGCAGCGCCACGGCAGCCACCACGATCATGGACAACGCGCAGGCAAGCATGAAGGCGGCCCAGCCCGCCGTCGCGCCCGCGAGCAGCAGGCCTGCGCCACCCGCCAGCATGCCGCCCGTGAAGCCTGCGAAGCGCAGGGTGTTGATGCGCGCGGCGCCGACGGCGCCCCGGCGGGCGATGGCATGGCGGTCGGTGGCGACGTCCTGCGTGGCGCAGGCGGCGGCCAGCAGGGTCAGCAGCGCCAGCCCGGGCAGGAACTGCGTGCGCAGGTCCACCACCGCCAGGGCTGCGTAGGCCAGCGCCGCGATGAGTTGCGTCGCGGCGATGACGCGACCGCAACCCAGGCGCACCGCAAGGCGCTCGACCGGCGCGGCCCACAGGAACTTCAGCGCCCAGGGCAGGAAGGTCAGGCTCACCAGGCCGACCGTGTCCAGCGCGGCACCGTGGCTGCGCAGCCAGGCCGGCAGGCCGAGCCAGGCCAGGCCGGTGGGCAGGCCCTGGGCGAAGAACAGAACGGCCAGCAGGGCGTCGTCGCGTCGATTGGATTGGGGGACAAGGATCGTCATGCGGGGGCTTTCGTTTGCAAGGTCGTGTGCAAGGTCCAGTGCTGGGCGCGCTCAAAGCCGGCCCACAGGCGCGCGTAGACGCCCCGCCCTGCCAGCAGCGCTTCGTGCGTGCCGGACTCAGTCAGCCGCCCGCGGTCGAACACCAGGATCTGGTCGGCGTCACGGATGGTGGCAAGGCGGTGCGCGACCATGAGCACGGTCTTTCCGCACATCAGGGCCGACAGCGCCTGCACCAGCGCGGCCTCGTTCTCCGGGTCGGCGAAGGCGGTGGCTTCGTCGAGCACCAGGATCGGCCGGTTCTGCAGGATGGCGCGGGCGATGGTGATGCGCTGGCGCTGCCCGCCCGAGAGGAACACGCCGCGCTCGCCGGCTGGGGTGTCGTAGCCGCGCGGCAGTGCGCTGATGAACTCGTGCGCCTGCGCCGCCGTGGCTGCGGCGATCACCTCGTCCATCGTCGCCTCGGGCAGGCCCAGGCGGATGTTGTCGGCGATGCTGCTCGCAAAAAGGAAGGTGTCCTGGAAGACGAAGGCGACATGCCGCATCAACGTATCGGCGTCCATATCGCGCACGTCCACGCCGCCGACGAGCACGCGGCCCGCGTTCACGTCCCAGAAGCGCGGGATCAGGCGCGCCACCGTCGTCTTGCCCGCGCCCGAGGGGCCGACCAGCGCGGTGACGGTGCCCGGCGCAGCATGAAAGCTCACATCGCTCAATGCCGGCTCGGCCGCGTCGGCGCCGTAGCTGAAGCTCACCTGCTCGAAGCGCACGCTGGCATCCGCCGGCTCGCGCGCTTGCGCCGCCGAAGGCTGCGGTAGCACGGGCAGTTCCAGCACCTGCTGGATGCGGCGCACCGAGAGCATGGTCTTGTCCACCAGGTGCATCAGCGTCATCAGCGGCAGCATGGCCTCGGCCACCCCCGCGCCCAGCAGCAACACGGCCAGCCAGGTGGCGAAGTCGAGCGTACCGGCCTGGAACAGCCAGCCGCCCAGCGCCAGCAGCACGGTCAGCGTGGGGAGCGCACTCATCGCCGCCATGCCGAAACGCGCGCTGAATGCTGCGCCCGCGTACCAGCGCACGAGCACGCCCAGGTAGCTGTCGAGGGCGCGCTGGTAGCGGCCGAAGGTGGACTGGCCGGTGTCGAAGGTGCGCACCACCGGCATGGCTTGGACGAACTCCACCACGGCCGCGCTGACCTGCTCGCGCGCCTCGTTGTACTGGCGCACCATCTCGGTCCGGTCGCGCATGGCCAGGCTCAGCACGGCCAAGCCCAACAGCACCACGCCCAGCGCTGCCAGCGCCAGGCGCCGGTCCAGCGCGAACATCAGCGCCAGGCTGGCCAACGGCGCCACGGCGGCGCGGGCAAACAGCGGCGTGCTGTCGGCCACGAACACGTGCAGCGCGTTCACGTCGTCCTGCATGACCTTGGCCAGCGCACCCGAGCCCAGACGCTGTACCTCGCCCATGGACACGCGCGCCGCGTGCTCCGCCACCCGCGTGCGCAGGATCGTCTCCAGCCGGAACGCGGCGTAGTGGGACTGGTTGAAAGCCGTGATGCGCAGCACCAGGAACAGCACCGTGCCGGCTGCAGCCAGCGCCAGCCCGGGCCAAGGCCCATGGTCCGGCGTGCCGGGCGCCTCGATTAGCGCGCGCACCATCCAGGCCAGCGCACCGAGCACGACGAACTGGCACAGCGTGGCCAGGGCGGACAGGGCCATGGCGAAGCGGATGCGCCCCTGCACCGGCTGCATGATCCGCCAGGGCGAGGCATGTGCCGATCGGCGCGTGGATGAAACGACGTCGCGCGTATCCAGCTCGGCAGCGGGAAACGGCGCCGGGCGATCCGCGGTGGCGGTGGCGGTGGCGGTGGCGGTGGCGGAATCGTTCATGACGGACGGGCCGGCGTGGCGGCCGGCGGGGTTGACAAGCGGGGACGCCACGCCAGCCCCACCGACGCGAGGGCGGCGATGGCGCCGACGAGCAGTGTGTCGCGCATGCCAAGCGCGTCGGTCAGCAGCGGCGCCAGCGTGGCCGAGCCCATGCTGGACAGCATGAACACGCTGAACTGCAAGCTGTAGTCGGTGCCCGCGCTGGCGGAGTGGACGCGGTCCATCATCAGCGTGGCGAGCACCACGTGCAGCGGCGTGTAGCACAGGAAATACAGGCACACGACCAGCGTCAGGGCGCCGTCGCTCCCGCCATCGCCACCCCAGCCGGCCCAGGGCACGAGCAGCGCCGCGCTGCCCAGCAGGTTGAACGCCGCCGCGCCGATGAGGGCACGCCGCCGTCCCCAGCGCGGCAGCAGCCAGCCCGCCGCCAGCGCCGAGGCCGCCGAGAGCAGCGAGCCCGCGACGTTGGTAACCAACCCGATGCGCTCCATGCTCCAGCCCGCCTCCACCAGTAGCGGTGTCACCAGGCCGTAGGCCAGCCCGGCCGCGAAGGGAAACAGCAGCAGCACGAGCAGCCAGCCGCCGCCCCCGGCCTCTGGCCAGAACGTGCGCAAGCGCCCGTACAAGGTGCGCGCAGACAGCGGCGCCAGGCGTTGCTCGGTCTCGCGCAGCCAGACGAGTTGCACGAGCGACACTGCCGTGCCCGCGGCGAGCAGGGCCATGCAGGCACCCCAGCCGATGCTCGGGTAGGCCATGACCAGCACACCGCCGCCGAGCAGGTTGCCCAGCAGGCCGCCGGCCGTCTGGATGCCGTTGCCGAGACCGCGTTCGGCCTCGGGCAGCGTACGGCAGGCGACGGCGTCGGTGGCCACGTCCTGCGTCGCCGACAACATGGCGACGAGCACGGCCAGCGCATAGACGGCGGGAAAGTCCGCGACGGGATCGAGCGCCATCATGGCCAGCGGCGCGAGCACCAGCCCGGCCTGCGTGAGCAGCAGCCAGCCGCGGTAGTGGCCCAGCCGCGGACCCAACCGGGTCCAGCCGAAATGGTCCAGCAGCGGCGCCCACAGCAGCTTGAAGGCCCACACCGTGCCGAGCAGATAGATCAGGCTCAGGCGCGACATGGACGCGCCCTTCTCCTGCAGCAGCGCGACCAGCGCCACCGACAGGAAGCCGAGCGCAAGGAACTGGGTGGTGTAGAGACTGCCGAGCAGCCACCAGGTACGGGCCGGGGTGCGCAGGTCTGTCGTCATCGCAACTCCGGTCATGGCGACTCCGCTCCATCGGCGCCCGGGCAGCGCCGGCAGGCGTGAATCTCGACCATCGGATGATGGATGCCGGGCAGACCGGCGAGCGCGGCCTTGTATGCATCGGGTGCGGCCGGGCCGTGGCTGACCACCGAGGCCGCGAGCGTCCAGGCACCTTGGCCCACCGACCACAGGTGCAGGTCGGTCACGCGGCTGTCGGCCACCGCTTCGAGCCGGGCGCACACCTGGCGCCGCAGTTCGGCGGGGCCTTCGGCATCGAGCAGCACGGCACCGGTCTGGCGCAGCAGCCGGATGGCCCAGCGTGCCACCACGCCCAGGGCCAGCAATGCAATCAGCGGATCCAGCCAGGTCCAGCCCCAGGCCCAGGCCGCGAGCAGCCCGACGATGGCGGCCACCGAGGTGGCAGCGTCGGCGAGCACGTGGGCCAGCGCGGCGCCGAGGTTGTGGTCATGCACATGGCCCGAGCTGTCGTGGTGATGATCGTGCACATGGCCGTGATCATGGGGATCGCCCAGAAGCCAGGCCGAGAACAGGTTCACCGCCAGCCCCAGCACGGCCACGATCAGGGCTTCCGTAAGGCGCAGGGGTTCGGGGCTCAGCAGGCGCTGCGCCGCCTCGATGGCCGTCCACACCGTGGAGGCGGCCAGGAGCAAGGCGCTGGTGTAGGCCGCCAGATCGTTGATCTTGCCGCTGCCCAGGCTCAGGCGCCGGTCACGGGCGTAGCGCCGGGACATGGCGTAGGCGCCGGCCGCCAGGCCCAGCGCGACGGCATGCCCTCCCATGTGCACCCCGTCGGCCAGCAGCGCCATGGAGCCGGTCCACCACCCGGCGGCGATCTCCAGACCCATGACGACGACAGTCAGCAAGGCCACCGTGGTGACCCCCCGCTCGGCCGGGCGTATGCCCTCCTGGCCGAAGTCATGGGCGTGCATCGAGGTGTCGGCTTCCGGGCAAGCACGGGTCGCGACGGACAGGGCGCTCATGATGGCGTCGTTCATCAGAAGAACTGCCAGGTGAAGCCCAGCCCCACCGTCCGGCCGCGCGTCGGCATGCCCACGTTGGCGTTCGGGGTGAAGTAGTAAACGTACTGGTCGTAACGTTTGTCCTGCAGGTTGTCCACCCAGAGATAGAGCTCGCCGGCGCCCGAGGCGACGCCGACGCGCGCGTCGATCTTCTGGAAGCGTGGCAGGAAGATGTGGTTCTGCGGATCGTTGGCACGCGCACTCATGACCCGGTACGCCACCAGCGTGTTGAGTTGCGGCGAGGCCAACCCCATGAAACCGGGCAGCGGCCGGGTGTAGTTGACGGAGAGCTTGCCGCTCCAGCGCGGCACGTCCGGTATGCGGTTGCCAGCGGCCACATCTCCGCCCGACACGCCCGTCACCGACTGGGTAATGGTGGCGTCCGTGTAGATGGCGCCGCCCTTGAGGGTGAGGCCGGGCGCCGCGCGCCACTGGCCTTCGACTTCCAGGCCCCGGGTTCGCGTGTCGGCGTTGATCGCCTTGGTTGCAAAGGTGGTGTAGTCGTAGCCCAGCATGTGATCGTCGCGCACCCGATTGAAGAAGGCGGCGGTGGTCCATGCGAGACGGCGGTCGGCGCTTTCGAACTTGAGGCCCAGTTCCAGGCTGTCGACCTTGGCGGCCTTGAAGGGATCGCCGTCGGCGACCTGCGAGGTCTCGTCCTGGAAGCCCTTGGCCTTGTGCCCGTGGGCGAGCACGCCGTAGAGGTTGGTCTGGGCGTCCAGCGCCCAGGACAGCGCCACCCGCCCGGTGGCGTACCGGTCTTCGAGCGATCGGCTGTCCCGGGTGGTGGTAAAGCCTGTGGTGGTAAAGCTGGCGTCGTAGTCCTTGCGCTCCTGCGTGTAGCGCAGGCCTCCGGTGAGCCTGAGGGCGGCCGCGAGCGGCACCGTGACCTCCCCGTAGGCCGCCTCGCTGCGCGTCTCGAAGTCGCGCAGGTTGTCGGTCATCCCGCCGACGGTGGTGTCGTATTCGCGATTGGAGCCATACAGGTTCACGCCCGCCACCCAGAACGTCGCCGCACCGGGCAGCGAGGATAGGCGCAGATCCTGGTTCCACGCGGATTCATCGCGGTGATACTGCTTGAGATACTCGGTTGGCATGCCGAAAACCGTGGCTGCCACGATCCGGTCGGCCCCCGAGGTCTGGTCCTCGCGACGTTGCTGGAGTGACGTGTGGGAAGTCAGCCGTGCGCCCGCCAGATCATGGTTGATTTCCAGCGCATGGCGATGGCTCTTCACGTCGGCGCCAAAAAGGCCGGGCGTTGCATCCAGGCTGGGCGGGTTGCCGTAGGGGCGCAGCAGCATCATGCCGACCTTGTCCTTCTGGTTTTGATGCTCGGTGGACAGCAGCACCGACGTCGCCGCCCGCGGCTGCCACAGCAGGCTGGCGCGCAGACCCAGTTCCTTGGCCTTCATGATCGGGGTACCGGTCTGGACGTTGTGAACCACGTCGTCCGCCTGCTGGCTGCGCATCGCGACGCGTGCGCTCCAGTCCTCAGCGAGCGCACCGCCCACCGCGCCCTCGATCAGCCGCTGCCCTTCCTGCCCGGCCTCGACGCGCGCATAGCCATCGGGTTCGCGGGTGGGCTTGCGCGTGACGATGTTGATCGCGCCAGCTTCGCTGTTGCGGCCGAAGAGCGTGCCCTGCGGCCCCTTGAGAACCTCGACGCGCTCCACGTCCAGCATGGGTAGCGAGGCGTTACGGGCCGACAGCGGCGTGCCGTCCAGGTTGACCACCACCGAGCTGTCCTCACTGCTCACTTGATACAGGGAACCCACGCCGCGCATGCGCACGTTGGCATCGCCGAAGCCGCCCCAAGCATTGACTTCCACTCCGGGCGTATCCCGCAGGGCATCTTCGAGCGTGCTGAGGCGCTGCTGTTCCAACTCGAATCCCTGGACCGTGCTGACGCTGAACGGAACATCCTTGGCGCGTTCCGCACCGCGCCGGGCGGTAACCGTTACCGTGGGCAAGGTCTTGTCAAGATCGGTGGTGGCCTGGGCTTGCTCGGCCACCTCGATCACGAAGCGTCCGTTGCGTTCCGCGATCCGCAACGGTTGGTCCGCAACAAGGCGGCGTAGCGCCTGCTCGGGTTCGAAGCGACCACTGAGCGCGGCGACTGGGGTTTCAGTCAGCCCTTGGGGCCATTGCGGCGGACGCTGAATCGAAACGCCGGCCTGTGTTTCGAACAGCTTCAGCGCGGCTTCGAGGGGCTGGGTTGGAATGTCGAAGGGCAGTTCAGCGGCAACACAGTTCCAATGGAGCGATGTCAGTGCGATGAGCGCTGCGATGCGGCGTGCTTTGTGCGGGCGGGTTTGAAGGGATGTCATGGGATGAATAGGGGGTAGGCATGGACCAAAAGGACTTGTGGGAGGAGGTCTGATGGCGGCTATTTGCCCGTGAGGCGCACACGCACGATCGCGGGAAGCAGTTTTGCGAGTGCAGGGATGCATGCCATCCAGGGCCCCAGCCGGGCCGGGAAGGTTCTGAAACGGCGATAGGGTTCGTTCTTCACCGACACGATGCGCGGGCTCCACGCCCTTAACGTGGTCTCGATCTCGTCGCGATTGATGCCCCATGGCATGGGCGGGGCGCGGTAGTGCCGGGTCAGATCGAAGCCGGTCATCGTCTTGCGGGAGAACCATCGTGGGATGGTGTCGAACATGAGCTCGCCGCCCTCGAAGCGCTCCGTCATCGCCAAGACCAGACTCCGCACCTCGTCTTCGGGGAAGTACATGAACAACCCCTGAGCCGTGATGAAAACACCCTGGGTGGCATCCACCTCATCCATCCAGCGCAGGTCGAGCGCGGAGAGCGCAAGGTGACGGGAGCGCTCGCTGGGCCTGATGTAGCGCTCGCGCACGGCGATCGCGTCGGGCACGTCCACGCACAACCAGCGCACGTGCCCGTCGTCGCAGCGCTGAAACTGCGTCTCCAGTCCGCAGCCGAGTTCGACCACCGTGCCGCCGGGATGCGCGGCGATCCACGGACGCAGCGCCTCGTCGAACATCTGGGAGCGGGTGGCGTGCGAGCTGTCGGGACGGCCGAAGTAGGCTCGGTAGTCGAAAGTGATGGACCGGAAAATGCGTTCGGCATCCGGGTCGCGAAACCATGCGTCCGTCCTCAGGGATTCGGTGGCGCGGTTGTACAGCGTCCAAAGCATGGTCTGCGGTACGCCGCATAGCATCGGCGTAACGTTGGCGGCGGAACTGGATTCGAGCGTGGCGTCGGGCATCAGTCGGGGAGGAAATTCGTGGCATCGATATCCGGAGTGCCGAGACAACGGCTCAGACTTTCAGATCCACGCAAGGGTAGGTAATGAGAGGTTTCTAATAATAATGATTCGTATTACGATAGCCACCCCAAGCGGGTCCATCACCACCCGTATCGGTTCATGAGTGATTTGAGGAAGCGATGAAGTGATGCCCAGGGCAGACGCAACCGCATTGGCGCCCCATCTCCTTGCCACGGAGATGATCAGAGACCCCAGCGAAGCCTTGGGCCTCGACCTTGCGTCGTCCAGCCATCGGCGGGTGCAGGTGCGTGACGGCGTGCAGTTGATGCACTGGTCCACGCGTCTGGCCCACCCGATCGAGCTCAGCGTGCTCGATGACAGCGGCCTCATCCACTTCAGCTACGTGCTGCAGGGCGATGCCCTCGCGGTGCTGAACGGCAGGAATGGGCACACGGGTGGCCGGCGGATCGACGAGCGCCAGGTGTGCGCGGCCAGCGGCAACATCGCGTTTGGCCCCGATCAACGCTGGCGGTTTCACCAGCACGGCGTCTATGAGAGCGTCGGCGTCATGGTGCGACATGACGCGTTCGAGCAGTTGATGGGCGAAGGCGAGCAAGCGCTGCGCCGCGCGCTGTCGAATGGGCTGTGCTTCGAAACCGGGCATCGCGGCGCGGAACTGCATGCCACGGCCCTGGCATTGGCGCATGCGATGCGGCACCGTCCGAGCGACGACGAAGCATCGGGGGACAGGCACCCCTTGTGGCTGCAGGCGCAAGGGCTGACGCTGGTGAGTCTCCTGCTCGAGGCGCGAGCGGACGAGGACGCCACAGACGCCTTGGACCGAGTGGACCGAATGCGCCTGGCCCGCGCGCGCGCCCAATTGTTGTCCGACCTGTCGCAGCCTCCTCTACTTGTGGACTTGGCGCGCGAGAACGGGCTGAGCCTCGCGAGACTCAAGCGCGGCTTCCGCGCGCTGTACGGCTTCAGCGTCTATGGCCTGTTCCAGCATGAGCGCATGCACGAGGCCCGGCGCCGCCTGTTGCGGGCGGACGCCAGTGTGTCGTCGGTGGCGTGCGATCTGGGCTATACGAACATGAGCCACTTCGCGGCGGCGTTTCGCAAGCAGTTCGGTGTCAATCCCGGTGAAGGCAGGCGGCGCGGCAGGTGATCGTGCTGGTGAATCTTGGGCCTCCGGGAGTACGTTGTCCGTGTACGCAATGCAGGTGACTTGGGTCGTCCGGGCGACGCCTGCGCCCAGTCCGCACCCCAGCACCCAGAAACACCGCTCTTGAGCGGACCGGTCAACGCGCTGCGTTGGAGAGCGCAGGCAAAGCCGGCATGGGCTGGTCTGTCCACCAAGTCCAGGTGGGTGATGCCAGCCGGGACACGGCCTGAATCTTCGCCGCCCGCTCCTCTTCCTCCGCAAACGCGCTGACCACATGCAGGGCGACAGGCTCGGCGCCGGTGTCAATCAGCAGTGCATTCGGAAATCCCGCCGCGCTCTTCGCGTCGTAGCGCAAGGGCTTGATGAAGCGCCGCTGCTGTTCCACCAGCGCATGGATGAGTTCGATCTCGTGCGCGCCCTCCACCGGAATCCAGTGCTCGGTCGTCAACATCAGGCTCAACACATCCACCTCATAGACATGCTCACGCTTGGCACGGATCAAGGCCGTCAATACCAGGCGCGGCCGGTAGACTGCATCGGCGTCCTGTACCTCGAAATACGCCGCATAGACCCGCCGAGCGCGCTCCCAGGTTTTGTCGGCAATGAGCAGCGGCGCATCGGGCATGTGTTTGATCCATACACGGCGCCCGAACGCCGTCGCCTCACAGGTTTTGAACTCGCCCAGGACAACCGCCAGCGGCGATTGACCATCACGAGGCTGCAGAATCGCGAGCTTGTCGCGGCGGCGTTGGGCGGCGGCGGCCTTCGACGCTTCGCTGAAGGGCTCGGGCACGTGGAGGCGTTGGGCCAGCGACTGCCCCTTGACGGTTATCTCCGCCGCGGCCTCCAGCAAGTGCTTGCATATGACGCCCTGGTTGCGCTTGCCTGCCATGGCGGGCAGCCAACGATTGAAGCCAGCCCGCTCGAAGAGAAAGTGCGTCAAGGCGCGCAAACTCATCCGTCGGCGGGGAACGTTGATTTCGCCCGGATCGTGGAGTTCTCCCGGCGCGACGCCCCGGCCGAGGACGCGCACCCACGGGAAATCCACGCGCAACTCGACGCTGCCCGGCAGCGTCTCGATGATGGCCTCCCCGATCAGTTCGCCGAGCCCGGACTGCTGGGCGTCCGGCTCGTAGGACGGACACTGCGGATGATGCCTGCCCCCGGTACCCGGCATGCGCTTGACGACGTACTGCCGGTGGCGTGCCACGTACATCTCGACACCGTCGGGCATGCACAGGCAACGCGGCCGATCAGCCCCCTCACGCACACGCGCCAGAACCTCCTGCAAGCGAGGATCCAGTGCGTCATACACCTGTCCGGCGATGGAAAACCGCTGAGCGTCCATGGGGTTCTCGAAAATCCCATCGTGCTGCCAGCCAGGCCGGAATGCCATCCGAAATCGCCGCCAGATCGGGGGCATTTCGACATCGGCCCCGGACTACGCGCCTCCATGGCAACAGTGCAAACCAGTGTCCGGCGGTGCAATCTGATGAAGGCCGATGGGGTCGAATAACATGTACCCAGCCGAGGTTTCACCATGACCACCAAATCCTTCCGCGCGCTGTGCTGCGTCGCAGCCATGTCGGCGCCCGCGCTGCCCGCTGCGGCCGACGTCTCGGTGCAGTTCGTCCAACCCGAGCACTTCGCCGACGTCGGCGACTACGGCGTCCGCTCCCAGCGCAATCTCGAGTCCATCAAGCGGCACTTGCAAGCCTTGGGAGATCGCTGCCTGCCGGCGGGCCACGCACTGGACATCCGATTCACCGACCTCGACCTGGCGGGCCGACACGAGTGGTGGCGCTCCGGCGCGTACGACGTGCGCATCATGCGTGGTGTCACTTGGCCGCGGGCGGACCTCGAGTACCTATGGAAGGACGAACAGGGCAAGGTGCTCGCCGAGCAGCGAGAGCGCGTTTCCGACATGGACTACCTGTCTCGCAGTGCCTTTGTCCGCTCTGACAGCGATCCGCTGGTCTACGACAAAGCCATGCTCAGCGAGTGGTTCGAGCGGCGCTTCTGCCCTCAGCAACGTGGCTGACGCGGGGCCAGAGGCACGCGGCGACCCGGCACATTCATGCAAGTCGACGTTTCGATGTCTGCGCGGGCGTGTCGGCGCTTGCAGCCCAGATCACCACGTAGATCGCTTACCTACCCCGCACCGGAGACAGCGCTTCGAAGATCCCGCGGGCAAGCCTGCAGCACTTCATCAAGCGTCAGCACCTCCTTGATGTGATGCTCGCCTGAAGGCAGAGTGCCGGCCAGAAGCCTGCGGGCCACCACGGACGCCACCGCTGCCGTACAGGCCGCTTCACCGTCCCCTCGACGGCCCAGCTTGTGCGATCGCCCGCCTGGCCGATGGCATCGACCTGCACCAGGAACCGGGCGCCGCCAAGCGGCACATGAGCGCCCGCCCAGACCAGCCACTTCGCCAGGATGTCCACGGACACCCGTCGCGTTATGCCCAGGCGAGCCATCCAGGCGAAAGCCCATGTGACCGGCCGCGAGTCGAAGCACAGCCAGGTGGCGGCCGACGGCAGCGTCAGGGTTCTCGGCAGCGTGTGCTGGTCAGAGAAATCGAAACGATAGGCGACCCGCTCGCCATGGGGCGAAGGCAGCCGCGCCGTCCGCGCGTCGCCAAAGGCGCGAACCGTCTGACGACCCGCTTGGGTCTTGACCGTAAACGCTGCGCCCAATTGATCCAAAGTCCAGCGGATCGCCGCGAGCCCATGCACCTCGCCCGCGCCCAGCAGCACCGTGATGTCCACATGCCGCAACGGCCCCAGGAGGTCGCGCGCCTGACGCGCCAGCAGATTGGTGATCCCTGGCGCGACACCAACGCTCAGGATGGCGCTTGAGCGCAAAGGGCCGCGCCCGGCCCACTGGGCCTGCACCGCGTCCAGCACCGCCGCCGTGGCCGAGACGTCGACATAGTGGATGCCTGCGGCGCGGCACTGCATCGCGATTCGGGGGCTGAGATTCTCGACACAGTTCACCACCACAGCCGCCCGATGCAGCAGTGCGTCAGGCACCGGTAGGTCGCCTTCCGCCAACGCCACCGCTGCGGCCCGTGCGTCGATGTCCTGGCAAAACGCGCGCGCCCGTCCCAGGTTGCTCCCGGCGACCAGTACCGCGCAATGGCTGTCTCGCAGCAACGTGCGAACGATGCCGCCGCCCACGGCACCATAACCGCCGATGATCAGCACCGCTTGATCGGCGCCGGGGAGCGCTGAAGTCGCCATGTTCGTCATGATGTCGATGGACCTCATCGCAGACAGCGGCGAGCCGCCAGCGCCGTGCACAGTGCCCCCGCCGCCAACACCCCCAGCATCGCGGCGTCGCCGAAGCGGTCGAGCACCACGCCCGCCAGGGGTGGCACCGTGACGCGGCTCAGCGAGAACAGCCCGGCCTGCAGGCCGTAGTCAGCGGCCCGGTGGCCATCGCGGGCAAACTCCATCATCAAGGCAAAGGCGAGCGACGAAGCCACCCCCATCGCCAGGGCCAGCGCCGCACTACCCACCAGCACCCCCGCCACGCCCGCGCCTGAAGCCAGGGCCACGGCAAGCAGCGCCAGAGCCAGCGCGTTGGCCCACGACGACCACAGCGCCGCCGACTTGAGGCGCTCCCTCCGGAGCAGCCCCGCCGCGATGCTGGCGCAGGCACCCAAGGCCCCACCGCCCACACCGGCGACCACCGCCACTTGTCCGGGCTGAAGCCCGTGGTCCAGCAGCAACGGCTTGAGGAACACCCATGCCGCCGCGACAAAGGGAAACTGGCCGACCAGCAGCAGCGCCCACGCCGGGGCACCGGGCTGCCGGAAGAAGCCTTGCCAGGTCGGCCAAAGTGCCGGGGCCGGCGCCTTGCTCACCGTGGACATCTGCACACCGGAGCGACGGCCCAGCACCGCCACCACAATCAGGGCACTCAGCACGCCAGCAGCCAGGATCAGGAAGGGCAGCGCCCAGCCCCGGGCCTGCTGAAGCAGCAGCATCACCCCTCCCCCCACGACCGCGCCCGCAAAGGTGGCTGCCGCCCGGATGCCGCCAGCCAGCGGCCGGGCCTGTGGCGGCAACAGCCCGATGGCCAGCGCCTGCACCGGGATGTCGGCCCAGGTGGACAGCAGTGCCGCCAGCAGGGCCAGCGCGAAGAGCGTGGCCTTGCCCGCCTGATCACCGGCCACCGCCAGGGCCAGCAGGCACAGCGCGAATCCGCCGCCCGTCAGCCACGCCCAGCGCAGCCAGGCATGTATCCCGGACGACCGCGCGGACGGCAGGCCGGACGGCGAGTTGGACGGCACGGGGGCTGGCCAGCGTTCCACCGGAATCGCCAGCAGCGCCTTGAACACGGCGGGCAGGCCGGCGAGTTGGAAGAGGCCGATCTCCGTACCCGACCAGCCCTGCTGGCGCATGACCAGCGGCAACCCCAGCCAGAGGTAGATGGCTGGCGCCGTCAGCGCGAAGTTCACCCACCCGAACAGCGCTTGTTGGACGCCAAGGCGCAGCCTGCTGCTCATGGCGCAGCCCGCCGGGCCACGACGACCTGCTGCACGGCCATCGGAAACTGGCCGGACGCGAACTGCTCGATGCGCTCGAAGCCGACGCGCGCCATGGCGGCGGCAAGTTCGCCCTCGCGCGTGACCTGTCGCTCGAGCATGCGTAGCGGCAGATACCACGGCACCACGCTGCGCGCCGCCTCCCGGGCCTGCGGCAGCTCCGCCTGCACCGCCACCAGCACGCCGCCGGGCTGCAGGGCGGCGAGGATCTTGCGCAAGGCCACCTCGATGTCCGGAACGAAGTGCAGCACCGAAGAACACCAGACCAGGTCGTAGTCCGTCCCGATGTCGCCCGCTGCCAGGTCGCCACCCTGCGTGGACAGGCGACCTTCGAGCCCTCTCGCTGCGATGTTGCTCGCCGCCACGTCCACCGTCTCCGGAAAATCGAACACGACACCCCGAAGATCCGGATGTCGCTCGGCCAATGCGATGGCCACCAGGCCTGGACCGCCCCCCAAGTCGAGCAGCCGCCGCGCCCGCGCAAATTCGGGCAGGCGCGTCATCACCTCATCAGCAGCCGGCGCGGTCACCGCGCGCTGCTCCTGGGCGATCTGCACCCGCGCCGCGGCCGCCCATTGCGCCGCACCGCCGGACGGTCCGTGCTCGGCCGAGAACGGGCGTTTCGCGGGGCTCGGTCCGCGGCGGACGTACTCGCCCAGACTGTCGACGACGGTGCGCATCGAGCGCAGCCGGAACAGCCAAGCCTCGGCGCAAGACAGCGTCGAACGGTCGGTGAGATAGGTCCGCGCCCCCGCTTCGAGTCTGTAGGTCATGCTGTCGTCACGACACAGGCCCGCGTCGCCACCGTCGCGTTCGCGCTCCAGCACGCCCATGCTCCACAAAAGTTCGAGCAACTGAGCGGTGCCGACGGGGTGCAGCGCCAGGCGCTGCGCCAGGGCCTCGGCGGAGGCCGCTTCCTCCAGGGCGTCGAGCACCCCGAGCTCAATGGCGAGGCGCAGTCCTTCGGCCTGAACGGGAGCCACCGCCAGATCCCACCAGCGGCGCAGGTCATGGGTTTGTTCGAGATTCATCGGTTTGCCTCCTGGCCGATCAGAGACGGAAGCTCAGCCGCAGCCCGGCTTCGCGGGGCGGGCTATAGATGGTGATCGTGCTGGCAGGAAAGCCGACCACGTCGTAGTGCCTGTCGGCGGCGTTGTTCACGTAGGCCGTCAGCTCGGTGCGCGTCCACGTGTAGCCCGCCGCCAGGTTGACGACGCCATACCCCGCCCGCCTGTTGGCCGGCGTGTTGGCCGCGTCGACATAGACCTTGCCGACCCCGACGACCTGCGCCTGCGCGAACCAGCCCGAGGGCGCGTCGTAGCGCACGCCCAGGTGCCCATTGAGGTCGGGCGCGAAGGGGTTGCGCTTGCCGGCGTGATCGCTGGCGCCATCGCGGAACTCGCGGAAGCGCGTGTGGTTAAGTCCGACGGCGGCCTGCACCTGCCATCCGCCGCCGACCAGCCAGCGCAGTTCGGCCTCAGCGCCGGTCGAACGGGCCGAGGCCGCGTTGGTCATGAACACCTGCCCGGGCACCGCGCCCATCTGCTGCACCTGCATGTCGTCGATGTCCATGCGGTAGACGGCGGTGCTGTAACGCACGCGGCGGTTCAGCAGCTGCCCCTTGGCACCGAGCTCGAAGGCGCGCACTTTCTCCGGCTCATAACGGCGCTGTGTCTCGGGTGCAAAGGCGTTGAATCCCCCCGCCCGAAACCCGTCGGACACGCTGGCGTACAGCTGTGCCGCGGGCTGCCACTGGTATTGCAGCGCCAGCTTGGGGCTGGCGTGGGTCCAGTTGCGGGACTGTTCACTGCCGCCGGCCAGCGCAAAACGCAGCGCGTCGCGCTCGACCCGCAGGCCGGCCTGGACTGACCAGCGGGCCGCCAGCGGCACGTCCCAGTGGGTGAAGACGGCGGTGGAATTCCCCTTCAGGGTCGACCGCGTGCGTGCCAGCGCCAGCGGCGTCTTCTGCTCGAAGTTCAGTACATTGTCGTCGCCGTCGACGTACAGGCCGGCCAGCCAGCGCGCCTCACCGGCCCGGCCCTCCAGGCGCAGCTCCTGCGACAGGGTCTTGAAGTGATAGTCGCGGCCCAGGTGGAGCAGATCGGCCGGCTGGAAGTCGCTGTCTTGCTGAATGCGGTCGAAGTACTCGTTGCTCGCCGTGATGGAACGCAGGCGCAGGTCGGCGGTGAGTTCGTGGGCCACGTCCAGTGATACCGACCGGGCCTTGGAGCGGTTCCAGCTCTCGGTGCCGGAACGCACGGCTTCCCGCGTGCCGCCGGTCGGCCCCCACAGGGCGCCGCCATCGTCGTACTCGCGCTGACTGAAGCGCAGCGTGGCGTCTGTCTGTGCACTGGGTGTCCAGCGCAGCGCCACGCGGCCGCCCTTGCGCTCGCGGTCGTCCTCTTTACGGCCAGTGTGGGTGTTGTCGATGAAGCCGTCCTGCCGGGCGAACTCGCCGGCGACGCCCAGGAAGAGCGTGTTCTCGACCAGCGCCCGACTGGCATCGAAACGCAGGGCCTGCTTGTTGCGGCTGCCCAGGTCGAGCGAGACGGAGGCATAGGGTGCGTTGCCCGGGCGGCGGGTGACGATGTTGACCACGCCGGCTTCGGCGTTGCGCCCATAGAGCGTCGACTGCGGGCCGCGCAGCACCTCCACGCGCTCCACCCCCAGCAGCGCATCATCAAAACCGAGCCCGCGCAGCGTCGCCACGCCATCCACCACCAGCGCGGTGGACGACGAGAAGGACGTGACGTTGGCCGACAGCCCGCGCATCACCGGCGGTTGCGCGCCCGACTGGCCCATGCTCTGGAAGGTGAAGCTAGGCGTCATCGCTGCCACACCGTCCAGGCCGCGCACGCCGTTGGCCTCGAGCGCCTCACCATCGAAGACGGACACGCTGGCGGGCACCCGTTCGAGCGCCTGCGACTGCTTGTTCACCGTGACCGTGATGGCGGGCAGTACGTGCTCCTGTTGAGTCTCCGGCACCTGCTGCGCTGCCGCCGACAGGGCTGTCGCCATCAACGGCAACAGTCCGCTTGCCCGCATGAATGGGGTGGGCATGGGTCGTTCTCCTTGAGTTCCAGACGACTTCCATGTTATGAATGAATGAGAACTGTTCTCATGCAGTTATGTAGGAATTCGGGAGAGATTCGTATGCAAGCGGGAGCGAGGTCAGGCGCCAACGTCGATAAGGTGCGCACCATAGACACAACCGGCCGCCCCGGCGACGGCTGGATCGAGCGCGCCGCGCTCGACGATGGGCTGACGGTCGTACGCTCGCACTACCACCCGGCCCAGGACCTCGCCGAGGCGTCCGCCCAGGGCGACGCGGGCCCGACACTGGTGATCACCTACGGCCTGGCCGGTGAGTCCGGCTTCGTGGCCGAGGACGGGGCCAGCCTGCGTTTCGGGGCCGGGCGCACCACTCTCGCCGCCTTTGCACACACACGCGGTGAGCGGCGCTTCAGGGCGCAGACGTCCGTGCGCCAAGTCCGGTTGATACTCAACGGCAACGCGCTCTCGCGCTACCTCGGCGAGTCGGCGGTCGCACACCTGGCCAGCCGCAAGGGTATCCGCCTGCTGGGCGAGCATCCGACGACAGCATGGTGCCACGCCCTGCTGCAATCACTTCTGCTGCCCGACACCGCGACGCCAGTGGACCGACACATCGCCGCCTTGACCCTGGCGGCAGAACATCTGCGCCCGCTCATGCCAATTTCCACGCTGGCCAGTTCATCTCCGCGCCTGAGCACGGCCGACATCGAGAAACTCGCCCGAGCTCGAGATTTGATGCAGGACCAGATGGATCGCACGCTGACGATTCCCTATCTCAGCGTCGCGGTCGGCCTCAACGAGTGCAAGTTCAAGCAGGGGTTTCGTGAGATCTACGGCGCCCCACCCCACCAGTTCCTGCTTGAACTGCGCATGCAGCATGCACGAGCGCTGCTGCAGTCCGGATGCCAGGTGGCGCAGGCCGCCTATGCGATCGGGTACCGCCACCCGGCCAGTTTCAGCGCAGCCTTTGCGCGGTACTTCGGGCAGGCACCCAAGTCGGAGTTCAAGCGGCGGCCAACGGACTGAACGCCTGGCCCCGCACCTCAGCGGGTTCCTCGCAATGTCGGACGGACAGGAAGAAAAGAGGCCCGGTGCGGGTCCGCGTGCTCGTCCTCGACCAGCAACCTGACGGGCCACAATATCGTCAACCTCTGTTGACAGGCGCATGGGCGTCAACTATCGTTGACGCATGGATGACCTTCGCACACTCCCCAGACCCGAGGACCCCGGCGACGCACTTGCTGCAGTTGTGGCGCTTCGTCGAATGGCCGACCAACTAGAGCAACGCGCCGTTGGGCATGCGCTCAAGCAAGGCTGGTCGTGGAGTCAGATTGCCGAAGCTCTTGGCGTTTCGAAACAAGCAGCTCACAAGCGGCTTTCTGGCATCGATTTCAACAATCTCATCTGAAGGACTCAAATGCTGCGCACCATTGCAAGGCGATTCAAGATCATGCGCACCATCAGCGCGTTGTGTACGTCGGCCGAGAACCACGCCTTGGCCGACGGACAAAGACAGCCCGGAGCGGAGCATTTTCTGCTGGCGGCATTTGACCTTCCCGACGGCACCGCACAGCGCATCTTCGAGCACTTTCATCGAGGCGCTGAAGACACCCGTAAGGCTATCGCGCTCCAGTACGAGGTCGCCCTCCAGGGCATTGGCATCGATACAGAGGTCAGCTCGACCCTGCTTCGCCCACCCGAGAACATTCGGCAGTCTTCAAGACTCTACAAGGCTCAACCCTCGGGCCAGGCAGTCTTAGAAGGACTGGTGCAACTGAAGAAGGAAGACGGCGATCAGCCTCTTCTGGGCGGCCATGTCCTACTCGTTATCTCCAGAATGCAGCAAGGTGTTGCGGCACGAGCACTGAGAACCATGGGCATCGATTCGGCCCAGCTCGAAAAGGAGGCGCAAGGAGAAATCCGAAGGCGGGAGTACGCCACCTCTCCCTGATCACACTGCCGAGCGGACGGGCTTGACTTCGAGCGCACTCGAACTTTCAGAATCCTTCCCATGGCATCCCTCCTGACCATCGCCGAACGCACCGGCCTGACGGCACACCTAATCCCGCGGTGGCCGCGTGTTCGTCTTCCTTCGCGTGCCGAGAGCTCCGGACGCGGCCGCCTGCAGGATGCGACGGAAGGTGGGGCATTCCATATGGGACGGCGCGGGGCAGGCGGCGGCATGGCGCAAACCGTCACGCATGGCGCTCAGCTGGCGGATTGTCCGATCCAACTCCTCCGCCTTGGCCGTGAGCATCTGCCGGTCGATGTTGGGCTGGCCGTCCGGCGCAAACATGAGCGCAATGTCACCCAGCGAAAAACCGGCGGCGCGCCCCAGCGCGATCAGCGCCAGCCGATCCAGGACTCCGGCATCGAACAGGCGATGCAAACCCCGCCTGCCGACCGAGGCAATGAGTCCTTTTTCCTCATAGAAGCGCAGCGTGGACGCGGGAACCCCGGAGCGCCGTGCCACCTCAGTGATGTCCATGCCTTCCCCCCTTGACTTCAAGTTGACTTGAGGTTGCACAGTAAGGCCTTCGCCTCTCACCGGCAATCACAAGGACTGGATCATGGACGTTACCCATCAGGCCGCAGACGAGCAGGCTGCGCTGTGGAATGGCCCGGGCGGGCGCGCCTGGGTCGAGGCGCAGAACACACTCGACCAGATGTTCAAGCCTTTCGAAGATCTACTCGCCGCCGTCGTCTCGCCCCCTTCCGGTGGCCGGGTGCTCGACGTCGGCTGCGGCACCGGCAGCACGACGCTCGCCGTGGCGCGGCGACTCGGCGGACGGGGCCACTGCACCGGCGTCGACATTTCGGAACCCATGATTACTGCCGCCCGAGAGCGCGCCGAAAGGGAAGCCGCGCCGGCCAGCTTCATCCTCGCCGACGCGCAGACCCACGCTTTCGATCCGGCCGGCTTCGACACGATCATTTCGCGCTTCGGTGTCATGTTCTTCGCCGACTCCGTCCGCGCCTTCGCCAACCTGCGGCGCGCCGCGCGGGACGGCGCCGAGCTTCACTTTGTCGCGTGGCGGAGCGCCGCCGAGAATCCCTTCATGACGACGGCCGAACGCGCTGCGGCACCGCTCCTGCCGAATCTCCCCGCCCGCCGGCCAGACGCGCCTGGGCAGTTCGCTTTCGCTGACCGGCAACGAATCCACCGCATTCTGGAGGACAGTGGCTGGGCGGGGATCGACATTCAGCCGATCGATGTCGCCTGCACGCTACCCGAGAAGTATCTGGTTTCTTACCTGAGCCGGCTCGGCCCCGTCGGCCGTATCCTCCATGAGGCAGACGAACGGATCCGCGGGCAGGTCGTCAAAACGGTTCGTGCCGCCTTCGATTCCTATGTGCGGGGCGCGGAAGTTCGCTTCACCACGGCGTGCTGGGTGGTCAGCGCTCACGCATCATCCGCTGAGTTGTACTGAAAAGGCGGACGGACAGCAGGCAACCTGTTTGCCAAGTGCTTGCGCGTGTCTTGATTCCTTCCAGGAGGGGAAACGGATCGAAGCGGGCGAACGCTCAATGCAGGACACGTGGCGCCTCGTCCGTCTCGGGGTCGCCTCCCTGGTCGCATTCAGCCGCAGCAGCGCAGCCAGATTGACCCTGCTGGCGCAGTAACCGGGCAATCTCCGGGCGCTCGCCGTGCGTTGCCTGAAACTGCGTCAGTGCGAAAAGCGTCCGGCGCACGAAGCGCGCGGCGGCCTGGCGCAGTGCTGGATGCGCGTGTGCGTCGTTGATCACCGCCAGCAGGCTGCCGTGGACATGGCACAAGGTCGCCGAGGCCTCGGCCAGCCAGCCGGAACGTGCCTGCGTATCGGCGAGATTGAAATGGCTCACCAAGGTCGCTGCCAGGGCGTTATCGGGAGTTGGCCAACAGTTGAAATGCGTCAGCACAAACACCCGCGCCGCCTCGCAAACAGAAAGCGCCCGCAGCGTTTCGCCGCGGCGGAACAGGTCAATACTCTGCTTGGCAAGTTCCTCCCAAATCTGTACCGGTCCGGGATGGGCGTGGGGAGCGCGGCCAGGAGAATCCACTGGATCACTTGACCTGGGCCAGCGCCTTGTCGAAACGGTCCTTACCCATGGCGAAGGTCGCCTGCTCCTTGGCGGCCGCCGCCTTGGCATCGGCCAGATTGACCGGCTTGCCAGCCTGGATCACACCGACCATGCCCATCATCTTGTGCGGCTGGCACGCGTAGAGGTAGACACCCTCCTTCTCGATCTTGACCTTGAACTCCTTGTCCGGCTCGCTCTTCCATCCATTCGCACCCGTGGGCACCAGCAAAGAGGCACTGTTGTGAGCCGCCTTTTCGGTCGGCGTGAAGACGACCGTGTCACCCACCGCTACCTTGACGAAAGCGGGCTCGAATACCATGGCTCCATCCTTGCCGGTGTTGAGCATTTTCACGGTGTGGTCGGCAGCCCGAACCGACGACGCGCCGGCGAGCAACAGAAGCGCGCTCAGCACGAGGCACGGGCGATGCATGGTGGAGACTCGACGGGAAACATCAGACAACATGGGAAGACTCCTTCAAGAGTGAATCGAATTCGGTCGTTTCATCGGTCCCGTTGGGGTCCGATTGGTGCATATGGGCGCATTCCGGGCAGTAACCGTAGAACACCAAGCTGTGACGGGTAAGCCGGTACTTGTGGGTTTCCGCGACATCCTGCCGTAGGGCCTCGATGGCCTGATTGCGGAACTCATCCACCCTGCCGCACCCGAGGCAGAGTAAGTGATCGTGATCGCCGCCCTCTTTGATCTCGTAGAGCGGCTTGCCGGACTCGAATATGTTGCGGGACAACAGACCGGCCGACTCCAGCTGCGACAGCACCCGGTACACCGTACCCAAGCCCACGTCGCCTCCTTGCTTGAGCAGTCGCCGGTAGACGTCTTCAGCAGACAAATGGCGCTCGCTGCTGGTACGGGGGGAAAGCTTATCACATGAGCCTTGCTGAGCTTCGTGGCGAATCAGGTGTCCTTTTACCACCGATAGCTTACGGTGCCGACGACGTTGCGGGGTTCGCCGAAACGGCATGAGGAATAGGGGCAGGTGACATAGGTCTTGTCCGTGAGATTGGTGACGTTGAGCGCAAGTTTCCATGGGCCAGTGGTATAGCTGATCATCGCATCTACAAGCGTGTAGCCCGGCGTGACATGATTAATGGCTTCAATTTCACTTCGGCTTGAGCCAATCCGACGTACACCTCCACCAACCGTGACTCCTGGTAGGCCAATGGAATTCAGTGCATAGTCGCCCCACAGCGAGAACTGATGGTAAGGAATGAAGGTGCTGCGTTGTCCCTCGTTCTCTGGTGTCAGAGGGCTGCTCTTGAGCGTTCGAGCATCGGTGTAAGCGTAGGCGGCGATAACATTGGTGTTGCGGCCAATTCGAGTTTTTGCCTCTAGGGAAACGCTGAACAATACGGCCCGAAACCTGCATGCGTAGACACTCATGAAGCAACGCCCACCCCCGACGAAGCAGATGAGCTTTGCCAGCTACGAGTTTGCGCAGAAGAAGCGCGTCACGCGGCGCGAGAAGTTTCTGGCCGAGATGGAACAGGTTGTGCCGTGGGCGCGACTGGAAGCGCTCATCGAGCCGAAGTATCCGAGCGCGGGAAGGGTGGGCCGTCAGCCGATCGGCATTGCGCGCATGCTGCGCATGTACTTCCTGCAGCAGTGGTTTGGTCTGGCAGACGAGGCGGTGGAAGACGCGCTGTACGACAGCCAGTCCATGCGCGAGTTCGTGGGCATCGACCTGGCGCGGGAATCGGTGCCCGATGCCACGACGCTGCTGAAGTTCCGTCGCCTGCTCGAAGAGCACCAGCTGACGGCGGCGCTGTTCGAGGGCATCAATGCCCACCTGGCCGAGCGAGGCCTGCTGCTGCGGGAGGGCACGATGGTGGACGCCACCATCATCGCGGCACCGCCCTCGACCAAGAACAAGGATCACGCGCGTGATCCCGAGATGCACCAAACCAAGAAGGGCAACGAGTGGCACTTCGGGCTGAAGGCGCACATCGGGGCTGACGCGCAGTCGGGTTTGGTGCACAGCCTGCACACGACGGCAGCCAACGAGAGCGACGTTGCCCATGCGCACGAGGTGCTGCATGGACAGGAAACCAAGGTTCATCTGGATGCGGGCTACACCGGCGTTGAGAAGCGCGAAGAGGTCACACAGGCGCAAGCGCAGGGACGCATCATGGCCGACATCGAATGGGTCGTGGCGGCCAAGCGGGGCAAGATCAAGAAGATGGCCGAAGGTCCGCTGAAGGCGCTGGTTCAAGCGGTGGAGCGCACCAAGGCGCAGATCCGCGCGAGGGTTGAACATCCCTTCCACGTGGTGAAGAACCTGTTCCGTCACAAGAAGGTCCGCTACAAGGGGCTGGCCAAGAACGGGGCGCAGCTGTACAGCCTGTTCGGTCTGGCCAATTTGGTGATTGCCAAGCGAACGCTGTTGGCACCTGACACCCGAGGTGCGTCCTGAGCGCGGCCAATGGCCCCGGCAGGGGCGTGAAACCACCCCGCGAGGGTCCAAAACTGACCAGAACCGACTGACTGAATTCGCATCGTGAAAATCAGACAAGCAAACTTCGGTGGGCTCGCGCGTAGCGCGCATTGATCAGCGCTTCCCTAGCTCAAGGCCACGTGAGCGTACCTTTCCTTGCTGTATGGAGGAGTTCTGGTCGACGGGATCGGTGACTGTGACGTTGGTCTGCACGAGATCATACGCAGTGGCCGTCAGCAAGGTACTTGACCCTTCGGGTTGATAGCGAATGCCGACTTCCTTCTGCTCTCCTCGCGTTGGCTTGAATCGTCCCCCGGTTCGGTCCATGCCTGCTTGCGGCTGAAAAGACTGGCTAAAACTGATGAACGGCGCTAGGCCGTTGTCGGCCAAGTAGACTAGGCCGGCTCTCCCCGTTGTCGCTGAATCGTGCTCATCTGCATAGCTCCGATCTGGACTACTTGGATCACCGGAAGCGGAATCGGAAGTGTGATGCACCCGGTCGTGGCGCCCGCCAAGCGTTAATACCCAACGGTTAGCAAACTTCATCTGATCCTGGATATAAAACCCCAATTGCTTGGTGGTGTCATTCCACATACTGACATAGCTTGGGTCGCCCGACACAGAGCCATATGAGCCAGACGAATAGATGTCGATGTCGGTTGCTGTGCGACCATAATAGCGCGTTGATTTCCACTTCCACCACGTGTAATCCATACCAAACAGGCTGGTGTGATCAATTCCTGCCGCCGACCAGCGATAGGCTAGGGACGTATCGGAAACGGCTACGTCAGTGCGTTCCTCCGGCCAGTCCTC
This sequence comes from Diaphorobacter nitroreducens, assembly GCF_002214645.1. Lineage (NCBI taxonomy): Bacteria > Pseudomonadati > Pseudomonadota > Betaproteobacteria > Burkholderiales > Comamonadaceae > Diaphorobacter > Diaphorobacter nitroreducens. The sequence goes on from NZ_CP016278.1 coordinate 1,882,315, forward strand.
GGTAGAACGACCGCTCATGGTGCGCCAGTTTGTCGTATCGTACGTGCCGAGATAGACAGCGCCGAATGTGTGCCGCGCATTGAAATAGCGCAAACTGTGCCGGAGTTTCAGGTCGTCGTTAATCGCGTGTTCGAATAGGTAGCCGACAGACCATTTTTTGTTGTCGTACCCGTCGTAGCCTGGGATGCCCGCGAAACGACTCCGAGGCAATTGACCGTTAGGGTTCGATAGAACGGTGCCTTCAAGTGGAAGGCCCGCGATCCAGTTCGCTTTGTCGTGCTGGTACTCGCTGAGGAACGTCAATGAGGTTGTAGCGTTTGGCTGCCACTTTAGGGCTGGTGCGATATAGGTGCGGTCATCGCGAGTTGAATCGATGAAGGTATCGCTGTCGCGCTTGAGTCCGGTGAGGCGCCACGACCAGACGCCGTCATCAGTGAGCGCCCCTCCGAAATCGCCGGAGATTTGTTTGCGGTTGAAGGAGCCATACTCCAGGGCACTTCGCGTAACCCGTTCTTCGCGGCGATCCGGCGCGAAGTGACCCACAAGTGCCAAGTCAGAGGGTTTTGAGGACGCAGGCAGGACGTGACAAGGCCCGCAGTGGCCGCAGGCGCCCTGCAAAACCCCATTTGGGGACTCTGCGGGCGCACCTCGGCCCTCATGGCGCTCTCGGCATGGGGTCATGGCTGACCAGCCAGACAAGACGCTTGGCGTTGTACGTCGCACACTTGAGCAGAATGGCCAGCTCATTGCGCGCCAGTGTCAGCGCCCGCACGCACTTGCCGCCAAGCTGCTCCAGCCCAGCGAACACATGCTCGCCCCGGGCTCGGATGCGGTTGATCGCCTTGTTGCGCCCGTCCAGCCGGGCTCGCCTGTCTTGTCCCGGCTTGGCGCGCCGCGCAATGCCGTCGCGCAACTTGCTGGTGTGCAGCAACTCGCGATTGGCCTGCGCGTCGTAGCCTCGGTCGGCCAGCACCCGCGCGCCCGTGTTGCCGCAGTCCAGCACATCCTTCAATGTCTGCCCGTCGTCCACATTGGCCGCAGTGATCTTGGCCTGGCGAATTAGCTTGTAGCGCGCATCGGCGTTGGCATGTACCTTGTAGCCGTAGAAGCTCTTGCCGTGCTTCTTGGTCCAGCGCGCGTCGCCGTCGGTGTGCCGCATTCGCTTGGCACTCCAGCCCTCAGGCTTGCGGCCTTCGTTGAGCGCTTCGCGCTCGTCCTTGTTCGTCTGGGTGACGGGGGCCTGCACGATGCTGGCATCCACGATCTGTCCGCCGCGGGGGATGTAGCCGTGCTGCTGCAACTGCAGGCTGACTGCGTCAAAGATGGCGCGTCCGCCCAGGCTACCTTGGGCCAAGCGCTGCTTGAAGCTCCACAACGTGCGTGCATCAGGGATGTGCAGGGCACCGTCCAGACGGCAAAAGTGCTGGAAGCTCATGCGATCAAGCACCTGGTACTCGCAGTCTTCGTCACTGAGGTTGTACAGCGACTGGATGAACAGCAGGCGCACCATGACTTCGGTGGGGTACGGCGGGCGACCGCCCTTGCTTCGATCAGCGCGCGGGCACGCCACATCGACCTGGGCGGCAATGGCGCTGAAGTCAATCAGCTCATCCATCGCCGCCAGATTGGCGATGAAGCCGCCCAGCTTGGCCTGGCGCTGGTCCTGCACAAACAGGTCGCCACCGGGCTGGCGACGCCAGAAGGCCGAGGGCTTGATGCGTGGGGTGATCATGCGCTCCATCATGCCGTCTCAGGCGCCTTCCGGATGAGAGAGGTTTCTAGAAGTGCCCTCCAGGTTGATTTCGTGCAGAGGCTCTGGCCGTGGCCGCTTGCTAACTGTGTTCAGTAGCCCCCCGGGTTCTGCCGTTCCGTACAAAACCGACGCGGCGCCACGCAGCAGTTCGACGCGCTCCAGGCCGTATAGCTCCTGTTGCCCATCGAAATAGGCATTGCCGTTGTATTTCATGCCATCGCGGAAAGTCGTATATCCCGCATCGAAACCTCGTAGTCGGAGATCATCGTTGACCCTGTTGCCAGATGCTGTGTTGGCAAATACGCCAGCAGCGTAGCTGAATGCTTCAAGCACATCCTTTGCCTTACGAGTCTCTATCTCCTCGGCGGTCACAACGGTAACCGACTGCGGCGTCTCCACAATTGGCGTATCTGTTTTCGTCGCCGTCGCGCTGCGCTTGGCCACGTACCCCGCCACAGGCCCGGTTGCCGACTCCCGCTCAGCCCCGGCTTTCACCGTCACCACCGGCAACACGGCTTCCGTCGCCGCGCTCACGGCCTTCGTTGCACTCACCGCAGGTGCGGCGCCTTTGCGCAGCACGTACCCTCCGCCCGGCTGCGCCACCGCCTCCAGCCCGCTGCCGACCAGCAGCGCGCTCAGCCCCGCCCATACGGTGAAGTCGCCCCTCAGTCCCTTGCTGGCGACGCCTGCCAAGGCGGCTGCCTCGTAGCTCAGATTCACGCCTGCCGCCCGCGCGAAGCGGCCAAGCGCCGCGTCCAGGGGGCCGGCCGGCACGTCGAAGCGCCTGACCTCGGCGCCCTGCCCTGTCGCAGCCTGCTGCTGCGCCTGCACCTGCGCGGCCACCGGCGCCGCAGCACCGACGGACAGGGAAAGCACAACCGCGTGCAAGGAAGCCGCCAGCCGCGTGCGCTGCAGCGAATGCAGTTGCGGGATGCCTGCCTGGGCAGGTTGGCAGGCGGCGCGGCTCGGGTGTTGCAGGGTGGGGATGGCGCGTGGTGCGCAGAACAAATTCATCGGGTTCTCTCCGGCTAGGCTGATGGAAGCCCCACGGCGGCCCGGATCGGCACCGGCGCAGTGAAGCGTGTTCATCAGGTAGGCCGGACGAGAAACGAAATCCCCTCAACCCCTGTCGCTTGCGGTCACGGCAAAGGGGAGTCGCGCGGCTCTTGGCTTGACGGAGCACCGGCGACTGGCCCCCGCCCCCGCAGCCGAGGAGCGCAGCCCGAGAAGCAGTTCGCGCACCACGCGTCGATCTCCGCCTGGGTGTAGCCCAGCAGTTCGCTTTCGATGCGCTCCAGGGTCTCGTTGTATTCGCCGGTCCGCGCACGGACACGCTTGATGAGCACGAAGGCCCGAATGCGCCAGGCCTCATGTGCCAGAGCGAACAGCACGTACACCTCTTGTGTATGCCGCCCCAACCCAGGGTGGTAGGGACCCTCCAGCGTGATTTGCTCGCGCACCATCATCCCCGAGGCCACGTGCGGAGCGAAGCGTGCTTCAGGGATGATGTGTTCGTTGGGCAGCACACTGACCTCGTCACAGAACACGGCCAGCGGCTTGCGCCCCTCCAGCATCAGTTCCAGCTCGCGGTTGGTGTGGTTGGCCATCTTGAGGTCGATCGTCATGTGCGGGTCTCCAGCAGCCCGGCGAGGCTGCGAGTACGGCCTTGGTGGCGTCACGGTGCAGCGTCACGGCACGACTTTGGGCACGACGCTGACCCACCAACGGGTGCGGTAGGTGATGTTGACGGGCTGGGTCTGTACGAGGAAGCGCAACGCCTGGTCGGTGTCGCGCACGTGGAAGACGCCGGAGACGCGCAGGTCGGCCACACGTTCGTCACAAACGATGTGGCCGCTCCGGTAGCGGCCCAACTCGGCCACCAGGTCGCCCAGGCGCATGTCGCGCCCGGAGACGACGCCGTCGGCCCAGGCTTCGGCATCAAAGTCTTGGGCAGCTGCCGGCAGGCTGGCGGTGTCGGTGAGCCAACGGCTTTCGCCAGCGCGCACAACGGCCGGCACCGCACCGGGCTCGGCCGGGCGCACCGGATGAAGCTCGACCGCTCCTTCCTGTACGCTGATGCGGGCGTGGTCCGCGCCCAGGCGCACCACGAAACGCGTGCCCAGCGCTTGCAGGCGGCCGAAGGGGGTGATGACCCAGAAGGGCCGCTTGGCCTTTGAGCCGGAGGCGGTGTCGGAGCCGGTCGTCACCATGATCTCGCCGCGACGCAGGACGATGAGGCGGCTCTCGCCACCCAGGTCGGTGTTCACGGCGCTGTCGGTGTTGAGCACGAGCACGGTGCCGTCGGGCAGGTGCAGCGTCTTTTGCTCGCCCACGGCGGTGAAAGCGTCAGCCACTAGCCGCTGCCAGGGGGAATTCTCGCGCAGGGTCCAACCCAGGCTCAATGCCAGGCCTGAGACGGACAGCAGCTTGAGCGCCCGACGCCGCCCCCGGGTGTTCGATTGGCGCTGTGCGTCGGTGGCCTGCAAAGTCTCCAGCGCCAAGCGTTGGGGCAACCGGGCCAGATCGCCCCGCAGAACACCGATACGCGCCCAGGCCCGCGCGTGCAGAGGGTCGGCACCAAGCCAGTGCTCGAAGGCGCGCTGCGCTGCCTCACTCGCCGGGTTGTGGTTGAGCTTGACGGACCACGCTATGGCGGCATCGATGACGTCATCGGGCAGGCACTCGGGGGGCTCTGCCGGTTCAGTGCTATCCCGCGGATCGCCGTGGATCGAGAAAGCTGCGTCTTCACTCATGACCCGAAGCGCAGCTCGTAGCAACGGCGCAGGCCCTTGGCGACGTAACGCTCGGCGGTGGCCAGCGAGACCCCCAGACGTTGTGCGATCTGCGGGCAGGTCAGTCCCTCCAGCTGCGCCCACAGGAATGCCTGCCGCACGGCGGCAGGCAGCGCATCCAGGGCGCGGTCAAGGGCAACGAGGGTTTCCAGGATCGTCAGCTGCTGCTCGGGGCTGGGGGCTTCGGCCTCGGGCAAGGCGGCCAGGGTTTCCAGCCAGGCCCGCTCCAGTTCGCAGCGGCGCCAGTGGTCGATGACCAGGCCGCGGGCAATGGTCGAGAGATAGGCCCGCGGCTCCTCGATATGCAAAGCCGCAGCGGGATTGGCCACGCGACGGACGAGGACGCGCACGAACACGTCCTGCGCCAAGTCGGCCGCCTGGTGCGTGCAGCCCAACTTCTTGCGCAGCCAGCCATGCAGCCAACCGTGGTGGTCGCTGTACAGGGCTTGAATGTGCTGCTGGGCTGGCGCGGTGGCGGACACGGGCTTCTCGGGTCGAATCCGGATGCGATTGAATGCGGTGCTACGCTTGTGAATAAGACTTGTTCGCATTGTATCGCCGCGGTCTAATTGACAGCTATCCGGTCCGGAACCGAAGCGCAAAAAACGCCACCGGGCCCAAACAACAACATCCCTGGGAGTCAGCTTGTCTTCATCCCCCCTCACCTGCCCCCGCGACGAGCAGATCGCCATCTTGAGCTTCTGGCGCGACGTCGAGGTGTTCAACATCCCGGTCGCACCCAGCGACAAGGACAACACCTCGCAGGCCGAGGTATTCACACTGCGCCGAAAAGACGACTTGCCCTGGCAAGACAGGCGCTTCGCTCCCACGCCGCAATTCACCTACCGGCACGTCGTTCACGTGGGCGCGGCCGATACCGAAGACCTGACCCGCCTGCTGCTGCAGGCCGTGTTCCCCAACCAGGATGTGAGCGAACGCGAGCGCCAGCGCGTCTCCGGCCGGGGCTGGCTGGCCGCATTCATCCTCGACGAGACCGGTCGCCCCAAGCCCGACAGCTACTTGCCCGCCAGCGTGGCCCACGGTGTGCAGGCGCTGCGCAGTGGCGAACCGCTGAAGAATCTCAACGCCCGGCTGGCCCGCGCGAAAGCCGAGTTTGCCGAGCGCTGCCACGAGATGACCGAGCCCTCCACCGGCAAGGACCCAGCCTTGCAGGCCACGCCGTCGCAGGGCTCTGGCCCTTCGCCGATTTTCGGCTGGCCCCGTCTCGACGATGAACTGCGCATCACTCAGGCCCTGCTGGGTGATGGTGCGCAGGCCGCGGAATTGGACTGGCGCGTGGTGGTGCGTGTTGAGCGCATTCCGCGCAGCAAGCTTGAAGACAAGGAGAACGCCGCCATCGACCACCTGAACTCGTTCTACCTGGACGATCTGGACCGGCTGATCCAGCAAGCCCGCAAGAACAAGCCGTTCGGCCCTGCACTTCAGACCTACCTGGGCACGCCACTGGCACAGGCCGAGCGCACCGACATCCTGCAGCAGAACGCGGCCATGGGCGAGTTGGTGAGCGCCGCACGCCTGCCCAGCGCACGCTGGCCCGCACCGGCCAAATTCCCGCTGGTGCTGGCGCAGCAGGCGGCCGTGGCCCAGGCCATTCAGCAGCTCGGGCACGATGGCGCCGGCGGCGCACTGGGCATCAACGGCCCCCCGGGCACGGGCAAGACCACGCTGCTGTGCGACGTGATCGCCGAGATCGTCACCAAGCGGGCGCGCCGCATTGCTGCCATGCGCTGCCCGGCCGATCTGTTTGCCGAAACAGTGCAGGTGGCCGGCAAGAACTTCTTCCCGCTCAAGCCGGCCGTGATGGCAGGCAGCAGCATCGTCGTGGCCAGCAGCAACAACAATGCGGTCAAGAACATCACGCAGGAGCTGCCCGCACGCAAGAAGGTGTCCGAGGAATACGGTGCGGCGGACTATTTCGGCGAGGTGGCACGCGAGGTCTTCGCCTCGCAGAAGGTGCTGGACGAAGACGGCCAGCCCGTCGCCACCTGGGGACTGATGGCCGCCGCCCTGGGCAACACGGGCAACCGGCGCACTTTTGCGCAGGGTTTCTTCCGAGACGAGTTCCGCAAGGCGCCCGCATCGGCCGGCGCTGCCGCGGCCGCTGCGGAGACCCAAGCCCAAGCCGATGATGGCGAGCCCGACGCCGGTATGGCGCCTCAGACCTTGCCGCCGACCATCAAGCAAGTGCTCGAGGACGCCTCCCGCGAACCGTCGCGCTACCAAGCCGAATGGCTCACCGCCAAGCAGCGCTTCCAGCAACTGCTGGCCGAGGTCGACGCCGTGCGCCAGACGCTGCTGCGCGCTGAGCAGGCCTCCCAGCGCATGGGTGATTGCCGCCGGCACCTGAGCGCCCAGCAAACGAATCTGCAGGAACTGGGCAACGCCATCGCCAGCACCCAGCAGGACCTGGCTTTGCGCCGACGGGCCCTGGACATTCAGCGCACCCTCACCCAGGCCCGCCGGGCCTCGGTGACCGAGCTGCAGGCGGCCACGCAGCCCAATCTGTGGGACCGCCTCGTCGCCCTCTTCGGCCGCGAAACGGCCCGCATGGCCGCGCTGCGCGAAGCGCTGGCCCAGCCCCAACGCCAGGCGGCCGAGGCCGCCGAGATCCTGGCCGCTCTGGCCCGTGAAGCCAGGCAGATCGAAGTGCTGCAGGACCAACAACACGAACAACAGCGCCGGCAACAAATTGAGCTGGCCAAGCTCCAGCGCGAGCATCGGGAATTGCACGACGCCATCCAGGCCGGCCGAGACACTGGCGCCCGCCACTTCCCCGACGACGCGCTGTGGGCCCTGCCCGCCGACGAACGGCACCGCGCCTCGGTGGCCGTGAGCCCGACCTTGGACACCCTGCGCGCCCACATCTTCCTGCAGGCCATGGAACTGCATCGACTGACGGTGCTGGCCAACGCCGGCAAATTCATCGGCAACCTGCGCGCGGCCGTCGGCATGCTGACCGGCAAACTGGGCGATGCACTCCCGCTCGACCAGCGCCCGATGCTGTGGGATGCCTTCTTCTTCGTGGTACCCGTGGTCTCGACCACGCTGGCCTCGTTCGACCGGCTGTTCGCCGGTATGGGGCAAGACAGCCTGGGCTGGCTGCTGGTGGACGAAGCCGGCCAGGCCACGCCCCAGTCCGCCGCCGGCGCCCTCTGGCGCAGCCGGCGCGCCTTGCTCATCGGCGACCCCCTGCAGATCGAGCCGGTGTTCACCGTGCCCCTGGGGCTGGTGGAAGAACTGCGCCGACGCCACGACGTGGCCGCCCTGTGGTCGCCCAACACCGAATCGGTGCAGACCCTGGCCGACCGCCGCACGCCCTACGGCTCATGGGTCCGGCCTGCTGCCACCATTGCCTCGCAAGCTGCGCTGGACGACATCCAGCCCATCTGGACGGGCATGCCGCTGCGCACCCACCGCCGCTGCGACGACCCCATGTTCGGCGTGGCCAACCGCATCGCCTACGCCAACCAGATGGTGCAAGGCCGGGTGGACGCCCAAGGGCGGCCCAGCCCTGTGGACTTCGACTGCGTGCTGGGCGACAGCACTTGGTGGCAGGTGCCGACCACCCGCCATCGCCACCCGGTGGTCGAGGACGAACTGGACGTGCTGGCCGACTGCCTGCACCGACTCAAGCGCCAGCCCGCTCGTGTGCTCCCCGATGGCAGCCCGGCCAAGGTCTACGTCATCACCCCGTTCCGCAAGCTGCGCGGCGCCTGCGAGCAGCGCTTGAAGAAAGAACGGCTCGCAGGCATCGAATGCGGCACGGTGCACACCTTCCAGGGCAAGGAGGCCGAGATCGTCTTCCTGGTGCTGGGCACCGCACCGGGCCAGGGCGGTGCCCGCGCACGCGCCTGGGCCGCCGGCAAGCCCAACCTGCTCAACGTGGCCGTCACCCGTGCCAAACACCGGCTCTACGTCATCGGCGATGCGGAGCAATGGGGTGGGCTGGCGTTCTTCAATGAGCTGCGTGAGGCGCTGCCGAGACGCAGCGGCGCACTCAGCCACGACATCCCGATGCCGCCTGCCGGCATTACCGTGCTACCATTCTTCCCATGAAACATTCCCATGAGAGGTGGGCATGGAAACGGTGAATGTCAGCAGCCTGAAGAACAACCCGAGCGAAGCCCTGCGCATGGCGCGCAATGACGTGGTGGTGGTCATGAACCGCGACCGGCCCGACGCGCTGATGGTCGGCATCGAGGCGGCCGGCGTGCTGGAGGCGGCGGGCGTGCGGCCCGCCCTGGCCACTGCGCTGTTCCGCGATGGGCAGCTCTCGCTGGTGCGGGCCGCCCGGCTGGCGCAGATGCCGGTAGCCCGTTTCGTCGAGCACGTCTCGCGCCTGGGCATTCCGGTCATCCGGCTGGACGCACAGGAAACGGCCCGTGACATGGACACGCTCGACGAATGGCTGGCCTCGTCCTGACCGACGCCAGCCCCTTGATTGGGCTCGCCCGTGTCGACGGGCTGCCATGGTTGCAGGCGCTGTTCGGGTCGGTCTGGTGGCCGGCTCAGGTCCGCGCCGAGGTACTCACCGGGCAGGGCCTGCCCGGCGAATCCGTCATCGCCCTCGCCGAGTCGGCCGGTTGGCTGCGTCTCACGGAGTCAGCCCCAACCCTGCCCGAGTTGCCCGATCTCGACGAGGGCGAGGCCGCCTGCATCCGCGTCGCGCTGGCCCATCGGGAGCGGGAAGCCGGCCCCGCCATACCCGCGCTGCTGCTCATGGACGAACGGGCCGGGCGACAAATCGCCTTGGAACACGGCCTGCGCGTGGCCGGCACGGCCGCGGTGATCGGCATGGCCAAATCACGCGGCATCATCGTTTCGGCCCGTGATGTGTTCTCCCGGCTGCACGCCACGGATTTCCGCATCGCGCCGGATGTGATCGCCACGGTGTTGAGGCGGGTGGGAGAGTTGTAAGGTTGCCGAAGAGCGGAGGGCTTGAACGCCCTGCCTCTCGCCTATGCCCCGCAGCATGGCTGCCGGGTGCCATGGCCCAACGATGCCCGGCCGGCCGCCGCCGGGCACGGGCTTGCGGTGAATGTGCTGGAGCAGCCTACTTTCCAAAGCAAGCAGCCGGGCTCACCAGCGATACGTCGCTGTCATCGTCACCTTGCGTGGCTCTCCGTAGAAACATCCCCAGGTGCAAGACGCCACATAGGTCTTGTCGGTCAGGTTCGCTACATTCAATGCAAGCCTCCACGGACCAGTGCTGTAGCTGACCATCGCGTCAATCAGTGTGAAGCTTGGTACGTCGGCATCCAGCCATACACCGCGGGTCGAATCGACGTAGCGAACCCCTGCGCCGGCCTTCAGTCCAGGAAGCCTGAACGCCCCGAAGCTGTAGTCGCCCCACAGAGAGAACTGGTTGCGGGGCACGCCCCCACTGCGCTTGCCTTCCTGCTCGGGGTAGAGCGGGCTGCTCTTTGTCGTGCGCGCGTCTGTGTAGGCGTATGCGGCGATCAAGTTGCCGTTGCGTCCCACCCGTGTCTTCGCTTCGAGTTCCAGGCCACGGGAGCGCACCTCCCCGAGTTGCGCAGAGAAATCTGAATTGACCGGGTCATCAACCGTGACGTTGGTCTTTGTCAACTCGTAGATGGCGGCGGACAGCAGCGTCTCGGTACCCGGGGGCTGATAGCGCACCCCTGCTTCCCACTGCTTGCCACGTGTGGGCTTGAAGGTGCCGCCATTTCGATCTTGGCCGAGTTCAGGTTCGAACGACTGGCTGCCCCCGATGAAGGGAGCCAGGCCGCTTCCATGGAGGTAGACGAGGCCCAGTCTTCCAGTAAATGCCTTGTCCTTCTGAGTGGACCATGCCTCCACGTTCAGCGGCGACTCTGCCCCCCGAACCCAATCCTGTCGCCCGCCAACCAACATCACCCAGTTGTCGGCCAGCTTCATCTGGTCTTGGGCATACACCCCAACGCGACGATAGGAACCCTTCAGAGACCAATCATCCAGGGGCTCGCTGTCGCTGAGCGCACTTCCGTAGGCGGGCGAATACAGGTCGATGGACCCCACCTCGCGCCGTGCAAACGCCATCTGGTGGCGTTGCCGGGTGAAGTCCAGCCCGAACAGCATGGTGTGGGACACCTCACCCGTGTTCGCCTTGACTTCCAGCGACGTATCCGAAGTCAGGGCGCTCGACCTGTCATCACGGTCAACTGCAAAGCGCTCCAGGGTCCTTTGGTCTGCAGCCAGTCCAGCGCTGCGAATACCAGGGTGATCGTTGCGCGAATCCAGGTATCGGCTGCTGTGGCGCAATCGAACCTGGTCACTGAATGCGTGCTCGAACAGATACCCGAGAGACCAGCGATCGTTGTCGTACTTGTCGTAGCCTGGTTCGCCGAAGAAGCGGGATCGCAAGATTCGACCGTTCGGATTCGGCAGAACCGTTCCCTGCGCTGGGAGGGCTTGAACCTCCAAGCTCTTGTCGCGTTGGTACTCCGCGAGGAACGTGAGCGATGTTGCCGCGCTGGGTTGCCACTTCAAGGCTGGGGCGATGAAGGTCCGATTGTCTGGAACGTGGTCGACGAAGGTATCGCTGTCCCGATGAAGCGCCGTCAGGCGATACGACCACGTCCCATCCTCAGTCAACGCCCCGCCGAAATCGCCAGAAACCTGTTTGCGATTGAAGCTGCCAAGTTCAACGTTCAGTTCGCGAAGAGGAATCGATGCCGGACGCTTGCTGACCGCGTTGATGATTCCGCCTGGGCCTGCCAATCCGTAGAGAACGGATGAGGCGCCCTTGAGCACCTCGATACGCTCAAGGCCATACGGCTCAATCTTGCCGTTGTACATGTTGACCTGAAATTTGCTGCCGTCGCGATACAGGCTGCCGTTTGGCGCGCCGGCCTGAAAACCTCGCAGGAAGAACAGTTCGGCGGTGAGCATTGGGCCGGCGTAGTTGGCCACGCCAGCGGTGTATCCCAGTGCATCCATGAGACTCTGCGCTTTGAGTGTCTCGATTTCCTCGGCGCCGACCACCGAAATCGACTGCGGCGTTTCGATGATCGGCGTATCCGTCTTCGTCCCAATCGCGCTGCGCTTGGCGACGTAGCCCTGCACCGGCCCCGTCGCGTTTTCCCGCTCCGCACCCGCCTTCACCGTCACCACCGGCAGAACCTGCTCGGTCTGTCCCTTCGTCACCGGCGTCGCCGACGGCGCCGGGCTGGCCGCTTGGTGCAGCACCCAGGTGCCGGGGCTGCGTTCCACGGCTTCCAGCCCACTGCCGGACAGCAGCCGGGCGAAACCTTCGCGCACGCCGTAGTTGCCGCTCAGGCCCTGGGTGCGCCGGCCCTCCACGAGCCGGGCGTCAAGCTGCACGGTCACGCCCGCGCTGGCGGCAAAGCTGGCCAGCGCCTCACCCAACGGCCCTGCCGGCACGGCGTACGACTTCACTGCCGAATCGGCTCCGCCCGGGGCGACGTCAGCTGCCATGGCCAGCGGCACCGCGCCGGGCAACCAGCCCGCGCCGGCCGCCAGGGCCATCAGCAGCAGTGCCTGCCGCACCCCCTGGGTCACGGCGGTGGGCGACGCGCGCAGCCCGTGCTCATGGGCACCGCCGCCTGCAAGCTTGGGCGCGGTGACGGCGCGCCGACGCCTCACGCTCGGGTGCAGTGCAGCTTGCGATGGGTGTGCCTTGGATGGGGTGGCCATAGGATGTCGTCCTTTCGATGGGTGGGTGTCATTTGCTCCAGCGCCGGGTGACGGTGGGCTTCTGGTGCAATGACACGCGACCTTGCGAAAGGGGACACGGGCGCGATGGGGGACAGAAGGGCCGGGGCGAGAATCGGCTGTATCTGCGTCGAAGCTGAGGACTTGCCCGACCAGACCTTCGTCGAAGCGCGCTGGGGCGCTACGGCTGCGGCGCCACGATGCTCACCCACCAGCGCGTGCGGTAGACCACGCTGACGGGCAGGGTGTCGGGCAGCGCGGCCAGCACGGCGTCGGTGTTGTGGAGCTGAAAGGCGCCGGTGATGCGCAGGTTGGCCACCTCGGGGGCGCAGCGCAGCAGGCCGCGGCGGTAGCGGCCCAGTTCGACGGCAAAGTCGGCCAGGCGCTGGTTGCGCGCAAAGAGCACGCCCTGCGACCAGGCGCCGGCCTGCGGATCGGCCGGCTCAATGGGGCCCACGGAGGTGGCGTCGAAGCGAGCCTGCTGACCCGCCCGGATGACGGTGGGGGTGGCGCCAAGCGCCCGCTGCAACGCTGCGGGCACGATTTCCACCGCGCCTTCCTTCACCGCCACGCGGGTGGCCTCGCCGGCACCGGGCGCCCCGCCCTGCCCCGCCTCCAGGTGCCGTACCACGAAGCGGGTGCCCAGCGCGCGCAGGCGACCGTGGCGGGTCTGGACGATGAAGGGACGGTGCTGTGCACGGGCGGCCAGGTCGCCGTCGGCCCGCCGCAAGGGAACGGCTGCCCCCTCAGGGGACTTCGAAACCTGGGGGCGCCATGCGTCCGGCCCGGTATCGACGAGGATTTCGCCCCGGTGCAGGACGACGAGGCGCTCGGCATCGCTGAAGACGACATCGATGGCGGTGGCGGTGTCGAGCCGGATGCGCGTGCCGTCGGCCAGGGTGAGCTCGCGGCGTTCGCCGGTGGCGGTCTGGTGCTCGGCCATCCAGCCCGGTGCCCAGACATCCCAGCCTCGCCAGGCCAGGTAGCCGGCGGGAGTGGCGGTCAGCAGCACGGCCAAGGTCTTGAGGGCGGCTCGGCGATCGGGGGGCGGTGCGCCGCGGTCTGCGCGGCCCAGCGTCTCGAGGCCGGCCGCGGGTGGCAGCAGACCCAGTTTCAGGTTGAGCCGCTCGGCGCGCCGCCAGGCGCGGTCGTGCTCCGGGTCGGCGGCGCGCCACTCGGCGCAGGCCTGGCGGTCAGCCTCGGTGGCCTCGCCGGAGTGCAGGCAGGCCAGCCACCGGGCAGCCTCGCGGGCCACGGCACGGGGCAGCGGGCGCGGGTCGTCGGCAGCGGCAGTGCCGGCCGGCGGCATCAGGCCATCTGCATCAGGCATTCTTCAAACGCCTGCGCCATGTAGCGCTTGACGGTGCGCACAGCCACACCCAGGTGTTCCGCAATCTGGGCGTAGGTCAGCCCTTCAAGCTGCGACAGCAGGAAGGCGGTGCGCGCCTTGGGCGGCAGGCCGTCGAGGATGGCGTCGATCTCGTGCAGGGTCTGCAGGATGATGAGGCGCTCTTCAGGCGACGGCGCGCAGGGCTCGGGCATGGCGGCCACGGCTGTCGCCCAGGCCTGCTCCAGCGAGAGGCGCCGGTAGTGGTTGAGCAGCACCCGAGAGGCCACGGTGGTGAGGTAAGCCCGAGGCTCGCGCAAACCCTCCAGCGCCAATTCCTGCTTGCGGCAGGCCAGCAGGATGCGCACGAAGGTGTCTTGCGCCAAGCCGGCCGCGTGGTGCGCATCGCCCAGCTTCTTGCGCAGCCAGCCCTGCAGCCACCCGTGATGGTTGCTGTAGAGGGCATGCACTTGCTGCTGGAGGACGGATTCGGCGATGGACACGAAGGGCACGATCGCGCCGGGGCCGAATCGGGAGCCCGGCATCGGAGACGCGAACAAGGGTTGCGCGAATGGGAATTGTTCGCATTGTAACCGGCCGCGTCCAATTCAGTCAAATCTGGCGTGCGGCTTCGACATCTCGCGCGGCATGGCGCGCGCGGGCGTCAAACGGCGGCTGCGCGCCCCCCGCTTGCGCCACCAGATGAGCACCCCGGTCACCGACAGCATCGCCACCACCAGCCCCAGCAGCGAGATCAGCACCCGCCCCGGCAAGCCCAGGATACGGCCGGAATGCACCGGGAACTGGGCCTGAACGAACAGATCGGCTGCCGTGCCCCGCCACGGCTCGCGTTGCCCCAGCAAGCGCCCATCCTGCCCGTCCAGATACAGTTCCCGGTGGCCGACACCACCCGCTCCGTGTTCATCAGCGGGTTGGAAGAACTGCACGCTGTAGAGTCCGATAGTGCGGTCGTAGCCGATGGCCCCAGCGGGTTCAGGCCAGTTGCGCCGGCTGGCCTCCTGACGCGCCAGCGCAAGGATGGTGTCCATCGACATGCCCGCCGCGATGGGCTGCTCCTGCGGCGCAGGCGTGCGCTGGTCCGTGGGGGTGGGCGTGACGTTGGACACCAAAGACATCACCGGGAAGAAGACCTCCCGGTATAGGTTCAACGAAAACGCCGTGAAAGCCACCACCAGCAGCAGCACCCAGGCCCACAGGCTGCAGGCGCGGTGCAGGTCAAAGTTGAACTTGTGACCGCCCGCGCGCCAGCGCAACTTCCAGGCCGGTGCCCAACGGCGCCACCACGAGGCCTCGCCGGTGCCCGGTGCAGCCGGCCCGCGGCGCCCCGTGCGGCTTGGCGGCAGCGTCAAGTACAGCCCGGTGAAGCAATCCACCGTCCACAACAGGGCCACCACGCCCATGAGCCAGACGCCCCAGCGATCGATGCCGCCCCAGGCCGGCAGATGCAGGCTGTAGTGCAGCACGTAGAGAAAGGAAACGAAGTTCTCTTGGCTGAGCGGCCACACGGCCCCCACTCCCGCCGGCCCAGCTCCTGCCCCGAGGCGGGGTCCAGGAAAACTTGGTTGAACCCCGGCTGGTGGAGTTGTCCGGTGGCGGCGTTGACCCGCGGCTCGACAAAAAGGGCCAGCGCGTGCCCCGGCTCAACAGCCAGTGGCACGTAAGTGACCTGCACCTGCGGGTAACGGGCCTCTACAGCACGCGCCAAGGCCAGCGGCGCCAGGGGCGGCCCTTCGGCTCGCGCCCGGGTCAGGTGTGGATTGAGCCATTCGTCGAGCTCATGATCCCAAGAGATCACGGCCCCGGTGAGCCCTGAGATGAACAGAAAGGCCGCCATGCCCAGCCCGACCCAGCGGTGCAACAGCACAAGAACGGGTCGGAAGCCCAATGGCGCCCGCTTTATCGGCCCTCGCATCACCAGCGGTAGCCAAAGCTGGCCACAACCGTGCGACCGCGCCCACGGTAGCAGTAGCTGTCCTCGCACATGAGGTAGCGCTTGTCGCTCAGGTTGGTGGCATTGAGGCCCAGCGTGGCACCCGGCAGCAACGCCCGCAGGTCGTAGCCGATGCGAGCATCGACGATGGCGTAGCCCTCGTTGCGCTGGGTGTTCTCACCATCTGAGTAGGATTCGCCGATCCAGCGTGTCCCCAGGCCCACATCAAAGCCTTGCAGCACGCCACTGCCGAAACGTTGGTGCACCCACAAGGCCGCCATGTGCTTGGGCGTGGACACCGGTCGTTTGCCTTCATGTCCATCGTTGTTGCGGGTGATCTTGACGTCGCTATAGGTGTAGCTGGCCGTCAGGTTCAGGCCGCGCAGCAGGCTGAGGTTGGACTCCAGCTCCAAGCCACGCGAGCGCACTTCGCCGGTCTGCACGTAGTTGGCCTCGTTGGCCGGGTCGCGGGTCTTCACATTCTGCTGCACGAGGTTGTAGACGCTCACCGTGTGGCTGACACGGCTGCCGTCGGGCTGGTATTTCACGCCCATCTCCACCTGCTTGCCCTCGGTCGGCTTGAAAGTCTCGCCGACCAGGTTGCGGCCGAATTGGGGGATGAAGGACGTGGCCACGCTGGCATAGGGCGACCAGCCGCTCTCATGGCGGTAGAGCACGCCCAGGCTGCCGGTGGTGGCGTGATCGGTCTGGCTGGTGCGGACAGCGGTGTCGAGGTCGGTCTGGTGCTGGCGGGCGGTGTCGCGGCGCAGGCCGGCGGACAGGCGCCACTGGTCCACCGCCATCTGGTCGTGCAGGTACAGGCCGGTCTGGGTGCCTTTGATGCCCTGTGCCACCAGTAGGTTGTCGGGGCGCGTGACCGTCTGGTGATAGTCCGGTGCCGCCATGCTGATGGAGGGCGCGCTGCCGTAGAGGTAGCGCACGTCGCCGTTCAGGCGGGCATGGTCCAGGCCCAGGGTCAGGGTATGGCGCAGGGCCCCAGTGGTCAGCTTACCTTCCAGCGCCGTGTCAACGGTCAGGGACTTCATCTGTTCATAGACGCCGTAGCTGTCGCGCAGGAGGGTCACTCCGTCGGCATCAAGCGTGCCTTCCAGATACTGGTTGTCGGTGTTGACGCGGGCGTAGCGCAGGTTCTGGCGCACCGTCCAGGCGTCAGTCAGCTGGTGCCGGGCTTCGTAGCCCAGGGCCCATTGGCGCTGCTTCAGTCCGTCGAAGTCCACATCACCGCCCCAAAACTGGCTGAGCGTGCCATCGGGCATCTGAAAGGGCTTGGGCGAGCCTGAGGTTTCGTAGCGGTTCCAGTGCGACAGGACGGTGACCTGGGTGCGCGCGGACGGCGACCAGGTGAGTGCCGGCGCGATGTACAGGCTGTCGTCGTTGACGCCGATGGTGCCGGTGTTGGCCTTGCGCGCCAGACCCACCAGACGGTACTGCCAGTCACTGCCCGGAGCCAGTTCGCCGCCCAAGTCGAACTGGGCCTGGCGGTGGTCGTTGGTTCCCCCTTGCACCTCGATCTCGCGCACGGCCTCGCGGCTGGGGCGCTTGCTGACGCGGTTGATCAGGCCACCGGGGCTGATCTGGCCGTAGGTCACGGAGTCTGGACCTTTCACAATTTCCAAACGTTCCAGCGCATAGGGTTCGGTGTGGAAGTACGAAAGCCAGCCCGTGTTGGGCTGGCGCAGGCCGTCTCGGTAGTCGGCGTCGGTGGTTACGTCGAAGCCACGCACCTTGATCAGGTCGAAGCGCGGGTCATCGCCGGCGGCGGCCACCTGCACGCCGGCGGTGTAGGCCACGGCGTCCTCCACCGTCAGCACCTTGCGGTCACGCATCTGGTCTTCGGTGACGACGGATACCGCACGCGGGGTTTCGGCCAGCGGCAGATCGGATTTGGTGGCGCCCAGGCTGCGGCGGGCCACATAGCCAGCCAGAGGCCCGGTGGCGGAGTCGTTGTGCGCGCCGGCTTTGACGGTCACTGTGGGAAGCACGGCCTCGCCGGCGGAACCGGCCCGCGGCTTCAAGGGCGGCACCATTGCCCTTCTGAGGGTGTAGCTGCCGTCCGCCTGCCGTACCCCTTCAAGCCCGGTGCCGGCGAGCAGAAACACCAGCGCCTCGGCGGGCGCATGGCGGCCCTGCAGGCCGGGGCTGGTCTTGCCTTCGGTGAAAGCGCCGTCGGCAGCGACAAACACGCCCGACTGGGATACGAAACGGTGGATGACCTTGTTGAGAGGTCCGGCGGGAATGTCATAGGCAAGGACGCCCTCGGCGGCATGGGCGGGCGCGGCAATCATCAGGCTCGCGGGCAGCCCAATGAGGGCAAGCCGCAGCGCAAGAGCAAGCGGCGTACGGACGAAACGCGAGGGTTGGTTCCTTGAGTTGGAAGCGGGCGTGCGTTGGGGCATGAAAGAATCTCGTGCAGGTTGGATGGAGGATTTCTTTCTCCATTCCGAACGAGACAGGAAAAGGGGAACCCGAAAACGAAAAATCCCCGTATGGGCGGCCTCCTCGCGGCGCTCAGCGCAACTCGACCACCGTCCACCCCGGCAGCCTGCGCCGCGCTCGCACCGGCAGGGCCGCTTCGAGCATGGCGAGGGCCCGGTCCGAGTCGAGCAGCGGGTAGCCGCCGGCCACGCGCAGATCGGCCACAGCGGGGTCGCACTGCAGGAGGCCACGCCGGTAGCAGGCAATCTCGGCCACGACCTGCGCCAGAGGAAGGTTGTCGGCCAGCAGCACACCGCGGGTCCAGGCTTCGCGAGCGGCGTCGGCTGCTTGCGGCGCACCGATGGTGCCGGACGTGAAACGCAACTGCTGGCCAGCTGCGACGATGTGGGTGCCGGCCTCGGCTTGCGCAGGGTGCACCTCGACCCGGCCGGCGAACACCGCGATTTCCGTGGCGTCATCGAGCTGACGTACGGCGAAGCGGGTACCCAAGGCGCGCAGGCGGCCTTCAGCGGTATCCACGACCAGCGGCCGTGCAGGCGAGATGGTGTCGGGCGCACTATCCACCAGCACTCGCCCGCGATGCAGCGCGATACGGCGCAGCGCGGGGCCGTATTCGGCATCGGCCGCGCTGGCGGTGTCGAGCCACAAGCGGCCGCCGTCGGGCAGCGGGAACTCGGCGGTTTCGCCGGTGCCGGTGCGGTAATCGGCACCGAAGCCTCTCGCGGCGGCGACCAGCAGCGAGCGGTACTGCGGACTGGTCCACGCCGCCCAGCCGACGCTGGCGGACATGCCCAGCAGCGCCAAGGTCTTGAGTGCCCGCCTTCGATGCAAGGCATGCCGGGTTGCATCGAAGGCGGCATCCAGCGCCGCCGCGGCCGCGGGGCGCTCCTTCGCCGGCAGCGCGAACTGCCCACTGATGGCTTCCACCTGCTGCCAGGCGCGACGATGCTCGGTGCTCGCTTCGACCCAGGCTTGCCAGCGGCGATGCATCTCCAGGTCCGCATCGCCGCTGCCGAGCACGGCAAACCATTCGGCGGCTTGGCGCAAGGTCTCCAGATGAGCAGCGTCGTGAGTGCCGTGCAAGGGGTGGAACCTGAATCAGGTGAAATCGGGATGGGCAGTCAGGCAATGAAGCATTGCCTGGGCCATGTACTTCTTCACCATGCGTTCGGACACGCCGATCACGGCGCCGACTTCGGCATAGGTGGAACCGTGCAACTGGGCCAGGATGAAGGCGCGGCGCGGCTTGTCGGGCAGGCTGTCCAGCAGGGCGGCCAGTCGCGCGAGCGTTTCCACGACGATGGCGCAATGCTCGGCAGAGGGGGCGCAGGGCTCGGGCTGCACCGCCAGCGTCTCCAGCCAAGCCTGTTCGATGGCCTGGCGGCGCCAATGATCCACCACCAGGCCG
Organism: Diaphorobacter nitroreducens; assembly: GCF_002214645.1. Lineage (NCBI taxonomy): Bacteria > Pseudomonadati > Pseudomonadota > Betaproteobacteria > Burkholderiales > Comamonadaceae > Diaphorobacter > Diaphorobacter nitroreducens. Next base: position 1,901,698 of record NZ_CP016278.1, read on the forward strand.
TGAGCGATGGTGGAGAGATAGGCGCGCGGGTTGCGCTCGCTGTCCAGTTCGCGCGGGCGCACCAGCAGCCGCACAAAAGTGTCGTGGGCAAGATCGGCGGCGTGGTGGGCGCAGCCCAGCTTTTTGCGCAGCCAGCCGTGCAGCCAACCGTGATGGTCGCTGTAGAGGCTGTGGATCTGCTGCGCAAGCGCGTGCTCGGTGGCCGACACGGGATGTCCGATGCGAGGTGTTGACGGGCGGTGGCGCCCGATATTAATAAGAACTATTCTCATTTTATCCGGAGCGACCCGAATCAGGCAATGCCGACGCGCCAGTCTGCTCCGTGCTTGGCGGCACCGGCTGCGAAGAACGATGGTCAGCAGTACCAGTTCGCCTCCTCCAGATCGGCGGCCGAGCACAGCGCCTCATCCGGATTGAGGACCATGATGCGGCTGTCGTCGTTGAAGCGGAACACCAAGAGGGACGAACCGACGCCGGACAGCATCCGGTCGAAGTCCACTGCCGGATGCGCCTGATCGCGCATCAGGATGTGGCAGGCGCGGCGGCCGTGCAAGGCGGCGTCGAACACCAGCCCGACGTTCTGATCGGATACCGCGCAGCAAGCACCCGATCGATCGAGAAGACACCACCGCTCGCCTTGAGCCAGTACCACAGCACGCAGCGGCCCAGCGCGGTCAGTACGGACACAGCACCTACGGCCTGTCGCACGCGGCATGGGTGGCCCGGCGACTTCCACACCGGGTTCCTCTTTGGTAGTCGGCACGTTCGCGGCGGTGCTCGACCGCAGATACTCATGAAAAGCAATGCCGGCAGCGCCCAAGCACCCCAGCAGGGAGGCCCAAACAAAGGGATTGGTCGCCAAGGTCTCAAGCGATGCTTCGAGCGGCTGCGGCTCAATGAGAACTGCCACCACGAGCAGCAGCAACCCGACGACGCACAAACCGGCCATGACCAGCGCCGACCACGCCCGCGCCACGAAGCCCCTTCCGCGCTTGCTGCTGAGCGCCGCCAAGTCGCCGCTGAAGCTCGCCAGAAGTTCTCCGATAAGTTCGATCATGGCCGCATCAATCGAGAGGTTGGCGGGTCACCGCATCAAACAGCATGGCCCGGGTGTCGCCGCCGGCCAAGCAGCCGTCGACGTAGATCCGGCATCCCACCTGAAACCAGTTCTTGGGCCCGATGACCGCACGTACGAGCACCTCCCTTCCACCGCCGTCATGGGCGAACCCGCGCAGCACGACATGCCCCGGTGGCGGCTCCCCATTCAAGGTCACCTCGAAGAGGTCGAGTGGCCGGCCATCGCAGCACAACCGGCTGCGGACATGCAGGGCTGGCGGCCACAGGCTCAGGTACTGCCAGTGGTTCTCGACGTCGATCCACTGCCCCGCCCAGAGCAGCCGCCATCGTTTGGTGAAGGAGAGCCATCTCACCGTCCGGCAGCCCCCGCAAAATTGATCGGCGCCACGATGAGGCCAAGCAGCGGTGCCTCCATGGTCATCCCCTTCAAGGCTCGAAATTCCATACCAGCTTGAGCATGGCCCGCGTCTGGTTGGGCAGCAGATCGCGCTGCGCCCCCGTGTAGCCCAGGCGATCAAGCGAAAAGATGACTTCCCGGTCGGGCGCCAGCAGCCAGCGCAAGCGCGCGCTGACGCCCAACTCGTTCGACACGTTGTCCCACTGCAGCAGCAGGCTCTGCGCCAAACGGGTATTGGGGGTGTGATCAAGTCGCAAACTAGCCGTACGGACAGTGAAGCTCCCCGAGGACAGGCGGATCGCATTCCTGGCAAGACCGGCCCGCCAACCCCAGTGCGGGCTGGGTTTCCAGGCCAATTGCAAGACTTGGTCGTCGCGATGTCCGTCGTAATACCCGCCGCTGCGGAACTCCGCATGCGCGGAAACCGGTCGGGACGGGGAGGTCTCGACATACCCGAACAAGTAGTGCCAGCCATAGCTGCCCGGTTGTACGGTGACACCCGGCACCGGGGTGTAGGTGGACGCCAGGCGGTCCCCTTCGAAGAACATCTCGACCATCGCCGTATCACCGGCCGCATTGGTGTACCCAATCTCCGGGTTGAGCAGCCATGAATGTTCGCTGTCGTCCTGCTTGCGACGGAAGTTCCAGTCGACGCCCGGGATAATGTTCTCGCCGCCACGCGTGCGATGCCACCAGCCCAACTCGCCCTGCCCCCGCGTTACGCCCGCTTCGGCCAGATAGCCGAGGGCGGGATTGAAGCGCGCATCGATGTGCTGCACTTCGGCATTGCCGGTGATACCCACGTTGGGATACTTCACGCTGGCGCCCCATGAACGCCCGCTACCCAATCCAGCATTGGTCGATTCCAGCATCCAGGCATGGGTCTCCAGGGTCTTGCCACCCTCACCGACCGGTGGCGCCCAGTTGGTGTCCCGGAACTGGTAGTCCACACCCCACAGGCTGCTGCCCGAGGTGCCTTCGGGATTGCCACGGGTGGCCATCAGGCCGATGCGGCTGCGGCTGCCCAGCGGGCGGGCGACACGCAGCACCGCCACATCGGCGGCGCGCTGATCGGGTTCGCCCGGCGCGGTCGGCCCGCCCGCCACGCGCGCGCCAAAAAGGCCGAAGTCAGTGCCAGCGAGCTGGCCCGAGAACTTCAGGCCGGCATCCAGGCTGCGCCCGCGCCCGGTCGCATCCAGCCCGACCCGGCGCGAGTAGTACGGAATGACCGCACTCTCCACCAGACCGCCGAAGGTGAAGCGTCCCGCGTCCTGCAGGAAGAACTCGCGTTTCTCGGGGCGGAAGAGCTCGAAACGCGTGAGGTTGACGGTGCGTTCGTCAGCCTCGGCCTCGCCGAAGTCGATGTTCAGCGCGGCCGTGGTGCGCAACCCCGAAGGGCTCTCGTGAAACACCTCCAGGCCGGGTTCCAGACGCTGCCGCGCGCGGCCGGTGCCCGAGGCGGCAGCCGACTCGCTGGTGGCGCGCAGCGAGGTCTTCAGGCGCAGCCCCCAGCCGTCGTGGTCGGCAGCAATGGCCGGCATCGGCAGCGCATCGCCCAAGGAATACACCTCCTTGTCGGGCTGGATGCCGGCCAGCCGCACGCGCTCGCTGCCCCGCGGCATCCAGCGCTCCGCATTGATGCGCCAGGTGCGCACTTCATCGCCACCGATGGGTCGCCCGCGCCCGAACACCGACAGCGGGATCGTGATGTCGGCGTGCCAGCCGTCGGCCTCGACGCGCGCCTCGCTGCGCCACAGCGCGTCCCAATCAAAGCGCATCTGCCCGCCATCGAAGATCAGCGCGTCGAACTGGGCCCCGTTGGCGTTGACGGCGAAGAGGTAGCCGTTGCGGCCGTCGCCATCGGGATCGAACACCAGCGTCACCTGATCTTCCGTGAGCATGCCCTCCACGTCCCGACGCATTTGCTGCGCGACGATGGCCGCTGGTTCGGGATCGTAGGCATGCACCTGGATGTGCAAAGCCTTGCCATCGTGGGCCATGCGCAACTCGGTACGGCGACTGGGCGCCGACCCCGCCATCGGTGCCACCTGGACAAAACCGGCGATCGGTGCCGCATCAGCCAGCGATAGCACCGTGTCGCCAGCGGGTACCGTTGCAGGCAGGCGCACGGCAGCGGCCAGGATTGCCGGTGCTGGAGGAACAGAATCCTGCGCGGCCATCGCCGAAGAGGCGGCCAGCACAGCGGCAAGCGCCGCTGCCCGGCAGGTCAGGTCCGACCTCCATCCGCTCAGTGGCGCATGGCTTCGAAGGCCGCTCGGGCTACACGTGCTGCTGAATTGTCTGCCCATGGGGTCACGCAGCCCTGTCCTGTGAGACCGCCTTCATGGGCGCCCCTGTACCGCCGGTAGGCCGATCGACCGCGAGATCCCGCGCGGCCAGTCGCACACGGCCCTGGCGCTTCTTCCACCAAATGACCACGCCGGTGACCGACAACATGGCCACCACCAGCCCCATGGCGCAGATGAACAGCTTCATCGGCAGGCCTGCCACCACGCCGCCCACCGCCGCCATGTGCAGGCTGGTCAGCCAGGTTCGGATCGTGTCGCCACTGGCCACGCCGGTCGGCAGCCATAGGCCCTTGGAATCCCCTGTGTCGGCATCGAAGACCAAGCTGGTGCCACCCCAGCGGTGGCTGACGTCACGGCTGCTGATCACGCTGTAGTGATACACGCCGCTGCGCGGGTCGTGCATCAGCGCATCCTCGCGCACGATCGTGAAGCCCTGCGCCCTGGCCTGCTCGGCCATCCGCTGGCGCCCCAATTCACGCGCCTCGTACCAACCGATAGCGGGATCGATCTTCGGAGCGGGCAACGGTTTCAGTGCGCCGCCGTCAGGCTGGTGTGCGAAAACGGCCTTCATCACCGGGTCGTACACCTCAGTGAGATTGAAAGCCACGCTGCTCCAGGCCAGCACGAAGAGCATCGCCCACACCCACAGGCCGCCGGCGCGGTGCAGGTCGAAATTCAGCTTGTAGCTGCCACCGCCCCAGCGCACCTTCCACGAAGGCCACCAGCGTGCCGCCCAGGGCTTGCCGCCGGGCTTCGCCGCGGAGTTCGGCTTGGGGCCTTTGCGCACCGGCGCCGGAAAGGTCAGGTACGCGCCGACGAAACAATCCAGTGTCCACAGCAGCGCGATGACGCCAAAGGCGTAACTGCCCACCACCCCGAGCGCGAGCTGGTAGTGCAGCCGGTAGATGAAGGGCATCAGATTCTTCAGCCCCTGGGACAGATCACCTCGCTTTCGCTCGCCGAGGATGCGGCCGGTATACGGATCCACGAAGACCTGGTCATTGAGCAGTTCGGGCTCGACGCCCGTGGCCGGATCCGGCAGAGCGAACAAACGCAGCACCTGCGCATGCCCCGGCTCGAAAGTCAGCGGCGCATACGCCACCAGCGCCCGCGGATAAGCCGTCTGCACCCGCTCGCGCAATACCAGCGCATCCACCGGTGCGGCATCGGGCGCTGGTGGCGTCACGCGAAACAACTGCGGGCTGACGGCTGCCTCCAGCTCGTCATTCCAGGCCAGCAGCGCCCCGGTCAGGCCGGCAACCAGCAGAAAGCCGGCCATGACCAGCCCCACCCAGCGGTGCACCAGCACGAGCAAAGGGCGATCGATCCCCCAGCGCCGGCGGGCGACGCCATTCCGCCCAAGCGTCATGACACGGCGGTCAGATTGGCGGACGGCGATTTCAGCGATGTGTGGTCGGTAGGCGTCTCGATCGCGATGACTTGGCCGTTCTCCATGCGAATCAGACGATCGGCCAGATGGAAGTAGCGGTCATCATGCGAGATCACCAACACCGCCTTGCCCTTGGCCTTCAGCTCGGGCAGCAGTTCCCGGTAGAACACTTCCTTGAACACCGGGTCCTGATCGGCGGCCCATTCATCGAACACCAGGAAGGGTCGATCCTCCAGGTAGGCGACCACCAAGGCCAGCCGCTTGCGCTGCCCCTGGGACAAGGCCCGCGTCGTGAAGGCGCCGTCGCACACCTGCACTTTGTGTTGCAGATGGAGCTTCTCCAGCAGCGCGTTGCCCTGCGCATCCAGTTCGGCCGATGCGGCATCGAGCATGTGCTCGAACAGATGGAAATCCGAAAAGATTGCCGAGAAGGTCTGGCGATAGCGGTCGCGGTTGGCATCGCCGACCGGCTCGCCGTTGATCAGGATGGCGCCCTGCTCTGGCCGGTACAGGCCCACCAGCAGCTTGGCCAGCGAGGTCTTGCCGCTGCCGTTGCCCCCCACCAGGTAAGTGATCTGCCCGGGAGAAAAGGCCAGATCGACTGGCCCTAGGGTGAACAGGTCGTCCACGCCTTCGTGGTAGTAGCGATGGCTGATGCCTTGCAGTACCAGCCCTACTAAGCGCGGCGCAGGCCCTGACACCTCATCGCTTTCGGTGTGTTCGAGCTGCTGCGTGATCTCGTCGATGCGGGCGCCGGACACCTTCGCCAGATTGGCGCGAGGCAAGGCCAGCAGCAGGTTTTCCAGGGGCGCGACCATGTACACAAAAACCAGCGCGAAGCCGGTCATGATGCGCCCCCGCTCGGGTACGTCCCCCACCAGCACGAACAGCACCAGCCCGATGAAACCGTAGATCAGGAAGTTGCCCCATGCGGAGGACACAAGAAACACCGACATGCCGAACGCGCGTTCGCGCCGCACGGTCTCGATCGAGCCGCCCAGCACGTCATCGGAAAAGCGCCGGCGCTTGGCGGCATGCAGGCGCAACTCCTTGGCCCCCTCCACCAGCGAGCGAAAGTGATCGAACAAGCGATCCTGCTCCTTGGAGGCCACGTCCAGATGCCGAATCGCCCGCAGGTGCGCAAGGTGATAGCCCAGCGAACCCAGCCCAATGACCAGCACGGCCGCCAGAAACACCTGCCAGGAGAGCCAGGCCATGTAGGTCAGGCATCCCGACACAATGATGGCGTTCACCAGGATCGTCGGGAAACTCACGAAGAATTCGGCCACCTGCGTGCTGTGCTCCGACAAGGCCGATTGCACCTTCGGGCCGCCAATTTCCTCCAGCCGGCGAAAGTCCGCTGCGATCACCCGCGCGGAAATGAAACGCCGCAGATCGGCATGGGCACGCTGGTTCAAACGCTCGAACAGCACCGATGCCACCATTTGGCTCAACATCGCTGCCACCGCGAAGGCCGCAAAACGCCACGCCAGCATCACGCGCTCCGCCGTAGACGTCGCCGTCAAAGCCGCGTTGATCTGTGTGAGGAGCAGCACGCTGCAAACACCGCTGGTCACACTGGCCAGCGCCGCGGCAATCAGCAGCTTGCGCGACTGTTGAATCAGATAGCTAAGCAAACCGGTTCACCTTGAGAAGAAATGGATGGGAGGCGGACACAGCTCGCTTGACCACGGGTTCTGGAGCCACCAACACCAAGACGAGCAACTCGCCCATTTGTTTAGGTGAACATCCGCCCGTCCAGAACGTCATGGGTACATGAGACACCCGCTTCAGGACATTCTCCAACCCACTCCCTGCCATCAGACGAACAGCCGTGCGCCAAGGGAGCGTCGATGATTCCCCTGCTCGCCCCCTTGTTTCAGGGCGAATGGGCGGACTATGGTGAGACGCTGGCCTGCGCCCCCCAATGGCCTACCGGAGCAATTTCCATCGTTCAACTGTCGAACGATGACGTCCTCCTCGGCCACATCCTTCGACGGTATGCGACCCATCTAGGCGTTACAGGCAATGACCTGCGCGCCGCTGCATCGGCGTGGAGTCTGGACTACCTGTGGGCCCTGCTGCCGCCGGTCGCCGCCGCGGCGAGCGTGCTGCAACACAGCTTTCCGATGCACGCGGGCGATGTTGCGGTGAGCCTGAACGATGTCGGCGCCCCCATCCGCTTTCACATCATCCACGAAGGCCACCCCATGCCCGGCAGCCCAACGGGCGCCCGCTACGACGCTCTCCTTGAAAAGCACCTCGAACCGCTCTTCAAGGCCATCAGCAGACAAACTCGCCTTGCGCCGAAGATCCTCTGGGGCAATACCGCGCGCTACCTGGAAGCCATTTTCGACCAGGCGCTTGAACTGACCGGCCATGCCGAGCATGTCGCTACAGACCGAGAAATGTTGCTGCAAAAACCGATACGTCGAAACGGCCACCCCAACCCCCTGTACGGCCGGCAGCGCAACTCGGTCCGAATCGAAGATGGTGTTGCCACCACGATCACCCTGCACCGCCAGTGCTGCCTGTTCTACAGGTTGCCCGGCCAGAGCTATTGCGGCGCTTGCCCGCTGGCGCCGGAGCATCGTCGAGCGACGGGGTAGCCCAGCGATGTCATAGGCGCGGGCTCTCCAAGTCGAGATTGGTCAGACTGCCGTCCAACCCGCTACGATCATCCGCAGCGAGTATGGGCCAGCAATCCCGGCGCTCCAACTCAGGGACTCAGCACAAGACGACTACGCTTGGGATCGCGTGCGATCTCATCCTCCCGGAACGGGAAACGCAGCCAGGCCTTGCGGGCATAGCGGGCGACTGGAGCAGCGCCTTGACCACCCGCCACTGCAGCTTCGTCCTGGCCGTGTGCGAGCAACGTGTGCGCTTCCACCCCGGACGGGCCGAAACGCACCACCTGAAGGTAGCTGTTCGCCAAGGAATCCGGCCCCAACTTGTTGCCGCCATCATCGTTGCAAGCCACGGTGAAATAGCCCGCCGAGTGGCATCCGCCATAGATCGGGAAGCGATACCCCCCGCTCGCCACAAAGCGATGTGCTCCCAACACCCCATCCAGCGACCACCCCTTGGCACCAAACTCCACCACGGTCGCAGCCAGCGCCTTGGCCGCCGTTCCTTCACTCGTCAGCAGCTTGCGAGGTGTATCCAAAGGGGCGTCGCTGGAGAAAGCAACGCCGTAGAGATCGTCGGCCGGAATCTGTTCCAGGCGAGCCCAGAGGGCCTCCCACAGCAAGACACCATGGTCGCCGGGATTTGCCTTGTTCGCCCAGCGACGCAGGACTGTGCAGGCCCGTGCGACGTCGACCTTGCGTGCCGCCGTTCCAACCTTTACCAGCCCGTCCAGCCCCGCTGCCTTCAGCATGTCGGCATCTAGTTCGACGACCGGCTGCACACAAGCCTGGGCAAGCACCTCGCCCTTGAACAACTCGGCGGAGTAGGACCGCGGTGTCAGTACATCCCTCATCACACGGCGACTCAGGGCTTCGGCCGATGTGGCCTGGCCCCGGAGCAGATCAAGCGCCATATGGTGCCCCAATCTACCCCGCAAATCCAACGGCTTGCGTTCGCCGCCGAGTAGCGAAGGGAACCCCTCCAGCGGCTGGCGAACATTGCTGAGCCAGTAGCTGTCGTTCATGTTCGCCACATAGTCTTCGCGCAGCAGCCAGGGCAATGCAGCAACCGGCATGGCGCCTGGCTGCACCGCGGCCAGATCCAACCGCCAATCGCAGGCCGAGCGACTACCATCAAGAACGGGGGTATGAGGATCCACGTTCGCGAAGCCCGCTGCCAGCGGCGTCATGCACGCCTTGCGCAGATCGTCTGGGGCATTGGGCACTGCACCGACATCGCCATACCAAACCCGTCCGTCCCCGCGGCCCTCACCACGACCAATGGCCACGGTATTGACCCAGGGAACAGCCGCCTCGCGGCGCTGGATCGCGATGAAATCGTCCAGAGACTTCGCCTGATTCCAGTAGAAGAAGTTACGGAAGATGCGAAAGTTCTCGGCGTTCACATCCCGAATGACTAAGGCATGGGCCAAACCCCAGCCAAACGCTGCATTGTGGCCGCCGAGGTCTACCACCGGTCCGAAGCGGGTCCGATAGAACGTGCGTGTGATGCGACGCACGCTCCCATCGTCGGCACGCACTTCAACGCCGACTTCGCGCGCCGTCATCGCCTCGGTCTTTCCGTCGACTTGGTAGCGCGTCGGATCGGCGGCATCCAACGTCACATCGAACAAACCAAAACGGCGCGCCTCCGACACAGTGTGACTCCAGGCCACGTGGTCGTTGAAACCGATCATGACCACCGGCACGCCCAGAAACGCAACACCCGCCACGTCGATCTTTCCCGGGATGGTCAAGTGCATCTGGTAGAACCGATCCGGACCACCCCAGTACCAGTGCGGATTACCGAACAACACTGCGCCGTCTCCACCTGTGGCCTCGCGGCCAAAGGCGAGGACGTTGCTGCCAATGCCGGGCTGCGTGCCAATTCGCTGAGCGAGCCGACTGCGCAGCACCGCATCGCCTCCCTCCCCCACTTTGGCATCGGATGTGGACTTCACTGGCTTAGCATTCGCCATCTCGGTGATGAACTTGGCGTAGCCGGCCGCAATCTGGGCCGCAAACATGCGCCGATGAATGTCGTCCGCCGTGATGTCCCGAACCCAGGGCTGCTTCAAGCAAGACCGGCCAGTCGCTCGCACCTGGCCGCTGCGGGCATCCGCCAGATAGCGGTTGTAGCCGGCGGCAAACCCGTCGACGAGCTCATTCAACTCGGGTGGATGCTGCTCCCGGTAGCTGGCCAGCACCTTGTCATCAGCGAAAGCGCGGAAGAAAAAGTCCAGATCGACGTTCTTCGGTCTTCCGAATGTGGAGTCACGTGCCGGTCGGCCATCGGCCCCGAAGAACCAGGCGCGCCGCCCCTCGTAGGTGACGAAGGCCTCGGCCAGGGTGCACAGCGCATCCTGCGCCTGGACATAGCCGACACCAACCCCGAGTTCACGCCAACTGCCCGCCCGAAGATGCGGGATGCCATCCGTGGTGCGCCTGATCTCGACACCTGTCACCACCGGCAGGGCCGATGGCACCGGCGCCTTCGCATGCGAGGCCCCCGCCAACAGCTGCAGCCCACCGCAAAGCATCAACGCCCAGGCGCGCCATCCAGCTGTGCCTCGCCCCTCTCCCAACAACCCGCTCACGAAGAACACGCTTCAAATCCTTCCAGTACATTCAAGACGTTGACACCGATTTCCTCGACCGCGTAGCCACCTTCCAGCACCAAGACCGTGGGCAGCCGGGCGTGGGCGATATCCTCGCCAACCCTGAGGTAGTCTTCACTGCGCAACCGAAATCCGGAGATCGGGTCGGCCTCGAAGGTATCGACCCCCAACGACACCACCAGGGCATCGGCATGGAAATCGCCAATGGCGCGAAGGGCATCCGCCAGCGCCGCGCGCCAAGCAGGGAACACGGTTCCTCGCGGCAACGGGATGTTCAGGTTGAAGCCGCGCCCGGCCTCCAGCCCCACCTCTTCGGCATAGCCCAGGTAGAACGGGTACTCGGTCCGTGGATCGCCGTGAATGCTCGCGAAGAAAACATCGGCGCGCTCGTAGAAGATGCTCTGCGTACCGTTGCCGTGGTGGTAATCGATGTCCAGCACCGCGACCCGCTCCGCTCCACCGTCGCGCAGTGCCTGCGCCGCAAGGGCGGCGTTGTTCAAGAAACAGTAGCCCCCGAAGAAGTCCTGGCCAGCATGGTGGCCGGGCGGGCGCGTCAGCGCGAAGGCCGACCTTGCACCCGAGCGGATGCGTTCGACAGCGGAAAGCGCACACGCCGCACCACCGCGCGCAGCACGCCATGTACCATTGGTGAGCGGCGTACCCACGTCGAATGAGAACAGGCCCATGCGTGCCGCGAAGTTCTCGGGCAACAAATCGCTGCGATGCTGCCGTACCGGCCAAACCGAAGGCAGCGCGTCCCGATCACGATGGGCCGGATTCAGCGCCACCCACTCGTCCCAGGCTCCGCGAAGGAAATCGACGTAGCGCGGCGCGTGAACCCGATGCAACACCGAATCGTCGAAAGACACGGGCTCCTCAATAGCTCCCAGCTGACGACGGCGAAGCTCCTCCAGCACGCGCTCGGCGCGCGCCGCCACCTCGAAGCACGGCACAAACTCGCCGCGAAACATCTCCAGCTTGCCCTGATGATGGACGTGATCGGCGTTGTAGAACGTGATCATGCCGGCTCGTTCGCAACGACATCGGACAGCCCAGCCATGTGCGCCAAACCCTGCTGCAGGGCCGGGAACAGGCTGTTGTTGAAGTTGTTCCAGCGCAGCTCCAGGATGGTGTCCTGCGGATCGATCCGGGTGTTGAGCACGTCGAGGATCACCTCGCCGGAATCGATGCCGTTGTCAACGTAGTGGAACGACGCCCCGGTCATGTCCACCACCGGCACCGGCTTCATCTCCATCGTCTGCCAGTTCACGACCTTCTGGCCTTTCGCCCCATGCAACGCATCAAGAGTTGCATAGGCGCCGCGTCGCTCGTAAGGCGACTCGATCCGGGTGATGCCGGGATGGATGTTGACGATCTTGCGGTCGAACGGCGCCCCCGGACGCACCAACTCGTCAAGGATGACCAGCAGCCCGTCGAGCACCACCAACTCCGCGCCCAGCGTCAACAACTTGTCCAGCAGGCGAGCCTCGAAGGCACTCTTGCCCGCGGCACGCTCGGCCGCATCCAGGGGCAGCCGGCGGTAGGTCGAGGGAATGGCGCACAGCAGATCGTTCACGCGCCGCCCGCCCACCTCAAGCGTCGGTGGATAGAACCACTGCCCACCAGGCTGATACGAGAAGCCGTAATCCTTGACCTGCCCCCTATCCCGAGCCGACCCCTCGTCGTCGTCATAAATGACCGCTTCCAAGGAGTAGGCATCCCCCAGCTTCGTCCCATTCAAGGCCTCGACCAGGTACTCGAGCGGCGACTTCATGTACCGCCGCTCCCCCTTGTATTCGATGGCCTGCCCAGCCTTGTCGGCCGCGGCATTCCTCAACGACCAAACGTAAACAAGCTTCGTCTTTGCCATGTACACCCCATCACCACGAAGTTAGAAGAAATGACCCGCGTACCAGCGCGCGAACGCCCGGCGCGACATGACCAGTGCGGAGCATCCAGCCTGATCACACAGGACGAGGCATCGCGCGGCGAGCCACACAGATCCACACCTACGCATCCAAGACGAACGACCGGCTTGATTGTTTAAGGGTCACCGCACATCGCCCACGAAACCACCCCAAAAAGCGCCGCCCAGGCAGGTCGACTAAACAAACGTCGGGGCACCTCGTCTTGGTATCTGTAACCCGGCCTGACACGTAGCCGGCAACTTGGCGCACCCATGTGGTGCCGATCCAACCTGACATAGGAGTGCGGCATGCTCATTCATGATTTCATCGGCATCGGCTTCGGCCCGTCCAACATCGCGCTTGCCATCGCGCTGGACGAGAAGCGGCTGGCCGGCGCCCAGAACGTCAGCTCGCTGTTCATCGAGCGACAAACGGGCTTCACCTGGCATCCGAACATGGTGCTCGATCACGCGCACATGCAGATCTCCTTCCTCAAGGACCTGGCCACGCTGCGCAACCCGACCAGCCGCTTCACCTTCGTCAACTATCTGCACGAGAAGCAGCGCCTACAGGACTTCATCAACCTCAAGACCTTCTTCCCCAGCCGCCACGAGTTCAGCGACTACTTCGCTTGGGCAGCAGCCCAGTTCGAAGATCGTTGCGTCTATGGCGAAACCGTCTTCGAGGTGTTGCCGGAGAAGCGCGGCGGCGAAGTCACCCTGCTGCGCGTTCGCTCTCGCGACCAGTCCGGCGAGGTACATGAGCGCCTGGCCCGCAACCTCGTCGTGAGCGTTGGCGGCACCGTTCATGTGCCCGAGTGCTTCCGACCTTTCAAGGACGACCCGCGGATCTTTCACTCCCACAACTATCTGGGCAGCATCGCGGCCAACGCTCAAGCTCAAAGGATCGCCGTCATCGGTGCAGGCCAGAGCGCCGCTGAAATCTTCATGGACCTCCATGGCCGACCCAATGCCCCTCAAGTCGACCTCGTCATGCGCGCGCAGGCCATCAAGCCGTCCGACGACAGCCCTTTCGTCAACGAGATTTTCAACGTCGACTTCGTCGACTACATGTACAGCCGCACGCCGGCCGAACGCGCCGAACTGTTGCGCGAGTTCCGCCACGCCAACTACGCCTGCCCGGATCTGGAACTGATTCAGCAGATTTTCAAGGTTTTCTACGAACAGAGGGTCAAGGCAGAGACACGTCACCAGTTCCTGCGCCGGCATGAAGTCAGGGAAGTTCGTACCGCCAACGATGGCATCTACCTGACGCTACACGACCTGAACAACGAACAGGCCAGCACCAGCCGCTATGACGCGGTGGTGCTGGCAACAGGCTACGAGCGCCAGTACCACAAGACTGTGCTCACCTCCCTTGCTCCGTACCTCGGCGACTTCGAGATCGACCGCCACTACCGTCTCAAGACCGCCCCCGACTTCCACCCGGCCATCTTCGTGCAGGGTGCCAGCGAACCGACACACGGCCTGAGTGACACGCTGCTGTCCGTAACCGCGGTGCGCACGGGTGAGATCGGTGCCGCGTTGTTGGCGACGGCACAGTCTCCACAGCAGCGAGTGGCTATTGGCGCCCTGTAATCAGGTCAGCTTCGCTTCCCGTTTCTACCAACCCCATATCCCCAAACACTTACCTTCCGATTAAGCGACCAGTCATGCCAAATCACTTCACCCTGAATGAAAGAGAGGTGCCTTTCGCACAACTCACCCCGATCGCGCGCGCGCTCCAAGCTGGCCTTCTCGGGTTATTTGTCACCGGCATTGCCTGCGCTGCCGAGTCCGCGGAAACTCAAAAGGAACCCCCGGAAGCCACATTGCCGGTAGTGACTGTTAAGGCAAGCGCTGATCAGGAAACGGCGACGGGACCGGTGCAAGGCTATGTAGCGAAGCGTAGTTCCACCGCAACAAAGACTGATACCTCGATCCTTGAAACGCCGCAGTCGATCAGTATCATCACCGCCGACCAAATCAAAGATCAGGGAGCAGGGACGCTCACCGAAGCACTCCGCTATTCCGCCGGGGTCCGGGCGGAAGCATTTGCGCTCAACAATCGGGATGACTCATTCCGGCTACGCGGCGGCAGTGAAGGATCCACTCTACTTAACGGACTTCGCTCGTCCCAATCACATCCGTTCAAACCCTACCTGACAAACGAGCCGTTCGGACTGGAGCGTATTGAGGTGCTGCGCGGGCCTGCCTCCGTAATTGCAGGGCAGAATGGCCCTGGTGGTGTGGTTAACCTGGTGTCCAAACGGCCACAAGCTGACGCCAGTCGCAGCGTGGAATTGCAGGTCGGTAACTACGACCACAAACAAATCGCCGTCGACCTCACGGGGCCCCTCGGTGACGATCAGAACCTGTTGTACCGCTTCATCGCGCTAGGCAAGGACAGCAACTACAGCGTAGACCATGCCAAGAACAACCGCATGTTCGTTGCCCCCTCGCTGACCTGGAAAATCCTGCCGGCAACCCAACTGACGCTGTACAGCGAGTACCAGAAGGACGATTCCGGAACGACCATCAGCTACCTTCCCTATCAGGGAACAATTCAGTCGGCCCCGCATGGAAAAATTTCCCCCTCCTTATTCACCAGCGAGCCAAGCTGGGATCGGAACGGCGGCGAGCGCACCCGGTTTGGATACGAGTTCTCGCACGAGTTCTCACCGGCCTGGAAGTTGCGTCACAACCTGAGACATGACCGCACGGAGGGGGGGTACTTGCAGCTGTATCCAAACTGGTGGGAGGGATTCGTTGACTCCACTGGCGCATCCGATCCGAACGGAACCTATCTGAATCGCACCCTATTCGGCTTCGACAACAAGACAAACGTAACCAACGCTGACCTACTGCTTCAGGGGAACTTAGCCTGGGGCCGAACCCAACACACACTCCTGCTGGGTGTTGACGCGATGCGCGCCAATGTCAGCTACAGAAGGCTCGACGGTAGTGCAACGCCACTGGATGTGTACCACCCGGTATATGGCACATTCCCCGAACCCAGTTTTGATGGGCAACCAACAACCAAAGGGAGCATACGAAACACCGGTATTCTCGTGCAAGACCAAATCAAGATTGACGAGCGCTATGTGGTCGTTGCCGGATTGCGGCATGACCGCGCCAAAACGACGGACGGCGATCAGGTCACTGACAGTAGTGCAACCTCGCGAAATATTGGCTTGGTTTATCTCGCAAATGGCGGGTGGGCTCCCTATACAAGCTATACCGAATCCTTTGACCCACAGGCTGGCTCAGACAAAACCGGAACTGCGTTCAAACCCAGGCGAGGCAAGCAAGTTGAACTCGGGGTTCGTTGGTCTCCAAACAAGCAGGTAACCGCGAGTGCCGCTGCCTACCAGTTAAAGGAGAACAATCGCCTTGCTACCGACCCTGCTGACCCCAACTACTCCATTCAACGGGGCGAAGTGACAGCAAAGGGCGTCGAGTTGGAAATTACTGGGCGCTTTAGAGACTGGGATTTGACCACTAATTACACCTATACCCAAGCCCGGGTCACCCGCACAACGCCCGACGACATCGCGGCTCTCGACAAACAACTTGTGAGCATCCCGAGGCACAGCGCCGCAGCTTGGGCAGTTCATAAGTTTGGCTCTTTCGGGTTGCCAGAACTTAAGGCTGGTTTCGGCATTCGATACGTTGGGAAAACGGGCGATGGGTACGACGATGTGACAGCCCCCTCATACACCTTGATGGATGCCATGGTTGCCTATGAGCCTCATAACTGGCGTATCGCCCTGAATGTCAGCAACTTGACTGACAAGACATATCTCGGCGTTTGCAACTACGGCTATTGCAACTACGGCCCAAGACGGCAGGCAGTGCTGACCGTTGGGTATCGATGGTAGTGACGAGTCCAATTATTCGGCCCTGCGAAACTCATCTTCACTCTGTCGCCGAACTTGGCGTGACGCGCCAGGGTTGCCACACGAAGAGCCGCTCGGCTGGCCCAGTGGCAAGTGCGGCAGTTTGCAGCGTGCTGGCAATGCATGCTGCATACGACGCCACCTGAGAGAAGACCAAAAGTAGGGCCGCCAGCCCCTTGGCGGCAATCGCCCGCAGCAGCCAGCGTATGTTGAACCCTGCTGCGCACAGCACCGCATGCCGCGCGTCACCGCTGCTGCCGCCGAGCCAGCAGCGATCCATGCGGTTGTCGCTCTTGGTGTGACCATTGGCCGGCTCAATCGCCTGTCGCCGCTTGAGCCAGCGGCGCTGCTGCGCATCCAGTGACTTGAACTTGCCACGATGGATGATCTGCACCGGTGCGCAGGCTTCATCTACGCCGCGGAACCCGAGGTCAACAACCGCCGTGGAGGGCCTCACGCCAATGTCTTGCAGCAGCGTGTTGGTCTGCTCCAATTGTTCGGCCAGCGTGTGGCCGTCATACGGGTTACCGGAGAAGGACCTAGCGCCCACCATCTAGCCGTGCCGGTGCGTGACCGCCAGACTGACCTTCACACCGAAGTCGTAAGGCTTCCTGCCCTTGCCCTTGCCGATGCATTCGACCTCGGGTGCGTGCAGCGCGTAGAGCTTGTTCTTGCTGTTGCGCCGCTGGGTGCGAATGCGCTCGGCGCGTTCCAGCCACATCGTCAGCTCCGTGATTGCCAGTGCGGTCAGTTCATGCCCGGTAACTCCCTGCGCAGTCAATTCCAGGCCGTGCCGCGCATTGCGCATGAGTGCGCCCAGGATCGTACGCTGGCGCTTGACCGTGCGGCGCAGGCGCTTGAACTGCTTGGCGTGGGCGTAGCCACCGGCCTTGCGGCGCAGCTCACGGCCCTCCTTGGCAAACGTCTGCTTGAGTGCGATGCCGCAGCACTTGAGCAGTTGCTCGACGCCGGGCTCACCCAGCACGCGGCGAAAGCGGCCGATCTGCGTGGCGTCGCAGGGCAGGCGCGGCTCGTAGTACGCCATGCCACTGAAAAACTGCCAGACCACGTTCTCGCTCCAGCGCTCGCAGAGTTCTTCGTCGCTCAAGTTAAAGGCGTGCTTGAGGTATAGCAGCTCTGACTTTCCCACCGCACCGCTCGCCTCCCGCTGTATAGAGTGGGCGGTGGCGCCGTGAAAAAGTCGCTCTCCGCCTCACACACGGAAATTCAGACACTCCCCGCGAGGATTCCACTCTCCTTTCACCGCAAGTGAGCGTGACACATCCAGCACTAGTTGCTCACATGCAATGATATTCCCGTGCTGAGCATCAACATGTATGCTCGTCACATTCTCATTCCCAAGTTGGGTCTGGATGGATTCAATTTCGCTCCGCTGCCTATCCTTCGCCCACCAACAGTGAATTTGACATCGTATCTGCGGCCACCGGCCGTATGACCTAGACAGCACGGCCTCCATGCAGCGAATAGTCAAGTACACCCTAACCAACTCCCCTGAGCCTATTCCGGAGTACTCGCCAGCCACAACGATCAAACCTTCATCCATCGCCAGGTCCGTCCACGCCCGCAGCGACTGCTCACTTTCCAACGGGTCTTCTATGTGACAAGGCACCAACAAATTTAATCCGTTGTTAGCGGTTGCCTGCCGAAGAAACTCAAGGAAGTCATCCCTCCAGTCCCGATCCTGCAGAGCAGGACCAATAGTTGGTTTAAGCAAAGACGTAGGATCAACCATCCCGAGAAAGGAAACATGCCGACCTGTAGCCTCGAGGCGCGCAGCAGTTAGTGCAGCCAATGGGCCACCCAATGACCAACCAAGTAGGTGAAGTGGTCCAACTGGCTGCACTTCTTGGATTTGAGCTGCATAGTCGCAAGCCATCTGTTGCAACGAATCATCTCTGTGCTTGGGGTCTGCCAAGGTCCGGCATATTAATCCATAGACAGTTCGCCTACTACTTAGCTCTTTCGCAAGCGGCAAATACCCGAGGACTGTGCCGTACCCGGAATGTATGCAAAATAGCGGAAGTTCATTTTTGACGTACGCGTTCAAAAGCATGACTGGCCTTAGCCGTCTCGGTGCCGCCTGAATAGTGGGACTGCTCATGAGATCCTGAAGCGTCACATCCAAGCCTACTATCTTCTTTTGACGAGCCAGATTGACAACTCGCATTGCCGCAATGGAATGTCCACCCAGCTCGAAGAAGTTGTCATGGCGCCCCACGCGCTCCACACCCAGCACCTCGGCCCAGATCTTGGCCAGCGCCTCTTCCACTTCCCCTTGCGGCGCTTCGTATTCGTGCTCGCTCTCGAACCCCGGCTCCGGCAGCGCCTTCCTGTCCACCTTGCCGTTGGCATTGAGCGGCAGGCTCTCCAGCACCACGAGCACACTCGGCACCATGTAGTCCGGCAGTTGCTTGCCCAGCCGCTCGCGCAGCTCACCCGCTTCGATCGCCTGTCCGGCCTGCGCCGACACGTAGCCCACCAGCCTCGCCCCGCCCGGCCCTTCCTTGGCCACCACCACCGCTTCCCTCACCTCGGGCTGCGACAGCAACTGCGCTTCCACTTCTCCCAGCTCGATGCGGAAGCCCCGGATCTTGACCTGGTGGTCGATCCGACCCAGGTACTCCAGTTGCCCTTCGCCGTTCCACCGCACCAGGTCGCCCGTGCGGTACAGCCGCCCTCCCGCCTCATCGAACGGGTCCGCTACAAACCGCTCCGCGCTCAACCCCGAGCGGCCAAGGTAACCTCGGCCCAGCAGCTCTCCCCCGATGTAGAGCTCGCCTGCAACGCCCTGCGGCACTCGCCCCAGCGATTCATCGAGCACATAGGACTGCGTATTGGAGATGGGTTGCCCAATCGGCACTTGGCTCTGGCCGTCATCCCGGCAGGTCCAGCGGGTCACGTGGATGGTGGTCTCGGTCGGCCCATACAGGTTCTGCAGGCTTACGCCCTTGAGCCGATGCAGCGCTTCGCTCTGCGTGGCTGCGGGCATGGCTTCGCCGCCGCAGATCACGTAGCGCA
The DNA here is from genome assembly GCF_002214645.1 of Diaphorobacter nitroreducens. Classification (NCBI taxonomy): domain Bacteria; kingdom Pseudomonadati; phylum Pseudomonadota; class Betaproteobacteria; order Burkholderiales; family Comamonadaceae; genus Diaphorobacter; species Diaphorobacter nitroreducens. The sequence goes on from NZ_CP016278.1 coordinate 1,920,960, forward strand.
GGCGCGTCTGTACTTCGATGCCTTCATGTGCCAGAAAGGCCTGCAGCATCGCCGGCACGAAGTTGAGCGTCGTGATCTCGTGCTTGAGGATCAGTTCGGTGATCCGTGCAGGATCACGGTGGTCTCCCGGATTGGCCACCACCAGCCGCACGCCGGCCGTCAAGGGCCAGAATATCTCCCACACCGAGACGTCGAAGCAGAACGGTGCCTTGTGCAGCACGGTGTCGGTCGCTGTCAGGCTGTAGGTCTGCTGCATCCAGGTCATGCAACTACTCAATGCGCGATGGCGGATCGTTGCGCCCTTGGGCCGCCCGGTGGACCCCGAGGTGTAGATCACATACGCCAGGTTCTCCCCATGCACCGCCACTTCGGGGTTCTGCGCCAGCTCGTCCGCCAGCTCCAGCCCGTCCAGTTCCAGCACCGCCAGCCCTTCGGCCGCCGGCAGCCGATCCTTCACCGCACTCTGCGTCAGCAGCAACCCAATACCGCTGTCCTCGACCATGTAGGCCAACCGGTCCGCCGGGTACTCCGGGTCCAGTGGCACATACGCCCCGCCGGCCTTCAGGATCGCCAGCAGCCCCACCACCATCTCGATGGAGCGCTCCACCGCGATCCCCACCTTCACCTCCGGCCCCACGCCCAGCGCGATCAGCCGATGTGCCAACCGGTTGGCCCGCACGTTCAGCTCGGCATATGTCAGGGCCTCGTCGCCGAAGAGCAGTGCCACCGCTTCAGGGTGGACCCGGGCTTGCCGCTCGATCAGCCGGTGTACCGGCTGCGCATCCGAGTAGCGCGTCGCGTTCACTCCCCATGCCTGAAGCTGTTGCTGCTCCGCTTCACCCAGCAGTTGAACATCACCCACCGCCTGCTCCGGCCGATCCGACAGCGCTTGCAGCAGTGCCACGTAGTGCCCCGCCATCCGCTCGATCGTGCCCGCCTCGAACAACCCCTCGGCATAACTGAAGCTCACATGCACGTGACCATCAGCGTCTTCGCTGGTGTCGACCGTCAATTCGAACTGCGCACCCTGTTCGCCCAATGCATAGTCTTCCAGCGCAAGTCCGGGCAATTGCTGCAGGGCCCGGTGGTCTTGCCGCTGGTGGTTAACCATCACCTGGAACAGCGGATTGGTGCCCAAGTTACGCTCTGGCTGCAGCGCTTCGACTAATTGCTCGAAGGGCAGGTCCTGGTGGGTCTGCGCACCGAGGGCCGCCTCCTTGGCCTGCTTGAGCACCTGTGCCAGACTCAACCGTCCATTGATGACGTTGCGCAGCACCTGCGTGTTGACGAAGAAACCCACCACGCCTTCGGTCTCTACCCGGTGGCGGTTGGCAATAGGCACCCCCACCCGGATGTCTTGCTGGCTGCTGTAGCGGTGGAGCAGCGCTTGCACGCCCGCCAGCAGCACCATGAACAGCGTCGCCTCTTCGGCTTGCGCCCGCTGGTGCAGTCCCTGCACCAGTTCGCTCGACAATTCAATGCCGTGATGGGCCGCGCTGTACCGCCCGTCGGCACGTCGCGCATGGTCCGCCGGCAGTTGCAGCACCGGGTGTTCGTCGCCCAACTGCGCCTTCCAATACGACAGTTGCCGGTCCTTCTCTCCGGCTTCCAGCCAGTTCCGCTGCCACACCGCGTAGTCGGCGTACTGGATCGGCAGCACCGCCAACTGAGGCTCCTGCCCCTGTATCCGCGCCCGGTATTGCGCCACGAACTCGTCGACGATGATTTGCATCGACCAGCCATCCGAGACGATGTGGTGCATCACCACCACCAGCACGTGCTCGTCGGCCGCTTCCCGGATCAGCCCCACCCGCAGCAGCGGGCCCGCTTCCAGGTCGAACGGCGTCTGGTGCAGCCGGACTGCCACCTCCCGCACCTTCGCTTCGCGCTCCTTCGCAGGCTCCGAGCTCAGGTCCACCTCTTCGATCTGCGCTCGATCATCCGCCTGGATGACTTGCTCGGCCTGCCCGTCCTCTCCACCACGGAACACCGTGCGCAGCGATTCATGCCGCACCACCAGCGCATCAAAACTCGCCTTCAGCGCTTCAACATCCAAATGCCCTCGCAGCCTCAGCGCCCCGCTAATGTGGTATGCCGTACCATCAGGCTCCAATTGCCACAGAAACCATTGACGTACCTGCGCGTACGAGGCCATTTGCGGACCGCCGCTATTCGCCACGGCTAGTACCGGAATCGCTTCTTCTCCTCCACACTGACCTTGGCTGGCCTTGGCCGCCCCGAGCAAACTCTGGTGTTCAAAGATCTGCCGTGGGGCGAGTCCCAGGCCCCTTGCCCGGGCACGGGCCACAACCTTGAGGCTAAGGATTGAATCCCCACCCAGCTCGAAGAAGTTGTCATGGCGCCCCACGCGCTCCACACCCAGCACCTCGGCCCAGATCTTGGCCAGCGCCTCTTCCACTTCCCCTTGCGGCGCTTCGTATTCGTGCTCGCTCTCGAACCCCGGCTCCGGCAGCGCCTTCCTGTCCACCTTGCCGTTGGCATTGAGCGGCAGGCTCTCCAGCACCACGAGCACACTCGGCACCATGTAGTCCGGCAGTTGCTTGCCCAGCCGCTCGCGCAGCTCACCCGCTTCGATCGCCTGTCCGGCCTGCGCCGACACGTAGCCCACCAGCCTCGCCCCGCCCGGCCCTTCCTTGGCCACCACCACCGCTTCCCTCACCTCGGGCTGCGACAGCAACTGCGCTTCCACTTCTCCCAGCTCGATGCGGAAGCCCCGGATCTTGACCTGGTGGTCGATCCGACCCAGGTACTCCAGTTGCCCTTCGCCGTTCCACCGCACCAGGTCGCCCGTGCGGTACAGCCGCCCTCCCGCCTCATCGAACGGGTCCGCTACAAACCGCTCCGCGCTCAACCCCGAGCGGCCAAGGTAGCCTCGCGCCAAGAGATCACCACCAATAAGCAACTCACCGGCAACACCAGAAGGCGCAGGGTTTAGATCCGCGTCCACTACCCATAGCGCCCGTCCCGCCAAGGGTGTGCCAATCGGCATTTGCAGTGGCAGCGGCTTGCCCCCACTCACGTAGGGTTGGCAATCCAGAATCGAGGCCGTCACCGTCGCCTCGGTCGGGCCATAGGTGTTCAGCAGTTTGACGTGCGCCAGCCCCGCTTCCCGCCAAGCATTGAGGCCTTCCGGTGGCATGGCTTCGCCGCCGGCATGAAGCTGGCGCAACACGCCGTAATCACGGATGCCTTGCCGGGCAAAGTCCTGCACCAGCAACAGCCAGTACGCCGTGGTGATATCCACGACACTGATCCGCTTGTCCAGCAGTTGCTGATGGAAGGTAGTGCTGTCCCACAAGGCCGGCCCACGCAAGACTACTGAAGCCCCTTCAATGAGCGGAGGAAACAGCTGCTCAATACAACCGTCAAAGTTCAACGTGGCGAACTGGAGCATCCGATCTGCTTTGGTCAAGCCGAAGAAGTCAAGGGCCACTTGAGCGTGCTCGACCAAGCTGTGATGAGGAATGCCTACACCCTTGGGCCGCCCGGTGGACCCCGAGGTGTAGATCACATACGCCAGGTTCTCCCCATGCACCGCCACTTCGGGGTTCTGCGCCAGCTCGTCCGCCAGCTCCAGCCCGTCCAGTTCCAGCACCGCCAGCCCTTCGGCCGCCGGCAGCCGATCCTTCACCGCACTCTGCGTCAGCAGCAACCCAATACCGCTGTCCTCGACCATGTAGGCCAACCGGTCCGCCGGGTACTCCGGGTCCAGTGGCACATACGCCCCGCCGGCCTTCAGGATCGCCAGCAGCCCCACCACCATCTCGATGGAGCGCTCCACCGCGATCCCCACCTTCACCTCCGGCCCCACGCCCAGCGCGATCAGCCGATGTGCCAACCGGTTGGCCCGCACGTTCAGCTCGGCATATGTCAGGGCCTCGTCGCCGAAGAGCAGTGCCACCGCTTCAGGGTGGACCCGGGCTTGCCGCTCGATCAGCCGGTGTACCGGCTGCGCATCCGAGTAGCGCGTCGCGTTCACTCCCCATGCCTGAAGCTGTTGCTGCTCCGCTTCACCCAGCAGTTGAACATCACCCACCGCCTGCTCCGGCCGATCCGACAGCGCTTGCAGCAGTGCCACGTAGTGCCCCGCCATCCGCTCGATCGTGCCCGCCTCGAACAACCCCTCGGCATAACTGAAGCTCACATGCACGTGACCATCAGCGTCTTCGCTGGTGTCGACCGTCAATTCGAACTGCGCACCCTGTTCGCCCAATGCATAGTCTTCCAGCGCAAGTCCGGGCAATTGCTGCAGGGCCCGGTGGTCTTGCCGCTGGTGGTTAACCATCACCTGGAACAGCGGATTGGTGCCCAAGTTACGCTCTGGCTGCAGCGCTTCGACTAATTGCTCGAAGGGCAGGTCCTGGTGGGTCTGCGCACCGAGGGCCGCCTCCTTGGCCTGCTTGAGCACCTGTGCCAGACTCAACCGTCCATTGATGACGTTGCGCAGCACCTGCGTGTTGACGAAGAAACCCACCACGCCTTCGGTCTCTACCCGGTGGCGGTTGGCAATAGGCACCCCCACCCGGATGTCTTGCTGGCTGCTGTAGCGGTGGAGCAGCGCTTGCACGCCCGCCAGCAGCACCATGAACAGCGTCGCCTCTTCGGCTTGCGCCCGCTGGTGCAGTCCCTGCACCAGTTCGCTCGACAATTCAATGCCGTGATGGGCCGCGCTGTACCGCCCGTCGGCACGTCGCGCATGGTCCGCCGGCAGTTGCAGCACCGGGTGTTCGTCGCCCAACTGCGCCTTCCAATACGACAGTTGCCGGTCCTTCTCTCCGGCTTCCAGCCAGTTCCGCTGCCACACCGCGTAGTCGGCGTACTGGATCGGCAGCACCGCCAACTGAGGCTCCTGCCCCTGTATCCGCGCCCGGTATTGCGCCACGAACTCGTCGACGATGATTTGCATCGACCAGCCATCCGAGACGATGTGGTGCATCACCACCACCAGCACGTGCTCGTCGGCCGCTTCCCGGATCAGCCCCACCCGCAGCAGCGGGCCCGCTTCCAGGTCGAACGGCGTCTGGTGCAGCCGGACTGCCACCTCCCGCACCTTCGCTTCGCGCTCCTTCGCAGGCTCCGAGCTCAGGTCCACCTCTTCGATCTGCGCTCGATCATCCGCCTGGATGACTTGCTCGGCCTGCCCGTCCTCTCCACCACGGAACACCGTGCGCAGCGATTCATGCCGCACCACCAGCGCATCAAAACTCGCCTTCAGCGCTTCAACATCCAAATGCCCTCGCAGCCTCAGCGCCCCGCTAATGTGGTATGCCGTACCATCAGGCTCCAATTGCCACAGAAACCATTGACGTACCTGCGCGTACGAGGCCATTTGCGGACCGCCACTTCCTGCCGAATAGATTGGCAGCTGCCCAAAGTCGATCCCGTTGTCCTTCAGGGCATCCAGAAACGCCCTTTGTTTTTCTCTGGAAAGGCAGACAAATCGTCTGGCAATCTCATGCTTGCCAATCTTCATTCAAGTCTCCAGAAGCTCCATTAGAACAGCCATTTGCTCAACGTCCACAGCGTTTTCGTTTTTTGCTATTTGTTCGGCCAACTTCGCGGCCAACAGAACTAGCGTGGGGGTCTCGAAGCAAGACCGCAGGGGAAACCTGACAGAAAGCCGCTCCAGCAGCTTCGTTTGCAGCCGCAGTGCGGCAAGCGAATCCCCCCCCAGCTCGAAGAAGTTGTCATGGCGCCCCACGCGCTCCACACCCAGCACCTCGGCCCAGATCTTGGCCAGCGCCTCTTCCACTTCCCCTTGCGGCGCTTCGTATTCGTGCTCGCTCTCGAACCCCGGCTCCGGCAGCGCCTTCCTGTCCACCTTGCCGTTGGCATTGAGCGGCAGGCTCTCCAGCACCACGAGCACACTCGGCACCATGTAGTCCGGCAGTTGCTTGCCCAGCCGCTCGCGCAGCTCACCCGCTTCGATCGCCTGTCCGGCCTGCGCCGACACGTAGCCCACCAGCCTCGCCCCGCCCGGCCCTTCCTTGGCCACCACCACCGCTTCCCTCACCTCGGGCTGCGACAGCAACTGCGCTTCCACTTCTCCCAGCTCGATCCGGAACCCCCGGATCTTGACCTGGTGGTCGATCCGACCCAGGTACTCCAGTTGCCCTTCGCCGTTCCACCGCACCAGGTCGCCCGTGCGGTACAGCCGCCCTCCCGCCTCATCGAACGGGTCCGCTACAAACCGCTCCGCGCTCAGACTCGGGCGGTTCAGGTAACCTCGCGCCAGCACTGCTGAACCAATATAGAGCTCACCTGGCACGCCAATTGGCGCCTTTTCAAGATGTGAATCAAGAACACGCAAATGGGCATTTGATGCTGGCCGCCCTATCGGCGGCAACTCATTTGGAAAATCCCGCTCAGCAAAGAAATCACTGACAACGTGCGATTCTGTCGGGCCGTACTGATTGATCAGGTGGCACTGACTCTCACTCGCCAACCACGCCCGAATAGGCGGCGTCAACTTAAGCTGCTCACCTGCAGTAATGACCTGTTTCAATGTGGGCAATCTCGTGACCGACGCAAGAGCCGATTCGACAAATAACTGCAATACCGCGAACGGAAGAAAAACTCTTTCGACTGATTGCTTGGAAATGAGGTCAATCAACAGGGAAAAATCGTGACGATCACCCTTATTTGTTTGAACCAGAGTTCCGCCTGAAATCAGGCAAGAGACTACCTCCTGAAATGCAACATCGAAGCATGGCGATGCAAAAAGAAGGGTTCGATAAGTACCGGGAAGCCGTACCAGCTGCCACTCCATCAGGCTAGACAGGACGCCATGCGACATTGCTACGCCTTTGGGACGACCGGTAGACCCCGACGTGTAGAGCACATATGCAAGGTTGCTCGCTTGCAACTCAACGAGGGGATCGTGCGATGACTCTGAAGTTAGATCGATGACATCCAACTCAAGCACGGAAAGTACTGACTGCGACTGAACCCTACGCCGGAGATGGCTTTGTGTCAGCAGTATTGAAGCCTCACTGTCTTCGAGTACATACCCAAATCGCTCAGCAGGGTATTCTGGATCTAGTGGAACATACACCCCGCCAGCCTTTAGTATCCCAAGAAGTCCTACCACCGTATCGAGGGAACGCTCTACGGCAATAGCCACCTTTACTTCTGGCTTGACGCCCAGCTTAATCAAGTAATGTGCCAAACGATTCGCTCGACAGTTTAGTTCGGCAAAACTGACTTCCACTTCCTCAAAAACAAATGCCAATACATTCGGTAACTCTTGTGCCCGCCGCTCAATGCGGCGGTGGACTGGCTCACGTCCCGCATAACATTGCGAACTCTTTTCCAACTGCTTTTGCAGAATTACGTCTTTATCATTTTCTACATTCAGTGCGCATGCCAATTGCCTTCCATCGCTCTCAAGCGCAGCAATAACATTGACCAATGCCGTTCGTATGTAACCACACAGCCGTTCCGCTGCCATGGATTCAGCAACCTGTACCACGATCTGGAAACTGCCGCCGAGATCATCGACATTGATCAGCATTGGATAGTTGGTCCGCTCCTCGCCGCCCAGCGACTCCATGCCTTCCCAGGCTCCAACCGTTGCCTCTGCGCCTTGCTCCACGCTGTAGCGGTAGTTGAACAAGGCCGAGAACAAGGGCGTACCACCGGGCAGCCCACTGCAGCGCTGCGCCAGCGACAGGCTGGCATGCTCGTAGTGCAGCAGATCGGTCAGCCCCACATGGGTCTCGCGCAGGCTTTGAAGCACGCTGCGCGCACCCAGCCTGATACGGATGGGCAGGGTGTTGATGAACATCCCCAGTGCTCTCTCCGCGCCTTCCCCCCCCTGCATGCGCCCGAACAGCACGGTGCCGAACACCACGTCGTCTTTACCTGTGGTCTTGGCCAGCACCTGAGCCCATGCCAAGTGGAACAAGCTGGCCGCACTCACCCCATGCCGCTTGGCTTGCTGCCGGATACGCGCGGATAGCTCCGCCTCCAGCTGCAACTGTGCTTCTTCGATAACACCGCCATCACCCCGCACTTCCGACAACCCAAAAGGCGCCGTCGGCTCTTCCACATCGCCCAGCATCTTGGTGAAGAAGGCTTCGTGCTCGGCCGGACTCGCGCCCAGCCGTGACTGCGCCACGAAGCGCCGGAACGGCACCGGCTCGGGCAGCTCCGCCTCCCGCCCTTGCTGGAAGAGGGCAATCTCTTCAACAATCAGTTCCAGCGTGGTGTGGTCCAGCACCAGGTGGTGGCTGGGCAACTGCAGCAGCCACCGCCCTTGCTCCGTGTCGTGCGCCGCCACGGCCTGGATCATCGGCGCCGTCCTCACATCGATGCGATGGTGCCGCGGATCCACATGAGCGTTCAACCGCTCAGCCACGCTGCCGGAGGCAATATCCTGAAGCCACTCGATCTGCAGTTGGGCCTGGCGGTAGACGACCTGTACCGGCTCTTCAAGCCCCTCCCACAGCACCGCCGTACGCAGGATGTCATGGCGCTCGATCACCCGATTGAAACTGGTGATGAAACGCTCCAACCGCTTGCGGCTATCAAAGCCGAGCAGTCGGTGGGTGACATAAGCGTCGCCCTGTTGTTGCAGCCTGTGGTGGAACAGAATCCCTTCTTGCAGCGGCGCCAAGGGGTAGATGTCCTGGATGTTGGCCGCACCACCCGGCACTGCCACTTCCACACGCCTGATTTGCTGCGCATCAAGCTCCACCAGCGTCAGCATCTCAGGCTGGATTGCCAGGCAATCCAGCGGGATGAGGTTGGGTGGAACAGGCACTTCGCGACGATCCTCGTTCTGCGCAACCGCCTGCGCAAAGGCCGCCAGTTCAGGCTGCTGGAACAGGGTACGTACCTGCACCGCCAAGCCCTGTGCACGCATGCGCTCAAGCACGCTCAGCGCCAACAACGAATGTCCACCCAGCTCGAAGAAGTTGTCATGGCGCCCCACGCGCTCCACACCCAGCACCTCGGCCCAGATCTTGGCCAGCGCCTCTTCCACTTCCCCTTGCGGCGCTTCGTATTCGTGCTCGCTCTCGAACCCCGGCTCCGGCAGCGCCTTCCTGTCCACCTTGCCGTTGGCATTGAGCGGCAGGCTCTCCAGCACCACGAGCACACTCGGCACCATGTAGTCCGGCAGTTGCTTGCCCAGCCGCTCGCGCAGCTCACCCGCTTCGATCGCCTGTCCGGCCTGCGCCGACACGTAGCCCACCAGCCTCGCCCCGCCCGGCCCTTCCTTGGCCACCACCACCGCTTCCCTCACCTCGGGCTGCGACAGCAACTGCGCTTCCACTTCTCCCAGCTCGATCCGGAACCCCCGGATCTTGACCTGGTGGTCGATCCGACCCAGGTACTCCAGTTGCCCTTCGCCGTTCCACCGCACCAGGTCGCCCGTGCGGTACAGCCGCCCTCCCGCCTCATCGAACGGGTCCGCCACAAACCGCTCCGCGCTCAGACTCGGGCGGTTCAGGTAACTGCGGGCTAGGCCGATGCCACCCAGATATAGCTCGCCAGACACGCCGGCGGGCACCAAGTTCAGGCCTTCGTCGAGCACATGCGTCTGGATGTCGCTAATGGGCTGACCGATCGGTACTTGGCTGCGTCCGTCGTTGCGGCAGGTCCAGTGCGTGACGTCGATGGCCGCTTCGGTGGGGCCGTAAAGGTTGTGGAGCCCGGCTTGCGGCAGGCGCTTGAACACGTCGTTCTGCGCTTCCGCCGACAGTGCTTCGCCGCTGCACACGATGCGCGCGAGGCTGGTGCAGGCTTCGATGCCTGCGTGCGCCAGGAAGGCCTGCAGCATCGAGGGTACGAAGTGCAGCGTGGTGACGTGGTGTTGTCGGATCAGTTCAACCAGGCGTTGTGGGTCGCGGTGATCGCCCGGCTTCGCCACCGCCAATCGTGCGCCCGTCATCAGCGGCCAGAAGAATTCCCACACCGACACGTCGAAGCTGAAGGGAGTTTTCTGCAGGACCGTGTCCGAATCGGTCAACCCATAGGCCTGTTGCATCCACTTCAAGCGGTTGTAGAGCGAGCGGTGTCGGTTGGCGGCCCCCTTAGGCCACCCAGTCGACCCCGAGGTGTAGATCACATACGCCAGGTTCTCCCCATGCACCGCCACTTCGGGGTTGTGCGCCGGCTCGTCCGCCACGTCCAGCCCGTCGAGCTCCAGCACCGTCAGCCCTTCGGCCGCCGGCAGCCGATCCTTCACCGCGCCCTGCGTCAGCAGCAACCCAATCCCGCTGTCCTCGACCATGTAGGCCAGCCGATCCGCCGGGTACTCCGGGTCCAGCGGCACGTACGCCCCGCCGGCCTTCAGAATCGCCAGCAGTCCCACCACCATCTCGAGGGAGCGCTCCACCGCGATGCCGACCTTCACCTCCGGGCCCACACCCAGCTGGATCAGCCGATGTGCCAACCGGTTGGCCCGCGTGTTCAACTCGCCGTAGCTCAGCACCTCGTCGCCAAAGAGCAATGCCACCGCTTCAGGATGGGCCCGGGCTTGCCGCTCGATCAGCCGGTGTACCGGCTCGGCGTTCGGGTAGCGTTGTACGTTCTCACCCCAGCTCTTGAGCTGTTGCCGCTCCGCCTCAGTGAGCAGCGCCACTTCGCCCACCGCCTGCTGCGGCCGCTCCGACAGCGCCTCGGCAATACCAGCCACGGCCGCCTGCATGTACTCGCACAGCCGCTGCGCACCGACGGACTGATTGGCCTGCCCCACCAGTTGGAAGCCTTGCCCCAGATCATCCACCGACATGCCTACCGGATAGTTGGTCCGCTCCTCGCCACCCAGTGATTCCATGCCTTCCCAGGCAAGAATGGCCGCGTCCGCCTCCTGATCTGCGCTGTAGCGGTAGTTGAACAAGGCCGAGAACAGCGGCGTGCCACCTGGCAGCCCGCTGCAGCGCTGTGCCAGCGACAGGCTGGCGTGCTCGTGGTGCAGCAGATTGGTCAGCCCCGCATGGGTCTCACGCAGGCTTTGCAGCACGCTTCTCGCACCCAGCTTGATGCGGATGGGCAGCGTGTTGATGAACATGCCCAGAGCTCGCTCCGCTCCTTCGCCGCCTTGCATGCGCCCGAACAGCACGGTGCCGAACACCACGTCGTCCTTGCCCGCGGTCTTGGCCAACACCAGCGCCCACGCCAGATGGAACAGACTGGCCGCGCTCACCCCATGCCGCTTGGCCTGCTGCCGAATCCGCGCGGACAGTTCTGCCTCCAGCGGCAGCTTCACCTCTTCAATGTCGCTACCATCGCCCTGCACGTCCAGCAGCCCGAACGGCGCCGTCGGCTCATCTACGTCGCCCAGCATCTTGGTGAAGAAGGCTTCATGCTCGGCCGGATTCATGCCCAGTCGTGCCTGGGCCACGAAGCGGCGGAACGGCACCGGCTCGGGCAGCTCCGCTTCCCGGCCTTGCTGGATCAGCGCAATCTCTTCGACGATCAGATCGAGTGTCGTGTGATCCAGCACCAGGTGGTGGCTGGGCAACTGCAGCAGCCACCGCCCTTGCTCCGTGTCATGCGCTGCCACGGCCCGGATCATCGGTGCCTTCCGCACATCGATGCGATGGTGCCGCGGATCCACATGAGCGTTCAACCGCTCGGCCACGCCGCCTGAGCCCACATCCTGAAGCCACTCGATCTGCAGTTGGGCCTGTCGATGAACGACTTGCACCGGTTCCTCGAGCCCTTCCCATAGCACCGCCGTGCGCAGGATGTCGTGGCGCTCAATCACTCGGTTGAAGCTGGCGACGAAACGCTCCAACCGCTCCTGACTGTCAAAGCCAAGCAGGTGTGGGGTAACGTAGGCATCACCCTGCTGTTGCAGCATGTGGTGGAACAGGATCCCTTCCTGCAGCGGTGCCAGCGGGTAGATGTCCTGGATGTTGGCCGCACCACCCGGCACTGCCACTTCCACACGCCTGATTTGCTGCGCATCAAGCTCCACCAGCGTCAGCATCTCCGGCTGAAGAGCCACGCAATCCGTCGGAATGAGATTGGGCGGTACGACGACTTGGCGACGATCCTCGTTCTGCGCAACCGCCTGCGCAAAGGCCGCCAGTTCAGGCTGCTGGAACAGGGTACGTACCTGCACCGCCAAGCCCTGTGCACGCATGCGCTCAAGCACGCTCAGCGCCAACAACGAATGTCCACCCAGCTCGAAGAAGTTGTCATGGCGCCCCACGCGCTCCACACCCAGCACCTCGGCCCAGATCTTGGCCAGCGCCTCTTCCACTTCCCCTTGCGGCGCTTCGTATTCGTGCTCGCTCTCGAACCCCGGCTCCGGCAGCGCCTTCCTGTCCACCTTGCCGTTGGCATTGAGCGGCAGGCTCTCCAGCACCACGAGCACACTCGGCACCATGTAGTCCGGCAGTTGCTTGCCCAGCCGCTCGCGCAGCTCACCCGCTTCGATCGCCTGTCCGGCCTGCGCCGACACGTAGCCCACCAGCCTCGCCCCGCCCGGCCCTTCCTTGGCCACCACCACCGCTTCCCTCACCTCGGGCTGCGACAGCAACTGCGCTTCCACTTCTCCCAGCTCGATGCGGAAGCCCCGGATCTTGACCTGGTGGTCGATCCGACCCAGGTACTCCAGTTGCCCTTCGCCGTTCCACCGCACCAGGTCGCCCGTGCGGTACAGCCGCCCTCCCGCCTCATCGAACGGGTCCGCTACAAACCGCTCCGCGCTCAACCCCGAGCGGCCAAGGTAGCCTCGCGCCAAGAGATCACCACCAATAAGCAACTCACCGGCAACACCAGAAGGCGCAGGGTTTAGATCCGCGTCCACTACCCATAGCGCCCGTCCCGCCAAGGGTGTGCCAATCGGCATTTGCAGTGGCAGCGGCTTGCCCCCACTCACGTAGGGTTGGCAATCCAGAATCGAGGCCGTCACCGTCGCCTCGGTCGGGCCATAGGTGTTCAGCAGTTTGACGTGCGCCAGCCCCGCTTCCCGCCAAGCATTGAGGCCTTCCGGTGGCATGGCTTCGCCGCCGGCATGAAGCTGGCGCAACACGCCGTAATCACGGATGCCTTGCCGGGCAAAGTCCTGCACCAGCAACAGCCAGTACGCCGTGGTGATATCCACGACACTGATCCGCTTGTCCAGCAGTTGCTGATGGAAGGTAGTGCTGTCCCACAAGGCCGGCCCACGCAAGACTACTGAAGCCCCTTCAATGAGCGGAGGAAACAGCTGCTCAATACAACCGTCAAAGTTCAACGTGGCGAACTGGAGCATCCGATCTGCTTTGGTCAAGCCGAAGAAGTCAAGGGCCACTTGAGCGTGCTCGACCAAGCTGTGATGAGGAATGCCTACACCCTTGGGCCGCCCGGTGGACCCCGAGGTGTAGATCACATACGCCAGGTTCTCCCCATGCACCGCCACTTCGGGGTTCTGCGCCAGCTCGTCCGCCAGCTCCAGCCCGTCCAGTTCCAGCACCGCCAGCCCTTCGGCCGCCGGCAGCCGATCCTTCACCGCACTCTGCGTCAGCAGCAACCCAATACCGCTGTCCTCGACCATGTAGGCCAACCGGTCCGCCGGGTACTCCGGGTCCAGTGGCACATACGCCCCGCCGGCCTTCAGGATCGCCAGCAGCCCCACCACCATCTCGATGGAGCGCTCCACCGCGATCCCCACCTTCACCTCCGGCCCCACGCCCAGCGCGATCAGCCGATGTGCCAACCGGTTGGCCCGCACGTTCAGCTCGGCATATGTCAGGGCCTCGTCGCCGAAGAGCAGTGCCACCGCTTCAGGGTGGACCCGGGCTTGCCGCTCGATCAGCCGGTGTACCGGCTGCGCATCCGAGTAGCGCGTCGCGTTCACTCCCCATGCCTGAAGCTGTTGCTGCTCCGCTTCACCCAGCAGTTGAACATCACCCACCGCCTGCTCCGGCCGATCCGACAGCGCTTCGACGATACCGGCAATGGCAGCCTGCGTGTACTCGCACAGCCGCCGCGCACCGATGGACTTGCTGACCTGCCCCACCAGTTCGAAGCCTTGCCCCAAGTCGTCCACCGACATATCAATCGGGTAGTTGCTCCTCTCCGCGCCGTCTGTTACTTCCATTCCATCCCAGGCACCAACCATTGCACCGCTACTCTCTTGCACGCTGTAGCGGTAGTTGAACAAGGCCGAGAACAGCGGCGTGCCACCTGGCAGCCCGCTGCAGCGCTGTGCCAGCGACAGGCTGGCGTGCTCGTGGTGCAGCAGATTGGTCAGCCCCGCATGGGTCTCACGCAGGCTTTGCAGCACGCTTCTCGCACCCAGCTTGATGCGGATGGGCAGCGTGTTGATGAACATGCCCAGAGCTCGCTCCGCTCCTTCGCCGCCTTGCATGCGCCCGAACAGCACGGTGCCGAACACCACGTCGTCCTTGCCCGCGGTCTTGGCCAACACCAGCGCCCACGCCAGATGGAACAGACTGGCCGCGCTCACCCCATGCCGCTTGGCCTGCTGCCGAATCCGCGCGGACAGTTCTGCCTCCAGCGGCAGCTTCACCTCTTCAATGTCGCTACCATCGCCCTGCACGTCCAGCAGCCCGAACGGCGCCGTCGGCTCATCTACGTCGCCCAGCATCTTGGTGAAGAAGGCTTCATGCTCGGCCGGATTCATGCCCAGTCGTGCCTGGGCCACGAAGCGGCGGAACGGCACCGGCTCGGGCAGCTCCGCTTCCCGGCCTTGCTGGATCAGCGCAATCTCTTCGACGATCAGATCGAGTGTCGTGTGATCCAGCACCAGGTGGTGGCTGGGCAACTGCAGCAGCCACCGCCCTTGCTCCGTGTCATGCGCTGCCACGGCCCGGATCATCGGTGCCTTCCGCACATCGATGCGATGGTGCCGCGGATCCACATGAGCGTTCAACCGCTCGGCCACGCCGCCTGAGCCCACATCCTGAAGCCACTCGATCTGCAGTTGGGCCTGTCGATGAACGACTTGCACCGGTTCCTCGAGCCCTTCCCATAGCACCGCCGTGCGCAGGATGTCGTGGCGCTCAATCACTCGGTTGAAGCTGGCGACGAAACGCTCCAACCGCTCCTGACTGTCAAAGCCAAGCAGGTGTGGGGTAACGTAGGCATCACCCTGCTGTTGCAGCATGTGGTGGAACAGGATCCCTTCCTGCAGCGGTGCCAGCGGGTAGATGTCCTGGATGTTGGCCGCACCACCCGGCACTGCCACTTCCACACGCCTGATTTGCTGCGCATCAAGCTCCACCAGCGTCAGCATCTCCGGCTGAAGAGCCACGCAATCCGTCGGAATGAGATTGGGCGGTACGACGACTTGGCGACGATCCTCGTTCTGCGCAACCGCCTGCGCAAAGGCCGCCAGTTCAGGCTGCTGGAACAGGGTACGTACCTGCACCGCCAAGCCCTGTGCACGCATGCGCTCAAGCACGCTCAGCGCCAACAACGAATGTCCACCCAGCTCGAAGAAGTTGTCATGGCGCCCCACGCGCTCCACACCCAGCACCTCGGCCCAGATCTTGGCCAGCGCCTCTTCCACTTCCCCTTGCGGCGCTTCGTATTCGTGCTCGCTCTCGAACCCCGGCTCCGGCAGCGCCTTCCTGTCCACCTTGCCGTTGGCATTGAGCGGCAGGCTCTCCAGCACCACGAGCACACTCGGCACCATGTAGTCCGGCAGTTGCTTGCCCAGCCGCTCGCGCAGCTCACCCGCTTCGATCGCCTGTCCGGCCTGCGCCGACACGTAGCCCACCAGCCTCGCCCCGCCCGGCCCTTCCTTGGCCACCACCACCGCTTCCCTCACCTCGGGCTGCGACAGCAACTGCGCTTCCACTTCTCCCAGCTCGATGCGGAAGCCCCGGATCTTGACCTGGTGGTCGATCCGACCCAGGTACTCCAGTTGCCCTTCGCCGTTCCACCGCACCAGGTCGCCCGTGCGGTACAGCCGCCCTCCCGCCTCATCGAACGGGTCCGCTACAAACCGCTCCGCGCTCAACCCCGAGCGGCCAAGGTAACCTCGGCCCAGCAGCTCTCCCCCGATGTAGAGCTCGCCTGCAACGCCCTGCGGCACTCGCCCCAGCGATTCATCGAGCACATAGGACTGCGTATTGGAGATGGGTTGCCCAATCGGCACTTGGCTCTGGCCGTCATCCCGGCAGGTCCAGCGGGTCACGTGGATGGTGGTCTCGGTCGGCCCATACAGGTTCTGCAGGCTTACGCCCTTGAGCCGATGCAGCGCTTCGCTCTGCGTGGCTGCGGGCATGGCTTCGCCGCCGCAGATCACGTAGCGCAGGCGCGTCTGTACTTCGATGCCTTCATGTGCCAGAAAGGCCTGCAGCATCGCCGGCACGAAGTTGAGCGTCGTGATCTCGTGCTTGAGGATCAGTTCGGTGATCCGTGCAGGATCACGGTGGTCTCCCGGATTGGCCACCACCAGCCGCACGCCGGCCGTCAAGGGCCAGAATATCTCCCACACCGAGACGTCGAAGCAGAACGGTGCCTTGTGCAGCACGGTGTCGGTCGCTGTCAGGCTGTAGGTCTGCTGCATCCAGGTCATGCAACTACTCAATGCGCGATGGCGGATCGTTGCGCCCTTGGGCCGCCCGGTGGACCCCGAGGTGTAGATCACATACGCCAGGTTCTCCCCATGCACCGCCACTTCGGGGTTCTGCGCCAGCTCGTCCGCCAGCTCCAGCCCGTCCAGTTCCAGCACCGCCAGCCCTTCGGCCGCCGGCAGCCGATCCTTCACCGCACTCTGCGTCAGCAGCAACCCAATACCGCTGTCCTCGACCATGTAGGCCAACCGGTCCGCCGGGTACTCCGGGTCCAGTGGCACATACGCCCCGCCGGCCTTCAGGATCGCCAGCAGCCCCACCACCATCTCGATGGAGCGCTCCACCGCGATCCCCACCTTCACCTCCGGCCCCACGCCCAGCGCGATCAGCCGATGTGCCAACCGGTTGGCCCGCACGTTCAGCTCGGCATATGTCAGGGCCTCGTCGCCGAAGAGCAGTGCCACCGCTTCAGGGTGGACCCGGGCTTGCCGCTCGATCAGCCGGTGTACCGGCTGCGCATCCGAGTAGCGCGTCGCGTTCACTCCCCATGCCTGAAGCTGTTGCTGCTCCGCTTCACCCAGCAGTTGAACATCACCCACCGCCTGCTCCGGCCGATCCGACAGCGCTTGCAGCAGTGCCACGTAGTGCCCCGCCATCCGCTCGATCGTGCCCGCCTCGAACAACCCCTCGGCATAACTGAAGCTCACATGCACGTGACCATCAGCGTCTTCGCTGGTGTCGACCGTCAATTCGAACTGCGCACCCTGTTCGCCCAATGCATAGTCTTCCAGCGCAAGTCCGGGCAATTGCTGCAGGGCCCGGTGGTCTTGCCGCTGGTGGTTAACCATCACCTGGAACAGCGGATTGGTGCCCAAGTTACGCTCTGGCTGCAGCGCTTCGACTAATTGCTCGAAGGGCAGGTCCTGGTGGGTCTGCGCACCGAGGGCCGCCTCCTTGGCCTGCTTGAGCACCTGTGCCAGACTCAACCGTCCATTGATGACGTTGCGCAGCACCTGCGTGTTGACGAAGAAACCCACCACGCCTTCGGTCTCTACCCGGTGGCGGTTGGCAATAGGCACCCCCACCCGGATGTCTTGCTGGCTGCTGTAGCGGTGGAGCAGCGCTTGCACGCCCGCCAGCAGCACCATGAACAGCGTCGCCTCTTCGGCTTGCGCCCGCTGGTGCAGTCCCTGCACCAGTTCGCTCGACAATTCAATGCCGTGATGGGCCGCGCTGTACCGCCCGTCGGCACGTCGCGCATGGTCCGCCGGCAGTTGCAGCACCGGGTGTTCGTCGCCCAACTGCGCCTTCCAATACGACAGTTGCCGGTCCTTCTCTCCGGCTTCCAGCCAGTTCCGCTGCCACACCGCGTAGTCGGCGTACTGGATCGGCAGCACCGCCAACTGAGGCTCCTGCCCCTGTATCCGCGCCCGGTATTGCGCCACGAACTCGTCGACGATGATTTGCATCGACCAGCCATCCGAGACGATGTGGTGCATCACCACCACCAGCACGTGCTCGTCGGCCGCTTCCCGGATCAGCCCCACCCGCAGCAGCGGGCCCGCTTCCAGGTCGAACGGCGTCTGGTGCAGCCGGACTGCCACCTCCCGCACCTTCGCTTCGCGCTCCTTCGCAGGCTCCGAGCTCAGGTCCACCTCTTCGATCTGCGCTCGATCATCCGCCTGGATGACTTGCTCGGCCTGCCCGTCCTCTCCACCACGGAACACCGTGCGCAGCGATTCATGCCGCACCACCAGCGCATCAAAACTCGCCTTCAGCGCTTCAACATCCAAATGCCCTCGCAGCCTCAGCGCCCCGCTAATGTGGTATGCCGTACCATCAGGCTCCAATTGCCACAGAAACCATTGACGTACCTGCGCGTACGAGGGCGGGCATGAGGAGGAAACCGATTCATCACGAGCGAGAATTGGAAACTGACCGATGGCCAACCCTTCCAATCTTATCTTTTGATAAACCACTCGGCGCTGTTCGAACCCAAGCCGGGCAAAACGTTCTGCAATTCGATGAGTTGTCAGGCTGTTCATTACACAGTTTCCAGACCATCAATAAAAGAATCAATCTCAGACAGGGTATTAACCATGGATTTCGTAGGCGAATAACAAACAAGCAGTGAAGCCGTCTCAGACAATGTGGGAGCAACAAAAACATCCCTAATGGCCAGATCAACCTGCATGAGAGACTGAATACGAGCTACCACCTGCACGGCCATCAACGAATGCCCACCCAGCTCGAAGAAGTTGTCATGGCGCCCCACGCGCTCCACACCCAGCACCTCGGCCCAGATCTTGGCCAGCGCCTCTTCCACTTCCCCTTGCGGCGCTTCGTATTCGTGCTCGCTCTCGAACCCCGGCTCCGGCAGCGCCTTCCTGTCCACCTTGCCGTTGGCATTGAGCGGCAGGCTCTCCAGCACCACGAGCACACTCGGCACCATGTAGTCCGGCAGTTGCTTGCCCAGCCGCTCGCGCAGCTCACCCGCTTCGATCGCCTGTCCGGCCTGCGCCGACACGTAGCCCACCAGCCTCGCCCCGCCCGGCCCTTCCTTGGCCACCACCACCGCTTCCCTCACCTCGGGCTGCGACAGCAACTGCGCTTCCACTTCTCCCAGCTCGATGCGGAAGCCCCGGATCTTGACCTGGTGGTCGATCCGACCCAGGTACTCCAGTTGCCCTTCGCCGTTCCACCGCACCAGGTCGCCCGTGCGGTACAGCCGCCCTCCCGCCTCATCGAACGGGTCCGCTACAAACCGCTCCGCGCTCAACCCCGAACGACCCAGGTAGCCTCGCGCCAAGCCGTCGCCGGCCACGTACAGCTCGCCTGCCACACCGATCGGTGCGAGGTTAAGCGAGCCGTCCAGCACCCTCAGGCCAAGGTCCGGGATGGCTACGCCGACCGGGCTGCGCTGGCCCTGCAGGTCCGCTTCCGTGATCTGGCGGTAGGTGACGTGTACGGTTGTCTCGGTGATGCCGTACATGTTGATCAGCTGTGGGCTCTGGTCTCCCCAGTGCTCGACCCACGGGCGCAGTCGCTGTGGGTCCAGCGCTTCGCCGCCGAAGATCACGGCGCGCAGCGCCAGGCGCTCGTCGTAGAGGCCGGGCACATTCATGAGCTGGCCGAAGGCCGAGGGGGTCTGGTTGAGTACCGTCACCCGATGCCGGCGCAGCAGTTGCAGGAAGTCTTCCGGCGAGCGGCTGACCCAGTAGGGCACGATGACCAATTGCCCGCCGCTGCATAGCGCGCCGAAGATCTCCCAGACCGAGAAGTCGAAGGCGTAGGAGTGGAACATCGTCCAGACGTCGTTCGTACCGAACCGGAACCACGCGTCCGTGCTGCCGAGTAGCCGCGTGACGTTGCGATGGCAGAGCTGGGCGCCTTTGGGTCTTCCTGTCGACCCCGACGTGTAGATCACGTACGCCAGGTTCTCCCCATGCACCGCCACTTCGGGGTTGTGCGTGGACTCGTCCGCCACATCCAGCCCGTCGAGCTCCAGCACCGTCAGCCCTTCGGCCGCCGGCAGCCGATCCTTCACCGCGCCCTGCGTCAGCAGCAACCCAATCCCGCTGTCCTCGACCATGTAGGCCAGCCGATCCGCCGGGTACTCCGGGTCCAGCGGCACGTACGCCCCGCCGGCCTTCAGAATCGCCAGCAGTCCCACCACCATCTCGAGGGAGCGCTCCACCGCGATGCCGACCTTCACCTCCGGGCCCACACCCAGCTGGATCAGCCGATGTGCCAACCGGTTGGCCCGCGTGTTCAACTCGCCGTAGCTCAGCACCTCGTCGCCAAAGAGCAATGCCACCGCTTCAGGATGGGCCCGGGCTTGCCGCTCGATCAGCCGGTGTACCGGCTCGGCGTTCGGGTAGCGTTGTACGTTCTCACCCCACGCTTGGAGTTGTCGACGCTCAGCTTCACCTAGCAGCTCCACATCCCCAACCGCCTGCTCAGGACGCTCGGCCAGCGCTTGCAGTACCGCCACGTAGTGCCCCGCCATCCGCTCGATCGTGCCCGCCTCGAACAACTCCTTGGCGTAGGTGAAGCTCACGTGCACGCGACCATCACCGTCTTCGGTACTCTGCAATGTCAACTCCAACTGCGCGGCCGGCTCTTCGAATTCAATTCGCTCAACAGCGAGCCCTGGCCATTCCTGCTCCTGGAGGCAGTCATACCGCAGATGATTGAACATCACCTGAAAGAACGGCTGAGCGCCTGGAGTACGTGCGGGCTGCAGTACCTCGACTAGGCGATCAAACGGTAGATCCTGATGGGCTTGTGCACCGATGGCGGAATCACGCGTCTGATCCAGCAGATCGAACAGTGACATTCGGCCATCGACCCGGGCCGTTATCACCTGCGTGTTGACGAAGAAACCCACAACACCCGCCATCTCCGCCAGGTTCCGGTTGGCGATAGGTACGCCAACCATCACGTCCGCCTGCCCAGAATGCCGGTACAGTAGCGTCTGATACCCAGCAAGAAGGACCATAAACAGCGTGCCCCCTTGTGCCCGCGCACGGTGGCGGAGGCGATCAGTCAGGCCCGCAACAAGCGTCTGGGTGTGTCGAGCGGCGGCGTAGCACCCATCCGGTCGACGAATTCGATCCGCAGACAAGAGTTGGCCGGTCTCCGCGATGCCGATCTGCTGTCGCCACCACTCGAGTTGCCGCTCGCTCTCAGCGCTTTCGATCCATCGTCGCTGCCAAAGTGCATAGTCGCTATAGCGAATCGGCAGCACAGGCAGTTCCGGTGCACACCCTTGCACGCGCGCGCGGTACTGCTGCGTCAACTCATCAAGGATAATTCGCGTTGATTGCGCATCAGAAATGATGTGGTGCATCACTACAATCAGTCGATGCTCGCAGTCCGCAATCCGCATAAGGACTGCACGCAGCAATGGACCCGATGTCAGGTCAAACGGCCTGAGCAACACCCGCAGGGTCTCTTCCCAGATCCGGGTATCTCGAACGCTATGGTCCAGTGTACTCAGATCGACGCAAGGCAACTCGAACGGTGCAGCCTCCAACACGACCTGCTCCGCAACACCGTCACCTCGGTCCATGAAGACGGTGCGCAAAGACTCATGGCGCAGCACGAGCGCCTGAATACTCGCTCGCAATGCATCCTTATTCAGCACGCCGCAAAGCCGAAGCCCACCACTCAGGTGATAGGCTGCGCTCTGCGGTTGCAGTTTCCAAAGGAACCACATGCGCTGCTGCGCAAATGACATTTCAGCCCGATCACCGTGAGTCCCTCGCACGATGGTGGCTCGTGGTTCCGCGCCACCCGCTTTGCCTCGCAAACGGATCTTCAGCGCAGCTAGTTGCTCCGAATCCAACCGAGATCGACGCTCGGACAAGTCTTGTTGATTTGACATTGTTTAGCTCTCAGCTGAAAACGGCGGCGGAGTCTGTGGTGGCGACTGACGAATCAAGGCCCTCAATCTCCTCAATGAGACGAGACTCGACCAGCACGGCCAACGCGGCAACAGAGGGGTTCTTGAACAACGCTGCGGGATGAACGTCCACGCCATAGTCACGACGCACTCGGGCCAGCAGCTGAATGGCAAGCAGAGAATCACCGCCAAGCTCAAAGAAATCGTCGTGAATACCGATCGATCCAATGCCAAGGAAATCACCCCAAAGCGCTACCAGGTCAGATTCAAATTCACTCGTAGCTTCCGCATACGGTGTCGGTAACTGAGGCCGGGGGTACCGGTGAGCCTTGGCAACGGACTCCGGCAAGAGTCGATCTGCAAGCCCCGTGGAGTTCACTTCGGCAAATTGGCGCTCGAGCGCAGCAGTCGAGACCACGACTTGTGCTACAGACAATTCATTCAGCAAGGCTTCGAGCAGTTCCCCGCCTTGCGCAGGTGCAATACCTCGATCCTCGGGCAGCCTCTGCCCAGAAGCCATGCCCACCTCGCGCCAAGCATCCCAATTGACCGATATGACATGACCCCTGAGCTGACTCTCGCTGGCAGCGAATGCATCCAGAAAGCAGTTGGCTGCGCAGTAGTCGATTTGTCCAAAACCACCGACGACTGCGGTCAACGACGAACAGAGCATGACAAACGAAAGCGGCTCAGAACCAAGGGCCTCCATCAGGTTCCTTGCTCCGACCAGCTTGGGATTTATGACCCGTGACGCAGCCTCACGCGTCCTACTTGACATCATCCCGCCGCCGGCAATACCAGCCGCATGAATGGCCCCATCGATCGACCCAAAGCGCAACCGTGCTGCCTCAATGGCCGAGCGCATCTGGGCTGTGTCCTCGACATCGGCCTGAAGAACCAATACCTCAGAACCAAGAGATTCCAGTTCGAGCAGAGACCTCACTTGAGCGGACAAGGCATCGTCCTGGCTTCCTATTGCCACCAGCGCTTGCCACGCATCTCTCGGTGGCAATGCCGTACGCCCGATGAGCACTAAGCGCGCCCGCCAGCGTTGAGCCAGGTGTCGAGCCAGCGTAAGCCCGATGCCCCCCAATCCGCCGGTGATGAGGTAAACACCTTGCCGACGAATACGCTGGACGCCTTGAGATTCAAGACGAACAGGCTCGAACACTTTTGTCCAACGGAACGCGCCACGATAGGCCACGACGTCGCCCGTCCCGATCGCGCACATCTCCGCGACGATCTGCTGCGCAAGACGCCCCTCACCGGTACCATCGGCAGGCAGAACCACGTCAACCAACCGGCACGACACCCCCGGAAATTCCTGCGGAATCACCTTGCACGGTCCATGTAGGGTGGCCTTCTCCGGACAAAGCGGCTCCATGCCCGTGATGTCCTCGACCTGATTGGCCAACACCGTGATGGCGACCCGTCTTTCGCCGACTGGCGGGTTGATCGCGTCCATGGCTTGCGCCAACGCCATTAATGCATGGAAGCCGTCCTCGACGACTTCCGAAAGTTTCGACACCCCCGGTACATCAAGGCACCACAAGTGGCAGATGTGGGTCACCGCCCCCATCCGTGCTTCGACTGCTCGGAACAATTTCTCGAAGTCTGTGCGCTCACCGGGATTTAGTTCATACAGGTGAGAATCCAGTTGCCTGAACTGCTTCCCTTTAAGAACACGGATGACGAGAAAACCAATATCGGAAAGACGCTGATGCAGACATCTACTGAGCCCCACCTCATCTCCGAGCAACAGCATTACTCCATCATGATGGTCGACCGAGGAAGGAGGCAGCACCAAACCGCCGCGCCGCCATGCCGGCACATAGAACCAGTCTCTCCAATCACGATGGATGCCCGGCAACTCCTCCACAGCCGCACGTCCGCGCTCAAGCTTTGGCGGAGCAACCCAATATGACTGGTGCTCAAACGGATAGCCCGGCAAAGGCACCCGGCGAAGGGTGCCATGGTCAGAAGCCATGCCAGCATCGATCACCACACCGTGCGCCCAAAGCTGAGCTAGGCAGCGCAGCGGCTGTTGTACGCTGGAAGCGGATTCGCGAGGATGGCACTGAGATGCAAGGACAGCCCTGCGTGCACCCGCCAGCGGATGCCGCCGAGCCAGACCACTGAGGCCGTCCCCTGGACCCACCTCAAGCAGCATACGGTCTGGTTTGGAGAGCAACTCGCCGAGGCCGTCGGAAAACCGCACAGTGCCCCGCAAGTGCTGCACCCAATAGTCGGCGCTACAAGCCTCTTCAGACGTGATCCAGCGGCCTGTCAAATTGGATACAAAGGGAATCCTCGGCGGGCTCAAGACGATGCGTGAAACAATCGCCCGGAAATCACGCAGAACAGGGTCGAGCATATGAGAGTGGAAGGCATGCGAAACATGCAAACGCCGCGCGGCGACACCGCGTTCGACCAATTGCCGCTCGACAGCATCGATCACCTCGACAGGCCCTGAGAGCACACCCAGTTCCGGCGCATTGACCGCAGCGACATCACAGCCAACAGCCAACAGGCGTAGCTCTGCTTCGGGCAGGCTCACAGCCAGCATGGCCCCAGATGGCGTGGACTGGATCAATCGACCGCGTGCTGCCACCAACTCAAGCGCGTCCTCAAGTGAAAATACGCCAGCAAGGCAAGCAGCCACGTACTCGCCAATGCTGTGCCCCAGCATCGCATCGGGCTTCAGCCCCCAACTCATCCAGAGCTGCGCCATGGCGTACTCGATGACGAACAGCGCCGGCTGAGTGATGGCAGTCTGAGCCAAGCGCAAGGTCGCCTCGTTCTCACCCGATACCTCTTTCGGGTAAATCAGTTCACGAAGGTCCAAAGCCAAAGGTGAGGCCAGGCGCACGCAACAACGATCCACCATGTCGCGGAACACATGTTCACGCTCATAGAGCGAGCGCGCCATGTCGACATGCTGCGCCCCTTGGCCGGGAAACAAGAAAGCCACCGTTGGGCATTCCGACAGGACATGCCCGCTGACGAACGAAGCACCGGCACGAGAGGTCAGCGCGCCAATGGCTTCGGCATGATTGCGGGCGAGCACCGCAGCCCGATACCCAAATCGCTTGCGTCCCCACCTCAGGGTATGCGCCACATCGGGCAGGTTCTGCTCGGGATGCTGACCAAGGTGCTGTGCCAATTGTTCGATAGACCTGGTCAGTGCCCCCTGGCTGCGAGCCGAAAGCAAGAGCAGCTCGGCGTCATTCACCTGCGGAGTGATGCCTTCGCTCATTGAGGGCGCCTCCTCCAAAATGACATGCACATTGGTACCGCCCATGCCGAAGGCACTGACACCGGCCCGGCGTGGCGTCTCGCCCGCAGGCCACCGCCGCACTTCAGTGTTCACATAGAAGGGGCTGTTGGCAAAATCGATTGCGGGGTTTGGTTGTTCGAAGTTCAAGCTGGGCGGCAGTGTCTGGTGCTTGAGCGCCAAAACGGTCTTGATCAAACCAGTAACACCAGCGGCAGCATCAAGGTGACCGACGTTGGTCTTCACCGACCCAATTGCGCAGTAGCCTCGCCGGCTGGAACCAGCGCGAAAGGCCTGCGTCAATGCGGCGATCTCGATCGGGTCGCCAAGCGTGGTGCCCGTGCCATGCGCCTCCACGTAGCCGATTGAGTCCGACGACACTTCAGCCATCGCCTGTGCGGCCAGAATCACCTCCGCCTGACCATCGACGCTGGGGGCGGTGTAGCCCACCTTCGCTGCACCATCATTGTTGAGTGCAGAACCTTTGATCACTGCATGGATCGTGTCACCCTCGGCCAGTGCATCGCTCAGGCGCTTAAGCACCACGATGCCCGCACCGCTACCGATCACAGTACCAGCCGCCCTCGCATCGAAGGCGCGGCAGTGGCCATCAGGGGAGAGGATCGCCCCGGGCTGGTAGTGGTACCCACCGTCCTGCAACAGGTTGAGCCAGACGCCGCCGGCCAAGGCCATGTCGGTCTCGTGATTCAACAAGCTGCGACATGCCAGATGCACCGCGACCAGCGAAGTGGAACAAGCTGTTTGCACAGAGACCGCCGGACCACGCAGATCCAGTTTGTAGGCCACGCGGGTGGCCAGAGAATCCTTGTCGTTGCCATTCATCAGGCCCAGCAGCGAAGCAATATCGCTGGAACGCCAGTCCACTCCCGCCAGCAAGTGACGCAGCAAATAGACATTGGCACCGCTTCCCGCGTAGACACCAACGAGCTTCGTCCGGTCGTCTCCGGCATGGCCTGCATGTTCGAGTGCGTGCCAAGCAGTTTCTAAGAAGATGCGGTGCTGCGGATCGAGTTGTTCGGCATCTCGCGGTGAATAGCCGAAGAATCCGGCATCGAACTGGTCTATTCCCTCCAGCACGATCCCAGCCTTGACATATTCCGCATCGGTCAGGTCCGACTCGGAGACACCGCGCTCGCGCAGCGCTTGGTCTGCAAATGCCGTCACCGATTCAACACCGTCACGAATGTTGCGCCACAGCGCATCGATGTCGTTAGCCCCTGGAAAACGGCCGGCCATGCCAACGATGGCCACTTCGACGCCGCTTGCTTCGTACTCAATAGAATTACTCATGTGGGAATCCTTTCGGCGACGGGTTTTCGCACCAGAAATGCACCTTTCTGTCTGCGCGCGCGGTCGTTCACACGTTGTGTATCCGCGCTGGTCTGACCCCCGCCTTCACGCAAAAACGCAGCCGCAGCCCCTACCGTCGAATACTTGAATAGGTCGATCACCGAGAGCTCAACCTTCAGCTCGTGCCCGATTCGACGGTGCACTTTCAGCAGCAGCAGAGAATGCCCGCCGACATCGAAGAAGTTGTCGTGTCGGCCCACGCGCTCCACACCCAGCACCTCGGCCCAGATCTTGGCCAGCGCCTCTTCCACTTCCCCTTGCGGCGCTTCGTATTCGTGCTCGCTCTCGAACCCCGGCTCCGGCAGCGCCTTCCTGTCCACCTTGCCGTTGGCATTGAGCGGCAGGCTCTCCAGCACCACGAGCACACTCGGCACCATGTAGTCCGGCAGTTGCTTGCCCAGCCGCTCGCGCAGCTCACCCGCTTCGATCGCCTGTCCGGCCTGCGCCGACACGTAGCCCACCAGCCTCGCCCCGCCCGGCCCTTCCTTGGCCACCACCACCGCTTCCCTCACCTCGGGCTGCGACAGCAACTGCGCTTCCACTTCTCCCAGCTCGATGCGGAAGCCCCGGATCTTGACCTGGTGGTCGATCCGACCCAGGTACTCCAGTTGCCCTTCGCCGTTCCACCGCACCAGGTCGCCCGTGCGGTACAGCCGCCCTCCCGCCTCATCGAACGGGTCCGCTACAAACCGCTCCGCGCTCAACCCCGAACGACCCAGGTAGCCTCGCGCCAAGCCGTCGCCGGCCACGTACAGCTCGCCTGCCACACCGATCGGTGCGAGGTTAAGCGAGCCGTCCAGCACCCTCAGGCCAAGGTCCGGGATGGCTACGCCGACCGGGCTGCGCTGGCCCTGCAGGTCCGCTTCCGTGATCTGGCGGTAGGTGACGTGTACGGTTGTCTCGGTGATGCCGTACATGTTGATCAGCTGTGGGCTCTGGTCTCCCCAGTGCTCGACCCACGGGCGCAGTCGCTGTGGGTCCAGCGCTTCGCCGCCGAAGATCACGGCGCGCAGCGCCAGGCGCTCGTCGTAGAGGCCGGGCACATTCATGAGCTGGCCGAAGGCCGAGGGGGTCTGGTTGAGTACCGTCACCCGATGCCGGCGCAGCAGTTGCAGGAAGTCTTCCGGCGAGCGGCTGACCCAGTAGGGCACGATGACCAATTGCCCGCCGCTGCATAGCGCGCCGAAGATCTCCCAGACCGAGAAGTCGAAGGCGTAGGAGTGGAACATCGTCCAGACGTCGTTCGTACCGAACCGGAACCACGCGTCCGTGCTGCCGAGTAGCCGCGTGACGTTGCGATGGCAGAGCTGGGCGCCTTTGGGTCTTCCTGTCGACCCCGACGTGTAGATCACGTACGCCAGGTTCTCCCCATGCACCGCCACTTCGGGGTTGTGCGTGGACTCGTCCGCCACATCCAGCCCGTCGAGCTCCAGCACCGTCAGCCCTTCGGCCGCCGGCAGCCGATCCTTCACCGCGCCCTGCGTCAGCAGCAACCCAATCCCGCTGTCCTCGACCATGTAGGCCAGCCGATCCGCCGGGTACTCCGGGTCCAGCGGCACGTACGCCCCGCCGGCCTTCAGAATCGCCAGCAGTCCCACCACCATCTCGAGGGAGCGCTCCACCGCGATGCCGACCTTCACCTCCGGGCCCACACCCAGCTGGATCAGCCGATGTGCCAACCGGTTGGCCCGCGTGTTCAACTCGCCGTAGCTCAGCACCTCGTCGCCAAAGAGCAATGCCACCGCTTCAGGATGGGCCCGGGCTTGCCGCTCGATCAGCCGGTGTACCGGCTCGGCGTTCGGGTAGCGTTGTACGTTCTCACCCCACGCTTGGAGTTGTCGACGCTCAGCTTCACCTAGCAGCTCCACATCCCCAACCGCCTGCTCAGGACGCTCGGCCAGCGCCTGCAGTACCGCCACGTAGTGCCCCGCCATCCGCTCGATCGTGCCCGCCTCGAACAACTCCTTGGCGTAGGTGAAGCTCACATGTACCCGGCCATCAGCGTCTTCGCTGGTGTCGACCGTCAGTTCGAACTGCGCATGCTCGTTCCCGATAGACATTTCGGACACCGACCAGCCCAACCGCCGCTGCAATGGGGAAAGATCCCTCTGCAAGTGGTTGAACATCACGTCGAAGAGCGGAGTTGCGCCCAGATTGCGCTCCGGCCGCAATGCCTCCACGATCTGCTCGAATGGCAGTTCCTGATGCGTTTGAGCACCAAGCGCGGTCTCCCTGGCCTGCGCCAGCACCTGGGCTAGGCTCATGCGCCCCTCGACGCTATTGCGCAGCACCAGCGTGTTGACGAAAAACCCCACTACGCTCTGGAGCTCGGCACGCGAGCGGTTGGCCACCGGCACGCCAACACGGATGTCGTGCTGGCCGGAGTAACGGTGCAGCAGTGCCTGAAGAGCTGCCAGCAACACCATGAAGAGCGTGGCGCCATGGGCTTCCGCCGGCCCGCGCAAGCCTGCTACCAGCCCCTTGGGGAGTTCGAAGCCGTGTTGCCCCGCCCGGTACCGGGCAACCGCCTGACGCGGATGATCGGCGGGCAAGGCCAGAACCGGCTGCGCTTCGCCTGGCGGCACGCCGAGTTGTTTCAGCCAGTACGCCAGCTGCCGTTCTCTCGACTCCTGGTCCGGATGGTCGTGTTGCCAGACAGCGTAGTCCGCATACTGGACCGCAGGAGTTGGCAACGCCTCACCACCAGCTTGTCGAGCCGCGTACATCGCAGCCAATTCGTCGACAAGAACCTGCATCGAGGCACCGTCGGAAACGATGTGGTGCATCACCAGTGCCAAGATGTGAACCTGATCTTCCAGTCGCACGAGCGCCGCCCGAACCAAGGGACCGGCCGTCAGATCGAAGGGCTGCGTCTGGAGCGCTTGCAGCGTTTCTGCTGCGTGAGTTTCCCGCTCCTCACACACCACGCTGCGAAGGTCGAACATCTGAAGGTCCAGGCCCCCGCCGGCACGAACGATCTGCTCGACTTCACCATCCGGCCGCGCACGGAACACGGTGCGCAACGATTCATGCCGTTTGGCCAGATCATCGACGGCCAGCCGCATGGTTTCTACATCCAGTGCACCTGCGATGCGTAGCGCGCCCTGAACATGGTAGGCGGTGCTCAACGGATCGAGCCGCCACAGGAACCACTGCCGCTGCTGGGCTGAAGACAAAGGCAAGGGCTCGGTGCGACGCTCCGCGGGCAGGACTGGAATAGCCACCACCGACGTCCGCGCACCGGTTTTCTGGCAAGCCCGAACGCCCTCGGCCTGCGCCCCAAGACGCGGCAGCTCGAAAACCTGCCGGACCGGGAAATCGATACTCCACTTCTGCGAGATATGCGCTGCCAGTTGCACGGCAGCCAGCGAGTTGCCACCCTGAGTGAAGAAGTGCGCATCGCTGCCGTAGTTCCGCGTCGACTCATGCCCAAGCACCTGACGCCACATGCCGGCCAGCGTCTGCACCGTCTCGTCCTGAACGGCGTCATCGCCCGTGGCCGGATTGCCACCGGTCAGGCCTGCGCCCAAAACGAAGCATCCGCTCTCGAAAATCGCATAGGCATCGAGCGAGCGTTCCGCCCACCCTTTGCGGCAGGCAGCGCGCTGCAGCTTGCCGCTGGACGTCTTGGGTAAGGCCCCGGGGTTGAGCAGCACGACCGCCTTCGGTGCCTCGCCGCACTGCTCGCTCACCGCTATGCTCAGGGCATCAACCAGCACCTGCGGCGGCACGAGCTTCTGCAACCCTCGCGAGACCTCGGCAGCGACGCCGACGCCTTCCTGTCCATCAAAGTTCACCGCGAAGGCAGCTACCCGGCCTTTGCGCACCGCCTCGACCTCGGCCTCGACCACGCGCTCAATGTCCTGCGGGTAAATGTTGTGCCCACGCACGATGATCATGTCCTTGAGCCGCCCGGCCACGAAGATCTGCCCGTCATGCACGAAGCCCAGATCACCAGTGCGCAGCCAGCGACATCCGGCGCTCTCGACGAAAGCCTCTGCAGTTTCATGCGGCTTGTTCCAGTAGCCCGCGGCCATGCTGGGCCCCGCGGCCCAGATCTCGCCGATGGCACCCTCGGCGGCTATCTCGCCGGATTGCGGATCGACGATTCGCACCTCATGCTCCGAGGGAACACTGCCGCAGCCGACCAACGCCGCACCATCGGCGTCGACGGCCACCTTCCGCTTCGCGAGCGCCTCGGTATCGAAGCGGCTCACCACCATGCCGGTGCCCCGGCGCCCACCCGTGATGAAAAGCGTGGCCTCGGCCAGGCCATAGCAGGGATACACCGCACCGGCGCTGAATCCCACCGGGGCATAGCGTTCGATGAAGGCATCCATCGTGTCGTGCCGCACCGGCTCGGCGCCGGTGTAGGCCACGCGCCAGCTCGACAGATCCAGCCCCTCGGTCTGCGCCTCCTTGACCCGATCCAGGCACAGCCGGTATGCAAAGTCGGGACCGCCGCTGATCGTTACCCGATGGCGCGAGATCATCTCCAGCCAACGCAGCGGGCGCTCGAGGAAGAAGCGCGGCGAAGACAGCACGCAGGGAATGCCGCTGTAGAAGGGCTGCAGCAGTCCGCCGATCAGGCCCATGTCATGGAACAGCGGCGACCACACGCCGAATTTGTCATCGGCGCCGATCGAGAGTCCCTCACGGATCGCCCGCTCGTTGGCCATCAGGTTTCCGTGCGTCACCATCACCCCTTTGGGGGCCGAGGTGGAGCCGGACGTGTACTGGAGGAAGGCGACGTCTTCGCCGGCAGGTTGGTGCGGGCGCCAATCGCTGGCGATAGCCGGATCGACTTGGTCCACAGCCACCACCGTCGACACACCGAACTGGCTGGCAGCGGCCCCCACCAGCGCCTGGAGCGAACTCAAGGTCAGGATCCCCCGCGCCTGGGCATCCGCGGCAATACCGGCGAGCCGAGCCAGATGCTGCGGTCGCGCCGACTCCGGCGGGAATACCGGCACTGCGATCACGCCCGCATGAAAGCAAGCAAACATACTGACCGCATAGTGCTCATCGTTGTCGAGCAGGATCAGTACCCGATCGCCCTTCTCGAAACGGCCCTGCAGCACGGCGGCGAGCGCATGCACGCGATGCCCGAAGACGCGATAGGTCAAGGCCGTCTCGACGAGTTGGTCGTCGCGTTCCGCAACGACGGTCAGCGCAACATCCTCAGGCCGGTTGGCAACAAGTTGCTGCAGGCGTTCGATAAAGTTCGCAGGGTGAACAAATACGTTCTCTTGCGACACGGGCTGTGTCGTCATCAGGTTTTCCTCACTCGGCTATGCGTTTAGAACTTGCCCAGATTGCTGTGGGGCTCGGCCATGGCCACAACCACTTTGCGCGGCCCCTTTAAGGGCGAACGCGCATGGGCGATCAGCATGTTGTCGAGCATCGTGACGTCACCCTTTTCCCAGAGGCACGACACCGTCTCGGCATCCAGCACGGCGCGCACTTCGTCGAGCATCACATCGGGAATGGGTGAGCCATCGGCAAAGTAGGTGTTGCGCGGCACGTTCTCGATGCCCAGCAATTCCTCCAGCGACTCGCGGACCTCGGGCTGCAGGTTGGAAATGTGGAAGAGGTGGGCCTGGTTGAACCACACCACCTCGCCAGTGACCGGATGGGTCTCGATGGCCTGGCACAACTGGGTGGTGCGCAAATCCCCATCTGGCTTCCACTCCCAGCTGATGCCGGCCTTGCGGCAGAAAGCCTCGACCTCATCGCGGCGCTCGGTGTTGAATACTTTTTGCCAGGGCACGTCGAAGTCACCGTAGTTGCGCACGTAGAGAATTCCGGGTGCGAAGCGATCCCGGATCGAAGCAGGCATGCGCCGGTAGATCGCCCGACTATCGGCAATGGGCGTTTCACCCCCTTCGGTTGCCGGTGTCACGCAATGGAACCAGGCCTTCATCGGCCACATGCGCGTATAGGCCTGCTCGTTGTGAAGCGGAATCGACTGGTGGGCCGGATACTCGGTCGTGGTGTAGACGCCGCCACCCACGGCCGTGCGGGGCGTGGAACCGAACTCGTAGCTCAGCAGCGGGTGGCCAAACCCGGCCGCAAACTCGCGGAAGCTCTCGACCGAGGGCACCTCGAAACCACGCAGCAGCACACCACCGACCGTGGCCACCTGCGCCTCGATCTCGGACCGCAAGCGCGGCAAGGCATCCAGGAGCGACTCGCCGGTCTGTGAGGGCGTGATCAGCGTCGGCAGATCGGAGCCCGGCGGAGCCGTACGTTCGAATCGGGTCATCATCAGTTCAGTCATCTCAGTTCTCCCATACCGTCCGACTGCCAAGCCAGGGTGGCGGCATAGCCGGGCGGCGAATCGAGGCGAAGGGCATTCACACGAGGCCAGTCCATCCCATCGTGGCGTATGTCATAGCAAGAGTCGCCGGCGGATTCGGACCTCAACACGGAGAGCTGCTGCAGATGCTCCGCAACGCCAAGACCCAGCGCCTTCAACACTGCCTCCTTGGTGGCCCAGCACTCGAAGAAGTCGACACGTCGATCGTCGGGCAACTGCCGCTCAAACGCCGACAGCGCCTGCAAGGACAAACCGACCACATCGCAATGCGGATGGCGGCGCTCGATGTCGACGCCGACAGGGGCGCGCTCGGACAAGGCGATCAAGGCGAAGCTGCCGGCATGGGACACGTTGAAGAAGATGGCCGGGTTGGACGAACACGCCGCCTCCAGGCGCGGCTTGCCATATGAGTTGGTCACAAACCTCAGCGTCTGCGGGCGGCGACGCAGGCGCGCGCCCAGCAGCCGCCGCAATGCCGCACGCGTGACGACGAAGCGAACCTTGTCGCCATGCCGGAGGAAACGCAGCGCGCGCACACCCTCTTCTTCGCTCAGCAAGGCCCAGTCGGCATCCGACAACGGCGCGTCCAGATCCAGCGCAAGCTGGAACACGTCGATGCCGGCAGGCAGCGAATCAGGCAGACGCTGCGGCTGCATGGCCCACCCCGGAAAACTGGTGCGTCAGTTCCCGCACCACTGCAGCGACCACCCGCTGCTCATGCTGGCGAATGAAGAAATGCCCGCCATCGAACCAGTCAAGCGAGAACACGCCACCGGCCTCGCGCCGCCAGGCCTCGATGCGCTCGGCGGCAATATCGTCCTGCCGCCCCGCAAGGGTGTGCATCGGCACGGAAAGCGGCTCGCCCGCCTGGTATCGAAAGCTCTCGCAGACACGGTAGTCCGCACCCAGGGTGTCGAGGGTCAGGCGCAACAGCTCATCGCTGGCAAGCACCTCCTCGGGCGTACCGCCCTGCTTGCGCAGATCGGCGATCAGGGCCGCATCGTCGTTCTTGCCGGCAAAGCGATCCGGGTCGCGGCGCGAGGGCGCAGGACTGGCGGAGACGAACACTGCCCGAGGCATGGGCTTGGCCAGCGCGCGCTGACGCTGCGCTACGCCATAGGCCAGCAAGGCCCCCATGCTGTGACCGAACAAGGCGTAACGGCCTTGCATCGCTGCCGCCTGCTCATCACAGATCTGCGCCACGAGCCGCTCGAAGTCCTCGACGAAAGGCTCGCCCAACCGACCGCCCCGCCCCGGCAGTTCCACCGGCACCACGCGGATCCACTCCGGCAGCAGGCGGCGCCACCGCAGGTACATGGTGGCGCTCGCGCCTGCGCATGGCAGGGTCAGCAGATCGATGAACGGCGACCTCATGGAACCGGCCATCAGGCAGTCGCAGCAGCGGACGGGGCGGCCTTCGAGGACTGTTCGTCCATCCACTTGCGCAGCGACAGCGGGCGCATGTCGGTCCACGTCTTTTCGACGTAGTCGAGGACGGTCTTCTTGTCCCCCTTGATGCCTTCGACGGCCTTCCAGCCACCGGGTACGGCCTTCCAGTGAGGCCAGATGGAATACTGTTCTTCGTGGTTGACGAGAACGATGAAGGTCTCGTCCTCGCGGTCAAAGCAACTGGTCGACATGGGCATCCTCGTGCAGTGAAGAGAAAGCGACCTCGCGCGCTGCCGGCCCGTTTGCCGACACGCTGGTCACTGCCTTCAAAGACGAGACAGCCGTCGATTTGTTTAGTCGCCAGACATCTCACAGCGGCTCATGGCGAGCCGGAAACGACGGGGCAGCCCATCGCAAACACGCGCAGGACATCCACTCGGCGACGCACGCGAAATGCATGTCACGTGAGAAAGACGCACTGAGACACCGTCAGCGCAACAGCTGCGCCAATCGGTGTCTGGGTAACGCGCGGAGGGGGAACAACGCAACTGGTCGGGCGCAATGGACCCGACGCTCGACTTCAGAGCTGGGCAAAAGACGGCTAGCGTTCGCCGTCGGGTTCCGTACAGCCGGGGATGTCGATATCGTTGACAGGAGGAACCAGACCAGCCATCAGCCACAAGCGCCTGGCCTTGTCATAGGCTTGACGATGGACAGGATCGGCAGCAAGCCAGTGTGCCAGTTCGGCATCGGCGACCGCATCAAAACCTTGGCGCTCATGCTGACGTGTCACCCAGGACCAGGCGATGTCCCAAATCGGATCCTGCTTCGGATTCACTTCTTCGCCCATTGGCTGCCTTCTGAATACTGGGTGGCTGATGGCGCTATCGAATAGCACAAGTCGTTGAATGATGACAGCTATGTGACCAAAGCGCAAAAACTCACCGGGGACCGGCGCCCGTTATTTCCGGTATTGCTTGAGGCAGATCGAGCCATCGTCACGCCCCATCCAGCAGATCGCGGCACGACGCGACGGCCTGTGTTGCGTCCCTGAGCATGAAATTCACGAGCGTGGCGGAGCATCCCAACTGCTGCGCAATGTCCCGCTGCGTCAGCCCACCCAGCCGATACAGCTCGAACGCGTGTCGCGTCCTGGGCGGCAGGGTTCCGAGAACCGCGTCAATGGCATCGAGCACTTGCCGCTCATGGAGACACCGCTCCGGAACACAACCGCCGGCAACCTGAGGAAGCTCCCCA
Organism: Diaphorobacter nitroreducens; assembly: GCF_002214645.1. NCBI lineage: Bacteria > Pseudomonadati > Pseudomonadota > Betaproteobacteria > Burkholderiales > Comamonadaceae > Diaphorobacter > Diaphorobacter nitroreducens. The sequence goes on from NZ_CP016278.1 coordinate 1,956,485, forward strand.
TCTTCGGTGTAGATGCGGTACGTCGACTCGACGGCCTGACGACGGCAGTGATCGAGCGCCAGATTGCGGACCACCTGGCAGCAGTAGCAGTAGGGCTTGTCCACATTGCGCGCGCATGCACCTTCAACGAGCTTCAGGTAGGCATCCTGCGTCACCTCATCCGCGATCTCTGGGGTGCCCACGATCTTCTGGGCGATGCGGCGGAGTTGCGCGCGGTGCGCAACGAAGACCTCTTTGAGCGCCGCTCCCGGCGAATCCATCGACATTGCAGCGCCTCTCTGTTCAGGTGATTCGTTGTTTTACTTGCCCATCATAACTGCGAATAATTCTTATTCACGAAGCACTGAAAGTCAACCGTTTCGACTGCATCCAGTGCTTGGTTCAAGGTCAAATGATGGAACTTGCGCACCGTCACACCGAACCCAAAGCACATCGCACTGGCGCTTGGTACGACCGGTCTGCGCTTCGGCCATGGTGATCCGCATGGTGCAAGGGACCGCTGCTGGGCCGCTGTGGGCCCAAGGTGCGACTGCGCCCCCATCGAGGGCGTCCGCTTCAGCTCGCCACTCGATCCGACAGCATGGTGGTGGAGAAGGAAATCGCGGCGATATCCGCATCCGGGTACAAGTCGGTCATCAACTCGACCATGTCGGGGCGAGGCGGCAACAACTCGCGAACAGCCTGCTTTTCGGTGATACCCAGGATGAGCCCGATCTGCTCCTCGTCCGCCCCGCGTGCATCCAGGCGAAACGCCACCGTGCGTCTCAAGGTCACGGCCGACAGGCCATGCATGTTGATGCGCTTGAAGATCTTGCGATAGGTATCGAGCATCTGCCGGCACAAGTAGCGGGGCCGACCGTCGGCATCCAGGCAGTGCACGACGTAGGGCTGGCCGGCATCGTTCAGGAACAGCCGGGCAGACGGGTCGAAGCCCCGGTAGGGTTCGCCGGCCAGCAGCGCCCTGCCCTGTTGGGCAAGCCGGAACTCGAGATAGGCATCGATGGCCCGGATGGCCGCCGAACTCCGGAAAAACAGCGGGCGCGACTTCCGGTTGACCGATGCCGCCGCCCGCATTTCGGAACAACTGCGGACCGAGCCATCCGGATCCAGGTAGTCGCCGATCTCCAGGCGGGCAACCTCCAGAGGTCGCGCGCCCGTTGCCAGCACGATGTGGATCAGCGCCATGTCGCGCAAAGGCCATGGACTGCGCAGGCCGGCGCGGCGAATCATCGTCCAGACCTCCTTGTCGGAAAGGACTTGCGGTTGCGCGGCCGGAGCCGCCTCGCCAGCCTCAAAACGGGCGATCGCCGCCTCGACCTCGACTCGGAATGCACGCAACTTATGGACGTAGCCCGTTGCTTCCAGGTTGAGCCCGTTGATGCCGACCTGCCGCTGCAGCAGCCTGGCCAGACGCTTGACCCGGTGCTCGATCGCCGTACGGGTCAGCCCATAGGCAGAAGCGGCGACGTCATAGGTCTCCCCGGCAAGGACTGCCTTGAGTATGGCAATGGACAGGCGGGTTGACTCACTGTGCATTTCAGACGGGCAGCATGCGGATTGGCCTGCCTCCGATGCTCCCGTTCCACCCCGAGGCGAGACAGGAGAAGTTCGGCCCAAATCGGCACGAACTCGACATCAGCTCCAGGCCGGATGGCTTGCCGGTTACTCTCGGCTGGCGTTCCCGGCTCCGCACACAGATCGCACTGCCCATGCATTCCCCACCTCATGCCGCCTTGCCTGAGCGGTCGGCGCTGAAGAAGGAAATGCCTGGCGCCGCACAACATCCCACAGCCAACCACTGCCGTCGGCTCACTCGATGAAGCGCAAACATCCGGCTGCGGTGGGGAGGCGCCCCACCAGGCCAGTTCGGCTGTCGCGACATCCCCAAAAGTTCGGGATCCCGGGACGTTGGGCGTGACGCGCGGCTGGCGGACGTTGCAGACCGCACGGGGCGCGAGACACTGAACGGGCTTGCGGGTCATCGCGACCCGGTGCATGTCCCAAGCGGACATTCCGATCACCTCGGCGTTGCGGTCGTCACCCGCCTTGCAGACAAAGCCGCAGGCCGCGCCACACGGCACGGATCGGCGAGCCCTGGCAGCACACGCAGCCCGGCGCCAAAGTCATCGTTCATCGCACGCAGCCATTCCGGTCCTTACGCGACCGCTGGTCTGCCCACGGGTCAGTACCGCATCGGCCCATTTTTCCAACCTCATCGAGGAGTTCCACTCCTCATGACGGGCGGGGGGACTCCTTGTTTATCTGGAGTCCTCCCATGGTGAGAAAAGCCTCACGTTGTTCCGCATCCTATTGGCTGCCGGGCTTCGAGCCCGAAGCCGTTGCCACCGCCGAACAACCCATCGCCTTGCCGTCTTCGCCGGTGGGCCTTCCCGAAAGCGCATCGGTGCTGTCACAGGTCGTCGCCGCATTCGGTGCGACAGCCGAGGTCGGGGCGAGCGCCGAGCCTGAGACACAGGTGCAGCCCCGCGCTGAAGTGGCAACGCCACGGCAGCCCAGTTGGCGGCCGGTCGTCGTTGAACCGACCCGCTCCCCCCGGCTGAGCGTCCCCCGCCTGCGCCCGAACGACCTGGATGGCTTGGCCGGTACCACGGCCAAGTTCGATGCCAATGTGCAGGCCATCGAAACGCTGGTGCGTGTCGAGACCGGGCAACGCACGCCGGACGGCGATGAACGCCGCGCCCTCGTGCGCTACACCGGCTGGGGCAGCCTGCCGGCGGCCTTCAACCTCGCCGGCAAGGAGGCGGCTTGGAATGCGCGCGCCCAGCGCCTGCAAGCCCTGCTGGGCGAAGCCGACTACACCTCGGCCCGGGCCTCGGTCAACAACAGCCACTACACGTCGCTGGCGGTGATCGACGGCCTGTGGACGGCGGTACAACGCCTGGGCTTCAGCGGCGGGCGCATCCTTGAACCGGCCGCCGGCATTGGCCACTTCATCGGCGCCATGCCGGAAGCACTGCTGGCGAAGTCTCAAGTCACCGCGGTGGAAATCGACCACCTGTCGGGCCGCATGTTGCAAGCGCTGTACGCACCGGCCGGCGTCACGGTCCACGTGGCCCCGTTCGAGAAGCAGTCCTTTCCGGACAGCTGGTTCGACCTGGTCATCGGCAACGTTCCGTTCGGCAACTACAAGGTGCCGGACACGAGCAACCGGCCCTGCGCGGGCTTCAGCATCCACAACTACTTCATCGCCCGTTCGCTGGACCTGGTTCGCCCCGGCGGCCTGGTGGTTCTGATCACCAGCAGCCACACGCTGGAGTCTTCCAGCACGGTCGCGCGCCGGCATCTGGCTGCGCAGGCCCACCTGCTCAGCGCAATCCGCCTGCCCAGGGGCGCGTTTGCCGAACTGGCGGGCACGGAGGTACAGACCGACGTCCTGATCCTGAGGAAACGGGAAGGTTCGGAAACGGTAGACGGCGACTGGATCGAGCGAACCCAGGCGCCTGACGGCCTGATCGACCCGAGCCATGGGCGGCCCTACATGCAGGTCAACACCTGGTACGCCCGACACCCCGAGTGGGTCATCGGCCGCTTGCACATGCAAAGCAACGGCTACGAGGAAGTGCCGACGGCGGTCTTCGAAGGCGACCTCGCTGCCGCCCTATCTGAGCGGATCGCGATGTTGCCCGAGGGCATCTACCGTGCCGCCAAGTCGGCTGCTCGGATCGTCCATGCGCCCGTCCCCGCGGAACCTGGTGCAAGGCCAGGGACCTTCCGCATCCGCAATGGCCGGATACACCGGGTGGAAGGCGGCTCGCTAGTCGACGTGCATGAGCAGTTCAACGCCACTCAGCGGTCGCGGATCACTGGCATGTGCGCGATCCGCGATCATGCCCGCGCCCTGCTGGACACCCAGCTGGCCGAGGATGGCGACGACAAGCTGCGCCCCCTGCGGTCGATGCTCAACGGCACCTACGACCGCTACGTGGTGAAGTATGGCTGCCTGTCGACGCGGGCCAATGCGCTCGCGTTCCGGCGTGACCCGGATTACCCGCTGCTGCTCTCGCTTGAGCACCACGATGAAGAGACGGACTCCGCCCGCAAGGCGGCCCTGTTCACCCAGCGTACGTTGAAGCGCGTCACGGCACCGACCTCGGCTGACGAGCCGACGGCCGCACTGGCCGCGTCGATGCAGTGGCGCGGGCGGGTCGATCCGGCCTACATGGGACGACTCCTGTGCGCGCCCACCGATGCGGTGACGACGGCACTGGCCGACGCCGGCCACATCTTCCACGACCCGTCCGACGACGAATGGAAGACGGCCGATGAGTACCTGTCCGGCAATGTCAAGGTCAAGCTTGAGCAGGCCAGGATGGGTGGCGAGGCCTATCGGCGCAACACCGAGGCCCTGGAGCGTGTCCAGCCCGAAGATCTGCCGCCGGCGTCAATCGAGGTTCGCCTCGGTGCCGTCTGGATTCCGGCGGCCGACGTCGAAGCTTTCCTGCAAGAGGGCTTGGAACTGAAGGACTGCAAGGTCGCCTATTCGGCCGAAGCGGGTGCCTGGTCAGTGCAGTACTCGGAGTGGTCGGTGCGGCAAAGCGTCAAAGCCACGCAGGAATACGGCACCTCGCGCATGAATGCGGTGGAACTCGTCCTGTGCGCGCTCAACGTGCAGACCCCGACGGTCAAGGACTATGCGCCCGAGAAGGACGCCTACGTGGTCAACCCCACGGAGACCTTGGCCGCTCGGGAGAAGCTCGGCCTGCTGAAAGATCGCTTCGCTACCTGGGCTTTCGAGGACATGACCCGGCGCGAGCGACTGTGCGCGCTCTACAACCGCCTGTTCAACGCCACCCGGCCGAGGACTTACGACGGTTCTCACCTGGTGCTGCCGGGGTTCTCGCAGTGCTTCAAGCTGCACCCGCAACAACCGAACGCGGTGTGGCGCATCGTGCAGTCCGGCAACACCGGGCTGTTTCACACGGTGGGCGCCGGCAAGACGGCGGTATGCGTCATCGCCAGCATGGAGCTGCGCAGGCTGGGCTTTGCAGCCAAGCCTTGCCATGTTGTCCCGAACCACATGCTGCAGTCGTACACGGCGGAATTCGTCCGGCTCTATCCCCAGGCCTCGGTACTGATGGCCACGAAGGAAGACCTGGAAGGCGACCGCCGCAGGGAGCTCGTCTCGCGCATCGCCACCGGCGATTGGGATGCGGTGGTCATCACCCATTCGAGTTTCGAGCGTATCAAGACATCCCCCGAGTTTTCCGAGGGGTTCATCAAGGAGGTCATCCATGACATAGAACTGGCCGTGCGCGCGGCCAAGAGTGAAGACCGATCCAACCGGATCGTCAAGCAACTGGAGAAGATGAAGAAGAGCTGGGCGGCACGCCTGGAGAAGTTGTCGGCGCAGGGCAAGAAAGACGACCTGCTGACCTGGGAGCAACTGGGCATCGACTGGCTGTTCGTGGACGAGGCGCATTTGCACAAGAACCTTTTCCGCTTCTCCAAGATGCGGGTGGCAGGTTTGCCAATGGCCAGTTCCGAGCGTGCCTTCGATCTGTACCTGAAGACGCGCTACACGATGCAGTTGCATGGCAACCGGCAGCGCGGGGTGGTGTTCGCAACCGCGACACCCGTGGCCAACACCATGGCCGAGATCCACACCATGCAGCGCTACCTGCAGCCCAACCGGCTGGCAGAGCTCGGCCTGCAGCAATTCGATGCCTGGGCCGCCACCTTCGGGGAAGCGGTCACGGCGCTGGAGATCGCCCCGGACGGCAGCGGCTATCGGATGCACACGCGCTTCGCGCGCTTCATCAACGTGCCCGAGCTGATGTCGATCTTTGGGGAGGTCGCGGACATCCAGACTGCCGCGATGCTGAAGCTGCCGGTGCCCAAACTGCGCGGCGGAAAAGCCCGCGTCATGGCCTGCCCGCCGAGCCCGCAGTTGAAGGCCTTCGTGCAGACCCTGGTCGAACGTGCCGCAGCGATCCGCAATGGCCACGTGAAGCCCGACGAGGACAACATGCTGGCGGTGACCAACGACGGCCGCAAGGCCGCACTGGACTTCCGGTTGATCGCGCCATCGGCGCACTTCGACACGGCGGGCAAGGTAGCCGCATGCGTGCGTGAGGTGCATGCCATCTGGCAGCGCACGGCAGCAACACGCGGGGCTCAGTTGATCTTCTGCGACTTGTCGTCCCCCAAGGGTGGCAAGGCTTTCAGCGTCTATGACGATCTGCGCAGAAGGCTCATCGACGCCGGCATTCCCGAGCAGGACATCGCGTTCATCCATGACGCGGACACCGACGCCCAAAAGGCGAAGCTCTTCAAGGCGGTGCGGGAAGGCCGTATCCGCGTGCTGTTGGGGTCGACCCAGAAAATGGGGATCGGCACCAACGTGCAGGACCGGCTGGTCGCTCAACACGACCTCGACGCGCCATGGCGTCCGTGCGACGTGGAGCAGAGAGAGGGCCGCATCCTGCGGCAGGGCAACATGAACGAAGAAGTGGACATCTTCCGCTACGTAACCGAGGGGTCCTTCGATGCCTATTCCTGGCAGACCCTGGAAACCAAGGCACGCTTCATCGCGCAGGTCATGCGTGGAGACCGAGGCATCCGCTCCGTCGAAGATGTGGCGCTCGCCGCCCTGTCCTACGCGGAGGTCAAAGCCCTGGCATCGGGCAACCCGCTCGTCATCGAAAAGGCGGGTGTGGACGCGGAAGTGGCCAAACTCTCGACGCTCCATTGGGTGTGGCGCAACCAGCGCTATGCCAATGAGCGCGAAGTGGCCGATCTGCCGATGTTGATTGCCTCGCTGGAGAAGAAACTGGCGGCTCACGAGGCCGACCTGTCTCGGATGGAACCCCAAACGATGGGCAACATCGCGGTGGAGATTGGCAAACAGCGTCTCGTCGGCCCAGATGCGGTTGGAGAGGCGTTGCGAGCGATGGTGCTGGCGGTGAAGGAGGAAGCCACCCGTGGCCGGCTGCGCGTGGATCGCGCCGTCGGCCGCTTCGGCGGGTTCGACCTCGGCATCGTCTGCGCCAGCGGAGAACACACGCCGATGTACTACCTGGCGGGCAACGCCGTCTATGAGGCAACGCCCTACCAAATGGGGCCGGCCCTCGTGGCGGGACTGCTCGCCACGCTCGACATCGTCAAGGAATCGGCCAGCAAGGCCGGCGCCTTGCTGCAAACACGCCGCAAGCGCCTGGTCGACCTGCAGGTCGAACTGAGCCGGCCGTTCGAGCATGCCCTTCGCTTGCAGACGCTACAAGCACGCCAGGCTGCACTGATCGAACAGCTCGACCTCACGAAGGACGAAGCCGGCAGCCAGGCGGCTGACGCCGATGCTGGCGCAGCGCTCGTCGCTGCGTGATGAACTCCCCTCGGTCGAAGGATCGGGGGGATTTTTTCGCACATTAGCATCACACCCACTCGCCAAAAAGACGACTGAAACCAGTCTTAAACCGGATAGGGGTCTTCGAGACCAACATCAGTTGACGAATCCATCACGTAAAAGTATGCTGAAACCAATCTAAAGCAGACCAGGATTGATTTCAACATGCCCCGCCCTCTTCAACTGAGTCAGACTGCGCCTTTTGCCGTCCGGGATGGCGCCCAGCGCATCGGCGAACGTTTGACCCTGGCGCGCAAACGCCGCCGGCTGACCCTGCGCGACGTGGCCGCCAAGGCGGGGATCAGCTACGACACCGCACGTGCCGTGGAAGCCGGCAATCTGCAAACCGGCCTGGGCGCCTATCTGGCCATGCTCTGGGCAATGGGCCTGGAGTCAGAGATCCAGGCGTTTGCCGACCCCGAACGCGACGAAGAAGGCAAGCAACTGGAGATCACACGCCTGCCGCAACGGATTCGTCACCGCAAGGAGAACTTCGATGGCGAGTTCTGACCAGCGTGCCTACGTCTACCTCCAGCTACCGCAGTCCATGGAGGTCGTGACGGCGGGGTTCTACGAACTGGACTTCCCGCAAGGGGTGCCGACAGGCTCATTCGTCTACAACCCGGCCTACCTGCGACGCGCCGACGCGGTACCCCTTGAGCCCTACGAACTACCCCTGGCACCCAGGCGCGTGCAGACGGTCAAGCTCAAGGGCATCTTCGGCACCCTGCGCGACGCATCTCCCGATGCATGGGGCCGCCGCATCATCGAGAAGCACACCGAACGCACCGACCTCACCGAGGTCGACTACCTGCTGCACTCGCCCGAAGACCGGGCCGGCGCCCTGTCCTTCGGACGCGACAAGGTACCTCCCGCCCCGATCCGCAAGTTCAACCAGGTCATCCAGTTGGAAGCCCTGCTCGCCGCGGCCGAACAGTTCATGGAAGACGAAGCCGCGGGCAAGCCGGGCGTACCCGAGCAGATGCTTGAGCTCCTGCAGCCCGGCACATCCATGGGCGGCGCCCGTCCGAAGAACGTGGTCGAGGACGCGCAAGGGCTATGGCTTGCCAAGTTTCCAGACAAGGGAGACAAGTGGAACAACGCGCGTGTCGAAGGCGCGATGCTCGCCCTGGCACAGGAGTGCGGCCTGCGCGTTGCCAGGCATCGCATCGAGACCGTCGCCGGCAAGGACGTCCTGCTCGTGCAGCGCTTCGACCGTACCCTGACCGCGGACGGCTACCTTCGGCATCGCATGGTCAGCGGCCTGACTGCGCTGGGTGCGGAGGACTCACATGGCGATCGGGCCAAGTGGTCCTACCTGCTGCTGGCCGACGAACTTCGGCGGCGAAGCGCGCAACCGACTCAAGACCTGGAAGAACTGTTTCGGCGCATGGTGTTCAACGCCCTCATCTCGAACACCGACGACCATCCGCGCAACCATGCTCTGATCGCAGCCACGGACAAGTGGGAACTGTCACCAGCATACGACCTGACGCCCAACCCGCTGACCAGCGCAGAAAAGCGGGACCTCGCCATGACCTGTGGAATCTTCAACCGCTACGCGAACCGTGCCAATCTGCTCTCGCAACACGGGCAGTTCAAACTCTCCCTGGAACAGGCAACGGCTATCGTCAACCAGCTCCAGCAGGTGGTGACGGCTCGCTGGCATGCAGTGCTGCGGCAACAAGGCGCAACGCCCGCCAACTGCGACACACTGGCCGGCGCATTCAACTATCCGGGCTTCCAACTGGATCCCGTCGTGGTGCTCGCAGGCCAGTAGTCCCCCACCCAGCCCATGCAATGTTTCAAAGGAAGGATGCGTCCGTGCCCCCGTCACCCGAAGCACTCGAACAAGCCTGCGCGGACTACCGGCAGTATCTCCATGCGATCCTCGAACCCGCGATGGCGGAACTGCGAGCCGATATCGCTGCGCAGAACGTCCGGCTGCATCGGGTCTTCGGCGCCAACCTGTTCCTCGCCCATGCAGTCGACTACATCCTGGCGATTCGCAAGACCGCCGGTCTCGATGACCGCAGGGGCGAGTTCGTCCGGCAGTTCGACGAACTGTTCTGCGTGGACGGTGCACGCCTCAGCAATCGGAAGTTCGAGCTCATCGATGCCATCAACAACGCGCTCAAGCACATCCGGCTCGACCCGGAGCGGTACCGTGCGCTCGAGCAGCGCTACGGCCCGATTTCCTTTCAGAGTCTGTACGAAGAAGAAGGGCGCGTGCTGTGCCTGCTGGAAGGCTACCGCTTTGACTATGCCCGTGTCGTGCTGCTTCCTGCTTGCCAAGCCTTGCTGAGCTGGGCGTTCGAGACCACCGATGACGTCCTGGCATTCGCCCGCGGCGAGTTCGAAATCAGCGACTGGTCCGCCGACGACGAGTTGATGGCGTCGGACGATCCGGCCGATGCCATTGATCAGATGATCGTTGGCTGCAACCCCGAATGCCAGTACTGCGGTGAACACGAACAAGACTGCTACTGCGCGGAGTTCGTCTTCGAAGGCGAACAAGGTCGATTCGAACCGCGGTTCCGCGCCGACTTCGACTTCGATAGGGTCATGTCCAGGATTTCGGGGGCATACGCCCGTAGCACATGAGACAGCCTCCACCACCAGAGGCCAAGGACAAAGGACGAGGCCGACGCAGTGCTCGTCGCTGCATGATGCCCCCGGTCGCAAGACTGGGGGTGTCTGTAGCCAGATCTTTGGATCAGGCGCGGGATACCCGAGGGCCGCTCATCTCCCAGCGCCACCTCACGCAGTTGAGCTCGCTACGGGTCCCGCACGGCAGACCGGTGCTTGCAGCATCTTTACGGCATTAGTAAAATTTCAAGCGTGATTTTTATTAGCGACGAGCGCTATTTAAGCCGCCTTAACTTACGCGCCATGCCCACCCGCGACACTTCACAAGACACCCAGCCGACGAATCCCAGAATCGGGCGCTACGTGTCGACCGTAGCCTTTGACGAGACCGTCAACGCCTACGTTCCGCCCGCCCTGCCGCCCGAACCACCGCTGGCGCTTTCAGCACAGCTACTGCAGCGACTGAGCGAGGCCGACCGGGCGATTGGCCGACTGGATGGCGTGGCCATGCTACTCCCCGACAAGGCCTTGTTCCTCTACATGTACGTGCGCAAGGAAGCGGTCCTGTCCTCGCAGATCGAAGGCACCCAGTCCACCCTGGACGATCTGCTCCAGTTCGAGAACGCGGCGCTGGTCGGCAAGCCCCTCGACGACATCACCGAGGTGTCCAACTACGTGGACGCGATGATGTATGGGTTGAGTGTCCTGCGCGACCCGAAAGGATTGCCGCTGTGCCTGCGCCTGCTGCGGGACATGCACGCCCGGCTCCTGCAGAAGGGTCGCGGGCAGGGCAAGAATCCGGGCGAGTTCCGCCGCTCTCAGAACTGGATCGGTGGCACGCGTCCGGGCAATGCCCACTACGTGCCGCCGCCGATCAACGAAATGAAGAAGTGTCTGGGGGATCTCGAACGCTTCCTCCACGACGACTCCGGATTCATCCCTCCGCTCATCAAGGCCGGGCTACTGCATGTGCAGTTCGAATCCATCCACCCGTTCCTGGACGGCAACGGACGCCTGGGACGCCTGATGATCGCCCTGTTCCTCGTGGAGAAGAAGATCCTCCACGAACCCCTGCTCTACCTGAGCCTGTACCTCAAGACCCACCGGGAGCAGTACTACCGGCTGCTGCAGGACGTTCGGCTGCGCGGAGACTGGGAGACCTGGACGGAGTTCTTCCTCACGGGCGTGGCAGAAACGGCCAACAACGCCTACGAGAGCGCGATGCGCATCGTGGCGCTATTTCAGGCGGACAGGGAGCGCATCGCGGCATGCGGCGAGCAGACCAACTCCATGCTCCGAATCCACGAACTGCTCCAAACACACCCGTTCCTCAACGCAGCCCAGGCCAAGGAGAAAACCGGCCTCAGCGCCCCGACGGTCAACAAGGCCTTCGAAGCGCTGGAGAACCTCAAGGTCGTGGGAGAAATCACCGGCAAGCAGCGCGGCCGCGTTTTCGCCTACACGGAGTTCCTGAAGATTCTGGAAAGCGGCACAGAGGTTCAGCAGCCACTCAGGCCGGATTCAGCCAGTTGACCGACAGGATGCGCGGATCACCCGTCTGCCGCGCCATCACCCCCCTGCTTTTCAATCCACGCACGGATGTCCTCCGCGCGCCAGGCGGTGATGCGACCGGATATCTTGACGGGTGCGGGGAAGGTCTTCGCCCTCACCCTGCGCCACAAGGTCGAATGCGAGAAGGGAAGGAATTGCAGCAAGCGCGCTTCACGCAGGAAGCCGGTTTGAGGCAGGACGGCAGGTGCGTCTTGGCAGACGCGAGCAGGCCTTGACGCCTGCCAGGATGGGATTGCGGTGGGCATGTTCGGTTCCTCATGGATGCCGAAGTTCATGACCCCCTCCGTCGCGATCGTGCTAGGTCAGATTCGAACGATCGCTAGGGAAGCAAACACAGGACATGCCGCCGGCTTCCCGGGCGACGGCAAAAAAATAAAACGAACGCATGGCGGGCCTGGCGGGCCGCTACGAAAAACAGAAAAAACGAGTGATCTCGCGCGGGATTGGCGAGTCGCTTTCAGCAGGGCGGGTGACGTCCGCTACGTCCGGCGCGACGATCACGCCCGGAGGAACCCGGCACCCCACCCGCTTGCAGCACGGGAGGGGATGGCCGGTTCCGATACGGTAACGCACGTCATGAGCGTCAATCAACACCTCATATCATGCTGCGGCACGACACCACACCCAAAGGCCCTGTGGGCACGCGAGATGGGTGGTGCAGCCACGCAAGCCGCCCGGCAGTGACGGCGACCGTCCTCAGCGATCACCCTCCGGGCCTTCTCCCGGCTCAGGCATGGACGCCTCGGATTCCAAGGGATCGACAGATCGATCGACTGCATCGTCCGCCAAGTCGACGAGCACGACACGGGCTTCCGGCTCGGCAAGATCACCTTCCGTATCCCCGTCACCCTCAACACCCCCGTCCTCCCCTGCGCGCACGGCGCCAGGGGAAGCCGACGCGTTGCCACCGCCAGCGGCGCTCGCGGCCAGCGCGTTCATGCGCCGGCGCAGCCCGGTTGCCAGACTGCGCGCCGAGTTCGCCACGTCGCGGACCTGGCGCTTGAGCGTGGCACGCTGGATATCGAGCGCCTGTGTGGTGATGACCTCATGGATCTCCAGCGTCTGCAGCAAGGGCATCAGTTGGTCGATCTTGCCGATCAGATCCAGGTAGCGCCGGCCGGTCGACGAGATGATCCCGACCTCGATTTCCAGGGCTTGCGTGTCGTAGGTGGCCGAACTTGTGATGCCGTTGGCCTGGAACAGCGCTTCAGCGCCGTCGATGGCCTTGTTGAGCGCTTCGGCCACCGTATCGATACGCGCCTTGATGGCCGCCTCGACCTTGGCCACATCGTCCGAGTCCAGGCGCGTGCGCGCCAGCACGGAAATGAAGTGGGCGTTGAGCTGCAAGGTGCTGAAGAAGCGCACGAACAGACGCTTGCCTTCGGCGCTTGTCAGACGCGTGACCACTTTAATGCTTGCAGCTTCAACGCGACGGAAGTCAACCTTTGCCTCGCGAGCCAGGATGCGTGCGTTCACCGCGCCTTCGTCGGTCTTGACGATCTGCGCACCGGAGAATTTCGTTGCCATGGGAGACCTCTCTGCTGTCGACTTGAAGCAGATCGTCCTCGTCTGGCAGCTTGAACTCCACCCGAATATCCCGTCCAAACCGCTCGAATTTGCCATCACCTGGTGGACTTCGCCGCCAGGAGGATTGACCGGCCGAAGTCCCCACGGCAATCTACGACGCATGCAGTAGCTGGCCCTGCGCACCGTCCTGGCGAGCCCTTGAGTCCCCCCTGGATCACCCCATGATCCCCGTCGCCATGTTCTCCTCCTTGGCGGCCGAGTCCCGCGCCGAAACATGCTTTCGAGGCGGGAGCTTGTCGCTCCCGTGCCGAAAGCAGTTTTCTCAGCGGTAGCTGGCACACCGTCATCCGGCGGATCGTCCGCCCCAAGCCAGCCATTTTCTTCACTGGTCGTTGTCCTTAGCGCATCGACCTTTTCCAACCCCGTGGGGCATTCGCCCCTTGGGTGCGTCGTGCCCCCGTTTCCTTTTGGAGGCCACGATGCCGCGCACAAACCTTCAGCCGGTCACTCTCCGCACCGGCGACACGCCCCTACCGCCACGCGCCTTTCCTTATGTGGCGTACGCGGCGAACAACCCACAGGCAGTGGAACACCAACTCGATGCCAGCGCCGATGAGCCCATCGAGTGGACGGAAGAAGACATCGTCTTTCTCCATTGCCTGCTGCTCGACGAGTTGAACGGATTGGCGGACCCCGCCACGCCGCTCGAGGAAAAGCTCGACACCTTGCGCTGGGTCTTCACCGATCCGGACAAGGACGACAAACCTTTTTCCTTCGCCAGTTGCGTGCGCGTCGTCGGCTGCAGTCCGCTGTCGACTTACACCTATTGCGGCCTGGTCGATCTGGAAACCTTCCGTGAACTGCTGCTCTTCAACGTCCGGCGCTGGATGCGCGAATCGCTGAACCGCCTCCCCCCTGGGTGAGCGAAGCCCTCGCGCACAACCTTCAGTGGGCCTCCACGCGGCTGAGCAAGAACCCGCAGTGGATCAACGAGCAGATCAAACGCAAGACCGTGCAAGGAGACCTCTTCGTTTGAAAACAAACCCAACAACCCTTCTACGAGGGCCCTTTGCGGCCCTCTTTTGTTTCGAAGGAGACGTCATGACGACGTTGAAAGACATCCTTGCCCTGCTGGCCGTTCTGGCCTGCTACGGCATCGCCGGCCGCATGGACTACGACGACGCCCTGCGTCAGGAAGAGAGCATGCGCGGCAGTCACCTCGAAAGGCGTGTCTGCATCCATGACGCCTTCCCGAGCGCAGAAACGTCGCCGACGGACCGTGATGAATTGGCCGCGGCCGTACCGGATCGCGACTGTGAAAAGACACCTCTTTAGGAGCGTCTCATGCAACTACACATTCAAAGACAGATGCCCGTCGCGCAGAACCTGCTGCAGCGCGTGCGCGGCCTGACCGAGATCGAGTTCCTCGTCAAGGAAAGCGAAGTCCTCACCGGCTGCGCCGGGCGCGTCTTCGTGATCTCCGGCGCCGACCAACTGACGTACCGGGTGCATTGGCACCCCGCGATCATCGAAGTCGAACGCCTGGATGCCGACGGCACGGTTCTCGACACCCAGCACCTGCTGCCCAGCGACTTCGCGACGCATAGCGTCGTCGAGGCCTTGATGGCAGGTCAGCTTTATACGGAGCCGGTGCGCACCGCGCACTGACCATCCTTCATTCAACCCTTCGCGGGCCTGCTCCCGCGAGGGAAGCGGGCTCGCTTGCACTGACAGGAGCAAGTCATGGAATACGTCCAAGTCCGCATCAATGAAGACGGAACGCTGCGCAACCAGCGCTTCGCGTTCAGTGATCGGTTCACGCTGATCACCGAACTGCTTCAGAACGGGCGCCGCGCCGGCGCCACACTGATCGAGATCAGCCACGATCCGGTCTCACAGACCCTCCGGGTCATCGACGACGGCCACGGTATCGAAGACTTCAGTAAGTTGCTGACCTTCAACGAATCGGGTTGGGATGAAGCCTTGCAGGCTGAAGAACACCCCTTCGGCGCGGGCTTCTCGCGGTGCCTGTACGCATCGACGCGCGGCATCGTCACCTCGCGCGGCAAGCGCATCGACTTCGATACCGCAAGCGCCTTGTCGAAGGCACCCATCGGCGTCGAGGAGGTCGGTGACGAGCGCAGCGCGGGCACGCGCATCGAGCTCCACGGTGTGGATCTGCCGGATCTGGCCTCCCGCATCGAGGAGCTGTGCAAGGGATTTCCCGTACCGATCGAATTCAACGGCAGGCCGGTGCCTCGCACCCACGCCCTCACCGAGTTGCGGCCGCTTTCGACGCCGGTCGGAGACATCCACCTCATCGGCACGCACAGCGGCCGCTTCGCAACGGGGATCGTGGCCTACCTCCAGGGATTCCGCGTGATGACGCTACCGAACTACGTCATCTACGACGAGGCGCCGAACGTGGTCCACCTGGACTCGCAGGCGTTTCTCGCACGCCTGCCCGACCGGGACAAGCTGATCGACGCGGATGTCCAGGAGCTGAAAATCAGGGAACAGGTCCGGATGGCATGGCGCGAAGCGCTGGCGCATCGCAAGGCACAGTTGGCGTCCGCCGAGTTCGTCGAGGACTTCTACGGGGTCATGCGGTTTCATCGCCACCTCGACCTGCTCAACGATGCCGCGGCACTCCCGCGACAGCTCTGCGAGCTCGCTGCGGACTATCCCGTGCAATCACGCTCGCCTTATGGGAGTTACCTGAAGCAGCCCGCCATGCCGCTGCGCCGTGCCCAGGTCGAGGAAGGACAGGTGAAACTGGTCAAGCTCGATTGGGTGGATGGCACCAACAGCGCGAAATGGATGCTGGCTCGGGCCAAGGGCTATGTCGTGCTCACTGGCGATCAGTTGGACGACGGGCATTGGGTTCACCCCTATGTCATGGACTTGAACGAGCAAGCGGTCGAGGTGACGGTCACCAACCAGCGCGTCGATTCGTCCATCGAGACAGACTGGATCTCCGCCGAGGTCATCCTGTGCGACGAAGTTTCGGTACGCATCGGCGACGACACGGTCACGCTGACCGACGAAGGGCTGTACCACGACGGGCGTTTCTACATCCCGAATGGCGAGCACTCGGGTCGCGTGGTTCGGCAATGCGCTTCCTATGTGGACGGGAATGACAGGCTCTACGAATCAGATCGGGATGCCGACATGGCCTCGCTCGAACACCTGATCCGCCGCCTTCGCATGACCGATCCGGTCGAGGCGATGCGTTCGCTGCTCAGAGACCTGCAGTCAAACCGCTATCCGTGCCTGCACGGGCAGACCTTCCAGGTCCGTATCGAGCAGGAGGCGGATGAGCACTCGGTCGAACTGATCGTGTGAATCAGGCGTTGCGGCGGAGGTGACACACCCGCTTCCGTAGCGCCATTTTTGGGGAGATGCGTGCAAGTGCGCACGCCGCCCCATCCTCGACGGCGGCCATTCGGCCCCGTTCATCGCCCGCATGTCCGTCAGCCACGACGTCGACGTGCGTCTTGCCCAGCCCCGCATCCGAGCCGGCTCGCCTCTGCGATCCGGCCCTGCGCCTGGGCGTTTCTTCATGGAGATCGCCATGACAAACGAAGAGTATCAGCGTCGCATCGACGACGCGAAGGCACGGGCCCATGGCCGCTGGCCAGAGATCCTGCTGCACCTGGGACTGGAATCCCGGATGATCAAGAAGCGCGTCAACATGCCCTGCCCCTTTTGCGGTGGCCGCGATCGCTTCCAGTTCACCGACAAGTTCGGCGAGGGCAACTATTTCTGCCGCAGTTGCGGTTCCGGTGGCGGCTTTCAACTGGCGCAGCAGGCCAAAGGCATGGACTTCCACGAAGTCCTGGAGGCAGTGGAGCAATACTTGGGCCTCTATCCAAAGCCTGTCGCTTACCGTTCCAACGAGCCATCCGACGAGTACATGAGAAAGCTCGTGCGGCAGATATGGACCGAGTCGCAGCCGATCAGTCGCGGCGATGAGGTCGATCGCTACCTGACCTCGCGCGGCCTGGCGCTCCCCGAGTACCCTTCCGTGCTGCGTTTCCACCCGAGGCTGGCCTACTACCGCAAGGATGAGCACGGGAAGTCGCACAAGGTTGCCGAGTACGCCGCGATGGTGGCACGCATCGACGGTTCCGATGGGGAGATTCGGGCAGTAAACCGGATCTACCTGCCGAACGGCCGCAAGCTTGGGACCAACGACACCAAGAAGGTGCTCGGCTCCGGCATCGCCGGCCAGCCCGTCAAGCTGTTCGAGGCGACCGACGAGTTGGTGATCACCGAGGGCATCGAGAAGGGACTGGCGCTGCACCTCGCGACGCACAAGCCGGCATGGGCGATGCTCGGCGCGGGTAATTTCGAGCAGCTCGTGATTCCCGACACCGTGACCAAGCTTTGGATCTACGGCGACAACGATGCTGATGGCGATTTCACGGGGCAATACTTCGCTTTTTCACTCGCCAGGCGTGCCAGACGAGAGCAAAAAGAAGGCGTCCGGCGTGAGGTTCAGGTGTTCATACCGAAATGTCCGGGCACCGACTGGTCGGACATCTGGTTCCGTCGCTGGCAAGCACTGCTTGCAGAGGCGCGGCGAGCCCAGCCGCGGCAGGCCAGGCGGCGGGATGCCGAAGTACGGCAAGTCGCTTGACGGCCTTGAAGGGGATGCAGCATCACGCTGCATCCGCCTTTTCAGTGGCATCCCCACAGGAGATGCCAGCGAAAAGATTCTTCCCCGGGAGCCTCGCTCCCTTGGTAGCTGCCACACCAGCCACGCCTCTGGCGTGACGCAGGCAGCCTTGAAGCCCAAGCGCGATACCTTCGCGCCGTCATCGGGCCGGCCATTCGGCCGGCCTTCATCAACCCGTGCGGGGATGCGCTCCCCGTCTGGGGTCGGCCGTCCCCGCTTTTCATTTCCGAATGGAGATTCTCATGAAAAGTGGACGTTCCCTCTCCGCCTTGGCCCAGGAACTGGATCGCCAACTCAACAGCAAGAAGGACTACGTTGTCCCTTCCACGCTCGTGCACCACACGACACGCGAAGACGGCGACACCGTGCTGGAGATCGAAGCGCCGGAAACGCCGGCGCCCTTCGAAGTCACCCCGCTGGCACGCCGCCAGTTGGCCGACAAGCTGAAGATTCCGCTCGCCTACTTCGAGCGGATGCGCACGGAGCAACCCGCCCTGCTCGACCGCAACGTGAACACGTGGCTGCAGCAGGATGAAGCCCGCCCCATGCTGCGCACGCTTGATGGCCGAGTGCGCGCGGTGTTGTCGAACCGCTATCGCTGCCTCGACAACTTCGACCTTGCCGAAAGCGTTCTACCGATCCTGGGTCAGTTCAAGGACGGAAGCTTCGAATCGGTGGAGCTGACGGAAACACGGATGTACATCAAGTTCGTCCTGCCCCGCCTGCAATACGAGATGCAGGTCGGCGATGTGGTGCAGGCCGGCATCGTGGTCACCAACTCGGAAGTCGGCCTCGGCACGCTGGCCGTGCAGCCGCTGATCTACCGGCTGGTGTGCAGCAACGGCATGATCGCCGCCGATCAATCCATCCGCAAGACGCACCTCGGGCGCGCCCTGGGCAACGACGATGGACTGACGATCTTCCAGGAAGACACGCTCAAGGCCGACGACAAGGCCTTCTTCCTGCAGGTGCGTGACGTCGTCCGCTCGGCGCTGTCCGAAGACACCTTCACGAAGATCGCGCTGAAGATGCAGAAGACGATGGGCATCGAGCTCAAGGCCAGCCCCGTGAAAACGGTCGAGGTCCTGCGCCAGCGCTACACGCTGAGCGAGGAAGAAGGCGATGGCGTGCTCAACCACCTCATCAAGGGCGGCGACCTGTCCGGTTACGGCCTGGTCAACGCGGTGACGCGGTATAGCCAGGACGTGGCGGACTACGACCGAGCCACGGAATTCGAGGTCTTGGGCGGCAAGCTGATCGAGCTGTCCAACCGCGAATGGAAGGCTCTGGCCGAGACGGCTTGACCCGATAGACGGTGCTCGGCGAGGGAGGGATGAACCCTCTCACGCCCTGTCCAAGCATTTCAGGAGCAAAAAACATGGTAATACGACACTACCCCGACAAAGTCCGCGTCTACGTGGACATGGATGGCGTGATCGCCGACTTCGAGGGCGCCGCGCGGGCACATGCCATGGAGCCTTCACACTTCAAGCGGGTCGCAGGTGCCTTCCTCGACCTCGACCCGATCCCCGGAGCCGCCGAAGCCGTGGCTGCCCTGGATACGGCCGGCCACCTGGTCTTCGCATTGACCAAGATCCCGCGCAGCAATCCACACGCCGCCACCGAGAAGCTGCTGTGGGCCCGGCGGCATTTTCCGTCCCTTGATGACCGCATCATCATCACGCCCGACAAGGGCGCTGTCGGCACGGAGCAGGATTTCCTGGTGGATGACCATCCCGAATGGGCGAACGCGAGCAACTTCCCCGGCACGGTGATCGTCTTCACCGGGGACTGGGAGCAGACGATGCGCCAGATCATCCGACCGGCCTAGAAGCCCGCGTCACGGGCAAGTTTCGAGCTCGGACGATCTCAACTGACCAGCACACCGGAGGGGGTTGCCCCTTCGGTGCCTGCTGCCTGACGGCACCGCTTCGTGGGCGCCTTTTTTCATCGGGCAGAACGTCACTCATAGTAGGCACCCGCTTGATATCCCTCATTTGAAAATGCCGGTAATTCGGTCATGCTCCAAAATTGCCAGAACCGGCAATTGCCCCACGCTTGGCCGCATAGGCGTCGATTTCATGACAAGATAATGAGGTCTGTACGCAATAACCGCCGCCCACGTGTTTTGCGTATCGCCGCCAGCGGCGACCGTTGACCGCCCCGACGCCTACCGAATAGCCTCGATTCCAACGACGCATTCGCTTGGCGGCTCATCTTCCTGACGATGAAATTGGCATTCGACTGCGTGTCTTTTCAAAGACTGCGTGGAGAATGCGATGGGTCGACTCGAACTCTCGCATGTGCAGATCGCGAATCTGAACATGCTCCTCTTGATCGCCGAATGCGTAAAGCGCGATCACGCGATCGCTTGCAGCCGATTCGGACTCGACGCAGACCAGGCTGAATTCCTCGCCACGCTGGCCTACCAGGAGATCCTGATGCTCGTGGCGCATCTCGGTGACGAGTGCCTGTTTCCGCCACGCACCGACCTGATCCAGGTGCTCTCCTGGCCGCCACAGCTCGCCAACGCGATGCTCCTGGCACACCCGCCCCAGCCGAGCCGACCGGCACGCCCGAACGAGGTCACGTCGCCCGTTTCGCCCCATCCCTGTGGCGAGCAACGATCCGAATGAACCACGAGCGCAATCTGCTTCACGCACAGCGCCACATCCGCGCGCTCGCCCTGGCGACCGAATGTGCGGAACTCGGCGCCCGGATTCGCACCATGCAACTGCTGACAGGCCTCTCGCCCAGCCAGTTGCAGCACCTCTTCCGCCACCCCTTGAGCGGCCCACGCCGTGGGCGCCACCCGGATTCTCGCGAGTGGTACCACACCGCCAATTTGCTGTGCCGCACCGAGGCCTCGATCGTCGTGGTGCTCTTCCGGCGCTTGGCCGCCCGCGGCATCGATCCCCCCAACGCCCTGATCGCCGCCTACCGCCACTACGCCGCGGCCTGCAAGACAGCGCCCCGCATCACCTTCGACCGCGCTTTCGATCTCGTCGCCCACACGACGGGCCGCTGGTTCGTCACGGGTCGCAGCTTCTCGGTGTTCACCTGCCCCGAATGCCAGAGCGAATACCTGACCAGCCTCAGTCTCGCGCCGATGACCAACCACGAATGCCCTTTCTGCAAGCTGCTCAAGCGCTATACGAAGGATCCGCGCATCCAGGCGAGCTATCCCGTGCGTCCACTGCCCTGCGTCGCCCAGATGTTGTGGATCAGGTCGCTCTGGTACGAACCCGTGGGCAATCAGCCAGTGGCGAATTCGAGCTGATCAGCCGGTAATTTCAAGTGGGCAGCCAGGGCTGCGAAACGCACGATGTGGTTTCCCATGTTGTGAGCGTCCAGCCCGATGTCCGTCGATTCGACCAGCCCGCCCTCCGGCAACGGAGCGCATTCCCCAGCGTTTCGTTATCCGTCCGTCGACCCGGGCATCCCCGCACTCGAGATCGACGCGCTGCTCGACGCGCATCACGAGCTGATCGACCGGATCAAGCTGTGCTTCGGGATGGATCGCGCCGATTTCGAGCAGTCGGTGCGTCCGCTGCTTCGGCGCTACGCCGGCTTCGTTCACCTGCTGCCCTGCACCGCCGACAACTACTTCAACGCCCCCGGCGGCCTGCTTCGCATCGGCCTGGAGACCGCGTTCTACGCACTCCAGGGCACCGATGCCCACATCTTTTCCGGGCGGGCCACCATCACCGAGCGGCGCAACCTCGAACCACGTTGGCGCCAGGCCACCTTCATCGCGGGACTGTGCTGCGAGGTGCACCGCCCGCTCAGCCACCTCATCGTCACGGATGAGGCGGGCAACGAATGGTCGCCCTATCTCGGACCGCTGACCGACTGGCTCAAGGCTCACCACGTTGCGCGCTACTTCCTGAAGTGGCGGCCGAACGCGCTCGAAAGCCGATCGCTTGGACTGTTCGCACTGCCGCATGTCGTCGCTGCAGAGGTACTGCAGGATCTCGCCAGTGGCAACACGCAGATCGTCCCTCACCTGCTCGCCACGATCGCCGGCCTTCCGATCTACCGCGATCACAACGTGTTGGAGACCTTGGTTCGGCGTGCGCTGGCACTGGTCATCGACCGCTTCTTGCTGGCCAGCGCGGAGCGCTACGGGAAGCCCCAACTTGGCTCTCATCTCGAACGCTATCTCGTCGACGCGCTGCGCCGTCTGGTCACCGCCAATGCGAGCTGGACGCCGAATGCGGACAAGTCCCGGGTTTGGCACGGCACCGACGGCATGTTCCTCGTGTGGCCCAGCGCCGCCGACGATGTCCGCAAGCTGCTCGAGGCCGACCAGCTCCCCGGTATCCCGAAAGCGCCGGAGACGATCCTCGAAGTCCTGCTCACCGCCGGCGTGCTTTGCGCACAAGAAGGTGGAAAGGCAACCTGGCTCATTCATCCCCCCACCAGCAAGAGCCCGCTCGAAGCCGTCAAGCTCAGTGCGCCCGGCATCCTCTACGCCGAGTCGGACAAGATGCCGGAGTCCTTGCCGGCTTCCCTGTTGACGCCCCCGCGCCCCGCCGAACCATCGACGGCGCCCGGCTCAACCGAGGCCTCCCCAAACGTGCCCTCGCCCGCCAGACGCCGCATCCGCACGGCACCATCCGACACCGCCGAAGCGCCGGCAGAACCACAGTCCGCGCAACTGCCACTCAGTGCCGCGCCGCCCTCGCCATCACCTGACGAAGCCGGCGATACGACAAGCAACGCAGCGCAAACCACCGCCCAGCCAACAGCCGAGCCCCCCTCGTCGCCCCCCAAACTGCTGGCGCCGCTGCGCCTGCCTTTGACCGTCCGTGATGCGTTGCAGGACATCGTCGCGACGCTGGGCGGTGCAGAAGAGGGCTGGTGGGCCGCACTGCCGGCCGAGGATGGGCTGTTCATTCCCCTCGCTTCGCTGGCGACGCGCAAGCTGACGCCACCCGCCGCCATTCGCGCGATGAACGAGGCAGGGATGCTCGCCGCCCCCGTTCCGCTGACCCGCGCGTTCCAAGGCCAGGAAGTTGTCGGCATCCTGCTCGCTGCCCGTCATGTGCAGGGCATGCCGCAGGCTGCGACCGGCGGAGAGCATTGACATGCTGGCACGCGCTTACGAGATGCCTTGGCGACGTGCCTACGAGGTCTACGCGAGCACCACCTGGTTCGTCGCGCTCGTGGCCACGGTCATCGCGTCAGCGCTCACGCAAGTGCCGATGCAAGCATCCGTGCCAATGGCCTTCGCCTGCCTGAGCATGGCGGTGTGGCGGGCCGCCCAGGCTGCGCACATTATGGTGTTGCGCGCTGCGCTCACTGGACGGGCGATGCAGGTGATCGGCCCGGTCGAGCAGGAGAAGCTGACCGAGGATCCAGCACAGGTCTTTCTGGGCTTCGGATTTGACTGGTTGCCCCAGCACTCACAACGCCTGTACGAGCTTGCCAAGATCGACTACCGCCAGTACACGGCCTCCCCCGCCCTGCTCAATCTTCTTGGGTACAAGGTCACCCCCCAGCCGGATGCAGAGATCGGGCTGCCGTACATCCACGGGGTCGAGCCTCGGGAACGGGCGCTCTACCGGCCGCTGCAGAACTTCGAGGGCGGAACGCTGCTGGTGGGCACCACCCAGGCCGGCAAGGGTGTTGCGCTGTCGAACCTGGTCACCCAGGCCATCCGCCGCGGCGATGTCGTCATCGTCATCGACCCCAAGAACAGCCGGCGTCTGAAACGCGCGGCCATCCGGGCCTGTGAGCGCTACCGCGATGCGGACACGTTCATGGAATTCCATCCGGCGTTTCCGGAAACTGGTGTGCGGCTCGACTTCGCATTCAACTGGCAGAAGCCGACGGAACTTGCGTCCCGGATTCAATCCATCCTCCCACCCGATACCGCCGGTGCCTTCGGAGCATTCTCGTGGGATGCCGTCAACGTTGTCGTCCAAGGGCTCGTGGATCTGGAGGAGCGACCGAGCCTGGCCAAGCTGACCCGCTACATCGAGGGAGGCATCGAACCCGTGCTGGAGCAATCGTTGCGCCGCTTCTACGAGGCCGAGTTCCGCGACGGCTGGCGCGAGCACCCGGAGATGAAGCGCCTGCTCAATGAAGCCCACAAGGGCAATATCAAGCGGCCGTCCGAAGCGGCCACGGCCGACCTGATGGCTTTCGTGGCCTTCTACGAGCACCACGTGCCCCAGGGCCAGCGCAACAAGGTGATCGATTCGCAGGTACGGGTGTTCCGCCACAACAGGGAGCACTACCAGAAGATCACGGCCAACCTGCTGCCGATCCTGTCGATGCTGACCTCGGGCGATCTGGGACGCAGCCTGAGCCCGGATCCTTTCGACCCGGCGGACAAGCGGCCGATCATGAACTTCGAGAAGTTGGAGCGAGGCGGCCACGTGCTTTACATGTGCCTGGATTCGCTACCGGATCCCTCGGTCGCCTCCGCCATCGGCGCCCTCGCGCTGGCCGACCTCGCGGCCCGTGCCGGTATGCGCTACAACCTGGGCGGCTACCGCCGCATCTCGCTGTTCGTCGACGAAGTCAGCAACGTCATCAACCAGCCGCTGATCGAGATTCTGAACAAGGGCGCCGAAGGCGGCATCTTCACGACCTGCGCAATGCAGACGCTGGCGGATCTCGCCAAGCGGCTGGGCAGCGAAGACGCAGCCCGCATGGCGTTGGGCAATCTCAACAACCTCATTGCGCTCCGTTCGAAGGACCGGCCCACACAGGACTTCGTCGTCGAGACTTTCGGCAAGACGGCCATCCACTCGCTGCGCGTGGGCATGGGCCACGGCGCCGATGCCCATCTCGGCGACTTCTCGGCCAACTACTCGACCCAGATCACGGAGACCTTCGAGGAGATGATCCCGGCCGACGTGTTGGGCAAGCTGCCCAACCTGCAGTACTTCGCGTCGGTCTCGGGCGGGCGCATCATCAAAGGCCGCTTTCCGATCCTCGATACGGAAACGCCCTTCCCGGAACCGCGCCAGCGGCTGGCGGCATGATCCGCATCATCTCGATTGCAGCGCTGACCCTGCTGCTCATCTTCGTGCTGTACCTGCCGGCCGCCAATCCACCCGAACGGTTCACGGCCCAGATCCGCAACGAACACGAACTGAACGCGACTTTATGGGGCGAAGCCCGAGCCGAACGCATCCTCGATCGCACCTTGGCAATGAACAAGGCCCTGAGCGGCGCCAGCCCAGTGCCAAACGCCACCCATGCCCCGCAGACCGACCGCATGGCACAGGCCGTCGCCCAGGAAATGGAGCGAGTGAACCAGCGCTTCTTCGGCAACGCCTACTTCCGCTCGATCGATGCCCTGCTGCTGCTTGCCACCTTTCGCCTCGCCGCGCTGTACGAATGGCTGCCCGTACAGGCATTCGTGATCCTCGCCCTGGTGGTCGACGGTTTGATCGTACGCGTCCTGCGGTCCAAGGAGTTCAAGCCACATGACCCGGAATGGTTTGCCCTGCATGCCAGTGCCTTCGTCCTCCTTGTCTGCGGCAGTGTCGTGGCCTTCGTAGTGCCGCTGACCATCGCGCCGCCTCTCCTGGCGCTCGTGCCGGTCACAGGCTCACTCTTTCTGAGCCGTGTCATCGCCAACTTCCACCGCCAGGGCTGACATACCCGCAGCAATGGCGTTTTGTACGAGCATGACTTCAGCCAGCTCGAAGGCCCCAGCATCCCAGCCTCGCCACAGCAGCGTCACGTTGCTTCTCTCGAAGCGTTCTCCGATGGGCCGTCCGGCATTCCACCTCGCGCATCACCGCGGGATTTGACCGAGCCAGGGACACAGAACCGGAAAACGCTGCCCCAACGTCGCGAGCATCGCCGCCTGCCGGCTGAGCAGGCTCTCGATGTCTTCGGCGACTTCTCGCAGCCCAGCCTTCAAATGAAGCTCAACGACATCTCTGCTCACCGGCACGTGGCGGGGAAGCAGCAACAGCGAGGATTGGCTGACCCAATTGGGCAATTCGATCAGGTACGCCGCCCCGGTCAGCACCGCGATGTCGCCCAGCCCACGGTAGGCCTGCGGCACCTGCAAGATGAAGAACGTTTCAATCAGCCAGTGCCACGCCGGCGCATTGAGCCAATCCAGCGAAAGCCGCGCCCGCAATGGCAGTGACTCTCCAATCTCGCGTGCAATGTAAGCGGCACCAGCCAAGTGATGGCTGCCACCGCCGTTGCACACGAACAGCCTCCCATCCCATGCCTGAAGCATGAGCGTATCGGCACCTGGCGAGTGGATCAGACGAACCTCCCTGTGCCGGATCATCATCTCCAAACCGGCCGCGTCGACGGAAGCTTGCTCATACGCCACGTAGTCCCGACCGAAGTCCTGGACGCTATCAAAAACGCGGTCTTCCGATTGGCTGTTGCAGATCCCGTCGATCTCGGTGATATCGAAATCGAAGTCGGCAACCCTGGTCGCCACGGCGAGTGCGCCATGCGGATTGGTCACGCGCGACCGGCCGACCTGCCCTCCGATAAAGGTGCGCCCCCTGTAGATCGATCGGTCGATAGACGGCGAGTGCTGCGCAAGGTGATCCCACATCACGGTCGATCCCTTGAAGATGCCCGCCTTGCGTCCTGGTGGAAACGCCAGCCCCTCGATGCCCTGGAGCTGTCGAACTCGATTAGCCACGTTCCACCAATGCGCCGTACGCAACCTGACCATCGGTGGCGGAAGCTTCAGCCATTGGCGCCACGCAGGCCACGCCTGCGCCTGAAGCACGGCCGCCGGGACGCGCTCTGTGTTTTCGATTTTCGTTTGGTGGCTCGATGACTGGTCAGCGCCCCCCGTTTTCTCTGCAGTCGTATTTCCTGAAATCATGAGGTAGAGCCTGCCACTTCGAGCTGGCGATGACAATCGAATCCGACGGAATCCCCAGCGCAAATCCATTCTCCCGTCGCCGTGCCAACTCGCCCAGGACTACCTGCTCTGCACGAGCGGCCCGTGCATCGCCTTGGAGGTGCGCGCCGGTAGAGCCTTGTGGGGCCAGGCTCGCAACACGCTGGGTTTTCTCTCAGGCGCAGGCTTGGTCACGAGTCCCTTCCCTGCGTCGCTGCGGATAGCCAACCTCGCCCACACCCCTCGTCGACTGCGAAGACACCGGACTGTAAAGAAATCCCAGTGACGAATTCGCCATCAAAGCACCCGAATTCGACCGAGACCCGAGGGAACTGCATCGGTACGCTTCTCCCCATGTCACATCGAGAGATCACCCGCATGCAACCGGTCACGAACACCCATTCCAGCGAGGCGCTTGCCGCTCAACCGAGCACCGGTGCGCCGGACACCGTCGAGACACGCTTGTGGATCGAGGAACACGCGTGGCTGTATGGCGTCCTCAAGAGCCCCGCGAACCAGGCACCCACCTTTCGTCTTCCCGATCTGATCAGTGCGTGCGTGACCGCCGTGCTGACACCGCCGGAGGGCTACCGGGCGTTGTTCGCATACCTCGGCACCCAACTCGTGCTGCGCGACCCTGCCACCGCCCGGCGCCGCGAGGCCATGTGGCGGGCCCAGTACGAGCAGTTGCAGGACGTACAACGCTCACCCGCCAACCAGCACCCCAACCCCAAGTTCCAGTTGGATCAGCTAACCACCGCGGCGGTTGCTTTGTGCCGCGAGGCCGACCCATCCGGCGCCTTGGTGCTCAAGTACGCCCGGCTGAACATGGCCAGTCGAGCGAAGCACCGTTCATCGGAAGCGAGCGCCTGACACGCCGCCCCACCCTCCAACCCACCCTCCAACCCACCCTCCAACCCACCCGCCTGAATCATCCCGCCTGCCCGACGCAGGCCGACCTGCTGCCCACTCTGGCCGGCTCACCGGCCCTACCAACCCTGGTCCTTCCGCCCCGTGCGGAAGGTGGTCTGGCTGTCGAGAGGTGATTCATGCCCCGCCCACTGCTCATTGCCGTTTGCCTGCTGTACGGCCTACCCGCCGGCGCACAAGCCTGCTGGAATGACGTCGCCCAACGCCACGGTGTCCCGGCAGATCTTCTCTATGCGGTGGCGAAAGTCGAGTCGAGCCTCGACCCGAAAGCGGTCAATCGTTCGCACTTCAACCGCACACGGTCGATCGACATCGGGCTGATGCAGATCAACAGCCGGCATCTGCCCAAGCTGGCCCAGCAGGGCATCACCGAAGCACGACTGTTCGAGCCCTGCACGAACCTCGACGTCGGCGCTCAGTTGCTCGCCGACCTCTTCGCCCGCAAGGGGCTCAGTTGGGACAGCGTTGGCGCCTACAACGCCGCCTGCACCGAACTGAAGGGTGACGCCTGTACCGAGGCAAGAGCACGCTATGCGTGGAAGGTGTACCGCCAACTGCCAGGCAACAAACCGGTGGCGCATCGCGCCCCAGCATCTCGTCAACTCGAGGTAGCTCCGGCTGCGCGCCCGACCATTCCTCTGCTTGCCGTGCGGGTGGCGCCATGAACGTTCGCCGGTCCGCCGCCCTCCTGCTCTGGCCATTTCCGATGATGGCCACGGCGTTCATGCTGTCCTCGTGCACACATCCGGCGATGCGCTCGACACAAGCGTCGTCCCTGCAGGTGTCGGCCCCCCAGATCGCACAGATGGGCTATGGCGCACAGGCCGATTTCATTCAGTGCGTGCCGCCGCAATGCCCGATACGCACACCCAAAACGCTCGGCGCGCCATTGATACCCGAAGCGCCAGTAACACCTGTTCCTGAAGCCGCGCCCTCGGCTGCGTCTGCACCCGTCCTCGAAGTCCCCCCTGGACCGAGCCGACAAGACAGCATCCCAAGCGCTCCAGAGCAACTGACCTGGAGCATGCCATTTGCCTTCGGCAGCGCCCAGCTCGGTGCGCAGGCCCAGTCCGTCCTGCGGCAGGTGATCGACGAACTGCCCCCCAGCTCGCGCATCACGATCGCCGGCCGCACCGACAGCAGCGGCCCCGCGGGCGTCAACGATGCACTGGCCCATGCGCGTGCCGAGGCGGTGCGAAAGCACTTGCTGCACGCGCGTCCTGATCTCGCTGGGGCAATGACACTGGATGCGCAGGGCAACTGCTGCTTTGCCGCATCCAACGACACCGCGACAGGACGTGCGCGCAACCGACGCGTCGAGATCCTCGCGGAACCTCCAGCGCCTCCGCCTTGAACGAGTCGTTCCCCAACGTCTCGCCCACCCCCCGATTTTCCACCCGCTCACGCCACCCGCCTTTCCCTCGCTCCGACCCGCGTCCGCAACCCGCTCATCGACCCGCTCCGACCCGTCCGCGACCCGTCTCTCGACGCTCATTTCAACGGAGGTCTTCCATGAGCACTGCAACGCTTGCGCCGTCCCGCCCGGACGTGCGTCGTCCCCTCGCCTTTCTCACCCTGCTCGCGATCAGCCTGCTCGGGCTGTTCGTGGCTTTCCCGAGCTATGCGCTCGACCTGGTGGGCTTCACGGGTATCACCGGCCCCCTCACGTCGGCATTGACGCAGATCTCCGCGCTCGGGCCGGGCATCAAGGCATTGGTCGGCTTTGTCGGCTTCGTCGTCGCATTGATCAGCCTCGCCGCCCTGCGCAACTTCGGGCCGGTGCTGTTCTATGTCGGTCTTGCCATCTTCGGTGCCGTGGGCCTCGTGATCGCCGGCGCGATCATGGGTGCGGTCATCTAAGCCGGTCTCGGATCCAGGGAGTCCGGCATGCGCACCGACACCTACATCCCGCGCCGTCTCGACGACGCCTGGAAGATCGGCTTCTGGGACGTCGATGTCGCTGCGCCCGCGATGTTCGCCTTCTTCATCGGCTACCTCTCCGGCACCAAGCTGGCCTTCGCGATCTGCATGACCGCAGGCATTGCCGTGTCGCGCTGGGTATCGAAGCTGAAGGCGGACAAGCACCCTTCGTTTGCCGTGCACTGGCTTTGGTGGAACCTGCCGAGCACGCCGCTGACGGCGCTCGCGGCCACGCCGCCCTCCCACATCCGCCGCATGGTCGGCTGAGCCGGGAGGACGCCCATGGACTTCGAACGGCTCAATACCGACCGCAAGGAACTCCAGCGCCGCAACCGCGGCCTGGGCCTGGCGGTGGGCGCCCTCGCGATTGGCCAGATCCTGACGCTGGTCGCCCTCCTCAACGTGCTGGGGTCGGAACGCACGGTGATCGTGCCACCGACCTTGAACAAATCGTTCTGGGTCACGGACGAGAAGGCCAGCGGTTCCTATCTCGAACAGATGGGCACCTTCGTCGCCTGGCTCGTGCTCGACGTGACCCCCGCAACGATCGACTGGAAGAAGGACGTCCTGCTCACCTACGTCGAGCCGTCGCAGTACGGCGAGCTCAAGTCGCGCCAGGAGGTCGAGGCCGAGCGCTTGAAGCGCATCAACGCCACGACTGCGCTCGCACTCGAACAGCTCGTGCCGAGCAGCACCGGCCAGAGCCTCGTGATTCGCGGCCGCCTGCGCACCCTGGTCAACGGTGTCGAAACCGCCAACGAACCGAAGGCCTACCTCGTCGAGTTCAGCTTCGGTGGCGCGCGCATGCACCTCAAGACATTCAAGGAGGTTCCCTATGGGACCCGCTGAACCGCGCGCCAACGCATTGCGCCTGGCGCTGGCACTCGCCCTCTCGGGCGGCATCCACAGCGCAAACGCCCTGCAGGTGATCGACACGAACGACGGTGCCTCGGTCGAGGCCATTCTGTCGATTCAAGAGCCGACCCGCATCCGCATCGAGGGCACGCCGATCACGGATGTGTTCGGGAACATCTACAGCAGCGGCTGCTCGACACCGCAGCCGACAGCGGCCCTGCCCGCCGGCATCGGGCCTGCGACAGGCCTGACTCCGCAAACGTCTGTGCCGATCTCGTCCTCGGTCAACCAGGCTGGCGAGATCGTGATCGAGTGCGATCGTGACAAGGGTGAGATCTACGTTCGCCCGGTCGGAGACGGCAAGAGGCCGATCAACCTTTTCGTGTCGTCGGCCAAGGGCACATACACGCTGCTGCTGCGCCGTGCCGACACGCCTGCCGACACGATCGTCATCCGCGACAAGGCGGCGCTGCAGCGGCGAGCCGACGCCACGGTACCACGGCCCGCGCCGGGCAGCGTCGCCAGTCATGTACGCAGCCTGAAGGCACTGCTCGTGGCAATGGCCACCGAACGCGTCCCCGCCGACATCCAGGTCGACGACGTCGCGCAAGCGATCACGCTGTGGCGCGAGGCGCGTTTCACGCTGGAGCGCACGTATCGCGGCCGCGGCCTGGTCGGCGAGCGCTACATGCTGCAGAACGTTAGCGAAGTCCCCATGGTGCTGACCGAGCAGGAGTTCGACCGCGAGGACGATGAGGCCGGCGGCGTCGCCGGGGTCGCCATCGAGCACCACAACCTGCGCCCGGGCGAGCGCACGCAGGTCTTCGTGATCCGTCGGGAGGTGCAGCCATGAGCGGCCACATCCCTCCCATGCGCGAACGCGCCAACAACGCGCTGCGCGGCGTGATTGAACGGCTCTCACCGCGCCAGCGCCAGTACGGTCTACTCGGACTGATCCTGGCAGGTGGCTTCGGCCTTCTCTGGCTGATCCTCGCGCTGACTTCGCCGCCGAGCCATCCGACCGATGTCGCCCAACGGCAGGACCAGCCCGGCAGCGTCACCAACATCGGCGTGATGCCGCCGGGCACACAGGTCAATCCTGTGGACCAGTGGGTGGGCACCGCAGGCCGACGGCTCGCGCAGTACGAATCGGAGCGCGATGAGCAGAGCCGTCTCAACAAGGAACGGTCGGCCTTCGAACAACGCACCATGCAGCGCTTTGCCGACCTTGAGCAAAAGCTCACGTCGGCAAGCCAGGCTGCTGCGGCGCCCGCTCCCACACCGCAACCTGCACCAGCCCCGCAGCCCGCACCCCAGCCCAGCTCGCAACCGTCGTTCACGACGATGCCACCGGCGAGCAGCCTGCCCGCGCGACCAGCCGGGCAGGACGGCAGCCAGTTCGGCATGCCGCCGGGAATGCCGGGCCAAGGCACCTCGCTCACGCCGCAGGCACCGCCGGAAGCCCCCCGCATTGCCCGCGTCTCCGTCACGCCACGCGAGCGCTCTGCAGAGAACGGCCAAGGCCCCTCCACCGGCCCGAAAGCGAACGCTGCTCCTGCGGAAAACGGGAAGGCCGACGAAGCCCGCACGGTCACGACCTTCCTCCCGGTGAGCCTGACGCGAGGAACCTTGTTGGGTGGCCTGGACGCACCCACCGGCGGCCAGTCTCAAAGCAACCCGCACCCCGTCCTCATTCGTCTTTCCGACAACTCGGTATTGCCCAACCGCATGCGCGGCGAGTACCGGGAGTGCTTCGTGATCGCAGCGGGCTACGGCGATATCAGTTCCGAGCGCGCCTATCTGCGCACTGAGTCCTTGTCTTGCGTCCGTGCCGACGGCGCCGCGCTCGAAGTCCGCATTCAGGGCACGGTCTACGGCGAAGACGGCAAGGTGGGCCTGCGCGGCCGCCTGGTCACCAAACAAGGGCAAATGCTCGCCAACGCCCTGCTCGCCGGCGTCGTGAGCGGCATCGGCCAGGGTCTGGCCACCTCATCGACCGAGTACAGCACCTCCGCGCTGGGAACGGTAGCCAGCGCCAACGGTGCCGAAGCCTACAAGGCTGGGTTGGGCACCGGCGTCGGCAAGGCCCTGGATCGCCTCGCCCAGTACTACATCAAGTTGGCCGAGAACACCTTTCCGGTCATCGAGGTGGACGCTGCCCGTGAAGTCGACGTGGTGATCACCAAGGGCGTGCGCATCGACACCCCTATGACGCCAGCCGCCACCGTCCGTGCCAACAGATCCCCTGCCAACCGCTACCTGGAGGTCGCTCATGATCCCGACTACTGAGGGCCGGCGCGCGGCCCCGTCCACGCCCCGTTCGTCCCCCATCCTTGCGGCTACCCGCAAGCGCATGGTCGTCACCGGCGCACTGCTCGCACTGCTGATCGCCCCTGGCCTTGCGATACAGGCCAACGCCGCACCCGACGAAACTGCGCGCCTGCGTACCGCGCTCGAGAAGGCTCACCCCGGCACTCGCTTTACCGACATCACGCCGGCCCCGGTCAAGGGTCTGTACGAGGTGTGGATGGAGGGCAACGTAGCCTACGTGCTCGCGAGCGAGCCGCGCTATTTCGTCTTCGGCAGGGTATTCGACACGCAAACCATGCGTGACCTGACGGGCCCAAAGCTCGCGCAACGCGCCCAGTCCGATCCGGCCAATGCCGCAGTGCCCCAAGCCATCGCCTTCGACCGACTGCCATTGCAGGACGCCATTCGCACCGTGCGCGGCAACGGCGCACGCAAGATCGCCGTGGTCAGCGACCCGGCCTGCCCGTACTGCAAACAACTCGAGGCCGAGTTGGCCGACATCGACAACGTCACGATCCACACTTTCCTCGTCCCCTTCCTGGGCGAGGCGCGGCCCATCGCCATCTGGTGCGCTACTGATCGTGAGGCCGCCTGGCATGACTGGATGGGCAAGGGCGATGCAAGCCGGCAGCATACCGGCGCCCCTTGCGCACACCCGATCACCCGCAACCTGGCAATGGCGCGCGGTATCGGCATTCAGGGCACCCCCACGTTGATCTGGGCCAACGGCGAGCGCACCGAAGGCTTCATCGACCGAGCCGCCATCGAGGCACGCCTGGCAGCGACAGGCGCGGGGAGCCGGCCATGACCGCCCCCCTTCGTACCGCAGCACTCCTGCTCCCGCTCGTTGTCGTCTTGTCCTTGAGCGGCTGCATGTCGATGTCCGGCCTGGGCGGCGACTCCAAGTACGCCTGCAAGGCCCCGGACGGCGTGACCTGCGACTCGGTTTCCGGCACGTATGCAAACGCAGTAGCCAACAACCTGCCGAGCCAGCGCAAGCGCCAAGCCTCGAGGAGCACCGATCAGGTAGAGCGCCAGGCCCAGCGGCCTGCCGCAGCACCCCGCGCCGGTCTGCCGCCAGCGGATGGATCGTCGTCTCAGGAAGCCGGTTCGGCGCTGCGTGCGCAAGCGCGCTACCTGCGCTTGTGGATCAAGCCCTGGGAAGATATCGACGGCGACCTCTATGACCAGGCCCACGTCTATGTCCAGATCGATCAGGGCCGCTGGCTGATCGATCACGTCCAGCAGCGCATCCGCGACGCCTACACACCTCTGCGCCCACCGCCGGCAGCGAGCAGCGCAGTGCCCGCGAACGACAGCACAACGCCCCGGAGCGAAACGACGCCCACCATCGCGCGGCCCTCGCCGCTGCTGCAGGGCCTCGGCACCGGGAACGCCACGGAGGTGCCGCGATGAAAGGCCACCACGCTGAATGGCGCCCGCCGCAGCTGCCCTTCGGGCTGGGCGTGTCCCCCGACAGCCCGGCCGAGCAGTTCGCCGCCTGGCTTCCGTACATGGGCTATCTCGAAGCCGAGAAGCTCTTCGCCAACCGCGACGGCATGGGCTTCATGCTCGAAGTGATGCCGCAGTCCGGCGCCGATGACCGGATGACCGAGGTGCTGGTGTCGCTCTATGCGAATTGCCCGGCCGGCACTGGCGTACAGCTCCACCTCTTCGCTTCGCCGCACATCCGGCCACAGCTTCGCCGCTACGCCAACCTGCGGGTGGAGGACGCGGACCAGCTTGAAAAGGCCCAGCACTGGGGCCGCCCGGCGCGCAACGAGAACCTGTTCCGGGCATTGGCGCGGCAGCGTGTCGGACATCTACTGGCTGGCGCCCAAAAATCCCTCACCGCCGGCTTCCACTACACGATCCGCGACTTTCGGCTGATGCTCTCGGTGTCCTTCCCAAGCGACCCGGACAACCTGAACAAGCGCGACGAACTGCTGGCACTACGCGACTCGATGGCGTCGACCCTGCGCTCGGCCTCGCTACCCAACCGCGTGTGCGACGCCGCCGATCTGATCAACTGGTGCGCGATTTTCACGAACCCGGATCGCCTCTCCAGCACCGATGCGCCCGATCTGAACTACGACGATGGGCGTGAGCTGCGCGACCAGATCGTTGACTTCGACACGATCCAGGATCCCCACCCCAGCGGCCTCACCTTTTGGAAGGAATCGAGCCCGGACGTACTCGAGGCGCGCTTCTACTCGATCAAGTCCTTCCCGGAGCGCTTCGCCTTGTGGCAGATGGGATCGCTGATCGGCGACCTGATGCAGCCGGCACTGCAGTACAGCGCGCCTTTCCTGCTGACCCTGGGCGTACACATCCTCGACCCGAACGCCACCAAGTCGGTGGTCACCGCCAACCACGTTCGCGCGACGCAAAACGCCAAATCGAAGATGGCCGACGTCATGCCGGACGTCCGGAAGAAGCTGGACGACTGGACCGCCGCCGCCGATGCGATCGACACCGGCGGGAACCTGGTCAGCATGTACCACCAGCTCGCGATCTTCTCGAAACCGGAGAAGGCGGCAGCGGCACACGAAGCGGCCAGTGCGATCTGGCGCGGTCGCGGCTTCACCTTGAACGCCGACGCCTACATGCACCGGCAGGCGCTGCTCGCCAGCTTGCCGATGACGCTGACCGAGCGTTTCCACAAGGATCTGGCCAAGATGCGCCGGGTCACGAGGAAGACGATGGCCAACGCCATCCACCTCGCGCCGCTGATTGCCGAATGGCGCGGCACGCGCACGCCGGCGCTGGTCTTCGGCGGGCGGCGCGGGCAGTTGATGACTTGCGATCTGTTCGACAACGATCTGGGCAACTACAACTTCGCCATTATTGGCGCGCCGGGCTCGGGCAAGTCCGTGCTGATGAATGAGATGGCGTGGTCGTATCGCGCCATCGGCGCCAAGGTCTGGATGCTCGACCTCGGCCGCTCCTTCGAGAAGCTGTGCCGCAAGGCGCGCGGGACGTACATCGAGTTCAAGCCCGACGTCGATCTCTGCCTCAACCCTTTTTCCATCGTTCAGGACATCAACGAGGACATCGACATGCTCGTGCCGGGCATCTCGAAAATGGCCTCGATGCAGCACTCGCTGGAGGAAGTTCAGTACAAGGCGATCTCGGCGATGGTGCTCAAGCTGTGGCGCGAGTACGGCCAGGATCTGACCATCACCGGCCTGCGTGATGCGTTCCGCACCGGCACCCTCGAAGAACTCGGCGCGGTCAACGATCAACGCATCAAAGACCTCGCGATCATGCTCAACCCCTACGCCAAGGGTGGGCAGTACGAGCGCTTCTTCGAAGGCCGGTCCAACGTCGACTTCTCGAACGACTTCATCGTCATCGAGAACGAGGAATTGAAGCGCCGCCCCGACCTGCACGCAGTGGTGAACATCCTGCTGCTGCACCAGATCACCGGCGAGATGTACCTGACCCGGAACCGGCGCAAGGTGCTCTTCATCGACGAGTTGAAGCAGCAACTCGGCGACATCGGAGCAGACGACCCCGTGAAGGCTGCGGTGGTCGAGGAAGCCGCCCGCCGCGCCCGGAAGTACGGCGGCGCACTCGGCACCGCGACGCAATCGGCCGACGACTACTACGGCTCGGCCCAGATGGAAGCCGCTTTCAACTGCTCCGACTGGGTCTTCCTGCTGCGCCAGAAGCCCGAATCCATCGAGATGCTGGACCGCAAGGGCAGGCTCACGATGGACGAGCCGAAGAAGCGCCTCTTGAACTCGCTGCGCACGGAAGCCGGCGCCTTCTCCGAGCTCTACATCTCCTCGCCGGTCGGCGAAGGTGTGGCGCGAAACATCCTCGACCCGGCCACGCACCTGCTGTTCTCGAACAAGCTGGAAGACAACGCGCCCATCGACGAGCTGCGCGCCCAGGGCTATTCCATCGACGAGGCCATCGCCACCTTGCTGCGCCAACGGGGGCATGCAGTATGACCCCGCGCATGCTTCTCATCGCCAATGCGCTCGTCAGCCTCATCGTCGCGGCCGGGGCACTACTCGCCTACGACCGGCAGGTGATCCGCCCGGCGCGAACCATCGGCGTCGTGGACCTCGCCGAGGTGTACCGCGTCAAGGAAGACGAATTCACGCGGCGCCTCACCGCGGCCCGCTCGGAAGAAGAACGCCAGTCCACGCTGCAGATGGCGCGCAGCTTCGCCCAGCGCCTGCCGGCTGCACTCGAAAGCCTGCCCGCCGAGTGCGGCTGCCTCGTGGTGCTGAAGGCATCCGTCGCCGGCCCCACCCCCTACACGGTCGACCTCACGGCGCGGCTGCGCCAGAAGGTGGAGGCCCCATGACCATCCTGCCCCTGCCCGAACTGCGTCAGCCCGCGCCGCGCCCACGTGGCATGGCACGGCTGCACCACGCCAGCGTGGATTTCCTGCAGCACATGCGCCGGCGCTGGTACTTCTATCTCCCGATCTTCGGGATCTGGGCGTTGGCCTACCTGCGCCTGTTCTTCGATGCGACACCGCGCGTACCGGTGCTCTTCAACTGGACGCCGAGCCTGCCCTACAAGGTCGCACTCCTGCATCCAGGTCAGCGCCCTCTGCACCGCGGCGAATTCATCGTCTTCTCGTTTGCCGGCGACGGTGTTCGCGACTACCCGGGGCTCGCGGGTCAGCCCTTCTTCAAGATCGTGCGCGGCATGCCTGGTGACACGGTAACGGTCCAAGGGCGTGAGGTGCGAATCAATGGCGAGCCGGTCGGCATCGCCAAGACGCACGCCTTCGACCGACGGTCGCTCGATCCGATCGCAGCCGGGGTCATTCCACCCGGCCACCTCTATGTGCAGGGCCTGAGTCCCGATTCATTCGATTCGCGCTATCGCCAATCCGGCCTCGTGCGGGTCGAGCAGGTGATCGGCGTCGTCGATCCGATTTTCTGAAGGGAGCAGCCATGTATCGACCTTCCCGCACCGCCCGTCTCATCCGCTTCTCGCTGCTCGTGGCCATCGCCGTGCTGTCCGCACTCATCGCACTGCTGGCGTTTTCGTCAGCCCAGGCGCAGACCAGCCCAGCGCGTGGAGCCATCACCGCCGAGGGCGACATGCCGATGCCCGATTTCCTAGCCCTGCTCCAGCAGATTGCGCCGGCCGCCGCCGAGGGCGCCAAGGTCTATCTCGGCGCGTTCCGCTTGCAGTGCGGCCGCACCCTGAGTACCGCCGAGTTGCGCCACGCGCTCGCCCGCGAGGGCGGCGACTCCGTATTGATGGGCCTGATCCGCGCCAGCCAGCAACAAGACCTGGCCGCCCGCAATCAGCTCGTGCGCCAGATCCGCTGCCCCGCCGGAGCTGCGCGATGAAGCCCCCAGTCACATCGCTCTTGCTGCTCATGGCAAGCGCCGCCCTGCTGCTGCCTCTCCCCTCGGCACACGCCCTCGACGCCGGCGTGATCGGCCCGACCTACGAGATCGCGGAGCCCCATCTGCTCAAGTTCATCGAGCAGCGCTTGCGCCAGAAGGAAGCCAGCGGAGAACTGCGCCGGTTGCAGGACGAAGCCCGCAAACGCGGCGTCGACACCGTGCGCCATCCCGAGCCGGTTTCCGGCGTCGCCACGACGCAGACCAGGCGCAGCTTCTACTACGACCCGACCTACACGCTCGACCGCAATGTCCAGGATGGCCAGGGCCGACTGATGTTTGCCGCCGGCACCCGCACCAACCCACTCGACATCGTGTCGCTGCCACGGCGCCTGCTGTTCTTCGATGCCCGTGACCCACGCCAGGTTGTCCAGGCACGTGCACTGATCGCCCAGTACGACGGCCGTGTGAAACCCATCCTCACGGGCGGCTCCTATCTCGACCTGATGAAGACCTGGCAACTGCCGGTGTACTACGACCAACTCGGCATGCTGACCAAACGCCTGGGCATCCGGCAGGTGCCGGCGCTGGTCTCGCAGGAAGGCAAGCGGCTGCGCATCGACGAACTGGAGGTCGCGCAATGACCTGGCTTCGTCTTCTTGTTGTGCTCTTCATGGGGCTTGCCGCGCTGCCGACGCAAGCCGCCGGTGCAGCCACCTGCGTCGGTCGCTTCCCCAACCCGATCACCGACATCTGCTGGTCGTGCATCCTGCCGCTGTCCATTGGCGGCGTCACGTTGGGCGATATGGGCGGCCAGGAAGACATTCCCAATCCGTCGAGCCCCCTGTGCAGTTGCGGCGTCAATCCCATCATCGGTTTGTCGATCGGCTTCTGGGAACCTGCGCGCCACGTCGAAGCAGTCAGGAAGCCCTTCTGCCTCGTGTCGCTGGGCGGCATCGACCTTGACCCGGGATTGCCGGCGCCGGAGGCTGCGCGCTTCACGCGCCCGGAAGCCGATGGGGACGGCGGCAGCTTCTATCAGGCGCACTTCTACATCAATCCCGTCATGTACTGGCTGGAAGTCGTCACCGACTTTCCTTGCTTGGAGCGGGGTTCGTTCGATCTGGCCTACATGACCGAGGTCGACCCGCTGTGGGCCGACGATGAACTGACGCTGATCCTCAATCCGGATGCGGTGCTGTTCGCCAATCCGGTGGCCGTGGCCGCGTGCGCCGCGGACTGCGTGGCCGCAACCGTCGGATTCGGCATCCGCGAGATGTTCTGGTGTGCCGGCTGCCAGGGCGGCGTCTTCCCCCTGGACGGACACGTGCCCTATCACCTGGGCGGCGTGCGCACCGCTGCGCTGCTGGCTCAGCGGCTGACCGCCAAGATGCACCGCGAATTGATCGCTTGGGGCTGGCACGGAACACCTGGGCTGTGCGGCCCCTACTTCCTGCCGGTCATGGACAAGACGGCCTACAAGACGCAGCTGACCTACCCCATTCCCAACACCGGCAAGGAAGGTGGCCGCTGCTGCCAGCCCTTCGGCCGCACCACGATCACCTGGGGTGCCGGCAAGGAATACCCGGTCAGGGGCGAAGACTTCGCGTTCATGCTGTTTCGCAAAAGGAACTGCTGTGTGGGCTACTGAACTTCTCACTGTCCGCCGGCATGTCCGGTCGGGAACCCTCGCAGCCGTCCTCACGGTTGCGACCACGGCGCATGCGCAGTCCGTGCCGATGATCACCGAGGAGGACATCGCGCGGGCTCGCCGCGATACGCCCTCGGTCACCGAAGAGGACATCCGCCGCGCCCAGCGCCAACACGCCGCGCCGGTGGTGTTGCCTGCACCCGATGCATCGCCTCGCATCGATGCGCTACCCAAGCCGCTGACGCAAACCCTGCCCGATCTATCGGCGATCGCCCGTGGCTACGCTGCGGACCGGCCACCCGCCGAGGGAATGGGCAAGGGCCCGGGCCTTTTTGTGTTTGCGAGCCTCGCCATGCCCGAAGCCGCCCTGATGCGAATCTTCGAGCAGGCGGCCCGGGCCCAGGCTTCGATCGTCATTCGCGGCCTGGCCGGCGGTTCGCTGCGCGACACCGTGGCACGGGTACAGAAGCTCATCGGGACCAGACAGGTCAGCGTTCAGATCGACCCACAGGCCTTCGATCGCTACGCGGTCAAGCGGGTCCCGACTTTCGTCCTCGCCCGCAACGGCGAGCGGCCCGAGGCCTGCGCCAGCGGGGCCTGCCCGCCGCCCACGGATTTCGTCAGTACTGCCGGCGACGTGTCCCTGGACTACGCGCTGCAGCACATGCGGCGCACAGCGCCTGCCTTCCAGCAAGAGACCGGCGTATTTCTCAGCCGCCTGAAGCGATAGGGAGGAATTGCCATGCGCCGTCTCATCGTCTGGTTCACCCTGTTCTGCTTCGTCTCGACACAGACCTCGGCACTTGCCCAGTCCCACGCGGAAGGTACTGCCGCAGGGCAGGCGGCCAACACCGCTGCGCGGCCGACCGTCAACGCGACCAGCGCCACCAGCGTCGTGCCGGGCTACACGACGACGCCACCCGAGTCGGCCTACTACGGGCAGCCCAACCTCTCCGGCGCGGCGAACAGCCGCCTCGCGGCCTGCGCCACCACACCCAACGATCCCAGTTGCCAGGCGCAGACCGGTGCCATGACGTCCGCGAACACGCCCAGGACACCCGTCTCGGCCTACGACCCCGCGGTCACCGCCTCACGGGGTATCGCGGCCAATCCCAACAGCGTACTCGGCAGCCTCTCAAGCTACTACTCCGGTTGCACGACCTCCGACAGCAGCACGCCCGCCGGCACTGTCTCGAAGGTCTGCCATCGCTACACCGGCGTCGGCAACTATTCGACCCGCCGCGACCTCACTGTGGCGGTCGAGTTGACCCCCAGTTGCAGCGAGGGCACTTGGTTCGCCCATGGACAAGCCAATCGCAACGGCGCCGACTACATGGTGGCGGAAGCACAGTGCCGCATCCGCGCCGACGGCCTCCAGCGCTTCCGCTTCTATGCGGCTGGGGGCCAGGGCGCATGCATCGGCTGGCAGGCACTCGACCTGCCGTCCACACCATCCGCGCAAGCCGCCCTCATCACCAACCTGTCGCCCCACTGGCAGGGCTACTGCTGGAGTCCATTCCAGGTCGTCATGATGCCCGGCTCCGGGTGCACCGACGGCACTTGCAACTACAGCTTTCAGTTCGGCACACCCGTCTATGCCTGCCCGGCCGGGAGCGTGAACGGGAACACCCTGGCGCTCGACGAATGGGGCGGCACGTTGGGCACCGCCGATCAGTGCTTCGTCATCAGCCAACCGGATGCGGAATACGGTTGCCCGGCGGGCAGTTCGGGGGTCTCCCTCGACTCCGGCACGCGCTGCGCGACGCAGGCGGGCAACGCCGTCCTCACCGGCGCGTCGGGGTGGACGCTACCCCTGTCCTTCCGGCAGCCGACCATGGATCAGCATGAGACGGACAGCTGGGTGGATCACGGCGCCACGCTGCCAGCGGGTGGCCGCTGCAGCGTCGCCACGGCCGATCGATGCGTCGACGGCCCTGGCAGCAAGATCATCGACGGACGCACCGTGACACGCGCCTGCTGGTCGTACGAGCGGACGCTGAGTTGCAGCGCCGGCGCGGCAACGGACGAATGCGCGGCACTCGCCAGCAGCGGATGCACGCCGGCCACGAGCAGCTGCAAACAGGCCAACGCCGATACCGGCGTCTGCGAGGTCTATCAGGACACCTACACCTGCCCGGCGCCAGCGCAGACCACCACCTCGGTGTCGAGTTGCCCATCGAACGTCTTCTGTCTGGGCAGCAACTGCTTCAGCACGACCTACACCAACGACGCCGACTTCGCACGCTCCATGTCGTACATGGAAGCTGCACGCGAGGCAGGTGTCTACCTCGATCCCGACAACCTGCGCGTCTTCTCCGGCGAAACCGGCAAGTGCCGAGACCGTCTGCTGAAGAACTGCTGCCAGTCCGATTCCGCCGGTTCCGGCATGAGCAACCAAAGCATGTTCGGGGTCGGCTCGCGCCTGGTCTTCGACGTACTCATGAACTCGGAGAACCGCCAGTTCGTTTACCAGGGCATGCAGGCGCTGCTGATGAGCGGCGGCTTCTCAGGCACCTTCACGACCTACGGGGTTACCTTCGCGGTGAACGGGGCAGCCCTGCCCGCCGGCTCGGCGGTCCTTTACTCGGGCGAAAGCCTGGTCATTGCTTTCGACCCGTGGTCCCTCGCCATTGCGGTGGTCATCTACATCGTGATGTCGATGATGTCCTGCAACGAGAGCGAAGGCCGCGTCGCCATGCAGGAAGGCGCGCGGCTGTGTCACACCGTGGGCACCTACTGCTCCTCATGCATCCGCGTCTTCGGTAGCTGCGTGTCGTGCATCGAGCACACCACCGGCAAGTGCTGCTTCAACAGCGTGCTTGCGCGAATCATTAATGAACAGGGCCGCATGCAAATCGGCAAGGGCTGGGGCAGCGGCGAGAACCCGGACTGCTCGGGTTTCACGATCGACCAACTGCAAGCCCTCAATTTCTCGGCGATGGATCTCACCGAGTTCTACGCCTCGATCGTTCCCACCCTTCCCAACGTGGGCGCGCTGCAGTCGGGCAACGCCGTCCGATCCACTAACTGCTACTACGGACAGGGGCGCTGCCAATGAAGACTTCCTCCCTCCTGGCGCTCGTCGCCCTCGGCCTGTCGTCGCTTGCCCACGCCGAGGATCCGATCCGCACGCCGGTTCCCGACGCACGTCCGGTGATGTTCGCCGCCTTGCGCGCAACCGACGGCAAGGCCCACGGCATTCTCACCGGTGAGATCGCCGATGCGATCTCGCAGCGCTTCAAGGCCACGTCGCCCATCTACATCGACGTCTCGACCGAACGGAAGTACGCCCAGCCCGGTTGCGCGCGCCTGAAGGTGAGCTTCTGGCAGGAAGGCGTTCTGCTGCCCGGTGCGGCGTCACCGCGACGCCAGACGGTGGACGTCGGCATCAACTATTGCCTGGACGGCCTGCCGTCCCGCTCGCTGCAGTAGGAACCACCATGCGACGCCGCCCCCTGCACCATCTCGTGCTCACGCTCGGCCTGTCGGCCCTCCTCACGGTCTCTTCAGCCCAGGACAGTGCCTCGCCTTACTGGCGGGATGCCTGGCGCGGTTGGCACTTTTACGAGGATCCGGCAGCCGACGAGAAGCCAGCCGCGCCCCTTGCTCCTCTCGCTTCGCCCCAGCCGCCCGCGAAACCGAAGACAGCACGCGCGCCCGAACTCGACGAGTTCGAGCGCCTGCAGAAGACGCTGGAGGAATACCGCAACGTCGCGATCATCCGCCCCACTGAAGCGAACGTACGTCGCTACATGGAGCTTGAGGCCAAAGTGGTCAACCAAGCGTCCAACTTCGCCGACGTGGCGCGCCGCGTGGCCTGGTCAACACCCGAGCTCGACCCGACGTTGCAAGGCCGTCCCGTCAATGCCAAGGCGCTGGAAGTCTTCGAGGAAACGCAGCGCACCGACCGCTCACGCACGGTGGCCCAGTTGGGCAAGGATCACGTCCTGTTTTTCTTCTACCGCTCCGACTGCCCGTACTGCCATGCCTTCGCGCCCGTGCTGGAAGCCTTCCAGGGCCGGCACGGCATCCAAGTGGTCGCCATCAGCATCGACGGCGGGCCGATGCCAGGCTTCCCGTCCGCGCGCCGGGACAACGGGATCGCCACGGCCCTGCAGGTCTCGCAGGTGCCGGCGGTTTTTCTCGCTCAGCCTTTCACCGGCCAGATCACGCCCATCGGTTTCGGCGTGCTCTCCGAATCCCAATTGCTTGAGCGCATTTCCATCATCAGCAGCCCGGAAGGCGTCGCGATGCTACCCAGCGCGACGCGCCAACTGGCCCTGCCCTAGGAGAACACCATGAGCCCCACCACGCCCTTGCGCCGTGCGCTGGCCGTATCCGTTGCAGTCAGCC
Source organism: Diaphorobacter nitroreducens (assembly GCF_002214645.1). NCBI lineage: Bacteria > Pseudomonadati > Pseudomonadota > Betaproteobacteria > Burkholderiales > Comamonadaceae > Diaphorobacter > Diaphorobacter nitroreducens. The sequence continues at coordinate 2,000,408 of NZ_CP016278.1, forward strand.
TGGTGATGACGTCACCGACGCTGCGCGCCGGCGACCTCAATGCCGAGGTCAACAACATGTTCAACAACCTTGGGGCCATCGGCAACTACACGGCACCCGGGGCGTTTCGGGGACAGGCTTACAACACGTATACGGGCGGCAACTTCATGATGCGCTCGCCGAACAAGGTCTATCAGCTTGCCGCGATCCAGTTTCCGAGCGCCAAGGCCGGGTGTGGCGGGATCGACGTCTTCGGCGGTTCCTTCTCGCACATCTCCGCCGAAGAGTTCAAGAATATGCTCAGGAACATCACTGCGGCCCTCCCAGGCATCGCGTTTCAGTTGGCCCTTGAAGCCGTATCGCCCTTGTTGGGTGGCCTCACAAAGTGGGCCAAGGGACTGGAGACGTGGATCAACAACGCACGCATCAACTCGTGCGAGACGGCGAAGGCCATCGTCAGTACCGCAGCGGAATCCATCGGCTACAGCTCGCAGGAAACCTGCGCCGACCTGGCAATGGAAATGGGTATGGAAAGTGACCGGGATGCTGCGCGCCGCCGCTGCTCCAGCGATCGTCCGAGCATCCTCGCCTCGGCGCGCAGCTCAGGCGACGCCAACGTCCGCAACAAGGCGCCCTTCGTCGGCAACCTGACTTGGAAGGCTCTGCAGAAGGCCGGCACCTATCTCGACGACAACGAACGCGAGCTCATCATGAGCATCGTCGGCACGGTGATCTATTACCCCGAGGAATCGGCCCGCGACCCCGAAACCATCGCGCCGACGCTCACCTCGATCAGCCAGTTGCTCTACGGCCAGGCAGCCGGCAGCGGCAGCAACGTCGTCCAGCATCTTCTGCGCTGCAACGACTACACGGCATGCGACGTGGTGACCGTGAACACGGGCTACAACCACGCCCCCTTCACCGCCAAGGTCGAAGCGCTGATGCGCTCGATCGCCGAGAAGATTGCCACCCGCACGGCGATCCCGAACAACTCAGCCGAGATCGGCTTCGTCAATCAAACCACGGAGCCCGTCTACAAGATGCTTTCGATCGGCACGAGCATCCCAGGCTCGGGGCTGGCCGACAGCCTGATCGGGCAATACCGCGATCTCATCGCTGCGGACTACGCCTACGTCTTCCTGGAGCGCAACCTGCGCCTGGGCCTGGCTGCCCTCGACAAGGACTACACGCTGCAGCAGACACAACGCGAGCAGGCCCGGGACATCCGGCAACGGGCGCTGACCATGCTGTCGCAGATCGCCCAGGAAAAGAACACCCTTTACCAGAAGGTCGGCTCCTTCCGCGCCGTCTCCGGCCACCTGGAAGAACTGGAACGCCAGTTGCGATCAAGCATGCCCCAGCACGTCATGGACATGCTTGGCCAACAGGCCGCCTACCTCGCCCGCTGAACCCAATCACCCGGAGAACAGCGCGATGTGGGAGATCTACGCTTATCAGAACTCGGCGAGCCTTTTCGGCGTCTTCAACGCCGCAGCCGCCATCCACGCCTCGGGCGACTACATGTCAGCGGTGGCGGCCGTCGCTTTCTGCGGATTCGTCGCCGCGCTCATTGCCTATGCCTTCGCCCCGGAGAAGCTGCAAGGCTGGAAATGGCTCGCCACCGTCGTACTCGTTTTTTCGCTGCTCATCGTTCCCAAGGTGACGGTGGGCATCGTCGACAAGACGGGCAGCGCGCCGGTACAGGTCGTCGACAACGTGCCGTTCGGTGCCGCGTTATTGGGGAGCCTCACGAGCACGATCGGCCACACGCTGACCGGGCTATTCGAGACCGCATTCCAGGTGATCCCGGGTGCGGGCGCCCTGCCCAGCGAACTCTCCTACGAGCGCAACGGCCTGATGTTCGGCAATCGACTGATCCGGGAAACCAGCAACGTGGTCTTCCAGGACCCGAATTTCCGCACGGACCTGATCAACTTCATTCACAACTGCGCCACCTACGACCTGCTGGACGGAACGATCTCGCCGGCAACATTCTCCACATCCGACGATGTGTGGCCCCTCATGGCGACGCCGAATCCGGCCCGCTTCACGCCCATCACGGGCGCCAGTGGAAGCACGGTCGAGACCTGCACAACGGCTTACCAGAACCTCAACGGACGCCTGCCCGCGCAGATCACTCGGATCCAGGGACAGCTGGCTTTCCAGCTCAATCCAACCCTGCCTGGCGCCGCAGCGGCGAGCGTGATCGCGGGCCAAATCCAGCAGGCGTATCTCAAGAACAGCATCGCCTCAGCATCTGCAACTGCGGCTGACGTGATCCGTCAGAACGCCATGCTGAACGCGATCGCCGATACCGGAAAAATCGTCGGACAAAAGGTCAACGATCCGGCCGCGATGGTGTTGGCCGTGGGCAGGGCCCAGGGCGTCGCACAACAGAACGCTGCCTGGATCAACGCCGGCAAGGTGGCCGAGCAGGCGCTGCCAGTGTTCCGCAACGTCATCGAAGCGGTGAGTTACGCGCTTTTCCCGTTGTTCGTCCTGCTGCTGCTTCTGACCAGCGGGCGCGAGACCATGATGGCGTTCAAGGGCTATGCCGCGATCCTCATCTGGATCCAACTGTGGCCACCGCTCTACGCGGTACTCAACTACATGGCGTCGATCTACGCCTCCTACGACATCGCGGCCGCCGCCGACCTTGGCACTGGGCTCAAGGGGCTGACCCTGCAAACTGCGTCCAGCATCTACTCGCGGACGATCTCCGGCGAAGCGATCGTGGGCTACCTCTCCATCAGCATCCCATTCCTTGCTTGGGCTGCCGTGAAGCGGATGGAGAACTTTGGGTCTGCGATGGTCGGAGGGCTTTCCGGGCTACAGGCCATGCTCGGTTCGTCCACGGGCTCCGCTGCCTTGGGCAACACCAGCCTGGGCAACGTGTCGATGGATCAAATGCGTCTTGCGCCGAATCGCACGTCGGCGTTCATGAGCAGTTGGCAGAACGATCTCACCGGCGACACCTTCTCCTCGAACGCCCTGACTGGCCGGTCAGCTGTCAGCCTCTTGCGCAACCAGGGATTCGCATCACGGGTCGTGTCGATGCGGGTATCCGAACAGGACGTACAGCAAGCTGGCCGGCAGGTCGATGCGGCACGCGGTGAAGCCGTTGCGGCAACCACCGAACGTTCGGCCGCACTGTCCGAAGTGTTCTCCCGTGGGCTCAGCAAACTGCGCTCGACACGCAACAGCCAGGGCTCCACATCGAGCAGCTTCGAGCAGCTCGGCGACACGCTGAACAAGATGGATCAGGTCGTTCAGACCGTCGCGCAAAGCACAGGGCTCAGCCAATCCCAAGTTGCGCGTCTGGCATTCGGCGCCGCAGCCCATGCGGGCCTGGATGGCAAAATCATCGGCGGCCAGCTTCGCGCAAGCGGCGACAAGACCTACCAGTCGGGTCTTTCCGCCCAGGAACAAAAGGCACTCAGTAGCCTCACCGGGGAGCAGCTGGTCGCCTTCAAGCAATTCGGTGACCGCATCTCCCGAGACTCCAGCCTCATCCAAGCCGTGTCGAGCGACGCCAGCGAAGCCCGTGAGATGTCAGCAAGGCTCAGCTCGACGACGGCGCGCTCTGAGCGCGCGGACGCCACGCTTGCCGATCGCACGAGTTTCGCCGAACGACTCTCGGTAGCTAGAGAGAAAGGCGAGTCGATTTCCATCGACATTGCCCAGGATCCGCACAACATGGAGATGTTCTTGCGGTACGCCCAGACCTATGGTGGCAACAGCGCTGCAGCCCATGCCTTGATGTCAGCGGAGCTGGCGCGGCAGTCTCTGCGCCCAAACCACACGCTCCACGACGGGAGCAGCCTGCCCACCTCCTTCGGCGAGGTGCGTGGACTTCATCAACAGCAACTGAAGGACGCCGCGCTCACCACCGACATTTCCGCAGCACACCGCGCCCACCGTCGCACGACGTCTGGCCATGGAGTAGACCCAAGCCGTCCACTGCCGCAGGGAACGGAACCACCTTCACCAGTTAGGGAGGAAGTTCGACAACGGGCCGAACAGCTTCTCGGAGAAACCACTGGAAGAGGCAGAGAGTTCGACAAGAAAGCCGAAATCGTCAAGACGGACGACGGGACGTTGGAGTCGAAGAAGTCACTGGTAAGACAGTCCACACAGCAGGTCTACAGCGACGGAGAAGCGACACTCGACAACACCAAAGAACTCGTGGAAAAGTTGATCAAGTCGAAACGGGAACCCTAGCGATCCCAGCGACGCAGCGGCGAATCTCCCTTAAACAAGGGGCCGGAGGCACCTGAACCTCCGTTACCCCAGCCTCGCCCCGATCTACCTTCACTTCGACCAATTCCGGTCAATGCCGCTGCAAGCGGGGCGGAGATCATTAAGCCGAGTCCCATCATCAATACAGCGAGGCCCCACTTATCGTTCGACGCAATCGAGATAAGCAGACCAATCCCTGGTCCCATAGCCAGGATCAAGAAAAAGAAGAACTTTCGCATATCGAACCTCCTGAACCCAGACTACCTGCGCTCGGTGCTGCGTCAAGTCTGCGCCACAGAACCTGAACTACCGACATCACCATCGCTCAAGCCCGCACAGGCTGCCAGCACTATGCAGAAGATGGTGCGTTCACACAGAGACGAGTCAAGCCCGTGTTTGTTCAGGTTCAAGCTGATCCGCAGAAAGGCCCCGGACATCACACCCTACGCTCCTTCACCGAAAGCGTCCCGGCAAGTTCCCAAGGCGTTCATCACGTCCCGGACCATGAAGTTCACCAGAGTCGGCGACACACCGACTTCTTTCGCGTTCTCCCGCTGGGTTTTGCTGTGCGGCCAATCCATCTCGAACACCAAGAGCGTGCCCGCCGATCACCGCCAGAAGATTTCCCTCACGCGATCGCACTTGCTGGTGGACTCTTTGTTTTTGAGGGGGTCGTGCGTCCAGGCATTGAGCCCATGTCTCCGCTGAACAAAGAGCCACTATCAGCAAGCTTTTCGCCAAACCCAAACTTCTTACAACCATTGCACTTTTACACGCCGCAGCATCTTTGTTGCGCAACATGAAAAATCATGGATAAATGCTCAGCATTCAGTGTCAGTGCTCAGATGAAGCTTCTCCCCTCTTCCCATCCATGCAGTACGTTCGGTTGCGCCATTCTTGATGCATTGCGTTCCTGCGCCTTGGCCGACGGACAGCGTAGCTCATCTGCCCAGACACGTCGCCACGAACGCTTGTATGGCGCGAAGTCTCTTGGTGGGCCTCAATCCACGACAATCACCCGAAGCGCATGGCTAGCTACAAAAATGATGAGCGCTACGGTCGTGTCTCAACGTGTCATCCCATCTCGCCTCAACTTCGTAGCTAGATTCGTAGCCAGAACCAAAAATAAGCAGGCACACTCAGAAAATACAAATAAAATCAATAGGTTATAAAACAATGAAACTAGCCACCTGGAACATCAATTCCCTCTCCGTGCGCCTGCCGCAGGTGTTGGCCTGGCTGGAGGCCAACCCCGTGGACGCCATTGGCCTGCAAGAGCTCAAGCTGGTGGACGAGAAATTCCCGCACGACGCCTTCGAAGCAGCGGGCTACCACGCGGTGTGCTTCGGCCAGAAGACCTATAACGGCGTGGCCATCCTCAGCCGCACGCCGCTGCGCGACGTAGTGCGCAATATCCCGGGCCATGGCGACGAGCAGGCCCGCGTCATCGCCGCTACGCTGAATACGCCTGAAGGCCCGCTGCGTATGGTGAACTGCTACTTCGTGAATGGCCAGGCGCCCGGGACCGAGAAATTCAGCTACAAGCTGCTGTGGCTGGAGGCGCTGCGCGACTGGCTGCGCACCGAGCTGGCCGCGCATCCGCGGCTGGTGCTGGTGGGCGACTTTAACGTGGCCCCCGAGGACCGCGACTCCTTCGATCCCGTGGGCTTGAAGGACACCATCCACCACACGGTAGAGGAGCGCCAGCACTTCCAGGACTTGCTGGGGCTCGGCCTGACCGACGCCTTCCGCCTGTTCGATCAGCCCGAGAAGAGCTATTCGTGGTGGGACTACCGCATGCTGGGGTTTCAGAAGAACCGCGGGCTGCGCATCGACCACATCCTGGTCAGCGCTGCGCTGCGACCCTCCGTGACGGCCTGCCGCATTGACCGCGCGCCGCGCAAAAATCCGCAGCCCAGCGACCACGCGCCGGTCGTGGTGTCGCTGGGCTGACAGGTGGCCGACGCGGGCGACAGGCGCCCGCGCTGAAGGCCATCAGGACGCGGCCTGGTAACGGTTGCGCAGCGCGCGCACTTCGTTGTGGTTGCGCTTCACGCCCTGGGCCTGGCGCTCGACCAGGGTGCGCACGGCGGGTGGCAGTGCGTTCTCCAACGCCTTGTTATAGCGGGCCACGGCCACGTCCTCGCCGCGCTCGCACTCTTCCAGCACGGCCTTGTCGTCATAGGTACTCAGCGCCGCCTTCACCGACACCCAACCGCGGTGCAGCGCGCCGGCCATGGTGCCACCGCTGGAGGGCTCGCCGCCGTGGCTGCGGATCGCGCTCTCCAGCTCCGTGGCGGCGGTTGCGCATTCCTGGGCGCGGCGCTCCAGCAAGCTCTTGAGTTCGGGCGATTCCGCACGCTCGGCCGAGGTGCGAAACCCGTACTCGCCGTCGCGGCTGCATTCCAGCAAATCGTCCAGCACGTCCACTACGTCCTCGTTGTCCATCAGCGTGGCGCCTGCCGCGGTGCCCGACGCGGTCACCGTGGGGTTACGGCGCACGCGGTCCCACGCGGCGCGTGCGGCGGGCTGGGCCTGCGCCCATTCCAGCGAGCTTTGGGCCCGGGCGCGGCCCCAGTCGCGCGACAGTTCGGGCTCCACCGTTTCAAAATCACCGGGGTAGCGGCTGGCGGCGCTCCAGCCCATCTCATAGGCGGGGCGGTATTCTTCGTAGGCCCGGCCGGTCACGTAGTACGGTTCGCGCTGATAGGTTTCACGCCAGTAGGCGTCCTCGGCCGTGGGGTTGACCGCCTCGGCCGCCGCCTTGCCGGCCAGACCGCCGACAACGGCTCCCGCCACACCGCCCACGGCAGCACCGATGGGGCCGCCGATAGCGCCCGTGGCGGCGCCCGCAACGGCTCCGCCCGCGGCGCCTACGCCCGTGCCGATGGGGTGGGCCCCCGGTTCGTTGGTCAGGGGGTCACGATTGGCATCCTTGAAATCCGACATGTATCGACTCCGGTTGGTTGAACAATGAATTCATTGTTGAAGCCCCCCGGGCACCATCGGGTCGGTGACGGCAGCCCCTGCCTGTAGGACTCACGCGCACGCTGTGCATGCGCGCCACAAGGTCTTATGCTATCGAATTAATAGCTACTAGCGCTTGTTCTTAAAGCGCCAGCGCCTTGTTTCACTCATCATCGTGCGCATCCAGGCCCAGTTCCTGGATCTTGCGCGTGATGGTGTTGCGGCCGATGCCCAGGCGCTGCGCCGCTTCCATGCGCCGCCCGTGCGTGGCCTGCAACGCCGTGCGGATCAGGCGCGACTCGAAACGCCGCGTGAGCACGTCCCACACGTCGGCCTGGCCGCTGCGGAGCAACTGCTGGGCCTCGCTCACCAGTGCGGGCTCCCAGCCCACGCCATCCAGGGCCGCAGCCTGTTCGGTGCGCGGGCCCGCCGGCGCAGGCGGCAGCGCGGGGGACGACGCGCTCGTCGCGCCAGCGGCAACCTCGTCCGCCACGCCCTGCAACGGCGCGGCGGGATGCGGCGTGGCCTCCAGCACCTCGGGCGGCAGGTCCTGCGTCGAGATGACCTGCGCGGGCGCCATCACCGTCAGCCAGTGGCAGATGTTCTCCAGCTGGCGCACGTTGCCTGGGAAGGCAAAGCGTGTGAGCAGGGCCAGCGCCGCGTCGGAGATGCGCTTGGGCTCCACGCCCAGTTGCCGTGCGCTGCGCTGCAGGAAGTAGCGCGTCAGCATGGCCACGTCTTCGCTGCGCTCGCGCAGCGCCGGCAGGCGCAGGCGGATCACGTTGAGGCGGTGGAACAGGTCCTCGCGGAAGGCGCCGTCCTTCACGCGCTGCTCCAGGTTCTGGTGCGTAGCGGCGATCACGCGCACATTGGCCTTCACGGCGGCATGGCCGCCCACGCGGTAGAACTGCCCGTCCGACAGCACGCGCAGCAGGCGCGTCTGCAGGTCGAAGGGCATGTCGCCGATTTCGTCGAGGAACAGCGTGCCGCCCTCGGCCTGCTCGAAGCGCCCGCGCCGCTGCGTCTGCGCACCCGTGAAGGCGCCGCGCTCGTGGCCGAAGAGCTCGCTCTCCAGCAGGTCCTTCGGGATGGCCGCAGTGTTGATGGCCACGAAGGGCCCACCTGCCACGGGCGAGTGCTTGTGCAGCGCGCGTGCCACGAGTTCCTTGCCCGAGCCGGATTCGCCCGTGATCAGCACCGTGACCACGCTCTGGCTCAGACGGCCGATGGCGCGGAACACGTCCTGCATGGCGGGTGCCTGGCCCAGCATCTCGGGCATGGCGGTGAGCTGCTGCTCGGCGACCTCCTCGCGCTGGCTTTCCTCCACGGCGCGGCGGATCAGCTCCACCGCCTTGGGCAGGTCGAACGGCTTGGGCAGGTATTCGAAGGCGCCGCCCTGGAAGGCGGACACGGCGCTGTCCAGGTCGGAATACGCCGTCATCACGATGACCGGCAGGCCGGGTTGCAGGCCGCGCACCTTCTCCAGCAGTTGCAGGCCGGAGCCGCCCGGCATGCGGATATCGCTCACCAGGACCTGCGGTCCCTGGTGGGTGGGGTCGCCCGCGGCCACATCGGCCAGCGCGTCCAGTACATCGCGCGCCTGCGTGAAGCTGCGCGTGGGCAGGTTTTCGCGCGCCAGGGCCTTTTCGAGGACGAAGCGGATCGAAGGGTCGTCGTCTACTATCCAGATCGGCTTCATGTGTTCCAGCTCCCTTTACCTTTACCCGTTGGGGTCGTGCGTGTCAGGGACTCAAGGCAGTGGTATGAGGATGCGGAAGTCGGTGCGGCCCGGCTGGCTCTCGCACTCAATGAGCCCATGGTGTCGCTGCACAAAGGTTTGCGCCAGCGTCAAGCCCAGTCCCGATCCCCCGTCCCGCCCCGTCACCAGCGGATAGAAGATCCGCTCCTTGATGGCTTCGGGCACGCCCGGTCCGTTGTCGATGACATGCAATTCCAATGCCAGCCGGTAGCGTTGGCGCCCGAACGTGACCTGCCGCGCCACGCGCGTGCGCAGCGTGATGACCGCGTCGCCCGCGGCAATGCGCTCGTGCAACGCCTGCGCCGCGTTCTGCACGATGTTCAGCACGGCCTGGATGAGCTGCGCGCGGTCGCCGCGAAACTCAGGGATGGAGGTGTCATAGTCGCGCAGCACGGCCAGGCCCTGCGGATGCTCGACCAGTACCAGGGAGCGCACGCGCTCGCAGACTTCGTGGATATTCACATCGCCGACGAGGTGCGGGTGGCGGTGCGGCGCCAGCAGCCGGTCCACCAGGCTTTGCAGGCGGTCGGCCTCGTGGATGATGACTTGGGTGTACTCGGTCAGGTCGCGGCTTTCCAGCTCCATCTCCAGCAGCTGCGCCGCCCCTCGGATGCCGCCCAGCGGGTTCTTGATCTCGTGCGCCAGATTGCGGATCAGCTCCTTGTTGGCCTGCGCCTGCTCGCGCAGCCGCTCCTCGCGGTCCTGGCGCGCCTGCGCCTCCAGGGGCCACAGCTCCACGATCACGTCGCCGCTGTGCTCCACCACCGCCACGCTGGCGTGCACCGGCAAAGGCTCCTGCGGCGAGCGGCGCAGCACGGCTTCGAAGCGCAGCGCCGCGAAGTCGCGCCCGCGCGCGCCGGCCAGCGCCGTCTGCAGGATGGTCGGATCGGTGAACAGGCCGGCGAAGTCCACGCCTTCCAGCGTGCGGCGCGACAGGCCCAGGGCGTTTTCCAGCGCAGCGTTGACGAAGAGGGCCGCCCCGCCGGGGTGCAGCACGGCAATCAGCGTGGAGACGAGGTCCAGCGCCTGGTAGCGGTCCGTTGGGGTGGGCTCTTGGATGATCGCGCCTTTGTGCCGCACGCAGGGACCGCGGCGCTTACTTGTTCAGGCGCGAGAGTTCGCGCTTGATGCCGGCCACATCGGCCTCGGCCCGGGCCACACTGGCCTTGAGCTCGGCCGTGCGCTCGATGTAGCCCTGCGGGTTGCGCAACTCCAGCGCCGTGCGCTGGGGCGAGCCGTCGTTGTACTCCTTGCGCAACTCGGCCAGGCGGGTTTCCGCCTTGCTCAGTTCAGACTCCAGGATGGCGCGCGCATCGGCGTCGCGCGCACGTTGGTCGGCCGCGCCCACGCGCGGAGCGTTCGCGGGCGAACTGCTGGCGCTGGCACCGGAAGCGCCGGCGCTGCCGCCCGATGAGGCCGCCGCCGGGCGCGAACCCTGCAGCACCGTCACATTGCCACCTTCCACGAGCTTGCAGCCGCGCTCCTTGGCCTGCGTGGCGTTGTTGGTGTATTCGTTGCCGCAGCGGTAGATGCGGTCCTGCGCCCAGGCGGGCTGCAGCACGGCGGCGATAACGGTCAGGGCGAACAAAGTGCTTTTCATCGAATTCCTCACATGGCATGCGTCGGGCATGCGCGGTGCCGGTGAGTATCCCCCAATCACTCCAACCCGCCAATTGCGACGGCCCAACGCTGCGGTTTTGGTGCGACGGGCTGCCGTGTTCCGTCAACCACGCACGCAGCCCATCCATAGAAAAAGGCGGCCGGAGCCGCCTTGTTGACAACAGCCGGGGGCCTAAGCCCCTGCCATCACAGCGAGTAGTACATGTCGTACTCGACGGGATGCACGGCCATGCGGAAGCGCGTGACTTCCTGCATCTTCAGCTCGATGTAGGCGTCGAGCATGGAGTCGGTGAACACGCCGCCCTTGGTCAGGAACGCGCGGTCCTTGTCCAGCGCTTCCAGCGCCTGGTCCAGGCTGTGGCACACGGTGGGCACCAGCTTGTCTTCCTCCGGCGGCAGGTGGTACAGGTCCTTGGTAGCGGCTTCGCCCGGGTGGATCTTGTTTTCCACGCCGTCCAGACCCGCCATCAGCAGGGCCGCAAAGCCCAGGTAGGGGTTCATCAGCGGATCGGGGAAGCGCGCTTCCACGCGGCGGCCCTTCGGGTTGGCCACGAACGGGATGCGGATGGAGGCCGAGCGGTTCTTGGCCGAGTAGGCCAGCTTCACCGGCGCCTCGAAGTGCGGCACCAGACGCTTGTAGCTGTTGGTGCCAGGGTTCGTGATGGCGTTCAGTGCGCGAGCGTGCTTGATGATGCCGCCGATGTAGTACAGCGCGAAGTCCGACAGACCCGCATAGCCGTCGCCGGCGAACAGGTTCTTGCCGTCCTTCCAGACCGACTGGTGCACGTGCATGCCCGAGCCGTTGTCGCCGTGGTAGGGCTTGGGCATGAAGGTGGCGGTCTTGCCGTAGGCATTGGCCACGTTGTGGATCACGTACTTCTGCAGCATGGTCCAGTCGGCACGCTCCACCAGCGTGCTGAACCGGGTGCCGATCTCGTTCTGTCCGGCACCGGCCACTTCGTGGTGGAACACCTCGACCGGAATGCCCAGGGATTCAAGGATCAGGGACATCTCGGCGCGCATGTCCTGCGTGCTGTCGACCGGGGGCACGGGGAAGTAGCCGCCCTTGGTGGTGGGACGGTGGCCGCGGTTGCCCCCTTCGAGCTTGGCGCCGGTGTTCCAGGGGGCTTCGTACTCTTCGATCTCGTAGAAGGTGTGGTTGGGATCGGTGCTCCAGCGCACGCCGTCGAAGATGAAGAACTCGGGCTCCGGGCCGAAGTAGGCCGTGTCGCCCATGCCGGAGGCTTTCAGGTACGCCTCGGCACGCTTGGCGATGGAGCGCGGGTCGCGGTCGTAGGCCTTGCCGTCGGCCGGCTCCACCACGTCACACGCCATGATCATGGTGGTTTCTTCGAAGAACGGGTCGATGTTGGCGGTGTTCGGATCGGGCATGAGCAGCATGTCCGACGCCTCGATACCCTTCCAGCCGGCGACCGACGAGCCGTCGAACGCATGGCCCGAGGCGAACTTGTCTTCGTCGAAGTGCGAGATCGGCACGGTGACGTGCTGTTCCTTGCCGCGGGTATCCGTGAAGCGGAAGTCCACGAACTTGACTTCGTTTTCCTTCACCATCTTCATCACGTCTGCAACGGTCTTGGCCATCAGGGTTCTCCAGGGATAGAAGTGCTCATCAACAATGATGCGCACAGAAAAGCAGTTTGCGTGCCAGCGAATGGGGACACCCGTACGGGGCAAGCCGGGCGCAGAGCCCTGCGACGGCGCACCAAACGCGTGCAGGATTTTAAGTGGTCCGCCTTCTTACCATTTGCGCACCATTTCAGGGCCTATGGATGCACCTGTTTGGTGCAAACCTTCCTGCAGCGCCTGCCACGCGGCAGGCACCAGGGCAGCGGCCCCCTTGACGCCCAATTCCACATGCCGCCCGTGCACCGGATGGTCCACGCTCGGCAGGCTGAACACCTTGATCCCCGGATGTCCGGCCTCGACCCGCTCCATGAGCGGGGTCAGCGCGGCTTCCATCGCGCCGTAAAGCACGACGGAGCGCTCCATCTGCGGCTGCTGGTTGAACCACGGGGCACAGTAATGCTGGAGTGCCCAGTCCACCATAGGCCAGGCCATGACCGGGAACCCCGGCACGAAATGCACCATGCCGCCCCCAGGGCCGTCACACGAGAAGCCGGGGATCTTGTTGTAAGGGTTGGGAATGATGCGCGCGCCCTCAGGAAAAACGCCCATGTTCAGCCGATGCAGATTGTCGGCGCGGTCGGGGTCGAACGCCTCGCCCTGTTCGCGTGCCACATCCTGCATGCGCTCGGTGATCAGGCGCTTGGCCTCGGGGTGCAGGACCAGCGGGCGTTGCAATGCGGCCGCCGCGCATTGGCGCGTGTGGTCGTCGGGAGTGGCACCAATGCCGCCGCAACTGAACACGATGTCCGACGAGGCAAAGGCGCGCTGCAGCGCCGCCGTGATGCGCGGACGGTCGTCGCCCACGTAGTCCGCATAGGACAGCGCAAGCCCGCGTGCCGCAAGCAGTTCGATGACCTTGGCGAGGTGCTTGTCCGCCCGCTTGCCCGAGAGGATTTCATCGCCAACGATGATGAGGCCGAAAGCCGGTGTCATGGGTTGTCCTGCAGGTGAGACGAGGATGGCAAAGAAGGCGCTGGCGTTGCGGGCGCGGCGGTTGCAGGCGTATCGCCCGGCGGGCGTTCGCCTCGCTGCTCGCGCAGCTGTTGCAGCGCGGCCAGACAGAAATGCGTGAACCACAGCGATGAGAAAGCGAACACCAGCGTGTAGATCCAGATGGCGATCGGCACTAGGACGAGGAACGCCGCTGCGAACACCACGCCCGACGCCCAGACAATGCCGGGCGCGGCCCCTAGAAATCCGCTCAACACGCCAATGCTCAGCAGGCTGAGCTGATGGCGCTTGAAAATCTCCTGCCGCTCCGGCTTGCTCGCGTGTTCGGCCAGTGCGTCAAAGGCCATGACACGGTAGGTGAGCCATCCCCAGATGAGTGGAGGCAGGATCAACACCAGCGGCGGGACCAGCCACAGCGGCATGGACAGCACCAGCGCAATGAGCGCCGCGATGGTCGCCCCCAGAGACCACAGCACGCTGGCGAGGAATGAACCGCCCCGCTTGCGCTGCAGTTGCGCAAAACGCCGCTGCGCCACCAGAGTCACGATGGCAGGGGCCATCAACACCGCCACCGCGAGCACGCAGACAATGACGATCAGTGGCGTGGCTCCCATAAGCACCAGCAGCGGCGCCAGCGCCACGGGCAGGTTATCCACGCCAAAGTTGTGCAGCCACCCCCACAGCAGGCCCAGCCAGGTGGAGCTTTCCAGCGCCGTCTGCGTCCAGTCCACGGCAGTTGTCCAGAACAGATAGCCGCCGCCCAGCGCCACCACCGTGATCAGCACCAGCGGCAGCAGCGACAGCGCAATGACGCGCGGCATCAGGCAATAGCCCACTGCGCGCCAGAAGGAATCGATGAAAAGCCCCATGCGCGCGAGCATAGCGCGATCGGCGCTCTACGCCCGCCCCACCAGCCGCAGCAGGCCGCGCCACTGCTGCGCCCAGAACCCCCGCCCGTAATCACGCACGCGGCCGCCCGCGTCCGCCTCCACCTGGTCGCGCACGCCCGTGGGCTCGTAGCGGTGCTCGAAGTTGGCCGTACCGAACAACATGTCCCACCACGGCAACAACACGCCGAAGTTATTGCCCCCCAGCACTGCCGCATGCGGGTGCTGATGGGTTCCCTGCCCAGGTGCAGCTTCAGGGCCCAGGCCCATGGCGTGGTGCATGCGGTGGAAACGCGGGCTGACCCACAGGCGCTCGCCCACCTGGCCGAACCACAGGCGCAGGTTGGCGTGGTGCAGGTTCTCGCTGAGCTGAGTGAGGGCCACGATGGCGACAAACTGCCCCGGCGCCACACCGATGCACTGCGCGACGAACACGATGATGGCATCGCGCAGCAGATCGTCCAGCAGATGGTTGCGGTTGTCGCTCCACATCGTCATCTGCCGCTGCGAATGGTGGAGCGCATGCAGCCTCCACCACCATTCAAAGCGGTGCTGGCCGCGGTGGATCCCATAGTCCACGAAGTCGAACACCAGCAGGTACAGCAGCAGGCTCACAACGGGCAAGTCGGAGACACCCGGCCAGAGCGCATCCAGCTGCAGGGTCTTCCAGCCATGGGCGCGCAGGGCGCCAAACAGTGCATTCCACAGAGGCTCCGTGGTGAAGAACAGTGCCAGGCGAAAAAGACCCAGGCGATGGATCAGCGTGTAAAGCATGTCCACGTGCACGGCACCACGGTCGCGCAACGGCTCCACCGGGCGCCAGCGCTCCAAAGGCCCGATCACTGTGACCATCACCCCCAGTTGCAGCAGTCCCACCAGCAGCCATCCGGTGGCGGCATAACCGTCCTCCAGCACATTGGCCTGGCCCAGCATGAAGAGCGCGGGCTGTACCAGCGTCTCGAACAGCCATTGCTGCGCGGTATCGAATAAATAGGTCAGCCCTGACATGAGTCACCGTGGCGTTGCGTGGGTGCGCGGCAGCATAGCCGGGCGTTGTGTCATTTTCTCTGCGATTGTGCTCCGTACACAGGATGCTCGCGCAGCGTGCGAAAGCACAGGCCCCGCGCCTTCAGGCCTTTGACGAGAGGTTCCAGCACAGCGGGTGCCCATGGATCCTTGCGTGACCAGATGCCCAGATGCGCCAGCAGGATGTCGCCGTCACGAACGGTGCGCAACGCACGCTCCAGCAGGGCCGTATTACTGTATTGGTCGCTGGGCAGCTCGTCCCCGAGGAATCCCGCAGCACTCCATCCCACATGCGTATAACCGCAGGATTTGGCAGCCTCCAGCAGGCGCTGAGAGGTCTTGCCACCCGGCGCGCGGAATAGCGGGAGCGGCTCCCGGCCCGTCAGGGCACGCAACCGGCTCGCAGCGCCATCGATCTGTGCGCAGTATTGCGCCCCCGTCATCGTCAGGTCCTGACCTGCCTGAGGACCGGCCGATGGCCTGACCTTGAACCGCGGCTGCAGCGGCGTCCCCTGGTCGGCACGCCAGTACACATGGTGCAGCGTGTGCGATGCGAACTCGTGCCCTTCTGCAGCGCGCGCGCGCCACCAGGGCGCCCAGTAGCCACCCAGGCTGCTGCCGCCCGTCTGAGTCGGTTCGTCTGCGGCAAAGAAGGTCGCCTTTACCTGCTGGCGCTGCAGCACCTCGGCCACCAGATGCGCAACGCCCATGTGGCCAGTGTCAAAAGTCAGGTACACAGCGCCTTTGCAGTCATTTTGGCCTGTAGCGCTTGCTGGATAAGCGCCAACAGCTATCAAAATTGAAGTGCAACAAATATGCCACCTCCGCCGTGCTCCGGGGGAGCGGCCGCGTGGCTCAGCGCTTGGCATGTCGGAGTGTCCAAACGCCGTGGGGAGACTTGCCCACTTGAACGGCCCGTGCCACCTTGCGCTCCACCGTGTCGATCACGAGCATCTTGCGCGCCCAGCGGGCGCTGACGTAGAGCCAGCGGCCATCCGCCGAGACATCCATGCAGTCCGGCCCGCCGGGCGCCGGATAGCCATCCACCACGCGCAGCGCCTGCATGTCGATCTTGCTGATGGTATTGGCCACTCGGTTGCTCACGAACAAATGGCGGCCGTCGCCCGCAGCGCGAAAGGCATGGGCGCCATCTCCCGTCTTGATGCGTTGCACGCTGCGCGGCTGCTCACCGGCAATATCGAAGACCTCCACGCTATCGCTGCCGGTAAGGCCGACAAAAAGATGCTTGCCGTCCGGGCTGCCGTACACATCCGCCGGCATGGCACCTGTCTTCGTACGCCACTTGATCTTTTGCGTCGATATATCGATGGCCACCAGCTCATCGCTGTCCTGCATGGTCGAATACACCGTGCGGCTGCCGGCATCGATCCACAGGTGGCTTGGCGTCTTGCCAGTGGACACGCGCTGCACGAGCGTGAGCTCCTTGCCGTCCCAACGGTAGAAGTCCACATGGTTGAGGCGGTTGGCGGCCGTGACCAGCCATTTCATGTCGGGTGAAAACCGCAAGTGGTAAGGATCCACGATCCCCCGCACCGTACGCTGCACTTGCGCTGTGGCAGGATCCACGAAGGTCAGGCTATCGCCGAGCGCGTTGGCAACAATCAGCGATTTCTCGTCAGGCGTGAGGTACAGGTGGTGCGGCTCCTTGCCAGTGGCAATACGGCCGATTTCAGTCCAGGTCGCGGGGTCGATGACGCTGATGTCCGCCTGCAGCGAATTGAGAACAAACACCGGTGGCTCACTCGCACCAGCGGATGTTCCCCACACCAGCCAAGCAGCCCACCACGCGCATGCTGAACGGGAGTGAGATAAAGGAAGAGTGAGAGGCGCGATAAATGGGTAGATCCGGGTAGTTCTTGGAAGAAATAATCCGGAGAATATGAAAATGTGTTTCGCGTAGGGAAACAGTCTCTAGAAACGACAAGGGGTGCTGCCATCATCCCATGGCGGCCCCCCTTTTTTTCGCACGCGCAGGTGTCAGGCGTGCTCTGTAAGGCGTTCTCGTTTGCGTGCTATGAGCGGGCCAGCTGCTCGGCCACGCGGAACAACGCTGCCTTGGCGGGCTTGGTGCACTTGCGGAACAGGCGCAGCATCCGCTCTTCTTCAACCGACAGGCGCACCAGATTGGCCTGCCGCACGGGCCTGCATTCGGCCCTATCACGCGCTTGCGCGTCGCGTTTCGCTACCCGCAGCTCAGTCACGGTCATGTGTTCGATGCACTCCAGCGTCAGGCCGTTGACTGCCTCGCCGCGCATCAGCAACTCCGCATCGTCCAGCGTGAGCAACTCGATCAGCTTGCTGACGCTGCCCACGGCGTCAAGAAAGGCGTCAGGCGCACCGCTGAAGCGTCGCGCAACCGCCATCAGGCGTTGGGCCGTTTTCGTGGGCAAGCCGGGCACATTGGCCAGGTGGTTGAGCCATTCGCCGTGCGGCAGCGACGCCTTCACCCGCAGCAGGTGGTTCCCCTGCTCGATGGCGGCGCGCGCCGTGCGAGTCGCCCTGAAGTCGCTCAGGTGCTTGAACCAATGGGGGACAAGTGCCTCCCACTCAGCATCGCTGAGGGCCTTACGCTGGGTCGCCATCATGCCGCCGCCGTTGTCAGGCGTTCTCGCTTGCGCGCAGTGGCCTTCGGCTTGGCCTGAGCGGCGGGGCGCTCAAAATTGATGCTTGCTTCGCCATTGCGCACCATGGACGTCACGCTGTAGCCTTGGCGTTGCAGTGCGGCGTAGAAGGCCTTTGGCGCCTCGCGGAAGCCATCGTTGACCGCGACTTGGAACAGTTCATCGTTGAGCTGCGCCAGAGCATCCTGGCCGACGTCCGCGCCGCTGCATGCCTCCATGATCCGCACCAGTAGATCAGGGGAGATGCCGACCGGCGCATGCTGCTGGTACACGCCTTGGTTCAACACCTGCTGTGCTTCCCGCCGTTCTTCTACCGCCTTGAGCGTGGTACACAAGCCCTGCTGTATGGCGCACAAAAAGCTCTGCAGGCCATCGATTGAGAGGCTGGGATGGCCCTTGATGTGGCCGCACAGATCGGTGATGAAGTCGAGCTGCTTCATGCAGTCATCCAGGCGGCTCAGTTCGGTTTCGGAGAGTTCGTAGTGCAACATGGACGCTCCCTCAGTGAATGGAACCGGACTCAAGGGAAATGAGCGCCGCCAGGGCATCACGCGCGCTGTCCATGTGCGACTGGGCCACGTCATAGCAAGGCGTCGCTGCGCGCAGCTCATGCTGGCAACGGCTCAAGCTGTTCATCAGCTTGGCATAAAGCCGGATCGGGTCCGTGGGGAAAGCGGCGGCGGTGTGCGCGCCGATGGGGGCGAGGGTGTCAGCCATGATGGCTCCTTCGTGACAGGTGAAGAACCTGCCGCCCACTCCGCCAAGAGAGGGTGGCAGACCGTGCGGGTTGGCGGACCGGACGAAGGGACCGGCACCCTCCTTTCGGAGAGTCCCGCACGGCCCGCCGAAACCGGGTACCGTGCCCCAGCGCAGCCTGGGGATGGAAAAAAGAAAAGCCGCCGTCTCGTTTAGAGGCGCGCGGCTGCTGCGCCTTCGTCCAGGAGCCGCCAAGCTCCGCATCCCCGAGGGGATTGCCAGATGATAGACCAAAGTTGCCGACGTCGGCAACTTTGCGGGTTTCGCCAAATGATGCGACGTCGCAGCATTTTGCGGAGCCCTTGCGATCCGCTGAAAGTTGCCGTGAACCGCAACTTTGCGCTCGGAGCGGCGGCAGAAATCTTCCAAATTACCCGCCGTGGCGGGTAGTTTTTCGGTGCTTCCCTCTGTAGCACCTTCAAAATTACCCGCCGCTGCGGGTAGTTCCGGCAACGGAATGCGCCGCAGTTGTGCCCAGGTGCGAGAACAGCCGATACAGCATCTTGCGCGCCTCCATGAAAATCTGCGCCACGGCGCAGATTGAACTGTCTGCACTGCCAATGTGGTTCCTTGAGAGAGGCCGTGTTTTCAGGACCTACTGACTGAAGAAATCTGCGCCACGGCGCAGAAAAAACCTGAACGTTCGGAGTTTTTCCGGCCTTTTCTCTAGAGAGAAGTGCGAACGTTCGGAGTTTTCATCCTCTCCCCACCTTCGGCATTGTGCCCAGGTGCGAGAACAGCCGATACAGCATCTTGCGCGCCTCCAGGTACTCCAGCGGCTCATCCTGCTTCGCAGGCAGGCCCTGCACATGGATGCGTTCGAAGTCGCGCGCCGCGATGTGCCATTCCTTCGCTAGCGCTTGACCGAGTTCCGGCGCGCCGCGCAGCTGCACGGCCAGCAGGTCACGCAGCGCCGCGAAGATGCCATTGGCCCAGTCGTCCACCTTGTTGATTTCCTCGCGCAGAACGGCGGCGGTGCGGGCGTTGTTGATCGCCATTTGCGCCTGCATCCATGCAGCGGTCTCGGGGCTCAGATCAGCGGGGGTTTGATTCATGGCGGCACCTCGTGCAGTGGGTAGTTGCGATGACTGCATTGTTCGGCCGGGGCGGGTCGAAAGGCCAGTTCTGATTCTGGATTTGTTTGGAGGCGCGTTGGCGCTGGCGTTGCGAGCCCTTTCCAAGCGGGGAGCGAGATTGGAAAAGCGGCGTTGACGCCGCATTTCGCGGAGCTTGCTGCGCCCGTCAATAAGTGGAGCGCATCATCGGTTAGCGCAAATGGTCGCCAAAGATCATTGATGCGTTTCAACAGAACGCATCAGCCAATGCAGCCGACGAACCGCACCGTGCTACAGCACCTCACCAAGGAGCAGATATCGCCCCTTGAAGCCTTTTTTACGGCGCAATGGTCTGACGCGTGGCGTGACTTTGCGCGCAGTTTCTATGTCACGCTGATTACGCGCCCAAAACCGCTTTCCATGGATGCATCGGCAGAGTTGGCCGTGCAATTGGTCTATGGCATTGCGCGTGATTTTGGAGGCACGCAGCCTTACATCCCCTCAGGTGCTGGATATGCGTTTGAGGAGCGGCGCAAACGTGTGTTGGAGCTGATCAAAGAGGGACGCGACTACCTTGAGGTAGCACGGATGACTGGGCTGACTTCAAGTCGCGTTCGCAACATTGAGCGAGAGGTGATCAAGGACCGCCGCAAGAAGACCACCTCCAAGGCCCAGGAATCAATCCCAGGGCGTCCCAAAACAGAAACGCACCCCAAGGGTGCGGCATCGCCATTTAAGGGCTTGTAGAGGCTTGTATGCAAATAAAGAAGTTTCAGATTTTCCGGGCGGGAAAGTTCAAGACGATGGGGGGAAATGAGTTTGAGTACTCCAGAGCTGACATTCAGCAGATCGCTGAAAGCTTTTCTCCTCACATCAAACCCGCCCCGCTGGTGAGCGGTCATCCAAAGACAGATGGCCCCGCCATGGGATGGGTCAAATCGCTTTCGACAAGTGGTGATCGGCTGTATGCAACAGCCGAGTTCAGCGAAGAGCTGGTGAACCAAGTCAAAAGCGAGCACCACACGGGCGTATCCGCCTCATTTTTTCCACCCTATGACCCTCGCAACCCTTTGCCCGGTCAATGGTACCTAAAGCATGTGGGCTTCCTTGTTTCCATGACGCCCGCAGTAAAGGGGATGGAGCCCGTTGAGTTTGCAGAAGTCGCGCTAGACAGTTTCGAGAGAAGCGAAAGGAGGCCCGTTATGGGAATGATTCAGCAGCTTGAAGTTGCGTTTTCGGAGGCGAGGGCGAGCCGAGCGGACACGCATGGCCAAGAGCGTATGGTTCTTCAAAGGATGGCGCAGCTGCTCATGAAAAACAACGTAGGCATGAGCTTTGCGGCCGCAGCGCACGAGGCGGACCGTCACATCAAGGACTACAAAGCACGTCGAGCCAATGGCAACAACTTTGATCGCGAGCGCGTCTCGGATCATGAGTCCATCCTGGACATCCAGATGTCAACGCCAGGCCTGACTTACGCGGGGGCCGCGCACCAATTTTTTTCTCGTCGATAGGCAGAGGTGATTATGAGCATCCCTGATACAGCAAAGTCTGCACTGGCAGCTGTTTCCGATGAGCTGCAGTCCTTGCGTGGCAAGCAGGCAGCGACACAAAAGCGCATTCTGGAAATCGATGCGCAGGTGAATACGTTGCGCGCAGCGCCCGTGAGCATCGAAGACTTCCGCAAGTACTTGGAAAACTACGTGAAGGCCCGGGGTGAAAAGTACGCGAGATCCTTGTTCATGCGGGAATGGACACGCCCCAACCGTGGCAACGGGCACGACCTACACAAGCCCATGCAAGAAAGGCCTTGGAGCAATTTTGAAGACGAAGATGGCAACCTGCGAGAGCAAGCCATCGCTTTGCCAGATCACGCCGCATTGTGGGATGGGCGGGACGCCTTCGGGGCCTGGTGCTTCTTCGTTCCTGACATCGTGACCGAGAAGCTGTACGGGGAGGTGTGCGCTTCAGTGGGCACAAAGTGGCCAGCGCCTGATGCACCTAAAGTCGATGAACGGCGCGGCCTGATTGAGGTGCTCGAAAGCGAGCGCGAAGACCTTGAAGATGAGCTGGAAGGCGTGAAGCAATCGATCGCTGAGATTCAGCGCGCGCTGGGAGCGTGAGCCATAGAGGACTCGACAGCAACCTACGCAAGCTTACAGCCAGAGCCCGCCTGGCCCAAACACCAGCCACCCACAGGCGCAGGCCAGCGCCAGCATGAAGAAAAACCCGGCCGCGCCCGCCAAGCCCATCAGTGCGGACAGGAGGGTGAGCAGCAGCAACAACCTTGACATTGCACCATTATGGCCGCCGATAAAAATTCACTGGAATTCGAGATTCGCCTTGCCACGCAGCAGTTTCTGGCCGCGTTGCAAAAGCTGGAATCGAGCTACGGCGGCACCATGAAGGCGGTGGCGGGCGAATCCAGCACTGCCGCCAGCGCCCTGGAGCAATCGTTCAAGGTGTTGGGCGTGAAGGGCGTGCAGGCGGTCGAGCAGGAGGTGCAGCAGCTGCAGGCGGCGCTGGCCCAGATTCGCAACGCGCCCGACGTGCTGCCCGCCGACAAGGCGGCGGCCGTGGCCGCCTTCAACCAGCGCCTGGCTGAAGTGCGCGGGCAGGCGCAGCAGACACCGCCCGCCCTGGCCGGCGTGGGCCAGGCGGCCGAGGGCGCTGCGGGCTCGCTGGCCAGCGCGGCGCACAAGGCTGTGGCCTGGACGGCGGCGCTGGCGGGCATCAGCAGCGCGGGGGACTTAGTGGGCCAACTGGTGGCCACCGGATCCGAGTTCGAGAACGTGCGCGTGCGCCTGGAAAACCTGCTGGGCGGCACCGAGAAGGCGCAAGCCGCCTTCGGCATGATCAAGGACCTGGCGGCCAGCACGCCGTTTGAGGTGGCGGGGCTGACCGAGTCCTTCATTAAGCTCACGGCCATGGGCATGCAGCCCACCGAGGCGCAGATGCGCTCGCTGGTGGATGTGGCATCCAACCTGGGCGGCGGTACCGAGACACTGTCGGGCGTGACGCTGGCCCTGGGCCAGGCCTGGGCCAAGGGCAAGCTGCAAGGCGAGGAAATCATGCAGCTGGCCGAGCGCGGCGTACCCGTGTGGGATGCCCTGGCCCGTGCCACGGGCCGCACGGTGCCTGAGCTGCAGCGCATGAGCGAGGCCGGCGCGCTAGGCCGCGACGTGATCGGCCAGTTGATCGACGAGCTGGGGCGCATGAATGCCGGTGCCAGCGACAAGCTCATGAACACCTACGCCGGCGCGGTGGCCAATGCCAAGGACGCGCTGGCCGAGTTCTACGACATGGTGGCCCAGTCGGGCGTGCTGGAATTCCTGACCGACAAGGTGCGCGAGCTGCTGGCCGAGTTCGACCGCATGAAGCAGACCGGCGAGCTGCAGGCGAAGGCCAAGGCGCTGGCGGACACCTTCATCTCCACGGCCATGACGGTGGAGACGGTGGTCAAGGCCTTGGCGGGCTTTGGCCCCCAGATCAAGCTGGTGGCCGAGGCCGCGCTGGCGCTGAAGGCGGCCAACATGGCAGGTACGCTGCTGTCGATGGCCAGCGGCGCCGTGGCAGCCAGCACGGGCATGACGGCCGTGGGCGCCGCCAGCGGGGCGGCTGCCGGGCAGATGGCGGTGGCAACGACCGCGGCCACGGGCCTAGCCACAGCCGTACGCGTACTGCGCTCGCTCACCGGCATTGGGTTGGCGTTGGGTGTGGCCGAACTGGTGCAAGAGTTTTTTCGGGCCAAGCGGGCTGCCGAAGAGGGCGATGCCGCTGTCAAGAAGATGCTGGAGGAGAAGCCCGTCAACGGCCCCAAGAAGGCCGCGGAGGCGGCCACCCAGGCCATCGGTCAGACGGTGAGCAAAAGCGACGATCTCGTCAAACAGTTTGACGTGCTGGTGGAAAAGGGCGACACGGCCGCCGAGGCGCTGGCCAAGATCGGCAAGGACTTTGACCTGGCCAGCGCCGCCGGCATCCACGATGCAGCGGTGGTGCTGGACAGCCTGGTGGCGCAGGGCAAGATCACGGCAACGCAGTTCCGCGATGCCTGGACGGTGGCACTCAAAGACGTCAACCTCAATGAATTTGAGGTGCGCGCGCGTCAGGCGCTGGAGGGTGCCAGTGAAGGCGCCGTGCAGCTGCAGCAGGCATTGGATGCGGGCCTGCGCGAGGCCATCCGCCGTGCGGGCGGTGACTTCGATGTGCTCGCGGGCGGCATGGGCAAGGCGGCGCAGAGCGCGGTGGCCGACGTGGATTTCATGATCGCCAACCTCGGCCGCCTGAAGGACCAAGGGGTGGACACGGGCGCTGCGCTGGTGCAAAGCCTGGGCAAGGCCATCACCACCGCAGACAGCCAGGCCGCCATTGAGGCGCTGCGCACGCGCATTGAGGCCGTGCGCGCCCAACTGGGCGACAAGATTGCCGACGGCCTGCTCGACCAGGCCAAGGACAAGGCCAACGCTCTCAAAGACGCCCTGGACAAGGCCACCCCCGGCATCAACAGCGTGCGCGAGGCCATGAAGCAGCTGGGCATCACTAGCGATGAGGAGTTGAAAAAGGTGGCGGCCAGTGCCAAGGACGCCTACGACACGCTCACCGCCAGCGGCACGGCCAGCGCCCGCGAGCTGGCCGAGGCCTTCAAGAAGTCCGCAGACGCCGCCATTGCCGCCAACAACGGCATAGCGCCCAGCTGGGTGCAGGGTCAGGCCGCGGTGCGCGGCTACCGGGTTGAGGTGGACGCCGCGGGCAAGGCCACGCTGGTGTCAGCCGATGCTGTGCACAAGGCCGGCCGCGCGCACGACCAGACCGCCAAAAGCGTGGATACCCACCGCAGCGCGCTGGAGCGGCTCAATGCCGAAAAAGAGCGCGAGATCGCCGCGCAGGAAAAAGCCAACGATCTGGCCACACGCGCGCTCAAGCTGGAGGAGGCCAAGCGCGCCGCAGGCACCATCACCAATGCGGACGCGGTGCCGTCCTTCGAGTCCAATGAGCAGGCCAATGCCTGGCTGGCCGAGTGGGAAAAGCAATACGCCAAGAAAAACCCTTTCAGCACGCGTAGCGCGGGCAGCCTGGGCAGTTTTCAGCGCCAGACCACGCTGGCCGAATGGCAGGCCGAGGTGGACGCCATGGCTTTGCGCAACACCATGAAAGGTAACGGCAACGCCAGCCAGTCCAGTCAGACGCCGCTGGAGTCCATGCGCAGCGGCCAGACCATCACCATCAATCTGCAGCAAAACGGCCGGGGCTATGGCCAGCTCAGGACTGATGCCGCGGGAGCGGCCACGTTGCAGGCATTCCTACGTGATCTGGAGCGTGGCAAGGAAGTAGCTCAATGAGCATGCCGGAAGATGCACTCAGCGCTGATCCGCTCATCTTTGCGAGCCTTGATCGCATCCGCGATGCGATCTCTGACGTCGTGGCGCGCGGCGGTTCTACTGCTGGCATGGCGCCAGTCGTTGATCTTGTGGCGAGCGTGCTAGAAACCGAAGCATTGCTGGCACGTTCTGCTGGGAAGAGCCTCATCTTTGAAGGCAAACTCAGCGCGGCAGATGCTGTACAGCGAGCGAATGATCTGCGCGAATTGTTGTTGCGCTGAGTCCTGTATTTCCAGGTGTGCAATTTTGTTGCTCACTGCGAAATAATTTGAGCTTCGATTTATCGCGCTTCTGACGCTTCAAATATCGCGCCCCGCTTCAGCATGCCACGCGCCTCATCATCTGATTGACCACCCTGCTCCCCTTCCTACTGGGCACCCGCCTGCGAATATTCGGACATCACTCACAGAAGTGACTTGCAGACAACGGACGCGATGTGCGCGACGTTGACGCAATCGCCTATTGGATCGCGACGGGCGCAGACCACTTGTCTGTCTTTCGCTACCGCAGCAGGGCGAGTTCCTCTTCGCCGAGCCAACGCCACTCCCCCGGCTGCATATCCGCCGGCAATGCCAAACGGCCGATATGCGACCGATGCAAGGCTTCCACCCGATTGCCTACCGCGGCGATCATGCGCTTCACTTGGTGGTACTTCCCTTCCGTCAGGGTCAGGTCAAGCACATGCGCGTCGACTAACGCGCAGGCAGCCGCCCGCACAGGGCGTGGGTCATCATCGAGCACCACACCTTCCAGCAAGCGGTCGACCTGTTCCTTGGTCACGGGATGCTTGGCCGTCACACGGTATACCTTTGGCACATGCTTTTTGGGCGAACTCATGCGGTGGATGAATTGCCCATCGTCACTGAGTAACAGCAAACCGGTGGTGTCCTGGTCCAAGCGCCCCACGGCCTGCACACCATCTACAGAACCCTTGCTGGGCCTCTGCCTAAGAGGAGCGGGCAACAACGTGTAGATGCTGGGATAGGCCGATGGCTTTTGCGAACACTCGGTTCCTGCAGGCTTATGCAGCATGACATAGGCCTTGGGTTGGTATGGCCAATCCACTCCTTGAACGCGCAACACCAAACCTTCGACATCAATATCCTGTGTCGCGTCTTGGCAGATCGTGGGCTCTCGGGTGCCTGTCGCATGAATGGCAACTCTGCCCTGCTGAATCAAGCCGGCGCAAATGCGGCGCGTGCCGAATCCTTGCGAATAGAGAATGTCCTGAAGCTGCATGAAATACGGCGTTATCGCTGCAAAGCAAAACGCCCTCCCACTATGTTAGTGGGAGGGCGGTTTGGGCTGTAAGAGCCTGACGATGACCTACTTTCACACGGGAACCCGCACTATCATCGGCGCGAAGTCGTTTCACTGTCCTGTTCGGGATGGGAAGGAGTGGGACCAACTTGCTATGGTCATCAGGCATAAAGGGTTGCTGAGCAGTGAGGACTGCACAGCGAATTCATAGAGTCTGTGAATCAGCGTGGATTTGATTGCGTACTTGGCATAACAGTCTTGAGCTGCGATTGGCAGTCAAAGTTATAGGGTCAAGCCGCACGGGCAATTAGTACTGGTTAGCTTAATGCATTGCTGCACTTCCACACCCAGCCTATCAACGTCGTGGTCTACAACGACCCTTCAGGGGGCTCAAGGCCCCGGCAGATCTCATCTTGAAACGAGTTTCCCGCTTAGATGCTTTCAGCGGTTATCTCTTCCACACTTAGCTACTCGGCAATGCCACTGGCGTGACAACCGATACACCAGAGGTGTGTCCACTCCGGTCCTCTCGTACTAGGAGCAGGCTTCCTCAAATCTGCAGCGCCCACGGAAGATAGGGACCAAACTGTCTCACGACGTTTTAAACCCAGCTCACGTACCTCTTTAAATGGCGAACAGCCATACCCTTGGGACCGACTACAGCCCCAGGATGAGATGAGCCGACATCGAGGTGCCAAACACCGCCGTCGATATGAACTCTTGGGCGGTATCAGCCTGTTATCCCCAGAGTACCTTTTATCCGTTGAGCGATGGCCCTTCCATACAGAACCACCGGATCACTATGTCCTGCTTTCGCATCTGCTCGACTTGTCAGTCTCGCAGTTAAGCACGCTTATGCCATTGCACTATCGTCACGATGTCCGACCGTAACTAGCGTACCTTCGAACTCCTCCGTTACGCTTTGGG